>JAFIEZ010000004.1 GCA_020832235.1 Bacteroidota bacterium
GAGTTCATCCACCATTTTGCGGTTATTCTCGATCCATTCCAGGTATCTGAGATTACTTTCTTCGTTCATTGAAAGTGCGGTAACTATTACGTTGTGAGTGTTATCACCCCGTTCTACTGTGAGTGAAATGGTTTTACCGCCTAATCCTTCAAAAGCCGCATACGGATCTTTTTGTGGGTCAAGTGGAATGCCGTTTACGGCAAGTATTGCATCGCCTTCATTCACATTCACACCGGGCCTGTCGAAGGGAGAACGAACTTCCGTATTCCACTCAGCGGGTTTTACAATTCGTTTGATCCTGTATTTGTCTCCATCCAGCTTCCAGTCGATACCAAGAAACCCCGTTACTTTTGGCGTCACGGTTTCTGTATCACCGCCAAACGTGTAGGTATGGCCGGCACTCAGCTCCGAAAGCATATTCGATTGGAGGTTTGAAATATCCCACCGTGTTCGGGCATCCTTTATGAGGGAGCCGTAATGCTCGCGCATTTCGACCCAATCTACCTGCTGCATTCCGGGGTCATAGAAAAAGTCACGATAGCGGCGCCATGTATCCATAAAAATCTGTTCCCATTCTTCGCGGGGAACAAGGTTCATCACCAGCCCGTCTGTCGGGATGGGTTCGCTGATACGTTGGTCCGGCGCAACGGAAACAAACCCGTATTGGTTTCCGCTAGATACAAGAATGGAGCTGCCGTTTGCAGTCACCTCAAAATTATTCACATTATTCATGATGGCCTTTTCTTTCCGTTCGTTAATGTCGTAAAACATCAGCGTAGGAGGACCGGTAACACCTGTATTAGACAGGCGCAGGTAAATGAGTTTACCATCAACAGCGGTCATTTTTCCAATATTCCCGGCAGGCAGCGGGAGCAGTTCGAGCCGGCTTTCGATATTATCGAAATCAATTTGCACGTTAGTTCCCTCTGCCGCCGCGTGGCTGTTTTTTTCAGTTTCACCTTCAACCGATATCTCATCGTTTTTCGGCGCAAGCAAAGAAGGGGTATCTACCGTAAGGCTTAAAGCTCCAATACGTGTGGAATTTGGGTAAATCCAGGTTGCATCTCCCAATGAAGAATAAGCCGCATTCAACTGGCGGTTAGTCTGATAGAAAAGATAGTTCCCATCGTGGCTAAAGACTGGGTTAGAATCACTGTAAAAACCACTGGTTAGTTGCCGTGATTCGTTCTCCTCAATATTGTACACGAAAATCGCTTCATGCGCATTTTCGAGGCCCTGTGTAAAGGCAATCCACTTTGAATCGGGCGACCAGCCGATTTGATACCCAAACTTGCCGCCATGCCAAATATTCCAGTTATTATGGCCCGCTAAGCGGTTTTCTCCGGTTTCTAAATCAACCACCCGGATTTCATTTTTCCAGTTTAAATAGGCAAGTTTTTTACTGTCGGGCGACCAATGGAGTCGGTAGCCAAATCCTTCACCAATATCGGTAACCTGCCGGGCCGGCACTGATCCACGGCTGCCCTGCACCCAAATTTCGTATTCACCGGATTGATCACTCCAATAGGCAATTTGGCTGCCGTCGGGCGACCATGCCGGTTGCTGATCGAAGGCACCGCTCGATTGCGTCATATTCATCACAAACCCATCTCTTGCCGGAACATTGAAAAGTTCACCTCTTGCCTCAAACACTACACGATTACCGTCGTGTGAGGGTGTCATGTTTGTAATTCTTGAAGAGACATTTACACTCCTCGGCATTTCAACCGAGAGATCGCTGACCACTTTCACTTCAACAAGGCGATATTCACGGGTTTCAAGATCCATCAAATACAGTTCGCCGCCAACTTCAAATACAAGGTCACTGTTTCCGGCCGACATGTAGCTGATGTCAAAATCCTCAAAATCGGTAATCTGCTCTGCTGTTTGGGTTTGAGTGTCGTAAGCCCAGATATTGATCCTCATGTTCTCATTTTCATCCGATAGGAAATAGATCGTGTCTCCCGACCATGCCGGTTTCCCGTCATTTGCATGACGGTTGGTGATATTTTCGGCCGAGTTATTCTCGAAATCAAACAGTATAATATCGGACGTTAAGCCGCCGCGGTAGCGTTTAAACGGAAAATTCTCTGTAATTTTGGTGATATAGGCAAGATGATTGCCATCGGGCGAAAAGGCAGCAAGTTCACCATAGGGGATCGGAAGTTTTTCGGGGAGTCCGCCGTTTTTATCAACAAGGAAAAACTGGCTGGTACTAAAGTTCGGAAATACCTCTGATATTGGGTGATCGCTTCTCCCATTTTCTCTCATGGATGCAAAGAGCAGCCGTTCGCCGTCGGGATGCCAGTCTACCATGCGATCGGAGAAGGAGTTATAGGTAACACGGGTGGGTACGCCGCCGGTAATGGGCATTACATAGATATCGGAATTTCCGTTATACGATGCCGTGAATGCCAGTTCACTTCCATCAGGTGAGATTCGCGGCCAGGATTCTTCCCCGGGCGAGCGTGTAACCTGAACAGCCACACCACCCTCTTTTTCTACACTCCAGATGTCCCCGCCATGAACAAACACAATATGGGTATCCGATACATCCATGAAGCGCATCAGCTTGGCACTGATTTGCGCGTTGATGGTTTGCCAGCCCGTCAGAAATAACAGAACAGTGAGAATTAATGCTTTCATGATTGTGCAGTTGTATGGTTTATGTTTTTTCTTTGTTTGCTGTATTTGTATGGTTGGGACATCGTCATAATATTATCTGTTATCGTTATTGCGTTTTAAATAGATCAGCCGGGAACCAGAGTATGGCTACGGTTGCATAGATAAATGATGGCACTCAGCCCCAATACGCCGATGGTATGTTTAAGGCCGTCTGAACTGGGGGTTATCCGGCTATTGACCCCTGTTTCTGATTCAGTTATCGTTTATTCAATGGATTGGAAAAAGGTGTTATTTATTTTCAAACTCCACCCATATCCTTTCAATCAATTCACTGGCGGAAAGTATTTCTTTGACCCTTGATACTCCTTCGCCGGCATACATAGCCATGTCGTCTATATTCCCTGTCATTTCGGGAAATGGTGAAGCAGGCGAATAACGCATAATAGGACCATGGGCAGGATGTGTTGCTACCACATCGTTTTCTCCCGGCTTACTTCCTTCGAGAGGGCATCCGTGCGCCTCCCATACATTAAAGGTATTATTCCTGAGCACCCGGTGCATGGCATTCCAACCTCTGTTAAAACAGATGGTATAAACCGTGCTTTTTTCTCCCGCTTCCACCAGCCTCATTTTATACTGCTCGTGTGCATCACTTTCCCTGGTGGCTACAAATCTTGTTCCCATTACTACCCCGGCAGCGCCCTTGTTTAGCACGTTTCGCATGTCATGACCTGTCGAAATGCCCCCGGCCACCAGCACGGGGACTTCTCCGGCTGCTTCCACCACTTCCGCCAATACATCAGCTACGTATGAAGTGCCCTGAACATGTCCACCAGCTTCGATTCCCTGACATATTAAAAAATCAGGGCTGTGATCCATTGCCATCAATGTGTTTTGCCTGCTGCTCACCTGAATTCCAAGGCTTGCACCTGCTGATCGGATTTTTCTCACCATTTCCGTCGTTGGGATGCCCCAGGAAAACTGCACTGCCGGACATCCTGCCTCCAAAGCCCTGTCGAGTGATCTCGTACCAAGATGCAATACATAGTTGCAGTAGAAATTGCCCTGTGTCGCTTCTTTTAATCGAACTACCATTTCGTAGGCATCATTTGGTTCTGACCACGTTAGTGAGATCGCTCCCATGCCGCCGGCATTTGCAACAGCTGTAGCTAATGCCTCACCTCCGGGTGCCGCCTGAAATAACGGATACCTGAGATTAAACCGTGACATCAACTTTTTGCTCATCTCATTTAAAACTCCGGTCTCCACCTTTTCTTCCTTTGCCTGAGCATTGATGCAAGAGGAGAGGAATGTGGCGGATAACCCAATGCCTGCCAACGAGCTTTTTTTCAGAAAGTCCCTTCTCGAAGATTTATTTTGATTTTGCTCTTCCATGATGTTTAATCCTTAAAGTTGACGTTAACGATAGCCTCCGTCGGCTGACGGAGGGATACTCTTTAATTACCGCTCCCAGCCACATAATCACCGAACGAAACTTTTGCAGGCTTGTACGATATCCCCAAATCCTGCTCTGCCTTTTTGCCGCTGTACACAAACCTCGGTTTTTCAACGACCGGCTCGTTGTTCAGCATTCGCGACATGTCAGATACTTTCCAGCTTTCATAGCTCAGATAATAATTTTTACCATGAAGTCCGTTGATGGTCGCTGCTTTATAAATGCCCTCCGCAACATCGCGCACATCCACGATGGCAAACTCCATATCATTGTCATAGAGCATTTGCACAAAGGGATTTGGGGCGATTTTATTCCTGAACAGATACTGCAAGCCCATTGAGGTAGAATCATCGCGTTCTGAAAGCGCCGGCCCCATTACACCAGTCGGGAAAACACTCACAATTTCCGCATCTGAATCGGGGTGATCCGCAACAAATTTCCTGACCACCTGATCCGCATGATATTTGGCCTGACAATAGGGATGTCCTTCTTCATTGAGATGGGGTTCGTCGCTTTCTGTGTACAGGTAATCCTCCGGTTTTCCCGCCACCGGCATGGGATACCCGGTGTTGTATGAAGCTACAGAAGCAATAACCACCACTTTTTTTACGGTTGAAGATTCATGAATGACATTCAGGAAGTTCTCTGTGCCTTTAATGGTGGGTTCAAACAACTCTTTGGTTACATCCTTCACGTCAAGCTGAAAAGGAGTGCCGCCGTGCACCACAACATCGCAACCATCCACAAAAGCCTTCAGGGACGCGATATCGCGTGTATCCAGCGAAACAATCTCAAGATCTTCTGCACCGGGAAGTTGTTTCAGGTGGTCGTACTTTTTCTTCTTTTTGATATCTGTGGCCGATACTCTTACGCTGAAGCCATTCTCAAGAAATGTTTTCGTTACATAGCTGCCGATGTAGCCCGACCCGCCGATTATGCCTGCTGTTTTCATCTGTTTTTAATTTTGATTCAAATTGTCAGAATGAACTCACATGACAGTATGACTTCACACTCGTGAATTTCCCGGAGGCTGTCATGTTCGTTTCATAGAGGTTTGGATAAGTGGTTCATGATTCAGGATTTCTCCCTGTTGTGCTGTAAAATGTACATGAAGCAAACCACCCAGACTTGGACAAACCGCGCAAATGTTTGGATTTTTCGGTCAAAATGGGGGAAACGGTTGGATGTTGAGGGGTAAAGCTGATTCTAAATCAAGTAAGTGTCGGTAGACACAGTTTATGTTGTAACCCGGGGATTCATCCTTGGGTTACCACATCTTTCGTCCGCGAGCGGACTAATGCTGGACAAACATTCAGTTTCATAAAAAACCGCCCGTTAATGCGCAAATAGTCCAAACATTTGCACGGTTTTTCCTAACCATCCATAAGATTTTTAATCTAAGTTGACTATGAAGCATTCAGATTGCTCACTTACTTATTAATCTCATTTTTGAAGTGAGTAGCCTGTTTGGGAAAAGGAATTAACACGTAAAAGCAAAAAGGTCAATTACATGAAAACAGTACTTATTACAGGTTCAAGCAGGGGCATAGGTCTTGAAAGTGCTTTGGCATTTGCAAGAGCAGGATATCAGGTATTAGCTACTCTCAGGAGCCCTGAAAGAGCAACCGCTCTCAAAGAAATAATCAAGAATGAATCTCTTCCCATCAGCATTCATGCAATGGATGTCAACTCAGACGAATCGGTCACATCCTGCTTCAAAGAGATCACACAAAAATATGGGGCAATCGACGTACTGGTAAATAATGCCGGATTAGGCATCAATGGTACTATTGAAGAATTACCAATAAGCGAGTTTAAGTCGGTAATGGAGACGAATTATTTTGGAGTAATCCGATGCATTCAGGCTGCCTTACCGGAAATGCGGTTGAAAAAGTCCGGCAGCATCATCAATGTAAGTTCGATTGCGGGACGGCTTTCCAGTAGTCCGCTGGGCCCCTATGCGGCGAGTAAATTTGCTCTGGAAGCCATGAGTGAAGCCTTAGCTCAGGAGGTAAAGCCATTTAACATCCGCGTGAGAATAGTTCAGCCGGGGATCATCGCCACCGATATGGCTCACGAGATTAGCGTGCAGGACAAATCTATTTATCCAAACCCCAAAAGACTTTCTGACCTTTATATCGCCTCACTCAAAAACCCTACAAGCGCGACACTCGTGGCTGACAAGATTTTAGAAGTTGCCGATAGCGATACCTGGCAGCTTCGCCATACGGTAGGCCCCGATGCAGAACCTTTTCTGGGCTGGAGACTCTCCATGACCGATGAGGAGTGGGTAAACTGGAATTCAGTAAGCGATGAAGAGTGGTACAATGCAGTGGAGAGAGACTTTGGATTGAATGCCAGAAGAGATTGATTAACCGGTTTGTCCGAGTATTGATCCGTTTTCTATGCTAATATAAAAAGAACAAACCTGGGTTGATGTCTGCATTCCGTTCAATGTTCATTCAATACGCCAGCCATGAAATGGCCATGACGGCTCCCCGTCACTCAGGAGTATGATTATAATCATCATGGACATTCTATGTGACCTTATGAATCTAAAGTTTTTAAACACATGAAAAACTGTATAACAAACCAGGCCATCATAATTTTTTTAACCATCAGACACATTAAAAGAGGATTACCTCAGTAGCATTGGTGATTTGCCGATGTTGGGTTCAACAAAAATCAAAAAAACAGTCCAAATGAAAAAGCAAAATCTTAACAATTCTTCCCGAAGGAATTTTCTTAAAACAACCTCCATCGCTGCAATAGGATTGCCCACTGCTCTTTTTTCGTCTTTCACTGAATCAAAACCGATAGAAAAGAAAGAAATTGGTGTATTAAACGAAGGCAGCAAAAAGCTTTTAGCTCTCTTCGATTTAAAATATCCTTTTTTCCAGGCAGCACCGGGCGGTGAACAAGTAGCAATAGCTGTTGCCAATGCAGGAGGTATGGGTTGTATTCAATTCACATGGACTTCCCCCGATGATGCCTATGAAACGACCAAACGTCTGAATGCAGCAACTGATGGGAATTATTACGCAAATTACGTCCTTCATTTTGAGCCAAATTCATTAGATAAAGCTCTGGAAGCAGGGTGCAAGAATTTTCAATTTTCCTGGGGAATTCCCAGTCAGGAAATTGTTTCAAAAATCAGGAATGCAGGAGGGAAATTTGGTGTACAAGTTTCGAGTAAAAATAATGCAGAAAATGCTCTGGAATTGAACCCGGATTTTCTCATTTGTCAGGGCTTAGAAGCTGGAGGGCATATCCAGGCGTCACAATATATCAAAGAAGCATTGCCTCAGGTTTTGGAAGTAGCAGGACCAGTGCCAGTGTTAGTAGCGGGAGGAATTAGTACCGGAAAAGATATCAGGATGGCTATCAATAATGGTGCTGCCGGAGTGGTGATGGGTACAAGGTTCATAGCCACCAAAGAAAGCCATTTGAATGATTTTTACAGACAAAAGTTGGTTGAGGCAGGAGAACATAGTACCGTTTATACCAATTGTTTTAACGATGGCTGGAATGCCATGCACCGTGTATTAAGAAACAGCACCTTCCTCAATTGGGAGGCAGAAGGTTGCTCGCTTCAAGGCAACAAACCAGGGGAAGGTGAAGTAGTAGCCAAAGGTGAAACCGGTTATGATATTATTAGATATAGCGGTCGCCACCCCCTCGAGGGAGACACAGGTGATTTTGAAGCCATGTGCATGTATGCGGGTGAGGGAGTGAAGAAAATACACGACATTCCAAGTACAAGTGAATTAATAGATAGACTTTGGAAGGAATTCGAAAACAAATAGAAGAGACTGCACCCAACAGCACATACTTACCTTTCTGATTTTAATTCAATCTGTAAAATATTCTTTGACAATAACTGATTTAGTTGAAGCAGAATTATTTCTTAATTGAGCCATTTCCTGATTTTCGGCTGAGTTTATAAATTCCTGAAGCTCTTCCATTGAATTCCATTCCAAAATGATTAATCTGTTTGGATTCCAATTCCCTTCGCCCGGAATAACTTCATTGTCAGGATCTTTCCCGAAACCAGATCCTCCGGAACGCACTAAATATTTCCCACCGTATTTTTCTACTATTGGTTCAATTTCTGTTGTGTATTGTTCGTACATAACTGTGTCGTGTACAGTGATGTCGAGTACAACAAAAACTTTCGGTGATGAAGAATCTTTAGATTGCTCGGTTTGACATTGGACAGATAGTAAACAGAAGATTAAAACAGCTGCCAAAAGGGTTATTTTACTTTTCATTTTTGTTGTGTGTTAGTTTTTCAAGCTTGCCGGTAAAATCGGTATATCACCTACACTATTTCTTATACACGCTGTTCTAGCCGGTCATTTGTTTATCCAATTGCTAAGTATTTCAGCAGTGGTAACAGGTGTTTCACAATTCAATCCGTGATCACATATTCCA
>JAFIEZ010000006.1 GCA_020832235.1 Bacteroidota bacterium
ATTATCCCCGCCGCACATTTACCCCAGGTGTTCCACCATCCACCGCCACCACCATTGGGGCAGACCATTATAACGGCTACTACCAATTCAGGGCGCTGGGTTTCCGGGTCTATCACAAATTGCTGGATGGTCTGTTCTTCACAATCTTCACTCAGGTTTTGAATAAGGTTCGATGAAACACCTTTTTGTGCTGCGTTGGATGACTCATTCGTATCAGCAGTTCGAAGCTCGTCAATGAGTTCGCCGTTGTCCTGCAAATACACTAGAAACTCCCGTGTAGTGATTACGGCCAGTCGTTCTTCATCGTCAAATTCGTAGGTAGATAACAACGCATCCAGCAGCGCTATAGCCTCATCGGGTGTCTGTGACTGCCGGGTTATAATGCCAATGTACTCATCCACCGTTGTGCCCGCTTCTTTCGACCGTACGTCACGGTTCATTACCCGCTCATAGCCCTTTTCGAAGGCTTCCATGTCGGCCTGATTTCCCAGTATATCGATATACGCCTGACGAATGTTGGCGGCAAACTGATCCATTTCGGTAATGTGCATGTGCTGATTAGACTCCGTGGGGCGGGTAAGTACCTGCCTGAGCGTCTGCTGATACTCCGTTAACCAGTCGACTTCCTCTCCGGCATTCACTACCGGATTGCAGGCTTTTATGGTGATTAAACTAAGCAAGACGGCGACTAAGAGAGAGAGAGAGAGAGAATGTTTTTGTTTTCATAATTGAATTTTATGTTAGGTTATTTTTACAGTCCGTCACTCTGGGTGACGAACCATGATGACCCTGCATGCATACGCATGGATGATAGTGCATCCTTTTGCATGCAGCTATCTGTAAGAGTATTTCGGAGGCCATTTGTTACAAACAAATTTCAATTTTTTTTATCAACACCCTCATAAATCGGTCTTTTTAACACTATATGAAGCGTTTTTCAGCGACAAGGTTTTTTGTATTCCGGATGGATACTATTCGTGTACAATGGACAGATTCTACCAGAACAACTTCTCGGAATTCTGTTATGACCGCAATGCTCAATGATTCTAAAGAATACCCATGGTACCTGGTCGTCGGGATACACACAACGGGATACACACAACGGGATACTCCCAGCGGGATAGTCTCAGCGGGATAATCTCCGGCCCCTAATGCCTTTTTACATCGCACAGGTTAGCCTTTTCAGATGCAATTCGTATTATCGGATAATAATTTTTTGAATAACCAATCCGTAGTACAATGAGTCGTTCTTTTCGTTTAGCTTCTTTTGTTGGTCTGATGGTGGCCTTAATCCTGGCTGCATCGTCCGTTTCAGCCCAGTCGAACTCAGAACAGTTCACAGGAGTCGCTGACCATAGTCGGGCTGCCAACTTGGCATCGTTAAATCAGCTCTCTATCGATGGTATCCCTCCCTTCAGCCAAGCTGCACAGCATAACACCACCCTCCCCGCACAAGAAGTCGCCCGCGGCATCGACACCCTCCAGCTGCGCTCCCTGTTTTTCGAGCCGTTTCTGCCCGGCACCCGTCCCTCACCTGCGGCATTTCATCCGACAAGCGACATCCTGTTCTTCAGCTGGAACGACTCCTCCTACGCCCAAACCAGCGAATATGCCGTAACACTCGGGAATCGCCAGATTCGACCACGAAATGACGACGAAGCCCGCATCCGCCGCGCAGCCATCTCCCCCGATAACCGACTTCTGGCCCTGCGTGAAGACAAAGATCTGGTGGTTTCCGGCATCGACGGATCGAACAAACGGATACTTGCGTCCCTCGGCGACTATCGCGGTCAGCCCCAATGGTCCGAAAACAGCCAGCAACTGGCCATCATCTCGGCCGGAAACATCTTTTCGGTGAACCTCGCCACCGGCGAAACCCGCAAAATAACCGATTATTCGGGTGGAGAGGAGCTAAACATCCGCACCTGGGTGGGCGACAGCACCGTGGTATACACCCTCTCCGACCGCAGCGATCAGCGCACCGTGTACTTCCCCACCTATGTCGACCATTTTGTAACACCCGGCGCCTCCCAACGCGGGGTCATTAACCTGAACATCCGCGCCGTTAACATCTATTCCCGCGACGATCGCAGCCTCGCTACCGGACGCATCAGTCTGCGCGCCATCACCGGAAGTCCATCTGGACGTTACCTCATCACCGACATCGGCGACGAATTCCTGAAAAACCGCGAAATCGCCTCCTACGACCTCTGGGATAATTTCAACTACACCATTTTACACAGCGAAAGCACGGAGGGATGGATTCACGGCAACGGCAACAACCTGCACTTCGCTCCCGCCCCGACCACATCCGGCAGAAGGGGTGCAGCGACTGGCAGAACCGGCTCCGCACAGGCGGGCACACCGGCTCATAGTGGCACACCGGCATCCTCAGGAACATCCACAAACAGCGGCGCAGCGGCCACCACCTCAACCACCACCGACCTCCTCCTATTTGCCTCCGAAACCGACGGATTCAACCACCTCTACAGCGTTTATGCCAATGGTGCCGATTATCAGCAGCTCACACGCGGCGACTGGGAAGTGGTCTGGAACCGCTGGCTCGACCGCAATCGCATTCTCTACGCTAGCACCGAGGTTGATCCCGGCGAACGTCACCTTTACGTGCTGGATGTGCGCACCGGAAACGCCACGAAACTCACCAACGATACCGGCTATCGAAACAACTTCGTACTGAGTGCCGACAAACGCTACGTTGCCTACCAGAAAACCTATTTCAACCAGCCGGATGACATTTTTATGATGGATTTGAGTCGACCGCGTGGTGAGGTGCAACTGACCCACTCCGTGCCCGAGCGATTCGCCCAGCTAGGTCTCAGCATGCCCGAATACATCCGCTTCACCGGTCGAGACGGCGAAACACAGCTTTCCATGGAGCTCATCAAACCCTACGATTTCGATCCCTCGAAGCAGTACCCGGTTGTTGTGTTCATGCACGGAGCCGGATCGCTGCAAAACGTGTACAAAGGCTGGTCGGCCAGCTACTGGCGCGAATACCTCTTCCACCACTTCCTCGCCCGCGAAGGCTATGTGGTTATCGAGGTGGATTTCCGTCACAGTCTGGGTTACGGACGCAAATTCCGCGAGGATGTGACCAACTGGATGGGACATTATGAACTGATGGATGTCATCGACGGTATAGATCTGGTGGCCGAAGACGGATACATCGACGTGAATCGCGTGGGTGTGTACGGAGGCAGCTACGGCGGATTCATGACGCTATATGCCCTGAGTCACGCTCCCGACCGTTTCCATGTAGGCGCTGCGCTACGCAAGGTTACCAACTGGGAGAATTACTATTGGGCGAATCCCTGGTATACCGGTCCGCGTCTGGGTCATCCCGAAACCGATTCGTTGCACTACGCACGCAGCTCGCCGCTCACTTTCGCCGACAGCCTGTCACGCCCGGTGTTGCTGCTGCACGGACTCATCGACGATAACGTCGGATTTCAGGATGCCATGCAATACGTAGATCGACTTATAAAGTCCGGCAACGAGGAGTTCGACCTGATGGTATTCCCTTCCGAGCGCCACAGTTTCACCCAACCGGCCATGTGGTACGACCAATACCGTCGGATTTTTCATTACTTCGAGCGATACCTGAAAGAATAGCGTCCGTTTCTAACATAGAGTGGCGTCTGGCTGAAACAAAGAGTAGGGCAGGTCTCTAAGAAAGAATAGCGCCTGAACTTAACATGGAACATCCATATTAAATGAAATCAGGCGTTGATTTTTGAATCGGAAATAATCCAAAACTTCCCATGGAATAACTCCTTGAAATGAGACTGTTTCAACACTATTCAGACTTCTATTTTCATAGTAATTCCTGATGGCGGGTACAATATCGAATAATTCGTCAAGAGTGGTCTCTGCGGATAAACGAAAGCCTTCGAAAATCGAGAGCCACAAATCGGAGTTGTTCTCAAAATCGAGTGACAGTACACTCATCCGTTCAGAACTTTGATATTCCACCACAACGCCATCCCAATTGTAGTAAATACCACTATCACAGGAAATTTCAGCTTCTTCAATGGTATAATCGTTACCCAGCAATGCAGTGAATTCTGCATAAGAGCCGAAAAGTGGCATTTCACCAAGTAGTTTCATGTTAATACCTTCCACAATTAAACTATACGGTTTCACACCTGAAGAAATAAATTGATCTCCACTCCAGCGAACATAACCGCTATATGCGTAAACAAACGTTGCATATGCATTGCTGAATTCGCTGGTTCTTGGATGAATCAGCCTCCATCTTAAATCGACTTGCCCAGACCTATCCCAAAAGGGATCAAAAACAATGTGTGTATGTTCGTTAAACCATTCAACCACATGGTCAGGGGCGTAGGGAATCAACACATCGGCTATTGATGCTGGATATATACCTGAATCCTGGGGCGAAAGCGGCTTCAGGTTGTTGACATCCCCAGTCAAATCACCGCGCATGAACGTCATGACCAAAGGGGTTTCATAACTGCCGACTTTCCGAATCGAAAAAAAAGAAAGATCGGGTTCTCCATCGGTAAAATAGGCATCGGCAGCAACCATATACGATTGATTGCCAACTACCCATTCGTTCATATACGTATGCTGATTTGGTGTATACGCCCATCCACGCTCTTCAGGGCTACTGCCTGCGGCTCTCTCGAATTGGTATTCCAGCATTTCCTTGAGTTGCTCGCGGAGTGGTTTAGCATTTTGTGTTTGAATCTCAATGCTGTTAACTGCCCATCTCGCTCCTTCACATGCCATGAATGATAGTGTTCCTGTCTCATCGATAGTGTCGACAGATGTAGTATATCTTGTTGCAAACCGGTCGTTGATGTACAACCGTATTTCGGTCCCGATTTTTTCAATTACGATGAAGTTGTTCTCGGCATGAATAATTCCATCATAAATGTTTCTTCTCAAGGTTTGAGACACAGGTCTTCGACCCGTTTTGGTATGAGAAAAACCAACTATCGCATTATTGGCGATACTTAACATATCTACATCTGTTTCCCCCTCAGGCCAATAAGCGTAGCCCAACCTAATATTGGCATTATTTACTTCCAGATCCGATGCCAAAAACTCAAGGTCCAGGTACACTCTAAAGTTGTCTGCAAACTCAAAGTCGGGGACGATTTTAGTGTAAATCACACAGTAACTACTATCCAGAGCATACGTTGACTCAGCTCTCGATACCCCACTCGCCATACTGAACCCTTCATCTGTCCAGTCGCCCCATTCGTCTGTGTCTAAGCTCTTACTCATTTTGTAGATGGTTCTACCCCAGTTTTGATCAACTATACTTGCCGAAGTTGACACTATTGTATGCGTGTTATTATCAAAACTAGCAGCAGGTTGTGAACCCGCTGAAATTGGCAAGATAATGATAACGGAAACAAGGAATATCCACGTTTCAGGTCGATATTTATGAATGATGTTCATTTCAACTAATCCATTAGTGTCAACTCCGCACTCTCAGTACAAACAGATTGATGCCGGAATCATATCGAATGTCAGCAACTATAGTACTTGATTCAGGGGATAGCTGCAACATTGAGGCCTAAAAGTCTGAAATGAGGCCGAAGGAAGGGAGAACCAACTCATAGTTTCGTCCACCCTAAAAGTCCAAAATAATACCAATCGTTGGCAGTACGGATGAGCCCGATAGCTGCTGTACTTCGCGAAGTTCGCGCGGCGGTCCTTCGTTGAGCAGGTACGATGGTGTGGATGGGGCGTCTTGTGCAAACACATTCTGCACTTCCAGGTACACATCCAGCGAAAAAGAACGGAAATCCCATTTACGGTCGATGCGGATGTCGGTGGCGGAGAACACATTGAATCGCTCATCGCCCAGGGCATTGAAATCAAACACAAAAGCGGGATAGGTCTCGGCGCTGCGCTCTTTGTCGACCGGCGCAAACGGCGTTCGGCCTACAAATCGACTTCGGAAGCTTACTTCCCAGCGTTGACTGAATCGATAGCCTCCGGTGAGGCTCAGCAGGTGGCGGCTATCCCACGCCGAGGGACGGAACACATCGCGGTCCGAACCTGTGAACTCACTCCAGAACAACGTATAAGCCGCTATGGCGAAGAAGTTTTCTACAAATCGTTGCTGGTACAGAAACTCCACGCCGTAGGTCCGACCCCGTCCGTCAGACGCAACCGGTTCATTGCCCAAAACTTCAAAATCGGCGCCCAGATTCGCCAGACTGACATCCTCCCGCAGGGAAACCGGATAATCGTCGTACAGCTTGAGGAAAGCCTCGACCGAAAGCTTGGTGCTCGCGCGCAGGAAGTGGTCAATGCCCACTGTATAGTGGTCAGACTGGATGTAGTCGAGGCCGCGGTTCACAAAAACGCCCTCCTCCTGATATCCCAGCAGGGTTAAGGTCGGCATCTTATAATACCGCCCTACCGACCCGTTCACCAGCCATCGGCCGTCTGCATCGAGGCGGGCCCTCACCGCCATCCGGGGCGAAAACGTACTCAGCAACCCGTTGTTCGAAAACGAATTCGCATCCGCCCGCACTCCCCCCGTCAGCGACCATCGCGAACCCCGAGGCTCCCACGAAGCCTGGGCGTGCAGACCGTAACTGGCAAAATCCAGATCCGTGTCGAAATCCACCCCGAAGTTATCATCCCGAAACTGGTTCCGATACTGATTCCAACGCAGCTGACCACCCGTTGAGACCGTGAAATCATCCAAAAACCATCGCGCATCGGTGCGCAAGGTGTGCCAGCGTTCCGTGGCCTGATTGCTGCTGAAGAGTCCAGACAGGTTCACATTGTCGCGGTAGCGCAGAAACTCGTTGTAGAATGAAGTGGTGCTGAGGCTGGTGGTGACCTGACCGGGAGCCGTGGTACTGGCGAATCGGTGCCGCCAGGCGAGTCCAGTGGTGTTGGTGCGCTGACGAATTACGGGAATCTGCTCCAGAATGGCTTGTTGTTCTTCGTCGGCTTCAGAGGGTACGTTGATGCGAAAATCGTCGATGGAACCCACTCCTGTGAGGTAAACCCGGTTGCGACGGTTAAAATCGTGGTTAATTTTGTACTGATAGTCCCAGTAATCAGGCAGAAACGGCAGGTCGATGAGCTGAAACAGCAGCTGCAGGTACGAGCGACGGGCCGAAACGATGAAGGTGGTGTTGGACGAGCTGGCGTCGCCTTTGAATAGCGGCCCCTCGGCGGTGAGGGCGGCTTCGCTGGCGCCGACCCGGAAGTTGGTGCGGAATTCGCGGTCGTTTCCGGTGCGCTGATTGAACTGCAAGACCCCGCTGAGTGCGTTTCCGTAGGAGGCTCCGAACGCGCTGGTGCTGAGCTCAACACCATCAAAAAAGGTTACGTTGAGCAGTCCAACCGGTCCGCCGGCACTCCCCTGGGTTGCGAAATGGTTGATGGTGGGAATCTCGATGGCATCCAGAAAGTACACGTTTTCGTTGGGCGCCCCTCCGCGTATGATTACATCATTGCGAAATCCCGATACCGATCCCGAAACGCCTGGCAAGGACTGCACGACTTTAGCGATATCACTGTTACCGGCCGGATACGTGCTGATTTCTTCGGGGGAAAGGCGGCGGTACGACATGGGATTCTCGGGCGGACGTTGAAATGGCTCACTGACCGTAACCACCACCTCTTCGAGCTCGGTCTGGGTGGAAACCATTTCGAAGTTGATGTCCCGGTTTCCGGCGCTTCGGATGGTGATGTTGATGCGTTCCTGTCGCTCGTAGCCTACAAAGGTGGCGATAACGGTGTAGTTTCCGGGCGGAATGCGCTGGATGGAGTAGAATCCGTCGGCGTCGGTGAAGGCACCGAGCTGGGTGTCTTGCAGGGCTACGGTGGCGCCGGTGAGGGGTTCGCCGGTTCGGGCGTCGGTCACGCGTCCTTCGAGGGTTCCGGTGTTTTGGGCGTGGAGGGAGGTGAACAGGGCCGGGATCAGCAGTATCGCGAGAATGAAGGCCTTGCTGAATATAGTGCAAATACCACGGGACTGAAGTTGCACCGGCGTAAATCGTAGTTGATCAAGTGGCGCTGGCTGAAGTGGTGCTTTCCTACTTGGCGCTGGCGCAAATCCTGATGGATCAAGTAGTTTAGGCTCTTGCTGAGCTGGTGTTTGTCTGTCACTTGAAGTGAAGCTGCGTCGGATTAACATGATGGGTTGCAAATAGTTTGAGAAACTGTTTCTATCCGACTAAGAACACAGGGGCCAGTGTTTTCGTTTGAATTTGCCAGACAATGCCCCTATACATTATCTTCGTTTTTATCTTGCTGTATTATTTACACTTATTCAAAATTTTCGCACATTTAGTAGTCTCATTGTCGGTCGGGAATTTTGGTTCAGCCGTTCCAGGAATGACAAAATGTGTACATGCATTGGGCAGGGTGATACACTAGTGGAGTTATGACCAATAACTTCATCCGAAGTGCCGTTTACTTCACCAAGACGATGTACGTGTGTGCATATTCCAATGACGCTGACCTTCTGTTCCGGTAAACGAATAAGTGACGCATTGAATACTCCTTTCTTTAGCAAATACCCTCATAAAATCATGTCGTTATGAAATTTTACACACATCCCTTTAGTAGAAAAGGAATCTACTTCCTGTTGGTTGTAGCCGTGGCTGCAATCTCATTCAGTTTGTATTCGATAACATCGCATGTACTTCAAGGGGGCGGACTGTTTGACCGTGAACTTTTCTTTCGGTGGATTCACATCCCTCTATATACCCTTATTCTCGTGCAATTTTCGTATATGATGAAAATTGCTTCGCCGTATGTTGAGTTTAAACCGGATGGTATTGAATACAAGAACCCCATGCAGAAAACGGTTGTATTTCTTCCAAAGTCCACCATTCAGACTACCCGTATCAGCGGTACAACCTTGGCGATACAAACCGAGGAAAAAACGCATGAAATACCGCTCGGGATGCTCAAATACAATGAAATTGAACAAGTTCGACAAGCGATGAACAGTTAATCTAGCAATGCGGAAGCGTCGCGGAAACCGTACTAGCAATACAGCAAAACATTGGCCATCCACTTAATGTAACAGCGCCGCGGATGCCAGTCTAACTATGAAACAAGGTACTAGTAGCTTCCGTCTTAGCAATGCGGCAGCGCCGTGGATGCCGGCAGCGAGTTCACGGAATGCCCCCGAAGCTCAGAGACAAACGCAATAAAGCTATCGAGGTCTTTTTTGCTGGTAGATAGTCCCACCGACAGGCGCGTGGCCCCGCGCATTTTACCCAGGAAGGTGATCATATCATGGAAGTTGCCCGAATCCCGACTCATGAAATAGCGGGCGATCTCTTCGGTGGTTACGCAGTTGTTGATTTCATCGATGCCGGGATTACAAAAGCACCCGGTTCGGATGGATATCTTGCGATTATTGGCTAACTCTTCGACGCGCTCGAAAGGAATGAGGTTCCCATCTATGTCAAAGAAGCTCATGATGATATTCCCTCCCCGCTCTGAAAAGTTCTGTGGACCAAACACGCGGACCACCGACATACCGTTGCTGTGTTTTACATTTTTAAGCTCGGTGCACACGTACTCAATGAGCCGGCGAACCCGGGCATTGATGCGGTCAATACCAATCGAGTCTATGAAATCCAGTCCAATTTTCACGGCGGGAAGCATGTTGTAACTGAGGGTGCCATCCTCAAAGCGCTCATGACCTTTGGCCAGAAACTGCTTCTGCTCAGCTACCGATACCAGCGTTACGGTGCCTCCGGCAAACCAGGGTTTGGCAAGCTTCTCGAACTTGTCTTTGTGCACGAGCAACGCTCCGATTCCGGTCGGATAACCGAATATTTTGTAGAACGATACCGATACAAAGTCCGGCTTTACACGCTGCAAGTCGAGCCGGGTGGAGGGTACATACGCCGCCGCATCCAATAGGACGTCGAAGCCAAGGTCCTGCGCGCGTTTGATCCATTTCATATCGTGTTTTACGCCCGATACGTTGCTCTGTCCCGGAAATGCGAACAGGTTGGCATCCCCCGGAGGGGCCGTTGCCAGCGCGTTGTGCAGGGCTTCGTCGTTTACTTTAAGGTCTTCGTACTGTACCTGCACGTACTGGGTTTTGCCGCCCTTGTGATTGCAGTATTCGCGGATGCCGTTGACCGAGTTGTGGTTGTCGCCCAACAAAATGAGGGTGCTTCCCGGACCAAACGGATAACTCTCGCCCACCACTTTGAGCGCGCCCGATGCGTTCTGGGTGAAAATGCAGATGTAGTCCTTCGCGTTGAAAAATTCGATGACCTTGGCGCGGGTGGCTTCTACTAGTTGCGTGGCCAGCTGGGAGGTCGGATTCGTGGAGTGAGGATTGCCCAGAACACTGCTCAAAAGCTGGTCTTGATGCTGTTTCACCACCGATTCGGGATATAAATTCCCTCCGGTGTAGTCGAGATAAACATGGCCTTGCTCGTCGAGGATGTTGAACTCCCGTTTTCGCAGCTCTTCAAAAAACAGATCGTCTGGGGAGTTTAACGTGCCCGGATGATCATCGCACCGGGCGTTGGCAGTATCAGCTGAATCTACCGGTAGTTCGTCGCCCGTTTTGCTATGTTTGTCGGTCTGTGCTGCACCGATGAGTGTGGCATCAGCTGCATCTACAGAATTCATTTCCACAGCACCATAAGCTGCATCGACAGACCTCGTATTTGCTTCGCCAGTAAGCGTATTTTGGGGAGAAGCAACTTCTGAGTTGGCATTGATTTTGGATTCCTGACGATCAGACATGGCACGAATTCCTGAATTTGGGTAAGTTTTTGCAGCGTAATACCAGACCAACATCGTTGCCCGAACTATGGTTCAACAGTCTATGCAACTGGTCCGGCACTTTCTTACCTTGTTCTTGCAACAAGGCTAATGTACTGTTTAAAATAAGCATTTCAGGGCTATTCCCGCCAATGAACCCACAAAAACACCCATCTCCATTGAAGCGCATACTCATAGCCGGACCAACCGCTATCGGGAAGTCCGCCGTGGCTATTCAGCTGGGCATGCACCTACCCATCAGCATCATATCTGCAGATTCGCGGCAGTGTTATCGCCACCTGGATGTGGGCACGGGCAAGGTGCTTCCCCATGAAATGCAGGGTATCCGGCATTTCAATATATCGGAGCTCGATCTGAACGAATCCGACACGGCCGCCCGGTTTGCGGAGCGATCTCGCCAATGGGAGGAGGAAATTCGCCGCGAGGGTCGCCTCCCAATATATGTTGGCGGAAGTACCTTACATGTGCAGTCCGTCGTTTGGCCGCTGGATGAAGCCCCGCAAGCCTGCGTTCCGAACCTCATCAAGCTTCGTCACCAGGAAGAGGCGAACGGAGAGGAATTCATGCTGGAATGGCTCGAAAAAGTAGACCCATCTTACCGGCAGCGCGTAGAGGGATACAATCCGCATCGGGTTTACCGGGCGCTGGATGTGTATCTGCAGACGGGCAAACCGTTTAGTTCGTTTCATTCGGATGCCGGTTTTAGTAAGCTTTCCGATGATACCTTGCTCGTGGTGTTGACCTGCAATCGTAGCTATTTGGTGAATCGAATTGAGCAGCGGGTTGATCAGATGATTCGTGACGGACTAGTAGAAGAATGCCGCCGGGTGCTCGATATGGGTCATGATGGCACCGAACAGGCGTTGCAAACCGTGGGATATAAAGAAGCTATTGCGCATATTCGGGGTGAGTACGACCTCGAATCCATGCGCGAAAAAATGCTGGTAAGTACACGTCGCTACGCAAAGCGGCAGGTTACCTGGTTCAAGCGCTGGAAAGCCGCCACCTTTATGGATGTGAGTCATCGCTCAACCGAAGATGTGGCCGACGAGATTACAGCTTTGGTTTCGCGAGGATGATGCCTTTCACGTCGTGGTGCCTCGCGCAAATACTGTCGTTGCACCCCACGTACGTGTTGTCGTCGCACCCTTTTGCCTGTATGCGTCAGGCGAGCTGTTTCGCTGTTTACCCTTTCGGCTTCCAGCATCGTACATACAAGATTGAAATCTTGCCAGCCGACCTGCATAAACTTCCATTCTGTATGGATGCTAACCAAGATTAACCGTATTTTCCGGCTTACCCGGAACAAACCCTTCTCCCAACTATGTTTAAAGCTGAAATCAACGTAACCCTCCGCAAATCCATTCTGGATCCTAAGGGTAAAGCTGCCCGCGAAGCACTGCACCAATTGGGCTATAACGGCATTAACGATGTGCGAATCGGAAAGTACATCGAGCTTTTCATCGAAGCCCCCTCCAAAGAAGAGGCAGAAAGCATCGCCCGTGTGAGCTGCGAGAAATTACTGGCCAACGAAGTTATGGAAGACTTCACCATCTCCATCACTAAATCCAACTAAGTCATGGCTACTTTTGGCGTTATCGTTTTTCCCGGCTCCAACTGCGACCACGACGCATACCATGCGCTCAAGCACATTATGGGTGTTGATACGCGTTTCATTTTCCACAAAGAAACCGATCTGGGCCATGTGGATGGAATCGTTGTTCCGGGTGGTTTCTCCTACGGCGACTACCTTCGCTCCGGTGCCATTGCCCGTTTTTCTCCCGTTATGCAGGCTGTGAGCGATTTTGCAGCCAAGGGCGGACCGGTAATCGGAATCTGCAACGGATTTCAGATTCTGCTGGAATCGGGACTTCTGCCGGGCGCGATGCTTCACAACGAACAGCTGCGCTTTACCTGCAAGCATGTGTGGCTCAAAACCGAAGCATTCGATACCCCGTTTACTTCCGCTATTCCGAAAGATACCCTCCTGCATATTCCTGTGGCGCACGGCGAGGGTAATTATTACGCCGATGAGGATACCCTCAAGCAGCTTGAAGACCAAAACCGCATCGTTTTTCGTTATGTGGATGCCGACGGGAATGCATCCCGCGAGGCGAATCCGAATGGTGCCATTGGCAACATCGCTGGTATTTGCAACGAGAAACGCAATGTTGTGGGCATGATGCCTCACCCTGAACGTGCTATGGAAACATTGCTGGGATCAGCCGATGGTAAATTCGTGTTCGATTCGGTAATGCAATCGATATAGCAAGCTAGGCGCAAGGAATCTGTTCCTTTTGCACCTTTTTGGGCGACACCGCATGGTACGCGTTGGTGAAATCCGGTTAAACTCCCGGCCCTAAAGGGACCGACATCGACTCACACTGAAAACAAAGCCTCTTTCAACTATGAAACTACATTGCGATCATCTGGTTAAGCGCTACAAAAAGCGAGCGGTCGTGAATGAGGTTTCCATCAATGTGAATCAGGGTGAAATCGTTGGACTTTTGGGTCCTAACGGAGCCGGAAAAACCACGACGTTTTATATGTTTGTGGGCATTATTCGTCCGGAGCAGGGCAATATTTACCTCGACGATGAGCGACTCACGCGAAAACCGATGTATAAACGAGCCCGGCTCGGCATTGGTTATCTTGCACAGGAAGCCAGCGTATTTCGAAATCTTACGGTGCGCGAAAACCTGGAAAGTGTGCTTCAATTCTTTTCTATTCCAGGCAAGGAGATTCGCGAACGCTCCGACCGGTTAATTGAGGAGTTCAACCTGCAAAAGGTGGTCAATAATAAAGGATATAGTCTTTCCGGAGGGGAGCGTCGTCGAACGGAAATTGCCCGGGCGATGATTACCAATCCTAAGTTTATCCTGCTGGATGAGCCGTTCGCGGGGGTTGATCCTATCGCTGTGGAGGATATTCAGGGCATTGTGAAGATGCTGCAGCAACGCAATATCGGCATTTTAATCACCGATCATAATGTGCACGAAACCCTAGCGATTACCGATCGGGCCTATCTTATGTTTGAAGGTAAAATACTGCGCGAGGGAACGGGCGAAGAACTCGAGCAAGATGAAGAAGCCCGGCGACTCTATCTCGGTACACAGTTCAAGCTAGACCGTTAAAGGAAGCTTGGTTGTTGTACATCCACTTCACCCATTGGTCGGTGTACCTGCTTTGACAACCGTTATGCGAATCATACGACGTTACTTATTGACTCGTGAACGTGGTAACCCAGGCAGAGCCCCCTTTTATCCGTAAGCCGCAATCTGATTCAACAGCTCTTCGTTGCTGTCGGTACGTTTCAGCACCTGAAGTAAGCTCACCATCGACTCGCGAGATGATTTTTTCAATAAATAGCGACGTACCATATTTCGTTCTTCCATAGAGCCCTGGATAAATTTATCCTCATTTCGGGTTCCCGAAGCCGCGATATTTATAGCCGGAAACACCCGGTCGTTGGCCAATTCCCGGTCAAGAACCAGTTCCATATTTCCTGTACCCTTAAATTCTTCGAAAATAAGGTCATCCATACGGGAATTGGTTTCAACAAGTGCCGTAGCAATAATGGTAAGTGATCCGCCACCTTCAATTTTCCGAGCGGAACCAAATATTTTTTTTGGAATTTCGAGGGCTCGAATATCGAGTCCACCGGAAAGTGTTCTGCCTGTTCCGGTTTGAGCAGCGTTGTACGCACGTCCCATACGTGTAAGTGAGTCGATAAGAAGCACGGCGTCTTCTCCCATCTCTGCCATGCGTTTCACGTAACCTAGGGCCATTTCAGAGATTCTTACATGGCTTTCCGTATTTCGGTCGTTAGAAGATGCGAATACGCGTCCTTTTGTAGTGCGCATAAAATCGGTTACTTCTTCTGGTCGCTCATCAACAAGAAGCACAGCGAGGTGAACATCCGGATAATGGGCATCTATACTGTGTGCAATCTTTTTAAGTAAAACCGTCTTACCCGTACGAGGCGGAGCTACAATAAGTGCACGCTGACCAAAACCGATGGGAGCAATGAGATCTACTACCCTCATTTCTACATCATCGGGATTAAACCCCAGCTTCATATGCTTATTGGGCATTATAGGGGTCTGAAGTTCGAATCTTTTGGCGTGAGTCCATCGTTCGAGCGGCCCGTTCATGAGGTTCTCAATAGTAGCAACATGCACGTTACCCTTCTGGTCGGTCTCTACCTGACCTTCGATTCCTAAGCCCGTTTTCAGATTGTTGAAACGAACTTCCTCAGGGAATAAAAACGGATCATTTTTAGTCTTACTGAATTCATAATCCAGTTTGCGGATAAATCCATATCCCTTTTCATTGATTTCAATGATTCCGGAATATTGGCCGCCAAATTGAACGTTTTGATTATTTATAAACTCAGGACCTGGTGCAGCTGCTTTTTGCTTTTGTTGCGGCTGACCTTTCCCTCGTTTTTTATTCTTTTTCTTGAAGTTTCGCTTCTTTCTGTTGTCGCGAGATTGATTCATTAAGGTAATTATTTGATCGTATCGTATTCGAATCTATTGCACAATGCGCAAGGAGGGCGCAAAAATCTTTTTGAATACCAATTCAGTAGCTTTTAAAAGTAACGTTGTAAGGAGGAGTAGTGCTATCAAATCAGCTATACAACGTGTGGAGCGGCTAAACAAACAAGCCTAAGAGAGGATTGGAATAACCGTTTCTGAGCGTAAAATACCACTCAAAAACGGTTATATCAACTAGCAGAGAGAGTTATCTGAAATTTTATCGAATGGTAGTGGTCGCATCAATCCATGCATAGCATTGCTTGAGTGAACCATCTACACGAATGCGGTCGCCTGCATTCCAGTTCATGAAAAACTTCTCTTCCGTGGATGGAAGTACATTTTGGTAAGTTCTATACAGGCGTTGTACAGTCTGAGCTGTAGATGGGTCTACAGATCGAGCTCTGTCTAGGTAATCCAATACCAGATAATACACCACCTTATCTTCACGAGCAATAGTGCCCCCGGCACATTGTGATACAGCCTGTGCATAGATATCAGCTATGCGTAAGAAGGGTTGTCCCCATGTAGGATCTATTCTGGAAGCACGGCGCGCATATTCACGTGCAAGCTGAAGGTTATCCATATTCAGGTGGTTTTCAGATATGCGAAGGGTAGCATCACGGCGCTGAACCATATCTTCTGTTCTGGTTAGTGCCTCTTCCAGAAATCGAATAGCCTGTCGATAATTGGCATCAGTAGTAGCCATGTCGGCCATACGTATGGTATTTTCGAAGTTTGGCTCTCTTTCATAAAGTGTTACGGCAAGTTCATTAACTTTTTCTCTATTGCCTACACGCTGGTATAATTCAAACAACTCTTGAATAATTTCAATGTCATCGCCCAAAGTAAGCAAATATTCAATACGTTCTTCGGGATTACTGAATAAACGGCCTCGAACGGTACCGAAAAAAGTAATGGTTTCAGGTCCGACCATAGACTCTGTTTCTGCCATCAGTGCAATGGCTTCATCTCTCATGTTATTCCGCACATATTGGTCAACAATGAACTGGATATAATAGCCATTAGCTTCATTTAGCAGGCGAGACGGATCTTTTTCGAACAACTTTAAATACTGCTCAACGGCTAGCATATCGTTGTTCTCAAAACTTCTGTTCGTTTGCAGAAATCGACCGAAATCGAACGTCCAGCGATAACGATCAATTTCACCTTCATCAAAGATATCTAACACGCGAATGTAGAGTGCTTTAGCAGAATCAATGTACGCTTCACGCAGTACGGGATCGGTTTGCTGGCCGGCGATCTCCTGATAGGTGGTGATCATTCTTGAGAAGTTTCTATCGGCACGATAGCGCGCACCACCCGGAAGTTCCATCTCTTTAGGGTGAGCGATGAGTAACCATCGACCAAAACGAAGAGCATTGTCCCAGTCTTTATTGGTGAAGTAAGTTCCAAAAAGCGACAATACCTCTACTGAGCTAAGTCCCCAAGGAGCTGGTGGAATTTCTTCATTGCCGTTGTTTTGAGCGTACAGACCCGTAGCTCCCATCAGCAATATCATGGATGTTATTATGAACTTTTTCATGACCTTATAGCTATGTGAATAAAAATCACTGGAGTCGACGTTGCAAGAACATCAGCTCAGATAAATTGAACGTCATCCGAACAGCAAATATTCTTTCCCTAACCAATTCATGCGATGTAGTACCGCGAAAACCGTAATCAAAATTTATATCTACTGACGAACCTGTAACGGGTGACGGTATTGCCAATCCCGCTGAAAAAAGCACTGTTTGAATACGAGTATCATTCAATTCAATATGACCATTATCAAAAGAAATACCTGCTCTGTACCCAAAACGTGTAAATAAATTGTTTTCACTTCTTCTGAATGCAGAGTACTCGAATCCAGCACCTAATTTAAGCCGGTCGGTTAAAAAATCCTCATTCTGACCTGCAAAATTTTGATAATTTGACCAGTTTTGCATCAAGGCTTCCGCACTGAACATTGCAAACCGGTTAAAGTAGATTGTTAAACCTGTATTAATTTCCAGTGGCAGTTCTAGTTGACCGGATGGTCCTTCATCTTCTCTTTCAATCACATTAATCGTATTTCCTGTGATTGTATTTACTTCCCTCTTCCCACCCAGGTTAACAGGCAAACTGGCTGTAACACCAAAAGCTACTCCATCACTGTTGCTCACCAGATTTAGAAACTGGCCATAGAAACCAAAACGATGACCATAACCAAGCGCAGAAACCCGTGTTTCAAATGCAACGGGCTGATACCCTGCCGTAGAAAATGTAATATCGGTTGCCTGACGTTGTATGCCAAAAACCACAGAAGCGGCATAACCAACAGCAAAGTTCTCCGTCAGGCTGTATCCGAAACCCGCTTCAAAACGATTTAAACCACCTTCTCCGCGAAAAAACGAAGTAAATTGCAACGAATCTGCTCCCACAGTTGCAGGTTGAACCGTTGTTGTGCTAATGGAAGAAAATCTGCTCTGTGTCTCCGGGAATAGGGCAACGGATGCACCGAGGCGGTCTCTGAGTATCGGAATCTGTAACTGGAAGTGGTCGATACCAAATTGATTGTTAACTGATGAACCAAAATCATCTTTAGCATTGTAAACATTGAAAGACAGTCCACCATTTGCCAGAGTAAAATAGGTGTTATGCCAAACGGCGGGATTAGACAAATTGCCTGCGAGCCGGTTTGATATGGATACGCCCGATATGCCCATTCCGGCACCTTGGGAAGACCTGAAATCTACCGGAAAACCTGCACCAAGAGCCGAGTAAGAAGAACCGCTCTGATAGCGATCTTGCGATTGAACACCCGATACTACAAGTAAAACCAGCAAAATGAGTGATGTAAGCCTTTTAATCTGCATTTCTATTCGCTCGGTGTTAATGTGGTAATGATTAACTTGGGCGCCCTTTCAGGGTCACCGGCATTGATAAACATATTGGGTCGTATAATACCATTGTCCTGATCTGACGTAAAGTAAAGCGTAATCTCCTCTCTACCATCTCGTACAGCATTGTTGATAAACGACGTAAGTGCAATGCGATATCGACCTTCTAAATCCCGTTGGATTGTAGTAAGAGGACTTTTGGTTATATAGAAAGCTTTTTCATCTTCACTTAGTTCGAAAATCCGGATTTGGCCTGTACTGTAACGCCGCTCATTTACCCGTAAACTGGTCTGTAGCTGCTCAAAGTCTTCATGCAAAACAACCTCAGCTCTGCTGATATTATTAATCGGATAGTCGTCGGGCGAGAGCTGAATCGTTATTCTGCCGGTTTTAGAAAAGTCATTCATCACAAGCACGCGATTATCTTCAGCAGCTGGTACCGGCAAATCTACACTGTAAGACGTTGCACGCTGAAACATGGAAACCGCAATAGGCGCAGGTGGATTTTCATCGCCTTGCTGCTGTGGGTTTTGAATTTCCAAAAACGACGTGTTGGAGTTGAAATATTCAACCCGATTCCCCGAGCTGTGCACTATTGCAAATCCAAACACCTCATCACGATATACATCCAGACGATCAGCAGGCTCCAAAGCTAGTATGCGTCTGTAATTATTCGCCCAGGCTAGTGGCAACGGGATTCTTATGGTATCTTCCGCGGCCGTATTAAATACTCTTGACGTGGAGAGTGCTTTTTGTGCAACCGAATCGGCTTTCCATTCATTAGCTCTCCATCTTCTTGTTATCTCATATAACTCATAGGTAGAAACCTCAGTTGTATCGCCTGTTATTTGGTCCCTGATCAGAACCAGGGTAAATTGCGCACCCGGATCAACCGTGACCGTCCCGGTGTAAAGGTCAGGATTCAGTAAGGCTGTCGCGGTCAAAGGTCCGAATAGTGGATCATTAAAAGATCCGGCCGCAACCAGCGTTTTCGAACCGGAAAAAGCAACCAATGGCTCCGTATCGATTGGGGCTATTAGCACGGTGTCAATTACTAAGCCAGGGTCAGTACTTACAAATGATGACCCAACTATTCCGCTTTCTTCGCAGGCAGTTAGGATGGAAAAGGATATCAGTAAGGCTCCCGCAATGGGTAGCAAATGTTGTAGGCGTCTCAAAGGAAACTACTGTATTAAAGGGTTACGCTTCGGTTATTCTTTTGTAGTATTCAGCAAATTTAGCAGATATATCAGCAGGTGATCCCTGAATCTTTTCGGCCTGAATATTCAGTTCGGGATAATTACTGTTAACCTCATCCCGTATATCGTTGCCGGTTACCACAAAATCAGCAAACTTCAACCCGGCTCTGATAGGATCTACCATACCGTCGGTTTTTACACTGTCTTTATCAAAGTCGTCATCCGTTCCGAGAAAACGGAAAATGTCATCTTCAAAATGACCGTGATTTGCTGCATTGTGAAGGTTGTAAACGATGCGCGTGTTGCGAAAATTGTCTTCATCTTTGTAAACGGTCTTGCACAGCATAGGAATAAGGCCGGCCGCCCAGTCATGGCAGTGAATAATATCAGGTGCCCATCCTAGTTTTTTTACGGTTTCAAGAATACCCTTGTTATAAAACACCAGCCTTTCCGCATTATCATCATACGGCTTATCTGTTTTAGGGTCGTTGAATAAAGCTTTTCGTTTGAAGTAGGTGTCGTTATCCAGAAAGTAAACCTGGAGTTTCGCGTTCGGAATACTTGCTACCTTAATTTTCATGGACTCTACCTTATCGTCCATGGTGACTTCAATACCGGAGAGTCGAATAACTTCATGTAATCGATTCCGCCTGTCACTGATAGAGCCATACTTAGGCAACAAAATCCTGATTTCAAAACCTTTGTCTTGCAACGAGGCAGGCAGGAACCGTAGTAAATCTGCAGTATTGGTTAATCGTGCAAAAGGGGATATCTCGGCTGCAGCGTAAAGTATTTTCATGATAATCGTATAGTGTTTACAGCTTGCTTACGTTTCCTGTTTGTTTGCTGTGATAAGTTTACTTGAGTACATAGCAGTCAAACCCACAGAAAAAACGGATGACTAAAAAACCACCCGCTACCTAAAAACAAGGTTCAAGCTTTAAAAATACGAATTTATGATGAGTATATAAATGTTCAATTTGCTTGTTCAGTTTCAAGCTCCACGATGTTGGTATCATATTGACGAACACGGGTATTTCGATTTGAGATATCAACCATATGTTTTAAGTAACGACCATCTACCCGGTTTAACATATCGTTGGTAAATCGCCATATCCAGTTATCCACAGTCGTTCCGGGCAAGTTCATCCTGTGCTCTGTCTCTAGTCCCATAAAGTCTTGCAGAGGGAAAATAGCCATATCCGCAGCACTCATCATTCCGAGACGAATCATTTCCATGTGGATCTGGCTTCCATCAGAGCGGGTATATTCACGGGCCCAGTGTTGCTCAATTTCAGGAGCTTGTGCATACCAGCCACGCGTTGTGTCGTTATCGTGGGTTCCGGTATAAACAACACAGTTACTGGTGTCAAAGTTATGCGGCAGGAAACTGTTTGCAGGGTCACCCGACATGGCAAACTGAAGTATTTTCATTCCGGGAAATCCAAACCCGTCACGCAATTCCACAACCTCGGGTGTAATTACACCAAGATCTTCGGCAATAATAGACAAGTCTCCCAATTCACCCAAAATGGTATCAAACAATTTCCGCCCAGGACCTTTAACCCATCGACCATTAATCGCCGTTTCCGCATCTGCTTTAACTTCCCAGTAGGCATCAAACCCACGGAAGTGATCAACCCTGATGGCATCGTACATCACAAACATCTGTCTGAAACGCTCAACCCACCATGAAAAATTATCTTTTTCAAGGGCTTTCCATTTGTAGAGCGGATTCCCCCAAAGCTGACCGGTTGCACTAAAGTAATCGGGTGGCACCCCTGCTACCAGCACACGGTTTCCGTTTTTATCAACCTCGAAATACTGTGGATGAGACCAGACATCGCTGCTGTTATGGTCTACAAATATGGGAATATCACCGATTACATGAATATCCTTACTGTTGGCGTATTCTTTAAGCGCCATCCATTGGGTAAAAAACTCGTATTGCAGCCAATAGTGGTAATCAATATGATCAGAGAGCTTTTTACGCCATTCTGTCATGGCTTTTTTCTTGCGCTGAGCCAAATCTTTATCCCAGGTAGTCCAGGGCTGCTTACCATAGTTATCCAGCGCCGCGATGAACAATACATAGTCATCCAGCCAGTAGCTGTTGTTTTTTTTGAAAGACTCAAAGCCATTATCTACACTGCCATTCAACTTCCCGTAAAACCGATCTGCAGCTTTCTTAAACACGGCTTCTTTTACAGAATAGGCTTTGTCGTAGTCAACCCGAGTTGTTACAGGCATTTTAATTGCCTCAGCCTCAGAAGCGTCCAAAAGACCCTTTTGTACAAGCACATCCGGTGAAATAAGATAATGATTGCCTGCAAAAGCAGAGTAACTGGCGTAGGGGGAGTTACCGTATCCTGTAGGACCTAGCGGCAAAATCTGCCAGATGCTTTGGTTTGTGCTTTCTAGAAAGTCGATGAAAGAATAGGCTGCAGGACCTAAATCACCGATTCCGTACGCCGACGGAAATGAAGTTGGGTGCACCAATGTGCCACACGCGCGTCTGAATTTCATAATATCTTCTGTCTGTTAATCAGTTCTAGTCTTTTACTGGCTTATAAATGGCGCATCCTAACGGGGGTATCGTAATTCCCATGTTGGCAGGTAAGCCATTCCAATCACCAGGCTGTGATTGTGTATTAGGAACATCCACATTGCTTCCACCGTAATACTCGGAGTCGCTGTTAAATATAACATTAAAGTGCGTTACCTCGGGTACGCCGATTACATAATCATGGTAAACTTCGGGTGTAAAGTTGAATACAAAGATGAGGTAATCCTCCTGATCCTCACTGTAACGAATAAAGCTGAGTACACTCTTTTCATAGTCTGCTGCATTAATCCACCTGAATCCCTTCCAGTCAAAATCTACCTGATGCAAGGATGGCTCCTCCTGATAGAGTGTGTTCAGATCAGAAATGAGCGTTCGAAGTCCGCCATGTGTGTCGAATTCGAGCAAAGGCCAATCCAGTTGCTTCTCAGAGTTCCATTCGCTCCACTGACCAAACTCACTGCCCATAAATAGCAGTTTTTTACCTGGATGTGCATACATATAGGCATACAGCAGACGAAGGTTTGCGAATTTCTGCCAGGTATCGCCCGGCATTTTAGAGAGCATGCTTTTTTTCATATGCACCACTTCATCGTGCGAGAAGGGTAAGATGAAATTCTCGGTAAAGGCGTAAATCATGGAGAATGTAAGCTCATTGTGATGGTATTTCCTGAAAATCGGATCTACCTCCATATAGCGCAGCGTATCGTTCATCCATCCCATATTCCACTTGTAATCAAAACCAAGTCCGCCCAGGTAGGTTGGGCGGGAAACCATAGGCCAGCTGGTCGACTCTTCGGCCATGGTAACAACGCCTTCAAATTCTGCGTGAACCACCTCATTGAAACGCTTCAAAAAATGAATAGCTTCGAGATTCTCGCGACCTCCGTATTGATTGGGAATCCACTCCCCTTCGTTGCGGGAATAATCAAGATACAGCATGGATGCAACCGCATCTACCCGCAATCCGTCGATGTGGTATTTGTCCAGCCAGTACACGGCATTGGAAATTAGGAAGTTCATAACTTCAGTTCTTCCGAAGTTGAAAATATTCGTTCCCCAGTCTTTGTGCTCGCCTTTGCGTGGATCGGCATGCTCGTAAAGATGAGTTCCATCAAAGAATCGAAGTCCGTGGTCGTCTTTGGTAAAGTGCGCGGGAACCCAATCCAACAACACCCCTATACCCGCCTGATGACATTCGTCAATGAAGTACATAAAATCCTCGGGGGTTCCAAAGCGACTCGTTGGCGCATAGTATCCCGTAATCTGGTATCCCCAGGACGGATCGTACGGATGTTCAGCTACCGGCATTAGTTCAATGTGAGTGAAGCCCATGTCTTTCACGTAGGGTATAAGCTCCGCAGCTAGCTCGCGATACGATAAAAAGTCGCCATTTTCTTTCTTTTTCCAGCTACCGGCATGCAGTTCATATACCGAAACAGGCTGATCGAACCCTTGGGTACGCTCTTGCATCCAATCCTGATCGTTCCAATGGTATCCATCCAGCTCGGTTACAATCGATGCCGTTCCAGGTCGAAGCTCGGAATAAAAACCGTATGGATCGGCTTTTTTCATCGGGAGCGGAGCGTTATGAGAGGATATTTCAAACTTATAATAGCTTCCTTCCAGTACTTCCGGAATAAAAATTTCCCATATTCCCTGGTCATAATACTTACGCATAACATGCGTTCTGCCATCCCATCCGTTGAACTCACCAATAACGCTTACCCGCTTGGCCGCAGGCGCGCACACCACAAAATGGGTTCCTCTCACTCCTCCCAGTTCTTTCACATGCGCACCCATAAAATTATAGGCGTAACTATGGTTTCCCTCTCCCCAAATTTGCAAGTCAAAATCGCTGATTAACGTACCATAGTTATAAGGATCATGCCGGGTAACGGGTTCCTGTTCATGTCGATACAAGATAAAATGATACGGAAATGCTTTTTTTGTCGTTTTAAGATGAAGTTCATAAAGACCGTCTTCCGAAACTTTGTCCATCTCATACGACTTACCCGTTTCTTTATTAACGACTTCAACTTTTTCTGAATAAGGTTGAAATGTTCGGATGACCACCCCTTTGGATTTTTCCAGCTCATGTAACCCTAAAACTGAAAATGGATTGTCGTGATCTCCCCTTGAAATTGCATCAACCTGAGCTTGATCTAATAGACTTTTATTCACCGTTTCACCTTTTTTTTATGTTATGTCTTAAAATAGCAAATTTTGCAGAATTATCGGTATCCGGCATGATAGGTCATTGCCCACATCATATTTTCCGTATTTTGGTTAAATGAATCCCATACAGTTAATAGCCTCGCGCTATCTCTTTTCAAAAAAACACATTTCCCTGATATCCGTACTGACCACCATCAGTATTGCCGGAATCACTATTGGTACGGCTTTGCTGATTATTGTACTGTCGGTATTTAACGGTTTTTTTGACCTTATTAAGGGACTTTTACTCAGCTACGATCCCGACATTCGAATCGAAGCGGCCGAGGAGCGTCTTTTTACCCCGGATGAAGACATTACGGGTCTGCTCGAGGGCATTCCTGAAATTCGCCTTTTTTCACCCTATGTTGAGGGGAAGGCGTTGTTGGCTCATAGGGGCAGAACCGACAAAGTAGTGGAAGTGAGGGGGGTACAACCGGAAACCTATTTTCAGTTAATCGATATGGACCAGGCGCTGCTTGAGGGAAGTGTTGATTTGAGTGTGCAGCAAGGCCGCCCGGGTATTATTGTTGGCAACCAGCTAACCGGTCAGCTCGGAATTGGTCCCGGAGATCGGCTTGCCCTTCTGAGTGCTGAGGGCATTCAACGCTCGCTCACCCAATTTTCGGGGCCTCGCTTTTACACCTTTGACGTGAGAGGGAGCTTCTTTTTACGGGAAGTTTTTGAAGGATCGGTCGTTTTCATTGACCTTGTTGCGGCACAGCGCATGTATAATATTCGAAATCAGGTAAGCGGGTTCGATATTCGCTTGCATAATATTGATGATGCCGACCGTGTTCGGAACCTCCTCCAGGCAGAGTTGGGCAGCAATTTTCGCGTGCAGACCTGGTATGACTTACAGAAACCGCTCTATGATGTGATGAATATTGAAAAATGGAGTGCTTATTTCATTCTGATGCTCATTGTGGGGGTGGCTATGCTGAACATAGTGGGTTCACTTACCATGATCGTCATCCAAAAAAGCCGTGATATTGGCGTGTTGATGTCGTTCGGGTATACGGCCGGGCAAATTCGAAGTATTTTTCTTCGTCAGGGTTTACTTATTGGGCTTATTGGGTGTGGTATTGGAGGTGCGGTAGGACTTGCCGTTAGCTGGGCACAGCAAACATGGGGTATTGTGCAGCTTGCCGGTGCCGAATCGTTTATCATCAGTGCCTATCCGGTTTCCATTAATCCGGTGGATGTGAGCATTGTTATCGTAGGATCTATGCTGTTATGCCTCGCCGCCAGCTGGTACCCGGCCCGTCGCGCTGCATCGCTTATTCCGAGTGAAGTTCTTCGGTACGAATAGGGTTACGGAAAAACGATAGGTGTTCGATTTAAAACCACACCATCCGGTGTTTCCACAGACCAAATGAGATCACCAGCAAGTGAGCCAATCAATCGATTTGACCTAGGCCACTCGCTTTTTAGTCTGGGCTCTAACCAAAAAGCTTCATTTGAACTACTAATTGATTGCCCTTCTGACATTTCATCATCAGCATGAAGCCCAGTTTCAGCATACGATGCATATGACATACAATATAGCTCAGAATTATTTGCGTCCTTTAGCCGTGTAAAGCACGCCTCTTCACCTATCTGTACCAGACTCATATACCGCGGATAAATATTGGGGTCAATTGATGATCGCGTGCCGTCATTTCGCATAGTAGACCGGACTCTATCAGAACGACGCTCACGTTCTCCAACTCGATTCATAATTTGCTTTGATTCAGTAGATTGACCTAGGAAAGAGGCGAACGACATTGCAAGGTTACCGGATGGTTCTAATAAAACTACCTCGTCTGAGATGTTATTAAAAATGTGGACATGGTCGTTCAATTTAACTACGCTAAATAGTCTAGGAAGACTGGCAGCCGACCGTAATGCTGTAGAGGAATAGGATACACTTCCCAATCTGGTTACTGCACCAGACTGGAGGTTTACCCCACTAATGTGAATAGAATCAACGTCACGATTTCGATTCATGTTCTGAGATAGTAATATAAGTCGATCGTCTACACAGATAATTTTTATGGGAACGCCATCTGGTGTAAAATCAAGAACATATTCATTGGTAAATGACCAATTCTTTTCGTTGTCTTCCTCGTATAGTAGCAGCTTAAATTGAGCCAAATCAAAAACAGCTATTCTACTTGAATTTAGAGCACAAGTAGATACGGGTTGTATTGTTTCGCCGGGACCTCTCCCACGGTTTAAAAGTGATGCCTGAACACCTTCTGTAACGTGGTAAACATGTATTTGGCGGAGGTCGTCAAGAACTAACAATCTCTCTGTATCTAATTCCTCAACATAGATGGGGTTAGTTAAAAAATTGACATCGCTGAAATTCAGCGATGTCAAGATGAAAACTAGTGGGAGTATCTTAGTTGCTAGAAACATGACATCCAACAATCGATTGCATCTGAAAAACACTGAAATGCCAAGTCATCGTATTCTTGTTCATTGTATTCTTGTTCATTGGCTTCCCATCCCCCCATAAAATCAAGCTAAATATAGTGTCGGTTAAAAAAACTACCCAACTTAGATTGAAACGTATTAATTTTGTAACAAATCAGTCCTGCACATACACATCCGGCAGATCATTCTCGTATAGCACCACATCGCCCTGAGCGAGGTTTTGCTGCAACCAGGCGTTGGCCTCGAACAACGATTTTACCACCATGGTCTGCTCAGACGGATACCCCGAGGCTTTGAGTCCCTCTTGAATGGGTTTCGTTTGCTTGTCCCCGACCAGAATAACCTGCTCGATACCCGAAGCGCCAATATGCTCGCCAAAACGGAAGTTTTCCTCAGCTTCTACATCGCCCAGCTCAACCATTCCGGGCGTAACCAGTACGCGTTTACCTCCCTGAAATGCGGCCAGCACGTCTATGGCATTTCGGGCTCCAACGGGGTTCGAGTTAAAGGCATCATCAATCACCGTGTACACGCCATTCGATTTCAACTGCAACCGGTGTTCAACGGGTTCAATACGGGATGCGGCCAGGGCCAGGGTTTCCATGCGTAATCCGAGGTGGTGGCCTACCGCGAAGCCTAGCAAAATATTATGCACATTGTGTTGACCCAGTAACGAAGTACTTACCTGTACCTGAGCTCCATCTTTATGCACCACCGTAAACGAGCACCCATCCGTACCATACCGGATATTCGTTGCAGTGAAGTCACCTTGAGCCAAACCAGCCGTAATCACCGAAATATCGTTGCGCCGCGCAGCTTGCTCCATCACGCGATGATCGTCGGCATTTACCACAGCCAGCTCACCGGGGTGCAATGCCTGTATAAGTTCGCCCTTGGTTTTAGCAATAACCTCTTGTGAACCAAATGTTTCAAGGTGTGCCTTACCAATATTTATAAGCATCGATATATTCGGATGTGCGATGTCGCACAGCTCGGCTATATTTCCCGGGTAGCGTGCACCCATTTCCAAGATGAGTACCTGGTGGTGCGACTGTAAATCGTTATTGATTACCTTGCAAATTCCCATCGGCGTGTTGAAACTGCCGGGCGTAAAGCACACCGAGAACCGCTCCGATAACATCGTCGCCAGTGCAAATTTAGTGCTCGTTTTACCGTAGCTGCCGGTGATGCCAATGACTACCAGTTCGGGCATGGAGGCTAATTTTTTCTGCGCCGATTTTATGAATCCACGTTGAATGTAATGTTCAACCGGCTTGGTGATTAGTCCGGCAAAAAGCACAATAAATGGAACCAATATTACCCCAAAAACCCATCCAAATGCCTGCATATACACATCCGGCACCACGGCTTGACCATATCTCGACACAAACAGCCCAAATACAGGGAAAACCAACACCATCAAAATAACCGGCACAAGCAAGCGCTGGACCCTGGCAGTGTACACGAGCGGTTTCTTCTCTTTACGTTTATACAAATCGACCGGCCAGAACCAGACAATCAAGAATACCGAAATAATTACTACCGGAGCTGTAGGCGTGAAACGATGCCCAATAAATACAACAAAAACCAGTAATAAAATGTTTGCAAGTGCATGCGTGCCATTGAGAACATGTGAGTTCCAGTTCACTTTCATCCACTGCCAGAATTCATTGAGCTTATACCCTGACTGCTGAAACATGTGCACATAAAAACGGGTACGCCAGTATAAATGCCGAAGCATCACCACACTGAGCAGAAAGAGCAAAATCTGGATAATCAGTAAATAGGTAGCCAACAGAACGTGGGGATTAAAGATGAAAGGATACGTAACGATTGAGAATCAATAAATCATGCACTGAATTCGCTAAATATAGCAAGTTCTTCTATCTTTAGCGGGTCATGAAACCCTAACACAAGAGAAACCAACAGGATGAAATTAATAATTCCGATGGCTGGGAAAGGTACACGTCTTCGTCCGCACTCCCATACCACACCAAAGCCACTGCTTCCGGTTGCAGGAACAACGATTGTTGAGCGTATTGTAGAAACTTTCGCACGAACGATAGACCGCAAAGTTGAAGAAATCGTATTCGTTTTAGGCGATTTCGGCGACGACGTTAAAAAGAATCTTACCGAAATTAGTGCCCGTCAAGGCGCGACGGCCAGTTTTTATAAGCAGGATGTTGCCCGTGGCACTGCCCATGCCGTTTTTTGCGCCGCCGAGAAGCTGGTGGGCGAAGTTATCATCGTTTTCGCCGATACGTTGTTCGATACCGCTGAAAAAGTGACCGTTGACGACGCCGACAGTGTGATTTGGCTCAAAGAAGTGGAAGATCCATCCCGTTTCGGCGTTGCCGTACAAGACTCCGACGGACGCATCACCAGTTTCGTTGAAAAACCATCCGAGCCGATTTCAAACATGGCCATTATCGGCGTGTATTATTTCAAGGATGGCAAAGGCCTGCACGACCATATCAAACGCCTCATCGACAACAACATTACCGGTCATGGCAACGAATACCAGCTTACCGACGCCATCGACGCGCTTCTCAAAGAAGGCAAGGTATTTAAGTCAGCAACCGTGGATGAGTGGCTGGATTGCGGCACGATTCCCGCATGGCTCGATACCAGTAACGTGATCCTGAAGAAAGAGCAGCAGCAGGTGGATGCAAGCAAGTTCCCGGGCACGGAAGTTATTCAACCTGTTTACATCGGCGAAGGCGCTCAGATTGAAGGATCTGTGGTTGGTCCTTATGCGAGTATTGCCGCCGGTGCTGTTGTGAAAGGCTCAAAAGTTGCCAACACAATTGTGCTCGATAGAGCAAAAGTTGTAGAATCGGAGCTGAACGGCGCTACTGTCGGATTCGATGCGGAAGTGCATGGATTCAAGGGCGAAGCACATATCGGCGACCATAGTGTGGTAAAAAGCTGATTTTTTTATCTTCCTAGAAGCGGGTGGCGTTAACGTCATCCGCTTTTTTTATGCCCGTAAATTAACCGTAAGTCCGATTGCTATTCACGACTGTATGCGCCATAACGTATCGCTACTATACACGCCTTGCGCTGATTGAGGCGGTACGAAACCAATGTTCTCTGATGTAGCCGAACCGAGAAGGTAACCAAGCGCCTCACTCAATCCCGCGTGCTTCCTCATACTGCCTGACGAGGTGTGAATACCATCCAGCCAGCTGACGCAATAACGTCACTTAATGAGCGTAATCACGCAGTTTACGTGCTGAATGATGTAATTGGTAACACCTCCACTCAGCAAATCGGTAATTTTCCACTGATAATCTGCCCCACCCATAATCAAGTGGTCAATATTGTTGGCTTTCACCGTTTCAACGATGGCCTGCCGAGGCTCACCAATAAGAATAATCGTATTCACATGCTCATCTGTTCCGGCTATATCCTGAAAATATTGACGCGCCTCGGCCAACACCTTTTTCCCACTTTGTTTTTTTGCGTCAGCATCAGCTCCGCCAGCACCTCCTCTTCTGGGATCAGGCACTATATTCAGCAGCAGTACATTAGGTTTCGGACTCATGCAGGCATACAGACGCGCAGCATATTCCACCGACATTGTAGCGTATTTTGTTCCATCCGTGGCTATGAGCCAGTTTTGTGGCAAATTCATCGTCATATATCGTTGAAAGTTTAAGGATGTCGGTTACTAACAAAGTATCGGTTCATTTTTCCAATAACGCAATGCTCCCATTACAGCAACCTCCCCACGAGGCTACATCATTTTGTCTATAGCGTCGTTCTCATATGTACCCTTAAGCTTTTTATGTGCAATGGCATGGGTTTGTTCCGGTTCAAGATGCAATGTTACCACAGCATCCCCATCAACCGATGTCATTATTCGACGCTCCAGCTCCGTGCCAATATCGTGGGCCTCCTCCAGACGAATATCTTTATCAAAAAGCACATGCAGCTCAATCCAGGTTGTTCGGCCCGCCCGACGATGCCTCAAACCATGCCACCCTTTTATTTTTTCTGGCATATCGTTGTTAAGAACGTATCGAATACATCGATCCTGTTCTTCATCACGCTCATCCATAATGCCACGATACGCAAAACGCACCAAGTTATATCCTTCATACATAATGTACGTAGCCACCAAGATGGCAACGATGGAATCAAGCAGGGTGAAATTTGTCCACTTAATCAGAATTAAGGTCACTATCACGCCGCCGCTGGTCCATACATCGGTTAATGTGTGTTTAGCATTACCAATAATGATATTGTTTTTATTGGCTTTACCTACGTACATCAAATAGCTTCCAAGCGCCAGATTAATAACACCGGCCGCCGCTATGACCATAATACCCTGCTCAAGATTTTCGGGCTCCAAACCCAGCACAAGGTGACGGATTGATTGATAAATGATGGTAATACCGGCAATGATAATTACCGATCCTTCAACCCCGACCGATAAAAACTCGATGCGTTCATGACCATACGGATGCTTCTCGTCGGGCGGTTTCATGCTTAAATACACACCATACATAGAAAAGCCCACCGCAAGCATATGTACCACAGACTCGGCCATATCAGATAGTACGGCGTTAGAACCCGTCAGTAAATAACCGAAGAATTTTATGAGAAAAGAAACAATGGATACCGCAAAGCTAATACGAATCGCATTTTTAACAGCATTATTTACCATTTCTTCGGATTAATTGCTTATTCAAACTTTCGCTTCCAAATTAATCATCTGCGGCTGAATGACAACCATAAGACTCGTATTTTATACAATCTGCCACCTGGTGACCTGTATATTTTATTTTTATTCCTTCACATATTCTGCAAATAAGTGCATGTATGTGAATGAGTTGGGTAATGTACATATCGGGTACTTCAATTAGTTTTAAAATACAATTAGTTTTGACCGGTCTCGACCCCAAACACGATAAACTTTTTACGCTGGTCTCGGATGCCGCCTCGCATATTGGTCAACCTGTATATGTGGTCGGTGGATATGTACGTGACTACTATCTGAACCGTCTTTCTTTAAAAGAACAGCCCGATATCGATTTTGTAACCGTGGGATCGGGAATTGCCCTTGCCGAAGAAGTTGCACACCGGCTCGGCACCGAAAGTCTGAATATTTTCAAACAGTTTGGCACAGCCCATATAAAATGGCATGGAATAGACCTTGAGTTTGTAGGTGCTCGAAAAGAAAGCTATCAACGCGATTCCAGAAAACCCATTGTAGAGGATGGAACCGTTGAAGATGACCAAAAACGACGTGATTTCACCATCAATGCCCTATCATGGTCCCTGAACACGGAAGACTTCGGCACCCTGATTGATCCGTTCGGCGGAGTGCAAGACATGCAAAATCGACTAATTCGCACGCCATTGGATCCGCATGAGACATTCAGTGACGACCCCCTCCGTATGCTACGAGCCGCCCGGTTTGCCACACAACTTGGTTTTAGTATTCATGAAGAAACACGGCAAGCCATGCACCGTATGGCTGAGCGGTTAGCAATTATCTCGCAAGAGCGCATTGTTGATGAGCTGAATAAAATTATAATGTCACCCATTCCTTCTTCAGGATTTCGAATATTATTCGAGACAGATCTTCTGAATCAGTTCTTCCCGGAAATGTGCGACCTACACGGGGTTAAAGTTGTTAATAACATCCGGCACAAAGATAACTTCTGGCACACTCTGGAGGTTTTAGACAATGTTGCCCGAGTATCAGACAACCTATGGCTTCGCTGGGCCGCCATTATGCACGACATTGCAAAACCTCCCACACAACGTTTCGTACCGGGAATTGGGTGGACCTTCCACGGTCACGACGCACTGGGTGGCAGCTGGACAAAGCGCATATTCGCTCGTTTAGGTCTGCCTCTGGATGAGCGTATGAAATACGTTCGGAAACTCGTGCGCCTACATCTGCGTCCTATTGCATTGGTTAGCGAAGAAGTAAGCGACAGTGCCATTCGAAGATTGCTATTTGAAGCAGGCGACGACATTGATGACCTGATGACCTTGTGCAGAGCCGATATCACCAGTAAAAACGACGCTAAAGTAAAGCGATATCTCAAAAACTTCGACCATGTTGTTCTGCGCATGCAGGAAGTTGAAGAACAAGATAAGCTCCGAAACTGGCAACCACCGGTTAAAGGCGACGAAATAATGTCGAAACTGGAACTCAAACCCGGCCCGGATGTTGGAAAAATCAAAAAAGCTATTGAGGAAGCCATCCTTGAAGGTGAAATACCAAACGAGTATGAAGCCGCGTTGGCATTTATGTACCGAATCAAAGATGACGTTCTAAAAACATGAGCAACTATACGTACATAGCAAAATCATATGCAAAGATAAATTTGGGACTGCGTATCACCGAGCGGCTCCCGAACGGTTATCATACGTTGCAAACCGGATTTGTATTTATTAATTGGTACGATAAGCTGCAGGTAACCAGGTCGCATGAAACTTTGTTTCGTTGCAGTAATAAAGATTTGAGTACCGGTGAGGCCAATCTTGTAATGAAAGCCGTTAAACGGATGAGCCGTGAGGTGGGCCAGTCGCTCAACTACCACATCCAGCTGAGTAAAATGATTCCCATGGGAGCTGGTCTGGGCGGCGGCAGCAGTAATGCAGCACAGATGCTGCATATGATCAACGAAATTGAACAGTTAGGCTACACGAACGATGATCTGGCAGAGATTGGCCTTGAACTAGGGGCAGATGTCCCTATTTTTGTGCATGGGAAAACAGCAATGGCACAAGGTATTGGCGAAAAACTCACGTTTACCAACATCCAGCCCGACATGCACATCGTAACCGTCTACCCGGGCTTCGAAAGCAGCACCGCAGAAGCCTATACATATTGCCAACCCTATCAAGATGAAGCATTAAACGTGGATAAAGTACTTACCGAATATCCTGTAGATGATTGGAGTACTTTTCTGGTGAACGATCTGGAACCCCCCGTGATTCAAATTCACCCATTCGTGGGCTTACTCAAGGATCAATTTTATGAAATGGGGGCAATTTACGCAGCCATGAGTGGCAGCGGGTCATCGGTATTCGGCTTGTACAACCATGAGTTTGCAGCTATTGAAGCCTTCGAGTACCTCAAACAAGAGGGGTATCAGGCCAACCTCACAACCCCTCTTTTCAGTCCAGATAACCGGATTATTCGTAAAAGCTGACGGTTTTTTCGTATTATTATTTCAAACGTAAGCGCTTACATAATTGTAAGTTAAATAAAATCAACTAACTCAAGTAAAGTATGGGAAAGGTTTCAAAAATTGAACCTCGTAAGGGATTAGATAAGGCATCTATCAAAGATGGGATTAAAGAACATTTACGCTATACATTAGCGAAAGATGAATTTTCAAAAACAGAATGGGATCAGTACAGAAGTGTTGTTCTTGCAATCATGGATCGCTTGCACGACAAGTGGCTCGACTCGCAGCAAAAGTATCATAACAATGACGAAAAGCGGGTTTATTACATTTCGATGGAGTTTTTGATCGGGCGAATGCTCGACAATGCGCTCATCAATCTTGGCATTCAAGACGATGTAAGAGAAGTGCTGGCTGAAATCGGCATAGATTACGATGAACTTCGCGAAGTGGAGTCGGATGCCGCTCTCGGAAACGGTGGCCTCGGTCGTCTCGCGGCTTGTTTCCTCGACTCGATGGCATCTCTGGGAATTGCAGGATACGGGTATGGTATACGCTATGACTATGGTATATTCCTGCAACGAATCATAGACGGTTACCAGGTAGAGCGCCCCGATACCTGGCTACGCTTCGGAAATCCATGGGATGTAATCAGGCCTCACACGCTTTATCCGGTCCATTTCTACGGTCAGTCGGTACCTTATCACGACGAAGAAGGGAATCTGCGTTTTCGTTGGGAAAACACTCAGAAAGTAATGGCTGTTGCATACGATATGCCCGTTCCAGGATTCAAAAACGATGTTGTAAACAACCTTCGCCTGTGGAAAGCTGCCTCACCTAAATCTATTGATTTGAGCAGCTTCAATCAGGGTGAGTATATCAACGCCGTGCGCGACATGCAACTGCACGAAAATATCTCACGAGTCCTGTACCCCAACGACAAAGTGTTTGTAGGACAAGAGCTTCGGCTTAAGCAGGAATACTTTTTGGTAACTGCAACCCTGCAAGATATCATACATCGCTATAAAAAGAAGCACAGCGATATGACAAAGTTCCACGAAAAAGTGGCCATTCAGTGCAACGATACGCATCCTAACCTGGCCATCCCGGAATTGATGCGGATTTTGATGGATGAGGAAGGCTTCGACTGGGATACATCCTGGGGTATTACTACCAAAACTATTGCATACACCAACCACACCATTCTGCCGGAGGCCCTGGAAAAATGGCCTGTATCGCTTATGCGAAACATGTTGCCACGCCACTTGCAAATTATCTATGAAATCAACCGAAGATTTCTGGATGATGTACATGCCCGCTACGGTGACGACATTAACCGTGTTCGTCGCATGAGTATTATCTCGGAAGGCGAACAACCTTCTGTTCAAATGGCTAATCTGGGCATTGTTGGAGCGCATAAAGTGAACGGTGTTGCAGCGCTGCACTCAAAACTTATCGTAAAAACCATCTTTAAGGATTTCTACGAAATGATGCCGGAGAAATTCACCAACAAAACGAATGGTATTACCCCGCGCAGATGGCTCAGACAGTGTAACCCCGAACTTGCGACAGCAATTACCGATAAAATTGGGGAAGGCTGGACAACCAACTTAAGCGAGCTCAAGAAAATCGACAAACTGGCAACCAACAAAACATTTGTTAAGAAATTTGCCAAAATTAAGTATGACAACAAGGTTAAATTAGCCAATCACATCAAAGATGAATTAGGTGTAGATATTAATCCTGATTCCATCTTCGATGTACAGATTAAGCGGATCCATGAGTATAAGCGTCAGCTTCTGCTTGCTATGCATACCATCGCTTTATACAACCGCATTAAAGCCAATCCAGATGCGCCGTTCACACCCAGAACGGTAATTATTGCAGGTAAGGCTGCTCCCGGTTACACCATGGCTAAGCTGTTTATCAAATTCATCAACAGTGTTGGCGATGTAATCAATAACGATCCTGAAGTGGGTAATAAGCTGAAAATGGTATTTTTACCGAATTACAGTGTATCTCTGGCCGAGAAAATTATTCCCGCTGCAGATTTATCGGAACAGATATCAACGGCTGGGATGGAGGCTTCTGGAACCGGCAACATGAAATTTGCCCTTAATGGTGCTGTTACCATTGGTACACTCGATGGAGCCAACGTTGAAATCAAAGAAGAAGTCGGCGACGAAAACATTTATATCTTCGGTCTTAAGGTTGAAGAAATTGATGAAATCCGTCAACGAGGGTACAACCCATGGGATCATTATCACGCAAGTGAGGAACTCCGTAAGGTTGTAGATCAGATTCGAAGTGGATTCTTCACCCCTGATCAGCCAAATCTCTTTGACACCATCAGCCATACCCTGCTTGATGGAGGTGATTACTACATGCTAATGGCCGACTTCGACGCCTATGTACAGGCCCAGAAAGACGTGGAAGCGTTGTATAATGACACCGACAAATGGTTCAAGGTTGCAATTCATAACGTTGCGCGTATCGGCAAGTTCTCTTCCGACAGAACGATTTCTGATTACGCCAGCGAAATTTGGGGACTTGATGGCTTTAAGCACTCCTGACGAGTGCTTTACATCATTTTCCAACCTGTTACGGATTGAAATGTTAGATTGTGTTGTTAGTAAAGCAAACTAAACAACACATCTAACTGAATATGAAATACTTACGTACGATAACTTTCTCACTGACAATTGCATTATTGTCGGTAGCATGCGCTGATGCCAATCATGCGGAAAATGAACGCAGTATTGCGCCAATGGCCGAGCCCGGCCACTACTTTGCTGTTCCGGTTAATGCCGGACAACTCATACAAACCGAGGAAATATCGGTTCGTTTAGATGAAGTCGTGTCTGGTCTCGGTATCATTTGGGGCATGGCGTTTTTACCAGACGGCTCTGTTTTATTGACCGAACGTCAGGGCAGTTTGAGAATTGTGCGAAACGGTCAGCTGCAGGAAGAGCCTATTACCGGTCTGCCCGATATTTATGCTGTTGGACAGGGTGGCCTGCTAGACGTAACCATACATCCAAATTTTGAAGAAAATGGATGGGTATACCTCAGCTATTCGGCACGTACCCCCGAAGGTCTGGGCTATGTGGAAATCATGCGGGCTCGACTAGACGGTAATCAGTTAATTGATCGTGAAATTCTTTTTCAAGAATCCCCCGCTTTAAGTGCACGGCACCACTTCGGAAACCGAATTGTATTCGACAATGACGGTTACATGTTTTTCACCATTGGCGACCGTGGTGTAATGCAAAAAGCGCAACAATTAGACAACTACGGCGGTAAGGTATTTCGCTTACATGATGATGGACGTATTCCATCCGACAACCCATTTGTAGGTCGCGAAGATGCCCTGGATGAGATCTTCACCTATGGAAATCGCAATCCGCAAGGCATGATTCTGCACCCTGAAACCGGAGAAATCTGGACACACGAACATGGTCCGCGTGGTGGCGATGAACTCAATGTAATGCGTGCAGGATTGAATTACGGCTGGCCTGAAATCACCTACGGTATCAATTACAATGGCACCATCATTACGGAGGAAACAGAGCGTGAAGGAATGGAGCAACCGCTGCACCAATGGACACCCTCCATCGCTCCATCAGGCATGGTTTATGTCACCAGCGAACGTTATCCGGCCTGGCAAGGCAATCTTCTCATTGGTACATTGGCTCCACAGTACCTGCATCGAGCGGTTTTAGACGGTGAACGGGTTATTCACGAAGAAGAAATGTTCAAACCCATAGGCAGAGTGAGAGATGTGCGACAAGCTCCTGATGGATTTATTTACTTCTCCACAGACAATGGTAGTGTATTCAGAATTCTGCCTGAATGATCTACATTTAATTCAGCACAAAGCGGAATGTTATAACGCCGAACTGACTTTCTTCCGGCATATTCGAAGGTAACCGCGAAAATCTCCAGCTTCTTAGCGTTCGTATGACCTCAGCTTCAAGCTCCGGGTTCATACGGCGCAAAGGCTGAATTCTACCCACGCTGCCATCCGGGCGCACTTCGAAACGAATCGTAATGACGGCTTCCACTTCAACCGTATAGTTAGGCAGCGGCTGTACCAGTGGAGATCGCTGAACGTCTCCCTCCCACTCCAATTGGTAGGGTGCTGAGCGCACAGGGTCGAGACTTGTGCCCTGGTCTGCATCCACACGCCCTCGAATTCCCCTTATATCGCCGCTGGTTTCCGCTCCTTCGCGCTCAACTTCATCTTGTTCCGCACGTTGGCGAACAGGTGGAATTTCAGGACTGATATCTTGCTGAGTAACCGTTGGATCAACGATCTCTGTTTCAGGAGTAGGGATAACTTCCTCGCGCACATCCTCAACTTGCTCCGGCAAATTTACCTCCTTGGCAATTTCTTGCCGCGTCTGCTCTGGACGCTCCACAGGCTGAGGAAGTGGTTCCGGTTCAGGCGTTTGCTCTCTGGCCGGGTTTGGCCTTGTAGCTACCTCCGGATTTCGCTGAGGATTAAACTGTGCAACAGCACCATCACTAAATTCACCTAGGGTAATCTCGATTAAGGCTACACGGTCTGTATCAGTCTTACCCGCATAAATTAGCAGGGTAAGAATAATTATAACCACATTCACCAGAGAGGTGAATGCAATGCCAAATCGTTCTTCTTCGGTGAATTTCCGTTTCATATTAGCGCGACCCCATTTCTGTGGCCATCATGATATTTAGATTTAACGCCTTGGCTATGTTCATCACGCGCACCGCATCATCAACTTTAGCATCACGGTCGGCACGAAGTACTAATGTAGTCTGTGGATTATCGCGATACTCTTCTCGTATCTTTGAAGCCAGTTGTGCACGGGGCGTAAGGTCACCAGCCACATAAAATGTACCGTCAGCTGTTACAGTTACACTAATATGTCTGCGTTCAGTGGTTACCTGTGAGTCGGCCTGAGGTACGTTCACACGAATGGCGAAATTGGTAACAAATGAAGAAGTCAGCAGAAAGAAAATCAGCAATAACAACACAATGTCTGTTAAAGACGACTGCGTGAAAAGCGCTAAAGGCTTTCTGGTATTTTTTTCGTCTCTGAAGTTCATACTTTTGGAACAGGAGGTTTCTTAGCCGCGGGTTTTTGAAGCAATTCCATGAACTCAGTGGATGATACCTCGAGTCCAAACACCATTCTGTTAATTTTGTTAAGCAGGTAGTTGTAGAAACCAAATGCTATAATACCAACGAATAATCCAAATGCCGTTGTTATTAACGCTTCCCAGATACCACCAGCCAAAACACTAGGGTTAACGTTACCTTGTAGATTCTGGATTTGCATAAAGGCAGAAATCATACCTGTTACTGTACCCAAAAATCCAAGAAGAGGTGCAACGCCTGCTACCGTAGCCAACCAATCCATTCTGTTTTCAAGCCTGTATGTTTCTTTCTTACCTGCATTTTTAATGGCTTCCTCAATATCCGTAAGCGGTCTTCCTAATCTGGATATTCCCTGTTTAAGAATTCTTGCTAACGGCTTGTCTTTTTTGTCGCAATAAAGCATAGCCTGACGAGTTTCACCGGCACGAAGCATGGCTTCCACGTTTGTAAGAAATTCCTCGTTATCCATTTGGGCATTGTTTAGGAACCTCCATCGTTCTGCAATAACATAAATTGCCAGAATCCACAGCAATGCTATCGGAATCATGACCACACCGCCCTCAATCAGAATTTCAAATAACCTCATAGATGTTTGCGGGTCGTCGGCAAACATCGTGGTATCAGCATCAGCGATGCCGCTTTGCAATAAAAGCATGAACGTCATGAACATAGTGTGGTTTAGCGTTTAGGTTGAATAAGAGTATGGTTTATTTTCATCAATTGATTCTGGCGGGAAAATTTCGGGAGCGATAGGGTTCTGGAAGTTGAGCTGCTTGTCTTTGAGCTTCCGCAAAGGTTTCGAACTGACCAATACCTACCCTGTAGGTTATACGGTTATTGACGCGAGCCTCTACAACTACACAACGTAAATCAAGCCTTGCTATTTCATCGCACTGAATATTTCCATCAACCCGATTAGGCAGAGAGTGTACAACAATCGAGAAAACCCTCCCTTCCATAGGTTGAGCCTCTCCGCGGAGTCCGAACCTGCTGGCACTTTGAGATTCCGCCACTGTTTCTGAGCTTGAAGCTTCCGCTCTGGACCCAACTGGTCTGGGTTCTTCCCAGTTTGTAGCCGCAGCTAGGTCTAATTCAGCCTGAGTAGGTTCTGCTGTTTCTGCGGGCTCAGATATAACAGCCGGAACATCCTCATTTTCGGTTACTTCATCAAGCATAGCTTGCGATAATCCGGCCTCCGGTAATATACCTGCCGTCGGCAATGGTTCAGGCTGCGAACCCAAATACCACCAAACTCCGGCTGCAATAAGTACTACGGCAGCAACCGTGATTATCACTACGGCAAAATTCGATTCTCCTTTACGACGATCGCCCGGCAACGGCCTTTCTTTAGCCGCTTCCTGCGCATCTGACCCCTCCACGGCTTCTGCAGCAACACCCGCAGCTTTAAATTCGTCTGCAGGCTTATCTTTTGATTTCACAGGAGGCACAGCTGGTGTTTTTTTACCTACTATACTTCCAACTTTTATAACCGGCTCTGGTTTTTTCACCGTCTTCTGTGAAGCTGCATCAGCAAGATTCTGTTTTTGAGTGGTTTCATCTGCATTTTCACGTTGATCCATTTTCGTGAAATCCAGTTCCGATTCAGAATCGTCCGTACCACTTAATTCATGTTCAGGCTCATCGGCCTTAATTTCCTCATCGGCAGGGCCATCTTCAGACGGGGAATTTGCCGAAACATCCGATTCTGCTGAGTAAGTTAGGGCTTCATCAAGATCAATATATTCTTCTTCCGACTCTGTCTGTGACTTATTGGTTAACCCCTCTTCTGCTTCTGGCTTTGCTTCCGTATCGTCAACATTTTCAGCCTGATCTGTTTTGCTGACTCTACTGGCAATAAATGAATCTAGCTTTGCATCTGCCTCATTTTTAACACCGGAGTCAGTATCGTCTGATTCTAGTACTTCTGCAAAAACATCTTCGTCGGCATCGTGACCTTCCACCTCAGCTTCTGGGGCACCATCATCTTTTATAATTTCATTTTCGTCAGCCGATTCATCAAAACTAAATGACGTTTTAGGGCTCACCTCATCCTCTTTTATTCCAAAAGGGTCTTCCTCCGGGCTCAATTCCTCCTGCAGAGCACCCTCGGTTTCATTTACTTCCTCTCGTGTTGAATCTCTGGAGGTATCGCTATGCCGTTCAGATATCGTTTCTGCAGAACCCTCCTCAGTTACATCTGGCTCATTTGCCACTCCCTCATCAACAATAATGGTTCCCGCCTTTTTCAATGGCTTCTGAGTGGTTTCATCTAACTCGTCATCAACTACCGACTTGGCCTCATTGACATCAATATCCGGCATACCTTCATAATTGTAATTGATTTCCGCTGCCAGGCGGTCATCAGCACTGAATTGAAGCTCACCGTCTTTACGTAAAAAAGTACCAAACCCTTCAATCTTATAGGGCTTACCATCTTCTGTAGAGTTGATGATTTCTGAAATTAAGCCGTTGAGATGGATGCCGGTGATTTTTTCATCTTGACCTAGTTCTGCTGAAAGGAGTTTGAGAAACTTAGCATGGGTAATTTTCATTTTTTCTCCTTCTGCTGTTTAAATACTATGACATCTTTTGGAGGTGTCATTACGGCATTTCCAGCATCTGACTTTGACGCTTTCTGCTTTATATGTTCAAGCTTAAATGAACCAAGACCTTCAAGTGTTACGGTATTGTTGAGCAACACTTGCTTTCTGACGACCGCCATAAAGGCTTTTTCAAAGACCCTATCCATATTTTTTATAGTTTTATCATGATACCACCGAATACCTGTGCAGGTAACTCTTTATAACCGGTCCACTGTGAGTACGACTGATTAAGCATATTGGTAATTTTTATGTATGCACCAATGTCACGCGATGCCCATACATCGACCTTTGACCCAACCAATAAAAATCCATTTTCTGACCTGCCGGGTTCTACTTTTCTAGACCCCGTATAATCTGCCCAAACGTGAAATCGCAATCTTTCGGAGTGGCGATATATACCGCCTGCCGATATTCCCACATTCTCTCTGAAGGCTATTCGATCTCCGTTAGCATCTGTTGAAGATTGTATGTAAATACCACCGAACGCATTCAATCGCTCCGGAATGAAATCGTACCAGGTACTCAGGTCCCATCGAAATATATTAGCCTCCGGCAAATAATTAAATGTCAGCAGGTCGTCCGTACCAGGTTGTAGTGAAAATGCCACATGGCGGGTGTATCTGGAAAACGTGATGCCACTTTGGACCCTAAAACCTTGCATAACCTCAAATTCGGCCCCACCTCGCAAACGAATTCCTCTCTCGTTCTCGGGCATGGCATAAGAAAATATCCTTCGGTTAATTTCAGACATGCCTTCGATTCCCGCATTTTCCACAAACCCGGCAGCAGTTGCTCGAAGTGTCAAACGGTCGCTAATATCATAGCGCAATCCAAGCTCGGGATACATAAAAACTTGTGATGATTTAACAGCATCGCTACCGTAATACCCTCTTATTCCAACTTCAGCGCGAAGTGCATGGCCTATTCTGGCGCGGAAAGTAAAACCGGCGTCACTAACTAGCCAGGGATCACTTTCACCGCCAGCCAGTTCAGTTGAACCATATCTTGCACCAGCCGATACCGTAAACACATGACCGGGCAGCGACCCGGTCCAGCTGTTTTGAAGTCTCGCTGTGAGCAACTGCTCCTGAAAAGTATTGGATCCTGAAATGGCAGGAAGTCCCAAGCCTGCTACTTCGCCTGTTTCGGCATTAAAAGACCTGTAACCCAATTGAATATCCGTAAAACTTAGTGCGTTACGAGTATTTCTGTAGCCGGCGTGTACACCTAGCGATTCAATATTGTTATCCGGTGATGAGACAAGTAGTATTGGGCCGACCGGATCGGCTTGGATTGTGGTAATTGGGAGGTGGTTTCGATCGGAACGACCCGTGAAACCGACTTCCCACCTGCTCCTTTTTCCTGCATAATGTATTGCTCGAAAGGAACCATCCATATTCCGGAATGAGCTGGTTTGATCGGTATCACCTTCAAGATAGCTGCCGCTTGAAAAGTTATGAAATGTTCCTGCCAGTACAGTGCGCTCGCTAATTGGCAGTTCTGCGTACACATCTGCTTCAGGAGACATGTAATTCCCAATTCCTGTAGTAGACCATAATCTAAAACGCTCTGGTTTGCTATAAAACCGAAATGGGGGTGGTGCCGGTCTGTCCAGCTCACTTACAGGTAAACTGGCCACAACCTGCTCAGGCGTTTCGATAAAGGGCATACGATTCGGATCTATCTGAAATACTCTTGGTCGGGGACTGAAGCCAAGAATTGGCTGTCTGGTAATACCCGGAAAACGCACCTCGAAATCACCCCGAATTTCAATATCCTGCGGATCAATATCGGGCAGCAGTGTGGTTGGAGTAGCGTCCTGGGCAACAAGAACTGTTACCGGAACAAAACTCAGCAAACAAACGGTTAAAAAACGCTTCAAGGTGACTGCAAAAGTTGTAGGTGAGGGGGTATTCATCGTATGAAGTTATAAGATAAGGATTCTTAATGGTTCTGCATTATTCTTCTCCATCAACGAATCAGTTCCGAAAAAGGTATTTCTTCGTCTGTATCATCACTTTTTTTCAAGTGATTTACTACGTAAAGAATCAGTGCTGCGAGCAGTATGGTAAAAAGGTTAGCAAAGTGGTTAACGGTAGCATAGCTGAGTGCAGTCATCACAGGTACTCCATAAAGCACATAAAGCCCTTGCTGTACCATGTAATGATAGGTGCCAATTCCTCCGGGGGATGGAAGCATAACACCCACAGCGCCAATAACCGTAATGGCAAAAGCCTGTTCCCAGCCGAATCCGTAATCAATGTGAAAATTGAACGCGTAAAAAGGCAGCAGCGACATGGCAACATACCCCGTCCAGATGACGACGGTATATAGCAAAAACAACGGCCAGTTTCTCAGATTTCGGATAGATATTACCCCACGAACAAAGTTTTTTATAACCAGTAGAAACCGGGTTTCGTTGGAGTCTTTGCGTAGTGGGTCACCACTTTTCCGACTTCGGTACTTTCTCAGATACAACAGCATGATAAAAACGATAATGCCACTAATACTAAGAAACAGGATACCAGTAGTGGATGTGAGTGCAGAAATATACGCGGCACCTTCTTGTCCAAAAATCTGATTAAGCACTCGTTCATCACGTACCAATAAAATCACGGTTACAAGCAGCATACCCAACATCATCAGAAGGTCAATAACACGCTCCTGAACTACCGTTCCGAATAAACGGGAGCTCTCTATTCCGCTTTTCCGCGAAACATATAAGGCGCGGAGCAGCTCACCGGCACGCGGCACAACCGTATTCGCTGCAAGCCCATACATCACGCCCGAGAAAAGGACCCTTCTTTCCTGGGCACCTCCTGTTTCATCATCCAGCACCATTTTCCATCGCTCGGCCCTCGCAAAATTACCAGCCAATACAATTAAAATGAAAGGGATTACCCACCCGTACGAAATAGCACCCAACTGCTGTATTACTTCTTGCAAATCGGCTTCACGTAAACTTAGCCATATAAAAAGCGAGGCTACAGTAACTCCGAGCAGTACATGAAGTATACGTTTTGCCATTAACTATTCGCGTAAATCTACAATTTCAGCTCCCTGTGGCGGAAGCAATTCAAAGCGACTTGCATCAATAGCACTGAATCTGCCAAATCTAAACATGGTACGTACGCTGTTATCCATTTGGTCTATCGCATCAATCTGCATAGGATTACCTTCTCTGGTCAGACGAATTTCTACTTGCTGAAAAAGTTCAAACGGATCGTCGGAGGTAATCATGATGGTCGTGCTTCCATCTGAATTCAACTGATCGGTGCTGTTAAATGCTTCATTATCGCTGGCAAAAAAACGGGACGGAGCAAATTCATCTTCATCTGCATCGTAATAACTTATTATGACACGGTTTTGACGGATATTCAGCACGGTAGATGTAGCTCCACTAACAACCACCACCTGGTCGGGTGTTTCAATACGGTACCGATCACGGGCAAACCATATCGTGCCGTAGACTTCGGTAGTTTCTCCACTAAAAGAATCCGTAAAAAAATGGCTCATCTCTGCCCGGAACATCACATCCTGAGCGAACTGCTGTTTTAGCCGTTCCAAAGCTGGAGAATCGTTAACCACGTTGCCATATAATGAAGCTGGAAATAAGACAGCCGCAAAAAGCAGAGTTAGATACACGAGTTTATTCAAGATCGAGGTTGCGCAAATGTTCATATAGTTCGTCTTCATCAGCTATAAGCACCTCCCGGGCTGTACTACCTTGGTAAGGACCAACAACTCCGGCGGCAAAGAGCTGATCAATGATTCGACCGGCGCGGTTGTATCCTAGTTTGAGTTTTCGCTGAATCAACGAAACGGATCCCTGCTGATGCAGTACAACAACCTTGGCCGCCTCCTCGAATAAATCATCGCGATCTTCGAGTTCGGGTATGCCACTGTCGTTCGCATTCGGATCTTCCACTTCCGGTAAGTAATACGGATTGTTGTAGCCTAGCTGGTTGCCAATAAAGGCATTAATCCGCTCTACTTCTTCTGTGGATACGAAAGCATTTTGTACACGAATCATTCGTCCGCCGTTAGATATCAGCATATCTCCTCTACCAACGAGCTGATCGGCCCCCATCGTATCGAGAATTGTTCGCGAATCAATTTTTGAAGCAACCTGATAGGCAATCCGTACCGGGAAATTCGCCTTGATGGTACCCGTAATTACGTTTACACTCGGTCGCTGGGTAGCAACAACCAGGTGAATACCCACTGCCCGTGCCAGCTGTGCAATACGGGCAATAGGCTCTTCAATGGCCTTACCTGCCGTCATCATCAAGTCGGCCAGCTCATCAATAATCACCACGATATAAGGCAGATGTTTATGTCCCAAATCGGTTTCCAGCTGACCAGACTTAAACTTCTCATTATACGACTTGATATCTCGTACCATAGCCATTTTCAGCAAATCGTACCGTTCATCCATTTCCTTCACGACACTCGACAAAGCCTCCATCACCTTGCTTGTATCCGTGATAATGGGCTCTTCGGCATCGGGCAATGTTGCCAGAAAATGCCTTTTTAGATATTGATAGAGTGCCAGCTCGATTTTTTTGGGATCAACCAATACAAACTTGAGATTTTCCGGATGACACTTATAAAGCAGACAGGTAATAATCGTATTAATTCCAACTGATTTACCCGAACCGGTGGCCCCGGCAATAAGCAGATGCGGCATTGCCGTTAGGTCAACCATATACACCTCATTCTCGATGGTTTTACCAAAGGCAACCGGCAGATTCATTTTCGTCTCAACAAACTTTTTCGTGTTGATGAGCTGCTTGATGTAAACCGTCTCGCGCTTTCGATTGGGAACCTCAATTCCAACCGCCGATTTTCCAGGAATTGGGGCAATGATGCGAAGTCCGTGAGTGGCCATCGCCATCTTTAAATCATTAGCATAACTTTCAATCTTGCTGATTTTAACATCCGGCGCCGGCTGCAGTTCATATAACGTAACCGTTGGTCCTACAACGGCCTCAATACCAAGGATTTCAATACCATGCCGTTTTAACTTATCGAGAATAATGAGCTTGTTCTCATTAATTTCTTCAAAGTCTACCTCATTCCCTTCAGCCGGTGGAGAATCGAGCAGATCTATCGTAGGGAATTTGTATTTAATTACCGGAATTTCCTGCTGACGCTGAGCCCGTTCGAGATCTCGCTCTCTGGCCTGTTCTTCCTCCTCCCCTACTGAAACCGTTATTTCCAGATCGTTTTCATCAGATTCTTCCCTACTTGAAGTATCATCATCTTTCTCAAGAAGAGCCCTGTCGGGCATTATGTTGGATGTGGCTTCCTGTTCGGCTTGTTTCCTGCGTGCTTCTTCTACCTCTGCAGAGCGTCGCACAATTTCTTCGTGGCTTAATTCGGGACCAGGTTCACCCTTTTGCTCGGCATTACCTGCTGCCAGTGTCTTTTGAGAGTCAGGTTCAAACGGGGCCTCATCGTACCCGTCAGAAGGGCTTTCAGATTTACCGGCATCAGCTGTTAGGTGACTCACCGGTTGACTTTGAGCAGCGGCTTTTCTTGATTGTCTTTCCGCCTCAAAAGCCTCTTTCCTTTGTTGTATTGCCTCTTCGCGCTGTTTTCTTACCTCATCCTTCAGCTCATCCCTTTCCATTTTACGCTGTTCGCGTTCCAGCTGCCACTCCTCATACCAAAGTTTTACGGCATGTAGCCAATCTTTAAATCGATCTATACTTGCCTGAATGTCACGATCAATCAGCAGCAGAGCCAGAACCAATGCGGAAGAGGTAAAAAGTATAAAAGAACCGATTTTACCCGTCAGATTAATCATAAACGCGGCAAGCCCCATACCCACAATTCCGCTCCAGTTCTCATAATCAAGTTCAAGCTGAATATTAAACCAACCCATGAATGCAGCTGCCAGAATCATGCCAGATACTGTTAAAACAGCTTGCCACTGCAAGTTAGCAGCTGATTTATGACGGAATGTATACCAGCCAACCTGCAGTAATAAAAATGTTAGAATAAGACTCATATATCCAAACATACCTTGAACAAGGTAATGCGAAATGTACGCTCCTAAAACCCCCAGGCCATTTCCAATTCGAGCGTTCACCTGAGCATCCAGTTTCAGAACCGCACCAAACCCTGAATCTGCAATTGCCGCATAATCAAAGGGATCATATGTGATTATACTAATTGCAATCAGTACAGCAAGCACCATAAAAAGTAAACCTGATATCTCAAGTTTTCTATTTGGTGTAATTGCCGGACCAGCTGGTGCAGCAGACTCTGGATTTACTTTTTTACGTGGCATAGTCAGATTCGGATTACTCCCTCTACGACCTCAGGTACAATATTTACAATATCTAATGAACAACAATAACCAATATCATCGGAATATCCCATTCCCAGTAATCGTTTTGCATGATTACTGGATGAAACAACTTCTAGTATGTTATCCGCAAACCGATTATATAAAGCAGCCGCAACCTGAGCACCATCTTTGGCATCTTCTGGAAGACTTCCACCATAGACCAGATTGATGATATATCCGGCACAAAGTACATCTTCCAGAGAGAGGCGGCCCTTCCAGCCTGCACACACCAGAATAACTTCATCACCCGATGATTTAATCTCTTCACTAACAGCTTTTGCATTCAAAAAAGAAGCAATTAACACCCTATTAGCATAGCTCGATCTTGATATGGCCTTTGTTCCATTTGTTGTAGTCAAAATCAGGGTCTTATCTTTAACCACCTCCTCTGTATACTCCAAAGGAGAATTCCCTAAATCAAAGCCTTCTATTTGTCTACCATCTCTTTCCCCACACAACAAGCAACGAGACGGGTCCAGGTTTTGAGCAATCTTGCTGGCTTCCCCCATATCTTCCGTTGCAATCAGGCTTTTAGCATTATTATGCATAGCCGTAATGATGGTGGATGTTGCCCGAAGCACATCTATAACTACTACCGTTTTCCCCCTCACCTCATCTTCGTTAAGGGATAATGTTGTGGTATATACGTCAATATTGGGATTCATAAACCGTGGTTATTTCTTCTTTAAAAAGGGAGGACGTTGCACTTCGGCTTCGTATAAATTCCCTCGTATATCTATAAAAATCTTAGATCCGGGTGTTGCAAACTCCGACTTCACGTATCCCATTCCGATGCCTGTCCCCAGCGTTGGCGATTTACCACCGCTGGTTACCTCACCAATAGTGTTACCCTGTTCGTCGGTGAGCCGATAATGACTTCTTGGAATAGCTTTTCGATCGGAGGTAACCAAACCAATCAGCTTTCTGTCCAGACCTGTTTCTTTAATTTGAACTATGGCATCCTTACCACTGAAATCTTCTTTTTGTAGCTTTGTAATCCACCCAAGTCCCGCTTCCAGTGGATTGGTTTCTGCACTGATATCATTTCCGTAAAGAGCATACCCCATTTCAAGTCGGAGTGTATCTCTTGCGCCAAGACCGGCCGGTTGCAATCCATGCGGTTCTCCAGCTTTCATTATCATGTTCCAGACCGTGTCTGGTGAGATATTGCCAATCGGAAAATACAACTCAAATCCTCGTTCCCCGGTGTATCCGGTAGCTGATATTACCATGGAAACACCGGCAAGTACACCTGATTTAAATGTATAAAAGGGGATGTCTGATAAAGGAATATCGGTGAGGCTTTGCAGTACCGATTCCGATTTTGGTCCTTGAACCGCCAGAAGGCACATCATATCCGATACATCCATTATTTTGGCACTAAACCTGCTGTTGAGCTTGTTGAGCCACTGCAAGTCTTTGTCTTTATTGGATGCATTCACCACCAGCATATACCGGTTTACATCCAGCATATAAACCAATAAATCATCAACAATACCCCCATCTTCGTAACACATGGCGGTATACTGCACCTTGCCGGGTACCAGTTTGTCCAGATCATTGAGTGTTGCAAATTGAAGGAGGTTATAAGCGGCATCACCCGTAACATAAAACTCCCCCATATGTGAGACATCAAACATTCCTGCTGCATTACGTACAGCCTCATGCTCTTTTAGAATTCCGGCATACTGCACTGGCATTTCAAAACCACCAAAATCGATAAGCTTAGCGCCCGATTCTTTATGCACATTGTAAAATGGAGTTCTTTTTAATTCAGACATTACAGTTTGTTCTTGTTAACGAGTTAAACGTACGGTCGGGAAATACTTCGCGTACTACCAATCCCGGTTTGTGGATATCTGACTTACTGAGGTGATGTATTACAAAACGCCTACTCTTCTCGGCGGGCAGAATCTACGGAAAAAGCGGGCAAGCAAATAGCCCAATATTCATTCTCTTCATCATAGGGGTTACTGTACTGCACAGTTATGCCCCTGGAACATTGCAAAACCTCGCCTGCATGTAATATTTGCTCTTCACCATCCAGAATTACCTGCATTTTTCCACGTATCATGATGGTTATCTCATCAAATTCAGGAGTTTGTGCCGGCTCTCCCCATCCGGGAGGTGCTATCATGTGCGCCACCGAAACCTTTTCGTGCCCGGTGCTCGCTCGTCCGATAAATTCTTCAATAAGCTTATTACCCGGAACAGGTATTCGGGTAGGGTTCCGCTGAATGATAAATGCGTCAGGCACAATGAACTCCCTATATTTTATAAAGTTTATTTAGCTATGTAATTTAATCAAAATCGTGCGGTTTTATGTACAAAACATATACAATCAGCAGAATTCATCTAAACGCCAATTAACATGACGATAGACTATTTTAAAACCCTGTAAAGTCTGCCCTCAGAGTACAGCCTGACTGAGGTATTCGTTACCATAATTTGTATTTTCCTGTTTTATTAAACACTTGGCCGCCTATCTAAATATGCTATATTGCGGAACGTTTCAGCTGGCCAATCTGTAGGTTATAGCAACCATAGAAAACCCAATAATTATATCTATTTCAACATTTTACCATTATGGCCATTACTAAACCACAAGTATTGGATGCCCTTCGAAAAGTAATTGACCCGTACGCCGGTATTGACATCGTTACACAGAACCTGGTTGATGATCTGGTTATTCAAGACAAGTTCATTTCTTTTACTGTTAATATTCCGATAAGTGACAAGGAGTATACCGATGCACTTAAAAAGCGATGTGAACAGGTTGTTCAAGACACACTTTCAGGAGATGTTGTACTCGATATTCATCTACAATTGAAAGACAAAAACGCCCCTGAGCCAAAGCCTCAGCCAAAAGCCGAGCCCGAAGACCTTTTAGCCGGTGTTAAGAACATCATAGCCGTCGCTTCAGGCAAAGGTGGCGTTGGCAAATCTACCATCGCTGCAAATCTGGCCGTATCACTTGCCAACGCCGGTTATCAGGTTGGACTTGTTGATACCGATATTTACGGTCCATCGATTCCAACGATGTTTCAACTTCGCGGTGAACGACCCAACATTAACACCAAACGAAAACTTGTTCCTCTGGAAAAGTACGGGGTTAAGCTGCTATCAATGGGATTTTTGGTTGACCAGGATGATGCCGTCGTATGGCGTGGACCGATGGTTTCGAGTGCTGTGAAGCAGTTTTTGACGGAAGTCGTCTGGGGCGACCTGGACTATCTTATTATGGATCTGCCTCCCGGAACTGGCGACATTCAGCTCACTATTGTACAAACCGTGCCTTTAACAGGTGCCGTAATTGTATCAACTCCTCAAGATGTAGCACTGGATGATGCCAGAAAAGGCGTTACCATGTTCCGCAAAGTAAATGTACCCGTTTTAGGTATTGTGGAAAACATGGCATATTTCACACCGCCTGAGTTGCCTGAGAAGAAATACCATATTTTTGGCAAGGATGGTGCACGCAATTTGGCTGCTAAACTTGAAGTTCCGTTCCTTGGCGAAGTACCCATTGAGCAGGTTGTACGGGAAGGCGGAGATTCGGGTGTACCTGTTGCTACGCTGGATCCTGCTAGTACGCCCTCGGCGCTTGTATTTCAACATATTGCAGCGCGGGTAGCTGCCGAGACCGACAATCGGAATGAAAGTAAAAAAGCTACGGAACCAATTAAGATAAAAATACGCTGATTTTAGGCTCTAAAACCTACAAATCCGGTATACAACCAAGGAGAAATGATTCAGGTGTCGGGTAAAATTATGGCACCTGAGTTCTTTGCCGTAAATAGATTGCAAAGTAGCTTTCACAGTATGTTACCTTGATATGACCTTTCACATAGTTCCAACACAAAAAGGCCGGGCGCACAAGAGCATCCGGCCTTCGTTGTATTAAGAAGCTATAAGAGATCTGAATGCGGTATATGCTCTGCTGAAAAGGCTACCTCTGCATCACAAAAGAGCCTTCATCAGAGAAAACAAACCGAAAACTATGCTTTTTCTTTCAGACGAGCTGCTTTACCACGTAATTCACGCAGATAGAACAGTTTGGCACGACGTACTTTACCGCGCTTCTTGATTTCCATCTTGGCGATGAACGGGGAGTAGTAAGGGAAAATACGCTCAACACCTACGTTATTTGAAATCTTACGCACGGTGAATGTTTTGTTTGCACCAGAGCCTCTAACGTTAATTACAACGCCTTCGTACTGCTGAATACGCTCTTTTTCACCCTCACGTACACGATAGTGAATATTAACAGTATCGCCGGGATTTACGGCCTGTACTTCACTATTTACCTGGGTTTGTTCTACTAAGTCTAACTTGTTCATTGCTTTTAACCGATTAGCCCTTGAAAGGCGGTTAGTGTTCGTTTAAATAATTTCTGTAAAGGTCGGGTCGTCGTTCTTTGGTTCTGAGCACAGATTGTTCATGTTCCCATGCTTTTATTTTCGCGTGATTACCGGATTTCAGCACTTCAGGCACCTTCATCTCTTCAAAATCCGATGGCCTTGTATAGACCGGCGGACCTAAAAGTTCATCTTGAAATGAATCTTCAAGAGCACTTTCAGCATCACCGAGCACACCGGGAATGAGTCGGGCAATGGCGTCAACTACGGCCAGGGCAGGAATTTCACCGCCCGACAATACGAAGTCACCCATGCTGATTTCCATGGTTATCAGTGTATCACGTATTCGCTGGTCAACACCTTTATAATGTCCGCAAAGGATAATCAGATTACCCTTTAAGGAGAGTGCGTTAGCCATTTTTTGGTTAAACGGCAATCCGTCGGGAGCCATAAAAATGACCTCGTCGTATTGTCGCTCCGATTGCAGGCTTCTGATACAGCTAAACACAGGCTGGGGCGTTAGCACCATACCCGAGGCGCCGCCGTAAGGATAATCATCTATCTTATGGTGCTTGTCTTCGGTATAGGTACGCAAATCATGCACATACACATCCAGATGATTTCCATCCCGTGCTTTTTTCACAATACTGTGATCGAGCGGACTGGATAGTAAATCTGGAACAGCAGATATAATATCGATACGTATCATCAGCTTACAGTGACTTAAACACGGTTAAATCGGAGGTTACAATACGCTGTGCATCCTCATCCACCTCCATAATAAAAGCATCTACAAACGGCACAAAAAAAGCACCGTCTATATCCTTTATCTGTAGCAATGGATGTGCTGGATTATCCAGAACGTCAATTACCTCACCAAATCGTGTACCATCAGCTGCAACAACTTCGAATCCATACAGGGTTTCGGCCAAACTGGCCTCAACCTGCGGGATCTGATCTTCGGGAACGAAAAGTTCCGAATCTCTGAGCTGTTCTGCTTCCGTTCTGCCAGCGATATGATCAAATTTTACAAAGAACGATAGCCGGTCACCTTTTCGCACCGGCTTAACTGCTGAAACGCGTACAGGCACATATTGATGCCTGTTTCTCAAATAAAAAAGTGCTGATTTGGTGTAAACCTCAGGATCGTCAAAAGTTGGGGCAAGAACTACTTCCCCGGCCGTTCCATGTGCCCTAACTATACGTCCGACAGATATGTACTGACTTTCCATATAATTTCAGAGCACATTACGTTTTGACAAAATCTGATTTAAAATCAGGCGTCTTTTTTATTCTCTTCTTCAGCAGGTTTTTCTTCAGCAGCTGGTGCCTCTTCAGCAGGAGCTGCCTCTTCAGCAGGAGCAGTTTCCTCAGCAGGAGCGGCTTCTTCGGCAACTGGAGCTTCTTCAGCAGCAGTTTCCTCAGCAGGAGCAGCTTTCTCCGCTTCAGCAGCAGCGGCAGCCTCTTCGGCAGCTTTCTTCTCCGCTTCAGCTTTGGCAGCAGCTTCTTCAGCAGCCTTCTTCTCGGCTTCGGCCTTAGCAGCAGCATTCGCTTTTGCAACAGCTTCTTCCTCTTTCTTCAGACGAGCTTTACGCTCGGCAGTAGAAGACGAGCTTGCTACAGATTTGTCACCTTTGTTAGCGCGTGAAGCCTTGAATTCAGCAACAGCAGTTTCAATTTCTTCTTCGGTTTTACCCCAACGCAACAAGTGCATACGGAGCATAATGCCTTCTTTTTTGAGGATACTGCGAACAGTATCAGTGGGCTGCGCACCTTTGTTGATCCAATGAACAACACGTGCCGTGTCCAGTTTAACCATTACTGGTTGCTCGGTCGGACTGTAACGTCCCAGATCCTCAATGATACGGCCATCACGTCGAGCGCGACTGTCGGCTACAACGATATGGTAATAAGGAAGTCGCTTCCTACCGTGTCTTTGTAATCTTATCTTTACCAAGATATTCTCCTAATACAACGTTTATTTGTTATTTCACATGGGAACATGCTTAACGCATGCGACCCGGTTTCAGGTTTTTCAGGCTTTGCATTGCTCGGCCCATGCCCCCCATGTTAGACATCTGTTTCATCATTTTCTTCATCTGTTCGAACTGACGCATTAAATCGTTCACATTTCGAACTTCAGTCCCGGCTCCTTTGGCAATACGACGACGTCGGCTGCCATTCAGAATTGCGGGATTTCGACGTTCCTCTACGGTCATCGAATTGATAATGGCTTCAATCGGCTTAAGCGCATCATCACTCACTTCAACATTCTTCAACGCGTTGCTCGCACCCGGTATCATACTCACCAGGTCTTGCATAGATCCCATCTTCTTGATCTGCTGCATCTGAGCCATAAAATCTTCCAGGTTGAAACTGTCGCTTCGAATCTTCGACTGCAATTTCTTCGCTTCAACCTCGTCAAATTGCTGCTGCGCCTTCTCCACAAGCGAAACAACATCACCCATGCCGAGAATACGCTGTGCCATACGATCAGGATAAAACTCCTGCAGCGCATCCAGCTTCTCCCCCATGGATACAAATTTGATGGGCTTTTCAACCACCTGCTTAATAGATAGCGCCGCACCGCCGCGGGTGTCACCATCCAATTTCGTAAGCACAACTCCGTCAAAATCGATGCGGGTATTAAACTCACGCGCGGTATTCACCGCATCCTGACCGGTCATCGAGTCCACCACAAACAAGGTTTCATTCGGTTTGATGGCTTCTTTGATCGCAGCCACCTCATCCATCATGTCCGAGTCTACGTGCAATCGACCGGCAGTATCTACAATTAACACATCACAGGCTTGCTTTCGAGCCGCATTTAAGGCCTCTTTGGCCACACGAAGCGCATCCTTCTCTTCAATAGCATACACCGGCACATCAATCTGGGATGCCAATGTTTTCAGCTGCTCAATAGCGGCCGGGCGATACACATCTGCCGCTGCAAGCATGGGGGTGTGTTTCTTGTCTTTGAGAAACTTCGCAAGCTTCCCTGCAAATGTCGTTTTACCGGAACCCTGCAGACCCGCGATGAGAATAACTGTTGGAGGCACATTCGCCATCCGCAACTCATCTTTGGTTCCGCCCAGCGTAAATACCAGCTCATCGTACACAATTTTGGTAAATTGCTGACCGGGAGAAACACTGGTAAGCACACCCTGCCCATCTGCCTCGACCTTCACCTTTCGGGTGAACTCTCGGGCAACCTCATAGTTTACGTCCGCATCCAAAAGGGCACGCCGTATCTCCCGAATCGTCTCCGCAATGTTGACTTCGGTGATGGTGGACTGCCCCGAAAGGGACTTAAATACGGATCCTAGCTTGCCGGATAAATCGTCAAACATGATCTGGGTTTGGTGTTACGTTGGAAATTCCATGCAAAGTCTAGAAAAATAGAGAGAAATTCACCATTTATCAACATTCATTTTGTGTTATCCTGCTCAGCTACTTATATATGTAGATAAATTCACAAACTATCGGTATTCTTATCTATTAAGCATTTTTACAGTCAACAACGCTCGATTCGGGAACAACAAACAGGAGTTTAAGTATGAGTTCTTCACAAGGAAACGGCCTGCTTAAAGGCAAAAAAGGAATAATTTTCGGCGCATTAGATGAACGCAGCATTGCGTGGCGTGTTGCCCTGGCGTGCCATCGCGAGGGAGCCGAGTTTGTTTTATCAAACGCCCCCATTGCACTGCGACTTGGTCAGCTAAACGGACTGTCTGAAGCTACAAACGCACCCGTTATTCCTTGCGATGTTTCCAGCGAAGAAGATGTAGACAAGCTGATTCAGGATGTAAAAGAAAAATTCGGCAAAATCGACTTCATTCTGCATGCCATCGGCATGTCGCCCAACATTCGCAAGAAAAAAGAATACACCGATCTCGACTACCGTTTCTTCCAGCAATCACTTGATATTTCCGCTATATCCCTGCACAAAATTCTGCACTACGCCACCGAGGTACACGATATTGTGAATGATGGAGGTAGTGTTGTAGCTCTCAGTTACATCGGCGCCCAACGAATCTTCTCAAAATACAGCGATATGAATGATGCCAAAGCACTGCTCGAAAGTATTGCAAGAAACTACGGGAGTCGATTGGGAGCCAAAAAGATACGTGTAAACACCATCTCCCAGGGACCAACCATGACATCGGCAGGTTCAGGCATCAAAGGGTTCGACGGCATGTTCCTTTTCGCTGAAAAACTCTCACCACTTGGAAATCCATCCGCCGACGATTGCGCCGACTACTGTGTGGCGATGTTCTCCGATCTCACCCGCATGGTTACCATGCAAAATCTCTTCCACGATGGGGGATTCTCCAGCAATGGGATCAGCGAAGAATTGATTTCCGACTTGGCGAAAATGTACAGCCAGGACGACGGATTATCCTGATATGGCTACCATCGTACTCGGCATTGATCCAGGCTCTAGAAACACCGGTATTTCGGTACTCAGACAGGATGGAAACCGGTACGAAATGCTGCATTGCGATGTAATTAAGGTCGGTCATCTGGAATCCCATGTTGACCGACTTCAGTCTATTTATATGCGCGTATCTCTTATTATTGAGCGATACAAACCCGACAGTTGCGCCGTTGAAACGCCTCTCTACGGAAAAGATCCCCTTGCTCTGTTAAAATTGGGACGTGCCCAGGCGGCTGCCATTATGGCTGCTGTGAATGCCGGAGTTGACATCGACGAATACTATCCGAAAATGGTAAAGAAGTCGATTACCGGCAATGGGAATGCGAGTAAAGAGCAAGTGGCCTACATGCTCGACAAAATTCTGAGTTTGAACGGCGAAACGTTTCCCGCCGATGCTACGGATGCACTGGCTGTAGCCTGGTGTCACCTGACCCGAAATATATCCCATCACCAGGAAGCTCTCAAGACCGGTAAAAAATCGCATCAGAATAACGCAAAAGGCGGTTGGGCTTCTTTTGTCGCTCAAAATCCGGATCGGGTTAAATCAGGTTCAGATTAAGCTCGAATTATTCTAATGGCCTGCCGAGTCCCTTTTAAAACCAAATCAATATTCCCATGATTGCCTTTCTGAACGGAATTTTAGCTGAGAAACATCCCAATAAAGCCATTATAGATGTATCTGGAGTAGGCTACGAAGCGGGAATCAGTACACAGACTTTCGCCAATTTGCCTCATAGCGGTGCTGAAGTTCGTCTTCTCATCTACCACCACATGACCGAAAGTGAGCAGCGTCTGTTTGGTTTCCTGGATGCTGCAGAAAAATCGCTGTTTGAGCTGCTTATAACGGTTAAGGGCGTTGGTCCGAGGCTTGCCCTTACCATGCTCAGCGGCCTTCCCGCCAGTGAAATTGCAGGCAGCATCGCACGACAAGATGCCGTAATGCTTGCGAGAACACCGGGAATCGGTAAGAAAACCGCCGAACGACTGGTTCTGGAACTCAAAGATAAAATTGGCAAGGGAATTGAAAGCAGTGGAGACAGCTCTTTATCGGCCAGTTCAATACAACCCGGTCCGCAGTCAGAAGCCGTTTCTGCACTCGAGTCGCTTGGTTTTAAACGTTCCGATGCAGAAAAAGCTGTTGAGGCGGCCATCAACGATGGTGCTCCAGCCGAAACCGGTGAGCTGGTCCGCGGAGCTTTGAAACGTCTGTATAGATAGCCTGTGTCAACGCCCGCTAACTGGTAATAATTATTTAATCCTGCGCCCTTTAATCAAGGCAAAACACTTCGTAATATATTCATAACATCTAACGAGGCACTAAATAACCGCATTTTGTCGAACGAAACCATTCTTGTAGTTGACGACGAGGCCGATCTTCTAGACCTCATTGAGTATAACCTTCAAAAAGAAGGCTACAAAGTACTAAAGGCCGAAAATGGTCAGGAAGCGCTAAAAATTGCCCGGAAAAGTCCACCAGACCTCATTTTGCTGGATGTGATGATGCCAAAAATGAACGGCATTGAGACCATACGTGAGCTCAAAGCCGACCGCGAGCTGAAAAACAAACCGGTAGTTTTTCTAACGGCCAAAGGCGATGAGAAAACGGAGCTTGAAGGCCTCGACCTTGGGGCTGACGACTTCCTTTCTAAACCCATTTCTACAGCCAAGCTCCTGTCGCGAATCAAAACAGTATTACGACGCGCGGTTAGTAACGACGATATTGAAATCGTGATGAATGCGGCTGACCTCCAGATTGACCGAGGCCGTTATGTCGTTATTCGAGGAGAACAGGAGTTTCAGCTGCCTCGTAAAGAATTTGAGCTGCTCTCTTTTCTGGCAGCCCGGCCCGGCAAGGTGCTCGACCGTCAGACCCTATTAAACGAAGTCTGGGGCAGTAATATCTATGTAATTGACCGCACAGTTGATGTTCACATCCGCAAAATTCGCGAAAAACTGGGCGACCACTACATCGAAACCATAAAGGGGGTAGGATACCGGTTTAAGTCATGATCGACACCCCCATCAAGACCTACTTCCACCTATCGTTTAAAATCGCATTTCTGGCAAGTTTCGGGGCATTTTTTGTCTTCAGCGCTGTGCTCAATATCCATCTGCCTCTCAAAGAGTCGATGCAGTATGGCTTTATCACATCTGTTGGACTCTTATTCGTAATCTACTTTGTAACAAGAGCGTACCTTAAATCACGTTTCGAACGTGTGCATCAACTTCTGGATGCCATTGCTAACAAGAATTTTGACGAGCACCCTGAGCTGCTGCGGCTCGACCGGGACGAGCTCGACCGGCTTATCAAACAAATCCTGGCAACATCCGCCAAAGTGGAACTCGAGATTCAGCGATTAAATAGACTCGAGAATTACCGAAAGGAATTCATCGGCGATATATCGCACGAATTGAAAACGCCCATTTTTGCCGTGCAGGGTTTTCTGGAGACACTGTTGGATGGAGCTCTGGAAGATCCGCGGGTGAATCGTCAATTTCTAACTAAGGCGCTAAATAATCTGAATCGACTAACGATACTTACCCAAGACCTCATGGCTATCTCGAAACTTGAAACCGGGGAGCTACGCTCTGAGCTGCAGAAGTTTCCGCTTCGCTCGGTCGTAAACGAGGTGGTGGAAAGCTTACAGCCAACGTCTGTTGAGGATAACATTTCGTTAAAAATATTGCCCTTCGACAAGGAAATTAAGGTTATCGCCGACCGGAATCAGTTTAAACAGGTAATGGTAAATCTGATTGAAAATGCTATTAAGTATAACAAGTCCGGCGGTTCCATTCTGGTCGGGATTAAGCCATATACGTCTAATCCGTCAAAAGTGCTTGTTTACGTGAAAGATTCGGGATTGGGCATTTCTGCAGAAGACATTCCTCGCGTTACAGAAAGATTCTTCCGTATTGATAAGTCCCGCTCTCGGGAAAAGGGCGGCACCGGGCTGGGTTTATCTATCGTGAAGCACATCGTTGAAGCACATGGTGAAAAACTGTTCATAGAAAGTGTTGTAAACGAAGGAACCACTTTTAGTTTTACACTGCAGGTTTCAAATCCAGAAATTTTAGTCAGCTTATCATCAGGTAAATGATGCTTACCCTTTCGATTAAGTAGCTTATCCCCCTCGTTTTGCTGTAGTAAAGATAGAGCTATTCACAATTGCGCAAGCAGGATGCCAACATAGCTGCTAGTGCATCCTGTGTTATGCCAACCGTATCGCAAGTAGCAGGGTTACGGCTTAGAGAAAACCCTTGAAATGCCTAACTTTGATGGCGATAAGAATATTAACCACAAATTGAGAGACTATGCATTACGCCGTAATTATGGCAGGCGGAGTTGGATCCCGCTTCTGGCCGAGTAGCAGGAAGAATAAGCCTAAGCAATTTTTGAATCTGATTGGGGAGCGATCTATGATTCAGGAAACTGTAGACCGTATTACTCCTTTAATTCCCGCTGAGCGAATTCTAATCATCACCAACGATAGCTATGTAGACCTCGTGAAGGAACAACTCCCCGATGTACCACATGAAAACATAATTGGCGAACCCGTGGCTCGAAATACCGCCCCTTGTGTGGCGATTGCAGCCGCTATTCTTCAGAAAAGAGATCCTTCCGCAACGATGGTTGTTTTGCCGGCCGATCATTACATAACTAAAGAATCGAAGTTTCGGGAAATATTATTATCCGGTATCAATGTAGCAGAAGCAGGTCCGAACCTGATTACGATCGGAATTACGCCACACAGGCCCGAAACCGGATACGGTTACATTCAGATGAATGAAGAAGTGGCCTTTGACGGTTCACATCCCGTACATGAGGTTAAAACATTTGCTGAAAAACCAGATTTAAAGACGGCCGTAAGTTTTCTTGAGTCGGGAGATTTTCTATGGAATAGCGGCATGTTCATCTGGAAAGCCAAAACCATTCTGGATCAGTTTTACACACACTTGCCGGCTATCTATCGCGAAGTAGAAGCCTTTGATGCTGCAGCAGATCGGGATATGAGCAAGGCTATTGAAACCTTCTACCACGGCGTAATGTCTATTTCCATTGACTATGGCATTATGGAAAAAGCGGAAACCGTATTTGTTGTACCCGGCGAATTCGGGTGGAGTGATGTAGGCAGCTGGATGGCCGTTTATGAGCTTGGTGAAAAGGATGAGCATGGCAATGTAAACGACGACTCCTCGGTTGTATTCCAAAAATCAGTTAATTGCATGGTTCGCATGAACAGCGAAAAACTGGTTGCCATGGTAGGGTTGCATGGGATTGCTGTAGTTGAAACCAACGATACCTTGTTGATTTGTAATCTGGATGAGGCCCAGGAGGTAAAATCGGTTGTTGATCAACTTGAGGAGCAAGACCTGAGTCGCTTTAAGTAGATTTCAATATCAAAGACACACGGTAAGACCCTCACAAAACCTGTGAGGGATTCTTACGGTATCATTACCACCTGCTGGTCGTATGCGAGCTTGATATGATCAGGTAACCGTTTCTGAATTTCGGCGTGTTTGACGTATGAGTTCATGTGCACAAAATACACCTCGGGAATTCCCGATTTTTTTGCCGCCTCAACAGCCTCCGGTATCGTAAAGTGTGTAGGATGTTCAGGTGACCATCGCAAAGCATTCAGCACCAATACCTTAGCCCCTTCAATGAGTTCATAGGTTTCGTCGGATATAAAATTGGCGTCCGTAATATAGGCCAGATCGTTAATTCGATATCCGTAAACCGGCAAATCTCCGTGAAGCACAGGCAAAGGAGTTACCATACAGTCTTTAAACTGGAATGGTGCGTCGCTTGTTTTGATGTCAACATCTACAGAACCCGGGGTTCTGTCTGGACCAAACATGTAGTTAAATCTGCGAATTATTGAACTTCGGCAACTTGGCGTCGTTACCAGGGGAATTCGTTGTTTTTGTACGTAGTTATAAGATCGCAAATCATCCATTCCAGCAATATGATCGGTATGCTCATGCGTGACCAGCAAAAGATCTATTCTTCTGATACCACTACGCAAGGATTGCAGCCTGAATTCTGGCCCTACATCAATTAGAATGGAGGCTTCATCTGTTTGGACCCAGGCCGAGGTTCTCCAGCGTATGTCTCTGGAATCGTTGGTTGGATTTTCACTTCCAAATCCACCGGCTACTGGTACACCCATAGATGTGCCCGTCCCTAAAAAAGTGAGTTTCATGAGCGTTTAATCGTCAGTAAATTCAAGCTCGGGATCTTTTCTGGGCGCTTGCAGGTCCCAGATTTTCTCCAGCTCTTTTCGTACAGCCGGCTTGATGAAAATTGAGTTATAGTCGTGACCTTCAATGAATCGCGCAAGCAAACCGACGTGAATTTCAGCTGGCTGATTTTTATTAAGCATGATGAGTTTATCCCCTTCCAGTACGCAGTTTGCACCTCTGAAATTTCCACGCTCCTTACGTATTCGGTAGCCCAATTGAGATACTATTTCCTCAAACTCTAATAATAGTTTATCTGCTTTCATTAAGGAAGTTCTGACTTAAAATGATACCCCTAATATAAGATTCTGATGAACAGCACGGTAATTAAACTGTGAATCATCAAGGCGATAACGTCTGCTTACAATATCAAAGCCGGCAAATAAACCAATCTGACCAAAGAGCCTGTCGGCATATAAACGATTGGATAATTGAATATCAGTAGAACTGCCGGAAGATAATCCATAACCGGTTATTGAAAAAGCGTAGCCCGCAAGTCCCTGTGCGGTGAAGCGCGTTCGCTGAGATAACCTTGCATTAATCTGTAGCCCACTTCGAATACCTAGATTATTTTGTCTGAATTCATCACTATTGTTCAGAATACGTCGATTTCTGGCCAATACATACTCGGTTGAAAGAGCCAGGGGAATAATTACATTGAAGTGTGATCCGGGTACCAAAATAAACCCACTATTTAATGCCGCACCTAACTCGGAGTAAATATTATCCTGCTCACCAAGTCCCCTACCGTAAATACCGTAGACCGAAAACCCTCCAAGATCTAATCGTCCGTGGAACAACGGAGCACTAAACGTGAAATCGTTTGAAGTTCCAATATTCTCTGCCGGACCTCTGTAACTAAAATCCACAAAAGATACACCTGCACTAATTCCAGATGTCGGTGTGGTTATTCGTTGTGGTTGTGCTTGAACTGAAAACATTTGTGCCTCCGCAACCGAACTTAGCACAAACAAATACGCTACAAGCAGCAATGAGATTTTTTTAGTTAACATGAGATATAATTTTAACATAAAGGAACGTTGTTAACGCGAAATGGATTTTAATTAAACAACCGCAACCTCTCAGGAAAGATATGAAAGTCATAATAACACTTATTACAGTATTAACATTCATGATGCCTTTAACGTCTGACGTAGCTACAAATTTGCATGATTTTAAAGTACGCGATATTCGCGGTAATGAAATAGAACTATCTCAGTTCAAAGGTCAGGTTGTAATGGTGGTGAATACGGCCTCGAAATGTGGTTTTACCGGTCAATATGAGGAGTTACAGTCCTTATATAGCGCGTATAGAGACAAAGGATTAGTCATTTTAGGTTTCCCGTCTGGTAACTTTGCAGGTCAGGAATTTGAGTCGGAAGAAGAGGTCGCGCAGTTTTGTCAGGTTAATTATGGTGTTGAATTCCCCATGTTCTCTATAACGGAAGTAAAGGGTTCAAATCAACATCCCTTATTTAGTTTTCTAACCACGGCAGACAATCAGGATTTTACTGGCGACATTAATTGGAACTTCGAAAAATTCATTATTGACAAGGAAGGAGAGCTGGTAAGACGCTTCCGTTCCAGAACAACCCCAAAAAGTGCAGAAATTTTACAAACATTGGAAACTTTACTGCAACAATAGCGGTTAAGAGTAGAATATTTATCCCATCACCATCCACTACAAAGGATTGCATCTGATCGGTGCTATCCTTTTTTTTTTGCCTTTTTTACTGGCTTGACCGCAATACCATCGATTAGCTTTCAATACCGGGTACAATCGGATTGATAGGTTTTGATCCCCCTGTGTTTTAACGCATATCTCTTTACTGCCTCTAAACTAGACTTGCAAGAACCTGATTGCTAATGATAAATCAAAGAGGTAACCTATTAACCCAGGCCTGGTCAGTTCAGCAAGTGTGACTTAAGCAAAAACCGGGGGATGGTTACTTTTAGAGAGCTTCCATCGTCTTTTTGCATGAGATAATACCCCTCCATACTCCCCTCAAATGACTTCAGAACACAGTAACTATTGTAACTGTGCGACTCGCCAGGCTGAATCAGTGGTTGTTTACCTACCACACCATCCCCGTGCACCTCATGGGTTTCACCATTAGAGTCGTTGATATACCATTGTCGCCGGAGTAACTGCACGGGTTCAAGACCCATATTTTCAATGGTAATAAAATAGGCGAAAACGTAACGACCGGTAACCAGGTCAGACTCCTGCTCTATAAAAACAGGCTTCACTATAACGCGTATATCGTGTGTTATTTCGGCAAAAATCATGGCATTAGTGATTTAGTGGGCAGTATTACCTAGCATACGCTGATGTTATAGTACTATTTATCGGTCAAAATGTCGAATAAATAATTGTTGTTTGAATACCACCCAAATTTTAAACAACATCAAGTGCAATCGGTATGCAGCCTATACTGACTGTAATTAGCGGAACAAATTCGCTAATCGGATCGGAGCCAGCGGTTATGCAAAAACTATTCGCACTATACTGGCTGCAATTTACGCCCCCCATAACGCTAATCGGATCGGAGCCAGCGGTGGGCACATGGTGCGTATTCTACGCTTGATAAAAGACCAACCCCATTAACGCAAGTCGGCCCGGCGGTCGCATAGCACGCATTCTACGCTGACTACCATAGCAAATGCTACCTGAACCGAATTAACCGTGCGGTACACCGCATGCGCATTTCACACCCTCTTTCGGATTGGCAGCCGTTCCGTCATAGCCCAAAATAGGCGACAACCATCGTTCCAGAACATCCAACGGCATTCCCTTTCGGATGTGATAATCACGTACCTGATCGCGGTCGATGTCGCCCAAACGGAAATAAGCGGCCTCCGGATGCGCAAAGTACAGTCCACAAACCGATGCAGCCGGACTCATCGCCATACTTTCGGTCAGCGAAACGCCCGTAATCTCCGTGGCATTGAGCAAGTCGAACAAGGCCGGCTTCTCACTATGATCCGGATTAGCAGGATAGCCCGGCGCCGGACGAATCCCACGATACCCCTCTTTAATCAGCTCTTCGTTGGTAAGCTTCTCCGTAGGCGCATAACCCCAGATGGAGGTTCTCACCCGCTCGTGCAGATATTCGGCAAAGGCTTCGGCAAGGCGGTCGGCCAACGCCTTAACCATGATGGCGTTGTAATCGTCATGTTCCCGCGCAAATTCTTCCAGAATTCCTTCAATGCCCAATCCCGTAGTAACAGCAAATCCACCTATATAATCTGGCTTTCCACTGCTTACCGGCGCAACGTAATCGGCGATACAGCGATTGGGCTGTCCCTCCCGCTTTTCTGTCTGTTGCCGCAGCATATGCAGCGTAGTACGGATTTCAGTGCGCGTATCGTCGGTATAAACATGGATGTCGTCACCCTCGGCATTGGCCGGAAAAATTCCGCATACAGCCTTTGCCGCAAGCAGTTTCTCGTTAATTACACGATCCAACAGACGATTGGCATCATCAAATAATCGGCGCGCTTCCACCCCAACTGTTTTATCCTCCAAAATCGCCGGATACTTGCCTGTAAGCTGCCAGGTAATGAAGAACGGTGTCCAGTCGATGTAAGGACGCAACGTAGCGAGAGGGAGGTCCTCAATCACGGTCAAGCCCGGCTTTAGGGGTGCATCCACCTCAAAAGCATCCCAATCTAATTGAACGCGGTTTTCCCGCGCTTTTTCCAGCGGCAACATCTTTCGGGTTTGCTTGCGACGGCTGTGGTCATCGCGCACCTGATCATACTCGGCGAGGATCTCGGCGGCATAGCTTTCGCGGGTATCGTCAGATATCAACTTACTCACCACCGGTACACTGCGGGATGCATCCAGAACATGCACTGTTGTGCCGCTATATTCGGGCGCAATTTTCACGGCCGTATGCACGCGGGATGTAGTCGCGCCGCCAATGAGCAGGGGTAGCTTGAGTCCCTGCCGCTCCATTTCGCGGGCAAAATCCACCATTTCGTCAAGGGACGGGGTAATGAGTCCGCTCAGACCAATAACATCAACCTTGTGCTCAATGGCAGCATCAATAATTTTGTCGCGAGGCACCATCACACCAAGATCAATGACCTCATAGTTATTACAGGCCAGCACTACACCCACGATGTTCTTGCCGATATCGTGCACATCGCCCTTAACCGTTGCCAGCAAAACCTTGGCCTGGGCGCGTGTATCTTTGTTTTTGGCTTTTTCGGCTTCGATGTAGGGAATGAGATAAGCGACGGCTTTTTTCATAACCCGGGCGCTTTTCACCACCTGAGGCAGAAACATCTTGCCGGCGCCGAACAAGTCTCCCACCACATTCATACCGTCCATGAGGGGACCTTCAATCACATGCAGGGGTTCAGCGGCCTGAAGCCGGGCCTCTTCGGTGTCTACCTCAATAAAATCTACGATGCCTTTCACAAGAGCATGGGCGAGGCGTTCGTTAACGGGCAAACTGCGCCAGGCATCAATTTTTGCCTCTACTTTGTCACTTTGTTTAACGGATTCGGCGAAGTCGATGAGCCGCTCGGTGGCATCGTTACGTCGATTCAACAGTACATCCTCCACAAGCTCGAGAAGCTTGGGATCGATTTCATCGTAAACCTCGATCTGACCGGCATTCACAATGCCCATGTCTAGTCCGGCGCGAATGGCATGATACAGAAAAGCCGTGTGCATCGCTTCGCGAACCGCATTATTGCCGCGGAATGAGAAGGAAATATTACTCACCCCACCGCTTACTTTAGCCAGCGGGAGGTTAGCTTTAATCCACTGCGTTGCGCGGATGAAGTCCACCGCGTAGTTGTTGTGCTCTTCGATGCCGGTGGCAACGGTGAGAATATTGGGATCAAAGATGATGTCCTGAGGAGGGAACCCGATCTGCTCGGTGAGTATTCGGTAAGCACGCTCGCAAATTTCGATACGGCGTTCGTAGGAGTCGGCCTGCCCTTCTTCGTCGAATGCCATTACAATGACCGCCGCGCCATAACTTCGGATGGTTCGGGCTTGTTTGATGAAGGCCTCCTCACCTTCTTTCATAGAAATGGAGTTTACAATACATTTCCCCTGAACGCATTTGAGTCCGGCCTCGAGCACCGACCATTTGGAGGAGTCAATCATGACCGGAACACGGCTGATGTCGGGCTCGGCTGCGAGCAGGTTCAGAAACCTGACCATGGCCGCTTCGGAATCGAGCATGCCCTCATCCATGTTAATGTCGATGATTTGCGCGCCATTTTCAACCTGCTGACGGGCGACGCGCAGGCCGCCATCGAAATCATCGTTTAAGATGAGCTTGGCGAATACACTGGACCCGGTTACATTCGTGCGTTCCCCAACATTTATAAAATTCGTTTCCGGGCGCACTACCAACGGCTCGAGTCCACTTAGCCGCAGATAGGGTTCGGTATCAGGTAGCTGCCGGGGTGGCAGATCGGCCACGCTTTCGGCAATGGCTTTGATATGCTCGGGACGGGTTCCGCAGCACCCTCCCACGATATTCAAAAAACCGGATTGACCATAATCACGCGTCTGCTCGGCCATAAATTCGGGCGACTCGTCGTACCCACCGAACTCATTGGGTAATCCAGCGTTCGGATACAGACTCACATAGCATGTGGCTACCCTCGAAAGCTCTTGAATAAACGGCCGCATCTGCTTGGAGCCCAATGCACAGTTTAGTCCAACGCTAAGCAGATTCGGCATGTGCGATACCGAAATCCAAAAGGCCTCGGTGGTCTGACCCGACAGCGTTCTGCCGCTCGCATCTACGATTGTACCCGAAATCATAACCGGTAATTCGGTACCCGACTCCTGTATGGCATACAATGCGGCCTTGGCATTGAGGGTGTCGAAAACGGTTTCAACGAGAATGAGATCAACGCCACCGTCAATGAGTCCGCGGATCTGCTCGCGATAGGCTTCAACCACTTCATCGAAGGTTACGGCGCGGTAACCGGGATCATTCACATCGGGGGAAAGCGAAAGGGTTCGGTTTGTGGGACCGATAGCACCGGCAACGAATCGGGGTCTGGACGGGTTTTTCGCCGTGATGGCATCCGCTGCTTGTCGCGCCAGTTGTGCGGAAGCCACGTTTAGTTCATAGGTAAGGTCGATCTGGTCATAATCGGCCAGTGATATCGGATTCGCATTGAACGTGTTCGTTTCAAGAATATCCGCACCGGCTTCCAGAAACTTGGTGTGGATTTCGCGAATAATCTGGGGTTGCGTGAGGCTCAGTAAATCATTGTTGCCCTTGAGATCGGAGGGATGATTTTTAAACCGGTCGCCACGGTAATCTTCTTCTGTTAAACTGTACGATTGAATCATGGTACCCATGGCACCATCGATTACCAATATGCGCTTCTCCAATTCTTTCTGAATCGGATGTTGATCAAATTTCATTCGCTTTATTTACTTGTATTGAAAGACGGATTTACCTTTAGTTCTTACGCCAAACACATCTTAATGTAATGTTGACAAGAGTTCTCACTGGTAAAATGAGGCCGGTAAAGACCTACAAAAATACGGAAATAAGCTTGTTTATTCATCATTTAGGGGCTTATTAGGTTCTGATCGAATGGCATCCATCAAAAACATGGGCGGAATATTAAATAAGTAACTCTCGGTGTCGAGATTGCCAAAAACATTTTCAATGGTATCTTTCATGAGCCATGACGCCTGATAAGCCATGAAATGACCACCGTTTTTAAGGTTTTCCTTTGTTTTCACAACCAGCTTTTCTCTGATATCAGACTTTAAAAATGAGAACGGAATGCCAGAAAGCACATAATCTGCAAGTGGTAGATCTGCCTGTTCCCGAACTTGAGTAACCAATTCTGCACTTTCCTCCGATATAATCATGCGTTCGTCGGCGTGTTTTCGCAACATCGCCGCTAAATCACTATTCGTTTCAAACGCCAATAAACGAGAGCCCGACGACATCCGTTTCATCATTTCGAAGGTAAATACCCCCGTTCCTGCACCATACTCAATAACAACAACATCCCTGCTGAAATCCATCCTGTCGCATATTTTATTGACCACATTAGCAGATGTTGGTGTAACAGAAGCTACATTTTTGTCTTTTAAAAAACTCTTTACATAGGCCATGGTATGGTCCAGAGCCGTTGGCGAAGTATTTTTTTTCTTACCCATTCATTTCTTTTTTAAGTTTTTCAATCTGGTCTCGTATTCTGGCAGCTTCCTCAAATTCAAGATTACGGGCCGCTGTCATCATCGCATCCTGCAAATAGTCCAGAAACTTGTCTTTACTTTCGAACACCACTTCTTTCATTGCGGGATTCGCCTTGTAATGAATTCCATCATCAGCAGCCTGAATTACTTCAATTGGCTGTACACCCTGCATATACTCGTCGTCAAAACTTACCGCTTTATTCGATATTAAGTGGGGGTCTACAAGCGGTTTTAGCTCTTTGGTTATCGTCTGCGGTGTAATGCCATGCGCTTTATTGTATTCCCGCTGAATCTCGCGTCGACGATTGGTTTCGTCGATTACCTTCCTCATGCTTGGGGTAATTTTGTCGGCATACATGATAACCCTGCCGTTTACATTTCGTGCGGCTCTTCCCGCTATCTGCATCAACGATGTCTCCGATCTCAGAAACCCTTCTTTATCGGCATCCAAAATACCTACGAGTCCAAGTTCCGGAATGTCTATCCCCTCCCGCAACAGGTTAATGCCAACAAGCACATCAAAATCGCCTCTTCTGTAGCGGAAAAGCACCTCAATTCGTTCGATGGCATCCAGTTCACTGTGCATATAAGCGGCGCGGATACCCAAATTCTTGAGATATTCGGCTAGCTCCTCACTCATACGCTTGGTAAGCGTGAGCACCAGAATGCGTTGTTTCATCTCAATGCGCTGACGAATTTCCTCGATGAGGTCATCAATTTGATTCGCGAGTGGACGCACATCAATCTCGGGTTCCATTAGTCCTGTTGGACGAATAATTTGTTCTACGAAAATGCCTTCCGACTGCTCCAGTTCATAGTCGGCAGGTGTTGCACTCACATAAATGGCCTGATTTATCATGGTTTGCCATTCTTCGAAGGTTAACGGACGGTTATCCATGGCCGATGGAAGCCTGAAACCGTGTTCAACCAGTGCGAGTTTTCGGGAGCGGTCACCACCGTACATGGCACCAATTTGCGGAACCGTCTGGTGACTTTCATCTACAACGAGCAGATAATCTTCGGGGAAATAATCCATCAGGCAGTACGGGCGTTCGCCGGGTTTACGTCCGGCCAGATAACGTGAATAGTTCTCAATTCCCGAGCAGTAACCGATTTCCTGAATCATATCCAGATCGAAGTGGGTGCGCTGCTCAAGTCGATGCGCCTCCAGAAACTTGTCTTCCGAACGCAGTACTTCCAGCCGCCAGACCAGTTCATCGCGGATCTGATTAATAGCCTCTGCAAGACGATCTTTGCTGGTAACGTAGTGGGAGGCCGGATAAATCACGAACTGATTCACTTTTTCGAGCACTTTACCCGTGTCGGGATCAATCAACAACATCTCTTCAATTTCATCGCCCCAGAATGTAATACGAAGTCCCTGATCACTGTAAGCGGGATATACATCCACCACATCTCCCCTCACCCGAAAGACAGCTCGCTTGAATTCCACATCGTTACGGGTGTAATGCAACTCAACCAGGTCGTACAGCAGGGTATTGCGTGGAATCGACATCCCTACATTCAAATTAATGATAAGTTTGGCGTACTCGCTGGGACTTCCGATACCGTAAATGCAGCTCACCGACGATACAATGATGACATCCTGCCGTCCCGATAGCAACGAACTTGTTGCCCTCAGCCGCAGTCGCTGAATTTCATCGTTTATGGAAAGATCCTTTTCGATGTATTTATCCTGCGAAATGAGATAGGCCTCGGGCTGATAATAGTCGTAGTAGGAGATAAAAAACTCGACGCAGTTATTTGGAAAAAAGTCGCTAAGCTCACGATATAATTGGGCGGCAAGCGTTTTGTTGTGACTCATCACCAGGGTTGGCTTGGCGTTTTGCTCAATTACAGAGGCAATAGTTCGGGTTTTGCCCGATCCGGTAATCCCGAGCAGGGTCTGATTTTTGTCGCCCCTTTTGAGTCCTGCCGTGAGCTCTTCTATGGCTTTAGGTTGGTCACCAGCGGGCTTAAATGGGGAAATCAATTCAAAGTCAGACATTGGTGGGGTAAAAAATGGGATTTTATGTAACTTTCAATTCATCACAGTTGCCCAAAAATGGTGTAAAGGGATGTCATGATTCAGCTTAACAGCAGGCCGATTCCGTCGGATATTGCCACGGTTCTAGGCTGCTGCTTATGTATGTTCATTGCTAACGCGACCATGTCGGATGTCGTTCGTGGCATTACACCATCGAACTGCAACAACCTCTTAAAATAACGGAAATCATGCCAAAGTCAGAGCAATCTTTATCGGTTTTTCGCGAACGTATCGACGAAATTGACGAGCAAATACTGGATTTACTTCGTGAACGCAGCGAAGTGGTGAAAGGTGTTTTAATGACCAAGATAGAGAAAAAGCTTCCTATTTATGTTGCTGGTCGCGAGACGAATAAAATTCAGTCGTTCCGTGAGATGGCTATTAAACGAGATATGGACCCCAATTGGGCAGAAGACTTTCTGCGCATGATTATGAGCTCATCGCGGGCCAGTCAGTCGACCAGCGAGTTTCCAAGCGCTACCTCGTCGGCAAAAACCGTGCTCATAATTGGTGGAGGAGGCGGTATGGGTGTGCAGTACAGCAATTTATTTAGTGCCAGCGGTCATCATGTTCGCATTTTGGATAAAAACGATTGGCATCGAGCGGAGGACCTGTTTAGAGCCGTTGATCTGGTTATTGTTTCCGTGCCCATTAACCTAACCGAGCAAATCATTAAGCAAGCTGCTTCATTCATGCCCTCTTATGCAGTGCTTGCCGACTTTACAAGTAACAAAAAAGACGCCTTGAAGGCTATGGTTGAGGCACATCCGGGTCCTGTGGTCGGGTTGCACCCTATGCATGGACCCGATTTACAGAACTTATCTAAACAGCTGATGATTTATTCGCATGGTCGTGATGAAGATGCATACACCTGGGTTTTAAATCAGTTTCAGCTATGGGGTATGCGACTGCTTCAGGTAGATCCCGACCGGCACGACCGCGTGATGCATATGGTTCAGGGCTTACGTCACTTTGTAGCTTTATTGCACGGGTCGTTCATGAAGGATTTCGACCTAAAACCGGATGAAATCCTGCATTTCTCTTCTCCTATCTATCGCGCAGAATTGATGATGACAGGACGTATTTTCGCTCAGGATGCTGAGCTTTATGCCGATATCGTTTTTGCCAATGAAGAGCGACGGAATCTATTGCTTCAGTTTATGGAACACCATGAAAGGTTGGCCGATATGGTGCGAAAAGGTGACAAAAAAGCGTTTATTGAGGAGTTCGAAAACATAACGGCATTTTTTGGTGAGTTTGCCGAAACGGCTTTGGATGAAAGCAGCTACCTGATTAACAGACTTGCCGATCGTTTCGCATAATTGGTTGGGGATGTCAGAAATCGTACGTCACGGTAACCGGTGCATGGTCCGACAAATCCAGCTCACGTTCAATTACAGCATCGATGCGCTTATCAGCCAACAGTTTATTTGCAAAATGATAATCAATACGCCAACCTTTGTTATTGCCTTTTGCACCCGCCCTGTATGTCCACCAGCTGTATAAGTCGCCAACAGCGGGGTGGTGTTCTCGAAATACATCCCGAAGCCCCTCATCGTTCAATATGCTGGTAACCCACGCTCGCTCTTCAGGCAAAAAACCGGATGTTTTTTTGTTGGCTATCGGATTGTGAATGTCGATTTCAGTGTGTGCAATATTGAAGTCTCCACAAAAGACCACAGGGTTGTCGCCGGTGTTATATCTCCGAATGAATGGAGTAAATGCATCCAAAAATGCCATTTTTAATGCTTGACGGGCATCTCCGGTGGTTCCACTAGGAGCATAAACCGAAAAAACATCGATGCCTTTAATTCGGGCTCTTATTACACGTCCCTCGGCATCTACCCAATCCACACCCATCCCGATTTCAACCTCATCGGGCGCGATATTGGTGAAAATAGCAACGCCGGAATAACCTTTCTTTTCTGCTGGATGATAAAATTGATGGTAATTCAGTGCTTTAAGCTGTTCGGGAACCTGGCTTTCATCCGCTTTAAGTTCTTGAAAGCAGATAACATCCGGCTTTGTTCTGTTTATCCATTCTGTTAGACCTTTTCGGTGCGCAGCGCGAATTCCGTTTACATTGTAACTGGCAATTTTAAGCAACTTTTTTCTCTTACGTTTTAGTTAGATGCGATTCTGACGTTAGCTTGCATCAAAACATGGTTAATAACTTCAAAAGATACGTCTGCAAACCATTTTCCAGCCTCGGTTTCATAAAAAGAGACGTATTCCTCGAGGTCTTCATGAGAAACATCTCTGTAGGTGTATAGATTCATCGCGAATGTAATGTCTCGATACATGGGGAGCAGATCATTCATGATGGCATATCGCAGCTCTGGAAGTCGATCTGAGCTCACACGGTCTTCTGGTGGCATGTAATTCGACATGATTTGGATGAGCGACAAATACATATCGGTAATAATGGAGACAAGGTAATAAGTTGCTTCTGTACTGGATTCTAATCGTCTCAAGAGTTCGAGCCGAGCTTCAGATGGCATTTCGTTTTCAAGCGTGGAAAAGAATCGATCTCTGTTTTCAAAGGTCACATCGTCGTTTGAAGCCATTTCCAGATCGTTCATCTTCTGGGTCAGCTCGGTATTTAACCACGCATTAATTTCATCAATGAAACCATCCGCACTTACAAGCATCAGGTAATTCCGGGCATCAGTCACCATTAACTCAGGATTAAAAACTTCCTCAATTACGGCCAGGGCATTGTTTCGGCTTGCAGGAGTTAAAAGCTCTTTTTCCTCGTTGAACTGCTCAAGTACTATGGAGGGTAAGTCCCGTATCTGCTGTTCAAGTCCGGACAATCGAAAGAACATATCTACCGCATCGTCTTGTTGGGCATTTGAGTTAGCAGGATTCAAGCACAAAAGGATCACAACCGCTAAGAGCAATCCCTTAAACATTCCACGTATCATTTACTTACCTGTAATTTTCCCGAATTTTCTTTTTCCAACTTTCAAAACAAATGAGGTTTCGGCATCAATTGATATTTCAGCATTTATATCACTTACGGTTTCGCCGTCGATAGAAACCCCGCCCTGTTGAATCAACCTGCGCGATTCGCCATTGCTTGGAGCAAATTTTATACTTGTAATAAGTTGGATCAGTCGAATTTGCTCACCTGCAGCGAATGAAAATTCAGGTATATCGTCGGGTATTTCTTTCTTAATAACGGTTTGCTCGAAATGTTCGCGTGCTTTAATTGCTGCTTCCTTTCCATAGTATAATTCGGTTATGGCCAAAGCCAGGTCGTGTTTCGCGTTGCGAGGGTCTGTTTCTGCTTTCTGTTTAAGTACAGGCAGCTCTTCCAGCGGGACATCCGTAACGAGTTCAAAGTAATCGTAAATTAATTGATCAGGAATTGATAATGACTTGCCGTACATGTTGTTAGCATCTTCATCAAGACCAATATAGTTATCGTATGACTTGCTCATTTTATGGGTTCCATCGGTTCCCACCAATAGCGGCATCATCAGACAAACCTGTGGGTCCTGGCCATCTTCGCGTTGAAGCTGACGACCTACGAGCAGGTTAAATTTTTGATCGGACCCTCCGAGCTCTACATCCGATCGTAAGTGAACGGAGTCTTGACCCTGGGCGAGTGGATACAAGAACTCGTGCAGAGATATTGGCTCATTACTTTCGTATCGTTTCGTGAAATCATCCCGCTCAATCATACGGGCTACGGTGAATTTGGAAGCCAGCCGAATGACATCTTCAAATTTCATATTACCGAGCCAGTCAGCGTTATAAACGATTTCCGTTTTTTGAGGGTCCAGTATTTTGGACGCTTGCTCAAAGTAGGTTTTCCCGTTTTCACGTACATCTTCTTTTGTAAGCGACGGACGTGTTTTATTAGCACCTGAAGGGTCTCCAATCATACCCGTAAAGTCACCGATGATGAGGATACAGTGATGTCCTAGGTCTTGAAACTGTCTCATTTTTCGCAGAATCACGGAATGGCCTAAGTGCAGATCGGGGCGAGTAGGGTCGCAGCCTAGTTTGATTCTAAGCGGAGTGTTTAGCTTAAAAGACTTCTCTAATTTTAGAACCAACTCCTCTTCGGGCACGATTTCAACGGTACCACGTTTAATTATTTCAAGTTGTTCTTTAACAGGTAAAAAGGCCATAAATATTAGTTACTAGAGTCCGGTTGATTGGTAAATGATTTAAATTTTTCAATAAATGTACCCGCTTCGTCGGCAAAATCGGTTATGCCCGGAAATACAAACGCCACTGTGTTATACGTGGCAGGGGCAACCGGCATCACAATATTATATAGATAGGATTTCTCTGTTGTCTCTTTATCAGGAACATTGAACCCGGCGAAAAGAACGAGAATTACGGAAAAAACCAAGAGCCCTTTGAATGTGCTGAATACAGCACCTAACAGCATATTAAACGTAGACAGATAAACTACTTTGATAATAGAGTTAGCAATGCGAATGAGGATACCCAAAAGGATAATGAATATCAGATAAATGAGAAGGAATGCCACTAAGGGAACGGCGGGACTGTGCCAGCTGAAATAATTTGACAAGGCCTGACCCAGAGGCTCCATGTAGGTAAAGCTTATAAAAATGGCGGCAATCTGCCCTGTAAGGCTAAGAATTTCATGAGCAAACCCATTTTTCATCCCTTTTATGAACATGGCCACCAAGGGAACCGCAATGATTAGATCGATTATGCTGAATGGCATACAAGCTCCTGGATTACGTTGTTAGCCTATTGATTATCCTGCCAGATGTTCTTTAACAATTTTGTTAACTAAAGCTCCGTCGGCTTTACCCTTAACCTGAGGCATCAACGCCCCCATCAGTTTCCCCATATCAGCGGGTGCAGAAGCCCCAACCTTGATTGCTGTAGACTGTACCAAAGACCGAATCTCATCCTCACCCATCATTTTGGGAAGATAAGCTTCAATGATTTCCAGTTCATACCTTTCTACAGATGCCAAATCTTCGCGCGATGCTTTTTCAAATTGATCGAGGGAATCTTTTCGTTGTTTTGCAGCTTTCATCAAGACCTGAATAACCTCATCTTCTTTGAGTTCAACTGCACCTGAGCCACTGCGCATGCTAATTTCTTTCTCCTGCAGATTGGTCTTTAGTGAACGTAAAACGGTAGCCTTATCACTATCACGCGATTTCATGGCTTCTTTTAAATCGGATAGAATTTGTTGAAATGTACTCATGCTGAACCTGTTTGTTTATGTATTTAGGATTCGCTCTATAAATAATAATCAAAATGGATTATATCGAAGCGTTTTAATTACCCATACCCTATAGTTTTATGCAAAAAAAAAGGTCGCAACTAAGTGCGACCTTTTACATAACAAATTACGCTACGCAAAGCGATATGTCAGAGCACACTAACTATTTATTAGCGCTTATGAAATCGTTTACTTTGTCTACGTCAATGGTAGCTTCGCGGTAGGTGATGGTTCCTTTGGGTGATTTTTCTGAAATAATCACCTTAGCCATTTTGCGCTGAGCAAGCTTGGCAGCAAGTACTTTATCACCGAATGTCTGCTTCTTAGCCATGATCTATACCTGTTTATTTAATCTCTTTGTGAACCGTGTGCTTACGTAATACAGTGTTGTATTTGCGCAATTCAAGACGGTTTGTAGTGTTACGACGATTTTTCATCGTTACATAGCGGGAAGTTCCCGGCTTCTCAGTACACTCCAGAATTACCTGAATACGTACGCCTTTAGACTTGGCCATATCAGATTACTCCTTTCTTTAATGTACCGGCAGCCTCTGCTTGTTTGAGTACAGCAGATATACCATTTTTGTTGATGGTACGAAGCGTTTTAGCTGTTACCTTCAATGTAATCCAACGATCTTCTTCTGGAATGTAGAAGCGCTTGGTCTGAAGATTCAAGTGAAAACGATGCTTCGTTTTGTTATTAGCATGTGAAGAACGGTAACCATTTAGCGCTTTGGCTCCCGTTATATCGTCTCTGCGTGCCATTTTGTTCGGTTGTAAATTGTAATGTGTTTTACGAAAGACTACAAATATACGAGTATTCATGCTATTGCACAATATTTTATACATGTTATCCACATTGATCTCCACTTAAATCCCCTACAGCTAATAGTCCTGCTAAATAGTTACGGGTATTTATGATTTTTTAGTTTTTCTCACAGATAAATCTGCTAATTAGCACAAATACTGTTATTTTCAGCTGTCTGTTTATTAAATCATCTTAGGCATATCGTAACCTGCCTTTCTTATATATCGATGGTTTTAGCCAAACAGAAGTGCTTTAAAATGCTAATCCGAACACACAGTCAACCCTATTATTTATGTCAAATCAAAAACCGTCTGAATATAAAGCTTCGAATATTCAGGTACTTGAAGGGTTAGAGGCGGTAAGAAAACGACCGTCTATGTATATAGGAGATACCGGTCAACGCGGTCTCCACCACCTAATTAATGAAGTTGTTGATAACTCTATTGACGAAGCACTAGCCGGTTACTGCGATTATGTAACCGTTATAATTAAGAACGACGGTGCGCTTCGAGTCGAAGATAATGGTCGCGGGATTCCGATAGACATTCACGAAAAAGAAGGGATTCCTGCCGTAGAGCTGGTTTTAACCAAACTGCACGCCGGCGGTAAGTTCGATAAAGATACCTATAAGGTCTCGGGTGGACTGCACGGTGTGGGGGTATCCTGTGTGAATGCACTTTCTACCCGATTCGATGTTGAAATCCACCGGGATGGCAAAATTCACATCATGGCGTTCGAACGAGGACATACCATTGAGCCGCTGAAGGAAATTGGCAGCACAGACAGAACCGGAACTATCGTTACCTTCCTGCCAGATAACACTATTTTTTCTCAGACTACTGAATTCAAGTTCGATATCATCGCCAACAGAATGCGGGAATTAGCATTCCTGAACCCAGAAATTACTATTGAGGTAGTTGATGAGCGTGAAGAAGATTTGAAAGAAGTCTTCCATTATGATGGTGGTGTTAAGGATTTTGTGCGATACCTGGATGAAAACAGAGAGCCCTTAATGAATGAACCCATCCATATTTATACGGATGATAATTCTGACCTGCCGATGGCCATCGCGATTCAGTATAACCGGTCGTACTCTGAAAATGTACACTCCTATGTAAATAATATTAACACGCATGAGGGAGGAACCCACGTTTCAGGATTTCGTCGCGCACTTACACGATCGCTAAAGAATTATGGTGAAAAGAATAACATCATCAAGGGCAAGCTTACCATTTCCGGTGAGGATTTTCGCGAGGGACTTACCGCTGTAATCTCTATTAAAGTGGCAGAGCCTCAGTTTGAAGGTCAAACCAAAACCAAATTGGGTAACTCTGAGGTCCAAAGTCAGGTCGAAATCGCTATTTATGAGAAATTGAATGAGTTTCTCGAGCAAAATCCCAAGGTAGCCAAAGGCATCTTAGATAAGGTTGTACTCTCGGCTGAAGCTCGGGAGGCGGCCCGAAAAGCGCGCCAGCTTGTTCAACGGAAAGGTGCTCTAACATCAGGTGGACTCCCCGGCAAACTGGCCGACTGTTCCATTAATGAGCCTGAACATTGCGAAATCTATTTAGTTGAGGGTGATTCCGCTGGTGGTTCTGCCAAGTCTGGTAGAAATAGAAGTTTTCAGGCCATCCTGCCACTGCGTGGTAAAATTCTGAACGTTGAGAAAGCACGTATCAACAAAATCCTTGAAAACAACGAAATACGAACCATCATTACAGCTTTGGGCGTTGGTGTTGGTCATGAAGAGGATGCTGACGTTAGCAAACTGCGCTATCATAAAATTATCATCATGACCGATGCGGATGTTGACGGATCGCATATCCGTACGCTACTGCTTACCTTTTTCTATCGATATATGCCCCAGCTTATAGAAAACGGATACGTATATATCGCTACACCTCCTTTGTACAAGATTACGCAAGGAAACAATATTGAGTATGCGTGGGATGATGACACGCGTGACGCCATCCTCAAGCGCATGAAGAAAAATACAACCCGTAAAATTGACCTTTCACGGTACAAGGGTCTGGGCGAAATGAACCCAGATCAGCTTTGGGAAACCACGATGGATCCTGAAACCAGGACATTACAGCAGGTAACTATAGAAAGCGCTACTGCTGCTGACCGTTTATTCTCTGTTCTGATGGGTGATGCCGTTGAGCCTAGACGGGAATTCATCGAACGAAATGCGAAATACGCGAAACTAGATATTTAACCCATACTGGATATAGTAAATGGCTGACAAGATTATACCAATAACAATCGAAAGCGAAATGCAGGCATCCTACATCGATTATTCGATGTCGGTAATTGTTTCGCGCGCGCTTCCCGATGTTCGTGACGGACTTAAACCAGTGCACCGCAGGGCTTTATACGGAATGAGCGAACTGGGGATGTTGCACAACCGTCCATATAAGAAAAGTGCACGTATAGTGGGTGAAGTACTGGGTAAGTACCACCCGCATGGTGATACGGCCGTGTATGATACCATCGTTCGTATGGTTCAGGAGTTTTCGTTGCGCTATCCCCTAGTTGACGGACAGGGTAACTTTGGTTCTGTGGATGGAGATTCTGCTGCAGCAATGCGATACACAGAAGTTCGGATGAAACGTATTTCTGAGGAATTGCTGTCTGACCTGAACAAAAATACGGTCGATTTTCAACCTAACTTTGACGATACCTTAACTGAGCCAACGGTTCTGCCTTCAATGGTACCGAATCTCTTGATTAATGGGTCTTCTGGTATTGCCGTAGGTATGGCTACAAACATGGCTCCTCACAACCTCACCGAAGTTGTGAATGGTATCAATGCCTACATCGACGATAATGATATTGAAATTACGGAGCTGATGAAGCATATATCGGCTCCCGACTTCCCAACCGGTGGTATTATCTATGGTTACGAGGGCGTAAAAGATGCCTATACCACAGGGCGAGGCAAGGTAACCTTACGTGCCCTTGCTTCTGTTGAAGAATTACGTGGCAATCGAGAGCAGATTGTGGTTACGGAGCTGCCATATCAAGTTAATAAGGCTCAGTTAATCATCAAGATTGCAGAGCTCATCCAGCAGGAAAAATTAACCGATATTGCAGATGTTCGCGATGAATCCGATCGTGAAGGAATGAGAATGGTCATTATTCTCAAGCGTGGAGCCGTTCCGAGTGTAGTACTTAACCAATTGTATAAGTATACACAGATGCAGACGACATTTGGTATCATTAACCTGGCACTGGTTAAGGGCCGTCCTAAGGTAATGCATATCAAGGAGTTAATTAAACACTTCGTTGACCACCGAATTGAAGTGATCATCCGAAGAACGCTTTATGATCTAGACCAGGCGGAAGCGCGAGCGCATATTCTTGAAGGCCTTAAAATCGCCATCGACAATCTGGATGAGGTTATTAAAACGATTCGAGCTTCTAAAAATGTTCCCGAAGCGAATGACTCTCTTCGTAGGAAATATGGGTTAACGGATATTCAGGCTAAGGCGATTCTGGATATGCGTCTACAGAAACTTACTGCTCTGGAGCGTGACAAAATCGATCTGGAATACAGAGATATCCTGGATCAGATCGCTGAGTACCGTCGAATTCTTGGGAATCGTGAAGTACAGCTTGGTATTATCAAAACGGAACTTAATGACCTTAAGGACCGCTATGGTGATAAGCGCAGAACACAGATTGTGTACTCAGCTGAGGATTTCAGTATTGAGGACATGATTGCTGATGAAGATGTAGTGGTTACTATATCCAACACCGGATATATAAAACGTACTCCTGTTAGCGGTTATCGCAGACAGAAGCGTGGTGGCACCGGGTCTAAAGGAGCTACGACTAAAGATGAAGAGTATATAGAACATCTGTTTGTAGCTACTAACCATAACTATATCCTGTTCTTTACGGAGAAGGGTAAATGTTACTGGCTGAAAGTGTATGAAATTCCGGAAGGAACCAGGTTAAGCCGTGGACGTGCTATCGTTAATCTTATTCAGATCGATAAAGATGATCATGTCAAAACATTTGTACCCGTAAAAACGCTTGATGATGAAAATTACATCAAGTCTCATTATATCATAATGGGTACCAGAAAGGGCATCGTTAAAAAAACGTCCCTAGAGGCATATAGTCGACCAAGAAAAGATGGTATCATTGCTATCAATATTGATGACGGAGATCACTTGCTTGAAGCACGTTTAACGGATGGTACCAGTACCATTATCCTAGGCGCCAAGAATGGACGTGCAATTCGATTCCAGGAATCTGATGTAAGAGATATGGGACGAAATACACGAGGTGTTAGAGGTATCAACCTTGATGAAAGCACCGACGACGAAATGGTAGACATGGTTGTTGTCAAAAGTATTCAGGATGCTACCGTATTGGCAATTTCTGAAAATGGTTACGGTAAACGTTCCCAAGTACAGGACTACCGCGAACAGTCAAGGGGTGGAAAAGGTGTAATTACCATGAAGATTACCCCTAAAACCGGAAATTTGATTGCCCTTAAAGAAGTCTCCGATACGGACGACCTTATGGTTATTACCAAAAAAGGTAAAATCATCAGGATGCACTGTAAGGATATCCGATCCATGGGAAGAAACACGCAAGGTGTTAGAATTATTAGACTTACAACAGACGATAAGATTGGTGGCGTTACGCGTGTTGTTAAGGATGATGATGAAGATGAAACACTGGATCAAATTGATAATGGCAACAATTCACCGGATACAGGATCTGATTCAACTGACAATGACACAAATCAGAGTCAACTGGAACTAGGGGACGAGTAAGAGTCTCTATAGTAGAAGTTACGAATAGATGAGCGGCTGATATGAAACCATATCAGCCGCTTTTGTTTTCAGGAGTCAAGCATCGTTTTAAGCAATAGCTTTCTCTTGGCGAGTAACTCACCGGGTGACTTTATGCTAACTTTGTCTGTAAACCGTAAAAGCCAATGGTTTAAATAATCTAGGTTATCAAACTTTATAACCACTTCATAAATGTCATTCAACTTGTTGTGGCTCAATATAATAGCTGGACATTGTATTCTAAATTCCATCCATGCATCCTCTCTGACATCCAGGTCAATTTTATGACCTTTATCGCTATTTCTGTATATGAGTTCTTCCTTACTATATTCTTTGTTTGTACTTTTTTGTGTACCTGGATGGATGCTCAGCGATACCATTTTCTCAATTCTAAAGTTTCTCAGCTCAACATTTAGTTCATCTAGTCCAATAACATTCCAGTGATCTGAGAAGTATACAAGTAGCATGGGTTGAAAAAGTCTCTTTTTATTGGAATAAACAAATTCAACTAATTGATTTTGGGCAATAGCGTTCGCAATAACAAACCAATCCCCACTTGAACTTTGAGCCATTTTTTTATCAGCATACGGATCTACTATAACATTTTCGCCTAAGATATTCATGAGATTACGCATTTCAGCAGGTACCACACTGCTTATTTTCAATTCTACTGCCTTAGCATCTTCTACGAGCTGCGTATCTTTTTGACTTTTAGCGAAATTTAATCCCATCATAATTGTCGCTATTTCTTTAGGATTAAACATTAACGGCGGAATTGTATATCCACGCATAATACCATAACCCGTATGCTCCTCATAGGTTAATGGGACTTCCATCTCTTGAAGAATTTTAAGATCCCTAAAGATGGTCCTCCGACTAACCTGAAAGTAATCTGCAAGATAGTTTACCGTTAATGCCTTTGTTTTTGATTGGAGCATAAGCAAGAGCTTCATTCTCCGTTCAGCACTATTCATTTCAAACCCTTTTTATTACAAGAACATATTTACCAGCAAAAAAAGAATCCTTCTCAACTGCTGATATATCGTAAGATGTTATTTCAAAGCTTTCATCAATATTTTCCAACTCGTCTACATAATCTGATCCTTTTAAAAGAACCATATAATCATATTTCCAAGATTTTGTCAGTTCAATCAGATCCCCTAGCTTAAATGCGTGCTTACTTACTAATATGCTCCGCGTACCGGGTGTATGATCTCCTATAGAACGATGAACACAACGAGTGTTTTTTAACCCCAGGTCTCTCTTAATCGCATCTATTGCCAATATTTTTTTCTGCACTACATCAACCAATACAAACCTTCTCTCAGGGTTTATAATTGCAAGTGGGATTCCTGGCAACCCGCCACCAGTACCTGCGTCTACAATCTCCTCTATGTCACTATTTATGAATGAAGCAATATATAGTGAATGCTTGATGTGATTTATCAAATCACTGGTTGTAGCATTTCTACTTATTAGGTTTACTTTTTTATTCCACCAGATTAGCTTATCGGCATAGAGCTTGAACCTATCTCGATTAGCTTCGTAGATAGACGCAACCTCGTCGAATGTTTCACGTGAAACATTCTGTCTTATGACTTTTGCTTTAGACATATAACAACTCTTTTAAAAATAACCGATTTTTGCAGGCACCCAATATGTTTCACGTGAAACATATATAATACAAAATAATATATGAGAGAAATTATGTCATAAACTATGGCACAAAAAAAGCAGTCCCGTGAATGTTTCACGTGAAACAGTATCGCGACTGAGATGTTAGTTCTTCAAATACACCATCAGTATGGCGATGTCGCTTGGTGATACTCCGGAGATTCTGCTAGCCTGACCTATTGTTTCGGGTTTAACCTTTGAGAGCTTAGCTACACCCTCCGATGATAAGCTTTTAATACCTTGGTAATTTATCTTATCTGGTATGCGCAGGTTTTCTTGTCGATTAATTTCCTCAACCATTTCATACTCTTTCTCAATATATCCGGCATATTTGTGCTGAATTTCAACTTGTTCAATTACTACCTCGCTTTCCGTAATCTGCGAAACAAGTTCATTCAAATCCGCATCTGCATTTATAATTCCACGCAAAGAAACCTGAGGTCTGCCAATTACAGAGACAAGTTTTACGGTTTGCTTTAAAGGTGCCGTTCCTACACTAGTAAGATATCCATTAATAACATCGGCCCGTACAGAATAGTCATTAACCAATTTATTCAGGCTATCAAGTTCAGAGACTTTTTTCTTTAAACGAGCATATCTGTCTTCTTTAGCTAGTCCTATTTTATAACCAATCTCGGTTAAACGTAAATCCGCATTATCTTGTCTTAATACAATACGATGTTCTGCTCTGGAGGTAAACATTCGATACGGTTCATCGGTGCCCTTTCCAACAAGATCATCTATAAGGACTCCAATATAGGCCTCGCTTCGTTTCAGGATAAGAGGCTCCTCACCTTTTACCTTATTAGCAGCATTAATTCCAGCCATTAGTCCTTGACATGCTGCTTCCTCATACCCTGTAGTACCATTAATTTGACCAGCAAAAAATAGGTTTGAAATGATTTTTGTTTCCATCGATCGATAGATTTGATGTGGTGGAAAGAAATCATATTCAATTGCATATCCAGGCCTAATCATAACAGCACTTTCAAATCCAGGAATGGTTCTCAATGCTTTATATTGCACATCCTCCGGAAGACTTGTGGAGAAGCCATTCAGATACATTTCGTGCGTGTTCCATCCTTCAGGTTCGAGAAACAGCTGATGACGATCTTTATCTGCGAAGCGATTAATTTTATCTTCAATGCTCGGACAATATCGTGGACCGGTTGATTTAATTCGGCCATTAAACATTGGACTTCTATCGAAGCCTGTTTTCAGCATTTCATGAACTTCATTATTTGTATAGCCAATCCAGCATGTTAACTGTTCTTTCCCCTCGAGAACGGTATCATTCATAAATGAAAAAGGAACTGGCTTTTCGTCACCATACTGAATTTCAAGCTTCTCGTAATTTATAGACCTTCCATCCAGTCTGGGTGGCGTTCCGGTTTTTAGACGTCCATACTCAAATCCATAGTCAACCAAACATTCCGTTATTCCCTTGGAAGACCTTTCACCGGATCTTCCACCTCCATACTGCTGCTCGCCAATATGAATAAGCCCGTTTAGGAATGTTCCACTGGTGACAACCACGGTATGAGCATAAATCTTCTGCCCAGTTTGCGTAACCACGCCGTACGCTTCTTTATTTTCATTGATGAGAATATTGATGACATTGTCTTGCCTGAAGGTTAACGCAGGGATATTTTCTAAATGTTCCCTCATGTGAGTAGCATAAAGCATCCTGTCGCTCTGCGCTCTTGGGCTCCACATTGCAGGACCTTTAGACAAGTTTAACATTCTGAATTGAACACCAGAAGAATCCGTAACTAAACCAGACAGACCACCCAGTGCATCTATTTCTCTCACGAGTTGCCCTTTGGCTACACCGCCCATTGCCGGATTGCATGACATTTGAGCGATGCTATTTAGGTTCATGCTGATGAGCAGCGTCTTTGCACCCATATTGGCTGCAGCCCCTGCTGCCTCACTACCAGCATGGCCTCCTCCAACTACTATGACGTCGTATTGAGGATAAATAGAATCCATATATACCTGTTTTTTAATGACTTAGTAGGTTTTTAAACGTGTTTATGAAAAGTAATTACACCCCGATGATGTTATATAAACAAAAAAAGCCACTTACCGATTAGGTAGGTGGCTTTTTGGCGATCCGGAAGGGACTCGAACCCTCGACCTCCTGCGTGACAGGCAGGCGTTCTAACCAACTGAACTACCGGACCGTACTACATTTAAGTAGATTACTAATATACAACCTATATCCGTTTATTGTCAATAGAATTATTCTTCTTCTGCGAGAACGCAATACGGCTTAAAGATCATAGAACAAAACAGGCACAGGAGAATTAGAGAATATCAATTTTTGAACATTGCTGATAGCACAAAGAATACATTTTCCTTTCTTTCCTTCAATCTTCTGGTAAAATAGGGAAACCACATTGTTCCGTATGGTACGTATACGCGAACATTATACCCGTCCTCTGCAAGCATCTCACAAGTAGGTTGCCTGAGCCCATATAGCATCTGAAATTCATACCGCTCTTTACCGATTCCTTCGGTATTGGTGTATGACTTAGTCCAATTAATTAATTCATCATCATGAGTGGCTATACGAGGATAAGATGTGCGTTGTAGTAATGTAGTAGCATATAACCGGTAAGCATTACGAATTTCACTCATGCTCCTGATCGCCAGGTTTGGGGGCTCACTGTAAGCGCCCTTGCATATACGAACATCAGCATTAATACCAGCCAATTCGTTAATATCATGTGCAGTACGATGCAAATAAGCTTGTAGTACGATACCTACATTACTACCGAATGATTCTTTAGCTTTTTTAAATGTCGATACGGTTAGGTCAGTGTAATCAGATCCTTCCATATCTATTCTCACAAATATCCCATTGCTTTTAGCGGTTTCAAGAAGTCTTGACAGATTATCAAAGGTGTAATCAGCGTCAATATCTAGTCCGAGCATAGTTAACTTTATGGAAATACTGCTATTCAGACCTTCATCGGCAATACCCTTAATTAAATCCTGATAATCTACTAACGTTTGATCTGCAACTTCTCTGCTTTTAACATTTTCGCCCAGCAAGTCCAGACTCACGGCTATACCTTTGCTATTGAGCTCACGTACTGCTCCAATAGCCTGTCCAAATTCTTCACCGGCAACAAATCGTTTTGCCAGGATAAATGGTAGATTCATAGTTTTAACAATTGAAGGATGTGTAAAATGCAAAGTTAGTGCTTTATTCAATGTATTTTGAATGTTGTGTAACAGAAAAGCGATTTTATAGCGTCATATGATGGTATTCAAATTGTAAAATCGACTAAAATCAACCGTGATAAGTACTTATAGCACCGGTATTTCTTGGTGATACTTTGCAGTATTGGTATATTTAGCCGGTTTGCAGACTGATTCTAAATAATATAGCTTCGGTATCTGTAATGTGGTCATTCATTTCTCGACAATCTTTTGTTCAGCCTGTAATAGTACCTATTATCATGCAAAAACAGGCGTAACGTTTTAAACATAAATTAACCATCACAGTATAAACGAATGTTTCAAGTGAATGATGTTTTTAGCTTAATTACTTCGATTGTGCTGATTCTTTTGAGCATATCGTTAATTATAGCTTCCGTAAGACTAATAATAGGTCCAAGTTTGAGCGACAGGGTAATTGCACTTGACCTCATTGCCTTTATAACAATTGGATTTATTGCTACGTACGCTATCAGCACGTCAAGGCCAGCTTTAATGGATGCAGCAACGGTATTAGCTTTGGTGGCATTTTTGGGCACTACTGCATTTGCCCGGTATGTGCAAAATGTAAAAAACGATTCTTCGGAGGAAAGTTAAATGACTATTGCACAAATCATTGCATCTGTGGCGCTATTGGCCGGCGCATTTTTCACATTGGTTGCAGCAGTTGGTGTTTTAAGGCTACCCGATATTCTCATGAGAATGCACGCCTCTACAAAAGCTGGTACCCTTGGTACCGGATTTATACTGGTAGCCGTTGCAGTAGTTACCCCGGATTTCGGAGTAATAACCCGGGCCGTTGCCACCATACTTTTTTTAATTGTAACCGCTCCTGTTGCAGCTCATCTCATAGGCAGAGCATCATACTCGGCTGGCACCAAACTTTGGAAAAACACCATCGTTGACGAGCTTCGAGATTCCATTTCTAAAAATAAAAAGTAGTAACCGTTCACACGGTAAACTGAAACGTATATAACCAACTAAAGGCATGCTTACAGCCATATTAATTGCATTTATTGTAGCATTAGCCTCCCCATTCGTTGTAAAACTGGCGAAAGATTACTCAGGCTGGGTATTAGCTTTACTCCCTGCTGGTCTTTTCGCTTATTTTATGACCAGCTATCAGCTGGTGGGGTCGGGCGAGGTAATACTGGAGTCAAGTAGTTGGCTACCAGGACTGGATGTTCATTTGTCATTTTTGCTGGATGGTCTGAGTTTGACCTTCGCTCTGCTAATCACAGGAATCGGTACACTGGTTCTTATATATGCAGGCGGCTACATGAAGGGGCATCGTTATTTGGATCGTTTTTTAATGATTCTGATTCTTTTCATGGCTTCCATGCTTGGGGTAGTACTCAGCGATAATCTCATTGGTTTATTCATATTTTGGGAATTGACCAGTGTTACCTCATACCTGTTAATTGGATTTAACAACGAGAAGGAAGAATCCAGAAGTTCAGCACTACAAGCGTTGCTTATCACCGGTCTGGGAGGCCTTGCCCTCATGGGAGGACTCATTTTAATGGGTCTGTCCGCCGGAACCATGAGTATTACTGAAATATTGAACAGTGGTGAGATTATTCGTGAGCATCCATTTTATCTTGGTATTCTCATACTCGTCTTGATGGGTGCCTTTACCAAATCAGCTCAATTTCCTGTTCACTTCTGGTTGCCCGGTGCCATGGCCGCCCCGACACCGGTAAGTGCGTACCTACACTCGGCAACAATGGTAAAAGCGGGTGTTTACCTGCTCGCACGCCTGCAGCCAGCTATGGGTGGTACAACAGAATGGTTTTACATCGTAACAGGCTTTGGTGCTGTTACCATGCTGGTTGGAGGCTGGTTGGCGTTAGCTTATACTGATTTAAAAAGAGTATTGGCTTATTCTACAGTCATGGCGTTAGGAACCATAACCATGTTGATTGGTATGGGTCATGACTACGCTTTAAAAGCAGCAGCCGTGTTTATTGTCGGCCACTCTTTATATAAAGGTGCACTGTTTATGGTAGCCGGGTCAATAGATCATGAAGCGGGTACCCGAGATGTGGCATATCTTGGAGGTCTTAGAAAATTAATGCCCATAACCGCCGCCGCTGCCGCTATTGCCGCTTTGTCTATGGGTGGAATTCCGCCAATGTTGGGTTTTATTGGTAAAGAACTCGTGTACGAAGCTGCACTTTCTGCAACAACTTTTGCTTCCATCCTCATCATTGTAGCTGTATTAGCAAATATTGCCGTTGTGGCCTCCTCTGCTATTGTGGCGATTACACCTTTCTACGGAGAAGAAAAGAAAACACCAAAACACGCTCATGAGGCTCCGGTTTCAATGTGGATTGGTCCAGTGATATTAGCAGCTATGGGATTAATTGTTGGAGTGTTTCCATCACTGGCAGACCGCTCATTATTTAGCGCAACTACTACCGCAATCAGCGGCGTAGAAACTTCATACTATTTGTCTCTTTGGCATGGAATCAACTTACCGCTGATTTTAAGTGTAGTGACATTACTCTCGGGCCTGGCGGTGTTTAAAATTTGGAACAACCTTCGTGAATCATCCGCAATGCAAGGCTATGCCCGGGCATTTGGCGATTTTCCAAAAGCTACATACGAGGCGTTACTAAACGGAATGCTGAAATTCGCACGATTCCAAATCGATGCTTTCCAAAGCGGATATTTGCACCGATATATGGGAACCATTATTGGAGTTACCATATTTGGTACAGCAATTACACTGTTATTGAAAGCTAATTTTGTTTGGCCCGATTTCAACGACCATATAAACGCATACGAAGTGATTGTATTGGCATTAATGATATTGTCTGCCCTGGCAGCAGTGGCGGCGAAGTCGGCCTTGAAAGCAATTACAGCACTGGGATTATTAGGATTCTCCATTGCACTAGTCTACATCATGTTCAGTGCACCAGATCTGGCCATAACTCAGGTGTTAGTTGAAACACTGACCGTCATATTGGCTGCACTCGTTCTGGTAAAAATACCAAAACCGGTAATTGTAGATAGAGCCGGAGCCAAAGTACGCGATGCGTTTATCGCTATTAGTGGTGGCGTTCTCGTAACAGTTATGCTCCTGATCATTTTACAAGGTGACTTAGACTTAAGCTTATCAGAGTACTTTGGTGAAACCAGCTATGTGCTGGCACACGGGCGGAATATTGTCAACGTCATCCTTGTAGACTATCGTGCTATAGATACACTGGGCGAAATAATTGTACTAGGCGTTGCAGCCTTCGGAATAATATCGCTCATCAAATTATACATGAACGATAAAAAGGAGGAGAAGCAGTCATGATTAACTCATTGATATTGCGCACAGCTACTAAGTTGCTATTTGGTCTTCTTCTGATATTCTCAATATTTCTGTTCTTTCGCGGCCATAATGAGCCCGGAGGTGGATTTATTGGTGGCTTGGTAGGTGCTACTGCATTTGCTTTGTTTGCTATAGCGTACGGACCTAAAAAATCGCGCGAAATCCTAAAGCTGGATCCACAGGTAATGATTGGGGCGGGGCTCTTATTTGGTGTGGCTAGTGGAATTATATCTATTCTGCTGGGTACCCCCTTTCTGACCGGTGCCTGGATCTTCCCGGTAATTGGAGGAACGGAGCTACACCTTGGCACTCCCTTGATTTTTGATATCGGTGTGTATCTGGTTGTTGTTGGATTCACACTCGGTGTAATTTTTTCACTTGAAGAAGAGAAATAAATGGAAATTTTATTAGCTATAACTGTTGGCGTACTCTTCGCATCCAGCATTTATTTATTACTGAAGAGAAGTTTGGTTCGCGTTGTAATTGGGGTGCTGATTCTGAGTAACGCCGTTAATCTCGCATTTTTTACTATGGGACGATTAACTCGTGGCGAACCCCCGCTGATCGCAGCAGACGAGTATGTAGCCGCTGCAGGGGTTGCAAACGCCCTTCCTCAGGCATTGATACTCACTGCCATTGTAATTGGCTTTGGTTTATTTGCTTTTGCACTCGCACTTATCTACCGCTACTATCTGGCAACAGGTAACCTACAGTCAGACAAAATGGCTGATGCAGAAACCCCGGTAGCCGACAAATTTGCACTAGCAAACAAGGAGGGTGAATAATGGAAAACCACGTTCTACTAGTCGCCCCCCTTGCCCTTCCACTCATCATCGCCTCATTGGGCATGATGGCATATAAATCACGAGCAGCTCAACGAAGTATTGCGATCGTTGGTGCTGTGGGCCAGGTTATTGTTGCAGCATTATTATTCCAACGAATTTGGGAAGAAAGCATCATTGTGGCTCAAATGGGAAACTGGGCAGCGCCATTCGGCATAAGCCTGGTTGGCGATACCTTCTCGGGTATAATGGTATTGGCGGTTGCGGTAACATCCCTGGCTATATTTATTTATTCACTGGCAGACATTGACGAAAAACGGGAGCATTACGGGTATTATCCCGCACTTGCACTGCTAACAATGGCCGTGAACGGAACCCTGCTAACAGGCGATGTTTTCAACATGTTTGTCTGGTTTGAGCTAATGCTCATCTCCGCTTTTATGTTGCTTTCAATCGGGAATACACGTGAGCAGTTAGACGGAACGGTAAAATACGTTGTCATCAATCTGTTTTCATCGGCTGTATTCCTGCTCGGCATCGCTCTTTTATACGGAATTGTCGGGTCACTCAATATGGCTGATATTGCTGTAAAACTGGAGGGATACGATAATCCGGGTCTCATAACATCGATATCCATATTGTTTATGGTCGCTTTTGGACTGAAGGCTGCTGTATTTCCGTTATTTTTCTGGTTACCCGCCTCTTATCATACTCCACCCGTAGCTATTTCAGCATTCTTTGCAGGAATACTCACCAAGGTGGCTATTTATGTTATTGCGCGATTCTATACACTCATATTTATACAAGATGTAGGCTACACCCACACCATATTACTATGGGTAGGTGGACTAACCATGGTAATAGGTGTACTGGGAGCAGCTGCACAATATGAGTTTAGAAAAATCCTCTCCATTCACATTGTATCTCAGATTGGCTACATGATTATGGGTATTGCTTTATTTACACCAATGGCAATTCTTGGCACCGTATTCTTTGTGGTTAATCAGATCTTCGTGAAAATGAATCTTTTTCTTATTTCCGGCATTGCGAACAGATTAGGCGGTTCTTTTGAGCTGAAAGAGCTCGGAGGATTATACAAAAACTACATCTGGTTAGGTGTTATGTTCCTGATATCTGCATTTTCGCTGGCTGGATTCCCTCCAATGTCTGGTTTCTGGGCGAAGTTTGCCCTGATCTATGCAGGTTTGGAAATACAAGCGTGGGTGATTGTTGGAGTTGCGCTGGGGGTTAGTTTGCTGACATTGTTCTCAATGGTAAAAATCTGGGCATTCGCATTCTGGAAACCACTTCCCGAAGGACATTCCGCGGATACATCAGACTACAAACTAAGAATATCTACCAGCAACTTGCTCCTGCTTGCAATGCCTGTTTTATTGCTGACCTTACTGACCATACTCATCGGTATATTCCCTGAGTATCTGTATGCGGTGAGTGAGCGTGCAGCTGAGCAATTAATGGGTAGAACTGAATACATTGAAGCCGTACTAAGACCATGACAATACTATTATTAAATATCCTTCTCGCCTTTATATGGGCTGCCATTACGGGAACTTTTAGCATTACCTCTGTATCAATTGGTTTCCTGCTGGGATACATCGTTATATGGATTGCAAGTCCGGTAATTGACCCCGATGATTACCATAAAAAACTGTGGCTCACTATTGCACTCGTGTTTTTCTTCTTGAAAGAACTCTTTGTATCGAGTCTGCGAGTTGCAAAAGATGTACTCACTCCCGGCGAATTCAAAATGAAATCGGGTGTTATTGGCATTCCCCTGGAGGTTAAGTCTGATTTCAGTATCACTTTTCTGGCAAACATGATTTCCCTTACACCCGGAACACTAAGCCTCGATGTTTCAGAAGACCGCACAAAGCTGTACATCCACGCCATGTATATAGATAACGACGACATTGAAGCCGTTAGAAAAGAAATAAAAGATGGTATGGAACAGAAAGTAATATCTACCTTCGGTCCCGGAGACTCCCCGTTATTAGAAAAATAACGACTCATTTACTTACGAATGACCTAAAGCCCTTCAACATTATAGTTGCAGGGCTTTTTAATGTGAACCTTTTGGATGTGTACTTAGGTTTCAATTAATGTTACCTTTACAGGTTACAGAATATTCACGTTCATACAACCATGCCGCAAGCAGAAACAACCGTTGTAACCCATTCAGCCCAGGATAGACCACTAATCATCAAGGGCGCAAGAGTTCACAACCTCAAAAATATCGATGTTACCATCCCCCGAAATAAGCTCACGGTGATAACCGGCGTTTCAGGATCCGGTAAATCGAGCCTGGCATTTGATACCATCTATGCGGAAGGGCAACGACGCTATGTAGAAAGCCTCTCCAGCTATGCCCGGCAATTTCTTGAGAGAATGGACAAACCGGATGTCGATTTCATGCAGGGTATATCTCCTGCTATGGCCATTCAACAAAAGAACACAACCACAAACCCACGCTCAACGGTAGGCACTACAACCGAAATTTACGATTACATGCGACTGATGTTCGCACGAATTGGGAAAACCATTTCTCCGGTAAGTGGTAAACAGGTTCGGAAAGATACCCCTCAGAGTATAATTCAAGATATAAACGGTGTTTGGGAAGACGGAGACCGGTTCTACATTACATTCCCCATACAACTTCAAGGCAAAAGAAAGCTTCAGGAAGAACTTAGTGTACTGGTAGAACGTGGTTTCACACGCATACTTTCACCAGATGAGCAAATTATTGACCTAAACGAAGATGATGCGCCAGTAAAGACCATTAAGTCTGGTACTCATCGTGTTCTAGTAGACCGCCTTTCCCTGAAAAAAGACGACGCAGATTCCCGCACCCGATTCGCAGACTCACTCGAAGTTGCTCTTAGGGAAGGGTTGGGACGTTGCTTTCTGAAGTTGCGAAATGGAGAAGAGCGTGACTACAGCGAACGATTTGAAATGGACGGGATGGAGTTCACAGAACCAACCCCACAGATGTTTTCATTTAATAACCCCTTCGGGGCCTGTCCGAAGTGCGAAGGGTTTGGCCGTGTAGCAGGTATTGACGAAGATAAGGTTATACCAGATCCAGACTTATCTATTCGAGGAGGGACAATTGCACCCTTCAATGGACCTAAAAACAGCTCGTGGTTACGCGACCTCATCAAGGTTTGCGCGCGATATGGCTACTCAATAGACACCCCTTACAGAAATATACCTAAGGAAGTCAGAGATGTAATATGGAAAGGAAAAGACGAGTACGGTGGAGTTCACACTTTCTTTGAGGGAGTTAAAGGAGAGTTCTATAAAGTACATATGCGCATATTTTATGCACGGTACCGTGGTTATTCACGTTGTCAGGAGTGTGACGGTCATCGAATCCGCAAAGACGCCCTGTATGTACATGTCGGTGGCCTCAATATTGGCCAGGTAAGTGAAATGACCATAGGCCACGCACACCAATGGTTCGAAGCACTGGAACTTACCGAATTTGAAACATCCGTTGCCTCCCAGATTCTCTATGAAATACGTAAAAGACTTAAATACCTTGATGAAGTAGGTCTAGAATACCTTACGTTAGATAGATTAACGAATTCATTATCTGGTGGGGAGGCTCAGCGCATTAACCTTGCAAACGCACTTGGAAGCTCCTTGATAGGAAGCCTTTATGTACTTGATGAACCAACAATTGGTCTGCATCCTCGCGACAATGACCGTTTAATCAGAATACTAAAATCCCTCAGAGATATTGGCAATACCGTTCTTGTGGTAGAACACGACCCTGAAATGATTGCTGCTGCAGATAACATCATTGATATTGGTCCTTTTGCTGGAACATATGGAGGCGAGGTCGTTTTTACGGGTAACTACAATGCACTGCTCAAATCCGACTCGCTGACCGGAAAGTACATGAGCGGCAGAAAAGCCATTGAAATACCAGCCAAACGCCGAAAAGGAAATGGTAACACCATTCAATTAAGAGGTGCATCTGAGCACAACCTCAAGCACGTTGATGTCGACTTCCCGCTTGGTATGCTAACCGTTGTAACCGGTGTTAGCGGATCGGGTAAATCAACGCTGGTTCACGACACCCTTTACGGTGGAATCATGAAAGAAATTGGAAGCTGGTCGGGTAAAGTAGGCAGGCATAAAAAACTAGGTGGGCTGGTACATATTGAAAGTGTTGAAATGGTAGATCAGACGCCAATTGGACGGTCATCTCGGTCTAACCCGGCAACGTATACCAAAGCTTTCGATGGAATTCGCGACTTGTTTGCAGCATCAAGGCAAGCGAAAATAATGGGGTACGGAGCCGGACACTTCTCTTTCAACGTTCCAGGGGGAAGATGTGAAGCCTGTCAGGGTGAAGGGGTTCAAACCATCGAAATGCAATTTCTGGCCGATATTGAATTACCCTGCGAATCCTGCAATGGTATGCGATACAAAAAAGATTTATTGGGTATTAAGTATCAGGGGAAAAGTATATTCGACGTACTTGAAATGTCGATATCAGACGCACTTGGCTTCTTTGAGGGAAACCAGAATATAACTTCTAAGCTTCAGGTAATGGAAGATGTTGGCCTCGGTTATCTCCGGCTTGGTCAAAGCGGTACAACCCTTTCGGGCGGTGAAGCACAACGGGTGAAACTGGCTCGTTTTCTGGCAAGAGATGATGGAGCCAATACCCTTTACTTTTTCGACGAACCCACAACTGGCCTCCACTTTGAAGATACCGCCCGCCTGTTGAACAGCTTCAACAGGCTCATAGATAAAGGACATTCCGTTATAATAATTGAACACAACCTGGATATCATCAAATCGGCCGACTGGATTATCGATGTAGGCCCGGAAGGCGGTTACGGAGGGGGGACTATCGTAGCCACGGGTACACCAGAAGATATCGCTCGTGCACCCGGGTCACACACCGGTCGATACCTTTCAGACTTATTAAAGTAATATGGAAACAACAGTTTATATACTATCCCTTACATTTGGTTATTTCATAGCCATATTCGCCATTATGAATCCAGTAATGGCTGTTCCGGTTTTTTTGGTCTTAACGGATAACAACACCGAAGAGCACCGTAAAAAAATGGCTAACAAAGCCAGCATGTTCACTTTTTTTATACTGGTTGCCTTCTTATACGGAGGAACATACATTATTAACTTCTTTGGATTAAGCTTAGAAGGTATACGAATAGCCGGTGGGCTGATGATTATTTCCTGGGCCTACTCGCTGCTGAATCCTGAAACAGGTGGCCGTAAACTTAGTCAGGAAGATGAAGACGATGCCCGCGATAAGGCCGATATCTCTTTCTCACCCATGGCAATGCCACTGCTATCAGGCCCAGGGTCTATAGCAGTAGTAATTGGTTTTGCTTCCCAGGATCTAACGATTACCAACTATGTTATGATCACGGCTGCCATATCAATGTGTTCATTGGGAGCATTCGTAGCACTTCGAATTGCACCACAAATTAGCCGGTTTCTGGGAAAAACCGGAATGGCCGGTTTCGCACGTATGATGGGGTTTATCGCACTGGCTATTGGCGTGCAGTTCATTATAAACGGTATTACACCCATACTTGCTGCAAATTAGAAACAGCTATCAGCAAATAGAGTCGCATCCCCATATACCCCTTTTTGAGTAACAGCATGCTTTTATAGATATGTTCAAATTGATATTTAAAAAGTGCGTAAGGCCATAATTAAGGCCAAATCCTGGTCCGGCTACAGACTGTACGGTATTTAGTTTACCACAAAGTGAACGTAATAATTTCACAAGTTAATGTTTAAATGATTTAAACCGCATTTTTTATCTATATTGGCGCAATAACAAAAAGGTCACCCACTACCAATACTACGCCAATAGATATGGAGTATATATATAGTCTGCTCGACACCCTCGAACACATCTTTACTGTTTTTGCCGATTATGCCTGGGGGATGCCGCTTCTTATTCTGCTAGTTGGCGGTGGAACGTATTTCGTATTCTTCTCAAAGTTCCGCCCATATCGCTACATTGCTCATTCTGTTGGCATACTTACCGGTAAATACGACGATCCTAATACCCCCGGTGATATTAACCACTTTCAGGCATTATCAACGGCCTTGGCTGCAACGGTTGGAATGGGTAACATCAGCGGTGTAGCCATTGCCATTACCATGGGTGGACCAGGAGCTATTTTCTGGATGTGGGTTAGTGCGGTTGTAGGGATGATGACAAAGTTTTACACATGTACCCTGGCGGTAATGTTCCGTGGTAAAGACAGCGCCGGTAAAATTCAGGGTGGACCGATGTACGTAATTCGAGAAGGTCTTGGAGAAAAGTGGAAACCTCTGGCATCATTTTTTGCCATCGCCGGACTTATCGGATGCGCCCCCATGTTTCAGTCGAACCAGTTAACCCAGATTGTACGCGACATGGTACTGGTTCCGGCCGAAGTGGTATCGGGTACCGCTGAGTCAACATTTATGTTCGATGCCATAATGGGTCTTATAATCGTCGGATTGGTATCTCTGGTAATCTTCGGTGGAATTAAGAGAATTGGAAGCGTAGCGTCCAGCCTCGTGCCGATGATGGTAGTACTGTACAGTATTACGGTATTGTATATCATCCTGAACAACTTTGCAGATGTACCCTATTACTTCTCGTTGATTCTCACCGACGCATTTACGGGTCAAGCTGTTGCCGGTGGTGCTGTAGGAGAAGTAATTCGAACCGGAATACGTCGCGCTGCTTTTTCCAACGAAGCCGGTATTGGTACCGAGGCCATGGCCCATGGTGCAGCCAGAACGAAAGAACCCGTACGTGAAGGTCTGGTTGCCATGTTAGAGCCCGTCATTGACACCATCATCGTTTGTACGATGACCGCCTTAGCCATATTAATGACTGGCGTATGGACAGAGACAGGGGCCGATGGGGTTACCCTCACCGCTATGGCTTTCTCAACCGGTGTAGGTACCGTAGGAGTCGTAATTCTGGTAATTTGCGTGCTTATTTTCAGTATGACAACCATGTTTACCTATTCCTATTACGGAACAAAATGTCTCGGATATCTGATTGGTGCAGAGAAGCAGCATTACTACAATTACTTCTATGTCTTTACTATTTGGTTTGGCGCCGTAGCAAGTATTGATGCAGTAATAAATCTAATTGACGGAATGTTTGCCATGATGGCCATACCAACCATGGTATCTGCCCTGATTCTGGCCCCTAAAGTACGTAATGCCGCAAAAGACTACTTTGCAAGATATGACGCGCAACAAATGAAAAAATAGAACCCCCACTGCCCTCGAGTTTGGTTACTTACGCAATCACAGTTGCGGTGCTTGTTCGTGCACCTAACATCATCGTCCACTACATGAGTATTTCAACCTATGAGTAAATCGGTGGAAATCATCGATCCTTACTTTCTTATGGAAGCCTACGCAGAGGGCTACTTCCCCATGGGAAAGCAAGAAAGTGAGACGGAGGTAGAATGGTACAGCGCAAAAAAGCGGGGTATAATGCCGTTGGAAGGTGTTCACATTCCACGTCGCGTTTTAAGAAGAATTCGATCAAAAGGATACTACCCTCGAATTAATGCAAGCTTTTCCGAAGTTATTGAGGGCTGTGCCAACAGGGAATCGACCTGGATTAACAGCACGATATATAACAGCTTTCTTCATGCCCATATGATGGGTTTTGCACACTCCATGGAGGTCTGGCGAGACAATAGCCTTTGTGGAGGACTATACGGAATAGCGTATGGAGGTGCTTTTTTTGCCGAGTCCATATTTCAAAGTGAACCTGAGTGCATGAAAATTGCGTTACATTTTTGTCACCAACACCTGATTGAACGCGGATTTACGTTATGGGATGTTCAGTTTTATAACCCATTCCTTGGTCAGTTTGGATGCAAAGAAATCAGTGAAAAGGCATACCAGACGCTGTTGAACGAAGCCATCCGCTTACATGGATGCAGATTCGGTACCACCTAAAAAGTATCCGATACGATTACAACTCCAATTTAAGCTGCCTGCTACCGTCTCTTGACAAATCCAGATTGGAAACAGATATCCCAAGCAGTCTTACTTTTCTTTGCCCGGCTTCGGTAAGGGGTAGTAGATTACAAGCCGTTTGGTGTAAAGTGGCTGCATCAGAAACATCATCCGGCAATGTTAAACTGCGTGTAGCTATTTCAAAGTTATCGTAGCGCACTTTAAGCGTTATGGTTTTCCCTGCGGTTCGTGCGCGCCCGAGCCTTTGCTCCACAGTTTGAGCAATTTCATTGAGTCGATTATGAATTTCATCAAGGGCGTGTATGTCTTCTGAATACGTATTCTCTGCTCCAACCGACTTTCTCACTCGATTAGCCTGAACTTCCCGGTCGTCAACTCCTCTTGCAATGCGATAATAGAAATGTCCGGACTTTCCAAAACTACGAACCAATTCTACCTCTGATCGTTCTCTGAGGTCAGCCCCATTCGTAATGCCAAGTTCCAGCATTCTTTTTTCTGTAGCCGAACCAACACCATAGAACTTGCCGATTGGCAACTGTGCTATAAATGCTTCTGCCTTATCGGGGGTAATTACTGTGATGCCCGCAGGTTTTTTATAACCGGAGGCTACCTTCGCCAGAAATTTATTAGGTGCAACGCCAGCCGAGCAGCTAAGCTTAACTTCATCGAACACCCGCTTTTTTATTTCACGGGCAATGAGGGTAGCGGATGGGTTTCCTGTTTTCGACTCCGTAACATCAAGGTAGGCCTCATCCAGTGAGAGAGGCTCAATCAGATCGGTAAACTCATAAAAAATGGACCGAACTTTTAGAGAAACCTCCTTATACACATCGAAACGAGGTTTTACGAAAATTGCATCCGGACAAAGTCTATAGGCCTGAGAGGTGGGCATGGCTGAGTGTACGCCAAATGCACGTGCTTCGTAGCTGCAGGTTGCCACAACACCCCTGCTTTGCGGGTTACCTCCCACAATAACAGGTTTACCTCGCCAATCGGGATTGTCGCGCTGCTCTACCGATGCATAGAATGCATCCATATCAATGTGTATAATTTTGCGCATACTGTACAGTCCGGAATAAAATACTGCACATATAATACACATATTTACTCGAGATGTAAACATGTGGAAAAACAACGTCAGAATGAGGTTATTTATCTATTTTGTAACCAGTGCATTGCCCTCAAAAGACAGATAACTGTTTTACCATCATTAATAGACCCTTGGTGCACCATTTCAATGGCCTCCCTAAACGGAATACGAACGGGTTCAACGAATTCGTCAATATCGGCATTGCTATTGGTAAGCCTCAATTCAGTAGCTGTATATATGTGAATTACTTCATCTGAATACCCAATTCCTGGATAAAAATGGCCTATATAATGCAATTTTCCAGCATGTACACCGGTTTCTTCATGCAATTCTCGTTCAGCAGTACTATCTGGATTTTCTCCGGCATCAATTTTCCCGGCAGGTACTTCCCAAAATAGCTGTCTCACCGGGTACCTGTACTGACGCAGAAGCATGATATCTCCATTCTCAAAAAATGGTACTACAGCGCATGCGCCCGGGTGTTTAATCCACTCTCTAACTGATGTTTGATTATCAGGTAACAGAACCTGGTCTCTGTTCACATGCAACAATGCGCCCGAAAAAACCTTCTCTGATGATAGTTCTTTTTCTATGAGTGTATGAGGATTTTTCATAACGAGGTCGTATCCAAATTGTGTATTTTTAAATCGAATTCGTAGAAGATAGTGTCGGAAGTTCCATGAATTTACGTCATGGTAATGTAGCCCAATACAGCCAAAATGAACAACCTAATTTAGGTACAAATAAGAACTATCAGCATGTGGATGCATATAACTTCTTCTGTAATAGTCACCCGTAACTAAAAAAGCGTTGGGATAAACACAAGCCTCCGCAATTCTAACATCATGGAAACAACCGAGAACGTTGATGGACGAAAATATCAGGTAACTAAAAAGATTTTTACCCTTGCCAATATCTTTTCGTTTTCGCGGATACTGGTAGCAATACCGCTAATTTGGATTTACGAATATTATGATGGGGTTTCATGGATCTTCACCACGCTGATTGCCTATGCTATTATCAGCGATTATCTGGATGGATGGGCAGCAAGAGGAAGAAATGAAATTTCAGAGCTGGGCAAAGTAATTGATCCCATAGCCGACAAAGTTCTGGCGGGGGTATTATTTATTTTTGCAGCTTATTTAGGAAAAATTCCCCTTTGGTTTCTCTTCGCATCATTAGGAAGAGACTTATTGATCATGGTGGGTTCTCTATATATACGCTTTACCCGTGGGAAGGTCGCCATGTCGGTAATGTCGGGTAAAGTTTTTGTTAATGCACTGGCTTTGTACTGGATTGTTGCGTTCTATTTTCCACAGCACACTGGATTGGTTACCTTCTTTCTTGTGGGTACTACCGTGCTTATGATTGTGTCATTTGCCGATTATGTGTACCGATTTGTGCGTATTTTACGTGGTGCTGAATTTAACTAAACTGAAATAAAAATCAGCTATTTGTCTCCGGCAACATCAATTATATTCGAAACAACAGTATCAAACTATGGGTTTTCTTGAAAAGTTAGGTTTTAAAAAACAGGAACGTCTGGATGAAGGGCTCGAGAAAAGTCGGGATGGCATACTTGGAAAACTTACAAAAGCAATTGCCGGTAAAGATAAAGTGGACGATGAAGTTCTGGATGAGCTTGAAGAAGTACTCATCCGATCGGATGTAGGGGTTCCAACCACGCTGAAAATTATTCGCCAGATTGAAGAACGTGTTGCCCGAGATAAGTATATAGGCAGTTCTGATCTGCAACGTATTCTCCGTGAAGAAATAATTACGCTGCTAAAGCAAAATGATACAGATAAGCCTGCTGATTTTGACGCTCCATTGCCAAATAAACCGCATGTAGTTCTCATTGTGGGAGTTAATGGTGTTGGTAAAACAACTACTATCGGCAAGTTGGCATATATGCACAAGCTCGCCGGCAAATCGGTAATTCTGGGAGCTGCAGATACGTTTCGGGCAGCAGCTGTACAGCAGTTAACCATCTGGAGTGAACGGGCCGGAGTACCTATAGTACAACAGGGTCAAAATGCAGATCCCGCCGCTGTGGCATACGATACGGTACAAGCCGCTTTGAAAAGAGGCGCCGATATTGCCTTAATTGATACTGCAGGGCGTTTACACAATAAAACGGCGTTAATGGATGAGCTTTCAAAGATCAAACGTGTAATGAATAAAGTTGTAGAAGGTGCTCCACACGAAGTAATCCTGGTATTAGACGCCTCAACCGGTCAAAACGCCATGCAACAGGCCAAAGCATTTACCCAGGCCGTTGATATCACAGGGCTGGCGCTAACAAAACTGGATGGTACTGCCAAAGGGGGTATTGCAATTGGGATTTCTTCTGAACTGGATGTACCCGTTAAATACATTGGTGTTGGAGAGAAGATGGAAGACCTGCAACTGTTCGACAGGGTAGGCTTCGTAGAGGCATTGTTTAAGGGGTGACCGTTGCAACAGGTCTTGCCAGTGTGTATACTAATACAATCACACTGCAGATAACCTATTATTCACCGGCACCTATTAAATAATATTGTATGTCAGAAAAATTCTTTGCTCAGGTAAACCGAAACTTTGATCGGGCTGCCCAATACACCAAGCTCCCAAAAGGAATTTTAAATCAAATCAAAACATGCAATAGCGTTTACCATGTTACCTTCCCGCTTGAAAGAGATAATGGGGAGGTTGTAACCATACACGCATGGAGGGCAGAACACAGCCAGCATCGCACTCCAACAAAAGGAGGTATTCGTTACAGTAGCCTGGTTAACGAAGATGAAATAACGGCACTTGCTGCACTAATGACCTATAAATGTGCCGTTGTAGATGTACCTTTTGGAGGGGCAAAGGGTGGTATTAAAATTGAACGAAGTGAGTACTCTATAGGAGAGCTGGAACGCATCACCAGAAGATATACCTATGAGTTATGGCAAAAGAATTTTATTGGCCCGGGTATAGACGTTCCAGCACCCGATTATGGTACCAGTGAGCAGGAAATGGCATGGATAGCGGATACCTACCGACAACTGTCACCTTCACTAGATGCAATGGCCTGTGTTACGGGAAAACCGGTTTATCAGGCAGGCATCAGAGGTCGCGCCGAAGCAACAGGCAGAGGGGTATTTTTTGGTATTAGAGAGGCCTGTAGCATGCAAGATGATATGAAAACCCTTGGATTAACCACCGGTATAGAAGGTAAAACGGTTGTTGTGCAAGGATTAGGAAAAGTTGGTTACCATGCTGCTAAAAATTTTCAGGAAGCCGGAGCACTATTAACCTGTCTCATTGAATACGAAGGTGCTATTTACAGTGAAAAAGGGCTTGATGTAGATAAGGTTATGAGTCACAGAACTGAGACGGGCAGCATCCTGAATTATCCTGGGGCCGAAAATATGGATAGTCGAAAAGCATTGGAAATTGAATGTGATATTTTGATACCAGCTGCACTTGAGAACCAAATTACTGTTGACAACGCACTAAGAATCAAAGCAAAAATTATAGGGGAAGGGGCCAACGGCCCAACTAGTCCAGATGCACATGATATTATCAAAGATCGTGGGGCCCTCATTATACCCGACAATTATCTGAATGCCGGAGGTGTAACCGTTTCATACTTTGAGTGGTTAAAAAATCTCTCTCATGTGCGTTTTGGGCGAATGGACAGACGTTTTGAAGAAAACGCCTTCAGGAAAATTGTAGAGGGATTTGAATCTCTTGTGGGAAAGAAGTTATCTGAGGCTCAATATAAAAGCATTGTTCATGGAGCTGACGAAAATGACATTGTGGATTCAGGCCTGGAAGACACTATGGTGACGGCATATAACGAAATCAAAGAAATTCGCGACCGCCATAATATCGATTTAAGGACAGCTGCCTTTGTGAGCGCAATAGAGAAAATTGGTAGATCTTACGATCAATTAGGCATCTTCCCTTAGACTTTTACTAAATTTAATAATCCCATCTACTTGATATATAGAAGTCTTTGAAGTAGTTTCGTGAAACGAATAGTTTATTGTGTCGAAATATTGAAGTTACCTAAGAAAAGAAGTCTGGTCGTATAAAAAAGAAGGCTCCACCCTTCTACAAGTGGAGCCCTGGGTCTTAGTCGTCAATAGATGTATGTGATTTAAACAAACTTGCAGAGGAGCAAATATCCCGCTCTTTCTAACTGTTTCTAAATTACAATGTTTTAACGCCTACATCAATCGCATAAGTATGTTATTGGTGTGCTTTTTAGTCGTTTTAACACTGATTTACCTTATTATAAGGCTTTTACATATTAGGCTGACTTAACAAGCTTACAGTGTGTTTCAACTAATTAGATAACGTATCTCCTTTACTATTTAGTACCTGTTAATACACGAGCTTTACATTTTCAACAGGGTATTAACGAAATTATCTGATTAGTTGTACCCACTAGTCAATTGGCTCTCCGGGCTTAAGTGGCCGCTCATCTGAATTGCTTTTCATCTCCATTATATTTCTGAAATTGATATCACGTTGTGGGAATGGTATTTCAACGTCATGATCTCTGAATATGCGTACTATATTCATCCTTATTTCAGATGCAACAATTATATGACGTTTTGCATCACTAATCCAGGATGTAACGCTTAGATCCCACGAAGAATCACCAAAATCTCTAAATACTACTACAGGTGCTGGATCTTTTAATACTTCTGGGTGATTTAATGCAGCATCTCTCAAGCATTTTATAACCAGGTCTAAATCACTTCCATAAGATACCCCAACATTTACGCGCACACGCACACGGGTATCTCCACCATATGAATAGTTTACAACACTGCCGGAGATGAAATCGGCATTGGGCACAATTATAGAAATGTTTAAAAGGCTTTGTATAGTAGTAGACCGCATGTTGATTTCCTTCACATCCCCCTCCATGTCATTAACTATAATTCTATCGCCAATCTTAATAGGCCGTTCAATTAACAAAATAAGACCAGCAATAAAATTTGAAGTTACATTTTGAAGACCAAAACCAATACCTACCGACAGAAGACCGAAAATAACAGCAAGCCCACTAAGATCAATTCCGATAAATTGAAAGGAAATAACTACCCCAATGAAAATGATAAAGTAGTTCGTGAACCGCATCAGGGTAAACCGAATCCCCTCATCCATCTGCACATTACCAAGAAAACGAAAGAAAATAATCCGGCTTATAACTTTCCCACCAATAGCAAATATGGTGAGGAAAAGCAGGAACATCATTAACGAATAAATCGTAACCGGGGTGTTTTGAAGATTAAAAAGCTGAATAGTTAAAAAATCATGTAGCTGAACAAGAAAACTCTCTTCTAAATTGGCAACCGCATCTGTTATATCCGAAATTACGGAGGTAGAATCATCAGATTGATCATCTATCAACATGGTATATTGGTTTACTTATAATTTATAATCATAATATACTATCATCTGACCATAGAAATGTAAATTCAGCAAGGCTTCGTTTCATTTATGAGAAGTTGACCCTATATTTAACCGATCATCATTAAGCTAACAGAAATTTATTATGCGATTAATATTATTTGGCCCTCCTGGTGCAGGAAAAGGCACTCAAGCAAAATTATTGGAAGAAAAAATTGGTGTTCGTCAGCTATCCACCGGCGATATGTTTCGCAATGCTATTAAAAATCAGACTCCGCTGGGCGTTAAAGTAAAAGCCATTATGGATGCGGGTAAATTGGTTGGCGACGATGTGGTAGTTGAAATGGTAGCCGAAACTATTTCAAAACCCGAATATGCCAAGGGATATATACTGGATGGATTTCCGCGTACTGTAGCTCAGGCAGAAGCACTCGACTCAATGCTTTCAAAAAGAGGTGAGAAAATTGATGCATTTGTCGCTTTGGAAGTACCCGATGAACAACTCATTGCCCGACTGGTTAATCGCGGACAAGGACGAGAAGACGATACCCCTGATAAAATCAAGGTCCGTCTCGACGTGTATAAAAAGGAGACCGCTCCGGTTTTAGCTTACTACGAAGGTAAAGGTCAGGCGAGACTTGTAAACGGTCTGGGTACTATTGAAGCTATACAACAACGCATTCTTGACGCTGTTGTGTAGAAATTGTACATAGTTAAACCCTGCAGACTGCCCAGTTAAGTAGATTATTTCTTGTAAGAATGTTATAACTCTGGCAGATCTACACCATTAGTTTTACGTGTCTTTTTGAAGCAGGAAGTTGAGTCCATTAATTAAAAACAAGAAAGTATGGCAGGTGTGACACCCGTCAGGTCGTGTATATCTGCAAACTTTCCGGCTTTAGGACCAGCCGCAAATAAAGGCACATTATTAACCGTATGTGATTTTACACTGAGGTCTTCTATATTTCCGTGATCGCTGCTTATCACTACGGTATGTTTTTGTCCGCTGCGCTGATTTTCGTCCAGAAATGCGGTAATAAATCCATCCACCCTCTCCAGCGCCCGCACCGCATCCTGCATATCCCGGGCGTGACCGGCCTTGTCGGTTAAATAATACTCCATCAACACCACATCGTATCGGTCCAGCGCATGCATCACGCGCGAGGCCGCATCCTCAAACGTGATAGCTGGAATATCCAATTTCAGCATGGTTTGCCAATAATCTTGCAGGATTTCGGCCGTGATGGCCTCCCCATTTCTAACCTCATCCAGCGAATTTAACCGAACCCCGGCGCTGCGCGTCATGAGCGTAGCACAGCTCCAGCGATTCAATTTCGTAGCCCGATCAAAGAAGATCTTCGGAAAAGCATTCATAAAATAGGGCTGTAATCCGGCGGACTGGGCCTGGTGAAACAGACTCTGCTCCTGCAGCAAAGGCTTGATTCCCGAGTGCGGAAACGGTCCGAAATGCTTGCCAATCATCGCAGAAGCATTCTCACCCGAGAACAGCGCGGCCTGACCTGTGCCACTTTGTGGCAATCCATCTACACCCAGGCAGGCATCGATCGACTTAAAAAGTACATCATCAACCTGACTTCCTTTTGCATCACGGGTGAGGAGCTCGCCGCCCGTTAACCGGCTGAAACCCGGAAACTCATGCTCCGAAAACGGATTATCACGGGATGCCTCTCCGAGTCCGATACCATCTATGAACAGAAACAATACCCCCATCAGCGCTCCAGAATGATGGTCACGGGACCGTCATTAACGAGCGAAACCTCCATCATCGCACCGAATTCACCCGATTCCACCGGCAAATTTCCATTAACGCGCAGGTAATCGAGCATCGATTCGTATAGCGGAATGGCCACTTCGGGACGGGCCGATTCAATAAAACTCGGACGTGTACCCTTGCGCGCATCCCCATACAACGTAAACTGCGAAACCACGAGCAGCGACCCGCCCACATCCTGCACCGATCGGTTCATTTTACCCTCATCATCGTTGAAAATGCGCAGTTTAAGCAGTTTATCGCACATCCAGTGCATCTTCTCTTCGGTATCGCTTGTATGAAATCCGGCCAGGACCAGCAAGCCCTGACCTATCTCGCCAACAACCTTTCCATCGACGGTAACTGACGCTTTGGAGACTCTTTGAACAACAGTTCGCATGTAGATAACTATGTGTATAAGTGGTAAATGTGTGTGGGAAAAATGTGCGTAAAAAGGAAAATCAAAAAACAAATTTAGTTATACAAAGTCATCCACAGAAAAGTCGGAGTTGTTAACGGTGAATCGGGATAACTTCCAATGTGAATTACTTTTCCACAAAATAACATGTGTTATATGTGCATATGTTGACAACTTTGCAAACCGAGCCCCTAAGGTATTGAAATTATACAAAGCGGTTATCCACATAATCATGCACAATTCATAAACATATCCACAACTCAGAGCTGACAAAAAGGTTGTCCACATATCCACACGCACTACTAATAAGAAGAAAACTTTAAAAAAAATGTTCTATTGTTATAAACCCGTGTGGAAAAGTATTGGAAAGGAAGTCCTTATGCGCATGGTATGTTGAAACGGGATGTTGTATTTTTTTAGGGTTGATGATTACAACAACGCAAACCTCCCCACTGTTTCCTCGAATACGAAATTTCCGATTCCATTTAAACATCTCAGCTGAATGAAAAAGCCTATCACGTACAAAGATTCCGGAGTTGATGTAAAAGCCGGCGAAGAGCTGGTCAATTCCATCAAATCCATCGTTAAAGAGACCCATACCGGGGCCGTTTTAAGCAATATTGGCGGATTCGGAGGACTTTTTCGTCCGGACTTCACCTCCATGAAAGATCCGGTTCTGGTAAGCAGCGTTGATGGCGTTGGAACCAAGCTCATCGTAGCATTCAAAGCCGGAAAGTACGACACCGTGGGACAAGACCTGGTTAACCATTGCGTAAACGATATTGCGGTGTGCGGAGCGGAGCCCCTCTTTTTTCTGGATTATTTCTCCACCGGTAAGCTCGATCAGTCCATCGCCTTTGATGTAATCAAAGGATTCACCGTTGCCTGCAAAGAAAACGGATGTGCCCTGGTGGGAGGTGAAACCGCCGAAATGCCTGATATTTACAAGGATGGGGAATTCGATCTGGCCGGTACTATTGTCGGAGCTGTGGACCGAGATCAGATTGTGGATGGAAGCAAGGTTCAAAAAGGCGATTTGTTATTCGGGCTTCCAAGCACAGGACTACACACCAATGGATATTCCCTCGCTAGGAAAGTCCTATTCAGCGAATTTGATATCAACGACAAACCCGAAGTACTGAACGGAATTTCCATCGGTGAGTCCCTCCTACAGGTGCATAAATCGTACCTCGCCGAAATCCGAGAGCTTAAAAAAATGGAAGGTGTACACGCGTTTTCGCACATTACCGGAGGTGGCATTGAAGGAAATACCAAACGTGTACTTCCTGAAGGACTCAAACTGGATGTAGATTACACCGCCTGGAATCGTCCGGCCATTTTCGATCTTATTCAAAAAACCGGTAATGTTCCCGAAGAAGACATGCGCTTGTCGTTCAATCTCGGTGTTGGACTCGTGATCATCGCCGCACCTCACATGATTGAAGAATTGGCAATCTGGGCCAGCAAACGCGAAACCCCGTTATTTATCATAGGAGAAGTCGTCTGATGCCTGTAGTTAAACTCATCGAAATCGCCCACGGTCGCAGTGGGGACAAAGGAAATGCCAGTAATGTCGGCATCATTGCTCGTCACCCCGATGTATATCCCTTTTTATGCGAGGTTCTCACCACCGACCGGGTTAAAGAGCACATGAAAAACGTGTGCAAGGGGGATGTAGAACGATTCGAATTACCCAATATAGGCGCTTTGAACTTCTTGCTGCATGAAAGTCTAGGCGGAGGCGGAACCGTATCGCTGAAGCTGGATGCGCAGGGTAAAACACACGCATCGCAGGTACTTCGGATGGATGTAGATGTTCCACAGGACCTGCTCGATAAGGTAAAAGCACTGCCGGTTCCGGGTACGGAATTTGCGGGATAGGATTGGTATATCGTTTGATGATGCCATAAATGGCGCTTAATATGTGTCCGTTGTTTCACACCTGCAGCAATGTTTGTACAACTTTTCAGCGATGATTGGCGTAAAAAGTGAGGTATGATTGAGGTCAACAGGAACACAACCTCAATGAAATCCTATGAAATCGGCTTAGAGATTTTTAAGCCGGTGGCGCGCGAGAAGCTTATCTGTCATAAACATATCACATTCGAATAGCTATGCCGAATCCAAAAATTGCCATCCAGAAAGAATCCATCGATTATGTGATTGAGCGTGCCGGTTTTATAGGATTGATTGTTCTTATCGCTGTACCGGCCTATTATTTTGGAAGCTTGCCGGAAGAAGTCCCCCGACACTTTGGTGCAGATGGGAATCCAACAGCCTGGGCTGGTAAAGGAATTATCTGGCTCCTGCCGTCAATGGGACTTATTCTATTCGTGAAGATGTCCATTTTAGCACATTTCCCCCACATTTATAACTATCCAACCAAAGTCACAGAAGAGAACGCCGAACGACTATACCGCTTGGCCACACGCATGATCAGGTCGCTCAATACCCTCATCGTATTCGTTTTTTTGTACATCACCTATTCCAGTATACTGACGGCACTCGGCGAGCAAGACGGACTTCACCCCGGCTTCATGTTCGCGTTTATGGGGAGTATGTTTCTAGTGATTGGATATTACATCTTTCAGTCGTATCGAAAGAAGTGAGTTATTATGATGACGTCGACATGTAGGTATTTCAAGGTCTATCAAATTAGCTAAGAATACAGAATCCATGCGGATTACTGCATTCTTAACTGTTCTTTAGATTACTGCGGCGTAATCGGAACCCGAATTCCGGTACGGTCCCAACGCAGGGTCATGTGCACAACGCCTTCTACATTTTCCAGTTGAATGCGAAATGCTTCCCAAACTTCGTCGAGCTGCTCAACAGGGACCGTGATTCGGGTAACATCCAGCTCTTCGTTGTAGCGAAACGCACCCCACTGACCCAGACCACGATTCAGAATAACCGTCCACTCATTCTCACCGGGAATGGTAAAAAGGGCGTAATGTCCGGCGGGAACCGATACGCCACCAAAGTCTACATCCCCCGTTAAGGTGATTTCGGTAGCTTCATCGGCTCCGGTTCTCCAAACGCGGTCGAAAGGCACAAGACCTCCGAAAATTTCACGATCATTTTTTCGAGGCGATCCATGTACCACTCTGATGTAGGTATCATCTACAGTGATGGATGAAATCATGGTGGGACTAACCCGTGGATTGGGGACTTGTTGCGCAAAAACACCGGTTGTAATAAGCAGTGTGAGCACCAGAACAGATGCAATTGAAAATGAAGCCTTCATGTGGATTCTCCGTGAGGATTGAGGTTTATTGACGTTAGAAGATAATGCGTTGATAGACATACTATGATATGATAATAACCGACAAGGTTTCCGCATAGTCATATAGAGGCTGTGAATTTCGTAAAACGGATGTTGCTTGATATCAGAAATTAGTCAACACGCCATTGGTTCCGGATGTTCCCGGGATGGTTGCAAAGCCGATGCCGAGGTCGATCGGGAAGTTGAATATAAATCGAATTTGCGCCCGAAGTCCCCCACCAACCAGGGTTTGGGGATCATCGAAGAAATTAGATCCTATGGTTTCGGTGAACAGCACGGCATACACCCGGTCGAGGTAAACAGGGATGAAATATCCACCGCGATCAGGATGCAGTAGTGGTATGGTATATCGGGCAGAGAATAGCGACAGATTCTGGCTGCTGAACCCGATTCCGGCTATGTCGAATCCCTCGTGTACGATGCTGAACAGGTTGTAACCGAACCGATTTTGACGAATAATGCCGAGCTCGAGCCGAAGCGACTGATTTTGCAGCATAAGCGGCGCGACCCAGGTCTGAATTCCCGCCCGGAAACCCGAAAAAGGACTCAAATCTGACGATGTGTACAAGTCGTAGTCGGACTGGGCGTAGAGGCGGAAGCCGGAATTGGGCTGGGCATCGCGCATGTTTTGTCGAAGCTTGTGGGCATAGCTGGCCTGTACTCGCGCCCGAAGTGCGGAGTTCCAGTCGGAGGATGCGAGTACGGCCGAGCTTCCGGTTGGCCGAAGCAGGATGCGGCTTTCGTTGAATTGTATTTCGGGTTGGAAGAAGAATCCGCTGGTGCCGGCCCGATCATCGAGATACCAGCTCATGGGCAGGGCCAGACTTTGGATGCGTTCTTGTCCGTAAAGGTCGGTTGATTCGTTGATCGGCGCCCCTGGCGAGTACGGTCGCAGGGCGGACCGGAGTTCGATTTTCGGGTATCGTCCGGCGTAGGTGTAGTTAAGATCGTAGAAGGTATCGCCACGACCGTGGGTGAATTCCAGGCTGTAGGAGTTTCTCCGTAGTACATCGGCGCTGCCGATGATGAGGCCGTAGCTGTTGAATCCGCGCGCCGACATGATTCTTGTTGTGGGGAAAACGGCCCGGGGCTTGAGCCACGCCCGTCCGGTGCGGTAGGGTTGGGATGTGTAGAGGGTGTCGGGTTGGGGTGTGGCAGACAGCAGATGTTGGAGGTTGGGCTGCCAGATGTTGCGCGGCACCTCGTGGTTGAGGTACTGGGCGGGATCGAGCGTAGCGAGCCGGCGGTAGTTTTGGTGCTGGATGACCATGGCGATGCGTTCACCGGATGGGGTGTAGCTGGCTTCCATGGCGTTGTATGGGCTGTGGGTGAGTTGCAGGAGGCGGTCGGTGGTGTAGTGGTATTCGTAGAGGTTGAGGGTTTGTTGGTGCTCGCCGCTGAGCAGAAGGCGGGGTTGGGTGGGGTGCCAGTGGGCGTCGTAGACGGCTCCTCCTTCGAAGGCGATGTCGGGGGTTTGGGTGAAGACTTCATCGAAGCTCTGACGTATGATTCCATCGCGGCTGTGTTGTAGTTCCGAAATGTGATCCATTCGCAGCAACCAGAGGCCCTGCACGCCGTTGATGTTGGCTATAACGGCAACAAGGTTTTCATTCCGCGGATGCACCGCTACCTGTACGATGGAACCGGGAAAGCTTTCATGGATGATTTCCGTCCGGCTTTCGTCGCCATTTTTCAGTTTTATCCACCGATAGGTGTGTCGATCTGTTTGCAGGGCATAAATATCTCTGCCGGCGTGTACGGGTGCGTGTGCCCGAAGTCCTTCCGTTATGCGTTCGGTGCTTCCATCCCGCAGGTTGAACCGATGGATGTCGGCGATGTACTGGTTTTCGTTGTACGGATGGGTGCTGTATCGCGCATAGAGCAGGTTTTCACGGGATTCATCGAGGTCATATCCGATCGATTCGTGCATGAAGGTGTTGAACAACAATCGATGTTCGTCGTTTTCGGTGTCATACACCCAGAACCCGGTGCGATGGTTGTAGTATCGACCATAGTACAGTATTTCTGTTTCGGATATCCATCGGGGCTGATGAACGTCTGGACCGCGGAGTCGACCGGTGGCTATGGGCTGATGTTCTGTCGCACCGCGTAACCGATGCGCTTCAAGGCGTTGGTCTTCGTTTTCGCGCATGGCATCCTGAAATTCCCTCGACATTTGCCACGGCGTGATTTTGGAGGTGTACCACAGATTGGTGGGATAGCCCAGAAACGGGAAGATGGTGTGTGAGCGGATGGATCTTTTGAGGGGTTCTTCACCGTAAGTCTGGATGAACCAGTTGGTGAAGGCGTATCCCCCGATGTAGTGCCGGCCTCCCGGACGGGTATAGCTCGCGGGGGTCATGTGACTGGCAAGGCTCCACGGTCGACGGCTATTCAGGTTGCCATAATATTGATGCATGAAGGGTGCGAAATTCCCGCGGCCTCCTCCTTCCGTTAACTGCGATTCCTGATAAACGGCATAGCCTTCGATGATGCCTCCGGGCACGAAGGCGTGCACCGATCGACCTAAGTCGGGCGAAAAAATGTATAAAAGGTTGGTATATCCGCCCCGAACGCTGAATTGCAGGGCATGGACCAGCTCGTGCGACATGAGGTTTTCGAGATGCCCACCAGTGCGTGCATTCAGAATCTTACCGCCTATGGGCGGGGCTTCTACTTCCATGCGAAAGTTGAAGGAGGTAACGTATCCGTTCGATTGGTCGTTGTACCCGTTGATGATGACGGGGAAGTTGCGGAGGTTGCCGCCTATGAGCGACTGTATGTTTTCGTAGTCGTCTTCGAGGAGTTGTGCGGCCCGTTGTGCGGTTTCATGAAATCCTTCGTGGTAGATGATGCGAAAGTGGCGGGTGTTTATTTCATGCCAGGATACCTGCGGGCGATGTACGGTGTCGTAAAACTGCGCTTTAACAGGACTTGTAATCGCTAAAAAAAGCAATATGATGATGCTTTTTAGTATTGTTGATGGATATACGAGATTCATCAGGGATTAATTTATAAGCTTTAGATGAAGCCTGAATTATGTTTTAGCTTGGTTTTCTATTTAAGTATGTAAGTATACATAATACGGCTGCTGCATCTATTTCTTGGTTTACGGTGTGAAATGCGTAAAAATTTAATTCATCATGAATGTGTTGTATTCCTGTATAAATACCCATTTCTCAATTCCGCATGAAATAAACTGAGTATTTAAAGAAGATCGTGTGCGGTGTTTACAATGTAATAGCTTGAAAACAAGTCTAATAGTAATGTGTAAATGAATTATTTTCCATGGTTGAAATATGTCTTAATCATCAATTAATGTAGTTATGAATCAATATGTAGCTTTGTTTGTGATACTATTCGGGCTTTCATCGGTTACAAATGCCCAGATGTACAGTAATATTCATAGTGCTCCGGATGGAAACGCCGTTACCTTGGATTACTATCTTCCGCAGGACGTTACTTTTAATCCTGATGTTCCAAAACCTTCTGATGTTCTAGGTTTTGAAGTTGGATTTCGACATGCCCGAGCAAGTCAGATAACAGCCTATATGTATGCCCTGGCAGCTGCTTCCGACCGAATTCACGTTGAGCAGTATGCAACTTCACATGGACATCGACCGGTGATGCTTATGGTTGCAAGCTCACCTGAAAATATGTCTAACCTGGACGAACTGCGCCAGCAACATCTTCAGCTGAGTAACCCTTCTGTGTCTGCATCTTTAGATATTTCTGAAATGCCTCTGGTGGTGTGGCAGGGTTTCAGTGTGCATGGTAACGAGCCGAGTGCGGCAAATTCTGCGATTTTGCTGATGTATTATCTTGCAGCAGCTGAAGGGTCTGAAATAGATCGGATTCTCAATGAGACTATCGTAATTATTGATCCTGTTATTAATCCAGATGGTCATGATCGTTTTGCACACTGGGCAAATATGCATGTTGGCCGAAACATGGTGGGGGATCCAAATCATAGGGAGCATCTTGAGGTTTGGCCTGGAGGCAGAACGAATCATTATTGGTTTGACTTAAATCGTGACTGGATGCCGGTTCAACATCCTGAATCACGTGGACGAATTGTTCAGTTTCATAACTGGAAACCGAATATTTTGAACGATTATCATGAAATGGGTACGAATTCGCCGTATTTCTTTCAGCCGGGTGTGCCAAGTCGGAATAATCCACTTACTCCTGAGCGTACATTTGAGTTGACGCAGTTGATTGCGGAGTATCATGCCGAAGCCTTAGACCAGTTTGGCAGTTTATATTGGACCCGCGAGGTGTTCGATGATTTTTACGTGGGTAAAGGCAGTACATATCCTGATATAAACGGTTCTATTGGAATTCTATATGAACAAGGCAGCTCGCGAGGACATGTTCAGGAAAGTATTTATGGAAAACTGACGTTTCCTTTCACGATTCGGAATCAATTTATCACCACATTGTCTACCATGCGTGCCGGGGTTGACCTGCGGATGGAGTTGTTGAGTCATCAGCGGGATTTTTTCAGAACAGCCCTTTCTGAGGCTTCCCGATCAGAGGTGAAGGCTTATGTTTTTGCAGAACCGGAAGATCCGGCAAGAGTATGGCATCTGCTTGATCTTCTTGGTCACCATCAGATTGATGTTTTTGAGCTTAATCGCAATATCACTGTAGACGGAGTAGATTTTGTGGCGGGTGATGCGTTTGTGGTACCTGTAGAACAGAAGCAGTATCGTTTTCTGACATCGCTCTTTGAAACACGTACAGAGTTCACAGACAGTCTATTTTATGATGTTTCAACGTGGACACTTCCCCTTTCTTTTAATCTGAAAAACGGTGAAATAAGAGGTCGTGCCTGGAGTCAGAACCTGATGGGTCAGCAAGTGGAACGGTCTCCGGCTTTTCCTAAAGGAGAAATTGTTCGGTCGGTTGTGAACCATGAGCAGAGTGCTGTGAGTAATGTCTACGCCTATGCCTTTAGCTGGAGTGGCTACTATGCCCCACGCGCTGTAAACAGGTTACTTCGTGAAGGTATAGTAGTTCAAACAGCGAGCAGGACATTTGATGCTGTTACCGGAGAAGGATTAAAAACCTTTGATTTCGGTACGATAGTAGTGCCGATGGGTATTCAGCAGCCAGATACCTTTTCGAAAGTTCATGAACTTATGGAAGCTATTGCTGCCGAAGATGCCGTTACGGTCTATGAACTGAGTACAGGTTTAAGCAGGGATGGTATCGATTTAGGAAGTAGGAATTTTAATCTGTTGCGAAAGCCTGAAGTAATGATTCTAGGGGGAGCCGGTGTAACTCCAAATGATGTTGGAGAGGTATGGCATTTGCTAGATCAACGATATGATATGGAACTAAGTATTGTTGAAATTCCACGATTCAACGCTATTTCACTCGATCGCTACAATACTATTATTCTTGTAAATGGCAATTACAACGGTGTATCCTCAGGTTCTGTAGAGAAACTGCGTCGATGGGTTGCAGATGGAGGCACGCTCATATTACATAGAGGTGCTGTAGGATGGGCGAGCAGAAACGGACTTGCCAATGTTCAATTCCGTGGTAGTTCTGATGATGAAGATTCTAGTACGGACCAATCTGGAATGGTACGTTATATTGACGAGACGGGTTCCAGAGGTGCTCAAGTTATTGGGGGATCAATATTCCGAGTAAACATCGATACCACACACCCATTATTATATGGATTCAACCGTAGTCAGATGCCCGTTTTCAGAAACACGGCAACTATGGTAGAACCACCCTCTAATCCATTTGCAATGCCTATGCAATACGATTTGAATAATCCCTTGTTTAGCGGTTATATATCGGATGAAAACATGGAGAGAATTAAAGGAACAGCCGGAATAGTTGTAGGTGGTATAGGTTCCGGGAGGGTTATAATGAAAACGGATAATCCAACTTTCCGAGCATTTTGGTTTGGTACGAATAAACTATTAGCTAACAGTATCTTTTTTGGTCACACGATAAGCGGTCAGACCACCCAGCGATCGGAATAAAAATAATAAAGGGAGGGCACGCCCTCCCTTTATTGAATTCTTAGAGTACTATAAGCCTTTGAAAAACGAATGTAGACTATAAAATGTAAGCTACACTGTCGTGTACAACAGTCTAGTAAAAGCTTCGTAAGATGTAAGCGATTATTGAGGCAGTTTTTTAAACTCATCCCATAAGTCGCGAAGAGCATCAAACCTATATAGACCGGAGTTGTGACCGTCTCCCCAATTAATCTGGATGGCATAGTTTCCGCTTGGCTTTATGGAGCTGATACGCCAGTCACGTTCAGGTTTATTTTTGAGTACACCGGGATCCATCCTTTTCCCCATATGTTCATGTCCACCTCTGCAAAAAACACACGGACATACTTTTCTGAGGCCCTCTAAAGGATAATGAGATGTTTCACCATCTCCCCAGACAATACTCAAAACCTGAGATGCGGTGTCAACATCAATTTCAGTTACAGTAGTTTGTTGCATTATTTATCTCTTTTGCTGGCATGTGTACTATTCATCTAAAAACATTCTGACATAGTAATTCAGGTTTTCATTACTCCCGACAGGTCTTATATCCCGCACTTTTCTATTCCCATCAACAAAGATTTTAAGAGGAATTTGAAAATGCTCTACCCATTGAGTAATCAGTTTCTCTTCATCCTGATACGTACTCATGCTGTAATTATTACGAGCCACAAAGTTACGCACGTTTTTTTTAGAATCGTCAACGACAATCAATTTGATATCTGTTGTACTTTGACTGAAAGAGTCCCCTAGTTGCTTTTGACTCCATTCATTCCAAAAATCAAGTTCATCGATACAAAATCCGCAGTAAGTGTCGTGAGTTATTAATATGAGGGTATTATTTTTAAATAATGACCTCGAGGGGTCAGATTCGCTTGTATTTTCTACGGCCAGCATTTCTACATCGGAATCAGCGTCACGATAAATCTGATCGTGGTTGAGCTCAATAGGTGTTAGCTGCGTTAAATAATCCGTTAAAAGGTTTATGTCTATTAGCTTTTCATAACCGTTGAACTGGCTTTTGTCGCAAGATAGTATCAGAGCCGCACAAAAAAATAACGATAAGGTAAACTTTCTAGTTAACATGCTTGAAATCTTTACGATTGAACAGAATACCATTAAGTATTATAAGTGCAGATGTAATAATAGCCCCCTTAAAAAATAGCTCTCTTTGAATAAAGCCTCTGCTAATAATATTCTCTCTGAAGGTATCAAGGCTGATATAGAAAGACACCAACTGCTCTAAAAAATAAACGCCATCTCCTAATAAGGGTATGTTGCCTGTATAACCACTTAAAACTCTAAAAATGGCCGGTAAAATGAATAGCACAAAAACCAACAGTGGAATTGAGACAAGTTTAAGCCTGCTAAAGTAGGTAATACTGATTAGTACTACAGCCAGTGCGAGCCCTCCAAAGACTTTCGAAGAGTAAGCAAACAATATGCTGTAAAGGTTAAAACCAGCTTTGATATATAAGTAAAGGTAACCGCTGGTGCTAATTAAAATTAATCCCAGAACTACTCCAAAGAATCCTGCAAAGTATTGTATTCGATTTTGATGCCGTGCAAGGTATATACAGGCTAGTTGGCTACTTAGTACCTTATCGGATAGACTCAACGTTATAATTACTATGAGCAGTCCTAACAGGAGCTCAAAAATAGATAAGGATGCAGTGAGTATTCTCAGAGGCATCGATAAGTTTCCGATAGATATAATCGCGTTTGGCCCTGTACCGTCGATGCTTGTCATTAGAACAAATAGCCAGGTCAGAGCCCCCAGCATCATGAGCAACCAAAAAGAAAGTAATGCTTTCAAGACGAGCAGGTTTAGTCTTATTGCAGACTTCATCGTTCACCTCCATACAATACATGATACAATTCTGATATAGTATCAGCGGGTCTATTTTGAAGCAATTGATTGATTTTAAGCTTCATGTTTTCTTCAACCTCATCCAGGTATGTTATTTCATAACCGCTTAATCTAAGCTTAATGGAACCGTTTTTAATGAAAAAAGAAGCGTCAGTCACTGTATCCAGATCATAAAGGATGTGGGTAGACAAGATAACAGTTAAACCATGCTCTACTTTTGATTTCAGAAAATTCAATAATCTAGTCCTGTCGATTGTATCTAGCCCTTCCAGGGGTTCATCCAGAACCAGAACATTTGGATTACCTGCCAGGGCTCCGATCATGCCTACTTTTTTTTGCATTCCTTTCGACAATTTGGTTATAGGCTTATCTATGTATTCAGCAACGTTGAACAACTCAATAAACTCATTTGCGTATGAGTTGTTGGTATCGTCAGCAACCATTAAGCCAATTAACTGACGACATGTAAAACTTCCCGGCAAGTCAACAATCTCGGGTACATAACCCATTGCTATATCACTATCAGAGTAATCTACACTTCCATTACTTGGGTGAATTAATCTTGTAATCAGCTTAATGAACGTGCTTTTCCCAGACCCGTTTGGACCAACAAGGCAAATAAACTGACCTTTTCCGATTTGTATGCTGGTAGGATGCAAAGAGAAACTGTTTCGTTGATATCGTTTCTCCGTATTTGATAGTGTAATAATTGGGTTTAAAGTGGTATCAGATGGGTTTTGATGTTTCATTTCCCGTAAGTCGTTCTAATGGATAGTAGTAAATGGATTCATCTCTGGATCCGAAGATTCCACTTGGTCTAATCACAGCAGTATCAAGATCTTCTTTGAGTTTAATCTTTAATGTCGGCTCTCCGCGTACGTTTGTAAGTATTACGGTAAAGCGTTCATCTTCTTTTGAAAGTTGAATTATTTGGTCGTCAAATAACTCCCCACCCAACCACACAGGCCCTTCGGGTACTTCAAGTGTTCCCACTCTTCGCAATGGTGGCCTGGTATCAAGGTGTTCGTAAATTATCCTTGAAGTGGTGCCGGTTGCTTTGTCAAACAAAGTGCTTCTGTTAGTAAATATGTGGTTGATCAGAATCGTGTTTTCGTATACAGTCAGGTGTGCTATACCGAATTCAGGCCTTCTGGTTGTCTCGATGTGTAAGTAATCGGGCAGGTCAAAGGTATTTTTGTCGTACCGTAAAAGCGACCATCCATCCATTGTCAAATGTGTAGCATAGGCAATACCGGGAATGGTAAAATCGATATCAACCAGTGACTCTTTGATGACAAACTCACGAACTAAGTTTAGCTGCCCATCCAATACAACTACCTTTCTTGCTATGTTATCAAATACATACAGGTAGTTGCCATCGAACTGAAGTTTGCTAATTCGTTGAAACTCGGATGGGCCAAAACCACTCCCCCCCACGGACGCTATAATTTCATTTTCCCTATTAATCTTGTATATGTTGAGATTGCTTTCACTAATTGCGTAGCGATAGGGTTCAACGGATATTGTTTGCCAGGCTCGATATTTGTTTTCGGGTATGTCCTCATCAAATATGGCACTAACGTAAATAACCGGTACTTCAAATTCACTTTTGCTGTTACAAGAAAAGCTAGTAATTAAGAGAAATGACGCTAAGTAGTATATCGTTTTCATAGAATAAAAATTAGGGCCCCCGATTTGCCCTGTTAATCATTATTTATCTAAATAACTGGAAAAAATCACTTACCAGTATTATGTAGCAGTCGCTTGCACAAGCAACTCTGCGGAGTGAATTTGGTTCTGTGCGTTCAACGCAAGACTCAACACAATCCACATATGTTTCAACTGGCCCTTTTGTAATCTCAGTTGTGGCTTCCTGTTCTTCCGCAAACACGGTAGCTGAAAAAGAAGCTAAAATGAGTCCGGCCGCTAAAAAGGTTCTAATTTTTTTCATAGTAATTCTCCTTTTGTTTAGTTATTGATTTTTGCCGGTATCAGTTTCTGTTTTGCTGGCACAAGATTAAAAAGAAGAGGATTATTTTAGCAAGTACTATTACTACGAAATTTGTGTACGGAAAATATGAATTTAATTACCTTATATAAGGCATTGTTATTTATATGTTTACAAAAAGAAGGAAAAATATTTACAAAAAAATGAGATTTTCATTGTAATAAATCAGCTTTTAAACACTCTATATAACTGCAGCTGTCCAAAATATGGATGCTGTAAACTTAGCTACTACAACCGGGACTGGCCGTAAGGTCAGTCCTTTTTTGTAGTCATGAGCATGTTTTTTTGATGTTTACGGAGTGCAAATAAAACCGTCAATTAGTGTGTGCATGCATCTCGTAACAATCAAGAGCATCGAAACTATCTGTAGTTAAAATAGATGTGAACAAAAATTGTGATAAAAAGATGAATAAACTGAGAATAGCTTTAGCGAATGAAGTTTTATTTCAAAACTTAAATCAGATAAGAACCGTCAACGAATGGGCCAACCTAATGGGCTGGGAGCGGTCTGATTTTTCCAGGTCGTATCGCCGTATGTTTTCCATTACGGCTAAAAAAAAGTTAAATAGAGAGAAGATTCGTTTAATTGAGCAATTATTCGGTGAACAGCCCTCGGCCAAATGTTATGAAATTGCATATGAAACAGGCTTTAAAGATGAAAAGGCGCTATACGATTATTTGAGATACCACGAACTTGTAAACGTTAGTCGATTCAGAGAGCGATTTCAACAAGCGGGTCAAATAAGTAGGCGTTGATGCCTTACATACGTTTAAACGTTGAATGCTGTATTACTATTAACGACAATCAAACGCTTAATCTTACCTATTTCTCACCGCCTTTGTATTTGAACAGGTTTTCTTCCCCAACGGCTTCAATGGCCTGGTTAAGGGCATAAGCAGAGTCGAAGAGCACAATCGGATTTTCGTCCATATCGTGCGTTACGTGCGTTGAAAAACTTGAGTCCAGTTTCTTTATCACTGTTTCATCTTCGGGCAACCACCTTGCTGCGAAGTAGGGTACCGGGCTCATTGTTATCTCCACTTTATATTCGGCCATCATGCGATGTTTAACTACATCGAACTGAAGAACACCCACCGTACCAAGCAGAAGCTCGTTTCCGACACCATTCGGAACTTCAAAAACGTGTACTACTCCCTCTTCAGCAAGCTGCTTTAGTCCCTCGCGAAGCTGCTTTCGTTTGAAGGGATCTTTAGAAGTAGCTTTCATAAAATGTTCTGGTGAGAACAAAGGTATAACATTAAAATTAACAGGCTTTTCTGCATATAGGGTACTCCCAATACGGAAATTACCCGGATTGAATAGTGCTACAATATCACCTGGATATGCCGTTTCGAGTAAATTTCTCTCTTCTCCCATGAGGGAATGAGGGGTTGTCATTCTCACTTTTTTTCCTGTGTTGCTTAATGTGACCTCAATACCTCTTTTAAATACACCCGATGCAACTCTGACGAACGCGGTACAATCCCTATGGTCTGGATTCATATTGGCTTGCATTTTGAAAATAAAGCCTGAAAAGGGTTCGCTTATGTCACGCTGAATTTCATCCTCAGCTTTGTATGGCTTAGGCGAAGGTGCCATTCCTGCGAAATATTGTAGAAATAAGTCTAATCCAAAGTTATTTAAAGCAGAGCCAAAAAACACAGGTGTGCAGCGGCCATTGGCAAAATCATCGGGGTCCATTTCATGGATTTCATCTCCGATGAGCTCAATGATTTCCCGAACTTCATTTTTAGCAGATTGGGTTAAAAGACTTTCTTCGAGTCCTTTTTCAAGAGAAAACGTTTCAGTATCAGCTTTTTGGGCGCCATGTTTTGACTTTATGTAAAGGTGAAGTTCTTTGCCAATAAGATCATATACCCCCTGGAAATCCTGACCGTATCCAACAGGCCACGTTGCCGGAATGGGGGGGAGCCCCAGTTTTTGTTCGATATTACTCATCACCTCAAGGGGTTCCATACCCGGACGGTCACATTTATTCACAAATGTGATGATGGGAATGTTTCTAAGTTTACATACCTGATAAAGTTTTTCCGTTTGTTCCTCTACACCTTTGGCAACGTCAATCACCATCAACGCGCAGTCGGCAGCAACCAGTGTTCTAAGCGTATCTTCAGAAAAGTCTTTATGACCGGGCGTATCAAGCAAATTATATTTAATTCCATCTTTTTCGAATCGCAGCACAGATGATGTAACCGAGATACCTCTTTCCTGCTCAATGGCCATCCAATCGGATGCCGCATGCCTGGCAGCTTTCCGTTGTTTAATAGAGCCAGCTTCGTGAATAGCTCCTCCGTAGAGCAAAAGTTTCTCAGTTAACGTAGTTTTACCGGCATCCGGATGAGAAATTATGGCAAAAGTTCGTCGGCTTTTGACCTCCTCATCCAATTTGTTATAAAGTGTCAGGTCGTCAGACATGCAAAAGAGTTGAATAATTCGTCGATGTAATAAAGGAAGTGAGACTCCGGTGGCAATTAGAACTCAAAAAAAATGCCAATTATTCAACATAAATGGCATTTTATAATTGCAAACACTGCCCAAAATCAGATGTTTAAGATACGGATAATATTTATGGATTTAACGCGGGTTCGATTGCGTTCGATTTATGAACTCCTGACTATCAACTACCGGCGGGGTAGGGTAATTAGCAATTTGTAGCGTAGTTGAATAAATCAATTGTGCCCTTTTAGCATAAGGTCCGTACGTAATTCGGTCTGGAGTATCAGAAGGCTGATGATAATCTGCATGAACTCCCGAAAAGAAAAAGATGAACGGAATGCGGAGTCTACCGAAGTTCCAGTGGTCGCTCCTTCTGTAAAACTGATTGCGATCATCCAGATCATTGAATCTCATACTGAGTTCAAGTTCATGTCCCCTGATTTCACTAGCCTCCATCATACGGTTATTCAAATCTGAGCTGATAATTTCAGCACCTATTACATATACGTAGTTTTCAATACCGGCTTCCGCCATATCATCGTCTACCCGACCAATCATATCGGTGTTTATATTTGCAATAATCTGTTCTATGGGAACTGTTGGGTTATCGGAATAATAACGAGAACCCAGTAATCCTACTTCCTCCGCTGTAACATGCAAAAGAATAACACTGCGCTTAGGACCTACGCCGGCTTCTTTAGCAGCCATTAAAGCACGGGCCTGCGCCAATATATTAACACTTCCACTCCCATTATCATCCGCACCGTTGTAAATAAAGTCACCATCTGCATTTGGTGTTGACAAACCGAGGTGATCATAGTGTGCGCTTATAACGATATATTCATTTTTCAGCTCCGGATCACTTCCTTCAACCAACCCCACTACATTTCTCACGGGCACTTCCGCTTGTGAAGTCACAGAAGTAGACAATAGATTATGACTAAGGCTAAAAGCCTCAAAATCACGAGGGTTTTTTGAGAATTCGCTAAAGTACTCTTCAATACTCTCGTCTAATCCTATCATCGCTGCAGCCATTGATGGACTTACAGTTAATATAGGTACAGAAAGTCTGCCTCTTGGGGGGTTCCCTGGTAGAGCAAATCCGGTTGGAATTCCCATGAGCCGGGCAAAACTTTCAGATTGCTCAAGGTAATCTTCCTCATCCATTTCACGAATCAATATGAGTCCGCCAGCAGCTCGGTTGAATAGAATATCGCGCGTTCTTTGCCACCCACCAAGACGTGTATCAATTAACGTATCACCATCAACTACATGTTCGATATCTGAAAAAACCATAACCCATTTATCGGTAAGATCTTCTTCGCCAAAGTGGTTAACTCCTCGATTCGGGTCGTTTACTCCATATCCTGCAAAGACAATGTCGCCGCTGAAGGTCTGACCGCCTCCGGCTATACGTGTAAATTCATTTCCGAATGAATCTGTTGAAAATACACTACTGTTAACCACTTGGCTGTTATCTGAATCCGTTGAATGTAATTCGAACTCAATAGCAGTGGTTACATATGCATTGAGGTGAAAATGCTGAAAGTAACTACCGTTATCGCCCAAAGGTTTAACACCGTGCTCTATGTAGAAGTTTTTTATGTACTCAGCAGCTTTTTCAATACCCTCCTGACCTGTTCCGCGGCCTTCAAATTCATCACCGGCAAATATATATAGATGTTCACGGAGGAAGTCTTCCGTAATAAGTTCAGCAAAATCGTGTGCGTTTACACCCGTATAAGCTGAATTTGATGCAGATTGTGTTTCATGGGAAGAAGAGCAGCTCAGAAAGGTGATCCCCAATAGCATGATGGAGACAAATATTTTTGATTGATACATACTGAAAATTGATTTGAAGCGATTAAATAATAATAACGTTGCCGGAAGTATGGAGCTTATTTACGGAATAAGGGGTATAGAACAAAAGTCATGAACCTTAAGCTTGTCTTTCTTGCATTCTCCACGTATGCAGGCAATTGTACGATAAAACATACGTTGCATAAAAATACAGCAACTTGTTTACAGTGGTGCACAAATGTGCGTTAAAAAATGTTCACGTAAACGTTCTTACAGATAATTGTAAATAAATAGCTTATACATTTTTCAGTATAGAATTGGCATCCGGCAGATCAATGCTGAACTGAGTGCCGTCGTCGCCAACGCTGAGGATCAGCTGCTGCTCCCTAACCATCTCAAGAATTGCGAGAAATGTAACAATAACCACCATCCTAGATGCATTACCTTCAAAAAGTTGCCAAAATGATTGTTTACCACGCGAACGCAGCTGACTAATGATGTATTTGCTCTGCTGCTCGATGTTGGTTTTTACGAGCTCTACTCGATGAACAACCTCTTCTCGGGTAACTTTGTTGAGTATTGCTTTGTAAGCGCTTATGAGCTCGAACAATGATACATCTCGTAGAGGCTCATCGTCTTCGGGTTCGGTTACGATGTCGGGTTTGAAATGCTGCCTACGATATGAACTTCTGATTTTGGCATCCATTTCGGATAATTCATTCCCCATTTCCTTATATTGTTTATACTCAAGAAGGCTTTGAACAAGTTCATAACGAGGGTCATTTTCATCGAACTCATCATCTTCATTAACCTCTCTTGGTAACATCATTTTCGCTTTAATAGACATAAGAGTGCTGGCCATAAATATGAACTCGCTGGCAATACCGAGATCCAGTTCTTCCATGTATTGCATGAACTCAAAAAACTGTTCCGTTATATATGAAATAGGGATGTCGTATATATCCAGCTCGTCTCTGCGGATAAAAAAAAGAAGCAGATCAAGCGGACCTTCGAAATTTTGAAGTTGGACTCTATACATGTGTTCTATAAGTGAAATGATACTTTAAATATAATCAGAAGGAAGTTATATAACAGATTTCCTGGAAAATGTAATGTTACAACACAACCTTATATTCACATTATGTGAGTATAAGGTGAAAAAAAATCAACATTTATTTAATTTGATATTGACAATTATTTCAAATGTTAATTTATTTGTTGGCGTTGTAGAGCTGGGTTTAAGTAAAATTTAAAAACGTCTTAATCGTACATCGATGATCTTGAAAAATTTTGTCATGTCGCTGCTCAATAATGGCAGATTTAGTAGCACATCAGAACACCTGGAAAACCACAAGAGAGTGGTCGATTATTTGATAAATAAGTTCCGTATTTGCCAGGAAGATGCCGAGGATGCTGTGCAAAGTGCTGTACTTATAATCTTGGAAAAAAAACATAATAAATCTCTTGATAGTCTCGAAAATACAGTTGGGTACACGTACTCTGTGTTGAAAAATGAATGCTTCAAAATTATCAGAAATGACCGAAGAATAAGCTATTCTGTAGAGGAAAAAACGAATGATTATGTGGTTCCTAACCAGCTAAATGATATAGATAAAGCAGAAAAAATGAGACTGTTGGATGGGTGTTTGTCACATATGAATGAATTTAATAAATCCTTTTTTCAGTACATCCTTGACCATCCTGAAAAATCAGTAAATGAAGTAGCTACGTACTTTGGAATAAAGAAACATAGTGTGTACACAAGAAGGCATCGATTGCAAAAAATTATCAGTACGTGTGTTGCCAGGAAAATTAATTATTATGCACAACGAAATTTATAATACATCATGAAAGAAGAGAGAATTATAGAAAGCACTTCTGCTTTAATCGAGGCTTACCTTGAATGTCAGTTGCCCGAAAGCTTATACGAAGAACTTTGGAACAGAATAGCAACGTATCCAGATGCATATCATTTATTTTTGGCCCATATACAATTGCATAGAACTACTGCTGAAGCCAAATTGATTTATAATATGGAACAGACTGTACGGCAGTTAAAATCAAGCAAAAGAGACATGAATTAGTTGGTTTAATCCTGGTTTTGACTAGTATACTTCATGAGATACTGCTGAATAGCATAGGGTTCTGAATGGCGAGTTCCTATTGCATTTGAGTGATCATCGGTTGCTTCTGAACGGGAAGATGTATAAATAGATGATTCGTTTTCGACTTCAAGATAACGACCATTTTGCTCAAGAAACCATCTCTGATGTGAGCTATGAATATATCTATCTAGCACATGGTACAGGTATTTCCGTAATGGCGGACATTCAACGGGTGTTATGGCTTCTACTCGTGCGTCAAGGTTTCTATGCATCATGTCTGCCGAACCAAGGAATACCTGTTCTTCACCGGCGTGGTTGAAATAGTATAGGCGGGAGTGTTCTAAAAACCGTCCAATTACCGAGTGTATACGAATATTTTCACTTAAACCCGGTATCCCGGGTCGTAACCTGCACACACTTCGTACAATACAGTCAATTTCAACTCCTGCTTTTGAAGCTTCGTATAATTCACCAATAACGAGCGGGTCTTCAAGGTTATTCATTTTCATGATAATCCGACCTTTTCGTCCGGCCCGGGCTTCCTCCGCTTCATAGCGAATTCTCTCCGTGATCTCACTACGCATATATTTGGGTGCCACAAGTAGTTTGCGATAGCGCTGCATCGGTGCAAAACCAGTAAGGAAGTTAAATAAGTCGGATACATCAGCGGTAATTTGCTCGTCGCAGGTAAACAGACCTACATCCTCATAAAGCTGTGCCGTATCTGGATGGTAATTACCGGTTCCGATATGTGCATAGCGCTTTAACGTGTCTCCCTCCTGCCTCACAACAACGGTCATTTTGCTATGGATTTTCAGGCCCGCAATGCCATAGGCTACGTGGACCCCTGCCTGCTCCAGTCGCTGCGCCCATTCAATATTCCGCTCTTCATCAAAGCGCGCTTTTAACTCAATCAAAACAGCCACCTGTTTTCCGTCTTCGGCCGCCCGCATCAAAGCATGCATAAGCGGAGAATCTTTGGAGGTTCTGTAGAGCGTCTGCTTAATGGCGAGTACATTGGGGTCGTTAGCCGCCTCTTCAATGAAGCGCTGAACGGAGGTTGCAAAACTGTGATACGGATGGTGTACCAGAATATCTCCCCGACTTATTGCATCCATTACCCCGGTAGCACTTTCTTCCAGTCTTAAAGCAGGATGAACAACGGGCACCCAGACAGGAAACTTCAATTCATTGAATCCCTTAAGCTTGTAAAGCTCCGTGGCGTCTGATAAACCGATGGCACCCTCCATCTCAAATACGTCCAGTTTCTTCACCTTCATGCGGTCTATGAGCAGCGACTTAACATGTTGTGGCATCTGCTTATCTACCTCCAGGCGTACTACTGCCGCAAATCGGCGCTCTCTCAACTCTTCTTCAATCATCTCCAGCAAGTCATCGGCCTCCTCTTCGTTTCGGGCAACATCCGCATTGCGGGTAATTCGAAAAACATTGGCTGAGACTACCTTCGCACCCGGAAACAGTAAGTCCATTTTGGCCCGTATGAGTTCATCAATCAATAGTAACTTCACACCTTTTTTGCCCTTAGAAACGGTAATCCACCGCGGACGGTTTGCCGGGATTTTTACCCTTGCAAAAACGAACTCACCGGTAACCGGATCCTCCAGCTCAACAGCGAACGATCTGCTTTTATTCGATATGAACGGGAACGGGTGGGAGTGGTCAACTACAAGCGGTGTGAGAATGGGATACAACTGATGTTGAAAGTATTCATCCATTTTTGCTCTATGCTTATCAGACAGGGAGGCATAGTTTGTAAACTCAATTCCATGTTCTGCCATCTCGGGTACCAAGATGTCAAAAAAAACACTTCTTACCCGCTTTATCATCTGCTCAACTTCGGCATTAATCGCTTTAAGCTGCTCTCCCGGCATCATCCCATCCATCGAAAGACTTTCAATTCCTGCATCCAGCTGCCTTTTTAATCCACCCACACGCTTCTGGAAAAACTCGTCTAAATTACTCTTTACAATGCCAATGAATTTTACCCGCTCAAGTAATGGATTATTGATGTCGGTAGCCTGATGTAAAACCCTCCAGTTAAACTGCAGCCAACTAAGCTCATAATTTGTGTAAAGGTCAGGATTTGGCTCGGGCCTTGAAGGCGGATCGAACGATTGTAACATGCGCAGACCTACCCTGCCATGTGGAATATCGGATTGTTCGTAACCGGGATGCTTACTAGAAGACATAGCTTAAACGTTTCAAATTACAGAAATGGTTATTTCATTCAGAATTAACGAAATCCCTACTACATATATGTATATTTTATGGTAATTATAATATTAAATCTTTTTCTTGCCAGTGAATGATATACAACTGATAACCGGAATCTGCCTTGAGTAACCCACTACTAAACTCATCCGATAAAGATCAGGTATTTGAACAAACTGTTCGGCCCCTGCAGCTTGGCGACTTCGTTGGTCAGCGAAAGCTCGTTGAAAACCTTCAGGTTTTTATTAAGGCCGCCTCTATGCGTGAGGAGGCCCTCGATCATGTGCTGTTGTCCGGTCCGCCCGGGCTTGGCAAAACGACGCTTGCTGCTATCATTGCCAATGAGATGGGAGTAAGTTTCAAAGCCACTACCGGTCCGGTTCTTGAAAAACCCGGTGATTTAGCCGGTCTCCTTACTTCGCTGGATCAGGGTGATGTACTGTTTATAGATGAAATTCACCGATTAAACCCCGTGGTGGAGGAGTACCTCTATTCGGCAATGGAAGATTTCAAGCTGGATATCATCATTGACTCCGGTCCGAACGCCCGAAGTGTGCAAATTGACCTGCGAAAATTCACGCTGGTTGGAGCCACCACCCGAAAAGGGCTCCTCACAGCTCCCCTTCGTGCCCGATTTGGTATTGATTTACGCCTCGATTACTACGAAACAGAAACGTTACAGCAAATTGCCGAGCGAACATCCGGCATTTTGGGGTATAACATTACCCAGAAAGGCTCCTTCGAAATCGCCCGTCGAAGCAGGGGAACACCCCGAATTGTGAACCGCCTGCTGCGCAGAACCCGAGATTTTGCCGAAGTAGAGGGCCTGCCATCAATTGACGACCGCATAGCCGATAAAGCGCTCAATGCGCTGGATGTAGATCAGCATGGGCTCGACGATATGGATCAACGTATTCTGAATGCCCTGGTCAACACCTTTGCCGGAAAACCCACTGGTTTGGGCACACTGGCTGTTGCCGTTGGCGAAGACAAGGGCACTATCGAAGAGGTCTACGAGCCTTACCTAATCCAGGAGGGGTTCTTACAGCGAACTCCTAAAGGCAGAACGCCAACCCCCAAAGCCTATCGTTATCTTGGCGTTAAAATGCCCGGTGTGGCACAATCACTTTTTGATAATTCAGGGGAATAGTGACCACTGCTGCCCACAGATGCTGGTTGTTACACAAGAAAAACTCAGAATTAATGCGTATTTTCTGAGGCTGAAAATCATGTTACTACTCATTTAAATCTCTGCATGCTTAATGAAAAATCTCTTCACATCTGAGTCTGTATCCGAAGGACATCCCGACAAAGTTTCCGACCAAATATCCGACGCGATTCTTGATGCCCTCCTGAAAGACGATCCAAAATCACGCGTAGCCGTTGAAACCCTCGTAACAACCGGTCTTGTGGTGGTTTCGGGCGAGGTTACCACCAATTCTTATGTGGATGTTCAGGAACTGGTTCGTGGTGTAATCCGCGATATTGGTTATACCAAATCCACGTATCGTTTTGATGCAGACTCCTGTGGCGTGATGGTTACCATTCATCAGCAAAGCCCCGACATCGCTCAGGGTGTTGATGTTGAAGGTGCCGGTGACCAGGGTATGATGTTTGGCTATGCCTGTACAGAAACAGACAGTTTGATGCCGTTGAGTATTCAGCTTTCGCATGACCTCGTTCGTGAACTTGCGAATATCCGAAAAAACACAGATTTAATGCCTTATCTGGCACCTGATAGCAAGAGCCAGGTTACCATCGAGTATGATGATGCCGGAAAACCTGTCCGTGTACACACCATCGTTGTTTCCACGCAGCATGATGAAGGTGTATCGCAAGATAAAATCAAATCCGACATCGTGGAGCACTTGCTTCCACGTGTGGTTCCAGCCGGAATGATGGACGAAAACACCATCATTCACGTAAATCCAACCGGTAAATTCGTAATCGGTGGACCTCACGGCGATACCGGTCTCACAGGCAGAAAGATTATCGTGGATACCTATGGTGGTCACGGAGCGCATGGCGGTGGTGCATTCTCCGGTAAGGATGCTACCAAAGTTGACCGAAGTGCAGCGTATGCCGCCCGCCACATCGCCAAAAACGTTGTAGCCGCTGGTTTGGCCGAAAGAGTACTGGTTCAGCTGGCTTATGCCATTGGTGTTGCCGAACCGGTATCTATCAACGTGAATACGTACGGAACCGGTAAGAAGTCAGATGCGGAACTCGCTCAGATTATCAGCGAAGTGTTTGACTGTAAACCGGCTTCTATTATTAACCGATTTGACCTCAGAAAGCCGATTTTCAGAAATACAGCAGCCTACGGTCATTTTGGCAGACCAGAATTTCCATGGGAGCAGCTGGATTACGTAGATGCCCTTAAAGCCAAAGCGTAAGTGACGAATAATGTGTATTTTTTCGTCAGACTATTTTCAGGAACATTTTGCTAGAAGCGCAGAATAGTACACCCATTATAACATTTCAATCCCTTACCACTCATTATTATGGCTAAAGAAGTTGATGTTTGCGTAATCGGTAGTGGACCTGGCGGCTATGTAGCTGCTATCCGCGCCTCGCAACTAGGATTCAAAACAGCAATTATTGAAAAACGTGATTTAGGCGGAGTTTGCCTCAATATTGGTTGTATTCCGACCAAAGCGCTCCTCAAATCTGCAGAGACCCTCGACAGTCTAAAGCATGCTGAAGACTTCGGTTTTACTGTGGGCGAAATCAAAGCTGACTTCGAGAAGATTATCAAACGAAGCCGTGGCGTAGCCGACAAGCAGAGTAAAGGTATTCAGTTCCTCATGAAAACCAATAAAATTGATGTTCTCATGGGCCATGGTTCGTTCAAATCGGCGAAAGAGCTTGTTGTAACTGATGAAGATGGCAAAACCGTTGAGACGGTTAAAGCCAAGCACTTTATTATCGCAACGGGTGCCCGAAGCCGAGAACTCCCGAATCTGAAATTTGATGGTGAGACCATCATCAATTCAGAGCGTGCGATGAAGCTTGAGAAGCAGCCCAAGCGCATGGTTATTGTAGGTGCCGGAGCCATTGGGGTTGAGTTTGCCTATTTCTACAAAACTCTCGGAACCGAAGTAACCATCGTTGAGATGCAGAAAACCCTGGTACCGATTGAAGACGAAGATGTAGGCAAGGAACTCGGTAAGATTTACAAGAGAGCCGGTTACAACCTCATGCTTGAAAGCACCGTTGAGAAGGTGGAGAAAAAAGGCAAGAATGTTGTTGTAACGGTGAAAACACCAAAAGGAAGCGAAACCATTGAGACCGATGTGGTACTCAGCGCGGTTGGTGTGGTAGGAAATATCGAGAATCTTGGTCTCGAAGAGATTGGCGTAAAAACCGAAAAAGGTGCAATCATTGCCGATAAGGTTACCTACGAAACATCGGTTAAAGGTATTTACGCCATTGGTGATGTGGCTGGAGCGCCATGGCTCGCGCATAAGGCATCGCACGAAGCCCTGCGTTGTATCGAGAAATTGGCCGGACATCACCCGAAGCCGATTCGCTACGACAACATTCCGGGCTGTACGTATTGCAAGCCGGAAATCGCTTCGGTGGGTATGACCGAAAAAGCGGCTAAAGAAGCCGGACATGAAATCATCGTGGGTAAATTCCCCTTCATGCCGAACGGAAAAGCGCAGGCTGCAGGTCACACCGAAGGTTTCGTTAAGGTAATTTTTGATGCCAAATATGGCGAGTGGTTAGGCTGTCATATGATTGGTCACTCCGTTACCGATATGATTGCCGAGGCCGTTGTTGCTCGTGATCTGGAAACCACCGGACATGAAATCATTGCTGCGGTTCACCCGCACCCGACGCTTTCTGAAGCCGTGATGGAAGCCGTAGCGGAAGCCTACAACGAAGGCGTTCACCTCGGAACCCCGGTTAAGAAGAAGTAATGCTTGTTTGGCAGAACCTTTTGCCCAACGATGTAAACAGTTGATATGCGCCCGGTTCATGCCGGGCGTTATTTTTCCCGCCCCATCGGTACAAATCGCAGCTGCCTGTTGTTATGAACACTATTGTCTGCTATGATCTCGGCCGGGCACCCTACCGCGAAACCTGGGAACTGCAGGCTGCTATTCAAAAGCGCCTGATTGAGGAAAAACTGCAGCGAAATGCGAAGGCGAATGCCTTACAACAGGTCAACAAAGACGGATTGGATGTAAACACTGATGAAGGGATAGACATAACACCAAATGGTACTACATCGTCGGATGCAGACACAGGTGCTGAACCCGTCGGCTTGAAGTCTTCGTCCACCGTGGCGGATACTCATTCGATTGCTCGCTCGGGTAACACAGCTTCGGCCGACGCAAACGTAGGGGATGCTTCACCCGAAAAGACGACATCCAAACCTGAAGAAGCGTTCACTTCCCACGACGTACTCCTTTTTGTAGAACATCCGCACGTGTACACGCTGGGAAAAAGCGGTGATGCGGCGAATTTGCTAAAAAATGACGCCGAACTGGCCGACCTTGAAGCAACCTACGTGAAAATCGATCGCGGAGGGGACATTACCTACCATGGTCCGGGGCAAATTGTGGGTTATCCCATTCTCGACCTCGATCGCTACTTCACGGATATCCACAAGTACCTGCGTCTTCTCGAAGAAACCATAATTCGTGTTTGTGCCGATTATGGCATTACCGCCGGACGGATTGATAAACTCACCGGAGTCTGGGTAGGCGACGCCAAAATCTGTGCCTTTGGAATTAAATGTTCACGATGGGTTACGATGCACGGCTTCGCACTCAATGTGAATACAAAACTCGATTACTTCGGGCATATTGTACCATGTGGCATCACGAACAAGGCTGTGACCAGTTTATCGGAGCTTCTTGGTCGTCAAATTGATGAACATGAGGTAAAAGAGAACATATTGCATCACTTTGGGGATGTTTTCGGTGCAACAATCAAGCGTTTACCTGGCCTTCCGCCCGAAGCGGCATCAATGAACGGATTGCCTCAGTCAACCGTTAATTTGAATCATTCTCCAGGTCAAGCTTGAAATAGAGATATAGAAAAACACATACATAGAACCGACATACGTAATACGCTGCCTCGTATTATTGGAATACTCATTAGAACTCGTATTTAAAATTGAACTTTTGATTGCGGATACCCATTCCAAGCCGCAAAAACCGTATATTTAACCATTATGATTAAAGAACTCGACGTAATACCATCTGAGGTTAAAGACACCTCCCGCCGTCCTGAGTGGCTGCGCGTGAAACTGCCAACTGGCCGTACATTTCGCGAAGTTGCAGACATTATACGTGATCACAAGTTAAACACGGTCTGTGGTGAAGCGCGTTGTCCGAACATGGGCGAGTGCTGGGGTAACGGTACGGCAACGTTCATGATATTGGGTGATGTTTGTACGCGTTCGTGCGGTTTTTGTGCTATAAAAACCGGTCGTCCTGTTCAGGGGCTCGACTGGGATGAGCCTAACCGTGTTGCAAACGCAGCAAAACTCATGAACCTAAAGCATGTAGTAATTACATCAGTAAATAGAGACGAACGAAAAGATGGCGGCGCTCCTATTTTCGCAGAAACACTCAAACGTCTTCGTGAAGAAATAGAAGGTGTAACAATTGAGGTTCTCATTCCCGATTTCCGAGGCGTCTGGGAAGCATTACAGATTGTTATTGATGCCAAGCCGGAAGTACTCAATCATAATCTGGAAACCGTACCCAGCTTATATCGAATTGTGCGTCCACAGGCTAAGTATCACAGATCCCTTGAACTACTTCGTCGTTGTAAAGACCAGGGCCTTCGCACCAAAACCGGTATCATGGTAGGTCTTGGTGAAACCAAAGAAGAGGTATATCAGCTGATGGACGATGTTGTTAAAGCGGGTGTAGATGTGCTTACTATCGGGCAATATATGCAACCCACCAAGATGCACCTCCCCGTAAAGGAATGGGTTCACCCGGATGTATTCGCAGAATACAAGCGAATTGGCGAAGCTAAAGGAATTGATCATGTAGAAAGCGGACCGCTTGTTCGTTCATCTTACCATGCAGAGCGCCATCTCTGAGATATTAAGGTGCCTGAATTTGATAAACTCGACAAAAGGAGTAGGAACGCAAGTTGTTACTCCTTTTTTTTGTTCTTTTGACTGTACCTCTATTTCAGCAGACAGGTATTAAAATATGTCAACTTTCATATTAAAAAAGCGCTTTTAGTAATGACAAGTGATGTATTGCCGAAAAATGTGTATCATTGGTACAGATATTACTGCACATGTTGCAGCACCAAAAAACTTGAAAAACAATTGGTTTGCTTTCATTCACCTTCATCATCGTACTGAGTTATTTAATAGGGTCTATCCCAACATCTGTATGGGTCGGAAAACTCACCAAGGGAGTAGATATTCGGGATCATGGAAGTGGAAATGCTGGCGCTACTAATACATTCAGAGTGCTTGGCTGGAAAGCCGGGGCGGTTGTTTCACTAATTGATCTGAGTAAGGGCTTTGTAGCGGCTTTTTATATAAGCCAGATAGGTTTTGCATTTGGAGAAATGCCCGAAGTGCTATTTGGAGTCTGGAATATTGACTCTACGATGCGTGTGATTGCCGGTACATCGGCAGTAATTGGTCATATGTATCCACTCTATGCTAATTTTAAAGGGGGTAAGGGCGTTATCACAGCCGCCGGCATGCTGTATGGAATTGAACCTGTTTCTATTTCGCTTGCCTTGAGTATATTTTTAATTGTGATGTTTGCAAGCCGGTATGTTTCGTTGGCATCCATAATCGCCTCCATTAGTTATCCTTTGTTTTTAATTATGCTGCGATATGCATTTGGCTATAATCATATTGATGGAAGTCTAATGGTAATAAGCTCAGCAATAGCCTTGTTCATCGTAGTTAAACATCACGGAAACATAAAGCGGTTAATGAATGGAACAGAAAACCGTGTAAATTCATTTGCCCCGGCTAAGGGTAAACTTAACGAGGAGCAGTCGGCGTGAAAGTATCCGTAATAGGCGCAGGCAGTTGGGGCACAGCGCTATCTGTAGTTCTTCAAAGTAACGGACACGACGTTCTCCTTTGGGCTCGTGAACCCGAAATCGTATCTGCAATTAATACAATTCATCGCAACCCAACGTATTTGCCCGACCTCGTACTTCCCGGGTCCGTCAGGGCCACCTCCACATTTGAAGACACTTTTGCCGGACGGGACATGATTGTTTTTGCAACGCCATCGCATACGATGAGGGAAGTTGCACAGCGAGCCCGAAACCAGTTAAATGGTACTGAAATTATCGTTACGGTGTCTAAAGGTATAGAAAAAGATACCTTCATGTCCATGACGCAGGTTTTAACGGAAGTACTTAAAGATGTAATATCTGAGGACCATATCGGTACATTAAGTGGACCTAGCCATGCTGAGGAAGTGGCCAGAGGCAAACCTACGGTTGTTGTTTCGGCAGCCAATTCACGAACAACTTCACGGCTCGTGCAGGAAGCTTTTATGACTCCAATGTTCAGAGTCTATGTGAACCATGATGTGATTGGCGTGGAAGTTGCCGGTGCCGTTAAAAATATTATGGCAATTGCCGCTGGAATTGTGGATGGAGCTGACCTGGGCGACAACGCCAAAGCTGCACTCCTGACCAGGGGACTTCTCGAAATTAAACGCCTGGGTACTAGACTAGGCGCTTCGCAAGACACGTTTTCCGGACTTGCCGGAGTTGGGGACCTTATCGTTACCTGCACAAGTGAACATAGTCGTAATCGCTATGTAGGGTATCACATAGGTAAAGGTGAAAAGCTTAACGACATCCGTCAACGCATGAGTATGATAGCAGAAGGTGTAAAAACAACCCGTTCAGTATATGAGTGGAGCCAACATCTTGGGATAGAAATGCCGATTACAGAAATGGTTTATAAGGTTCTGTTTGAAGAAAAAAACCCTATGGAAGCGATGTATGAGCTTATGACTCGTGAGTCTAAAGAGGAAATTTTAATTTAATACACGGTCTGTTTTAATCCTCGCGAAGTATTTTCTAAATTCAGTGAATCAGATGAACGAACTTCTTTGTTCTTCTCGTTAATCTGTTGAAATACTTTGTAGATTGTACTGTGAAATAAAGCAAATCAGGTAGTATAAAGCCTGAGATAACTCTAAAATCGCAGCATAATCAACTAAAGGATAGTAAAACTCATTCTTTGAAAAACGTGCAGCGTTATGAACTTCACGCCCCCTGTTCCTTCGCAAATGTCTGTTGGTGACCTCAAGCGACTGGTAAAAACCGGTGAGGGAACGTACCTCGAATTCAAGCGAATTATTTCATCACCAGAAAAAATTGCACGTGAACTCGCTGCATTCGCCAACACAAGAGGTGGAACCATGCTTATCGGTGTTGACGATGACAAACGCATATTAGGTGTTGAAAGCTTCTATGAACAAGATTTCCTGTTGGATAAAGCGATAAACTACTGTTGCATCCCTCCACTGCAGGCAGATGTTGAAACCGTTACCTATAAAGACAGGGATGTAATTATTGTAAAGGTTAAAGAGGCGGAAATTAAGCCCGTTTATGTGGAACAGGATGGACGTAGATTCGTGTATGTACGCGAAAAAGACAAAAGTATGCAAGCGAGCAGAGAGGTAGAACAAGTTCTCAAAAATATGACTTCAACCAGTGGCATAACGTTTGAATACGGCCCTAACGAGCAGCGTCTTTTTCGTTATCTAAATGAATATCAAAGAATTACTGTAAAAGAGTATTCCAATCTGGTAAACATATCACCGCGGAGAGCCAGCAGAATACTGGTTAACCTGGTAAGTGCTGGCGTGTTGCGGTTATTTAGTCATGAACGTAGAGAGTACTTTACATTAACCGCAGAACCGGTGTAGATAATCCCCTAGGTATCCGCCCTCGCACCTGTAGTAGCAAATGCTAGCCAAATATCTTTAAGAGCGCATAAAAAATGCTTATCTTTATTTAGAATCAATAAACGATATAGCCTTTATGTCAGTTTACTACACAGGAACACACGTATCACTTAACACTATTTAGTTTTGGACGATTTAGACAAAACAATTGCCGACATTCTCGGTGATGATGATGAGATTAAGGAAACAGCGACTGCTACACCTGCAGAAACGGATTTTATGTCACTTGATGACATAGACAACGCGGTTCAGCTAACGTCACGTGCAGCAAAACAAATTCAAAAAATTCGTGCTGATGAGTCAACACCAGAAGATCAGTTTCTAAGGGTTGGTGTAAAGGGCGGAGGGTGCTCCGGTATGAGTTATGTGCTCGGGTTTGATCACAAAAACGATTTCGACACCCAGATTGAGCGTGAAGGAATACAAATCATTGTAGACAAAAGACATTTGATGTATCTGAGCGGAACTGTGGTTGACTTCCGCGATGGACTGGATGCTCGTGGGTTCACTTTTGAAAATCCACAGGCTACCAGTACCTGCGGGTGTGGCTCTTCATTCAGTACTTGATATGCCGGCTCTATTCGATGCTCTGCGGGTAACCTCTCAAGCTATTGAGAAAGATCTTATAGCCTTGCGCCGTCACCTTCACCAAAATCCCGAACTAAGCTGGCAAGAGACAAACACAGCTGCTCATATCAAAAAATTACTTGCGGCCAAAGGAATTAAGACCAGTAAAACGGTAGCACGCACAGGTTTTTTTGTAGATATTGAGGGAAGTTTGAAAGACGAAGGCCTGCCTGGGGATGCAGCGGCCACAAAAGAAGATGCGTCACAGCTGAAAAGGTGTGTAGCTTATCGGGCTGACATGGATGCGTTGGCTATACATGACGCTAAAACAGCCCCTTACAAATCTCAGCATGATGGTGTCGCCCATTTATGCGGTCACGATGTTCATTCAACTATAGCCTATGGCGTAGCTTGTTTACTGTACGAGCATCGCAACAAATTTACGGGTACGGTCAGGGTATTCTGGCAACCTGCGGAAGAGACTACGCCAAGCGGTGCGCCCGAGATGATTCAGGATGGTGTTCTGGATGGAGTTGAAGCGGTTTATGGGATGCATGTAGATCCTACTATTGGAATAGGAAAAATTGCCCTTAAGTACGGTCCTGATACGGCATCATTTGATGCATTTGAAATTACCGTAAAAGCCCCAACAACTACGCATTCAGCCCGTCCACATACAGGCAAAGATACGATCTGGATTGCTCATACAATTGTGCAGCAAATGTACCAGCTTTCAACACGAATAACAGACTCAAGGTCACCGGTTGTCATTGCCGTAAGCATGTTTCATGGTGGCGACGTTCTCAATGTGATTCCGGAAAATGTCACATTTGGCGGTACTATCAGAGCGTCGGCTGAAAGTGAGCGATTAAGAATCCGAAATTATGTAGCTACACTAGCTTCTCAGATGGAAGAGCTGCATGGCGTAAAAATAGAAGTTAACATGATGCATGGTGCGCCTCCGGTTGAAAATAATGGTCAACTGGTGGAATTTGCCCGTGAACATCTCTCACAAATTCTGTCAGCAGAACAAATTTTGGACAGAGATCAGAGTATGGGTGCCGAAGATTTTGGTTATTATACACAAGAGATTCCTGCACTATTTACCAGGGTAGGCAGCGCCAGCAGCGTAGAAACCTCCTACCCGCTGCATGCCAGGAGTTTTGACATAGATGAAACAATAATTACTCCAACTACAGCCATACAAGCTTTTCTGTTAATGCAGCACCTCAATTCAGGCTCGCTTAAACTCTAAAGGAGACCGTTGTGAATATAGCACTTATTGGCTACGGTAAAATGGGTAGACGATTACACGCTCTTGCCAAAGAGCACAACATAACCGTTGGCCTCGTAGTTATTGGTAAATTGAATAAGGATGGTGCTTCCATTAGAGAAGAGAAGTTCACCAATATCGATCTTGCGATAGATTTTTCTCATCCGGATGGAGTAGTTACCAATATCCGAAAACTTACCGAACTGGGTGTACCGGTAGTAGTAGGTACAACGGGGTGGTGTACAGAGGAGAGTGAACAGGAAGTTACTGCGCTGAGCAATGAGTCAGAAGTACCTGTTTTATATGGATCAAATTTCTCGCTTGGTGTTCAACTATATTTGAAAATCATAGAGCAAGCAGCTGCTTCTATGGGTAGGTTATCGGAGTTTAAGGCCTCTTTTCACGAGGTTCATCACATGGATAAGGCCGATGCGCCGAGTGGAACAGCTCAAACCGCGGCAACGATATGGAAAAAACATGTTGAGGATACTGCCACCACTATAGAGTACGGTATATCGCCGTCGGTGAAGCCAACCAAAGAGGCTATCTACATCACGTCTCAGCGTATACCGGGTGTTTATGGTGAACATGAGTTGCGCATCCGCTCGCCATTTGACGATATACGAATATCACATACGGCGCTTTCGCGCGACGCATTTGCGGCCGGTGCACTAAAAGCTGCCCACTGGCTGAAACAACAATCGGCTGGGTTTTATAAGCTCGAAGATGTGGTAGAAGATATCTTGAGGAAGAGCGACACCAGATAACCGCTCTACAACGGTCATAAATAACGATGGAATGTAGTCCTGTCGAGCATCCAGTAACTAGATTGGTTTCTTATAGATATTCAATCTAGCGATAGTACTACGCGAGTGAGCTTAGCGTAAACTTATCACCACTGAATTCGTCTGCCGGCTACTGTAACAATCTATTGTAGAATCCCTTGCTCAATTCATTTTAATACGCATTTCTTCCACTATATTTTTAATCTCGGGAGAAGATATTATGTATTTTTTTGAGCAGTAATGACAAACCAGTTCCTGGTCTTCGTCTTTCATATTGTCTAGCTCATCTATACTAAGTAAGGCCATGGCGTCTACAAATCGGTCTTTTGTACATCGGCAGAAAAAGTGTACAGGAACACGATTTAACTCTTTGCTGTCGAATGGCATGAGGACAGTTTTCATGAGGTCGTCAATATACTCATCTTGCGAAAAGTGGTGGGATAATGGAATTAGTTGCTGCAGATTTGCCTCAAGTGTATCAATCTGTTTTTCAGGAGCACCGGGTAATGCCTGGATAAGAATACCGCCAGCGTGCGTTACTTCACCAGTATCATCAATACCAACGTCGAGTGTAATTGCTGAAGGAATTTGTTCCGACTGAAACAGATAAAAGGCAACATCCTCCGTAATATTTCCATTGCGCAATTCAACTGTACCGGTGATCGCCTGAGCTTCGTTGTACAACATTTTAGAAAAGGTAAGTAATCCAATTCCGAGACCATCGCCAATTTGAGGATTATCCTTAGTAAAGTCTAGTTCAGCAAGCGGGTTGTGAACGTAACCCCTTGCCTCTCCAACCGCGTTTGCTTCCGCAATAATAGTTCCAACAGGACCATTTCCTTGTAGTTGTAGTCGTATTCGCTCTTCTCCTTTCAGTTCGGATGCGAGCAGAAGCGCTGCAGTGAGTGTTCGCCCGAGTAAAACCGTTGCAAGCGGAGATAAATTATGATTTGCTTTTGCGGCCTTAACTACATCGGTCGTTTTAACAACCGACACGCGGAAGTGTCCGTCTGTGGTGATGCCTTTTACGAGGCGATCTTTAAATAAATAGCGTTTTTTTGCGTCCATGCCTCAAATATACGAAGGTTTTATAGGAGATACGCTTTGCTAACATGCTTGTGTGAATGGTAATTCCCAGCTTATACAAATAAAAAAAGGCGAGCTGTTTCACCAGGTCGCCTTTTGTGTTAGGGATGTTAGGGTAATTACTAGAACAGTTTAAATATACACAAATTTTGATGGAAAAGCGCTTCCATAAAAGAAAATGCGTGTATTTTTTTTTATGGGTTGCTGGTGTGCTGTACCTGCTGTGATGCACGTATTATGATCGGTTCCGTACAGGCAGATTGGAGTTACAGAAATCTGCTATTTTATCGTCTAGTAAGCGGTATCTGCATTCACTAAACGTTGTCGGTTCATCGGTTTTGCACGCACTAGAGAACGAAAAGAGCGACCCAAACTGAGAACCGGTTATGAATATGTACCGGATTTCTTAATATCAAGAACCATGAATGCTATACTCAAGATAGTCGCAGGGAATAGTGCCATTCAAAAGCTCCATTGATCGGTCGGGCTTCAGTCCGAACACATTTTTGAACTCTTTGTCTCCGGTAAATACAACCAGCTTATAACCGGAGGCATACTTTTTCAAATGGGTGAGTATTTTCGGATAGAGCGACCGCAATGTAGACATGTCTCCGATACGCTCACCATAAGGCGGGTTCATAATAATGACCCCTTTTCTCTCGGGCGGAACATAGATCTGATCTACTTTCCCTACACGCACCTTCACATTCTGCGACAATCGTGCACGCTTGAGGTTTTTAATCGTCGAATCAATGGCTCTGTCGTTAATATCACTCCCGAATATCCAATCCACATCTTTGCGAGTGGCATCGCGAGCATCTTTTTGAATCTGTAACCACAAAATACTTCGAAACCCTGGCCATCGTTTAATGCCAAATCCATCATGCAACAGCCCCGGGGCTTTGTTTTTGGCCATAAGAGCGCCTTCGATCAGGAATGTTCCTGTTCCGCACATCGGGTCGATGAGTGTTGTTGAGGGGTCCCATCCCGACATTTTCAGCAATCCCGCCGCGAGCACTTCGTTCAACGGAGCCGGGCCTGTTGCAACCCTATAGCCGCGCTGATTCATCGACTTCCCGGATGCATCCAACGAAACCGTAACGGTACCGTCTTGACCCACATGTAAATTAATCAGTACATCGGGATCTTTGGGTGAAACACTGGGCCGGAGCTCATAGCGTTCGCGAAACTGATCAACAATGGCATCCTTCGACTTTTGCGACAAAAAGATATTGTGATTCATTTCCGGGTGGAAGGTGTCGCAGTCGATAGCAAACGTCGTTTTGAGCGTTAGCGGACCATGCCACTCCACAGTCTTTATGAAATCGTACAGCTCCTGCTCGTTGCTTACCTTACCTACGGCGATGGGTTTGAGAATACGCAACGCAATCCGTGAATACATCAGAATGCGATACAACGTGTGGTCATCGGCCTCAAACGCAACCCCACGCTTGCGAACCTGCGCGTTAATGGCACCCAATTCAGTGAGCTCTTGTTGCAGGACGGGCTCAAGGCCTTGCAACGTCTTGGAAAAATAGTCGGATGTATTCAAAATTTACTTCAACCCTACTTCTTCAGCGAAATTTTGCCGGTAAACAGACTCGGTAACGGTTTTAACGGGCTCATTATCTTTGTTCAAAATCACAATCTGAGGCTTATGCTCGCGAGCTTCTTCCGGTGTTAAATGCGTGTATGAAATAATGATTACGCGATCGCCAACGGCATGCATGCGGGCGGCCGGACCGTTCAGGCATATCACTTTACTTCCCCGTGGACCCGGAATGGTGTAGGTTTCTAGCCGGGAACCGTTGTTCACGTTTACTACCTGCACTTTTTCGTAGGGAAGCAGATGGGCTGCATCCAATAAGTCCTGGTCAATCGTGATGCTGCCTTCGTAATAAAGGTCGGCCTCCGTCACGGTTGCCATGTGCAGTTTAGATTTAAACATTTCAATAGTCATAATTCAGACAGCGTAATGAAATAATACTTTGTTCAAATGGTTTCAGCCCGAGTTCGTCCCCCGTTGGAAGGCTATATTTAAAATATAATGTTGTCTATCAGTCGGGTGTTCCCAATCTTTGCGGCCACCGCTATGATGTACGTTCTATCTGAATAAACACGTTGTTGTGGCTGTAGGTTTCGTACATCTACAATGGAAAGATAATCAATTTTAAAACCAATTTCTGTAAGGCGGTATCTGGCCGCTGCCAGGGTGCGATCCAGGTCTTCTGCGGTGATATCTCCGCCATGCTTGAGATAATCTCGGATGGAGGTGATTTCTGCATACAATTGCGGTGCTATCGCCCGCTCTTGTGCGCTCAGGTATCGATTTCTGGAGCTCATGGCCAGTCCATCCGCTTCCCGGATGGTTTTCCCGCGGTGTATGCGCACCGGAATATTGAACTCGCGAACCATGGTCTCCAGCAGGATGAGCTGCTGGATGTCTTTCTGGCCAAACCAGGCATCGGTTGGTTGAACGATGTTGAAGAGTTTGTTTACGATCTGCAGAACTCCGTTGAAATGCCCGGGACGGGTGGCTCCGCACAGGTGGTCGGTCAGTTCTGCGATGCGAATGGATAGAAACTGGGCTTCCGGGGGATATAGTTCTGTTGTTTCGGGGGTGAAAACGAAGTCAACGCCGGCTTCCTTGCAGGCTTCCAGATCTTGTTTCAGCGTACGGGGGTAGCGGTCGAGGTCTTCGTTAGGACCAAATTGGGTTGGGTTAACGAAAATCGTGGTAACAACCACATCGCAAACCTGCCGGGCTTCCGCTATTAACGAGAGGTGACCTTCGTGCAGGGCCCCCATGGTGGGGACAAGACCGATGCGTTTACCGGCCTGGCGGGCGGGCTTCAAAGCCTCGCGAAGAGATGTGATCGAGTTAATGGTCATCATGACCCAAAATTACAGGGATATATGCAAAAAAACGGCATGAAGCGCTGTGCAACATGCCGTTTTTTTATGAGATGTTGTTGGCGTGTGAGACTTATGATATAAAACGAGACGTTTTTTTACCGCAAAAGCCTTTGGGATACGCCACACAGATTTAGATGGTACGATTAGGATCGAAACTTTCCAGTAGCTGAACCACGCGTTGCACAAATGCTCCACCCAGGGCACCATCAATAATTCGATGATCGTAGCTCATGGAGAGATAAAGCATGTGTCGAACGGCAATCACATCACCTATTTCGGTTTCCATCACAACGGGGCGCTTCTTAATGGCGCCGGTACCAAATATGGCTACCTGAGGCTGATTGATGATTGGGGTACCCATCAGATTTCCTACAGAGCCATAGTTCGTGAGGGTGAAGGTTCCACCCACCAGATCATCTGGCGATAACTGCTTGCTACGGGCCTTACGGGCCAGATCGTTGGTGGCGCGCGCCAGTCCGTGCAGGTTCATTTCGCCTGCATTCTTAATTACAGGAACGATGAGTCCACCACTGCCCGACTCGCCCAACGATACAGCAATACCGTAGTTAATATCACGCTTGAGTACAATATTTTCTCCATCCACAGAGCTGTTCATGAGCGGATACTCGCGCAGCGCCTGAATGGTTGCCTCAATAATAAACGGGGTGAAGGTGAGTTTAAATCCGTTTTCTTGCTGGAATCGCCCTTTATTTTTCTCACGGAAGTTAACCAGGTTGGTCACATCGGCTTCAGCGAAAGTTGTTACATGCGCTGAAGTCTGCTTTGATTTCACCATATGGTCGGCAATCAGCTTTCGCATCCGATCCATTTTGATGATTTCAACGTTCTCGCTTGGCCAGTTGACCTTAATTTCACCGGCAGAGATTCGGTCTCCTGCAGATGGTGAAGACGAAGATGAGGGTTGAGCAGCTGGTTTATCTACCGGCTTGCTAAGTTTCGGAGCTTCAGACTTGCTTGACTTTTTCTTGTTCAGATAGTCGAGTACATCCTGCTTGTTTACACGTCCTTGTGCGCCGGAGCCTTCAATAGACTCCAGTTCTTCCATGGAAACACCTTCTTCTTTGGCGATAGAACGCACCAGCGGGGAGTAGAATCGCCCGTCAGAACCTTCGCGTTGCGGCGGAGTGTCGCCTTCAACGTTAGCCGATGGTTTATCGTCGGATGCATCCTCATTATCTTCAGCGGCTGCAGTGGGTTCTTCTTCCTCAGCAGGTGCTTCGTCTTTAGCGGGAGCTTCCTCTTTGGCAGATCCGGCATCACCGGCAGCAGAAGCATCGGTCTCTATGATGGCTATAACATTCCCTACTTCAATAGTATCATTTACTTCAGCCAGAATTTCCACCAGAACTCCGGATGCCGGCGAGGGCACTTCCGAGTCGACCTTATCGGTGGCAATTTCCAGAAGGGTTTCGTCTTGTTCAATAGTATCACCTATGGACTTTGACCATTCAATAACGGTTCCTTCCATAATGGATTCACCCATTTTGGGCATCACAACTTCAACACGTGCCATTTTTTAATACTGTATGTGTGTATGATTAAAGAAATTTCAATTCGGTAAATATAAGGCTTCGTAAAGTCAATAGTACTATGATTTGCGTGTACTTTTGATGTTGTGGAAACGCTTTTCCTTAGTAATTAGTCGGCTTTTGGAAAGATGACAGTAAAGGTGGTATCATCAGCGTTGCTAAACTTCACTTTGCCATTGAGCTGTTGTGTGAGACCGTAGACTATAGTAAAACCAAAGGATGTTGCATCTGCAGGATTGAAATCATCTGGTAATCCAACTCCGTTATCACTAACCGTTAAGACGTAGTTTTCTCTTTTTTCCGTGAAGCGCACGATGATTTCTCCCCTTTCAACGCCATTAAAGGCATGCTTATAAGCATTTGTGAGCAGTTCATTTAAAATCAGGGCACAGGGTATAGCCTTATTAAGATTCAGGTAAATATTGTAGGCCTCATTTGTAATATTAATAGCATGTTGTTTATCGCTGTACATGTCTGCCAAGATGCTTTGAAACGCTTTGAGGTAGCTATCTATTTCAACAACTTCGTAGCTATCATTTTTATACACCAGTTCATGAATGAGCGACATCGACCGTATGCGCCCTTCCGTTTCGGTAAGAAGGTTTTTTGCTTCCTGATCTCGTATTAAGTCACTTTGTAATGAGATAAGACTGGAAACAATTGCCAGGTTATTTTTAACCCGATGGTGAATTTCAGCAAGCAATATCTTTTTTTCTTTCAGGCTTGTATTCAGCTGAGCTTTACTATTCTGCAGGTCATTGATTAGCTTTTTGCCAAGAAAGTGGTCGTTAAGTACTTTTCCTATAAGTATGGTAGCTAGCGGATAAAAGACGATTACTGTAATGCCGAACTGCCTCAAAAAAGGTTCTCTTGCGTAATCGGGTAGTAGAATAGCAAGCAGAATTAGCATCACAATGTGTACAGAGATACCCATTGAGTAGAGCAAGCCGATGGAGTAATTATACGTTGTGGAGCTTTTATGCAGTGTGTAAAAGACATATCCAATAAGAAAAGAGGATGAAATAACAACTATTCCAGGAATCATGGCTTCTCCACCTACATATACACGAGCCAAAATAGAGATTGCTACGGTAATGAGTCCTGCAACGGGACCAAAAAACAATGTGACCACACTAATTACTACTGTTCTGGCATCGAAAATGGCCTCCCCAATTACGGAATACGGAAATATCATTCCGATGGCGGCTGCGAAGCCAAAAAGGAATCCTTGTAGTATATAACCTGCCCACGTTTCTTTACTGTAGCGCGTATCGATAAATCCGGAAACAACACAAATTGCAACTAGAATTGCCAGGTTATATAAGAGATCTATAGTCGCCATATTGGCTTTGTTAACTATAATTTAATAACTCAGAAAGCTATGGGTATCTAATCGTTTAATTCTATCCACTTAATCGAGTTACCTTTTATTTAAAATACATCCATTTGAACAAATAACAGGTCATGATTCGGCGCCTTATACTGCAGTGTTTTTTTAAGTTACGCAAAGATGTGCAGATGGGTTTTGACGTTGACCATTCATCGATAAACGGTTAACAGAGACCTGTGTAAACACCCGGCTATCAACAGAAAAAGGAATCCCGTATCTTAGTCAGATAACCAACCGGACTGAGGTTTCTTGAACCTTCGCAAATCGTTTACCGGAATTCCAACAGCACCATTTTACGCGTACGAATTGATATTATGAAAGAGCTTATGATGCTTTCACCAATTAAAGGTGAGCCAATTGAAGATACCAACAACCGAATTAACGACCTCCTGGCGTATATGGAGGAGGTTGACAACGGTGGGTACTATCCCCAGTTAACCGTCATCCGGGCATGGTCGGAGCACAACCCCCGTATTTCCGGTGAGTTTGCCAAGCCCAGGGTGTTTAACTGGTATCTGAGCCGGGAAATTCGCCGCCTCCTGCAAAAAGGAGCGGAAATTGAAGTGAAGCCTAGTCGCAAGAAAATCGCACTGAACGACCCGGTTTTGCTGGATAATCTGGATGAAGATGTGTGGGATTTCACGCAGAAGAAGTTATTCCTTTTTAAAGCCGAGCGAATTGACTTATCCATCGACCGCCTCCAGCATTATACCGGTACCTCGGCGGAAGATTTTCAGCGCTACATTCTGTTTACCAACTACGATATGCATGTGGAGGTATTCAAGCAAAAATTCCCGGACTGTGTTCAGCCATCGCGAGCGGGAGTGCAGATGCCGGCCTATCACCACAAGCTGGATGATAATCTCGGGGTGACGTTGGTTAACATCGGGGTTGGTCCCTCTAATGCCAAAACCTGCACAGATCACGTAGCGGTTTTACGTCCGGATGTAATGATTATGGTCGGGCATTGTGGCGGACTTCGCAATCATCAGGAAATCGGCGACTTTGTTCTGGCGTCCGGTTATATGCGCTCGGATGCTGTTTTTGATGAGATTCTGCCGAAAAGTGTGCCGCTAACGCCGAATTATCTACTCAACATTCACCTGCAGAACGCCCTGGAAAAATACGAGCTTAACTACCGGCTCGGTACGGTGTACACAACCGATAACCGCAATTGGGAGTTTGTTAAAAAACGCACGGTTGAGGAAATCAACATGAGCAGGTCAATCGCTATCGACATGGAGTCGGCAACAGTGGCTACGAACGGATTTCGTTATCGCGTTCCCAACGCAACGCTGCTTTGTGTAAGTGATAAACCCTTGCACGGCAAGCCAAAACTGTCTGGTGCAGCACAGAATTTCTATCAAAACTCAAAGGAGAAGCATCTGGAGGTTGTTCTATCGGCCATTGAGCAGATTAAAAAGGCTAATCCGTCCGGACTCCCCAACGATTCACTTCGTGCGGCTGATGAACCGCTTATGGGAGGAATCTGACGAATGGAGATGCGTCGTTGCAAGGTGGATGAAATCCTGTCGCTTCGTCATGACGTGCTTCGTGCCGAAAAACCCTTTGAAACGGCCCGTTTCCAGGGAGACGATGAGTCTTCATCGCGGCATTACGCTTTGTTTGAAGGCGGTTCAGCTCGGGTTTGTTTGAGTTTGCTTCAGCGCAATCTGTCAATCATCGACGATTCAACCGAGATTGCGGCAGATAATCTATGTGTTCGGAGGCATCAGCTATCGGAGATCTCTGAAGCAGCTCATTCTGAAATGGCAGCGGGGACCTTAAACGCATGGCAACTTCGCGGTATGGCAACGGCTACAGAGGTTCAGGGTCGAGGGCTGGGAACCATACTGATTCAATATGCCTTAAACGATGCCTCCTCCATCGGGTATTCCTCATACTTTTGGTGCAATGCCAGGCTCAAAGCTGTGCCATTTTATGAAAAAAACGGCTGGAAGTGCATTTCAGAGGAGTTTGACGTTCCCGGAATAGGTCCGCATTTTCGCATGATAACCCGATTTGTTAATAGATAATAGCTTGACTTATTAACCCGGGTTTAAGTCAATAAAAACAATATTTGGCTAGTGTTGAGTTGGGAGTCTGGCCGGAAATTGAATGAATTCAGTTAAGGATATGGGCGGGAATCTTACGGTTCGGGGCGACGAATCGGGCACGGAAATACGGTTCAAACTACCCGCTATTCAGAAAAAAACTGTGAGTTTTGTGTAAATCGTGTAAGAAATCCGGGTCTTTTTACTCATTTATGTAGTCTTACCTGCCAGTAAACAGGCTTTCTGGTCCACTAGGATGGAGGCGTGGGTGTTGCTCTGGCAAGCTTACTTAAATGAATGTACTATGGAAAATATGACACGGTCCGACAACCTGGTGATGCCGCCAAGGGTTGTCAAAGATATGCCTCCCGACGATCAACCCCGGGAAAAACTGCTTCGCCATGGCGCGGAAGTACTCTCGAATGCAGAACTGTTGGCTATTTTGCTGCGAACAGGCACGAAACAAATGAATGTAATTGATACGGCTCGCTCGGTTTTGGACGTGAGTGGCGGATTACACAACCTGGCCAGAAAGGAGCATCGAGATTTATGTAGGGTGAGTGGCATTGGATCGGTGAAGGCGGTTACCATTTTGGCAGCCCTCGAACTGGGAAGGCGACTGCAAAGCGCCTCGCTCGATGAGAAGGTGTTTTTTCGATCTCCTGATGATGTATATGCCTATTTTGGTCCGAAAATGAGGGATTTACGCAAGGAGGTATTTATCATCGCATTTATGAATGCCGCAAAGCGTATGATTGGCTATGAACGCATGAGCATAGGCGGACAAACAGCTACCATAGTAGATCCATCTGAAGCGATGAGGCAAGCTATTTTGAATGATGCACACAGCGTGGTGTTGCTGCATAACCATCCTTCCGGAAATGCTGCGGCCTCGCAGGCCGACATCCAGCTTACCAAACGCCTTTACGATGCCGGGCGCATTTTAGGCGTTTATGTAGAAGACCATATTATCGTAGCGGGATATGAATATGTAAGTCTGCGCAGTAAAGGGTTGATTGGCTGAACTTCCGTATATTTCTCGGATAAATTGATTCAGAAACGGCAACTCTTCCGGTTGAGATCAATCGCCTTTGTCGCCTTTCCGACCACGTACACCCGAGTTTTTATATGAACGATTACCTGAAACACATCATTAGCGAAGCATTACAACGCCTGTACCCCGATCTTGAACTGCCTGAGGTTGTTCTGGAAAAACCTCGGATTGCCGAGCATGGGGATCTGGCGACCAATGTGGCCATGACCCTTGCGAAGCCCTTGCGTAAGCCTCCTCGTGCTATAGCCGAAGAACTGGTTAATACCTTGAATTATGATGCAGGTCAGTTGGAGGGGATTGAAATCGCCGGACCCGGGTTTATAAACTTCCGCTTTGCCCCCAATTGGCTCTATACGGCACTGAAAGGCGCATTAGAGCAGGGGGAAACATATGGAAAAGGGCGTCAGCTCGCCGGGAAACGTTATCAGGTTGAGTTTGTAAGTGCCAATCCTACCGGACCGTTAACCGTTGGACATGGCCGAAACGCGGTTTTGGGTGATACCGTTGCCCGCTTGTACGAGTGGGTTGGCGCCGATGTTGACAGAGAGTACTATTTCAACAATGCCGGTCGACAAATGCGCGTGTTGGGCAATAGTGTAGCGGTACGATATCAGCAATTGCTTGGTCGCGAAGTCGACTTGCCGGAGGGGAGCTATGAGGGCGAGTATATTGTAGATATTGCTCGAACCCTGATTGAGGAACATAAAGATGCATTCATCGACCAGCCCGATCATCTCATTTTCAAGGAAACCGCAGAGCGGGTCATTTTTGATGACATTAGCAGAACCCTCGACCGGATGAACATCCGAATGAATACCTATTTCAACGAGAATGATCTCTACGAAAACGGGTCGATTGATGATGTGCTCAAGCGTCTCGATGAAAAAGGACTCACCTACAAAGAGGACGGAGCTCTTTGGTTCAAAACGACTTCTTTCGGAAAAGAAAAAGATACCGTTCTGGTGAAAAGCTCCGGTGAGCCGACCTATCGCCTGCCCGATATCGCATACCATGCCCATAAACTGGATCGAGGTTACGATGTGTGTGTGGATATTTTTGGAGCTGACCATATTGCCACTTACCCGGATGTATTGTCCGCCCTCGGTGTGCTGGGGTATGATCAAAACCGTGTAGATGTACTGGTATATCAGTTTGTGACCATCGTAATGGACGGTAAACCTTTTAAAATGAGTACCCGAAAGGCCAATTTCGTAACACTTGACGAGCTGATGGACGAAGTTGGGTCGGATGTTACACGATTTTTCTTCCTGATGCGATCTCCGGGTACCCATCTTGAGTTTGATATTGCTCAGGCTAAAGAGAGTGGTGAGAAGAATCCGGTGTTCTATCTGCAGTATGCGCATGCCCGAATTAAAAGCATTATGCGTAAAGTAGAAGAAACGATGCAATTCGATGGTGAGGTGGACTTGCCGTTACTTCAGCACGAAACAGAAATCAAGCTCATGAAAGACTTACTGGATTTTCCGCATTGGGTTATCAGTGCGGCAATGAGTAAGGAGCCACATCGACTCATTAATTACCTAAACGATGTAGCGGCCGGGTTTCATAAGTTTTATCACGATTGCCGCATTATGGGCGAGGAAGCTAAACTCGCACAGGCTCGGATAGCATTGCTGACCGGCGTTGCAACGGTTATGGCGAATGGACTCACAATTCTGGGTATAGATGCGCCCGACCGAATGTAACGTACTTATTTAAGCAACGGCATTATTTCATCAGGCCCTCAATGCAACGGCTACCTTGGATATAGCGTGTTTACTTTAGCAACAGCATTTTTCCGCTCTCGCGATTTCGTCCGGCTCGCAATATGTACACATAAACACCGCTCGCCAGGTTGTCCGGGGTAAAAGGGATGTCGTAAAACCCCCTGTTGAGCTCCTGATTGACCAGTTCGGCCACCAGGCGGCCTGTTACATCATACACATTCAATGAAACAAAGGCGCTTTCAGGAAGCGCAAATGGTATGGTAGTGCCAGCGTTAAAAGGATTTGGATAATTTGGCGTAAGAGTCAACCGTTCGGGGAGCTCACGAGCCTCCAGCTTGTACGACATCTGCTGTATGCTATTCGTGGGATTGGCGAATATAATTGCCAATGATGTGAGCTCTTGCCATTGCACATCGGTTGTTATTCGTATGGCCCCTGTGCCGGCAGAAGCCTGACTGGATTGCTGCCAGTACTGAAACGATCCGTCCGGGAAGCGTCCTATGAGGGCAACTCCGGCTGCTGATCCGGTAAATTCAACGGTTACGGCCATTTCCCCCACGATATTGGATAGGTCGTCGATAACCAGGTACTGTGCTGCGCGAGGGTTTGACGAAACGGCCAGTGCAATTAATGAATCCGGCACAGGCAATCTGAATATTCGGGAGGGCGTAGGGTAGAATGCGGCTTCCTCAAAGCCGAATCCCGGCAGGGTTAAGTTCCCCGAAGCATAGTGCCAGGCATGATTCTCCGTAAAAAGATCATCAAAATTCAGGTTTCGTTCTGCCAGCACATCCCGCATAACGGCAGGCATATTTGCCGTTCGGGGCAACGTTGCAAGTTCTTCCCAAACCGACACCCAGAAGTCAATACCAACGGATTCAGCGAAATATAAACTCCAGGTAACATGATCGTAAGCCACAGGAGTACTGCCGTTGGGTCGACCAAAAATGGAGGTATTTCCTCGGATGTAGTTGTAGTAATCGTTCACCTCATCGTACACAATTTCTTCCATCATGGTGGCATCCATTTCAAGCCAATCTAAGCTGATATTGAAATTTGCCCAGTACTCATTGTTATACGCGAACTGAATGGCGTGCATCATTTCATGGGCGATGGTTACCTTCATGGCACCAATGGCATTGCCTTCGGGACTGTCGTTCGGAGGGAATCCCTGGAAGTTGTTGTGGATTACAATAAAGGTTGTGGTTGTGCCAACCGATTGGGTAAATCCATACGCATTAATATTCTGGAATCGCATCTCGTAAAAACTGCCGGGCAGAACGAAGTCGCGATAACCCAGGGTACCGACCAGGTATTCATAGCTCTCATCCGCAATTTCCCCCGCTCGCTCCACAAAATCGGGCACCCCCGAACTGTTGGTGTCATTCAGGGGAACGGCATTGTTCCCGGTCCGTGTGTACTGAAACCGAAATGTTCCGGATGGAGAAAAATGGTATTCAATGTTAGCAATGTGGTCGTCAACCAGGGAGCGCATCTGAGCCAACTCAAGCCGAAGCGCTTCGCGGTAATCAGACGGTGGTGCATTCTCGGCAGCAATGATGAATGGCGTGAGGCATTTAACGGGTTGTTCGGTTTGCTGCATGTGCTGCAGAAAAAGATGCATTTGCCGGGTAAGTGGGGCCGCGCTGGTGGTATCGAACTGCGCAAGTGGGTTGTCCTCACCAGCTGTTGTATCCAGAATGCCCTTCCCAAGCGTGGTAACCTGTACAGTAGGAATATCCAGCATGCCCTGTCCAGGCGTTGTATCTTGCCCACCCAGCACACCCCTATCTTGCCCAACAAGAGGGTTTTGCACAAGCAGGAGGAGAAAAGTAAAGGTTAAAAAACGACTCACTTAATCAGCGTAATTTTCTGCGTTAGCGTAACAGCACCGGACCCATCCAGATATTGCCCATCCAGTCGTATAAGGTAAACGCCGGAGGAAAGCCTGCCTGCATCAAACCGAACCTGATGTAAACCGGCAGAAACATCAGATGCATGCAAGGTCTCGATTTTCCTGCCGAGCTGGTCAAAAACGGTGATTTCAACAAAGGCCGGCCGGTCCGACCGAAAGGGAATTGTAGCCAAGGGATTGAACGGGTTCGGATAAACCGACATCAGCTCAATAGCTGCAGGAATTTCTACCAAATATGGTACACTAACTCCTTCTTTTGGCTGAGCCCGCGCACTGACTTCGGGCACGCCCTCAATTACCGTTCGCTCATCAAGATGAACAGCGTTGAAAGCAATAGTTACGGTAGTGTCTTGAAGCGGACTAAATACCAGTTCAAGAATGGTATTCTTTATTGAGTAATCACTTGCTAACCCTCCTATCCGAGCCCCGGTGGCGGTTTCAAAGAACAGAGTGGCCTGAAATTCGTCCTCAATTGAAGGGATAGCTACGCGTTCGAGTTTAACAAGGCTCGAGTCATACAAAATTTCCGTAAAAATTGATGAGTAGGTATCACGTTGTTGCAAGTCTAGATAAACCCAGAGGCTATCATTATCTGGCGATGCAGATAGCTCAATGCGAGTTGAAATTTCAGAACTGACGGAGATGTCCAGCAACGATGATGTCTGGTTGGGAGGCATGGCATTTTTTGGGCTTACCGAATGCATCATACTCGCTGCAGGGAACCATCCTCTTCCATCCGGATCAGCCGGAAATGTAGTATTACTCCCAGATCGTATATGTCGTTTTATGAGTGCTGCATCGTACAATGTGGTAGTTCCGTTTCCGCTAACGTCACTAATTTTTCGGTCTACCAGCGAGTTGTTAGGTTGAATGGAAGGTCCTGGAGTCTGCAAAACACGCATCATGATTTCATCCATATCAGCGCTATTTGTTCTTCCATCCCGATTCATATCGCCGTAGGGCATGATACTTCGGTTTTCGCTGGCCATGCCGGCCAGAAATTGTGTAGTAGATCCGGTACTACCACCGGTATTAACTAAAATAAGACCGAGGTTGTCCAGCGTTTCCCAGTCCCAATCGGTGTGAACGGCTTCGAAAGTGGGGTGATCTGTACTGTTCAGCAGGGTGGATTGCACAGACGCATCTGAGCCGAAACCCAGCGCAGCAAGCGATTGATTGGAGCTCGCCCGCAGAATGCCCATTGCAGCAGAGCCTTCAGGTACTTCGGGGGCTGATACTTCATAAAATCGGGCTGAGTAGGCACGCATAGTAGGCATGGGAGATACGTAGGGCAACGCACTGGCCGACTGTGACAAGGTTACATTCGGGTATAATGCGCGGTCTTGAAAACCAAACCCCGGGCGGGATCGCGTACCCGCTGCCATGTGCCATTTCATGTTGTTGGCAAATTCCGTTGCGAAGTCATATCCACGTGCTGAGAGCACGCGTTGCATCGCGGTAAACATATTCAACAAAGGTGATCTGTAAATTTCATCCCAGACGTCAACCCAAAACGCTGGACCGAACCGCTCCACATAGTAGAGTCCGAACGTGGCCTGCTCGTAGGAGCCGGGGATACCGTTATGGGCGCCTCGAAAAACCGAACCGGAGGAGCTCAAGTAGTTTATGTAGTCTTTAACCGTTGGAAAAACAATTTCTTCGGTCATGGTTGCATCCAGTTCTACCCAGTTAATAGTACCCGCATTCCCCCTCCATTGGTTGGTGGCATATTGAATGGCGTGCTTCATTTCATGGGCAATGGTAACCTTTAATGAACCCAGCTGCTGACTATCGGGATCTTGATTTGGGGGAAAGCCGTTAAAGTTATGGTGCACCTCAATATGCGTAGTGCTGATACTGTTACCATTCTCGCTTATCGTAATGGTACGCGTAAGACCGTAAAAGGGGAAGTTTCTAAAAAATATATCGTAGGGTCGGTCCTCAATCAGAAAATCAACAAAACCAAGTTCTAGCACGAGGTAGTTATAACTCGAATCTGCGTAAATGGCAGCAAATTCCACATAGTCGGGAACCCCACTTTCGTTGGTATCATCAAGTGGTACAGCATGTGTACCGGTAATGTCGTAATGAAGCACAAATCTTCCTGACGGACTCATGTATTGAGCCTGTGCAATTTCTGGCGCAGCTTTCATGAATTCCTGAAGCTGAGGATGCATTTTTTGCGTCGATGTTTTACCCTGCTCCACTTCTATGAGCAGTGGCGTAAGGCAACGCAAAATGGTTGGATGTCCGTCATGAGTAGACAGGTTATGAAAGTCTACTTCCGATAACAACACAGGGAACTGCTGCTGAGCAGACTGTGCCTGTGCACCTGATGGCAATAGTGTAGGAAGCAGTATCAGCACCAAAGAGCAGAAAAAAGTACCAATAAAGCGTTTTTGAATTGAATCGCGCTTGCGCCCGGCCACCATATTCACCACTAAGAACATCCACTGATCAAAAAATGATGTCAAAATCAGCTTCATTGAATTTTTATATCCCGTAACAGGGAGCTTTGGCAGTGCAGAATCTGGAAGGTCTGACTGAAGTTTGTTTCTCTTCATGCCTATAGACGATACAAAATCCCGTACCCCTGCCCCGCAGCCTCTTCGAAAGATCGCCTTTTGTCGGGTTATCGACGGTTTGTATGATTCATGTTCAGACAAAGCAATATCCATTTGATTAAAAATAACCGTATTTTTGCAACTTCTTATAAATCATCGTTTAAAAACACATGTTGACGATAAATCAAGGCCACTGCAGGCACATTTCATGAACGGCAATTATCGGAAAACAGAGGGTACCTGATAAGGTTTAGTCTCGTTTGTTCACCTACGATTTAAGCCAGATCAATACTACACTTCAAAAGCCAGTGAAATGCTAATCCACTGCGCAGGAACGACATTCAGGATTTATGTACAGCGTAATTTTATATTATAATTTTAAACCCATCGCCGATGTTCAGTCTTTCATAGCCGACCATCGTACGGTGTGTAAAGAGCTTGAACTCAAAGGACGCATTTACGTTTCCGATGAAGGTATAAACGGAACACTTGCCGGAAAAAGTACCGACGTTGAGTCATATAAGATCTATCTGCGCGGAAAACCCGGATTTTCGGATACCGCATTCAAGCAAGACGACAGCGATCATATTCCCTTTGCCAAGATGATCGTGAAGAAGCGTCCTGAAATCGTATCGCTTAAGGCCGATGAATTCATCGAGCCCGGTACGGAGGGTGTTGTGTACCTGGAACCTTCTGAGTGGAGAAGGGTTATGGAATCAGGTGAAGATTACGTAATGATTGACGTCCGCAATGATTATGAATCGAAAATTGGTCATTTCGAAGGGGCCTTGCTTCCCGACGTGAAGAATTTTTATGATTTTCCAAAATGGCTGGACGAAGCCGACATCGACAAGGATAAAAAAGTACTGATGTATTGCACCGGCGGTATTCGATGCGAGAAGTTTTCGGTGTACATGAGAAAACAGGGTTACAAAGATGTGAATCAGCTTCATGGTGGCATTATTAACTATGGAAAGCTGGAGGGAGGCGTTCACTTCAAAGGCAAATGCTTCGTATTCGACGACCGTCTTGTAGTGCCAGTAAACCCTGATGACGAAGAACCTATTTCGAACTGTGAAATTACGGGTGTACCCTGCGATACGTATATCAACTGCGCGAATATGGAGTGTAATAAGCTCTTTATCTGTTCGGAAGAGGGTGCTGTTCAGATGGAAGGGTGTTGCAGTGAAAGCTGTAAAAACAGCGAGAAGCGCAGGCCTTTTAACCCCGAAAATGCGTATGCCCCGTTTCGGAAATGGTATCATTATTTTGGTCCTGAGTTTAAGGATCGTCAGCGCGCGCGTGCAGCCTCACCGAGCAAAGGATGATGCTGCCCGATTGGCTGCATATACCAGCGGAGGCCTACACCCAGGCGGATCTTCACAGGCATCTTCGCTTTCCACATCAATCGGAGTCGGGGTTATGTTGTCCGGTGCGTATTGTGGCCCCGTACGATTACACGCATACCTTTCGTGTTAAGCCTTCCGAAGCCGATATGCGCCTAATAGAGTTGTTGCGGTATCGGTTTCCATTCCGAAATCAAACAGCATGGGAGCAAAAAATCCAGGATGCATACGTACTTCTGAATGATGCGGCGGTTGAGCCGGACCAAATCCTGCGCCAAAACGACCGAATATCGCACCGGAATATCGCGGTAAAAGAACCCTCCATTCCCGACGACATCCGCATTTTATACGAAAACAAGCACATTTTACTGGTAGATAAACCGGCCCCGGTTCCGGTCCACCCTGGCGGTCGCTACAATAAAAACACCGTTATTTCGGTGCTTGATGCGATGGGCTATCCGAATCTGCGGGTAGTACACCGACTTGATGCGGTTACGGCCGGTCTTCTATTACTTGCAAAGTCTGCGGATGCAGCTAACCAATTGAAAGACATATTTATAAATGGATCTGTTTATAAATACTATGAAGCAATTGTTCACGGAGTACCCGATAAGGATGAGGTTACTATACGGGCCGCAATCAAGCGAAAGCATGGAATTCAGTTTATGTGTTCGGAGGATGCCGACAGTAAGCCCGCTCTTACCCATTTCAAGGTATTGGAACGGGGAGAAAACTGGACTCGGGTAGGCTGCGAACCCGTTACCGGCCGAACCCACCAGATTAGGCTTCATCTACAGCAATGGGGATATCCGATTTGGGACGATCCGTTGTATGGTCCAGCTGCGGAACGTGATCTGACACGACCAGATGCCAAATCGGAAAAATGGCTAAGGGATGTAGGCCTCGATGCAGGAGATCAGCTTCTTACAGAAGCCCCTGATTTCGTGGATGAGACGAGACCAACTTCTTTGGCTTCAGGAGGAGTAATTCCCGCGATGCAGAAACGAGCGATAAGCCTGGTAAATATGCAGATTGCGTTTAATCGACTAAGAAACTCGCCCTAAGGTCGCTCCAGGAGAAGCTCTGTCCAGCGCCAACATCCGACCAGCGCACGATGCTCCACAAACCGTCTTCGCCCGACTCCAGAACCAGTACAAATCGTCCTGTTATACTCGTTGGCACCCCTACATTGGCCCGATTGTGAATGAGCGTGAGGGAATAATCGGCCACAATCTGCTGCTCACTCACGGAAATCGATTCACTGCTGATGTTACTCAGCCGTAATTGGTGGCCTGTGGTATTTTCCGCAGCTGCACGGAGGTTGTTAAAATACAACTGTTCTTCATCCCTGCTCCAGCGTGCCCACAACTCGGGATTAGACTCCAAAGCCGGCAGGGAAGGATTGTACTCAAACAAATCGGGATGGAGGTTTCGCAGGTAGTTCTGGGTATTAAGGTTCTCGATGGCATTTACGAGATTATCGAGTACCACATCGGCACGATCGGGCTGCATAAACACGCCGGTTACGGCTCCGTCGGGAGGCTCCGCCGAACGGGTTTCAAACAAAGAACATCCTCCAGCTATCAAAAGCAATACCAAAGCATACGGCATTAGCGTGGTGCTATATTTTAAAAAGCAGGTCACTTAAAGAATGTTTCAGTAATGATTTTGAACTGATGGCTGCGATCCAGAAAGGCGTAGTGACCAGCACCGTCAATAACGGCTAATCCGGCGTTTTTTATACCCTTTTCCATCCGTCGAGCCTGATAAAGCGGGGTCGCATCGTCATCTTTTCCCCAAAGCAAAAGGACTTCCTGATCAATTTTAGGTAGTGTAGATTCCAGATATTCCGATACCGTTTTTACAAAAACCTCCCTCATCACGCCGTTTAGCGTCTTATAGTCGGATGAGCCCAATAGTTTCCACAGTTTTGTACTACGAAGCCAGCTTAATCCACGCTCCGAGAGCGGCTGTGGAAGCAAGGTAAAGGGAAATTTCAGGGATTTAGCGGTGTATTTTCGGATGTAATACATAACTGGTCGGTTCGGTTTCATACCGGCCCCTCCGGTTATGAGGACTTTATCGATCAGGCTGGTGCTACCTTCGCGGGCGCAGAGCTTCAATGTTACCCTGCCACCGAAGGAATGTGCAAGAATGTCGACCGGGCGCTCGAGCTGCTGTATGTAAGTCTGAACCATGTCTGCATAATCATCAATTGCCCAGGCTTTTGGCGGAGGCGGGGATTGACCGAACCCCGGAAAATCAAGCAGATGGAAAGTTCTTTTAAGTTTAAGCGACGTGGTAATGGGCTTCATAACATCACTGTTTGCACCCCATCCATGTAACACGATTAATGGCTTCCCTTTGCCAAAGCTGCACGATTTCACAGACAAGCCGTTAAAATCGAATGTCGATTCATTTATTTCCATATTTCAAAGTTACACAAAACTCACAGTAAAAGTAGTGTAAGGAATCGGGCCTTTATGACTCATTATAGTAAGGGCAGGGTAGCCCTGACGACAAGTAAAGAATGGTGCGAAGGGTTGGTTCGTCCGGCCCGACGCCCATTTTTATGCGAACTCGGGGCTATAAACTTGTCGGATGTTAACGAATTCTGGTTTAAGTGATGTATTTCATTTCGAAGTATTGAATACAATATTTATCCGTATACATGAATAAAAATCAATGGTTCTTCTGGATTGACCGCTTGCATATATCGTCTTCTGAGCGATATTTCGTGAGTGGGCTCCTGATTTTATATGTTTTGTTGTGGCTGATACAGCCGCTGGTTTCATTTAAGAATACGTTCGACGAAACGTATTATGCACCTCTGATGACGGCATTCGCTGAGCACACCGCCGATCGATATGAAGCCAAAATTGCTTTGTTGGAGCAATACTATCCTGGTCAGACCGATACCATTCAGGTATTGGCAACACAGCTGATTCCACCAGAGTTTACACCGATCGTGATGGATGTACTTCGCAGAAGGCATGCCGAGGAGAGCAGGTTAGCGGAATTGAATGATGGCTATGAGCTTATGGGTGTACGTACACCTTCTGATCCAGCAGCTGCCACGATTACATCTGATACTTCAGATGGTGAATCAACTTCTGTTACATCAAGTTCACAAACGGGCGTAAATGCACCCGTATATGTAAGGGGTGTGCAATCTGGTACGCCAACGTCTCCAGCTGCGGCAGATACACTCAATGACAGTAACGGGCAATTGGTAAATATCAATACGGCCTCAGCAACGGAATTAACACAACTACCGGGAATAGGTCCGTCAATTGCGCAGCGAATTGTAGATCATCGCACAGAAAACGGTCGATTTAATCGAATTGAAGACATTATGAACGTGCGAGGTATAGGCCACGCACGATTTGAGCAGATCAGGGAATTGCTTACAGTTTAACTGAGGTACACAATTTTTTGCTGAAATTGGTGGTTATACACTGTACTATTGGATGTATCTACATCATGTAGTTATATCTCAATTTCATAATGTAAACAACGCGTGTATGCAAAATCAGATTCTCTGGGCCGACGATGAAATCGAACAACTCCGTCCACACATTATTTTTCTGGAAAACAAGGGGTTTTCGGTCACACCCGTCACCAACGGTGAAGATGCGCTGGCATTAATTCACTCGAACAATTATGATTTGGTTTTTCTTGATGAACAGATGCCCGGGATGGATGGATTAACTACACTGGGTCATATCAAAGAAATGAAGCCCAGTCTTCCCGTGGTTATGATAACCAAAAGTGAAGAAGAACATATCATGGAAGATGCCATCGGATCGCGCATATCCGATTATCTGATTAAACCGGTGAATCCAAACCAGATTTTGCTCACGATAAAGCGGATACTCGATAAGCAGCGACTTCGAAACGAACACACGGCTCAAGTATATCTGCGCAGTTTCAACCAGCTCTCCGAGCAAATCAATACCTCCGGTGATTGGAACGACTGGGTGGCTATTTACAAACAATTGACACAATGGGAGATTGAGCTGGAGTCCGGCGATGAGGCGCTAAGGCAGGTGCTGCTCGACCAATTTCAGCAGGCAAACCGGGAATTCGGCAAGTATATCCAGGAAGACTATGTGTACTGGCTTAAGGAGGGTACCCGAAATCGACCTCGTTTGTCGCCCGATGTTATGGAATCATACGTTTTCCCACTGTTAAAGGAGGAGAAGCCCCTCTTTTTTATCATCATTGATTGTATGCGATACGATCAATGGCTTGTTTTTGAGAGTGTTTTAAGTGAATATTATTCAATAAGCACCGATTTCTACTACAGTATTCTACCCACGGCTACCCCGTATTCACGCAACGCCATATTTTCTGGTCTTTACCCAGATGCGATAGCCCGTAATTATCCCGAGTTATGGTCGATGCAAGACGATAACGAAAGTTCGTTGAATCGGCATGAAGACCAGCTTCTTGCTGAGTTTCTGAACCGGAAAGAAATCCCGGTTAAAGCAAAGTACGAAAAGCTACTTACCGCTGAAGATAACAAGCGCGTTAGCGATAAAATTAAAAACTATCTCCAACAGCCATTTAACGCTTTTGTATTCAATTTTGTAGATACACTGGTTCATTCACGATCCGATTCTGATGTGCTCAAGGAAATTGCCCCGGACGTAGCAGCATTCCGTTCTCTTACCCGATCGTGGTTTATGCACTCCCATCTGCTTCAGATCCTGAAAACACTCTCTAAAGAGGATGTTAACATTGTGATAACTACAGATCATGGTGCGGTTAGAGCCTTGCGCGATACAAAAGTAATTGGCGACCGCGATACCAGCACAAGTTTGCGATACAAGTACGGCAAGCATCTGAAAGCCGATCGTGATGGTGCTATTCTGGTGAAAGACCCGTCGGTATATCGTCTTCCCCGCAATTCTATGTCGCTCAATTATCTTTTCGCTCTGGAAGATTACTATTTTGTATATCCGACTAACTACAACAAATATCAGAACAAGTACAAAGATACCTTTCAGCACGGAGGGGCTACGATGGAAGAGATGATATTACCTGTTGTTCATATGAAACCTAGAAAGTAATTCATGAAACTCGCGGATGACATATTGGTAACCACTTCTGATCCCTCCGAAACCCATATGTTTGGACTCACGTTGGCAGCTCATGCAGAGCCGGGCGATATTATCTGTCTTCATGGCGACCTCGGTGCGGGAAAAACGGCCTTTGTTAAAGGCTTTGCTGAGGGGATGGGTGTTAATCCCGACAAGGTGAACTCACCTACGTTTACCCTTATTCATGAATATCGCGAAGGCAGCATCCCCCTTTTTCACTTTGACGCATACCGGATAAAAAACATTCAGGAAGCACTCGAAATCGGTACGGAAGACTACCTGTATGACGATGGAATCTGCCTGATTGAGTGGCCCGACAAGATGGGATCATTGATTCCGAAGGAAGCCATCCATATTTACATTGAGAAGGCAGGACCTGAAATCAGAACATTTCGAGTTACAAGGGGTACGTAAGTAGTGCGGCCGTTAGCAGTTTCTTGATGATAATTCGAGTCAAAAAGTCAACTAAATGAGGGTTGCAAAGGGTAGTATATGGATGGTAATTCCACTCATAAATCTTGATTGATTCATGTTGAAAAACGCAAATAACGTGAAATGGGTGAAAAAAGGAATGATTTTTCGGGTCAACAAGTTTTCCCCTGCTCACGAATCGTTGTCTATACTGTTTCGTAACACATTTTCATGATTAAGAAAAAACCATTATACAAAACCGACAAGCTGCCGGTAATCATGCCGTATCATTTCCGGGCTCATAACGAACTTAAGCCCGGCGACCTGGTATACTATGGTCCTTGTCCGGAGTTTTATGGCATAGGAGAGGTTTTGCAAGTGGTTGACAAGCTATGTGTTGTAGACTTTCGTGGAACAGGTGAGCTTGGTATTCACAAAGATGCCGTTGATAAGAAGTATCTCATTCCAATTCACAAACTTGGCTTATCTCATCTTCTCAAAGAATAGAATGTTTGCTTTGGCAAGGGTAAAGAGGCCTATTGAGGCTGCCATACCCGGGTAAAATGGCTCTACACCAAGCCATGCATACCCGTAGGTCTCTTGACTCAACAGTCCGCCAACAAGCCATAAGAATGCCACCAATACCGGTACTAAAAAGAGCCAGGGTGAAGCTTGTGCCCTGACCCGAAACCAGGGGTAATAGATGCCAACGACCGGTAGCAGTAAGCCGGGAATCACCACCGACCCGATCACGTACCAGAGTTCTATTACACTTGGAAACAGCCAGACAAGCAGGAGGCCAAGAACGGCTGCAACGCCAATACCTGCTTGAGTTTTCTGTATGATATTGCCAGGTTTTTGTGTCGATACCGCTAGGGAAGCTTCTTTTTTGGATTTGTAGTTGAAATCGCGCCCAAGAGTTTGACCAGCCAGAAACAGGAAGCTGTCGAGCGTTGACATTACGGTTGCGAGCAGGGTTAAGATGAAAAGTCCCAGTAGGCCGGCAGGAAGCAGATGGCTGGCTAAGGCCGGGTAGACAAGTACTGCGTCGGGGAGGTCGGTAAGAACAGCAACGGCATAGAGGGCGGTGATGAGGGTGGCCATGTCGAAGATGAACCAGGCGCCGATGGCGACAAAGATGCCGTTTCGGGCGGTTTTGGGTGATTTGGCTGCTGCTGCGCGCTGGTGGAAGCCCGGGTCTACGAAGGTCCAGAGGGCAATGAAGAACCATACCAGCAGGTAGCTTATAGGTTGCCCGCCTGTGGGTTGCAGGTGGGATGCGGGGAGTTGGGGGGGGAGTGTGGCCGGGCTGCCATATGCAGACCAGGCAAACATCAGCAGTATGCCAAAGCCCGCATACATCAAAACAACCTGTAGCATATCTGTTCGAACAACAGCTCCAAATCCACCCCATGCCACATACACAGCAGAAAAAACGGCTACACCAACAGTAACATAAAACCCGTCGATGCCCAGCATGAATTTCGCAATCATGGCAACCATCAGTATATACGGAGCCGGATTTACCAGCAGAAAGATCAAGGCCGCACTGATACGTGATGCCAAAGGTCCATAAGCATTTCCAACAGCTTCAGGAATAGAAATGGCTTTGTTCTCCCTAATTTTTCCGGCAAAGAAAAAGGCAAACAGCATGGCAAACAGGTAATACGGAAGCCCCATCACAATCCACTGAGAAATACCGAAAAGGTAACTAAACTCTCCGACTCCCAAAATTCCCCCATACCATGTTGAAACCAACGTTGCAACAAATGCCGGAAGCGATAACCTTCTGCCCGACAATAAATAACGCTCTTCCCCATCAGCATCTTTTAAAAATCGCCCAGCCCGCCAGCTGAGTACAATCAGCAATAAAAAATACCCTCCAATCAAGCTGAAGTCCATCCAGTTCAGAACAGGATTCATACTAATGAGCGAGTTATCCATAATTGTGGTTAAAAATTGTTATCAACGGTAAGCATGAACAAAGTGTGGAGCTTTACAATCCCATGTTGCATGACAAGCGGAATTCAATCCCCGTTACGTTCGGGTACTTTTGTCAGGGGTAAACATACTAAATACTATTGTTTGAGGAGGTTCGTCACGCAGATTTTTTAGCCCCTGCGGCTGGAATCGATGGAAGGTACTTACGCAACCATGACAGAAGATTACATAGATGGGTTATCAAAGAGGGATCTGTTGCCATCATATACCATCAATAACAAATCTCCCTTTTCATGGGAAATATAGACCGAATCAGCCACGGCTACATTGGAAGATCCATCTCGCACGCCATTGAGCAAGAACTCATTGTTCAAGGCGTATTGCAGACCCTCCGTTCGGATGCCATCTACCCTTCCGGAAACAGGAAAAAGTGAAATGGTGGTTCCCGGTGTTGTGTTGAAGTGAAATTCCTTCGGTAAGATCATCATCCATCCATATTCATCAACCATTTTCAGGGATTCAAAATCTGACCGAAACTGTACTAATACGGAAATATTCTTCAGTGTCTGGTCGAGCCGGGCCCCGGTTGTACCCAACATCAGTACGTGTTGTGCCCCCCGCGTTAAGGCCTCTTTGAGCGCCTTTTCAAGGTCGTTGGTTTCCTGGTCGGCATTCTTAATGATGTTCACATCAGGGTATTTCGACGTATTAAAGCTGTCGATGTCGCCTGTTACCAGATCGGGTACCCATCCGTTTTCCATGCACCAGTTACCCCCTCCGTCTGCGGCTATAAGTAAATCACACGAGCTACGTAAAGCTTGAAACAGGGGTAATGGCGGTGGATTTCCGTTACCAATTAGTAAAACTATCATTCTGTGGTTTGGTTGAGTTATGACATTTGTTGCCAGGTTTCTACCTGCAGGGTAGTTACAGTAAACGGATTGCTTCATTTAACTTTGGAAAGCTCATTTTGTGCAATCATCACGTGCAACTGTGTGGATGCAGGTCGATGCAGATTCGCGGAAATTCGGTATATTTGCTCTTAAATTACCCTTCTTTAAATAAAACACACAGTTTATCTGTTGTTTGAAAGCGAATTCATGTCAGAAACCCGTCCCGAAACGCAACACCTTATAAAAGCCCTCAAATCGTATAAGAATAAAAAGGTTGCTGTTATTTCACATGTAAGACCCGATGCCGACTGCATAGGCTCGCAGGTAGCACTATGTAGATGGTTGGGAAAACATAAGGTTACGGCATTTGCTTTCAACGACGACACGCTCCCGCCAAGCATTAACTGGCTGGGTGATCACTATCCTATTAAGCAAACAGCCATGAATAAAATGGCCGAATGTGATGCGATTGTTTTTGTGGATGGAAATCATCCGTCCCGTTTTGGACTAGCGGGGGAGTTTGCTGAGCGTTCAAACAAGCCTTTGTACATGATTGACCATCATCCCGGTCCGGCCGAGAAATTATTTAAGGATTTTGTATCGGTGATTACGGCCTCTTCAACCTGTGAGCTTGTTTACGAACTGTATGCAAGTGAAGATCTTGAGCATCTGGATCTGGCTTCGGCTGAAGCTCTTTATGCCGGAATTACAACAGATACAGGTTCTTTTCGTTTTGATAGTGTAACAGCATCAACGCACGAGGCGGTTGCCCGAATGATTCGGAAAGTGAATTTGAAAACAGAGCCCATCCATAGAAAAATTTATGATGGCAAAACAGTTAACCAGCTTCATTTGATGGCTAAAGTGCTTGAAACGGTGGAAACGCATCATGGGAACCGCATAGCATCGTTGCGGGTGCCTGCCGACTTTCTGCGTGAAACCAAAACATCGTATCACGACCTCGAAGGATTCGTTAGCTATGCCCTTGCCATCCGCGGGGTTATGGCAGCCGTCATCTTCACCGAAATGGACAACAAAATAAAACTTAGCCTCCGCTCCAACTCCGATGAAATCAATGTCAACACCTGGGCGCGTGCCTTTAACGGCGGCGGTCACGCGAAGGCAGCCGGTGGATTTCACGAAGGTCCGCTTGAAAAAGCCGTGCAAGAAGTACTCGCCTTCGGAGCCCGTCAGCTTCACTAACAACAACATCTATGAATTCGCAATTCCTTACGGTATTCGGAAACCAGTACGCTGCCAACAAACATTTGGCGTACAGCAGCAAACAAAATCTAAGACCAAACGCTAAACTATCACCAGGCCTCTGACTCATTAACAGGCGCAGCAGCATGAATACAACGCATACACTATTTACCTGCCACACGGGTCTGAAAGCGCTGCTCGGTGCAACCCTGCTTTCGGTCACCCTCCTGGCCTGCCAGGCCCCCGGCACACAACCAGCCACCGAAACTGCTCCGTCGGGTTCTGAATCAACACAATACTTCCTGGAACCCCCGGCTCCACGGTCGTACGATGCCTTTATAGATACCGAAATCAATGTCAGCCGCGAAAACGCCATAACCCGCGCGGTACAAAGGGTAAGCCCATCCGTTGTGAGTGTTTCAGTTAGCGGAGTACGGGAAAGTGCCGCCTCACGTGATCCTTTCTTCGATTTTTTCTTCAATCCGGGTTTCGTTCGTGAATTTACCAACATGGGCAGTGGATTTATCATCAGCGAAGACGGGCATGTACTCACCAATGAACATGTCATTGGTCGAAATGCTCGTACGATACAAATCATCCTCTCCGACGGCAGAACATACGATGCCATGCTGGTTGGACGCGATGAATATGCCGATCTTGCCTTGCTCAAAATTAACTCCGACGAAAAGTTTCCGCACGTTACCTTTGGTAATTCCGACGATCTCATGGTTGGCGAGTGGGCCATCGCCGTTGGCAACCCATTCGGACTCTTTGAAGACGGTCAGCCATCGGTAACAGTAGGTGTTATCAGCGCCCTGAAACGCGATTTTCGTCCCAATCCACAAGAGCCCAGGGTATACCTGAACATGATTCAGACCGATGCGGCAATCAACAGAGGCAATTCAGGCGGACCGTTGGTAAATAGTATGGGTGAAGTCATTGGCATCAATACCTTTATTTACACCGGAGGAACCAGCTTCGGATTTGTAGGACTCGGTTTTGCCATACCGAGTAACACCGTAATTCGTATTCTCAACATGTTGGTTGAAGACGGAGAGGTACGGCTCGACTACGACGCCGGAATGGAGTGGACGGGCATAACCCGCGGTCTGGCATTTCGCTATAATCTGCCTACATTGCAGGGATTATTGGTAGTGAGCGTGAACAGAGACGGACCAGCATTTGAGGCTGGTATTCTGCCGGGCGACATCATTTTGCGGATTGGTACTGAGCCGGTTTATAGTCAAAATCACGCCTGGGCGCTCCTGCGCGAGTATAATGAGGGAGATCTTATGAGCATAGAGCTCTTCCGTGAAGGAAGAAGATACCAAACGGAAATGCTGCTCAGAAAACGTCAGGCCATGCTACCTGTACCCTAGCAACCTTATTTTCCAAACTGAATTGCATATCAGCATAAGTGAATGTATTTTCGTAGACCATAACCATTTCAAAAAATTGCTGCAAAACCTTACAGATGGATATTGAAAATAGAAACCGCGTAATCGGGTTATTCCTTTGGGTCGTAATTATTGGACTCGGATACCTGTTATTTGATTCAATCTGGTCACCATACCAGGAAGTTCTTGAACAACGTCGTGAACAGGCCGAGGTAAGAGACCGAATGGAGTCTATCCGTGATGCATTGATTGCATATAACAGAGCGAATGAGGAATTCCCCGAAGATCTGGATCAACTTGTTGAGTTTCTTCGAACCGATTCCTTAATGGTAGCACAGCGTGACTCGTTGTTTGCCAAGGCGTTTCGTAACGGATTTGATCTCGACCGGTTTACATATACACCGCGAGCAACCGGTAACAGGTTTGAATATGCCCGCAATGACACCTTGCGTCCGCAAATTTACCTGCTGACAGATCCCGACAGTGATGATAGAATCGGTAGTTTGCAGCGTACTACACTGCTAAACGCCTCAAACTGGGATTAATGTCCCATGAGTGATATTCCCGTAAGTTTAGGAGTATGTTTTTCAGACAGGCAACTGTACTATGCAGTCTCCAGTAATGAAGAAACTCAGGCCTTAGCGCGCATCGGGAAAATCGATTTCAACTTTGATCTTCTGTCTTGCATCCTGGGTAACGACCAGGATGCTTTTCAAGCTATAGTTGATAACATAGATCGCATTGTTAAAAAGTATGAGGTAACAAATTTTCGTTGTCTTGTACCCTCCTTTCTTGAAACGTGGTCTGCCCTGCCTAAGTCTGTTTACGATCAATCTTCTGAGCGTGAAGCGTATCTGCGCATCCTCAAACACGGGGAAAACAGGCAACATCTGGAAGCGTATTGGTTCGATATGAGCAACCGCGACTTCCGGTTTTTAACGGTTCGAAACAGAATCCAGTCTGATCGTTTCGCACAACTCGGGGACATCTGCTCTTCAACCGAATTATGCACCGAATTTGAAATCGGTACTAAGTGGATGGGCATTACCGGTTCTACAGATTCTTTTAAAGCTATCGGCTGTTATAACGACTACATCAGTGTATCATCGTATGTAATGGGTAAACTCAGAGCTGCTACGTTCATTCGGTATCGCTACATCGAAGACCTCAGCTATCTTTGGCTGCAGCAGGCCTCTAACCTCGGGTGGATGAACGGAGTTCATGATATGGTGTGTTATTACGGCACTAATGTATACAAGGTGAACGAAGTATTGCAGCACGTAACCGATGGCGATTCTCGCCAGCTTCGGTTCGATTCTCTTGCCAATATGCAAGTGAATGCACCAGAAGAAACCTATGGATTCAATCTGGAAGAAGCCTTCCCGGCCATCATTTTAGCTCATTAAGCTATGCGAATAATTACCGGAACGTTAAAAGGGCGCAGAATCAAAGTGCCCGATTCGGGTGTAATAAGACCCACCTCCGACCGCACAAAAGAAGGTATGTTCGGGGTTATTGATGCACGTCGATATTTTGATAACCTGCAGGTGCTCGATCTTTTTGCCGGTTCAGGAAATCTGGGCTTTGAGGCTATATCACGTGGTGCCGCTCATGTAACTTTTGTAGACGACAATCGGTTGTCGTCAAAAATCATTGCCGAGAATGCGGAAACGTTTGGAGTAACCGATAAAATTCGGTCGTTTCAGGCGGATGTCATGCGATTTTTGAGTGGTCCATCAAGGCCATATGATCTTATTTTTTGCGACCCACCATACGATTTTCCGGAAATGGATGAGATGGTTGAGCTGGTAATGACTTCCGGCTGGTTGGAACCCGACGGGTGGTTTCTGCTTGAACATGATAAATACAAAGACTTTACAGGCCATCCGAACTGTGTATTCTCCAAGCCCTATGGTCGTACCATTGTTACCATATTTAAGTTGGCGGGCAGCGTAGACAGCGACGAAGATGATGGTGCTCCGGAGAACGATGAACCGCATGTTGTTTAGGTTTGGCTGTTAGCGATTCTTCAGGATACTTATTACGTTACGTGCGACATCAGCTTCCAAAAACGGAACATATTAAATTTAATTTGTTATGACTGCACTTTATGCCGGGTCGTTCGATCCTATCACCTACGGTCACCTCGATATCTTGGAACGGGCTACTCACCTATTCGAGAAGGTGTATGTTACCATAGCGGTAAACACCCGGAAAAGCTCCATTTTTACTCCCGACGAGCGTCAGGCATTGATTCTAGAGTGCATTAAAGATAAAAAATGGGCGAACAAAGTGGAGGTTGACCAGTTTTCCGGTTTGCTTGTTAATCATGCACGCAAGCTCGGCGTAAAAACGCTGGTTCGAGGTGTTCGACAGATTTCAGATTTTGAGTATGAATTTCGTATGGCATTGATGAATAGAAAGCTATCACCCGATTTAGACACTGTATTTTTGATGCCACGTGAGGAACTTACGTTCGTTTCGGCGTCGTTGGTAAAGGAGGTAGCATACTGGAAAGGCGATGTAAAACACTTTGTTCCTGAAAACGTGGCACTTGCTCTGGAATCGAAAAGAGATTTCCTTTAGCGAAAAATCCGTGTGTTTTCTTAAATTGCCTGCGCTTTAAATGTGTTAAGGGATTTTTAAAATTATTAGAAACTTATGGTATCAAAACGTGCAAACGGACTCGCAGCGTCCGAAACTTTAAAAATTACTGCGCTTGCCAAGGAAATGAAACGCGCCGGAAAATCTGTCATTTCGCTAAGCGCCGGAGAGCCAGATTTTAAAACACCCGACTACATCTGTGATGCAGCTGTTAAAGCAATTCGTGATGGTCATCATGGGTATACCATGAATACAGGTACCCCGGAACTTAGAGAAGCTATTGCTGCCAAACTAAAGCGTGACAATGAATTAGTTTACACACCTGAACAGATCATTGTATCTAACGGAGCAAAACAATCGGTTGGTTTCACCCTGCTTGCAACCGTAGATAAGGGCGATGAGGTTATCATACCTGCTCCATACTGGGTTTCGTATCCTGAAATGGTTAAGCTGGCAGAAGGTACTCCTGTAGTTGTTAAAACAGCCTTTGAACATCAGTATAAACTAACGCCCGAACAGTTAGAAGCCGCTATCACACCGAAAACAAAGGTACTTATACTGTGCTCGCCCTCCAATCCGACCGGGAGTTGTTACAGCAAAGAGGAGTTGAAGGCGCTTGCTGCCGTTCTGTTGAAACACCCTCAGATATACGTGATTTCAGATGAAATTTACGAATACATCGTTTTTGATGACAAGCACGTGAGTATTGGTCAGGCTGAACCGGCAATTATACCCCAGCTCCTGCTGATAAATGGATTTTCTAAAGGATTTGCCATGACGGGATGGAGACTTGGGTATCTGGCCGGGCCGTTGGATGTGGTAAAGGCTGTATCCAAAATTCAAAGTCAGGAAACTTCAGCACCCTCCACCATATCGCAGATGGCCGGAGAAGTTGCGTATAAGGAATCGCTGGATGCTGTCTGGGCTATGCGCGATTCGTTCAAAGAACGTCGCGACTTTGTGGTGGCCGCCTTGAATGAAATTCCCGGTGTAAACTGCTTTAATCCAGGTGGTGCATTTTATGTGTTTCCCGAGATTTCAACCTATCTGGGCAGTAAAACACCATCTGGGCAGGTTATTGCAACCTCAACGGACCTGGTTATGTATCTTCTCGAAAACTATGGGATAGCTACCGTACCCGGTGATGCTTTTGGGGAGCCGGGCGGTATTCGATTGAGCTATGCCATTGCTATGAATGACCTTAAAGATGCGGTTGTTCGACTTCGCGAAGGTCTGTTATCATTGCAAAACTGATTGGTGTACATTGCCTTACTGTAAGCCTACTTTATCGGCTAATGAACTATAAAAATACCCCGATTTGGGGTATTTTTGGTAGTATATATGGAGCATAAGCAAAAAGCATATCAAGAGGCACTCGAGCAGTTTCTGCTTTTGTGGGGAGAAATGGCCCCGGCCTGGGGTATCAATAGAACTATGGCTCAGATTCATGCCCTTCTGTATGCGGAAGAAGATATGCTTGATACCGACGCCATTATGGCTAAACTCGAGATCAGCAGAGGTAATGCAAACATGAACCTGCGCAAACTCACCGAGTGGGGTCTGGTTAGCAAACATCAGCATGATGGGAGTCGGAAAGAGTATTTCACTGCAGAAAAAGACGTATGGATTATCGCATCCATCATCATTCAGGAGCGTCAGTACAGAGAGCTTGCTCCGGTTAAACAAAACTTGATTGAGTGTCTTCAGCTGCTTGAAGATCAGGAAAGCAAAGGAGATGCCGATACGGCCGTATTTCGCGAACGAATTGAAGATTTTATTAAAGTATTGGATTTATTTGAAGAGTTTTCTGCCGCACTGCTCCCTTATGTTGAATCAAAGAAACTAGGTTCGTTAAGAACGCTTTTGAAGCTTGCGAAAGCTCCTAAGATGCTCATCGATTCTATAACCGGTGGTACAAAAGAAGAAGCATCATCCAACCGCTTTACAACACCTAAAGAATAATATCCAGATGAAATCGACTGTAGATAAAGGTAAATGGGCAGAAGACCAGGCGTGTGCCTTTCTGGAATCAGAAGGATATATCGTTTTGGATCGTAACTATCGATTTATGAAAGCGGAGGTTGATATAGTGGCATTTATACCCGATGAAATTGTTTTCATTGAGGTAAGATCACTCAATAACGCACTTTTCGGTCGACCGGAAGAGACCATAACAGAGAAAAAGAAACGACTTCTGTATGAAGGAGCAGAGGCATGGCTCTACGAACGTAAAATGGAAGGCGCCCGTATCCGCTTTGATGTTATATCGGTGATTGGGGAACATGGAATAGATAATCCAGAAATATCTCACTTCAGAAATGCATTTTGGCTATAACCGTTGTAGATAATCAGTTTTATAAAGCATATTTTGCTAGATTAACTGCATACGAATTATGAAAATTAATCCAATCTGGAATCCACTTCGCTGGAAAAAGTCGTTTTTAATGACCCTTTTGGGTCTGTTTCTGATTGTCTGGTTTGGTTTTTTTGATACATATAGCGTGTGGACACGCCTGAAACTAGAGCGTGAGAAGAGTGATCTAAAGCGTAAAACAGAGCAGCTCGTTAATGATACGGCTGTGCTTAAACAACGCATAGAGGCATTGCAAAACGATCCCGCCCTTCTCGAACGTATTGCGCGTGAAGAGTATGGGATGAGGCGACCTGGTGAAACAATTTATCGCATTCGAGAATAATTAAAATAGTGTGAGAACATCATGGTAACAATAGGTATTGACCTGGGTGGAACAAATATTAAAGGCGCGCTTATTGACAGTAAGCTTGGGATCCTTTATTCATTTTCTATTGAAACAGAAGCCGATCGGGGTAAAGATCACGTCATAGATCGTGTAGCTACAGCTATAAAAATGGCCGCTGATAAGGCTGAGTCAGAAATATTCGGAGTAGGTATTGGTTCTCCCGGAGTCATTTCATACGACAGAACGACGGTTTCGGTACCTCCGAACTTTCCTGGATGGGAAAAAGAAAACCTTGCCGAAATCCTCAAGAACAAAACCGGCTATGAGTGCTGGGTAGATAATGACGCCAACCTGATGGCACTGGGTTCTTCTCGCTTCGGGATGGGACAGAAATTTGATAGTTTTATAATGATTACCCTGGGGACGGGAGTAGGTGGAGGTATTATTTATCAGCGAAAATTGTATCGCGGAGTAACCGGTGGTGCTGCCGAGTTTGGCCATGTAATTATTGACCTAAATGGACCAGAGTCGTTGAGCCCTACAAAGGGGGGCATTGAGGCTTATCTCGGTCAGCGATTTCTCAGCAAATTGGCTTGGGATGAGATTAAAAAAAGGCCTGATAACCCTCTTTATGAGCATTTTGTTGACGATCCAACCCGCCTCGAACCGGTTCATCTGGTTAAAGAAGCTGATAAAGGTAATAAACTGGCCACTGAATTGCTGCGCCGGGCCGGTGAAAAACTGGGTGTAGCTATGGTCAACTATGTACATGTTTTAGATATACGTAAAGTTGTAGTGAGTGGCGGTGTAGCTAAAGCCGGAGAGTACATTCTGGGCCCGGCTCGAGAAATGGCTATGCAACGTCTGCTTAAGCCATTCCGTACCGACTTTGAAATTCTGTATGAAGCGCTCGGAAATGATGCCGCGCTGTTAGGAGCCGGCAGCTTACCCCTCGAACATCATAATATCTAAGAGGATGGTTGCCGAATGAACATCCGCTTTGCCGGAAGGCTTATAATCCTTGCATGGGTATGCATCCTGCCGGCGGGTGGTACGATTTTGGCACAAAGCACACCCTCACAGGAGAGAGAGGAGTTGTTCAATCCGGCAGCGGCAGATACCCTTAGGTCTACGTTGCCTCCTGAATTGATAGAAAACGGAGAAACAGATGTTTTGCAGCCCCTGTCGGACGGTGAGTTGCAAAGTCCTGCCTTAAACGGCACGCTTGCTCCTGGTGGAGGTGAATTACCGGCATTAGTACGGTTTTCAGCCAGCGATTCGCTTACATTTCAGCTTCGGGGAGGCAGAGAAGCCAGACTATATGGTAATGCCCGGGTTGATCATACAGCCGGACAGTTAACAGCCGGGCGGGTTACGCTTAATCTGGATGAAAAATTGATGAGCGCCACTACGTTAACCCCCGGCGATACCCTTTCTGAACCGATTTTAATGCGGGATGATGATCGGATACGTTCTCAGCGTATTTTATTCAATTACGAAACCGAAAAGGGCAAGTTTGATGTAGCACGCGTACGAATGGACGAGGCCAGTGTTACGGGAAACGAAGTTAAAATGGTGGCCCCGCATGTTATATTTATCCGTGAAGGGATGTACTCCACCTGCGACCTGGATCATCCTCATTACTATATCCGCGCCGATAGAATGAAAGTGGTTAATGAGGATGAAATCTTTTTTACCCGGGCGAGACTCTATATTCTGGACATCCCCTATCCTATTATTTTTCCCTTCGGGCTGGTACCCTCCCAGATGAGACGTGAACGTTCAGGAATACTGGAGCCCACCTATGTATTTCAAGACCAGAACAATCGCGGTTTAGGCTTGCAAAATCTTGGTTGGTTTCAATATTTCAACGATTATATTACCAGTACACTGCGTGGCGATATCTTTACATCCGGTACATTTATGGTAGATTCACGCACTCAGTACAACTATCAGGGTATCTATCGAGGGTCGGTAAACCTTAGCTATAGTCTCGACCGCGGTCTGGAGTCTACCGATCCCGATTTTGGCAGAAACAGGCAGCAGATGCTGCAGATTAATCATCAGCAAACCTTGTCTCCCTTCGCCAGTCTGAACGCCGATATCACACTGCGTACCAGTCAGTTCTTTAGCCGAAACTCCTACGATATCAACGATAGAGCCAATACGAGTACCACAAGCCGGATTTCCTATAACTATCGTCATCCTGAGGGGCTTTTCACATTTGGATCTAACATTTCTCAAACACAAAACTTCCGCGATAACTCGGTTAGCCTTCAAGGGCCTTCGGCAAATTTCTCTCTGCGCAGGCAAACGCCTTTTCAACCGGCTGTTCGTCGCGCGAACCCGAAATGGTATGAGTCGTTCTCCTTCGGTTATAACAACCGTCTGAATACTCGATTTAACTTCCGCCCATTGGATGGCGCCGACGCCGACATCAGCTGGATTGATGCCCTGCTAAGTCCGTCGAAATATCGGGAGGCAACCGGTGATAATGGGTACATCGACTTGGGTTTTATTCAATCGGCAGATGCAACTTCCCAGCTGCTACCCAGCGATTTTGTAAATTTGACCGCGACGGTTAGATTCAATGAATATTGGTATCCTCAGACGATACGACGTGATTTTATTCCCGAAGAAAACAGGGTTGTTGAGCGATTTGACCGTGGATTTGCGTCGGCACGCGATTTCAACACTTCGCTCGCACTGAGCACTACCGTTTACGGAATCTCGAATGCACGATTCCGAACATTGGAGGGATTTCGACACACATTGCGTCCATCGGTCAGTTACAATTACAGGCCTGACTTCTCCTCGTCGTTTTGGGGGTATTACCGTACCGTTCCTACCGACACCCTGGGCGGTACCCAGCAATACAGCATATTTCAACGGGGGATCTTTGGCGGTCCAGCCGCCGGAGAGCAACAAGCAATTGCTTTCTCGGTAGATAACGTATTTGAAACCAAGCAGGTGCGTCGCGACTCAACAGGAGAACGACGCGAGCAGATTATTCGAATTATTGACAATCTGAGGGCCAATGTATCGTATAACTTTGCAGCAGAACAATTTAATTTAAGTCCGCTTCAGGCAACCCTGAATTCCAGTGTGTTGCCCGGAATTAACTTCAATGCGAATGCCAGCTTCAACTTTTATGATACCGATTCGCTGGGGCGGGCCGTGAATGAATACCTATGGGATAATCAAAACAGGCTTGCTCGCTTAACCAACTTCCGGTTCAGTGCCAGTACGCAGTTCAGTCAGGGAAGTAGTCGACCACGAACGCCCCCGCCTCCTCCGCACTTCCCCAGGTTCTATGATCCATTCAACCAGCAGGAATTTCATTATATCGATGAAATGTTTAATGACTATCCAGTGCAACCCCTGGATGTGGCCTGGTCGTTTAACCTGAGTTTTAGTTACAGCTGGCAAAAAACAAATCTGGATGTCAGAAAGACCGCAGTACTTAATGCAAATAATATCCGATTCAGACTAACACCAGAGTGGGAGTTTACAACATCGCTGGGTTATGATTTCATACAAAAGGACCTGACACCCAGTCGATTTAGTGTTCGTCGGAATCTGCATTGCTGGCAAATGTCGTTTGATTGGAACCCGTTTGGGGATTTTCAATTTTACATGTTCCGCTTAAGTGTTACCGACAGCCAGATACAAGGATTGTTCCAAAAATTGCCCGGACTTAACAATATGGAGCGCAGCAGTTCGCCAATTAACAGGGGGAGGTTTTAGAATTAATTTGCTATTGGTCGAAAAAAGTGGTCTTTTATAGTATGGTACTCTGATGTAATAGAGTTAAGAATCAACAGTAGTGGATGTTGATGTTTTTTACAGAAACGACGTTTTTTGGTGACGGAAAGGCGCAAGTAATCCTTATATTTAATTAGTCTAAGGAAGTACATCGAATCTGTTTAGTTAATTGCGCATATAATAGAACAGGAAGCTCCATTGATGGGAGACTTGACACACGAAGAATTTAAGAAACAGCAGGATTTTAGAGCAGAGATGATTCCTCATCTGGATGCGTTGTATAATTTTGCCCTGCGACTCACCACAGATCCTACCGATGCTGAAGATTTGGTTCAGGATACTGTAGTTAAGGCTTTTCGCTTTTTTAACAGTTATGAAAAAGGTACCAATGCCAAGGCATGGCTTTTTCGTATTCTGAAAAACTCCTACATAAATAACTATCGAAAGAAGTCAAAACAGCCACACCAGGTTGATTACGACGAGGTTTCTACCTATTACGAAACCGTAAGGAGCGAGCAGTCCGATACGACCGACATGGAAGATATCATGTATCGGGAAATGTTAGACGATCAGGTAACCAAGGCTCTGGAAAAGCTCCCCGAAGACTTCAGAACAGTTGTACTGCTTTGCGATGTGGAAGGCTTTACCTATGAGGAAATCGCCAACATGCTGGATGTTCCGATCGGAACTATCCGGTCGCGATTACACCGGGGGCGCAACTTGTTGCGTACAGCTCTGATAGATTATGCTGATCAAAAAGGCTATAATCACGACTAGGTATTGGCTCTTGTTTTTGGGTGAGCCGTTTGCATAACTAGCTCCAAAGCGTTACCACCATAATATCGTAGATGGAATGCGTCCAGGCTGCAATGCCAAATCCACGGTAGATAAGTACGCCGTTTAGAGCGAGCCCGAATAGAAATCGAAATGTGAACGATGCCAGGGTAAAGGTGTCGGCCATATTTCCCATGTAGTGAACAGAGCTGAAAATAAGCGCGGCAATAATCATGGCACTTGCATTAATCAGGCCGGGTTTCATCTTTGTCCAGCGTAAAATATAAAGCAAGGCTCCAACAAGCAGAACGCGGAAAACCAGCTCTTCATAAAGCCCCGCTCCAATAGATAGCGCAATTTTTTGGATAAAACTAAGCCCTTGGAGGTTTCCATCGGTTGCTCCGTTAAATAAAAAGCCCACAAATCCGGAAATGAGCATGGCCAGAATAACCGCATAAATGGTTGATTCCAGTATCATATAGCCGAAAAAGCGAGGCCGATAGCTAACGGACTTATGCCTTTCTATTACAAATACTACAATACCCAGAACCGCAGCTACGACAAAAGTAAGCAGAAAAGAATCGAGACCCAGATAGGTGAATATATTTTTAAACCACATATCGGCCGTGAGCCGTACCATATACTCCCCTTCAGGAGCAGAGAGCAGAATGAGTACTTCGTAGAGAATAAGCAGCGGCAGCGCAATAAGATAGCTGTACTTCAACGAGCGTGTCTGACTGAAGTAGGGACTTGTTGCGCGTTTGAGTTGGCTTATCATACTGTTGGTGGCAGATTATCGTTCGCTGGCCACCACAACTGCGTTATTCATGCGGTTTTGTTCAAAGCCAAGGGCTTCAAATGCAGCGTGCGACAGCTTAAGACCGCTGTCTACCATACGATCATTAATTAAAACAAATATACCTTTGTCTGCCTCATGATGTTGCACAAAAACGACACTTCCTAATGGAAGTCGGTTGTGAGCCGCTGTGTAGGCTGTGGGATTGTACAGATCGCCGCTTGTGGTTGACCTACCTCTATCTGTATCGGCGTATCGAATAATGCGCATTTCCTCAGCACTCTCCGTTGATTCTGGCTGGATTTCGGTATGAACACGATAGGGGTTTCGGTATGTAATATCAGGCGGTAATAGTACGGTGATCTGCTGACCCTGACGCAGCTCTGTAACATCAATATCTGGATTTAAGGCCACCAGCTCCATTTCGGTCATAGAAAAGCGCGATAGTACACTGTTGAGGCGATCACCACGACGTACTTCATAGATACTGAAGCGTCCTTGCGCTGTTGTACCTTCTGCGCTGTCTGCTATGGACGGTAACCCCTGTGGGCGTCGAACAAGCAGTACCTGACCAATGGCCAGCCGGTCGCTCCGGAGCTGATTAAGTTCTCGAAGCTCAGAAGCGGTTATGCCATGGCGTTGAGCAATGCCCGATACCGTATCACCGGAGCGTACCACATAATAAGCCGATGACACCGGGGCAGAACGTATAGCTTCACCCTCGGGCTCGTCTTTACTCAAGACCATATCATCCCGTGGAATAGCTTCAATAGTGTCTGTGATAACGGGGCGGGTAATAGGCTGTTCTACCACGTTCTGTGCTGACTCACGAATTTCAAGAACCTGCCCGACCTCGATGAGGTTAGAACGCAGGTTATTCCATTGTCGCACTTCGTCAACGCTTACGCCATACCTACGGGAGATACTGAAAAGCGTTTCACCCGCCCGCACACGATGTTCTACTCTGCCTCCCTCACGAGGAGCCGACTGAACACCTTCGCCAGCAGATGGTGGTCTTTGTGTAACAGTTCCGGGCGGCGGTGATACAAATAAACGTTGACCAACATTAATCTGATTACCAGAGAGATTATTCCATCCACGGAGATTTTCGATAGAAACATCATACATTCTGGAAATCCGGAATAGTGTTTCTCCTGCCTCCACAGTATGGGTTCTGCGCTGCTCGCTTTGTGCATGTGTAATTTGGGGTATTACCAAAAAAAGGCAAAAAACTGCAATCCCGAGAAGCTTTTGAACAGTATGCATAAATTAATTACTTCGTATTAGTCATTCCAGTCGAGCTCAACAAGCGCCTGCCGTAACTCTGAAGCGGCGTGGTTGTCGTTCTGCTCAACAGCACATTCAATACCTTTTTCGTAAACGAAGCGGGCTTTTTCCGCAGAACCCATTTCCGTGAGCAGCTTACCTAAATGGTAATAAGCTCCTACATAGCCGGGGTCTCGCTTCAATAAATCTCGAAAAGTGGCAAACGCCTCATCCAGCATTCCTGCTTTCCAATATTCCATCGCCAAAGCAAAGCGGGTGAACCCGTCGTTTGCATCCATTTCGAGGAAGGCTTTTAGCTGGTTAATCTTACTCACGTTTATCTCGCTATCTGTAATGAACGTATCAGGATGTAGCTTTATGATATCGCTCCAGAATTTCTTCCAGAGAGTCACCGCCAAACTTTTCAAGGAATGCATTGGCTATTACCGGAGCAATTGCATTTTCAATAACCACTACAGCCCTTGGCAAAGCGCAAACGTCGGAACGCTCGTAACGGGTATCCATTTCTTCTAGCGTATCGATGTCAACGGTTTTTAGCGGTTTGAGCATCGTAGGAATGGGTTTCATCACCCCTCTGATAATAATGGGCATCCCGGTAGACATACCGCCTTCCAGTCCGCCGGCCTTGTTCGTTCTTCTTCGAAACGTAGTACCATCGTGCGTTATTTCGTCGTGTACTTCGGAACCAGGCAATCCGCCTGACTCAAATCCGAGGCCAAACTCAACTCCTTTCATGGCCTGCGTACCCATAATCACCTGCGCTAACTGACCATCCAGCTTACGATCCCAGTGCACGTAGCTACCAAGTCCTGCAGGAACACCCGTTACTACAATTTCATATACTCCGCCAAGTGATGAACCAGCCTTCCGGTATTTCTTGATTTCATCCACCATTCCATTGGTCAGGTCGGCATCCAGGCAGCGCACTTCCGATTCGTCGGCGGATGTAAACAGGTGTTCGGCTCCCTTTGCTGCATAAGAATCGGCCACTTCACGAATATGCTCCCAGCTATTGTAACCAACGGAGCCAATTCGTAGCACGTGGCCTCCGATTTCAATGCCGACTTCTTTAAGGAGTTGCCGGGCAACAGCGCCACAAGCAACTCGCATTCCGGTTTCACGGGCGCTTGAGCGCTCAATTACCGGACGAATATCACCAAAACGGTACTTCTGTTCACCGACCAAATCAGCATGACCCGGACGGGGTACGGTAATGCGTTCTACGTCTTTTCCGTCGCCTTCAACAGCCATTACAACGGGCCAGTTTGCCGCATCTTTTTCATAAGCACGGTTAACAAGCGACATCGCAATGGGTCCGCCGGATGTTTTTCCGAATCGGATTCCCGAATGTATTCTGGGCACATCTTTTTCAAAGGCCATTCTGCCGCCCCTGCCGTAACCCTGTTGGCGTCGTGCCAGATGAAGAGAAATATCATCAGCCGATACAGGTACCCCTGCTGGCATACCCTCAATAATACCGGTGAGTTCTGGTCCGTGCGACTCTCCGGAAGTGAGATAACGTATCATAATTTATAGTCGTGTTTGAATCCCTAATTTAAATAAATGGCCCATTTCGCTATACGAGTTACGGCTGAACTCAACTCCAATGCCCTTAATATTAATACCTACTCCGAATCCAAAACCTGCCATGTCAATGGTTCGTTCGGTTCGAAGCTCATCGTGTAAGAATTGATTGTAGCCCAGACGAACGTGAAAGTTTTGCGAAAATAAAAACTCCCCGCCGAGGGCAATGTGGCGAAATAAGTTAGTAGTAAAGTCGGGACTATTATCATCAGATGGTACCCTCATTTCCCAGCGATTTAATGAATGAGCGGTAATACTGAGACGCAAGGGCAGGTGTTCCAATTTGTGGGTTGCACCGGCACGTAAATCAAATGGGAGCGCTTCACGAATACCATCGAACGTAGAAAGCTGTGTGCCAAGATTTACAAAAGATAGTCCGAAGCTGGTTTCTGCGTTATGTAGTGTAACCAGGATGCCGCCCGAAAAGGCAATACCACCAGAGCTGAACGAGTCGTATGAACTTTGGATGAAATCAATTCCGACTCCATACTGCAATATTTCCGCGTAGGTACGCGAAAGCGATAGCTTGAGTGCAAAATCATACGCATTGAATGTTCCTTGTTGCATACCGGAGGCATCTATGCGATCAAATTCACCGTAGTTAAGGTACCGGATGCCACCTCCGAGGGTACCGACGTTAGGCAGGTGCCAGGCACCAGTAAGCAGACCGAAATCCGATTCCGTAAGATATCTCGACCAGGTGGCCGATATCATACCCGAATGTGTTCGATTCAAAAAAGCTGGGTTGTTATGGATTTGAGACGGATTTGCATGGGTCAGAGATACCGGTAATCCGCCCAGTGCAGCAGATTGGGGGGAAACAGGAACGTTTAGAAAGCGAAAAACAGAAGTACCGCCGTACTGTGATAAAGCCACCTGACTAAGGGCAAAGACACCAAAAAACAGCAGAAAGGCTTTTTTCACAAGTTCCAGGTTAGGATTGTCGTTATATTCAGTTTAAATTACAGTCTTAAAATATAGTAGAAAAAACCGTCCGAAAAATCACGAATCTCCCCCTCAAGGACATCCTCAAACGCTGAATTCATCACCATTACATGCAGCTCTTTCTGGAAATCGGCAAATACAGCCGCCTGCTTTACGAGGCCATTCGATCTGCTACCGAGTTTAAAACCTATCGCAAGAATTTATTCAGTGAAATGGTTAAAACAGGTACCGATTCGCTAGGTATTGTTTCTGTTGCGGGCTTTTTTACCGGAGCGGTACTCACTATACAAACTTCTTATCAGTTTACCTCGGCCCTTATTCCGAAATCCACTATTGGTGCTATTACTTCCCAATCTATGATTATTGAGCTGGCAGCCGTAATCAGCGGGCTTGTTTTGTCGGGGAGGGTTGGGGCTCGAATTGCTACAGAACTAGGTAATATGCGCGTATCTGAACAGATCGATGCGCTCGAATCTATGGGATTTAATTCGGTAACCTTTCTGGTAATACCGCGTGTGGTGGCGGGTATTTTAACCTTTCCCATTATATATATTGCCGCTGCCATCAGCGGGATTACAGGCGGGGTACTTGCCGGAATTATGACCGGTTCAGTTACGGTTCATGAGTTTATGGAAGGAGCCCGGATGTTCTTCTTCCCCTGGGATGTGGCTTTTGGTATTATAAAATCATTTGTGTTCGGCTTTGTTATCACCTCTATTTCGTGTTATCAGGGCTATTTTGCCAGCGGTGGGGCCGAAGGTGTTGGTCATGCCACCACGCGGGCTACGGTTTTGAGCTGTATTTATGTACTACTCTCCAGTTTCTTACTTGCAGCCATCCTGTTATGATCGAGATCAAAAACTTAAAAAAGTCGTTCGGTGATAATCTTGTGTGGGAGAACGTTAATCTTACCATAGAAGACGGAACAACTCTTGCTATAGTAGGGAAGTCGGGATGCGGTAAATCTGTATTGCTCAAGCACCTGAATGCATTGCTTTATCCAGATGAGGGAGAGGTACTGATTAAAGGCAGAAATGTTTTTCAACTGAGTTATGTAGATCTGCGTATAGTACGGCAAAAATTTGGTGTTTTATTTCAGGGGGCGGCTCTATTCGATTCTATTTCCGCTTTTGAAAATATTGCTTTCCCGTTGAGATATTTTACCAGCAAAACAGAAAAAGAGATACGCAGCCGTGTGATGGACTGCCTTGAAATGGTGAATTTGTCGAACATTGGCAATAAAGGTACGTCTGAGTTGTCTGGCGGTATGCGTAAGCGGGTAGGTCTGGCCCGTGCTATCGTACTGGAGCCGGAGTATTTGCTCTATGATGAGCCCACTTCCGGACTAGATCCTGAAACATCCGACGAAATTAATGATCTCATCATCCATATGACGAAAAATCTTTCCATTACTTCGGTCGTTATTTCGCATGACATGCATAGTGTTTTGCGCGTAGCCGAACATGTGGTTTTTCTGGATGAGCAGAAGTTAAGCTGGCAAGGCAGTATAGATGAGCTGCGTGTGGCGGACCACAAACGGCTTAAAGAGTTCACTAAAGCCAGTGAGTATCAAATTTAACATGAATCCGAGTAATCACTTTTTACGGAATGGTGAATGCCGGCTGATTTTGCGAATTTCCGTTACCTGCCTGTTTGGCACCGGCCATGAGCAGAACGCAATTAACCTGAAGGAGATATAATCTTGAGATTAGGAAACGAACTAAAAATCGGTATTACCATTGTAGTCGCGGTACTTGTAGGCTTCGCCGGGTTCCGTATTATGAAAGATGCGCCCATTTTCCGACTGGGAACGGTATACTATGTGGATTATGCCAAAGTTGACGGGCTTTCTGTTGGAACTTCGGTGCTCGTTAGTGGTATTAAGATTGGCTCGGTTCAAAGCCTGCGTTTAATGCCCAGCGACAGCGTACGTGTTGCGCTGAGTTTGAATATTCCTCAGGGGCTTCCAGAAGGCTCTGTAGCGGTAATTCGTTCTGTTGACCTGCTGGGCAGCAAGGGAATCGAAATACGCAGAGGTTCCGGTTCCGCTATACCGTATGGGGGATTTTTGCAGGGCGAGTTCGATGAAGGATTATTTAGTGAGCTTTCGGAGCGTGGAGAGGAGATAACAGACAATGTGACGGCATCAACTGAACGGCTTAGCAGTATACTCTCAGAGGTTGAAGGCATGCTTCGCGATGGGATGCGCGCCGACCTGGAGTCGGGTGTGGGCAATCTTGAGCGAGCAACTCGCCAGGCTGATGAACTTATTGCAGAAAGCAGGCGCGATATCGCTGCTTCGCTAGAAAACTTAAACGATCTGCTTGCGAATCTTGAGGCGCTTACTTCTGAGGAAAGGGGAGAAATTCAGCGTACTATTGCCAATCTGGAAGTTGCCTCCGAAGATTTGCGTGAAATGTCGGGATCGTTAAAAACAGTAAGTGCTGAATTATCGGAGATTTTACAGAAAGTGAATCAGGGCGAAGGTACTATCGGGAAAATGATTAACGACCCGTCGTTATATAACAACCTTGATACGCTTACCGTTAATTTGAACAACCTGATCAAAGACATCAACGAAAACCCTCGCCACTTTCTGCGGCACTTGCGGTTAATCGATGTGTTTTAGCGTTGCTTTGAGTTTCAGGCGAAACACTTGTATATTTCGAGGCTAAGGCTTTATTATTTCGTTGCTAAATGGCAACGGTTTTTATTCATTTAACTGGTATAGGATTTTTCAATGGCTTTGATGGAAAGACTAAGAAACAGTACAAAAATTATCTTTTGGGTACTGATTCTTTCATTTGGTCTTCTTTGGGGACTGGCCGACACCGGCGCTATCGATGCAATCATGATCGGACCGCGTTCATTGGCAGAGGTTAATGGCCGCGCGATAACTGCGGAAGAGTACAATGCGCGAGTGAATGCATTCACGCAGCAGTACCAGGAGCAGACCGGTGAGGCGCCTACGCTTGAAATGCGTGCGTATTACGATGAACTTGCATGGGACGAGCTGGTGCTGGAGCGCATTATCGATTCTGAAATGGAGCGTTTGGGCATTACAGTAACCGACGATGAAATTGTAGAAATGATTACTGGCGCCCGTCCACACCCTATGGTTGCGCAATTCTTTACAAGAGAAGACGGTTCAATCGACCGTCTGGCACTTCAGGCAGCCATCGAAGCACAAGAAAACACGCCAATATGGCTCAATATCGAAGCTCAGCTTCGTGAGCAGCGCAGCAGGGAAAAGCTGAATACATTCATCATGAGTTCGCTTCGTGTTACGGATGCCGAAATTGAAGAAGCGTTTATTCGTGAAAACTCTGTAGCTACCCTTGAGTTTGTACGCTTTCCTTTTTCAGCAGTTGATGAAGCTGACATCAGTATTTCCGATGCAGATATTCGCAGGTATTACCGTGCCAACAGTAACCAGTTTCAGCGCGACCGTTCGTGGAGGTTCAACTTTGTTGAATTTTCCAAACTGCCTACTGCGCAGGATACGGCTCGTATCGTAAATGAAGTAGCCGGATTGCGCGCCAGTTTTGCGGCGGCAACAAATGATTCTTTATTTGTACGTGATAGCTTTTCTGACCGACCGTTTTTTGGAGGCTGGCTGAATCCTTCCGAAATCAACTGGTTTCTGGCCGATGTTGTTTCTATCGCAGATGGTGAAGTAACCGAGCCGATTATCCACGATAATCTTGTATCCATCGCCAAGCGCTCTGAAAGCAGAGCCGGAACGGAGCAGTTTACACGAGTTAGAAAAATACAGCTTAACTTCACAGCCAGTAATCGTGACGCGCAACTGGCGGCAGCACGTGATATCATTCGTCGTGTAAATGCCGGTGAATCTTTCGAGGAAATCGCCAGAACGAACTCAACACATGGTTCTTCTGTACGTGGCGGAAATTTAGGTTACGTAGCGCGTGGTGATTATTCGACAGCTGTGGGCAATGCTATTTTCAATACCCGCGTTGGTGCACTCACCCAGCCGCTTGAGGACAACAACCGCATTATGATTTTTCAAGTGCTGGATCGCAGTAATCGTGAAATTCGTATGGCTCAGTTTTCGCGCATCATTGATGCTGAGGGTGGAGGAACTATTCGCGCTCAACGTGAGCTAGCCGTTGACTTCCAAGAATTCGCTGCGCTTGATGGATTCAGCAGAGAAGCTGAACGACAGGGCCTGGCAGTACAGGAAGGATTTGCTACGCGCGATACCCCGTTCATTACCGGAATTGGTCAGAGCAGAATTCTGCTTTCAGAACTCGAGGGCTTGAACAGACGAAATGCTATTTCAGATATTATTGAACTTGACGAGCGATTTGTTGTGCTTCAGGTAACAGAAATACTGGAAGCCGGTACACGTCCTCTTGAAGAAGTGCGTGCTCAAATAGAAACAACCCTCCGTAATGAGCGCCGCCGTGAGCTTACTCGTTCACGTGTTGAAGATTTGCTTTCATCGAACAGCACCCTGGAAGCTCTTGCTGCTGCTGATGGAAGAGAGGTACAGCGTGTGGACGCGCTCCGACTTTCAGCAAACACAATTCCTGGTGCAGGCCGTGAACCTAAAGTTGTAGGTGCCGCATTTGGTGTTGAATTAAACACGGTTTCTCGCGTAATCGTAGGGGATAATGCTGCGTTTGTACTCTATGTAACAGAGCGAACCCAGCCGGATATCACCCAAATTCCGTCTACATTCCGTAATCAGACCCGCGAGCGCTTGCAGATGGAAAAAAACCAGGCATTTCAGGAAGTGTGGATTGAGCGCCTGAAAGAAGATGCCGAAATTAAAGATTTCCGTCGTTTCTACATGTAAAATCGACTTGATATACTTTAAAGGCGACATCCGATGAGGGTGTCGCCTTTTTCATTATATACAGTCTCCAAGGGCAATATTTCGTAATTTACCTTTACTTATTTCAGCTGACCCACCAAAATGGCAAAAACAAAGCAGTCTTTCTCTAAAGAAGACGTGAAATGGATGAAAATGGCTCTGCGCCAGGCAGAGAAAGGAAGAGGATATGTGAGTCCGAATCCTCTGGTCGGTTGTGTAATTGTATCGCGCGATGGCCAGCTGCTTGCCAAAGGTTATCATGAACGTTTTGGGCAACCTCACGCCGAAATTAATGCCCTGAAGAAGGTTAAGAATGAACATGATCTTATCGACGCTACGGTGTATGTAACGCTGGAGCCTTGTGCGCATTATGGAAAGACCCCTCCTTGTGCGCAGGCGCTCTCGGAGCTTCCTGTAAAGCGTGTAGTTGTGGCCATTGAAGATCCCAATCCTAAAGTATCAGGTGCTGGAACGGCCATCATACGCAATAATGGAATTGAGGTTGAAACAGGTCTTCTTGCAGATGAAGCCGCCAAACAGAATGAGTTTTTCCTCCATCATATTCAAACTCGCCGACCATTTGTGATGCTCAAAATTGCACAAACATTAGATGGCTATACGGCAGCTCAGGATGGAGATTCGCAATGGATTACAGGAGTGGAATCGCGAACCAGAGTACACTATTGGCGTAGTATATACGATGCAGTGATGATTGGTAGAAATACAGCATTGCTGGATAATCCACGCCTTACAGTTAGACATATAGAAGGCCGGCAACCAGCCCGAATCATTGTGGATGGCCCCGGAGAACTTCCAGATCACCTCAATCTGTTCAACGACCAATACATAGATAAAACCTATCGGGTCACTTACAAGAGAGATGCAGAAAGTATAGCAGATGATGAGGCGACCAGTCAAATACTACGCCTGATGCAGCCGGGTAATTGGCAGGGACATCGCATACAGGTTTCCAAACATGATGGTCATGCCGACCTGGATCTTGCGTTGGCAAAGCTTGGAGATGCAGGAATAGCCTCTATTATGATAGAGTCTGGAGGATCATTGGGAACGGCCATGCTGCAACAAGGACTTATTGACAAAGTAGAACTTTTTATTGCTCCCAAAATGCTCGGCGGTGGTAAGCGATCTATACTTGGCCTTGGAATAGAAAGAATGAATGAAATCGTAACCTTCAGAAAAGCATCATGGGAGAAAATTGGTGACGACATGCTTTTTACCGGATATCTTTAACAACTAATGAATTAATATGTTTACCGGAATAATTGAAGACCTGGGTACAGTACTGGAAGCCACTGACATTAACGGTGGAAGAACGATGACGTTTTCGTGTAAGTTCGCAAACGAGCTGTCGGTAGATGACAGTGTTTGTGTAAATGGGGTTTGTCAAACGGTTGTTGCTCTAGATGAGAGTAGTTTCACTACACAGCTTGTTGAGGAAACATTACGCAAGACCAATTTTGCCGCGGTAAAGGCCGGCGATAAAGTGAATCTGGAGCGATCATTGACTTTTGATCAGCGACTGGATGGTCATGTGGTTCAGGGTCATGTAGATACAGTTGGGGTAGTTGAAGATGTAGTAGAAGAAGAAACAGGCTGGCTGTATCGTATTTCATTTCCCGAAGAATATGCTGACTATATCGTCGGCAGAGGAAGTATTACGTTGAACGGAATAAGCTTAACGGTGGCCCGCGAAGAGAAAGCGGCATTTACGGTGGCTATTGTCCCCTATACCTACGAATTTACGAACATGCATGAGCTGCAAATTGGCACCAGGGTAAACCTGGAATTTGATATTCTCGGCAAGTATGTTCTCCGATATTTGAAAAATCGGGAAGGTTAGTATACGGGTATGGTCAACGCATAAATATTTTTTGCAGCGAGCGCGTCACTTTATGTGATTGCTGTGTTGCTTTTATGCGATGACTGCGCCGTTTCTACGGTTGTTGTGTTGCTTTTATGCAGTGAGTCAGCCGTTTATACAGTTGCTATGTCGTTTTCTTTACCCGGAAGGGTTATTCGGAAGGTAGTGCCTTCACCAGGTGCCGAATGACTTATAGAAATACGGCCTCCATGGTACTCTTCAATAATCCGTCTGGTTAGACTGAGTCCGAGTCCCCACCCTCTTTTTTTAGTACTGTAGCCGGGCATAAAAACCTCACGAAATCGCTTGCGCTCTATACCTTTTCCGGTATCTTCAACTTCAATTACGAGTTCGTTGGCTTCAATAAACGAACGAATTTTCACATAGGGTTCGGGATGATTACTGTCGATGGCATCAAGTGCATTTTTCAACAGGTTTTCAATTGCCCACGAGAATAAGTCTGGATTCAAAGGAATTTTCACATCGCTTTGTATATCACGCCTGATTTCAACTACTTTTCCGATTCGGGGGAGTCGCTTTTCTATATAATCCGTCACATTGATCAGTACAGGTTCAACCCGATGAGGTTTTAATTCAGGAGATGACCCTATTTTATTAAATCGGTCTGCCACATTCTGGAGTCTGCGGATGTCCTCTTCCAATTCCATGGCAATACCAATACCCTCTTTCTCCTTCGTTGTAGACCGCAGCAGCTCTACCCATCCCATCATACTCGATAGTGGCGTGCCAAGCTGATGCGCAGCCTCCTTGGCCATTCCTACCCATAAGTTAGACTGTTCTGTTTTGCGAATATTGGAAAGATTCATGTACAGCAACCCGAGGAAAACCGTAAGGAGACCAAACTGTACAAATGGGAAAAATCGAAGGCTTTGCACTACGGCACTTTGACCAAAGTATGCGTACTGGTATTGTGGGGTGCCGTCTATGGCGAAAACGGTTATCGTAATAGGGTTATTTAATGCCGCAAATTGCGGAACAAGGTCTGGGCTCAGCTGGCGTTCATCAATATTCCGATAATGAAGGATATTACCAATTGAATCTGTAACAATAGACGGGATTTCGAACAAGTTTTTTATGATAAGTTCATTGGCCACGAATTCGAGTCCTTCATTAGCGAGATCTGTATCGGCTCTTTCGAGGTATCTGAGTAATCTGTTCCGTTGAGCCGTATTGAGCCCTTCATGCTGCTCTATGGTAGCAGCAACTTCCCTTAATCCAGCCCTCGATTCCGGATTATGCTGACGGTTATTGTATTCTATGGCCTTTGCCCATAACTCTACGTTGATGCGTTCTTGTTCTGTGATATTTCGCATTACAAACTGGGTGTATAGCAATGAGGCAACGGCTATACCTGCAAGCATAATGACAGAAACAATTTTGCGACGATTGCTCAGGAAAAAGATGTCCATGTTTACCACTTAGATGTATATAAAAAAACCCTGCTCTGTAATATAACGGAACAGGGTTTAATTTGATGCGGCATTATGCGTGTGCTGGGAGTGATTGCATGAACTTGAAGTTTCGTTACTCACGGATACACACCTGATGATTTCCGGTCGTCAGCAACTGTGAAGTAGATGTGGCAACCTTTTGTACGAAACGCAGGTCATTATTATCGTCTAAGCGGAAGCTTTTCGCTTCTCGAATATGGGCGAAGCGCCCTCTTCAATCGTCTCGCGTGTAATGACACAACGCTCAATATTGCTGCTTGATGGTAGCTGGAACATAATGTCCATCATAGATTTCTCAATGATAGATTTGAGTCCACGGGCTCCTGTTTTGCGCGTTTTTGCCTGGGTTACTATCGCTTTGAGTGCATCCTCCTCAAACTCCAGATCAACACCTTCCATCTTGAAAAGACGTTTATATTGCTTAACCAGTGCATTCTTCGGCTTAGAAAGGATGTCGATCATGGCTTTTTCGTCAAGCTCATGCAGACCGGTAATAACAGGTAAGCGACCAATAAGCTCGGGTATTAACCCGAATTTCTGCAAGTCTTCAGGCTCAACATATAAGAAGATTTCCGGGTCATTCTTGTCGTAGCGGGTCATGAGCTGACTTTGGAAACCAATGGTAGTCGTTGACATGCGTCGGGCAACGATTTCGCTGAGTCCGTCAAAAGCCCCACCACAGACAAAGAGGATATTTTTGGTATTTATCTGTATAAAACTTTGTTCAGGGTGCTTACGTCCGCCCTTTGGTGGAACATTTGCTACTGTACCTTCCAGAATTTTGAGTAATGCCTGCTGCACACCTTCACCGCTAACATCGCGGGTGATAGAGGCATTATCGCCCTTACGGGTAATTTTATCAATTTCATCGATGTAGATGATACCGCGCTCGGCCTTCTCAACATTGTAATCGGCAGCCTGAAGCAATGCAGTAAGTATACTTTCTACATCCTCACCCACATAGCCGGCCTCGGTAAGTGCTGTTGCATCGGTGATACAGAAAGGAACATCAATAATACGTGCAAGAGTCTTGGCAAGAAGGGTTTTCCCGCTTCCGGTAGGACCCAGAAGCATGATATTACTCTTTTCAATTTCAACTTCTTCATCAGGATTGTCGGAGGAGGCGTCGGCGCTGATTCGTTTATAGTGATTATATACAGCGACAGACAGGGCTTTCTTCGCGGCTTCCTGACCAATAACATACTCATCCAGCCTGTCCATGATTTCAACAGGCTTGAGCATAGGCTTATAATTCGCCGCCCGCTTGCTTGCACGATTGGCAAGGTCGCTCTTAACAATACCGGTAGCATCGGCAACGCAGTGATTACAGATATATACACTGGGGCCTGCTACCATACTATCGACTTCCACGCTGGATCGGCCGCAGAAAGAGCAGAATATTTTCCCTTTGTTTCGCTCGCTCATGAAATTGGTTTTTTTATTCGGCTGATGATGGTCGTACCGACCTTGACAACATCTTATCTACTACACCGTAAGCTACTGCTTCTTCGGCAGACATCCACTTGTTACGGTCGGAATCGTTGATAATTTCTTCGAGTGTTTTACCGGAATGATCGGCCAGAATCTGGCTTAATGATGTTTTGAGTCGTAGAATTTCGCGTGCTTCAATTTCGATATCACTGGCCTGACCCTGAACACCACCCAACGGCTGGTGAATCATAACGCGGGAATTTGGCAGCACAGCGCGCTTACCTTTTGCCCCAGCGGTGAGCAGTACGGCACCCATTGAAGCCGCCATCCCGATACACGTTGTAGCAACATCACACTTGATGTATTGCATGGTATCGTAGATCGCCATGCCGGAGCTTACTACGCCACCCGGACTGTTAATGTACAGGTTGATATCTTTCTCAGGGTCTTCCGATTCCAGAAATAGAAGCTGTGCTACAATGGTAGAAGCCACAGCGTCGTTTATACCCGATCCCAGAATGATGATACGATCTTTTAGAAGTCTGGAATAAATGTCATAGGCACGTTCACCCCGGCTAGAGGTTTCAATAACCATAGGGATGAGGTTATTGGTAACATCTGCGTGAGATGCGCCTGTGAGATCGTACAAAGGTTGCTTGGAATTGCTCATAGTATCCTGATAAAAATCGTTATTTGTTGCGGTTCTGATACGCTTCTTTATCAAGTTCGTTCACACCGATTTCGTTCGTCAACTTATCGAACAGCTTCTGAGAACGCAAGTTCTGGCGCAAGTTTTCCAGTTGTTCGGTAGAAGAGGAGTAAAACTGCTTGATCATATCTACAGTTAAACCATACTTAGCGGCTTCAGCCTGCATAAAGTTATCAGCATCTTCTGGAGTGATTTCCAATTCAGGATATTTTTCCATGAGTGCATCCATGATGAACATCCACTTGGCTTCGTTGCGTGCGCGCTCAAATGAAGCGTTACGGAATTCATCCATGTTGAAATCATCCGGTACCTGACCTTTGGCCCGCTGCTTATAGTCTTCGAAATACTGATTAACCATGAGATCAATCATGCTTTCAGGCACTTCAAAATCGTGTGCGTTTACCAGTACCTCTGCGATGGCCTCTTTAAAAAGATCTCTGGAGGTTTCGTCGAAGTAATTTTGGATGCGGCTTTTCAGAAATGTTTTGTACTCATCTTCTGTAGCAGCTTCGTCCTGAGTGGCCTTCTTAATGAACTCTTCGTTCATCTCCGCTTTGGTAAGCTTCTGGTGCGTTTTGATGGTGAGTTTGTACTTGTGCGAGTGGTCGCCATGGGCCATCTCCACCTCTACTGTTTCGCCGGGCTTTTTGCCTACGAGATCTTTGCGAAGACTTTCATTGTCGGGCTCGCTCAGGTCAATCTCCTGATCACTCTCTATAGCAGTGCCATGACCGTGATCGTCTAACGGTTCCACGTCCGCAGTAATTTTTGAATTTTCTTCAATGGCTTCATCTGAATCGGCGTAACTGCCATTACGCACAAGGGCGTATTCCATTTCTTTTTGGACTTCATCGTCGCTCACGTCGTGAACAAGTTTGTCTGCCTTCAGCGTGGAAACATCCACCAGTTCAAATTCGGGCTTAACACCAACTTTGAAAGTAACCTCGAGCTGATCATTCTCCCATTTCATATCGGTGATTTTGGGTTCACCAACGGGTTTATGTTCGGTTACAATCTGCTCGCGGAATATTTCCTGGATGTAATCGTTGATCTCGTCGGCTTCTACGTCTTTGCCAAAACGTTTGCGTATGAGTTGCATAGGGGCCTGACCGACACGGAACCCGGGTATATTGGCTTTTTTGCGAATATTTTTGAGAGCTTTTTCGAAGCGGGGTGTCAGATCTTCACGGGTTGCACTGAGAATAATTTCTTTGTCAACCGAATTGAGCGATTCTACTGTTAGTTTCACAATAGTGTAGTTTTGATAATAAAAAGGGAGCCCCTAAGAACTCCCTGTCGTAATTGTAGATTGGAGTGCGAGAGAGGGGACTCGAACCCCTACACCGGTTAAGGCACTAGATCCTAAATCTAGCGTGTCTACCAATTTCACCACTCTCGCGTTCACCTCTTTGATTTACAAGAGCCTAAGCCCATTGCATTCTTAAGGAGAGCTGATAAAAATACGATATATTATCTTAAATTTCAATGATTTCGATGTATGTTGATTCGTCGTGGAGGAAGATTTATGCAATTCTGTTTTGTCTATATAACCACTGGTAGCTTGCAGGAGGCTCGCACAATTGGTGCAGTACTGGTTGAAGAGCGTTATGCAGCCTGTGCCAACATCCTGCCGCAGATGGAATCGGTTTATCGGTGGAAGGGTGAAATTCAGTACGATCAGGAGGTTGTTTTAATTGCCAAAACAGATCGTGCCCGTATTGAGGATCTTACGAAAAGGGTTAAAGAACTTCATAGCTACGACTGTCCCTGTGTGGTATCATTGCCTGTTGATGGAGGTAATCCGGAATTTTTTGAGTGGCTTTCGGAACAGTTGAAACCTGAGGACTAAATGCGTGAACCACTCAATCTGCAGGTCCAAGCACCATTTGGCTGTATTCTGAATCCAGGCGCAAACCGAAGCCGGGCTTTACGCAATGCGGAAAAGGTAATGGCATTTCTGGAGGACCACTTTCCTGGTTCGCAGCTTTTTATAACCTCAGCGAAAAGTGATATCGGGAAGCTGGCATTTGAAGCTTCCCAGGCTTTCGGACGTATTTTGGTTTGCGGTGGAGATGGCACGATAAATGAGGTTGTTCAAGTTGCCATGGTTACTGGTGCTCAAGTTGGCATAATTCCTATGGGGTCGGGTAATGATTTCGTAAAAACGCCGGGTATTTCCCGGAATTTACGTACAGCATTGGAGCAGCTGCATACCTCTATCCCTTTTAAAATTGATGTGTTACGATATTCGGCGCATACCGAAAATGGAAAGGTGCAGGGTATTGTTGTGAATACACTTGGAATTGGGTTCGATGGTAAAACCAACGCCGAAGCGGCCCGAATGCGTTATGTAAAGGGTCACCTTATGTACGCCTTGGCTGCTATGAAATCGGCCTTTACGTCGGGTACTTCCCGCGCCCGAATCGGATCTTTACCAAATTCGGAAGTGGTTCAACACAAAGAGCTGTTTATGCTTGCCTTCGCCAACGGCCGTGTTGAAGGTGGTAATTTTCAAATTTGTCCGCATGCTTCTTTAACGGACGGACTGGCTGATATGGTGAGCATTCCACCGGTATCTCTATTTACTATTTTTACGAGACTGCCGTTGTTTATGATTGGCATGCAGTACCTTACAAAAATCATAGAATATGAAAAGGTTCGCAATGCCAGCATCGTATTTGAAACGCCTTTGCCCATGCATGTAGATGGTGAACAAATAGGCCTTCAGGTTTCTGAACTACAAGTGGAGGTTATTCCTGCCGCGGTGACGCTACTTTTACCGCGCGAATGTGATACAACCAGGCTATAGTTCCTGCCAGAATAGCCACTATGCCGATAGTGCCCAGTAAACCTCCTTCAAAACCAAAAGCACCTCCGGTGATTAATTCATTTCCGTTATTCTTTGAAATGATAAGCGTAAATCGGTTTGGAATTCCGCTCACTGGCACGCCTACGATACCTCCCTGTACAAAATTCCACGCAAAGTGAATACCAATGGACAGCGCGAGACGACCGGTAGCCAGAAAAGGGATGCCGAGCATAAATCCTGCCAGCGTTACGTTGATGATGCCCAGGGTTGTAGCATTGGGGTTATTGGCGTGCGCCAATCCGAATAGCAGCGAAATACATGCAATAGAAATCAGCGCAGGAATCCAGTTGGAGCGTGTTCCGGAGGTATGAAGGCCCTCGTACAGGTTCAGATTCAAATATCCCCGAAACAAGATTTCTTCATAGTAGCCGACCAGAAGCATCGTGAGAAGGTATCCGCTGAAGCCGATCCAGAAAATGCCCTGTAGTGATGGACGGTTCCACCCCCATCCTGTTATTTCATAGAATCCGCTTGTTACGGCTACGGCAAATAGCATTAAAATAGCTCCCCCGCCTAATGCAGTGCCCAAAGCCAGTTCCTTCCACCAGCGCGAATCAAGCTGCATTCCGAATTCCCGAAAGGATCTGTTGTCAACGAAGTTGCCAAACATCCACACCAGTAGTGTGGAGGCTATAGCCAGCACGATAAACCGACCTGTTCCAAAGGGTACAAAGCCGGAAACTACGGCAGCTGTTAAAAAGCCGAAGACGAGGAATAGCAAGATGCGCCATCCTGCCCGAATACGGTCTTCTTTTCGATTTTTAAACATGGAGTTGCAATCCGGAAAAAATATGAACGTTGATGCTCTGTAAACCTTAGTTAAAATGCTGTAATTTCCAGCTATCGGCTTTAGTCGTAGCAAGTGACTGAATCTGTAAACCTTAGTTAACATGCTGTAATTTCCAGCAAGCACTGGTACGTTGCTAATTATATCAAGACTTTACCCAAAAAAGACGTTTATGTTTTCCAGATATGCGCTGCATAGCGACCTGACACAAATAAAAGATTTATTTTCTGTTGTAACTGAGCAAAGCGAGTACACACAGGCAAGGTACAATGTTGTCCAAAATACTTCTATACCCATAATCATCGCTGGTAAAGCGCGTGATATAACGCTCGTTGACTCAGACTGGACCGGTGTGGCCGGGGCTCCACCATCTGCCCGGTTATCTGATCTGCAAAAAACACACACGCAAGCCTACAAATTATTAGCAAGAAGCCGATGCATTATTCCAATGAATGGATTTTATGAATGGAAGGTGCTCTCGGAGTCGCTTCAATTGCCCTTCTATTTTCGGTTACTGCAGCAAGAAATGTTTGGTGTAGCGGGGTTATATACTTCTTTTGAGGATGAAAGTGGTAACAGGAAGACTACTTGCACAGCGCTTCAGGTTATTTCCAACGAACTAATGGAGCCTCTTACGGAAAGTATGCCTGCCATACTTGATATGGAGGATGTGTATGACTGGCTCAATCCTATGCAGGCAGATCTTACGGCGGCAGAGAAGTTAATCAAGCCATGCAAAACCAATAAAATGGCCAGTTATCGTGTTGGAAATGAAATCAATTCAACTGAGGCTGATGGTGTGGCGCTCATTCAGCCTGTTGTTTAAGCAGATGTTGAACTACTACAGGAGCACACACCGATTTAAAATGTGTATTCCAACCCTTCCCTGGTTAGCTGTATGGAATCGAAATGTCGGGTATACTGTTGTAACTCCTTCGCACGGGCATCCAGAATGTCATCGGTTGAGGTAGGGTCGTGATGTGTTAAAAAAAGGTGTTTAACACCTGCCTCTATCGCCATCTGCGTAGCATCTTCCCATGCAGAATGTCCCCAATTTCTGCGCTGTTCATACGTTTCGAGCGTATAATTTCCATCGTGAATAAGGATGTCGGCTCCACTGCAAAATCGGATGAGCTCTTTGCGAAAGGAATGATCGGCTGAGAGGTGTACCGGAACGAGCTCGTTATCGGGTGCATAAACTACGGTAAACCCTTCTGATTCAATTTTATAGATAGCGGTAGTTACCGGGTGATTAGCAAGCATAAAGCTAGCAGAAAACCCATCATATTGTTGTTTTTCCGGAGGTTGCGTAATGTAATCAATTTTTGCACTAAGCATATCGGCCGTAACGGGAAAGTGAGTGGGCGTTAACTGCCCGGTGAGTACTTGCTTGCAGTCTCCGCTGTCTTGAAGCGGCATATGTATACTCACCTGATTGGCTTCGTCGTAAATAGGCTTAAAAAATGGGAAACCTTGGATATGGTCCCAATGTGCATGTGTTATAAATATATGGCCCTTATGTTGAAGGTTATCCTCTTCAAGGCTGACGCCCAGAGGCCGTATGCCCGACCCGCTGTCTAAGATGAGGTACCCTTTCTGATTTCGAAAACACAACTGTACACAGGAGGTATTTCCACCGTATTTCATATTCTCTGTTTCGGGACAAGGAATTGATCCTCTGACCCCCCAGAAGCGGAGCTTTAATGCATGTTGTGCGTCGGTTTTTACCATGAAAGCTGGTGCATGTTCCAGTGATTACATCTCGAAACGGATCCTATAACCATAATAAGATACTATTATCGACAGATAGTACTAATCGATTAAAAACTCTCTTGTGAATAAAATGTTCCGACCGAAAAAAAAGCGAAAACAAAGAGTATTAAACTGTTCAGACTGCTGATGCGTAGTCTAATCAGCTTTATCCATATCTTCCATGGTACGCTTAATCTTCTCTATTTCGGCATTTTTTGCATCCAAATCTTCCTGGGCCTTATCAATTTTCGCCTGAAGTTCGTCCCTCAGAGCCATCCCGCTTTTATTGGGTTTAATATAGGTTTTGGTATCTGAATACTGGAGTATGGTTTCATTAATTTTGTCAGCTTCCTTACGTAAGCGAAAAATCTCATTTTGCATTTGTCGGTTTTCAGAAACTGGTGCGCTGGAGCGTGTACCTCCTCCACCTGCTGCTGCGCCTCCTTTATTACTGCTGCGAAGTGCATTGAAAAAGGTATCGCATGCTGCACGGTACTCGTCCCAGGCCTTGTTCTTAAATTTGATTGGAACAAAGCCAATCTCTCCGAACTCCTGTTGAAGTGCCTTAACTTCGGCAAGGGCTTCCTCTTTATTTTCTGCTTCGGCAAGTGACGTTATTTTTTCGGTGATTTCACGCTTACGCTGCAGGTTTTCCTTTTGTTCGAAACGTAGCTGCTTATAATGGTTACGCCGTGATTTCTGCAGCGTATCAATGGCTTTCTTGAAACGCTTCCAAATAGTTTTGGTTTTGCGTTTTGGTACAGGACCGAGGTTATTCCATTCGTTATAGAGCTTTTCAATCAAGTCTTTCTGATTGATGCTACTCTCGTCTTCGGCTAGTGCTTCGGCGCGTTCGCACAAAGCGACTTTGGCGTCATAGTTTTCCTGCTCGGCTGCACGGATAACATCGATATTTTCGTCGCGAATAACGTCAAACTTCTCGAATACTTCTTTAAACTTACTCCACAGCTCGTCTGACTGCTCTTTTGGTACAGGACCGCTGTCGCGCCAGCGTCTGTGCAATATATTCATCTCTTTGGATGCTACTGCGAGATCGGTTTCTTCCAGCAGCGATTCGGCCTTGGCAATAATGCCTTCTTTTGCCTTGATGTTCTTTTCTAATTCTGCCTTAAAAGCCGAATTAAACTCCATTTTCTTGGCGGTAAACGCGTCGCGTGCGCTTTTGTACTGGTCCCAAATTTCATCGGACTTTTCTTTGGCTACTCTGCCTACTTTTTTCCATTGAGTGGCCAGGTCTTCAACCTGCTTGTCGAGATTGTCCCAATCTTTTGTTGTCTCAGAAATCCCCTCAACTACGGCTTTAATCTTATCCAGAATCGCCAGTTTTCCGAGCAGGTTTTCCTCCTCCTTTTCGCGGAGTTTAACCAAATGCTCAACCTTGTGCTTTTCGAATTCTTCTAAAAGCGTATTAAATGCTGCATTTTGGGCTTCCGCCTCGGGGGGAAGGGGTCGAATATCTTCAAACTTTCGCTGGATAGAAGCTACCTCATTGAACTGTCCCCATTTTTTCTGCTCCACAAGTTCGGTAAGTCGTTTCAGCAAGCCCTCTCTTTTTTCCAGATTTGCTGCCTTCCGCTCATTCTGCTTTTCGTAATACGCTTTTCTCGCCTCGCTGAACTCCTTCTGGGCTTCAAGAACTTTGGCAAAGAGTTCTTTCTTTTCTTCATCATCAATAGCAGGACCTTCGCCCCATTTGATGCGAAGATTTTCAAACTCCAGTGCGCCCAACTGCCAATCGGTCATGGCTTTGATGGTTTCAGCCTTGGCTACGAGGTCTGTGTAATATGTATGATCGGGTTGTTCTTGTGCAGAAGGCTGTTGTTGTTCGCCTTCTAGCGGCTCTTTTTCTTCCAAGAGATACTCCTTCGACGGTTTTTAATCGTTCCGAGACAGTAAATAATTGTATTTAGAGATACTAAGTTACCCTATACCATCATTTCATGCAAAATTAGCCTGAACTTTTCCGAAAAAATTCGCGCAAAAGTAAAGCAGAAATCAGTTTACAGAGCTTTTCATTTGCGCGGCAAGAATATTCAGGCTTAGTTTTCTGGGGGTAAATCGTTGCAGGAAAGACAGTAATCTGAGCGAAACGCTTGTTGTTGCGAAGGGGGTGTTCTTTTTTAAGGCAATGATGCCAATTTCAACAACATCCTCAACCGATTGTATGGATCGCGAAATGGCGGCATTTTCCGGTTTGTACCCGGAAACTTCGAAAAACTCGGTTTGCACCGGTCCGGGACAGAGCGCTGTAACGTGAACGCTGCTATGTTGATATTCCTTCCACAGGGCCTGACTCAAACTGGTAACATAGGCCTTCGTTGCGGCATATACAGCGAAATATGGCATAGGTTGTACGGCCGCCATAGATGCCACATTTAGCACGCCCCCAAAATTGCGGGAACGCATCTCTGGCATAAAGGCATGGCATAACTCCGTTAACGCCGTCATATTTACATCATTCATGGATCGGTATGTCTGGTTGTCTGCACTTGCAAATTCGCCGATATAGCCAAACCCGGCGTTGTTGATCAGGATGTCGACCTGTAAGGATTTCGATTCTATTTGTGCGATCAGATGTTGCACCCCATCCGCCCTGGAAAGGTCGGCAGTGATATAATCTACTTTACAGTTGTAGGTTCCCTTGAGTTTTTCAGCCAGTTTACGGAGGCGGTCTTCCCTCCGGGCCGTTAAAATAATTTGAGCACCGTCACGTGCAAAAGCGTGAGCAAAACCTACGCCGATGCCTGAGGATGCGCCGGTTATGAGTACTGATTTACCTGAAAATTCCATAAAAAGATGTTGTTAGAAGCATAAAAAAGGTCGTTACTGTGGAATCAACAGATAACGACCTTATTAACGTTCTCAATAATTGATGGTGTAATTATTTTTGCTGATACAGATGTATATCTCGCTGCGGGAACGGGATAGATACACCGTTGGCATCAAATGCTTCTTTAACCTTTTTGGTTACATCCCACTTCACGGCCCAGAAATCCGCAGATTTCGTCCATGGCCGTGCTGTGATATCTACCGAGCTATCGCCCAGGTTACTGATTACCACCAGCGCCGCGGGTTCTTTTAAAATTCGCTCATCTTCATCGAGTACTTTTTTAACCAAAGCCAGAGCCTTGTCCATATCGTCACCGTACCCGATGCCAAAAACAAGATCATGCCGACGTGTAGGGTTGATGGAGAAGTTGGTGACTTCGCTGCCCCATATTTTCCCGTTCGGGATGTTCATGTGAATTCCATCAAAGGTTTTCATGATGGTGGTAAATATGCCGATTTCCATAATCATGCCGGAATGTCCGGCCACGGTTACCGCGTCATCAACTTTAAACGGTCTGAAGATAAGCAACATAACTCCTGCTGCTACATTGCTTAAGGTTCCCTGTAATGCGAGGCCAATAGCCAGTGTTGCGGCACCCAAAACGGCAATGATACTGGCTGTTTGTACACCGAATTTACCAAGTACCGCGAGGATTGTAACGATGATAATCAGGGTTTTTACTACCTGACTTGCAAAATGGGATATGGTTTTATCGATTTTGCCCGACTTCTGCGTTACGTTGTAGGTTTTCTTGCCCAGCCATTTAGCGGCTATCCAACCTACAATTAAAATGGCGAGTGCACCCAGCAGATTGAGTCCCCCATCAACCACAACCGGTGCAAGTTCGGTTACGAGTTGTTCTGTGTCTTCTAGCATAGTTTTCTATTTAGTTCGTAATAACCGTACAAAACTATGGCACAACCTTAACGATGTCAAAGATTTACTTCTTTGCCTTGTAGAACTGAATGACACGGCGTAAGTCAGACGGCAGGTCGGCCTCAAATTCCATAGTTTTTCCATTTTTTGGGTGTATCAGTTCCAGCTTCCAGGAGTGCAATGCCTGACGATCGATCATTTCCTCCTCAATTTCTGCCGGAGCGTAGTGCCGATCGCCTACCAATGGATGACCGTACTCCGCAAATTGTACCCGAATCTGATTTTTGAGTCCCGTATCCAGATTTATTTGTACGAGAGAGGTTTCAGCGTGTCGCTCCAGTACTTTGAAGGTAAGTCGTGCCATGGCCCCCTCCGGATCATCCGGCGGTACCACGATGTTCCGAAATCCGGTGCTGATTTTCTTCATGTAGTGAATAAGCTCGCCGTCGTCTTCTGGAATAACGCCGCGAACCAGCGAGAGGTAGGTTCGTTTTGGAGTATGACTCAGAAACTGTTTCACCAGGTTCTTGTGCGCGAGGCTGTTTTTGGCAAAAACCACAAGCCCTGAAGTAAAGCGATCAATACGGTGTACGGTTATGGCTTTTTCATTATGGACGCTGAGCTCTTCGTTTAGGGCCTCCAGCAGATTGGCCGACTGCATTTTGGGGATGGGTACACTCAACAATCCGGAAGGTTTACTTGCCACCAGCATGTCGCTGTCTTCAAATACGATACTGATTTGGCGGTCGCGTTTGCTACGCATGGGAGGTTTTCGTCCCCCGCGTTTCATATACCGTTTGGGTTTGCTGTTCGAATTATTGCGCTTGTTATTCATTATGCTATTGATTTTCAACGTTGAAGCTGGTCGAGCTCATTTAGAAACCGCTGACTGTCTGCATCATTTGGGAACTTGGAGATGCAGTTGAACAGTACGGTCTTCGCTTCCGGAATCCGATTCAATTTAACCAGTATAGTAGCGAAATTTTGCAATACATCCGGGGTTTCTCCGCCAATTTTAATACTGCGTTCTATTACGATACGCGCATCTTCATACTGTTCGAGGGCGTCTAGCGATATAAAAAGCTCATTCAGGATGCCCACATGTTCGGGCCATACTTTAAGGGCTTTTCGGTACATCTCTACGGCTTTTTCGTGATAGTCTAACATCTGACAAACCGAGCCGAGCATGAATCGCACGTACGCCTGGTCTTCGCCCGAGGTTTCTTTTTCGTAACGCAGGAGGTCGTCGCCTAAATGGCGTAGTGCGGTTGTGGCTTTCCGAATTTTATGGGGTTCGGTCTGCGGGTCGGCCGACTCCAGGTTTTCGCTAAGGTCAACTATTTTTTCGGAAAGAGATAGCAGGGTTTCTTTGATTTCGGCCATGGCCAGGTATAGTCGTGTCTTTTTTGCCGGACGGTTTCGTCGGCAGGGTGTTAATTTTGGGTTATTGTTATCTCAAACGTTTTGGTGGATGTATTGCAAGGGAGGTCGTGCAGGGTTACGGCCGTTACGGTAACGGTGTAGGTGCCGGGACGCTGATACATATGTCGTACACGCTGACCTGCAGCCGTGTTGCCATCGCCGAAATCCCAGTATAGACGAACGCCTCCGTTGTAACGGGCCGCGGTGCGGGATGCATCAAACATAACGGTGTTATCTGCGCGGCTGAGGCTGCTTTCACGGGGAACTGTAGCCTCAATGATGGGCGGTTCGTACACCTCGAAGCGGGTGTCGAGCAGAAGGGTGCCGTCGGCGCTGGTGATTACCATGTGCTGCTCTCCAACCTCCTCAAATTGAATGGCGCTTACGGATTGTTCTCTAACGGGGATACCGTTAATCGATACAAACAGGCTCTCAAAACGGCTGGCATCCAGACCTAACTGTGCGGGTAGGTCGAGTGGATCGGCCAGACAGATAATCGGAGGAATACTTCCGTCCAGCATGTCGGGTGCAATAACCTGTATGGTACTTGTAACCGACTGCCGGGAATTGGCAAGACCATCGTTGTCGGTTACGCTCAGTGTGAGCGTATAGTTGCCCGGGCGGTCGAACTCGAGGGAGAAACTGTCGGTGTTTCCTTGCTGCCCATTATCCGTTACCCATGCGTACTGCACGATGGTGCCATCAGGATCATGGCTTTCATCAGCGGTAAAGGTTGCCCGCTCGCCACGGGTTACCAGGGTCGGACCGCTGATTACGGGCACGGGTGGCGCGTTAACCCGAACCTGAACTTCATCGAGCAGCGCACTGGCCTGCGATGATATCGTGGTAATACCGCGGTCGAACAGCTGTACCGTATAGGTGCCTGGCGAATTCCAGCCGATGAAGGCTTCCTTGCCCGTGAACTCTTCCCCGTTGGATACCCAAACCGGTTCTTGAATGCGGTCAATATCGGTATTGCTGCCACTGAGGGTGAAACGATGTCGCTGACCGGGAGTAAGTACCGGAACGCCGGCAATACGCACATCCGGTTGTGGTCGAACCTCCACCGTTCGCGTGCTGATAGCGGAATTGCAGGTTGTTTCGTCTGTTGTTTCGATGTGGAGACGGATGGTGTGCGTGCCTTCATCCGGGGTTATGCGTGTGAGGGGAAGTCGGCCCTGCAACTCGTTGGCGTTAATCGAAGCCGCGATGCGCCTGCCCGACCGTTGCTCCCAGACGGGTTGGTTTGCCCGGGATTGGTTCAGCTCCCATACGACTTCCTGGTTGTCGCCAATTTCCCAGCGGATTCGGCGAATTTGCTGGTCTTCCTGAACAGATGGAGTAGCGTCCAGAACAAGTTCGTCTCCGGCGAATACAATTTCCGGTATGGTAAACGAAGCCCGAGCCGGTGCGGCAATGGTTATCGTGCGGGTCGCTGTTGAAGTACTATTCTCGCACACAACACCCAGGCTGCACTCCACCTGCAAGGTAGCCCGGTAAATACCGGGTTGTGTGTAGCGATGGGATACCCGTTGGCCCTCAGCCGTGTTTCCATCGCCGAAATCCCACTTCCAACGCGTTATTGTGCCATCGGGTGCGTTGCTTACCGATGCCGATCCATCGAACACAACGCTCTCGGTAAGACAGGTTACAACATCATCACCGGCCGCAGCAATGGGTGCCCCGGCCACCTGGAACGTACGCGTGGTTCGGGTCTGCGAATTTGGAAGTCCCAGCTGATCGTCGGCCTCAAGCGTTACGACGTACCGCCCGATTTCTGTAAACCGCACGTTACCCGACGCATTATCGGAGGTGATGCCGTTGCCGAAATCCCAGCTAAAGCGTACATCCTGCGACGTTCCCGCTCGTGCTGCGTATTGAACCGGTGTATTCAGGCAGATAACCTCGGGAAAATCCATCACAATCTGAGGTTCGCGATTGATCAGCACGTTCACCGTTTGTGAAACGATACTGTTTTCGAGTTCCTGCTGATCGTCTGCCGTGAGCGTTACGGTGTATGTTCCGGGACCTTCAAATGTATGGGTAACTACAGGCCCCTCAGCGGTGGTACCATCCCCGAAGTCCCACCGGAAGCGCAACAGGTCGCCATCCGGATCGCTGGATGAGGATGCATCAAAAGAAACGGTTGGTTCGTGGGTAATCACATCCTGCAGTGCTGCTATTTCAGGAGGATGATTCGGTTTGATGGTGATGCTACCTTCTGATCGGGCATTTGGCAATCCGGAGGTGCTTTCAACGGCAAAGCGAATGATTTTGTCGCCGTCGGCGGGCATGATGAACGATTCGCGAACTTCTCCCTGCACCCAGTCTGTGCCCCCGGTTGACCAATACCAGGCCGAGGCCTCACTGCCAGGAATCTGTGTTTCTGAGAGGTCTACCTCGAACCGACTGCCCGGCGACATGCGCTCGGGATATGAAGCGATGAGGCGGGGTGGTCCATGGATGGTGATTTCGGTGTAAGCAAAGCCGGCTGACTCTTCCAGACGGGTATCGTCAAACACAGCAAGGGACACCTGGTACACGCCTGGGTTTGCGTAGCGATGGGTCACCACCGGACCTTCAGCCGTGTTTCCATCCCCGAAATCCCATGTATATCGGATGATTTCGCCATCGGGATCGGATGAGGCGCTGGCATCGAAGCGTAACGTCTGGTTGGGCGAGCCCTCCGATGGGGCTTCCAGTCGTGCAATGGGCAACTGATTCACCAGCACTTCCACCCTGCGCGACTGCACCGAAGAAAAAGTTCCGGAGTCGTCCACTATGGTAAGCTGTACGGTATAACGTCCTGGCCGGCGGTATGTATGATTCGCCACAGGACCTACAATGCGCCGACCGTCGCCCATATTCCATTCAAAGCTGATGATTTCGCCATCGGGGTCGTACGAGCTTTCAGCGGAGAGTGAAACAACCCCGTCATTGACAATGAGGTCGCCTGTAATAATGGGCACAGGTGGATAGTTAACCCGAACAAAAAGCGAGTCCATATCGGTGATGCCAAAGCTATCGGTTACCCTCAGGTACACCCAATACTCGCCGGGCTCGGCAATCGGCTCGCGAACCACCATGCCTTCTCGAACAACATCCCCCGGAAAAATCCATTCATATTGCACAATTCGACCGTCTGTGGCACGCGAACGATTGGCGTTATAGGTTGGCGGGCGGTTGGGAGAGATATGCTTGTCGGCGCCGGCGTTGGCAATAGGACCGCGACTTACCCGTACGCCATGTGTTGCGGTGCTGGATGCATTCCCCGAAAAAGAGTCGTCTGTAACCGTGAGTTTAACATTCAGGTTTCGGTTGGAGGTTAGTGTATACTCGGTTATTGGTTCGTGGGAAACGACCTGACCGTTAACCTCCCAGAGGAATTCGGTAATTTCGCCATCGGGATCGTAGGATGCGGACCCGTCTAGCAGGATGGTATCGCCATTTTGGGCGCTAGCCGGCGCTGCGATACGGGCCACGGGAGCCTGATTCATACGAACGGTGGCCGTTGAGGTGGCTGTTGCGCATGGGGAGCCCGAATCGTCGGTAACGGTAAGGGTAACGGTGAATACACCCGGCTCACGGTAAGTATGGTCAACCCGTGCACCTACACCGGTGTTCCCATCACCGAAATCCCATTCGTATCGGGTAATTCTGCCATCCGGGTCTTCTGATACGGTACCGTCAAAAACGATGGGGTTTCCGGCCACAAATCTGCGGTCGCCGCCGGCCCAGGCCATTGGGGGCTGGTTCACATGTACCGAATCGATAAGAGCAACGGTCTGGCGTTCTCCTTCGAACATACCGCTGATGAGCATGGTAAATGGGTGGAAGCCGGCTTCGGGGAAGGTTCGCTCGATGGAGGCCCCTATCAACGTATCGGCTTCGAAAATCCACATGGTTTCCGGATCAAAGAAGTCATCCCCGTTGATAATGATACTTTGCAGCCCAATGACATTGCAACTTTCGGGCGCCGGATACGATTGCTCAAAAGAAAAACGAGGAGTTTCCACGGGTTCGTAATCTACAATCGGGAGGGGAATGCGAAGGGGGTTTCCCTGCTCATCGAGTACGAAAAAGGTGAAGGTGTTTACGTAATTGGTGCCGAAAAAATTAAATCCGATGCTTTCCAGATACTCCGGATTTGGGATGTTAACGTTGTTGAATGTCCACTCACCGGGTGGAGAAGAACGCAATTCAACGGGTTCGTGGAAGGGGATTTTAATCTCGGCAGGTTTGTTGTTCAGCCCGAAGGTGCCTACTTGTACCTGACGGTTGTTTCGTACCGGAATGCGGATTTGTCCCTGGAAATTGGGATCGGCCGGCATGCGCAGGGTTAGGTCGTACACATACATGCGTGCGTTGTCGGGCTCAACTTTGTCGTTGGGATCAAAAGACAGCACATAGTCGAAAAAATTGCCGTCGTTTCCTTCAACGCCCAGGGCCAGGAAGACGAATCTGCGGTAACCGTCGTCGGTGAGGTGCCCCTTTTCTCGGGGGAGGTCGCCCAGTACGTAGTATCGTCTGTCGTATCGGGAGTCGGTACCAAAGGTGCGCTCGTGGATGATGTCTTCATCCGGAAAAGCGTAGTGTACGTAGGGGGAGCGCTGTATATCGGCACGGGCGCCAAAGGTTCGGGCTGCGGTATCGCCGCCCAGCAGCAGAAAACGGGTGCGGGAGTTGAACTGCCGTCCGTGGCGCTCATCCAGATACCCTCCGGTTTCGGCGTCGAAGATACGCAGGTAAATCGGCCGGGTTTCCGAGTCGGGAATTTCAATATAGATGGCCTGGGCGTGATTCGGGTCGCCCCGTTCGGGTGGGGCTTCTTCACCGAAAACAGCTAAAAATAGTCCACGGGCTTGCTGTGCATGCGCGCTTTCAGGCAACAACAGGCAAAGGCCTGTGAGCAGGAGCAAAAGCAGTGCTGTTGGGCGCAAGCCACGGGCATAGGGCATCATTACCAAGGGGTATCAGCTGAAATTCGTATCAATCTCGTGCACTTTTCGCAGAATGGCGCGCGCATTTTCATCTTTGTTTTGCATAACGCGGTGCTGCAAATTGGTTACGAGATTCGCACGGGATTCTTCAAAAGCGAGCTCTTTGGCCGCTTTATTGTTGGTGGTACGAAGCAGTATAAAAATTTCATCGGCACGCACCACACTGTAGAGGCGGTCTTTGTTGAACGCATGCGAACGCAGTTCTTCAAACTTTGAGAAAACACGGGGAAAATCTTCGGTGTTTTCGGCTCTGTCCATAACCTCTACGTCGGCCGGGCCTTCAGCGCTAAGCGGTACGCGGCAAATAAAGAAAAAATTATCGGTGTATTGCATGTGAAAAGATGTGTTTCTGAAATTTCGGAAATGCGATTAAAATGAAATATACATAAAACCCACCTGAACTTGGCATCAGATTACATGAGCGGGCATCTGTATATTAAGGATGTAAACGTAAATAATGCTTATATTACTATGATTTACGTTTTGCGTAAAGTACGCTAACCTACAGATTAACTTAGATATTTTGTCATTTAAAGATTTTAAAATAGGCGAGAACGTCCTCATGGGACTGATGGATATGGGCTTTGACAAGCCAACGCCTATTCAGGAACAAGCCATTCCGGTACTGCTGGAAGGCAAAGATATATTGGCTTCGGCCCAAACCGGTACCGGAAAGACCGCTGCTTTTGCTATCCCTTTAATCGAAAAGATTGGATCTAATCCCAAAGCTGGTATCAGAGCGCTTGTTTTGGCTCCTACTCGTGAGCTTGCTATTCAAATAGATCAGCAGTTCTGGAGTATTGGTTATCACGCCGGCATCAGCAGTGCCTGTATCTATGGTGGTGCCGATTGGGGAACCCAGGAAAAGGCTATCCGAGAGGGTGTTGATATACTGGTTGCCACTCCGGGGCGGCTCATAGACCACATCAAGGTTTCATCGGTTGATTTCAGCAACCTCGAGTTTTTAGTGCTGGATGAGGCCGATCGCATGCTGGATATGGGTTTTTTGCCGGATGTGCGCAGTATTATTCATCGACTTCCCAAGAAGCGACAGTCCTTATTGTTTTCAGCTACCCTTTCGGGGAGTATTGAAACCCTTGCCCGTGAAATTACCAACGATCCGGTTCGTATTAATATCTCGTCGTTTAAGCCGGCAGAAGGTGTTACCCAGATTGCCTATCGTGTTCGCGATGATGGAAAGTTAGGACTTGTACTGAGTCTTGTAGATCCTGAAGAGATGCAGTCGGCCATTGTTTTTGTTTCAACGAAGCGTGGTGTTGACGGCTTGGCAAGGGCATTGCAGAAAAAAGGAGTTAAGGTTGGGTCTATGCATGGTGATCGCGACCAGAAAGAGCGGGAGGCAACCCTTGCAGACTTCTCCAATAATCGTATTAATGTGATTGTTGCAACCGACGTGATGGCTCGTGGTATAGATGTTACCGGGGTTTCGCATGTCATTAACTATAATGTTCCCCGTGATCTGGATGATTACATTCACCGGATTGGCAGAACGGCTCGTGCCGAGATGAAGGGTACGGCCATCACGCTTGTAAGTCCGGAAGATGGGCGTTATTTCTCTGTCATCCTGAAAGAAATGGGTGATCGTATTGAAATTAAAGACCTACCTGATGAGCTAGGCGATTTTGCTTCGGTTGAAGGTGAAAAGCCGGAAAGAAGACAGCCGTCTGGAGGGCGTGGCCGAAAGCCGGCTGGCAGACAAAGCAGTCGAGGTAGCAGCCGGGCGCCGCGTAAACCACGCGGGGATGATGGCACAAGTGGTGAAAAGGGAACTTCCGTATCCAGCGGAGATAAGCGATCGGCAACATCGGCTGATACCAAAGCCGAACAGCCTGCTAAAGTTAATCAAACTGCGGAAAAGGATAACAGCAACAAGCCCGCTGGGGGAAGAGGTGGAAGGCGACGTCCTCCTCGAAGAAACCCGGATGGCGATACCGGTTCGCCGGAGGCTAAACAAAAAACACAATCAGACGATAACCAAAGGGATGGAAGTCGCAGACGCAGCGATGGTCCGCGTGGCGGACAGTCGCGTGGCAGCAGCCAACGTGGTGACGCAAGTGGTGGAAACCGAACCGGAAGGGGCGGAAAAAACCGGGATACCGTTGATCAAAAACAAATTAACCGTATTAAAAATGTAATTGAACCTTTCGGTAATGAAACGCCGAAGGAAGATAAACCAGGTAAGAAAGGACTCTGGTCTAAGATTACCTCTTTGTTTGGTGATTAAAGCCCCCTTTTATTTCCATTACCTGATTTCATCGGATTTTTTTTAATGCCTGGATGCAGGGTTATCCCGATTGCATCATGCAACGTGTATTTGTTTTATTTTCGAGTATTTGGTGGCTGAATTTTGTTAATTACCTGCATTGCTTCCTTATTGCTTCCGCACTGGATGGAAGCCTAACTCATAGTGTTTATTGTGTCTGGTGAAACAACCCATAGTATTACCACAACTGTATTGTTACAGTTATTAACTGGCGCCCAAGCAGGACTTTATCCCTTTGTAACCGGCACGGTTGTGGGTTCTGCATTACTTGCTGTTTTTGGTATGGTGATATTCTTTGTTGTCACCCGCAAAAAGATAGCTTTTTACACCACCATCTTTTCTCTCGCAGCAGTGTACTCGCTGTTCAGTCAAACGCAGGCTAGCAGCGCAATAGCAGATATTTCTATCGTAGTGGCAGGTGTATTGTTACTTGAGGTTCTGCGCTCGCTACGAACCTACGTAACCAATCCTCGCAGCATTGATATTCCGTTGTTCACCGGCTATCTGTTTTCGCTGCTCACTGTCTGGGCAATCGTTTTCCCCAATGCGGCAGTTCTCTCAACTGTCCCGCTGGTATATCTGCCCCTTATACTTGGTATTGGACTGATTGGTTGGTTTTATGCTTTTTCCAAGGTGACGCATCCTGTGCGAAATGTGTTCTGGTGGATGATGGCTATGCTCACCCTTCTATTTCTTACATTTACTGCTGGAAAGGGGATTTTGGTGCTCCCACTTTCAGCCCTGGATGCGGCGTTTGTATTGATGCCATTGCTTATTGTCTTAGGGCTCTATTTTTTGTATCTGGCCCTGGAGCTTTCTGTTTCAAATAAAAATGAAATCGATTCTACACCTGAAATTGAGCGTCTGAAAGCAAGTGATCAGCTAAAAGATGAGTATGTTGCTATGCTGGCACACGAAATTCGCACTCCATTGGCCGGCATAACTGGAATAACGGAATTGTTGATTGACGGTGCCGAAGGGGACTTGTCTAAAGAAGTGGTTAATAATCTGGAGCTGATATCCGGCAGCAGCAAGCGATTGACTTATTTACTCAACGAGCTGCTCGATATTTCGCGTATTCAGGAGAATCTGCTCGATTACAATCCGCGTCCTGTGCATTTGCGATCGGTTGTAAACAGGGTATTGGCACTTCAATACAGTAAAGCCAGTACAAAAGGCATTCAGCTGCGTAATCAGGTTCCCAAGACGGCTCCTAATGTAATGGCTGATTCTGATAAGCTGGAGCAGGTACTGCATAACCTGATCAATAATTCGGTTAAGTTCACCGAAGAGGGTTATGTATCGGTAGATGCAGATGTTCAGGACGGGAGGGTGTTTATCACCATCGAAGATACAGGGCAGGGATTGTCTAAAGAACACATCGATCGTATCCTCGACTCTTTTGATGAAGACCTAAGCAAGCCCTTACCTAGCAGAACCGGATCTGGTTTAGGGCTAAAAATTACACATAAACTGGTGAAGCTCATGGGCGGAGATCTCACCCTGGAGTCGGCTCAGGGGTTTGGGTCGTACGTCGGGTTCTCAGTCCCCGTTACGGAAGCTGAAGCGGAGGTTGACGATACGTATGAAAACTATTCCATCAGGCGGCGAAATCAGGCTGTTCCGCTCACCCGCATCCTACCGCATCGCAATGCGCATATTGGCGACAAGTTTAAAGTGATGATTGTGGATGATGAGCCGGTGAACATCAAAGTACTTACCGCCCAGTTGAACCGGGCCGGGTACGATGTCATCAGTTTTCATCATGGTCGTGACGCGCTGGACTATCTGAATGTGGAGAAAATACCCGATCTCATACTGTTGGATGTGATGATGCCGAACTTGAACGGCTTTGAAGTGTGTAAAATTATTCGAGAGGAGTACTCGCAAACCGAGTTACCTGTAATCTTGCTTACGGCCAAGAGTCAGACGACCGATGTTCTACAGGGTTTCAAGCACGGCGCTAACGATTACATTGCCAAGCCTATTGCCAAAGATGAACTGTTAGCCCGCATCAAGACCCATCTTGAGCTCAGTAAAATCAACCATGCGTTCAGTCGGTTTGTCCCTCACGAGTTCCTCAAGTTTCTGGGTTACGAGAGTATTCTGGATATTAAGCTGGGCGATCAGGTGCAGAAGAATATGGCGGTTATGTTTACCGACATCAAAGACTTTACGCGTCTTTCTGAGAACATGTCGCCCAAAGAAGCATTTGATTTCATTAATACCTTTTTGGGTGTGGTGAGTCCGATGATCCGTCAAAGCGGTGGATTCATCGACAAGTTTATTGGAGATGCGGTTATGGCACTGTTTCCGGGTGGTGCCGACGATGCCCTCGGTGCAGCCATTAAGATATCAGAAGAGCTGAAAAAGCTCAATATTGAGCGTAAGAAACTGGATATGGAGCCTATTCTAATCGGAACTGGTTTGCATTCAGGTGATTTGATGCTTGGGATGATTGGTGAGCAGTTGCGTATGGAAGGGACGGTTATTTCGGATGTGGTAAATACAGCCTCAAGGCTTGAGGGCTTGACCAAAATCTTTGATAGTAATGTAATTATCAGTTCAGATATATTGGATGGGATGTCGTACACGAACTTGTATCATTTCCGATATCTGGGCAAGACCCGTGTGAAGGGCAAGAATAATGTGCTGGATGTATATGGAGTAATTGAGGGCGATGATCCGCTGAAGATGAAGCTGGAAAAAGCTTCGGCTGACGCATTTGAAGCTGGTATTAAAGAGTTTTATGATAAGAACTTTACCCGGGCCAGTGTGCATTTCAATGAGGTGTTGAAGATTCATCCAAATGATAAAGCGGCGTCTATTTTCCTTAAAAGATCGGCACATCTCATGGTAACGGGCGTTGCAGACGATTGGAGCGGTGTTGACGAGGGTACGTACATTATGGAGCAGAATCAGTAGTACGATAAAGAGAAACTACTGAAATGTAAAATCGTCTGCGTTTTGGGAATTATCTCGTTAAAGCAGGTAAAGATTCCGATTTTTGCGAAATAATGAGAGATTTCAAGGGTTATCTCCATAGATACACGCGTATTTAGGGTTATGTACTTCCCGATGGGTACAAGAAAAGGTGCCGTTATTATAGAATGGAAATGTGAATAAAATGGAGATCAAATGAAGAATTACGCAGATCGGATGATGAAAGGAATAATAGCTTTAACGTTGATTTTTACGGCGGGAGCGTTGCACGCACAAGATTATGGAATGCCTGCAACCACCGGAGAGACGGGCGAGACCGTGGTAGATGTAATCATGGGAAGCGATGACCATACCATTATGGCAACATTGTTGCAGGAAAGTATGTTGGATGAAACACTGGCACAGGGACCATCCTTTACCGTGCTGGCCCCAACAGACGCAGCATTTGCTGAATTAGGTGATGCTGTTCAGGAGCTTCGACAAAATCCGGAGCAGTTGCAGCAGGTCATGCTGAACCACTTATTTCAAGGGTCTGCCAGTGCTGAGGATGTACAAGATGCACTGGACCTTGAAATTGAACAGGGTGACATTCCTGCTTCAAATGGAGTTGTACACTCCATAGATCGTGTCTTACTTCAATAAAATCACTATAAAATAAAAAAAGCCCGTCGTGTAGACCGCGACGGGCTTTTTTGTTTAGATCAACTAGTTAGGAAACTCTTTAAATCGTGTAGTGAGTTCATCCCACGATTTCTGAGCGTTTTCACGTAGCTCTACCCATGTGTCTTCACCAGCACGCTGCATTTTTTGCAGATGGCCTTCTGCCTCCGCAACTTTTTCTTCCAACGTTTCTATTTCTTTACTGTAATTAATTTTTGCGTCACCTGAAGCTTCTTGTGCTTTTCCTTTGAACTTTTCTATTTCAGCTTTCCATTGGTTAATCTGACCCATAAACTTTTCTGCGTATGCTTCTTTGGTATCCATCAGCTCTCCATTATTTGTTATGATTATGTTGTCTTGGTTTTAAATAATTTTAGTTAAGTATACTAATAACTAATTGAAAGACAATAGTTTATACTTATAGAAACGTGCCTGGTTGTTGCAGCGTTCAACCATGTCGTTAAATTATGTGAATTAAGTATAGCCTGCTGATAAATAAAGTAAAGGCAGTGCTCGTTTTTTGTACAAACTTAACTATAACCGAATTAGATATGATTTCGTTCAAAAGACTGTAAGTCTATAAGAAGTTTATATTTAAGAACAGATTCGTGAACGAAAAAAAAGCGCTTGCAGTTATATATCGAACTGCAGGATATCCTGCTTAAATCAAAGGTGTATTTCCAGGTAGCTCTAAATGTACACCCAAATAACAATGGTCTAATTAATTCAATTTATGAACAACTTAGGTAATGCTACGTTTGAAAACTATGTAGGCGCAACAACCGGATTCTCCGAGATGGCTTACCAAATGTCAGCACACGTGCTAACATTGGGCTATGCTATTATGCTTGCCGCTCTGCTATATTTTATCCTGACAATGAAAACCGTATCTCCGAAGTACCGAATTTCATCTGTACTTTCCGTGGTGGTAATGGTTTCTGCAGCATTGTTGCTGTTTGTGCAGGCTAACAACTGGACATCGTCAATGGTATTCGATGCTTCATCAGGCCGTTACATGCTTGGCGATGGCAACGATCTGTTCAATAACGGTTACCGTTATTTGAACTGGTTAATTGATGTACCGATGCTTCTTTTCCAGATTCTTTTTGTTGTTACGCTTAAGAGAAGCAGCTTCTCTTCCGTTCGTAACGGATTCTGGTTCTCTGGTGTTGCGATGATCTTAACTGGTTATGTTGGTCAGTTCTACGAGGTTTCTAATCCAACCTTGTTCTTTATCTGGGGTACGGCTTCCACCCTTTTCTTCTTCCATATTCTTTATTTGATGAAGAAAGTTATTGATGAAGGTAAAGAAGGTGTTCCGCCACAAGCGGCTAAGTACCTTGGTACTATCTGGACCCTCTTCTTAGTATCTTGGATGTTATATCCAGGTGCTTACCTCATGCCATACCTCTTCAGCTTCAGCCTGGAGCCAGCGCTCTCTGAGACAGCTGTTGTAGCACGTCACATGACCTATACAATTGCGGATGTGAGCTCTAAAGTAATCTACGGTATCTTGCTCACCCTGACTGCTCAGGAGCTTAGCAAAGCCGAAGGTTTTGACTACGACAAACTTGATACTACAAGCTGATAAACAACCCAGTTTGACTAATCAGACCCCGTGCAGTGACTATGTCGCTGCATGGGGTTTTTTGTTTTCGGGATGCATATTTTTCTTGTAAAGCTTACTCAGCGTATTATTATAAAGTCGAACAGGCCGTCTGGATTTAGTAAAAAGCACTCATTGCATCTGAAGGTCATTATTCCGAAAATAGACAGGGTCTTAATTCATTAATCTGATTGGCAAAACAGGTATTATTAATCAATACTTCTCAATATAAATTACTCAGGAAGCACTATGGAATACTTGAAAAAATGGAAACGTCACGCCATTATTGGTGTAACTCTGATTGGCGTGGGAATTAATTTTGTTGCCGAAGCGACTATAATCAAGAGCAGAACTCCGGAATTTTATGATATGTCGGTACTTGGACATATGGCACTCTGGTTCTGGGTTGGACTGTTCGGCCTGGTAGCCCTCAACGCTGGCGTTTCATTTATGGGAGATGCTGTTAAAAATCGCACACTATATGAATTAAAAAACAGTGGAGAAAACGAATAAATTAGTTATTCGTGCGTGGTTATCACATATATAATCAAACGCTCGACGGTGATACTTACCCTCGTCGGTGATATTTACGCTCGTCGGTGATATTTACAATGAGTTGAAATCCCTTGCCCCGAACGCTTGTGATACCGCCTCGTTTAACCGTCTACTCTCTGATAGCCGACTTGTCGTCGCCGGGCATATCGCGATACATACCGTTGACGTGTACTATGCAGTAAGATTATCTGCTCGTTTCGAGAACCATGCGTGTGAAACCTCACACTGGTGCTCTATGAGGTTGTACCATATAGAAGCTATCCTGTTATTTACAACTCCTCATCCCTCTAGATACATAATCCCCTTTTTTTGGAAGCGGTACCCGGCAATAGAAACATAGACTTATGTAGATAGGCTTGTGCTTAAAGCTATAAAAATCAATAAAATAGGTGGATGTTCATTCTGATTGAACGTATCTTTTCGACCTTCTCAATCAGGAACACGATACACGAATAAACATGCCGGTCACGCCACCCTGAGGGATACTTACATCCCTTTCATTTATTGTAACCGTCGGATGGTATTCACTAAAACCGAATGTCATTCACCGTCTGCATCAGCATATGTACATCATAACCATCGGTTTTGTGTACATACGCTAACGCCGACTACATCCGCGAACATGCCAACGTCAGATACGAACACGTGCAGCGATCCGGCTAAAATAGTATGCAGGCCCCGTATGAACGCAAAATGCATGAGCGTTCGAAATGACACACCGGTGTTCCACCTCCTTTGTATCCCAACTCCATGAATAAAATTCTCGCACTATTCGACTTCTCACCGGAAGTCAACTATCGTATCGAAATCCTGGCCGGACTCACCGTCGCCATCGCTCTTATTCCCGAAGCCGTAGCCTTTGCCCTGATCGCCGGGCTTTCCCCGCTCACCGGCCTTTACGCCGCCTTCGTTATGGGTCTTGTAACAGCCATCTTCGGAGGCCGCCCCGGCATGATATCCGGCGCAACCGGCGCCGTAGCCGTGGTTATTGTGAGCCTGGCCTTGTCGCACGGAGCCGAATACATCTTCGCCACCGTCATCCTGGCCGGAATCCTGCAGGTATCGGCCGGCGTGCTGCGCCTCGGTAAGCTCATGCGCCTTGTACCGCACTCCGTCATCTTCGGATTTGTGAACGGATTGGCCATCATCATTTTCATGTCGCAGCTCAACGAGTTCAAAGCCCCACCCGGCGAATGGCTCACCGGTTCGCCCCTGTTCGTACTGCTCGGGCTCGTGCTTCTCACCATGCTCATCATCTGGGGGTTGCCCAAAATAACCAAAGCCGTGCCGCCCTCCCTCGCTGCCATCCTCATCATTTTCGGAATAGTAGCCGGATTTGGCATCGACACCCGCACCGTAGGCGACATCGCTTCCATTCAGGGCGGATTTCCCCCGTTTAACATTCCAAAGGTGCCCTTCAGCCTAGAAACGCTGATGATTATCTTCCCCTATGCGGCCATTGTGGCGGCGGTTGGACTCATCGAAAGCCTGCTTACCCTCAACATCATCGATGAAATCACTGAAACCCGCGGACGAAGCAACAAAGAAGCCGTTGCCCAGGGCGCAGGTAACATCTTATCCGGATTTTTCTCCGGTATGGGTGGTTGCGCCATGATCGGTCAGAGTTTGATTAACGTTTCCTCCGGATCGCGAACCCGCATTGCCGGGATTGTCGCTGCCGTGATGCTGCTCGTTTTTGTGATGTTCGGAGCCGGGCTGATTGAAAGCCTTCCAATGGCCGCGCTCACCGGACTTATGATTATGGTCGCCATCGGAACCTTTGAGTGGGCCAGTTTGCGAACCTTCAACAAAATGCCTCCCTCCGACATCCTCGTCATGGTTTTGGTAACGCTGATCACGGTTTTCCTGCACAACCTCGCGCTGGCGGTCATTGTGGGTGTCATCGTAGCGGCCCTGGTCTTTGCCTGGGACAATGCCAAGCGAATTCGCGCGCGCAAACATGTGGATGAAAACGGGGCGAAGCACTACGAAATTTATGGTCCTTTATTCTTTGGCTCGGTTCAGGTTTTCAACGACAAGTTTGATGTTCTGGGTGATCCAGATACGATTTACATCGATTTTGCCGAAAGCCGGGTGGTCGATATGTCGGCCATCGAAGCACTGAACAAACTCACCGAACGTTATCAGAAGCAGGGCAAAAAAGTGTATCTGAAGCACCTGAGCAAGGATTGTCGCAAGTTGCTGAACAACGCCCGCGATATTATCGAGGTGAACATGGTTGAAGACCCGACCTACAAAGTGCTGGTTCCTGACAGTAAAGGCATTGCCGACGTGTAACACTGCCGAAGTGTAGTGATGCCGAAGTATAGCACTGCCGACGTCTAGCCATACCGCCCATATTTTTAACGATAAGATGCAAAAAGCCGGATAACAGGAATGGTATCCGGCTTCTTTTTTAAAACAGCGTATCGAACGCCGATATTACAAGTTCCCAAATTCGGCCCAAGATCCTTCGTAGGGCCGGACCGAATCGTAGCCCATCAGTCTCAGGGTAAAGTAGGCGTGTGATCCGCGCACATTGGTATGACAATGTGGGATGACCTCTTTATCGGGTGTGATACCCAGCGAAGCGTATAGGACACGAATTTCCTCGAACGAACGGAAAAACGGGATGTCTCCATCCTGCAACACTTCACGCCATTCCAGATGAACCGCGCCTGGAATATGTCCGCCTTGAGCAGCACGCACATCCGTTCCGTCGAATTCATCAGCAGAACGCACGTCGAATACAATTTGATTCGGATTTTCTGCTGCAGCCATTACGGCACGCACATCACAAACACGGTCTTCACGTACACGAGAGGTGAATGTGCCCATCAGGTGTTCATCTGGTGTTCCGCTTGCAACGGCCATTTCAGCATGTACCCAAGCTTTTTTTCCACCATCAAGCAGCGCAACATAGCCTTCATAGCCGAAATATTCTAGCGCGTAGAACAGACGGGCTGATCCCAGATTATCCCCCTCATCATAAAGCAGAATACGGGAGTCGTTATGAATGCCTAATTCGCGCATCATAGCTTCAAAAGCTTGCGGACCAACCATGAAAAATTCAACGGCGGCATCCGGATCATTCAAGTCGCGACGGGAGTGGAAATAAATGGCACCAGGGATGCGCGATGCGGTGAATGCCGAGTCGGATGTACGGGTATCGATAATAACTGTATTTTCAGCAAGCATTTCTGAGGCGAATTGCTCAACGGAGAGTAATAGGTTCTCGTTGGGGAAGGTTGTGTGTGTTGCGCTGGCTGACTCATTTGCAGAGCTGCATGCGGTGGCCGTAAGGGCAGCTACAGTGACAAATAGTAGTGCTATGTACTTCATATTACTTAGATGGGTTTATATGTGTATGATTGATTAGAATAATGCCAAATAGATTAAATACGTTCATAATAGCAAACTTTCACAATTATACACTTGCAATTGATGCGTGTGTTGCCGTGTTTATGATGTTTATAAAATCTACTAACTCGCAAACAAAAACCTCATCCGGATGGCTATACTATTACAGATCTTTACGCAGATGAAACAATCATACCTGCCACGTTTTGCCTTTCTCGTGTTTATTCTAGGAGTAACGGTTACGGGATATTCCCAGTTTCGGGAACCAAACGTTGTTGATACTACTCCGGGCGGAGCCACCATGGTCAGTGAAAATGCTGTTTTTTCTACTGCCTACCGAACAGATCTTATTCGCAGAATAATGCCTCATTTAAATCACCCTGATTTTGAAAACGCCTGGTGGGGGGTGCATGTACGTGATTTAAATACCGGTGCGTCGGTCTTCAGTCGATATGCGCAAAAAGGTTTCATGCCTGCGTCTAATACGAAGTTGTACACTACAGCGGCCGGACTCGATCTTCTGGGTCATGACTACCATTTTCATACGCATTTATGGAAGCTGGGGACGTTGGAAGACGGTGTTTTCAGAGGCGCGTTGATAGTTGAAGGAAGTGGCGACCCAACCATCAGTGGTCGATTTAACGATGATGATCCTATGGAGGTGTTTCGTAACTGGGCAATTGCGCTTCGTGAGCGTGGAATAACCCGTATTGAGGGTGATATTATTGGTGACGACACCCTTTTTGACGACATCCCCCTGGGTCGCTCATGGAGCTGGGACTATACCAGCTACTGGTATGCCGCCGAAATGGGGGCATTAAGTTTTAATGATAATACCATTGATTTGTTGATGGTGGGTCAGGCACCCGGTGAGCCGGCCACGATTACATGGGAGCCCTACGAAACCAGCTTTGTTGAAATCGTGAATGAAACGTTGTCGATTCATCGCGGTGAGCCCAGAAGGGTAGGTTACGACAGGCCATGGACTACCAATACCATCCACGTTTCTAATCATATTCCTGAGGGTGATACGGTACGTTATTCGCCAAGTATTACCAATCCGGCTCTGTATTTTGTACATGTGATGCGGGAGGAATTCGAGCGTCAGGGTATTTCAGTAGAGGGTAATGTACACGGGAGAGAGGCACTACCACTGGTTCAGGGTTACCGTGAGCGCGCAGAGATTGTTGCGACTCATGTTTCTCCATCTCTCGCCGACATTGTTTTTATTCTAAATCAGCGGTCTCAGAATTTTTATGCGGAGAATCTACTTAAGACTATAGGGGCATACTACTTATTCGCTCAGGAGGTTAACCCTGATATTGGATTGCTTATCGGTAATTCTCCTCGGCTATTTGCTGGGTTGGATCGGGATCAGGCCTTGTTGGATGCCGGGGTTAATGCGTCTGCACGTGATGGCCATGAGGCTTCTTGGCTTGTTTTCGGAGCTGCCGGTGTAGATACTACCCGACTCCGCCTTGCCGATGGGTCTGGTCTTTCCCGAATGAATGTAGTAACACCGCAGATGACTACCGCGTTACTTGAGTTTATGTGGAATCATCCTGATGCTGATATTCGTGAGGCTTTTATGGCTTCTCTGCCCAGGCCTGGCGTAGAGGTGGGAACCTTGAGAAATATGTTTCGTCAGGGTGCCGCCCGTGAGACGGTTATGGCTAAGACTGGAACAATAGGCATGGCCCGTGCTTTGAGCGGCTATGTGATGGCTGCTGACGGTACGCCGCTTGCGTTCTCTATTATGGTTAACCATCATACTGTAAGCAATGTCTTGTCGAACCGCATTATTGAAAATGTAGTAAATATTCTGGCGGAGTATGATCCCGGCGCAACACAGGCAGCCAATTAATTTGTTTATATGATTCACATCCGAAACTTATCGAAGCAATTTGGCAATAAAACCGTGCTATCGGATGTGAATCTGGACATACACCCGGGAACCTGTTATGGGCTGCTGGGAAATAACGGGGCGGGTAAATCGACCCTAATTAACATTCTTCTCGATTTGATTCCGGCTTCTGTGGGGGAGATTTCCATTGGTGAACTTCAATATCCCGGTGATACACTGCAGATTCGTTCTTTGATGGGGGTTCTTCCCGAAAAAGAATTGTTGCATGCGGAGCTGACGGCTTATGAACAGCTGCAGCTGTCGGCCATGCTGTATGGAATTGCTGAGGAAGAGCGTGATCAGCGGATTCGCACATTATTTAACTACTTTTTCGATTCGGAAGACGACCTCGATAAGGTTTGTGGTTCGTTTTCCACAGGTATGCGAAAAAAGGTGGGTATTATCGGAGCACTGCTTCATCGTCCAGATATTCTCATCTTAGACGAGCCATTTTCGGGTCTGGATCCCGGCTCCTCACTGGTACTCATTGATTTTTTGAAACAATACCTTACCACCAGGAGAATAGGCATCATTTCTTCGCATAACTTGTCGTATATCGAACAACTGGCCACTCATATCGGGGTGCTACACGGCACACGGTTGCTTTTTAACGATACCAAGATGGCTTTTTTAAAAGATGGAGCCGGCATGATAGACCGCACGCTTTTTGCCATGCTTCAGCAGGAGCCAAAGTCTAGTGTGGAATTAAATTGGTTGCTGGACGATGTTGTTTCTCCGGCTGATAAAAGTGAAGGTGAAGTGCATCCTTTTGACCGTAAGCCCGCTGATTTATCCGATAACGATAAAAATGCCCGGCACTTGAATAGCAAGGATGGAGGTGCTGTAAGCAGGGATCCAAATTCAAGGGAGTCTTCACGTACGTCTGCATTATCTGCTGGTTCGCAGGCAGCAAGATCATCCCAAAATGCAATAAAACCGTGAAACCGGTATTTTTTCAGACGCTTTTTTTTCTAACCAGGGTACGTTTACGCGCTATATTTTTGAGTGACCACGCGGTTTGGTGGAATCTGGCGAGGTTGTTATTGCTGTTGTTTGTGATGGCGGCAGGCTGGTTTTATGGATTTCTATATGATGCCGTTTTAAATAATCCGGCGAATGAATGGAGGGCATCCCGACTGGATGCGGGTTTACATGCACTGGCCATTACGTTGGTTGTACTGATGAATTATGTGCCGTCATTTCGTCCTCGTTCTCAATATCTGCACACACTATTTCCGGTCTCACATCGGTTTCGTCTGGGCATCAACCTATATGGTGATCAGCTCTCTGTTATTTATGGGTACGCTATTGTCTTCATGGTGATGATGGTTGCAGGGGGAAACCAGTATACTATTTGGAGTGGTATCAACGCGTTTTTGTTTCTCTTATCCATCATTATTATAGAAAGAAACGTGAAGGTAATCATTGAGCAGGTAATGCCCGGATTGTTTTCTTATCTGGTAGCTGTGGCTGCGCTGGGGGTAAGTGTATTGCTTTATCTCGGCCTGGGGATTCCAGAATTTCTGGAACCCCGAAGGCATATGGTACAATCCGTATGGTTTTTGCTTAATGGGGCAATGGCTCTTCTGCTTTACATGCGCTTATCGGCCGCGGCAGGACCGAAACGACCACACAGGGAGGCTTCTTTGCGCCCACGTAAGCAATTTGATTCCATAGTACCGTTTATCCGGCAGTTATATCTCAGACGAAAAGCAACCGTTGTGACGCTGTTCATGCTGGTGGTTAGTAAACTTTTTGTTTCAGGTTACGGCTTTGTAATTATGGGCAGTGAAAGAGAGTTATTCGGTGATTTATCGGGTTACTACCTGATTACTCTGCTCTTGCCTATTATTCCGTTTTCGTATGTGCATAATAATATGGCCGGATTTTTTCGGGAGAGCTGGGTGCAGATATGCCTTCAATCGGGCCGCTTGCGTACCTTATTGAGGGCGTATTATTGGTCAATAGCACCCATTCTAATTTTTGATGTAGCCTTGAGCTTTATTATTCTCTCCTTTTTTGGATTGCTCACAGCGTCGGTAGTACTGTATTATGTACTTGCGCTCAGTCTCTTTCTGCCATTGGGGGTGGTTTCTTCGCTGCATCATCCCAGATATATTGAGCGTTTTTTCTCTGTTCAGAATATGGCCAACTTTCGGAACAATTCGTCGGGTCTGTATCTGCTCTTGTTCTTTGCTATAGCGCTGTTGCTGACCGTTGCCATGTTCTCAGGTTTACTCTACTGGATGGTGATTCCGGTTCTATTACTAAGCGGATATCTTATTTCGATGCTACCTCGGTATTATAGCAAACGAAGGTACTTGTTATATGGCAAACTGTATGAGGAGTAGCTTAGTTATCGCTTTCAGTAGCATGAATTACCATGTTACGGTAGTACACATGTATAGAAACGTCGGGCAATCAAACGTACTGCAATGTGCGAGATACTCACGAGCGGCTCTGTCGTCACTATGCGAAATCATCTCGATGGCGGATGTATCTGTTTCAAAGATTTACATCATCATACGAAGGATTAAATTACCTTCATTTCTATAGGTTGAGTTATCTAACAGGAGTCATGCAACTACGAATATAATTCATTGGCAGAACAAGCACTGTCTGAATGAACTGAGCCGTATGCTGTTTTCAGTTATGGTAAACCGGCTTCTGAGTAAAGAAAGCAAACTAATTTAGCAGGTATGAGATTATTTACTACGTTGTGGGTCATATTTTTACTGGCATGTACGCAATCAAATCAACGTGATATTGATGCGTTGCGTGACCGAATTGAACAGGAAATTTCAACGGTTGATGGAACGATATCCGTTGCCCTGATTAGTCTGGAAGTACCTGGTGATACGCTGTTTATAGATGCAGACCGTATGTATCATGCGGCCAGCACGATGAAAACACCGGTGATGATTGAGGCGTACAGACAGGCCTTTGACGGTGGTATTACCATTATGGACTCGGTGTTGGTGCACAATGAGTTCAAGAGTATTGTAGATGGGAGTGTTTATAGTATCCAGCGAGATCGTGATGGCGGATCGGATTTTCATGATTTAATCGGATCGTATGTTCCGATGCGGGATGTGATTTACAACATGACCATTTTGAGTGGAAATTTGGCGACCAACCTGGTGATTGATATTGTCGGAGCAGAGCATGTGGTTCGTACCATGCGCGAACTGGGCGCGCATCAAATTGAAGTACTCCGTGGCGTAGAAGACATGCTGGCGTTTCAGCAGGGGTTGAATAATCGCACTTCAGCGCGAGACCTGGCTGTTATTTTTGAACATCTTGCCCGGGGAACGGCTGTGTCACCGGAAATGGATGCTGATATGATTTCGATTTTAAAAGATCAGGAGTTTCGTCGCATGATTCCTGCCGGGTTACCCGAAAATGCCAGGGTAGCTCATAAAACCGGAACTATTACGGCCATCAATCATGACTCGGGCATCGTGTATTTGCCCGATGGCAGGAGTTATGTGTTGGTCATTCTTACGGGAGGTATTCAGGACACACAGGAGAGTACCCGAATAGGAGCGGCTATTTCCCGCCATGTTTATGAGTGGTATACGGGCATGTAACCATAACAGAAGGGGTTATGTAGAAGTTGATTATAACGCTGAGTTATCTTAACAATGCCCCTGATATGACCTTATGTGACCTTGTGAACCAGCCCGTCCGCACGCAATAAACAGGGATGAATTGACCTTTCAGCATGTCTGTAAATGAAAAAAGGCTGACCCGCACGAAGCAGGTCAGCCTTTTTTATGTTCTTACCCCATGAATATGTTCAAGGGGCTATGCCTAATATCAGGAGTTAAGAAGCCCTGAATCAGGCGAATTACCTATATCAGGGAGTATCCCAGAAGATGCGATCAAGCATCGTACGCTCAGGCATTTGCGCTGAGTTACGCTGTACTTCGGAATCCGGATAACGCACACGGCGCAGGAACTGACCGTTCAGAGCCGGGTTGTGGTTTTCAGGAAGCAGGAAGTTGGTATATGCATAATCGAAACGACGAGCGTCATTCCAGGTCTCAGGAAGCAGGAACGTAGCCACATATTTCTCTTTCATGATCTTATCGATTCCGAAATTAGCCTGATCGGATACGGCAGGATTGCTCCAATACGCATCAATATCGGCCTGTGGCACGCCTAGTTTCTCCATGTGAGCACGGATGCCGGCTTCGTAGGCCGCGAAGGCACGAGCAGGATCAATAGTAAGTGCTGCTTCTGCTTCGATGAATTTCATCTCGGCATAAGTGGCAATTTGCAGCGGAGCGGTAGCTTCAGAAGCATACCAGCTACCAACAGCGAGTACCGCACGAGCATTTTGCTCAGGAGCTGCACCACGACCGGCACCGTTACGAACGCCTACAAATTCACCGATACGGTCACCGGCGGTAGCAGGAGCCGTAATGAAATCAATTCTTGGGTCAACTACACCGTAGGTGGTTCCATTGAGTTGATTTACAAAGTGCTCAGATAGCCATCCACCAAGAAGGAGACCGGCGTTATTTACGGCCAGGCGGTACCATGGGTTTTCAGCAGCAGTACCTTGACCGGCAAAGAAGTTCATTTGGAAGTCGTCGGCGCTGCTACGGAAAGCATTGTCAACGGCAGCCAGAACGGCATTGCGGTCGTAGGAAGGAAGCTTGCTGTAATGGTTCAGGAACCGGGCACGAAGCGCATGCGCTACGCGTGTCCATGCTGCAGGATCACCATTGTAGATATAGTCGTCAGAGCTAACGGCACGTTCTCCAGCAGGACCTGCCAGGTCAGCGATACCTTCTGCCAGCAAACGAAACATCTCGTCATAAATGTCGGATGAACTGTCGTAGGCCGGATTCAGTGTTTGAGCGAAGAGCGCCTGAGAGTAAGGTACATCTCCGTACATGCTAACCAGCAATGACAGGTTATACGCCGTCAGAATTTTACCGATACCTGCGTAATGCGGTGCATTCAGCTCATCGGCAAGATTAATCATGTCGGCCGCATCGCCCAATACACCATATAGGGTAGCCCACTGTGTACCATACGACACGTTATCGTGCGTATCGGCAGAGCCGGCAGGGTTAGGGGATGCAAACTGCTGTACGAAAAAGGATGTCGTACCAGCTACACGACTCGTATTACGAGCCGATTCAAGCGTTACCCGAGTCATGAGGCCGTTAATCGGAGCCTCAGTAGGACTGTTTGGGTTGTCGTTGATATCCAGGAAGTCGTCACAACTGACGAAAACCAAGGATGTCATCACAAGCACAAGTGCTGTTTTGATCGAAAATTTCATAGTCTTTTTCCTCACTTAATTAGAACGAGAAGTTTAAGGAGAACATCAGGCTTCGTGTACCCGGGTAAGCCAGGTCAGGGAAAGCAATCAGGTTACTTCCAGAGCTTGTGAAAGCTTCTGGATCATACTGTGACCACGGAGACCACAGTAACAGATTGTTAGCTGTTACACCGGCACGAATAGATCGTACTGGGAGCGAGCTGATATCTGCGCGGGTTAAGGTATAACCAACGCCAATTGTACGAAGCTTAATGTAGGATGCGTCTTCTACAGACTCCTCAATAGCCAAACGGTAGGTGTTTCGATGGTACCCGGCGCCATAGTTACGTCCGGTTTCCGGATCAACACCAATTCCAAGCCACACTTCCTGAGTATTAGGGGTACCGTCGGCCAATACACCATCAAATACAACACGATCGTTTCGGTTCAATGTTTTCTCGGTATGACCGAAAGATGCATCCCACTGATCGAGTCGGTTGTATTTATCCACACCCATTACGATGTCGATATTGGCTGTAAAGTCCCAGTTTTTGTAACGGAAATTGTTGCCAATGTTCATTGTCCAGTCTGGCAATGCATCACCAACGATTTTGTACTCGGTATCAATTACAGGGAAACCGTTGTCACCAATTACGATAGGTCGGCTGCTTTCCAGAACTTGTGGGTCTTTTGGAGCTTCACCCGGGCCGTAGTAGCGCAGGTAGCTGGTTCCCCAGATGGCACCGTACGATTGACCTACAACCAACTGCTGGCGTGGTTGGAAGATGTAGGCACCACCGGTTCCAAGCAATACAGCATCTACACCGTCAAGGATAGCTTTAACTTCGTTACGGTTACGTGTGAAGTTAGAAGTGATATCCCATCGGAAGTCACGTGTGTTGAATGCCGTAAATCGACCGGTAATTTCGATACCCGTGTTCTCAATGTCACCAGCATTAGCAGCAAGCTGCGAATAACCGGTAGCAACCGATACAGGTACACGAATAATCATGTCTTTTGAATTCTGCTGATAGAAAGCGAAGTCGAGAGTAACCCGATCGTTCAGGAAGCGGAAGTCAAGACCCAGTTCATTCGAGAAGGTACGCTCGGGCTTAAGGTCAGGAGAAGCAAGTGTTGCTCCTCGTGTAAACGCGCGCTGACCTCCAAGTGGTGTCGGCGATACGTAAACAGAACTAAGCAAGTACGGAGGTGCATCTTTACCTACCTCACCGTAAGAGATACGTGCTTTACCGAAGGTAAACCATTCTGGCAGATCAATCAGGTCTGAGTATACAACACTCAGGTTAACTGACGGATAGAAGAAAGATCGGTTGTCTTTCGCAAGAGTGGATGTCCAGTCGTTACGACCGGTTACATTCAGATAAATGACATCTCTCCAGCCCAAGTTCACATCCGCATATGCACCTACAAGACGACGCTGTGACAGCGACTGACCAATAGTAAAGGTCTGTGAGTTGGCGAACACGGTGAACTGAGGAATTTCGAAGATATCTCCCCGAGCTCGTACAGTTTTGATTTGACGATCGAAAACGTCGTTACCCACACGTCCTTCAAAAGTGATGTCTTCGGTAAGGTTGGTCTGGAAGCGAAGCGACACGTTAGAAGTAAGGTCACGTGCATTAATTCGATTTTCCTCGCGGAAACCATTACTCCAGAAGAAGGTCTCGTTTGGAAGTCCGGTTGGTCCGGGTTCGATTTCTGTACGCTCATCGGAGTAGGTATCGATACCAATACGGTAGTCAAGAGCCAGCCAGTCGGTAAGATCGAGCGTAGCGTTGATGTTACCAATAACACGGTTCACGTTATCTTCGTAGGTGTTGTTATGCACATCGAAAAGCGGGTTACGACCTGTTCCGAGTCCTGTTGGGTTATCGGAGCGGTGGCGACCGTCATCAAACTGGTAGTTACGTACATCAGCACTGGTATTAAAGTAAGACAGACGCTCCATAAAGTTGATGAAAGGAACACGATTACCACCAGAGTTGATGTAGTTAACCGATGCACCTACGCTCAGGATGCCCGTTCTAGCTGTACCGTTCAGGCGGAAAGAAGTACGATTCCAGGTATTGTTTGGAATAACTCCTTCATTTCGGCTGTCGGCTATAGAAGCAAGGAATGTAGTATTGGCAGTACCTCCTGAAACGCTCACGGCATTATTAATGCCCAGACCGGTTTGCATGGAGTTTTTCCAGTTATTGAAATACTGCATCGGAAATACCACTTCTTCGCCACCAATAGTCTGTGTGAAGGTTGGATTATCAGCAAATGGCTGTCCCCAAGCACCCCAAAATGAGTTAGGATTGAATTCATTACCGAATCCAGGTCCGTAAACACTTTGGTATGCAGGCATGTTGATTACATTCTCAAAGGCTACGCTGTGAGAGAAGTTTACGCGAACATCGCCGGCCTCACCCTGACGGGTAGTAATGATGATGGCGCCGTTTGCAGCTCGTACACCATACAGAGCCGTGGCTGGAGCACTTCTCAGTACAGTTACACTCGCAATATCTTCGGGCGCTATATCAATTGCCCTGTTCGACATGCCTCGTGCACGACCCGTTGACTCGATGGTTTCGTTACTGATGGGTACACCATCAACGACAAAGAGCGGCTGGTTGTCGGCGGTAGGATCCAGGGAGGTAAAGCCACGGATAAAGATTGCAGAACCTTGTCCTGCACCGCCACCGGTTCGGTTAATCTGAACACCGGCAACCTGACCCTGAAGCGAGTTCAGCAGGTTGTTGGCTCCTGTTCGGGCGAGGTCATCACCTGATACATCCTGAACAGCGTAACCGAGAGCACGGCGTTCCCGCTCGATACCGAATGCGGTAACAACCACATCGTCGAATCGGGCAACCTCAGGCTGCATGGCTACATCCACCCGTGTACGGCCGTCAATTCCTACACGAGTGGTTCGAAAACCGATATAGCTGAATATCAGGATATTTTCGCCCTGCCGGACGTTTAACGAATATTCACCTTCCAGGTTGGTGATTTCCCCGCGTGCCGTACCCTCAATAAGGATACTCACGCCAACAAGAGGCTCTCCCGTATCGGCATCTGTTACGCGTCCGGAAACGGTAACATCCTGCGCTTGGAGTTGCTGCGCGAACAGCAACATAGAGAGCACAAACAGTAATTGTTTGATTTTCATAGTTCTCCACATTTGGTTAACGATAAGTTGTATGACTAATCTGATCTACTGACGTCGTGGGAATGAGAAAAGCGATGATAATTGATTTACTCATGTTACGACAGTGTAAAGAAAGCGATATAAAGTCAAAATTGAAAGGAAAATCCTTTTACAAACATCTGAATCAGAGGTTTTTTACATTAAAAACCGTAAAATTAAACATCATCTACCCCTAAATTGCTGAATAAACATTTGTTATGCGTCACTCAATCCTCCTTTTTGCGCTTATTTTCTTTTTTAGTTGTACCCGATACGATTACGACGTAATCATTGAAAACGGCACCATATACGACGGGTCCGGAGCTCCCGGAATTCAAGCTGATGTGGCCATTAAAGATGACCGTATTGTACATATAGGTATCATAGACCCCGAATTGACAGCCAGAACCCGTATCGATGCTACCGGCAAAGCGGTAACCCCGGGATTTATCAATATGCTCAGCTGGGGAGCGAATAATCTGCTGCGCGACGGCAGGTCGATGAGCGATATCAAGCAAGGCGTCACCCTTGTGCTCTTTGGCGAGGGCACCAGTATGGGTCCGTACAATGCAGAAGAAATAGCCCGCCGACAGTCCCGCGCTGCAGAAACGGGCGGACCGGTATGGCGCACGCTGGGCGAATTTCTTTACCTTCTCGAGCATCAGGGCGTTTCCACCAATGTGGGTTCGTTCGTGGGTGCATCTACCATTCGCCGCTATACCCTGGGCGAAGACAACATCGAACCGACGGCCGAACAGCTGCATGAAATGCGTGAGTTGGTACGCGAAGCCATGCTGGAAGGGGCTATGGGACTCGGAAGTGCCTTGATTTACACTCCGGGTGTGTTTGCCTCAACATATGAACTGGCATCCCTCAGTGAAGTTGTGGCCGAATACGATGGCATGTACACCTCCCATATCCGCAGTGAGGGCGACCGATTTGAGGAGGCCGTGCAGGAGGTGATTGATATTGCAGAAATGTCGGGCGTTCGGGCCCACATCCACCACCTGAAAGCTGCTGGTGAGTACAACTGGCACAAGCTCGACAATGTGATTGCTATGGTGGAGGGTGCCCGCGAGCGCGGACTCGATATTACATCCAGTATGTACAACTACACCGCGGCGGCTACCAGTTTTACGGCTATTATGCCGCCATGGTCGCGCGAGGGGGGTAACGAGGCCTGGTTCGAGCGCCTTCGCGATCCGGAAACCCGTGCACGTATCGTGAATGAAATCAAGACGGTAACCGGAGATTTCGAGAACTTCTATCTCATGGCAGGGTCGCCCGAGAACATTATAACCACAGGTTTCCGAAATCCGGATCTGCGTCATTACACGGGCAGAACCCTGGGTTCTATTGCCGAAGAACGGGGTACCGATCCTGTTGAAACCGCTATCGACCTCATTCTGGAAGATGAGAGCATTGTTGGGGTGGTGTATTTCCTGATGTCGGAGGAGAACGTGAAACGGCAGATTGCTTTGCCCTGGATGACTTTCGGCAGTGATTCGGGCACCATGGCCGCCGAAGGAGAGGTCCTGAACCGAAACCCGCATCCGCGTGCATATGGTAATTTTGCTCGTTTATTGGGTAAATATGTGCGCGATGAGCAGGTGATTCCGCTGGAGGAGGCTATTCATAAGCTCACCGGTATGGCCGCCGAGAATCTGCGTATTACAGAGCGGGGCTTTTTGCGGGAGGGGTATTTTGCCGACGTGGTGGTGTTTGATCCTGCCACCGTTCAGGACCATGCGACCTTCGAAAATCCGCATCAATATGCCACGGGTGTGTATCACGTGTTTGTTAACGGAGGGCATGTTATTCGAGATGGGGGGCATACGCGTGCAACGCCCGGGCGCTTCGTGAAAGGACCGGGAGCAGCACACAACGCTCCTGCAGCAAGTCGGTAACCGTCTGTAACCCGGCTGCTTAGGTACAACTATCAACGGGGATATCACATAAACGGAATATGATGCAGCTGCTTTTTTCGCAGCGGACTGAACAATGGCATAAAAAAAGCCCGGAACATACAGCCGGGCTTTTTTTGTAAGCGTTTGCCTGAGCGCCTATTTAATACTTTCCTTCGGGAATACCACTTTTGAGTCGCTGATTTCATTGAAACGAAGCTCATAGAGATCTTTTCGGCGATCGCGCAACGGCGTAACGGTACCGTAGTGCCGTGCCCTACGAAGCTGCTCAAGGTCAACATCCGCAATGACCACCATCTCGGCGTTCTCTTCCGAAACCGCCGCAACACCGTCTCGTGCGAAGGGGAAGTCGGAGGGCGTTAAAATCGCAGCCTGACCGTACTGAATATCCATGTTTGGAATCGACGGGATGTTGCCGGTGGTGCCTGCAATAGCGACATAAATCTGATTTTCAATCGCGCGGGCCTGGGCACACACCCGCACGCGCATATATCCGTGACGTTCATCGGTACAGTACGGCACGAACAGAATCTGTGCTCCCAGGTCGGTCGCACGTCGGGCCAGTTCGGGAAACTCTACATCGTAGCAGATGTTAATGGCAATCTTGCCCCGATCGGTGTCGAAAACACGAGGCTCAGATCCCGGCTGCACTCCCCACCAACGCCGCTCACTGGGCGTAATGTGGATTTTATGCTGACTTTCGGTAGTGCCGTCGCGACGGAATAAAAACGAAACGTTGTACACGCGATCGTTCTCCATAATAAAGTGCGACCCGCCGATGATGTTTACGTTGTACTTGATGGCCATGTTGTTGAAGAAATCCATGTACTCATCGGTAAAGGTCGTCAGCTCTCGTGCGGCCAGACCCGGGCGCTCCTCCTTCACGAAGCTCAGCAGCTGTACCGTTAAGAGTTCGGGAAGCAGCACAAAGTCTGACTTATAATCGCTGGCCACATCAATGAAATACTCCACCTGCTCGGCAAACTGCTCGAAATTGGCAATTTTCCGCATTTTATATTGCACACAACAAATACGCACCGGCTGCGAGGAAATCTTTCGTTTGGGTGCCTCGTGCCTGTACTCGAGATTCACCCACTCCATTAAGGTCGCAAAACCCAGCGAATCTTCATCTTCCCGCAGGTAATTCTTGATAATCCGCTTGATGATGAACTCGTTTTTTAGCTGGAAAGTGAGTACCGGATCATAAATTTTCTTATCCATCACCTCCCGAACATACTGGTAGATGTCCATCTGGTCGGCATACTTATGGAAGTTTGGTAACCGACCTCCGATGAGAATCCGTTTCAGATTTTTCTTGATGGCCAGATCTTTGCGCGCCTCATACAGCCTACGACCGAATTTCATATCGCGGTACTCGGGATCTACCATTACCTCAATGCCGTAGAGGGTGTCGCCTTCGGGATCGTGATTGCGGATGTACCCCTTATCGGCGATTTCGTCCCAGGAGTGGGTGTCGGAGTATTCATCCAGATCCAGGATGAGCGAGCTGGAGGCGGCGACCAGTTTGTCGTCGAAGAAAATTCCCATCTGACCTTCCTGAAATTCGAACAACTGGGACTCGAACTTCTCCCGGGAGGTTATTTCCATGTCGCCAAAGCATCTGCGCTGCAATGAAATGAGTGCGTCGTGATCGTCAATAGTTAATATGCGCAGGTCGATAGTATGATGCTGATGATCCATGTAATAGTACGGCTTAATACGGTTTGGTAAATATTCGGTTAGCGGATGTAGATACTATCCCTTTTCTGTAACGCCCTCATTTTGTGAGCATCCCCGGTACAGGTTTGTCTGAGCTATAAGGTTGCCCAGAATTTCTTCGGTCTATATCGCGCAACCCTTATCAAACTAATGTGGTTGCTCTGAATAATTGATCAGAAAAATCCTATCAAAGATAATGATAATGTGGATAAATCTCTCTAATGCTGTATTTGGACTAATTCTGCCGTATCTTTAATAGATGATGTTGAGTGCCATAACAGCTCTTCCTATACTTTTCAACGATATCCAGTTATTATTATTACACTATTGCTATGACATCCCGTTATCAAGATTCCAATCCAGTAACTACCGACCCCAGAAAGAAAACGGTTGCGGCCTCGCGGGTACGCATGAACGAAATGGTGATGCCCAACGATACCAATCAGCTGGGGAATCTGATGGGCGGTCGGTTGCTGCACTTGATGGATATTTGTTCGGCGATTTCAGCTCAGCGCCATTGTAATCGCAATGTAGTTACCGTATCGGTTGACAGTGTGGAGTTTCGCGAGGCGATTCGCCTCGGAGAGGTTGTGGTTATCGAGGGGGAAATAACCCGGGCGTTTAATACGTCGATGGAAGTGGCGATACAGGTCTGGGCCGAAAACCTTCGCGCCGGAACACGCCGTTTGTGTACTACCTCCTATTATACCTTTGTAGCGGTGGATGCCGACGGAAATACCGTTCCGGTTCCGCCGATTATTGCCGAGACCGAATTCGAGAAGAAACGCTACGAAGAGGCTGCCGAGCGTCGTCGTATTCGCCTCGAGCTTTCTAAAAAGTCGGATATCTGAGCTGAAAATCCGCAAGGACAGGCCAAGTCTCCGTTAATTTTAATCCCATGTACCTGTGAGCCTTGGCCCGTGAGCGGCGTGAGCCTGTGAGGCCCTGAGCCGTGAGGCACTGAAACCCCTCAAACCCCTGAAGCCGTGAATCTATGAACAGCGCGGTGGTGGTAATGTGGGAACATTTACCTGAACCCCCGAACCTTGGCCCTGAGCTAAGTCCATCGCGGTGGTGGCAATGTGGGAACATTTGCTTGAACCCCCGAACCTTGGCCCCGAGCTAAGTCCATCGCGGCGGTGGCAATGTGGGAAGATTGCCTGAGCTTAAGGCCAATCCTATTTGATCATCGTCATTTTCAGGGTTTGGCGCTCCCCGGCTGCCTGCATCACCACCAGGTAAATACCGCTGGAAAGTCGGCTGCCATCAAACACAAATTCGTGCTGCCTTCGGTCCAGCTCGCCCTCAAATAACGTAGCTACCCGCCTGCCCAGCATGTCGTACACTTCCAGGGTAACATCCGCCGGTCGGTCGAGGTCGACTAAAATCCGCGTTGAGGGATTAAACGGATTCGGAAAGTTGCCCACCAAGGCTATACGTTCAGGTATAAACTCGGGTTGACCTGGTTGCACATCGGTGGGAAACGGATGCTGACCTCTTGCCAAAGTTACCTGGCTTAATAGATCATCTTTATCTCTTCCAAACAGATAAGCAAAACCAACGGTTACTTTTTCGAGCGGAGCTAACGTGAACGGTCCACTGGCCGTAACCAACGAAATATCGGTGGTGTCGCGCGATGTCATTTCGGTTCCTGCCACCATAGACCATCGTTTGTATTCCTCGGCAAAACCAACATCCGTGCCTCCGCCGTAATACACGCCAAAGTTGAGGCTATCTACCGGACCCGTCCATGCATTGTCAATGGCCAGCGCCGAGGCCACGTTATTTAGGTGGGCAGTAGCTACAAAAAGGTTTTGTTGATCCACATTGTAGGCGAAAAGGACGCTGTCGGAGGCCGAAAACCGCACGTTGTTTCGAGCAAAATTACCCACATCCCAGTCGGTGTAGGTACCGACAAACAGATCGGTGTACGTACGTTGCAGGGGATCGATATTCTGGAGGGTGAAATACACCAGAATTCCCTGATCGGGTCCGGGTTGCTGCATGGCAAATGTATGCATGGTGACCGAAAGTTCCGGAGCCGTTTCATTGAAAGAAGCATCGAACAGGGCTCTCCCCAGTTGAGCCGTGCCTGTATCGTCCTGACCCAGTAGAAAAGGCTCGAGCGGACGGAAGTTTAGTGGAGCAACGTCTTTTTCTCGCACATTATCAACAAAAAAGGTGTCTCCCTCCACGGAGTATTTAATCATCAGTCCCGACTCGTACAGTACATTCGGCAGTTGAATCAGGCTCCCCTCCTCCTGAATAATCGGTACAAAACCCACGCCGGTACGCTCATCTCCGCCGACGCCATAGCCGATTCCCCCGTTGCTTGAGAAGCTCATGCGTACGAAATTGGCATCGTGGGTATCTACGAAGAGGTTCTGATATTCAACATACAGGTAATCGCGGTAACCGGTGCCGGCATCTTCCAGATGAATAAGAAAAGCAGGATTTTCGCGTGGATCTATGGTTGCGGGCAGCAACAGGGGGATGTCGAAGCTCAGGGTATCGCCGGTGGCAACCTGACCCAGGGCCCCGCCCGTGGTACCGGGAATGCCATCGCCAGAAACAGTTTCCACTGTATATGTGAGCGCGTTCATTCCCACGCCGTTGTTGGCAACGGTCAGGCGGATGAATCCTTCCTCGTTGAGTAGCAGTCGACCGCCCCCGGCGCTTTCAAAGGATGCCGCAGCGAGACGTACTGAAGGCATGGGTTCGGTGAGCGCCCTGCCGGCGTCCAGGAGTCCGATGCCGAGCTGATTCGGCACATCGGGGTTTGCGGTGTAGATTACCGGATTTGCCGTACTGCGGAGCTGGCCATGCAGTCGCTGGGCCGACCAGTCGGGATGCGCGTGTCGGAGCAGGGCCGCAACGCCGGCAACAATGGGTGCGGCCATGGAAGTACCCGTATTCAGCGTGTATGACTCATTGAAAACAGTGCCCAGAATGGATCTTCCTGTAACACTCACATCGATGCCGTAGTTAAATGTGGTGAAATTCGAACGCTGACCGGTATTTAGTTCGATGGAAGCTACGGCCAGGGCGTTATCGTAGGAGGCCGGAAAAAACAAATCGAACTGTCGGGTGTTTCCGGCTGCAGCCACAACCAGCGATCCCATGGAGGTGACAAAATCAACCACATCCCGTCCGAATTGGGAGTTGAAGGTGGAACCGAAGCTGGCATTGATGATGTGTGCGCCGTTAACCGCAGCGTACAGGATGCCTTCGTAGCCGAATCCGATGGAGCGGGGTTCTTCGGAGGTGCCCCCGGCTCTGACGGCCATGAACTGACTATGATAACCCGCTGCGGCGATGCCGATGCCGTTGTTGGTAGCGGCGGCGGCAATACCAGCTACATGGGTGCCGTGACTTTGGGCAGTTCCACGGGGGTCGGCGTTCTGAACGGGGTTGAAAATAGGTCCGCTGTCCCAGAAGTTCCATCCTATGGTATCGTTCTCAACGGTGGCAAAGATGGTCGGAAACAGCTCCCGGGCCCGACCAGGCTCGGGGTTTCGCCAGAGGTTGGGCGCCAGATCGGGATGGGTGTAATCTACGCCCGAATCTACAATAGCAATGACGATATCGGAACTGGAGGTTGTAACCTCCCAGGCTTGCGGAATGCGCAGGTAGTTGAAATAGTTTTGTCCCGGATCGCCGAAACGAGGGTCGTTGGGTGGGATGGCGGCTGTGGCGAGCTCGTTAACCGATTGCGAAGGGATGGGAGCGCTCATTCGTTGAGGTAAAAACACCAGTTCCTGACCCGTCTCCAGCGCGATTTCATGCACAACACGAGGTTCGGCATACGCCACGCCGGGAATTCGACTGAGTTTTCGGGCCACCATCACAGGATCAACGCCCGGGTCAATGGTTACAAAATAGGTTCGCGTGAGGTCGTCTGGCAGCGAAGACCCTAAACCGGAGCGTTCATCTGCCGTAGTACCACCTGTCCTGCCGTTGACCGAAGCCCCTCCCACGCTGCGATTGCGAACATCGCCGTGCTGAGAACGATCGCGCGCTTGCATCTCATCCTGAAGCCTCCGATGTGACGACTCCGGCATTGCCAGAAGGAGTTCGCTTCCGCCGAAAGCCTGCAATTCAAGTCGGACCATGTCCATAGCCCGGGAGCGCAGTGTAGCCGCGTCTTGTGAAGTACCCGAAGCCTGACCGTTACCCGAACGCGGCAGACGGTTCAACACCGCTTCAGGAGCAAAACCCATCACCGCGGCGTCTTTGTGCGAGCGATGTAACAATCCGGCATCGTTTTCGAACTTGATCACCAGGCGTCCCGGCACAATTCCGTCGCCCGAGGGGGCCGCAACACCCCGAACCTGGAACCCGGTCAGCAGCAAAGCCGACATGAACAAAACGCACCAAACCGATGCCAGGCGGCGGCAAGGAGCAGTGAGTGGGGAAACTATGGCAGAGGAAGGTGTACGCATAACACAAGATAATCATAAGCGTGAAAACACGGCACTGCCGTTATGATTCGTGCAGATAATCCTTATTTTACATGTGTTTAACAGGCGGCAAATTCGTGTTTCTATATAACACGCGACTCTGGCGGCCTGACTATGTCTTAATCATACTTCTATTTCATGCCCGAATCCAGCACCTCCGTCAATCAGAAACGCCGTATCGCCGCCATCGATATTGGTACCAACTCGTTTCATGCGGTGATTGTGGATATTCGTCCGGATGGTACGTTCGATACGGTAGATGCCCTTAAGGAAATGGTAACGCTCGGGAAAAGCGGTCTGGGTGGCGATCTGCCGGAGGAAGCCATGCAACGGGGTATTGATGCCTTGCATAAAATCAAGACCTTGTGCGACTCCTATCGGGTAGAGCGGATACTGGCTTATGCTACTTCGGCAATTCGGGAGGCGGGTAATGGAGGGGAGTTTATTCAGCGGGCCATCGACGAGGTTGAAATCAAGATTCTGGCCATTCCGGGAACCACGGAGGCCGAGCTTATTGGTTATGCGGTGCAGCATTCACTGGCGCTGAACGGAGAGCGGGCGCTGATTATGGACATTGGCGGGGGGAGTACCGAATTTATTATTGCAGATCATGTTCGTCATTATTACCTGGATTCGCGGAAAATCGGTGTTTCGCGCATGACGTCGGACTTTGTGAAAGAAGATCCCATCAGCAAGGAGAGTATCCGCAAGCTGGAGGAGGTCTACATAAAGGAGTTATCGGGCGTGGATGCGGCGCTGAACGAGTGGGGGGTGACCATGTTGGTGGGCAGCTCGGGAACCATGCAGAATATTGCGGCCATGATTGCGGCTGAGCGTGCTTCGGGCGTTGCGACGTCTTCTACGCCGTTGATGTTGAATGAGTTTGAGTACACCCGCGCTGAGTTTATCGCATTTTACCGGAAGTTCCTGAAAATGGACCGTAAGCAGCGTCTGGCCTTGCCGGCGTTGGATGCGAAACGGGTGGATTTCATTGTGGCCGGACTCGTTCTGGTGCATACGGTGCTCACGCGTTTTAACATTGAGCGGATTAAAACATCGGTTGAGGCCATGCGGGAGGGCATTATTTTGCGGTATATCAAGCGGGAAATGCAGGATCTTAAACTACTGGAGCGTTATCCCGACACCCGCACGCGCAGTGTGTATGAGCTGCTTCGAAAATGCAACTGGCATGAGGAGCACTCTTCACAGGTAACCCGACTGGCGCTGCGCATTTTTGAAGACACCCGTGCCGTGCATGGCTGCGATGATCACGATCGTCAGTTGCTGGAGTTCGCCTCCCTCATGCACGATATTGGTTATCATATTTCGCACAGAAAGCATCACAAACATGCCCTGTATCTCATTTTGAATGCCGATTTAAAAGGATTTACTCAGGAAGAAATCGAGATTATGGCCCATGTGGCCCGATATCATCGTCGATCGGCACCAAAAACAAGCCATGCCCTGTTTCATGCGCTCACCAAAGAACAGAAGGCTAAAGTTCCGGTTTTGGCGGGCATTTTGCGTGTAGCTGACGGGCTGGACCGCTCCCATTACCAGAATGTGCGGGACATCCGAACGGTGGTTCGTAAAGGTGTGGTGGAAATTCAAATTCGCACCCAGGGCGATCCGGAGCTGGAAATTTGGGGCGCGATGCGAAAATGTGAATTGTTTGAGCGACTGATGAAACGGAAGTTGCAGATTGTGCGCGTTCCGGGTTAGACTATTTTGCTGCAGGTCTGATTTTGCTGCAGGTCTGATTTAGCCTGCATTGGGTCTGATTTAGCCTGCATTGGGTCTGATTTTGTTTGCTGCAGGTCTGATTTAGTCTGTATTGGGTCTGATTGCTTGCTACAGGTCTGATTTAGTCTGTATTGGGTCTGATTTTGCTTGCTACAGGTCTGATTTGTTTGCTGCAGGTCTTGTCTGCCGGGGCTCCGATTCGGTAAAAAAATTGCATCACGGAGTTCCGGCTTTGTTGCCGACCACATATTTGTGTACTTTCGTAAATTCAATATTCTAAAAAACCAAAGATAGTTAGCATGATACGTTCACGCGGTTTAGCCACGACCCTTATTGCCATGGCAATGATGATGGTCTCTTATTCGTCAAATCTGGCCTATGCTCAGGCCAGCGCCTCCGTTCAATCTGCCGCCACCGTGCAGTCTGCCTCCTCTGTTCAGTCCCCCGCCGAGTTTCTGGGCTATGAACTGGGCGAGCGCTTCACGTTTCACCATCGGATGGTGGCCTATTTTGAGCATGTTGCCGCCAACAGCGACTACATCACCCTCGAGCATTACGGCATGAGTATTGAAGGTCGACCCATGATGGTGGCCTATGTTTCCACTCCTGCCAACCTCAACCGACTCGAAGACATCCGCGTGAATAATCTCCGCCGGGCCGGACTTGCCGAGGGATCGCCCGATGCCAACGACAAAACCGCCATTTTGTGGATGAGCTACAATATTCACGGGAACGAAGCGGCCAGTATTGAAGGTGCCATGCAGACCGTGTACGAGCTGGCAAATCCGGCCAACCGTGGTCCCAAGGCCTGGCTGGAAAACACGCTGGTGGTGATGGATCCGGCCCTGAATCCCGACGGCACCGATCGCTATGCTGTTTGGTTCAATCAGGTAGTGGGACGTCACTTCGATCCCCACCCGCTTTCGCGCGAGCACCGCGAGCCCTCGCCAAATGGTCGACTCAATCACTACCATTTCGACCTGAACCGTGACTGGGCCTGGCAGTCGCAGCACGAATCGCAGCTCCGCAACGCCATTTATCAGCGATGGTTGCCCCACGTACACGCCGACTTCCATGAAATGGGCGGATACCGGTACTTCTTTGCTCCCGCCGCCAATCCGTTTCATACCAGCATAACCGACTGGCAGAAAGAATTTCAGACAACGATTGGCGAGAATCATGCTACGCATTTCGACGCCGTTAACCACCTGTACTTCACCGGCGAAATCTTCGACCTGTTTTATCCGAGCTATGGCGACACCTGGCCTACGTTTCAGGGCGCGATTGGCATGACCTACGAGCAGGGCGGCAGCTGGGGCGCAGGACTAGCCGTGACCACCCCTGAAGGCCACCTCCATACCCTTGAGCACCGTCTGGGCAACCAGCACCGTGCCGGGATGTCGACCGTAGAAGTCGTAGCCCGTCACCACGAGCGCGTAGCAGCCGAATTTCAGCGCTATTTCGAAACCTCGCGAACCAATCCCCAGACCACGTACAAGACCTATATTCTGCGTCACGAAGGGAATCGCGATAACATCCGGGCGTTGCTCCAGCTCCTCGAAGACCACCAGATTCAGTTCGGCACGGCACCGGCCCGCCGCAACCTGAGGGCGTTCAACTACCAGACCGGAGCCACCGAGCAGATCAGCACCTCCGGCGAGGACATCATCATCAGCATGTATCAGCCGAAGTCGGTACTGGCCAATGTACTGCTTGAACCCCGAACCACCATTGTGGATTCGCTGACCTACGATATCACGGCATGGTCGCTGCCTTACGTTTACGGCGTGACAGCCTTTGCCACCACAGAGCGGTTGAATCCGCAAGGCGATGCCATGGATGTGCTCAATATGATGCAGATTCAGGGTTTCCCGGATCCGGTGTATGCCTACATCTTCCCCTGGCAGAGCTTTGAAGATGCCCGTTTCCTGGCTCGTCTGCACAAAGAAGAGTTTCGGGTTCGCTTAACATCTGAGCCCATGCGCGTGGGATCCAGCGACGTACCCCGCGGGTCGATGGTGCTTACCCAGCATAATAACGATCATATTGAGGATTTCGACCAGAAGGTTCGCCGTTTGGCGGAGGAGTACGGTCGTTTGCCGATTGCTACCGGAACCGGATTGAATCCCGCGAGTATTGATGTGAGTTCGGAGAGTGTGGTGTTTGCCAAGCCTCCCCGGGTACTGACCTTCGCAGGCGACGGTGTTAACGGCATGAGTATGGGCGAAGTCTGGCACTTTTTCGACTGGCAGCTGGAGTATCCGTTGACGATTGTAGATATGAGTCGGGCCGGTGAGGTGAATTTCTTTGATTTTGATGTGATTGTGTTGCCGTCTGGTCGCTATAACGGGTTGTTTAGCGGGGCGACGGGTGACAGGATGGCGGATTGGTTGTCTCGTGGAGGACGCCTTGTGGCCATGGAGGGTGTGGTGAGTCAGGTGGGGGCGTTGCGCGGGGTGGATGCGCCCGTGGCGAAGTCCGGCAGCGATGATGAGGCTGTGACCCCCATGGAAGACCGCCTCCGTGTATTTGGCGAGCGCCGTCGCGAGGCGATGAGCGGTTCGCTGGCAGGAGGTATATTCCGTACCCACATCGATGTGACCCATCCCCTGGGCTTCGGTATGCCCGAGACCTACTTCTCGCTGAAGCGCCGAACCGATGCGTTTGAGTACCTGAACCGAGGCTGGAATGTAGGACATATTCCGGCGGATGGATTCACGAGCGGGTTTGTGGGCTATCGCGTGAAACCTGTGGTGGAAGAGTCGCTCAACTTCGGGGTGATCAATGTGGGTCGCGGACAGGTGATTCTGATGGTTGACAATCCGTTGTTCCGGGGATTCTGGTACAGCGGCAGGTTGCTGTTCAGTAACGCCGTGCTGCAGAATATGTAGAATGTAGCGTATGCCGGGTACTGGCAAGTTGCTACTACCCGGCAGCAATTCGCCATTTTATGGTAGGTGGCCCCAAAAAGCTAAACTATTCTTGTGCCAAGCGGACTACTACACACTCGTACGGTCTTCAAACCACCGAGATCAATACAGAAAACCCAGAAGCCACAGTGGGATGACATTACCATAACCATGTTCAATGCCATCACGAATAACTAAACTATGATCCACTTCCGACAACTGTTTCCCTGATTTGCCTGCACCGCCCACCTCCACCGTCCAGTGTTCGTTTACAAGGACATCCCCAGCTTTAGGATATCGTAACTGGAGGCCTGCACCGGCAAGTTGAGAAATTGCCCAGGTTTCCCGGAGGTTACCGGTGTCGGGATTCCCCTCTCCAAGCAGATGGATGAGGTTGGTGTTGTGGAGGTAGAGCTTATCGGGTTTATTCAGGAAGCTCAGGCCTCGGGTATTGGCGTGCAACGAGCGCAGTAGTTGTGCCCGTTCAAGAATGTGCAACAATTCCAGTAGTCTTGACCGACTAACATCCAACATTCGGGCCAGTTTGGCGATGTTGGGTGTAAATGGAACCGATTTCGAAATTACACTGAGTAGTTTTTTGAGCTGCATTCTTGTTGACAGGGTTACAGGTATAACGTCAGGCAGATCATAATCGATGAGAAGGTTGATGAGTTGATTAAGTCGCCGGGGGTAGTCAAGCTCACCCTCCATGAAAAAAGGATAGGCACCGATTTGGTGATACTCTTTAAGCTTTGCAAGTGGATACGATATATGGGCAACCAGATCATGGCTCAGTGAGGCGTGTTGAACGATGAGGTCATCCCATGATATGGGCGATAGATTTAAACCGTATTTGAGGTTTAAAAATTCACGTAGTGAAAGTTCGTGTAATTGATAATTCAAAACCCTTCTACCCAGATCGGGTAGCGCATCTTGTAGAGCGAGCATGGATGACCCAGACAGAACAATGTTAAGATCGGGGTTGAAATCGTATATGTTTTTAACAGCTTGTTGCCAGTCAGGGTATTTGTGAACTTCATCGATAAATAGGGATTTACCGCCGAATCTGACAAAATTCGTGGCCGTTTCTATGAGGGAATGCTCTCTGAAATATAGGTCGTCAAGGCTGACATACAAGGATTGATCGACCGGCAAGGAGGCATGTACTATGCGTTGGAGCATTAAGGTTGATTTACCCGTTCCACGGGCGCCTTGAATGCTGATTGCCCGGGCCTCCCAGTTCACGCTATTGTATAAACCCCGGATAAACTCCGTGTTGACGGTTGTTAAAAGACGTCGGTATTTGTCGACCAATTCATCCATATCGTAGTAGTGTTTGTTCGGGTGCACACATTTGAGGGAGCTGCTTTCGTGAAATCTGAATGGTTTCAGTCAACGATGCAGGGTGTTGATTAAGATGTGTATTATATATAATACGATTATTTGAATAAAGTGTACTATATAAAATACGAATTACGCATTAATATGTACTATGTAGAAAACGATAGGGTATGTATCAGGTCGCCTGGCAAATGGCGTTTGCTACGCTCGTTCGTTATGGCGTTGGTTATCCGCGAGCTTCGTAGTAGTGTTCACCGTAAGCAGACGTACTGGCCTTGGCTACGCTTGTTCTTTGTTAGCAAGCGCAATGGCATTCGCTATCCGCTCCCCGTCCAGCGCGGCCGAAACGATGCCCCCGGCGTAGCCCGCGCCCTCTCCGCAAGGATACAGTCCGCTAATCTGCACATGCTGCAGGCTCTCGGGGTCACGCGGAATCCGCACCGGCGATGAAGTCCGCGATTCCGGCGCATGAACCACGCCTTCATTCGACACAAATCCCTTCATCGACTTCCCGAACTGCCGGAATCCGCCCTGCAACGCCCGATGGATGAAGTCCGGCAATACCTCGCCCAGCTCCACCGGCGTAATTCCCGGCGCATAGGAGGTTTTCGGCAACGATGTCGACACTTTCCCGTTCAGAAAATCACTAAGTCGCTGCGCCGGAGCCGTCTGCGTTTGGCCACCCATCTCCCAGGCCCGCTGCTCCACCGCCTTCTGAAAATACATCGCCGCCAGTGGACCATGCTGCGCATACGCCTTGAAATCCTCGGGACGCAGCTCCACAACAATACCCGAATTCGCCGTTGATCGTGCCCTCCTCGACGACGACCATCCGTTCGTCACCACCTCGCCCGGACTCGTAGCACACGGGGCAATCACCCCGCCCGGACACATACAAAAACTGTACACGCCCCGTCCGCCCACCTGTTTCACAATGCTGTAAGCGGATGCCGGCAGGTACGGACCCCGCCCGCTAATGCCGCACGAGTACTGAATCTGGTCGATCAGCGCCTGAGGATGCTCCACCCGCACCCCGATGGCCAGGGGTTTCAGCTCGATGTGAATCTGCTGTCGATGCAGCTGTTCGAAGATGTCCCGCGCCGAATGTCCGGTCGCCAGAATCACCTGATTGCTCCGGTGGATGCCGCCATCCTGCACGCGCACGCCCTTAATCGCGCTCCCTTCCACCAGAAACTCCGTCACTCTCGTGTTGAAATGCACCTCCCCGCCGTGGGCAAGAATACATTCGCGCATATTCGCGATGATGCCGGGCAACTTGTTCGTGCCGATATGTGGATGCGCCTCCACCAGAATGTCGTTCACGGCCCCGAAACCCACCAGCAGCTCGAGAATGCGCTGCACATTACCCCGTTTGGTAGCCCGGGTGTACAGTTTCCCGTCGGAGTAGGTACCCGCGCCGCCCTCGCCGAAGCAGTAATTCGAGTCCTCGTTCACGATGTGGTTCACGTTGATGGCTTTCAGGTCCTGAATGCGAGCCTTTACATCCTTGCCCCGCTCCAGAATCACGGGTTTGAGTCCGAGCTCGAGCACGCGCAACGCCGCGAAGAGTCCGGCCGGACCGGCGCCGATAATGAGCACCTCCGGCTTGCCGGTAACGTTTGGGTAGTCGGGCAATTGAACCGATTGGGGCGCATAGGCTTCGTTCACATACACATCCACCTTCAGATTAACGCGCACCTGGCGGCCCCGGGCATCGATCGAGCGACGAAGCACCTCCACATGGGTGATTTCATCGGGCGGGATGTTGCCTTTGCGGGCCACGGCTTCGCGCAGCAGATCGGGTTCGCCGGCGGTTTCGGGAGATACTACAAGTTGGAGGGTTTCAGGCATGAAAAAAATGGTAATGCGCGGATGCAGACCCATGAACAAAAGCGCATGCGCCAACAGTCACCGGTAATCGGTAATCGGTAATCGGTAATCAAATAGGTTCTAAAATTACGACACTTTTCGCGTTAAGATGGAAAGAATTGAGAGATTGTCCATTGTGCATGATTCCAGGAAACGTTTTCATCTATTCGTGATGTGCTATCATTGCAAGCAATGACATCGAATAGTAAATTGCAAAGAAAAGATGATAAACCATGGCAAGTATTATGATTCGCAATCTGGATGAAGACGTAAAGCTTCGGCTTAAAGTTCAGGCTGCGCAAAATAACCGATCAATGGAAGAAGAGGTGCGCGTAATTCTCAGAAATTCTGTTCGCGCGAATCAGGAGCGAGTACCCAGTTTAGTGGATATTGCCAGGGATGCCGTCGAGCCCTATGGCGGTTTTGAAATGAAACTCCCCAAACGCGACAACATCCGTTCGGCATTCTGACAACTGGCCTATGTATATTCTCGATACCCATATTGTGTCGGAACTTGTCCGTCCAACACCCAATGGCTGATGCCCAGATTGCCGCTATTTGTCGTGAATACCGCTATACGCTGGTTACACGGAACGTATCCGACTTGAGCCATTGCGAAATTGAGCTGGTTAATCCGTTCAGGTTATGATTGATATAATATCGATTTACGAAAAGTGATGAATATTAGCGATATTGATTTGCAAGCAAAATCTAATCGCTTTGAATAAATAATGGTAAAAAGTAATCACTTTGAAGAAATTGTAACCGTTTTCCGGAATTACAACCTGCCGGAAAACGATATGAAACTGGCCGGGTATAGTGCCTTGATCCACAGGTACGAGCTGGACGTTCCTTTACCAGACGTAATTGCTGCAATAAGTGATAAACACAGAAATTATTCCGATGGCAAATGGCGTGTTTTCAAAACAGTACAACAGCCACCTCCGACACTGTTAGGTCAACTTACGTTTGCATTCAGGTACGAAGGGGTTGACCTGCTTATTCTTAAAAAACTTTTTGAGACGCTTCACAAAAGTGAAATTGAAAGTATAATTAAAGATCAGCCTACCGGTCGGTACAGTCGCAGAATTTGGTTTCTTTATGAGTGGTTATTGGATGAAGTGCTTGATACAGAAGACGCAGCGTCTGGAAATTATGTTGAAGCACTTGATCCGGATTTGCAATACCCTGGACCCAAGCGCCGGTCACAACGTCATCGTGTATGGAACAATTTGCCCGGAAACAGAGATTTTTGTCCGCTGGTACGACGCACAGTCAAGCTGGAGGCCTTGCGTGGTGCTAACCTAAAAAAGGACATTGCTGAGACCATTGGCAACGTGCATCCCGACCTTCTGGCTCGAGCATCTTCATTTTTGTTGCTTAAAGATTCCAAGGCATCCTACGCCATTGAAGGCGAAACACCACCAGAAAACCGTGTACAGCGCTGGGGTAACGCCATCGCTCAAGCCGGTCAAAAAGAGCTCAGTGAGCATGAACTGCTGCGATTACAGGAACTGGTTATTGAAGACCGTCGATTTGTTGAAATGGGGTGGCGAACACAAGGTGGGTTTGTGGGTGTTCACAACAGGGTTGATGGCAAGCCAATTCCCGACCACATATCGGCCAGGTGGCAGGATGTTCCACAGCTTGTTAATGGCCTGTTATTGGCTACAGAAACACTGATCAACACCGAGTATGATGCCGTTCTAGCATCAGCTTGCATTGCCTTTGGCTTTGTATTCATCCATCCCTTTGAAGACGGTAATGGTCGAGTACACCGGTATCTGTTTCACCATGTACTGGCTCGCAAAGAATTTGCTCCGCCCGGACTGGTTTTTCCGGTTTCTGCCGTAATACTGGATCGAATCAACGACTATCGAAAGGTGCTGGAATCGTTTTCGAAACCTCGCCTCGATTTCATCCGATGGAAATCAACTCCCGACGGTAATGTTGACGTATTAAACGATACCATCGACATTTACCGTTATTTTGATGCAACCACACAAGCGGAGTTTCTATATGAGTGCGTACAGGAAACGGTCCTTAAAACGCTACCTGATGAAGTACAATATTTACAGGCTCACGATGAAATGAGGAGCTACCTGCAGCACCACTTTGATATGCCCGATAAGATGATGGAGAACCTGATTGGTTTTTTACGTCAGCATGGCGGAGAATTGTCGAAGCGGGCTTTAAACAAAGAGTTTAAAATGCTGACAGCTGATGAGGTGAGGCTACTTGAGCAGAAATATCAAGATATTTTTATGGTTTAATAGATTTGCCTTTTTGGGAGTGGTTACCTGAAGCGCCTGTTGCTGATGACTGTATCAAGTGCCTATTTGGAGATGGCTGTCGCTAGCCCCAGTTATGGAGTAGCTGTCTGAAGCGTCTTTTGGGCAATGGCTATCTGGAACGCCAGTTCGTGAGTGCCTGCCGGCAAGCACCTATCGGGGAATCAGGTAAAACTCCGTCCTGCGGCCATCGATATACCACACTTTTTCGCCATCAAACAGGGCATTTTCCTCCAGCATGATGCGGATGCTTCGACCCCACTCCGGAATGTACACTTCCGCGTTCAATTCGATGGAGTGCGCGGTATTTGGATACAACGGATAATCCCCGGCTCCCGGCACACCTCCCTGAGCGTCCCAAAGTCCGATGGTGGTACCCGCCGCATGACCATGATACCCAATCGGATGGGTATAAATTGTAGCCTCTATCTAACCCAGACATTGGTAACTCTCACATCCGTGGCCGTATTTTGGCGAATATATAGAGAGACGCTACCAAATCTTGTTTGTCCTGGTTGTAACTGTGAGCCGGTTACTTGCTGGAAATAATTGATATTATCGGTCACAATCTCGAAAGTTACCTCATACTCGCGTGTCACTGTTGAACTGCTTGTATTTTCAAATCGATAAGAAATATCTACAAAGTTACTATCGGCACCGGCAACATTTGTCCACGAGGTAACGGAGGCTTCAAAAAACTCGGGATTTATAATTTCATCTTCCTCACGTTCTTCGAGGTAAATGCGGGCAATTGACGTTCGATTGTTACGTACTGAGACGGCAACACTGTTATTGGCATACCCTGGTTTCCTTGCCTGGATGGTGTAATTGCCAGTGAGAATGTCCTCTATGAAGAATGAACCATCCGGATTGGTAAATATGGCGTCTGTCGGGGGCGTTGTTGTGATACTGACGTTTCCTAGCCCGGTGTTGGTTTCACCGTCAACCACCATACCATCAATAGAACCAAATAATTCCGGTTCCATGGTTTCTTTTGCGCACCCTGCCGTGAATAGTAAAGCGAGTATTAGAAGTGCGGCCCAGGAGCCGGTTCTTGGATTAATCATACTAAATTTTTAAGTAGGCAAATGTAGCTCGAAATATAGTCAATTTTGTTCAATTACAATTCCGATTCCGTTGCCTCTTTGCTCTATTTGAAGTGGAGTTCGCTGCTCCCCCTGTATCATAATTTGGTTTGCGTTACCGATTTGTTGTGTGTTGTGCATCAAGCCATTTGAAAAAATGTTCATGTTCAACAAATTGGACCGGCCGTGCTGCAGTGTATTTAATGTGTTGTTATTACCAATAAGTTGAATTTGAGCTTCGTTTCCACTGCCTCGCTGCGTAATACCCGCTGTGTTTTCATCACCTTCTATGGTGAGGGAAAATAGATTGGCATTTCCGTTTTGGGAGGCATCTACAAAGTTCATCATGCCAAGAATGTTCAAAAAGCTCATATTACCGGTCATGCCAGACATATTGGCCATGGTGCTTCCTTGAGCGGAACCAACATTATGTGCGGTTACAAAATCACCGCTGAATGAGCGTACGGCCTCATTATGTTCAATAGATACTTGTTCCGGGAAGACTTCTCTGGAATTGTTTTGTGCACTTACCAGGTGTGTAACCAGTGTGGCTAGCAGTAGCGTAAATAGCGCAGTCTTCATGTTTGTAAAAATAATAGGGTGTGTAGGTCTGCGTAGTATAATATAAAAAAAGGAGGACTTCCCGGTTGTTGTACCAAGTGAGAGAGCGTATTGGGAAGTCCTCCGGGAGAGGTTTATTGTGGTAAAAGTGGATTTAATCCAGAGAAACCATTGGTTTGGGTAATCTGCGCAGAGTTGGCATTACCTGTCTGAATAGCGGTAGCACTATGCATTTCGCCAGACTGGAAGATGTCAAGTAAATTGCTATTACCAATAACACGGAATCCATCAGCACTCCAGTTACCTGAACCACCGGTAACGAGGTTGCCATCACCAAATTGCGTGATGAGTACATCGTTAGATGACCCTTGGATACCACCGCTGATCGTGTTGCTGCTACCATCCTGATTAATTGACAAGGTATTATTATCGATGATACCAACGCCACTGAATCCGGTTCCGGTTCCTCTTGCATTTACGTAGGCAAAGTTACTGGTACCGGATTGTGTTGCAGAAAAGTCGTTGCTGCTGCCGGTAACTTCAAGTCGTATACGGTTGGCGTGACCGTTCTGATCCTGATAAATATCGTTGCTTTCGCCGGAAATCCAAACAGAAGCGTTGTTGTTGGTACCCAGCTGATTGCTGTAGGTGTCGTTGAGGTTACCCATAGCATTGAGGCTGTATGAATTACCGCTTCCGCCTTGATTGGCAACAGCGGTATTTGCATCACCTGTTTGCGCAGCAGTAACCGAGTTGGTGCCAGAGCCGAAGCCTGTTGGACGAAGCTGAACAACGCTTATATCGTTGCTGTTGCCTGTTTGCGCAACCGATGCTTCACTGGTAGTACTTGAACCCTCAACGGACTCAGCGTCTTGTGTGATGCTGGCTGTGTTTAGGTTTCCATCCTGATCCAGTATAATGCTTGCGCCTATACCTGATGCACCCAGAAACTGACGACTACGCTGGAAGATGTCGGCCAGGTTACTGTTCCCAAGCTGGAAAATCTCAGCTAAAGTATTGGTATTGTCCTGAATGATATCAACTTCGTTCATATTCCCGATTTGTTCGATACTCACATCGTGGAATTGTCCAAATTGTTGTGTTGCATTGGCAACGTTGTTAGCGCCAGACTGTTCAACTGTTGCGTTTGATCGGTTGGTATTTTGGGTAACGGTTGCTTCGTTGCTCTGTGCCGAAACGAGTCCGGTACTGAAGATGAGTACCGTTGCGGTTAAAAGAATTCTTTTCATCATTATGCTCCTATATGTTGAGGCAAGTAAACACGTTACCTGCCCCTAACTAAGATTTAGTTTTGTGTAATTACAGCGGTGTTGCAGTTGCCATTGATTATGGCTTGTGCACTGTTCATGGCACCTGACTGAGTGATGTTTAGTGCATTCAGATTACCTGTTATTTGAAATCCTTCTGCATCAAATCGTCCACCGCTACCCATAATGCGGTTTTGGCTTCCGTTCTGAACGAGGTTCAGTTCATTGCCGTTACCGTTTACAAATCCACTGGCGCTATTACTGTTACCACCTTGTTCAGCATTTAGTGTGTTATTTGTAACGTTCAAGCTTCCACCGGAACCCACAAAAAACTCATTGCTGTTTCCAGCTTGCTCAACCAGATAAACGTTATCTGAGCCAAACAGGTTAATTCGCTGGAAGTTTAGGTTTCCCAACTGAATTTGCGTGGTTACGTTTGCTGTTCCACCCACATAGGCGGCTGCACGGTTATTATCTCCGCTTTGCTCAACCAATGCGCTGTTATCTGAACCGGTTTGTGTAATGCTCATTGAGTTGTTTGATCCATTTTGATCAGCGATAACGGACTGCATATCACCTCGTTGGTCGAATTCAGCAACGTTGCTGTTACCGTTCTGGCTCGCTACAGCTTCGTGATCGGAACCTTCCTGAGTAGCTGTAATGGCATTCCCATCGCCAGTTTGTGATGTAAAAGCAGCGCTTCCTGTACCCGATACTTGGGTTAATGCCGCACTGTTATCGTTTCCACTCTGGCTTGCACTTGCTGCGTGCTGACCTGAGTTTTGACTCACCGTCGCATGGTTATCGTTGCCGCTCTGGTTTACAGAGGCGCTGTTTTGCGACTGCGCCTGCAGTACATCGGCATTGTTCCCGTCGCCGGATTGTACAATAGAACCGCTGTTATTGCCATTGAAAGAGCGAATACGAGCGTCGTTCATAGATCCATCTTGTGAGATAGAGTGGCTATTACCCGAGCTGTAGGTGTTGCTTCTTTGCATGATTAAAGCCCTGTTCTGGTCTCCAACCTGCTCAATAACTGCTTCTCCGGACAATTGAACCCATCCTTGTACATTGCCTTGCTGTACAGTTGCTTCATTCATGTTACCGGTTTGAGAAACCTCAGCGGTATTGTCTTGTCCGTCTTGTTCTGTATTCGCTGTATTGCTGGCACCGGTTTGGGTTACATCAGCGTCATTTCCGTCGCCGGTTTGGGTTACATCAGCGGCGTTTGTGGCGCCAGACTGAGTAACGGCGGCATCATTGCTATTGCCGCTTTGCGTAGTAGTAGCTGTATTGCTCTGCGCGAATGACAAGCTCGTAAATAAGAGCATAGCAATAAAGCCGTTTAAAAGTGGTTTCATAGGTAGTCCTTTTTATTAAAGATGTGATTTACTCGCTTTGAGTAATGGTAGCCGTGTTCATGTTGCCAGTTTGTGTAATCACTGCAGACATTCCCATGCCAGACTGAGTAATGGTAGCACTGTTTAGATCACCATACTGAAATGTGTTTGCCATATCAGCGTTGCGTCCTGATCGAATGAGTGATTCGTTGTCATCACCGTGCTGAATTTGAGTAAAGTCTCCTCCTAAAGATCCTTCGCCTGCATTTCTAACGATCTGTGCTGAATTACGATCACCAATTTGCTCTTGAAGGATGGTACCTGGATAAACCTGTCCGCTTCCTGTTCGGTTGATAGCAGCAAGGTTGTCGTTACCAGTTTGAGTTTGCGTGATGTCAAGTAAATTAAAACCACGAAGACGATTAGCGTAAGCTTGATTACGGTCACCAGTTTGGGTTTGAGTAACCTGAATGTTAGATGATTGTGTCCATCGTTGGGCAACAGCAATGTTGCTATTCCCTAATTGTGTTTGGGTTACTTCAGAATTATTGCCGAAGTTTTGACTTGTACCTGCAGTTGCACTATTATCGTCACCGATTTGGGTCTGAGTAATCACACCGGAACCCGCAGCCTCAGCATCAGCTGTGTTTGAGTTTCCACTTTGGAATTGGTCAATAATGCCACTACCTGCATGTGCAGCAGTTGCAGCATTCAATGCGCCGATCTGTTCAATCGTTACTTCACTGCCGTTTCCGGTTTGAGTAGAAGTGGCTGTGTTATTTGCACCGGTTTGGGTTACCGTTGCATCGTTGTTGTTACCGTCTTGAGTAACCGTTGCTTCGTTGCTTTGTGCAAATGCCATTGTGGCACCTAACAAAAGCATGAATGTTAGATTAGCTATCTTTTTCATCGTTCTTCCTGTTTTTTTGTTGCTTATTGCGAATCCTGCCAATATTCTGGCAGAAACTCACCCCGTTCGGTTGTGAGATGGTTTGAGAGAAAAGGCGCAATTAGCTTGCAACAGAAAGAAAATGTATATTTCCTAAGCAAGGTAACGTTGTGGTGTGCACCCTTTACCGTTACGGTAAAGATCCTCAGCGTTGCTTTGCGCCTTTTTACTTTCGAATTTCTTTGTTTACGTGTTCATACTATTATCTTCTAAATCGGTACGTTACACTGACCCTGAACGACCAGTGCTGATCATTAAACCTTCCTAAAGCTACTCCGTCAAGTCCGTCAACCAACAGATACCTGTAGTTTAGTCCGGCTCGCAAGCCTACATTAGACCTGCTTCGAATATCCAGTCCGGCTTCACCGGCTGCGTATGGAAATACAAAATCGTCTTGCCCATCAAATCGTGTGTCAAAAACAAACGATCCTCCACCAGCAGACACATAAGGCGTAATGCCACTCCAGTAAAGGAAATAGTGTGAAGCCGTAAAATCGAATGCATTTACAGACGCACTAAACGCATTTGGGGCACTGATGCGATTTCTATCTGCATTCAGGCTTAAGGAATACCCGTTGTTAAAGCCACGCTCAATCTGCAATCCGCCACCCAGGTTGAAATCGGGATTGGCATAGTTGCCGATAATTGAGCCATACTGCATGCTCGCATGTACATGCCAGCCGCTGCGCAGATTCGTTCTATTGGTAAATCCGAAATAGTCACGTTGTTGCTGCAATTCAAGCGCTCTTGCAACAGCAAAGTTGTTTTTAAATGTCTCCACTTCGTTTTGGTCCTGTGGCAACCATAACCCATCATCTATACCCTCTATAATCAACATTTTAACGGCTTCATCAATAGCTTCTGTAACAGCCATTACAACCGGTTCGTTGTAGGTGAATCCGGCTTCAGCTTCCAGAAGTCTGTTCTGACTAATAAACCGAAACACCCCGCTGTCGAGCTGTTGTGAAATTACCGATTTGGTTGTGTGTACCGTTTTCAAAATACGTCCGCTTTGGGTAGAAACGGCCCTCAGATAGATGGTGACCTGATCTTTCCTGTAATTGGTAGATGCGCCAATGCCTAAATATCGGGCCCCGGCTCCTCCCGTCATGATGTTCGTATCGTAACCGATTATGCCGCCTTCAAGTACTACACCTGCAAATAGCAGCGGTGGAAGAGGCTGTGCGGGCGCGTTACCGGCGTGCTGCTGACGAATTTGCTGAATAATGTTACGCTCATTGAGCAGGTTTGAAATGTTCTCACGCTCGATTGGAATGAACCATCCGGAGTCTTCAAGGGATTTTAGCAAAATGGATGTAGCGCCTTGGGTAACGGCTGTAGACCAGCTTGCAATGCGGTCGGAAGCCTTGTATTGCCCGGTTTGATCTCTGAAACGATAGACTGCTGCAACGACGGGTTCCTGAGGTGCGGGTAATTCCAATAACTTGTGGTGAGAAGCACTAAGCGTGCCAGGATGTGCGCTTTCAACATACATTGGTCGCGTAGCACCAGCACACCCGGCAACTAGCATCAGTGCTCCGGCTAAGAAAATGGCGGTATGTGTGTTAAGCGGCTTCATAGATTAAAACTGCGGCACGGTGATACTGGTTTCATCGCCAGTTAGAATGTTAAAAATGCGAATGCGTACACCACCGTCAACCGAATTGATCTCAATATTGAACTCGCCGAACTCGAATGTTGAGTCTGTTTGTCGCGCACCCTCACTGCCAAATTGATTTTGAATAATATCGCGGGTTAGCTGTGAGAGTACTTGTCGCTGCAACGACTGTTGAAAGTCTTCCAATGGGTCCCGCTGAAAACCGACTGCTCCACGCTGCTCTTGAAAACGATTTTGTGCGTTGGCAGAGCTCAACATCCATGAATAATTCACGGGGTTACCACCAAAAGCCGGATTTTTTGGCTCATAAACCATCTGTTGGGCCGATAGGGTAGCGCTACCAATGATGAGTGCCGTTACAGAAGAAAGTGCTATGTAAAGAATACGTTTCATGTTCAATAAATAACTTGTTGACCTAAGTTGTTCGATAACACAAAGTATGTGTGCCGTACAGCCTCAATGCCGGCTTGCTCAATTTCTTCGAATCGAGGCTGTAGCCGGTTTCTGTACACGAGCCGCTCATTCACCTGAATGGAAACGACGGTTCCCAAATTTGGTGAGGGCTGCTCAGAAATAGTGATAGAGAAGTTTGAAGCATTGGATGGTGCCTGCCAATTGGCGTAGAAAACATCATAAAAATCACGACCAATTTTCGTAATGGTCTCATCCAACAGCATACCATCGAGTTCGAAGAATATTTGCTGTTCCTGCTGTTGCTGCAACTCAGATGGCTGTGCTTGAGGACGTTCTGCCTGTTGGCTTTGTGTTGTGGCAGAGATTTGTTCTTCCTGAATAAGCGCATTAAAAGCTGCCCGAAACTGTTCCAACGTTTTGTCGTTGGTTAACTCCTGTTCCTCATCATTGGATGTGACTTCTGCCAGCTGATTTTGATATGACTCTAACAGATTAATGAAGTAACTCGTTAAAAACTCTTTATTCACTTCATTGGCAGGTAGGCTTGTAAAGCTGCATGACAAGCTTGATAAAATCGTGAAGAGGTTTTCTGATTGACCTTTTTCCACGATAATTCGAGGTATTTTGATTTCCTGATCAGGGAAGATCCGGTGTGGGTTTTGCATGGTGTTGGCGTTTACTATGTAGATAGCCTGCCAGAAACGATAGTCACCATAACTCATCGCAATCCGATACAAATTGTCGTTCGGCTGAACAATGTATGCAACCGATTCATCAGAACAGTCTGGCGATGAAGCTGATTCAGCTATCGTAAGATTGGATGAACCCAGCATTAATAATATCAGGACGATTGCTTTCATTTGTAGACTCTAAAAAAACTCCCCTAGGGTGTCGGAATATAATCACTCTTGTATTCGTGTCTGTAAGATGTTTTTGACAATTGGGCTCAAAAAACTGAATCCCGTATTATCGGGTTTCAGTGTCCCCCAAACCCAATGAATTGACCTTAGAACACTTGACTCCACATAAGAAACGATATAATAAAACTTGATGCAAATTAAGTCGATGTTACGGTGTTGTTAACCTTGAATGTTAAGTATTTCATAACGTAAAAAACTTGATTTGCTGACGCTAAGTGACGGTTTTTGCAAATAGATAACGAACGTTAGACTTTCTTAATCAAGTTTGGAGGGCGTTATAGTTTGCTTGTGGCTAATTCATATTAAGTTTAATAATAGTACACAAGTTGTTCGTTTAAATCATATATAATCAATTATTTGTGGCTTACTTTTTTTATTGATATGATTTGTTTTTAACTGAATTAGTAAGTTGAATTTAGAGCGTATTGATAAGTTGTTTCCGTTTATTTTGGGCACAAAAAATGATATTAATATGTAAACGAATGTGAAATTAAAAACAAAATTAGTATAATATTATACTTTATAATTTAACTATTATTGATTTGTTGAAATCATTGCTTTGCTTGACAGTAAAGCTAACAATCGGCCTTTTCAAAATATGCGTGATTGGGTCTTTTCTTGTGGGATTTGATATGGTGTTCGAGTGCGGTAAGTCATTTCGTGAACACCTTTAAATCATTGTTATTTTGTTTCTGCTATGTTCGGGGAATTAGCGATATTGGCCTATGCTTCAAAATGATGACCTGAATTCAGCTAACGATAACGACCCTAAAACCACGCGGTCGAAGGAGGAGTTGCGCTCAGGCAACTTGTATGGTTCATCCAACGCTGGTGCGAATTCCGAAGGTCCATCCAACCTGGAAACACAGTCCGACATCAGCCTGAATTTAAAGTCTAAAACTACTCCGGAGGCTAGTCCGAAGATCACCCTTGAAGCCACCCCGGAGGCCATACCTGATTCACCCACGGATGCCAGCCATGAAACTACTCCGAAGGCTACACCGGAGGTCACGCCTGAAGCCACCCCGAAGGCCCCCATCCCACTTCGCGCCACCAATCAATACGACGCCATCGTGGTAGGAAGCGGCCCGAACGGACTCGCCGCCGCGGTGCGACTGGCCCTCGAGGGCCTCAAAGTACTTGTTTTGGAAGCCGAATCTACCATAGGCGGGGGAACCCGAACCAAAGCGCTCATGGAGCCGGCCCATTATCACGACGTATGTTCAGCGGTACATCCCCTCGGCGTATCATCACCGTTTTTTAGGAGGTTACCCCTCCACCAGCACGGACTCGAATGGCTGCAACCCGAAATCCCCGTAGCTCACGCCTTCACACCCGACAAAGCATCGTACCTGCACCGCGACCTGCAACAGACCATCGAAGCCCTCGGTGAAGACGGACATGCCTACTATAAACTCGTACATCAGGTCGTAGAAAACTGGGGACAGTTCACCATAGATGCGTTAGGTCCACTAGGCATACCCGAAGATCCGGCCCTGCTCGCCTCCTTTGGACTAAACGCAGTGCAATCGGCCCGGCGCATCAGCAAGCGATTTAAAAATCCCGAAACCCGGGCGTTGTTCGCCGGCATCGCCGCCCACGGCATCCAACCCCTCGACAAGCCCCTGACCGCCGCCATCGGCATTGTACTCAGCGCCGCGGCCCACGCCAGCGGATGGCCCGTAGCCAAAGGCGGATCGGCGGCCATCACCAACGCCCTTGCCTCGTATTTACGCACCCTCGGCGGCGAAATCCGTACCGGAGTGCGCGTTGAAAAGCTGTCCCAATTGCCAAAATCCAAAGCCGTGCTGTTCGACCTCACGCCCCGTCAGGTCGAGAACATCATGGGTGAGCGGCTGCCGGTGTATTATCGCAAGAAACTACTTAAATACCGTTATGGATGGGGATCGTGCAAAGTGGATTACATTTTGAACGAGCCGGTGCCCTGGCGCAGCGACATCCTCAGGAAAGCCGGAACCGTGCACCTGGGCGGTAGTTTTGAAGACATTGCCGTAGCCGAAAAAGTGGTGGGAATGGGCAAGCTGCCCGCTGATCCCTATGTTCTGGTGGCACAACCCAGCGTGGTTGATCCCTCCCGTGCACCCGAAGGCAGACACATTCTATGGGCCTACTGCCATGTTCCCCACGGATCCACATCCAGTATGCGCAGGGCTATTACCAGTCAGATTGAGCGCTTTGCTCCAGGATTTCGCCGTAGCATACTCGACGACCGTGTGATGACGGCTGTGCAGCTTCAGGCGTACAATGCCAACTACATCGGCGGCGACATCAACGGAGGCGTGCAAGACTGGAGGCAGTTTTTCAGCAGACCCGTATCGCTGTTCAATCCGTATGCCATTCCGGTGGATGGATATTATTTCTGCTCCTCATCAACCCCGCCGGGTGGAGGTGTTCACGGGATGTGTGGATTTCATGCGGCAGAGGCGGCCTTACTGCGAGCGTTCAAGCTCCCCTCCAAAGACCGGAATTTTAGTCTGAAGGTGGAGTGATTACTACTCGTTGCTATTGACCTTCAAGGCTTGGCACTGTCGCACCTATCATTCTTCTTCATCGTTGATTGTATGGCCAGCAAATTTGAACTGATTTTAGCCATATTACCCTAATTTAGAGAAGGTGGCACATTACCGACTGTTGCTTTTCTCCACACTCACCCAAACCCGAACACTATCGGGAATAAAAATACCACAACGACCAACCAAATAATGTACACAGGCAAGTAGGTGGCGATGCGGGTTTCAACGGCCGAGATATGTGACCGACCTGTCATACTTTGATACAGGCTGACGGTGATGCGCATGAGGTGGATCAAAAACAGTACATTTGCTCCCAGTACGGCTATTCTGTTGGGTGTTATGCCCCACTCAACTACCCGATAAACAATGGCCGATAAGGCAATGGCGTTGATGAGCAAAGTTACCACCGACAACAGAAACAACACCGTTACACTAAAGCGAATTTTGCCCGAATCCCGATTCGCCAGTTCCGATAGGGAAAACATAATCAGCGCGAGCACACCAATGAGAACCGTGTTGAAGATGAGCAGGAAGTCACGGTCCTGATACAGGGCCGAAGCGTTCATCAGAATGGCAACGAAATAAAACGCCAGCATAATCAGCGAGGCGGGTGTGAATACCCGGGCAATAACGGGTGACACCAACGATACCAGTTTCGGGTTCGCCAGCACCAGCCATACCGCAAGCAACGGAATGGAAGGCAATATCCATAGCAAGAAATGGTCGCCCAAATACAGGTAAATCTGAATGCCAACCATTTCGAAAAGGGCCACCGTTATGGCGAAAAAGATCATTCCCGTTATGAGTAACAGCACCCCCATCACCACCAACTCCCCGTTAAATCGAAGAAAGTTGAGTCGTCTCGATGCGTCGCCGGGCTGTTCATGGGCATAGGCATACCCGAATCCCGACCATAACAACAGCGGTAAATGCATGCAGGCCAATGGAATGCTGTCGCTGGTATCAACGCTGGGTAGCAGGTTGATGTAGGCCAGTGCTACGAGGGTCGCTCCGCCCAGTATCCAGCCTTTTTGCGCTGGCATAGCATATTTCCAGGCCATATAGGCCGTGAGGAAGGGGAAGACTACAAAACCGAGGTTGCGGGGATAAAACTCGTCGCCTTCCAACCCAAAGAGGTTCGGTATGTTGGCAATGAATCCGGCGATGAGCGCCGCAATGGCTATGAACATCCAGTCTTTCCGGGTGCCCCATGACAGGTTTTCGAAGTAGGAGGCGGTGCGGGATGGGGACTTTTCAGCGGCTTTTGCCAGGGTATGGCTCACCGCGGTGCCACTCGCTTTAGCGCCACTTGCCTCAGCGCCACCCGCTTTAGCGCCGCCCACCTCAGTGCTGTTCACCTCAGCGCTGTTCACCTGAGGGAGCTCGTTTTTCAGCCGTTCATGCCAGACCTGCGCCACAATATGATGCTCAATTTCAGGATAAATCGCACGAAATGCCTCCAGAAAGGCGGCTTTGTCGGCACGATATAGGGATTCCAGCTCAGCCGGATGTTCAAGACCGGAACGAATGAGTTTTTCCATAGACAGCTACAAGAGAAGAAGGTGCAGGTTAAATAGGTACAGAACAAGGTAACAAACGATTCTGTAGAAATCCTATTGCTCACAGAACTCCTTGCATAACAATCTATTTATGCCTTGTCTGTCATCGGATCCGAGGCTTCCAATTATGAGTGCGGGCCTTTTTTGGTTGTTTTCAGCTCGCTGAATGGAAATGAAACCAAAACCATATCCCATTTTCTATAGGTCATCATAAATGGAATCTTCTTCGTTTAACCACGCTTCAAACGCTGTCTCGGACGCTTTCATTGTCTCGTAGATATCGCTGCCTATTGCACCTTTATCCTCATCGCGATCACGATTCTTATTAATCTCTATTGCTCATCATCCCTCGACTCGTTAATCCACATCTCAAGCGGCAAGAGTTTGGCCGGCTGATCAGAAAAGTGGGTTATCGCATAATTGAAGATGGAGTTGGTTAGGGCCGACCAGCTGGCGTGAGGCTGATGGGTGTGTACCGCAATGGCAATGTCGTGTCCCGGTACATACATCAGAATGTTACGGTAATCCATCAGATTACCGGTATGACCATAATGACGGATGCCACCGATGTTCCAGATGCGCGTGCCATAGCCGTAGTTTTGTCCACCTAGAGCAGCGCCAAAGTTAATGGACAGGCGGTTTGTAAGTTCCTCCGAGACGAAGCGACCTCCGTACAGGTTCCATCCAAATACCGCTACATCCCCGGCACTGGCCGCAACCGCTCCGGCCGCACACGCCGATGTGAGGTGATATTGATACGACCGACCGTTGATTGCCAGGTTTGGAATAGGATTACTTTCGTTGCTGAAATCATCATAAACGCTGTTTTCAAGTCCCAACGGTACAAATAATTGCTGATCAAAAGCCTGACGCAAACCAGCATCAAACTCCTGCTCTATTACAGCTCCCAGTGCACAGAAACCCGTATTGGAGTAGCCGTACCGAGTACCGGGTTCAAAAATAGCTCCGCGCTGTGCAGCCAGACCGATAATCTGGTCGGTTGTCCAGACGCGCCCGAGGGGAAAGTTACTCCAGAATGCACTGTCGTTGAGGTGATCGTAAATTCCCGCCGTATGGGTGAGCATCTGGTGGATGGTGACACGGTCAGCGTTGGGAAGCGGGGATGGATACAGGTTTTCAAAAAAATCGGTAAGTGAAATCTTGCCTTCATCCACCAGCTTAAGAATGAGTGCGGCCGTCATGGGTTTGGTTACGCTGGCAACCCGGTATTTGCTGTTCGCCTGTAATTCGGGAAAGCCCGCGCTGGTGCCCATATTTCCGGAGAATGCCCGGTGCAGCTCACCGTTTGCATCCACAATGGCAACGGAGACGCCCAGCAGGCCGGAAGTGATGTCGCGCATAGATTGTTCCAGGTGATTCTGGAGCCCCAACTCTTGCTGGGTGGCAAACACGCGTAATTGAGTGGTTACATTTCGACCTGTGACTTGATTTTCGGCGCGAATGTTGAGCGGTGTACGTCCTACGTCTTCAGCCGTGGGAGTACCTTGAAGGATTTTCCCGGTGGGATTGTACTCTAACCAGGCGGGAAGGCCCTCAAATAGGATGTCAACGTCTAGTCCCTGGGGATCTTCAACATTTAACTCATGTGTAAACGGTTCGCCGGCTACGGCATTGAGGCGCTGAGGTACCTGAATATCAGGGGGAATAGCTTCTGGGCCGGTTGGACTGCTGCTGCAGCCGGAAACGATAAGAATGGCAATGATTCCCGCCAAAAACGGTGTTAAGCGGGAGGAGAATGCTGTAAACATGTAAGCTGTAGATGTGTAAGCTGTAGATGTACTCATGGCTAGAGCGTAAATAAAATATGTGGATGTATCAGATCGCGTTAAACAGTCGGTTTACGGCTAAAACCGGATTGTTTTGGCACGTGCGGTTCTGGTGTACGGGTTCAATGGTAGCAGATGATAGTACCAAACTTTTCAAAATATAGCTTTCCTGTAATTAAACAGTTAGTACTGCCGTGTAAAGTAAGACATCCCGCTGTTATCTGAAAATGTAGTACCTTTAATTTTCGATTTTATTGGCAGTTTTGAGGCAATGGTAATCTGAACAACGTACACGCTCAGCAACCGGGACTCCCATCATGGTTCGGCAGATTCATAATCCGGGTAGGTTAGCGAATATGTATGCAATACCTGCTGAGTACGTTTAGGGTAGTTTAAATTCTATTCCATGATACAGCGGAGTATCAACCGTTTTAAGCGATAAGTCCAGTAACTTGTGCTGCTCTAGATTATTTAACCCAACAGTGCTGCCTAAAGCCAAACCTATTTATAACGTATACCGCATTCCATGACTTACCTTTCCGTCGACAAGCTCTCCAAGAATTACGGACTCAAAACACTGTTCGAGAACCTCACGTTCGGTCTACAGAAAGGCGACAAAACCGCCTTGATTGCGCCCAATGGTACCGGGAAGTCGACCCTCATGCGCATCATTGCCGGCGAAGAGTCGGCCGACTCCGGTGAAGTTATGGTGCGAAACGGCATCCGAATCGGATTCTTACCCCAGGAACCTGAACTGAATCCGGCCCTCACCATCAGCCGCTATATCTCGGGCGGGCATTCCGAACTCGCACGCGTTGCCCTGGCCTATGAAAAAGCAGTGACCGAACAGTCACTCGACTACAACGATCAAACTGCCGCGGCATTCGAGCGGGCCACAGCGGCCATGGATGCGGCCAATGCCTGGGATTTTGAGCAACGCCTGGTGCAGATCCTCGGCAAGTTGAACATCCACGACCTCGAGCAGTCCATCAGCACCCTCAGCGGTGGCGAACGCAAGCGTGTAGCCCTGGCTTTTGTATTGCTGGAAGAACCCGATGTGCTCATTCTGGATGAGCCTACCAACCACCTCGACGTGGATATGATTGAGTGGCTGGAGGCCTTTTTGTCGCGCAGTACCATGACCCTGCTGATGGTTACGCACGACCGATACTTCCTGGATCGTGTGTGCAACAGCATCCTCGAAATGTCGGATGGGACCCTGTATCACCACAAGGGCAACTACGGTTACTACCTCGAAAAGCGCGCCGAACGCGAAGAAGTTTTTGCCACCGAGACTGCCAAAGCCGGACAGCTATTCAAAAAAGAGCTCGACTGGATGCGCCGTCAGCCCAAAGCCCGAACAACAAAGTCGAAGTCCCGCATCGAGGCCTTTTACGAAACCGAAAAGAAAGCCAAGGGCAAGAAAGAAGAGGGAGAAGTTCGTCTCGAGGTGAATATGGCGCGCATGGGCAACAAAATTCTGGAGCTTGAAGGCGTATCGAAGTCCTTCGGAGAGAAGGTGATTCTGGATGGATTTGAATACACCTTCAGCAAAGGCGAACGGATAGGCATCATTGGCAAAAACGGGGTGGGAAAGAGTACTTTTCTGAAAATCCTCACCGGAGAAGAGCCCATCGACTCCGGCAACATCGACACCGGAACCACCATCGTTTTCGGTCATTATCGTCAGCAACACAAGCCGTTACCCGAGAATATGCGCGTTATTGACGTAATTAAAGAAGTGGCGGAGGTCATTCAGCTGGCCGATGGATCGCGCATTTCGGTCACCCAGTTTCTGGAGCATTTCATGTTTCCGGCCGCCATGCAGTATGCCCCGGTATCCAAGCTGAGTGGCGGGGAGCGCAGGAGGCTGGCGCTGATGATGGTGCTCATCAAGAATCCTAATTTCCTCATATTGGATGAGCCGACCAACGACCTGGATCTGGTGACGTTGAACAAGCTGGAGGACTTCCTGTTGGGGTTTGGCGGCTGTTTGATACTCGTTTCTCACGACCGGTTTTTCATGGACAAGCTGGTGCAGCACTATTTTGCTTTTGAGGGTGATGGGAAGATTCGTGACTTCAATGGTCGCTATACGGAGTATCGGGAGTTGCTTTTGGAGGAGGAAACGGCGCGAAAAGAGCAGCTGGAGCTGGGCAAGAAGGGGGCGGGACGTGCGTCAGGATCGGGTTCCGGTTCAGGCTCGGGCTCGGGATTGGGCGCCGGCGGCTCGGGGTCGGGAGGCGATGTCGCCACCGGAGCGTCCCGAAGCGGTGGTTCGGGTGGGGCGGTTTCGGGAGCTGGCGGGGGGATGGATGCCGGGCGCGCGAGTGGGACGGGAGCAGGGGCTGCCTCGTCCAAGTCGGCACAAAAATCTTCGGAAATGCCCAAATTGACGTATAAAGAGCGCAAGGAATTCAGTAAGCTTGAGGCCGAAATCGCGAAATTGGAGGCCGAAAAGGCGGAAATCGAGGCGGCATTGAGCGGGGGCGGATTGGCCCTGGATGTACTCACGGAGAAATCGAACCGGTATGCGGAGCTTACTGCCATACTGGAGGAAAAAACGCTGATCTGGCTGGAAATGGCCGAACGGGCTTGATTGGTTGGTCGTAATGGATTTATCGCACGAAGGCTGTTCGTGTTTGCAAGAGCTCATGTTAACCAGTTAAATAAATTTTGTAAAACGATTTATAAATAGTCACGTTTTTTGTACTATTTGTTTAGTCAGTTTGGGGGAACTGCCTACTAGCATTGAACATCTACGACTCGGCGTGCATCAAGATTGTTATATGCTACAACAATTTTTAAGTGCTTGTATTTAAGCACATTTGCTGGTGCGGTTTTTATACAAGAGTTTCTTAACGATCAAATAGTGAATGATAATCGGGATAATAATTTTTCTTTGAACTACTCCTTGCTTACGGAGTATTCTTCTGATGTGGTCTGGTTGCTGGATATTGAAACGCAACGATTTTTGTATGTTAGTCCGGCCGTTGAACGGCTGCGTGGCATAACGGTTGAGGAGGCGTTGAAGGAGTCTATGGAAGACACGATGACAGATGAGTCATTCAAACGTGTTATGATTAGGCTTAATGCCGCTTTCGACCATCTCAAATTCCACCCCGACGACCCGTATTATGCTACAATGGATATTCAGCAATATCATAAGGATGGGTCGTTGGTTTGGGTAGAAGTGGCTACCCGGTTTAAACGTGATGAACAGGGTAGGCTTCAGATTATCGGTGTGAGCAGAAATGCGCATGAGCGTAAGAAAACGGAGGAGAGGCTGAAGGAGACGCTGACTCAGATGGAAATGCTGATTGAAGAAGTTAAGGCGGCTAACGAGAATCTGGAGGTCGCCAACCGCAGGCTTGAGAAGAAAAATATATCGATTGAAGCTATAAATGAGCAGTTGCTGGAGGCGAACAGGGAGCTCGCTAACGCCAATGAGGAGCTGGAGGTGGCTAATGCAGAGAAGAATAGGTTTTTTTCAATCATTTCGCACGATCTCAGGAGTCCGATGGCTACCATTGTGGGTTTTGCTGAACTGATGCTTGATAAACAGGCGAATGTTGACGAAGGTCAGTGCATGCAGTATGTGAAGCATATCCGCGATACGGGTATGCGTAGTATGGATATGCTGGAGGGAATGGTAACCTGGGCCAGAGCCGCTTCCGGCCGGTTGATTCCTTCTCCTGCCGAAGTTCGTATGGAGTGTCTGCTGAGGGATATCGCATTGTTTTATGAGCCGATTGCTGCCCGTAAGGAGATTCAGATTCAGTTCACAGCTATGGCAGACGGATGCGAGGTGTATGCCGATCATGCCATGCTGCGCACCTTGTTTGGCAATCTGATATCGAATGCAATTAAGTTTAGTAATACCAATGGAAAGATTGAGGTAACCCTTGAGTGTGACAGCAGTTGGGTAACGGTACGGGTGAAAGACAACGGTATTGGTATGCCGTCTGCTATTCTTGAAAACTTGTTTAAAGTTGATAATACTACGAAACGCGAGGGTACAGGAAAAGAACCGAGCAGCGGTCTGGGACTGCTGATTTGCATGGAATTTGCCGATTTACATGATGGGGAAATTGAGGTTCGATCTGTTGAGGGTGAGGGCTCTGTGTTTACGGTGCATTTGCCTGTCCATAAAAAAGCGTAAATTTACGATCTTCTGAAATCGCTTAATTTATCGGCACAATTCTATGGGTAAGTATGCTGTTTGGGCGCGGTTTACTGTTCGCTCCAGCTGGTTTAACAATTTTATTATGGGGGTCATTTTGCTGGCCGGCGTCATCGTGGGTATACAAACCTATGGTGAGCAGGTTGCTGAATGGAAAACCTTGCTGTATCGCATCGATAAGGCTATTTTAGCCATTTTCGTGATAGAGGTTTTCATTCGGATGATGGCTGAAGATCGCCGTCCATGGAGGTATTTCAGTGATCCCTGGAATGTGTTCGATTTTGTGATTGTATCGGTGGGGCTTATGGCATTGGTGATGCCCGATATAAACGGTGCTTTTGTGGCGGTATTTCGACTTGCGCGGGTGCTGAGGGTATTCCGTTTGGTGCGCACCATTCCGCGTTTGCAGCTATTGGTAAATGTGCTGCTTAAGTCAATCCCTTCTATAGGTCATGTAGCCATATTGATGAGTATTATTTTCTACATCTACGCGACCATGGGGGTTTTCCTGTTTGGGGTAAACGATCCGGTGCACTTCGGTAATTTGCAGTTATCTTTGTTGTCGTTGTTTCGTGTAGTTACCCTTGAAGACTGGACCGACATCATGTATATCAATATGTATGGATGTGATCATGAAATCTGGGGGTATGCGGCTTCTGCTGGGTGTTTATCGCCCGAACCAGCGGGCTGGGTAGCATCCTTCTTTTTTGTTTCGTTTGTTTTGGTAGGTACCATGGTGATGCTGAATCTGTTTATCGGAGTTATCATTAACAGCATGGAGGAGGCAAAGCTGGATGTGCAGCGCGATCGGGAGATGCGTCGCTCGGCAAAACCTGCTCTTTCTGCCGAAGATGAACTCGCACGATTAAATGCACGTCTGGTTGAAATGCAAAAAGAGCTGGAGTATACCATGTATCGGCTCAGCAAAACGAACAAAGAGAAAGAGTAGCGCTCTATATACTCATTTGGTAACTTCCGGGAATTTTGACTCCGGTCGAACCGTCGGTTTACCTTTTATCATCGATCGAATGACATGCTCTTTTATTCCGCATAACCTGTATGTGTAAAAAATGTTGGTTTATGGCCGCTGTGTCGGGATGATGGAGCGAATTTTTAGAGAATGATTGTATTGCACCACAATAGGTTAATCGATTTTACGCCGATTTTACACACTATTCAGACTAATTAAAAATAATGATGCGTTTTAAGATATGTCGGCTGTACGCCGGGAATGTTAAAATAAACAAATCATTATCCCATGAAAACTGTAAATATTTTGTCGTATGCCTTTGTTGGCTTATTTATGTTAAGCGCTACTGCTTGCGCTTCTAACTCGAATGCGAATAGCTATGGAACTGACCGAAATGAAATTACGCGAGCCATGATTGAACAGGCTCAGGAAGGCTGGATAGCTGCACTTGTATCGGTAGGAGCGGCAGAAGATCCGTCTGCCCGAGCATACGAAGTGTTGACCAACTACTACGATTTTTCTGGTAGTGGTGTGCTATTCAAGCCAACGCTTACGCACGGTGAGCAAACATTTCGTATGACCAAAGATGGGGCACTGAGCTATTTCGTTGGTGGAAATGCGGCGTTTGCTCAAGATGATGGATTTGCTCTGCGTCCTTATGTCTCTGGTGTTGCCGATATCAAAGACGTTGTTATTGTTGGTAAAGCTGCCATTGCCATGGGCAATATCACGTTAACAGCGTATGATGGATCAACCGTAATGGTAGACAAGACGTTTGGTTACCGCATGGATGAAAATGGTAATCTTCGCATTATCACACACCATTCATCGTTGCCGTTTTCACCAAATTAATGAATGCAGCAATGCATGGGAATCGGCAGTTGGCGCCGGCATTAATGCCGGTGTCCTGCTGATATTCTCACGATTACGGACTTGTGTAGCCCCGGTTTAGCATGTCGTTATGCTCCGGGGCTTTTTTTGTTTTTGGAATCGCTAAAACCTTTCGTGTGTATTTTTCGTATGGTATGAAATAAACTAAAAAGCAACCGAACGAAGTGTTTCAGAACCAATTTTGATGTACGGAAGGTAATTTTGAGTTCAGCACGATGTTCACTGAACTGTTGAAAAACATATGTATACAATTGAACCGGAAAACACCTGGGCTACCCGATTCCGTATTGAAAAAGACGGAGAGGCAATTGGCACAATTAAATCCAATGGCTGGTCAACAAGTTATACTGTTCATGTATCGGACGATGAGGTTAAACTGAGTTCAGTTAAGTGGTACTCATCTGACTTAAATATTGTACGTAACGATCAGATTGTTGGAGTTACAACCAGCGTAGCTTTTTCTTTTAGTCCGGAAATCCAGATTCAATACAAGGGCAAAACATTTCGGATTCAAGGCAAGTCAATGATGTCCCGGGATTTCGTAATTATGTTGGATGATGGCTCTGATGGTCGTGAGATAGGTACCGCGAGTAAAACCGGTGCCTTTAAAACGACATACCATATTCAGTTGCCAGACTTCATTGAACCCTGGTTCGTGGGCGTTATTGGCGCCTTGTTGATAAAGCAAACAAATGCTGCCGCAGCCACTGCTGCCAGCTAGCAACAAATCACCACGGTTGTAGCGGGCGGTTTTTTTAGCTGCTCAACAGCCGTTGGTTCAGTGGCAATAAGCAATGTAGAACATTTTCAATAACCGGCTGCCTGGCCATCAACTCGCGACTCGCTTGCTCCAAAATAGACGCCTTTTTCACGGTCGAATAAGATGCCCTGATAGCGTCCATAAAATCCACCGCCTATCTGTACCGTATGACCACGTTGCCGGAGTGCCCGAACGACCTGGTAGTCGATGTTCGACTCAATCTGAACCCTTCCTCCATCCGTCAGGAAGTCTTCGGCCCCATCGGTAGGCTCGGTTGAACCCGTATGCAGCCAGCGAAGTGCATCCCCCGCCTCCTGAATGTTCATTCCGAAATCAATGACATTGGTGAGCACGCTTACATGTCCCATAGGCTGATATTCGCCACCCATCACGCCGAAGGTAAACCATCCCTCCCCGTCTTTGGTAGCCAATCCGGGAATTATCGTATGAAATGGCCGCTTCCCTGGTGCATATACATTGGGATGATTGGGATCCATGGAGAACAGTTCACCACGATTTTGAAGGCTAAACCCTGTTCCCGGTACCACAAATCCGGTTCCCATCCCGCGAAAATTGCTCTGAATAAGTGAAACCATGTTGCCATGCTTGTCGGCTGTAGTAAGGAATATCGTACCTCCGTCCCGGAGTCCTTCAACGCCGGAAGTAACCCTGCGCGCTGCCCGATCGCCAATAAGTGCTCTTCTTTCTGCAGCATACTCTTTTGAAATCAGCGTTTCCATCGGGATGTTGTAGAAATCAGGATCAGCGTAATGTTTGGCGCGGTCTTCGAAGGCCAGTTTCTTGGCTTCTACCATGACGTGAAGCATATCCGCGCTCATGAAACCCATGGAGGCCAGATCGAAGCCCTCTAATATGTTGAGCATCTGTAATACGGCCGTACCCTGATTGTTTTCACCAATTTGATAGATTTCGTAGCCACGGTAGTTGGTGCTGATAGGGTCTATCCATTCGGAAGTGTGTGTGGCAAAATCGTCGTAGGTTAAATATCCGCCGTGCTCACGCATAAATGCATCGGTATTTCGGGCGATTTCACCTTTGTAGAACCCGTCTCTGCCTTGTTCAACCAATATGCGGAATGTATTACCCAAATCTGGATTGGCAAAAATATCTCCCTTTTCGGGAGCTCTACCGTCGATGGTGAAGGTTTCGCGGAATGCGCCTGGCTGGGTTATGAGTCTTGGTACGCTGCGATTCCACCCCATAGCGATGGATTCGGTGACGGGAAAACCATTTTCCGCGTAATGAATAGGTGCGGCCAGGATGTCGGCCATGCTCGCTTCACCGAATCGTTCGTGGAGCTCAAACCAACCGTCAACGGCACCCGGAACCGATACGGAAAGCAGACTCAGGGGGTGAATGCGGTTTCGACCCTCTTCTTCGAGGATGGAGAGCACCTGCTCGTGACGTAGTCCGCGTGGGGAACGTCCGCTGGCATTCAGGGCATAGACCTGTTTTGTTTCCGCGTGCCAGATCAGGGCGTATAAATCGCCACCAATACCGTTTCCGGTGGGTTCCATAAGGCCCATAGCGGCGTTGGCAGCAATAGCCGCATCAATGGCGTTGCCTCCGTTTTTGAGAACATCCAGCCCGATTTGGGTGGCCAGAGGATGGGATGTGGCCACCATCCCGTTTTGACCAATTACTTCAGACCGGGAAGCGAAGGGCAGTCCCGACTCACGGTCGCCCTGTGCGTTGGCAGATTTCATATCCGTTAACAGAATTGTGCAGGCTGCTAGAAGCAGGCAAGTTGATTTAAGTAAATTCATCATGTAGACCAAGACGGGTTAGGTTATACATCACGTATGTTGATGCATATTGAGATTAAGCTATGACATAGACATCTACAATAATCGGTATTCTAAGCGTAGTGTTCCGTTATTTTTTGCAAAAAGAATATTTCTTGTTTAATCCGCCAGCTTGTTTTATTTCGCTGGCCCATTTACATCGCTGATTGTTTACATCATAGTCTTGTTTACACCGTTGATTTGTTGATATATCGGGCTTTTTACATTGCTCGTTCACCATTGGTTAACGATGTGACGTAGTGTTGTTCCCAAGATAAATGAATATGAATCGTCGAATGATTCCTTCGAAGCGCGGGTTTGTTTAGTATATACCATTCACACGCAATAAGATACCATGTCACAAACCGTAATGATTACTGGGGGCACCGGATATATCGGAGCCTGGCTTACCAAAATGCTGCTAGAAGCAGGACACACCGTTCGACTAACCGTAAGAGATGCCGGCAGAACCGAAAAAATTGCGCCGTTACAGCAGATAGCTGAACAGTGCAAGGGTTCGCTGGAACTATTTGAGGCCGATTTACTCTCAGAAGGATCTTTCGATGAGGCCGCAAGAGGCGCAGATGTCATCATGCACGTGGCATCTCCCTTTAAACTGAAGGTGAACGACCCCTGGGCTGATCTGATTGATCCCGCGGTAAAAGGAACCCGGAATGTACTGGAAGCCGCCAATAAATCCGGTTCGGTCAAGAAAGTGGTGCTTACATCCAGTATTGTGGCCATAGCTGGCGATAACCTCGAAACCGTTGAAAAAGGCCTCTCCGAAGTAGAAGAAAGTCAATTCAACACCAGTAGTACGCCGAAGTCTTCTCCATATCCATATTCAAAAGTTATGGCCGAAAAAGAAGCCTGGAAGATACACGACGCCCAGTCGGACTGGAAATTGGTGGTTATTAATCCCTCGTTCGTAATGGGTCCTACATTGGAAAATATCCCAACCGAGTCGGAGAGTATCACCTTCATGAAAAACCTCATTTCTGGTCAGTTCGCCACCGGTGCGCCGGACCTTACCTTCGGTTTTGTTGACGTTCGCGATGTGGCTAAAGCCCACATGTTGGCGATGGATAATTCCGATGTTGCCGGACGTTTCTTGCTTGTAGAACGCACCGCTACCCTACTGGAGGTTTCAGATCATCTACGCGATTCTTTTGGCGACCAATATAAACTGCCGACCAAAACGGCGCCTAAGTTTCTACTGTATCTGATAGGATGGATGTTTGGTGTAAAACCCTCCTTTGTTCGAAGAAATGTAGGTATTCCGTTGAAAGTGAATGCATCCAGAAGCCGGGATATACTCAAGCTCACATACACACCATTGCCGCAGACATTAACCGATATGGTAAACCAGATTGAAAACGCGCGTTAAACGGATTACCCGACGGGGAAGTTGAGTTGCCAATTAGCGAGTACGAACATGCATACGGCTTGTTCCTCTGCTTATGTTGTCAGAGGGTTTGCCATCTGAAACCACCGGCTTAGCTCTGTATGCAACTTCGCGTTGCATGAACAATTCGGGCCAATCGACACATGACTCAAGGTCATCGGGAGTAAGTCCCTGAAGAATCAATTTCGCCAGTTCAGATCTTTCTCTGGTTGATAAGGTAGACAATGCATGCTGAAGCTCTTTTCTGTTCATATGGTATGGTGATCATATTATGTTGTGTTTGTTCTTTGTTTACTCCCCGATGATTACAATGAGTAGACAGCTATGAAAATCTTTCACATGTATACACAAAACTCACAGTAAAACTTCCGTCACCCCCGTATTTCGCGTAAAAACCGTACATTTACACATGCTACATGCTACATGCTACATGCTACTTGACACATGATGCAGCATCTAGCATACATTGAATCCGTAAAAATAATCTTCCTTCGATTATCCATCGGCAAAACAGCCATCTCAAAACGCCACACATCAAATGACCTACTTTGCAGCTGTTTACGGTGCCGGACTTGCCGGATGTGCTATTGCGAATAAGCTCCTCGATGCAGGCAAATCTGTACTGCTAATTGATCCGTCGTTAGAGATAAACCAAGATATGACCTACCGGTCACAAGTCGCTGATAGCTCCCGCAGCGGGCACGCTTCCTCTCACATAGTTGACCCCGTCCCAGTGCTCTCAACATCAACGGCTTCTGATACCGAGCCTGATAATCCAGGCCTTTCCGCTTCCGTTCGCCAGACCGCCACTCCCGCAGCCCTTGTGAATCCCGCCATGGGCAGATATGCCAAACTTAGTTGGGAGGCTGAAGCCTGCTATCACGCCGTCTTGAATCGAGCCCACGAACTGACCCGGTTTTCCGGCAGCGAGAATCTTTTCGCCGAAACCGGGGTGCTTCGACCTGCCATAAACACCGATCTTGCCGAAAATTTTCGTGGCGCCCTCGACGCTCATGATTGGCCGGAGGGATGGATCACCTGGATTGATGCCGATGCCGCCGCATCCCGCGTTCCCTATCTGGGCAAGCAACACGGCGCGCTGCTGCTGAACAAAGGCTTTACCGTCTACCTCGACCGGTATCTCAAAACCTATCACCGCTATCTCGAACACAAAGGAGCAGAGCTTCAGAAAGAGGTGGTTTCTTATAGGCGACTGAGTGGTCACATAGCTGATATAAGTGAACAGGCGAATAACAAAAAAGTCACAAAACGTGAACTTTTGGATGATAATGACCGTTGGAAAAGTGCTGCAGGCTCCGCGCATACATCCTCCGATAGTGTCCGTGATAGCCATGCAACGTATTCATCACCTGCGCATACATCCTCCGATAGTGATTCTGGTAAAGCAGGGAAGATTACACGTTCCGATAATGCCTCCTCCGACACACCTCGGTTTCAGGTCGGTGAGCACCTCGTAGCCCACATCATCGTAGCTGCCGGCTCCGCCACCCTGGACTTCCCCGAGTTTGAAGGCGTTCCATTGCACCGTGTTAAAGGTCAGACGGCCACGTTCGAGGCCGACCACGACCTCCCGTGGGACACGGCCATTTCCGCCATGGGATACATCCTGCGCGAAGGCAAACGCGGAATCATCGCCGGATCCACCTACGAGCATAATCAGAACAATACCATACCCACCGAACAGGCCTACCAGCAAATTATTCACAAATTATTTAGTATTGTGCCCGAGCTTTCAGGGAGAATTGTGAAAACGGGTCAATGGGCCGGCATTAGAGTCACCACACCAAATAAATTACCGGTAATTGGTGCACCTGCAGCCCATCTCGGGTTTCATATGTACACGGCATTAGGGTCCAAAGGCTTACTTTTCTCCGAGCATGTAGCCGGAATTTTAGCCGGGCATATACTTCACGATATACCCTTGCCTCACGACCTCGACGTAAATCGATTCCTATGAACACCGAGCAATTCGAAATCATCAGGCAAAACCTATGCACATCAAGCAATACGAAATCATCCTTCGTTCACGTCCGCGTGGATTTCATCTCATAACCCGTGAAATATTGGATGTAATCGGGGATGACCTCAGTGGGTTCACCCGAGGACTCTGCCATGTTTTCATCCAGCACACCAGCGCCGGGCTTGCCATCAACGAAAATGCGGATCCCGATGTGCGCCTCGATTTCGAGACCCATTTTAACCGGATGGTGCCCGAAGATACCTCCCTGTATCGACACACCCTCGAGGGCACCGACGACATGACCTCCCACATCAAAAGTTCCATTTTAGGTCATGAACTCACCATACCCGTAACCCGAGGCAGGCTTAATCTGGGTACCTGGCAGGGCATTTATCTGTGCGAACACCGTAATGCCGCCGGAGGCAGAAGGCTGGTTGTTACGATAACCGGTAATTAAAAAAAATTTGCCATTACAGCGTTAAAGAATTTTAAATTCAGCCAGTACTTCTTTGATATGGTCAATTTCCACAGGTTTGGCTAGAAAATAATCCATTCCGGCTTCGAAGCATTTATCCTTTTCTTCTTTGAGGGTTCCCGCCGTAAGTGCGATAATAGGAGTTCGTTTACCTTGAGCGGCCTCAATGTTACGAATAGTAACGGTGGACTGAAGTCCATCCATCTCGGGCATATGCACATCCATAAATACCAGGTCGGGCTTTAGTTCAGTAAAAAGTTCTACAGCTTTGCTGCCGTTCTCCGCTTCAAATACGATGGCTTCCGGACAGGTATTTTTAATAATGGCTTTGAGCAAAAGCATATTCATGTAAACGTCTTCAGCGATTAAGATTTTGGGCACCCATGCGTTTGCCTTGCTAGTATCAAGTTCATGAATGCGATCGGTATCAATCTTCGAATCGGGCGCCTCCACACTTAAACTGACACCGCTGTCGTGGTTAGCTAAAGGTCTGGTAATTGAGCTTGATTCCGGAGATTCGGCAGTATGGCTTGCATCTTTGACACCCAGGTTATGCGTACTTGACCGTTCATCAATACTATCTGAAAGTGGATCACCACAGAATTTTCCATCGCTTAGTTTTTCCAAGCATTCAGTTAAGTGACGTTGTTTAACTGGCTTGATTAGCAAGCATCGCACACCTAGAACATCACACTCCTCATAAAAATGTTCATCAACAGTTGAGGTATGTAGCATCACAATCGGAGGGATTTCATTTTGGTTTTTTAACTGATCCTTAAGTAATCGAACGGTCTCCGGACCGTTAACAGGGCCGTTGGTATGATCGCACAATATTATATCGGCCCTCTGTAAAAGCATAAGATGTTCAATAGCGTTTGCCGTACTTTCAAACGACGTATATGAAATGCCTATTCGGGTAAGTTTTTTCTCCAATATCGACCTGGCCGCAGCATGCTCTTGAATGATTACCGCGTCATACGAGAATCGGGACTCTTTTGCGAATTTATCTTGAGTTGCTTCTACGGGAAGGGTCAAGGTAAAGAAAAAAGTGGTTTCTACTCCGGGTCGACTGGTAAAGTCGATTTTCCCTCCCATTTTGTTCACAATCATTTCAGAGATGGCAAGACCCAGACCCGTACCGCCAAATCGTCGTGTAGTGGAAGTATCGGCCTGCGAAAATGCATTAAAGAGTCTGTCTCGCTGCACCTCCGTTATACCAATGCCCGTATCTCTCACGGTAAAGCGGAGCCGGGCTACGTTTTCATCCAGCAGTTCGCCATCTACACTTAATTCTACTTCTCCTCTCTCTGTAAATTTAACTGCATTACTGAGCAGGTTGGCCAGAACTTGTTTAAGCCTTACCGAGTCGGTATACACAAGTTCCGGCACGGTATCCCCTATATAAAGCAGCAACTCGAGCCCTTTCTTTTCAGCATGAAACCGAACCACATCGATGCTGTCTTCCAGCAGTTCAGGTAAATTCGTTTTGCGCGACTCTAATTCCAGCTTACCCGCTTCAATTTTTGAAAAGTCGAGGATGTCGCTGATGACGCTGAGTAGTGTGTGCCCGGAAACATGAGCATTGTTCACGTACTGCTGTTGTACGGCACTCAGCGGAGTATTCTTGAGGAGGTCGGTAAATCCGATGAGTCCGTTTAGTGGAGTGCGGATTTCGTGACTCATATTTGCCAGGAACTGACTTTTGGCTACATTGGCAGCCTCAGCATTTTCTTTTTCTTGAATCAACTGTTCTTCCAGCTGCTTCTGATCAGTGATGTCGGTTAAAACACCTTCCCAAACGGTGGAACCGTCTGGAAGCGAGCGTGGACGTGATTCAGCTTTCACCCATCGTATTTCTCCGTTTACAATGATGCGGGTCTCCCCAAAAAACGCCTTCTTTTCGGCAAATGATTCAGCATTTAAGGCTATCCAGTCATCAAAGTCGTCAGGATGTGAACATGCGAACGCCTTTATCGGATCTTGCAATGCATCTTCTCTGCGAAGACCCGTCAACTCCAGAAACCGGCGGCTCAGAAACGCAAATTTACCCAGGCCACCTTCGGGAGGCTGTACCATAGTATATGTGCCCACCGGGATATTTTCAGTGAGTTCATAGGCTGTTTTTTGGAGGCGATTTTCGGCATCTAGCAACGCTGTAATGGCATCCTGCCGAGTGATGGTAAGACGAATTACCAATGCCGTGAAACCGAGCAGTATAACTACGCCAATATAGTAGGCCCACAGTAGTGGAGTAAAAATATCGTTTCCGCTAACCAGCCACCGGCTGGAACAGCAGCAATTTGCCAGCTGCCATAGGGGAGCTCAATATTTTGCTGAAGAGGAGAGCTCTCAAAAACAGAAGGATCTCCCATAAAAACATCACCGTCAGGACCCAGAGCATCCTTGCCTCTTATGGCGATTAAAAGACCGTCAACTTCCGGCACAATACCCGCAGCGTTAAAAAGGCTGTCTGCATAAAGAACTGATGAAGATAGCCCCCATAATATATCTTCTCCGGTAACAGGATTACTTACGTAAATAGGGTTACGTGCAATAATACCTTCCCCTCCTTGCACCAACGCTACAGGACCGGCAATCACAAGTTCATTTTGCTGTATGGCCTTTTCAACAGATTCAATCTGGTCTGGAATGGTAGTGTAGTCTAAACCAACGACGGTTTCATTGCCTTCTAACGGATAAACAAATTGAACGATCATGTCACGTGCAATAGCAATGTTACGAAAGTCGTGTTCCTCTGTGAATTGAACCTTAATAGCCCGGGTGAAATCTTCCTGTGTTAGCTCCGTATTCATGGCAATAATGGAGTTAACAGCCGGTATTCTATAAATATTCATATAGATGCGGCTGCTAAGCGACGCTCTTAAAGTATAGAGCGTTTCCATGGTCTGGTCGCGCTGAATCTGCTCTTATTTCTGGGTTTCAAAGCGAACTAACAGGGCGCCAATGGAGATAAATATGACCACTAGCGTCACAAATAACACAAAACCAAGAGATTTGATACTGCCTCGAACCGCTAAACCAGAAGATGTGACGCCCATCTTGCTTTAATTTTTGCCAGCTATTCAGAACCCAAGTTGAAAAAAGCTGCATGCACATTAGATGTATACATAAGATACCATGCTGTGTTTTAAAAAGTATCTTCTGAATTACATAGGCTATAGCCTACAACCAAGTTACTATTGGTGTTACGAAAGATATTAGACATCGATAGCTCAAAGAACTAATGAGGATATTTTAATATACATACGTGATATTCCGATTGCATAACCATCTACTCGTTAACAATAGGGAAATATTGGCTTAACAATAAGGTAATATACCTGCCGTAAGTTTTTGCATCCATATAAAAACAACAGCTTAGCTTTTTTGCTTTGTTGTGGATAACCAAAAACAAAACCAATCTAACGGTTATCTGTTAGCCAAAGTAAGAGGTATCTTCGTTTTGTCGGTTCTATTCCTCGGAGCAACGTTCTCTACGGTACTATCAAAAAATCCTGCAATAGAACCTGTTCGTGGAACAGTTTTGGGTGTTGTTACGGATGCCAATACTGGTGAGCCGCTGCCGGGAGCTACCATTTTGGTGAGAGGCACCAGTCTAATGGATGCCACCGACCTACCGGTTGGTAACCAATATGTTTTTAGCGCTTATCTATCAAGTACAGCCTCAACATTGTTGGAGCCGGCCAGGGCTCAGGTACCGGTCTGTCGCGATTCGCGCCCCCGTGCTCCCATCGTAAAAACCAGCTTCCTTGTGTGAGAAGATGGGTTGGTAACATGTTGCTTGCATCTCGTGCGTTTTTGTTTGATTGTGCATCGCTGTCTTGGTTGTGATTGCGCCCTTCTCTTAGTACGATATCTGACCTCATGCCACTGCCTTCTCGCGTATGGTTATCTGCTCGCGCATCGTCGCCTCTTGTGGAGCCAACTTCTGCCCGGCTATTCCCTTCGGTATCGGGAATGATTTCAACCAGCATAGGTCCGCCGACCCTGCGAAGATCTGGAATGGGTTCAACCTGAAAATCCGATTCGGGCACACGCAGCTCCTTGCGCCACATCACGGGGCGGGGCTCTTCCAGTCGCAGTGGCCGGAGAGTAGCCTCATCCAGCACGACTACAGTTTCCGAAATCTCTCGATTCCACACCGTTTGACGCAATTCTCCAGTCTGGTTGTCACCGCGGGCTACAACCGGACCAACAGCATGGTAAGTATCACGGCTGGTACCCTGGCCGCTATTCACTCTGGTATTACCGTAAGCACTCCGGCCTGCATCCCTGTTGGCACCCTGGCCGCTATTCACGCGGCTATTACCGTTAGCACTCCGGCTAGCATCCCTGTTGACATTGACGTCCGATCCCGCAACCCGGCCTGCATCCCCGCTCACCTCCACTCCACTCAATCGCACCGTGCCAAAAATGTTAAGGGCTCCGGTGCCGGAGTAGGAATCGCCCCATATGAAATCCCAGTCCGTAGCGGGCACGATATTCCATTTGCCGTTTTCGAAGCGGGCATTGTAAATCTGACTTGCTCCCGCCTCATCAAAACGATGATAACTCATAACTGCGCGGTGGGATGCATCCCAGCTGAGGGCCATAAGCGGATTACTGAGTCCGCCTCCCGCGGGGGAAGGATCTACCAGAAGCTCGGTGTTGTCTATGGTGAAGGGAGGCTGAACCGGAACGCCGGCGGCCGACTCCCATCGGGTGAGGTCATTGCCAACGGTGCGCGCATACGAAAGGGAATGATTGGTGGCATGGTCGGGACTATCGCGCCACATCCACAACAGATGCCAGCGTCCGTCGGGACCAAACGCCGGCAAGCCGCCACCGTAGGTGTAGGCACTCATCTGACCGCGGCCATCGAGCAGGGGTGTATCGAACAGGCGGGACCATTGCCGCGTGCCGGTGTCGTAGCGGTAGAAATGCTGATCGCCCTGACCGCTTCCCCCATCACGAAATGTGAAGTACAGGGCATGGTCGGTGTTGGCGAATGTAGGATAATCGGTGCGCTCATTCTCCGAAACCATGTAAAGCTGCTCAAATTCATCAATGGAGTGCGGGGCGAGGGACCGGTAATAAATGGGCCTCGGGGGCGCAGTAGGCTCTTGTTGCAGGCGACGACGGTAGGCGGTGATGTGGATGTAATTGTCGCTGTCGAGGGCGAGGGATAGCTTGGCGTGACTTCCGGTTTGCCAGAGCATCTGTACCGGAAACCGATGGAAGTTCCATTCGCGGGACTCGAGTCGGCGCTGGGCGAGGGTGAGATAGCGGTCTTCGTCGTAGAAGGCCACGTATTGCCAGCCGTCGCGGGTGAGCAGTTCGGGCGGACCTGTACGGTGCACCGACCAGACGGGGGCTACGTCGAGGGAGTCGAGTATGGTGACTTCGGGAAGGTTCGCGATGCTGTGTCGAGTGTCGATTGCGCGAATGGTGAGCTCGTTTTGGGTACCGATAGCTGTTTGGGCTGCAACGCGGTGGCTCGCTGTTGTGGCATTACCGCTTTGGTAGTTTGCAGATGTTCCGAGGCTTTGGTTGAGTTGGTTCGAGGTGCTGTGTCGAGGGTTGCGGTGGCTCGCGGCTCCGATCGTCCCATCGGTGTGACGCTCGTTAAACTGCTGCAGGTACAGACTCGCCGGCTCAACCCGGGCGCCGAACGACTCAATAAAACCGTGACTATACCCAAATTGTTCGATGTTCCAATCATGAAACGGTCCTTCCCGGAGCTCGCCGATATGTCCGATGGCCCAATTCTGCGCCGTTGGCGGTTGCTGCACCACGAGCGGACCTTCGGTATTCCAGGCCACATAATTCGCCCCCGCCCATCCGTGACCTGTTCCATATCGCAGGCGGTTCATCATGCTGATCATGTCGCTCACGTTGTCGAAAAGTCCCGCTGTTGACCAGCGGTGATGCGGCGCGCTCCACGTAAGACTCTGCTCGGCATAGCTGTTCAGAAACACATTCGGACCGCTGACCCAGGCCCCCACGAAAAAAGCATGACGATTATTGATGCCGTAACTGTCGCGCACCAGTCCGTTTTGTCCTTCGAGGTGGAACCCGTATCGCCCGACGTACACCCCGGTTTCATCGTAGTATCGTCCCGAATCATCGTACCCCTCGCCCAGATACCACTCCCGCGCGGCCACCAGGTTCGACGACTCCTGAATCGTGATGCCGAGGGTGTTTTTGCCGGTCATAATGCCCGACCTACCGTAAAAATGCTCCATCGTGATGTTCCGGGCCCAGCCATCGCGCACGTTGTTCATGTGCAGAAACATATCGGCGTGGCGGGTGTCATCCACCCCGTGTTCGTTCTGCTGCCAAAAGGAAATCGCGCGCAGGTGCTCCACGCCCGACTGGGTGATGCGATTGCGGTCGTGATAGCGGTAGATGCGACCTCCGCCGAAGGCTTTTTCGATGGCGTTGGGGAGTCCGGAGTTGATGGTGATTTCATTGCCGTGGATGGCGGTGATGATGAATTCGAAGTCGTGACTGAATGGGGACCATTGCGTGGTGCCTCGTTCGTCTCCGCGCGAGGGGATGCGGTCCATGCCGATTTCATGAATCCACTGTTCGTTGCCGCGGCGTTCTACAATGATGCTGTCGCCTACGCTGAAATGCCGGGCATCCGTAACGGTGAAGGTGCGGGCGCCGACGGGCACGTAGTTATCGATGATTTCGGTGGCGGATTGCATGTCGCCTTCGATGGCGCCTGGTCCTTCCATGCGGATGATCCAGCGGAAGTCGGGTCCGGTCGCGATGAGGACGGTGGCGTATTTGGATGTGTCGTGAACATTGGTTTCGTTCACAGAGGTGCTAACGGGCTGGTTTTGTGTTCTGTTTTGGGATTGTTGCTGGACTCTGTTTTGTGATTCGCGTTGGGTTTCAATGCCCGAAGCGTTTTGGCTATCGCCCCCTGCCTGGCCATGAGGGGTTTGCTGTTCCGATTGATTTTCGTGCAGGATGGAGCGCAGTGTCTCGCGGAATTCATCGAGGGACTCATTCCGGGCCGGATCCAGCCAGAACTCCTTGAAGTCGCCTTGTCCTTCGCCGCGGAGCACTACACCGCTGGCGCGTATGTGGAGGGTGCCGGCGATTTCATAGATGCCACTTTTGAGCAGCACCGCGCCACGGAATCCGTTTTCATCGAGCGGGAGGGACGAAACGGCGTCGATGGCGGCCTGAATGCGTTCGGTATCATCGCCATGGGGGGAGGTCACATTTCCCGCCTCGTAAAGGGCTGACCGGGACTCGACCACCATCATCACCGGCACTTCTGGAAGGTCCATCCCGTTTCGATAACCCACCAGCGAGAAGTCCGGCAGCCGGTTCCCGCGGAAATCGGGAGTATAGCGCATCCGTCCGTCGGGACCGGGATGGGCAATCACGCTGAAATTCGATGGAAGGCGTGTGGTATCGAGTACCGTAAAGGCATAGGCATCGCGAAAGAGCAGCTCCGAGGCTTCGTTTCGCAAGTCGATGCGGACGGTATAACGAGTATGGGTAGCGATGGTGGATGAAGCTCTATTTTCAGACGTAGCGGAATCCGGGATACGTGCTCCGTCAGAGTCCTCCTCCCACAGGGAAGCCGGAAAACTGACGGTATGACTTCTGCCAGAGCGAATCAGCACAGGTTCCGCCTCGTACACCACTTCGCCGGTTTCGTAACGCATCAGACTTACAAAAAGCGCACCACGTGACCGTGCAGTCACCTCGACTGAAGGAAACGCTTCTCCCGGAGCGATGACAGCGGGATATCCGATCCGTTGTTCCATGCTATCGTGATGCAGTTGCACCTGGATCGGATTCGAGGGGGACTGGGTGGGCGTAACGTTCGTCAACGTGCGAGCATTATTTGCTGCGACCCCCTCCGCAGAGCTGCCCGAAGCCGATGCCTGTGTTGCTTCTTGATTTGTCGTTTTGCACCCAACACTAAGCAAAACGGTTATTAAAAGTGTCGAAAAAAGGGTGTTTGTAGAAAGTCGGAAATACGTGTGCATAAAATTCTGACTATGGGGCGATGACCGCCATAACGGGCCATTAGTGGAACCCTGAGCGGATATTAGTTAACACGTCGCATCGCGACACGGTTAAACTAAGACGCACATCGCTCCCGGTTACGTTACCGAAAGTTTACCCATTGGTACAACAGAACCGTGCTGATCTCAACCTTGTGACTTCTCCAATTCGTGCATCAATATGCCGGCACTTCGAAAACCTACTCGTACATTGCGTCCCGATCCAAGGCACAGATCTCAACCATGATCTGACCAATTTTGTTACTCACATCCCGAAAAAACCGTTCGCCTTTTGCAGCAGTGGCGGCTTTCGGATTGCCAATACCGGTATCTTCGCTAACTTGCGACCACTTCCGCTCTGTCCACAACCATCCTTCAGAGAACGCTTTTACTTTATGGCGCTTCTCCGGTCCTGAGCCCCAATCCTCCCTCGGCAAAACCAGATCCGGCCTGAGATGTAGCATTACACTTGTTTCCACCTCGTCGGCGTGATCGCCTGGCGCATCAAAATAGGCCTCACGTTCGAGCGCCTGAAACCAGTTGCAGGTACTCAGGAACATGGAAGGGAATTTCAGGCCCAGCTCCCGCAAAATGGCTTTGAAATCGTTGCCTCCATGACTGTTCAGAATCAGCAACTTGTGAATGTGCTGGCGGTTCAGCACCTCTATCACATCGCTCAAAATGGCCATCTGGGTGGATGGATTCAGGTTTATGTCGAGGTAGATATCGCTCTGACCGGTATTCACTCCGAAGGGAATGGTTGGAAGCACCACCACCCGGGCACCCTCAGACCAGGCAATTTCCGCCGATGCCGCGGCTACATGGTCGGCCTCGATGATATCGGTTCCGTAGGGAAGGTGGTAGTTATGGGCTTCCGTTGCTCCCCAGGGAAGCACGGCCAGTTCTATGTTCGCATCCTTCAGATGCTTCCAGTTTGTTTCAGCCAGAATGTAGGGTCGCATGGGCGGAAATTGGGTAATAGGTGAGGTGTAGATAGGGCGGATTGATGAGGTGTTACCAATACACACTCACCGTACGGATGCCCAGCTGAAACGGTCCTTCCTGACCGTCTTTGATCATGAATCCGAGTTCAATCAACGCATCGGTGTTGAGCGGCGGATTCTCCCGCAGGTACGATCCTCTGTAAACGGCTCTGAAATCGCTGAAAGGAAGGGTATGGGTTTCCCACACGCCGGGCGTGGTTGAAAAGCGGGACTCGTAGGCATACCAGGTCACGCGACCGTTTTTCACGGTTTTGAGTCGGAGGGAGTACGTTTTTCCATCGCCAAGCACCCGAACCGTGATGCCCTCGAACCCCGATAAATCGGCCGGGTTCCGCGCCTGTGTGCGCATCGATGCGAATCCGCCGTTATTCCGTAGCGAAACCATCCCTCTGAAAACGGCAAATCCGTCGGCGTGCATCTCCATCGCACTTCGCGACACCCCTCCCATTACATTATCGTTCAAAATTTGCCAGAAAGCGGGCTCCGTGTTGCTGAAATCAATCAGCGTTACTTCGGCGGGAGCGGCATTTTCTGAGGATGGATGGTTGTTACTGTCCGATGTTGGGACGGAGGCGTTGCCGGGCGTTGATCCGGTCTCGCTGGATGCGGATTTGATCTCGCTGGATGCTGCTTTGGCCTCGCCGGATGTTGACCCGAATTCCGAAAATGTGCTGCCAAAGGACATAGCTAATACAATTAATGCGATGAAACTATTCATAGGGATGAAAGCGTGTTGATGTTATACAGCGCATAACACAAGGTTCGCCGGATTCATTCAGCGAGCGTTTACATCAACAACATTTTTCGACTGTGGTGTCTCGAGAACCGGATTCACCCACCCGCTAGAAATAACTACATTAGATGCACTACAACATTCTCCCAGCACCGAGGGATGCCTGGCAGACTCAATCTGCGACTAACCATGCCCCCAACCGATTCAATGCACAGATTAGACTGATTGCGCTCCCCCTCAGTTTCCCAGCAAAAAGCGTAACGGAATATGCAGTCGGTTACGCCAGGCCGTCTCGCTATGGTCAGCGCCGACATCATAAAAGGTCATCCAATTCTGTTCATCAAAACCGAGCCTGCGCATGAGCTCATCTATCTCTTGCTGCAACGGCGGATACAACGCGTCCAGCGTCTGGTCGCCATAATCGAAATAGATTCGATTTCCATTCGCCAAACCCGGTAACGTCCCCTCCAGATAGCTCAAAAATGCGGCCGGAATCGGATTATTATCGATGTCAAAAATGCCCGGCCAGTGGGTCGACAAGCATGCGGCCCCACCGAAAATATCAGGATATTGTGTGATGGCATACATAGAAATGAGTCCGCCCATACTGCTGCCCATGATAAACGTATCGCCCCGCCCCGGTGACGTGGCAAAGCGGCCATCAATGTATGGTTTGAGTTCCTCCGTGAGAAATTTCAGGTACAAGTCTGATGTTGGCTGAAACGGTCCTTCCGTACGACCGAGCTCGTTCAACGTATTGCTCACGGTTTCTTTTTCATCTTCGGTGAGCAGGTCAAATGCCGTTTTTGGAAAGTACTCCGGATGTCGATTGATACCCCCGTTCCAGATGGCTGCCACAATAAACGGCCGCAAGTCTTCATCCGCCATCATCTGACTGGCAATACCATCCACATCCCACGCCTGACCATTCCATGTGACCGTAGAGTCATATACCATCTGACCATCATGCATATACAGCACGGCGTAGGGAGCATCCTGAGGATAGTCCTCCGGCAACCAGATATCAACATGCCGCGCTGGAACATGAACAGAAGGAAAATGCTCCAGCCTGATAATCTCACCGCTGGAGACATTCGGTATCGGATCTCCTGCTGGTTGTTCAGATGAACAAGCCATGGAAATGAGGACCAGCAGAACTATTGTCAAATTGTACGCTTTCATCTGTGAGAGACACTGTTTATTAATGATTTAGTATCGACAAGTATATTTCGCAATCTGAATCTAAACTACTTCTTTCTAATCTCATTAAAAAACCTCTGACACCCTTCGTTTTGGCGATTTGAAAAAGAAAATCAAAGAGAAAATGCTGTCCATGAGTTAAAAACATCTGGAGCGGGATGGATTTTTAGTCAGGACGGTTTTTCCTGTAGTGCCGCTTAGGGTCGAATACCACCTGACCGATTAGGATTGTCTGCCATGAAACTCAGCGAGTACCTTTTGAAGCCACGCAATTAATTCGTCAAGGTAGGATTCTATGATAGACCAGACAATTTCGTAGTCGATACCAAAGTATTCGTGAACAATTCTATTTCTGAACCCCCTGATTCTATTCCATTCGATTTCAGGATAACGTTCTCTTGTAACTGAATCAAAACGATTGCCTGCTTCGCCAATGATTTCAAAATTACGGACAACAGCATCCATAGTCTTATCGTCCGACACAAAAGCCTCGAAATCCATACCTTTTGTGTATCGTTTTATCTTTTGAGCGGCCTCGAGCATGTCTTCAAAAAGTAGTATGTCGTCGCGCTTAGACATAAATCAAATCCCGGTCTATTGCTTCACGATATTTATCTTTTAATCCGTTCTTCGAGACAAGATCAACCTTGATGCCAACAATTTTTTCGAGTTCATCAGCAAGATCAATAAATCGGATTCCTATCGTACCATTAAACTCAACAAGCACATCCAGGTCGCTAAGCTCGTTGTTTTCCTGCCTTGAAAAAGAACCAAATATTGCAATCGACTTTAATGGGTAATCATTAAACAAATGGTTCTTATGATTGCGTAGTGCAGCATGTATGTCGTTTAAGGATCGCATATTGTAAAAGATAATGTATTACTCATCAACTTAACGAAATGAAAATCACAAACATATATGGGTTTTATCATCAAAATCCGAAATCGAACACAGATGCTCCGCATTTCGAATCAGACGATTAAATAAAACGTGTAATCTTAGTTAGTTCAGGTTAAAGAATTTACCCAGCAAATGGATTCTTTATGACATATTCCGGATTTTATGTCCATGCTGTAGGTCCTCCGAGTAGAGTACTGCGCAACCAGAGCTTAGTGCGCTCGCGATAATCAGGCTGTCATAATAGGAGTAGCCGTAACGATGATGTTGGTGTCAATAAAATATCGGGGGGCCTTCATACAGATTACCGACGCTCATTCATTTCATCACGGGTGAACGTTTGACCAGAATCCACGTAATCCATTGTCTTCATCAGGGACAAAAACGTTGATTTTTTTGATGTCTCGGCAATATAGCGCTCCATCCACTCATTTACGCGGTTGTTAAGTGTCGTAGATTCACTGCGTGCCTTCTCACGAGCGCGTTCAATGAGCCGTTCATCAGCGGTAAAAGTGACATTCTTTGATTTCATATCGGAAATTACACGAAACCCGTGTAAAAATGAAGCACTTAATCAACCACATTACCCATCCAAAACCGGATTTTACGCTTTATTGCCGTACTGGAATTACTTATTCCTCATTCCATTAAATAGCGTTCTGATAACTTTGAAGCTTTTCCATTCCCTTACCCTGAATGCAGCGTCCAGCTCCGTATGAAAAACGTGATTGGTATAGTTGCTGATTGTTTTGATGGATATGGCAAGAATAATATCCAGAATGTGTTTTTCACTATAGCCATTTTCGAAAAACTGCTGCACATCTTCTTCATCAGGATTCCCTCGCTTGTTTACCATAATAGCGGTAAACGCAGCCAAGCTTTTCAATTTGGGATCATCGATTTCTGTTCCGTTACGTATCGCATCGGTTACATTTGGAGGCACCTTCGACACCATATCTGCCACGAGACTATGGGCGGCCATGCAGTAACTGCAATTGTTCTCAACACTGATGGTTAGGAAAACCACCTCATGTTCCGAAGGACTAAAACTGCTGTTTTGCCGAAATTCATTATAGCCGGCCATGTAGCTTTTCAGCAGAATCGGACTATTCGCCATGGCTTTATACATATTGGGAATCATCCTGTACTCCTTCTTGGCAGCATTCAGTAATTTCTTTTGTGTCTCGGTCGAGTGTTCAAGCTGCACGAGTGGCATCTGCATTTTGTACATCAATTCAGTATTCATGGTATTCGCTTAATTGATTCATGTTATCTTTTGCATAGCTAATATATATTAGATACCAACTATAAAAAATAAGTTACAGCCATGAAACAAAGTAACCGGGATGAAACTGTTGTTGGCGGACATGCAGTTACGGACAAAAAAAAGATGGAAAAAATTTTCGCCCGTATTGATTTGGAGAACCCTCCCCCCATTTGTCCTATCCGAGACGTATTGGCCAAAGCCTTAGATAAGTGGTCAATGCTGATAATTTTGATGTTGGGCTACAACGACACCCTTCGTTTTGGCGATTTGAAAAAGAAAATCAAGGGAATATCACCGAAGATGCTCTCCATCAGTTTAAAACATCTGGAGCAGGATGGATTTTTAGTCAGAACGGTTTTTCCTGAAGTGCCGCTTAGGGTCGAATACCACCTGACTGATCAGGGGAAGAGTTTTTGCAATAAAATATTGGACTTGTCGGAATGGATAAATGATCACTTCCCGGAAATCGTGAAGAGAAGGTATAAAGTGGATGAGATTATGTAATGGAGAATCACATCCAGCTAAAAACTAATGCTTAAACTCTATGGTGATAATTTATGCGTGTGCGCGGAGATAGATAATGATGCTGTCATAATAGGAGTAGCCGTAAACAATGATGGTGGTGTCAATAAAGTAACGGGGGGCTTCATACAGACTACCGACGCTTAATTAAACTGATTCGCTGCATCAATTTCATACGCCTCGTACAGATATGTCATCAGCATCTCCGGGTCTATTTCATCCACCGAATGAAACGTTTTTGAGTATATCTGCTTTCTTTTACCCTTTTCCAGGTAGTTGGAGGTATCCGTAAGCAAATGCCCGCGGCAAAATCCCAGCGATACCCCCGAGGTTACACCGCCCCATGGAACCGATGCCGGCCAAATGTAGCAAATCCGGGATTTCCGGTAATAAAACGGAACATTGTAAGAGAGCTTCTCAACACACTCGGGCAATGACTGCATGATGATGGACTGCAATGCTTCAACGATCTCGCGCTCATGTTCAGGGAGATAATCGAGAAACGCGCCAACGGACTTGAATCGGGTGTGCTGAAATTTAGGCATTCCGTGTAGAGTGTTGGCTTATGGAGCTTAGGTATTTATTTAAGGAGTTCGGCATGGAGCATTAAGTTGCTAAAATTTAGTTATTTACCTAAAGGTGTCAACTTATCGGTTTACATTTCGGCAACTAAGGCAATCCTTTAAGGAAACCGGCTTATGGGCTTAAAGTGATGAAATTCCATGGTCTGCTCATCAATCACCCGGAATGCTGTCTGCGCAGCCTCCAGCTTCATAATTTCCTCAGCGGCAGCTTGAGCATCCTCCATCGACTCCCAAAACACCAGATCCATCCATTTACCTTCCCCATTTTGAGCTAATGCTGAACCGATCGGCAATTTCCTGAGCAACTACAATCCTTTTGGATTGCAATTGCGTTAATATGGCGATAAGTCTGCTTAGTCGTTTTGTCATGGGTTTTTCAGTGCCTCAATACTCTGCTTCACCGCCACCGCGTTCGGGGTAGGACTATACTCAAAATACCGGTTAAATTTCGAGCTGTCGAAGTAGTAATCGCGGTCGAACTGGTAGTTCATCTCGGCCAACTCCTTCATCACAGGCACAAAAAATCCGATAGCCTTAATCATCCAACCCGGCAAAACGGTGTACCCGTTATCGGTCTGCATTTCCTTGGCAAACAGGTTAATCCAGTCCTCACCCGTAATTTTTGCCGGATCCACAGGCAGGTTCCAGATCTGACGATATGCTTCGGGTGTGTTACCGAGCATCGCGGTGCCCTTGGCAAGATCCGGAACATAGCCCATCGTGTGATTCACCTTCTTGGGATTTCGGCTCACCAATCGAATGTCGGTAGTATAGGCTGCAAGAGCCTTTGTAAGTTCAATTCCGATGGCGCCGCCGGCGCCCAGTACGGTTTGGGTTCGATGTTCGCGTTGCATGATAGTTTCGCGGCAAAATTAGGATTAAAGATGCACAACCTCGATCGATTCTACGGATGGGCTCGTGTTTTGGAGACACACGCTGAAGCGATTTTTGCATTATACGTAACGAGGGCGAAAAAAGCTTCAAGCAAACCCGCCGCAGAAACGTGACCGATAGCACGAAACGGCTGAAATCACAAAACATCCACGCACTACTTCTTACTGAGCAAGCCAGATTTTAATTTTTTGCTGTATTTCGGGGTAGTGTCCTTCGTCGGGCATATGTTTACAGTTTTGGATAACATAAGCCTCCTTGAAATGCTTAAACAATGATTTTGCTCTGTCTATAGCCTGCAAACCCGGGAAAAAAACATCATCATCTGCAACAATCATATAGGTTGGATTATCAAAATCACGCACATCGTTTTCTTTGAGTAAAGCGGGTCTTCTGTAATCCATGTTCAATCCCAAAAGGAGTGCTTTTTGCAATCGCAGCATGAACTCATCCCCGTCGGGTACAAAGGCTTTGGAGAATTTTAGCAAGTCTGTGTCTTTCTTGGTGATAAGGAACCTGACCAAAGGAAAATTCAAGCGAATCATTGATTCCATAAACTTCCCGTTTACAATGCCACCGGGAACAACAAAAACACATTTGCTTACCAGATCAGGTCTGTGGGTAATTAGCTAAGGCAGAAATGCCGACGACATTTTTTCGATTTCTCTTCTGTCTATACGTAATTTTTCAGCCTCCGTTTTCCAGTCCTTTACAACCTGTTCAATCTCCGCGGCGATCTGAATGGCTTTGGTTTGGGATAACCTGAATAAAGGTGCAACGCTGAGCGCTATGTCCTTTTGCAGCCTGTTATCCTGCTCATCAATATTCAGAGAAAGCCCGTAGCCATTAGGATTTGGATTAATGTCGTAAGCCGGACTCAAGATCAACCCTTTCTTCGTAAGAATAAACCCGTGATTTCTTAAATGATCATCGGTATTGGATACACAAATACTGAACAAAATCCGTCTCCACAGCTGCTCTAAATCATACGTGATGTTAGCACCTCGGGCTTGCAGCAGTTCAACCAGTTCAAGATAGCTAACCCCGGCCTGAGCGTCAGCTCCATCCTGATAACCAAGAAGAGTCATCGCAGAGAAAAAATGATAACGATTTCCGTTCTCATCTCTGTCAAAACGCTTTGTAAGAAATGTAGTCTGATTGGAGTAAAACATTGCAGCTCTTGATATTGCCATATCGACCCTGCATTTTAAAGCAAGTTTATAAATCAAATACTCCCATGCCCCGACATCAAACACATCATGTTTACTGGGAAATTTGGCAATCCAAAGATCACCATCTTCAGATAAGACGCTTGCCTTTGGTCTGGCTCCACCCAGAGATGAACCCGGTGCGATTAAAAGGGATAGCCTCTTCAAATATGCTTCGTCATCCGGTGATTTGTCTTCTTCAAACTCATTCGCAGCGTGCTCTAATTCTCTGAGTGATGTCATTGGAGGTGTTGAGTGTGCCGAATCATTATCTAAAAAGGGTCCGTCACGATCTGTTTTAAATCGCAATGCACCCATTCTCGATTCGTCAAAGACACCGAGTAGGTAATCCGATTCCACCAGCCTTCGTCTTGGTCTGTCTTCTAACCGGGCTTTAACAGCTTCACGCCTGTCCATTAGTACTCGTCCCCATCGGTCGGGTGAGGAGTCCAGAAAAATCCCAAAGTTTCGTTCCTCTTCGTTCAGGTATTGCGGGCCTTTGTATAGCTTCAGATTGGGGTCTATTTCAAACGCTGATTCAGATTCTAAAAAATCGATGCTGTACTCAAAAGCAAAGATCTCATTTCCTCTGACAATGGCAGCACTTAAGGTCCCCATCAATACCGGTTCCTGCAAATGGGATGGATGAGAGTAGACCAGTATTTCTTTTCTTTGCTGATTCGTCGCCATCAGGAATCACCTTTTTTCGGTGCTCTTTTTTTAGAGATTAGCCCTGCATCCTGAATTTTTCTGCCTAATTCATCATCTGAGGCCAGTTTCAAGATGTCCTGGTTAAGTCCCAAAGCAATAAGAACCTGAAAATAGTTGCCAATCGCTACACCAGGGTCTCCTTTTTCTATCCGCCAAAGTGTTGATGTGCCAATATTCGCTCGCTCAGAGACTTGTTCAGCGCTCAGCTTTCTTCGCAGACGAGCCAATTTGAACTGTTCTCCAACTTGCTGAAGCATTCGTTCCTGGCGGGGAAGCAATAGGGGGCGTTTTTTATTCATAGTATTTCAAATTTGAAATGAAATATACCATTTACATGCCATATATGAAATGTTATAATAGCACCATCAATACCCTTTGTCAAACAAAAGTGGATTACATCTCAAAGGCATACAGGCCAAGTACCACAATGGTAAGTAGCACAAACAACAGATGTACATGAAACAAACCCGAACGAGATACAGAATAGCATATCAAACCCGAACGAGCATCGCTCTATCCTTTGGGCCTTTTCGCTGTGATAAAACGACTTGCATTCAAGTAAACGCTACAAAATTTGACAGGTAATTATGCCAGTGCCTGGCTTGAGTGCATCACCTACCCGATAAAATAATGGCCGGTAAGGTATTTCACTTACAGGCCATGTAGCATTTCCTTCAGAGAAAAGGGGGATCAGTTTTGTTTAGTTGCTACTCTTAGCACTAAACTCGCTAATTTTCGCCCACTCGTCACTGGTAAACATAACAACAAAAATGTCGCTTTCATCGCCATCCAGGTCTGCTGGAACTAAGTTCATACTTTGCAGTGCAGACATATTAGCTTCCAGATCGGCCGGAGTTAATGTGTAGGCTGCACCAGTGGCAACATCTACAATTATACCTATGATGCCCCAGGAGAAAATATTACCAACAACTGCTGTAGCAATATCAAATTTTCGATCGACATTGAACCTTACCGATTCATAGCCATCTCTTGAAAACTCTATTTGATGAGTTTGATTTCGTTTCAATGAGAGCGTTTGCGGCGTTAGTCCAGAGTTTACTCCATTAACAGAAATGGTTGCCCCAGCAGGCGATGAGTTAACCCTAACATCGGCTTCTGAGCCTTTGAATATAGTAGCGCACCCTGATATAAAAACAGCGAGAAAAAGAATTCCCACCAGTTTTGTATAGCTTCTTGATTTCATTTGATTTTTCCTTGATTAGTTATTCCTAGTGATCACACATAGTATTGATGTATTGACGAGTATTCATTAATCCCAGTAAATTATTGTTTTAAAATAACTTATATGGTAAATGAACACGTGCCATTATAGTGTAAAAAATAGCTAAATCAAAAAAATAATTGACATAGCACAGATGCCCCCGACGATAGATGAAAATCGCATCATGACGACAAAATTAAACCTTTTAGATGGGTCTTGTTCAACGAGAAGGCCGTGCTGAATGAAACGTTGAGGGATGTTGCAAAACAATTGAACAACAGCTACGGAGACATTCCCCTATCACGCTACGACCAAAGAAGACGTGCTTTTTAAATTGCTGGATAACCTGAATGAGGAGTTACTTGCGCTACAGCATAAAAGTAACCTATCTCCAAACGTAGAAACCCGCTAAATACAATAAGAGGTGCGATTCAATCATTGTAAATACATTAATCAAGTCGTATTTAAGTAAAAAAGGTTGAAACTTTATGATGTATGGTCTGCGTCAGCGTGGGTATGGGAAAGTGCAAAGGCATTTACCGCATGATGGATGCCGATCTGGTTGCTACGACTATTCTGCGAGGTAGGACATGATTTCGGAATTAGATAATCCAGTTGCGCTGGCGATGTCTTCTATGGTGAATCCGTTTTTATTCAAGGTCTGTACAAGGTTTCTACGCTCGGTTTTGCGACCCTGTTCCATCCCCAGCTCATAACTCGATATTTCCCCGCTTTTGATATCGCGGTACGATTTGATGCTGCGTTGATAAGCGATGTATTCCTGTGTATCCATGGCGCTGATTTTAGCTATGGTGAATATTTTCTCGAAGATGCGCCCTTGCAGGGCTTTGGGTTTGCGGGTGAGTCGACCCAGGTGGCGTACTCATATAAATTATCCGATATCTTCCAAAAGCGCATTTGCGAATTTTGGGAGTGATTTGCCGAAATCAATAACCGTTGTTTCTAAATCTTGCTTGCGATTGATAGCGATATCTGTTAAACGAGCAAATACTACGCCTTTATTTAACTCCAAAAGCGTAATCAAATAATCTTGGGGATGAATTGCTATGACACGCCAGTGCTCAAGATGTACTGGTTTAAAATCTTTTAGGTTAAAGGTGATTATCGTATCTATTTGATCTCGTACAGCTGCTGCAAGTACATGCCGGTCTTTTTCATGATTTTGCATGACCGGAATCAAATTGTCGTAATCCTGTACCTCGGCTTCGGGAAAGTTATCTTGTAACGCATTTTGAAAACTATCAGCAATGGAATCAGTCCATCCTAACTTTTCTGTATGTGTTCTCCTTACCTCTATCAATATTTTTTTAGACCACCTGGGTAAAATGAGTCTTGGCTTCTCAGCGAGGCGAAGAAACAGATCACAAACTGCAAAGTTTGCCAATACGCAGGAATCAAGCAGAATTTTATGTTCTGCAACCATCATCCTGTATAGCCCGAATCGTATTTTCCTGCCGCATTAACAACATCAAAGAGTTCATCCAGAGCTGTGCGACGTTTTTTATCACGTTGATCGGCGAAAGCTAAAATGTCTCGCAGATAAACGCGTCGATGGGTTCCCACCTTATGAAATGGGATGCGTCCAGCTTCAAGGTGATCGATTAGATGTTGACGGGACACGCCAATCATATTCGCTGCAGCTTGGGTTGTCAGCGTTTCATTCTCTGGCATTAAGACGATTGAATGCCCTCGTTTCATTTGATTCAGGATGTGCACCAGTAATTGAAAAATGGCTTCGGGTAACGCTGTCTGGTTTCCGTTGGCATCTACTAAGGCTGGATGTTGATCAGGATTCATCACTAAATCCAATGCTTCCATTTCCGAAGGAAGTATTGCATTTGCGTCAATTCTGTGCTTCATGGCTTTGACCTCATGTTTAAGCTTTGCGTTTGTATAATAGTATACAACATAAGCGCTATAACCGCTAAAATAGTTTGCTTAATGATAATGGATACCAATCTGGTTGATACTATTTTGAGAGTATCGATTTGATTTTTGTCACCTCAATGCCGGTCATGGTGGATATGGTTTCAGCACTGGATCCGTTGATGTGCATTTTCTTGACTATGGACTCGATGCCTTTCTCATGTCCAAGTTTTTCGCCTTTCTCAAGTCCCAATTTCTCACCCTCTTCCATCCCCAGCTCATAACTCGATATTTCCCCGCTTTTGATATCGCGGTACGACTTGATGCTGCGTTGATAAGCGATGTATTCTTGTGTATCCATGGCGCTGATTTTAGCTATGGTGAATATTTTCTCGAAGATGCGCCCTTGCAGGGCTTTGGGTTTGCGG
>JAFIEZ010000008.1 GCA_020832235.1 Bacteroidota bacterium
GTGGGATTGGTTGATCAGCCAACCAAACCGCAATACAATCAACTAAATTCAATCTAAGCGAAAATCCCCCCCCCCCCCTCATCTTTCCGGCCCGGCAGGCTCGGAAGGTGCCCCTGCTGCATCCCGCAGGGCGTCAGGTACCGGCCAGCGCACAGCACGCCGCCCCCACTGGCGGACACTCACGTTGTTTAGTCTCGTTGTTTTAGCCACCTACGGCTGGACCGGCTGTGAGCGCGTAAGTTCCGGAGTGGATACCGGTCCTTCGCTAACCCCCGAAGAGTTGCCCCTGCGCGGGGAAACCATGCTCCCTGACATTGGCCGGCCTCTGCCCGACATCCGCATCACCCCGCTGGGTGACCATAGAGGCAAGTCCGGCATGGGGCAGGCGAGCGATAACCAGCCCGGCCTCGATATTGACGAAGTCGCTCTGCGCGCTTACATCGAAGCCATGGCGGACATCTTCCAGGAACCTCATCTATCCTTGTTTATCGTGGCCGACTCAACCGGAGAGTTTTACTCGTACGGATATCGCATCATTGATTTTCATCCGGTGGAGCAGGAGCTCTCCGGCGGGCAGCGAGAGCTGTATATCTATGTGCATCCCAATGAAACTGGAGACGGTCTTTACCGAATGAATGTGGGACTTATTCCCCGTACACAATCGGCCTTCGAAGATTATCAGCGCTGGTTGCTGCCAGAGTATGTTGGATTGGAACGTGTAGATCCTATGCAATCGGATTTGGGAAAAAATAAACCTGGGGCTGCTTTAATTCAGGAAACCGGGGTACGCGTAAGCTGTTTTTGGGAAACATGCGTATTGTTCGTGTTGCCTCAACCTTTTAGTGGTGATTACACAACTACACGTGGGTCCTGTTTTAGATGCATACTCTTAATTACTTTTGGAGGTGGTAGTTCACCACCTTCTAGCCCTGGTCCTGGTACTGACGGAGGAAACTCCTGCTGGGAGACCGACTCGTGCCGACCTAATACAGGTGGCGATAGACGAGATGGGCTGGATCGTACGGGCTGCGATGGGGATCCGGCGGCATTCCGTGACCACTGTGGCCGGTGTGTGGGCGGGGATACGGACCGTTTACCAGCCAGGCCTGGTGATGATTGCAACAATCTGAACATACCCTGCGCAGGGGATGTGGTTAAAAACCCCGAAATCACCAGTCCGGGAGCCTCAGGAAAAACAGGAGGGCGGTTCAGACCGTGTGTCGGTACCCCGTGCCTTGAAGAGCTCAGAGCCGTGCGGAATGATGGAGTTGACCCTCATCACGGCACTGATATCACCTGTACCGTGGGTGACCCGATTTATGCCCCCTTTGATATGAGTGGGCTTGAAAGGGGGTATCAGGTAAATTCTCGCGGGCGGGGCTACGGCTATTTTGTGCGGGGCTGGGCAACCGTTAACGGAGAGCGCAGGAATTTCGGGGTGGCGCACCTGCAAGAAGCCCGCCGTGCGTCGGGCTCGATCAAAAGAGGGGATATCATCGGATATTGTGGCCGATCAGGGATTACTGACCGCGATCTCACCACCCACGCACACCTCGAATGGGGTACACAGGTGGTGTTTTTTAGTGGGACTCGATCTTCACTACTCAACCCGGAACTTGTTTTATCTACCAAGTTTGCCAATACTTCGGAAGCAAACCCACTCAATGCCAATCCTTGTGGACAAGAATAACGACAATAAATTAACCTTAAATACAGTTTATACCCATTATGAAAACACTACCAAACCTCCTCATATGGGCACTTCTTGTGCTCAGTCCGATTCACCTTTTTGGGCAGAACCGACCACCTCTTGACGAACTTCAGACCTTTTCCATTCACTCCAATGCTACGGGGCAGGATATTGGCCGTACCCCTGACCAAATAAGGCACATCATGGGTACCCCAACTGATGAAATTCACGGGAGTACGGAGGGTTTTGGAAAATATATTGTATTGGAATATGGAATCTCCAGTGTGAGTTTTACGGAGGAACTCGATAATCGGAATCGGGATTTCTGGATCGATTATGTAGAGATTAACGATCAACGTATGTTCATGAGGGTGAACGGCGTGGATATCCGCGTAGGCGCTCTTGCCGAAGAACTGGCCGAGCACTTCCCGAAGTCATGGGAAGCGCGACGCTTTAATTGGCCTTCGGGGGATGGATATCCCCAAAACGAGATTATGATAATCCGTTATGATATAAGCTCGGTAGCAATTCTGATTGACCCCGCTACGGGAATAATCACACAGATCGAGTACAGCGTGCGCTTAACCTAACACACGCATGACTGGACGGTCTGGCATAGGGTTCGTCCGCTCACCGCAGATGAACCTTATGTGTCCTGATGTACAATCCCCAGCAATCAGGGGAGCTTTCTGTTACACCTCATGCCTGTGTTTCTCTTCCGTTTAAACTCGAAATCGCTTGTTTGTCTTTAAATCAGTACCTGAACTAACCATGCTCATAGTAAACTACGTACGTTGATCCCCCACCATGAAAACACAAACGATTATAGCACTATTGCTGGCAACCTGTTTGATCACTGTCATGACATTTGCCTCGATTTCGCAGACATCCCGGCAAACAGACCCCTGGTTAGGTAAATATATTTTCGATATTGAACACATTAAAGGTAGTGTAACCATTGAAAAAAATGATCAGGGGGACTACGTGGCATGGCATTGTTTCACCGACGGGAGGATACGTGGAGGGGCATCTGACTGCGCTGATTCAAAGTGGTTGCCCTATACCATGACCAATGTCCGGCACATAAATTCAACCACCCTGGAGTTTGATTTTGTTTCGGGATATTCAATGACAACAGGCATTGCTCGCCTCATAAAGGTTGATACGCAATCCATCCGGATGATAGTAACCGAAGTACATGATGACTATTTTCCAACATCACCACTAGCAAATATGCTCTACTTGACGGACGGTGAAGGCCCGAATGCGCCGGGTGGCATCGTATTCGTCCGGGAACAGTAGCCTGATACGTCTATAATAGAAAAGAAGAAGCCATGACTTCTTCTTTTCTATGTACTCTACCAAACATTAGAATTTGGCATTGATAAAGCAATGGAGGAAATAACATGTTGAACAGAGTAATACTCATTATCGCACTGATTTTATGCGGCGGGTTTGCCTATTTTGTAAGCGCTCAATACCAACCACTGCCCATACAAGAAGACCTGAACTAAAAAATACTGGGCAAGTGGGTAGCAGAAGCCGACTCGAAATCCATCATGGAATTCCTGCCTGATCAGAAATTAAAGTTGTACTACAACGGCGTGTTTATTGCTGAAGATAAATGGGAATTCACCGATGTATGTGATAGGGCCATCCTTGAGGAAGGAGATTACGGCATTCTGAAAATCACCGCGATAGACGACGAATCGGATTATATGTGTTATGTGGTTCAAGGATTAGAATCCGTGTTAACCCTGCTTCGCATCCCAGAGGGCAACCTGCTTATATACGACCGCGTCGTGGAGTAAAATCAGCGCGGATACATGCAATCTACAAGCACAGGGCTGACGGGTCAAACGTCAGTCCCTGTTTTATACCATTCTAACGGAGTATCCTATCTGTCTGGCTGGTGGCAGGGCGGTGATAGATGCCTTCATACAGCTGTGATATCGTACCATTCGAATGGATATTTCTCATGGAATCATCCATCCTTTTATTCCTGATAGGAATTCTCGCCTTACCGACGAGCAAAACGGTTCCGGGTATTGATGCCACAACCGAATTTGGCGTACAGGAACATCCCTGACCACCCTTCAAGAAACAGGTGTACCATCATCTCATTGAGTTTGCACCCATTAGTTTACCGCAATCAACGGTAGGGGGAATATTTTTTCATCGATTCACTATAAAATAATCGCAGTAATTTGGCTCAAAAAGGCGATTTAGCTCCTGCTAAACACACTTGTCAAAATTTCTTTGTCACAAATGCCCCTCGAAATACTCTATATAGTGTAGGTGATGGTAGGCAAGTTTTACAGTTATTCTATTTGTAATAGTGCTCTCTGATAGTAAATCATTAAGCCTATGATTCAAAAAAACTACTGGCAGCACTTCTTATTTCGTGGTTGGCATTCCTCAGCTGCACAAAAAACGATGACCTGCCGAATGAGGTGTTGGTTGAACCATCAAACACGCGCGAAATAACCGTTGAATTGCGCGACCTATTTCTAGAGTCGCCATTCAATATATCACTTAATTCGTTGCTGCAAGCCTCGAACGATGTGCTCTACGTAACGTCCGCTACTACACCATACCAAGATGCTCTTGTAATTGGATATGAATTAGATGCTACTCAAACGCATCCAACACCTGTCGTCGGGTATGGAGACGGTCCGTTCGAAGCGAGAGTGATATCCGCCAGCAATAAAACTACCGGGAATGACACCATTGTTTTTCTGTCGCTAAGCAGTGCAAAGCTCCTGTTTATCAATAATCACCAGGAGAAATCTGAGTGGATTGTTAATCCCGACTTGTTTGCAGACCTTGGTGATGTCGTTGCTTACAACAATGGACAAGTTGTGTTTTCACTTGCCCCGAATTCCAGAAGGGGTAAGCTAATAGGCGTGTATTCTTTAGAAAAAGGAACCATATCGTATGGGATTCCACTACGGGTACCCTATCAAATGCAACCGGCTATCCGTAATCGTATATTTTCCATTACGCCCACTCCAGATGGTTTTGCACTCGCATTTGTTGGAGATAGAAAAGTTTACATCATAGATAATCAGGCAAGGGTAAAAGACCGCATCTACTTCGGCGAGAGTGACCCCATAGGCACACCCTTTACCATCTCAAATCCATTCGATGCTCCGGGCTCAAGGCCATACATACCGAAGATGGAATATCAGGATGGTGTGTTGCACGTTTTGGTGGATGGTGTCCTCCACCTGCTTGATGTACAAACGATGGAGGTACTGAGCATGCTGAAATTTGAATCTATAGATAATGAGAACATCGTTCCGCTCGAGTTCACGGTTAATGAACAGCATCTCTTTGTGCGAGTGGGTCGAAATGATATCTATAGAGTGAATTTACAATCAGAATGGTACTAAAATAGACGACAAGCGAACGTCGGGTCAACACCGAAATGGCGTATTCGTTCTTGCAGCATCCCACGCACAATTGGCACCAAAAGCCCATCATAAACGGTCATCATAGAATAGCTATGGGGCATACCCATCATGAAAACGGAACGGTCGATCGCGCTTCCAGTATGTCATTAATCTGTTTCATCGCGACTGCGTCGTCGTACACGGATGCATCTGTAATTTTACTATTATCGAGCAACCACTTGCAAACATGAACCCAGCTCCAGATCATTGTTTTTGTGGTAACTCCAGCCAATGGCACGGGGAACGTACCATTACCCCTGCTGCCGGATATGAGTTGCTGAACAGATTGCCTGCTGCGATTTAGCCTTCGTGCTATTTCTGCACTTGTCACCAGGTCGGATGGTTCTACGCGTTTAACCTGGACCGTAGTTGAGTCACACTCCACTTGTTTAATGGCCGATCGAACGGCTTCGCTCAGAGTGGCGCCCTCCCTGTCGAAATCAAGATATATAATGCCATTTCTTCTTAACAGTAATGCATCATCGCACCCGGCTTCAAAGAGCATGTTTTCTGTGGCATCGTTGATTTCAATACCAGAATCGAGTACTAATGTAAAGTTATAGTTTTTCATATGTGATATTGATGTGCACAGTTAGTTACAGCTCTAATTATTTGTCGAGCATGATTTTCGGGCACTCGTGGTGTACTCCAAACGGAGATGATACATCCGTCTCTGGATCGCTCCGGGCACTTCAGCCTGCCCCATGCATGCGACGAGCCACCAGTCTCCTGCAAAACCCAACCTTTAGATAATGCGAACATAATGGCCAATTGTATTTCTTTGATTGGATGTTTGTTTCCCAAAAGTTTTCTCCTTGCACAATATCAAAATTATGTTGACAAAAGTCAACATAATGAAAAAGACTATTTCTACCTAGATTAGATGTAACTCTTTGCGCAAATTGCTATTATGTCGGAGGCAGACATGTTATTTTTCCGAATTATCATCTACAGCTATGACTCCTTCGACCGCCTTTTTGCAAGGTGAACGTGTTTTTCTCCGCGCTCCCGAACCCGCCGACATCCCCATGATTACCCGGCTCGAAAACCATCCCGATCCGCGTCAAACCCTGTTTTACGCCCTTCCAACCAGCCAACAGCAGCAGCGCGAGAAAACCGAAAAGCAGATTCACGATTCCAATACCATCCTGTTTACCATCTGTCGCACCGATTCCCTCGAACCTATCGGACAAACCGCACTCGTGCGTATCGATTGGGTGGGCAGGATGGGCACATTCTACCTGGGTATTGCCGATAAAGAGAACTGGTCCGGCGGATTTGGCTCCGAAACCACCCGCCTCATGATTCATTATGCCTTCCAAACCCTCAATTTTAACCGCATCGAGCTGAAAGTGGCCGCCGAGAATACCGCCGCATATCGGGTATATGAAAAGTCCGGTTTCCGGCTCGAAGGCACCCTCCGGCAAGCCATGTACCACGAAGGGCGATACTGCGATTTCTACGTTATGGGCATACTTCGCGAGGAGTTCAATCAAATGGAGGAGACAAAATGAGTATTCAATTAGATGTTAATCATGTTCCAACCCATGACCTTTTAAGACGATTTGCCCATGTGCCTTTGTGGATTCTGGCGTTGCTCGTAATCGCATCTTGCGCGCAGAAACCACCCGTTTTTCCCGATGAACCCGACATCCGTGTGCGTATTCTGGAGTCCCAGCCTCACATACACGTAGAGTCAGCCTACGGATTTACACTTCGCGCAGATGGGGAGGAGATTCGCACGAGTAGTCGGTTAACCATCAAGGCTGTTGCGGTGGATGTCGAGGGTGTAGTGGGTGGCGAGGGTGCAGCATTGGAAGCCGAGGGCGCAGTATTGGATGCCGAGGGCGCTGAGGGGGACCTTTCGAATGAAACACATATCGAAAACCGCAACCCGGATGCCGCTACATCCCATAATCCCAATGGAAATGCAGACCCTAATCGTTCGGCAGCCTCCCTTTTGGTGACCGACCGTGATGGTGGCATCTGGCAGGCGTCGGAGCTGTGGCTGGAGTCGGTCGACCCCGAATTCCTGGTGGAGGATGTTCCCTTCGGCGTGGGCTGGTGGTGGGGTGGACGAGAGCATCGCACCTACGAAGGACGTCTCCATGTATATGTGGATGCATCCGGCAGACTGGATGCGGTGCTGCATCTGCCCATGGAAACCTATTTGAAAGGGGTTATTCCGTATGAAATCGGTCCGGAGTCGCCGCTGGAGGCATTGAAAGCGCAAGCGGTTGCGGCGCGATCGGAGATTGTACAGACCATGGTCACGGGCAAGTATCGGGGGGAATTTCATGATGTGTGCGCCGATGTGGAGTGTCAGGTATTCGCGGGCAACATCCGGCGGTCGGCACGGTCTGATTCGGCTGTGGTGCTTACCCGCGCAGAGGTGCTGGTGGATGGAATCGATGTGATTGATGCCTATTATGCCTCGAATTGCGGCGGGATGTCGGAGGTGGTGGAAAAGGTCTGGCCCTGGCGTGGCGGACCTAAATCGTACCTGATTTCCCGATACGATGGTGTGGATCCGGCCCCGTCGGATCCCAGAATTGACATCGACGCCTGGCTGGACAATCCGCCCGAGAGTTGGTGTAATCCGCATATTCACACCGAATTACCGTCGTGGAGCAAGGCGAATTTCCGATGGACGCGTGAAATGGGTCCGGAGGATTTCAGCGAGGGTTTTCAGGCCGTTGATTCATTGCAGGTGGTTGAGCGGGGTGCCTCCGGCCGTATCCATCGATTGATTGTCTGGCAAGAAGGTCGGGCTACAGAGCTGGATTTCGAACTGGCGATTCGACAAATGGTACATCCTCCGCTGCGGAGCTCGGCGTTTCGGTGGAGGCAGACTGGCGAGCGCTTCGTATTTGAAGGCGCGGGCTGGGGGCATGGCGTAGGAATGTGTCAGAGTGGCGCGCTGTCGCAGGCACTAACCGGTCGCACGTATGATGTCATTCTGGAGCACTATTTCCCGGGAACGCAGCTGCATCGTGTGTTTTAGAAGGGGGATGTCTCCAAGATACCTCACCAAATAATATGCGTGTAATGTTGATTCTCGTACGATCAACTCTTTAGCCGGACCATGCGGGCGTTAATGAGATCGATGTACCTCTGTTTGAATACCTCCGACAAAAAAGAAGATTCAATGATTTCGGTAAATTGCTTTTGCCGACTTGTGAATATTTCGATATCGCTTTCGATTTGTTTTCGGTAAGTCGATCTGTGAGTTGGCACATGTCTTCCATAGGGATTTTTAAACCATCTGGAGATCGGTCAATTCGACGAGTGATGTAGGCTAATTCACCTGATTTGAGCCGATTTAACCCGTTTGGAACAACTTCTATACATGCTTCTCTGGCAAGAAGCATGGTACAGTGCTCGTTTTCTGGAAGTTCGGGCCATTGGTTTGACGGAGGCTTCAGAATGAAATTACCCCATAATCCAACGATGGTGAGTTTTCCGGTGGTTCCCTTTTTACGAAGGAGTTCCATAGAGAGTTTTACCTGAACACCCGGGATGGTTATGTGCTGTATAACGGATTTTCGTGCGAGTTCGGCGATTTCATCGCCTGTAATCTCGAGAGATGGAGGTTCCGGTTGCAAAAAAAGTGTTTGTGAGCATGCTTTATGATAGCCGGATAGTTCAAGCGTCGGTTTTGCGCAAATCAAGCAGGGATTCATACTGGCCTCATGTGTATGTGGCCAATACAATCCCGGCAGCTTACAAGTAAAAGCCCCATGCGGTCGCGAGGGGAAACTTTCCAAGTCTGTTCAACAACATCCAGTAACCATCCCTCAGGTATAAGTCCGTCGAAGAACGGGAACATCCGATTACTTTCGAATGGCTCATGTTGTAATGGGAGTGTCAAGCTTATTGGGTGAACATTATCCGATTTCAAGTACATCGGGTCGTAAGTAAAACGGTAGCCAGATTCGATTTCTTCCAAAACTCCGGCAAAGATTTCACCTGCATATATGTTGGCCGATCTATAGCTCATCACGGTTGGTCAAGGGGATAGGTCCGAGTTTGTAGCCAAACAGTAGCAGGACTTCATTGACCTTGTCTGTGCGGAGGTGGTCTTTGCCCTGCTCGAGATCGCGAATAAATCGTAGCCCAACACCTGCCTGATAGGCGAGATCTTTTTGTGTGAAACCGAGTTCACGCCGCTTATTCTTCACGAATTCGATAATTTCGCGGGTAATGTTTGGTCGGTGTATATCCCTTTTATTCACGGTCTCCTTACGCATATAATGGGTAGAATTAAGAAGTCTTGGTGACAAGAATGCCTATAATTTATACCATTTTGGGTATAAAGCAAGGGTGTTATAAATATTTTATACCTTTTATGGTATAAAATATGATTGTGCTACTGTGTTATACCCTTTGTGGTATACGCATGTGGTTGTGGGAGTCGTCTTTGTTTTTTTAAGAGGCGATATTTCACCAAGAAAATCAAGGCTGTGTAGATCGGAAGTGAGGCCGAGGAGTATGCTGCAGAAGCTCATGTTACGTATGAATCGCATACCCGATCAGCCTCACTATTACCCATCAGAAACTATATCCAACCGTTATGTACACGTTTCTGCCCGGCTCGTAGATGGGTTGGCCTGTTCCGGCAATGTTGCGGCTAAGGTGCTCATAATAAGCGGTGTCGAGCAGGTTCTGCACCCCGGCGACAATGCGCAGGTTACTCCAGACCGACTGCATGCCACCGCTGGGTCTTACCCCCAGGCTTACATCCACCCGCGTGAACGCATCGGAGGGCAGCTCTCCGAAACTCTCCGATACCCGGTCCTGGGCGCGGACGTGGCGAACAGATAGCTCCGGATGTACACGCCCATCCCATAATATCAATCCTACCCGATAACGCAGGTCGAGGGGGGCGATTTCGGGCAGAGCTTCATTGCTATCCAGGTTTTCGCCGTAGGTCCAGGCCAGCTGTGCACCATGATTTATATAAGGCCCAATCAGTTGATTAAGGCTGACTTCAACGCCGCCCAGCCAGGCCCGGTCGAGGTTCACATAGCGCCTTACACCCGGCGCCGTGCCCATTCGCGGAGCCAGATCTGGGTCAATCTGAGAGGAGATATAATTGGTGATGAGGGACTGAAAGAGGTTGATTTCTGCACGCAGGGCAGCTGTATTCCAGCTGAAAATCACGTCGGCCTGATGGTTGACCTCCTGCTTCAACGATGGATTACCCAGCATTTCGTACGGGTCGAGGCCGACGGGAAAGAAGTTGATATACCGTTCCGTTATCCCCGCGCTGCGCACCGACCGACCGGCCCAGAATCCTGTTTCCAACGTGTTTCCCCAGCTTCGAATGATACCAGCACTCAGCGAGGGATTGATCTGCGTGACCTTTAGCTCGTTGGTTGTGGTGAGAAATCGTTCGTCGGGGTCCAGTGCTTCGGCGTGATTTACATCCAGCCTTGCCGATGCTACAAAGCGGTAATCACCGGCGGATTGCTGCATTTCAGCGAATATTCCGGTGTTCTGGATGCGGCTTTTCTGCCATGCGTTGTCGAAAAAGGTATTTCCTGCCATAGGTCCCATCAACATCTCGCGCTCACGTATACCTTCGGCCTGCTCGCTTCGGAAGTCGAGTCCTACATAGGTTTTCCCGCCTCGGGGCATGTTTAGCTGGGCTTCGGAGCGTGCGCCGAAGTTTAGTGTTTCGGCCTGGGTGCCGGCATTGACCATACGAGGGTTAAGCTCGCGAAGCTCATTGCTCATGAAGTGGTCTACGTAGGAGAACCAGAGATTGGCTTCCACATGGTGAAGGATACCGGCACGTGCACCGGGCATTAGTGTTGCCTCGGTCGTTTGGGCGTGGGTACCCGTTGAGGGGATGTCCACATGCTGGGCTGAAGTTGTTGCTCGTGCAGATTGACGGTAACCCGTACGCGCTTCCATGTTGCTGTTGTGAGACCGGGTGTCCCCCGGCGTATACTGCCAGGTGGCGCTCCCCATCCAGGTTTTGTCGGATATGAGGTCCATTGCCAGGGACGGGAACTGCGTGTCGGAGGCCACATTACGTTGCAGGCTCACGTCCACACGATGGGCGTCGTTGGCCCTTATGGCAGACTTCATACCGTAACTGCCGCGCTCGAACCCCGAAGCAATGCGTTGTCCGCGGCCGTCGGTGTAGGAGGCCGCCTCCGACCATGACCCAAACAGGGACACATCCGTCTGTGCTGTCCGAACTCCTGCAACGGCTTCGGTGCGGTACACCGCGTTATTGCTCTCAACACTGCCCGAAAACCTTCCGTACGGTGTGAGTCCTTCGCTGAACTCCGGCGATGCCGAGATGAAATTGATGGTTCCTCCGAATCCGTTGCCAAAACGCAGGGCGTAAGGTCCTTTGAGCACCTCCACCCGCTCAATCATGCTCATGGCGACTTGCGAGGTGGGCGGATCCATCCGGTTAGGACAAGCCGCTGAGGCACTCATACTCCCATCGATCACCACATTCAGCTGGTCGTACTTGAATCCACGCAGCACCGGGTCGAACCCATATCCCCCGCTTTTACGAACGCCCGAGAAGGCCGCAAGATTCTGCAGAAATGATCCGGCATCGTGCGAAAGCTTGTCGCCCGTTTCGAGGGTCATCACTGTACGCGACTGCTCGCCGGGTCGCACCGATACCACGGTAACGGGCTGCATCTGCGTGGTGCGTTCCATCCAGTAAAAGGCGCCGGATGCGGTTGCAAGGCGGATGTCGTCGTTGGTGAGGGTGCGCGATCCGTAGCTGACATGCGAGAGCTCGAGGCGAACATTTTCACGGAGATTGACCCGGATAACGCCCTGCGCACCGGTACTGCCCTGCTGGTCCCCATAGCGATACAGGATGTGGGCAACGGGCTGGCGCGAAACCGCATCCCGCACAATAAGTTCAATGGTTTCGTTGGAAGTAGCCTCTGCTGCACCGATGCGTTCACTGTTGATTGCCTGATTTATACCGATGGCAATACTATAATCAGCAGAAATCAGTCCGAAAAAAATAAAAGACAATAATATGTTAATAAATAATGTTTTCATGATTAAATCATTTTATGCGAAATAGAAGACTTTTGTACTAGGCGGGTAAACCGGGGAATGGATCTGCCGGTAATCGCGCCCTATGATTGGATGTGCGTCAGGAAAGCAGTTGCAGCTGTCTCATCGGAGCTGTGCGCTCTGAACCCATATGATTACGATGGCATGAATCCATTGCACGTACCAGAATGGGAGTCAGGATCGCCGGAATACGGACATCTCATGTTCCAGAATGGGAGTCAATGTCACCGGAATATGCATCTATCGCGTCCAGACGGACCGCATCCATAGAGTTTGTTCCTGTCGAGGGCAAATTGTCTATATCCGGGGAGGATGAAAGATATCGGAGATGAGCTGGGTTTCTGGTAATCTATCGTGATACGTCATAGGTGTCGAAAGCGGCCTGAACGGCGAATGCAACGTCGAAATCACTTCCGGAAGCATGGCCAGTACCGATCTGGATTGTTCCAGCAAGGTTGCCAGGGGGACATCCTCTGAGGAGGCCTGTTGCTGAGCCTTAAGCTGTGCGGTAAGATAGCATGTTCCACCACAGTCAGATTCAGCCAAATCACGCTCAACGCACATAGTACGGGCAATGTAAGCCTGATTCGCCTTCCATGACACAACAATCACCAGGTCGCTGAATACGACCGCCAGCAAGGATACCATCAAAAGGGTAGTGATTGTGTTTCGCATGACGTGTCTAAATAATACCCATTTATTCGCTGACAAATGCAAGCAAATTGCATCTACTTTGTCTTACTCCAAGTCGCACAAACCGCCCAAAAGAGACAGGGATGTCTTAAAAAAGGGGGGGCGTTATGCTGTTTTATATCCATTGATTTTACATAGAATGTCAAAATAATGACCAAACGCTGATTGCGTTTGAATAGATATTTGCATAAAGTATACGTATAAATAAAAACTATACGTATTATGTCTACGGGTAAAAAATTAACGCTTTATATTGATGAGGAGCTTATTCAGCGAGTTAAAGAATTTGCTCATCAGGAGGGGGTATCCGTATCAGAACTGGTAGGGAATTATTTCACGGCGATTACCGCGGATGCACCTCCAGATTTGGATGGTATTTCACCTGAGATTCAGGCCTTAGTTGGAGCTGCTTCCCCAGATGTTCCGCCTGACGGGCGCTCACTCGCGCGTGAGCAAAGAGCTCGTCACAAAGCATCCGGTTCAAACCCGGAGGATTAATCGTACCGTAGATACGATTCAATACAGTTGGTACAGCGGGTTATCAAATCGTCAGGAAAAGCCATTGAAAAAGTTATGTATTGACACAAATATTGTTCTGGATGTCCTTCAGAACAGGCAGCCAAACGTAGTGTACTCTTCCAGAGTATTGCATCTCGCACGCGAGGGTACCATTGCGTTGTATGCTACATCCGAATGTATTTCAACCAGTTGGTATGTGCTGGCCAGAGGAGGAAATAAAGCCAGGGCAAGGCAACATCTTCGTACGTTAATGGAAATCATCCACATCGTCCCGGTATCGCACCGGGCGGTTGATCTGGCAGTTTCATCCGATTTCAATGACGTAGAAGACGCGATTCTTCATTTTGCAGCGCTGGAACTTGGCAACATCGATGCTATTGTTACTGGAAACGTTCGTGATTTCAGAAATTCCGTATTGCCGGTTTTACACCCTTCTAAAGTAGAGCCGTAATAATCGAATAATTGCAGGTATTTCATAGCATCCGTATTAGGCTGTCACACCTAGCGCTTTTTCAACGGCCGGTCTCACTTCGGTGGCAAACAGCTCGATAGAGCGCATCATTTTTTTATGCGGCACCGAACCCACACTCATCTGCAGCAGGAACCGGTCGTGACCAAATATTTCATGCTGAAACAGAATCTTATCGATAATCTGCTGCGGACTTCCCACCGCGTTGGCGCCCCGCAACGTGGTGGATGCATCGAATTGGGCACGCGACATCGGACCCCATCCACGCTCCTGACCAATCTTGTCCATGGTGATTTTGAATGCTGGCAACGCAATATCGGCCGCTTCCTGCGAGGTGTCGGCTATAAATCCATGTGAGTTAATGCTCAGGCGCTGCGGCGGATGTCCGCCTTCTTCGGTCCCTAGACGATGCAGATCGGCCATGCCTTTGAACTGCTCCGGATATCCACCGATGATAGCTATGGCCATGGGCAATCCCAGATAACCGGTCCTATACGCCGACTGAGGTGTGCCTCCAACGGCAATCCACAGCGGGATTTCATCCTGCAAGGGCTGGGGGTACACCCCGCGACCATCAATCGACGGACGATGCTTGCCTTTCCAGTCTATCACCGTACGTTCACGCAGTGCCATGAGCAGCTGCAGCTTCTCGGCAAAAATCGCATCATAATCACTCAAATCCTGACCAAACAGCGGAAACGATTCAGTAAACGACCCTCGTCCGGCAATAATCTCGGCTCGACCACCGCTAAGCTGGTCGATGGTGGCAAACTGTTGATACACGCGCACCGGATCTTCGCTTCCCAACACCGTCACCGCGCTGCTCAACCGGATGTTCTTCGTGCGTGCCGCAATAGCCGCCAACAACGTGGATGGGGATGAAGCCAAATATTCCTCGCGATGATGCTCGCCGATGGCGTACATAGACAGTCCGGCCTGATCGGCCAATTCCGCCTCCTCCATCATATTGGCAAGGCGCTGCCGTGTACTGAGTTTTTCTCCGCCAGGGAGAGGCGTGTTTTCAACGAAGGTATATAAACCGAGTTCCATAGTTTCGATGTTGTTTTTTTGTCGGCCTGATGGTGTGAACGGCCTAATCCTATTTCTGTCATGGACTTAGACCGCGAATTCACCATCTACACAGACCAGTATCTATTATCATAAACTCATAAGATATAATTTATTTGTTTAAACAACAAATATCGAGCTGTTAGGTTAGGGTTTTGTGTTAAGGATTTCCATGTATAGTGTTCATCCTTTATCGGGAAGGGATTTGGCCTTATTATTTGGCTTCAAAAGGTGGTCAATTTTTAGCAACCAACAATTAACAACATCTTGTCTGTACTACTCGCTGTAAGCATATTCCTTCTAACACTTACCCTCGTAATCTGGCAGCCCCGCGGACTTTCCATCGGTTGGTCGGCCATATTCGGCGCAGCACTCGCGCTCCTGGCGGGAGTAGTTTCAACTGCAGATGTGGTCACGGTAACCGGAATCGTCTGGAATGCCACCCTCACCTTCATCGCCATCATCATTATCTCCCTCATCCTCGATGATATCGGCTTTTTGAGTGGGCCGCATTACATATGGCGCGGTTTGCAGGTGGAAGTGGACTTCGCATGTTTATCCTCATCACCCTGCTCGGAGCCATGGTTGCTGCGTTTTTCGCCAACGACGGTGCCGCGCTCATTCTAACCCCCATTGTTTTGGCGATGATGCGGGCACTGGACCTCAAAGACCGTATGATTCTGCCTTTTGTGATGGCCTGTGGATTTATTGCCGATACCGCTTCTTCGCCGCTGGTTGTGAGCAATCTGACGAATATTGTATCGGCCGACTTTTTTGGCATCGGTTTCCTGGAATATGCTACCCGAATGATTGTGCCTAATTTCTTTGCCATAGCCGGTAGTTTGCTGGTACTTTTTCTTGTCTATCGAAAAGACATCCCCTCAACCTACTCCGTTGAAAACCTGAAACGCCCGTCTGAAGCTGTTCGCGACCAGAAGATGTTTCGAATTTCCTGGTTTGTTTTAGCCATACTGCTCATCGGGTACTTCGTGGTAGAGTTTGTTTCATTGCCCGTATCGCTGGTAGCCGGTATCGTCGCCCTGGTGTTTTCATTCCTGGGGTCTAGGAGTCCTGCCGTTAACGTTCGGAAGATTGTCGTGGGCGCCCCGTGGGCTATCGTATTCTTTTCAATCGGGATGTATGTGGTTGTTTACGGACTGCAAAATGTTGGTCTTACCGACAAGCTGGCCGATTTCATCGTGATCGGTGCTGAGCAGGGGTTATTTGCAGGAACCATGCTGATGGGATTCCTCGCGGCGTTTTTATCCTCCGTGATGAACAACATGCCAACGATTATGATTGGCGCCCTGGCTATTCAGTCAACCGGCACCGAAGGACTTATGCAGGAAGCCTTGATTTATGCGAACATCGTAGGGTCAAACCTGGGCCCGAAAATAACCCCTATCGGCTCGCTGGCCACGTTGCTTTGGCTGCATGTACTGCGAAGTAAAGGTGTGGTAATCACCTGGGGTTACTACTTCAAAATCGGTATTATATTGACCATTCCAACCCTGTTCATAACCCTTAGTGGACTGGTTTTCTGGCTTTGGCTGATCGGGTAATTGGAATAGTGCCGGCAACTAGTCAGCATTTTTTTTCATCAGTCGGAAAATACTGCGTGTGTCGGGGTCAACATCCCCGTAAATGGCAAACATAAGAATGGCTTCTATCATGGCCAGACAGTAGTTCAATACTACAAGTGTGATCAGAAAGGTAGTGTCGATATAAAATGATGAGAGAAAAACACCCACTAAAAAAACGGCTCCGAATCGACTTAAATGGGAGTGAATAAAGAGAATTCGCCCGGTTTTGATACGGGATACGAGAATGTTTCCGACAAACAACACGCCAAAAATTCCCACATAGGGCAGACTTGGCAGGATGTTTTCCGGAAAGAGCGCGATAAAGAAATAGACAGTCGAGATGTACAGGGCGATGTCACCGATGGAGTCGAGCATGGAACCGAATTCGGATACCTGATTCCATCTTCGGGCGAGGAAACCATCCAGCCAGTCGGTAAAAGCGAGCAATGTGTATAGGAATACAAAATAACCGACGTCTTCAAGCCCAACCAGTATAAACAAGAAGGGCACCCCGATTATTCGGGAAGCGGATAGGGCATTGGGCACCGAGATGCGCGATTGTTGTGCTACAGGACTGATCATGAATAGAATATACCAATCGACTGTGATTTTTCGACAAAAAATCGGAGTGTTAAAGATGATATATATCGCTGTCAAGCGTGTATGTGCGGGAAACAGCCAATGAGTAGATTGAAGGTATGTGGTTCTGCCCATATTGAACCGATTTAAATTAATACGTAAAGGCGGTTTCCATTCCGCGTAGTGAATGAGATTAGCCCGGTAGAAATATTCTGGCTATCCGATGTCAAATTGAGCGAATACTTGTGAACACCTTTTTAAAATACTGTTATATTTTGCGAATAATGTTTAACCAATAACTGTAAGGAAATTAGTACGATGCAGGTGTATCTGAATGGCGAATTTATGGAGGCTGATAAGGCCCATATCTCAGCAATGGACCGGGGTTTTTTATTCGGGGATGGTATTTACGAAGTCACGCGGGTAGTAAACGGCAATCCTTTCCGGCTGGATGATCACCTCGCTAGAATGGATCATGGGTTGCAGGCTCTGGGCATTGAGTTAAGTCCCGATGAACGCGCACGTATACCGCAGTTGCACCTGGATTTACTCGAGAAAAACAAGCTCACTGAAGGTCAGGCTACCATTTACTTGCAAGTTTCTCGGGGTACAGCATTTCCTCGGACCCATGCATTCCCCGATCCTGCAGTAAAGCCCACCTTGTTCATGACGGCGGCTCCGTTTAAGCCCTTTACCGAACTTCATGCCAAAGGTATTACGGCGATTACCATAAGCGATGTACGCTGGTCACGCTGTAATCTGAAAACCGTGAACCTCCTGCCCAACGTACTGGCTACCAACGAAGCAAAGAAAGCCGGTGTTGGAACAGCTCTTATGGTGCGCGACGGAGTTATTACCGAGTCGCCCAATGCCAACGTGTTCGGGGTAATTGATGGTGTACTGTATACGTACCCGGTTTCGCATTACATCTTGAATGGCATCACCAGAATGACCGTTGTTGAAATGGCCCGTGATCTGGGGATTCCCCTTTGTGAAGTAGCTGTACGCGATACCGATCTTTCCCGACTGAGTGAACTCTTTGTCTCCGGAACAACCACCGATGTGCAGCCCATTGTTACCCTCGATGGAGCACCCGTCGGCGATGGGAAGCGAGGTCCGGTTGCGAAGGCTTTGCAAGACGAATTGCTGAAGCGTTTCGAACAGGGACATTAGCGTTTCCGTTGAGTTGGAATTTAATGCAAACAGGGAACGTTTGTCTTCCCCGTTTGTCGTAATGGCCAACTGTCACACGTTTTCGCTGGGCTACCGTGTTCGGACTGAGAGTTCACCATAAGAACTGACCGTTTCTTCATGATTAGTCGCTGTAATCTGGGGCAAATTGTCCATTTCCGTCACGGATATCTTTATGGGTATGTTTATGTATCTTTGCTCATATGAAGTCCCACAATTTCGAAAACCTCTACAACGAAATCATCGATCTCTATGCTTCCGATGTGGGTGTGCTGGGCTGTTATGTCTCGGGCAGTGCGTCTTACGGAGGAATGACCGACGAGTCGGATGTGGACTTTTATGTGCTAACTACCGACTATCACGGCTTTCTGGAGCGTATTCATGGCGCCCGTAGGGTGGAAATCCGCTGGCGTACCTATGATGAAATTTCCCTGGATATTTCCCGTGGCGGACCATTCATCTACCAGCTCATGGACGCCGCGCCGGTGCGTGATCCCGCCGGTAACGTTCAAGAACTCATGGCTGAAGCCCGTGAACGCTACGAAGGTTTTTCACACTCGGTTACTACGATTAAAGATGTACACTTCCGAATTGGTGAAGCCCGAATGAAGCTACGCTCTGCCATCCGTTCAGAAGATAAGCCAAAGCAAGCCTACCTTTGTGCTATTTATACCGCCCTGCTGCTGGAGGCCCTTTTTGTGATGCTCGATAAACCTGTAGCTACCGGTACTACAGCCTGGCGATGGCTGCATAAATTGCCCGGACTCACCTCCGAGGGGCTCACCCATACTACCCATATGCTACAGTTGCCTTTGGAGGAACGTGCGCCTATGATGGAAGCCTATCTCAATCAGCTGCACGGTTCGCTCACGGCGAAACTAAAGCGCTAATAGCCAAATATTACCGAGGAAACTCTTCTCGGGGCACTATCCGACCGTCTGGAGTGATGGTCTCGTTGGGTCGTGGTCTTACCATAGGAAACTCATGAACGTGAACATTCGGATCACGGTCGCGGGGCACATAATGAACATGATTTCCATGGGGTACAATGATATACTCGTCCGGATTAACCAAACGGTTTGCATCCACAATTACAATAGCAGCAATAATGGCCACTATAGAAAGAAAAATGAGTCTGCGCTTTTTTGATAATGTCATAAGGAAGCGTTGTTTTTAGCAACTATGATTGTCTGGTATCGGAGTGGTTGCCGGAGGATAGCACAGGCAGGAGTTCCAAAACACTAAAACTTACGGATTTTGACCGAAATTATTGCTTATTTGCCGTTGAGTCGTCCGATAACTCGATGTGTGTATCGGTAATTACAATCACACCTTCTTTATACAATTTACCGATAGCTTGTTTGAAGGTTTTCTTACTCATCTGCAGCTGCTGACGGATGTCGTCGGGATCACTTTTATCGTGCAGCATGAGGATGCCTCCGACCGATTTCAGTGAATCAAGAATCTTTTTGGCATTGGGTTCAATTTTCAGGTAACCAATCGGACGCAGCGTTACATCAATGTTTCCATCCTCACGAATGGTACTGATGTAGCCTTTTCGATGCTCCCCCATTTTAACCGTTTCAAAGATGTCGTTATGATAGACCAGCCCCTTGTGTTTCTGGTTGATGATGACGTTGTAGCCTAGGTCGGTTTTGCGCCATATTATCAGATCAACTTCCTGACCTTCTTCAACAGTAAGCTCTGAATTCTGCAGCATCCGTTCGATGCGGGCCGTGGCTGCGAGTCGGTCGGTTAACGCATCTACATACAGGTGAACCAGGTATTTTCCGCCGGCTTCCATTTTGTCGTTCTGTTCGCGATAGGGGACGAAGAGGTCTTTGTCGAGCCCCCACATGAGCCAGGCCCCGCGGTCATCCACATTGCGTACTTCCAGCCGGGCGAAGCCTCCGAGGGTTATCAGAGGCTCTTGCAGGGTTGCGGTAAGGCGCTCCTCATTGTCTTTGTACACGAAAACACGTAGCAGATCGCCGGGTTTGGGCACTTTAGGCGTGAGCCGCTTGGGCAGCAGAATGCGTCGGGCGCGGCGTTCTTCTTCGGTTACCTCCATCTCGGGATCGGGCTCCGGAGCTTCGGGGTCGACAAGGAAGTACCCGAAATCACTGATTTCATCCACTTTGAGTATCTGGTATTGTCCGAGGTTGAACATGAAATGGCGCCAATTTTATGATTAAATGCGTAAATTCAACCCAAATATAGGGTTAATCGAACACCCATCACACGATATACATCTTAATTATTCTGATTATGCCATCGCTAGACGTAGTAAATGAGGTCGACCTGCAGGAGGTTGACAATGCCATCAACAACACCATCAAAGAAATCCAGACCCGGTACGACTTCCGCGACTCAAAAACGGAAGTGGAGTTTAATAAAAAGAATAAGGTGATTTCGGTAGTAACCGAAGATAATATGAAGGTGAAGGCCGTTAAGGAAATGCTCACCGCTAATTTTGTAAAGCGTAACCTGAGCCATAAATCAATCGATTTTCAGGAGCCGGAGGGCACATCCCATGGCGGACTCAAATTTAATGTACTCTTGAAAGAGGGGATTAGTCGGGAGAATGCCAAGACCATCATCAAGCTCATTAAAGATACCAAATTGAAGGTTCAAGCCTCCATCCATGATGATAAGGTGCGGGTTACCGGCAAAAAAATTGACGATCTTCAGGCGGTGATGACTATGCTTCGCAAAGAAAATCTGGAAATTCCTGTGCAGTTCGAAAACATGAAGTCGTAAGAGCCTCCTGGCTGCGACATTTACGTCACGTTTTTATAATGGTTTTCGAAAGCAGGGGTGAGCTGTGTTGAACTTTCACGGACGGTGAGAGATACGGGCACAAGGCTCATATAGCCCGAGTGGGTATAATCGCTTTTATTGTTCAATCTATCCATAATCATTTCGAGTGCTTTTCTTCCGAGTAATTCATACGGAGTGTGAACAGAGGTTATACTGGGGGTATACATTCCGCAAGTCCGCAGGTCGTCGAAGCCGGCCAATGCCACATCGTCCGGGATGTGAACGCCATCCCGAATTGCGCTATGAGTAAAGCCGATCGCAGTATCGTCGTTGCTGCAAAATATCGCTTCGGGCTTAATCACACTATTTTTGAAGTTTTCGTAGGCCTCTTTTCCTTGGATTGTAGAGTAATCGCCGCCGAAATCCCAAACCAACTCCATCATTCCTGATGCCTGCACATAGTCGATGAAGCCGTTTTTACGCAGCATAGCTTCCGATCTTGAAGCCGGACCTTGAATTATGCCTATCTTTTTGTAGCCACGTTCTTCAAAGTGGCGGGCTACGAGGTGCCCTCCACGGTAATTGTCAAACGTAACGGTGTCGATAACAGGGTTCGCAATAGGGGCAATAGAAACAACCGGAAGGTCTGGCGGCAACTCATGGAGCATAGATATGTAGTCTGGCCCCTTGAAGTCAGGCATGAACAAGACCGCACCATCAAATTGTCTTCTTTTGAGATTTGCCAGTATTCGGTTAACAGAGTTGTAGCTGTGCGTAACACTGATCATGCTCATTGTAATATTTGAGCTCTCACTGGCGATGTCGAATCCCCTGAACAGGGATGCAAAAAACTCACCAGTAAAGTGATGTGTTACTAAAGCAATGTTGAGACCATCTCTCAATTCAATTGGAGTATGCATGGTCGCAAGCGGATAATTCAGGCGCTGGGCACTTTCGTACACTTTTTTGAGATTCTCTTTACTGATTTTGCCGCTATGTGTCAATGCTCTGGAAACCGTAGATATAGAAAGACCTGAGTCTTTCGCAATATCTTTCATTGTTACTTTTTTGATCATAGTGCTGTCCTGTAAATGATAGGTCGCCAAGTGTGAGAAAATTTTTCAGTAAGCTAAGGCACTACAGGGGTACATTGCAAGTTATATTTTTACATTCGTGAAAATAAATTTCACAATTTGAGGAAAATGAAGCAAAATATTTTTAGGTGATAAGGGTGCTTGTGCGTCTTTTGCAGGCTTGCTAGCTAAGAGTGAAAATAGCGTTTTTGTTTATGTAAGCCCTTTTTTATAGGTTCTATAGGCTGTGTATTGCAGAATTGTTGTTTCAACAAATGAGGATTGGCGCTGAAATATTTGAGAAAAAAAATTTTATTTTTGTGAGAATTGTTTGCATTTAGTTTCAGCTTGACCTAAATTGGAAGCGATTCCAATATCATTTCGTTTAGAGGGATTTAATATCAATCAAATAAATAGCTTGCTATGAAAAAAAATATACAACATGCAGTCCTCGCGCTTGCGCTTAGCTTGGGATTCATGTCTTATGTCGCGCCGGCAGTAAATGCGCAGGATGCAGACAATCTTATAATTAATGGAGATTTCGCCACTGGAAATCTGGATGGATGGACGACCTTTACCAATGGTATAACGGTCGAATTTGGTGTTCAAAACGGTGAAGCTGCTGTAACGAATATTGCTAACCCTGGTGGAGCCGTTTGGTACATTCAGCTCAATCAAGTTTTAAGTCCTGCTCAAATCGATGCTCTCGAAGTAGGACAAGCGTACAAAGTAACCTTTGATGCCCGTTCGCCGGAGGCTGGAAGACAACTTCGCATGTTTTTCGGTGAAGAACGTGGCGGATTTGCTTCACAAAATATCACGGATATTGCTTTAACAACATCAATGCAAGGCTATGAAGCTACATTTACATTAACGGCCAAGTATCCAGAAATGAAGCTCGGTTTTGAGCTGGGATTGAGCGCTGCCGATGTATTCATCGACAATGTTGTGATGGTAGCAACGGACGATGCTCCGGTAGCCGGAGGTGGACTTAATCTTCCCATTACGTTTGAAGATCCTGATCTTGACTACGGTCTAGAGGATTTCGGTGGTAACACATCTGAAATCGTTGAGGATCCTACCGATTCCGGTAACCGTGTTGTTCGCAGCTTGAAAACAGAAAATTCTGAGCCATGGGCTGGTACATCTGTGGGCGCTGGAAGTGGTTTCGCCACTCCAATTCCGTTTAGTCCCGGTAATACAACTATGAGCGTTCGCGTTTGGTCGCCCAAGGCAGACATTCCTGTTCGACTCAAAGTTGAAAATGTTAATGATAATACCATGTCTGTGGAAACAGAAGTGCGTACAACAGTTGCCGAAGCTTGGGAAACACTGGTTTTCGACTTCGCAGTACAAGCTGCGGGTACAGAGCCGATAAATTTTGGTAGTACCTATAATATGGCTTCCATGTTTTTCAATTTTGGCACCCCGGGCGACGGTTCCGTTTACTTCTGGGATGACCTCGAGTTCGGTGGAGAAGGTTCTGCTACAGGTCCTGCTGCTCCGGTCGGATTTGATGTAAATAACGCTCCTGCAGCCGTTCCTATGGAGCCAGGCGATATCTTTCTCTCCGTAGGTCCTAATAATGTAGGTCAGGGTGGTATCGTCTACCGCTTATTCTACGCGCTCGCAGCCGATAATGTAGCCGATCCAATAACCGGCGCCACCCAGTATACATTCGGTAGTACAGCTGGTGATGGTAATGGAACGGGTGCATTTGGATTCGTACTTGGTGGACTACAACCTGGTGCAGAATATACATTCTGGTTATTCCAATACAATACGACTACCGAAGAGTACTCTGCGCCTGCAGTTGTTACCCGAAGCACTGTAGGTGAAGGTAATGGCGACGATAACGGCAACGGCAACGGCGGCGATAACGGTGATACCAACACACTGAATCTTCCGGTTACCTTTGAAGACGTTGACAGAGACTATGGGTTTGATGATTTCGGTGACGGAACTACTACAGACATCGTTGTAGATCCTACCGACTCGAACAACAGAGTTGCACGTACGGTTAAAGACGGTGGTGAGCCATGGTCTGGTACCACACTTGGACATCCTGCTGGATTTGCAACGGCTATTCCATTCGATCAAAATAACACAACCATGAGTGTGCGTGTTTGGTCTCCAAATGCTGATATCCCTGTGCGTCTCAAAGTTGAAAATTCAAATGATCCTACCGTAAGTGTAGAAGCGGAAGTTCGAACTACCGTAGCTGCTCAGTGGGAAACACTTGTATTCGACTTTACGAATCAGGCTCCTGGAACAGCTCCAATTAATTTTGCCAGCCGTTATAACAAAGCATCTATATTCTTTGATTTTAACACCGTTGGAACCGGAGAAACCTATTACTGGGATGATATGATTTTCGGTGGAGAGGCCGTTGTTACGGCGCCGGGTACACCGCTCGGATTTGAAGCTAGTTCTTCCATCGGTGGTGATCCGGTAGGTTCAGGTGAAATATTCCTCGTAGCAGGTCCTAACAACACCGATCAGGCGAACATTTCATACCGTCTGTTCTACGCGAAGACTGCCGACGCACTTGAAGATCCTCTTCAGGGTACACAGCACGTCTTTGGTACCATCGCCGGCGACGGTGAAGGCAACGGGCCATTCGGATTCGTACTAGGCGGACTTGAAGCAGGTACGGAGTATAACTTCTGGTTATTCCAGTACAACAGTGCAACCGATCTGTATTCTGAGCCTGCTCTGGCCGTAGCCGTAACAGGCGGGGAGTCAACCAACCTCGAAGATGGTGCTAACGTACCTGCCGAGTACTCCTTGAGTCAAAACTTCCCTAACCCGTTCAACCCGACTACCCGAATTCAATTCGAGCTGCCGGAAAGCGGACAGGTTAAACTGGAAGTATTCAATATGATGGGTCAACGTGTTGCCACTTTGGTGAACGAAACCCGCTCAGCCGGATCCCATTCGGTAACTTTTGATGCAAGTGCACTCTCCAGTGGAATGTACCTGTACCGACTCCAGGCCGGTAATACCGTCCTGATGAATAAAATGACGTTGCTCAAGTAACAGTCAGACAACACAAACACCTGCCCCGCCACATAGGCAGGTGTTTGTGATTTATTTTTCCTTGCGACATTCATCGTAATTCTTACGCAATCCAATAGATATGAACAGAGTGAAACGCTATTTGACTTTACTGAGCATATTATTATGTGTATCAGTAGCAGTATCAGCCCAAACCAACCGCGTATGGGTTGAAGAAAATGAGGATGGATGGCGACTGCTAGTTGACGGTCAGCCATTGATGGTTAACGGTATGAACTGGGATTATTTCCCAATCGGTACCAACTACGAATACGACTTCTGGGGACAACCCGATCGCTTTATCCAGAATGCCCTCAACTATGAAATGGGGCTGCTTCAAAATATGGGCGTAAACGCCATTCGTGTTTACACCGGTATTACCCCAAGATGGGTTGAATATATTTACGACAATTTCGGTATCTACACCATGCTTAACCACTCGTTTGGTCGCTATGGTGTTATGCTTAACGACGGTTGGATGGCTAACACCGAGTATTCCGATCCTCGTGTTCAGGAACTCCTCCTGCGTGAAGTAACCGAAATGGTTGAAGAGTTTCGCGGTACCCGCGGACTTTTGCTTTATCTGCTCGGTAACGAGAATAACTACGGACTTTTCTGGGGCGGTGCCGAAACGGAGGATATTCCTGTTGTTGACCGCACCTCTACGGTACGTGCACGTGCCATGTATCAGCTTTTCAATGAGGCAGCCCTGGCTATGAAAGATGTAGATCAGAATCGCCCGATAGCCATGGCTAATGGTGACCTCCTGTTCATGGACCTGGTCGTACAGTACATGCCCGATATGGATATTTTCGGTGCAAACGTATATCGTGGCGAAACTTTTACCGATCTCTACGATCGTGTTGCTGCTGAATATGGCAAACCTGTACTGCTTACCGAGTTTGGCTCAGATGCATTTAACGCACGAACCAATCAGGAAGACCAGCTCATGCAGGCCCACTTCAAGCATCTTAACTGGCTTGACATCTATCAAAATGCAGCTGGTTTAGGTCGCGCAAACAATTCTATCGGTGGATTTACTTTCCAATGGAGTGACGGTTGGTGGAAGCTTGGTCAGACAGAAGACCTCGATGTTCATAACACAGGCGCTTCATGGGCGAATGGCGGTTATTGGTGGGACTATCAAGAGGGCGAAAATAATATGAACGAGGAGTGGTTTGGTATTATGGCTAAGGGCCAGACCAACGCAGCTGGTCATTTCGAGCTTTTCCCGCGTGCAGCCTACTATGTTTTGCAGCGAGCTCATCAACTTGATGTGTATGCACCAGGAACTACTCTGGAAACAATTGCCGAGTATTTCAGTCATATTAATCTGATGGATGCTGTACTTCAAGCTCGTGGCGATCGCGCCGCATTACAGGTAGAGCGCCTTTCAGGTATCCGTCTGAGTCGATTTACTGCTGATTTTATGACCTTTAATACCGGCGGTGATAAAATTACCACACCGAATGCAGCCGATCCAAACACCCGCCAGTTCCCGAATGAACAGGGCTTTGATCACATGCAGTCGTTCTATATCGGAGTTGAGGCAGAGCCAGCACCAAATATGCGTGCTGAAGTACAATTCAACGTATTGGCGAACGTAGCCCAGAACCCGATTGATGAGATTTTCTATGAAAATCGCGGTCGACAACTTGAGGTTCTTACTCCCGAAGGCATCGCTATGCTTCAGGATGTGAATCGCCTGAAGGTGTACAATGCCAGTTATAGCTGGAACCACCGGATGTTTGATCTTACCGGTTTCTACCGAACGGGCCGCTACCACTGGGGGTATGAAGGTGACTTCTTTGGTCTGTATCCTGAAGCTAATTACGGTGACCAGATAGATATCTATAACGGCATAGCGCCGTTCGGATTCGAAGCCGCAGGCCGTCGTCAATTTGATGGGCTTAAATTTGCTTTCGGTCCACAGCTTTGGTGGGGAGCCAACCCTGCATTTCTCGTGAAGTACCGCTACCGTCCCGGTCAGTGGGATATGGCCGCTATCTATCATGAAGATGTGGCAAAGCAAGGTCAGGCCGAAAGCTCCTTTGCTATTCCACAACCTAAAACCCGTCGTGTAACGTTTGCCGCAGGTCGCGATTTCGGTCCTCTCGGTGTTGAAGCCGGTGTAATTTGGGCTGGTCAGCCACTAAATGGTCGCGAATTCCAACTCTACCGTGAAAACAGTGATGGAAGCAGCAGTGTTTTTGTAGATGAAATCAAACCGGAAGATAACTGGGGTGGTAAAATCAAACTTACTGTTCAGCAAGGTAATTTTAACTGGTATGCACAGTCTGCGGTTATGGGCCTTGTTGCCAACGGTGGATTTGATCAAACCATGACATTCACCGGATGGCACCTGAAAGACAGCGGAAGCGGTAACCAGTATAATTTCCTTACCGGTTTTGCCTACCAGCTGGGCAATTTTCAGATTGCTCCAAACTTCCTGTGGCAACAGCCAATTGAAGGTCCAATACCAACCGACGCCGGTGGTGCATCACGACCAAGAAATATCCTGGATGATCCATTTGTGGTTCGAGCCAACAGAGAAATGGTTGCCGGTGAGCTCTTAATTACATTCGATCCCACTCCGGCTACATACATGTTCGACTGGAATAACGATTACCGCGAAGACGCTCCGTTTGCAGCTAGCGTAGGTTTCATTTATCGTCACCTGCCAACTACACAAGATGCTGCTATCGGTATTCTTCCCGACGGTCGTACCACATTCGCCTTCCCTGGTGCGCCTCCTGCAAAAGATCTCTGGGAAGTACATGCACGCATCGTTTCGCGTCTGAGTCCGGATCTGGGTATGATAGCCCGTCTATATGGTGGCGATGCCCAGGCGAACGGCAGTGATGATCGGACCGTAAGCCGCTATGGTGGCGACCTCCGACTGATATATCGAAATATCATGTTGAATACATTTGCAAGAGTAAATGACTGGGGCCCCTACGATTATCACCGCGATTTTAACCTTACCTTCCCGCTTCAGCTCATGGCCGATGTGTCTATGTCGCTTGGCGAACAAGATTGGTTCAATATGCCCCGCACCCGAATTGGTGTACGAGGTACATACCGTACACTCGATCAGTTTTCACCACGTTACGCTCCGGCTTTCATGACGGACCCAAGTGGCGCAACTGTACCTAACCCTACCGCCCCCGGTTTCGGGAACGGCAATGAGTGGGAGTTTAGAACCTACATTCAGATTAACATATAAGGAACTAAACGAATGTTTATTAGCATGAAGAATTTAGTCTTAAACAATATGAAATACGCACTAGTAATGAGCCTTCTGCTGATTGTCAGCATCACGGCCTGTGAACGAGCGGTAGATGGACTCGCGGAGCCTGAGCTTACCTCAAATCCTGAAGTCTTTATCGATAGCTTTAGTCCGGGACTCGAATATTACCCGTACGAGGGCTCTCTTATGAATGCATTTACCGTAGATACCGACGTATTCTTCGGGAATCGCGGTGCATCAATGCGTTTTGACGTACCTAATGTTGGTGACCCGATGGGCGCATTCGCTGGAGCTATCTTCAGAGATGACTTTGGAGGCAGAAACCTGACTTCCTACAATGCCCTTACCTTCTATGCCAAAGGCACAAGAGGCGGAACCATAAACGATATCGGTTTCGGTCAGGATTTCCTGGGGAATCAATTCGAAGTTACCCGTCAGAATATGAGGCTTACCACCAACTGGCGTAAGTACACCATTCCAATTCCCGACCCTTCATTGCTAACTGCCAGCCAGGGTCTCTTCTGGTATGCCGAAGGTCCTGAGGATGGCGAGGGCTATACTTTCTGGATTGACGAGTTGAGATACGAGTTTATCGAGAATATGGCACAGCCTCGTCCTGCTATTTTCAATGGGGAAGAAGTTACACAAACATCTTTTGTTGGTTCGGGGCCGCAGGTAACAGGGTTAGCCTATACCATCAATCAGGCTGACGGTATCGATGTTACTGTACGACCTGCTCCTGCATATTTCACGTTCAGCAGCTCCAATCCATCAGTAGCGACCGTTGACGAGACAGGGCGCGTGAACGTTTTGGCTGCTGGAAATGCAGATATTACGGCATCATTGGCAGGTATACCAGCCACCGGTAAGTTAACGGTGGAGTCAATGGGTGAGTTTACCTTTGCGCCCACCCCTACCCGAAATCCAGCCAATGTTATCTCCATCTTCAGTGATGTATATGAAAACGTACCGGTTGATTTCTACAACGGATTCTACGAGCCGTTCCAGACAACAACATCGAACGACTTCGAGATTAATGGTGATAATATTCTTGCTTATGAGAACTTCAACTTTGTTGGGATCGAGTTCAGACAGAATGTGCCCACCATTGACGGAACCAACATGACGCACCTTACTATGGACGTCTTCCTTCCTAACCCTGTTCCGCCCGGTTCTGCTTTAAGAGCACGGATTGTGAACAATGTGGGTGCCGGAGAGAGCTCCGTAAGTGCAACTATATTCCAGAACATTGGAACAAACCGATTGGTATCCGGAGAGTGGATAACCCTCGAGGTAGACATCAGAACGCTGTCACCGCGAAATAATCTGGGTCAGATAGTATTAGATTCCGATCAGGGGCCTGCTTTACGCGGAGCCACCATCTGGGTTGATAATATCTATCTGTACAATGCGAACGCACCAGACTAAGTACATAATTGTTTTAAAAATTATGAGACAATTTGCTATGTCAATAATCGCTGTCTTTATTGCTGCATCCCTATCATGGGGATGCAGTGATGTTAATGATCCTGAAGTAAATCGTTTTCCAAACCTGGTTTGGAGTGACGAGTTTGATGTGGAGGGAAGTGTAGATCCAAATCGATGGATATTTGATATCGGAACCGGAGCTGAAGTAGGACTGCAGGGCTGGGGAAACCAGGAATTGCAATACTACACCGACCGTCCCGAAAACGTGAAAGTAGAAGGAGGCATGCTCCATATTACTGCCCGCCGAGAGTCGTTCAGCGGCTCTAACTTTACTTCCGGTAAAATCCTCACCAGAGGCCTCTTCGAAACAACCTATGGCCGATTCGAAGCCAGTATAAAGCTTCCTTTCGGACAAGGTATATGGCCGGCATTCTGGCTGCTCGGTGATGACTCTGACGGAACGGTTATCTGGCCGCAAATCGGTGAAATAGACATCATGGAGTACCGTGGTCAGCAGCCAACCATCATTCATGGCAGCGTGCATGGTCCGGGTTACTCCGGCGGCAATGCTGTTACCAAAACCTATCAGCTTACCAACTCCAGATTCGACACGAAATTTCATGTGTTCGCAATTGAGTGGGGACCTGATTTTATCGACTTCTTTGTAGATGATGTGCTTTACAATACGATCACACCATCGGATGTCGGCAATAACGAATGGGTATTCAACGACAATACCTTTTACATCATTTTGAACGTCGCTGTAGGCGGGACCTTTGTAGGCTCGCCGAATAATAGTACCCCTTTTCCTCAAACCATGCTGGTCGATTACGTGAGAGTGTATTCCAAATAAAACGCTCTTCCATACAATCTATTTATTATTAGTTGTTAACCAAACCTGAACTTAAAATTTTAACACCTTGTCTATCTCAACAGAACAAATTCAGAACGGTAAATGGTTTAAAATAACGAACTACCACACGATGCGTCCTTTTTTTATGAGCATCGTAAGTGATTCTAACCATTGGATGTTTATTTCGAGTAACGGTGGACTAACCGCAGGCCGAAAAAACAATGAATATGCCTTATTCCCATATTATACCGACGATAAAATAACCGAATCAGCAGATATAACGGGCAGCAAAACTATTGTACAGGTAACATCCGGCGAACAATTAATAATCTGGGAGCCTTTTTCTGAGCGCAATGCCGACAAGTACAAACTCACCCGTAATTTGTACAAAAGCTTTTATGGTAACAAGATCATGTTTGAGGAAGTGAACCATGATCTGGGTCTCACATACAGCTATGAATGGAACTCGAGTAACCTATACGGTTTTGTGCGTAAGTCGGAACTTCGCAATCATTCTGGTAAGGTCTGCAAGGTTAAGATATTGGATGGTATTCAGAATATTATGCCGTATGGCGTTGACCCCGACCTTCAGACCGCGTCGTCCAATCTGGCTGATGCATACAAGCGTAGTGAACTCGCCGGCGAATCAGGTTTGGGGATCTATGCCCTGAGTGCCATTATTGTCGATAAAGCCGAGCCTAGTGAAGCTCTTAAAGCTAATGTGGTATGGTCGCTCGGTGTTGAAAACCCAAACTACTTGCTATCATCGTTACAGTTGAACGCGTTCCGCAAGGGGCAGGATGTTCAACCGGAGTATGATATTAAAGGCGAGAAAGGTGCGTATTTCACAGTCAGTGAGGTAGAGCTGGAAAATGATACCGCACGTAACTGGCAACTCGTGGCTAATGTAAATCAGCATCATGGCCAGGTTATTGCCCTGGATAAAGAAATTCGAGAGAATGTTAGTCTATCGGAACGCATTGAAACCGACATCCAAAAAGGAACAGAAACATTAATTCAGCTCATTGCCGGAGCCGACGGACTACGTACCAGCGCCGATCCGCTTAAAGATGCACGCCATTATTCCAACGTACTGTTCAATATCATGCGTGGTGGGACATTTGATCAGAATTATAACATCGAAAAAGGCGATCTGACCGGCTACTTGCGCAACGCAAGCAGAGAGGTATACGAGCGTAATGCCGATTTCATAGGTTCATTGCCGGAGTTACTTGATAAGAGTACGTTGTATGACCGACTTGCAGACTGTACAGATCCGGATTTGTATCGCCTTTGCAAAGAATACCTGCCACTCAAATTCAGTCGCCGACACGGCGATCCAAGCAGACCGTGGAATAAGTTTTCTATCAACACAAACAGTGAAATAGACGGTTCCAAAATTCTGGATTACGAGGGCAACTGGAGAGACATTTTCCAGAACTGGGAAGCACTCGTGCATTCGTATCCTGGTTTCATCGAGGGGATGATATTCAAGTTTTTAAACACATCTACCTTCGATGGATATAACCCCTACCGCGTCACCAAAGGTGGATTCGACTGGGAAACGATCGAACCCGATAATCCCTGGTCGTACATTGGCTACTGGGGAGATCATCAAATTATATACCTGCTTAAGTTTCTGGAGTTTTACCATCAGCGCGAACCCAGCGCGATGCAGAAGTTATTTAGCAGAAACATATTTGTGTACGCTAATGTACCCTACAAAATTAAGTCGTATGACCAGATCTCCAATGATCCAAAGAATACCATAGATTTTGATGAAGATCTTGATCGGCATATACGCGATCAGGTTGCCCGAAAAGGCGCCGATGGTGCTTTATTAAAATTGACGAACGGTGGCATATACCGGGTTAACTTCTTAGAGAAAATACTGGCCACAGTACTCGCAAAAATGTCGAACTTCATCCCCGAAGGCGGTATTTGGATGAATACGCAACGACCCGAGTGGAATGACGCCAATAATGCTCTTGTAGGCAACGGGGTTTCCATGGTTACTCTGTACTACCTGCGCCGGTTCCTGAAGTTTTTCCAAAGCGTGGTTGAAGAAAGCTCGTTTACAGATACCGAAATATCGGATGAGCTTAAGACCTTCTTTTCAAGTGTTGCATTGGTGCTCATTGACAATAAGCGTCTGTTAAATGGCGGTATGAATGATGCAGCTCGTAAACGTATTACCGACGCTCTGGGCAAAGCAGGCAGTGATTATCGCTCCGAAATTTATAAAAAAGGATTTAAGGGAGAGACGAGCGAAATCCACAAAGGCGAATTGCTCCAATTTATTGAGCAATCGCTTGAGTGGTTAGAGCATTCTATTGATGCAAACCAGCGTGAAGATGGATTGTATCACAGCTATAATATCATGACCATGATGCCGGAAGGTATTCGCATTGAGTATCTTAGCGAAATGCTGGAAGGGCAGGTAGCTGTATTGAGCTCCCATTACCTTAATCCTGAAAGTGCAGCCAGTGTACTCAATGCGCTTCGAAACAGCGCCCTTTACAGAGCTGATCAAAACAGTTATATGCTGTATCCGAACAAGAGCTTGCCGGGATTCCTTCAAAAAAATCAGATTCCTGAAACAGCAATCGTACGTTCGCCGCTGCTTAAAAAGCTGGTAGCCGATGGTAATACAACGTTGATTATCAAAGATGTAAATGGAGGATACCATTTTAATGGGAACTTCCGAAATGCCACCGATGTATCCAAAGCGCTGGAAGAACTTAGTAGTTCAGGCTATAAAGCACTGGTGACGGCCGATGCCAATGTGGTTCTCGAAATTTTTGAAGAAGTGTTTAATCATAAAGCCTTCACGGGTAGATCCGGTACATTCTTTGCCTATGAAGGACTCGGATCGATATACTGGCACATGGTTTCAAAACTTTACCTTGCTGCCCATGAGGTTGCTCTTGAAGCTAAAAGAACCGATAACCCATGCGCTGAAACCCTTCTGAATCATTTCCATGCGATTGGCGACGGGATTGGGATTCATAAAACACCAAAGCTTTATGGTGCTTTCCCTACCGACCCATATTCCCACACACCATGGCACAGAGGTGCTCAGCAACCCGGCATGACCGGTCAGGTGAAAGAAGACATCCTGGTAAGTATCGGCGAACTCGGTATTCAATCAAAAGGGGGTGAATTGCAATTCAAGCCCAGATTGCTTCGTAAAGCCGAGTTCACGCAAGCGCCTACTCGTTTAGATTTTGTAAATGTGAAGCAGGAACAAGAGACGGTAGAGATACCATCCGGCGGATTGTGCTTCTCCTATGTACAAGTACCCGTTGTATACAGTATATCTGATTACGACAAAATCAAGGTAATCTACCGAAACGGAGAGGAGCAAACTGCTGATGGTCTCATTCTCGGGCCTTCTATAAGCAGAAATATATTCGATCGTACCGGTGAAATTAAGCAATTGCACGTGATGCTACGCGAAAACCACCTTAACTAATATCTAGCAGTTATGTTTCGAAAAATAATTCCATTGATTCTTGTCCTTAGCATTATGGCATCTTGTGCACCCACACAAAAGCACGATTTCTCAGCGATTACCATAACCGCGGAGGAAATTTTAGGCAATCCGGACTATCAAGCGATTTCCTTCGGGGCGTACCGCGAGAATACGCGGGATATTCAGCCTACGATACCTCAGCTCAAAGACGATATCCGACTGCTCCACGCTATGGGTGTAAGGGTACTGCGTACATACAACGTGTACCTGCCTGAAGCAACCAATCTGCTCAAAGCCATCAGAGAAGTTCGCGCTGAGGATCCTGAATTTGAAATGTATGTGATGCTCGGAGCCTGGATTGACGCGAAGAATGCCTGGACGGATGAACCGGAGCGCATTCGCGATGTTGATGCACCCCGAAATGCCGAGGAAATAGCGCGCTCTGTAGAACTCGCCCAGGAATTTCCTGACATTGTGAAAATCATAGCGGTAGGTAACGAAGCTATGGTGCATTGGGCGCAGGAATATTACGTTGAGCCCTCTATCATCCTCCGATGGGTTCGCCATCTTCAAGATTTAAAGCGACAAGGTGAATTACCTGAATCGCTGTGGATTACCACATCCGATAACTTCGCCTCATGGGGAGGCGGTGGAGAAGAGTATCACAACGAAGACCTCAACGACCTTATCCGCGAAGTGGACTTTATTTCGATGCATACCTATCCGATGCACGATACCTACTATAACCCGGAATTCTGGGGGGTGCCACGCGAAGAGTATGGACTAAGTGATCGTGAAAAGGTACATGCCGCCATGATCCGTTCACGTGATTATGCCATAGCGCAGTTCGAAAGCGTAGTTGAATACATGCGTAGTCTCGGAGTAGAGAAACCTGTTCACATTGGCGAAACCGGCTGGGCAACCATCTCCAACGAGAAATATGGTCCCGACGGAATGCGCGCCATTGATGAGTACAAATCAGGTCTTTACTATCAGCATATCCGAGAGTGGTCAAACGCAAACAACATCAGTGTTTTCTATTTCGAGGCATTTGATGAGCCCTGGAAAGATGCCGGAAATCCAATGGGATCTGAAAACCATTTCGGACTCATCAACCTGCAGGCTCAGGCGAAGTTTCCAATATGGCATTATGTGGATGCCGGGGTGTTCGACGGACTTACCCGCGACGGGGTACCGATAACCAAAACATACGGAGGCGATCTGGATTCACTGCTGCGCGATGTGCTGGTACCGCCCACCGCAGCGGAAATTCGGGCAATGCGGGAAAATGAATAGCTGGGTAGAGGTGATCTGATGGAGTTGAAATAGGTTGGTCTGGTTAACAAATACAAGCGATGGGATTTAAACAGAATTAATTTAAAGCACAATTATGTCATCAAATAGTGTCGTTGTGGGCAAGGGCAAAGTCCCTACTACCCAAAAAGTTGCGTTTGGTCTTGGTATGCTGGCAAATCAAATGTTTCCGGCAGCGCTGGGAATATTTATGGTGGTATTGGTACAGGATTTGGGCTTTCCCGGATGGATGTGGGCTGCCATCTACTTCTTCCCAAGAATATTTGATTCTATTACCGACCCCATTATGGGGTATATCTCCGATAACACCCGGTCGGTTTGGGGACGGCGACGACCGTATGTGTTTATTGGTGCCATTATTATGGGTCTGGCATTTATTGCCATGTGGCAGTTGTATAGAGAAAGCGGGTTGGAGTACAACTTTATCTACTTCATGACCTGGTCGTTCATATTCTATTTGGGCCTTACCATATTTAGTGTGCCTTACGTGGCGATGGGCTACGAAATGAGCGACGATTTCCACGAGCGTACATCCATCATGGCTACGGCACAATGGATAGGACAATGGGCTTGGGTTATTGCGCCCTGGTTCTGGGTAATTATGTACGATCCAAATTGGTTTCCGAATGCAGATACTGCTACCCGTACGCTTGCCATTTATGTTGGGGTGGGCTGTGCCATACTGGCCATGATACCGGCGATATTCATCAAGAGTACATCCACTAAATACGACGAGAGTCTGGCCAAATTGAGCTTTGCAGGCATTGGCGACAGCTTGCTTCAAATTTTTAAAGGATTTAAAGAAGCGTTTCAGTCCCGACCTTTCCGCAAGCTTTGTATTTCTACCTTCTTCATTTTCAATGCGTTTAACACGGTAGCCGCATTTTCCTTTTTCATTGTAGTCTATCATTTATTTGGAGGAGATGCTCCATCAGCAGGTATCTGGCCAACATTATTCGGTAGTTTGGGCGCACTGGTAACCACCTTTTTGGTTATCCCCATTGTCGCCTGGATGTCGAAAAAGATGGGTAAAAAACGGGCATTCTTGCTATCACAAGGGATATCTATTTTTGGCTACATCTTGCTGTGGTTTTTGTTTATACCCGGCAAACCCTACATGTTTATTTTCGCGCTTCCGTTCTTTTCATTCGGAATCGGTAGTTTATTTACGCTGATGATGTCGATGACCGCCGATGTCTGTGATCTCGACGAGCTTAACACCGGTAAACGTCGGGAAGGTATATTCGGCGCTATTTATTGGTGGATGGTTAAATTTGGTTTTGCCATTGCCGGAGGACTTAGCGGCCTCATCATATCGTACGTCGGACTGGATCCCGGTGCTATTGAGCAGCCGGAAGGAGCGGTTACAGGCTTGCGGTTATTTTTCTCCGGTGTGCCTATAGGAGGTACCCTCATCGCGATGTTTATCATGCGAAATTATGATCTGGATGAGGCGCGGGCTCGTGAAATTCAGGCTGAACTGGCAATGAGAAAAGCTGAAAAGCCAACAGCCTACACCAAATTGCGTCTGTTGCCCAAACTGGGTGTGGAAGGCATGTCCAAGTCCGAAATCTTGAATCAATTTCCGCAATTTTTCCATACGCCCCTCGACATAAGCAGTATGAGTAAAAATGCCCTGCGTCGGCAGTTTAATAAACAGCTTGAGGGAGGCATACATGGAATTTGTTTTAGTGCCTACACCGAAGGGCAAGATCCACGAGATATGATCACAGCCGATCAAATCCGACGTAGGCTTAAACTTGTGAAGCCCTACACCAAATGGATACGAACCTTCTCGTGTACAAATGGACACGAGTTGATTCCCCAAATTGCCAGGGAGATGGGTTTGAAAACGTTTGTTGGTGCATGGATAAGCAAAGATCCCGAACAAAATGAGCGCGAACTACAGTCGCTCATAGCTTTGGCTGGAAAAGGCGTTGCTGATATCGCCGCCGTTGGAAACGAGGTATTATACCGTGGTGATTTATCCCAACAAGCCTTGCTTGATTACATAGACCGCGCAAAACAAGCCATACCTAAAGTACCGGTAACCACCGTAGATGCGTACTTCGAATTCATTAATAATCCTGCACTGGTTGAGGCCTGTGATGTTATACCCATCAACTGTTATCCTTTCTGGGAGGGCAGCAGCGTAGAGCACGCAGCATTGTATCTACAGGAGATGTACCGAAAAACCAAAGAAGTTGCCAAAGGGAAACGCATTATCATTGCAGAAACCGGCTGGCCAAGTAAGGGTGAGCCAATTGATGATGCGATTCCATCTGAAGACAACTATATTCGATATTTCCTGGAGTCGCAATCATGGGCAACGCACCTGAAAGTAGATTGTTTTCATTTCTCATCTCATGATGAGTCATGGAAAATACATGCCGAGGGCTGGGCCGGTACTTCCTGGGGAATTTGGGATGTTAACGACAAGCTCAAATTCACGGCTTCAGATCCGGCAAAAAAACCATAACAAGTTGGTTAAGCCGTATTTAGAAACGATAAAAACCCTCAGAATTGTCGATATTGTTTACACATAGCAGTTATCATGGTCATCTGGATGAGCTGGGATACAGTCTTGTCGAACGTAAAGCAAAAAATAAAGCCGAATTGGTAATCCACCGCGGCGAACGTTAACATCAAGCATTATACATTATGTCATTTCGTTCCGAAAATTATTTAAACTACAAAGGTATTGAAACCCTTTCGGGTAATACGTATCTCAAAAATAAAACCGAAGAACAACGCAAAAAACTCTTCAGTGAAATTTTGGAAGAAGGCGTTCACGGATTTTGCTTCAGCCTGTACGAAGAAGGGCAAAAACCCGGTGATATTATATCTGAAGATCAAATTCGCAGACGCCTACGAATACTAAAGCCATACACATCCTGGGTTCGGTCTTTCTCCTGCACCGAGGGCAATGAATTGATACCACGGATCGCTAAGGAAATGGGTATAAAAACATTGGTTGGTGCGTGGCTTGGCAGCGATCTAGAAAAAAATAGGGAAGAGCTCGACGGATTGATTGCCTTGGCAAATGAAGGGCTTGTAGATGTTGCAGCTGTCGGTAATGAAGTATTATACCGAAAAGACCTAAGCGAAGAAGAGCTGCTGGCATATATCAATGAAATAAAAGAAGTATTGCCGGGTAGAATTCCCGTTGGCTATGTGGATGCATACTATGAGTTTGTTCAAAGACCTGCAATTTCCGATGCCTGCGACGTGATTCTGTGTAACTGCTATCCCTATTGGGAGGGAACGCCATTCGAGTACGCTTACGATCACATGAAGCATATGTATGATTTAGCTGTGCAGGCCGGCAAGGGTAAACCCGTTATGGTTACCGAAACCGGCTGGCCCAGCAAGGGTGAAGGACTTGGCGGCGCCATGCCTTCCCACGAAAACGCCCGCGATTATTTTATCAACGCGCAGTTATGGTCGGCCAAGGATGACATCCCCATGTTCTATTTTGCATCCTTTGACGAGGCCTGGAAGGTCGGCGCCGAAGGCGAAGTTGGAGGGTACTGGGGTATTTGGGACAGCAAAGAAAAGCTCAAATTCTGATCGGACGGACGTTGTGCTGAGTTCATACCATCTGTTCAGAGCAACCACCTGTAAACTAAGCCTTACGTTGCTCAAATAAGCTCCATTTAACTGTAATTCAATCGCGTATTCGATGAAAAAATCAACCTTTGAACAGCTCGGCATTGCGCCGGGCAGGGCCATCTGCTATTCCGGATTTCGGGAAGGGCAGCATCCCGGTGGGGAATATCCTTCGTATGAGCAGGTTCTCGAAGACCTCCGACTGCTTCAGCCCCACTGGACCTACCTGCGCATGTACGATGTAGATGACCACGCCAAAACGGTTCTGGAGGTGATTACCCGCGAGAAGCTTCCGTTTAAACTGATGCTCGGAGCGTACATCGTAGCCGAGATGAATAATTTTAATTGTCCATGGGGCGGTGGAGTGTACTCCGAAGAACAGCTTCAGGCTAATGTGGAGCTTAATTCCAGCAAAATCGACCGGATGATTGAGTGGGCCAATGCCTATCCGGATGTTGTGATGTCGCTTTCGGTGGGTAACGAAGCCTGTGTGGAGTGGACCGACCACTATGTGCATGAAAACAGCGTACTGGAATATGTGCGCCGGGTTAAAGCAGGTGCACCTCAGCCCGTTACGTTCTGCGAGAACTATGTGCCCTGGCTGTACAAGCTTGAGAAGCTGGCCGCGGAGGTCGACTTCATCTCCATCCATACTTATCCGGTCTGGGAGTACAAACACATTGATGAGGGACTAGCCTACACCAAAGAGAATTACTACGCCGTAGCGGATAAATATCCCGATACGCCGGTTATTATAACCGAAGCAGGATGGGCCACCAACTCCAACGGACAAGGTATTGATCCCGGTAATGTGAACGAAACCTATCAGAACATCTACTTCGAGAAGCTCGAAGCCTGGACCCGCGCAGAAGGCATTGTATCGTTTTTCTTTGAGGCCTTTGATGAGGACTGGAAAGGCTCGCCCGAGCCGCTCGAGCCCGAGAAACACTGGGGGGTATTTCACATCGACCGTACTCCGAAAATGGCTGTTCAAAAACTGTATGCCAAGATTCGTTCGAATACTTCTGTGTAGGTTCTCTGTTTGAGAGTACGAATTCAAGTTGTCTACTCCTGCAAATAAACGATTTCATCGTAATTCAGGAAATTTAGGTGGATTAGACCAGTTTTGAATTCTTACAGCAATTTACTTGATGGTGTGCATGGATTTGCTCAACTTGAGATCATCTTTTGTCACTCAATCTACGTACCACCATGAATATCCTGATTATGCTGCTATTTGCCAGTATGGCCGCCGGAAACCCGTCTGAAGACCGCGGAACTGAACCCCAATCTAAAAACTACACATCAGATCACCACGGCAGCTCAGCCCATCAGGCCCCTCAACAACCTCAGGTAGATAACCATACCTCCGAATCGCTCCACCACCGATTCTACCAGGCTTTTGAGCGTTTCGCCGACAGTACCATAACCGATCGGTTTTTCAAACAGGCCGACATCGACCCGCTCATTAATCAACTCCACGACCACCCCGATTTTACCGTTCAGCAAGAGGGGGAGTCGGTTCAGGGCCGGCCGATTTATCTCGTGAAGTGGGGCAACGGACCGCAAACGGTGTTTATGTGGTCGCAGATGCATGGCAACGAGCCTACCGCCACGATGGCACTCATGGATGTGTTCAATTTTCTGGCATCCGACGGCGACCAGTTTGCCCACCTTCGCCGGGAATGGTCGAGCGAGCTGACCCTTTTGTTCATGCCTATGGTTAATCCCGATGGCGCCGAGGTGTATCAACGTCGGAATGCGCTGGATGTCGACCTGAACCGGGACGCCCTGCGGTTGTCGAGTCCGGAGTCTGTTCTGCTCAAAGGCGTGCGTGATCGCTATAACGCCGTATTCGGATTCAACCTCCACGACCAGAGTGTGTACTACGGCACCGATTCCGGTAATGATCCGGTAGCCATTGCCTTCCTCGCGCCGGCCTACAACGTTGAGAAAGAAACCAACGAGGTACGGGAGCGCGCCAAGCGCCTCATCGGCATGATGCATCGCGACCTCCGCGCGTACATTCCGGGTCAGATTGCCCGCTACGATGATACCTTCGAACCCCGTGCCTTCGGCGACAACATGCAGCGCTGGGGAACATCCACCATTTTAATTGAGTCGGGCGGATTTCGGGAAGATCCCGAGAAACAATACCTGCGAAAACTGCACTTTATGATGCTGTTGAGCTCATTTTCGTACATCGCCCGGGGCGATTACGCCTCCGCCGATATGCAGGAGTATCTGGATTTACCCATGAACCGGTTTAACGGGGTGTTTGGATATGTGCTTCGAAACGGAACCGTGGTGCCCGACGAGCGGATTGTTGCCCGGGCTGATGACCGGTCAGAAGTTGCCCCTGCAAATGCATCGCAAGAAGGTGTTCAACAGCGCGTTTCCAGAGCAGAAAAGACTGCTTCGGGCAGGTCCCGCGATAACCAAACATCAGCAAGTGACTCTGGCGAGGAAACCGCTGCCGGCTTCGTGCTCGACCTCGCTTTTCGTGCCCAGGAAATCCTCGGCACTCCAGCCTCCCTCGAACGCTACACCTGGCGTGTCTCCGATGTGGGTGATGTATCCACCTTCGGCTCCTACGATGAATTTGACGCAGAGGGATTCGAAATTCGCAATATGAAGGTGTTTCCAGAGATTTTTGCCAACGTGGAAACGTTACTGGAGCAGGACTGGCGCCGTTTACTTCGACAAGGATATGGGTATTTCAGGGTCTATGCGCTGGATCCGAATCGTGTGCTTCGCGACGCGCAACATTTGCCCTTCAGAGTACTCCTCGAAAACCAGCAACCTCCGGCCTTTCCACGCATCGGTGGGGATGTGGCGCTATCGCTGCAGCATGAAGACGGCAGGCACTATGTCTTCGCCAACGGGCAACTGCTTCGGCTCGACCGGCGGGAATAAAACTACCAAAACTAAGTCAGGACGTAGTGCTTACCCGATGACAAGGGATGTCGGTTGGTGTGGCCGAACGATTATGCATTGAAAAGTTCGGCCACAAAGTCCTGATGATAGGTGTTCGGACTTGAATGCCATTAATTTTATGCGGGAAAATGCTCCTCATACATCTTAACGATGTAATTCTTCGGAGGCAGTATCAAAATGATATGAAACACCATGTAGGCCAGGGGTAAAAATGTCCCCCACATAATGGGGTTCACTTGAGTGTATCCGTCCAGGGCTCCCATCAGGAAGCTAACCGCGCCCAATAATGCAGCCCCTTCAATGAGGGCTAACTGCACCAGCATGCCGGTACGGATGTTATTTACAACCAGGTATGGATCTTTGATTCCTGCCCCGGGCTTGGCAAACTTCTTGAAAAGTATTCTGGAAACCGGGATGGTAATGGCAAAATAGATCAAGGTAATCTGCGCGAGTGTCCGGGCCAGATGGCCATCATTGAACGCATCAGCCGGAGGCATTTCCGCACTTAAATGGATGAAATACCCGATGCCATACATAAACAAAACACCCAGAAGAAAGGATGCGGCGATAATGGTAAGTCCCTGATTAATCTGGGGTTCAATAGCTGCGGCGATGTCGTTTTTGTTCATGGTACCTGAGCGTTTAGGTGAGTCAAAGTTCTGCCACTATACTACGAAATTAATCAACGAAATTAAATGTTCTTAAATCCGCCTTCAATGCACTCTGAAGTGCATTATTTTGTAAAAAGGTTGAATAATGGCAACCAAATTCGAGGGAGCTGTTGAAAATTTTCATCCACCTCGTTAGATTCGAAATAGCCTAATTAATCATCAAATGATTAAGCGGAGGACCCAAAATTTGGGGTGAATTTAGAGCAATCTGATAGGGCAATTCTCTCAGCCCGAACCCGTCAGCTAACTTCGTAGGCTTTGAGGGAAGCCAAGGGTACATCCTAGCGTGTCATCTTTGTCTTCTGAAACGTATAACCGACCAGAAGATTTGCACGTTACTCGTCCAATAATGTACTCTTCATTTGTTTGAGAGCTGCAAAGGTTCTGTTTTAGAAGGAAAAGCCATGTACAGCTACACCATCTCAATTGCATCTGAGCCTATACTCACGTTTGGCATTCTTTTGCTCATCATTCTCGTTGTCCCCATATTTTTTCAGCAAATTCGTTTACCAGGCATTGTAGGACTGCTGCTCGCAGGTACCATCATTGGTCCGAAAGGGTTCGGCTTGGTAGAAGCTGCCGGTGTAATTGATGTACTTGGCAAAGTCGGGCTCCTGTACCTGATGTTCCTGGCCGGACTCGAAATCAACCTCGACCAGTTCAAAAAGGAGCGCAAAAATACCCTGATTTTTGGCTCGCTCACGTTCCTCATACCCCAAATCGCCGGAACATTCATTTTCATGTGGATGGGGTATTCTGTTCCCGCATCCATCCTTATAGCCAGTATGTTTGCCTCCCACACTCTCGTGGCCTATCCCATAATTTCGCGTCTGGGACTGCTTAAGGAGAAGAGTGTTTCTGCTGCAGTAGGAGGCACCATTATCACCGATACCGTGGCGCTATTGGTTCTCGCGGTGGTTGCGCGCTCTGTTGATGGCGACCTGAATACACTGTTCTGGGTAACACTGATCGGACTCTTCCTGCTTTATCTGGTATTCATGTTTTTCGTGCTGCCGAAAGTCAGTTTTATCTTTTTCCGGTTCATCGGTGAAAAAGGCCGCTTTACCTATGTCTATGTGATTGGCGTGATGCTGATTACATCCTGGATGGCAGAGGCTATTGGTATTGAAGCCATTGTTGGAGCGTTTCTGGCCGGACTCGCCCTGAATCCGCTGCTTTCGAACAAAGGTCCGCTCAAAAACAGGGTTGAATTCTTTGGAGACGCCTTTTTTATACCGCTATTCCTCATTTTTGTGGGGATGCAGGTAGATATTGAGGTCCTGACCAGCAATGTTGATGTATGGGTTGTCATGGGAGCGATGACCGCTACGGTAGTGGTTACGAAATGGCTCGCAGCCTTCGGGAGTTCTAAACTGCTTGGATTTTCCAACGATCAGGCATGGGTAATTTTCGGACTCACCAACTCACAGGCTGCCGCAACACTTGCTGCCGTTTTCGTTGGGATGGAAGTTGGCCTGATAGGGGAGGAAATCCTGAATGGTGCCGTTATGATGATTTTAGTAACCTGCATTATTGGTCCGATGGTGGTTGAAAAGTATGGTCGCAGGCTTGCCGATGATGTGGTGCTTGAATCAGAGTCGGAGGTGCAGGTTCGTCAGCGTATTCTGGTTCCTTTGGCCAATCCTGCTACTACGGCACGCCTGATTGAGTTCGCCGCCAACCTTAAAACCGAAGGGCAGAATCCCATATTCCCGTTGACGGTAATCAATACCTATAAGGATGCCGACAATCAGCGTGAGCGGGCTGCCAAAACACTGGAAATTGCAAAGGGACATATTTTTGCCGTTAACAGTCAGGCAAGTCCGGTTGTAGAGACGAATCTCAACATTGCCGAAGGTATCGCCAACGCCGCGAAGAGGAATTCCATTACCGATATTGTAATTGGCTGGAATGGTGTTATTTCAACGCCGATCAGAATTTTCGGCAGTATTCTGGATCAGGTTTTGATGTCGACCCGTCAGCAGGTATACATCTGCAAGCTGACCAAACCGGTAACGACTTACCGTAAACTGGTACTATTGGTACAGCCCAACACCTTAACGGGCAGAAGCTTTCTGATACTGCTGGAATCCATTTTGAAGCTTGCCGAAAACCTGAAAACCAGCGTTGAAATTGTGCATCTCGATGAAGACGAGGGGAAAATTCAGCGCGATTTGTATCTGATTACAACGGAAGTCAGTGTGACGCTGAAGCCGGTTTCTAATCTAAACCAGACAATTCCCGATACCATTGATGGATTAAATGAAGATGAACTGCTGGTCGTGGCAAGTTCTCGATCCGGTAAATCGGACTGGAATCAGGGTATTAATTTCATCCCCAGGCTCATGTCTTCACAAAAACCGGATGCCAGCTTTATTGTAGCATTTCCACATTCGCAGGTTGAAGATGACACCTATATGGACATCCTCTACTCGAATTAGGGTATAAAGATGTGTTTCTACTACTCGAGTTTATAGGTTAACGGTTTTGGCCTTACTCCATAAAGTTTGTTTTCCTTTTTGTTCATGTTGAATGCCCAACGTTACTTCCTAGCTATTTAATGTGCGTGTTCACCCGGGCTATAATGATCGCAAAAAGCTTCTGTTATTACTGTAGTTAAGCATGAATAGAGCCTGGACTGTATTTTTGTGTGTAAATCGCCGTATATTTGTCTTGTCCAATCTTTGACAAAACAAGGTTGGGGGTGCTGGCAAAACTGGCTGAGATTATACCCCAAAATACCTGATCCGGATAATGCCGGCGAAGGGAAACCGGTACAGACGCGTTCATTTTAATGAACCCCTGTGCTTGTCGCCTCGCTGCAGTTTACCGCCAGGTAGCCTTTTGATGAGTATGCTGCGAGCGTTTCCCGGAGGTACATCCTTCGTTGATCTGCAAACCAAAGCGGTCTTATCAATCTGGTTACTTGCAACGTATACTGCTCGAGATGCCTCAAGCACAATAGTGTCTGCTCAACATCGCCATGTATGCTGCATCTCCTCTAACATCACTTAAAGGAGAATATGCATATGCAATTCAAATCTATGATCTCGCACTGGGACCCGCTTGAAAATCAACGGTGTGCCAAGACGTACGCAACATCGCCGAAAACCCGAAACGCGGGAATTCAGCAAAAACAAGCGAACGTATGTAGGAGTTTTATTCAACGAAATATCGTTGCGCTTGCGGTATTGCTGCTGTTGCCGCTATGGGTGCATGCCCAGACTATTGACGGCGTTGTGCGCGATGCACAAACCCGTCAGGCGCTGGAAGGTGCTGCCGTATTTCATGTGGAATCTGGCATTGGAGCCGTAACTGGCACCGATGGGAGATTCTCGCTGAACCTGTCGTCTTGGTACCGAAATCTCGGATCCGACCGATCGGTGAGCACTGAAATACAAGTTTCCTATCTTGGATATCGACGATACACCGGTGATATCCGCATCCCGCGAGACACCGAAATATCGGTTTCGCTCATTCCCGAAACGTTCGTTACTTCAGAGGTTTTTGTCACCGCTCAGCGGGTCGACGACTCCGTTCCGATGACCTACACGAACGTGAATCGCGATGAAATCGAGCGCCGCGACAATGCCCGCGACATTCCCTTTCTGCTGCAGCACACGCCTTCGGTTGTGAGTACATCCGATGCCGGTGCGGGAGTGGGCTACACCGGAATCCGCATCCGTGGTGTCGACGATACCCGTATCAACGTAACCATCAACGGTATTCCGGTGAACGATTCCGAGTCGCACGGGGTGTTCTGGGTAAACATGCCCGATTTTGCCAGCTCAGTTGGCAGCATGCAGGTGCAGCGTGGTGTTGGTACCTCCACCAATGGTCCTGCCGCTTTCGGAGCTACGCTGAACTTGCAAACCGGAGCCCTGCAAACCGAACCTAGCGCCCGAACCACGCTTTCGTACGGTAGTTTCAACACACAGCGCTACAACCTGGAACTGGGCACCGGACTGCTGAACAACGGCTGGGCAGTAGAAGGCCGTCTCTCACAGATCACCTCCGATGGATTCATCGACCGGGCCGAGTCGGACCTGAGTTCCTGGTACCTGTCCGCCTCCCGCTACGGAAAAAACGATTTGCTCAAAGTCGTGGCGTTTTCCGGAAGTGAGCGAACCTATCAAGCATGGAACGGTATTCCGGAAGCCCGCCTTCGGGGGGATGTAGACGGGATGAACTTCTATGCCGACCAGCATGGACTTAGCAGTGCCGAACGTACACGCCTGCTGAATGCAAACTCGCGCACATATAACATGTTTACGTACGACAATCAGATTGACCGCTACACACAGTCGCATTACCAGCTGCATTACTCGCGCCGGGTGGCTGAGAACTGGACCGCAAATGCGTCGCTTCACCTCACCCGCGGACTTGGATACTTCGAAGAGTTTCGTCCGAGAGATCGTTTGTCTACCTACGGACTACCTCCGGCTGTGATCGGCGGTGAGACCATCGCCCGAACCGATATCATTCGTCGTCGATGGCTGGATAACTGGTTCTACGGCATGGTGGTTTCCAGCGAATATCAGCCCACTGAAAGTCTGCAGTTAACGCTCGGAGGCGGGTATAATGAGTACGATGGCGACCACTACGGCGAAGTCATCTGGGCAAGGGTTTCTCCCGATGCCGACATCCGTCATCGTTACTATGACAACAACGGACTCAAGCGCGATTTCAACGTTTACGCCAAAGCCAACCTCCGGCTAAGCGAAGCCCTCAGCGTGTACGGAGATGTGCAGCTCCGCACCATCAACTACACGTTTTTGGGTCCGGTAATCGACAACGATGGCAACCGAGTAGAGCTGGATCAGACCGTAGATTATGCGTTTTTTAATCCCAAGGCCGGACTTGTTTACCGCCTCGGTGAAGGGCAGCGTGTGTATGCTTCGTTCGCGGTGGCCAACAAAGAGCCCGTGCGCCGCGAGTTAACCCGTACTTCACCCGAGTCCCGTCCGTCGCACGAAACCCTGTATAACTGGGAGGCGGGCTATCGCATCGATCGTCAGCGCTGGTTCGGTGGCGTCAACCTGTACTACATGGATTATGACAATCAGCTCATCTTAACGGGGCAGCTGAACGATGTGGGTGCCGCGGTTCGCACCAACGTGAAGGACAGTTACCGCGCCGGGATTGAGCTGGAAGGCGGATGGCAGTTTAATCGCGCGTTTCAGGCCATCGGTAACCTCACGTTGAGCCGGAATATTATTCCCGAATTCAGCGAGTTTATCGATACCAGTGATGAAAACTGGAATCCGTTGCCGCAAACCGAGGTGCGTTATACCAACACGCCGATAGCTTTGTCACCCGATGTGGTGGGATCAGCTACTCTGCGATATACCCGTCGCGGACTGCAGGCGGACCTGATCAACAAATACGTTTCGCGGCAGTATCTGGATAATAGCGGACTCACCTCGCGTTCGATTGATCCATACTTCGTGAATGACCTGGTTCTTGGCTACCGTTTCAGCGATCGCAGTTTCGCGCGTAGCGTTGAGCTTAACCTGCATGTGATGAACGTGTTGGATGTTCGTTATGAAACCAATGGATATACCTACGCGTGGATTACCGGTCAGCAGGAGAACCGATTCAATTTCTTCTATCCACAGGCCGGCCGCCACTTTATGGCCCAGGTTCGTGTAGGATTTTAACGAGGTTCGATGCCGGCATTTGATGTGTTATCGTGTCAGTTGTCGCTTGAGCTGACAGGTAACACAGCCTCCCTCGCATGAACATAAAAAGCCGCTGTTCTAAGCTATTATTGTTGGAACAGCGGCTTTTTTATTGGGTTGGGTGGTCATACTAACATGAGGCATGCCAATATGTAAGACAACTATTGGGAGTATGATTGTGCTAATGAATGATCATTATGACATAGCTTTTTTGTCAAAGCGGTCTTATCAACATTTACTTCTCTTTGTCTGTCAATTTACCAGTTACATATTTGTGCAAAACCGATGTAACCATTGTTTGGTAGGGTAATCCCTCATCCATCGCCATAGTTTTGAGTAGCTCAAGGTCTCTGCCGGATATGCGGATGGTTATTTTGCTGTCTTTTGCTGTAGTTTGTCGTGCAATCTCACGAGCTTTTTCAACTTCGGCATCTAGATTGGAGACCGAATTCCACTCATCCTGATGGATGCTCTCTATTAATCGCTCTTCATAATCGTTGAATTGCAGTTTACTCATGGTTTTTGTCCTTTATATAGTTGCTGAAATTTTCTGCTCGGGAATGCTGTGATCAATACTCGTGATTGGTTTTGGTGGTCATCATAAAAAGGAACAACCCAGGTGTAGTTGTCGATCTCAATGATCATTATTCGTAGATGGATATATTCGGGGTTTGCCAAGTTTTCTCTTATATCAAGAATGTTTCCATTCTCAATGGCAATACAAATTCTCTCGAAACTTATGCTCGGTTCTTTTTTTAGAAGCTGGTTTTTTTCTTCATTCCATACATATTCCATTTTCTAATATAGTATTATGTATGTATATTGTCAATACAATGAATGCACAATTGCTTGACTTTGGGGCTTCGATACGCTTCGATACGCTTCGATACGCTTCGAAAGCTCTGTAATCCCTGCCCTGCCGAGGCGCTAAGTAATTCACAAATAACAGTCCCCATGCCTAAACACGCCCTAATATTCGGAAGTACCGGACTCATCGGAACCCAGCTTTTGCACGAGCTCGCCGCCTCGATAAGCAACCATAACGGTGACTCCGCGCCAGCCATAACATCCGTAACCCTGGTCAACCGCCGACCTCACCCCGACAACCACCTCCTCCAACAGAACGAACACATTACTGAACAGCTGTTCGATTTTAGTGCCTGGTCGGAGGTCGCCTCCTTATTTACGCCCGAAACCAGCGTGTTTATCTGCCTGGGAACAACGCGCAAGAAAACACCCGATAAAAAGCAGTACCAGTACATCGACCGCGATATTCCGGTTGCGATTGCAAAAGCAGCGCAAGAGGGAGGATGCGCCAACATACAGGTCGTTTCTGCTATAGGCGCCGATGCCACATCAAACGTGTTCTATAACCGCACCAAAGGTGAGATGGAAGAAGGTGTGAAAAAAGCATTTACTTGTGGGCAAACCGTGATCTTCCGTCCGGCACTCCTCCTCGGAAACCGCACCGAAACCCGCCTTGGAGAACGAATCGGAGAGATTATTTTCAACATAGCAGACCCTTTTTTGAGGGGAAGTGCCACGAAGTATCGCTCAATCGAAAGCCGTGATGTGGCCAGGGCCATGATTTTTGCGGCCTCCCAAAACGTACCTGCTACTACCGCCTACTTCGATACCATCAAAAGTTGGAGTAAAGCCCTGTAGGTATAAAGATTATGGCAAAATCTGAGAAGAATAACAGATTGGTGAAGGCTTGAACTACATAAAGCGAGAAAAAAATGCTGGAGCGAGACACTCTTGTAACGACTAACTTTAGGCGATTGTAGTTCTATTTAATTGTTGCAGGACTAAGGATTGAGTATTTTACGTCGCCATCTGAGATTCACGCACGCCGCGCGGAATTCATTAAACTAACTACTGAAATCTGTGGATGCATTAATTTCCAACCTCACTTCCCCCATCGTTCTGGCCTATGTGTTGGGCATAATTGTTAGACTTGCTAAAAGCGATCTGGAAATTCCCAAACCGGTTTACCAGGGTATTTCTATCTATCTCTTACTTGCTATCGGACTTAAGGGAGGGGTGGAACTAAGTAAAACCCCCTTTTCAGAGATATCAGGTCCTTTGCTGGCAACGCTCATTATGGGTGTTTTAACACCGATTATAGCATTCGCTGTACTTCGGTACATCGGTAAGATGGATATCATCAACGCCTCGGCCATAGCTGCCCATTATGGCTCGGTATCGGCGGTAACTTTTATTGCAGCAATCAGCTATACACAGGCCCAGGGCCTTGAGCCCGAAGGTTTCATGCCAACGTTGCTCGCCCTGCTGGAGGTGCCCGGAATTATGGTTGCATTGCTGATACCTCATTTTATGGCTAAAGACAGCAAAGTTTCTCTTAAGAAAGCTGTACATGAAGTGGCAACCGGAGGGAGTATTGTACTGCTCACGGGTGGGCTTGTCATAGGTTTTCTGGCCGGTCCGGCGAAATTTGTACCCATTGAGCCTTTCTTTGTGAGTGGTTTTCAGGGCGCACTGGTAATATTCTTGCTGGAACTTGGTATGGTAACGGCATCGCGCCTTGGAGACCTTCGAAAGGCCGGGTGGTTCCTAGGGGCATTTGGTATTATCGTACCGATTATATTCGGCACTATGGCCATAATTGCAGGGAGCTGGGCGGGACTTAGCGTAGCAGGTTGTACGGTTTTTGCAGCCATGGTATCGAGCGGCTCCTATATCGCGGCCCCGGCTGCTGTTCGTATAGCGTTGCCTAAGGCTAGTCCGGCTCTGTACCTTACTGCCGCATTGGGTATTACATTCCCGTTCAATATTGCGCTGGGAATTCCGTTATATCTGTATATCGCACAGTGGATTGCATCGTTCTAATCAGGAGAAAAAATAATGACACTTACCAAGGCCAGACTGATCACTATAATAACCGAAAGGGTTCTTCGCAGCGAAATTATCACCATGTTGAAAGAAAAAGGGGCTACAGGCTATACCGAGACAGAAGCTACCGGTGAAGGATCGCGCGGAATTCGTGCCTCCGACTGGGCCGGTCGAAATGTAAAAATACAAACAATTGTTTCGGATAAGGTTGCAGAAGCTATCATGGAGAACATTGCGGAAAACTACTTTGAAAACTATGCCGTAATTGTATACTTGCGCGATGTGGAGGTCATGCGAGGCGATAAATACTTTACAACGTAAGCTGAGCAAAGCTCTGCTGGCACTGTATTAATCTGAGAAAGGGAAGCTTCATCAACAGAAGCCCAGCGAGGACAGTTGAACGTTAAAGAATCATGTTTTTCGGCTCGTCACCTTTCCCGGTTCGTCACCCAAAATGTTCTTTATACATGAGCAGACTATCCCCAAGAATCTGCATGGCCATCGCTTTACCCAGAAACTCTTCAACCATAACCTGCTTATTCTCCAGCTTTTTATAGTCTTCAAAGAAATTGCGAAGTTCCGTAATGAAGTGGTTCGGAAGTTCGTCGATATCCTGAATGTGATCCACACTAGGGTCGCCCATCATAACGGCAATCAATTTGTCATCTGCCTCGCCCTGGTCCATCATCCGCATAACGCCAATCACACGAGCCGGTACAATGCACATAGGCACGATATCTACCTGTGATAAAATCATAATATCCAGCGGATCGTTATCATCGCAATAGGTTTTAGGGATGAAGCCATAATTAGCGGGATAGTATACCGATGAATAGAGTACACGATCGATGCGAAGCAGACCGCTGTCTTTGTCAAGTTCGTACTTAGCCCGCGTACCTTTGGGAATTTCAATGATGCCACTTACTTTGTCAGGCTCCTGATATTCAGGATCAACATGATGCCAGGGATTGAAATGAACAGAATTTCGCATAAACTAAGCTTTACTTTACTCTTTTGAATTCCAAAAAAGGGTTGACGATACCCCTGTTCCGGAAGGTTGCAGATACATAAGGATTCGATTTACAATTAATGCACCGAAATCCATAAATTCTTCCTGGTCCGAAATCCCGGATACGTCCAGGGTAGCTGCACAATCAGCCGGTCTCTCTACCAGTTTGAGCCGCCAAGATACGCAATTACCAACTATTCATGTTTAGAATTGTACACAAGTATGTCAAATACATTAACATTCCCAGCCGATATGGCAAAGTCAGAAGTTTTTCTAAAGGTCCGTGATTATATTTTGTCACTCGGACTTCGAATTTCTGATTATGATGATTCTCGGCCCTGGGGTGGATTCTATTATATTGATGAGGCCCAATCTGCAACATTCATCGAAACCTACTTCCCGCATCTCAATGTAGCGGATTTTGCCGGGTATTCCCGATTGAGTCCCAAAATCTTGCTGGTTGCCCCTGAGAAACGACTCTCATGGCAATATCACCATCGACGCTCGGAAATCTGGAAGCTTATCGGAGGCAAAGCCGCCGTTGTAATCAGCGATACTAACGAGCAGACACCGGAACGTTCTCTGGTACCCGGAGATATTGTTGAGTTGCGCCAGGGGGAGCGTCACCGCCTTGTGGGAACCTCTGAGTGGGGCATTGTAGCTGAAATTTGGCAGCACACCAATCCAAATCACCCATCCGATGAAGACGATATTGTTCGTGTAGAAGACGACTTCGGAAGGTAAACAATCTTTATCAGTAGGAATGTTCTACTCCACCCCGCGACAGGTGAATTAACCGGGTCCTGCGATTATCCCTGTTTATCTCCAGCTGGGTAACACTACCGTGCCTGAGTATCAGTTTGAAGCTATGCTCCATCTCAATACCCAGAACATGGCATAAAATAGCCCTTAAAACGCCTCCGTGACCGAATATGTAGACAACGGGCTCTTCACTGGCAACCGTTTTTACACTAGCCGTACTCACCTCGCCGGGTAAAACATCCAGAGGTTCGGCACAAAGTGGCATGATGAATTCATCCCAAAAAGCCACACTTCGTTTCATAACCTGAGCGAAGCTTTCACCCTCCGGTGTAGCTGCATTAACAAAGTCGCCCATCCAGGCGTCAATCTCATCACGAGGAATGTCGGCCCAACGTTTCATCTCCCAGGTTCCGAAATCAATTTCGCGGAGGCGGTCATCATAAACGATAGGTTCTGAAGGTGTGAGCTCATGTTCCGCCATATATTCGGCCATTTTGCTGCAACGAATTAGCGGACTGGAATAAAATAAATGTTGTTGCTGCTGACGGTCAGCTAAATTTTTAGGCCAGAGAAAACGCGCAATATCGTTAAAGAGCGGCTCATAGGGTTCGGCAATATCTAGATCAGTACTTCCGTAAATAATCCCTTTCTCGGCAACAGTAGGAGTATGCCGTATCAGAAAAACTTTCATCAGAAATTTTTGGTGTTATTAATACGATGGGGGCGTGTAATGCGGGAGATGATATCAAAAAAAAAGCCCCATCAATTGTGTGATGGGGCTGAAGAGGTCACTTGATCGTGATGGAAACAATCTCGTCTCCTTCTTTGATATCATCTATCAGGTCTACGTTTGAGGTAACCTTGCCAAAAACCGTGTGCCTGCGGTCGAGATGCTGGGTGTTTTCACGATTGTGGCAAACAAAGAACTGCGAGCCACCGGTATCACGTCCTGCATGAGCCATAGACAGAACACCTCGTTCGTGATATTGCTTCTCGCCGTCGAGTTCACATTTAATGGTCCATCCCGGTCCGCCACGTCCGGTTCCTTCAGGGCACCCACCCTGAATTACAAATCCCGGAATAACCCGATGCCAGGTAAGGCCGTCATAAAAACCTGATTCAACGAGTTTTACGAAGTTGGCCACCGTTCCTGGAGCATCTTCATCATACAGCTCAACATCCATTGTTCCGGATTTAAGCTCAATTGCTGCGTGTTTCATGATGTCTGAGTAATGTTAGTGTAAGATATTTGAATGCATTCAATATACGATATCCAGCACTTTATTACGGAGAACTCACCGCAATGTTGTGGGTTGTAATTTAGTTTGAGTCAATCAATCAAGGGCGTTCAGTGCGGTTGTATTTCGTATAAAAACGAATGCATCGTATCGCTGTGCCGGAATACTAATCGGATAATTCTGCTGATTGGCCATGGTTGGATTAAACGTAACACCGATGGCCCTGTGGGGGAGGGCGCTTCGACCGGGCGGACTATCCGATTCGCCAAAAATGATATAGAAATCTCCCTCATGACTGCTGGCCAGTTTATATTCCCAACTGTCTTGCCTGGCTCTGCTTACCGGCATGAGCTGTACCGGATTCTCCCATGCGGATGCAGCCAGTACCTTACCTTCGTAGGTACTGAATCCTACAGCGAATACATGGTCTGCCCCAAGTTGTTCGCGGGCAAGCTGACCGATATTCAACATCCCTGCATTACCCATGTCTGTTGCCCTTGCATCGCCAATATGTGTGTTATGTGCCCAGATAATGCCACCTTTTTCGTACGTTTCTCCCGCACCATTATAATGCATCAACAAACGCTCTGCTACCTGATAAAAGAATGAAGCACGAACATTCCATGCCTGTGGGCCTTGTATCAGGTTAGCGCGATAATGCAGCTCCGCCTGCTGAACCATTAAGGCATTCATTTCAGCGTATAAATATTTGTGCGATGCCACTTCTGCATTGCTGTTAGTCAGCTGCTGAACCAGGTTCAAAACATTGCTTACTTCCTCCCCGCAATGATCCCCGGTGGAAGCAACACGCTGAAGGTAGGAACGAATGTCTGTGAATCTGCTCAGACAGCGGTAAGCGGCTTCTGCACCGGGGGCATCATTAGGGTAGAATTCCTTCAGCCAATCTGTTACGTTTATCATAGCCTGTTGCTTGGCATACAGATCCATGCCGTAAATACCCACACGCTCTTCCGCCGGGAGACTTTCGTTATGACGTCGCAACCACTCTGCGAAATCTTTAAATTCCTGATTCCGCCACATCCAATACGGCCAGCGGTTGAGCTGAGCCATGGCTTCATCCAGACTTTCTGGAGCATCCGCATGTAGCTTAACCCAAGAATTTAGTGCTGTAAATAGCGACCAGTCGCCCTCTACGGCAACAAATGCATACCTGCCACTTTCAATGAGTTTTCTGCTAATTCGGGCTCGATGTGAATAGTATTCGGATGTTCCATGCGAAGCCTCTCCGAGCAGTACCAGCGTGGTGTTGTCAATATACGCTGCAAGATGATGGTATGAGGAGGTGGAATGTTGCTGAAGGGGTGTTTCACCTGATGAAATGCGGCTAATAAGGAGAAAGGCTAAAAATAATTGTGGAAACCAGGTCATATTGACATTTTTTTTTACGTGAAGTGGTTATGCACCGAAACTAGCATATGTACCGCAAAAAATCGCTTTCAACAGACAATGAGTTGTAAAATTTGGTGAATCTCTTGTACTAGCCTGTAAAATTTTATTTGGTATAGCATTAAATAATAGCTATTGTTGCTGTTACGAGCAGTGTAAAATCATTGCCTTTGTGTCAATAAAGATGTAGTACTTGCCGGTTGAGCCTTAAACCGGTTGGGAATATGAGAACAATTAAACCAAAGTCATACTCTATGAAAAGGAAGATACATTTAGCCTTACTGGCTATCCTGTGCTTCACGGCTAGTGAAGTGTATGCGCAGGGATTTACCGTATCGGGAACCGTTACCGACGCAGCAACCGGCGAAGCGTTGCCTGGCGTTAACGTTGCCATACCATCATTAAACCGCGGAGATGTTACAGATCTGGATGGTCGTTATGCATTTCAGCTGGCTCCTGGCGAGTACCAGCTTGTTGCAACCTATGTAGGTTATCAGCGATTCACTCAGCCGCTAACTATAACCAACAGCAACGTTATTGTTGATATTCGACTTCGAGCAGATGTAGTTGGTCTCGATCAGGTTGTAGTTGTAGGTTACGGTGAAGTTTCCCGTAGAAATGTAACCGGCGCCATTACTTCTGTACGTGGCGACGATATACAATTTGCACCGGTTAACACCGTTGAGAACGCAATTCAAGGTCGAATGGCCGGGGTATTTGTTCAACAGAACAATGGTAAGCTGGGTCAGGGTATCCAAATGCGAATTCGGGGATCCTCATCAGTTTCGGCTAGTAATCAGCCGCTTTATGTGATTGATGGTGTACCCGTGGTAATGGACGATTTTTCCATTTCTGCCGCATCTACAAACCCGCTTGCTCAGTTCAACTTTAATGATGTGGAGTCTATTCAGGTCCTTAAAGATGCCTCAGCTGCAGCCATTTACGGATCGCGCGCAGCAAACGGTGTGGTTTTGATCACTACCCGTCAAGGGCAGCAAGGTCGAACCCAGTTTAACTACTCTTACCAAACCGGTTTCAGCGAGCCTACGAATACAGTAGATATGATGAATGCTAAAGAGTACATCAACTACATGTATCAGGCGGCCATCAACGGCGATAACTTCGCCGGATCAGGATGGAGAGTTTTCGAAATTGAAGACGTTCTTGATTTTTATTCTCTTGGAACCGACTGGAGACAGTGTTTGAATACAGAATTTGGCGGCGGTGGACAAGCTAATTGCCCGGTTGATACCGACTGGCAATCTCTCGCTTTCCAAGATGCCAGCATGTTCTCTCACGACTTGTCTGCATCCGGTGGGAACCAGTCAACCCGCTTCTTCGTAAGCGGTCATTACAGCGACCAGGATGGTATTCTGATCAACGACCGTTTTCAGCGTATCGGTGCTCGTATCAACCTTGACCATACGGCAAGCGACAGAATAACCATGGGACTTAACCTGAATACAGGTCGTAGTTTCCATCAGCGTCTTTCTACAGATAACGCGTTCTCTACGCCAATTCAGTTGATTGCGCTTATGCCAATAAGCCCGCTGTACTATCCAGACCCTGCTGGTCTGCCTGGTTACACACCTACCGACGTACTCAATAATGACACGTTCTACTATAACGGTGTTATCCATCGTGACAATACCAAGTACGAAGTTACTACCATGCGTACAACCGGTACCAGTTTCCTTGCTTACAACGTGATGCCAGGACTAGAGTGGAGATCAGAATTCTCTGCCGACATTGTAACGGGTAAGGACGATCAGTGGTACAGTCCTTTAACTGCCGTTGGTTTTGCATCTGCTGCAAACGGTGGTTTTGCATCTATGGCATGGCAACAAACGGCCTCATATCGTACGGCACATTACTTGTCGTACAGAGGAAGTCTGTCTGAAGACCAAACTCTGGATGTTACCCTTGGTGGTGACTACCAGTACAATGATTACAACTATACCTATACTGCTGGTTCAGGTTTCCCTAACGATTCCTTCCAGCGCTTAACAAGTGCTGCGAACGTACTTTCTGGTACAACCACCGGTTCAGAGTATAGCTTCCTGTCGTATTTTGCTCGTGCCAACTATACGCTTCGTGATCGTTATCTTGTATCGGTTAGTGGTCGTGTGGATGGATCTTCGCGATTCGGTACCGATAATCGCTATGGATTTTTCCCGGCTGTTTCAGTAGGATGGATTCTTACCGAGGAGTCTTTTGCTGAGTCATTTAACCAGATTCTTCCTTATCTGAAACTGCGTACCAGCTTTGGTATCACAGGTAATGCTGCAATTGGTAACTTTGGCTCTCGTGGACTCTGGGGCGGAACTAACTATGGTGGGCTTTCCGGTATTGCTCCATCACAAATTCCTAACCCGAACCTGACTTGGGAAACGACCAATCAGTTCAACATTGGTTTTGATTTCGGTATTCTGAATAACCGAATTTCCGGTGAATTTGATTACTATGTGAAAAAAACCGATGACTTGCTTCTGAATGTTCAGATTCCTGCAACATCAGGTTTCAATACTTCGCTGCAGAACGTAGGTAGTATGGAGAACAAGGGCTGGGAACTTGTCGTGAATACGATCAATGTTCAGGGTCCGCTGTCATGGACATCCAGCTTTAACATCTCATCAAACGAGAATACTGTAACCAATCTGGATGGTCAGGTACTTACCGGTGGATTAATCAGCCGTGCCATTGAAGGCCAATCAATTGGTGTCTTCTTTGCTCCTGAGTTTGCCGGAGTTGATCCTACTAACGGTAACGCACTGTTTAATGTGTATAACGACGATGATTGCCGTGATTTTCTGGAGACCACTACCAGCTATAATGCAGCTACACGATGTGTGATTGGAAATCCTAACCCGAAATTAATTGGTGGTTTGGGTAATACAGTAACATATCGTGGATTTGAACTCAACGTGCTGTTCCAGTTTGTTTATGGAAACGATGGGTACATCGGTGGTCACGGTCGATGGAGCCGCGGTAATGGTATCTTCGAAGATAACTCAATGCGTGATCAGCTTAATAGCTGGACACCGGAGAATACCAATACCAATATTCCTGAAGCTCGTTATATCGTGTCTAATGGAAACCAGCACTCATCGCGCTACATCTCTGATGCATCCTATTTGCGTCTGAAGAATGTTACTCTCGGGTATCAGGTTCCACGCTCTATGTTGGCAGGTACAGGTTTTAACTCCGTCAGATTATATGCTACCGGTGTTAATCTATTAACCTGGACGAACTACAAAGGATGGGATCCTGAAATGAACACCGACTTCCTTGCAGGCAATATTGGTCTGGGAACAGACTTCTATACCGCACCGCAAGCCCGCACCATTTCATTTGGTGTTGACATCGGGTTTTAATCATCGCAACTATAGTAAATAAGGACTTGAAGAGAAATACATTATGAAGAAAATCAAAATATATGTCCTGGCTCTCTTTGTAGGTGTCGCTTTTACGGCTTGCGATGACCTGCTGGACCTGGACCCCCAAGCGTCAATATCTGATGATATTGCATTGTCTACACCGGGCAATATTCAAACAGCCGTTGTTGGTGGTTATGCCGCTCTCGGTGGTTCGAATGCATACGGTGGAAGTTATATCTATCTAACGGATATATACGCTGCTCCGCAGGATGAAGTGAACTTTAACGGTACTTTCATTCAACCAAGAGAAGTAAATGAAAAAGCTATTTTGACTACAAACTCATATATAGCCGGCTATTGGTCAACATCCTATAATATCATCAACCGAGCGAACAATGTATTGTCTGCTCTTGATGTAATTGAGAATGCCAATACACGACAGCGACTGGAAGCTGAGGCGAAGTTCCTTCGTGCAGTGGCTTATTATAACTTGGTTAAGGTTTTCGGTAGGGCATACAATGATGGCGACCCTTCCGCTAATCCAGGCGTACCTCTCATAACTACGCCTACCCGAGTTATTGATGAGACACTGCAAGTAGAACGGGCAAGTGTTGCTGCCGTCTATCAGCAAATTATCCAGGATCTGAGTGATGCTAGAGATAATCTGCCTCCGGCTAATAGTTTCTTTGCAAGTGAGTTTACGGCCAGTGCAATGCTCGCCAGAGTTTACCTTACTATGGGTAATTACGCGCTCGCAGGTGCTGAAGCCAACAGAGTAATTGAAAGTGGTCGTTTTAGCTTGTTTTCTGATATTCGCGATAACTTCAATCGCAATAATGATGGTGCTGAAACAATCTTCGCGGTTCAAAACTCAGCTACTTCATTCAGCCACGATATGGCGGTATTCTATTCTCCACTACCTTATGGTCGTGCAGATATTCAGATCCGTGATGCCCATCTGGCTACATATGAAGCAGGCGACCTACGAGGTACCTTGTTCATCGATACCGGTGGTCGCGGCAGAATGATTACCCGCTATCACTCTGATGACAGCAGTATTGATCCCCGCAGAACCAACATCACGGTTATTCGTCTTGCTGAAATGCACCTCATCCGCGCCGAAGCTAATGTGCGACTCACCGGCTCTGGTGTAGCGGGTATTGGCGGTGTAACTCCTGTAGCAGATATTAATCCACTCCGTGAGCGTGTAGATCTGGCGCCACTCGCAACTGCTACATTGGAAGATGTACTGCGCGAGCGTCGCGCTGAGCTGGCTTTTGAAGGGCACAAGCTTGCCGATCTGAAACGTCTCGAGGGAACCACTAACTCAGGATTAAGAGCAAGCATCCCCTGGAACGATCCGCTGCTGGTATTCCCGATTCCAAATCGTGAAACACTGGTTAATGAGAACCTGGTCCTGAACCCTGGTTATAACTAAATCTCCATACCTCTTTTCACAAAGAGTTATGACAAAACCCTGTATGGTGGATATCATGCAGGGTTTTTTTATGCCCTTTTCCGGAGAGCCGACGTATTCTGCTTTCGTCGTTTTAATCAGCTAGAGTTTCTAAATCCTTCCATAAACGTTATGAAAAAGCTTCTAAATTGTATCGGAATGATATAAGGCCTACACCCGTTGTATATAGTAAGTGCTTGATTTAAAAGCATCCTCGCTCCAGGTAGTGCGAAAATTCGAATCAAATTGGAGGAAATATGAGTACCCTATTCATCTATTTAATTATACTGGCAGCCGCATTATTGCTAATTGCAGGTTTTATTGCCAGTGCACGTGAATTCAGAAAAATGGAGAAGAACCCAGAGTCTTACAGACACCGATGGCCCGTTATGGAAGGCGATCCCGAAGAACAACGACGGAAAAATTACAATCAGCTATAATAACAAAAGCCCTTAGTGTAAATCCTCACCAAGGGCTTTCGTCCAAATAGCGTCTGTTTTAGTTTGTTCAATTTCAACGAGCAATTTTACAGCCTACACAGCCTACACAGCCTACGACGCTATACATATCTGGAACACTGGGGCTTTTACCTCCAAACGTTAGATTTGGAGCTCTTCTAGTGCTTTAATACGAGCATCTAACGGTGGATGGGTCATGAATAAAGCTTTCATTCCCTCACGCTTTCCAGCGTTAATACCGAATGCGTTAAGACTCTCAGGCATCTGATCTGGTATATTCATCTCTCGCTTCAGTGTTTTCAAGGCTCCTATCATATCCTCACGGCGAGTAAGCCGGGCAGCATACGCATCCGCTTTAAATTCCCGAACCCTTGAAAAGTACATGATGATTATGGAAGCGAGAATCATGAGCAAAATTTCCATAATAATGGTAGTTATGTAATACCCGATGCCAAGTCCACGCTCATTTTTAAGCACCACACGATCTACAACAAAGCCCGCAACCCTTGCAAGGAACATCACAAACGTATTGATTACACCTTGTAATAACGTCATGGTAATCATGTCACCGTTGGCAATGTGCGCAATTTCATGACCTATTACAGCTCGAAGCTCTCCACGGTCAAAACGCTGCAACATACCAGAACTTACCGCCATCAACGCCTTGTTGCGATTCGCTCCGGTAGCAAAAGCATTCGACTGCTCCATCGGAAAAATACCTACATCGGGCATTCCGATTCCGGCACGGTCAGCCAGCTCACGGGTAGTATCAACCAACCAACGCTCCTGCTGATTAGCTGGCATATCTATGATGCGAACTTTGGTTGTCCAGATGGCAATTTTCTTACTAAGTAACAGCGAAATTACCGCACCCGTCATACCAAAGACGAAGCAAAATATAAGGAGGGACTGCAAATTCAGATTTGTGCCCGATTCATCCAAAAATGAACCAACACCCAGCAACGACAACGTAATACTGGCAACCAGAATTACAGCAATATTCGTCAGTAAAAATAAACCTACTCGTTTCATGTATTTTAAAAAATCGTGTGGATGGATATAGTTTTGCGGATAATCTTCACCGATTACATAAATCGGTCAGTGGTTGTACCGCAGCACTTGTTACATACGAACAAGCGTCTCGAAAATTGTACCCAAAAATACGGGTTTAGCCGATTATCTGCTCATTTCATTCTGATGCGCCACTCCTGAGGATAGTGATTATTTACGCGTCCTCGAGTGGCCTTCCCAAATCCAAGCCCTAAACCTTCATAGGTCAGCAAAACAATGCCGCTTACGTCCGCATCAGCTTCAACACTCTCTCTGCGTAAATACCGCAATGCTTGCTGCTTATTTAGCTCGATTTCAGTAAAAAAACCGCTACGACGAGAAACAGACAGCGCCAAACTATGACCAACCCTACGCTCATCGCCCAGCTCAACGCCCGCATGGTGGATAAACAGTGAGTCGGCAATCTGAGACACCTCTCTAAACTGCTCTGTCAGCACCGCATACGACCGCTTCCCATCGCTGATGGGGGTAAAGGTTTCGTCTAACTCCAACGCCTGCATCCATTGGTGACCACTCACTTTCCGAAATTTCCCCGAACCACGGGATGATCCATAGGCAACCTCAGCCGACGCAGGTTTCTGAACTACACTAAAGGTATAGCCTTCACCTTTGGTAACTCCAGGCATGCAACGGTACATAAAACCACCCGTGCTCAACTGTTCTTCCAGAACTTCATCGCTGTTGAGTTCGCCCATCGACAAACCCCTCGCACCGTACCTTGAAATCAACCTGTTCACCTGGCCATCATTCTCACTACGGTTAAACGTGCAGGTACTGTAAATCAGCACGCCCCCGGGCTTTAACGCCGGCCAAATATCATCAAGAATCTTATGCTGCCGATTCGTACACATGGCAACTGCATCGGGCGACCAATGCGAAATGGCATCCGGATCACGGCGGAAGAGTCCTTCCCCGGAACAGGGTGCATCCACCACAACAAGATCAAACCACGATCCGAGCTGTTGAAAGTGCCCGGCATCATTTCCTGTTACCACTACATTTGGATGACCCCATTTAATGATGTTTTCCGTGAGAATTTGAGCTCTTCCACGGTGGATTTCATTGGTGACCAGCAGGTCCTGGTCGCTGAGCACACTCGCAAGATGGGTCGACTTCCCGCCGGGTGCCCCGCAAAGATCAAGCACACGCAACGGTCTGGATGGCAACACTCCCTGGGAGCAGAGTCTGCGAACCGCCTCCCCCAGCCACATCGAAGATGCCTCCTGAACATAATAAGCACCCGCATGAAATAAGGGATCAAGCGTGAAAACGGGTCGTTCCCCAAAATATAGGGCCAAAGGCTCCCAGGGTACCGGGCCGTCCGGTATGGCCGGTAACACATGCCTGTTTTCATCGAACTTATGCGGATGCAGCCGAAGACTAATCGGCGCCGGTGTATCAAGTGCGTCTACAACGCGCGAGGCATGTTCGGGATGCTCGCGCTGTAATTCTTGTTTAAAAATGTCGATCATGCGGGAAATTACGCAATAACTTATGTAGATTCTTACATCAAATATCATCTGCACCATCGGTAAACAGGAACCGAATAAGGTAAACTGCACCCGAAGAATATCTCTATCATGCGATTTGTATCTTTATTTAGCGCACTTTTTGTTATTCAAGCCGCCAGCCTATCTGCTCAGCCGTTACCCGAACATGATGAAAATCGGGCGTCGTTGCAGGTTTCATCGCTAACCGAAGGCATGGATATGTTGGGCAACTCCGTACCTCCTCAACGTGACGAAACAACGGCAAATCCCGTAGCTCCAGTGTCACCTGCACGCCCCGACATTACTCGCATCGCCATCATCAGCGACCTTAACGGGCCATACGGCACGCTCGACTATTACTGGCATGTAGACTCTACCGTAGCCCGCATTGCACGGATGCAGCCCGACATCGTCATCGTGGCCGGCGACATGATTGCCGGTCAGGACCGCAGGCTTCCCGACGACCGATTCGCCCAGATGTGGGATGTATTTGAAGATCGGGTGGCCGCTCCATTACGCGATGCCGGCGTACCCTTTGGCTTCACCATCGGCAATCACGACGGATCGCCCTTCGATGCCTTCAATCGCGAACGCACCGCGGCCCGCGAATACTGGAACATCCCGAATACCCTGCTCGATGTAGTTGACGCCGGAGATTTTCCGTTTTATTTCAGCTACCGGGTGAACGACATCTTTATCATCAGCTGGGATGCCAGTTCTGCCGAAATCAGTGAGCCAACGCTGAGCTGGGTGAAAGAACAGCTCCGCAGCGAAGAAGCCCGGCAGGCACGATACCGCATCATGCTCGGGCACCTCCCGCTGTATGCCGCAGCCATCGGCCGAAACCGCCATGGAGAAATGCTGCGCGACCCGGATGAGCTCCACGCCGTAATGCAACGCTATAATGTTGATATGTACGTGAGCGGACATCACCATGCCTACTATCCCGGCTACAAAGGGGGGGTAGAACTGTTTCAAACCGGAGCACTGGGCGGAGGTCCACGGCAGTTGTTGGGTTTTGGGGCATCTCCTCGCAAGACCTGGAGCCTCCTGGAGGTACCGGCCAGTACCGACACACCGGTAACCATCACAACCTGGGATGCCGACACCGACCAGATGGTGCAGAACAACGAGCTCCCGCGCTACCTACACGGCCTCACCGGGTTTACCATCCGCCGTGATAATCCCACGCCCGACCGCATGGCCTCCGGCTGGATATCCGAATCGGTGCTTCCCTATGCGGTGCTGCCCAACGAAGGTGTTGAAGCCCACATCGAGCAGGATACCCTGCACTTGCACGTGCGGGTTCCATCCTTTTTTGCAGGATCACCTGTTGACTGGCGTTTGCATACGACCATAGCCCAATCGGAGGTAAGCGATACCTTGTTCGCGGGTCAGGTAGTTGTGCCCGAAGTGGAAGCCCTGATTTATCCTCCATTTCCACATTTTCGCCAAGCTATTGCCTTGACTCAACTGGATAAGGATGGTATTCGTGGCGGAATTTACTATCTGACGGTACGAGGAGAGGTGGATGGAATTTCTCATCAGGCACGCGCAAGGCTCACACCTGAGCCTAATATGCCCCCACAGGCCGTTTCAATGGCGTCTATTCAGATGCAACCCGCATCCGAAGCGGGGCTTGATCAGCCACGTCGTATCTGGTTGAATTGGGGCAGGGCGATAGATGCGGATGGAGATGGTGTTCACTACACGATAAGGGTTACCGGCGGACCCGGAAGTGCTCACATTGCTCACACGCAATTGGTGGGACCGCAGCATGAGGGGGCAACCGTTCCCATTCCCTCAAACAGCCGCTCATGGTATGTTGAAATCATTCCGAATGATCAAAGTCTGCACGGATCTTCAACCGGGGTTTGGGTGACCCCGCAACGGCGATAATTCTGGTCCTTTGGCAGGGAGCCGGGCGTGAATTTCTGCGTGGTGGACCCGCGTAGCGGAGGGTCGCTTGGCAGGGATACGGCGTAGTGGATAATGCGCATTGGCAACGGTTTGGCAGGGAGCCAGACCTGATTCCAGCGTGGCAGCTGCTGCTCAGCAACGGTAGCTTAACCCTTGCGTGATGGCTTCTGTTTAGCAGGGAGCCGGGTGTAGTGGATCCCTGTGCGTGATGGCTTCTGTTTAGCAGGGAGCCGGGTGTAGTGGATCCCTGTGCGTTGGCTACCGCTTAGCAAGGTTAGCCGGGCTGGCGAAATACGCTCAACGCATACATCCTGTACAACCCACACATGGCGAGTCTGGCATGATTTACGTGCGGATGTGGCCGTTGCCGCGAACAACCCACTTCTCGGTGACCAGTTTTTCCAGCGCGAACGGACCGCGGGCATGCAGTTTCTGCGTTGAAATCCCTATTTCGGCGCCCAAACCAAACTCGCCCCCGTCGGTAAATCGCGTTGAGGCGTTTACATAAACAGCGGCTGCATCCACCTCCTCAAGAAATCGTTCGGCAAGGTCGGCATCCTCGGTAATAATGGCCTCGCTGTGGCGGGAGGAGAAGGTTTCGATGTGCTCGAAGGCCTCATCAACGCCCGAAACCACCTTTACGGAGCATTTCAGGTCAAGAAACTCGCGTCCGAAGTCTTCCTCAGTGGCTCGCTGCAAGTACGGATATCCCAGCTCGGTTAAAATTGGGAAGGCAATGTCGTCGGCAAAAATCTCCACCTTGTGCGCCTGCAAGGGGGCGCTCACCGCCGACAACAGCTCGTCTACGGCAGAACGGTCAACCAGGATGGTATCCAGCGCGTTGCAAACCGAAGGACGTTGAACCTTGGCGTTAACAACGATTTCCGCGGCTTTTTTGATGTCGGCTCCGGGGGCCACATAGGTGTGACACACTCCAGCGCCGGTTTCGATGGTGGGAACGAGGGCGTTCTTACGCACGAATTGAATCAACGAGTCGGATCCCCGCGGGATGAGAATATCAACATATCGGGTTGCGGTTAACAGCTCCTGAACGTGTTCTCTGGGTGTTGGCAGCAAGGTAACCGCCGCCTCAGGTAAGCCGAACTCAACCAAAACCTGCTGAATCACATCAACGATAGCGGTATTGGAATGTACCGCCTCTTTTCCGCCTTTCAGTACGCAGGCATTGCCCGAGCGAAGGCATAACGAAGCCACGTCGGCCGTAACATTCGGACGGCTTTCGTAAATCACCCCGACTACACCCAGCGGAACCGATACTTTTTGCAGCTCCAGGCCCGCTTGGAGTTCGCGAGTAAGGTGAACAGCTCCAGCGGGATCTTCAAGAGCGGCGACCTGACGAATACTCCCGGCTAAGTCCGCAATGCGGTCGGCATTAAGCAAAAGGCGATCTTTTTTTGGGTCGGTGTCGGGCATGGCATCAAGGTCCAGCTGATTTGCATCCAAAATCTGTGCTTCCGATGCTTCAATGGCCCGCGCCAGCAGCAACAGCACGTCTCTGCGCTGCTGATCACCCAGCTTTCGGATGGATATGCTTGCTTTTCTGGCCTGTTGCAGTAAAGGTATGATGGAGTTCATGATGCGATGAGTTACAGTATTACAATGTCGTTTGCATGGGCCACTTCGAGGTTTTTAGCGGCTCCATTTTTCTTTAAGTCGGTGGATGAAACCCGGGTTCGGGCCACGGCTATGACGTTTGGCTCCCCGGCTTCATCCGCGTCAGGAGTCGTTACAATTTCAACGATTTCACCAGCGGCAAAATCCCCGGAAAATCCGGTTACTCCCACAGCGAGTAGACTTTTTCGCTTTTGCAGGGCCTTTGCCGCACCGGCATCCACCTGAATATGTCCGGCCGATAAGCCGCCACTGGCCAGCCATCGGTTTCGGGCCGATACCGCCACATCACGAGCGGTAAATGCGGTGCCGGAAGTGCCATCGAGCGCGCGAAGAATTCCGTTTTCCTGCTTCATGCCAAAAATGGATACCTCAATACCCATGGAAACAGCCAGTTTGGCGAAGGTCAGCTTCGAGGTCATACCACCGAGACCGAGGGACGAAGTTTCGGCTCGCACCCATTCAAAGGCACGGTTTACATCTTCCACCCTCGACACGATTTCACCGGTTTCATTCAGGAGTCCGCCCAGGGAGGTGCACAACAGCAGCGCCTTAGCCCCGAAACCGGCCGCCAGCAGGGTAGCCAGCTCATCGTTATCGGAGAATTTGAGCTCCCGGTCGCTGATTACATCGTTTTCATTTACAATGGGTATGATGCCGCTTTTCCAGAGGGTTTCGAAGGTCTCTTTAAGCTGCAAAAATTTGCTGCGATCGGCAAAATGTCCGCGCTCACACAAACTTTGTGCAATGGGAATGCCGTGAGGAGCAAAATGGCGGGCGTACAGTCCTACCAGCACCGGATTCCCCACCGCGGCTGCGGCCTTACGCTGCGATAAACTTCCATTGTACCGCTTGATGGAGCCTTTTCCCGCACCTACAGCACCCGAAGACACGATGATTACCCGATAACGAGGATGCAACTCGGCTACTTGCCGGGCAATGTCTTCAATAATGTGCTCATCAGGTTCGCCGTTCGGGCGAGTGATCGAAGCCGTTCCGAATTTTATAACAAGGATGTCCATCGTTGTGTGCAGATGTGCGCTGTTCGAGAGGTCATCCTGCGAGTACCTCTGCTGACTATGGTTGATTCCCTAACACATTGAAGCTACAAATATCACGGGTAAGATTCACCCGTTGCAGGATGGTATTTCTGGCTCGTAAACAGCTCGCTGCCGTATAGTGTTTTTGGCTCGTCAAAAGCACGGTATTTATGGGTCGCTAAAATCTCATAGCCACACGCCGTTTTTGGCTCGTCAAAAGCACGGTATTTATGGGTCGCTAAAATCCGGTTGCGAAGTTCATGCCACGCGGATCGGCACCGGTTTCGATGCCTCCATCCTCGTTTACCAGAATGCTGTTGGCCTGACCGGTGTAAAAACGGCGGGGATTCAGATTGTGTCCAAACCACTCCAGGCGCTCAATGGTCGGATTATTAAACGTGAATGGTTCGTAATAGAGCAAATCGGGCATCCACTGATGATGAAACCGGGGTGCCGCAACCGCCTGCTGAATGTTCATGCCAAACTCCACTACGTTAAGAAATACCTGCAATACCGTGGTCATAATGGTGGACCCGCCCGGTGTTCCCAAAACCATGTAAAGTTCTCCATCACGTGTCACAATGGTTGGCGTCATGCTGCTGAGCATCCGTTTGCCCGGCTCAATGGCATTGGCCTCACCGCCGAGGAGTCCGAACTGATTGGGTACACCCGGTTTGATGGAGAAATCATCCATTTCATTGTTCATCAGAAAACCGGCCCCTGAAATGCTCACAAACGACCCATATCCGCTATTTAGCGTGGTTGTGAGCGATACGGCTGTACCGGCCCGGTCGACCACCGAAAAGTGGGTGGTGTTAACCGACCCAGAAAAGGCGACAGGATTGCCATGGCTCACTTCTTCGCTGGGCGTTGCACGCGAGGGATTGAACGACCGCATCCGGTCGCGGTTGTATGTCGGATTTAATAATTGACTCTGGGGAACGGCAAAGAAATCGGGGTCGCCCAGAAATTCAGCTCTGTCGGCATAGACCCGTCGGGTAACTTCGGCAACCAGATGTATCGTCTGAGGTGTGTTATACCCCATCCTGCGCACATTAAAGGGCTCGAGTTTTTGCAGCATCTGCGCGATAGCGATACCCCCGCTGCTGGGCGGACCCATCAGATGCATGGTGTAGTCGCGGTAGGTCACTTCAATGGGTTCACGCCATACACTGCGGTATTGTTGAAGGTCTTCGTGTGTGATGATGCCGCCGTTTTGCTGCATTTCCTTTACAATAAGGTCGGCTGTCTCGCCGGCATAGAATCCGTCCCGACCGTTATCTGCAATTCGTTGCAATGTATGGGCCAGATCGGTCTGTACAAAAAGCTCCCCTTCGTAAAAATCTTCGCCATCGGCTTTGGTAAAGTACATGCGCGAGCCATCGAATTGCGAAAAACGGTTGCGTGATCGGTTTAAAGCCGAAGCCTCTCTCCATGAGAGTGGGAAGCCATCGCGTGCAAGTCGAATCGCTGGTTCTATAACCACATCCAGCGGGAGATTACCGAAGCGATTCAGTGCCTCAATCATGCCGTCAACAGTTCCCGGAACACCCGATGCCAGGTGACCGAAGGTGCTTAAGCGGTCGATGACTTCTCCATCTTCATCCAGATACATATCACGATGTGCTGCGCCCGGCGCCATTTCGCGAAAATCGAGTGTATGTACATCCCCATCGGCGCTGCGAATGACCATAAAACCGCCGCCACCCAGGTTTCCTGCAGCCGGAAAGGTCACTGCCAGGGCAAATTTCACCGCAACGGCTGCATCAATGGCATTGCCGCCTTTTCTCATTATTTCGATACCGGCTTCGGAGGCTTCCTGGGTAGCACTTACCACAGCGGCATTGTCATAAATTTTAGGGAACCCAACCTGTGCAAAAGTGGGTGATGTGAGGAGGAAAAGTGTAATCAGGAGAAGTACAGAGCGCATGCTAGATTGATACGTTAATATTGAGATGATAACGGTTGATGATTATGGCCATGTCTGCACATGATGCAGCATCATTAATGTGCGAAATTAAGCTGGAAAATGCCATAAATAAAAGAGTGTATCAGCTGCAGGGTATTGCTTTTGGCAAACTCAGGCAAGAGTGTGCTTCCCGGCTACTTATAAATCTGTATATTATAGCTTGTAATTTAAATGGCAGCCCATTTTTTTTACTATTCTTTGTTTACTCTGGGAACCCTTCCACAGATATTGCATGTATTTATTATATACTTTTCAGGTTGACCAAATACCAATACATATACTACCCGCTTGTTAGAACACGTTAGTATTTTTTTGATGCAAAATTACAGATGTATGAATTCGTCCCGATTTCTAAAGTTTACTATAGTCCTGCTGTTAATGCTCGGACTATCAACAACGTTTCAAACGGCTGGTGCGCAATCTGCACGTATGCTGTTTACTCCTGACGAAACTGTTGCGTTCAGGCCAGCACCCGATGAATACCGTCGTACTGCTATACAAATGGCTTCCGACCTGTTGCAGCATCCTCCTGCTGCCGGGGATGTATTAAAGGTGCCTCTTGATGAAATAGATGGTGAATTCAGGGTAATTCGGTCTACCAGCTATTTTCCCGGAATTTGGTCTGTATCTGCAAGAGACGTGTTTAACCAAAGTCGCTATGTAACCTTCACTGTATCGGAAGATGGGGTTACAGGAAAGATTATGTCTATCCCGGAAGACAGGGTGTATCATTTAGGAACCGATCAGGCAACCCGAACCGACTATCTTGCCAGAATGCGTCCTGATCAATTGCCCGTTTTGGTCTGCGAGGCTACCCCACTCGACAAACCCGGTAAAGATTTGCACCCCTTGGTTGAAATGGCTGCCAGTACTCAAAGGCAGCTCCAATCCTTACAACGTGCAGGAGCACAAGTTCCCAACATCCCGGTTCAAGCGTTTAATTTGAATGAAGATATTGATGTAACCATAGATTTGTTGATGGTGTACTCACCTGCAGCCGAAAGGTGGGCGGCAGCTTCGGCGAACACCGCCAATATTGAAACCGCTATAGCACAGACGATGAATCTAACACAACTGGCATTCGATAACTCCGATACGGGAATTGTGTTACGACTGGTTGGTACTCATCAGGCAAGTTATACCGGAGACCCCACTGCATCTATGGAAACCCACCTGCGAAGACTTACCACGCAAACCGGGATTTTTCAAACCAATAATTCCACCGAATTTGATGGATTTATGGATGAAGTTCATGAAGTACGTGCACAACTTGGTGCCGACATCGTGGCTATGTTTGTGGAAGATAACTCCAACACGCTGGGAATTGCGTGGAGACTGACAAACTACGCGGGATCTCCGCAACTTGGGTTCTCTGTAAATAGTATTCGTGCATTCAATGGATTTACCGTAGCTCATGAAATTGGTCATAACCTGGGTGCAGACCATGGCCGTAATCAATCAAGCAATGCTGCTACGGCTTCTGGCGGTCTGTACGAATACTCAACAGGTTGGGAATTTCAGGCAACCGATCCCGCTGCGGGAAGCAGTGCTACTCGACCTACTCGCCATACGGTTATGCATTATGGGACTTCTACATCATCTAGGTATCCGGGGTTTTCTAATCCCGACATCATTGTTGAGGGGAGTCCTACCGGTAATACGGATGTGATAACGGGTGTTTCTGATAATGCGCGCGCATTTAGAGAAATAAAGAAAACCATTGCAGCGTATCGTCCTACTCGTGTAGATCGACCGATTGCGTCCTTATTGCAGTCATCCATTGATGAATTTGTACCCTCCAATGGGATCAGCGTTATTCAACTGCCGATCTCAAATAGCGGCGACAGCGATTTGCTTTGGTCGGCTGAGGTAGTACCCGGAGTTACCAAAGGGCAGGTAGCCCTGTTTCGTGATTTCGGTGATATCCCCATAGCGCCCAGTAATGTATTGTTTGAAACAGGTTTTGAAACAGAGGATGGATTTGCAAACGGAAATTTTGAGGCAAGGGGCGGTTTTCGCACGTTCAATCCCGACAGGCCGTTCACTATTTCAACGAACAATCCCAAGGATGGCAGCCGTCACTTGCGCTTGCAGTCTGTTGCCGGACTCAGTTCAGGAACCTTTGCATCTGTGAGCACACCGTTCTTTGGCAGAGGCGAGGTAGGCTCTTATACGGTATCCTTCGATATGTTCCTCGAAGGGAATTCTTCGTCTCGTTTTGATATCTATATCTACTCTGCACAGACAGGAGGAATTGCCGCCGGTATGGTTATAACCAATGATAATGCCATTTTTTACAGAGCCTTGAATAATGATGGCAATGAGTCATTCATTCGAACAGGTACAACCCCAACGCTCGAGTTTAACCGTTACTACAATATTAAGATGAGGTTGGATGCAGATGCGAATACGCTCACGTATTACCTCGATAATGAGCAATTTGCTCAGCTGCCTATGTTACCGCACCGTTCCTTCGATTGGATTCAGTTCGGTCGTACCCAACAGGAAACCTCGAATTTCATGGATATAGACAATCTCAAAGTCACGGTTGAAAGTGCAGGGTATTCGTGGCTTGGATTTGAGTCGCCCAGCGGTGTTGTGCCTCCTGGCGAGACGTCGAATATTACCATCAATTTGAATGCTGCCGGTATTCCTGCTGCAGAAACACGTGAAGGTCGCATCATCGTACGTACCACCGATCCAAGCCGACAGCAGATCAGCGTTCCGGTTAAAATCTCTGCCGTAGATCCTACCTCTGTTGAGCATGGTGAACAGCTGCCGACGCAGGTAACCCTCAGTCAGAATTACCCAAACCCATTTAATCCGGCAACCAATATCCGGTTTTCTTTGCCGGAATCATCACCTGTTCAGTTGCGTGTATTTGATGTAACCGGTCGGGTAGTGTCAACCCTGGTGAACGAAGTACGAGGTGCAGGTGAACATCAGGTGGCTTTCGATGCATCTGCACTCTCCAGTGGCGTTTATATGTATGAACTGAGAACATCCGAGGCAACGATCACCCGTAAGATGCTCCTGCTTAAGTAGGCATCTCTCATTACGTAACGGTACCTTTAGCTCTAATCGGAAGTCTGCATTGCACCAAGCCTGCATCAGGCTAAAACAACCTAATTGATTTTTAACAGGCATCCACGCGGTGCCTGTTTCATTTAAAGCACCCCATTCATGTCTACTACATCAACCGAAGCTCTGATTCAAGTGTTTACGGAACTTGTTCGCATTCCGGGTATTTCACTCCAAGAGCAAAATGTGGCGTTGTTTATCCGCGAGTGCCTCGCTGACCTGCCTTTTCGTGTGGAAATGGACGACGCCGGAGCAACCTTGGGTGGGAATACAGGCAATCTGATCGTTAAGCCGCATCATCTGGACGTAACAAAACCGGTGCGCGTGTATATGGCGCATATGGATACGGTTCGCGATACCTCCGGTATAGGCATTATCAGACAAGACGGACGTATTACCTCTGATGGAACATCACAGCTCGGTGCTGATAATCGGGCCGGAGTTGCCGTACTGATGCATCTTTTGCTGAACCACAGCCGCTGGCAAGACCACAACCTGAATTACCTGGTTGTTTTTTCTGTAGCGGAAGAAATTGGTTTAAAAGGCGCAGAACTGATGGACCTTTCCGGATATGATGTAGAGGGTGTTTTTGTGTTCGATAGCTCTAAACGTCCGGGAGCATACATTCGCGATTGTGCCGGTAAGTTTCGGTTCGAAGCCGAAATCATGGGCCGTGCCGCCCATAGTGCCGTAGCTCCGGAAGAGGGTATTTCTGCCATTATGGTCGCCGCAGAAGCCCTTCGCGATGTACGTATCGGTCGCCTAAACGAAATGACAACCATCAATATTGGTCGAATAACCGGAGGAGAGGCGAATAATATTGTAGCTCCATCGTGTCTGGTAACCGGAGAGGTACGATCTGAAACCATGCAGGAGGTGGCAGCACATCTCGACTCCATTGAGGCGTCTTTTCAAAAAGCCGCATCCCGCGCCGGTGCCACACTTACATTCACTCGCACGAAAGATTTTGCTCCCTACGCGCTCCCGGAAGGCTCAATCGTGGTACTTGCCGTAGAAGAAGCCATTCGCAGAGCGGGTCTTACCGTGCAGCCACTGCGCTATTCCGGTGGCAGCGACGCCAATGTAATGAACGAGAAGGGCTTTAAAGCAGTAAATATCGGAATCGGAGCTCAGAAACCGCATGCTGATGACGAATTTATTCTGGAGGAGGATCTCACAGCCGCCTATGTAATTGCAGAACATCTCATGGATTTACACTCAAAAATGTAACCATTGGACTCGGCTGTGGCAATGTCATTTTATCAGCGTCACGGTTCTGCTTACAGCTACACCCCTTGCGTCTAGTAACCGAACGATGTACATGCCGCTGGAAAGTGCACTGGCATCGAAATACATGCGGTGCTCACCGGCATGTAAAATGCCGTCAAATAGAGATTGTACCAATCTGCCGTCCGCTGAATATACCTGAAGCTGCGCCCGACCTGTCTGAGGAATGTCAAACCGGATTGTAGTACCCGGATTAAACGGGTTTGGTGATACCGGGTGCAGCTGCAACTGGCCGGGGAGGGCTAACGCACGCTCATCTGTTGAAACGGTGGAGGCAAATACGGCTGTAACGCTAGTAGCCTCACGTAAAGCGACCGCAATTACGGGGCTATCCAAATCAACACTCCCTAAATCCTGCTCGCTCTCCCATCGAAGAAAACGATAACCCTCGGCCGGCATCGCCTCCAGTCGTACCGGAACACTTCCAAAATACCGACCATCCCACGGGAAAATAGCATTCTTATGCACCCCTGCAGTATTACCGTTCAGAACAATAGAGTTCACCTTAACGGTACCGGCATTCTTGGCAGGAACATCTAATCTGAGGGTATGTATGTCGCCGAGATTCAGCTCGCTACGCAAATGCTCACGGATGGCGTTTTCCCGTTCAGAGGCAAACGAGCGCATGCGGTTTAGTTCCTGCTCCCACACTTGAATTCCCGAGGGCTCATTCCACCGGCGGATGTGCTCTTCCATGTGCGGACGATACATAGAGGCTATGCTGTCGAGCTGGGCAATTACATGTTCCGACCGGAAGGCGGTATTCAATAAGTCCGCGTATCGGTTTGCAAAATTCCGTCGGAAGTTAATGTTTGCCAGCAAGGCCCGAAAGAGGTAGGTAGACCCACGTGGATTTGGCCAGCCGGTGAACTGAGGTTCCATAGCAAAAGCAATGGTATTATGCCGTGCGTTGTTCCCTCCATGATTTCGCTGACCAAAGTTATTCCCCGATCCCTCCACGTAATCGAAGTTTAGACCGAATCCGAAGTCGGTATCAAATACCATCCATCGCCAGCGGCCATCGCGCACATTTGTGGTTCTGGGCATAGCGCCGCGTCGCAGGGTATCTTCATGGGCATAGTTATAACGCCAGAACAGGGCATTATTCCCGGGCCAGTCGGTATTTCGAAAGTATGTCTGCGCCGCCTGATAGTCGATAAAATTGTCAAAGTCCATCATCTCACCGAGTTGTGCAATGCGGGCATTGTTCATCGTAGATGATAACACGCTGAGCAGACTGTACAACTCGGCAAAGTGTTCACGTCCCTCGGGGTTGTCCCGTGCTACGGCAAAATAGTCGTTGCCAACCGGCTCCAGAAAGGTCGCCTGATGTGTGGCAATATCGTAGTGGGCCTGTAAATATCGCTCATCAAAACGATCACGTATGTTTTTAATCCCCCAGAATTCTCCATTGATGAAAACAACGGCCGGTTGTGCATGCTGTATATCCAGCTCGGTTGTACCTACCAGCAACTGTTGCATAAATGCGTCCCGAAGCATCGTTTCGCTCCAATCGTTACCGGAGTTTCGGAGTAAAATGCGCTTATGCCGGTTCACGGGTTTGGTAGAGAAGAACGGATACTCGAACCACGATTGCCCATAATCCGACCTTGCATACAGCCGGAGTGACTTAATTGGACGGTTTCGGGATGTGCCTCCGTGTATGCGTGCTCCGGCTCCATGCGAAAAAGCCCGGTTTCCATTCGCCTCGAAAAATTCTATGTGTATCGGGCGTTCCCAATCTTCGCCACGCTGACTGAAATTCGGCGTTCCACCATGACTTCCCTCCACATAAATGCCCGTTTCGTCGCTGAAAAAATGCTCGAAATCTACCGATATGGAAAAAACCGGGAGGGTATAGCGGTCGCTACCCGAAGGATGTACAAAAAAAGTGGATGTATTCACCGGACTGGTCCAGCCACTTCCATCGGAGGCGATTGCCCGCACCACGGTACCCTTGAATATGCTACCGTGGGGAGGCCGCCAGTTCTCGCGGTAGGGATGGTTTGCCTGCAAGGTATTGGTTGGGACGAGGGCAGCGATTTCGGGCTGGGGAGTGCGGTCGGTGATGCTGATGGCACCCGTGTAAACGGCGCTTGAGGTCGTTGGTGTAGAACCGTCGAGGGTGTAGTGGATGGTAATCCCGGCACGTGGGTGAGAAATAGTCAGCGTTTGTTCGGTTGTGTAGAATCCTGGAGACAGGCTGAAAATAGGCGGAATATTTTGAGCGATGGATGTAAGCGTAAAGCATACTACCAGTAAGAAAGGCAGGACTATGAGTCGGAATGAAAAATGCATTGGCGAAGGAACATCGTTGTAAAGTTACCCCCTCAAAATACGGTATTCCTGTTTAAAACAGTTTTTTACTTGGGATTTGGGAAGGAAATCAGCAATTTCTGACGTAACCTTGCAATGGGTTTTACGGACTATGAGCGATGGTTTGTAAAGAGCAAACGTCGAAAACCCCGGTAATGCATAAAACCGTGTCGGGGGTTCAACACAGGTCCTCAGCAATGCTTGCAATCATCTTAACCAAACGGAATGTCTTATGTCACGTCTCCTATCAATAGTATTACTTATCGCTATTTTTACTGCATGCACGCCTTCTAACCAACCACATACGGCATCCAGTCAGAAAGAGTTTGCCCTGGTCATACACGGGGGAGCGGGTGTTATTTCGCGGGATATGTCTGATGAAATGCGCGATAGGTATCTGGCTTCTCTCGAAGCTGCGGTACGTGCAGGAGAGGAGATGCTGCGCGAGGGTAGAAGCGCGCTGGACGTTGTTGAAGCGGTGGTGATCATACTGGAAGACGACCCCCTTTTTAACGCCGGTGTTGGCGCCGTATACACCAGCGAGGCTTTGCACGAACTGGACGCCGCTATTATGGACGGCCGTGATCTGAATGCCGGTGCGGTCGCGGGACTTCGAACGGTTCGCAATCCGATTTCGATGGCGCGCTACATTATGGAACAAACGCCGCATGTATTTTTTGCAGGAGCGGGCGCCGAGCAGCTGGCCGATCAGACCGATCTCGTGCGCGTAGACAACTCTCATTTTAACACAGAGAATCGACGGAATCAGCTGGATCGGGCTATGCAGCGGGCTGCAGCGGAAGGTGCTCAGTCCGACATCGCCTACACCGACAACCCGCAAAGCTCCTATCCGCGCGTGATTTTTATTGAGGATGCCGACCGGTTTGGAACTGTGGGAGCTGTTGCACTTGACCGCGACGGGAATCTGGCCGCAGCAACATCCACCGGAGGCATGACCAACAAGATGCCGGGCCGCGTAGGTGATGTACCTGTAATCGGGGCCGGAACCTATGCCGATAACCGCACTGCAGCCATTTCGGCGACCGGACATGGCGAGAAATTTATTCGCAATGTGGTGGCCTATCAGATCGCTGCGGGCATGGAATACGAGGGACTTTCCCTGGCTGCCGCCGCCGACCGAGTAATCAACGGTAAGCTGGATCAGGGGGATGGAGGCATTATTGCCGTAGACCGTTTTGGCAATATCTCCATGACCTTTAATTCACTTGGGATGTACCGCGGCGCTGTAGACTCGGATGGATTCTTCGAAGTAGCTATCTGGGAATAGAAATTGTAAATGTACAACCTTTATCAGGCAGACTCTCCAGGCTGATCTCTCCCCCCATGGCTTCAACCTGGTGTTTTACCATGTATAAACCGAGACCTTTTGAGTTCGGCCGCTCATGAAATGTCTTGTACATGCCAAATACTTTATCCCCATGCATGTTCATATCGATACCTATTCCATTGTCGCTAACTATCAGATGATAACGATCTTCTGACACATAAGCGCCGAGGCGTATGTAAGGCTCCGGAGAGTTTGATTTATATTTCACAGCGTTGGTGAGCAGATTTAACAGAATACTCTTCAAATAAGCAGGAATAATTCTGATTGTAAAACCGTCGGGAACATGGTTATAGAGCTTCACCCCCGCATCGCATGCGAGTTGTGAAATGCTGCTCCATGCAGCTTTTGCTTCATCTTTAAGCGATATGAACGCCCATGCATCGGTATCAACCATACTGATATCCAGCACGGTATTCAGGTCATCGATCGTTTCTTTCAACCTGTCGGCTGAAACGCGCATCATCTCTATGTAGGGATTATTCACAATTTCTTTGTGGTCGAGCTCCAATAGTGTAAAAATAGCCTCCATATTTGCGCTGTGAGAACGCAGATTATGCGATACAATATGTGTGAAGTTGGTCAGACGCTTGTTTTGACGCTCTTTTTCCGATAATAATGCCTCAATTTTAGTTAATGATTTTACCTTATCGGTGATGTCTTCCTTCACCGCAATGTAGTTTGTTATGTTCCCATCTTCATCTTTGAGCGGAGAAATGGATGCCGATTCCCAGAATAACTTCCCGTCTTTACGACGATTGTGGAATTCTCCTTTCCAGCTGTGTCCGGATGTTATTGTTCCCCACAGGTCTGTGTAGAACGCTTTCGTTTGCTTGCCAGAGTTTAGGAGCCTCGGATTTTTGCCCAAAACCTCCGATTCCGTATAGCCCGTTGCCTCTGTAAATTTGGCATTTACATACTCAATGTTACCATGAATATCGGTTATCATAACCGTAGCCGGACTCTGCTCTACTGCGTGCGATAAATTTCGCAGATGCAATTCATTTTCTTTTTTACGGGTAATGTCAACGCCAATGCACTGTATCTCAAAAGGGTTCCCCGCTGCATCCATCAGACAGGAGAAGTCCCACATTGTATACCTAAATTCGCCGTTTGAAAGTGGCTTGCGAAGCTCTATCTGAATCGTACGCGAGGGTTTGTTTAACAACTCAAAGATTAACTGCTCAACTTTACCCCTGTCTGGTCCGTAGATAGAGAGCATGCTGTTATGGCCAATTAATTCTTCAGCATGACCATGAACGTGCGAGAAGGTGTCTATAAATGATTCATTTACATAGGTATAGTTTCCCTGTAGATCGGTACGAATGACATAGGTCGTTTTGGAGGATAAAAGCCCGGTTAGTTTCCTCTTTTTATCCTGAAGCTCGTCTTTCGTTTTTTCCAGCTCTTTTGTTTTTGCGCGTAACTGCGACTCGAAGTAATTCATATTCTCCTTAACAGACCTTATTTAAGGAACGACATATTACATGTTATCGCGTAATACCGTTTAAACTTAAACGGTACAGGTACTTACTTGAGTCGGGAAGTGACTATTCGGCCTGTGAAATGTGCATTCAAAAGTGAGAAAAAAATAGTAGATGTTTTAAAAACAGTGCCACACAAGTCAGGAAAAGTTGCTCCACTCCACGTAAATTAAAAATGATTTGAAATTACTGGCTGAAACCACGCTTCAATCCCATCCTATTTCACAATGTCTGCTGTTGAAACTTTACTAAACCGCGCTTTTCCGGTCAATTACTTTGTAAGAGTGCCTGAAAAAGGAGCACCGCTTCTGGCAGGTGTAACCCTGTTGTTTACGTTAATATACAGGCCACTGGAAACCAGCGCCGGAGCGTACTTCAGTTTTGAAGTAACCATGTTTTTATACGGACTGGTTGTTGGTTTCGCTGCCTATGCATCGTTCAGGCTCATTCACCTGCTCAGAGGAGAAGATGCCTCTGAGCCCTGGACAATTCAGTCGGAGGTTATTTCAATCGTATTTTCCTTGGTTAACATGGGAACCGCTGTTTTTCTTGCTGCATTTTTGCTGGAGGAGTCTGCCGATCGCTGGAACTGGTCTACATTCTCAAACTCTCTGCAGACCACGGCCCTTATCGCCGGCATTCCCTTATTTGCTGCGACCTTGCTTAATATTCGAAGCCTGTTTCAACAAGAGGAAGTATTCACCCTCAACGAGCAGCCTATTCCGGAAACATCGGTAATTACCATTCAGACCCAATTACGTGAGGAAACCATTGAATTCTCCCCCATGCAGTTTATCTATGCTGAATCAGATGGGAATTATATACAGCTGTATCTCGACGAAAGAAAACATCCTCAGCGAGTATCGGCTGCCTCCCCAGATATGCACAGCACAGAGGAAGGGGCGGCTTTGTTGAACGCCTCCGGAAGCGGCGTCCGAAGGCATACCATACGGCTTTCGATGGGCAGTCTGGAGGAACAACTTAAACCATACAGCATTTTCATGCGCACACATCGTGCTTTTATTGTGAATCTGAAAAAAGTGCGCGAAGCCAATGGAAATACATTGGGACTTGAGCTTAAATTGGTGGGCACCGACGCGGAAGTTCCTGTGTCGAGATCACAGGTTAAACCGTTCAAGGCCAGATTCCGCGCTTCATAACCATACCGGCAAACTTGCAGTTGCTGCGCCTTGCCGTTCGTCCCTCCATATTGCATTTTGTCACCGTATAGCAATATTCACCACATAAAGTTGATACGTATCCCTCCGGTTTTTTAAGATCTGGTTCCGCCCGTAGATTCTGGTAAACACCTCATAATACTACGGGAGGACACCCATGAAAACCCTACTCATAACGCTGGCAACACTGTTTACATTCTTCGGACATACATCCGGTATTTCCGGGCAAAACAACCCAGGTACAACCATAACTGCCGACTCGCTGCAACATTTCACCATCACCGGGATAATCACCGACAAGTTGAGTCTGCAGCCATTGGTTCATGCTCATATTGCCGTTTTCGATGAGCACCGACGGGTACTCTTAACCGGCGCCCTCAGCGATTATGACGGCAACTTTCGCGTTGATGTTGTATCTGATGAATCTGTCTATCTGCGCCTCAGCTCGGTTGGCTATGAAACACACTGGATGATGGTTCATACCAAGACCACCCATCTGCAAACGATTCAACTGCTCCCTGCAGACCTTCTTGGCGCAGATGTTTTGGTTCAGGCAGAGGCTATTCCTGTACTCAGTACCTCCGATCGGATTCGCTACTATCCCTCTGCCCGTCAGCTTGAAATATCGGCATCGGCGTTGGAAGTGCTTCGTTTCCTGCCCGGTGTGCAGCTGTCGTTGTTTCAAGATATTACACTGGATGGAAACAGCGATGTTCTCATTCTGGTTGACGGAAAACAGCGTGACAAACAGTTTTTGCAGCAACTGCCTCCATCACAGATAGAACGTATTGAATTATTGCCCGTACCGCCGCCAGGATTTGAAAGCTCAGGAGGTGGTGCCATACATGTTGTACTTCGTGCAGTACCCGATTATTATCTGGGCGTTCGTGCACATGCTGAAATACCGGCCCGCATCAATGAACAATTCTTGTTTCCGAATGCCTCGGTGTTATACAGCAGACCGACGTTCACCTTGCAGTCTGGTTACTCGGGTGAGCGAACCCGGTTCAAGATATCCGATAAGCAGCGCTATACCGACATGCAAACCGGCACCTCGCAGCTCACGCAGCAGGACTTAATTCAACAGGGGTACATGCATCGGTTTACATCCGGACTTGGTTTTCAGGCCGGATCCTCTTCACATATTGATTTGTACGGATGGGTAACCACATACGGGCAGGAGCATAACGGTTCGGCAGTTATGCTGCGTGATGATCATTCTAACGTTGAAAGCGTGCGATCGGAAACGGACCGAAACAGGGCCGGATTTTTGTCGGCGCACTATCGTTACGAAGCCGCTCCGCGATCTTTAACGGCAGCGTTAAGCCATTACGAAATGCAGACAAATGCCGATATCGCTTTTGAGGGAATTGGATTGTACGCTAAAATTAACCCTAAAGAGCGGGTGAGTACCGTTCGGGCTGAGATTCATGAAAAGGAGCTCATCCCTGCAGACGTTCGCTATGGTATCAGCTGGCAACACACACAGCGGGGAACGGACTCTTTTGTCGATTCGCTATCGGAGCAAACATCTGCCCTCTATATTCGTCTTGCCAGGAAAATTGGTAGTATTGACCTTCAGGGCAGCCTGCGAGGTGAATACAACAGTTTGGGAGGATGGTATGTATTGCCGACCCTCATGGCTCATCACCGTTTTGGGAACCAGAAAACCACCGTCCGTTTTCATTATCGAACCACTGTAATACATCCGGGAATATTTCAGCGATATCAGCAGTCAATGTGGGGTGATCCCCTGCACGTATCGGTAGGCAATCAGGCCTTGCGTGCATCCCTGCAAAGGGACTTGGTAGCTGAACTTTCGCATAATACTGGATCGGGTTCGCTTTCCGTTCGTTATACGCTGGCCTACAACCATGATCCCATGCAGCAGCGCATCGAGCGGATATCGCAAGAAAGCTTCCTTTCAAGCTGGTATAATGCCCGGTACAGCTGGGGTCACCGTGTACGAATGACAGGGATGCTGGCATTTTCAAGCTCGGCCGGAGTACAGATGTGGGTGGAGCCCGGTACGGTTCAATTTGCTGATGCCGAATTGCGGTGGTTTATATCAGGTGGAGGAAGTATGTACTGGCGTACCGGAGAACGCCTCACACTGGCTGTGATGGTAAATCATGAAGGTCATCGTATTGGCGAAGAGCGCCGGAACTACAGTGGTACCTTATACTTTGCCAACGCCAATATATTCATCACAGAAGCGGTTTCGGCTTCATTGGTATCGGGTATCCCATTTTCGGGTGGATTCCTTTACGACGGTTTTCGTGCTGGTTATAATGATTTGGAGGTACATTCGACAGGGCGTATCCGTTTATCTATGGTGCCCGTATGGGCTACCATAACGATGGAGATCAACCGGGGGGGCGGAACAGTTTCACGCCGTGATCTTTCAAAAGACCAACCTCAGCCCTCTCGTCGTACAAGGCGTGTTTTCTGAAAAAAAGGGGTATTAACCGGAGGTGGTTTCAGATACTGTGAAATGATTCCTGTCTGAAACCATCCATCAGGCATAAATGGCAACGTAATTTATGTTTTAAACTGGCTTAACAGTTTGTTCAATCCTTCAGAAAGCTGTGATAGTTCATGAGCACTTTGCTTCACCTGTTTAATTTCCTGGGTTGTGGTCGTCACTCCATTATTTACCTCTGTGATGTTTGAGGAAATTTCATTTAAACCGTTAACAGATTCTGCGACATTCTGCGATATTTCCTCTGCACCTGCGCTTACACCGCTAATGTTGAATGATACTTCATTCACCGTTGCGCTTTGCTCCTCAACGGCTGTAACGATGGCTTGAGAGATAACATTTACCTCATCAATTACTCTGGCAACAGCATCAATAGATGAGACGGCATCTTCTGTGTTGCTTTGCATCTGTTCAATCTGTTGCTGAATTTGATGGGTGGCCTGGGCGGTTTGTCTAGCTAGTTCTTTAACTTCATTTGCTACTACTGTAAAACCCTTGCCGGCTTCACCTGCTGATGCGGCTTCTATAGTGGCATTAATGGCCAGTAGATTAGTCTGATCAGCAATGTTATTAATCACATCAACAACATTACCAATTGATTTGGCCGCTAAACCCAATTTGTCCATTATTTCCTTACTACTTCTAGCATACTTATTGGCTTCTTCAGCAATCTGCAACTCTTTTTGGCAGTTCCTTGAAACTTCACTAAGTGAAGCGCTCATTTCTTCTACAGCTGCAGCTACACTATTTGTTGAAGATGACATTCTGGTAACTGCCTGAGAAATTGAATCCAGGTTCATAGAAGATTGTTTCAACGCAGAAGCTACAGCAGACGTTTGCATACTCATCAGCTCAGCATTTGATGATATTTGAGTGGATGTAGTGGATAATTCGGTTGAAGATGACGCAACGGAGTCTGCATTTTGAGATGCTGAAATCACTAAGGTCATAAGTTTATCGACAAAGGTGTTGAAGTATAGGGCCAATTTCCCAACCTCATCATTACTGTTCACATCCAACCGCTTTGTTAGGTCTCCTTCTCCCTCAGAGATGTCTTTAAGTCTATCAGCTACAAGCACAATTGGTCGTGATATCATTTTACCGATGACAAATGCAAGCAAGCCGGTAAGTATAAGAATGATTGCAGCTACCACTAGAGAACCTTGCATCATTTGTGCCAGACCTACCATGGCCTCATCATATGATTGCACAATACTGATACTCCAGGTCTTGCCCAAAATATTGAAATCGGAACTGGAAAAAACGGTTTGTTTTCCTTCGAAGGGTAGTACACCACTTCGCACTTCCATTCGATTTTCAGTATCAAGCCATGGTAACCCAATGTGGCTTCCGGGCGGTGCAATTTGTGAACCGTCTGACGCAAATCTTGAATTGCGTAAAGTAGTATTTCCGTTAGTGTCGGTGCCACTAATAATGGTTTCTCCTGTGTACCCCATTCCATCTCTTGCATTAATAATGCTATTAATACGGTCTAGCGGCATTTGAAAAACGGCCACCCCTATCCGTATACCGTCCTGAAAAATAGGACTTGCGATGAAACTGGCCGGGGCCATATACGAGGGAGGGTATACTTCGAAGTCTACAAATGCATAGGTGTCACCCTCGTCAAGACTGGAAGCCGCACGAAATACATCCGCAAAATTAGTTTCGGCATAAGGGCCGTCTAATAATGAGGTTTGGTAGTCCAGTTCTTTAAATACAGAATAAACAATATGCCCGGTGTTTATATCTATCAGAAAAATGTCGTAATAACCAAACTTTTGCAGGTAATTTCGAATTATCGGATGGATTTGCGCATGCAAATTGCTGTAGTCACTTACATCACCTGCATGATTGAGAAGATCTTTGCTGCCTAGAGGGTGTGCATTGGCAGAAATATATTGATATTGAAAGGCAATGGTGATTTCATCGAGATCTGCATACTGTTGCCAATCTGAATCCTGACCCGAGTTTAGATTTTGGAATTCAACATTGTATACGTCTCTGTAAAATTGGTTAACATCTTCACGCATCTGGCTGACATAAACCGAATCAAACTGGTTTTGGCTAATGAATTCAGATCGCATGGCCGGAAACGCTGCCATAGCATGAACAATCATATTATTTTCAGAGAAGGTGAGCAACTGATCGCGAATTGTGTCGAAATAACGTTCAATATCTGTCTGTTTCAAGGCTCTGATTCCTTCAAGGCGGTCTATTGTAACCGATAGCATCGCATCTTTTGCGATCATATGAGAGGCGATCTGCATAGATGCTACAACAATAGTACCTACCAGTATAAAGGCGGTAATAAGTTTCGATGCGATACTTTTATTCATTAGTTTTTTCATATAAACATCTCCATTCACGTTAATCAATTAGCAACCAGTCGGTTACAATATGCCATGTAGTGTGTTGTTAATATTTGCCAACTTTCCTGTTCCAAAAGTGATTTGTAAGCTCTCGAATGGCGTTAATTGTAGAAGACATATCGCTGCTTGCTTTGGTATTCAGTTCAATATGCTCCATATTATTGTGAGAGTGTGCAGTAATTGACGACAGACTTTGATTGATTTCATCTGCAGCAAGGCGTTGTTGCTCCACAATGAAAGCTACCTCTTCATTTCCTGACGCAATTCCTTGAATGGAAGCCAAAATCTGATCTAGAATAGCCACAGACCTGCTGTTTTCCTGACTGTTATTCGAAACCTTTGCTTTAGCATTTTGCATCATTTTCGTTGCTTTGTCTGTACTGGCGTTAAGGTTCTCAATAACCTGCCCAATTTCTTCGGCTGATTTTTGAGTTCGTGCAGAAAGCGATCGAACCTGATCGGCAACTACGGAGAAACCTTTCCCTGCTGTACCTGCTCTGGCGGCTTCAATAGTTGCATTTAATGATAATAAGCGGGTTTGCTCTGAGATGTCTTTTATGACATCCAAAATAGACGTCACGCTGCCCGCTATAGTGGCGGCTTCTTTAACGGCATCTGCAGCTTCTTCAATTTCTGTATTTAAAATGTCTAGCTCTCGGGCATTCGAATCGATGACAGCTTTCCCGTGTTGTGCTTTTTCAAGGCTGCTTGTGGCATTCTGATAGGTTTTGGAGGCGTTGTCAGATACATCACGTATTGTAGCAGACATTTCTTCAACAGCAGCTGCCACCCGTTCAATTTCGGAAACCAGACTATCTCCTCTTTCCCGCGCTGATTGCATAGAGCCATCGAGGTGACGTGCAACCTCCGACAAGGTAGATATGGCATCGTTTACTCGTCCGATAATGGCTTTTTTCTCGGCTTCCAGCACGTGTAATGCCATATGTATTTTACTGGCTTCATCGTTTCTGCCGGTAATTATGTATCTGGAAACGGTATCATCATTAATGGCCTCCGCTTTAGCAATCAAATCGTCGAATGGTCTGTAAATGCCTTGAACTTGATGATAGAGTAAAGCACCCACTCCTAAAAGCAATATTGCCACCATCCAACCTTGCGGTAGTACTACGCTGCCTGTTATTCCCACCGCGAAAAATGAAATAATGTTTAGTAAGAGGCGTTTTTGTAAGGAGAGCCCAGTCTTTAGTTCGGGGGTATCTTCTTTATTAATGAGCTTCTTGTAAAGTGCGTCGGCACGAGATACGGTGTCTCGGTCTGGATTTCGCCTGACCGACTGGTATTCTATGATGGTGCCATTTTTAGAGATAGGGCTAACAAAGGCATTAACCCAGTAGTGATCTCCATTTTTACACCGGTTTTTTACAACGCCGATCCAAGAGCGGTTGGCCTGAATGGTATCCCACATGGTTTTGAAGGCTTCCCGAGGCATGTCGGGGTGTCGAATAATGTTGTGGGGCGCACCCTTTAATTCGTCTTCTTCAAAACCGCTAATTTCCAAGAAAGTGCGATTAAAAAAGGTGATTTTACCTTTAAGATCTGTAGTTGACAAGATATTGGCATTCTCATCATATTTCAGTTCCCGCTGAGTTACAGGTACATTCTTTTTCATGGTTGTCTCAGGTTACCGTCGGTTAGTGTGATTGTATTGAGATGTGCAGGAGCCCGTTGTGTGTCTGAAGTGCCGGAGCTCACTTTGTATTGGTAATACACCGAGCGCAGGTGACGTTTAAGCTCCAAATTATGAGGTATTCCGGAAAGTGTTTCTGTTGACCCGATTATTAGAGCCCCGTCTTTTTTTAAAAGAGTACTCATATTCCGAAACAGGGTTTTTCGGTCATGCTCTTGAAAATAAATTCCAACATTCCGGCAGAATACGATATCAAACGTACCCATTGCTAGAGATTCTGTTAAGAGGTTGCCCTTTCGAAATGAAGCCAGAAAACGCAATTCGTCGTGAATCTTATATCCTTCGGGTACCCGTTGAAAAAAACGATTCAACCGCTGCGGTGTTAGTCCACGAGAGACCTCTAGTTCAGAAAATATCCCAATGCTTGCCTGAGCAACAGCCTTATCTGAAATATCAATACCGGAAATTTGAATATCATATGATTGGAGGTCAATCAAGAGCTCTTTTAACAAAATAATCGTGCTGTATATTTCTTGGCCTGTAGAGCAAGCGGCACTAAAAATGCGTATTGGAATTTGCCTATGCCCCTCTTTTCTTCGCCGGTCTATGAGTTCAGGTATGAGCTTATGACGGAGTAATTCGAATGGCGATTGGTCTCGGAAAAAAGACGTTTCATTGGTTGTTATTGCATTGATAACATGGGTATGTAAGCTTCCAGTTTTATCAAGCTGTACAGTTTGAAGTAAATTTGTCCATGATGTGCTTTTTGTACTTCGAAATAGCGAACTTAATCGTGTTTGAATGAGGTACGATTTGGTGGTTTCCAGATAGATACCACTAGATTTCTGTATATAAGCACTCCAGGCATTCATTTCGGCTGGGGACAATATGGGTATAGCTTCCATCATTAGTGACTCAATTTCTTCTGACTATTTGAATGATGGTTTCGGCCATATCACTCAGAGGAACACTGGCGTCTGCCAGACCTGCCTCATAAACCGAACGAGGCATTCCGTATACAACACAACTTTGTTCATCCTGAATGAGTGATAAACAGCCGGTTCGTTTCAATAGCCGAACACCAGTTGTGCCGTCGTTACCCATTCCTGTCATTACTACGGCTAGTGCCTTGCCGGGGAAGTGTTGTGATACCGATCGGAACAAGTAATCTACAGATGGTCTGCAATTATTTTCAGGGGCGTCTTCTGTTATCTGTATCTGCATATTTCCGCTGCTTGTTGCGATGACCCGCATGTGCTTTCCACCGGGTGCAATATAAACCACGTTTGAAGTCACCAGCATGCCGTGCGCCGCTTCCACAACCAAAAGTTCAGACTTTTTATTTAAGCTTTCGGCTAAGGAGAGTGTAAACAATGGTGGCATGTGCTGAACGATAAAAACCGGTACACCCATGTCGGCAGGCAGTGCAGGAATAACTTGCGAGAGTGCATTAGGGCCACCCGTGGAAACGCCAATCACAATCATTTCGGGAGCCCGTGCAGGTCTCTGAAGATTCAATGAGTTCGCCCAAGATCCTTGCGAGTTACCTGAAACCGGCTCGTACGACGGTTTTACAAGTGTTTTGGGGCGCACTACTGTGCGATGGTGCCCCGCCCTCATTTTATGTCTGATACCTATTGAAAGTAAGCGTGGACGCAACTTCTCAATAAGTGTTTGTTTAACCGCATCAATGGAACCGTCTACAGGCTTGGTTATGAAGTCAAATGCACCGTACTCCAATGCTTTAACCGTTAGCTCTCCACCTCTTTCTGTATGCGCACTGATAACTATGAATTCGGGTGCCCAATGGGTTCCTTTACTTGCCTTCAGTACATCCAATCCGCCCATTACAGGCATTTCCATATCAAGTGTAACCACATCGGGTTTTAATTCCTGGATTTTTTCAAGAGCCATTTTCCCATTAGAACACTCTGCAATAATTTCACACCCTTCTATACAAGCCAGAGCTTCTCTCATCAGGCGCCTGAATAAAATGGAGTCGTCGGCAATCAGAACTGAAATCATGCTAATAGTATTTTGAAGTGAATTATCATGGGTTGCAGGAGCTCAGGTACCTGGTACAAGTTTATTGGAATAGTCAGGCTGGTGTTAAACGAAATTGAAGCATCATACCTTTTAGCTTTCCTGCTAGTTGGGTGAGCTCTGTCGCACTAGCCTCCACTTGTTCTCCGCTCATGCGAATTTCATTTGCCGATAAGTCAACTTGTGTAATTTCGTTTGCAGTTGCAGAGGTTACATTTGCTGTTTGTGCAATACGTTCGTTAGCATCACGAACACCCACGGTTGCCTGAGATATATTGGCTGCTACATCACGGGTTACCACCGATTGCTCCTCAATGGCTGTCGCTATACTATTTACCAGCTCACCTACTTCACTAATTACATCAGTAATGTCTCTAATATCACCAATAGCTCCGTTTGTGGATTGTTGAACACTTTCTACTTTCAGGCGGATGTCTTCCGTAGCAGTCGCTGTCTGACGGGCAAGATCTTTTATTTCATTGGCCACTACTGCAAATCCTTTGCCCGCTGCCCCAGCACGGGCAGCCTCTATAGTGGCGTTCAAAGCCAATAAATTGGTTTGCGACGAAATATCATTAATGGTTTCTGTAACCTGACCTATATCTCGGGCCGCACTCCCAAGCTTCTGCATCAAGGCAGAAACAGCAGTGGCCCTATCGGCTGCATTGTTGGTGATGCAACGGGCTCTCTCGGAATTGTTCGCTATCTCGTCAATAGTTGTGCTCATTTCTTCAGTTGCCGTAGCTACCGATGTGAGATTGGTGCTGGCCTCCTCCATGCTGGCAGCTACAGAGAAAGTGTTTGAACTAGTTTGCTGTGCGGATGTACTTACGATTGTAGTTCTATCGTGCATCTCTTGCACGCTTTGTGAAGTTTGTGCACTAATGGCAGAAAGCTGATTAGCCGAGTATGCCACAGTTTCAACACCACTGTTCATCTCAATAAGCAATTTTCGGGTATTATCAGCCATTCGCTCAAACGCCATGGCTAAGTCGCCCAAATCATCTGAGCGTCTGCTAACCCCAGGTGGCAGCTGAAATGTAAAATCTCCGCTTGCCAGTACATTTGCATAATTCAGAATTTCAGTTATAGGCTTATCGATGCTTCTTTTTAATGCCCAGCCAAGCACCGAGGATACTGCCAATGCCAGTACAATAAATGATAGTATCCACTGAGTTATCAGGGCAACTTTTTGATTATTATTTGCAATCATTTCATCCGTTATCCGAGTGTTTTGATTAATTAGCGCTAAGATAAGTTGGGTCATTTCATCTGACTTCTGAAGCATATCTTGCATCCCGGAGTCATATTTTTGAAAAAGAGATGTCAGCATTAACATGGGTTCAGCAATAGTTTCCTCGTACCCTGGGGTGGACGACGACGAGTACAGCTGGTTTTTCACTTCAATCATCTGTGCTATCAGCCCTTCAAGTACCCGCTGAGACTCCCGCCAATGTGCAAAACTCTCTTCTAATTCCGCTACAAGTGCCCGCCCTCTTTCTGTTGCTCTGGGAATAGCTAAAATGGTATTGAGTGCATGCTCAGTTATATCCCAACTTTTTGCTCTGCTTTCCAATATTTGCATCAGCTGTATGTTTGCATCGTCTTGCCCGAATACCTGATATACTTGCAAGGATTGAGCGTGTATAAGCAGACGTTCATAATTGAGGTCACTTATGTTCCTGTAACCGGGGAACCGTTCTTGCGAGAGCGTATCAAGATCAGATTTCAGGTGTTGAACTCCCCAAAGTCCCAGTCCTCCCATTGCGCCAAGCATAATGAGAAGGGTAGTAATTACAAGGAGCAATCGTTTGCCGATTTTAATATTATTAAGGTGTAACATGGCTAAGATTCCGATTCAGATGGTAGGTGTTTAAATGATATCTTCATAGAGCATTATTATCAGGTGCTTACCTGACCTTCTTGCCAGATGAAAAACTGTTTCGAGTCGATGATTGTGACAATGTCTCCGTTGTAACGCCAAAGCCCTTTAATTCTTCCTTCTAATTTCACGGGTATGTTACCCGTTGCCGGCAAAAGTGATGTGTAGTCAACAGGGATTGCCTCAAGAACGGAATCAACCATGAAGCCGTAAGCGTCGCCATTTGATTCTGCCAAAATAAGACGGTTATTTTTCCCGGTCTTATAACAACCTGTACCCAGATGAGCGGCCAGATCAATTACGGTAATAATTTTACCCCTGAGGTTTCGTACACCAATGATATCACTTGGAGCATTATGTACACGGGTAATTTCCCCTACACGTACTACTTCCTGAATAAGGGAAGCATCAAGCCCGTACCGTACACCGTCCATCGTGAAAATGGTGGTTAGCGTACCGTCGGAATTTTCGGCTTCAAATGTTTTTTTTGTTGTTCGTTTTTCCATCGATTATAGATTGGATACGCTGCGAAGTATTGTTGCGATCCGGTTTACGTAGATCCGGTTAATTTGCATACACCGCAGTTAAATTTTGGATACTGTTGAGCAGACCCGCACGATCTAGTTTTACCTGGTACTCTGTTACACCCGCGGTGAAGCCTCTCGATTGATCTTCATCGCTGGCTAATGAGCTAACCGCTATAATTGGCAGAGAAGACGTTCGCTCATCTGCACGTATTCTGCTGGTTAATCCAAGGCCGTCTAAATGTGGCATTTCAATATCGGTAACCACCATTTGTATCTTATCCAGATTTGCCAACAGTACCTCCCAGGCTTTTTCCCCATCCGGTGCTTCGTAAACGTCATACCCTGCGTCTGATATAAAACGCTTTACCTGAGAACGGAAAAAATCGGAATCTTCGGCGAGTAAAACTCCAAGCTGCTGTTTTGAAGTCCCATTTTGACTCCCATCAGACGGAGTTGTAGCTGATACATCCGGGCTTGGAATGGCGTGAATTGATACGTGTTGGTGTTCTACTCCATTTGACGAAAACGATGGACTACTCGCACGTACAATTTCTTCGATATCGGCGAGTAATGTGGTTTTGCCTTCAATGATCAGCGAGCCTAGAATACCCGTTTGCCTGTGGGTTTGCATATCGATGACAGGTTGGGTGTGAACTACATTAATTGGCATTGTTCCCAGTAATCCAACGGTTTTCCCATCTACCTCACTGACCAGAACAACAGGGTCCCCGTGCTCGTCAATGCGTTTCACATCGGTACAATCTTCGAGCAGGAATAGCGGCAACATACCTCCTCTGTATTGTATGGTTCGACGCTTAGATAGTAGCTCTACTTGATTCCACGTAATGCGTTCAATTCGGTCTATGTGATCCATAAGCACAGCAAACTGTTCATCCGCACCGTTGCCGAACAACAAGAAAGGTTGTATGTCGTCATTGGTTGTATGTTCATCAATATTGATGTTCTGCTGCAGGTTGTTGGTTATCTCATGAATTGCTGCTTTCTGTGCAAGTCCATTGGAGTCAAGTATAAGTGCCACCGACCCGTCTCCCAATATGGTTGCTCCTGCGTACTCGTTTAAGTGTTTCAAACGTTTACCGAGGGGCTTTACAACAACCTCTTCTGTTGTGTGCAACCAGTCAAATTCTGTAGCGAAGGTATTTACACCATCTGTTAATACCACAATTTCATGTGTTGGCAACCTTTTTGTAACTAGAACATCAGTTTCGATATTAAATAGTGAACGAAACTGAACAAAAGGGATGATGGTATCACGTAGCACCAAAACCTGTGCAGTACCTATGGAGTTAATGAAGTTTGCGGCTTCATCTTTTTGAATGCTTACCAATTCTTTGATATTCGCCTGGGGAATTGCGAAACGCTCTTTCCCGGCAGATACAATTAAAGTTGGAATAATGGCCAGCGTGAGGGGGAGCTTAATACGGAATGTCGATCCGTAACCGATGCGGGTTTGAATATCTACATGACCACCCAGGCGTATAAGGTTCGTTTTTACCACATCCATACCAACTCCACGCCCCGATATGTCAGACAGTTTTTCAGCAGTACTTAACCCAGGTTGGAATATGAGATTGAGCTTATCTTTGTCGCTCATCTCATCAGCTTGTTGCTGTGTTATCAACCCTTTTTTTACGGAAGAGGCGGCTATATGGTCAGCATCTAACCCTTTGCCATCATCAGCTATTTCAATAATTACTTGCCCTGCCTCATGTCTGGCTTCAATTCGTACGGTTCCTTCAACGGATTTACCGGCTGTTCTTCTCTCATCAACAGTTTCAATACCGTGGTCAATGGCATTGCGTACCATGTGCATCAGGGGATCGGAGATACCTTCAATCAGGGTTTTGTCGAGCGCAACGTCTTTGCCCGAAATAATCAGATTGATTTGTTTGTTCAACTGGCGAGACAAATCCCTTACTACCCGTGGGAATTTATTAAATACATTTCCAACCGGTTGTAAGCGAGTCTGCATAATGACATCCTGCAACTCGGTTGTAACTTGATTTATACGTTGTTCGGCTGATATCAGGGAATGGTCTGTTTTGTTTTTTACTACGGTTCGCAGCTCATTTCGGCTTAATACCAGTTCTCCCGCTAAGTTCATCAACGTTTCCAGCGTGCCAACCTGTATTCGGATGGTTTCGTCAGCAGCGCTACTGCCCAGACGCACCTCACCCATTGGGTTTACCTCTTCTTTGGGTACGTTAAGGGTACCCTCTATTTTGGGCTGGCTGAGCACTGAATCGACTGGCTGGTTCCTTACTTCTACCGAAGATGAATCACTGTTTTGGGGTATTTGAGAAACTAATGTGTTATCTGCAGATGATTCAGCTACATTTTTTTCAGCGGAAGCGTCAATCGCATGCTCAGCAGAGTCAACCCGGTCTACAACCTCTAAGGGATGAATATTCTTAGGTTCAACGGTATAAAGCAGGCTCTGAATGCCTTCCAGATCTTTCTCAATAGCTACAATCAGGCAAACGGGAAGCACATTCCCAACCGGAGCATCCAGCCCTCCAATGGCATGGAAGTCAAGCTTGCTTTCGATGATTTCACCATACTTAAGCAGAATGCGGAATAGTGCCATGATGGTTATCCCACGACGCTCAACATCTTTAATAAAATCGAGGTTAACCCAAAATAAATTTCGGGATTCGCGGATCGATCGCTCAAGGTCGGAGGCAGGCAACTCGAAACTTCTTAAGGAATCGAGAGTCTGTACGGTGATAGTTTGAGGCTGCGGCTCCGAATGTTCTAGCACACATGTGCTTTCGGTTGCGAGCATATCCAGATTCTCAAGTATTTCAGATATATCCTCATCTTCGGCACGATCTATGTTATTTACCAGATGACGCAGCGTATCGAACGCTGTGAGTAAGGCGTTTGTAACTTCTGCATTAGGACTGATTTTATCAGTTCTGAGCATATCGAGTATGGTTTCCGACTTATGAGCTAGTGCCGTGATATGCTCTAAATCAAAAAAACCACTGCCACCTTTAATTGTGTGCGCTGCCCTGAAAACCTTGTTAATTAATTCCAACTCAACCGACTCTCCCTGTTCTTCTATACTCAGAAGATCGTTTTCTATTCCCGAAAGTAATTCGAGGGCTTCATCAACAAACTCTTTGATAAACTCGTCATCCATGGTCATCTCCCTGAGTAGATGTTACATTAATTCTCTTGGTTAACCGCATCAGTGATAAAAGACGGTATATATTTTCAGAGACATTCCGAATTTCCACACTTCCATCCAACAGATTCATAGAGTTATGGCATGCAACCAGTAACCCGATGCCACTGGAGTCTAGATACGTTGTTTCTGTTAAGTCAAAAACAACTTTTGAAATGTCGTCGGTAATAGAATCAAGCAAGTGACCCTGAAATTGATGTACTTCTTCTGCCGTAAAATTAGTTTTACAGGTAACCATCAGGCAGTCATTATTGACGGTTAATAATGGTATTTCACTCATGTCAGTATTCCTTTTCTAATTTTCTATAAAAGCATGTATAGTTTCCGGGCAATCCCATTTTACGTGTGTGTATCTACGTTGCGCTACAATGATCATGTTAAACCTCAACGATCATTAAAATGCTGTCATCGTGTGAGAACGAACCTAGCCGTTGTAATTGAGTATGGCTTTGGGCAATGGCCTTACGTACACAGAGCTGCATGGTTTTCTGTGCCATTTCAGCCAATTTAGTTATACCCTCCTGCATGTCTTCAAACCCTTCAACAAGGCCGTCTGTATAGATGAATATTCTGGTTCCAAGCCTTACATTTAATGTCGTTGAGGCAAATACAGCATTAGGAAACATGCCTAAAATGTCGCTTTCCTGATCGAAGATGGAGACTTCGCCATGAGGAGAAATTATAATTGGAGGAGGGTGCCCCGCGCTTACTAAGGTTACGGTTCCATTTTTTTTGTTTACACGTGCCAGGAGAATCGTAAAGAATTGATGGATTGGCAAAATTTTCAGTAGTGACTTGTTGATTAACTGTAAAATTTCATCGGGAGTGTTTAGAACAGTGGCATATTCGTGAAACAGCGCCTTTAGAGTGGCTGTCCACAGGCTGGTGTCTAAATCGTGCCCACTTGCATCTGCAATAATATAGTCCCACAGGTTTGTGCCTGTTTGCACCACATCGTAGAAATCGCCTCCTGCATGGTTTATTTGTTTCATTTGAACAGCAAAACTTGCGCCAGGGAGGTTGTCAGGATGGGGCATCATAAGCTTTTGTGAGTTCCCCAGTTTTTTGAGTCTTTCCGATTGTAATTCGGTCAGACGTTCGTAAGCGGCACGAAGACGCAAGTGGGTTTTAACCCGCGCCAGGATTTCCAGTTGATCAAAGGGCTTTGTAATGTAATCAACAGCACCTGCATCAAATCCTCTTATCTTTTGTTCGGAAGTTTCGTCAGCTGTTACAAAAAGAACGGGGAATGTCTGATTTAAGTGATTGCTTTTATAATTTAAGTACCACTCAATGCCATTGCCATCCGGAAGGTTTATGTCAAGAAGCATCAAAGAAACGTCGTGTTCTTCGAGAAGATTACCGGCAATAGTCAGGTTTCTTGCCCAAATGGTGTCGTAGCCGTACCCTTCCAGTACTTTTTGAAGGATAATAGAAGAAGTTAACTCGTCCTCAACAATCATGATTAGAGGACTTTTTGAGCTTTCTGAGACGGGTAATGTATTTGACGGTTCAGTCCTCATTAACTAAGTGCTTTTAAAATAATATTTTCAGGAGCTACTGTGCTGAAGTTTAGTTAATTATAAAATGCTCTATCCGCCTGCCGTAGCCTTGACTTTTGTCAGTTCTTATTCATTCGATCTTATTATCGAACCAATCTGTTAATACTTAACATAACCTTACATAAAAAGAGGCTGTTAATAATATTTGGCAACCATTACGCAATAAATGGAAAAAACGCTAGTGTATTCCCCTATTTAACAGGCTAGGTATAGTTTTTGATGAGTGTGAAGAGCGTGGTGCAAAGAATGCTAGATTATGTAATTGGTACAGATTTTGTTTGTACCTAAACAAAAAAGGCTCTGCAATCTGTTGAATTGCAAAGCCTTAATTTTTCTTTGGTGCCCTGGACTGGACTCGAACCAGCACGCCGTTGCCAGCACTACCCCCTCAAGATAGCGTGTCTACCAATTTCACCACCAGGGCGAGGAGAGCATTAAATATACGGGGAAACCTTTTCTGAAATCAAGTTAAATCCTTAATGTTTGCGTATTTTATATGTCTGGCGTAAAACACGCCATCTCGCAGCTGTAAACCCGTTCGTTTACTATATATTAGCTGCCTGTATCTGACTTCCGATTTAATTTAAAGCAACCTGTTTTGGCCCCGAAGAAACCCGCATCCGACCGTATCGAGAAACGCACCTCAACCCGCACATCAAAGCCGGCCACAGACAGGTCGACTCCAGACAGTGGCGATAACGATCGTGCCGTAAACCCGACTTCCTCTGGAAGACGTCCTGCTCCTACGCCACCTTCGCAAGGTAGTGTGTTTAAAAAAACACCTCCCCGGCAGGAATCCCGTCCCGATAAGAAGGGCAAAACTGCTCGTGCGAAATCACGTAGATTCGACGAAATGGAAGACTTCCTCCCGGTGAAGGAAGGTCGAAGAGCGTTTAAAAGACTGCAATCGCAGGAGGGCACTTTCGACGGACCGCGAAATACCGGATTTCAAAGCGGCGATGCTGATGGGAAAACCGGCGGAACCCGATCGGGCAACGATCAACCCGGAGGATCCCGCGAGAAGAGCATGAAAAAAAGCAAACGTCCGGCCGGACTTCCTCCAAAAAGAATGGACCGCGACTCCCCCAAAAAAACCGAATTTCAAACAAAAACCATTTCTGACCTGGAAAACTCCTATCGCCTGAATAAATACATCGCCAACTCAGGGGTTTGTTCGCGCCGCGAAGCCGATACGCTCATTCAAGATGGGAAAGTGTCGGTGAACGGGAAGGTGGTTACCGAAATGGGGGTTAAAGTATCCCGAAAAGATCATGTTGTTGTGGATGGAGCCGCCGTTAACCCGGTTGATTTCGTTTATATTCTATTGAATAAGCCCAAAAACTACATCACCACCACCGACGACGAGAAAGGTCGAAGTACCGTGATGGATCTGGTTGAAGATGGTACCGGCCATCGGGTATATCCTGTTGGACGGCTCGACCGCCATACTACCGGACTCCTGCTCTTAACCAACGATGGTGATCTGGCCAATCGCCTGATGCACCCTAAGTATAAAGTGCGAAAGGTGTACGAAATCATGTCTCCTCAGCCCATAACCGATGAGCAGCTCAAAGAGCTCGTAAATGGGGTAACCCTGGAAGACGGTCCTGCCCAGCCGCACCGGGTTCAACGTGTTCCCGGCAGCGACCAAACCATTCAGGTAACCGTATTTGAGGGGCGGAACCACATGGTTCGCCGGATGATGGAAGCCATTGGTCATTCCTCTATTGAGTTGGCCCGAATTACCTACGGTGGCCTCCATATCAAAGGCATTCGTAACGGAAGATGGCGATATCTGCGCCCCGAAGAGGTGAACGAGCTCAGAACCTTGGTGAAGCTGTTTAACCTCGACAAGAAAGATGCCGATAGTTATCAGAAGCGCTCTAAAAAGTAGCATGCCGCCGGTCGGTCGATTTCATTGTATTAAATGACCATAAACACGTTATTTTAAATTGGATTCATTTTGATCGGACTATTGTTCCGCGCAGGTTGATACATACGTACTGCTCATTTAAGGTCAGACATCATGCCAAATCGCGTTGTAAAAAAACATACGGGTTCACTTCCTTCAACCGAGGGGAATCCCATTTTCTACGATTTATATGTTCCGGGTAACGCCCCGGATTCTCTGCCCGTTCTGCTTTTTCTGCACGGATTTAAAGGCTTTAAAGATTGGGGTACGTTCCCGGATGCTTTTTTTGAAATGGCCCGTCAAGACTATGCTGTACTTGCGATGAATGTTTCGCACGGAGGGGTTCCGCCTAATGCCGATACCTTTGAACATGCCGATCTTTTCCGCACCCAGACTATTGGTCAGGAAATTCAAGATATTAAAACAGTAGTTGCCGCCGTAAAATCTGGAGTAATTAGTAAACAAGCTGGAATCTCCAACGTGTACCCACTCGGAATCATCGGGCATTCAAGAGGAGGAACTACTGCTGTACTGGCGGCCTGTGAAATCGATGAAATTTCCTGTCTGGTAGCCTGGGCGCCGGTAGCGAATATACTCGACTTCTGGAGTGAAGAAATGAAATCGACCTGGCAGCAGGGCAACGATGTGGTGATAACCAACGCCCGAACCGGCGAAGAGCTGCCTATCGGACCCCAGCTGTATGAGGAGATAGCAACGAACCCGGGTATGTTCAACGCTCTGGATCGCATTAAGTCGCTTTACATACCTTGCTTGTTCATCCATGCTGCCGATGATGAAACGGTACCTCATCGCCATTCTCAACTGCTGCTGGAGGCCTGTGCCGGCTTTGATAAAGAAAAGCTTTTGCTGGATAAAGGAGGTCATACCTTTGGGAGTGCACATCCTTATACCGCAGATGAATTGCCACCAGAGTTTGCACAGGTTGTAGACCAGACCATCCGTTGGTTTCAGACCTATATGTTTTAATGGTGCAGCTTGATGATTGTCCACCGGTTACGTTTGTAAAACGCCGAAATCAGCGTTCATTACGCATTCGTGTGAAAGCCGACGCCATTGTAGTTTCGGCTCCGCTGCGGTGCAGCGACCGGCAGATGGCAGGCTTCCTCAGAGAGCGGGAAGATTGGGTTAGGAAAACGGTACAACGACTTTCGGGCCAGCGCAATAAACGGCATGCCACGCTGAATGAACGACGTGGGTTTACACTATTACATGGCAAGTGGGTACCGATGATATGTCGGCCAGCGCGGCCAGGGTCCGAAGATTGGCTGTTGGTCTGGCGGGAGGGAAGGGTGGATGTGTATCCGCCGGAGAACCTTGATGTATTGGATATGTTGGTCCCTTCCGCGAAAGAGAACGGCGCTAAATCGGGTCCTGCACCACAAACACATACCGCCAGTCTACCTGGTGATGCCCCGCCAGCGAATCCACTCCGGCAGACCCAACTTACCTTGCCACTGAATCATGAACCATCTGTTACAAAGCTGATTGATGTTCCCAGAGAAATTCGTATTGGATTCGAAAAAGAATGGGCGAGAACCCGGTTGCCGGAAGAGTTTGAGCAGGTGGCTTCATCACTTCCCTTTACCTGGACGCGTGTTTTTATTCGATCTCAAAAAACCAAGTGGGGTACCTGCTCTTCAAAAGGGAATATTTCATTAAACTGGCGGCTGGTAAAGTGCCCGGAGTTCATACGTCGTTACATCATCATTCATGAGCTCTGCCATACGGTACACATGAATCACAGCAAGGCCTTCTGGTCGCTGGTTGAGGCGCATTTCAGCAGGGTGGATGAAGCCCACGCATGGCTCAAAAAAGAAGGAGAGCTGGCGTTTCTGTAGGATGAGGCTGAATGTTGTACACTGCATTGGAAAGAGGGCGTATGCAGGCTGAAGCAATTTGGCGTTTCATAGACTGATCAGGTCTTGCGACTCGGGGCATAAATCTAAACGGTGTCTGGGAGTGTTGCCCCTACATCAACGCCGGAATTGTAAGATGATAGGCAATAGCAGGGGGTACATTGCGCCAGACCAGCTTGTCGCGGGTACAAAACTCTTTATTGATACTTCGCTCAAATTCACAGCTAAAGTGATTAAAACGATAGTATTTGTAATAACTGATAGAGCCGCCCGGCACAATCATAGACAGTTTTTTTGTCCATATGTTGCGTGTAACCGATTCGGGAATCTGTTCATAGGGAATTGAGCTTATAATCACATCGTAAGGTTTGCCCGTTGAAAATTCCAGTACGTCCATATTATATACGGATATCCGACCACCGGCATATCTTCGTTTGATAAGCTCATAAAACCGCTGGTCAATTTCAACGACATCCAACGTATCACTACTGTGCATATAATGCACAATGCTTTCCGTAATGGGGCCTGTGCCCGGTCCTAATTCCAGTATACGTATAGGTTTCCCGGGATTTTTCGCTCTGTGGCGTCGTATGGCTTGAATCATTTCAAGTGTGAGGTAGCGAGAGCTAGGTGCTACCGCGCCGGTATATCCCAGGTGTTTTATGAAATGGACAAAATTTAACAAATGAATCCTTCGTAACTGTAATGACATCCCGGCGTAATAATGGCACTTATTTCAACATAATTAAGTACTTATGTATCGCATCACCGAAAATCTGACTTTGCATAAGTATCATTATAGTGATTTCATGATGAATCCACAATTTTAATACCTTAGCGTTACGATATTTTGCGTTTTGCCAGATATTCAAGCAGTATACATGATTTTGGATTGTACCAGATACTCAAGCATTGTACAGGTTCACCTGAGTTTCCATCATCCTAACTCCGCCCGCTGTATGGCTACCTCTATGGCTCCTTGCACCTGTTGAGCCTACCGAAGGAGGCATCCTTCATCATACTTTTTTACCCTGAAACTAAACTCCATGCCTTACGTAGAGGTGGTTTTGCTGCAGTGATCTACCCGGCAAATTACATATCCGCTCTGCTGAACTAACGTGCAACCAAACTGTATGATTTTCCGAAGTATTGTTGAAGGTGTTAAAATTGCGTGGATTGCCATTTGGGCAAACAAGGTGAGGGCTTTTCTGACCACCTTCGGTATCGTAATCGGCATCGTTTCAGTTACTACCATGGCAACCGTAATCGATGGCATTAACCGCAGTTTTGAAAGCAGCCTGAGCATGCTTGGTCAGAATGTGATTTTTGTGCAGAAATGGCCATGGAGTTTCGGACCCAATTACAATTGGTGGGACTATATCAATCGACCCGAACTTCAGATTGGCTATGCCGAGCAACTCCAGGAAATGTCTGCATATGCCGAATCGGTATCGGCCATAATGTTCCGCAGCGACAATGTTCGTTTTGAAGATAGGCTCGTGCAGAGAGCCGATATTCGTGGAACTTCACCCAGTTTTGTCATCACCGGCTCCGTTGATCTGGAAAGTGGCCGATTTTTCACCGAGGAGGAGAATCGAGCCGGACGAAATGTAGCCGTTATCGGACACGGAATTGCCGATGTGTTGTTTGATGACCGTGATCCCTTAGGCCAAACCATCCGCCTGGCCGGTCAGCGTTTCGAGGTAATCGGTGTGATGAAAGAGCAAGGTCGTTTCCTGGGGCTTGAAAGCTTCGACAATCAGATTAACATACCGGTTCAGACCTTTGGTCGGCATTATGGATTTCGTCGGATGGTGCAACTGCAGGTAAAATTCCCCGATGAAGCTGCACTGGAAGAAGGCCAATATGAAATTGAAGGACTCATGCGTCGCATACGCCGCCTTCAGCCCGACCAGGAAAATGACTTCTCCATTAACAAGCTAGACATGTTTCGTCAGCAATACCGGGCCCTTACCGGAGCCATCTACGGAGTTGGTTTCTTTCTTACCGGCTTGGCCCTGTTTGTTGGAGGTATCGGCGTAATGAACATTATGTTCGTTTCGGTCAAAGAACGCACCAAAGAAGTCGGCATCCGAAAAGCTGTAGGGGCTAAATCCCGCGAAATTCTGTTTCAGTTTCTGGTGGAGGCCGTTGTGATCTGTATTTTCGGCGGGCTCATTGGAATTCTGTTATCGCTGGGCACTACGGCACTTATTAATGCTTTCTTTGTAGCCCACCTCGACTGGTCAACCGTGGCTCAGGCCATCTTTATCTGTACCCTAACCGGACTCACCTTTGGTTTCTTGCCGGCCTACAAAGCCGCCAAAGCTGATCCTATTTCCTCATTGCGATACGAGTAATTACTATGAATATTCTGGAAGTATTTCGAATTGCAGTCGGCGCTCTTGCCGAAAATAAACTCCGCTCGATGCTTACGTTGCTGGCCATTGTTATCGGAGTTTTTGCGGTGATATCTTCCTCTACCGGAGTGAAGGTCATTGAACGATACTTTGATGATACGATGTCTGTTATGGGAGGGAGTGTTATTAACATCAGCACACGTCCCATGGTGCAAACCGGAGACGCCAGTCGGTTTCGAAATCGCCAGCGCATCACATTCCAGCAGTTTGAACAGCTACAGGAACGCACCGAGCTGGGTCGATTTATGAGTCCTGATGTTACCTTCCGAGGGACAAGAATTGAAAGCGAGGAGGCCCAGACAAATCCGAACGTGCCCGTTTATGGTGGCAACGAGTATTGGATGCTCAACAACGCCTACGAAATTGAGGAAGGCCGAAATTTTATTATGGATGATATCCAGAATGCACGTCCTGTGGTGGTTATTGGGGAGGATGTGCGCAAGTCGCTGTTTGACAATGCTTCCCCCATCGGCAAAGGCATCCGCATAGATGGACAGATGTATACCGTTATTGGGCTGGCCGCATCGAAGGGCAACATCATGGGTTCGTCACTCGATAATTTCGTTCTGGCCCCTTACACCCGACTGGGAGCCGTGTACGGTTTTAACCGCAATGTGAGCATTGTGGTGCAGGCACCAGACATTCTCATGATTAATGAAACCATTGACGAGCTTACCGGTCTCTTCCGGGTGATTCGCGGCATTCAACCCGGCGAAATGAACGACTTTGAAATTGCCACGAATGAGTCGCTGCGGGGTACCTTTGATGAACTCACCAAATATTTGTTCATTTTCGGGATTATCGTGGGAGGCATTGCGCTGCTTGGCGCTGGCATTGGAGTGATGAATATCATGCTGGTTTCAGTTACCGAACGTACCCGGGAAATCGGCATCCGTAAGTCGATCGGAGCTACACGTCGGGCAATCGTGCAGCAGTTTCTGCTGGAAACGGTGGTGGTTTGTCAGATCGGTGGCATCATTGGCATTATTGTCGGTATCGCCGGAGGAAACGTGCTCTCCATCTGGATGGATACGGCTTTTGTAATTCCATGGAATTCAGTGATTGCAGGCGTGGGAGGCATGACCCTTATTGGTCTCGTCTTTGGCGTGTATCCGGCGCTGGTAGCGGCCCGCCTCGACCCGATAGCCTGTCTGCGATACGAATAATACCCGGCGCCAATGCGAAATAAACTGCAACTAAATTCAGGCAATAACGTCAACAACATCATCTGCTTAACTGCCCGTTTGGGGCAACTGCACTACTAAGAATTGACATATTATTATGGCTAAAAAATCATCTAAACGCACCCTCTGGATACTCCTTTCGCTCATTGTACTTTTTGTTATAGTGGGAATTATTGGACGAATGGCAGGGTGGTTTGAGGCGGAAACCGGAACCGTTGTGGAGACGGCCAATGCCGAGCGTAGAACCATTACCCAGTTGGTTTCCGCATCCGGTATCATCCGTCCGGAAGTGGAGGTTATTTTAACACCCGATGTGAGTGGTGAGATTATAGAATTGACCGTAAGAGAGGGGGATTTTGTAAATCAAGGTGACTTATTGCTGCGTATTCGTCCCGATTTATACGAAGCCCGTATCGACGAAATTCAGGCTGGTCTGCTCAACGCACGGGCGCGTGAACAGCAAGCGTTGGCTGGTAAGCTTCGTGCGGAGGCCAACTATCTTTCGCAACAGCAATTATTCGAGCGGGAGTTAATCTCTCGACTGGAGTATATCACTGCTAAGACGCAATTTGAAGCTGAGCAGGCCAATCACAATGCGGCCCGTTTCTCTGTGCAGAGTGTAGAAGCTCAATTGCGCCGGGCTCAGGAAGAGCTTCGTCAGACCGTGATTCGTGCTCCAATGACGGGTACCATTAGTCGTTTGAATGTAGAGCGAGGGGAGCGCATCGTTGGTAGTGTGCAAATGACCGGTACGGAAATTATGCGTATTGCCCGTCTGGAGCAGATGGAGGTAGAAGTGCGGGTGAACGAAAACGATATTATGAAAGTAGCCGTGGGCGATACGGCGCGCGTGCTGGTCGACTCGTACCCGGGTCAATCCATACAGGGTATGGTTACCGAGATAGCGAACTCTGCCATTCGTCGTGGTGAGGGCACTACGGAGCAGGTTTCAGAGTATGTGGTGAAAATCCGAATCCTCACCCCGCATAATATTGATTCCGCCGCTTTATCACTGCAGCAGAATCAGTCGCTTGAATTGGCCTCTATAGCTCAGCCGCCTTATTTGAAACCCGGGATGTCGGCTTCGGTAGATATTGAAACTAAAACCGAGTTCAATGTGGTTGCTGTACCCATCCAGTCGGTAACGGTACGCGATTTTGCTCAGCTAGCTGCCCGGAACCGAAATGCTGAGACGCAGAGCGATACGGCAGAAGTTACCATTCAGGAGGCCTCCGACTCAGACAACGGACGTATTCGTCGGGAAGATATCCGAAGGGTTGTATTTGTGGTTGAAGACGGTCGTGCCAAAATGGTTGAAGTGGAGACAGGCATTAACGACGACCGCTTCATCCATATTCTTCGAGGTCTAGACGCGGATACCCGCATTGTAACCGGCAGCTACCGTGTACTGTCAAGACAACTCTCCGACGGCGACCTGCTTCGGGTAAATTAATGCTATTGGTCCGGATTGTCGGATTCGTCCGATGGTCCGGCCGCATATAACAGCTCGAAGTGCGTAATGAGAATTTGCATGCGTTCGGCTCGCAGGGCATCCTTTTCTTTGGTATAGCTGTTATGCAGATTTCGCATAGTACGAATAAGCATCTGCGCCGGATGTGCCTGAGCAAAATAGACCTGTTCGGGTCGGATGTTATTTCGTTTCAGGAAACTCAGGCATTCGTTCATGGTTACAACCTTGCCACTGTTGAACGGGTCTAAAAAAACCACCTGAGTATCAAAGTCGTACCGCATCAAAAAATGAACAGGCATATTTACTCCACTTAGCGGCAGCTCCAGCCTACGAGCCAGGAAAAGCGCAATAAACGACAAGGTAAGCGGAATACCCTGTTTCCCATCTATTACCTTATGGAGGTGCGCAAATTCCGATTGAAAATAGTTTTCCTTTGCCGCACCATACCCGTGTTTTTCAAAAACATGGTTCATCAGCAGTTTCATCTGCTTGAGCGGTTGTAACGTGAAGCTGATCTCATCTTTAATTTCCGCAGCCATACGGTCTAGCTTGCGGATGTAAATCTCTTCGCGGAGGGTAGGATTTTCGAAGCGGGAAAGCATCAGAACGGCTGCCTCAAGCTCCGTGTAGCTGATAACACCACCCTCAATAAAATTCAGAAAATCGGTCTCAAGCGAAGGGAATGTCAACTTCAGAATTACATCATCGAGCAGTCGGCGTTCATCCAGATTATTGGATGTGGCACGGAATTCATCCAGCAGGGGCACACTTCGCTCATCCAGTTCATTGAACCGCTCTATCACCGAATCCCGAACAAATTCATCCGGATCTTCAAGCAGATAAAGCAATGATGCTATTTCTTGTTTTGTTGTCATTCCATGAAAAATACGGAACTGCCTTCCGAAATCATATTCAGAATACTGTATATTAGCCTCCAACGATGTAGTGAAGGCACCGGGAACTTAAAAATTACAGGTAGATATGGATATTCAGGTTTTATCGGAAACGGGCAGGCTTAACGGGGTAATCGTTCATACGCCCGGCCCTGAGGTAACCCTTGTGCACCCCGATAATATGCACGACTTACTCTTTGATGACATTATTTTCGAGTCGCAGGCCAGTCAAGAGCATCGCGATATGCTCGATATCTTCCGAACGGCCATGCCCGCGGGCGGACAAGTTCTGGAAGTAACCGACTTAATCGAACAGGTTTTTGCCAGCGAAGATGCCCGACTTTTCTTTGTTGAACGGCTCATCAAGCGGTACCCGAATCGCCTGCTGGCCACGCAGCGTGCACCCATGCTTGAGCTGGATGCCAACGGTTTGATGCGCTTTGCCGTTGACGGGGTACATCCTGCCCTGAAAAACCTCCGCTTAAATCCTTCCCCGAATATTTTGTTTACCCGAGACCTTGCCGCTGTAATAGGCAATCGTATTGTGCTTTCCCAATTTGCCCGCACGGCGCGCATCCGCGAGTCTATTCTGATGGAAACTCTGGTGATGTTTCATCCGCTGTTTGATTCGCTCAGAGGCAACGTCATTCGTATACCCGATTCCGATACGATTGAGGGCGGTGATATTCTGGTTGCCTCCGAAAATCTGGTATTAATCGGGATGAGTGAGCGTACATCATTCAGTGGTGTGATGCAGGCCGGCAAGTCTATATTGGAGAAGGGCGTTGAAACCGTACTCATCGTAGATATTCCTAAACAGCGCTCATCGATGCACCTGGATACGATTTTCACCTTTGCCTCACCTGATGAGTGCGTGGTGTTCCCTCCGGCTATCATGAATCGAACTCATAATGTGGTTGCGCTCAAGCTGGAAGACAGTAAACTTATTACCACGCTTAAGCCGTCGTTGCACCATGCTCTGGAGGAAAGTCTGCAGCGGGATATGACGTTCATTAAATGCGGTGGTGAAGATGAAGTGATGCAACACCGCGAGCAGTGGAGCGATGGAGCCAATTTATTCTGTCTGGCACCTGGAGTAGTCGTGGGCTATGAGCGAAATGTACGTAGTTTTGAAGCCATGGCCGCCCACGGTTATCGTGTTATGACCCAGTATGAGTTCATTGATGCGTATAAAGACACGGGATTCAATCCTGAAAAGTCTACCAAAATAGCTATATCTTTTACAGGTCATGAGCTTTGCCGCGGTCGTGGCGGAGCACGATGCATGACCTTGCCAATCAGCAGAAGTGAAGTTTAACGGAACACATTGAGCGATAATCAGGATCCATCCCCTACAGGTCGCAATCCTCATCAGGAAGCGCACGACGAGCAGCGTTCTATAAACGATAGTCGGGATGGGGCTGCGTCTACATCCGACTACGAGCGTAAGATGCATGCCTATCGTGGGTATTCTAACCCCTATGCGCACGAACCCCTGCAAGATTTGCGGCCGAAAACCCTATTAAAACATAGCGCCTTATTCCTGCTTACCGTGGCCACCGTAACAGAACGAGGTATCGCGTTTACGGGTCGATTCGAAACAGCTGAATCGGTTTGGAGCCTGATTGCCGATGGTCTCTTATTTGCCTTTCTCTTACTGGCATTTCTGGCTACACACGAGTTCGGACATTACTTCGCAGCTGTAAAACACCGTGTTCGCACGTCGTTGCCTTATTTCATACCCTTGCCTTTTACCTTCATTGGCACCTTCGGCGCGGTAATTCGTATTAAAGAACCCGTTTCCGACAGTCGGAAACTCTTCGACATCGGCATTGCCGGTCCGGTGGCCGGATTTGTGGTCTCCCTCATCATACTGATTATCGGATTTGCCACCTTGCCTGGTCCGGAGCATATCATGCATTTCCCGGGTCATGAGGGCGTGAAAGCCTACGTGATGGAGCACGGGGCCTTCCCCGACGAACCGCTGCCTGACGAGCAGGGAGAGCTGCTGGTTCTGGGTAATACGCTTTTATACAGTTTTCTGGCATCGTTTTTTGAACACGTTCCACCTATGTGGGAGATGTATCATTACCCGTTTCTTTTTGCCGGTTGGCTCGGCCTCTTTTTTACGGCACTAAACCTCATGCCGGTTGGTCAGCTGGATGGAGGCCACATCCTGTACTGTCTTATAGGGTATCGTAAGCACCGCATCTTTGCCCGCGGCTTTTTTGTAACCCTTGTGATGCTGGGAGGTGTGGGCGCTGTGCCCGTTATGCACATGCTTCTGGAAAGTTACGACAATCAGTTTGCCAGTCTGAGCTGGTCGCTCTGGGCCCTCGTAGCCTTTATGATGATTCGGCGCGGAATGCGTGGCGACTGGAGGTGGGTATTACCTTCCTGGCTTATTGCCGTTTCCGGAGCCTTCGCCCTGGTGTACGGAGTTGTGGGATTTGATCCTACTGCCGGATTTTTCATCTGGTTCGTATGGTCGCTATTTTTGCTCTTTTTAGTGGGAATTGAACACCCCCCGGTTTACGTTGAAGTACCATTGACACGAAACCGACGTATATTGGGATGGATAGCCATAGCCGTGTTTGTACTGTGTATCAGCCCCAGTCCGGTTTATATTATTTTTTAACGACGTAATTGATTTATGAAGAAAAAAACACTCACGTTATTCGTAGCATTATTTGTTGTCGCCTGCGGCGGAAGTCAGGACGGCGCTCCTTCAGTTGACCTCAGCAGTATGTCGCACCAGGAGCGCGTAGAATATCACATCAGTGTAAGTGAACATCAGCAAGCATTCGATTATATACAGGCCAATATGATTCCCGAGCCTTTGCGAACGGAGTTGCTGCTCGCCACACATATGACCTTCGCCTGGGAGATGACCCACGGTGAAATTGCCGATCAGCGAACCCGGATGCCGGCTGCTTTGCGTCATTTGCGTCGCGTGTTGGAACTGGAACCGGGTAACCCTCAGGCTTTGGAGCAAATTGCCCTGATTGAAGGCATTTATCAGAGCCTTGGCCGACCGATTCCGGAAGGCGTTGCTGAAGACCGGGTGATGCTCTGAGGAGCCTATCTATCCCGTTTGCCGCAATAAGCCTGCAACCACCTCGTTCCGCTAATCCGGATTCATCACGTATTTATTTTCGTAGTGTATACTACTTATGGCTGAAGTAAAGAAAAAATCGATATCTGTGCAAAACAGAAAGGCACGCCACGACTTCCACATCGACAAGACCTGGGAGGCTGGTATTGTTCTGCAGGGCACAGAAGTTAAGAGTTTACGTCAAGGGAATTGTTCTTTTGTGGATTCTTTTGCCTACATGAATAATGGAGAGGTTTTTCTCAAAGACTTCTATATCAAGCACTTCGAACACGGTTCGTATAACAATCATGATGAGCGGCGTACGCGCAAGTTGCTGTTGAACCGTGACGAAATCGACAAGATTGATCGGGCTATGTCGCAAAAGGGATTTACATTGGTGCCGCTTGCTTTGTATTTCAAGCAGGGGAAGGCTAAAATTGAAATCGGTCTTGCCCGTGGTAAGAAGATGTTCGACAAACGGGCCAGCATGGCTGAAAAAGATGCCAAGCGGGAAATAGATCGCAGAATGAAATCGATTAGGGAGTAGCGAGAGTACGGCCGGCTTCCGGATTTCCGTCAGATGAGATGCGGGGAATATGCTCACTTTGGCCGGGCATCGTGTGGGATGGTGCACATTTCGGGCCGGACACCTTGTAGGATGGTGCACATTTTGGCGATAGCAAACTGTAAAAAAAGTCGGGCGCCGTCTGTAAGCCGGATTCTGTTCCCGGAAGTTCATCCGGGTGGTAATCATTTATCTGGCCGTAACGTCGCCGTTACGGTCTAGCGATCTACCCGGCAGCGTTGCGACGGACGGCACATACTGCCTGCTTGATCTTGCACCCCGTGAGGTTTACCCTGCACCCGAATGTTACCATCCGGGACGGTGAGCTCTTACCTCACCATTTCACCCTTACCTGGCCGAAGCCGTGGCGGTATACTTTCTGTTGCACTGGCTGTATCTCTGAAAAAGAGACCCTTCCCGTTAGGAAGCACGGTGTCCGTTGGTGTCCGGACTTTCCTCTACAGCACGAAGCTGCAGCGATTACCCGACGACGCCCGAAATTAAAATTACGAAACATTCGCGCTAAATAATGCCTGAAAAAAAGCACGATCAGAATCGGGGAAAGACGCCCGTACATACGATAACTCTATCGCGTTTATACAGATAGCTTCGGATAGCAAAAGTGCCGCCACCACATAATGGAATTGACGGAGATGTGATTGACTATGCAAAAGAGGTATAAATTTCCGTAGTGACTCCGTTTTGCGAAAACTTTATATTAGTAAATTGTTATCTATAACGTGAATTCACATTTTGATTATTACTTCCCTTGAATATTCTTTCTACCTCCTGCTGATTACAGTTTTAGGAGTGGGTCTGGTTGTCTTAACGCGTACCATTATGTTCACGCAGAAGGCACGGGTTCCTCGCGACGTGAGTTTTCCCGATCTGGACGTTGATGCAGCTGTGCAGCGGCTCAGTAACGTTGTTCAGTTCAAAACCATATCCACACAAAACCAGATTGGATTCAACGCAGAGGAGTTTTTAAAAGAACATGCTTATCTGGAAGAGGCCTTTCCGTTGGTTCACAAGCACCTAAAAAAGGAAGTCGTTAATTCCTACAGTCTGTTGTACACGTGGCAGGGCAACGACGATCAGCTTAAGCCGGTAATGTTTACCTCTCATCTGGATGTGGTGCCCGTAGAGCCCGGTACCGAGGGGGACTGGGAATACCCGCCCTTTTCTGGCAAAATTACCGACTCGCATGTGTATGGTCGTGGTACGATGGACGTTCAGTGTGGGGTTATGGGAATACTGGAGGCCGTGGAATGGCTTTTGCAGAAAGGATACCGACCAGCACGCACAATTTACCTGGGTTTTGGTCACGATGAAGAAGTAGACGGAATTGAAGGTGCCATGAAAATCGGTGCTTTGTTGCAGGAACGGGGCATTGAACTGGATTATCTGCTGGATGAGGGTCTTCCTATTGCACATAATCTGCTTTCAGACAAGCAGGAGCCTGTTGCTTTAGTTGCGGTTTCAGAGAAAGGGTACCTTAGTCTTGAACTGAGCGTAGAGTCGGAGGGTGGACATTCCTCTGTACCTCAGGGTAAAACAGCTATAGCCATATTGGGAGGTGCCATTCATAAGCTGGAGTCGAATCCATTAAGTGGCAACATCAGTGGCATCATGCGAAGTACATTTGAAACGATGGCTCCCAGGTTACCGCTGGCATATCGTTCGGCAATTGCCAATCTATGGCTGTTCAGAAAGCTGTTTCAAAACCGATTGTCGGCTGAGCCTGCTACCAATGCCGCTATGCGTACAACTACGGCTACTACCATTTTCGATTCTGGCATTAAAGAAAACCTGATTCCCACTCAAGCTAAGGCCGTAGTCAACTTTAGAGTACATCCAAACGACACCATAGAATCGGTTATTGAGCACGTTCGCCGAACTGTTAACGATCCAAACGTGAAAATCCGCAAGTTAGAAGGATATATTGAACCCTCCCCTGTATCAGATACGAACTGTAAGTATTATAAAATGTTACGGGTTTCTATCCGGCAGGTGTTTAACGACGTTTCTGTGTCGCCCTCACTTATGGTTGCCGCCACAGACGCACGCCATTACACGCACCTGACTAAGAATATTTATCGCTTCCTGCCCCTTCGAAGCGATGCCAGCGACCTGGATCGGGTGCATGGTACCAATGAGCGTATTGCCATTGAGAACTATGCCGATATGATTCGCTTCTACATCCAGATGATGCGAAATACCGCGGTTGTGAAAGAGGAAAAAACAGAGAGCTCTATTTTTGGGTAGGCTGCATGTTTGAGCAGACCCGCTTTCAAGCGAATCGAATGTTATAGCGCCAGATGGATAAGGGCAAGATTGCCTTCCGGTACCATAATTAGAAGGACCTGAATAAAAAAGGGACATGTCCTTTCCGAACATGCCCCCTGGTAAATGTGTCTTTTTTGTGAAATCTAAGGTTACTTAATCAGCGTCATCATTCGTGCTTCAACGCTGGATCCTGTACTCAGACGGTACAGATATAAACCGGATGAGAGGTCCCTTGCATCAAATGAAACGGTATGTGTACCAGCAGGCAGCATTCCGTTCATCAGGGTAGCTACCTTACGCCCGGTTACATCGTAAACTTCAAGGGTAACATTGCCCGACTCTTGCAGTGTGAATGGAATTCGCGTAGTAGGGTTGAACGGATTCGGATAGTTTTGTCCCAGCATTATCTCCGTGGGCAGCGTGGTAACAAGGGCATCATCGATACTTACCAGAACAGACGGGTCGAACACCACCACCAGCCCGGATGTCAATTGGTTCCCCGTGTCGAAGCGTTCATCAACTGCAGTTTCGGCGTTGGGAAGCGAGAACCCACGCAATGTGCGCTGAAATCCAATCTGCTCGTACATGGTCAGTAACTGCAGATCGGGATTGTATTGCAGGTTTCGCATCGTGGCGTTCTCAAAGGTAGTGCGGAGCAATACTGCTTCCTGCGCATTATCCAGGTTCACATAACGGATACCAACACCGTGCACGTTGAAGAATAAATGATTACTCTCTGGTACTACCTTCATCAAAATATTGGGGTATGCATTGTCCAGATCGGTGAACTGCGAATAGGTATCGTTGCCGCGCGCCCAGTGCAGGTTGCAACTGTCAAAGGAGGCATCGCATTTGTAGAAACCCTCATCTAAATGCAGGTAGTAGAACATGTCGTTCACTTCGTCGTAATCGAAAGAGGCTATCATACGAGGTCCATCGGTTTCGAATTCATGCACCACGCCACGGTCATGGATATCGTTCAGGTTAATGGACCCGATGTATTCATTCCCCGCGCCATTAATCCACAAGTACAGTAAACGTCGACCGGTTTCATCGATGCGGATGGTACTCAGGTAACGGTTCGCCATTGAATTCATAGGCATCCAGGCTACCAGTTCGCGGGCAGAGCCATCGGGATACATGCGGGTGATGAGGTAGGCGGTACGGCTGTGTGTTTGTTCTATCTGATAAACATAGCCCGAAGCACGGTCGAAAACCATGACCTCCGCCTGGTTAGAGCCGGGGACATGTGTAACACCGGAGTCGAAATCGTATTCAAGAAAGATATTGCCCGTGCTCAGGTTGGTCATGCCGGCGCCCAGACTTACCAGACTGTTTGTGTCTTCGAAATAGACCATGCTCTGAACGAAGCCATGATTGGGGAGGTTCAGCGTGGTTACCTCAGGGGTTTCATCCAAACGGATTTCAAACGCTTGATTGAGATGTGAATTTACTCGGAATGCTACGAAAAGTCGGTTTTGATTGTGATCGTAATGCATTTTCGTAAAGGTGAACGGACCGGCATCCGAAAATGAAGCTGCGCGGATGATTTCTTCGCGTTGGGCCAGATCGTTCACGTTGGACCGGTAAAAACGGCCATCGTTGTAATAAAACAAGGTGCCGCTTTCCGCGTGAAAGTCCATGGCCATAACCCTTGACGGGGCCACGTTGAGGGTGTCGATAACGCCAGTATCGTGCGTATAGCGGATGATGGTGCCATTGTTGTTATTCAAGAGCATATAAAGTGCCAGATTGGAGTGATCTAATATCATATCCATCGGTTCTTGAACGTTGTTGTAGACTTCGGTGTGAACGGAATCGTTGATACCCATATAGAAGAAACCGTTCAAGCCTCGTGGCACATTGCGCTGATAGAAAAAGAAATGCTCACCCTGATTGTCAGTTACAATCTGACGGACACCAAAAAAATAGGTTTCCCCACCCGGTGCATTGGAGAATTCAACCGCTTCACGGTGCTGCAAATTGCGGTCGATGTAATAAAATCCGCCTGTTAAATCAGCTGTTGTGAAAAACCGTTGACTTTCTGGCAGGTACTGGAAGTTGGAATACAAGCCCAGATACCGGCCAAGGGTATCGGTGTCGCCTCCGCTTAGCGACCTGCTGTGAAGAATGGAATACGTCCCGCTGGCAGCGGACCCAAGACGATGATTCGTCAGAACGAGGGTGTCTTTTTGCGCTTCTTCGCTGGATGCCGGCCAGCCTGGAAACTGTGCGTACAGTGAACTCGCAGATAATAGGAGTGCGAATAATGTAAGACGCACAAGTCTGGCAACGGGGAAAGAAATTGGTGTAACAAGTTGTCGCATTTTTCAGTGTTCTTGCTTTGGATTGATCATGTGAAAGCCAAAGGTACTGCAATGCTGCTATTTCCAATATTTCGTAACCCGTCTTTTGAGTAATGGGTAGGGTACATTGAGTTAACGGCATATTTTGCTACCGTAATAAAAAAGGTGTGCCCTTCACTTATGCTGTCCACCGGATGAAACACGTAAAAAAAGCCGGTTACAACCTAATGTAACCGGCTCATTTCAATTGGCCGCCATCGCCGAATAATCTGTGTGAGAAGCGTGTTTTAGATAGCGAATTCTTTACGTGCATTCTCAAAAAACTCAGGGTCTACAACAATTCGACCAGAGTTTTCATCGATAATAATTTTATTCATTTTACGAACTTCGTTCTGAACCTGAGGAGGCAACATCATACCCAAACAAGCACCTTTTTCCATGGCCACTACGGCAATACCATTATTGAGACCGTTGCGAAGTCGTTCGTAGCTCTTCAGGTATCTGGCTTCAACCTTAGCCAAGGCGTCTGCACGCACTTTAAGGAGCTCTTCTTCCTCTGATTTGGTCTTATTGATAACCTCGGTGAGATTCGATTTTTTATCGTCGTAGGTTGCCTGCAGCTCAGTCAGTTCTGCTTTCATCGTTTCCAGTTTGCGCCCAGATTCTTCCAGAATAAGCGCAATTTCCTCGAGCCTCGACTTGGCATTTTCGGAAGCTTGTTTCTGAGACTCAATCTCTTTGGTGAGTGCATCGTATTCCCGGTTGTTGCGAACCGACATCTGCTGGGCTTCGTACTTCTCTATAAGGGCCGCAGAGTCTTGCAGGTCGAGCTCCAGGTTGTTCCGCTCATGAGATAATTCTACATCTTGAGCTTCGAGTCGATTAATAATGCTTTTGGTGCGTTCAATATCGTGTTCAAGGTCGAGGATTTCCTCAGGAAGATCTCCCCGCAGCCGCGATAACTCATCAATGCGCGAGTCGATGTATTGTAAGTTGGCCAGGTTTTGTATAACGTCTTTCATGTTTGCGTGTGCTGATTGGTATGTGTTGATTGTGCTGATTATAAATTGTTCCTGAGGTACACCTGCATTGGGTTCGTGGAGTGGGATGTACTGTAAACGGGTGTTTGAGGAAATTGGCTGGATAGCAGATGCTGCAGATGGCTGATGATAGGTGACTCGGTTTCAAAATGACCGGCATCCACCAGGAGGAGCCCTGCATCGAAATATTCATGATATTTGATGTCGGCAGTGATATAGGCATCGGCTCCCGCTTTTCGCGCTTCTCCTGCCAATGATACACCGGTACCCCCACAGACAGCCACCTTGGTAATACTGCTGATTTTGTTGTCGTTGGCAAAACGGATAGCAGTGGTGCCTAGCTGCAGGCAAACGTGCTGCAGAAAAATATCTGTTTGCATTGGGGTTTCCAGTTCTCCAAACACACCAAAGCCTATGGTTCGCGCCTCGTTTTGGTGAGAAAGGATAACAGGATTTTGTATGCCCAGAAGCTCTCCCAAAACAAAGGAAACACCATTTTGGGCGGCATCCAGATTGGTATGTACAGCCAGAACTGCAATATTGGCCTGAATTAATTTGTAGAGCAGAGCCCCCTGAGGATTATCGGGGTTGATTCTGGAGAGTTTGCGGAAAATCAGTGGGTGATGGGCTACAATTAGATTGCAATGGCGTGAAATAGCCTCATCAACTACCCGCTCGGTTACATCAAGACAAGTAATGATTCCTGTAACCTTTTGTTTTTTTGATCCTAGTAGCAGACCGGAGTTGTCATATTCTGCCTGGGTTGAGAAGGGCGCCCAGTTATCGAAGAATTCAGAAATATGCTGTACTGCTACGCTCATTGCTCGTGTCGCTTCACTCCATGTTTTCGTGAACAGCGGCAGAGGAACTCAAGTTCTCGCCTCAACAAGGCGAGTTTTTTCGTACATTCAATAGTAAAAGAAATCGTATTCAAAATCCTGCTTTCGTTTCTTTGACAGTGAATTAAAATACGATATTAACGTCAGAACGTAAAGAAAAATAGTAATGAGTTCCGAATCTTCTATAAATGCCGCCATAAACCTGGATCATGTACTGTCTGATATCCGTACGCACGCTGTTGAAGCAGGGCGTAATCCGGTGGATATTCTGCTAGTTGCAGTGAGTAAAACCAAGTCAATGCAAGAAATAAGAGCAGTTTATGAGGCCGGTCAGGTACATTTTGGAGAAAACAAGGTGCAGGAGCTGGTTCCTAAAATGGAAGAAGGACCGGAGGATGCCGTGTGGCATATGATTGGTGCGCTGCAATCCAATAAGGTTAAGTATATGGCTGAGCGGGTCGACTGGATTCATTCGGTTCCTAAGCTTAAAACCCTCAAAGAGATTGATAAACGGGCCGCAGAAGCGGGGCGCGTCATCAATACCCTAATTCAGATAAACATCAGCGAAGAAGATCAGAAAAGCGGCTGCGAACCCGATGATCTCAGAGAAATTTTGGATGAAGCCCGGGGAATGAAGCACATCGTGGTTCGCGGACTCATGGGCATTGCATCGTTCGAAGAAGACCTTGAACGGGTTCGTCCTCAGTTTCGCCTGCTTCGGGAATTACGCGATTTTTATGCCACATCCAACGATGGTGGCGTTCAGCTGGAACACTTGTCGATGGGGATGACGCACGACCTTGAGGTTGCCATTCAGGAAGGTGCCACTATGGTGCGTGTAGGCTCGGCCATATTTGGAGCTCGCGACTACTAAACTCAAGCACGTAATTTTCGTATACTTCCGCATACGTTAATTCAAACTGCACCCTATATGACACTCTGGACTTTCCTTACCATTTTCTTAACAGCAGCCGTAATTGCAGAAGTACTGAAAGCTCGTTATAAAGCCAAGGCCCGTTCCGGGGCAGATCTCGAGCCCAAGCTTCTTGAAATGCAGAAAAAGTACGACGTTGAGATGGAGGCCCTACGTAAGCGAATCCGAAATCTGGAAACCATCGCGGCCAGTGATCCTGATGACTTTGAACGAAAGGCACAATCTTTCAGCATGGAAGACGATTTTAATGAAACCGATTCAGAGGATGTAAATGAGCGCCTCGTGAATCAGCTTGCACGTAAACGAACTCGCTAAAGATTATGGAAACAGGTGAAATTCTTCTAGGTTTTGTAGCCATCGCCGGTGGACTCGCATTCTCTGCATTTTTATTCTACAGTTTTTTTGGATTAATCAGATACTGGATCGACTCGCGTTCGCGTAACAAACTGCCTATGATGGATGTTGTTTCAAAAGAAGAGTTCCTCCAGTATAAAACCAGGGTTGAGAAACGTCTTCAGGCGCTTGAAGCAGTTGTCTCGGAAGAAGATCTGGCCAAGGCGAAAAAATCACTGTCTTCCAACGTAGACGATGTGTATCTGCCTCAGTCAGACAAGCCGGCAACCGAACCATCACAAAGCTCGGGTCTGCGCAATCATTTGCGATCTTAGCTGTTAACGAATGCACAATTTCGGTTGCACTACATACCTGTGGCATCTAAATTGCGTTATGCTTCTAAGAAGAACCGAAATCGAACAAGAACCACAATAAACCGTCATAAATAACTACTCATGAAACTAACAGCTCTGGAGATCAAACAACAACAATTTGAGAAATCCCTGAGAGGATACGACGTAGGAGAGGTTAAAGCGTTTTTGAACATGGTCTCTACAGAGTGGGAGTATATGATGGCCAAAAACAGAGAACTGATTCGCGAAATCGATCAGCTCAAAGACAAGCTTCGCCATTATGAACGCGTAGAGCAGGCCTTGCACGAGACCTTGCAGACGGCCAAAGAAACGGCCGACCAGCGAATTGCAGGTGCCAAAAAAGAAGCCCGAAACCGTATTGAAAAAGCTGAAATGGATGCGGAGGCTATCGTTGGCAAAGCACGTCAGCAACGCCATGAAATTCGTCAGAACATTCGAACGCTACTCGACCGCCGGGAAGAGATTATCCGCGGAATGCGCTCGTATCTGGATCTCGCTCAAGAATCTTTACATGGGTTTTCCAAAGATGATAGTGGTATATTTACCCTCACACGAGACGAAGAAGCCGATGCAGACGCAAAAGCAGCCAATGCCCCGGCTCCAAAACCGCGAAAAGACAGCAGTGAATCTGATGATAACACAACCGCTTTCGTAATTCCCGATGCGGACGATCTCGATGACTTTTTAGATAAAATTGAATAACCCGAAGTACATACATTCATGCAATTAGATACGGTAGAACAAGTTCGGGCCAAGCGTGCAGAAGCATTGGCCTATATTCAGGGCAAAACCCAAGCCCGACCAGAATTTGTAATTATTTTAGGTACCGGTCTCGGTCGACTGGCTGAGCAAATTGACGTTGAAACCTCCATTTCTTACGCCGACATCCCCCATTTCCCTGTTTCAACAGTAGAAAGCCATGCGGGCAGACTCCTTTTCGGTAAGCTGGGTGGTAAGAACGTCGTAGCTATGCAGGGGCGTTTCCACTATTATGAGGGATACACCATGCAGCAGATTGTATTCCCATTACGGGTACTTCAGGCCAACGGTGCCCACACACTTATGGTATCAAATGCCTGTGGCGGGATGAATCCGAACTTCCAACGCGGCGATATTATGTGCATTACTGATCACATTAATTTGCTGGGCGACAATCCGCTGATTGGTGCCAATGATAATGATCTGGGTGTTCGCTTCCCGGACATGAGCGAGCCGTATACCCGAAGCCTCATCGAAATTGCCGATCAGGTGGCCCTCGACAACGCCATTAAAATGCATCATGGCGTGTATGTTGCCGTTACCGGTCCAAACCTGGAGACCAAGGCTGAATATCGCTTTCTGCGCCAGATAGGTGGCGATGTAGTAGGAATGAGTACCGTTCCGGAAGTCATTGCAGCCATTCATATGGGCATGAAAACACTCGGAATTTCTGTAATAACCGATGAATGTTTCCCGGATGCGCTTGAACCGGTTGATATGAAACACATTCTGGAGGCGGCCGATATGGCCGAGCCCAAGATGACCAAAGTAATGATTGGCACTCTTGAGCGACTCTGAGTATCTTTAAAAGGTCGGTGTTCTGCACCGGCCTTTATTTTTTAAAAAAAGCAAACCGCTTGAGGAACAAACGCTATGCGTTCATACGAAGATGACGAAATCTGGGATGAATTCCAGTGGGAAGTTCATCTTGCTGAAATGGAACAGGAAAGCGAGAAAATCCGAACCTTCATTGAAACCAATCTGGGGGAAGATACTCCCCGATGGGCACGCTTCCTGAAAAAATACCCATCCAAATTAGACGCCATCGATGCTTATATCGAAGACGAGCTGATGTTTGAGGATGCCTATTTTCCGGACGATGATGACGATTGGGAAGATGACGAGGATGACGATCTGGATGACTTCTTTATGTCTGGTGAAGATTCAGAAGACGATACCGACGATAATGACGAGGGCGAAGAATGGAAGAAATACCTCTCGCCCATCCAGCGTGATGAAATGGACAAAGATGTTGTTTCAGAGTCATCATGGATTAACGATATGAAAGAGCTTCAGCTCGAAGATGGATTTGATGCCGAGGAGTATCACCAGATTTATGAAGAGTCGCGTCAGCTGGCTGCAGAAATGCTTCGCCTCGCTGAAATTGTACCCGAGAGCGAGCAAGATCTTTATTTCCTCGAACTCGTTACCGAAACGGTGAACCTGGGTACAAAAATAGCTGGTGGATTTGCCTTTGGGTTCGATCTTGATGTACTCGGCGGTAATATTGCCTATTGTAAACGAGCACTAAAAAGTGCAAATCGTATTTTGGAACTGCTGCCCGGTCTTCGCAATCGTGGATTTATGCGGCTGGTAGATTACAGAAGCCTTCACGAGCGTATTTTTGAACTTCGTAACGAAATCGGTATCCATATTCAGGATATGCGGGATGTGCTGAATAGTCCAGACGAAGATGAAGACGATCAGGAAGCAGCCTGATCGCAGTTTTTGTGGACAGTACCGTAAGAGGGCTCTTTTCCCGACGGAGCAGACCAGCATAACGTGTAGATACATCCGGCGGTGCAGCTAGCCAAGGCAGTACATCGGCGCATTGACTATCAAAGTCAGCTGCAGGATTTATCGGGCATCTAGTCTGCCATGGTAATATCTCATGATATTGACCATCAAAAAACAGCGTCAACATCGATGTAACGGATTAGATTTACTTCCTAAAAATCCTGATTGAACGGATTGTTGCCAAAGCCCTCGTTGATAACAATAAACCCGTGATCTGTGGCTACGTGGCAGGTGTTGCAGGACGTGATAACAGCCGTGTAAGCCGACCGTATCTGAGTCCAGTTGCCTGCTTCAAGGGCATCTTCCAGTGCATCCATCATCGGTACCATCATCGTTTCGGTAAGTTGTGCGATGGGGAATCCACCATAATTCTCGATTGACTCAATCAGATCTTCCGTGGCATGCTCCAGCTCGTGATGGTAGAAATCTGCCAGCTCCAGATTTTCGGCTTCAACAGAGAGACCCAGCTTATGCGTCCAGTGCTGCATGTACTTCATCTGAATGGCAAGACCCGGAGTATAATGCTCCACTACGGGTTGAGGCGTTGGCTGCATGCAAGCCGAGAAACTTACCATCAGTAGCAGGGTTGAAATACGTATCGTTCGTAACGACGACTTGTGCGTTGTAATCATGGCGTTTAAGGGCTAATAGATAATAGGTGTACATCAATGTAGGTAATCAAACAACAAACCTCAATGTGTAATGCTGGTCAGATATGGCTGTACCTTTACAAATCCTGCGCTTTTCTGCCTGAAATTAACAAATCTTGCCTGATACTCATCATTTGTTTGCATCCTTGCGTGGAATATTATGAGTACGCATACGGTCTGATTATTTTAAGACTGTAAAAGCATACATAGCTTTTATGACCACCCCTTTTGCAGGTCCGAATATTAAAATATCACGCTCATTGGGTAATCCGCAAAATGAATTGGTTACAGCGCAGATATACAAGATTGAATACACGCATTGCAATACCAAGCCGAACCAAGTTTAAAAATATTTCAAAACTATGTTATCGACCTCAACCCTTATCAAGAAGTATAACGTTGCTGGTCCTCGCTATACATCCTATCCTACGGCCTTACTGCTTGGACCGGTATCTGCACTAAAAAATGTGCACGATGCCTTAGCGCAGGCTATAGAACCGGGCAAGGATATCTCAATTTATATTCACCTGCCGTTTTGCAAATCGTTATGCTGGTATTGCGGCTGCAATAAAGTTATCAGCCGGAAAGCATCCGATGCCGATACGTATCTGGAATATTTAGAAAAAGATTTCCAATTGGCTGCAAAACAGCTACCTGCCGGCCATCGGGTTACACAGCTGCACCTGGGAGGTGGAACCCCTACGTTTTTGTCGCCCGAGCAACTCATGCGCCTGAATCTCAAACTCCAGGAGTATTTCAACATCGACGCCAATGCGGAATGCAGCGTAGAGATGGATCCCCGCTATTTAACCAACGCTCAGGTACAGGTACTCCGTGGCATCGGATTTAACCGCGCCTCCATCGGTGTGCAGGACCTCAACGAAGAAGTGCAGCAGGCCATACACCGTATCCAGCCGTTCGAGCAAAACAGGGATGTAACCCGCTGGCTGCGCAAAGCCGGATTCAAGTCCGTCAACATGGATCTCATCTACGGACTCCCCATGCAAACCCCCGAGCGTTTTGCAAACACCATCGAGCAGATTCTTACGCTACGTCCCGAGCGACTGGCCATATACAACTATGCCCACATGCCGAAGTTGTTCCCGGCACAGAAACTCATTCCCGACGAGACCCTGCCCAAGCCCGACGAAAAGCTTCAGATGCTGCAATTCGCCATCGAGCGCCTCACCAAAGCCGGCTATGTGTACATCGGGATGGATCATTTCGCGCTGCCCGGTGACGAACTGGCGCGGGCACGGCAGGATGGATCCCTGCAACGAAACTTCCAGGGATACAGCACCCGGGCAGGAACCGATATGTGGGCCTTCGGTACCTCTGCTATATCGCAGATTGGTCCGGTAATGACCCAACGCCACAAAGACCTCGACACATACTACGAAGCGCTGGATCGCGGCGAGCTTCCTGTAACCAAAATGTATACCCTCACCAAAGACGATGCTATTCGTCGGGATGTAATCATGCAGCTGATGTGTGGTCAGAAATTGCTCTGGGCCGAGGTCGACAAGCAATACGGCATCGACTCCCGTGCCTACTTCGCCCGTGAAACCGAGCGATTGCATGAGCTGGTGAGCGATGGACTGGTCATTCGCGACAGCAAAGGCATTAATGTAACCGAAGCCGGTCGACTTTTCGTACGCAATATTGCCATGATTTTTGATGCCTATCTGCCCGAGAACATCGAACAGCGCTCCTATTCGAAAACGGTGTAGGGGTGGATGTGAGATAAAACCGGTAATATAACCGGCAAAAAATTGAGTATACTCTGCTTGAAAAAGTATGTTATATTGCTTGATGTCAAGTATATATAGTTATTTGTATACTGGTAAATTAACCGGCAAAAAAATATACTTAATATACTCGCGTCGATTTAACTCAAAATGATAAGCAGTGTTTGATCACCCTCGACATATGGAGCCCCTGTTTCCGGCAGATTCACCCGGTATTGCTGAACGCGCAATGGATGTTTATAGAAACTCGGCAAGATTGGATCATTTAGTGAATCCTGTCACCAGATCAGAAATTATTCGTTTACTTCGATACATCAACAGTTACTACTCAAATAGAATTGAAGGTCATCATACAGCCCCAGCCGACATCGCAAGAGCTGCAAATAAAGATTTCAGCACGGATGCTCAAAAGAAGGATCTCCAGCTATTAAGCCTTGCACATATAGATGTACAAGACCTCATCGATCAGTGGTTATTGAATGATTCCGAAGTAAATGTATGCTCCCGGGACTTTCTTTGCAGCATACACAGAGAGTTTTATAATCGGGTTCCGAAAAGCTTTCTGATGTTGAATGACCCGGTTACTGGTAAGCAAATTCCTATGTTACCCGGTGAAGTGAGATCCCGTGAGGTGATCGTGGGCAAACACATTCCACCGATTTCGCATAGTTTACCAGCATTCCTGGAGCGATTTGCACATGCATATGCCCCTGAGAACCTTGTTGGACATAAAAAACTTATCGCTGCGGCGGCGAGTCATCATAGGATTGCATGGATTCATCCATTTATGGATGGGAATGGCAGAGTATCTCGACTCTTTACCTATGCATATATGCGGAAAATTAACATGGAATCGATGGGATTATGGACCTTATCAAGAGGTTTTGCCCGACGTGTTGATGAGTACATTGGTTTTTTGACACTTGCTGACGAGCAAAGAATACATTCGTTGGATGGTCGCGGTAATCTTTCTGAGTCTGGTTTAACACGTTTTTGTGAGTATTTCTTTGATGTTGCCGACGACCAGATTTCATTTATGAGTGGTTTGCTGCAGTTAGACAAGCTCCGAGAGCGCGTGATGGGATATGTCTATTTAAGGTCACAAGGTATGATTCAAGACGCCGATCCTTTGAGAGTTGAAGCAAGCTATGTACTAGCTGAAGTAATGATGAGAGGTGAAATAGGACGAGGAGAAGTACAGCGAATTTCAGGTCTGGGTGAGCGGTCGGCAAGGGGCTTGACAAGTCAGCTTGAGCAGGAAGGCTTCGTGTCATCTGATAGTCATCGTGCTCCGCTCCGCTTTAGTGTACCATTAAAAGCCGTCGGTTATTTTTTTCCTGCATTATTTCCGGAAGGATCTATTTGATTTCAGTTTCTGGTCAAATTGATTGCTAAACTTGGAAAATACTTTTCAGAAAGCCTCGATTACAGGTGTTATATTATTTGTTCAATAATAACCGCAGTCGATAGTTTATAAAGAGTATTTGCATGGTATATACCTATACCGCATCCGATCATCAGGAGTTGTGCCGCGCGTGGGTAGCGCAGATTCGCAAGCATAAATATGGTCACCCGTTTGATCCCGTCACCGTTGTGGTGCCGAATATGGACATGGCCCGATGGTTGCAGCTGCAGCTGGCCGATGTTGCCGGAATTAGTGCCAATATCCGATTTGTACTACCCGCGGCCTGGCTCCGAGAACAGTTTGAAGCGCTGAATCCTGCGGTTAAGGATGTTCTTTTAGATAAATCTCGTCTGCAATGGATGATTTATACCTTGTTGGAGGAAGACAATGGTGCTGCGCCGTGGTCGCACCTGAATTATTGGGTAGATAAAATCGCGTCGCGGATAAGCGGGGATGGAGGTGCGTCGCGTTCGAGTGGGGATGGGGGTGCGGTTTCGCAACTGGGTAATGTTTCGCGACCGGGTGCGGACGTGGCCTTTGGCAGTGCCGCGGATGGGAGTCCCGAAGGAGTTGGCATCACGGGAGGTGGTTCAAACGTTTCGAAGCCTAATGGAGAGTTGGTTCCCAGCGGCACGGCCGGCAGCAATGCATCGGCGGTTTCGAAGTCCCGCTGGGACATTGCCAGTCAGCTCGCCGACGCCTTCGACCAATACATCATGTACCGACCCGACTGGCTGGTCACCTGGCAGGGCGAGAAACTCTCCCCCGAGAATAGTCTTGGAGAGCTTCCCACCGGCGAAGCGGCACATTGGCAGTCGGCCCTGTGGTCGGCCTTGTGCAGTCGCTGGCCCGACATACCGAACCGGGCAGACTTATGGCATGCCTATATGCGCCGGCTTGCATCTGGGGAGTCAGCCGGTAGTTTGGCTGTGGCATCGGGGGATACGTCGTCCATGGCTTCGCCCGCTGCATCGACCGGAGCATTGGAAGGCACATCGAACAACACGTCGTCCGGGGCTTCTCAAGGTGCCTCATCCGCAGCTTCCCCTGGCGCAAACCCCATTTTTGCGTACGGACTTTCAACCCTGCCCCTGCCCATCATGCGGTCCTTCGCCCGTCACGCCCGGTCGACAGACTGGCACTGGTTCGTGCAGCGAAGAACGATATCCGAGCGCAGTTACCTCACCGATTTGAACAATTACAGCCGCGAACAAGCCACCGTTTTCGCTGAAGTCCTGCAAAAAGAGGGCGTGGATGGAGGTGTGGTGCGCGTGGATGCCGATTCAACACAAAGTCGCCCGGAACCCAGGAACAACCTGCAACGCATTCAGTGGTCGGTGGCAGATGATGTGCCATTGGCGCTGGACGAGGCAGACGCAGGATCGGTTCGGATGCATGTGTGCCACAGTGCGCGGCGGGAGGTGGAAGTGTTGTACGACTCGCTGCTGGACTTGTTCAATACCACGGATGTTCGTCCCGGGGATGTGGCTGTGGTGACGCCCGATCCGGATGCGTATCGCCCGTTTGTGGAGGAGGTTTTCCGGGGTGGTGGGCGGCAGATGGCGGTGCATGTGGCGGGAGCGCGGCGTGGCGCGGGGGATGTCGGCGCTGAAGTCATGCTCCGTGCCCTCAAACTCATCGGTACCCGGTACAAAGTACCAGACGTACTCGACTGGCTGGAAGCCGAGCCCGTACTCGGAGCTATCACCGAACGCAGCGGACTCCGTCATACGCTGCACAACTGGATTCTTCGTCAGCGCATCCGCTGGGGGATAGACGCCCGTCAGCTCAACCGCTCCGGCTTCCCGCTCAGCGGCAGGCACACCTGGAAACACGGCATCGACCGCCTCCTGTTATCATGGATGGCCTCCGAAGGTGAAGACGTAGTAGTGCAGGAGATCCTCACCGGAAGCACCGTCGCCGGACAAGACACCGGAGCGTTGCTCGGGCGATTTGCCACGGTAATCAACGCCCTGGCCGACCTCCAGGAATCCAGCGACGACCCCCGAACCATCGCCGAATGGTGCACCATCCTGCAGCACTTCTCCGATCAGATCTTTACCGCCTCCGAGTCGGGTCGAGAGCACAGCGCCAGCATGCATAGCGCCTTGCTCAAACTCCGAAAAACCGCGGAAATCCTGCATTTAGACAAGCCCGTGGCCTTCACCGTACTCCGCAGTTACCTCGAGTCGCTGCTCGACACCGCAGGACTCGGCCGCGCCTGGCGCCCCGGCACCATCACTTTCACCGGAATGGTCGCCCTCCACCAGTTACCCTTTCGGGTGGTGGCCATACTCGGTCTGAACGACGGCAAACTCCCGGGCAAAACACCGGTCTCCGCCTTCGATCTCATCCCCAATTTTTCGCGTAAGGGCGATCGTTCACGGCGGGATGCCGACCGTCAGCTGTTTCTTGACTACCTGCTCACGCCCGACCTCCGACTGCACCTGAGTTTCACCGGAATGCGGCAGAAAGACAATAAAGACTTGGCTCCATCGGTGATGCTGACCATGCTGGAGGACTTCCTTATCGAGAAAACGCCCGCCGAAAAACGCCACATCCTTAAAAAAATGTGCGTTCGTCATGCATTGCAGCCGTTTAGTCCCAAGTATTTTGTGAAAGATAATGACGAACTGTTCTCGTATTCAGCTACGTATCGCAGTCTGGCGGAGGCGCTGAACGGTGAGCGTTCGAGCCGTCCACCCTTGTTTAGTCCGCAAAGGCATAAGCCGGGGGCGGATTGGGAGGCTGGGCAAGAGAAGGGGGCGGTGCCGGAGCGGGATCAGGAGCAAGAGTCGGGACAAGAGTCGGGACAAAAGCCGGAGCAAGAGCAAAAACCAGAGCAAAAGCCGGAGCAAAAACCGGAGCAAAAATCAGAGCAAGGTCAAGGCCAGAAGCAGAAGCCTGGCAAAATGGCGACTGAGTTGGCTGCCGACACCGGTCCATCCACCGAACTCACCCTGACCGACCTCCAGCAGTTCTTCCGCGACGCTGTTAAAGCACTGCTGCGCAGTAAACCTGGCATCATGCTGGACGAGAGCGATGTACCGGGCGAATCCACCGAGCCGTTTTCCTTCGACAGCCTTACCGGCTGGCAGGTGCGCTCACAAGTGATGCGAACCTGGCTGGATTCGGGCGAATTGACCTACAACAACATCGAAACTTACCTCCGCAGAGATGGAATTCTGGCCGAGGGAGCAGCCGGAAAACGGCAAATGCGCGTTCTTGTGGCCGAATTGCAGGAGTTTGTGCACTATTTCGAGAAGGCCGCAGGCACCAAACCATCGTTCACCACCATGGAGGCCGATATTGCCGTAACTGCGGCATCGGGCAGAACCTACCGAATTTCCGCCATGCATCCGTTCATGTATAACGGAACAGCGTGGAATTTCGAGGCCGGACAAGGCGGAAAAGGCATCCCGGCACGCAAAAAAGTGCGGCATTATCTCGCCCATCTGGTGTTGAATATGGTCTGGCCTGTGCAGTCCCGCGTCATATTTCGCGACAGCGCAGAACTGATTTTTCGTCCCATGAGCGTGAGCGAAGCCGACATCCGCCTCAGCAACATCCTGAGCGTGTATGAGGAAGGGCATAAGGCGCCGCTGCCGTTTTTTCCGGCCTGTATGCAGCAGTATGTGGCGGGTCTTAAGGAGGGTCTAAATCAGCAGGAAGCGCTCAGTGCACTCATCGAGGATCTCAGCGATGAGCCCGGCATGTACGCCAAGGAATTTGAAACGGAGGTTGACTCCATTTGGGTCCACGAGGCGTTTGGCGACACGCATCCCCTCCAGCAAGATGACGACCGTCAGTTGTGCGGTCTGCCCGATCGACCTGCGCCCCTAACCACCAAGCAATTTCAGGAATATCAGTTGTTTACGCTCATGGCCACGCACATTATTGATGTTATGAACGCCGACATCCTAACCGCTCCCACCGACATGACGGGCGATCAATCGCAAACGGAGGCGCCATGAGTATCCAAAAACAACCTTTTGAAATCATGAAAGCCCCCCTTACCGGAATCAATCTGGTGGAGGCCAGCGCGGGAACGGGCAAAACCTGGAATATCGAGGCCCTAACGGTTCGGTTGATGGTGGAGCGGGGGATGCTGCCGGGCGATATTCTGGTGGTTACCTTCACGGAAGCGGCCACTCAAGAGCTACGGGAGCGCATTTATAAGCGGCTTATTGAGGTCATTCGGGTGCTTAAAAGTCCACAGGAATGCGGGGATGACCCATTTTTGCAAGCATGTGTGGAGCAATACGATGCCGCTACACACCTGCGTCACCTCGAAACCTGTAAACAGCGCTTCGACGAGGCCTCCATCTCCACGATCCACGGGTTTTGTAAGACGGTGTTATCGGAGTTTAGTCACCTTACCCGCACCGACATCGACGTAACCATCGAAACCGAGGGCAAGGGCGCGCTGGTAGATGATGCGGTGGACGATTTCTGGCGACAATACAATGCCCGGGAGGCGGCGATGGCTGGAGGGATGCTGGCTTCGTTGTTGTATGGTCCGCTAAAGCGCGATACGCTTCGAAAAGCCATGAATTCCCTGCTCAAACAAAATGACGTGAAGGTGTTGTATCCAGATCCGCCGCAAGACATTGAAGCGGGCAACATCCGGGCATGTATTGAACGTCTGCAGGATAGTATTGCGGAGATTTGCGCGATATGGTCCCGCGATAAGGAGGTCATTCGTCAGCAGCTTGCCGATACGAAGATTAGTCATGCCGGACTTGATAAGTATTTCGAAGGCATTGAAGTTAAGCTGTTCGAGTTCCTCCATAAACCCTTTGAGTTTGCACCCGGTGGCAAGCGCTATGATCCCGCTCGGTTCGGCGCCCGTTTCATCGAAGAAGGGAAGCTCACCAAGGGAAACACGTATAAAAGCGACCATCCCGTGCATGCGCTCATCGATCAGGCGCTAGAAATCGCGGCGTATATTCCCGATTTTGAACAACGCCGGGCGCTAGAGACCATTCGCACCTTGTATCGCGACCGATGCGCGCGCGATGGGGTGACCACGTTTGACGATTTGCTGCGCAACGTAGCTGAGGCCCTGCGGGATGATGCCACGGAAAATGGCGGGAGCGGGGCGCTGCACCACGGACTGCGCGAGCGTTACAAAGCCGGACTCATCGATGAATTTCAGGATACAGATCCGGTTCAGTTCGAAATATTCCGGCGCATATTTATTGATGATACCCGCTCTGATCGGCTACTGTACCTCATTGGCGATCCCAAACAGGCCATTTATATGTTCCGTGGAGCCGATTTACGTACCTACATCAAAGCCCGGGAGCAGGTTGAGCAGCAGTTCACGTTGGAGGTGAACTTCCGAAGCGCCAAGAATATGGTAGATGGAGTGAATGCGCTGTTCGAGGGCGATAACTCGTTTATTGACAATGATTTGTCGTTTATTCCGGCAACGGCGCATAATGTCGGGAATCCGTTTGTTTCGGGGGTGGATGAGGTCCAGGCGGGGAAGGATGGAAATCATAATGGACTACACTTCCCGAAAGTCGGGGAGGGACCGTACAAGAGCAAGGTGAAGGCCACGAACGCGGTGGCGATGTGGACGGCAACGCATATTGCCCGTTCGCTGGAGGCGGCACGGGCGGATGGGAATACGGGGTTTGTAGAAGATATTACGTCGAGAACTTTGGGAAGCACCGATGAAATTACGTCGACATCCACTGCAAGCACCGATGATATAACGTTGAAATCCACGGCAAGCACCGATGAAACGACGTCGACATCCACTAGAAGCAACGATGATATTACGTCGACATCCATCAGCGATGTTGACAAAAATATGTTGGGCCCCGGTGAGCGTAGTCGGGGTTCTGCCGATTATAGTCCTTCAATCAAACCCCTCACCGCCGGTGACATCGCCGTACTGGTTTCGAGCAACAATCAGGCCCGCATGCTAAAGTCCCGCCTCGAGGAACTGGGTGTTCCGGCTGTAGTTGGTGGCGATGCCAGTATTTTCAGTACCGACGATGCCCGCCTGATGAATCTGATGCTGGATGTGCTCGTTGATCCGCAGCGGTTGTCATCCATCCGCACCTTACTGGTTTCACGTCTGGTGGGAATGGATGTGAACGCGCTGGAGTCGCTGCTTCACGACGATCTGGCTTGGTCGGGCATGCTCGAGATTTTTGCTATGGCGCGGGAGGAGGCCTTGCAGAAAGGTGTTCTGGCTGGAATTCGCTATCTCACCAACGAACTGAAGGTGGAAAAGCGTCTGATTTCATGGTCGGATGGAGAGCGGCGCATCACCAACCTCCGTCATATCTCGGAGCTTCTTTACGAAGAGCAGCGTCGTGGACATCGAAATCTGGCCGGACTTGCCCAGTGGCTGCGCTCGCGCAGGAATGATCCGAACCTGGAAGCATCCGACGCCACGCAGATGCGTCTTGAAAGTGATGAAAACCGCGTCACCATCATGACCATGCACAGCAGCAAGGGACTGCAATTTCCCGTGGTGTATGCACCGTTTTTGTGGGAAAGCCGGCAGAAAGGCGGAAGTGAGGCGCTGTATTTCGATGATGAAATAGGCTCGTTCGTACTGGATTTCAAGAATGGGTATGCCGATCGACTGGCGGAAGTGCGCGGATCGGACAATGATCGGGCGGTGCGCGGACAGCGATTGCAGGATGCGGCCAATATCGAAGACCGGGTTCGATTGCTATATGTAGCCGTTACCCGCTCGAAATACCGGTGTTACGTTCCCCATGCTATGGTCGAGTCCCGAAGTAAAATCGTTTTCCAGTCTCCGTTTACGGCCATGTTGCTGCGTGATCCGGCGGCGGGCGAGATACAGTGGCAGAAATTTGAAGATTATGAAAGGGCGACAGGAATTGATGCGCAGGATGTGATCACCGGATTGCTAGAAAAGCTAGATACAAGTCGATTTTGCCAGTATCAGGGATTGATTGATTATTCGGCGCGATTTCGGGCCGATGCGGTTTCGGAAAGGTTCGCGGAGCGGCAGCTGAATGAATCGGCGGTGCAGGCTATGCAACAGCATGTTTTTGTGGAGAGCTACAGTTCGCTCAAAACGTATGCGGATGGAGCTGTGGATGCATCAGAGGCTATGGGTAACGTAGATGTTTCGGATACGGATTCGCTCTCGCGATTACATAAGTCGCCCGAGGGTGAAGAGAATGTGCCAGAAGAAAAGGACATAAGCGATTCCTTGGCAGAGGATAAGCAGTCGCCTGCATCCGGCCATACCATCTTTTCCTTCCCGCGCGGTGCACATACCGGAACATTCTGGCACCAAATTTTTGAGGATATCGATTTTACGGATCCCGGTACTTTTGAGCCGGTGGTGCGGAAACTATGTGAGGAGTACGGATTCGATTTCGCGGAGTGGAGAGATGTGCTGATGAATATGGTGCATCGGGTGGTCAATGCTGACCTGGATGGATTTCGACTGGCCGACATACCAGCGAAACGAGCCCTTCGGGAAATGGAGTTTTACTTGCCGTATGATTCCGGTGAAATGGATGCTTTCCTGAAATGGGTTCATGAGCAGGTGAGTGGGGAAGTACTCGCTGTGGATGACGCTAAGATAAATACAGCGAATGAAGCCCGTAATCGCGATGATATTCATATCCAGAAGAGCGATGGTTTGGTTAAGAACATCCGCGAAGGTCTACCTGATAGCAAACAGGGTGGTGAGTTGCCTGATAGTACAGAAGGGGAGGTACATGATGTTAACGTTCATGGCGAACTGCGCAATGCCGCCGCTTCTTTTGTATTACATGATCAGGCGGTGAGACACTACCTTACCGGATTCATCGACTTACTCGTTGAGCACGAAGGCAGGTATTATATCGTCGATTATAAGTCAGATCATCTGGGAGACCATATCGATACGTACCAAAATAATTTACTTGATTCGCATATGCGTAAAAGCGGATATAAGATGCAGTATTATTTTTATGCCTTGGCTTTGTTCATCTATCTGCGGGATCGCATAGATGGAGTGATTGATTTCGAACAGCTTTTTGGTGGAGTCCGCTATCTGTTTATCCGCGGAATGGACGGTAATGTAAGAAATGGCGTTTTTGTAGATAAACCAGATGCGGCCATGATTATCGAGTTTGCGAATAAACTGCAGCGACTAAGTCAGGGGGATAGATAATGTATATTGGTTATTCGCATAAACAAATATTACATGCTATTGGCATCCAGCCCGACGATTTGGATCATCAATCGGCCATGTTGCTGTCGAGGTTATACCCTACCGTAGCCGATAGCGTCTACCTCGTTGCCATCGTACTGCTTCTTCGTCAAAAAGATGGAGCTATAGCCATACCCTGGCCTCAGAGCACCACTGATCAGCCTCATGGGAATCCTACAGTACTGGATTTGCTTACCGACAATCTTCCGAAGGTAAAAGCAGGGCTCCAACCCGCTGAAATTCGCACCTCTTTCCCCGAAACGGGCAACATCGCGCTGTCAACCCTGCTCGATGCCGGAGCGATTACGGCTGTTTCAGACCCGCAGGATAACTATGAAAATGCGGTGATGTTGCTCGATAAACATCGATTGTACCTCCGCCGATTCTGGCGATATGAGGTGGATGTTGCCGAAATGGTTCGTTCGCGATCGGTTTTGATAGGCGGTGGGGATGAATCAACGGGAGGGAAGGATATAACTAGGCAGGATGGTGCCTCCTCAGGAGCTATGAATGCTGAAAGGTCAGATCGAAACGTTGAGAACGGCAAGGGGGAAACCGATCCAAAAAGTGATGCGGGCAATGCGACGAACCCGGGAAATCCCAAGAGCGGTGATGCTAGCACAGACGGCACGTCGAATCCTGGAGGTTCAACATCCGATAACACCCAACATCAGGCGGTACTCGCAGGACTAAACTACCGGTTTACCGTCATCACAGGCGGTCCGGGCACGGGCAAAACCCACTCTGTACTGATGCTATTAGCGACTATGCTCGAAAGAAATCCGGAGTTACGCATCGTATTGTGTGCTCCCACGGGCAAGGCCGCAGCGCGTATGATGGAGTCGATTCAGGGTAACATCGAACGGATAAACCCATCCGAATCTGTGCGCGCGCTCATTCCCAACACCGCCAGTACCATCCACCGGTTGATTCGCTGGAATCCGGCGTTGGGCAAATCGGTGTATCATCCCGAAAATCCCCTCCCGTACGATGTGGTTATTCTGGATGAAGCATCCATGGTGGATGTGGCGTTGATGTCGAGGCTGGCCAGGGCTTTGCGTCCCGAAACCCGGCTGATACTCCTTGGCGATAAAGACCAGCTGTCGTCGGTGGAGGCGGGATCGGTATTTGCCGACATAGCCTCCCGCGATGTGCCCAATGTGGTGCGGCTCACCAAGTCGTGGCGTTTCTCGGAGGGCTCGGAAATTGGCAGGCTCGCGCAGGTAATTAACCATGGGGATGCGGCCAGGTCGTGGGAAATGCTTGAACAGGGCACACAGGTCACCGTGAAAAGCATCCCAAAAGAAGACTTATACGTCCATTTATATGCACGAATTTCAGCATTGTATAAAGCCGTTCTCAACGAAACGGACCATGTAAAGGCATTTGAAAAGCTTCAGGAATTACAGATACTTACAGCGTTGCGGGTGGGGCCGTTCGGATCGGAGCAAATCAATGCTGAACTAGACAGACGTATCGGTAAGGGTGTGGTCTGGTATGACGGTCGACCCGTAATCGCGACGGCCAATAATTACGATCTGGAAGTCTATAATGGCGATATCGGACTCACGCGCATCATCGACGGTAGATTGATGGTGGCCTTTGCAGGCAGCGAATCCGGCGCTATTCGATGGATTGCTCCCGCCCAGCTCAAAAGCGTATCGTCGGCCTGGGCGCTCACGGTGCATAAAAGTCAGGGATCGGAGTACGATGAAGTTGTGTTCGTATTGCCCGATAATTGGAATCAGGTATTGTCAAGAGAGCTTATCTACACTGCGTTGACCCGCGCGCGCAACCGATTTGAAGTATTTTCATCTAAAAATGTATGGTTTCAAACATTGCAAAAGAAACTTCTGCGCGAAAGTGGTCTTTCTGGAAAAGTCAACTCTATTTAGAAATATTAAAAAACCTTAATAATAAATTGAGTGGCTTAGTCTTGCCGTTATCTTGCCTAATAAGCAAGATAGCGGCAGTAACATATATTTCCATTTAGTTTTAGTGAAAAGCTATCTAAATCACACAAGCGCGGTATGCATAGTGAAATGTGCATTCTGCTTCAAGTTTAGTCATTTACCATATTAGCAGAGTAAAGCAACTTGCCAATTAAAATAAAAAAGTTATACCAATAGTAAAAAATGTACTGTTGACATCTTTTTCTGTTTGAGTTCCTAATAAGTATCCTATGTATGTCAGAACAGTTAAAACAAAAGAAAACGATTTTGTATGTTGAAGATTATGATATGCTTCATACGCTGGTAAGGGACGTATTGAAGTCTAGCATCGTTGTTTCAGCCCTTTCAGGTGAAACGGCTATCGATATTATAAACACACATCCTCCGTTTGATTTGATTTTACTTGGTATAAATCTCGGTAAGGGTATGAACGGTATAGAATTATGTAGTGTTATCAGATCTAATAAAAAGTATCATAACACACCCATAATAGCTATTACCGCATTGGATTTTGATAAAATCTACGATAAAGTGAATAATGCTATGTTTACGGCGTATATTCCAAAACCCTACAAAATTACGGACCTCTTAAGCATTCAAAGCAGGTATCTGGAAGTTGGCTAATTCCTCATATATGTAATGAGGTTAACACGCTACAGATTGTGAATAAGAAAAATTGTGTCTAATAATGACCAAATCATTTGGGGTTATACGGTCATTTAAAGCCCTTAAACTGAAGGAATTCTTTGTTTCATGGACAAATTATATAATCTACAGACGGATATAACGGAAATTTTATCCCAAAATTATACGCGTGAGGAGTCTATAAGGTTAACTATGCAAACGCTTCTGGACTACTCCGATGTATGTAGAGTATATTTTTTTGAGTTGATCCCCAGTGAAGAGTATGGGTATCTAGGCAGCCAACTATTCGAAGTATGTGCGCAAGGAGTTAAACCTGAAATTGATAATCCTGAGCTGCAGAATGTACCAATGATGCCATACTTTGAACCTTGGATAAATGCATTCAATAAAAATCAACCATATTTTGGAGATGTGGAAGAATTTCCAGAAGTAGAAAAAGAGGTACTTGAGAGTCAGGGTATTATTTCAATCATTGTACTACCTGTCTTCTGGGATAAAAAACTTGTTGGCTTTATAGGTTTTGATGAAACCAAAAGAAAACGGGAGTGGACCAAGGACGAAGTGCAACTCCTTGACAGAAGTTCACAGCTCTTAGGACGTTTGATGGCGGCTCACTCTGTGGATTTAGCGCTTGAACGGAAGAATACAGACTTCAAACAGTTGGTTGATGCCATGCCTACTGGCTATATAGAGCTGGATATGCATCGGATAATAACGTCATGGAATGCCTCGGCTCAAAAAATGTTTGGTTATCAGGAAGAGGAAGTTTTTGGTAGACCAATTGATTTACTTACCAATGGGGTCTCATTGATTTCAGCGAAACTTTACGATGAAGCAGAGTCTATTTGTGATACTGAGGTTGCTGAGAGTAGTACCAACAACAATGAAAATAAACACTATCGCGATACAGTACGTATCCTTCATGCGAAACGCAAAGATGGTGTTGTAATTTGTGTTCGATGGAATATCAGAATTTTAATCGGAGCCAACGCTAAGGTTAGTAAGTATATTGTACTGACTCAAGACATCACAGAAGAGCTCGCACAAGCCGCTAAACTTCGCGATAGTGAAGAAAGATACAGAAATCTATATGAGCGAATGAATGACGGGGTGGTCTACCGCGATAACAATGGAAAGGGAACTCAAGCTAATAGCGCTGCGTGTAAACTGCTCGGGCTTAGTTATAATCAAATTACAGGTGTAGAGCCTTATCATAATGGGTGGCAGGCTATCGGAGAAAATGGAGAACCTATTTTATTCGATGATTATCCTGCAATGGTAGCGTTGCAAACAGGTGAGACCGTTGAAAACGTAGTCATGGGTATTATTAGCCCGGTATCAGATAGAACCAGATGGATAAATGTGACAGCTACTCCCGAATACCGTGACGGGGAAGAGAAGCCGTACAGGGTTTTTACCATATTCAGAGATGTCACCGATTCCATTGAGCTGAAAAATAAATTGTTAGCACAACAAGCAAAATTTTTGGAGTATGCCAAAACACTATCAATTGGGGTATGGTTCAGGGATGAACAAGGCAATTTAACCTTTGTGAATGAGGCGTTGGCAGATATTTTTGGGGTTCATAAAGAACAATTTTATGAAAAGGGTGGTGATAAGTATTCCGATTATATTCATCCGGATGACCGTGACTATGTTTTAAATATGCAAAAAGTGCATTACGAAGAGAAAAAGTCGGTTAAAGCTGAATTTCGAATTATTCGTCCTGATGGAACAGAACGTTGGGTTCATGTAAAACAAATTTACATCGCGACTCCTTTTAGTGAAGAACCAACATCTGCTGGTTACATGAATGATATCACAGAGCAGAAAATAAAAATGGAAACGCTGATAGCTGCTAAGGCATCAGCAGAAAGTTTGAGTGCACTCCGGAATGGTATTATCGAAACCATCAGTCATGAATTTCGCACACCGATAACAAGTATAATGGGGTTCACAACACTTATCCAGAGTGTATTAGATGATGAAGAACTCATTAACTATGCCTTAATGGTACAAGAAAGTGCGAATAGATTACACCGAACCCTTGAGTCTGTGTTATCATATGCCTCCTTAGTTGCGGAAAATGCTGTGATGCGAACCGACAGATTTGATTTGAAATTAGTACTATCAGCAATCCTACAGGAAAAAACAGCTCAGGCAGAGGAAAAGGGAATATACTTTCAGCACTTTGTTCCAGATAACCTGATAATCTTTAGCGATGAGTCTCTTATCAAGTCAATAGTCGACCAATTGCTTGATAATGCAGTTAAGTTCACCAAGGATGGTGGAGTTCGACTGCATGTAAAGGCAATTGGCAAAAATTTGAATATTGAGGTTATCGATACAGGTATTGGTTTACCTGACAATGTAGACTTGTCTATCTATGAACCTTTCAGACAGTTTAGCGAAGGGATATCCCGATTATATGATGGTATTGGGATGGGGCTTCCTATTGTCTCTAAACAGGTAGAACTACTAAGAGGAACCATCAAATGGAAAAATAACGAATTTGACGGATGCTCTTTCAATATCACGCTACCCTTAGCGATGGAGACAATGATGAATGATATTACAAATGAAGAAAGTTCAGTAAGTCGTAGTTCCGACCTTCGTATTCTATATGTTGAAGATAATTTGTTGTTACAAATTCTTATGAAAAAGAAATTTGCCGAATTCAACATAAAGGTAGTGACTACCCCAGAGGAGGCTATTGCTGAAATTGAAAGTAGTAAATATGATGTCTTCATGCTCGATATTAATCTGAATCATGAGCTCACGGGCATTGATATATGTAATATGATCAGGCAACATAAAAATCAGAAAGAAGCATATGTTGTCGCTGTAACAGCCATGTCCAGGGAGAAGATTGAGCCGTATATCGGAGAAGACGGGTTCAATGAGCACTTCCTAAAACCGTTTGACTATAATATTCTGAGACAAAAAATGTTGCAAAATTTCGGGCTTGAAACGTAACTGGCGGTAATTAGGTTGGTTGTTTCAATAATATTATTATCTAATTAACACTATTATGAAACAATATGTGCGTTTCTTTCACGTAGAGGGTCGTTTATTAGCCATCCAACTCTTGCTGCTTAGCACCTTCGTACTGGCAGCCATTGCCAAGTGGGAGCCGGGCACGATTCCGGCCGGATTTATAGAGCAATTTGGTGAAACCTGGCTGGCATCCCTCCCGGGCGGACTGTTCATGCCCTATTACACCATTGCCGTTACGGAAACACTCGCGGCGATACTGTTCATCGGCAGTATCATTAGGCTGGAGTTTCTGCATGGGCGCGATAAGACCTGGCTGAAATCCGGACTGGTTCTGTCGCTGTTTATCTTTGTTATATTGGCTTTTGGGCTTCGGCTTACCAGTCAGTTTGATGGAACCGCCAACACGTTCTTCTATTTCGGAGCCACGTTGTTATGCCTTTATATCGTAGAGAAAGAGGAAGATAGAGACAGCATTAAGGCATAGCGATAGCGCTGCAGGTCAGCTAACGTTCATGTTTCACAGCTAGGAACGGGGATATATGCGTATCGACTAGAGGTTGGAGGCATTCAAATAACACGAACAATGACGCTTGTGAAGTAAGATTGTGCCGGGATTAATTAAACTAGCAGATGACATTAATCTGAAAACTTGGTATTATTCACATCTGCTGAATAGCTATGCCATTACATTTCAGCTTTTAGTTGCACCCGTAGCTCAATTGGATAGAGCATCTGACTTCGGATCAGAAGGTTTGGGGTTCGAATCCCTACGGGTGTACACCCTGCAAGCCTCGCATTTTCAATAGTTTATTGAATGCGGGGCTTTGTAGTTTTTGTATTCCCACTTTTAAATATGTATCCACAGATTGATCTAATTTCAATTTGTTGATACTTAAGTAAACTAGTTCAAGTAGTATCAATAAAGGTTCCCTTCGCGCTCTAATGTGATTGATGTGGCAGTGAGGGTATTTCCTTTCATGACATGAAGCAATCCTTTATTGATTATGAGTTTGCCTACGGTTATAGATTTGTAAATAAATAGCTCTGATTCTTTGTCCAAGATGATTGGACCACCATTGATGTCGGATGTGGCGATAATTCTGCCGAGTATGTTTCCTGTTCCATTAAACGTAAGTATTCCGGTACCCTGTGAAAATGTGCCTTTGTTATGTAGCAAGCCTCCATCCGAAAATTGTAAGGCAATCTTCCCCATGCCAGTATCAAACTCAAGTGCGGCATTTGGTTGAATGATAAGCGAATGTATGCGAGTACTTGTATCAATAATGACGGTATGTCCGCTCCTGATAAATACCACATGCATCCATCGATTCGGAACATCCCCATTCTCCCAAGTCTTGGGTGAGCTCCATTTGCCACTAGCGACAGATTTAATCGAATGTGGGGAATATAGTGCTCTTAGTGTGTGCAAGTCCAAAATATGTGATTTAGGATAAACGATATTGTTTGAATATTGGCGATTGAACTTTAACTCGTTGAAGATTCGAGTTTTCATTGGTACTGTCGTTAATTAGTTTGAATAGAAATTTGAAATGCTTAGAAAAACAAATAAAACTGTAGATATAGTTTTATTAAAAGAATCAAATCTTAGCTGAATCCCTAATGCAGGCATTGTGATGAGCATAACATCACGATGCAACGGTGATAAACTGGTATTAATGATTTATTGCAGTGTAATTGGCGTATGGAAAACACACACGGTTTTTTTGTAGACACATGAAATCTAAGGCTACATTACGTGGAACAGGCAAAAGATTATAAGTTTTTAATATTTTTTCTGTTTCAGGAAGTAATCAACGACAGCCTTTTCGGATTGTTCGAGCTTATACTATAGTGAGTGCCCCACCCCATTCACCTGTACCCTCCCCCGATTTTTACAAATAATACTTAAGTCGCGGTATTGAGGTCGCTAAGGCTATTCTTCATCTTAAGGGCGAATCAACAACATGTAATTGTAGTGCTGCGCGCAGAGGGCCACTCACGAAATCGTATTCGGAAGGGAAGTTCACTTCCACCAATACGCTCCGTCATCGTGCGCATTACTGTCGTTAGCGCATTAAAACCCCTTAACTATGTCATCTTTTTATACGATCACAGGCACGCTGTTAACGCTCATTCTGCTTGCCGTATCCACATCCGTTCATGCTCATCATTCGTACCCCAATCGACTCAATGGGCCAGGTATTTTTGAGAAGACCATGTCTGCTCTTTTTGGGTAAATTTAAGTCCAGATATAAAAAAACAGGTTGATGTTTATGAAGCGCACTAAGGAGCGATTCCGCTGAGTGAAAGCTTGCAATAGGTTGGTAATCGCTGGAGCCATCAACTATTTTTGCACCCCGTGGACAACGAATTTATGATACTCATAGATGAAAACGGAATGGGGCATCAGCGGAAAGAGAAAATACTATTGATAATTTAGTATTTAGTTGTTCAATGTTGGGAATCCTCCGTTCTTTTTCAATGGTTATTTCCAAACGTTAACAAGCGGATACGGGTTATATGCTTAGGTACTAAAATATTATCGTATCTTTTTTATTGTAAGAACCTCGTATTCTACGGTCAACCGCAATCTTTAATGAACTCCAAAAACAATGATGGTTAACGTTTCTTTTTTCTATAGCGCAATTTTTATCACCATTGGTGTAGTTGCCTGGGCTGTTACCGGTATGGAGCAGGCTACCGCGCTGATTCCCGCCTATTTTGGTGCCTTATTACTGCTTTTTGCAGTGGTATCTCGCTTGAAAGACAGTCTTCGCCGACATATGATTCATGCGGCCATGGTATTGGTACTGCTCGGGTTATTGGGCTCTGTGGGCGGACTCTTCCGTTTCATCGGCTCTTTGTTTACCGACGCCGAACTGGCACGTCCGGCCGCTGTGTACGCGCAGTCACTGTTTGCGGTAGCCAGTATGGGGTATCTGTACGCGGGCATTCAGTCGTTCAGGGAAGCCCGTAAAAATCGGGAAGCGCAAGGCTGACCAGGTACTATTTCTTCATCATGCTACATAGCTCATCTATACTTTTCTTATCGGTGAGTACCAAAAGTTTATCGTGCTCCTGAACCACCGTGGTGCCCTTAGGCACGATAAACGTACCTTCCCGGTTGATGAGCGTAATTAACACATTCTCTGGTAGTTTTAACTCCAGAATCTGTTTGTTCATTGCCTTATCCCCTCGCTCAATAATCACTTCTTGTAGAGCCGCTTTTTTTCGTACATACTCCCGTCCCCCCAAAGATAATGTTGAGCAAATATCGCCCAAAATGGCATTTATACCTGCAATTAGTTATGTTGTAAGCTAACAAACAGGGATGTAAGCCGAAAAAAATGGTTAATGAGAAAGAACGTATTGGGTTCGTATCAACACGATTCGCAGGAACAGATGGTGTGTCACTTGAGGCCGCTAAGTGGGCAGAAGTACTAGAGTCAGACGGACATGAAATATTCTGGTATGCCGGTCGATTAAACCGCCCACGTGAATCCAGCTTCTGTGTGCCCATTGCGCATTTTGAACATCCGGAAATTGAATGGCTCAACCAGCAAATCTGGGGACATACCAAACGATCGCCAATGGTTTCAAAGCGGATTCGCAGTATATCCGATTATCTGAAGGAGACGCTGCACGAATTTGTGAAGGAATTCGATATCTCGCTGCTCATCATTGAAAATGCGGTTACCATTCCCATGAACCTGCCTCTGGGCGTGGCTCTTACCGAGTTTCTCATTGAAACGAACATTCCGGCAATCTCCCATCATCACGATTTCTACTGGGAGCGGAGCCGTTTTACGGTCAACTGCGTAGGCGATTATCTGGCCATGGCATTCCCGCCACGCGATCCCGAGTTGCAGCATGTTGTTATTAACAAGAACGCTGCCGACACACTGGCCTGGAGAAAAGGGGCCTCCTCCATTCTTATTCCCAATGTGCTGGATTTCGACAATGAACCCACTCCCGAGTCCGATACCTATACCGTCGGACTCAAAGAAGAATTGGGTTTCGCGCCAGACGATATCATCTTTTTGCAACCTACCCGAGTAGTACCCAGAAAGGGTATTGAGCACGCCATTCGACTCGTGAGCATGCTGAATAACCCCAAAATTAAGCTGTGTGTTTCCCACGACTCGGGCGATGAAGGCTTTGCCTATGAAAATATGCTTCGTGAGTCGGCCGAGCACGAAGGGGTCGACCTGCGGTTTGTGAATACCCGGGTGGGCGATGAGCGCCAGGTTGATGAGCAGGGGAATAAAATCTACTCTCTTTGGGATATGTATCCTATAACCGATCTGGTAACCTATCCCAGTTTGTACGAAGGCTTCGGCAATGCGTTTCTGGAAGCGGTGTATTATCGAAAACCCATACTGGTTAACCGCTACGATATCTATATGCGCGACATCGAACCGAAAGGATTTCAGACGGTAACGATTCAAGGGTATGTATCTCCCGAAACCGTTCGGGAAGTGAAGAAAATTCTTGCTGACCCCGATATGATTACGGCCATGACCGACCGTAATTACGACCTGGCCAAACAGTATTTCAGTTATACCGTGCTCCGCAAAAAACTGCGGTTTATTATAAACACCATCCGCGGATATTAAATTAATCCGGCTTCCGAGAGTCGCGTACTATTTGTTGAGAACATCCATCCCAAACGCTTTTTTGTTATGAAAATCCCTCAGTCGGCAACTACAATGATGCATATTTACTCCCGTTTTGAGTTCCTCTACGGAGAGCGGGCTGCATCCTGTATGAAACGTTTTGAAATGATGGTTGGCCGTTATGGTATAGCGTCATCTTACATGAGCGCTACACCGCAACTATCCAAAAATGGGAATGGCAGTGCAGGGTGGTCAGAGAAAGACAGCCTTCTTATTACCTATGCAGATTCCATTCTCCAGGAAGGAGAGTATCCGCTCGACTCATTGCGCTCGTTTATGATGCAGCGCGTTGGGAAAGCCATTTCCGGTGTGCACATCCTGCCTTTTTTCCCATATACATCCGACGATGGATTCTCGGTTCAGAATTACAGGGAAGTACGTGAAGACCTCGGGGGATGGATGCATATTGACCGACTCGCACAGGAATATCGGGTTATGGGCGATGTTGTGATTAACCATGTTTCTTCTAAGAGCAGCTGGTTTGCCGATTTCAAAAAAGGCGTTGCTCCCGCCCGCGATTATTTTCTGGTCACCGAGCCCTCTGACGAGCTCCGTAAGGTAACGCGCCCCAGAAATCTGCCGTTGCTCACCCCGGTGAAAACTCCCGAAGGACAAAAGCACGTGTGGACGACTTTTAGTCCGGACCAGGTGGATTTGGATTTTTCTAATCCCGATGTACTCTTCGAATTTCTGGATATCATCCTTTTATATGTTTCCCATGGGGTTACGGTGTTGCGCCTTGATGCGATTGCCTACTTATGGAAACGTATTGGTACGAACTGCATCCACCTGCCGGAGACACACGAAGTAACCAAGCTAATACGAAACGTGCTGGATTTATTAGCCCCGCATGTGACCATTATAACCGAAACGAATGTGCCTCATCAGGAGAATATCAGTTATTTTGGCATGGGCGATGAGGCTCATATGGTGTACCAGTTCAGTTTGCCTCCGTTGCTTTTGCATGCACTGCTGCGTGAGGATGCAACATGGTTAACCCAATGGGCATCCGGGCTGGAACCTGCTCCGGATGGATGCTCTTTTTTCAATTTCACAGCCTCACACGACGGTGTTGGTGTTCGTCCGCTGGAAGGGCTGGTGCCAGATGACGAGTTTAATTATCTGGTAGATGCGGTTCAAAAACGCAATGGCCGTGTTTCGTATAAGAAAAACAGCGACGGATCTGAAAGTCCGTATGAATTGAACATCACCTACTATGATGCGCTTTCGGCAGAAGGCGGCACCGATGATGGATTTCAGACGCAGCGGTTCTTGTGTTCTCAGTCTATCATGCTGGCCTTTCAAGGGGTTCCGGGAATCTACATCCACGCACTCACCGGCAGCAAAAATGATCTCAAAGGTCTCACCGAAAAGGGGTACAATCGCGCAATTAACCGTATGCAATGGAATCGTAAAGACCTTGAGCATGCCATCGATGATGAGCGTACCTCCACCGGCCAGGTTTTCGACCGTTATCTACACCTGTTGAAAGTGCGTTCCTCTCAGCCCGCCTTCCATCCGGTTGCCTCTCAGGTTGTGCTGAATTTCGGTCCCAGTGTATTTGCTTTGATACGGTCTTCTGATGAAAGCGCGATACTATGTATGCATAATGTAACGGCTAACGAAGTTGAGCTGGACTTGAATGAAAAGCTGGACGGTTCGATGCTCAAAGATGGATACAGAGACCTCATTCGTGGGGATGTGCGTGGTAAAGGCGGAAGGGTACAGCTGGACCCGTTTGAAGTTCTCTGGCTGAAGCTCTGAATTATCGGTAGTGTACAAATCCCGTAACCCCCAACAGAATACCTTTGTTCAGGCTATAGAATTCCCAGACAGTGTACCACCTGGGAAAGATGTGTGAATACCGCGTCCGGGTGCAGGTTTTTACAGCGATCATCATCTTCTCTGAGCCGCAGAGAACGCTGGTCACCGGCAAACAATGCGCTGTTAAATCCGATTTGCATCGACGGGTATACATCCTTCAGCATATCATTTCCGATATAAAGTACCTGGGATGGGGCTATGCCGCGGCGCGCCAGTTTGTCTGCTGCCAGCTGGTAAAACTTCGTTGAAGGCTTGGCGATGTTGCATGCATAGGAGAAAAAGCAAAGCTCGGGGTCGAAGCCTATCTCGTGGAGCGACTGCCCCGTGAGGGCCTCCAGGGTGATGGGGGTGTAGAATTGAGCGTTTGAGATGATACCCACTGCAATGCCGTTACTATTGAGTACATCCATCATCTCCGCCAGACCCGGCATCAGCCATGGTTTCTCTACGCGGCTCACAAACTCCGTAATTAGCGTGGGAATATCATCGTCTGAAACCTCTGTGAGTGCAGGTAAAGCCCGCCAAATTGCCAGAATATCCACCTCCGGATAATCTATTCCCTTTTCGCGCTGTTCTTTATGAGAATGTTGGATGCGCTCATGCAGTTGTTCTATGGCAGCGGGGATGTCTGTTTTCGATACGTCGTACCCCAGGGCGTTCAGCGCATCTTGCAGCGCACGGTGTTCCGTGCCGGAGTCGGAGGCAAGGCCGGGCTCCGTACCCGTGATGAGCAACGTGCCATATACGTCTAACATCACGGCTTTAATTCGCTTCGCATTGGGAATCAGGGCGTGTTGAGAAGTGGGTATGGGCTCTTTTTCTTCGGTGAGTGATACAATTCTGTTGGCGAGATCTTCGGTATTCATAATGTCAGATAGCTTCAGTTATGGATTCGCTGTAAGGAAAACCCGGAAGGATGCAGGTACTGTCTGAGTACGTTTGATCCGGGGATGAAGGCGGAGTGCTCTACGGGGGCATTTAGCAGTTGAGTGTAAATGGATTCTAATTTTCGGAGGTGTGCTTGTGGAGCGTATTGTGTGAGAATCACATCCCGGTTGGTTTTAATAGCACCGGCGGCCGTTTTTGCGCTCGGAAGTGGGGTAGTGAGGTTGCTTACCTCCGAAGGATTCGCAAGGATGAATCGGATAACATCGCGCTGAGTTTCGTCGTCGAGTACTCCGAAGTCTATCGTGTCACCGGCCATTATGAAATGAATCCACTCGTCGACGTGTTCGCTCGCTTTCACGGGTTCTATGTCATAGTCGAGCAGCAACTGCTCTATTGCATTGCGCAATTTTTGCGTAAATGCGGAAAGATCAAACCACCGCTTTGGAATATCCAGGGTGTTGTATTGTCCGGGGAAACGCACACCGTTTTCACTGAAATCTTTAGTAATGGCTGGCAGATTTCGACCTGCCAGGGGTTTCCCGGCCAGCCAGGGTTCCAGGTATACCATGCCAAATCCTTCTGCTATGCTGCTGGTGAACATGCAGGCCGATGCTTCAATAAGCTCGGGATAACGCATGCTGTAATGCGCTCCGGCTTCGAAAACTACCGGTAAGGAATGCTCTCGACAAAACTCCTTCCACCCATTGTAGTGCTTCAGGTAATGCTCGTTTTTGGGAGGGAGGGTGACCGCCCAGGTACTCTGTTGCTGTCCTTGTGTTTCGCTGATCGCCGCCCAGAACACCATTTCGCCGATATTTTTCCGAGGGATGACGCGTACCGGATATAAAAACAGGTTTTCCGGCAGCTTTTCATGTTTTACAGCCCGGTTCTTTTTATCCGCCGCCTCGTTTTTGCCCGGATTATCAACCGGGTTAGCCAGCAGATGTAACTGCTCTTTTGAGAAGCCCGCCGCCAGCAAATTGTCGTAATCGCGGCCGTTCAGTACGGCATAGTGGATATGCCTTCCGGTCGGATACCATGCGTCTTTAAGGGAGGTTCCCTCTATTTGAATCTGGGCGTTTGTAATGCGGCGGTAGTTCTCTGGTCTGTTGTCTTCGGTAAAATCGTGTATATGCAGGAAAAGTTTCAGTCCTTGACGGGCCATCAGGGCAATGAGTGCGGTTACCGCAGGATTTTTCCCGAGGGCATGATTGTGTACGTGCCAGATATCGGGAAGTCTGCCCAGCTCCGATGAAGCAGCCTCCGTTACCGCTCGGTACATCTCCCGTACCGAAGCTGTAGTTGTGTACGATTCTTCTGCAGCGGATGGATTCCCCGGCACTGCAGGTATGTAAGCATCCTGCGAAGGCTTATCATGATGCGTTGCCGTGTGATCCGGACTATCAGACAGATTATCATCCGGTGCATAGCCCAGAGCCGGTACAACAACTGCTCTAACAGGGAAGTCTTCAGGCGCTTCCTCCCCCGATAGTACAATCACTTCCCAGCCTGCTTCGGACAGCAACGCACATTGCTGGCGTATAATCTGGGTAACGCCGCCCCCACGCAGATGGTGATGAAGTATTGCGACGGTCTTATCGGCCACTAGTCTAATCCAAATTTTTTCCTGTATTCCGGAATCGTATCCATAGGAGGCCGTTCATCCTCAACAATATGATGTTCGATTTGCTCAAAGGCTCCTTTACTCACCTGAAACTGTTTCAGGTAATGGTTTAGCTCAGAGTGAATGGCCAGTTTTTCCTGGTCACCGGCACGCCTCAGGAAGGTCTGCAAAATACCGAAAGCCATTCTGCCTAATGCCTGTGTGGGCTGATTGCGATGCACGCGTTTGTCCAGATCGGTTTGCGCAAAAACTTCCATCCCAAAGCGGTTGTACAGGTCAATAAGATGACTGGTTTCTACACCGTAGCCGATTGGGAAAGGAATGCTGTGCAGTACCTCCCTTCGAACGGCGTATTCGCCCGACAGGGGCTGGATAACGGCGGTAAGCTCGGGATAAAAAAGGGAAAACAGCGGCCGCGTGAGAATTTCGGTTACGCGCCCTCCGCCGGAAGGTCTTAACACGCCCGAGTCGGCCAGAGGCCGGTCGTAAAAAGCTTTAACGTAACCCACTTCCGGACGGTAAATCATAGGTCCGATTAGTCCGTATACAAATCGTGGATGGATGTTGGTAATATCGGCATCTACATACACGATGATATCGCCCTTGAGCTGATAAATGGCTTTCCACAGGTTCTCACCCTTTCCTCTTTTCGGTTCCAGATTCGGAAGGATGTCGCTGGCCAGGTAGGTGTCGGCACCGAATTCGGCGGCAACCTCCAGAGTACGATCTTCTGAGCCGGAGTCGATTATGGCAATTTCATCAAGCAGGGGATAGCGCTCCATCAGTTCGGAGCGGAATAATACCACTTCCTTGGCGATGTTTTTTTCTTCGTTCAGGGTTGGAATACACAGGGAAATAGTTAATCCTCTGCTCTGTTTTTCCTCAACAAGTTTTCGCAGGTCCCAGAAATCACTGTGGTGGTATGTGTTGGATTTCAGCCAGTCTTTATTCTGCATTGCAATGCCCTCCGTCAATTGCCATTAACATGGATATCAGTTTTGCCACACCAATATGGATGTGTGTCGGATTAATGTTTTCGTCTTCCATCTGGAGATTGCTCCCCATGGTTATTCCCATAGTTAATGCCGGGATGTTGTAGTCTATAAAGGCAGCAAGGTCGGATGTGCTGGGTTCATAGCGTGGATTAATCTGAAGGGCTTCAAATAGTTTACGTGATGTTCGTACAAGTGGATGACTGAAGGGAATACCTCCCGGCTTACGTACGGAGAGTATGTCTATTTCTATATTGTCACCCGTTTTGGCGGCAACTTCTGCCACTGCATCGTGCAGGCTCTGCTCAATTTCAGCTACAATTTCCGCCGATTCCGATCGGGCTTCAAACCCAAGCCGGGCTTTGGTGGCACGCTTATTGATGGCCGCACCGCCGCGAACCTGACCCAGAATGATACTTGAGCGAGGTCTGCGTGGCAGTGGAATATCTGTAATTTTGTTGATTATTTCATTAAGCGTGAGAATGGCGCTGGTATTGCCAAATCCATTCCAGTCGAGTTCTTCCGGGGTTCGTACCAGTATTTCTCCACGAATTATTCCGATTGATGCGTGGCTGAGCCGGTCAAGTTGAACACCCTCAACACAGATCCCGGTTTGAATGGGCAGGGTGTTATTATTGAGAAATGAGCGCAGACCTTCGGAGTTGCCCCGGCCGACACTTCGGCTGGTACCAATCAGAATAAGGTTGTTCTTGAAGCGAATATTCAGTTTGTGCAGGATGTCGGGCAGCGAGGCTACTACAGCCAGACCGAGACTGTTATCGGCTACCCCGGCACCGGTAACCAAATCGGGCTGTACGGAAATGGTGTGATCGGCACTTTCTGGATATACGGTATCCATATGGGCCGAAACCAGCATATTGCTATTGCCTTCTGTGCCATCAAGAAGGCCGTATACATTGGATGTTTCGTCATTGGCAACATTCTGCAACCCCACCTCGCTGAAGCGGTCGATGAGCAGCTGCATACGCCTTTCCTCCTGAAACGTCGGTGCCGGCGCCTCGCCCAGCATAATCAGATTTGCCAGTACAAGCTGACGAAGAGGTTTTATTTGTTCTGCAAGACCTGTAGCACCGCTCAAAATAGTATGGAGGTCTTTATGGTTTCCTGAACTTAAATCGGTTTTCATAGCACTTCTACCCCGCCAGTTATTTTAGCATGAGGATTTTTTTAAAAGTAAATAATACCCTAGCGCACAAAGATTGTTAAAATATTTAGGTAATATAGGGATTTAGCCTGTTAATTTCCTGATTATTGACTGCTTTTTGCAAGTAATATTAACTTATTCCCCGTGTCCTTGGGTTCTTTGGCTAACCCGTTAAAACTATATATGATACGAGATGTAACGGCTGCTTTTGCCAGTTATGTAGCAAAGGGGGGAGCATGTAACGGCTTCTGCCATTTTATGAAGCGAAGAGGAGATGTAGCATGTAACGGCTGCCGCTCATGAAGCAAGCAGGGGTTATACGACTACAAGAACTCCAAGCGTGATGTCGTCTGACTGTAACTGAATGCCACGATGATCTTTTACATGATCTAATACAGACTGCACTACGGCGGATGCAGGATTATTTTCATCACCCTTCGACCATTCAGCTGATGCAGCTGAGAGCATGGGATCTACTCCGAACTCTTCATCTTCTGAGTTCATAGCTTCTGTGATGCCATCCGTATAACACAGCAGCATATCGCCTTTTTGCAGCGTTACGATTTCCGATTGATAGAGCATATTCATCATCCCTAGCAGGAGTCCGCCGGCTGAAAGAATTTCGCAGCCACGTGTGTCGGCGCGGTAAAGATAGCAGGGTTCGTGGCCGGCCGAGATACTTTCCAGACTGCAAGTGGTCGCGTCATACAGCCCAAACCATGCTGTTACGAATTTATCGGAAGTGGTTGAGGTACACAGAAACGCATTCAGCGATTGAACAAAGTCGGTCAGCTGGAAGTCGGTTCCTTTAACAATCAGATAGGTTTGCAAAAATGAGTGAACCGAGGCAACAATGAGTGCAGCCGGTACGCTTTTGCCTGATACATCTGCTATGATGAACAGATGTTTGTTCTCATCAATACGTACCACATTGTAATAGTCTCCGCCGAGCTGCCGGGCGGGAATCAGGCGGAAATCGATGGAGACGCCAGATATTTCTGGCAGACTCGACGGCAGGGTTTTTTGCTGAATGTTGCGTGCGGTTTCCAGCTCAGCACTGAGTTGTTTCGACTCTATTTCTACACTCACCAGGCGGTTATTTTCAATGGCGATGGCGCATTGACCGGCCAGATATCCCAAAAAACGAACATCTTGAGGGGTAAACGCCTCTTCATTGGCTTTATTCATCACCTGAATCACGCCCACTAGCCTGTCGCGATACAACATCGGTGTGCAGATCATATTTCGGGTTCGAAAACCGGTGATTTTGTCAAAATTTGCGTTGAATCTTGGATCGGCATGACAGTCGGGCAGGTGCAACGGTTCGCGCTGCTGGGCTACCCATCCCGCAGTTCCCTCTCCAAGGGCCAATGACCGGGTTTTGATGACCTCTGCGCTGCCACCCTCTACTAGATGGAAATGCAGGCGTTCCTCCGCTTCATTATACAAGAGCAGGGAGGAAGCCTCTGCACTGAGCAGACTTTTACTGCAGTCGATGATGTCTTTGAGCAGTTCCTGGTGGGGTTTTCGGGTCATGATTTGACCGGAAATATCTAAAAGCACCCCGGTTTGTTGCTCCAGGGCACGGTACTCGGCAGATTTATCGGTTTTCATTGATGAAGTCATACGCGCATATTTACCCCCAATATAGATAATTCTGAGTCCAGGTTCAGCGTATAAAAAGTTCTCTTACTTGTCACGAAAAAGCCGGTCAGCTTTTGTCTTTGTACTATCTTGCATCTTGTCGGTGCAGGTTACCTGTTATGACTATACCCGTAATGTGCGTCTTTACAATCAGCTCACTGTAATTGCTCCAGGCATTATAGTACAGCCCTTAGGCCGCTCATCCGTTATTTGCCAGTTTATTCTGAATATTCGTGAACAAATTTATAACATCCCTATTCTTCGCTTTGCTGCTTTTATCAGCTTGCGGTCGTGAATCTGAGGTAGTGGAACTCAGATTAGCTCATGGACTTGATGTAACGCACCCGGTACACGCCGGCATGCAGTACATGGCCGATCGCGTACATGAACTTTCAGATGGCGAAATAAACATCACCATTTACCCAAATGAACAGTTGGGTACAGAGCGTCAAACGCTGGAGTTACTTCAGATAGGTAGCCTCGATATCACAAAAACCTCCTCCGCTATTCTGGAGAATTTTGCTCCTATGTTTGCCATCTTTGGGGTGCCGTTTTTGTTTGAAAATGATGACCATATGTTCGCCATTCAAGACGGCCCAATAGGGCAGCGTATACTGGATTCATCAGACCCGGCCCGCATCAAAAGCCTGGTTTACTACGATGCCGGTACCCGGAGCTTTTATACCACTAACCGACCGGTTCATCATCCAGATGATCTGCGTGGACTAAGTATCAGAGTAATGGAAAGTGCAACGGCCATTCGTATGGTTAATACACTGGGTGGTTCTGCAACACCAATTTCTTGGGGTGAATTGTACACTGCATTGCAACAAGGCGTGGTTGATGGTGCTGAGAACAATCCCCCAAGCTTTTTCTTGTCCAGACACTATGAAGTTGCACGTTACTATACGCTCAACGAACATACTGCTCAACCCGATGTATTGCTTATTTCACAATATGCATGGGAAAATCGCCTGAATGAAGAGCAACGCGCACTTGTGCAGCAAGCGGCACGAGAATCGGTAGGTTATCAGCGCCGACTTTGGAGAGAGGCGTCTGATGCGGCCATTGAAGCTGTAAAGGCGGCTGGAGTTGAAGTTATTTACCCCGATCGTGAACCTTTTATGCAGGCATCACAGCCTTTATATGACCGCCTCCGGGCTCAGAATCCCGACTTATACCAACTAATGCTTGAAATCAGGGAGGTAGGAAATGAATTCCGTGACTAAATTTTTGGATACATTTCTTTCGCGTACGGTAGTCGTCGTAATGTCGCTGTTGGTAATTACGGTTTCCTTGCAGGTGTTTATGCGGTATGTAGCGTCATCGCCCATTAGTTTTACCGAAGAGTTATCGCGCTACCTGCTTATCTGGGTTGGACTACTTTCCGCCAGCTACGCCTATCGTCGTCGTATGCATCTGGCTCTCGATCTCCTTGTATTAAAGCTGCACGGTCGCAACAAGATGATACTTAATATATTCATCCACAGCACCATCTTGCTTTTTTCGTTGGCTGTATTGGGTTACGGTGGTTATGAGCTGGTGTATATGGTCGTTGAACTAGGACAGTCTTCTCCCTCTCTTGGTGTGTCGATGGGGGTTGTATATCTGGCTCTGCCCATAAGTGGTCTGGCTATAAGTATCTATGCCATTGATTTCATCCGGATGGAACTCGCCGGGGAAACCCCTGTAATAGCAGATCCTCTTATTGAGGATAAAAACATCGTGCAGCCTGCATCCGATATCTCGGATGCAGGACCATCATCAGCCGATTCCGGTACCAATGTACATCCAAAATCTGAATAAATTATGGAACTCATCGGCGTTCTCGTATTGATTATTTCCTTTGTATTTCTGTTGCTGGTTGGTGTACCGGTAGCGTTTTCCATTGGTATTGCCAGCCTGCTTACATTGTTGGTTTCAATAGATTTTGTGCCTGCAGTGACTACCATCGCACAGCGTCTCGGAACCGGGCTCGACAGTTTTACCCTGCTAGCCATTCCGTTTTTCATCCTGGCCGGACAATTCATGAACAAAGGGGGTATTGCCACCCGACTCATTGATCTGGCTAAAGCGCTTGTAGGGATGTTGCCCGGTGGCCTGGCCTATGTAAACGTAGTTTCGGCCATGCTTTTTGGGGCTATTTCAGGGTCAGCTGTCGCAGCCACCTCCGCTATCGGATCTTTCATGGCGCCCCAGATGAAAAAACAGGGCTATGATCCCGGCTATTCGGCCGCCATCAATATTACCTCCTCCACCACTGGACTACTCATTCCACCGAGTAATATTCTCATCGTTTACTCGCTGGCAAGTGGTGGAGTTTCTATTGCAGCCTTGTTTCTTGCCGGTTATATTCCCGGCGCGTTAACCGGTCTGCTTCTTATGTTCGTTGCCGGATACATTGCCGTTCGCCGTAAATACCCTACAGACGATCGAGTTCCCTTCCGTGAAGTGGTTCGCAAGTTTGGCCACGCGTTCCCAAGTTTGCTCATGATTATTATTGTGATTGGTGGAATCATCGCCGGTATTTTCACCGCTACGGAGGCTTCTGCTATTGCCGTTCTGTACGCGTTTGTGCTGGCTGTTCTGGTTTACAAGGAGGTATCCTTTAAGGAAATCTTCAATGTAGTGCTCGACAGTTGTAACACGTTCGCCATCGTGGCCCTGCTTATCGGAACCTCCCTGGGAATGTCATGGGTCATGGCCTACGAAAACATCCCTCAGTTTGTAACTGCAGGACTACTCACGCTCAGCGATAATCCTATCCTGATTCTGATCATCATCAATATGGTACTTCTGGCTGTGGGAGTGTTTATGGATATGACTCCTGCAGTGCTCATTTTTACGCCCATTTTCCTGCCCGTGGCTATGGAGCTCGGGATGGATCCTGTTCATTTTGGCATTATGATGATTCTGAACCTAAGTGTCGGACTCTGTACACCTCCTGTTGGAACCGTGCTGTTTGTGGGGTGCAGTGTTGCGGGTCTGTCCATTACACAGCTGGTCCGACCATTGATTCCGTTTTTCCTGGCTATGGTTGTCGCCCTCGCACTGGTAACCTATTTCGAACAGCTTAGTTTGTTCTTGCCACGCTTATTTGGATTTTAGTATAGTAACTCTACCTTCAAGCTTTCCATAAATAACCATGACGGATCGTACATATCATACACTGAATACCCTTTTGAAGCGTTCGGACGCTGATGCAAGGGTATTGCCTGCATCTGTTCGGATGCAGCAAGATGTTGTGTATGCGCTTGTGCAAAAACCGTCAGGAAAAGAGCTCCTTATCTATTCGGCAAAGAAGTCTTCTCCACCTGCGGTATTTAATGGGAGACATGTTGAGGACGACCTTTTCTTTGCTCCTCTCAATGCGTCAAACGCCGCGGCCCTGCGGGAGGTATTCCCCTGGACGGCACCGGTACTTGTTGGAAACGCCAATTCCTTTGGTTTTGGCGACCGACTTGGAAATGCATCCGCAGCCCACCTCCGGTCCCTCGAAGAATCATCGTTTCGCCCGGTTCTGGCCCAGCAGTCGATTCGCGAGATGGACCGCACCCAGCGAACGCCTCAGGAAGTGATGGATTGTGCCACATGGGCCGTGTTTGAAACCGGCTACACCAAAGGCTTCGGCTCGGATGCCGATCACCTCAAAACCACCGCCGATATCGACCGTACCATGGCAGCGGGATTCACCATGTATACCATAGATCCCAGTGACTATGTAGACAACCGTGTGGTTGATATGGACCTGGATGCGCTGAAACAAGCCTTCGCCGAGTTGCCCTGGTCTGAACTGAAAGACACCCCAGAAGCATTTCTTAACCGATACGTGGGTAGAACCTTTGATCTCGGACATGGCATTACCCTGAATCCATCCGAAGACGACATCCTTCGCGCAGCGGTTAAATATGGTCGCGTGGTGCTGCATACGTACAATATGTTCACATACCTGCGCACGGCCTATGCCGATAAACCCAGCGAAGTAGAACTATCGGTGGATGAGACCCCTCATCCAACCACACCCGAAGAACACCTTATTGTGGCCGCTGAACTGCAGCGGTTAAACGTAGCGCTGGTGAGTCTGGCCCCGCGCTTTTGTGGTGATTTCGAAAAGGGCATCGATTTCAAAGGCGACCTGAAAGCATTTAAAGACGAGTACCTGTTACACCAGGCTATCGCCGGCAGCTATGGTAACTACAAAATCAGTATACATTCCGGCAGCGACAAGTTTCAGGTCTACGCTGCGATTGGTGAGCTGAATGTGGGCACGGTTCATGTAAAAACGGCCGGAACCAGTTATCTGGAGGCGTTAAGAGCGATATCGATGACAAATCCTTCACTGTTTCGGGAAATTATCACCTTTGCCGGCGAACGTTTCGAAACCGATAAGAAAACCTATCATATCTCGGCCACCCTGGAGGGGTACCCTTCTGAGGGGGATCTCACCGAAGAGCAATTGCCTGATTTGTTCAATGATGACAATGCCCGCCAGATTTTCCATGTAACCTATGGTTCGGTTCTTACTTCCACGAGCAGTACCGGCAAACGAATATTTTACGAGCGATTCATGCAAACACTGCATGTCAACGCTCATGTGTATGAAGCGTGTCTGTACAGACACTTTCGCAAGCACCTTGCACCATTTCAAATAATCCCTGCGCAAGCGCAATAAACGTCAGAATTAAGGAAAAAGCATGAGTTTAGAAAAAAACTTTGATATTAAAGGAAACGTAGTGGCGATTACAGGTGCCGGAGGGGTGCTCTGCGCAGCCATGGCGCATACGCTCGGAGAACAAGGCGCCAAAATTGTACTTCTCGATATCGGCGAAGCTGCGCTGAAGCAGGTTGGTGACGAGCTTGGAGCCAAAAAGATTGAATATCTAGCCATCAAATGTAACGTTTTGGATAAAGCCAGCATTCAGGAAGCCGCTGATAAAGCCATCGCGCATTACGGTAAGATCGATGTGCTTATTAACGGAGCCGGTGGCAACAAGCCAGGCGCTACTACCAATCCCGATCAGAGCTTTTTCGATCTGCCGGAAGATGCCGTCAGCTGGGTGATGAACCTGAATTTTATGGGGACTTTCCTCCCATGTCAGATTTTTGGCAAGCATTTTGCCGAGCGGGGTGAGGGGAATATCATCAATATTTCGTCCATGAATGCGTTTACGCCCCTCACCCGTATTCCGGCCTACTCCGCCGCCAAGTCTGCTGTGAGCAACTTTACCCAGTGGCTGGCTGTGCACATGTCACAGAATTACTCGGGTAAGATTCGTGTAAATGCCATTGCGCCCGGATTTTTGCTGACGAATCAAAACCGATTTTTATTAACGAACGAGTCCGACGGCAGCCTTACAGACCGTGGAAAAACCATCATCGACCATACCCCAATGGCCCGTTTCGGTGACCCCGAAGACCTCCTAAGCACCATTCAATGGTTAGTTGCACCGGGCTCCTCGTTTGTGCACGGTATTGTTGTACCTGTGGATGGCGGATTTTCATCGTTCAGCGGCGTTTAATTAACTCAGGAGCACGATTATGAATATACCCGATTATTACAACGGCAAGAAGCGCATGGAGCAAACCTGGCGCTGGTACGGTCCTAACGATCCTGTATCGCTCAGCGATATTCGTCAGGCCGGGGCTACCGGAATTGTAAGCGCATTGCACCACGTGCCTAACGGACAAACATGGACAACCGAAGAAATCCTCAAACGCAAGAAGCAGATTGAGGATGCCGGACTGGTTTGGTCGGTGGTTGAAAGCGTACCGGTTCACGAAGACATCAAAAAGCAGACCGGCAACTACAAAACCTACATCGAAAATTATAAGGTTTCGTTGCGGAATCTTGGTGCGGCCGGAATCAAGACCGTTTGTTACAATTTTATGCCAGTGCTCGACTGGACCCGCACCGATCTGGACTATGTGATGCCGGACGGGTCCACAGCCCTGCGTTTCGAGCGTGCCGCATTCGTAGCCTTCGATACCCTTATGCTTAAACGTCCGGGCGCGGAAGCCGATTACAGCGAGGCCGAACTGGCCAAAGCCCGCAACTGGTTCGAAAAGGCCACCCAGGCCGACCTCGACAAGTTGCAGCGCAATATTATTGCCGGTTTGCCGGGCTCTGAGGAGTCGTACACCCTGGAGACTTTCCAGAATATTTTGGACACCTATAATGGAATCGGAGCCAATGAGCTCCGCGCGAATCTGGTGTATTTCCTCTCGGAGATTTGTCCTGTGGCCGATGAAGCCGGCATCCAGCTTACCATCCATCCCGATGATCCGCCGTTTCCGATGCTTGGTCTGCCACGTGTGGTGAGTACCCAGAAGGATGTGGAATATCTCATTGAAAAGGTGCCCAATAAGAGCAACGGACTTTGTTATTGCACCGGATCTTTCGGCGTGATTGCCTCCAACGATTTGCCTGCTATGGCTGCAAATCTGGCCTCAAGAATTGGATTTGTCCATCTCCGAGCAACACTTCGCGACGCGGATGGAAACTTCCACGAAGCCGATCACCTCGAAGGGGATGTTGATATGTACGCGGTGCTGCAGGCGCTGCTAACCGAGCAGCAGAAGCGCAGCAAACCCATCCCGTTTCGTCCCGATCACGGACACAAGATGCTGGATGATCTGGTTAAGAAGACCAATCCGGGATACAGTGCCATTGGTCGACTTCGCGGACTGGCTGAATTGCGCGGTGTAGAGCTGGCCATCTTGCGACAGATGTAAGCCGGCAGTCACGACTTTTGTGTCAATTTGGTGTCTATACTTATATCGCGTAAAAACAACGCTTTGATATGAGATGGCAGTCTTATGTAATTAAATTAATATTCGGTAATGTGTACGAGTGAAATGGACACCCTCTTTACCGGTTAAGTAAAAAAGTAATGAAAAAAACGGATGTACTGGCGACCCTCGAGGATCGCAAAATTGTGGCGGTTGTGCGCGTAGATACTGCTGATCAGATTGATCCAACGGTTGATGCGCTCCTGGCTGGTGGTGTAAACAGTATTGAATTAACCATGACTATACCTAATGTACTGGATCATCTTCCCGCATTGATTAAGCGGGTTGGTGACCAAATGGTGCTCGGCATCGGTTCGGTTTTGAACGGTGAAACGGCTCAGCGCGTGATTGATGCCGGGGCTAATTTCGTGGTGAGTCCGGTTATGAAGGCCGATATAATTGAGGCTGCGCAAAAAAACAATATTGCCGTAGCTGTAGGTGCATTTTCGCCCACGGAGATACAGACCGCCTGGGAGTTGGGCTCCGATGTAGTGAAGGTATTCCCGGCCGACCAGTTTGGTCCGGGTTATATCAAAGCCGTGAAAGCGCCGATGCCTCATCTGCGTCTGATGCCGACCGGCGGCGTGACGGTACAAAATGTAGGAGAGTGGCTCAGCGCCGGAACCTTCTCGCTTGGACTGGGTAGCGCGCTGGTGGATATCAAGGCGGTTCGGTCGGGGGATTATGCCCGGATTACGAGCAACGCCCGGGCATTGGTAGATGCGCACAATGCTTGGAAGAGCCATTAGGTAGTCATGTGTATCAAGTATAGGACATTGTGGGTAGAGATGTTTGTCGGTAGTTGGTACAGCAGGTGAATCCCGTATCTGTCTGAAACGGCAGGAACGCTTTCGGGCGAACAGCCCCTGAAATGAACGGTAAGAGATATAATTAAAAATGGAACAAGGTTTCTCCTCGTTCTCAATCGACGATATTTAAGACTCAATACTATTATGAAAAAACAGGTAATTACATTCGGTGAAATTATGCTTCGTCTGGCCACGCCGGGTTTCACCCGCTTCGTGCAGACCAACACATTTGAAGCAACGTATGGCGGAGGGGAGGCCAACGTATCGGTAGCGCTCGCCGGCTACGGGCTGGAAAGCTACTTCGTAACCCGACTGCCCAAGCACGAAATCGGCGAAGCTGCACTTCAGGCGGTGCAGCGCTATGGTGTTAAAACCGACTATGTTGTGCGTGGCGGCGATCGTGTTGGGATTTACTTCCTGGAAACCGGCGCCAGTCAGCGTGCATCAAAAGTTGTTTACGATCGCGCCGCATCGGCCGTGAGTGAATTCGATGAAACAATGGTGGACTGGGATGCGATCTTTGCCGGAAAATCATGGTTTCACTGGACCGGCATCACTCCCGCACTCGGTGAGAAGCCCCGTAAAGCCCTTGTAGCGGCGTGTAAGGCTGCCAAGAAAGCAGGTGTGACCATCAGTTGCGACCTGAACTTCCGCGCCAAGCTGTGGACCGAAAAAGAGGCGCAAGCCGTGATGAATCCGCTAATGGAATATGTGGATGTGTGCATCGCAAACGAAGAAGATGCTGAGAAAAGCCTCGGATTTAAAGCCGGAACCACCGATGTGGAAGGCGCGCATCTCGACGAGCAGGGATATAAGAATCTGGCCCGAGAGCTGAAAAAAGCCTACGGATTTGAAACTGTAGCCATCACGCTCCGCGAAAGCTTCTCGGCCTCGCACAACGGTTGGAGTGCCATGCTGCACGACGATAAAGACTGTACCGATCCGGTTCGTTCAACCCGATACGACATTCAGATTGTAGACCGTGTAGGAGGAGGAGATTCCTTCGCCAGCGGACTCATCTTCGGTCTGCTCAGCAAAAACAATACCCGTGATGCCCTGGAGTTTGCCGTGGCTGCATCCTGCCTGAAACACACCATTCCGGGTGATTTCAATCTCGTTCGCGCCGATGAAGTTGAAAAACTCATCAAAAGCGGGGGATCCGGCCGGGTAGAACGCTAATAAATTGAAATGGGTCGCTAAACAGGTAACTTCATACACGTAGTGCTGTCACGACCATACAGCTGTGTAATGTTGACAGTAAGAGCATGTAAATGATGCCAGAATCTGCCTCTGGTCTGTTTGAACAAGTCGACAAGTTGGGTTAGATTCAGTACATATTCGCGGCCATGTAGATAAATTTTCCATCGAACCAACAACAAACCGGCGCGATACGCCATATTATCGTGCCGGCTTTGTTGCTCTTTCACGCTTACATCCACTATAGGTTTTTTCTTCATGAAAACTTCGTTCATTCACGACGATTTCCTTCTCCAGACCGAAACAGCAAAACGGCTCTATCATAGCTATGCCAAACATCTTCCTATTGTAGACTACCACTGTCATTTGTCGCCGGAACTTATTGCAAAAGATAGCCAGTTCCGTAACCTGACACATGCCTGGTTGGATGGAGATCATTATAAGTGGAGAGCGATGCGGGCGCTGGGTGTCGACGAAAATTATATTACCGGAGATGCCAGCGATTATGAGAAATTCAAGATGTGGGCAAAAGTGGTGCCGCATACGTTGAAAAATCCGCTGTATCACTGGACTCACCTCGAACTCAAGCGCTATTTTGGCGTTGATTCGTTGTTAAACGAACACACGGCCGATGAAATCTGGCATAAGGCCAATACGTTGCTGGCAACGCCCGCGTATTCGGCGTTCAGTCTGCTAAAGAAAATGAATGTGCATGTTGTTTGTTCTACAGATGATGCCATTGACACTCTTGAGCATCATGCCGCATTTAAATCGAGTGATATGGTACTATATCCTACCTTCAGACCAGATAATGCCATGAAGGTGGAAAACCCGGAAGCATTTCGCAGCTACGTCTCTCGACTTGAGGAGGTCAGTAATGTGAAAATAAGCAGTTATGCGACCTTTGTTATCGCGCTAAAGCAGCGACACGATTTCTTTGATAAGCTGGGCTGCAGGGCTTCAGATCATGGATTGGAAGAGCCCTATGCCGAAGACTATACCGAGGCTGAACTGGAAGCAATATTCAGTAAGGTTATGCAGGGTGAAGCTCCAACCCTATCTGAGCAAAATCAATTTAAATCGGCTTTGATGTATCTTTTTGCTGTATTGGATGCTGAAAAAGGCTGGGCTTTTCAGATGCATATTGGTGCGCTGCGGAACAATAACACCAGGGCATTTCGAGAGCTTGGTCCCGACAGTGGGTTCGACGCTATGGGTGATGTTGAAATTGCCCGTCCGTTGTCTAAATTTCTTGATCAGCTGAATCTGGCCGGCAAGCTGCCAAAAACGATTCTTTATAACTTGAATTCCAATGATAATGAAGTTATGGCTACAATAAGCGGTCATTTCTATGAAAGTGGTGTTCCGGGCAAGGTACAACATGGTCCGGGCTGGTGGTTCCACGATCAGAAAGAAGGGATGGAACAACAACTGCAATCCCTCGCCAATTTCTCTGTTTTGAGTAATTTTGTTGGGATGGTAACCGATTCGCGTAGCTTTTTGTCGTATCCGCGTCATGAGTACTTCCGCAGAATACTGTGTAATATGATTGGAAATGATGCTGAAAATGGAATTGTTCCTGCGGATGAAGATATGCTGGGCGAATTAATTGAGAAGATGTGCTACAAAAATGCTATTGACTATTTTCAGTATGCTAATTTGCCTGAATAAGCATATAAATTGCAATTATTTTTATTAAAAAAGCGTGCGTCAGGCGGTGTTTTCAGCTGTCTGCCAATATTTCTTGGAATCGCTTCCATTTTTCTTCGGAAAATGCTTGACAACCTGCCGTGATTATTGTTACATTGGTTTAGTTACCGATTAAGTAAGTGCTCAGGCACTGCTTTTTGATAAGTCAAATACATGCAAAACAAGAGGATATGAGCTCCTTAGAAAGTGCATGTTTTTTTATCGGAAGTTACTTAACCGTTAACTTAAAAAAGCTAAATGGTGTATTAACAAAAAGTTCGAAAGCGCTTTTATAAAAAATATCTGCTTTATGTACAGTCAGCTAAAATTGGGTAGTGATGAAATGGTTTGGGCAGAAGAAATTCGTAATGGCAATACCTTTGCGTTTAGTTCATTATTCGATCTTTATTACGTGCCTTTATGTGAATACGCGTATCGTTTTTGTAATGGTGATCAAGATTTAACCGAAGACATTGTTCAGGAAGTATTCGCCAGAATATGGGAAAAAAGAATAGACTGGACGCCTAAAATCAGTGTAAAGTCCTATCTCTTCCGTTCTGTACATAACCAGGCTATTTCAAACTTACGTAAAGCACGGCACGAATCGCCCATGAACGATGCCGTTGAAGACACAATACCTGCCAACGAGCTGACTCCCATCGAAGAAATGCATAACGACGAACTGGATCAACGAATTCAAAAAGCTATTCAAAACTTACCGGAAAGACGTCGTGAAATTCTTACGCTTCGCATGATTCATGAGCTATCGTATAAAGAAATCGCCGACACACTGAAAATTTCAGTCAATACCGTTGATACCCAATTACGCAGGGCTTTAAAATCATTACGCGAAGATTTACGCTTATTTCAAACCGGTCTTGAACTGGTATAGTACCGTGACACTATAGTTTTTATGACTGTCTGTCACGTACCTTCTGCTTCTCACTCGTCTTACTAGCAAATAGCCAGATTTTACCGTTATGGTAAGTTTTCGGGCTGTCCCATAATTTGCGCAGGAGATCGGTTTTGTTAAGTAGTAAAGATAATGATACAATGGATTGGCTATCCAATAATGCTCTGTTTAAAGACAGACTTATAGGGAAAAGACCGAATATCAATCTGGAAAAAGCCAAATCAAGACTTTTCGAACGACTTCACAACACCTCGGCTCCTTCACCACTACAAAGCCAGATAAAATCTGTCCTGAGTAACGAGTACACCAGCTTAAATGAAGCTGCTCTTACTACCGCAGAGATGGATTAACCGAGTTTTTAATCCGAAAACACACGATTATGGTCTTCAATATTCTAATTTCGTAACACACCAATTTTCATCCTACTGATTACCGTGTCAGCTTGCTTCAAACATACTATTAAAGCTGAACCTAACGTACCTGGTCAGGATGCGTTTTTTGACTTACCCACCATACGTACGATCACAAAGTCTATTGTAGTTTAACACCTGAGTTTTCCTGATTAAACGGTCATAAATTTTGGATTCAAACCCGTTGTTTTTGTAACTTTACGGCCAATGTAATTGTAATTATTACACCTATTTATGAAGTATGACATGTAGCTAGTGCGTGTCTATTGCCGTTAATCATGCTCGTTGATCATCCATTTACAGACACGGAAAAGTAAGAAATGAAGAAGAAAGCAACACTTAATGATATAGCCAAGGTTGTAGGACTTACTAAAGTAAGTATATCTAAAGCTTTACGTGATCATCCTGATATTTCCGAAGCCACAAAAGTTAAGGTCAAAAAAGTAGCCCAGGAACTAGGATATCGCCCTAACCTGATTGCGCGTTCCTTAACTTTTTCAAAAACCCGCACACTGGGTGTAATTGTGCCTAAAATTGCCCACAACTTTTTTGCTCATATTGTGGCCGGCATCCAGAAAACAGCCAATGATCAGGGCTACGATATCGTTCTTTCGGTCTCTGATGAAGATGATAAGCTGGAAAAGCGTCACTTGGAAAACCTGGTAGCCATGCAGGTCGAAGGCCTGCTTATCTCCGTATCTATGGCCACTAAAAACACCGAAGTTTTTGAATGGATACGAAGCTTGCAAATTCCTCTTGTCTTTTTTGACAGGCATATTCCGGGACTCGGATTCAATTCCGTAATTGTTGACGATGAAGCTGCATCCCAGGACGCTGTTGAACAACTTATTGACAGAGGAATGAAGAACATCGCTCACATAGGCGGGTTTGAATGGGTTGAAATCGGTCGTAAACGTCGGGCCGGATATCAGAAAGCATTGGAAAAACGTGGCATAGAAGCGCGTCCCGAAAATGTGGTTGATGGTGGCTTCGGAGAATTGCACGGATATAACGGATTCCGGCAGCTTATTAAGCAGGGCGGTACGCCGGATGCCATATTTGCCGTAACGTATCCGGTAGCGCTTGGGATGCTAAAAGCCATGCGAGAACTGGGAAATGGCTATTTAAACGACATCCGTGTACTTACAATCGGAGCTGACGAGTTATTCTCCGTTTTCTCTTACCCTCAGTACTATGTCGATCAGCCGGCAATTACAATCGGCCAAAGAGCATGTGATCTGCTTATTAAAGAGATTCACGGTGATGAGCAACCTGATGAGAAAATTTTCTATGTTGATACACACTTCGTTGAGAACTGTTGAAGTCCACGAAAGCGAATACTTTTAGAGAATGATTTAAACTATATCTTTATCGCCATTTATGCCCCACATCGCCCTGCTCACCGATCACCGATATGCGGCTAACGAGGCTACTCCCGAAAACTGGTATCTTGCCAACATGCTTCACGACGATGCACTTTTGAGTCAGGCCCTGCTACGGCATGGCATCACTAGCGAAAGAGTTGACTGGGCAAAAAAGAATGTGGATTGGTCCAACTATGATTTAGCCGTATTTCGCACAACGTGGGACTACTATGAGCGAATGGATGAATTCGTACCCTGGTTAGATAACATACAGAAGCATACCCGCTTGTGTAATGTCGCCGAAATCATCCGCTGGAATATGGATAAGCACTACCTGGTTGACCTCCAGAAAAAAGGAATTCCTGTTGTGCCGTTTCATCTTCTTGAAAAAGGGGAGGATGTAAACCTTGGTGCCATATTGGAGCAATATGGATGGAGGGAGGCTGTAATCAAGCCATGTGTATCCGGAGGAGCTCGCCTCACTTACCGGTTCAATGCCAGAAATGCTCGCGAGATCCAGTCTTGTATAGAGCCTTGGCTCACCGCTGAAGCATTTTTAGTACAGCCTTTTGTGCCGTCTGTTCAAACACTTGGCGAAGATTCACTCATGGTATTTGGAGGTGAATACACACACGCAGTACGAAAAACGCCTAAAACCGGCGATTTCCGTGTTCAGGACGATCACGGAGGGACGGTACGAACCTCTACGCCCGAACCAGAGCAAATAGATTTGGCGGTTCGCTCCATGGCAGCTTGTAATCCCTCGCCCGTATACGGTAGGACAGATATGGTTCGGATGGAAAATGGAACATGGGCTGTGATGGAACTCGAACTACTGGAGCCGGAACTCTGGCTTCGGTACCATCCCGAATCGGCACAAGCTTTTGCTGGTTCTTTAGCCAAGTTTGCGCAAACAATCCACGCATAACTCATATAAACGAGTTTTTTGGGCTTGTTTATTGCAGGTGGCTAAACTTGCACCCAGATACGAAATCCGCAAAAAAGTAGTATTTGCCATTCTATAGAATAACTATTCTTTTCAAGTTTGATAAAGGCATCCCCTACTGTACTTAAGTATAAATACGAAGTGTCCGATAATTGATTTCAAACGCAGTGTCAAATTTATTGCAAGTCTATAATATTATTAGTGGAATTAGACTTCACAACATTTACTTGGCACCGGTAAGAAAAAATAATCGATGGAAAAACTATGTCTGGACAAAAGAAATTGGTGAAGAACAAAGCTGTGGTACCGGTTGGTAAGAAAATATTTTACTCTTTTTTTATTGTAGGTATTGTCACACTTCTGCTTGGGATTGTCAGTATAAATACTATGCAACGGGCCAATAGCAATACGGAATGGCTGGTTAACTCTAACCTTCCGGAATGGCGTGTTTACTGGTATCTCGAATATCATGCTCAGGGCTCAGTTGCAGCACTTTTTGATTATAAATTCTACCAGAATGAGCAGTCGTGGGATGTTTACCAGGAAAGTGTTTCGGATTTTAGCAAAGAGCTGGTCGACGGAATTCAGATGGCCAGAAATCTCGACAATAAAGAGCTCATTGGTGCATTATCGTCGATTCAAGAGCGATTTACAGACTATAAAGAGGTTGGTAATAACTTAAGATCTTCAATTACACAGCTTGAACAATTACGCTCACCGGTCTATCAGAACTTAGGCACTCTCTTGGGCGGAATTGGTGAACTTGATGAACATGCAATGTTCGAGATTCCATCCCGAACGGATGCCAACTACATGCTTGAGGATGCGATTGCATTGCGTACACAGGTTATGGCTTTAAATGTACAATTGCTTCGGGCAGAAAAAGATCTAAACAGAGATGCTGTTGAGCCAATAATCAATGGATTTGATCAGCTTCTCAGCCAGGTCAATGATATGAAGCTGAATACTTCAAACCCCTCAACCATTGATGCAATTGATCACGTAAGCAGACAAATTCAACAAGTTCAATCCGTATTATCACCTTTTTTGGCACGATTCATTACAATCTATGACCAAACGCTTGACCTAACAACAACCTACGATTCCCTTCTGAATACACTTTATATTCACTCAACGAGTGCAATTGATACCGGAATTGACAGATCTGAATCGTTGCAGCAGATGCTCTCACGAAATGGCATCGTTTTGGGTGGATCTTTTGTCGCCCTGCTATTCTTTACAGCTATAATTGGGTGGATCCTTGTTAAAACTATCAACAAATCACTCAACGTGATTATATATTCGTTGAGTGAAGGAGCGGAGCAAGTAAATACATCATCAACGCAGCTCTCTGCATCCAGTCAGTCTATTGCTTCCAGTGCCAATGATCAGGCTGCTGCACTAGAGGAAACTACATCATCGCTGGAAGAAATATCATCACAGATAAACCAGTCGTTTGACAACACAACATCTGCGCAGCGAGAGATGATGAGCGCTAAAACATTGGTTGAAAGTGGCGTCGAGTCTATGAACAGAATGCGGCTCTCTATCGATGAAATACTCAAATCCAGTACGGAAACATCAAAAATCATTAAAACTATTAATGATATTGCCTTCCAAACTAATTTGCTGGCACTAAATGCAGCGGTTGAGGCCGCTAGGGCAGGAGAAGCCGGTAAGGGATTCGCCGTAGTTGCAGAGGAGGTTCGTAATCTGGCTCAAAGAAGTGCTGCTGCGGCAGAAAACACGGAGGAGCTTATTTCCAGCTCACAAATTAGTGCCAAACGCAGTGTTACTGTTGCCCAGGAAATGGAAGAACGTCTGGTAAAAATTGCTCAAAGTGCCGAAAAAGTGTACATGTTGGTGACTGAAATCACTAATGCCAGCCAAGAGCAGATGGAGGGGGTAAAACAAATCAATCAGGTTATGAGAACTATGGATGGTACTGTGCAGGGTTATGCCGCGAACTCTGAGGAAACGGCAAGCTCAGCAGAAGAATTGTCTGCTCAAGCTGAAGTTCTATTAGACATGGTTTCACAATTATCAGCCCTAGCCGGGTATTCTGTGAACAATGGAAAACGCGAAATGTCGACAGATCCTGCATATGCGAGAGCTACAATCTCAAATGTACGTCAAAAGCCACGCGAAAAAGATTCTCACGTTCACAAGAAAATCAAGACCAGTAACGAGCTCATTCCATTTGAAGATGATTTAGCCGCTTTTTGAGGCAATACTAATCTCAATCTGTCAAGTAAAAACCGCTTTACAGCACCTATAAAAAACAAGTAAAAACAAAAAAAAGTTTTTTTTAAAAAAAACTCACCTAACGACAATGCATTAAGGATTTATATGAAAACTATTTTATTATCAACCGTAACCATCCTAATTCTGGGTGTATCAAGCATATACTCACAGGGTTTTTGGGAGCCTCAGACAAATATTACCGGATATATCGCAACTGAGTTCAACTATTTCGATGAACTTCAGGATTATAGAACGAATTACGGTTCAGCAGTTTCCGAAGCAGGTATATTGATAACCTACCAGCCAACAGAACGATTTACTATGAAATCTGTCTTTGTATATCGACCTGATTTCACATTTGATCAGATGCTAAATGAAGCATTTGGGCAGTATTCTCTCAGCCAAAAAGTGAATATTAAAGTCGGACGTTTCTTGCTGCCTGTAAGTCCAATGAATACATATTATTATGCTCCGGTAAATACCAGCGCCACATTACCCGTTCTGATAACAAACAATGAGTTTTTCCCATTAAATATTGACGGGGTTTCTGTTAATGGAAGTATTGGAAACGAATTCAGAGTCAGTTACGACTTATTCGGTGGTGGTTACCGAAATACAACCTGGCTAAAAACCGGTGCCGTCGGTTTTTTTGGCGACGAATCTGCATACTTTAAAAAGCAAATTGGAAGTGAGTTTACCGTTGATCAGTCTTATCAGAACACCTACAACGTAGCCTTCGGTGGTAGCGTCGCTTTTTCATACAACAATTTCGTTACTCTTGGTTTCAGTGCGTTTAAGCCAATCGATGAAACTGTACCTCTTGGTGTAAACCTGCCTGAAAATGCCTTATTCCCAGGCTCACCGGCAACATATATCATTCAGGAATTCACCTTTGAAAAAATTGCTTATGGAGTTAACCTCCGACTACAACATGAAAATACTCGATTTGTAGCAGAACTTTGGGACAGTAACCTAAAAGCTGATGGCGGCGATGTTGATTTGAACGGAGCCTTTGCTGAGTTAAGTCATACTATAAATCGGTTTACTCCATATGTTCGTTACGAGCAGCAGCAAACAGATGATGTTGAATTCCGACGCTACACAGCAGGAATAAATTATAAACCTACTTTTGAGCGTGCATTGAAACTCGAGTACTTGTTTTATGACCATGAAGTGAAGAATATCAATGGCGTTGTGGCAACATTTATCTATTCATTTTAAGGACATCATCATGAAAAGAACTCTATTAATCTTCGCTATTTTATGCGTGTTGACGACAATCTCAGCTCAGGCTCAGTCTTATGTTGTAATTGTTAACAACAATAACGCTGTTACAGAGCTCACTAAAGCTGAACTGTCAGAAATATTTTTGAAAACTAAAGTACGATGGGATGACGGCGTATCAATAATTCCAGTCGATCTAAACGCCCGGTCTACCGTTCGTGAGGACTTTACACAAGAAATACATGGCCGAAGAGTTGCCGCAATACGAACACATTGGCAGCAGGCCGCTTTTTCTGGGGGTGGAACAGCTCCACCAGAACGAAATTCCGATGCTGATGTAATCCAGTTTGTGCGCGATAATCCCGGAGCAATTGGTTACATCTCTTCTGAAACCCCACCAACCGGCGTTAAAGTTATTATCGTTAAATAACTTGCCCTGATCCCTTTGGCTAGTGGAAATCTCTCAGCAGAAATCTTCGTGCATCAGCCGAGGTTTCTGCTGGAATTTCCTCCATAGGTACATGACCGGCATTTTCATACACGATAAGTTTTGATTCCGGCATCCTTTCGTGTAGCATTCTGCCAAGTTCTACACGAATCCATGAGTCTTTCTCTCCCCACATAATGAGTACTGGCAGCTGCAAATCGGTTACCGTACGTGGGTCAGCCGGTAAAAGCGGGATATGAGAACGATCCGCTGTCGGACCTTCATTTCTGGTGAGGAATGCAGTCCTGTTTCCCTCCCTTCTCAGCAACTCGAAATAACGTTGCACCACATCCGCATCTACAAGATCATCGCTTGCATAGACTTCCTTCAGAGTTAACTGAATCACAGCTCTGGGTGTTAATACAGTCAATAAATTGCGAACTCGGGGATGATTAATCATTCGCAGGCTTTGTGGCTGGTTTTGCTGTGTCGAGGTACCTCCCTGTAATGTATCTGATTCTGAGACGGATGGTACAACATCAGGTAACCTCCCTATTGCCGCGTTCAATAAAATCAGCTTATCGGTGAATTGCGGATAATAGCGGGCATAATCCAGGGCATACCGACCACCAAGCGAGTTCCCGGCAATGCTCCATCGCTCAATTTCAAGGTGCTTTCGCAGCTGTTCCAGTACATACAAAGTAGAACGAGTACCATAATCGTTGTCTGGATTAGGACCGGTAAGCCCAAACCCGGGTAAATCAATCCGCACTACACGAAAACTGTCACGCATTGCCACCGTCCAGTCATCCCAGGTGTGCAACGAGGCAAAGGTACCGTGAATGAGCAGAATCGCCGGACCAGAGCCTTCATCCCGATAATGTACACGCATCCCATCAATCTCAAGGAATGCCGAAGTTTCGTCGGTATAATCGGGAAGTAAACGCTCCAGTGGGATGTCGGGACGCATCAAGGAGGCGATTGTCATCAAGAACATGAGCCCTATCACACCGAGGAATAACAGGGTATTTCGAAGTGCTTTCATAGCGAATTAAATTAATCTATTGTGGCGATGGGAAGAATGACATGAAAATCGGAGCCTTTATCTAAATAGCTCTGCACTTTGAGTTCCCCGCCGTTCATGGCGACAAGTCGCTTGCATAGCATCAATCCCACTCCGTGACCTTTTTCATTCTGTGTACCATCGTTGCCCGATAAAATAGCAAAGGTATCAGTGTGAATTTGCTCCACCATATCTGCGCTCATGCCTAGCCCTTCATCCCGAACCGAGAATATCAGATAGCTGTCTTTTCGAAAGGCTGTAAGGTAAATGCTGCCGTTGAAGTGTGAAAATTTGATGGCATTGCTGAGTAAGTTGCGCAAATCGTGAGAAAGGATGGAGAATAGAGTATTTTTGTCGGAGTTAGCCTTTTGCAATTCAGCCGCTCGCAGCTGCAGTTCATCGCGTTGTTCAATAATCTGTTTTTTCTGGTCATCCAGTCGGATGTAGGCCGTCGAACTACGCTGATAAAGTATAAATACCCAGACAAGCATGCCTAGAATAATCAACAAACCGAGAAGCATGAAGCGGGAAAATTGTTCAGCGAGTTCGGCTCTTTCCTTCGCAAAACTTGCTTCATTTTCAAGAATTCTGAGCTCTGCCTGTATTCGTTCAGCCTCGAACATGCCTTGAATAATTGCCAATCGGTCACGTACTGCTCTGGATTCCAGTTCATTGAGCAGCTCAAGATGGAGGGTTTGATAGCGATAGGCTTCCGGTACATTGCCCATGCTGTCGTAAAGTTGTGACAGGTACAGGTAGGTCGTGGAAAGTTCATCCCGCAGTCCTTGACGCGTTGATAATTCCTCGCCTCGTTTTAGGTAAACCATGGCGTCTCTGCCACGTCCCATACGCATCAATGTGATGCCTTTACGATGCAGGATTCCGGCCTGAAATGAAGTCAGATTTCGTAACTCAGCCATCCTAAATGCATCCGCATACCAGCGCATTGCTTCCGGATAATCACCATAGAAATAATGCACATCGCCTATAACCCGATATGGGAAGCTCAATGAAAAGGGACTGCCCGCATCTTTGTTAACCTGCATCGCGAGAGAAGCGTAATGCATAGCAGAATCGGGCATTTCAGCACGGACGAAATTAAGTGCAGTATTGTTCAGGCTACGTATTATAGTAAAATAATTATCTGTACCACGAACATGAAGAAATGCTTCGCGAAACCGTTCAATTGCCGTGTGATAATCCTGCTGCTGATAATACAATGCTCCCAGGTTATTCAGAGCCATGGCGGTTTCGTTTGCATCACCGGCTATCAGACTAAGCTCATAGGCTTCGCGAGAATATCGGAATGTACCTTCCCAATCGCCCATTCGATAGTTAATCCAGCCAATATGTCCCTTTGCCTTGGCTAGCTGCAGGGTATCACGCAGAGTTGCAGCAAGTGTTTCGGCCCGGCGTGCGGCCTCGAGTGCCTCAGCCTGATCAATTTCTCGGAGTTCGAAAGCCAGTTGATTGAGAAGCGCGACTTTGATTGAATCGGTTGGATTAAGCGTTAGTTCGGCTCTGATTTGATCCAGATCATAAACCATTTGTGCCGAAACCGTTGCATTGCTTAAAAGCGTAATTGCAATAATGAACCCGTAAACACTAAGAAAACGTGTTAAACTCTTGCGCAAAACAATAAAAGCTTGCTTATTCGTATTCACCAGACAAAGACAAGTTTTGTGACTGATTCCCCTCAGCTAAATATACTACAAAATTGAGTTTAGTTTATACGTCCTTATGTACGTTTCCATCGCTCAAAAATAGCCCTATCAAGAGCTTCCCTATGATCGGGATGTGCAATATCGCGCAGTAGTCTGGCACGCTGCAACAAGCTTTTGCCATATAAATTAACCACTCCATACTCCGTCACCACATATTGAACATGAGCACGCGTCGTAACCACGCCCGCACCTTTCTTTAAAAACGGTGTAATTTTACTAACACCCCTGGGTGTGGTCGACTGCAAAGCAATAATAGGTTTACCTCCATCCGACAGCGAAGCCCCTCTGATGAAATCCATTTGTCCGCCAACTCCCGAGAAATGCATGGTTCCTATCGAATCGGCGCAAACCTGACCCGTGATGTCAATTTCAATGGCACTATTGATGGCAGTTACTTTAGGATGTTGCCGAATTACGGCCGTGTCGTTAACATAGGCGGCCTCCAGAAAGGCAAAAAGCGGATTGTCATTAACGAAATCGTATAGTTTACGCGTACCCGTTGCAAACGAAGTCACAACTTTGCCTGGATGTTTGCGCTTATTCCGGTTATTAACCACACCCGATTCGATTAGGGGGATGAGTCCTTCGGAGAACATTTCGGTGTGTACACCCAGATCGCGGTGATTATCGAGGCATCGCAGCACCGCATCGGGAATAGAACCAATACCCATTTGAAGCGTAGCTCCGTCGTCAATGATTCCGGCAATGTATTTGCCTATGCGCATATCTGCATCACTGAGACTTTCACCGTAATTTAGCTCCGGCAACGGAGAATCGTACGCAACGAGGGCGTCAATTTCGCTGATGTGAACAATGCCGTCGCCATGTGTGCGGGGAATGAACTTATTAACCTGAGCCACAACATACGCTGCCGAGCGCACAGCAGAACGGGCCACATCTACCGAGGTACCCAGACTACAATATCCGTGTGCGTCGGGTGGACTAACCTGCAAAAAGGCGGCATCCAGCGGCAGGTAACCGCGCTCGAATAAACGGGAAATTTCGCTCAGGAAAACCGGCACGTAATCGCCACGTCCCTCACGTATGATTCCCCGTAAATTGGCCGATACAAACAATGCATTGAAGAAAAAGCTCTTTTCATACTCGGGTTTGAACAGTTCCGATTCGCCCATTGTGGTAATATTTACCAGTTCAACATTCCGGAGTTCGTCGGCTCGTTGTGCCAGTGCGTTCATTAGATAAACTGGTGTAGAGGCGCTTCCATGCAGGAAAACCCGTTGATTTGATTGAATAGTTTTAACGGCCTCTTCGGCACTCATCCATCTGCTTTTCATCACACGTTGCTGCTTAATTATTAAAAAATGACTTAGTCAAAATATACAATTCCATAAAATTCTCTATTATCGTGCAGAATCTAACCGGAGTACCATGGAAGAAAGTATACTTACAACCGTTTTCCTGCCACTGGCCCTGGCATTCATCATGCTAGGGATGGGACTAACCCTTTCTATAGCTGATTTTCGTCGAATTCTTATTGCGCCCAAAGCAATATTATTGGGATTAACGGCGCAGCTTGTATTGCTCCCTGTGGTCGGATTTGCTCTGGTATCGCTGTTCGGACTCACCGGTGCGCTTGCCGTGGGCGTTATGATTTTAGCCGCTTGTCCGGGCGGACCAACCTCCAACCTGGTTTCGCATCTGGCAAAGGGCGACCTGGCCCTGTCTATCAGCCTTACCGCCATCAGTTCGGTAGCCACAATCGTAACCATCCCGCTGATCGTAAATACTTCCATCTATTTTTTCGGGGAGGAGGGAAGTGTAACCCTTCCTGTATTGCAAACCATCGTGCAGATCATGGGTGTTACCCTCATTCCGGTGAGTATTGGGATGTTTATTCGCAGCCGAAATCCCGAATTATCCGAGAAGGCTGAGAAACCATTCAAAATTGCATCCGCAGTCTTTTTTGTGGCCATTATTCTGGCAGCTATTCTCAAGGAGCGAGAGAACCTCATTGAATTCTTGATCCTTACCGGTCCGGTAACGCTCTCGTTGAATATAATCACCATGCTTATGGGGTATTTTCTGGCCAGATGGCTGATGCTTCCGGTGCAGCAGCGTATATCCATATCAATTGAGTCGGGAATTCAAAACGGTACGCTGGGTATTATGATTGCCGCCACATTGCTGCAAAACTCGGTTATGACGATTCCGGTTGCTATATACAGTCTGCTTATGTTCATTACCGTAACGGTGGTCATTTATCTCGGCAACAGGCTGGTCAAGTAAATTTTGTATAGGTACTTTTGCAAAATTGTGTTAAACTCAGCCAAATCAGTTGTGTCCTGCTCAGACCATAAATGCCTATGTAACTGAAGCATAGGCAGACCGTATTGTTAAACAACTGATCGCAAAAGCACCTATTAATCGACGATACAAAAGATATGGAAAGTCAAAAAGCCGACATGTTCCTCATGTCAAATTCGAAATATTTCCCCTCCGAAATGATGCCTCAAATCAAGGGAGCATTGGAAAAAGCCGACTCCTCGCGAGATAGTTTTATCATGATGCAGTCATACCGCGACCCCATGATTATGCTGGTTGTTTCCCTTTTTGCGGGTAGCCTGGGCGTTGACCGTTTCATGCTGGGACAAACCGGAATGGGGATTCTGAAACTGGTTACCTGTGGTGGACTCGGAATATGGACCATCGTGGATTGGTTTCTGATTATGGGTCTTACCCGCGATCAAAACGTGGATAAGCTCAGAAACACATTGCGTTGATGTCGCTCGGGAGGCAAGTCATTGCCCGCCTCGGGTCGGTGAGGCCGGTGTGGTGGATTTGGGGAGGAGCGATTCTGGCGGTTGGATTTGTGCTCTCAATAGATCCTCATCACCCAGGCGAGAGCCTTTGCTACTCACAGCGCTTGTTTGGACTGGCATGTCCGGCCTGTGGAATGGGGCGAGCGTTTAATGCTTTGCTTCACATCCATCTTACCGATGCGCTCGCCTTTAATCCCCTGGTATTCCCCGTGGCACTATTTGTAGCGGCCCTGCTAGGTTCCTCCCTGCACGATGCGATTAAAGGCACCTCCTATACAAGTCGCCTCGTGAACTTTCGGTATTCCTGGCCAGTTGCCGTTGTGGCCATAGCTATAGTAGTGCTGGTGTGGATACGCAATCTGAGCCTGTATTGAAGCGTTACTTCCCGGTCTGCAGGTTTCGTACCGGCACTTATGGTTACCTCAATACCCCGATGTTTGTTATGCCGATTTCTTTAACGATTTAGAACGCCTTAACCTGAACAATCCAAACACACCGATCTATGTTAGAATCTACTGAAGGATACGCCTTTCCCGACCCCGACTCGCTTTACGAGCGTCAACGCGAGGAGGCCTCTTTTGCCTATCTCATCCCTTTTGTGACCATAATCGGCGGGCTACCCCTGCCCATCGTAAACCTGATCGTGTGTGTGCTGTACTGGAATTATGTGCGCAAAAAGCCACCTTTCGTGCGGTTTCATGCGTTGCAATCGCTCTTTACTACGATACCCATCGTACTGATTAATGCCGGGGCTGTTTTTATGCTGGCTAGTATGTTCTTTGGCGACCTCGAATATACCAGCTGGATGGGCGGATATTTCGCCGCAGCGATTGTGTTCAATCTTATTGAGTTTATTTTCAACATTTATGCGGCCATAAACGCCCGGAAAGGACGTAGTTTCCTGTTCATCGGTTTCGGGGCGCTGGCATATAAACTGACCGATTGGGATGACCTTCGCGAGGAATCCTTCCTTTAATTCTGTTCACCCCTCTTGCTTCACACGAAACGATTATGAAACTTTTCAAACATTTACTGCTCTATTTTGGCCTATTCGCCGTACTTATGTTGATTTTTACACGGGTGGATGTCTTCAGGGCCGAGCGTATTCAGCAGTTCAGCAAGGACCAGGAACAGCGATTGGCGGGCTATTTGCGGGATGTTTTTGTCAACTCGCGTACCCTCGTCGAAGATGAAGCCATCAACGAAGCGGTCCGCATCATGGCCGACCGACTTCTGGAAACCATTGACGAGCCCCGATACGACTATAATATTTACGTCATCAGGAATCGATCGGTGAATGCTTTTGCGCTTCCGGGCGGGAATTTAGTACTGCATACCGGACTGTTCGCCTTTGCTGAGTCCCCGGAAGAGGTCGCCGCAGTGCTGGCTCATGAAATCGGTCACAGCGAAGAGGGCCACATCATGCAGAAACTCGTAAAGGAGATCGGTTTCGGGGTGGTTTTCGCGGCACTCACCGGAGGCGATGTCGGGGCGCTTAATGAAATTGGTCGAAGACTGATAACCACACGATTTGATCGTGAATACGAAATGGAGGCCGACGCCTTCGCTTTGCGTACCCTGGAGGCAGCATCGATTGAGCCACGATATCTGGCCGTTTTCTTTCACCGCCTCAGCGAAACAACCGGCGATGTGATGGACAGGATTGATTTCATATCAACGCATCCGTCCAATAATAGCCGGCGCCAGGCGGCACTGGCTTATGAAACGGATGAAGACTTTGAGTCCCGCCCACTTGAGGGTATCAATTGGGAACTCGTGAAGGGGTTGGCCGGACGATAACGGGGCTAGGAATAGAGCAATACCTCCTGCCGTTGTTTTAGAAACACATCCCGCCCTGCCAGGGCGATTTCATGCAGTTCGCTGACGTTGCCCTGATTTTCAATCCACCTTCTGATGCGATCTGTGCCATTCAGGATGTCGATGGGCATGTTGTCGTTTTCGTACTCGAACGGAGGCGGCCTCCACACGAAATCTTCGCCCATGAGTGCGTACAGTTCACGCATGATGACTTGTGCCGCCATCCAGCTCCCTGACCGACCTGCATCCATGCGGTGAATCTGATAGCCGTAGCAGGTTTGTCCTTCCCATTTCTCGAAGGTGGGCACAAAAACGTGTGGACGAACTTTATAGCCGAGGAGTCCTGTATTTACGGGAGAGGTAGTATCGGGTGCTGAAATCTCCCGTGAGGCGTTATGGTGTGCTGCAACCCCATGTGCCACATTTTCATGCGCTGCGTTCTTCAGGCCTTGATTCCTATGCTCACTATGATTGGTTGCTGCGTTCAACTGTGAGGCGTTTTCAAGTGCAGCTACCTCATGCGCCGCATACTGTAACGCCTTGTTTATTCGCTCAGTCCAGGCGTTGGATTTCATCGCGGGATGACCGAACAGCTCGAACGGTCGAACCGTGCCCCGGCCTTCGCTCAGTTGTGTGCCTTCAAACAGCACAAATCCGGGGTAAACAGCCAGTGTGTCGAGTGTAGCCAGATTCGGAGATGGAAACACCCAGGGCAGACCGGTCTGGGCAAAGCTCATAGTCCGCATCCAGCCCTCGCAGGCAATGATTGTTGGCTCCTCACCGGCATCCCAAAATCGACTGGCATATCGTGCCAACTCGCCAATGGTCATGCCATGGCGCATGGGCAGCGGATGTAGTCCGACGAAGGATATGAACGGCATTTCGAGCATGTTACCTTCGATGGTGATACCATCCAGCGGATTCGGACGATCCAAAATCACAACCTTCACGCCGTTTTGCTTGCAGGCACGCATCGCGAGTACCATGGTCCAGATGTACGTATACACCCGCACGCCTATGTCATTCAGGTCAATGACCAGGGTATCGATGTGACCCAGCATCTCGGGGGTGGGTTCGCGGGTCTCAGAGTATAGGCTGAAAACCGGAATGCCGTAAACGAGATGCATATCGTGGGGCGATTCGATCATGTTGTCCTGCGCATCGGTGTTGAATCCGTGCTGGGGACCAAACAGCGCCGTGAGCCGGGCGCCCAGAAGTTGGTGAAGGATGTCGGCTCCGTGGCGGAGGTTGCGGTCGACCGAAGCACTGTGGCCCAGGTAGCCGATGCGACCTTCGAGATGAAGGAGTAATGACGGTTCGCGCTGGAGGCGGTCAAGTCCTGTGTACATATGCTGCAGATGATGATAACATATTGCCCAAAATGGGTTTAGCTATATGCAGTATACGGCAAATGGCAGGCAATTTCCCGCGAAATGCGCAAAAAAAAGGCCCGACCGCTAAATTACAGTCGAGCCCTATGAGTCGTTCTTTAAAGTCGAGTTTTAAAGGTCAACTTAGTATGATGATGCAGCGGTTTCCGGAAGGATTACCGTATCAATCACATGCACCACACCGTTCGAAGCTTCGATGTCGGTCATGATGATATCTGATCCGTTAACCGAGGCTCCGCCATAACCGATGCTGAAAGTCAGGTCTTTGCCATTGGCGGACTCTGCACTCATTCCATCGCTCAAATCGCCTGACATCACTTTCCCAGGCACAACATGCAGCGCCAGAATCGACTGCAGCATTTCAATGTTTTCCGGCATTAGCAGCATTTCGAGCGTACCATCAGGCAGTGCTTCGAAAGCTTCGTTTGTTGGGGCAAATACCGTAAAAGGTCCTTCACTTGAAAGTAGTTCTACGAAATCAGCAGCCTGAACAGCGGCAACCAGTGTACTCAGATTTTCATTTCCTACGGCTAATTCAACGATATTTTCGCTGGCACCGCGGTGATGATCGGCTGTTTCAGTTGTTGTTATGAAAGCAGTAAAAAGTAAAGCCAGGGCCGGAATGGCCGCCAGATGAAAACGTTTCATTTTATCTCCGATTGTTTATTACGAATAAGTTTAGCATCAATTTTTGATGTATAGGTCAGATACATATAAGAATGTACTTTAGACTCCTTATGTATTAACACTCGCAAGACCGGGTATGACTAGTGCTTTCTTCGAGTACGAAACCATTACAGGATGAGCATGGCGTCGCCGAAGCTGTAAAACCGATATTCACCGGCTATGGCGTGGGCATAAATTCGATGCATTTCATCGATTCCGGTGAGGGCCGAAACCAGCATAAGTAACGTGCTCTTAGGCAGATGAAAGTTTGTGATGAGGGCGTCAACACCGCGATACGGGTAACCGGGTGTGATGAAGATATCGGTGCTGCCCGATCCGGCATCGAATGTTCTTCCATCGGAGGTCGATTTTACAATTGACTCGAGGGTCCGTGCGCTGGTTGTGCCCACGGCCGTGATGTGCGGGGAGGTATTCAGCAAGGCCGCGTTACCCTGATCTATACTGTACCATTCGCTGTGCATGATGTGGTCTTCGATGCGATCTACCTTAACCGGAGCGAAGGTTCCCATTCCAACGTGCAGGGTTAACTCAGCCAGCGACCGGCCCGAATCCTTTAGTTGCTGCAGCAAGGCTTCGGTGAAGTGGAGTCCTGCGGTGGGAGCAGCCTTGCTGCCTTCATCTTTGGCGTAAACGGTCTGGTATTCGTCGGCGAGGGACTCGTCCTGGGCGATATAGGGCGGAAATGGGGTTAACCGAAAGGCATCCCAGGCCGGATCATTCAACGAGGGACTCAACTGCACCGTCCTCACCCCATCCTCTTGTATGTGGAGGGTTGTAGCGGTAAGCCCGGGGGCAAGCTCCACCACCTTCCCCACGCGAAATTTCTTACCCGGACGCACCAGGGCTTCGGCCGTGGTGTCGTTGATCTGGCGTAAAATAAACAGCTCGATGTTACCAAAAACCATGCGGGCCTTCTCCACTTTGCTATTATTCAGCACAATGGTGGAGTTCGCCGGCAACCACGATCCTATGTTAAAGAACATATCGTCGGTTATCTGGCGATTACTGCGGTCGTAGACCAGTAATCGGGCATGGTCGCGCGGAGAGGCCGGTCGCTGAGCAATGAGCGATTCGGGCAGATGGAAGTCGAAGTCATTGATGGTGTACATGGGCTAAAAAATACGCAGTTTTGCACATCTGTCTCAATTAAACTGTGTTGACGTAGAGGAAGTATGCCGCTTTGATTCTTGACTTATGGAGTTCGCTTAAGCACCCTGGTTACAAGCGCGTCCGGCGACAAATACACTATGGTGCAATGTATCTTCGAACCGCTGGTTGCAGGTATGTTCGGGGTCTTACATATTACGCTGCTACGACGCCATACAATCTAGAACCGCTGGTTGCATTTCACAGTCGCACTTTTGGTCGCGGTTGCTTAGCTTATTTGGCACCCATACAGTTCTCGGCGTTTTACATATCGTTCATCCTAAATGCATTGTACATACCTGTGGTTAATTTAACCTCGTTACTTTAAAAATATCATCTCGTACTAATCACCATCCCATGAAATACTTCTCTGTTTTCGCAGCCTTCGCACTGGCGTTGCTCACCATTTTTTCCTGTTCCCGCGAGACGTTGCCCTCGGCCGATGTGACCTACGATATCCTCATTCAGAACGCCATGATTGTGGACGGAACCGGCGGTAATCCGTTCTCCGGCTCTATTTTGGTCAGTGACGGGATGATTGTTTATGCAGGGAAGTCAAGCCTCGAGGGCTATCGAGCCGAGCGCACTATCGATGCCGGGCAGCGGGTGGTTTCGCCGGGATTCATCGACGCACACGCCCACGGAAATGCCGAAATGAATCCGGTTTTCCGCAATTTCTGGAGCCAGGGCGTAACATCCATCGCCCTCGGCATGGACGGTCGTAGTCCGGGTATCGATGATCTGCCGGGATGGATGCAGCGCGTGGAGGATGCCCGTCCGGTCGTGAATATCATCCATTTTGTAGGACATGGAACCGCCCGTGACCATGCCGGACTCCCCATGCAGCGGGGTGCGGCCACTGCGCAGGACCTCGACAGGCTCGCATCCCTCATTGAAAAGCAGCTAGAGGCAGGATCATTCGGTGTTTCTACCGGCATCGAGTATATTCCCGGTGTTTTTGCCGATCGCCAAGAGCTGGCCCGTGTAGCCGAAGTGGTTGCGTCACATGACGGACTGGTCACATCCCACATCCGTAATGAAGACGATGACGCCGTGAAAGCATCGGTGCGTGAATTGATTACCATGGGTGCCGACGGCGGAGCACGCGTGAACGTGTCGCACATCAAGATTGTGTATGCCAACGATGTAGCCGATGCGGAGGGTGTGCTTGCCGTGATGGACAGTGCCCGCGCGGCCGGAGTTGCCATCACCGCCGATGTGTATCCGTACACGGCCAGTTTCACGGGAATCGGCATTTTATATCCGGACTGGGCGCTGCCACCGAACAATTTCGAGCAGGTGCGTCGGGAGCGCCGCGAAGAACTGGCTACCTACCTTCGCGAGCGGGTAAATCGTCGTAATGGTCCGCAAGCTACCCTGCTGGGCACTGCTCCCTGGAGCGGCAGAACCCTGGCCGAAATCGCGGACAGTCTGGGTCAGCCCTTTGAGAATGTGCTCATCGACCGTATGCCGCCGGGCTCGGCCAGCGCCGCCTATTTTGTGATGAATCTGGATGTGATGCGCCGGTTTCTGATTGATGACCACGTCTCGGTTTCCTCAGATGGATCGCCGACCATGCTGCATCCGCGTGGTTACGGCAGCTTCGCGCGTATCATCCGCCAGTTTGTGCAGGAGGAGGGAGCGCTGTCGCTGGAGGATGCGGTGCGTAAAATGAGTTTGATGACCGCCGAAACCATGCGCCTGGATCAGCGCCGCGATGGTGAGGGCGCGATGCAGGTTTTTGTACCGGAGTCGTCGGTTGACGGACTCTCGCCCGACGCCCGGCTTGAAGCACGTAATCACCGCCTGCGTTTTGCTCCCCGGGGCCTGATTCGCGAAGGATTTGCCGCCGACATACTGGTGTTTGATCCGGTGAATGTGCGCGATAATGCGACCTTCGAGAACCCGCACCAGTATGCCTCCGGAATGGACTATGTGCTGATTAATGGTGTGTTAGTGGTGGAGGATGGTGAGCCTACCGGTGCCCGTCCGGGATTGGTGCTCAGGATGTAAGGGCAACGACGCTGCGAGCAATGGGTCGGATGCTCGGTATGCCCAAGTCACACCCGACACGTTTATGCACCTGCCAGAGGCTCTCATGTCTATTCACATCGAACGCATAGGGCAAAGGCCCCCGCTGTACTGCCATTACGACAGCACAGCGGCAATAGGCATGCGAAGGGCAAGCGTTTAACGATTATCGTTCTCGCCGGCCGATTTCGATTTCATACAGGCGACGCTGCTCGCTTTCAAAGGCCTCTCTCTCGGCAATGCGCTCCCTTTCAAGCGTATCGCCGGGCTCGAGATGGTGCTCCCACTCGAATTCTTGTCGCCACCAGTTCAGCGATCCATCTTTACCCGCGGCCAGAACGGTGTAGCCCGGATTGAATCCGCGCCAGTTACCGCCCCACCAGGCCGCGCTTACGCTTTGCGAGGTGATATACCAGACGCCGTTAAAGTAGAAATCCTCTACCTGATGGGAGTGCCCCTGAAGCACAGCCTTAACGCCATGTCGCTCCAGAATCTCCCTGAAATCGCGATTGTCGCTGATTACCATGTGATTCATGGCCAGGGCGGCGGGATCGCCGTTGATCTGACCCATATTACAGAAGGCCGCGATATGCATTACGCATACCGTTGGCATACCTTGATGGGCTCCCAGGTCGAATCGAAGCCATTCCAGCTGCTCCTCGCCAAGACGAGCCACGTAACTCGGACCATGCTCCACTTCCACCTGATAAATCGTATCGAGCACCACAAAATGCCAGCCATTGTGGTTGAAACTGTAGTACGGAGCCGGCATTCCCGCCGCTTCAATCATCATGCCCTTGCCGATATCGGGATCATCGGCCGGAACTTTGCGGCGATTCGACAGGCCCAGCACGTCGTGATTGCCAATACATCCGTACCAGGGCATCTTCAGCTTGTTCGACTCTGTTACGAACAGGTCAATCATGTCGATGAAGTCGTCTTTCTCGTTGTAGAGTCCGTCGAAGGCCATATCCCCGCCCATAAGCACCAGCTCGGGAGCAGGATCCAGGTTATTCACGCTTTCAATGCACCTGGCGTACCCAACATGCCCCCGGCGCTGCCGCCGTACGTGCATATCGGTGAGGTGGGCAAAATGAAACGCGGTATTTTCGTCGGGCAGGATGTGGCCTCCGGCCGGCATCACCGGTGTGCGGCGCGACATGGCTCCGGCTGCGGTGGTACCGAGTAGTCCGATCCCACCGGCTCCGAGGGTCAGTTTTTTCAGGAAGTCGCGCCGGGAGTTTCCAGCCTGGGCCGGACGGCCGTTTCCGTTAGAGGAATGTGTGTTCACCGGTTCACCGGGCTTATCTTTAGGTGTGAGCTTTTTCATAGTTTTGTAGATGTAGGGTGCTTGTAGATGTGGGAAGTTGCTTCCCAGGCCGGTTTACTGTTTCACAAACCGGGTAAGTCGGGTGTAATCAGCCGGATAAATTCCGGCCTGCAGCATTCTCGGACGCAAGGTCCAGGTAACATTCAGCAGTTCAATCTCACCATCGGCTCCGAGGGTGAAATACACCAATTTTTCGCGCTTGGCGGGATTTATCCAGCTGGCTTTGAACGTGTCATAATGCCAGTGCTCGAGGGTGAGCACCTGGGTATCGTCGTTCCAGAAGCGGATATGCAACTGTCCGTCCTCCAGGTAGACCTCCGCTGTGTCGTACAGCGGATCGTGGTAGGTGCCGGTGTATGCTTCCAGGTTTAACGTAGGTTGTGTATCGGGAATCCGGGCGGCATCCACCGCTTCTTTGGCGCGGACAGCAGCCTGCATCTGTCGCTGATTAGCCTGCCAGATGCGCTCGTTCCAATCGGTTGCAGGTTCTCCGAGCAATTCATCCAGGATGTGATTGGCGAGGACAGACATAAACCGGTTGAAATTGTTGGTCACGATTACCAGTCCGATCTGTTCGTTAGGCAAAATCACCAGGTTGGTATTCATCCCGTCTGTAGCGCCGCCGTGACGCAGCATACGACGACCCTTGTAATCGGTCACATCCCACCCCAACGCATAGGTGTTGATCGGACCGTATACATCGCCCATGCGGTTTGCCAGCTGGGGATGGTGAATTTCGCGCATGGTTCCCTCACTCACATAGCGCACGCCATTGAGTACGCCCGGCTCTCCCAGATTAAACCGAAGCCAGCGCGACAGTTCAAGCACGGAGCTGTTCACCGAGGCCGACGCCCCGACATTGTCGAAATTCCGACGCGGGATGAGTACAACTTCCCCGTCGATTTCCTGATGCGGCCAGGCGATGTTCTCGTCGTTGGCATCGAACTGGGTGATACTGGTGTTGGTTCGGTTCATGTTCAGCGGTCCGAAAAGACGGGTGGCCATGAACTCATCCCAGCTCATGCCGCTAACTTCGGCGATGACCTCTCCGGCGACCATGTACATCACATTGCTGTACACCGAGCCGCTTCGGAAGGGTTGTTCAAATTCGTGATAGCGCAGATAATGCATGACTTCGCGACGGGTGCGGTTCGGCATGAATTCGATGCGGTTTCCGGTGAGTCGGCCTACACCCACGCTGTGCCGGAGCAAATCGCGGATGGTGACATGTTGGGTGACCCAGGGATCGCTGAGCTGAAATTCGGGCAAGTGCTTGATCACCGGGTCATCCCAATGCAGCAAGCCCTCATCCACCAGCATACCCATGGCGGTGGCGGTCATGGCTTTGGATGTAGATGCGATGCCGAAAAGGGTGTGTTCATCCACAGGAATTCCCTCGCCCAGCTTTTTCTCGCCAAATCCCTCGGCGAAGATTACCCGATCGTTCTGGACCACAGCTACGGCCATGCCCGGAATATCCCATTGCTGACGGTGGGTTTCGATGTATTCGCGCAGAGCGTCGGTGTTGAGTGTCGACTGCGCGTGGATGGGCAGCTGTGACGTTAAGATTAAAATCAACCCGAAGATGCTGGTGCGCAGCAGGTCACGGAATCGAAGAACGGATAAGAAATGTGTTAGACGATTACATTTTCGGAGTGTTTCAGTCATGATGCGGATGGTGATTACACGTTAATTGATATTTTTCAGAACCCTTCTTTGTAACATTTTTCCCTGCTGTTCGATGGAAATTGATAAAAACTTTCGCAGCTGTGGGATGGGAGCCTATTGGAATGTATGGGATTAGTATAGGGTATTTTGCCATGAGAGGAAACCTAAGCTTGGTCGCGAGTTTTTGGCCACACGGTTTTGTTGAAAACGGGTTGCTACAGCCAATGTCAAGCTATAAAATCCGACACCAGGCACTGCACTCGCAAACAGTCCGCCACTCCCAATGTCAAGCTACTAAATTTGACACCAGGCACTGCACTCGCAAACAGTCCGCCACTCCCGTAACCAGACTACTGCACCCATCAACGTGATACTACACCGAATATCCTGGCAAGAACGCAATTTCGCACACAAGACATCGAATCATACTTCCACCCGTCTTCGGAATTTCCTTGCGGTTAACCTCATGTTTACCCATCTTTAAAAGGTCTTTATTATCCATCTTCAATCAGGCAGACAGCGCCACCAGCTTGCAGATTCAACATTTTCTGCTGGCACTTTATTTATGCGGTACCCAGTATTATATAGCTTGTTCATCCTTTCAACGTGGTTGTTTGTCCTGATCCCACTATCAGCAGTTCAGGCACAGACCCCTGATCCACCGGTATTTTCACACGAGTCCGGACTATATCGAGAGACCATCCAGCTACGTATCAGTCACCCCGACCCCAACATACGTATTTATGTCAGCTTCGGCCCTGAAATCCCGCAGATATCTCCAGAATACCTGTTCACAGATCCCATTCAAATATCAGACCGTTCCGACGAGCCAAATTACTGGTCGAACATCCCTACCAACACACCAGACGCATCCTTCTTCAGGTTTGAACCTCCCCGTACTACGATACCCAAAGCAACCGTGGTACGTGCCATAGCCGTTAATGCGGCCGGACAGCTGTCGGAGGTGGTCACAAAAACATACTGGGTGCATCCGGATAAATCCTTTCGGTTTCATACGCCCGTAATTTCAGTAGTGGCAACCTACGATGACTTTTTCAGTCATGAACGGGGAATATACGTGCCCGGAGTGCATGCAGAACCCGGTAATATTCAGCGGGGTAATTTCGAAATGCGAGGCGTGGAGTGGGAACGTCCCGGCGTATTCACGATGATAGATTCATCGGGGGCACATATGCACACCCAGCAGGTAGGATATCGGATACATGGAGGATGGTCGAGGCATTTTCCATCAAAATCATTGCGTATTTATGCCCGAAATGCCTACGAAGACCGCATTATGCCGGTAGAACTTTTCCCGGGAGAGGGCGTGCAGCCTTACCGGCGTTTTCTGTTACGGGCCTTTGGCAATGACCAGGGGCGCGGACTGCTGCGCGATCCGCTTGCTCAGCACCTGGTTGCACATCTATCGTTCGACACACAGGGCTATCACGCCGCGGTGGTGTACATTAACGGCGAGTATTGGGGTATGAAGAACATCCGCGACCGGTATACCCGCCATTTTTTAGAGCGTGTTCACGGGGTGAACCCGGATCATGTGAGCATTTTGGAAATTGATGCTGAAGTTAAAGACGGCACCAACGAGCACTATCTGGAAATGCGTGATTATGCCGTTACCATGGATCTTTCTGTCGACGAACACTTCGAATGGATGGCCTCCCGAATGGATATGCAAAATTTTATTGAATATGTGGCTTCGCAGATTGTTTTAGCCAATAACGATTGGCCGCATAATAATATCGACTTCTGGAGATACGATGGTGAAACTGCAGACGGCGTTCGAGATGGTCGGTGGCGCTGGCTAATGTTCGATATTGATCGGTCGTTCGGATTGGGTTCAAGTGTAAATACCAACATGTTAAACTGGTTGATGGCTGAGCGAAATCATAACGGCGATGCGTGGCCCAATCTGCTTTTTCGAAACCTTATTGAAAATGAAGGCTTTCGAAATGACCTGATTAACACGGTGATGGATTTGCTGAACACCACCTTTCAACCGGAATATGTTATATCGAAACTGGATAGCCTGGCCGCCATTATAGAGCCGGAGGTTCCTCGTCACATTCAGCGCTGGCAGCGACCAACCAGCACGGTTTCCTGGTACAATACCCTTTTTGCCATGCGGAATTATGCAGAACAGCGTCCGTCCAGAGTAACAGGTCATTTAAGCGGCCGTTTCGATACTGGTGACACCGCCGTTCTTAACCTCTACGCAGATGCTTCTTACGGAGGGTATATTCTGCTTAATTACATGCCCGTCTATGACGGCAGACCGGGTATTTCAGCCTCGAATGGCTGGTGGAGCGGACAATATTTTGAACAGATACCCGTGCGCTTACAGGCTCAGCCTATGCCGGGATATCGCTTCGAACATTGGGTGATTTCTGATTCAACATCAAACAATACCACGGTGCGTATCGAACCTGAGCTTCAGTTTGAGGTACGTTCTGGAACGAAAGTACAAGCTGTTTTTGCAGAATCTGATGACGTTCCGACAGAGAGCCTTCCGGTAATTCTCGCCGAGGAGCCATATGTAATGAATTATTGGCCCGAACAGGTTGATAGTCTGGATGCAGATGAAGCGTTATTCTTCGTGTATATGAACCAAACCGATCCCCTCATAACTGCTGAAATCTCGGGCATTACCTCGGGAGATTTCAATCTGGATAGCCGAACCAGAGTTGTAAGCCTCGGAGAAGACGGCTTCGCGTTTATTAATACCAGTAATCTGGAGGGAAATCCAGGCTATCCCGGGACCAGGCTCGGCGGGGCAATTTTGCCGGTAGATACGCGTGGCAAGAACAGTGTAGCCATCGACTGGATCGCAGGAACTGTATATTCGAATTCGCGCATATATAATCTCAGGCTTCAGTATAGAATCGGCACAGATAGCGTATTTCAAGATGTGTTGGATGATCAGGGGAACCCTGTTGAATATGAAAGGAACGACCAGGACGGACATCGGGAGGTTATGCCTACGGCCTATCTGCCTCAAGAGGCTTTAAATCAGCCTTATGTTGAGCTGTTCTGGCGTTATTATCACACAGGTGAGCGCATCAGCGAAGAAAGTGGTCAGCGCAGTAAGCTGGCAATACATGCCATGCAGATACACTCCGGAACCACTTCTGTTCCAAATGAGGAGCTTCCATCCAGTATTAGCCTGCAGGCATTTCCCAATCCATTTAACAGTCAGACAACCATAGAAATTATCTCGGAACATGCACAGGATATCCATCTGCAGGTGTTTGATCTCATGGGGCGCAGGGTAAATACGCTCTTTAATGGAAGTATGCAACCTGGGATGCGCTCTTTCACGTGGGACGCTTCTTCTGCTGCCAGCGGAATGTATGTAATTGTTGCGGAATCTTCTGAAGAAATTGTTCAGACCAGAGTTACGCTGATAAAATAATACGTCGTGTTGCTTCCGCAATGGCGAGCAATCCCTCATTTTCTATGGTCATATTTGGTGTGGTTAGTCCGAACATGAAAATACCCAACAGCCACATCCGCCCGTCTGGTGCACTTATCATTGCGGCTTCTCCCCGGGTAGACGTTATTCGTCCCGTTTTGCCGGCATATGTCCAGCCCGGAGGTACGGCCCGTGCAACGCCTACTAGGTCTTGCTGCAAACCGAGCATGTGTTTAATGCGCTCTGTTGCGTGTTCACCAGGTAGCGTAAATGTGCCACGCAGGGTTTCAGGTGCATAAATTATCTGCATCATTCGCATCATATCCGCAGCCGTAGTTACACCAAATCCAAATGCACGCGACGCTTCGGTATCCGGATGAAAAACCTTTCTATATAACCGTGTATGCGTACATCCAAATGTATTGATCAGGTCATTAACGGGTTCAATACCTGTTTTATCCAATACAAGATTTGTAGCGGTATTATCGGAGACGGCCGTCATGAGGTAAGCCGCATCGTGCAGTGTTACACAACGAGGTGCCAGCATGTGCCTCAATACGCCCATGCCGGGCACTTTATCTTCTTCATGTAAGGTGATGTCATCGTCCCATTTTAAGCTTCCTGCTTCAACCATCGTCGCTGCTTTCATCAAAATCGGCAATTTAATGGTACTAGCCGTTGAAACCTGCGTATCAGCACGATACATCCACGTTTTTCCAGAAGTTATTTCGATAGCTGCAACATGAAGATTCCCTTCGTATGCCGACTCTATTTCTTGAAAGTATTGCATAGTTGCGTGTTTTATCAACGGTATGAAGATGCTGCCGGGTTAGCATATGGAACGAGGTTTGGAAAAAGACCAGACATCCGGATGTTTACTCGCGGATGTAGTCTTCGTCGATTTCTTTATCTGCGCTTCCATTGAGCAGCGCCATACGATCGGTTAATGAATCGAAGGCGGAAAACATAACCGGTACCACAATCAAGGTCAGAAACGTCGCAAACGACAAACCGCTTATAATGGCCACACCCATCGGGCCCCAGAATGCCGTACTGTCCGACCCTATCTGAAATCCGGGATCTGCATAAAGCAGCAGCCCTACGAAATCAATGTTGATACCAAATGTAAGGGGTACCAGGCCAAGAATGGTTGTAGAAGCGGTAAGAATTACCGGCCGCAGACGGGTTGACCCTGCCTGTATAATGGCTTCTTTGCGCTCCATACCCTGATCCAGTAACTGTTTGAGATAATCAACCAGTACGATATTGTTTACCGTCACAATTCCCGCAAGTGAGATCACACCAATAAAGGTCATCAATCCAAAAGGCGTCTGAGTGAGTATCAGACCCAATATTACTCCAATCAGACTCAATCCTACCACAATCATGATAATGAGCGGGGCTACCAGAGAGTTGAACTTGATGAGCATCACAAAGAAGATCAGCGCAAAACTTACCAGCAGTGCTGTAGTCAAGAAGGAGAAAGAGGCCTCGAAGTCTTCATTTTCACCGGTGTATCTCACGGTATATCCTACGGGTATGTTCTCCATATAGTCTGCAAGAAACGCCTGCGTAACGGCCAGAACTTCCGGACCGTTAAATCCGGGAGCGGCTTCACCCTGTATGATAGCGGTCCGCTGCAGGTTCAAGCGCGTAATTGATCCAAGCCCGCGTGTTTCTTCAAAACTGGCTACTGAAGACAACGGTATCTGTTGTCCACGAGAGAAAATCGTCAGGTTGTCAAGGCTCTCAAGCCCTCTGCGATCTTCTTCACGTAATCTCACCGTGATATCATATTCATCCTCTCCATCACGAAATTTACTGGCTTCCAGACCATTCATAGCAATACGCACCGTCTGGGCAATGTCTGCTATGCTAAGTCCGAACTGTCCGGCACGGTCGGTATCTACCCGAATGGCATATTCGGGAACCCCTCCGCTCACGTTATCTTTTACATCCACCAGTCCCGGAATGCTGCCATCGCGTGAAGCCTCATCCAGCTTTTCTCGAATTTCCTGCGAAATTTGTCGGATGATCTCAAAATCTTCGCCGGTTACCTCAATATTTACCGGAGATCCGGTAGGCGGACCTTCCTGCTGCACTTCAACAAGAATAGAGATATCGGGAATGTCAACCATGTATTCACGCAAACGATTCAACGTAACCGTGCTGGGTTCTTCCCGGTCGCCGTAATCGACCAGATTCAGACGGATGCGTGATTTTTCAGCACGAGGCTGTCCGCCGCCAAAAATGTCACCTCCGGCAACGCCCACATTAATCACAATGTTTTCGACGTTGGCTTTTGAGGCAGGATGTTCTTCCAGCATAAGATCAATACGGCGTTGCACCTGGCGCGCAACATCATCAGAAGCCTGAACATTCATCCCGATCGGACCTTCAATATTGATGATGATAGCTGATGGATCGGTTTGGGGGAAGAACTGAACGCCTGTTGGAGCATACGCAAAGGCCGCAAAAATACTGATCAGAAGTCCTAATACTCCGTTTAGCAGTAATGCTCGGTTGTCGGTTAAAATCAGTGGCTTCTGTATGTTCAGAAGCTGTCCAATTCCGCCAAAAACAATCAAAACTACTGGCAATCCCAGTAATACACCCATTGTCTGCGATTCCATACCGCCGTTGGCAAGGAAAGCCGTTGCAATGATGATACCCACAGCTGCAAGCAAGACTACACCGGTTAACAGCACGGCTCTTGACCCGCGAAGCAAGGCCTCTCCACTGTGAATAAATACGCCTAAGACGCCAATTCCGAGCAGTATGCCTCCCAAAACCTGTGGAATGTAGGCCGCCAGAGGGGCGATAGGATTTATCAGAGCGTAAATCAGCATGAGCACGGCGCCAAGGGTAAGGCTTACCAGAGAAGTCATATTGCGAAACCATGCACCTTTGACGGTGTAATCACGCTCCAGCATTGTACTCAGCAAAATCTGGTAGCGGTCTATAACAGCAGGAACAAAATGGTTTGTGAATCGGTACGATAGCGGTTTAACCACAAATTTAAACGATGTAACAAAAAACAGAGCGATTCCAACCAGTACCAGGAAGGTTATCCAGTTGGCCGCCAGTATGACCAGGGCACCAAATCCAATCAGACTGTATTTAACAACTTTAGAAAAAGTTGTTCCCCTGGCCCGGATATCTTTGTCGATTTTCACGAAAATAACCGTGAGTGTAGGATAGAGCACCAAAGCCACAAATAAAGAGCTCAACAGCACAATGATAAGCGTTCGTGGCAGGTAGCTCATAAACTGTCCGATAATTCCCGGCCAGAAGGTCAATGGGAAGAAAGCCGCAACCAATGTTGTAGTGGCTGCCAGCAATGCCCCTCCCACTTCAGTAGCTCCCTTAATGGCTGCATCAAACCTGCCAAGTCCTGCCTCCCGATACCGGAAAATATTCTCCACAATTACCACCGCATTGTCTACGAGCAGTCCCAGTGCAATAATTAACGAGAAAAGAATTACGAAGTTGACCGTGAAACCACCCAGGTTCAGAACGAGGAATCCCACGAAAATGGATATGGGTACAGCAGCGCCTACAAGCAATGCATTTCGGATTCCCAGGAAGAAAACCAGTACCAATACCACGAAGAGCATTCCGCTGATGATACTGTTTTCCAGATCAGCAATGAGGTCGCGTACATTCTGACTCTCGTCACCGGTTACAATAACCTGGGTACCTGCCGGGAAGTTGAATTCGTCAAGCGTGTCGAAAATATCGCGTGCGGTATCCAGAATGTTACTGCCGGGACGGCGTTTTACCTGTAAACTGACTACCTGCAGTTCTTCTACCTCACTAACGGAAAAGCGTTGTACATTTCCATCGCGATCTTCAGCGAGATAGGCTTTAAGGCGGGAAAAACTATCACGTTCCTTGAAATCATACACAATTTCGGCCACATCCCGCATATACACTACCCCGGGTGATGGCTCTCCCTCGCGCGGTTCAGGACTCGAAACCACAATATTTTCCAGCTCGGCCGGATCGGAAATCTCACCGCTTACGCGCAGAAGATAACTGAACCGGTCTACGTCCACTGTTCCGCCGGGAATGGTCAGGTTCTGATTCTGAATAGCCCCCACAAGCTGACCCAAGGCCAGATTATAGCTGGTGAGCGCGGTAAGATCCACATTAACCTGCACTTCGCGTTCAATACCCCCAATAACGTCAACCTCTCGGATGCCCAGAAGGGCCTCCAGGTCGTCTTGCAGCCGTTCAGCGACCCGGGTTAAGTTCACCAGCGAATAATCTGCAGCCAGATTAATGGTCATAATCGGGAAATCATCAATACTGGCTTCAATAATGATAGGATCTTCCGCATCTGGAGGGAGGTCTGATTTGGCCAGGTCAACCCGTTCGCGCAGATTCTGACTAGCTTCACTATTCGGAACCGATAGCTCGAACTCCACAACAACAATGCTTACACTTTCCTGCGTAGTTGAACGGATTTCCTTTACTCCGTTAATGCCCTGAAGCTGGCGCTCGAGTGGCTGGGTGATGAGCGACTCCATATCGGCCGGTCCAATACCGGGATATAAGGTCGTAATGAAAAAGAAGGGCACATCGATAGACGGGGCCGACTCTTTCGGAATACTGACATATGAGCCGATACCTGCCACAATCAAAATGAGTGTAAGCATCAGAACGGCTGTTCTGTTTTTTAATGTAAATCGGGTAAAATTCATGCCTGTGGCTGTTTAAAACTGATGGTTACCGTTATTGGGCGATAATGGCAGGCAGGGTGCCTGTAATGTTGAGGCGGTCTCCTTCACCCACGGCGGTGAGGCCAGACACAATAAGCTCATCGCCTTCATCCAGGCCAGATGCTATGATTACGAAATCACCCGATGCCAGGCTGATATCAATACGGCGTGTGGCAGCGCGTTCAACGCCATTTTCTCGTTGCACCACAAACACGCTGTTTCCTTCTTCATTGCGAATAACAGCGGTTCGGGGAATCACAATCTGGTTTTCAAACTGTTGCCTTAATACATGCATGTCGGCTACCATGAGCGGTTTAATGCTGCCGGTAGGATTGTCTAAAATCACTTCTATGGGAAACGTCCTGCTGTCGGGGTTTACCATGTTTCCGGCAAAGCGAACGGATGCAGACTGCACAGGGATGTCGTAGTTGCGGAAATGAATATGAACAGGCGTACCCTGGCGGATGAGTCCTGCAAAACGCTCGGGCACTCCACCTGTAACCTTCACTTTTCCGGTATTTACAAGGCGCAATGCCGGCATTCCGGGTGAAGCGAACTGACCTACCGAAGTAAAGCGTTCTTCGATACGACCGCTGAAAGGAGCCCGCAATTCAGCGTCGTTCAATTGTTTTTCAATAGCGGCCAACTGCGCCCGGGCCTGATCACGTTGCGATTTGCTTTGCAGGTACTGCACGGTAGAAATTACGGAATCCGCAAAAAGCGCCGCCTGTCGTTGGTATACATCCTCCGCCAGGGCAAACCCCGACTGAGCAGCATCAAAGTTAGCTTTCAAAAGACGATCATCAATACGCATGATGATATCGCCCCGATTAACCTGAGTACCACGCTCTGCAATAAACTGTACCTGTCCCGGTGTTTCTACGGCTATCATGGCATCGTCATGAGCCGTTACATTGCCATTTATGCGGATGCGGTCGTTGAATGAGCCTCTTTCAAGAGACATTACTTCAACGGCAACCACACGCTCACGAGCATTCGTGTCGTTTTCAGTAGCGCTGTCTTGTTCGGTATCATTGCCGCAAGCTGCAGTTAGTAAAAGAACGGCGAATACGGGGATTATTCTGGAATAAAAAATAGATTTCATAATGTGTTGAGAGCTGTAAGTAATCAGTCGTTAAGTTCAATGTGTACGATGCGGTTTCCCATGGCTGTATCCAGTTCCCCACGGGCGATAAGATAATCGTGTAGTGCAGTAAGGTAATTCAGCCTGCTTTGGTCCAGCATGGTAGCGGCCTGACGTTCCTCAAGACGGGTACCGACCCCTTCGCGATACCGCATGCGAGCCTCCTCGTAGTTGAGTTCAGCCAATTCAATATTCCGTTGCTGACTTTGAATGCGTTTCCAGGCCGCCTCCACATTGCGCAAGGCCGCATCTACCTCCAGGTAAATAGACTCTCGCAGCACCAGTGCATCCAGCTCGGCGCGTTTGATTTCAATATTTACCTGATTCATTCGGGCTTTGCGGGCAAAACCATCAAAAATATTCCACTGCATCCGAAGACCGACAGAAAAGGCTGCATTCCAATAGGAGGTATCGAAGAAACCTCTGGTTTCGCTTGAAAACTGAAACGGGTCGTTCTCGTCGGTGATGGTGCGGTCGCGGTTGTCGGGAACATTACCCAGGTATGCGTAGTCGGCAAAGGCACTGAGTACAGGGAAATAGGATGATCGCACAAGATTACGCTCTTCTTGTCGAAGGCGGATGTTGCTGTCAACCAGCTGTACGTCAGGACGAAGTCTTCTGGCGATATTAAATGCATCATCCAGACCGCCGGTATCAGGCAGATTCAGGTTATACGACTCGAACCGGTCGCTGAGTTTGAGTTGGTGGGTCACCGGTATTCCTAATAAAATATTCAGGCTCCGTGTTGCCAGGGCGGCACCGTTCTGGGCCGCAATAAGATTGGTTTCCAGATTAACCACCTCAACAGCAATGCTGTTACGGTCGAAACGTGCCGCAAGCCCTTGCTCTACCAGAGCCCGAACATCTCGCTCGGTATCGCGAAGTTGCTGCAGTGCCGTTTCAATCAGGTTAACCTGCTCCTGAGCAAGCAATGCATTCAGATAAGCCGTGCGTACCTGCTGCACCATGGTCTGGGTTTCACGCTCCAGCTGCTGGCGTACGATGTTACGAAAGTGCTCAGCGCCGCGGATAGCTGCAAACGCCGCTCCGTTGTAGATGGCCTGGGTAGCACTGATGCCCAGTACAAACTGGTTTTCAATTGCAAATGGATTGCTGCCGGTTTGCTGAACAATGCCTGCGTTTTCGAGTCCCTGATTACGCTGGTCGAGGTAATCTTGAAACGATAGTGTAGGATTGCCGTCAACCCGTTGCTGTTCGTTATAGAATAACCAGTCGATAGCACCAAACGAGGTGAACAAGTCGGCGGCATCGCTCCCAGCGAACGGATTTGGCGTTCGCACGTTGCGGGTGTACGAAACCGCTCCGCCAATCTGGGGGTACACGGCGCTTCTTGCCTGACGAATTTGCTCGTTGGCTTCATCCACATTGAATGCAGCACGTTGAAGAAAGTAACTGTTTACCAGGGCTATTTCTATGGCTTCGTTAAGAGATACATAGAGTGTATCGTACGATGTCTGCGTTTGGGCTATCAATGTACTGTAAGACATTAATCCGCAAATAAGAGCTAAATACATCGTACGTACAATGCGGCCTGACCGCATTACCGGAATCTTCATCATGATAATTTAAGGGTAATAGATTTTTGGGGGAATAATTTCAGTCTGTAATGGCTAGGGTGATTTTTTCAAGTAAGAATCGGTGATATCCCACAAGATATGCTCAATCTTTTGACGAACAGCCTGCAGATCGGTTTCAGGTAATCCGTAAATACTTCCATCAAGCTTAAGATTCTGCATTACATGAACTTGATTTACCATGTGATCATACATCCCGGCAATGGTAAAAATAAAAAGAGGAACATCGACATCCCGAAAAAGTCCGATAGCTCTGCCATCGTTGATACAGGCTTGTATCAACTCTTGTATTTCTTTGAAAATGTCGGCTATCGATTCGTGCAGATCGGGCCGCATTGATATTCCAAGCTCACGCTGTGCAATGACGATAGGGTCTGGGTGACCAAAAGCGTAATTCATGTAGGTTGAAAAAAGTTTGCGTAAACGATCATCAGGAGGTAGTGTGGCATCGTACTCTTTGCGTACCAACGCCAATGCTTCCTGACCGTACCGCGCGATGATGTCTTTCAGCAGGTTTTCCTTCGAACCGAAATAGTAAGCAATCATAGCTACGTTCACCCCAGCCTGTTCAGCAATTTCCCGGGTTGAGGTAGAATCGTATCCATTCTGAGCAAATAACCGCTCAGCAGTATCGAGTATAGCTGTTTTTTTGTCTGAAGTCTGTTCTTTCATGTATATTCAGCGCTGCTGCGCCATCGGGAATTCAAGTGTACGCGTGGTGAGGGAATTTCAAATGTGTGTACCAGCAAGTTGGTAAAGTTCCAAATTTACTAATCAAACGATTAATTAGTTTGAAAAGTTTCAGTTATTTTTAATCAATTTTGTGGAACATTCTACGTGGTCTATGATTTAAGAACGGGCAGCTAACTTTAGCAGGGTACCAGGGATTAACACACGGCAGATGATTTGTTTGGGCGCTGTGTTAAGAAATCGTTAAATTTCAAAGATTAGACCTGCACATGATTATCTATTTAGGGCAATGAATCTCGATAAATTACAACGACAACGGTTTGAGTTTAAATACCGTGTTTCCGAGCACAAGGCGCAGGTTATGCGTCCATTTATCGAATCGTTTCTGAATATCGATGCCTACGGAGTTTTACAGTCCGACTTATCGTATCCGGTTCATAGTATTTATCTGGATTCTCCTTCGCTAAAAACATACACCGACACACTTAACGGGAACCGTAACCGATACAAAATGCGTGTGAGGTATTATGAAAACGGAGATGATACGCCGGTTTATCTGGAAATTAAGCGCCGGTACGACAAAGTAATCGCCAAGAAACGCGCTATTGTTTACCGTGAAGCGGTACAACGTATTCTGGATGGTGCCTTTGCCTCACCCGACTTCCTTGTAGATCCATCTCCAGACCAGATTGAAGCACTCGAATATTTCTGTAATATCCGCACCCGACTGGATGCTCAGCCCAAAACCCACATAGCGTACCGACGTGAAGCGTATGAAAACGATAACAACAATGCCGTAAGAGTCACCTTCGACCGACAGGTTGTTACCGAGGCTATACCCGCTCGTCCGCTCGAATTCCGCACCATTACAGATAATCCGGTATCGGTTTTCGGGAGCGAAGTCATTCTGGAACTGAAATTTACCAACCGTTTTCCAGCCTGGTTTAAAGACGTCGTTCAATCGTATGGTTTGAGACAAGAATCCGCAGCTAAATACGTAGATGGACTCATCCGCCTGCACCAAAATCACCAATTCTCGCTTAATTACTGGTAATCATCCATGAATGAATGGCTGACGTTCGGAGATACCGCACCCATCCCGACCGATCTTAATACCCTGCTTTTAGCGCTGCTTCTGGCTTTCCTCAGCGGACAGTTTATCGCATGGATTTACATGTTTACGCACTCCGGGCTGTCGTACTCACGCTCTTTTGTGAACTCCCTCATCATTATTCCCATCACGGTTACGTTGGTAATGCTCGTGCTGGATAATAATATCGTTACAGCATTTAGCCTGCTTGCCGTTTTCGCTATTGTACGTTTTCGAAATATCCTCCGAGACACCCTCGATACGGTGTACATCTTATCTCTGATTGTAGTAGGACTCGCTTTGGGGACACAAAAGTTTACCACCGCCATCAGCGGTGTCGGTATTATGTCGCTTGCATTTGTGTATTTGTGGTTTACCAGCTTTGGTACACGACATCGCTACGATATCATCGTTAATCTGGAGTGGACAAAATCACTAAATGAGCTTACGCAGCTCGAAGCCTTGCTCGAGCGTCATGCATCAAACTATTCAAAAGCATCGCAGCGCACCCAGGAAGGCCGAGACGGTGCATTTGTCTCTTACCGCCTGCTGTTGCGTAATCCGGACATGACGGCCTTGCTTATTGAAGAACTTAAGGGCCTGAACGGTGTGAAAGCGCTCAATACCATGAATGCCGAAGACGAGTCGGAGATTTAAACATGGCCAAACCTGTATATCAACCCATAAAAACACCGGTCTCCCGACGTATTGAAAATTTTCGTCTGCGTTATCTGCCGGTAATCGTATTCATTCTGGTTTTGCTGGTGGTGATATCGTTATGGAATATCCGCGTGTACAATCCCACTTTTATTGGTAAAGTGGAGGGAGATATTGCTCAGATTACCGCACCTGAAGCCGGTGTGGTGCAGCGATTATATGCCGACCCATTCGATGCTGTACTCAAAGGCGATACCCTGGCAACAATTCAAATTGCGGATACAGTCTATGTACAGTCGCGCATAGCCGTCATCCAGTCACAAATTGCATTGCTTTCCGCCGGGCAAGATCCGATAGCGAACTGGCAACGAAACCGGATAAATTATGCCGGACTAAGGCTCGATATTATGCAAGAACGTGTGGCACTGGCCACACTTCAGGTACGTCAGGTGCAGACGGAGCGTAATGTTGACCGCCTCAAGGCATTGGCAACCAATGAGCTAATTGCTCCTCAGGAACTCGAAGATGCTCAGCTACAGCTTGACCTATTACAGACGGAGATTATCCAGCGCAGTTCGTACATCGCCGATATGGAAACGTTGCTGCAAGATGTAGATGCATCCGATGAAGCCTTTCGCGGTCGCACCGAAGACCCGGTTACGGCTGCAATTCGTGTTTATGAAGCGGAAATAAAGGCATTAGAAGAAGGGTTTAAACCCCGCGTGGTTCTGGCACCGTTTGATGGCATTGTTGGTCGGGTATTTTTCCCTGAAGGAGCAGTCGTACCACGTGGTGAAATCATGCTTCATGTAGAATCGACGGTTCCCCGCCGTATTGTCGGATATCTACGACAGCCACTGCTGGTTCGTCCCGAGGCGGGTATGAATGTGCACATCCGTACCCGTTCTCCCCAACGCTTTGTTGGTGTGGCTACCTTGAACCGGGTTGGGGCTCAATTTGTTATCATTGATGAAGGGCTCCGGCGCCCCGGAGTTACCATGGAAACCGGACTCCCGGTTGAAATCGGTCTCGACGGACTCGAGCATATTCCACTACTGCCGGGAGAAATTGTAGACATCGTAATTCGATGACGGCTCCTTAAGCCTTTAATTGGTAGGTTTATCGCCCATGGGCATGGATGCATGATAGTCGCGTTGCACAATATCAGCGTATGCATCCATCAACTGCTGAACCCGCTCCGCACTATCGCTGCGAACAACCATCCCTACATGATGTGGCTCGTTTAACTTCCAGACGATTTCAGGAGCATCAAAAACATGCATATCCGGATGCTCTTGTCGGGCCAGACTAATGAGGATGCCGGCAAAATCACCACGGCTTTCCGGCACATCATAATCCTCTTCCAAAGCGGCAGCTGTTTCTATGCGTGCCCATTCCCACCATAAGTTAACACCACTGGCCGCCTCAATCATGGTTGCCAGATGAGCACCACCAACCCGTGAGGAGGTTTCCAGAAAGTAGAACCTGCCATTATCACTGCTCTTGATAAATTCAGTGTGCGAAGCACTATACTGCATACCGAAAGCCTGCATAACATCTGCGGTTAACTGGCGAAGTTTCCTGAAATCCTCTCCACTGCGATCCAATGTTACCGAACGAAAAATACCGGCACCGTGCGCTACATCAAAGGGTGTGCTCAGGTAACGGCTCGCCCAGCAAAATACAAGCTCGCCCTCGAAAGAAAGGGCATCGGCGTGGTATACATCCCCCGGCATAAACTGCTCCAGCAGAAAACGGTGCCTTTCGTCTCCCAGTCCGTTGATGTAGTGCCAAAGCTCCTCTTCATTGTTCACTTTTTTAATACCGGCAGCAGATGCTTCTGAGCGAGGTTTCAGAACCCATGGCGCCGGCACAAGCTTGGTAAATTCGTGGATATCCTCGTTGTTGAAAATTGCGGTGAAAGGGGGAACCGATATGCCTTCACTCTGTGCGCGCGTGCGCATAGCCAATTTGTCACGGTAATATCGGCCCGTGGTCTGACCCATACCCGGAATACGGAATTCCTCCCGAATAGCCGTTGCCTTCTCTACATCGAAATCATCTAAAGCGATGATGGTATCTATGCGTTTTTCCCGAATAAGCCAGGCGAAACCTTTGATGATATGATCAATATTTTCGGGAGTGTTGGCATCGTTATCCATGTAGAAAAATTCATCTACGGACTCGCGTGGCCATGGTTTATGCTCCAGTTTTCGATGGGTGAGCAGGTAAACGGTATTTCCCGCCCGCTTGCAGGACTTCAGAAACTCTTCTCCCTTGAAATAAAAGGATATACATAGCACATTCATCATAACTATTCCGACGTAAATTGAATTAAAGACCGAATTACTTTCTGATGCATAATCCGATAGAATTGGGAGAGTTGCAAGTGTATTTTCAACCTTTGGATGTAAGTTTACGCATAGCGGTCACCAGCAACAGCACCCCATAACCGGTGGCACTTTTCATCTTTCCAAACTCGCTGTCGCCAAAAACCGTACCTGCAACGTCAATATGTGCCCAGGAGGGATGGTCTTCGGTGAATACCTCCAGAAATTTGGCAGCGGCTATAGCTCCGGCGGTAGGTTTTCCATTTAAATTTCTTAGATCGGCTACGTCACTGTGCAGTTCACTGTCATAATCATCCCACAAAGGCAGAGGCCAAACCCGCTCACCCGATGTATTCCCGCTTTCCATCAGTACTTCCTCCAATTGGGCGTTGTTGCAGAACAGTGCTGCAGCCTGTGGACCCAACGCCCGTACAGCCGCGCCGGTTAACGTTGCCAAATCTAGAATATGATCTACATCGGTGTTACGTACCATCCAGCTGAGCGCATCGGCCAGAATAAGACGACCCTCGGCATCTGTGTCGGCTATTTCTACCGTCTTGCCATTGTACGAATTCAAAATATCCCCCGGTTTAACGGAGAGTGCATCTACAAGGTTATCGCTTAACGGAATAACCGTAGTAAGTTTTAAAGGTAACTGGAGTCGTGCCGCTGCTTCCGTTGCGGCCAAAACAGTCGCCGCTCCACCCATATCGCATTTCATCCAGACCATCGACTCCGACGGTTTGATGGAAAGTCCGCCCGTGTCGTGCGTTATCCCTTTCCCAACCAGACCTACGTGTACCCCGTCGCGACCTTGCATTCCATCGTAACGCAAGACCACAAAACGAGCAGGGAATTCACTGCCTCTGTTTACCCCCAGCAGCAAATGAAATCCTTCTTGCTGCAGCCTGACCTCATCAAAGAGCTCCATCTCTATGGCTGCCTTAGCTGCAATTTCACCAATCATTTCAGAAAACTGAACCGGATTTTTCCAGTTGGATGGAATATTTATCAGGTGCATGGCCGTTTTTTGAGCATCTGCTATAATAACACCACGTTCGGCACTGCTGAGGAGCGTTTGAGTATCGTAATCATCGGTATCGTTATAGACTATGGTAACCGATTGCATGGGATGAACCTTAGCTCCTTCACGACGTTGATCCAGACGATAGGTTCCGGCTACGAGCCCGCTCACGCAAGATTCGGTAAATGCATCCATGCTGCGCATTACAGATGTTTTGGCTTTACCGACCGACGTCTTCTCAGCGCCTACATCCCCATTCCCGAGCAGACATTCATCCAGAAAGAGGCCGGTTTCAGAGGCCAGCATAGACTGCTGCTTATGACTGAAGGTGCGCAAAGATTTGTACACAGACCGTACATCGGGATGACTGCCAAGTCCAACCAGAATTAACTCTCCTGTATCGTGAAGCACTTTCCAGACCGATCCCTTGTCGGCATCAAACGATTCAAATGTACGCATGCTGTCGAAGCCCGACATCGACTCAAAAATTTCAGCAAGCCGGTTACGGTCGGTGAATGCCCCAACAGGGATGATGATTTTTTCCAGTGCGGTGATAGATAGTGCTTGAATAGCAATCATGTTGGTCTGTTTTCTATGAAATCGGATTGAGTTTATTTTAGCTGAATCTTGTGAAACGAGCCCCTTAAATATAGTAGAATATAGCCCCAGCGCTGTTATGATGGTGATGTAGATACATTACGGCGGTTGCGGCCATACCTATCCACGTTTAGCGAGGCACATCACTCCTGAAAAAAAAGCCACTGAATTGCTTTTGGAAATTCTACACCCCAGGCTGCTTCATTATGCTGACCGCCTTCCCGAATTGAAAGCTCAACGGGCAGATTGCGTCCGTGCGGATTTTCCTTCACAAGGTTGTATAAATGGGTGAGATGTTCCACCATATTAGATCCCTCTTCCGTACCGCCGTACAGATAAATTCTGCCGTAATAATTGGGCGTACCTCGTACAAATTCTTCGTTAATCTCAGGAATAACCCATAAAGACGGACTAAAAATCATGAGCTTGCTGTACGTGAGCGGATGCTGTGTCGTGGCATAAATACTGATGAGTGCACCCATGGAGCTTCCACCTATGCCGGTATGCTCCCGCTCGGGAAGTGTTCTGAAATGTTCATCAACATAAGGCTTGAGTGTCTCGGCCAGAAAGCGTGCGTATTTTTTACCGTCACCGATGCCCAGGCTGGTGGGTTTAGAGGGGGTGAACTCAGCCAGTCGCTCCGACTCTCCGTGGTCGATGGAGATAATAATGATGTCTCCCATACCGCGCTCAGTTAACCAGGCAAGTTTGCCCGGTACCTCCCAACTACCAAACGGGGCGAAATCACCGAAAAGATTTTGTCCGTCCTGCAGGTACAATACCGGATATCGTTTGTCGGTATGATGATAGTCGTGTGGAAGCAGCGCCGCGATTCGACGCGTTTTTATGAGCTGAGGAATCTCGAAATGTTCGTCTATAACTTCTATTACGGGTAAAAATGCAGGATTATACTCCATCCGTGTGATATCTGTGCGTGGGCTTGAGGGGTGGTTAATAAGATTGTAAATATAGCTATAAAGCAGAAGCCGACGCTGTTGTAAATCGCTGTTGTGCTGTGTGGTCTGGTTTTATATCGGTTTTGGTTCACGACGGCCTGCACTGGCTTAGGGTTAAACTGTGTAAAACTGCGTTGGCATCTTTCTGATGTCGGGGAACTCAACAGATATCTTATCATATTTACGTTGAAAACAAAAGTACCTTGCTAAAAAGGTACGCGATCTCAGTTATTGGAAATCAACACGTTTATTAAACATGATACAAAAGATAGCGACGGCTTGTTGCAGTTTCTTGCTGGCAATAATAATACCGGTAACAGCCCTGCATGCTGAAAAAGCTCATACAGTAGCGGACTCAGAATCTTCTGATGCCGTTGTTATAACCATAGAAGATGCCCTCAGAATTGGTCTGGAACGAAATTTCGGTGTTATATTGGCTGCAAATGAAGCGGAAATTGCCCGTCTTAACCGAAATTTCGGTGCTGCCGGCATGACTCCCGATCTGGATGTTCAGCTAGGTTTTTCGGGTGGAAGGGAAGATCTGCTGGAAACCGTAAATGGTGTGGAGTTACCGCAGTCGCGTACGCGCCGCTCTATTACGGATGTAGATGCAGCATTAAGCTGGACTATCTTCGATGGATTGCGCATGTTCACCACCTATGAACGACTTGGGGAACTGGAGCGACTTGGTGCAACACACGCGCGTATTCAGATTGAGAATACGGTAGCCGACATCATTGCAGCCTATTATAACATTGTGAGGGTTAACCGCAGGTTAGCTGTTCTGGAAAACACGGTGGAAATTTCCGAAGAGAGGTATCGTATTGCCGATACCAAACGGCAGCTAGGGTCTGGCTCGGAGTACGAGTTGCTGCTGGCCCGTACCGATTTAAACTCCGATCGGGCTGCGGTAATTCAGGAGGAGGTATTACTCAGCGATGCCCGACTCCGACTTTTGCAACTACTGGCACTGGAGCCCGATACCGACTTCATAATAGAGCCTGAAATTACATTTACCCAAACGTTGTCGATCGATGAGGTTACCGCCGGTATTAACGAGTATAACAGTGTGTTGCAGGCTGCCGATATACAGCGACGTATAGCAGGATTACAGCGGCGGGAGCTGGTGCAGGGTCGACTCCCTCAGGTACGCCTTTCTGCCGGTTACAATAGTAATAATCGTGAAACAAATAACGGTACCCGCAGCCTTCAGGAAGTAGACGGGTACCGTTATGGTGTCACGGTCTCAGTACCCGTTTTTGACGGGTTTAATCTGAACAGGAGATTGCAGGCTGCGCGTATTGCGGAGCGCAGTGCCGATGTACGCTATGAAGAACAGATGCTCTTGCTCCGAAATATTGCAACGGCCGAATACCGCAATTACCGCAATACCAAACAAGTAGTTGCCATAGAGCAAGAAAACCTTGCCCTGGCATACGAAACCCTTGAAATTGCCCTGGAGAGGTTTACCTTAGGTACTTCCACCTCATTGGAGTTACGGGAAAGTCAGCGAACCCTCATTAATACCGAAACACGTCTGGTAACGGCTCAATACGAAGCCAAGCTGTCGGAGACAGAGCTTCTACGATTGATGGGGCGCTTACAATAAGTTCTGCAAAACCGGTCGGGCTGCTTACTTGAAACGAGCCTTGCCCGACTTGGCAAAACCCCGTCCTTTGCTGGAACCGGAACCGGAGCCCGATCCACCTTTTCCATAAGAGCTGCCACCACCGCCACTTTTGCGACCGCTGAAGCCGCCATCACGACCGCCTCCGCCGCCGTCGCGACGTCCTTTCGAGAAGCCACCACGTTTGCCTTTACCGCCACCGTCGTCGCTTCCGCCTCGGCTGGAAGAGGGAGGAGCAATACTCACTTCCACTTTCTTGCCTTTAACATTGGCGCGATGCAGGGCGTCAATCACGCGGTTGGCAACGCCGCCTTCTACATCCACAAAGGATTCGAATTTCAGGATGTTGATGTGGCCGATTTCAGAAGACGAAATGCCAGCCTCTCCAGCAATAGCACCAACCAGATCGCCCACTTTGATGTTGTCGTTACGTCCGACACTAATTTTGAGCGTTACCTTTCCGGAATCATTAAATGACCCGCCTCCGCCTGATGGAGGCGTAAACTCTTCTTTAGGCTCGGCGCCCACACGTAGCTTAAGCAAAGCTGCAGCAATTTCAATAGGAGAGTATTCGCCCTCTTCTTCCAAAAAGCTTTCCAGCTGCTCAATGAAAGGCTTGAGTCCACCTTTTTGCAGTTCATCGGTAATATCTTTCATCTGAAGGGCCACGCGCGACTTGGTAACTTCTTCTACACTTGGCATAGGAAGAATTTCAAGTTTCTGCTTGATCTGATTTTCGATGAATTTGAGGGCGCGGGTTCGGTTCGGCGCGCTGAACGTAATGGCAGTACCGGCTTTTCCTGCCCTACCAGTACGACCAATACGGTGTACATAATATTCGGGATCGGTTGGCAGTTCGTAGTTGAAAACCACATCTACATCATCCACATCGATACCACGAGCGGCCACATCCGTTGCTACCAGTAAATCGAGGTTGCCCGAACGAAATGCGCGCATTACCTTATCGCGCTGAGGCTGATTGAGATCGCCATTGAGCACATCACAGGCATACCCGCGCATCTGCAGGTCTTGCATGAGCTGCTCGGTAGCACGCTTGGTATTGCAAAAAACGATACCCAGTTTGAAATTGTGTACATCCATAAGTCGGGCAATGGCCTCGGTACGAACGGAATCGCGAATTTGTACTACATATTGCTTAATATCAGGCGCTGTTATAGCCTTTCGTTCAACAGTAACACTGGCCGGATCTTTCATAAACTCCTGCATCACCTTGCGGATAAACGGAGGGAAAGTAGCCGAAAACATCACGGTCTGTATATCATGATTCACATGCTTGAGCAGGGCTTCCATATCTTCGCGGAAACCCATGTTCAGCATTTCATCGGCCTCATCGAAAATGAGCATTTTGAGTTTGTCAAGTTTGAGCGTACCACGGTTGAGGTGGTCGAGTGTACGGCCTGGTGTACCGACTAAAATTTGAGCTCCGCGCTGCATGGCGGTAATCTGACGGGAAATCGGCTGACCTCCGTAAACGGGAACAATGCTGAGTCCTTGAATGAATTGACCCATTTTTAACAATTCGCCGGTCACCTGAATGGCCAGCTCGCGGGTAGGACATTGAATAATACCCTGTATTTCACGCACACTGGTATCGATAGACTCCAGCAGGGGGATACCAAAAGCAGCGGTTTTACCGGTACCGGTTTGTGCCTGTCCGGCAAGGTCGCGGCCCGACATCACTACAGGAATACATTCGGCTTGAATAGGGGTTGGAGCTTCGTAGCCCATTGCAGAAAGGGCATTATTCAGCTGGTCGCTGAGCCCGAGTTCAGAGAAAGAAGTGATCTTCATATATAAATTATTGGCATGAATATGCCGTAAGAGAGTATTGGTTAATCGATTACTTGCACCGCGTGGACTTTCTGAAGTGCCGTTTCGTATCGTGTCATGAACCGTGAGAGATGATCAGCAAGTAATGCAACCAATTTGCCAGCGGGATAGAACGAGAGAGATAGGTGCGTTGAATCAGGGTGTAAGATACAGATTTTATTTGACAAAAGCGTTATGCTTTAAACAGCTGCCTTAACGCAGTGTTTTTACATACCAGCCCGCCCGGTCGTCAGCCTTGAAACCGATGTGCATGAGATACTGTTTATGCTCGGCAATTTCAGCATACGCATGAATTTCTTTAATATCCTTTTCCAGGAAAAAGTTCTTCTTCTCGGTGAACAGGAACTTGCCAATCTTAAAGTCGCGGTATTGGGGTATGGCATAGTCAATATCTATCGTAAGTACACCCGGAGCCGTAATCCGCCCAACGAGAAGTCCGGCAGGAACCATATTGCTGAGTACAAACACACTCAGGCTTCCTTTCTCCGGAATCTTTTTAAATGCGGTTTGCGTTTTACGCATGTCTTTTTCATAGAATGCCAAAAAATGATGCAGGTATTTATCTTCAAGGGAAATTTCCAGCAACGTGAAAAAGGTTTTTGAACGGAACATCTGCTGCAGGTAATACAGATTGATGAGCACGATGAAGGCATTCATGGCTGCAACAGGAATGGAGCTGATTAAAAAGCCGTAGAGTGAAAACGTTGCAGCACCAATCATATTAACCAGGCGAAGGGTTAATACCTTACTCATCATCAGGGAAACGGCTACCAGAACCGATGCCGTGTAGCCAATAATTTCATACATGATATTCGTATCCATGCAGATCCTCTTATTTTAACGCACCGGAGCCCCGGTACTATTGTCGCATATTATGTTTGAGCCGGCAGCGTGTCAGCCTCGATCGCAATCACCCGCTGCTTTTATGTACCGGAAATATACAGGTAAACGTAGAACCTTTCCCTTGTTCACTTTCAAGTGTAACGGTACCTCCGAGGCGTTCCGTGAGAATGCGTACGGTGTAAAGACCAAGTCCAGACGAAGGCTCATTGTCGGTTGGTCGGGCCGAAAGCTTGGTGAACATCTTAAACGCACCTGATTTATCCTTCTCGCTGAATCCTTGTCCTTCATCCGTTACAATGAGTGCCCACTTATTTCCCCGTAAATTTAACTTAACATACACGGTAGTGTTAGAGTAGCTGTATTTCAAGGCATTGGAGACGAGATTTTCAACAATACGATTATAGTATTCGGCATGGGTTACAGCGTCAAATTCATCCAGGTCTGTTTCAAGGGTGATTTTTTTCTTTGCTGCAGCCGATTTGAAGTTTTCGATGGTGAGCGCCGTTAACTTTTTAATATTGTACCGTAGAAATCCACCCTGTATATCGGAACTCTCTATACTCCGAATATCAAGCAGACCATTAATCATCATGCGTAATTTCTCGGCCGATTGTTCGGCTACCTGATAAATTTCCACAAACTCTTCCGACTTGTCGGAAGTCAGCTCTTCGATGATCTCCAGCGAAGCAATAAGGCTGGAAAGCGGCGAGCGAAGATCATGAACAATAATATTGATAAGGTTTTCCTGACTACGATTCAGGTCATCAAGATAGTTGTTTTTACGCTGAATGAGTTTATTCTGACGTAAAATGAGCACATACATACCTGCAAAGATCAGCAAAAAAGCAGCCAGTGACAGCAACATGTTTCGTCGCACTTGATCTCGCTTTTCACTGAAAAGGAGTTCCTGTTTTAGTAGTTCATTTTCTGCGGTTACTATTTCGAATCCAAACCGGCTTCTTACTTCCTCAATAGATTGCTGGTTCTTCAGCGTCTGTAACGAATCGCTCATGACTTTGAAATCGCGTAAATGTTGCAGGGCGCTCCGATACTCATTGCGCTGCTCGTGCAAACTAGCCATGACTTCCAGCATTTCTGCCTGAATTTCCAGATTTTCAAACCGGCGTGCCCACAATAATGCCTCCTCAGCATATGGATAAGCCTCCTCATAGCGATTTAGTTTGTTTTTTACTCGCGCCAGACCGGACGCGTTAAACATGATCCCAAACTGAAAATTTATTTCGCGGCTGGTCTCGTACCCCTTTTCGAAATAGATACCTGCCTGGGTAAAATCACCGCTAGATCGCAGGATGTTGCCAAGATTATAGTAATTCCGCACCAGTGAACCCAACACGCCAGCTTCCTGATTGTATCGAATGGCTGCTTTGAGGGTGTCAATGGCCTCCTCGGTTCGGCCAAGCGATTGCAGCGAATTAGCCATGTTGTTTAAGTTTTGAGTTATACCACTGACGATATTGTTGCGTGAATTCAGCCGATACGACTGTTCCAGCTCCACCAGCGATTCCTCATATCTTCCAGACAATTCAAGTGCTACTGCAATATTATTACGGATAACCGCAATATTTCGCTCACTTGTGTCTGCCTCAGCTGCAACGACCAATGCCCGTTGCAACCAATAAATGGTATTATCATATTGATACAGATTTTGAAGTATGGAAGCATAGGTTGTGATAACCATCAAGTGAAAATCAGACGTAACGCCTTCCTCTTCATAGCGTTCTACAATTGGGCGGAGCAACTCCATGGCAACTGTGCTTTCGCCCATCTCATTGTAAACTAACGCCTTGCGGGCCATGAACCGGTCTCGGTACTCCTCATTAGCTGCGGCCACCACCTCGGGCTGAATATGATCCAACATGGCACGAACTTCATCCAGCTTACCCGTTACCACTTTGGCAACAGCCAGTTCATCTGTAACCTTCAGAATCTGGTCGGGGGTAGCCACTGTAGCAATATCATTGAACAGTGCTGTGATGATAGAATCGGCCTGCAAAGCCTGACCTAAATTCAAAAGTTCAGACACCAGCGCAGTCTCTGTGTCAATACGCAGCTGCAACGAGTCATATTCAGCATTTTCACGCCCCGACGGTTCAACCCCTGAACAGGCAATACTGATGACCGAAACCAATAATATTAGGTTGACCAAATAGATACGCATCAATGAGATTTGCTAGAGGATGATTATCAACAGTGTAATACTTCTTTTTTACTTAAGAAAGAAAGAAATTACGCTATTTTGGCTCTTGACGCACTGTGTTTGCGTGGAAAACCCCTCTTTATTTAAACGCCGTCTAAATAGGCTGGTATGTAAAGAATTTCTATTCTAATTCTAATATATATATTAGATTTATATCAGTTTATATACGTGCAACCAACCCTGTTGTTGAATTGCAGTACATTGTCGTAACGTTTAACTCATGCAGCTACTTTCTACAGGCTCGCAGTACGTTTTAACTGCGCTCATTTTAATAGGCCGCCGGCCGGAGGGTGAAACGATTTCAGCCACCGAACTAGCGTCTATGCTTAATAGCCCCACAGCCTATTTGTCACAAATGCTGGCCAAGTTGCAGGAGCCGGGTATTATCGGTTCAAAACGTGGAGCCAATGGTGGTGTTTTTATTTCCAAAAGCCTCAGTCAAATCCGACTGATTGATATTATCATCGCCCTGGAAGGGGATTCTTTTTTCCGGCGATGTTTCCTGGGGATTGATGGTTGTGGGCATATTGAACCTTGTCCGTTTCACGATCAGTGGACAGCCCAACGGATGGAAATACGGCAGTGGCTCACCGGTACAACTCTGTATGATTTATGCAACGATGTAAACGATAGCTGGATCAGTGAGCGGTTACACTTCAGCCGGCCGGAGGTCAGCTAAGAACGAACACTACGCTGAAAGCAGAGTGCAGATAGATTGTCAGAAAATAAATGAGCCGGTGAAGCCGGACAAACAATGATGGTAAAAAGCCGGTTTGCGCCGGTTATTGGTAAAAACAGATAAAATTGGATGGTACCGGATATGCCGGAAACTGTAACAATTGAGAAAACCATTTGTTCGCATTGCGGAGAGCACTGTGACGATGAAATCATCCGTCAGGATGAGCTTGTATTCTGTTGTACCGGCTGCCAGACGGTTTACGGTCTGCTACATGAAAGCGGGTTAGGTTCATATTACGATATGAATGCCGAAACCCCGGGTATCTCCATGCGCAAGGTCGCCGACGACGCCCGTTTCGAATACCTCGATGACCCATCTGTTCTACATCAGGTTGTAGATTTTACCGATGGCAAGCAGGCCAGGGTAACCCTGAAAACACCCCAGATTCATTGTGCCTCCTGTATATGGCTGCTGGAAAACCTGCATCGGCTCAACAGTGCCGTGAAATTCGCAGAGGTCTATTTCGACAAGCGTGAGGTTGCCATTCGATTCGATATTGCCACGCTGCCCCTCAGCAAGCTGGCTGCCTTGCTCAGCAGCATCGGTTATACGCCTGATTTCAGCCTGGATAAAATCGACCAGAAAAAAGAGGTTTCTCCCAACAGGTCTACCTATCTGAAAATCGGTGTTGCCGGATTCGCCTTCGGGAATATCATGCTGTTTTCTCTGCCCGAGTACCTCTCCGGACCCCAGGGGGTAGACGCCCAGTTCCGAACCCTATTTGGCGCCCTCAATATTATTCTGGCCTTGCCTGTATTTGTTTACAGCAGTCAGGACTTCTTCCGTCCGGCATGGCTTTCCGTCCAGCAGCGCCAGTGGAGCATGGACATTGCTATATCATTGGGTATCATCGCCATGTTCTTTCGCAGTCTGTACGAGATCTCCACAGGCCTGAGCCCCGGTTATATGGACTCATTCACCATGTTGGTTTTCCTCCTGCTGGTTGGCCGTTTATTTCAGAAGAAAACATACGACAGCCTTTCATTTGAACGAGATTACCGCTCGTATTTCCCCTTGTCTGTTATCCGCCTCAGAGATGACGGCACAGAAGAGAGCATTGCCGCAACGAAAATTGCCGAAGACGACAAGCTGGTAATCCGTAACGGGGAACTGCTCCCCGCCGATGCTATACTGCTCGACGAACAAGCCGCTATGGATTTTAGTTTTGTTACCGGCGAAAACGATCCGATTACGCTCAAAAAAGGCGACCTGGTCTATGCGGGCGGGCGTAACACAGGCACCAGCATTCGCTTTAAAGTGTCTAAACCGGTATCTGGCAGCTATCTCACCCGGTTGTGGAATAACGAGGCCTTCCGCAAACCCCGAGAAGAAACCCTCAAGTCGTTATCTCAGAAATTTAGCCGCTATTTTTCTCCCGGTGTGCTTCTTATTGCTTTCCTATCGGCACTGTACTGGCTACCCAGCAGTCCTGCTACAGCAATTAATGCATTTACAGCGGTACTGATAGTGGCCTGTCCGTGCGCGCTCGCTCTTTCGGCACCATTTACACTGGGTTGGGCTACCAATTTACTTGGCCGGGCAAAACTCTACTTGAAAAACGGTGAGGCTGTTGAGCATCTGGCAGGCATAGATACCATTGTATTCGACAAAACGGGTACGCTCACCGAGCGTGAAAAAGGGGAGGTTCGCTTTGTGGGCCGAAACCTTACCGAAAATGAATTACAGAGCATTACGCTGCTGCTTCACGAAAACACGCATCCGCTTGGTCGACAAGTATTTCGCCAGTTAACCGGCTCTAAAGCAACGAAACTCCCGCAGGGAAGCATCCAGCAGTATGAGGAAGTAAGCGGCAAGGGTGTTCAGGGCAAAGTTAACGGAGTACTTATCAAAATGGGTTCATCTTCATGGGTGGATGCCGACCCTTCTGTGCATGCAGCTTCCCTGAAAACATCTGCCTCATCGCGAATTTACCTACGCTTCGACAATGAAATAGCCGGGTATTTCGAAATTAAAACCCGCTACCGCGCGGGGCTGGAGCTGCTGCTTCAATCGCTGAGCAAACATTCACAACTTCTATTGCTCTCGGGCGATAACGACAAAGAACGCAGTCGGCTGGAGCCATACTTTGGCGTCGAAAACCTGCGTTTTGAGCAATCTCCGGAAGACAAACTCAATATGGTGCAGCAACTACGAGATCAGGGCAGAAGCGTTCTGATGGTTGGCGACGGTCTCAACGATGCCGGTGCTCTGAGGTCCAGCACCATTGGCGTATCCATAGCTGAAGATACCAGTGCGTTTACGCCGGCCAGCGATGTCATCATGGCGGCAGAATCGTTCAGCAAACTCGACCGTGTGCTGGATTTTGCCCGACGCAGCAAGCGAATAATCTATATAAGTTTTGCCATTTCCGTTCTCTATAACGTAATCGGACTTGGCTTTGCGGTGACGGGCACCTTGTCACCGCTGATTTGTGCCATCATCATGCCGGTAAGCTCTGTAACGGTCATTGCCTGGACAACCCTTGCTACGCACTGGGCCGCATGGAAAACGGAGGTCAGTCTATGAGCGTGATGTACCTGCTAATTATGATCAGCCTCATCCTTGCGTCAGGATTTGTAATTGCATTTGTGTGGGCTATACGCAGCGGACAATATGATGATAAATATACACCTTCGGTACGGGTGTTATTTGATGACCATCCGGTTGGTGATGAGGATGAACCGGATAAGAACCGCGATAAAACCGCGGATGAGCATGTGAATGAAGTGCCTGATCCACTAAGCACCAACGCTGGTAAAGGCACGCAAAAGAATCAGAAAAAACCAAAGTGAACCTAAAATAACAAGTAAAATAAACACCTATGGCAACAGAAACCTTCTATTACGACAATAAGATCGTACGCAATTTTGCAATTGCTACGGTCATCTGGGGTATTGTAGGTATGCTGGTGGGTATTATCATTGCGATAAAGCTGATTTTCCCGGAATTTCTGGGAGGAATAGCAGAATTATCGTACGGTAGACTACGCCCGCTTCATACAAACGCTGTAGTTTTTGCCTTCGCTGGGAATGCGATATTTCTGGGCGTGTACTACTCTCTTCAACGGCTTTGTAAAGCACGGATGTGGAGTGATACCCTCAGTAAAGTCAATTTCTGGGGATGGCAGGCTATTATTGTATCTGCAGCGCTGACACTTCCTTTTGGAATTACACAAAGTAAAGAATATGCTGAGCTCGAGTGGCCTATCGCTATCGCTATTGCGGTAATATGGGTTGTATTTGGTCTGAATATGATGATGACCATCTACAAGCGCCGTGTAAAACATATGTATGTGGCAATTTGGTTTTACATCGCCACGTTTGTAACCGTTGCAATATTGCACATTTTCAACAACCTGGTGTTGCCGTACTCATTATTTGGCAGTTATTCGGTATATGCCGGTGTTCAGGATGCCCTGGTACAATGGTGGTACGGTCATAATGCTGTAGCATTCTTCCTTACGACGCCCTTCCTCGGTTTTATGTACTATTTCATTCCGAAAGCGGCAAACCGACCCATTTACTCATACCGACTCTCCATCGTTCACTTCTGGGCGTTGATTTTTATCTACATCTGGGCTGGTCCTCACCACTTGCTCTACACGGCTCTGCCGGGCTGGGCTCAGTCACTTGGCGTAGTATTCTCGGTAATGCTCATCGCACCAAGCTGGGGTGGTATGATTAACGGATTGTTCACGCTGCGTGGTGCCTGGGATCGTGTTCGCCAGGACCCTGTGCTCAAGTTCATGGTTGTGGGTGTAACCGCCTACGGTATGGCTACATTCGAAGGTCCAATGATGTCGTTCAAAAACGTGAACGCTATTACCCACTATACCGATTATGTCATTGCACACGTGCACACGGCAAGTCTGTTGTGGAATGGCGGCCTTACTTTCGCGATGTTGTATTTCATCGTGCCGCGCATTTTCAACACGAAGATTTTCAGTATGAAGCTGGCCAACTTCCACTTCTGGGCAGCAACGCTGGGAACGGTCTTGTACGTGATTCCTATCTACTGGGGTGGTATTACCCAATCGCTGATGTGGAAAGAATTTGCTGCCGACGGTACCCTCATGTATCCGAATTTCATGGAAACGGTAACACACCTGATTCCGATGTATGCAGCCCGTGCAATCGGAGGTACCTTGTATTTTGTGGGTGTATTGGCCGGGATGTTCAACTTGTTCAGCACCATGAGACAAGGTAATCTTACCGCCGATGAGAAAGCAGAAGCCAATCGAGCTGAATTCCAGAGTGATACACGTAAAGGCAGCAGTTTTCACCGTTGGCTGGAAGCCAAGCCTACGCATTTCACCGTAATCACCGTAGTTACCGTATTAATCGGTGGACTGGTTGAATTTATTCCAACACAACTGGTGAAATCAAACGTACCAACTATCGAAAGTGTACGACCGTACTCACCACTCGAGCTGGTAGGTCGTGATATCTACATTGCCGAAGGCTGTGTGGGTTGTCACTCTCAGATGATCAGACCATTCCGTAGTGAGACCGTGCGTTACGGTGAATACTCAAAAGCAGGCGAATTCGTGTATGATCGTCCGTTCCTGTGGGGATCTAAACGAACCGGTCCGGATTTGCATCGTGTTGGCGGGAAATATCCTGACAGCTGGCACTACATGCACTTCATGGACTCCCGGTCTACATCGCCTGGCAGTATTATGCCGTCGTACCCATGGTTCCTTACCCGCAAGATTAATCTGGATGTGGTTCCGGCCAAAATCCGAACACTGCAGCGGCTGGGGGTTCCTTATCGCGATGGCTATGCTGAGGTAGCTGTAGACGAACTTCGCGAGCAGGCTATGGGCATCGCTCAAGGATTACAGAGCAGCGGCTTTGATGTAGAGTGGGACAGCCATATGGTAGCCATTATAGCCTACCTGCAGCGTCTCGGCACCGATATCAAGGCACAGCCGCAGGCCACCGGCGCAAACACATCCGGAGCCAATCCGGCTGCATCACGCTAAAAGGAGCACCCAATGCGAAGAGATGTTATTGAGACCATTCAGGGGGTTGAAATCTTCCCCCTGATTTCCCTGGTCATTTTTGTTGTCTTCTTCATCGGCTTGATGTACTACGTCATCAAGATGAAGCGTAGCGAGGTTGAAGAATACTCGAATATGCCGCTGGAAGAAGACGAACCGCACAATCAATTATTTAACAACGACAGCAAACCCAAGGGGGATTGACAATGTCTGACAAAAAAATTCATGACGATAACAAACCCAACATCATTCTGGATGATGAACGGGATTTATTGATGGACCACGAGTACGATGGTATTCAGGAGTTAGATAACCCGATGCCGCCGTGGTGGCTCTACGGGTTTTACTTCACCATTGCCCTGAGTGTGGTTTACCTGCTCTACTACGACATCCTCGGAATTGGTCCCGATCAACATGAGGAGTACCAACGAGAAGTTGCTGCCGCAGCCGAGCGTTACGGTACCACAGACGAACCGGAGTCTATTGTAAACTTCGCCGACCTGGAAGTCTTAATGGATGCAGAAAGCCTGCTTGCCGGCCGGCAGATTTATGAAAGCCCACGAAATCTTTGTACCACATGTCACGGACAGAACGCTCAGGGTCTTGTTGGCCCGGATCTGACCAACAATCTGTGGAAACATGGATGTGATCTTGAATCTATTATGATTAGTATCAAAGATGGATTCCCTCAGCGTGGGATGCCCGCATACGGAAGTGGTCAGCGTCTGGACGACCTGCAGCTGCAGCAACTTTCCAGCTATATCATTTCCCTGCGTGGAACCAATCCAGCCGGTGCAAAAGCTCCGGATATGTCGCGCTCTGTAGAGTGCGAAATCTAAACCCTGCACCGGCGACAGGTAAAAGCGCCGGAATATGTGAAACAGGAAGTAACGTTCCTGATGTGATGTTCAGTCAGGCAATACGGCCTGCGGGTTTATTGGTAAAACAGGTTCCTTTCCGGGGGAACCTGCTTATCAGCGCTGCTAAATATGCAGGGCGCCATACCCCCCGCCAATTGCCTGCTGTAGTCACCTTGTAGTACCGACTCCAACCCAGCCGAGAAGAGCCAAGCCGTTATTATTATTATTTCTACATCTTCATCCGCACGAAACGGAGCAATTTAACATGAGCAGAGACCGATATACCATTAACCCCATCACGGAAGAAGAAAGCTACCGCGATTTTGTAAATACTATTACCGAAGACGGGAAACGTAACTGGATATACCCCAAAAAACCGTCTGGCAAATACTATAATTACCGAACTATTCTGAGTTGGTTTTTATTAGGATTTCTATTCGCCGGGCCTTTCATCACAATTAATGGAAATCCATTGATATTGCTGAACGTTCTGGAGCGAAAATTTGTACTTTTCGGACTTGTTTTCTGGCCGCAGGACTTCTATCTGTTCTTCCTGGCCATGCTTACCATTGTTGTCTTTGTAGTGCTCTTTACCGCCATCTGGGGGAGATTATTCTGTGGCTGGGTCTGTCCGCAGACCATCTTTATGGAGATGCTGTTCAGGAAGATTGAATACTGGATTGAAGGCGATTTTCAGCAGCAGCGAAAGCTCAACGAAAAGCCTCTCGATCGCGATAAATTCGTAAAGAAATCAACCAAGCATGTCCTCTTTTTTGCACTCTCATTTCTGATTGCCAACACATTTTTAGCCTACGTTATTGGAGTAGAAGAGCTGCAGGCCATTGTAACGGCTCCGCCCACGGAGCACCTTACCGGGTTCATTGCCATTATGATATTTACCACGGTTTTCTACGGGGTATTCTCAAGGTTCAGGGAACAGGTATGTCTGGTAGCTTGTCCATACGGCAGGTTTCAGTCGGTACTCGTAGATAACGACTCTCTGGCGGTTACCTACGATTTCGCCCGGGGAGAAGGCCGTGCCAAAGTGAAAGAACGCGTAAAAGAAGGCGATCTGGTAACCAATATTCCGAAGAAAGCAGATGCCGGTGTAAGCAGCTACGGCGACTGTATCGATTGTGAACTCTGCGTGAAGGTTTGTCCTACCGGCATCGATATCCGTAACGGTATTCAGCTTGAATGTATTAATTGTACAGCCTGTATGGATGCCTGCGACGATGTTATGCGACGTATTGGTAAACCGGAGAAGCTGATCACGCACACTTCGTATAACGCCGTAGTAGAAGGGACTAAAGCCAGTTTCTTTACCCCGCGTATTGTTGCCTACCTGGGCGTATTCTCTCTGTTGCTCGGCTTGTTCACGTATCTGCTGCTCACCCGACCGGAGGTAAATACCGTTATTTTACGGGAGCCCGGATTGCTTTACAACGAGCTTCCCGATAACCGGTTCTCGAATTTCTATAATGCTCGTTTTTTCAACAAAACTTTTAACGAAATGGATGTAGAACTTCGCTTACTTCAACCTGCAGGCGGAGAAATTCAGTTTCTAGGTGCCATGGAACCCATTGCTGGTCAGAACCAGATTGAACGCAGGCTCATGGTATTTCTGCCGGGCGGTGCTCTTACCGGAAATCAAACCCCTGTTGAATTCGGAATTTATCGCAACGGAGAACTTATTCAAACAGTACGTAGCCAGTTTATAGGACCTGAACCCAGTCGAATCCGAACAAATTAAACCTTAAGACCTAACGATTATGAAACTCAACTTTAAAGAAGGATGGCAGTGGCCGCTCGGAATTATCATAGCATATCTCATCTTCATGGGAGGAACACTGGCCTTTGTATTTTCAACATTTAGTGTGAAAAACGATCTGGTGACCGATAATTACTACCAGAAAACATTGGTATTCCAACAACAGATAGACGCCGAGAGCAACGCACTATCGTTGCGCAACCCGTTAAGATGGGAATTAACACCAGCTTCCGTTACGCTTTTTTATCCGGAAGAACTTATGGATGCAGGCATTCAAGGAGAGATCGTGATGTATCGACCATCAGATGCGTCACTGGATTTCAGTGTGCCCGTGCAGTTTGACCAGGAGGGCGTGCAGGTGCTGCCTTTAGCCGGCCTGCAGCGCGGCGTATGGAAAATGGAAGTAAGCTGGATGAGCGCTGAAACAGCGTATTATTCAACCGGTAACTTATACCTTCAGTAGGATTACATATGGGTGGAACAGAGTTACTATGGACAGGTTTTATGCTTGGGCTGGTCGGCAGTGCTCACTGTGCCGGCATGTGTGGTCCTATTGCTGTAGCGCTGCCTGGTGCACAAAAACGAGGTATATCACTAGTTACTGGAAGGCTGCTATATAATGGCGGCAGGATCATTACTTACATGCTGATGGGAGCGGTATTGGGTTTTTTCGGTATGGGTTTAAGTCTTGCCGGTTATCAGCAATTTCTGTCGATCGCCACCGGTGTTCTGATTCTGGCATTTGCCTTGCTGCCCTCCGGTTACTTCAATAAGATGATGCATGCCAGTCCTGCGATGTTTCAGCGTACGTTCGGAAAACTGTTCGGTAAACTCATGAAAAATGGTTCTCACGGATCACTCTTTAGTATCGGACTGCTTAACGGTCTGCTCCCGTGTGGCTTTGTGTATATGGGACTTATCGGTGCGCTCGGGATGGGATCGGTGCTTGGAAGCAGCGCCTATATGGGGTTATTCGGCCTCGGAACCGTTCCGGTGATGTTTGGCATGGCTATGGTAACCGGCGTATTTGGTGCCGGATTTCGACAGAAAATGCAGCGCGCTTTACCTTATGCGGCCGGTGTAGTGGGCGTGTTACTTATTCTGCGCGGCCTGTCATTGGGAATTCCGTTTATTAGTCCTGTTTTGGGAGGCGGGCTCGAAATGGGTGCCGAAGCGTGTCATTAAAGCATACCTGTAAAAAACGTACGCTTTTCCTGTATCCAACGACCGTCAAAAGCTATTCACGAAACGCGTTTACGACAGCATTAAACCGCATCATACCTGTAAAACAGGGTGTTAATTACCGTATATTCGAATATGCGTATACACAAATAAAGGTTTTTGTTCCTGTGTGTGTTACTCTATTTCTTTGAACTCGGCATCTTGGATGTCTTGAACCCGCTTCTTTTGAACGGAGCTGTTTTCTTGAGGTCTGCCCCCAACCATAGGCTCACCATTGCCGGAGGCATTGTTATCTCGTCGGGTGTACGAATGACTTTGACCTTGACTGCTTTGCCACGGACCTGTTTTGCCGAAATTCACATAAAATGTTCTTTTAGGTCGGGGACCCATTATCAATCGGCGGAGTATCCGATAAAACAGGTAGAAAAAAATAATGTATAAAATTGTTCGCATAGATTAATTATAACGATTAACCGGCTTTAAACGTGCCCTGATATACACGAATTACGAACAGCACAATATCAAATCCGATTCTTAGAGGGCGCATTTCACTCATGACGGCAATCTGCTAAGTAAGAGAGCAAAAAGTTCTCAATCGGCATGATTTTTTGAACGAAGTGCCTCGTTAAAAAGGTACTCTCGCTCTCACTGTTCAATATAAAACATGCGAGTGTATACAGAATGTTCTCGCGGGTGCTGCTTACCGTGGTGTTATGTAAGTTTTTTGATTACGAATAGGTGTATTGAAAATTTGTTCCTCTATATAGCGAAGTTGATCTTCATTATGGACGAAATCAATCTCTGAGGCATTAATTACCAGAAGCGGCGACCGGTCATAATGATGGAAAAAATGATTGTATGCGTCATTGAGCTCCGAGAGATAATCTGGCGAGATATCTTTTTCGTAGCTTCGACCTCTTTTGTCAATATTCTGCAGCAACCTGTCTACCGAACATTGAATAAAAATAACCAGGTCTGGTTTCGCCGCGATAGTACTCATGATACCGTAGATTCGGTCATACAGTGCCAGCTCGTCGTCGTTCAGATTAAGTCGAGCGAAAATTCTGTCTTTGTCGAACAGATAGTCGGATATGAGCAAATCACTGAACAGATCGCGCGATGTCATATTTTTTTGCTGATGAAATCGGCTGGCAAGAAAAGCCAGCTGCGTTTGAAACGCATATCGTGCGCGATCTTCATAAAATTTTGGAAGAAACGGATTGTCTTCGAATTCTTCCAAAACCAAACGGGCATTATGACGTTTGGCCAGTAGGTTGGCCAACGAGGTTTTTCCGGCGCCAATTACGCCTTCTACTGCTATAAAATCGTAGGTATTCACGCGAGTAAATCTACCACATTACGGTGCTTTTAGAAAGCGCTAATGGCACTGCACGCAGAATTAAATCATCGATGTGCTCTCCCGATTCGGGGTCGGTCCAGTCTGGAGCAATCTCCCGTAACGGTTCCAGTACAAAAAGACGGTCTTTATACCGTGGATGAGGGATTTCAAGGTCGGCATCCATATAGACGGTACGGTTATAACCGATAATATCCAGATCAATAATTCGATCAGACCAGCGCGGAGCAGATAAATCGCGCCCTGCCTGTTCTTCGTACTCTTTAAGGAGCCCAAGTAGGGCAGAGGGCGTTCGGTCGCATCTAAGCCCAATTACGGCGTTATAGAAGACATGCTGCGACGGGCCTACCGGTTCCGTTTCCCAGATAGATGAGTAAACCGGTTTATGTTCAGAAATAGATTCCAAAAAAGAAGCCGCTTCCCGAAGGTTTGCGGCTTTATCTGCCAGACTCGTACCAAGGGCGATGTAAATCATATACTGGCCAGTTCTATGGAATGCTGAATATCTTTGATGATGCGCTGATGCTTGGGATTTTTGATGCGCTCTTCGATAGTTGTGATAGCATGTATTACCGTGGAGTGATCCCTGCCACCGAATTGAAGTCCAATGGTTTTTAAACTACTTTTGGTCATTTGCTTGGCAAGGTACATCGCTATCTGACGAGCCTCAACAACTTCCTGCTTGCGCGTTTTCTCGCGAACTTTATTGGGGTCTATGCCAAAATAGTTACACACCTGTGATTGAATAAGCTCAATCGAAATATGCTTCTTGGTTTCTTTAACCATGTCTTTGAGCACTTGCTTGGCCATGGCCAGATCGATATGGTCAATCTTTTGCAGGGAGGATGTAGCCAGCAGTTTAATTACGGCTCCTTCCATATCGCGCACACTCGATTTGAAATTATGTGCAATGAACTCGAAAATATCAGGGTCAAATTCAATGCCGTTATCCCGCGCCTTATATTCCAGAATGGCGTAGCGCGTTTCGAAGTCAGGCAACTGAACATCGGCACTCAATCCCCAGTTGAAACGAGAAATTAAGCGTTCTTCAATGTCGGGTACATCTTTAGGTGCACGATCGGAGCTCAGAATAATTTGCTTGCCATCTTGATGCAGGGCGTTGAAAATATGGAAGAACTCTTCCTGTGTCTTTTCTTTACCGCTGAAAAATTGAATGTCGTCTACAATGAGTACATCAATATTGCGATAGAACATGGTGAACTCGCTCGACCTGTTATTTCGTATGGCCTGTACGAATTCATTGGTAAAGCTTTCGGATGAGATGTACAGAACATTTTTCTCATCACCATAATCCTGCTTTATTTTGTTACCGATACTCTGAATAAGGTGGGTTTTGCCGAGACCAACTCCCCCGTACACAAAAAAAGGATTGAATGAATTATTACCCAGGTTTTCGGCTATAGCCATAGCAGCTGAACGTGCCAGACGGTTGCAGTCGCCCTCAATATAACGTTCAAAAACGTAATTCGGATTCAGGTTCGACTCCACCTTGGTTTTCTTCAGACCCGGTATAACAAAGGGATTTTGAATCATATTCGGAGCATGCGAAGGATACCCCTGCATCTGCTGAGGCTTCACAGGGGGTACAGGCCGCTGCGGCAACCGAACCGATCTATTATGTTCCTGCTCGTCCGATTTCTCCATAACAATGGAATACTCCAGTTTTCCTTCCGATCCAAGAACCTTGGAAATCGTTGTTCTCAGCAGTCCGTAGTAATGCTCCTCAAGCCATTCGTACCAAAATTGTGAGGGCACCTGAATGGTCAATGTATGGCCTTCTAATTTTACCGGCTTAACCGGTTCGAACCACGACTTAAACTTTTGATAGTTAATGTTATCGTGAATGATAACCAGGCATTCACTCCAGGCCTTAGCGGCATTCTCAGTAGACAACGTTTGTTACCTCCTAACAGTCTCTGTTTTCATTGCTAAAAGTAGCCTGAAAAGCGTAGTAATTTCCGTAATTACCGTGCTGTTATCCACATTTGCTAATTTTCAGACACTTTATCGTGAAAAGAAAATGGCAAATTCTTCCGTATGGTGCAAGTTATGTACATTGAGTTAAGCACAAGTTATCCACATTGAAATAAACATGTTAATGTGCTGAGCGGCAATAGATTACGAAAAAAAAATTAGATGTTGTCGCAATTCAGGTTTAGCTCATAACATTGCGATAACAGTAAATTTTAACGGTTTTGCAAAACAGAAAGAAATCTCAATAAAGTTTTCCACAGGTTATCAACACGCTAAAATGCTGTCAAGTGTTGACATTTAGAAAAGTTTTTTTTTGCCATTATTTTTTCCCCTGTAACGAAGATTTTATCTGTCTTAACCTTCTTCATTTGCTTGTCTTTTATGCGGTTACACATGCTCCCAGGCTATGGTATGATGTTGAAAAAAAAGTGATCATTTCTGGTGAAAAAAAATCTCAGCAAATCGCCGCCTGTCCGACATGTCTGAGTGAATGGTAACGTTGCAAAGATCCCTGCAAAAAAAAGGCTCTTTTTCTATTTCATGCTCGAGGTGGAGCTCGAAATAAAGCTTGCCTGCTTCGGTTAGAGTTGCTTGTGCGTACGCAGCGATATGTTCGTATACGGAAGAGCGGTTCTCGCAAAACAATGCCATTGCCGGCTCATAGTTTTTAACCTGGGGGTCTAATTCACCTGCCTCATCGTGATGGATATACGGGGGATTAGAAACAATAACATCCCACTGATGTGTGCCCATTTCGTGTAAACGAAACAAATCGGCATTGGCAAACTTCACCGCTACGGAATTGCTCTCGGCATTATGGCGTGCTATTTCCAATGCATCGTTGCTGAGATCAATTCCATGTACCTCCCACTCCGGTCGCTCTTTTGCAAGGGCTACAGCAATACAGCCCGATCCGGTTCCAATATCCAGAATACGTGTTGGCTTATGGTCGTGGTTATTTAATATGTGTTCCACCAGCTCTTCAGTCTCCGGACGCGGAATTAAAACTCCGGGAGCCACTTTAATCTCACTGTTATAAAAAGAGGTGCTGCCTGTTATATACTGAAGAGGCTCGTGGCGGGTTCTCCTCTTCACAAAGTCCCGAATAATGGCGAGTTCTGCAGAGGTAAAGGGCCGGTCGAACTGTACATACAGATTGAGCCGCTTTGTATGTAAAGCGGAAGCCACAAGCCATTCAATACTCAATCGGGGTGAGGCTACATTTTTGTCTGCAAACCACTGCGTACCCCACTCGAGCATACGAAGTACCGTCCATGTTTCTCCCTTAGAACTACTCATTCGGGGCTGCAGACCCTTTTATTTTTCGGATACATCCTGAACGGTGAGGCCAAATCGTTTGCCATAGTCCAGTATGTAGTCGGTTACAGCTTCATTTAGTGGCGTTTCCCCCTCGGGATTACTTCCACGGAAACCCATTCTGCCTCCGGTAGAAATTACATCAGCACGTATGGACGTACCCGTGTAATGAAGCAGCAGTGTAACGGAAATACTGGAGTTCATCAATTTATTGTGCTCCTCGTATACCATTATGTTAACCGAAGTTTTGTCTGCGTTGTTTACAGAATAGTGATATTGTGGCGCTGAAGCTTCAAGTATTACCTTGCTCATGCGCTCGAGGGTATCGGATGGACCGAAAACCATTAATTTTCTGGTTGTACTCATTCCTATTTAAGGTTATCCTTCATTTGTTGGTCTGTATAATGGCAAAGAATATACGTATATAAGGAATGTTTTTTAAATCCATGTTTTACTTTGCCGGTTCCTGGGTATGTTAGCTTCCTGATGTGTACTCTATATATACGATATCATGCGCTAAATCGTTCTGATTAAGATGTGTACATTTCAGTTTGTCTGCTAATAGCCATCATTTTTAACTTTATTGTCAAGTTGTTTACCATGAGTCAACGCCTCTTCATCTTTGCTGCCGTATTCGTTTTTGTAACGTCACTCCCGCTGACGTCTGCAGGGCAACCGGGTATTGAACCGCCGGTGCGTGGCGTTGATACCTTCCGTACACCACTAGACGACGACCTCAGGCGTGCTGCTGCATTTAATCTGGTTCTGAACAACTTTGGCTTCGGCATAGCTGGGGAGTATCGCCGCGTAGTAAGCCCTCTGTCGGAGATTTATGCAGAATTACAGATTACAGCATTGCGCGACGTGACCGAACAGAACTACCAGTTCTTCGGACAACAGATAATCCCAAATAAACGGAATCGGGTGTTGTCATTTCCGCTTACGCTCGGTTTCAAGCACAGGATATTTCCCCAGCCTATTTCCGATAACTTCCGTTTTTTTGTAAGTGCTCAGGGCGGCCCTACACTAGCATTTATTTATCCATACTATAATGCTGCAACCGTTCGCTTTGTGATGGAGGACGACCTGGCTACTGCCGGTAACCTCAACGATATTGTTCAGATTGGCAGGGTTGAGGCTAACATCGGTCAATTCGTGAATGATGTATTTCAGGGCTGGGGCGATGGCGACTGGATGCTGGGTACCGCAGGTCAGATTGGTATAGGCGTTGACTTCGGAGAGCGCTTTAACAACGTAACTACGTTGAAAATTGGTTTCACGTTCAGTCATTTTGCCCAGGGTATACAAGTTATGGATCCGCTAAATGCTGTAGGCATAATTCCAACACCCGATTTCGACAGTGATGTATTTGTACTGCGTGAAGGTACGCCAAAACAGACGTTTTTCGGCTCGCCATTTATCACACTCTCATTCGGGAATATGTGGTAGACAGGCCTAACTGCCACTGGCTTCAACTTGTAGTCCATTCCAATTCGTCTGCCAGGACTTGGAAAAAAGCTTCCGGCTGTCGAAGCATAGGAACATGTCCGCCCATCGGGATCTCCACAGTTCGCACGTCCTTGAAAAAGCGTGCAATTTTTTTATGGTAACCGAAAGGGAGCATACCGTCGTCGCGGCCCATAATCAAGGTTGTTCTGCCCGTGTAAACAGATAGTATAGGCAAAAGGCCCAAGGCGCGCGGACTGGTATATGGGTAGCTCATGGTGAGTTTATGGAACACTTTACCCATCATGATTAACTTTTCCGGATTTATATCCGGTGCAATGCGCAGCAATCCTTTTTGCATCAGCCAATCTTGCTGCAGCAGAAAACGCAGTGGCTGACGGCGGAACAACCTGAACAGAATATCCTCTTTGGGATGAAATCCGCCGGGAGCTACCAGAATAAGGCGTGAAAACAGAGCAGGGTCATGTATGGCAGCCGCAGATAGTATTCTACAGCCAAAGGAATGCGCCACAACAGGTACTTCCTGAATTCCCAGAGATCTGAGCAGACCGGTTAATGCCTCTGCAAAACGTACAATATTCAGATCAGGCTGCGTTTCAGGATCTTCACCGTTATGATAAGGAAGACCAATCGACAACATGGATTTACCTTGGTCGATAATCTGAGGGGCAATCAGGTGCCATGTTCGGGTAGATGCAGCAAAACCATGAATTCCAATCAGGTCTGGTTTACCTGTACCCCATTGCATCCAACGAATTCTGAAGCCGCCAATATTCCACTCCCCATAAAGAGGATCACGCTGTTCGGAGGAAGTCATGTAGCCATTTTTCCGGTTTTTCCATGGAATGAAGAATCAAGTCGGGACGATGCTGATTCAGTTCGTTTTCAGAAAACGGTCCTGTAGTTACGGCAATACATTGAGCCTTGTAATGGCGCGCGCAGGCCACATCGTTCGGTGTATCACCAATAATGATGATGTCTTCCTGTGAAAAGGTGCGATTGAATGCTGCTTCAGCTTTTTGGTGTGCTATGGCTGGCAGGGCGTTTCTATCGGCATGCTCACAACCAAAGGCACCAAAACTAAAGTGGTGATGCAGATCGGCATGTCTTAGTTTGGTAAATGCAGCATCCTCAAAATTTCCGGTGAGCAAGCCAAAAGGTATTTGTTGTTCTGTACACCAGGCAATGGTTTCATTAACACCAGCATGAACTTCTACCCAGTCGGGTTGCACGGCTCTGCTCAATTCGGTGATATACCGATGTTTTACTTCTTCGAAACGAGTTGTATGTTGAGCTGCCGAACCCATTAGATCAGAAAAAATGGCCTTATCGGTACGCCCCGCGAATGAAATTCCGGTATGATCTACTTCATTGAGGTCGAGTTCCTGCAGCAGTGCCGCAATCATGGAACGCATTTTTTGATGGCTTACTGAAAGCAGCGTGCCATCAATATCGAATAATATTAATTTATGTTGCATAAGAAAGAAGATAAGCAGTAGCTCGCCCTAATGACGTAAAAATCCGTTTTTTCGACAAAAAAAACCACCAATCCGCTCCTGTCTTTAAATTTCAGAGGTAATGACAGTAATTCATGCGAACTGGTGGTATGCGCCTCAGTGGTAACGTCTCTCTTGTGGCGTGTCTATGTATGTTTGAGTATTTACAAACTACTCAAACGAACCGCTTCGCATATTTGCTTCTGTATAATCGGCAGCGTTTAAATGATGAACGGTCTAAAGATTTCAATCATCGGCTTTTCTAATCGAGGTAAGTAAAGTAACAGCATGAGGTTGTACGCCTCTACCGTAAATAATCAGCGCAGAGGCATCAAAACAGATGCCCGAACCCCGGTTATCTCACCGTTATTATCGGTCATATTATCAATTTCAATACGCCATTTCAGACCGTTTTCCTTCGCCAGAATCGCCAGACGCTGTTCAACCAGCGTTACGCCCAGCGATAGACGATTCCCCTCTATGGTGGGCCTCCGGTCATTTTTTAGTCCCGTTCCATTATCGATAATCACTACTTCCAATTGTTCATCATCCGACCGTTTCACACAGATCGTAATTTCCCCTGCGGCGCCTTTTGGCATAATTCCATGAATAATGGCATTTTCTACAAAGGGTTGCAGTAACATGGATGGAATGTGTGTTGTTATAGTATCAACGTCTTGCGCTATGTGTTTTATAAAGCTTACCGGATGCGGCAGTCTGCTTGATTCTACAGACACATACAATTCCAGCCGATCCAGCTCCTCAGACAGGGAGGTGGTACGCTGATAGGCCGAATCTAATTGTTTCCGAATGAGTTTGGAGAAATCAACCAGCAGTTTCGATGCTTTTACTTTGTCGTCTTTCAAAATTTGATAGCGGATGTTATTCAAAATATTGAAAACAAAATGCGGACTCATCATTGCCTGAAGGGCCTGATATTCCAGTTCGTTAATCTGACGTTGATATTGATGCTTCTCTTCCTCTTTTTTTTGTATCAGCCTGATGCGATAGTTGAATAGCAATAGTATTCCGCTCAGTGCAAGAACAAGGCTTATTGCCCATACCCAGGGAAGCATCCACCACGGTCGCAGAATGGTAAAATGATGCGCTATCATATGACTACCGGCGTTGCCGTCGCTCGTAAATGCTTCTGCCTCGAACACGTAATGCCCCGGTGGTATGCTACGGTAGGTGACTTCATTATTCGCTGTGACAGACCAGTCTTCGGTGGAATTAACTTCACGCAGACGATATCGGTACAAAAGCCGGTCGGCGTCATGAAAAAGCAGTCCGGTAAAGGTAAATGACCATTGATTGTTATAGTGATCTACTACATCTGGAAAATTATGCGTGTAAAGTTGATCATTGACGATAATGGTATATAAATGGAACGGTACCAGCGTGGGTGATGCTCCGCTCTCTGCCCTGTCTAAGCTTAGAATGGTATTATCTCCACTAAGCCATAGATTGTGCTCTCTTAACTGTATATGGCGAATCTGTGTGCCAAATAGTCTGCCACTAAAATAGCGTATTCCCTGTGGCAACCGGTCAAGCTGAAAATCCAGTTCAAGTTCGGGGCTTAACGGTATAAGACTTATTCCCGTGCCGGTTGAAATCCAAAGGGTGTGTTGGTCATATGCAATGGTTTTTACCAGGTCGTCGGCCAGACCATTATCAACGTGTATCTGATGTAGCTTTTCGTTATTAGTGTTGTATATCCACACGCCCGATCCATGTGTGGCCACTGCAACAATACCATTGTAAAGATACTCGATTTTGGTAATCTGCTGATTACGGAACTCCTCTGGCAAAGCTGTCAGCTCAAGGTGTTCATCAAACCGATACAGTCCATTGATGGATCCGACCCAGAGATTGTTTGCATTGCAGGCCTTCAGTGAAGTAATGCGTTGATTTAAAATCCGTTCAAAGGCATCCGGAGTATCAACGTGTGCAACGTATAATCCGTCAATGGCACCATAGAAGAGTCTGTTATTGGAGTAAACGAGTTGCTTACCAGACAGAGCGGTTATTTTGTCGGTGGTTGTAAGACGGTTCCCTTGTCTGTTGACCAGATAGAATGTAGTAGCCGTTACAATTCCCAGTCGACCATCAGGAAGTTCTGTGAAGTCTTCCACACTAATATTGATCGGACGAATCTCATCCCATGTCACCTCTGTATAGGTTCCAGCTGTATCAAATACAAAAATCCTCCCACTGTCGGTACCATACCATTGGTACCCGTCGCTGCTGGTGAACGAACTCCGGATTGAAAAATCGAACAAGTTATGCTTTGCTGCGATGTTCTGGATATTTCCAAAGCTGCGGTCAATTCGGTAAATACCATTTCTAACGGTTGTTATCCATACCGATTCCTGATTGTCAAAAGTAACAGATGTAATGGTTTTGCCGGGGAGCAGGTGCGATACCTTCTGCTGTGTATTTTTGCCATCGTAATTGTAGAAATGTACACCGTCTGCAATGGTTCCCACGGCCAGGTAGACACTGTTAACCGTACGTGTAACGAATGTGATTTCCGCCTGAATTCCGAGCTGGTTTTTGTGGATGGTGTAAGGAGGCGAGGAAGCGGCTGAACCGGAATAGACGATCCCACTTCGAGATGGGATTAGAAAACTGCCCTGATGCGTTTGCTGGTGTTGAATCACCCGATAGTTAATGTCGTTTTTCTCAATCCATTTACCCGTAGCGAAATCCAGATAATAGGTATTCAGTGATGTTCCTGCATGAATAACATTATCCTCGTCTACCCATGCCTGGCGTATGGTATGTACCAACCCTTCCGACCCAAATTTCTCAATCTGATTGTCGGAGCTTACCCTGTAAATGCTGGCATCCTGACTAAAAAACCAGATAGCCTGGTCATGGTCTTCAAAAACGGAAACCAACATATTGCCGAAACGAAGTCGGGCGAGCAGACTGTCGTTCGAAGGATTGAAAAAGGTGTTGTTTTGGAAGTAGGATGGTACCCCGTTAAAGCTCAGAAACCATAATCTTTGCTGAGAGTCCTGATAAATATAAAATATTTCGTTACCGCCAAGACCGTCTTGCGTAGTGAAATGCCTGAAGCGATTTCCATCAAACCGGCTGACACCAGAATCGGTAGCGAACCACATATACCCAAAATCGTCCTGCATGCTGTGGTGCACAACATTAGATACCAACCCGTTGTTGGTGTTGTAATTGGGGAAATCAAAATGCATAGGTTGTGCTATAGTTGCGACAGAAAAAAGGGAACATATCGCAGCTAAAACGAAACACAGGCGTTGTGCGTACATAACCGGGTTATTCGAAGAATTCATTGCGAAGTCCGGTAATTTCAAATACTTTTTCCATGAACTCTGTCTGTTTGCGTCGCGAAACCGGAATCTTGAGTCCTGATGAAGTTTCGCAGATATTCCCTTCTGTTTGAGAGAAGCTGCTTAAGTGGTTGAGATTCAGCAAAAAACTCTTATGACACCGGTAAAAGTAGTCGGGCAAGGTTTGTTCCAGCTCCCCCAGCGACTTGGTTATCAACATTTTATGGCCGTTTTTCAGATACACGGTAGTGTAGTTCCCGTCGGCTTCCATACACTCAATAGAGTCGGCATCTACAACTTTGAATCCACCGGTGGTGGGAATGTAGAGTTTTTTCTGAAACCCGTTTGAGGACTTGATTCGTTGTACATCCTCCAGCAAGCTGTCGATTTTCCGTTGGTAGTCGGTGGATATGGCCCCTTCTGTTCCTTTTGTGCTTAGCTTTTCAATAAGCCTTTTTTCGGTAGCCTGAAGCTCGTCGGTGTCGATAGGTTTTAGCAGGAAGTCGAAGGCATTGGTTTTCAGAGCCCGAATCGCATAATGTTCATGTGCCGTAACAAAGACGATATGAAAATCGGGATTCGGAAACGATTCGAGCAGGGAAAATCCATCTTTCCCGGGCATTTCAACATCCAGAAAAATTACATCCGGAGGATTTTTTTCAATTTGAGTAATGGCCTCGTCTACAGATGCAGCCATGGCAGTAACCAGGGTTTGCTCGCAGTACGACTCCAGCAAAATGCGAAGCAGATCGCGATTGGCAAACTCATCATCAACGATTAGTGCTTTAAGTTTTATACTCATTCGGGAATCTACGCTAAAGTGTTCAGTGCCGGGTAACAGATTCTGCAGATCTACCGGTACCGGAGGACCGCCGTTGGCAGTATATTCCGATTATGGCAATATGCTAAAAAAAACGGAATCATGTAGACAGTAACTGCAATGAAACCCCTTCCATACGTTTTCTATTCCGCCGTTTTTGCCGTACCTTACAGGCATCCACCTAACTAAAATAATAGGGATAAACTATGGCAATTATTGAAGACATTATTGGCCGCCAGATATTTGATTCTCGCGGAAATCCAACCGTTGAGGTTGATGTAGTAACAGATGAAGGTATTGTAGGTCGTGCAGCGGTTCCGTCCGGTGCTTCTACCGGCGAATTCGAAGCTGTTGAACTGCGCGACGGCGACGATTCAAAGTATATGGGTAAAGGCGTTCTGAAAGCCGTTGAAAATATTAATGAAGAGCTGGCCAACGAATTGGTTGGTTTTGAAGTGCTTTCTCAGGTTGAAATCGACCGTTACATGATTGAGCTGGATGGTACCCCAAACAAAGCACGCCTAGGCGCGAATGCCTTGCTTGGTGTTTCCATGGCTGTAGCCGATGCTGCTGCTCAAACCGTAGGAATGCCATTATGGCGTTACCTGGGCGGAACCAACGCAAAGGTACTTCCTACACCGATGATGAACATCATCAACGGCGGTTCGCATGCCGATAACAAAGTTGACTTGCAGGAATTTATGATTATGCCTGTTGGTGCCGATTCGTTCAGCACTGCGCTGCGTATGGGTGGCGAGGTGTTTCATAACCTGAAAAAGGTACTCAGCAGCAAAGGCTATGGCACCGCTGTTGGCGATGAAGGCGGTTTTGCACCCGATCTGAAGTCGAACGAAGAAGCCCTTGAGGTTATTCTGGCGGCTATTGAGAAGGCCGGCTATACCCCGGGCGATGATATAGTTATCGCTCTGGATCCCGCAGCAAGTGAGTTTTACAACAAAGACACCGGTCTGTATGAGTTCCGCTGGAGCGATGGCAGTACACGCGATGTAGATGCCATGATTGAGTTCTGGGCCGACTGGGCTGAGCGATATCCGATTGTATCCATCGAAGATGGTCTGTATGAAGACGACTGGGCCGGCTGGAAGAAATTAACCGAGTCTCTTGGTGATAAACTGCAGCTGGTAGGCGACGACTTGTTCGTAACCAATACCGAGCGCCTCTACAAAGGCATTACCGAAGGCGTAGGAAATGCAATTCTGATTAAAGTGAATCAGATTGGTACCCTTACCGAAACCCTCGATGCTATTGAAATGGCGCATAAAGCGGGGTACCGCTCAGTGATTTCACACCGTTCCGGTGAAACAGAAGACGTTACCATCGCCGATCTTGCTGTGGCTACAAACGCAGGACAGATCAAAACGGGATCTATGAGCCGTACCGATCGAATTGCCAAGTACAATCAGCTGCTTCGAATCGAAGAAATGCTGGGCGAGCAGGCGATCTACCTCGGCGAAGACGCACTCTAAGATTCGTTACACAGATTACGGCTGACAGGTTCGGTTTTCTTGGAAACCGTACGGCATGTTAGGTTTGCCAGAGCGTTGCAATGGCAGGTCTTTCGTTTTTCAGCATTGTAATCAATCGTGTAAAGCGATACATTCGCAGGGAGGACGATGCACAACGTATCGTCCTCCTGTTATTTTTAATCCAATTATCCGTTACATGAATATTTATGTAGGTAATCTGGCGTGGAAAGCCAAAAAACAAGACCTGACGGAATTGTTTCAACATTTTGGCGAGGTGACCAGAGCATTTATCGTACGCGACAAACGTACCAGAAGGTCGAAAGGCTTCGGATTTGTTGAAATGGAAGAGGAAGAAGCTGCCAGAGCCGCCATCGAAGCACTCAACAACACCGTGTTTCTGGAGCGTGCCATCGTTGTGAACGAAGCGCATCCGCGAAAAGACGATGACGACGAAGATACCGACGAATTTGACGAGGAGTAGTTTCAGGCTGCACCGTCTTTTCTCATCATGGATGTGTAGCCTTGCCGGGGGTGCCGGCCAACTGCTTATCTTGACTCCCTTTACACTATGCTAATTACCAGGTTGTCGCTTACAGGTTTTCGCAATCATGTGGATACCGCTGTTGCCTGGTCGCCTCGCTTGAATATCATCACCGGTCCGAACGGCGCCGGCAAAACGAACCTGATTGATGCCATTCATTACCTGTGTATGAGCCGCAGTTTTGTAGCTGCCACCGATCAGTATGTAGTCACCACCGGGGAGAAGATGTTCTCGGTGGAGGGGACCTTCGAGGGTGCTATTCGCAGCAAAGCCTTTACCGTGCGCTGCTCCTACTCCCGCGGGGACGGGAAGAAGATCTTTGTGAACGACAGTCCGCTGGACCGACTCTCAGACCTCATCGGACGTGTTCCGGTGGTGGTGCTGAGTCCCGATGATAAGAAACTGACCAGTGAAGGCCCTGCCGAAAGGCGTTCGTTTCTGGACGCTTTTATTGCCCAGCTTTCTTCGGCCTATTTACGCGATCTGATGGACTATCGCAGGGTGCTCAAACAACGCAACGCCCTTTTGGGCGAATACCGCATGAGTCGCGACACCATGAAATCTATGATCGAGCCCTGGGATATGCAGCTTGTAGCTGCCGGAAGCCGCATAGTACATACCCGGGCTGTCACGCTGGACCGATATGCTTCGTATCTGGAGCAGGGCTACGAAACCATAGCGGGAATCGGGCATAAACCGGCGTTTGAATATAAGTCGAATGTGGATGGATATTCGAATATTCGCATAAACAAAAGTAATGAATCGTCCGACTTACTCACCCGCATCCAGGAAACCTATGCACGGTTGCTTGAAGAGAGCTTCGACAAAGACCGTGAACGGCAGCAGACCAGTGTTGGTCCCCATCGCGACGATATCGTCTTTTATCTCAACGAACTCGAATTACGCAAATTCGGCTCCCAGGGTCAACATCGACTTTTCGCCCTCGCCCTGAAACTGGCCCAGCGCTCGTACTACGCCGACGAGCTGGGCGACCTCCCCATATTTCTGCTGGATGATGTGTTTGGCGACCTGGATCCCGGTAAAACCAGCGTACTGCTCGAAATGCTGCTCGCCCAGACCGGACAGGTGTTCATCACAGCCGCGAACCGAAACCTGTTCACCGACTTTTTTACACCATCCAAAGAGCAAGACGCTTTTTTCTCGGTCGAAGCAGGGGCAGTGAGTATTTCATAATGCCAATGAGACACCTTTCTCTGAGTAGATGCAGGGGCAGTTAGGATTGCGTAGTACTTACCCCGCCTGCTTTTTCTCAGTACAGACTGAGTCGTACACTATGGTCAGCAAGACGGCCTTCAAAAAGTCCCGACATGCCTTTCTACAAGCACATCCTAAAATGATAAACGTATCGGGTTGTCATCCCTGCCAGAAATTCTCCCTTATTTAATATCCTTCTTCAAATCATCCAGCAGTGCCCGACAACTACGATAAACGATATCAAAGACCTTCTTGAACCCATCCATTCCGCCATAATACGGATCCGGTACAGCCCCATCATCAGGATCTGGATCGAAATCACGCAGCAGAACAATCTTATCATCCTGCTCGGGCTTCACCACCATCGTCTGTAAATCAGCCGCATTGCTATGATCCATCGCCACAACCAGATCGAAATACTCCAGATCCGACGGCACGGCCTGCCGGGCGCGCGAAAATAATTTCACGCCATGCTGATTAGCCACCTCCTGACTCTTCGAATTCGCAGGATTTCCAACATGCCATGAGCCGGTGCCGGCAGAATCTATTTCGAAGTACTCATCCAGCTCGTCCTCCGTAACAAGGTGCTGAAAAACGCCCTCAGCGGTCGGACTACGGCAGATGTTGCCCAGACATACAAAGTTGATTCGATAGGGTTGCTCTTTGGTAATGGCTCGTCTTGGGAAGGTCATCATGGTTAGCTTATTTAGTCATTGAATTGTGATGAAGTATAACCAAATCTTGGACTGTGCGCAAAGCGGTCTGTTCGTTGTTCTGTATCCGGGAATTACATTGATCTGCATCAAATACCGCACCATAAGCAACCGTCATGTTCAACAAGTTCAGTTACAGGTAGCATCTCCAAAAATGACGGAAAAGCTGTATAATTATGAGCAGTGTCAACGTCAGCCGGAAGCATAGAAACACCATCAACACAAGATCATGAGCAAGCACGACTGGGAAAAAGCAGCGCAAAAAGCCCTCAAGGGCAACGATATTTCGTCGATTGAGCGGGATGTTGACGGCATCCGCATCAAACCGTTGTACACACAGGCCGATGTTGCGCAACACGTACAGCAGGAATCCTGGCCGGGCATCTATCCCTACACCCGCGGTCCCTACCCAACCATGTACGCCCAGCAACCGTGGACGATCAGGCAGTACGCCGGATTTTCAACCGCCGAAGAAAGCAACGCATTCTACCGAAAAGCCCTCAATGCCGGACAAAAAGGCCTCAGCGTAGCCTTCGATCTGGCCACACACCGCGGCTACGACTCCGACCACCCGCGCGTATCGGGCGATGTGGGCAAAGCCGGCGTAGCCATCGACTCCGTCGAAGACATGAAAATCCTCTTCGACCAGATTCCCCTCAACGAAATGTCGGTGTCAATGACCATGAACGGAGCCGTACTCCCCATCATGGCATGCTACATCGTTGCCGCCGAAGAACAAGGCGTTGCCCCAAACCAGCTCAGTGGCACCATCCAGAACGACATCCTCAAAGAGTTCATGGTGCGCAACACATATATTTATCCCCCCGCGCCATCCATGCGCATCGTAGCCGACATCATTGACTACACCAGTCGCGAGATGCCCCGTTTCAACTCCATCTCCATCAGCGGCTACCACATGCAGGAAGCCGGCGCCGGTGCACCCCTTGAACTGGCCTTCACCCTGGCCGACGGACTCGAATACGTACGAGCGGCGGTCAAGCGCGGGTTGGATGTCGACGCTTTTGCGCCCCGTTTGTCCTTCTTTTTCGGTATTGGGATGAATTTCCTCATGGAAATCTCCAAACTACGCGCCGCCCGCAAGCTCTGGGCCGAGCTCATCAAAGCCGAATTCGCCCCCAAAAGCGACAAATCCCTCATGCTCCGCACGCATTGTCAGACCAGCGGGTGGAGTCTCACCGCTCAGGATCCGCTCAACAACGTGATTCGTACCACCATCGAAGGACTCGCAGCCGTACTCGGAGGCACGCAAAGCCTGCATACCAACTCCTACGACGAGGCCGTATCGCTGCCCACCGACACCGCGGCGCGCATTGCCCGCAACACGCAGCTCATCCTTCAGGAAGAAACCGATGTAACCTACACCGCCGATCCCCTGGGTGGGTCCTATGCCATTGAAGCCATCACCGACCAGCTCGTGAGCGAAGCCCGGTCCATCATCGAAGAGGTAGAAAAGCTCGGAGGCATGGCCAAGGCGCTGGAAAGCGGCATGCCGAAACTGCGCATTGAAGAAGCCGCGGCCAAAAAGCAGGCCGGCATCGACAGCGGAAGCATTACCATCGTGGGGATGAATAAATATCAGGTGAGCGGTGAGCCGCCGATTGATGTGCTCGATATTGACAACACCAAAGTGCGCGACTCCCAGATCAGGCGACTCCAATCGGTACGGTCGAGCCGGGATGAAATCGCTGTTCAGGCAGCCCTGCAGGCGCTGACGGATGCGGCCCGCAACGAATCGAACGATGCCGCGCAGAATCTCCTCCATCTGGCGGTTCAGGCCGCCCGCGTGCGTGCTACAGTCGGCGAAATCAGCGACGCGCTGGAGGCCGTATGGGGTCGACACCGCGCATCTACTCAAACCGTAAGCGGAGTGTACGAACGCATGTATGTGAAAAAAGATGAATACGACGAAGTGAAGTCCGCCGTGGAGCAGTTCGCTGTGAAACAAGGCCGTCGACCACGCATTCTGGTCGTGAAAATGGGCCAGGACGGGCATGACCGTGGCGCCAAAGTCGTCGCTACCGCGTTCGCCGACATGGGCTTTGATGTCGATCTCGGTCCGCTTTTCTCTACCCCCGCCGAGGCCGCCAAGCAAGCCATCGAAAACGACGTCCATATCGTCGGAGTATCCAGTCTGGCGGCCGGACACAAAACCCTCATTCCCGAACTCATCCAGCTGCTCAGGGATCAGGGCGCTGATGACATACAGGTTGTGGCCGGAGGCGTCATCCCCGAGCAAGACTATCCCTTCCTGAAGCAAGCCGGCGTGGCGGAGGTGTTTGGTCCCGGAACCAACATCCCGAAAGCCGCACTTCGCGTGCTGGAAGCCATAGCGTAGGGCCGTGCTGTAACAAAGAAAATGATTCGTTTACCGCAGTAAGAAAGTCGAAGCCCCTGGGCAGGAGGGATGTCAGCGCTGTTTATCGCGTACTTCGGCCTGATTTGCCCGGAATGGATGCGTTTTAATCCGGTAATTTCGTACCTTTGGTGATCCGTTTTCATCATAATTTTGTGCACATGTCCATCTCCATCGACGACCTGAAATCAGGCAACAGACGAACCCTCAGCAAGGCCATAACCCTCATTGAAAGCACACGCGCCGAGGACCGCGAATCGGCTCAGAAACTGCTGCAAGATGCCATGCCGTTCACGGGAGGTGCCTGGAGAATCGGGGTCAGTGGTGTGCCGGGCGTAGGAAAAAGCACGTTTATCGAGTCTCTCGGGATGTTGCTCATCGCCCGTGGACTCAAGGTTGCGGTGCTAGCCGTAGATCCGAGCTCTCCGTTCTCGGGGGGGAGCATACTGGGCGACAAAACCCGCATGGAGAAATTGGTTGCCCACGAAGATGCCTTTATTCGTCCTTCGCCAACGGCGGGGAGCCTGGGTGGTGTGACGCAGCGCACGAGGGAATCCATCCTGCTGTGCGAAGCTGCCGGATATGACGTAATTCTCATCGAAACCGTCGGGGTGGGACAAAGCGAGTACGAGGTGGCCTCCATGAGCGATCTGTTTTTGCTGCTCATGCTTCCGGGCGCCGGCGACGCGTTGCAGGGCATCAAGCGCGGTATACTGGAGCTGGCCAATGTGATGGTGGTGAACAAGTGCGACGGTGATAATCGGGATAGGGCCGAAGCCGCCCGACGGGAGATTGAGCAGGGACTGCATTATTTGCAGTCGCGGGAGGAGACCGTTGAAACCCGGGTTTTCCTGTGCAGCGCCCTCACCAACGAAGGCATCGAAGCGGTCTGGGACCATACCCTGAAGCAACTTGAAGAGCTGAAATCCAGCAAGCGGCTCGACTCCAACCGCCGCAAGCAGAACCTGAACTGGGTGAAAAGCCTGGTCGAGCAGCAGGTGCTGCACCGGTTTTGGAACGATGGTAATGTACAGGCCGACTATATGAAAGCCATTACCGAGCTCCGGTCAGGCAGCATCACACCTATGCAGGCGGTAGACGACATCCTCAAAAATAGTCCATAACCGTAATCAATTTGCGATTATCTAGCCGATGTCTCGCCCGCTCTCCACGCACATCTGATTTTCCACACGCACATCCAAACTGTACGACTCAACGACAGGTTCTGATACCTTAATGATAGCATGCCGTACAGCGGCTGTTCATCTTTTCAACCCTGAAATCTCGCAACGTGCAGTGCCTCAACGATTCCGAAAGCCCTCCGTAAAGGTTTCGTGACATAATGACCACGAATGTTTTCTTCCTTAGGAACTTTCTGTAATTATTTATATGTTTAAACAAATATCAGTTAAACAACTAATAATTCATACAAAACTCATTAGCATTATGGCAACCTGGACATTAGATAAAGACCATTCTGAAATTCGTTTCAAAGCAAAGCACCTCATGATTACTACCGTTACGGGTCAGTTCAAGGAATATGAGGCTACGGTTGATGCGAAAGAAGAAGACTTTGATGCGGCTCCGATTCATTTTACAGCAAAAACGGCTTCTGTTGAAACCGGTAACAACCAGCGTGATGAACATCTTCGAAGCGACGATTTCTTCAACGTCGAGCAGTATCCTGATCTTACGTTTAAAGCCAATGGCATGGAGAAAAAAGGTGAAAGTGAATATGTTATGACCGGTGAAATGACCATTCGCGACGTAACCAAGCCGATAACGTTGAATGTGGAATTCGCTGGTCTTGCGAAAGATCCCTGGGGACAAACCAGAGCCGGATTCACCTTTGAGGGTAAGCTCAATAGAAAAGATTTCGGACTGAAATTCCACGTCGTAAACGAAGCTGGTAACCTGCTCGTGAGCGATGAAATCAAACTTCTAGGCGAAATTCAGCTGCTTAAAGGCGAGTAATCGAAAAGCAGCAGTCTGTAGATGTAGTCTATGGTTAGCGTAAGGCCGGTGGGGGTATCCAACCGGCCTTTTTTGTTTCAACATACCGTACGTTGAGACCAAGTCCGGCTAATACACCGCTTCAGCAGTGACGAGAACAAATACTTTGGGCAATCGGCACGAACCATTGACCAGGCGATACATGCGCAATGCCTGTAGTTGCACGCAAGAAACGTTGGATCGATGCATATCGTTTTATTACCCCAACAGCTTGGCAATGGTCTGCAACTACGTGAAGGTCTACCCCAACAGCTTGGCAATGGTCTGCAGCTGCATGAAGGTCGTTCCTTCATAGATTTTGCCAATTTTAGCGTCGCGATAAAACTTTTCAACCGGATATTCACTTACATAACCATATCCCCCGAAGACTTCAATGGCCGATGAGGCCACGCGCTCGGCCACCTCAGAGGAATAAAACTTGGCCATGGCTGCCTCCTTTAGAAACGGCTGACCCGCTTCCTTAAGCCTTGCCGCCTGATACACCATCAATCGGGCCAGTTCGATTTCGGTAGCCAGACGAGCCAGCTCAAACTGCATCCCTTGAAACGATCCGATGGTTTTGCCAAATTGCTTACGTTCTTTTGCGTAGGTCAATGCCGCATCAAACGCACCCCGGGCAATGCCCACCATCTGCGCGCCAATGCCAATGCGGCCTTCGTTGAGGGTTTCAATGGCAATTTTGTAGCCTTTGCCTACTTCACCCAGTACGTTGACATCCGGCACTTCACAATCCTCAAAAATAAGCTCTGTGGTGGAACTTGCCCGAATTCCGAGTTTGTCTTCTTTCTTACCGATGCTAAATCCGGGCATACCGGGCTCCACGATAAATGCCGTAATTCCTTTGTATCCATCTTCCGGACTCACATTGGCGAACACGATAAAAACGCCGGCTTCTTTGCCGTTGGTAATCCAAAGTTTATGTCCGTTCAAGATCCATTTATCGCCCTTTTTCACAGCTCTGAGTTTAAGAGAGAAGGCATCGCTGCCCGAACTGGCCTCAGAAAGGGCATAAGCACCTACGGTATCGGTTGCCAGTCGGGGTAAATAGCGTTGTTTAATATCGTCGCTTGCCCAGTGATTAAAGGCATTGATAACCAATGTGTTATGTACATCCACAAACACACCAACGGCGGGATCAACACGGGAAATTTCCTCAATAGCCACAATCGACATGAAAAAACTTCCTCCGGCACCATCATATTTTTCGGGGATTTCAATGGCCATGAGCCCCTGCTCAAAACAACCATCCATAATATCTTTACGCAATTCCGCGGCCTTATCCATTTCATGAATATGAGGAGCAATCGCCCCTCTGGCAAAATCAGCGGCGGCATCGCGCAACATTTGTTCATCTTCGGTTAAGGTGGTGAGCGGAGCAATACGTGGTAACGTGTCGATGGCCATAAAGAAAACAGTTTAGGTAAGGTGATTGGAATTAAGTAAATCCGGTTTTGTATTCAATGATCGAAATATACCAAATATGGCTTCAAATTTGTCTATGTAAGCGCTTTTTTAACTTCAACGATCAGGATTTACAAGATTGAAACACAAAAAAGATGTTGACCGTATGCGCGCGCAGTAAGCTTTTGTGCTAACAAACGTAAAATAACCTTAACAAACTTTGTTTGTTAAGGTTTAGTTCTATATTGAATAGTCATAAGCCATTATGAATCAATTAATTAATCATCTTCAGAACAGGTAAACTTATGAAAAAAGTAATCGGCGGAATTATGGCCTTGGCCGGACTGGCGGGAACAATCTATTATACAATATCTTGATGACTCGGAGTCGTTTGAGGTACTGGGTGCAGATGTAGCAGTGAGTACAGGTGATTATGTGCCGATAATAATATCTGCAGCAGTGTTGGTAATTGGATTGCTTGTAACCCGTATCAAATAAGCACAGTCCGGTGCTTGAATACAGAGGGTTTTGAAGTGTAACAACGGTCGATGCTGGAAAAGCTTAATTACATGTGTGCAGCCTTGCGAACTTGTTTGAAGCGGCTGTAGCGGTCGATGCTGGAAAATCACGAGGCATGGTAGTGCAGCCTCGTGTACATGTATAGAGCAGCTTCATCGGTCGTTTCTGAAAAGAAATTAAATGGAAAAGTGCAGCCTTGCGAAAGGAACACTCGACCAGTAGTTAATTCCCACCTCTACCACCGTTACGGGCATATTGGCGGCTCATCTCCATCCATTTGTTGAATTGCTCATCCGAGAGTACTTCACGCACCTGGGCATGCATGTCATCGGCTTGTTGCCGCATCTCCGCACGCAGCTGATCGCGGTTCTCCTCACGAACGGTGCGCATATTACGCCGGCTGGTTGCCATAATCACAAAAAAAGGTTCAACCTGCTCCTCTTCCAGCGCCAATTCCGAAATCATACGCATGCGAAACTCACGATACTGTTGTTCCTGATGCTGACCTGCGCCACGATCTCCATCACGCATCCGCTCCGCTCTGCCGTTGCGCTCCTCCCAGACCACCTCATTATAGGTTGCCACAGATGGTGAGGTAAGTCCTCGGAAAAAGTAACCGCTGCCCGCCCCGATCAGAAAGGTTAGCGCAAATAAAAGTACAATAGTGGATGTCTGTTTCAACATGATTAAAATTCCATCAAAAAGGTGAACTCAGGTATTTCATGCACGATTTCGTCGTTTAACTCACCAAGCAGCCAGCTCTCCACAACCGGTGTGTCCGTTACGTACACCGCGGTATCGCTTGTATAGTCCAGCCAGGCCGTAATCGCAAAAACAGTGAGGACCGAAGCCAGCACGTAACGGCGAAAAACACGTACAACCATACGGGGTACAAACTCAGCAGGATCGTATTTTTCTCGTGCAAGTCGCGCTTTCATTCGGGTTACAGCCCAGCCATCGGGCTCGATTTTTCCATAACCCGATTTCAGCGTATTAAGGGTGTATCGTCTATCAGATTTCATAATGAATACCTTTTTTCAAGAGTATATCCCGAAGCTTTTTCCGGGCGTAAAATAGTCTGCTTTTAAGGGTGCCTTCCGGTTCGCCGGTTATTTCAGCAATTTGTTTATATGGCAGCTCTTCAAGCTCTTTCCAGATTACCAGACTTCGGTAGGGTTCGTCCAGTTCGGTAATGGCCTGTCTTACAATCAACTGAATTTCACGAACATCCATCTGCTCATCGTCTGATTCTGATTGAGCAAAGTCGTTCGGTTCATGCTCATCGTTCATGGGCCATAATAATCCCAGAAATCTGCGAACTTTCTGCTTCCGCATCGCATCGTACACCGTGTTTCTGGCAATTTTATACAGCCAGGTTGAAAGCGCACTTCCACGATTAAATGAATCTGCACTTCGATAGGCCTTCAGAAATACATCCTGCGTGAGATCCTCAGCATCCAGTCCGCTCCCCCAAGTCATTCCCGATACATAGCGATAAACCAAAGCATAATGCGATTCCAGCTCCCGCTCAATATCACGTTCAGTAAATCTGCCGGAGTCGGTCATGGTTTGATCAGGGGTAACAGAAAAGGTGGGGGGCAGATCATCCTGCACCCCACGTGCACACCAAAGTAAGGAATCCAGAGATATGTGTACAGATGGAATCATTACTCTTGTGGAGCGCGACGGCCTCGCTGAAAGGTGTCATCTTGCTGCCGCATACCACGCTGAATACCAGCACCCTCGCCATCGCGATTACCACGCTGAACACCGGCGCCATCCCTGCGACGTTCGCCCTGCATCATGCCCTGTCGGTTTCCGCCCTGCATCATACCATATCCGCCTCGGTTGCCCGAACGCTCAGACTGATTCAGCTCACGGCGTTCTTCCCGCAATGTTTCCAGCTTTGCATACTGCTCTTCGGTGAGTATCTGCCGGAGGCCGTCTTGATGACGCTCCCTCATAGATTCAACAGCGGACCGCATTTCGTTTGGAGTAGTATCTCCCTCCTGAAAAGTCGCCCGCATAGCCTGTCGCTCAATGGCGCCGCTGTTTCGCAGGTCGAGTATCTGCAGGCGCTGTTGGTCGGTAAGCTGCAGGGCTTCGGTCATTTGTGGTGCGAGGATGCCTCCCTGAACGGCACCTGAACGCTGACCGCGTTGCTGAGCGTCAGCTGAAAATACTCCAGCTACTAATAGTATGGCCAGCGTGATGGAGAGTGTTTTAAGCGTTTTCATAATAGATAAAATTTGAAGCGATGTGTTATAGTTAAGAATCGCGCGTTCTTTATCATTAGACGCTTCACCCAGCAGATGGTTGAATAAAAAAAAGGATGCCGCCTCCGACATCCTTAAAATTGGCAAGAAAACCCGGTAAAATAGCGGGCATGTATGGAATGCTATCCTACGCTACGGTCTCTTCACGACTGCTGACATCAATGGCGGATGCCACAATGGCCTGGGCATTCCCCATATTATCGTAACTGTCAGCCTTGGCATAATCCATAATTTTCTTAGTTGTACCATCTTTAGTCACAATTCGGTAGGTAATTGTGCTCGACATCCCGTCGAAAGCTTTCATTACGTGCTCGGCAACAATTCCACGGTCATCGGGGTGTATCAAGTCTCTCCAACCTTCAGCATGCAGACATTCTTCCACATCGTATCCGGTTATTTTTTTGAACCCGTCCGAGAGCCATTTGAATCGGAATTTGTTGTCATCATCCAGGATTAAACCGTAGTTGAAATCCACTTTCCGCTCAAACATCCGTGTGTAATCGGTACTCCGTTTCTTGAGCGTGTTCAGAATACGTTTACGCAACGTCAGATTTCTCACATCGCATCGCACGAATTCACCGGTATTGAGATCCATTTTCTTAGTCTGAATTTCAACCTGAACGGGAAGACCGTTCTTGTGACGGAGCATCATTCGGTAGGTTTTGCCCTGCGAGAATTCCTCTTTCCAGATACGTTCGAACTGAGCTTTCAGGGAATTTCCAAACTTCAGCGGCATCAAATCCCAGATAAATGTGTTTTTGATTTCGTCTTTGTGGTAGCCAATCATCTCACGGAAAGCCTTGTTGGCACTTACCACCGCTCCGTTTTCAGCCAGATCTACAATGGTACGTTTAGAGTCTTCGTACAGCTCGTCGGTTTCCGCATTGGAATTGATTACGCTTAGCTCAGCCCGCTTGCGCTCGGTTATATCATGCTGATAAGAAACCCAATGCGTAATATTTCCATCGGAATCGAGAAGGGGATGGATGTCCCACTGATTTACAAATTCGGACCCGTCTTTTCGGTAATTGATGGTCTGACCGAAGAAAGCACGTCCGTTCAGCAAAGAATACTTCAACTTGTCGAGTACCGCTCGATCCGTTTTTGGACCATGCAAAATTCGTGGTGTCTGACCTACAGCTTCCTCGCGGGAATAGCCGGTCATTTTGGTGAACCCTTCGTTGACGTACACAATTTTTGGTCCGGGCTTATCGAGATCCATTTCCGTAATCAAAATAGAATCGTAATCATTGCGTATAGCTGCCTCTAGCAACTTGAGGTTTTGAGCTTTTTTATTTAGCTCCTCAAAAGCATTTTCCAGCTTCTTTAGACTTTGCTCATCTTTGGCGCAATCTTTAAGCAATTGTGTAATCTTAGTGTCTGACATGGTGAAAAAGGACTGTTAAAAACATTTATTTGCGTACTTCAGATAAAAGAAACACAGGGGATGTGATTTTCATTCATTTCCGTAGCATATTTAAAGTCTCCAAACTACGTCAATAAGCTTGATTTAGCAATTACTTACAATCGGTAAAATCTGCATGATCGGCAGGTTAAAAAAGCGCGGAGTAGTTTATGCGGATTGTGAATTATTCGTACCTTTCTGCTGTTATCAGGAGCATATTTTTAAGAACATTTTCGAGAGGCAGACATCATAGCTCTTTAGGCGGTATCGTTTTTTCGAATCCTATGTATGAAACCCTCCCGGATATCTGCAAAAGCAATCTTTTTCCCGTCATCAGGGTCCTTTTTTTCACGTTTGATGTAGTTCAGGGTCTGATGTTTTCTCAGGTTTCGCATCCAGATAAGATGTATATCCGTTACGCATTTAACCACAAATTGTTTTTTACCCATGAGTATTGATCTCGACTCACGCGATGTATTTGCCCTCCGTCATAATGGTCCTACCCCCGAAGAACAGTCCGAAATGCTCCGGTCAATCGGGGTCGACTCTCTCGACCAGCTCATCAGCGAAACCATCCCCGCCGGCATCCGGCTGCCTGAAGCGCTGAATCTGCCCGAACCGGTGAACGAGCACCGTTTCCTGCGCGAATTTAGAGATGTAGCTCGTAAAAATCACATCTTTCGTTCGTTTATCGGGATGGGGTATTACGACACCATTACCCCCGGGGTCATTCTCCGAAACATCATGGAGAATCCGGGTTGGTACACGGCCTACACGCCGTACCAGGCTGAAATCGCACAGGGTCGACTCGAGATGCTCATTAATTTCCAGACCATGGTGATGGACCTCACGGGTATGGAAATTGCCAATGCTTCCCTGCTAGATGAGGGCACGGCCGCAGCCGAGGCCATGTCGATGCTGTTTTCGGTGAAGAAAGGTGCCAAGCGGAAGGCATCCCGCTTTTTTGTCTCCGATGCCGTGCATCCGCAGTCGCTGGAGGTGCTAAAAACCCGTGCACTTCCGATTGGAATCGATCTGGTCATTGCGCCTATCGACACATTGGATGTGACCGACCCGGAATTGTTTGGAGTACTGATTCAGAATCCCGACACCTATGGTAACGTGCGCGACCTGACCTCTTTGATTGCTGCAGCGCACGAAAATGGCGTTATGGTAACGGTAGCCGCCGATTTGCTGGCCTGTACCGTGTTGAAATCCCCTGGTGCCATGGGCGCTGATGTGGTTGTAGGATCGTCGCAGCGTTTCGGCGTACCTATGGGCTACGGCGGACCACACGCCGCGTTTTTTGCTACACGCGAGGAGTTTAAACGCAGCATTCCGGGACGTATTATCGGGGTTTCGGTTGATGATACGGGTGCACCCGCCTACCGAATGGCGTTGCAGACCCGCGAGCAACATATTCGTCGTGAAAAAGCAACATCCAACATCTGTACCGCACAGGTATTGTTGGCGGTAATGGCCGGAGCGTATGCGGTGTATCACGGTCCCAAAGGCCTGCGACAAATTGGCGAGCGCGTGTACGGACTCACTTCTGTGCTGGCCTACGAGCTGGGCAAACTTGGCGTTGAAGTACAGAATCCGCTCTGGTTCGACACCCTGCATCTGGAGCTCAAAGACGCCGCTGTGGTAGATCGCATTCGCCGTGAAGCCCTGCAACACGAAATGAATTTCCGATACATCGGTGCCACGCAGATTGGCATTTCGGTGGATGAGGCCAAGTATGTGAGCGATATTGCCGCGGTGATTGGCGTCTTTGCCCGGGCGCTGGGAGCCGAATCCGTCCCTGAACGGGATACAGTTTCTGCCCATACCGACGCCATGGCAGCCTTCATTGAAGTCAAAACCAGCGAACTGCGTGAAATTCAGGTGAAATTGGCTTATCCGACCGACCTCATGCGGGAGGTTGACTACCTTACGCACCCCAGTTTCAATCGTTATCACAGCGAGCACGAGATGCTCCGCTATCTGAAACGACTCGAAAATAAAGACCTCTCGCTGGTGCACTCCATGATTTCATTGGGCTCTTGTACCATGAAACTCAACGCCACCGCCGAAATGATGCCGGTCACCTGGCCCGAATTCGCGGCATTGCACCCCTTTGTGCCGGCCGACCAGGCTCTGGGTTATCAGGAAATGAACACCGATCTGTCTAAGTGGTTATGCGAAATCACCGGCTTTGATGCCGTATCCCTCCAGCCGAACTCGGGTGCCCAAGGGGAATTTGCCGGACTGATGACCATCCGAAATTACCATCTCTTTCGTGGCGATGCCCACCGAAACGTGGCCATTATTCCTTCCTCTGCGCATGGTACCAATCCTGCCAGTGCGGTAATGGCCGGCATGGAAGTGGTGGTAACCAAGTGCGACGATCAGGGTAACATCGATTTGGCCGACTTGCGTGAGAAGGCCGAGAAGTACAGCGACCGTTTGGCGGCACTCATGGTGACATACCCGTCCACACACGGGGTGTTTGAAGAGGATATTCGCGAAATCTGTGCCCTCATCCACCAGCATGGCGGACAGGTGTACATGGATGGAGCCAACATGAATGCTCAGGTAGGACTCACCTCACCGGCGGCCATTGGAGCCGATGTTTGTCACCTGAACCTGCATAAAACATTTTGTATTCCGCACGGCGGAGGTGGTCCTGGAATGGGTCCGATAGGTGTGGCGGCTCATTTAACCCCGTTCCTGCCCGGTCACACGCTGGTTGACAATGGAGCTTCTGCGGATATGACTGCTATTTCGGCGGCACCGTTTGGAAGCGCCGGTATTTTGCCTATTTCCTATGCCTACATCCGACTTATGGGCGGAGAGGGACTTACCCAGGCAACTCGTGTGGCCATTTTGAACGCCAATTATATCAAAGCCCGACTCGAAGGTCACTACGATGTGCTCTACACCAATCAAAATGGTCGGAGTGCTCACGAAATGATCATCGATCTGCGACCGTTCAAGACGTCTGCCGGGGTGGAAGTAACCGATATCGCCAAGCGATTGATGGATTACGGCTATCATGCACCTACGGTGTCGTTTCCTGTAGCCGGAACCATGATGATTGAGCCGACCGAGAGTGAAACCAAGTCCGAACTGGATCGCTTCTGCGAGGCCATGATGGCTATTCGTGCCGAGATTCAGGAAATAGCCGACGGTGTGGCTGACCGGGAAGTGAACGTACTCACAAAATCACCGCATACGGCGGCAGTGGTCATGGCTGAAACCTGGGACCGGCCTTATACCCGTCAGAAAGCAGCATTTCCGCTGGAATGGGTTCGGGAGTCGAAATTTTGGCCTGCGGTTGGTCGTATCGACAGTGCCTATGGTGACCGAAATCTGATGTGCGCATGTATTCCGATAGCCGAATATGCGGATACACAGGAGGAAGCACCTCAGGCTTAGGCTTGGAGGGAAGGTTTTATGAAATCCTACGACGATATGCTTATCCGTCACGCCAAACAGCCGGTTCATGCGGTGGGGAAAGTATATCGGCCGTTTTGGGAGGATGCGGGCTCCATCGAAGGGGATTCTGCCGGTGCAAAGGTCTTATTTGGCCGCATCGAACATAGAAACCGAAGCTGCGGCGATGTTGTCCGCCTTTGGTGGATGTCTGAAAACGGCGTGCTCACCCACATTCGTCATCATGCCGCGGGTTGCATGCTGTGCAAAGCCTCCGCGTCTATATTGTGTGAGGTGGTTGAAGGTCGATTCCTTAAGGAGTTGCCCAGTCTTATAGAAACAGCCACGCGGCTTACCCACGATACCGAAGCCGGGGATGTTGGTGCACCTGGAGCCATGAATGTTGGCGCACCCGAAGCCATGCTAGCCCTGTCGCAGGTACGCGAATTTCCCACCCGTCGTAAATGCATAACCCTGGCCTGGGAAGCGCTCGCATCCACACTTGCGTCCCAGTCGGACTAAAGGCATCCTACGCATTTCGAAATACGTGCGATTCCAACCCCAAAACGAGCATCGCACAAAGGAAAAGTCACCAACGGTTGCCCCTATCCACCTCCAACAGATAATATGTATATTGCAATATGCAGTTACAGCAATCCTATAAAGATGAAATCCTCAGCCGAATCAAAAAAGAGCTTCACCAAAACGAAACGGTGATGTTTGCCTATGTCTTTGGATCGTTTATAAAATCGGAACATTTTCAGGACGTCGACATAGCTGTACATTTTGTAGAACCCTATCGTTTACACGACATAGGGCTTCTGCAGTACAATCTGCAACAACATGTTCACGAAGTGTTATTATCCACACCGGGTTATTCCGTCGATATGCTGGACCCCCGGAGTGGACTTCCTGTTGACCTCGTTGTGATGAACGATTTGCCAGAATCTAACCCGGTATTGAGCCAGGATATACTCAATGAGGGTAAAGAATTAAAATTAGCTGATCATCCCACCGCTCAGCTTACCTACCGCCTGCGTTCTCTTCACCAATTTGAGGATACACGCTATATCAGATCGTTGTCTGAAAAGGCATTTATGAAGCGGGTACAGGAAAACAAAATCGGAGACCGTAATTATGCATCCTGACCGTCTTGCTCAACTTGAAGAGAATGTGGCAAAGTTAAGAGCTTTCAAAAAGGAACATTCCCAAAATGAAGTGCTTGAAAACCTGACGCTGGGGTGGGCGCTTCGGTACGGACTATTTGAGTCGATACAGTTAACGATTGATATCGCCTGCCATATCGCCGCAAGCAATAACTTTGGAAAAACATCCACGTATAAAGACTGTGTAAACAGCCTTCAATCGTTTAATATTTTGGATGAAGGCCTTGCCGAGAGGCTGCGTGCTATGGTGGGCTTGAGAAATATTCTCATTCACGAATATGTAAAAATTGACGTTAATCAATTGTATGCGTACCTGAATTTACTCGATGACTTTTCCGAGTTTATTGCAAAAGTTTCCCCTTATGCAAAGGATTAATCTTTAGCAGTATCAAATCCTCAGCCGAATCAAAAAAGAGCTTCACCGCAACGAAAAAGTCGCTAAACCTTAACCCAGGTGGGTGCGAAGTCGACCGCTATTGCTTTTGGTACGCAGCTTGCGAATAGCTTTTTCCTTAATCTGACGAACCCGCTCACGGGTAAGATCCAGCTGCTCACCAATATCTTCCAGCGTTAACGCCTGGCCTGTGCCAATTCCGTAATAGCTGATTAGAACCTGCGCTTCCCGCGGAGTAAGCTTCGCCAGCATGCTCTTAATATCTTCCTGTTGCGACTGAACCATCAGATCCGCATCGGGTCGACCTTCCTCTTCATCAGAAATGGTATCCATCAGTGTAAGATCACCGTCGTAACCTACCGGAGCATCCATCGACAAGTGATAAGAAGAACGCTTTTGTGTTTCCTGAATGCTGTTCGCCGATGACTCCAGGTATTCCGATAATTCGGCAGCGGTAGGAGGGCGCTCGAGCTGCTGCTCTAGATTACCCTGAACTTTCTTGATTTTATTGATTTCGCCGATGACGTTTAGCGGAAGCCGAACAATACGTCCTTTCAGAGCCAGAGCCTGAAGTATAGACTGCCGAATCCACCATACGGCATACGAAATAAATTTGAATCCACGGGTAGGATCAAATCGCTCCGCTGCTTTAATAAGTCCGATATTGCCCTCAGCAACCAGGTCATCCAGGCTCAAACCATTCCCCTGGAACTTTTTGGCTGTAGAAACTACGAAACGAAGGTTGGCTTCAACCAGGCGATTTCGCGCAGTCTGGTCACCGGCTATAATTGCCTCGGCTAACCGGACTTCCTCATCCACATTAATCTGCGGATAGTTCGCAATGTCAGCAAAATACTGATCAATGGTTCTGGAATCCGTTCTGAATGTGCTTGATGTATCCTTGCTTTTTGCCGCCTTTTTTTTGCTCATAGTCACGCGTTTATGGTGGGCTAATAATAAATTACCTTTCGCTAATGCTCAAAATAGCATGCACGAAATAAAAGTTTCTGTTTAAACGTAGTTTTCTCGTGAAGCCGATAATAATACAAAATAATCCGTCCAAAATCAATTCTGAGTTTGGAGTTTCCCCTGAAAATTGATAGTGGACTTTACAAAGAATATCGTCGAAATTCGCTTACAGCTTAAACGTCTATTAATTTAACAGACATTATGATTCGAATAGTTCACGTTTCAATGATGCTTCTTTTTGGGTTGCCTGCCATTGCCTGCACCGATACCGCAGTACTTTCGCCGGAACCACCCGCTGCCGAAACAACCGCATCAATAGGACGTGTTGGTTCTCCTGCTGACACTACAACGAATCCAATACCTTTATTATTTCTTGGAGGTGGCAGCACCGATGTGGATGTCGCCATGATTCGCTTTATCCAGGCAGCCGATGGCGGGAATATTTCCGTCATTCGCGCATCAGGAAGTACCGGCTACAACCAATATATGCTCGATCTGGCCGATGCGGCCTCTGTAGAAACCTTTCTGTTCAACACCCGCGAGAAAAGCGAAAATCCCGACGATAATGCAACACTTGCACGTTCCGAGGCCTTGTTCGTAGCCGGTGGCGACCAGTGGCGCTACACGTTGAGCTGGTCGAACACCCTTCTCAGCGAAACAGTTGACCACCTCTTACGCGAAAAACACATACCTGTTGGCGGAACCAGCGCCGGAGCCATGATCTGGGGCGGACGATATTTCGACGCATCCGGAAGATCTGTAACCAGCACCGAGGCCATGGCCGACCCCCTCGCCTCCGACATCACATTAAGACCGGCCCTGTTCGGTACCGCAGCCGTACTGGCCGACCGCATCGTTGATACCCATTTCTCCGAACGCCAACGCGAAGGCAGGCTCATGACCTTCCTGGCACGGGCCCGCGAAACGGACTATGAACCCAAAGGCATCGGCATCGACGAACGCACAGCCCTCATCATCGACGAAAATGGCATCGGAACGGTCTATGGAGGTGGTTTCGTATGGATGTACTTGCCGTATTGGTCCCGCGGCGGACCCGAAATGATGCTGGCGGATGCTCCCCTCACCTGGCACCGCGACCGCCGCGCCGTACGGGTGTGGAAACTGGCTCCCGGCGACCGGTATGATTTCAGCACCGACCGACCCCTCGACCGTCCATCCAGCTACCATGCCTTCGTGCAGAACGGGGTCTTTTTTATCGAAGCCGTAGATCCATCCACACTAGAATAATACCCGTTAGACCGTCAAGTGTTAACGTCAGGTTACACAGACAGCTTCCGCGAGGCACATCCTTGTAAAATCATTTGAAAAACAACATGATGGCGCCTGCCAACCCTTACCGGCAGATGATTTTATTCAATTTCTTGATTATACTGTTTTCATCGGTTGTCTGTAAAGTCGTGTACAAGTCTGTCGATGGAAGCCTCGGTTAAAGCCGATGGAGCCTCGATTAACGTCGATGGAGGCCTCGGTTAACGTCGATGGAAGCCTCGGTTAATGTCGATGGAAGCCTCGGTTAAAGCCGATGGTAGCCTTTCGATGGAAGCCTCGATTAAAACCGAACCTTGAGGCCTTGTAAAATCCGGCAATGTATCACCACGATACCGGCAACCCTCTCCCACAAACACAAACAAACAGGTAGTTATTATGTTAACATTCAACACAGACAAATATGCCGATATCGCTCCCTTGCTGCTCCGCATCGGGGTTGGACTCATTTTTATTTATGCCGGATGGGGCAAACTGACCGGCATTGAAGGCACAATCGGATTCTTCGGCAACATCGGCATCCCGATGGCCGCTTTCATGGCCTGGTTCGTTGCCATTGTAGAATTCGTTGGAGGAATCATGATCCTGGCCGGATTCCGAATCCAAATTCCCGCGTTGCTCATGGCCATCATCATGGTTGTGGCCATTGTAACCACCAAACTTGGCGGCGACGACGTATTCCGTGCTATGCGACTAGACCTGTTGTTATTATTGACCTCATTGGCGCTCATCATTACGGGCAGTGGCAAAATCTCTGTAGATGGTATGACCGCCAAGAAAGACTAATTCCGCCAGACGGCATCGTCGGTCCTGCTTCATATTCCGTTTAACAGGGCAATAGATGCGGCTTTAATGTTAGGCATTGCCGCAAACTGTAAGCTGCTAAGAGGCAGAACACCGATTATGTATCATCAAGCGGTTCTTTTCATTAAAAGGATGCATCCCTAACAAGGAGCATCCTTTTTTTATTCAGCTCATCGTCCAGAGCCAAGAAGCGTGTTTAATCAGATAATATTTTTTATTATTTATATAGGAAGTAGTTATTAATCCGTTATCTATATTTTATAACTAACAATTTATAACCAACAGTTTTTAATTTGGAAGCTATTGATGTACATACAAAAATGATTGACAGCTATCTCACTTTTTTTAAAAATATGAGTGCCCAAAATAAGATTGATTTGATTTCCAAATTAACAAATTCGTTAAATAGGGATGTCAAACAGAATAAATTGGACTTTTTCCATTCTTACGGGGGATGGGATAATAGTGAAAGCGCTGAAGACCTCATCAACGTGATAAAAGGGTCTCGAAACTTTAAGAGAATAGTTGACGAGCTTTGAATCAGTACCTTCTCGATACGAATGTTTGCATCTATTTCATAAAAGGTCTTCATGATTTGAAAACCAAATTTGCTGAGGTTGGACCCGAAAATTGCTTTATCTCTGAAATCACTTTAGCTGAATTGAAATTTGGCGTGGAAAAGAGTCAAGCCAAAACCAAAAATAGCAAAGCTCTGGAAATTTTCTTGTCTGGTATTCAAGTGATTCCCATTCTCCCCGCGTTAGATATTTATGCTTCTGAAAAGGCTCGGCTTCAAAAAGTTGGACAAATTATTGATGACTTCGATCTATTGATAGGAGCGAGTGCCGTAGCTTTTGACTTAGTGATGGTCACCAATAACTACAAGCATTTTAATAGAATAAAAGGTATTAGCGTAGAAGATTGGACTAAATAAGATATAAATCAGGGAACCAAATCTACGCGTACCCGATCCACACAGCCACAACCAGCGCTGCGGCCGACAGTGCCAATAATTTTAGCACAAGGGGACCAATAAAGCGCAGCCAGCGCGAATACGGGATGCCGGCAAGTCCCAAAATACCCATCAATACCGGATTCGTAGGCACAATCATATTCATCAGTCCGTCGCCAAACTGAAACGCCAGCACCGCAACCTGCCGAGAAACTCCCACCAGATCGCCGATAGGAGCCATCAATGGCATCGCCACAAAAGCCTGACCACTTCCCGAAGGAATGAAAAAATTGAGTCCACTCTGAATGAACAGCATCCCAACTGCAGCCAGTTCAGCTCCCATCATCGCCAAAGGCGTTGCAAGGGCATGCACCACGGTATGCAATACCACGCCATCCTCCATGAGCAGGGCAATAGACCGGGCGAAACCAATCAACAAAGCCGTTGAAGTAAGCTCCGCAGCTCCCCGTGCAAAGGTCTCGGCGGTCATATTCACCCCCATGCGCGAAATGAGTCCGGTAACAATAGCAAGAATCAGAAACAACGCGCCCAGCTCCACCAAATACCAGCCCTGCGCGGCAATGCCCCAGATCAAAATAGCCAAGGCCAAAAGCGTTGCGCCGAGAACAGCCTTGCGAGAGCCGGTCATTTCGGGATAAGCGGCCGCTGCAGCTGTTAACGTTGGAGCAGCATCCGGTGTTTCGATAGCCTGGTTTTCAGCAACGTTTTCGGAGGATGCCGACGTAGTTGCAGGAGATGCAGACAACGACGCAGATGAAGCACCGGCGTTCTCGTTGGACATCGATTTGCCCGTACGGTCTCCAGTTGAATTGGCAACAGGCTCCGCCAACGCCACGGGCGATTCACCCACTCCCGCCATCAGACTCGCCGACGGATCGGCCTGAATGCGTCGCACATACCCCCACACATGATGAAATCCAACCGCTACAAACGGCACCACCAACGCCAACCGATACTCAAAACCCGATAAAGGCGGCAACCCCGCCACATTCTGCGCCACCACCAGCGTAAAGGGATTCATAAATGCAATGCCATAGCCAATGCCGTAACCCACCACCAGCGTACCAATAGCCGCAATGGCATCCAGGCGCATCGCCACGCAAAGTCCCACCAGAATGATAGCAAAAGGAATGTACTCCTCAGCCACCCCAATCGTTGCCGAAGCCAGGGCAAAGGTCAGCAGCATGGAAAACAGCAACCATTTCGGCCGGTCACCAAAACGTTGCAGCAGCGATCCCAGCCAGGCGTCAATGGCGCCCGTCTCCCGAATCACTTTAATCGACCCGCCGATAATCAGCACGAAAAAAATAATGCCCTGCGCATCGGCCAGCGCACGCGGCACCACCGTAAACAGGGAAACAGGATGCAGATAGTCCTTGGCTTCCACCTGTGTGTAGGTGCCGGGCACAACCACGGTCTGACCCGCCTCATTCGGCTGCATTTCAAACGTGCCGGAAGGAACCACCCAAGTGAGGACGAGGGCAAAAGTCATCAGTGCAAACATGAGGACCAGGTTATGAGGCATTTTGAACTTCATAAGCGACGCATACAGTTAGATTATAGGTTGGGACAGGACGTTAAAGCCGTAAATAGAATTAGGTAAAGGCCGTAAACAGCCCGAATGCATACACGGAAATCAGGTGCGATATCGTGCCACGCGCTGAAACACAAATGGCGCCACGTGCTTGCACGGAAACGCTATGACCATCAAGCCCACGAGCCACCGCACAGCTACTGCCCGCGCCAGCGGTTCATACGTTCGGTAACGGTTTCTCCAAGTCGGCGAAACGTTGGACCATCAAAATAACGACTATCCCGAAACAAGACCTCCCCATCCGGCGACAAAAATATCAACGTCGGATACGTGCGCACATCAAACTCCGTCGCCGCAGCCAATCCATATGCCGGATCTTCCGCATTAATACTCAAATTGATAAAACCACTATTGAAATACGCCACCACATCCGCATCGCGGTAGGTTCCGCCCATCATCGACCGGCAGGTCATACACCAATTGGTATAAAAACTGATAAACACGGGTTTATCGCGCTCCCCGGCATAATCCAGCGCCTCTTCAATCGTCATATTTGCAAAAACAATGGCATTCGCGCCCGTCACAAAACGAAAGGTGTACCAGCCAAAGGCCATAAAGGCAACCAAAACTACCAGCCAGAATCGTTTACTCATTTACTTGCGGATGTCGTTCAAAAAATCGCCACTGTGCGGATCCAGCCGAAGCTCGTGACCCATTTTATCACGCTTGGTTTTCATATAATCCATATTTTCGGGATAGGTAGGCACCTCAATAGGCACCCGCTCCACCATCTCCAGTCCATAGCCCTGAAGTCCTACTCGCTTAGCCGGATTATTCGTCATCAGGCGCATCTTCGTAATACCCAGCGACCTCAAAATCTGCGCGCCAACGCCATAATCCCGTAAATCGGCCTTGAAACCCAGCGCCACATTCGCCTCGATGGTATCCATGCCCTGCTCCTGCAGCTTATACGCCCGGAGCTTGTTGATCAGTCCAATGCCACGACCTTCCTGATTCATATACAGCACCACACCCTTGCCCTCACGCTCCACCTGCAGCAGGGCCGCATGCAGCTGCTCCCCGCAATCACAGCGTTTCGATCCGAAAATGTCCCCCGTAACACACAAACTGTGCACCCGCACCAAAACAGGCTCGTCAGGCTCCCAGGTACCTTTAACCAGCGCCAGATGATTTCCACCACTTAAAAGCTCTTCAAAAGCATGAATCTGAAAATCACCATACACGGTCGGGAGCTTCACATTCACCGCTTCCTTCACCAGCGACTCCTTCTGCATGCGGTAGGCGATGAGGTCTTTGATGGTGATTAATTTCATATCAAAGCGTCTGGCCACGTTAACCAGATCCGGCAGACGAGCCATACTGCCATCGTCATTCATGATTTCACAAATCACCCCGGCAGGCTGCAGACCGGAAAGACGGGCCAGGTCGATGGAAGCCTCGGTATGACCGGCGCGTCGCAGCACACCACCCTGCACACCAATCAAGGGGAAAATATGTCCGGGCCGGCGAAAATCGTCGGCTCTCGACTTCGAGTTGATCAGCGCTTTGATGGTATTTGCCCGGTCGGAGGCGCTGATCCCTGTTGTGGTACCCTCCCGCGCATCCACCGACACGGTAAACGCCGTTTCCATGGCATCGGTATTATGCTCAACCATACGGTCAAGCTTCAGATCATAAGCCCGCTCACGCGTTATCGGCACGCAGATGAGTCCGCGACCGTGCGTTGCCATCAGGTTCACCGCCGCCGGCGTCACCAGCTCGGCCGCCATCACAAAATCCCCCTCGTTTTCACGATCCTCATCGTCAACTACAATGATAATCTTGCCGTTTCGGATGTCTTCCAGAGCCGATTCTATCGTATTGAATTCAATTTTTTCCATGTTACAGGAAGTCGGGGGATTTTTATAATAATGGATGTGCCGTGGAAACCGAAACTACCAATGTGCAACCATCGCCGCACAAAAAACAGATGCCACAGATGAAAAACACGGCGATTACACCTGTATGCCGATGCCGTCTGCCTCCGGCAAACCGGTTAACTATCTGCCAAAAACAGACCGCAGGGCCGAACCGTTCAGCTTACGCCAGCTTCTCTGGATTTACATCCACCACAGCCGACTTCAGCAAGCGAACCTTCACATCTTTGTCCACCTCCATCATCACAGAGCCTTCCTCAATGCTGAGCACCGTGCCCACCAGTCCGCCGGAAGTAACCACTTTATCGCCTTTTTTCAGCTCGGTTACTTTTTTCTGAATTTCCTTCTGACGCTTCGACTGCGGACGAATAATGAAAAGATAAAATACCAGGAACAGGGCTACCAGGAAGAAAAGGCTTTCAAAACCGCCGCCTTGCTCAGGATTGCCCATAAAAAAGAATAAGAATGTCATGATGTTGATAAGGTTAAAATCAGATTTTGTTTAGATGTGGCAAAGATACAGCTTTTTGTCAATTTCTGTGGAGACAACCAATCTAATACCTAAATCCATACTTCAAAACAATAGATCGTCTTCTTTCCATGCCAAAATCGGCAAATCACGCTGGCACCTACTCCGCTTGAAAACGCCGGCAAAGTCCTGCCGCAAAGCTACATCCTCGTTCGCAAGAAAAGATAAATCAACACCGAGAGCACCGCAGACAGGATGTAAGCCCCCACATAACCCGCAAAAACAAACAAGGTCGACATCATCACCGGTCCCAGCGTTTGTCCGGCCCGCAGCACCATCCCATTCACCGAAAGCACCCCGCCGCGCTGCTCTGGCCGCACCGCATTGGCAATAAGGGTCTGAATATTCGGATTATTAATGCCAATGGCGAAACCAAACAGAATACACGGAATCATAATCAGCCACTCATTGGGCATCATCGGAATCATGAGCAAACTGGCCGCCACCATCAAATACGAAATAAGCAAGAGCTCCAGCGTCTTGAAAAACATCGAAAGGTAGCCCAGCAGTACTCCCGAAATCAGATTTCCCAGCGACATACTCGCAATAATGAGTCCAATCACCAGCGCACTCGAGCTGAAATAATGCTCCAGATAAAACGGCATAAACGTGAGGATGGGACCGTAAATCAGCATAAACGTTGAAGTACTCAGCAGGAACATGATGCGGATTTTTCGCGAGCTGAGCGTACGATGAACGCTTTTCAGGTAGGTAGGCACGTGGATGTTCCTGCGGGGAGGAGGGAGTTTCAGCTTGAAAAGCACCAGCAGCGCCGTAGGCACAGCCAGAATGGGCAGCAGAAACGGATACCGCCAGCCGATGATGCTCAAGGCACCCCCAATAGCGGGATAAACCGCAGCCCCAAAACTCACCACACCGGAGTTGTAACCCAAAGCTGCCGTTCGATCATTACCATGAAACACATCACTGATGATGGTCACGTTCATCGCTCCCAGCGAAGCTGCGCCAATCCCCTGCAGAAAACGCAGGATGAGCAACGTTTTAAAATCCGGCGCGAAAAAACAGGCCGTTCCGGCAACGGCAAAAAGCAGCAGGATGGGGATAAGCACGCGTTTCCGACCGTACAAATCGCCCAAAACCCCGAAAATAGGTGTGAGGAAGACGCCCGGCAGCGTGAAAATGATAATCAGCAACGAAGCCTGATCGGGCGTTACACCAAATTGATCGCTGATCATGGGCAGGATGGGGGTCACACTGGCCACACCCATAATTCCCGTGAGCGTTACCCCGAAAACGATGTGCAAAGAAGGACTTTTCAGCACCCCCATACGCGGGGATTCGCGTTGTTTCGGCTGACCTGAACCCGCGTGTGTGCGTGAGCTGCCCCCTTGGTGGGATGCCAAATTCTGATGAAAACCCGATCCCGCGTGCGTACGTGAGCCGACTGCCAGAACATTGTCCCGCGCTGCAGCATTGTCCGAACGATTGATGGACCCCTTACTTTCTGCGCCGGAAACGCCCACAGGGGAGTCCCCCTGGTCCGAGACCTTATCGGAATCCCTGCTGCTTCCACCCGAAACATCAGGCTTGTCCGGCCGACCGGAATCACGCGTAGAATGAGAATTTTCCTGCATCCGCTAAATGTACACAAAATAGCACCTATTCGACATCCATTTACCCCACAGAAAATGTCAGGTTACGCAAAAATTACAGCGAGGGATTCGAACGCTGCAGGCAGGAGGGAGGCTTATGATGGTCTACCAAAACAAAAAAAGCCCTGTAAACGGTTAATTTACAGGGCTTTAAACGGTGTGGGCGCTAAGGGACTCGAACCCCTGACCCCCTGCTTGTAAGGCAGGTGCTCTAAACCAACTGAGCTAAGCGCCCGTTTTGTTCAAGGCCTCAAATATACGAAGCCTGAATATCACAAAGCAAGAGAAAAAAAAGAAGTGCTAAAAAAAGGTTGTTCGAGAGGCCGGCTTACTCGCCGAAAATACCTTCAATTTGTTTTTGCAGCCTGTCCGACTCAATAGGTTTGATGATATACCCTGCCGGACCGGTTTTACTGGCACGTTCGCGTGTATTCGGATCAGAGTTTCCGGTTATATAAATCACCGGAATCGTCGTGTGTTTGTTGATTTCGGTCATGGTTTCAATACCATCCAGCTCTCCGTTAATTTTGATATCCATCAAAATTAAATCAACATCCCCTTGTTTAACCCGCTCAATAGCCGCCAGACCGTTCGAGACCTTACCCACAACCATATAGCCCAGTTTCTTTACCTGCTTTTCAATAAGCATTGCAATAATAAACTCGTCTTCTACAATCAAAATATTTTTCATAAATCTCAAATCTCAGAGGGCTTGTAATCCGTATACAAAGTGGCTTTGAGCTCGTAATAATGCTTACACACAGCCTGATTCAGATACCTTTCCAGCATACTTCAATATACGTCACATACTTGCGATAAAACAATCAGTTAATGCGCATGATTGATAGGAAATGTAGCAGGCCAGTATTCGTGAGGCAGACTGATATTAAAAATTGCAGGCTAATATTAACGAGGCAGACCGATATAAAAAGTTGCGCCCATGCCGGGCTTGGATGATATCTTTACCGTGCCCCCATGTCGATTTATAATACGACGCACAACGGCCAGACCAATGCCAAAACCCGGATATTCATCATCCTGCACCAAACGCCTGAATGGTCGGAATAAATCTTTGGACTGGTCCATATGAATTCCAATTCCATTGTCTTTTATATAAAACTCCAGGCGGTCTTCAAATGGTGTGCAACCCACTTCAATCTTAGGATGGGGAACTTTCGAAGAAAACTTAATCGCATTAGACAGTAGATTATCGAACATAATTTTAAATAATCGCTTATCTGCATATGCGTATATATCACTATCCAGATCTACATGGATATTTCCATTGTTCATATTCGCCACTGCTTCACGAACCAGCTCAGACATATCCACATGCTCCATTTCCAGTCCGGACTGTGTTACCTTCGACAATCGTAACAAATCATCAATCAGCTGAGCCATTTTGTCGGCTGCATTCCGCACTCTTTTAAGGTATAAATTGGATGACTCGCTCAAGCTATTGGCGGTATCATGATGAATAGCTTCCGAAAACGACTGAACCGCTCGAACCGGAGCCTTAAGATCATGAGAAACACTGTACGTAAAGGCTTCCAACTCCTCGTTGGTGATTTCCAAATCCCTCGTACGTAAAGCCACTTCCCGTTCCAGATGTTCCGTTAGCTTTCTTACCTGCTCCTTATTAATCAGTTCAGCAGTTACATCCCGAAACTGAAATAAAAACGCGCTGGAATGATAGAACTCCATACGCCTGTACGTTAACTCAAGGGTAATCTGACTCCCGTTCTTCTTACGAAACTCAATAATTTCAGGAATCTGACTGTCTGAGTGCTTCAGATACGTTTGCAGCATATCCAACTCAGAAGGTAATATCAAATCGGTCAGCTTAAGCCGCGACAATTCCGCAGCACTATACCCGAGCATACCTCCGAAATTCAGGTTATGCGCAACGATATGCAGAGATTCCCTTTGCACAACAGCCGTTGGATTGGGATTATTTAAAAAAAGCTCCTCATAATGCTGCTCGGTGACCCTCAACTCCTCAGCATGCTTCAAAATGGACTGCTTATACAGATTCACCAGCAGATACAAAGGAATGGCCGTCACAACTACATAGACCCAGCCTTTGTAGGTTTGCATCGTAGTAAGCAGCTCCGGATTATCAGTAAGTCCGGCAACCCAGTTATCAGAAAAAAGAATCCAGACTACCCCGGCAATCAGGTACAAAAGCGCGATAGAGGCCGGATTAATAAGCTTATTGAAAGACATGAACTTGACGACTGAGCAAGAGTTTTAAACTCATGAAATTATATCGTTTCGCTGTACGGTTACTATACTTAATATAGCATAATGCACGCAATTAACAAGAGATGCTCATTGCCAGCATGGCGACTGCGCCATGAATAGGCGGGGTGCCTGACGGACGGATTTCACGTGCTTAGGTGCCTGATGGCTATTTTTCTGATGGATGTATATAGGCGGATGCCTATCTGAGGTTGCGTATATGAGGATGTAAATCGCTGGATTCAGATAAATGGATGCACATTGGAAAATGCAGATAGCTGGATGCGCATAGGAGAATGCACGTAGATGGATGTATATCATTTGCGACACAAAAGCTGTCAAAAAATATCCAAGCTCCCGAAAACAAAACTTCAGCGCATAAAAAAAGCCTTGACCGTTCCCGGATCAAGGCTTAATGTATTTGGTTATGGTGAAAGGGGTGGGGCTCGAACCCACGACCTACGGCTTAAAAGGCCGCTGCTCTACCGACTGAGCTACCCTTTCATGGCAAATCAATTTCTCAACTTGCGAAGATTCGAAATATACGGAGGGATGCCCCTTTTACGCAAGAACTTTTTGAAAAAAGTGAGCAGGTATTTCGAATTATGAGAGCCTGTTTACCCCGCTAGCTCACAGTTTCTGTCGAATAGCCGCTGCGATAGCCTGCATCTCCTCAGCGGTAAACGACTCCTTCTTCCCCAGGCTGAAACCCTTGCGATCGGGATACATGGGAATGAGATGCACATGCGCGTGCGGTACTTCAAGTCCCTCTACGATGATGCCGGTACGCACCGGACGAAACGCTGCATCCAGGGCGCGGGCAATGGGCTGGGCGAATTGCAGGAGTCCGCCAAGCACGTCAGGGGGCAGATCGAAGATATAGTCCACCTCCAGTTTCGGCACCACCAGGGTATGTCCTTTTGCAGCCGGATTGATATCTAAAAATGCGTAATACTGATCGTTTTCGGCGATTTTATAACTCGGGATGTCGCCGTTGATGATCTTCGTGAATATCGTTGCCATTGTGTCGTACGTTTGTTACTTTCGGAATTGAACACACAAAATAGAAAGATTATGCTCACGCACAAAGGCTACTCCACCGTCACGCTTTTCGCCAGATTGCGCGGCATATCCACGTTGCATTTTCGTCCGATCGCGATGTGGTACGACAACAACTGCAACGGAATAACCGAAAGCAGCGGCGTGACCGCATCATGACAATGCGGCACGGTAATCATATATTCCGATAGTCCGGCCACAGCGGCGTTATCGGGCGTGGTGATGGATATAATCCGTCCCTTCCGCGCGCGAACCTCCTCAATATTGGAGATCATCTTTTCATTCACGTGATCGGCCGTGGCCAGCACCACCACCGGCATGTGCTCATCAATGAGCGCGATAGGACCGTGTTTCATCTCCGCGGCGGGATAACCCTCGGCGTGAATGTAGCTGATTTCCTTCAGTTTAAGCGCACCCTCAAGCGCCACAGGGAAATTATAGCTCCTGCCCAGATACAGGAAGTTCGGGGCATAGGTAAAGGTCCGCGACATCTCCGCAATCGCATCGTTCTGGGTCAGAATTTCGCTGATTTTCTCCGGCACCGCCGCCAGATCGCGCACAATCGCCGCAAATTCCTCGGGATCCAGCGTTCCCCGATGCTGCGCCAGGTGCAACGCAATCATCGTAAGCACCGTAACCTGAGCCGTAAACGCCTTGGTAGAAGCCACTCCGATTTCCGGACCGGCATGGATATACACCCCCGCATCGGTCTCGCGGGCGATGGTACTTCCCACCACATTCACCACGCCGATTACCGTAGCGCCCTTGCCCTTGGCCTCACGAAGCGCAGCCAGGGTATCGGCCGTCTCGCCCGACTGCGACACCACAATCAGCACGTCATCCGACTCAATAATAGGATCGCTGTAGCGGAATTCCGAGGCGTAAGCCACCTCTACCGGAATCCGCGCCAGCGCCTCGATCAGGTACTCGCCCACCAGGGCCGAATGCCAGCTTGTTCCACAAGCCGCAATCAAAATCCGCCGCGCACTCAGCAGCTTATCCATCACCGGTTCGAGTCCGCCCAGCTGCACCCGGCCTTCCTCCACCAGGAGTCGACCACGCATACAGTCCGACAGCGCCCGGGGCTGCTCAAAAATCTCTTTCAGCATGAAATGCTCGTACCCGCCCTTCTCAATCTGCTCCAGATCCATGGCCAGCTCATGCACTTCCTTGCGGATAGGCACGTTGCGTGTGGTACGCACCTCATAACCCGTAGGCGTAACCACCGCCATTTCCTCATCATCGAGATAAACCACATGCTGGGTGTACTCGATAATCGGCGAGGCATCGGATGCCACGAAAAACTCATTCTCGCCCACGCCCAACAGCAGGGGCGAACCCTTCCGTGCAGCAATAAGTGAGCCGGGCAGGTCCTTATGCACAATCACGATACCATACGTGCCTTCTACCTGACTTAATGCCTGTTGCACGGCCGTAACAAAATCTTCGTCAATTACCTTATCAATTTCCTCAATAAGGTGAGCCAGTACCTCGGTATCGGTCTGGGATGCAAATACATGGCCTTTGCGCTCGAGTTCTTTGCGCAGCGTGGCGTAATTCTCGATAATTCCATTGTGAACAAGGGCAAAATCCCCGCTATTTCCGGTGTGCGGATGCGCATTCACATCGTTCGGCTCGCCGTGCGTGGCCCAGCGCGTATGTCCGAGCGCGGCCCAAACCTCATTTCCGTTGTGCTGCGTGCCCGATGTATTCACAAAATGTGAATCCGGGTGCAGAATGTTCACCCCGAAACGGGCGTGGGTGGCACCTTCTTTCGTTGCCGCCCTCGACCCGTCGTTCAAAATCTCGGTGTCGCCTCTGCGCGGCTCCTCGTCCCTTCCCGCCATGAGATCGGCCGGAAGCTCTCGGGGATCAATATGACTAAGGTCGACGTTGCTCAGGTCGGGTTCCATGTTCGGTGCCTCGTTACCCTCACCCGTTTCGGAACGTGGTTGTGTTTCGGAGCCTATTTCTGTTTCGGTTTCGGCACGGGTGTGTGCGAATTCATCTTCCTCGAAAATCGAAAGCTCGCGCGCTATGCCGTCGTTCTCGCCGTTTGTAGGTCCATTTCCATCACCAACATTCGATTCCTTGGCGTTGGATTCGGTGGAATGAGCGGAATCGGGTGATTCGGCATAGTCTAAAACGGGAGCTCCACTATGTTGAGCGGCTTTACTACTGGTGCGTGCTAAATCTGCACTGCGCGCTAAATCTGCACTGCGTGCTAAATCTGCACCACGAGCCGCCTCCGACTCCCGCGCGAACGCGCCCTTGGCCATAGCGAACGTATCGGGAATCATCGCCTCCAGCGCGGCCACCCTTCCTTTGGTCTTGAACACCTGCAACGAACCGTTAACGGCAGCAAATCCCGCCGAGTCATATCCCCGGTACTCCAGACGCTTAAGTCCCTTGGTAATTACATCACGAGCGGGTCGACCGCCCACATAGCCTACGATTCCACACATAAATATGCTCTCTCAAAAGGTTTAGACTGAATACATTGCACTATTGCAATGCAACAATGAGTTCAATAATCGTACCAAAATTAGGGCTTTTGGTTCCGCTTAAAAATTCCAAACCGCTTTAGAACCCATAAATACGCCAATCTACGTACCTAATTTGCGTAAAAGTACGGATGTGTTTCATCCAACTCCTGAAGAGCAGGGATCGTCCATACTACGCGGCTCATGATATTATTCCAGCCAGCGTTTTAAATAAACCGTTGCTTCTTCATGACTTACCACGCGTCCCTCTGCGATGGCTTTCTCACCCCGGGCCAATCCTTCCAACAGGGTGAGTTTCTGCTGCATGTGTTCGAAATGTTCAACATCCACCAGGTAGGCTGAGGGCTGTCCATGCTCAGTTATGAGCACAGGTTCCCTGTGTTCCCTGATTTCTTTCAGGATTTTCGTTGCTTGTCGTTTTAACGTTGTAACTAATTCGGTTTTCATAGTGATACTAAAGTATCACTATCCAAAATCTGTTTCCACTAAATTAGGCACGACCTCTTTCCAACGTACGAAATACGGCAATTTTCGAGCCTGAATGGTGTAGAACTGTGGACGCAAACACCTGTCAACAACGCGACTTCGTCCGAAAGGCATTCCCAATAAATGTTGACAATTAGTACGCAATAGCGTACGTTACATTCATCTGTTACATTCATCTGTTACATTCATTTTTTACTCCAATGAAAACCATAACTGCAACGCAAGCCCGAAAAGACATTTACCGATTGTTAGACGAAGCGTCTGAAACCCATGAACCCGTCCATATCTCCGGAAAACGGTCAAACGCGGTACTCATAAGTGAGGATGATTGGCGGGCAATCCAGGAGACGCTTTATCTAACTTCAATTCCTGGAATGTCGGAGTCCATTGTGGAGGGGATGCATACGCCGCTTGAAGAAACGGATGAAGAGCTTGATTGGTGAGCAAATTTAAATGAGTACGTACAAAATCGTCTACACCAGACAGGCAAAAAAAGATGCCAAAAAAGCAGCTTCATCAGGACTAAAACCTAAAATTGAAGAGCTGCTGGAAATTCTCCGTTCGAATCCTTTCGAAGAATATCCTCCCTTTGAAAAACTGGTTGGTAACCTAGAAGGAGCCTATTCCAGGCGCATTAATATTCAACACCGATTGGTTTACCAGGTTCTTGAAGAAGAAAACGTGGTGAAAGTTATTCGGATGTGGACGCACTACGATTGATTGGTGTCTGCAAACACGCTCATGAAATTTCACGCCAAATATCCTCATCGGTTAACAGACCCTGTGCTTCAGCGAAAGGCAAAATCGTATCGCGTAACTGATGGAAAGGTTCAACACCAAGCTGAAGCTTAACGGCCTCCCGTACCAAGTCGCTTTTTGCTCGACCAGTACGTTGTGCAGTAGCTGTCAATAGCTCGTCTAGATTTTTGTCTATGCGTATGGATATCGTAGTGTTCATGGCTTTATCTATCCGTGTATTTCAATGTAATTCAACGTGTGAAGTATGTCAACAACTGGGCGTATATCCCAGAAATACGCCAATCTACGTACCTGTTTTGCGTAGATATACGGATGTTCATTCCATAAAAAAAACCGCACATTTAGCACACTGCAAACGCCGGGGGGGTAAAAAATGCAACAAAACAACTGGTTTGAGAACATACAACAGAGAGAACACCCGTACATGAACATCATATTCTTCGAAGACGCACGCGTGGTGCGATTCTACCCAAACGCCCTCACCCGACCGCTCGACAAAATGCGCCTCGGCATCCTCACCATCGGCGAAAAGTGGAAACACATCCTCGACATCCACCACGCCACCCGAACCCTGCGTCCCTGGCTCAAAGGCGTGTTCAACTCCCCGCTCCCGCGCACCGACGAGCCCCATATCTGGATCAACTCCCGGTTCGTGCCCCACAAACGCATCGCCGAACAGGTCCTCGCCCTACAGCCCAACCAGGGACTCACCTGCAACGGCACCCCCGTCATCGTCCGGCTCCACGGCGACGAGACCACCCGCGAATACCGCCGACAGCAGCAATGGATGCAAGGTTTCGAAGAACACCTGCAAAAAGGCGGAGGGAAATACCCCATACAGCCCATCAAGTTCGCCGACCACATCGACTACACCGAAACCGAATCCGGCATCCTGCTCGACCATGCCTGGGACCTCTTCCACAACAACGCCGAGCAGATCGCGGCCGACCTCATGCTCATGCGCCCAACGCGCACCCTCAACCACTGGCCCCTCAAGCACTTCTACACCATCAATCCGAGCCAGGTCTACCTCGAAGAAGACGTACGCCTGGATCCGGGCTGTGTATTCGATGCCAGCGACGGACCCATATACATCGGACGAGGCAGCCACGTCATGAGCGGCGCCCTCATTAAAGGTCCCGTAGCCCTGTGCGAATACTCCACCGTACGCATGGGCGCCAAAATCTACGAAGGAACCACGGTCGGACCGCATTGCAAGGTCGCCGGGGAAGTCAGCACCGCGATATTTCAGGCGTACAGCAACAAAGCCCACGACGGCTACATCGGCAACTCGGTCATCGGCGAATGGGTAAACCTCGGCGCCGACACCAACAACTCCAACCTGAAAAACAACTACTCCAAAATCCGCGTATACGACTGGGAAACCGGCGAGCAACAAGACTCCGGACTCCAATTCTGCGGGCTCTTCATCGCCGACCACTCCAAAACCGCCATCAACTCCATGCTCAACTCCGGCACTGTATGCGGGGTAAGCAGCAGCATTCTCACCAACAACTTCCCGCCCAAATACATCCCCTCGTATGGCTGGGTAACCGACGAAGGCATTGATGTTTTCGAGCTCGAAAAAGCCCTGGAAACCGCCCGACTGGTGATGGGACGGCGAAATAAGATTATGAGTCCAGACTACGAAGCCATGATGCGCTACCTGTACCGGGTTCGCGACGGGCGGGAGTAAAAGTTACGCTTTTAACAAACATTAGAAACTCGTAATAAAAGCGGTTCCACGTGTTAAGTCGGCCCCAAAGCGCCTTGCCGATAACTAAATGAGTTTGCACTCCGAAAAACATTGCCCTATATTCATTGCAGCACAATAAACTAGAGTCAATAATTGATGCAAATAGGAAGAGAGACTTGAAAGCAGGACACGTCGATAAAGAATCAGAGGTCAAATTAGTTGTTATGGAAACTGCGTGCGACCACCACTGAAACACAAGACGTTAACGTGCAAATCTAAGGCATTCTTTTCATATGAGTACATTATTTACTCAAAAAGCACATGTTATATCGTTGCATATTGAATAAGTAAATGCTGCATAATCATAGCATGCTTATTTCAGATAAACTGGAACATAACACCCTTGTGTCAGTTTAAACGCTCAGTGAGCAACAGCGCACTGCAGCTACATGAAATGCCTCTGCCAGACCTCAACATGGGACTGACAGCGGCGAAGCCCTGTCAGAAATCGCGGTTTACCCGCCACACACGTACCGATCGTGCTCGACGTTCTCATATCCAACAAAACCCGAATCAAACTCCTGTTCCGATTTTTTCTGAATCCGGGAGAAGCCGCCTACCTGCGCGGACTCGAAAAAGAGTTTGACGAAAATTCCAATTCCATCCGAATGGAACTCAACCGGTTCGAAAGTGCCGGAATTCTGAGCTCTTACGAAGATGGAAACAAAAAAATGTACGCCGTCAACACCGGTTATCCGCTGTTCGGCGAATTGCAAAGCCTGGCCATGAAACACTTCGGCGTCGATATCGCACTCGAAGAAATAGTCGGAAAACTGGGCAAGCCCACTTCCGTTTATCTAACCGGTCAGCTTGCCCGCGGACTCGACTCCAATATTATTGACCTGGCCATCGTGGGAGAACATATCGACCGACCCTTCCTGGCATCCCTCTCCGACAAAGCCGAAAAACTGGTAGGACGAAAAATCCGCACCATGATTCTGCATCCGGAAGAAATCGATACCATCCCCGAACCGCGCATGCTCATTTACGGTAAATAACGATGATCATGCTGTCTGACATAGCAAACAACCACAATATCCGAGAGGATGTTGCCGAAACCGACCGTCAGCCGGCAGACAAAACCTGGCGCGCCTTCTACACCCGTCCACGACACGAACGCAAAGCCGCTGCCCGACTCGAAGAAGCCGGCATAGAAGTATATTGTCCCACCGTACGCGTGAAAGTACGCTGGAGCGACCGCTGGAAAAAAGTCACCAAAGTACTCTTCACCAGCTACGTATTCGCCCGGGTAAACGAAAAAGAACGCATCACCGTACTCGAAGATGAAAGCATCTCACGTTGCGTACTCTACCTGGGCAAACCCGCCCTCATTCGCGACAATGAAATAGAAGCCATCCGATTATTGCTGGATGCCGGCACGAACATAACCATTCACCGCCTCAAACCCGGTACCAAAGTCCGCATTACCGACGGACCGCTGGAAGGGCGCATCGGTGAGCTCATTACCTACAACAACGCCCAAGAAGCCATCTTACGCATAGAAGCCCTGGGCACCGAAATTCAGGCTACCCTCACACCAGAGCAGGTTCAGGCTTTACAGACATAGAACGTACACCTAGCCACCGAAATTCAGGCTACCCTCACACCAGAGCAGGTTCAAGCCTTACAGACATAGAACGTACACCTAGCCACCGAAAGCCCACACACCAGGGCCGATACAGTCTTACAAACGTAGAACCTAAACCGGCCACAAATAAACTATTCCGTCAGCATAGTTACAGTAAAGTTAAAAATGTGTATCTTCCAAGCTGTGTGAATGCATCGTCAATGAGAAAAGCAATAGAAATAGTGAAACAAAAGAATACAGTACAGGTTAAATCAACTGTACTGTGGTTTGGGTTTACCATGTCCATCCCCGAACGGGTGGAGCCACGCTTACTAAGCACAATAAGTTGAGAGACGTCATGATTATTTACATACTAGCTGCTTTTTTACTGGGGGGAATGATTGCAGCATTCAGTATACCGCGGGTTATTAAACTGTCTATCCGTAAAAAACTGATGGATATCCCAGATAACGGCCGCAAACAACATAAAGCCCCTACACCTACACTCGGTGGAGTGGGAATCTTCTTCGGATTTGTACTTTCCATATCGGTGGTGGGCGGATTCATGGCCCCCGATTACTTCCCGTTTCTCATCGCCGGCGTCATTCTGCTCTTCATCGTGGGCATTAAAGACGACCTGATGGGCGTTTCAGCAAAAAAGAAGTTGGTAGCACAGATTATCGCTTCGGCGCTGGTGGTGTACGGCGGAGGCATCTACATACCCGAGATGGGCGGACTCTTCGGTATTTATTCCGTTCCGGCACATTTTTCCCAACCCTTTTCCGTCTTTGCCATGGTGATTATTCTGAACGCCTACAATCTTATTGATGGAATTGACGGACTGGCAGGAAGCGTAGGATTCATAGCCAGTGCCACCTTCGGAACCTTCTTATTTCTTAATGGCGCGGTGAACGAAGCCGTTCTGGCCTTTGCCCTGGCCGGTGCACTTGCCGGATTTCTGATATATAATTTTGAACCGGCCCGGATTTTCATGGGCGATACCGGATCCATGGTTGTCGGATTTCTACTGGCCATGCTCTCCTTTAATGTCATGCAGACCAACCTTGCCGCTGAAGTAGCGTATATGCCAGCCAGCGCAGTAATGGTATTTGGGGTGCTGATTATTCCCATGTACGACACGTTGCGTGTGATCCTTATTCGAATTAAAAATCGTCAGTCGCCGCTCAATCCCGATTCCAACCACATGCACCATGTATTGCTGAAGACCGGTTATTCGCACCGGGGTATTGTTTTGGTTATGGCAGCGGCCAATCTCCTTATTATTACTACCGCATTTTTGATTCGGGATGTAAATGTGCATCTGCTCTTTGGTGTTATGGCTCTTCAGGCCATGCTTATATTACCTATCGGACGTACGGTCATGCATATTATCCGCGGACGGGAAGAAGAGGCGTATATGCGACAAATTCGTATGATGACCCAGCCACAATCCCGTGATGTCGACAGGTCTTCCTCACACGAACAAGAAGAAACTAATAATTCAGCAAAACAATCTACAGTGCATAACCTTTTTGAATAACAGGTTATGTGGTCACTAAGTAATTCTTACAACTATACATGAAACTCAGTCATTTTTCCCACATATTTCTGCTCGCATTTATGTTGTTTTTGCCAGCAATAGCCCAAGCGCAGTTTGGCTCAATTGACGTCAGAACGGTAAACGTCGATGTGCTGTCTGACGACCAAATACGTCAAATATGGACCCGAGCACAACAGGAGAATATGACCGTGAACGAGGTTGTCACGGTCGGACAGGCACAGGGACTTCCCGCCTCCGAAGCCGAAAAACTCCGTACTCGATTAAATCAGGCAGCTGCCGGTCAACTCTCTGGTGCAGCTACGAATGGTGCTGCATCCCAGGCTCGCCAGCCGAGTCAGATGATGGACGCGGATGAAATCGAAATCATACCAAGCGACGAAGATCTCCCGGAACCTGTTACACCGGAAGAGCCTCAAGACCCAGAATTCATACCCATATACGGGCACTCTATCTTTACCGATCAGTCACTGGATATTTTTACAACCACGGATGCGGCCCGGGCACCGGATAGCTATATTCTCGGTTCAGGCGACCAGATACGAGTTATTATTTTCGGTACCTCACAAGCCGATTTACTTCTGGAAATCAACGAGGACGGATATGTTCAGCCAAGTGGCATGCCACGCATTTTTGTGAAGGGACTTTCCATGAAGGAAGCCCGTCAGGTGCTGCGCGAGCGCCTCTCAGCCTTTTTTCAATTCCGAAGTGATGAGATAGCCATTACTATCAGAACCGCACGCAGTATCACAATTAATATTTTCGGCGAAACGGAGGTCAGGGGTGGATTTACCATATCTGCTCTGAATACCGCCTTTAACGCACTTTCTGCGGCAGGTGGTCCCACTGAGATAGGATCTGTACGGGATATTCGTGTAATCCGCGGTGACCAACGCAGTACTATCGACGTGTATGAATTTCTTCGCAATCCATCTGCAGGTTCAATTATGGACCTCCAGCACAACGATATCATATTTGTACCCGTCGCTGAAAAAGTGGTACGCATATCGGGATCCGTACGCAGACCCATGCGCTACGAACTGAAATCCGGTGAGGGCGTTCTGGAATTGATTCAGTTTGCCGGTGGAATCAATTTTGATACATCTCCGGATTTTGTCCAGGTACAACGCATTGTGAATGACGAGCCCAAATTAATGGATTTTCGTCTGACCGATATACTCTCGGGCTCAGAAAGGGTTGAACTGCGCGACGGAGATATTGTGCGTATCCGCCCCATCGGACGTGAACTGGAGAATTTTGTTGAGATTACGGGTAGTGTATTCTACCCGGGTCAATATAATCTTGATCAAACCGGAAGCATACGTACGCTTATAGACCGTGCCGGTCTTCGTGAGCAGGCCAAAACAGATATGATTTTCGTAGAGAGAATCCTGCCGGATAGCTCTATACGCATTGTACCCGTGGCCTATGATGAACTGCTACAGACCGGGACCGATCTGCAACTGGAACGGCGTGATAATGTTATTGTATTTGATAAACAGCGATATCGGGATGTTGCTGACATTCAGGTTACCGGAAATGTCCGCAATCCGTTCAGTCGGGAACTGCAGTTTGATGAGCGCCTCAGAATACGAGAAGCGCTAGAACTGGCCGGTGGACTGCAGCCTACCGCCGCTGCCAGAGGCTATATTTTCCGTACTGATGTATTCAATCCCGAATTTGTAACCCACATACCGGTAAATCTCATCAGCGAGGGAGACGTGCAGCTGCAACCCGGAGACCGCCTCGTGGTTTACGATCAGTCTATGTACAGCGAAGCTGGTGAACTATCCATCTCAGGGGCCGTACAGAATCCTTTCGACACAGCTTTTGATCCTGAGCTGACTCCTACCGACCTGCTCATTATGGCGAATGGATTTCAGCGGGGCGCAGCGTTGAATCGCATCGATGTATTTCGGATGGATGTGTCTATCAGCAGAGGAGTTAATTACAGCGTTATTACTCTTCAGGCCGACAGCCTGTACAATATAACCGCAGCTCCGGAAGGATTCCGACTACAACCGTTTGACCGTGTGGTGGTTCGAAGAATACCCGAATTCAATGTTGGACTGGCAGTAACGTTAGAAGGGGAAGCACGCTATCCCGGCACCTATCCTCTGGCAAATCGACGTACACATTTATCGGATGTTATTAATCAGGCGGGCGGACTCACCTCCGTGGCAGATCCCTCCAATGCCATTATCATGCGTTCACAGGGGAATACGGTAGGTCCTATCGCCGTGAACTTATCCAGAGCTATGGCAAGCCGCAGGGATGGACAACTTGATCCGGTATTATTCCCGGACGACATCATTATGATTCCCCGATTCAACAATATCGTTTCCATACGCGTTGAAGCTACCCGCGTTGGGGAGTTGCAGCAACAAGGCGTGGTTGACGATGAAACGTTAACTGGTGAGTTAAGCACTATAAATGTAGTGTATCAGGGGAGCCGTTCGGCTAAATGGTATATTGAAAACTTTGGCGGAGGGTTTGCAGAAGATGCAGATCGCTGGAGCGTCACCGTGACCTTGCCAAATGGTCAGGTTCGTGGCACCAAACGTACCCTGTTGTTTTTCCGGAATTATCCAGCAGTTGAGCCCGGCAGCACCATATCCCTTCGACTGAATCCCGAAGTATTACAGGCAGATATGGAAGAAGGTATTGACTGGGATCGCGTTTATCAGCGTAGTATACAAACCACTACGTCATTGTTGACGATACTCATTCTTCTCGACCAGTTATCCAATTAATCCATCACATTTTAAACGAAACGCAATCGTGAGCGAAAATCGTCCCACCCACATCGACGACGATGAAATTGATCTGAAAGAGCTCATCCCAAAGATCATTGGTTTCATCAAGCACCTCTGGCAGGAACAACGTTACATCTGGTTCGCCTTGCTTGTTACTGTACCCATCGGGTTGCTTGTAGCCTTTGGTAGCACCCCCGAGTACACCGCGAGCACCAAAATTTTACCCTATCGCAGTGGCGGATCGGGTGGTGGATTGAGCGGACTGGCCGGACTGGCCGGCGTACGACTCCCTGCCGGACAAACGGAACAACTCATTACTGTGGATATGTATCCTGAACTAGCGGCTACCCTTGATTTTCGTTTGATACTGGCTGAAACTCCCATTCGCTTTTCTAAATTAAATGAGCCGGTAACACCAGCGATGTACTTTCAGGAGATTGCCGAACCGGATGCTTTAAGTCGGGTGAAGTCCTATACCATAGGCCTCCCAGGAACGATTTTATCCGCTTTACGATCGTCCTTCATAGATGCAAATCCGCCTTCAATACAACGAATCGATTCAGAAGACGATCCGCTAAAAAGCTTCGACGAAGCATATCTGCGTATGCTTCGAACTTTAGGAGAACGCTTAAGTGTACGCGCCAATCAAACTCAACGGGTCACTACCTCCTTGACCATCGAAGCTACTATGCCCGATCCGGTAGCAGCTGCTGATATGGTACGCATTGCATCAGAGCGCCTCATGCAGACCGTCATTGACTATGAAATCCGGAAGGTAAGCGTAGAAATCCGTTTCCTGGAAGAACAGTATCAGCGCAGCAAAATTCGCTACGAAGCTGCTCAAGAAGCACTGGCACTTTTTACCGATCGTAACCGAGGCACCCTCAGCGCCACCGCCCAAATCGAAGCTCAACGTCTCCAAAGCGAATTCAATCTGGCGCTGGAAATTTATCGCAACTTTACTACTGAACTAGAACAAGCCCGCATCAAACAAAACCGTGATACTCCAATATTCACTGTTTTAGAATCTGTTACGGTTCCGAATAATCGTAGCACACCAAGACGTGGGTTAACTCTAATCTTATCTATGATTTTGGGCGTATTTTTTGGGGTGGTCGTTATATTTGCTAAACTTAACATTGGAAAAGCTTATCAAAAAGTATAGAGATTTGAAATATAATTAACTAAAAATACTCGCAAACGGACTAGTGAAGGTAATCAGTTATCATAGTTTACGCTTAGCACAATTTATGGTGGCCTAAATCCAAGATTTCAATCATATATTTTAGAGACTCACCCTACTTGTTGCATTAAAAAAATGAGACCTCCAACCAACACCCGGGCAGGCACGACCAAGCAGGAATGCCGCACCACGGACACGCAGCGTTCAACCGATACGATCTGGCGCGCCTTCTATACCCGTCCGCGGCACGAACGCAAAGCCGCCGCCCGGCTCGAAGAAGCCGGCATCGAGGTGTATTGTCCTACCGTGACCACCAAAGTACGCTGGAGCGACCGCTGGAAAAAAGTCACCAAAGTCCTGTTCACCAGCTATGTCTTTGCGAGGGTCGACGAAAAGCAGCGCATCACGGTGCTCGAAGACGAAGGCATCTCGCGCTGTGTGCTGTATCTGGGCAAACCCGCCACCATACGCGACGAAGAAATTGAAGCCATCCGTTTTCTGCTGGATGCCGGCACGGATGTAACGGTTCACTGACTCGAACCCGGCACCAAAGTCCGCATCACCGACGGACCGCTCGGAGGACGCATCGGCAAGCTCATAACCTACACCAACGCCAACCAGGCCATCTTACGCCTCGAAGCCCTGGGCACGGAGATCCAGGCCACGCTTAACCCCGAGCAGATTACAGCGCTCGGTAAGGAAGCCTGAATTAGGTACAGAAACATTACAGTAGCTTAACAAGCTTAAAACGTAAAAAGTCTGTATTTTATAGGACTTAAGAAAAGCATCGACAATGTCAGCTAACAACGACATAGAGAAACATAATCCTGCTGTGCGAGTTTACAAGCTTGTACAGTGGTTTGGGAATACCCGGTCCACAAAGAACGAAGTGGAACCACGACTAGCAAATACAACAAGGTGAGAGACGTCATGATAATCTATATACTAGCTGCATTTACATTGGGGGGAGTGATCGCGGCATTCAGTATACCGCGCGTGATTCATCTGTCGGTTCGAAAAAAACTGATGGACTTGCCGGATAACGGCCGAAAGCAACACAAAGCTCCGACACCAACACTTGGGGGAGTGGGGATTTTCTTCGGATTTGTGCTTTCCATATCCATAGTGGGCGGATTTATGGCGCCCGACTACTTCCCGTTTCTGATTGCAGGCATAACCCTGCTCTTTATTGTAGGGATTAAAGACGACCTGATGGGCGTTTCGGCGAAGAAAAAGCTGGTTGCCCAGATCCTGGCTTCGGTCATGGTGGTTTACGGAGGAGGAATCTACATTCCTGAACTGGGCGGACTCTTCGGAATCAACAGTATTCCCGCGTACTTGTCCCAGCCCTTCTCGGTCTTCGCCATGGTCATCATATTAAACGCCTATAACCTGATTGACGGTGTAGACGGACTGGCTGGATCGGTCGGATTCATTGCCAGCGCTACCCTGGGAACCTTCTTATTTCTAAACGGAGCGGTAAATGAAGCTATTCTGGCCTTCGCCCTTGCCGGGGCCTTAGGCGGATTTCTCGTTTACAACTTCGAGCCAGCACGGATATTCATGGGCGACACGGGATCTATGGTCGTTGGGTTCCTGCTCGCCATGCTGGCCTTTAACGTGATGCAGACCAACCTTACGGCTGAAATCGTGTATCTGCCTGCCAGCGCGGTTATGGTCTTCGGGGTACTCATTATTCCCATGTACGATACCTTGCGGGTAATCTTGATTCGACTCAAAAATCGACAATCCCCGTTGAATCCCGACGCCAATCACATGCACCACGTGCTGATGAAGTCCGGCTACTCGCACCGCGGCATTGTATTGGTCCAGGCTACTGCAAGTCTGATTATTATCACTACCGCCTTCATACTACGTGAAGTGAATGTACATATACTCTTTGGCGTGATGGCAGCACAGGCTATACTGATACTACCTGTTGCCCGAACCATGATGCATATCATACGCGGAAGAGAAGAAGAAGCGTATATGCGACAAATTCGTTTGATGACACAGGCCCGTGATAATGCCAGTGACTCCATTCACAATCAACAAAATGGGGAACCCTCCTCAAAAAAGCACCCGGTGACCTACAACCTCTTTGAGTAGGTCGATAATCAACTTATCTGAACACGTTTGCATTTAATTAGAAGGTCTGTTAACAGACCTTCTGTATTTTTTCCTACCTTTTACAGGTATTACCATCTCTGAACAGTAAGATTACACTATGACCGATATAAACTGACAATCGTCCAACGGCAATATGGGCCGATACCGAGGCGAAGAAATTGCCAACCAGTACAGTGGACCCGGAGGTATACAGAACGACCAAAACGATGATGAAATTGATCTTCGTCAGGTAATTGGACTTTTCTGGCACAATAAATGGGTTATCATACTGATAACTCTCGTATTTGGAACTGGAGCCGGATTTTACGCTTTCACTGCTATGCCTATTTACGAAAGTAACGGTAGTCTGCAAATCTCCGAAGCCGGAATGCGATACTCCATGGCAGGTTCTGATCTCAGTAATCTATTGGTATCCAATTTTGGTATTGGTATGGGTTCTAGTATTGAGAATGAAATTCATGTACTCCAGTCCCGAACGTTTACACGTGAATTAGCCCAGCGTATCTATGATGAGCGATTTCAGCAAGATGGTAGATTGTATCCGGTTTTATGGGAAGATTACCCGAATGACTCAACATTAGTTGATGTAGAACGCGTATTTCGCAGACTACAAGGTCAAATACAGTTTCAAAGAGCAGACAGGAGTTCCAATCTTCTACGTTTAACCTACAGAAGTCCATCGCCATTTGAAGCGGCACGGGTTGTAGATTTGGCCATTGAAACGTACAGTGATGTATCTACTCGAATTAACCGGTCACAGGCACGAAGTGCTATTGAATTTTTAGATGCGGAACTTGAAAAGGTGACAAATAACCTGAGAGATTCGGAAGAGAGTTTACGCGAATTCATGAATGAAAATCGCTTAGTGCAACTTGATACGCAAGCGAGTGAGTTAATTAGAACGTTGTCTTCATTGGAAGCGGAATATCAATCCAATCAAATCAAATTGGTTGCAGTTGAATCGACTTTGGATGCGAGTAGAGAAGAACTATTACGTATTACTCCGAATCTCCCCAGTCAATTAACGGCCTCCGTAGCCCCTCGTTTAAACAGGTTGCAAACCTTTTTAGCCGAACGGGAAACGGAACGTACAGTGCTGTTTTCTCGTAATCCAGGGCTTCGTTCTACCCCAAATGACCCAGCCATATCTACCCTCAATCAACAGATTGAAAGCATCAGAGAAGAAATCGCAGTATTAGCGAATGAGTTGATTAATGATGATAATTCGTTGGCATTTTTGAGTGCCGGAGATGGCAATATCTCGTCGCGATTCAATGAGTTGAGGAATCGAGTGGTGGCATTGGAAATCGAGCAACAACAATATCTGGCATTATCGAACTTACTTGAAAGAAGAGTAGCCGAGTATAATGCATCATTTAATGATTTGCCGGACAATATGATTGAAATGGCACGATTCAGAAGAAATCTTCAGATGAGTGAGCAGTTATACCTTTTAATTTCACAGCAGTCCGCTGAAACGGCTCTATGGGAGCAGACTCAGTCAGGTTTGGCCAGAATAGTCGATATGTCATTTTTACCCACAAGGCCGGTTGAGCCAAGGAAGCCATTAATTTTGTTGATTGGATTAATGTTAGGTGGCGTGGTTGCTGTAGGGTTTGTTGGCATACGTGAATTTCTCAAAGTAGAAATATCCAGCATTGATAAGCTGATGAAAAAAGGATATCCATTACTTACTATTATCCCTGACATGACCAAGCACATTAAAGAAAACTTTGATGGGGCGGAATATGTAACCATACGTGGGAATATTTTGTCAACAGGTCTAGTCATGGTGTTGGACTCTATATCGCCACTTGCTGAATCCTTTCGACGCTTACAGTCAAATGTAAGTTACTCTCAACCTGATAATCCACTTAAAACGATTATTGTTACCTCAGCGAACAAGAGTGAGGGAAAATCTACGGTTTCAACAAACCTTTGTGTGGCATTAGCAGAGGCAGGAAAGAAAGTATTATTAGTAGACTGTGATTTTAGACGACCTCGTGTACATAGTTACTTTGGCAAAGAACAAGAGCCAGGCTCAATGGATGTTTTGTTCGGTGGACAAAACACCGATGATGTAATTCAAAAGACATTGATACCTAATGTTGATGTGCTCACATCTGGGAAGCGCCCTCCTAATCCGGCGGAGATTACACGAAGTGGTAAGCTTCGTGAAATGATACGTGATCTTAAACATAAATATGATCATGTCATCATCGATTCACCACCATTTGGTATAATATCCGATGCCGCACCTTTAATTGGAGAAGCGGATGGAGTGATACTCGTAGCTAGATTTAATCAAACGAAATCACCTGAATTGGATTTGACAATTGATAACCTAAATAAGGTCAAAGCGAATGTAATCGGGACGGTTATGACGGCATTTGATCCTAAGAAATCTACCGGCTACTATTACAGTAGTTACTATTATAAATACGCATACGAAAGCTATGACAAATACCATGAGGAAGCTTAAGCAATGAATAACATTTATATAAAGTCACTATTAATTTTTTCCACGTTACTTTTTTCATTTATAATAGTAGCCGATGCTCAGACAAGTAATTATTATCAAAGTCAAAATTTTCGACTTGGTGAGGCTCATTATCGTGTTGCAGACGCGTCTCAAGTTGCTGATACTATATTGATATGGGGTGACGTACAGTTACCAGGCACCTATCTCGTTCCACGTGGTATAAATTTAGCCCAAATGTTAGCTTACGCTAGAGGTCCAATTAGATTAAGAACAAGTGAGACTGATCTTGATTGGAGTAAAGTATTTGTCGAGTTTACAGTGACTTCACGAAATTCAGAAGAATCTGTAATGTATGTTTTACAAGTTGATGGATATGTGCCACCTGAATTCTTTATAAATGAAGAAAAAAATTTTGATACGATAGTTGTAAGGGTAAGAAGACAACCAAACTTTTTAGATTATGTTAGAGCATATTCTCCAATAATAGCTACAGTTCTGAATACATTGCTACTATATCGAACAATTAGAGATTTATAAGTTTTAGAGTGAGCTGTTGGTTTTGTATGTTAAATTTTATTATTCTACAAAATAACTAAGTCTAAAAAGAGAGGTATACTCTAATAGTAATAAAAAATATTTAATATAAATCGAGGTTGTGTTTAATAATAATAAAAAATAATATTTATTTTGAATATAAATATAACTTAAGATAGTGAGTGTTAATAACAAATCTTTTCTAAATAAAACAATTGATTAACTGGTTCAAAGCTAATTGGGAAACGAATAGAAAAAAAATTATAGGCACTGGTGCTACAGCGAATGTGTTTAGGAATATGAGCATTCTCGCTACTGGTAGTGGAATTGCAAAGTTAGTGGGTTTAGTAGCAATGCCGGTAATTACTCGTATTTATGGACCTGAAGATTTTGGCATACTAGCAGTGTTTGCTGCGTCGCTGTCATTAATGGTGCCATTTTCTACGTTGAAATATTCAATAATGATACCTATACCAAAAACTGAAGTGATGGCTATGAATACGGCAGTCCTAAGTTTTATTGTCCTTCTAATCACGCTTATAGTATCATTCTTTATCCTCCTGTTTGGGGCTGAATTTCTATTTGTACTTTTGAATACTCCCGAGATGGTCCCTTACTGGTGGCTTTTGTTGATTGGTTTGTTTGTATCAGGATACCATGAAATTCTGACCAGCTGGGCAACTAGAATGAAAACATTCTCAAAGCTAGCCAAAATTTCTGTGCTGCAGACAATTCTTAGCTCAGTGACAAAAATTGTTCTAGGTGTAGCTAGCTTTAAACCAGTAGGTCTCATTATTGGTAATATTGTAGCAAGTGGGGCAGGAATATATTCATTAACGAAGCTATTTATTTATGATATTAGAGAATACATACCACATGTAACTAAGAAGAGACTTAAATTAATTAGTTTATATTATCTAGATCTTCCAAAATATAGATTGCCATCACAATTTCTTTTAGTGATAGCTACTAAACTTCCAATACTTTTCTTTGCATTTAATTTTAGTAGTGAAGAAACAGGGCAACTAGGGCTTGCATTTACAGTCATAGCTATACCCATTGGGCTCATTGGTAACAGTACTTCTAAAGCATACTATGCTGAAGTCGCACAAATCGGACCTAAGAAAAGCAAAGAAATATGGAACATAACTAAATCAACATTTAAACGTCTTGCTATATTAGCACTAATTCCCATTTTAGTTTTATTAACGTTATCGCCATTGCTATTTAGTATAGTATTTGGTTCACAATGGGTAGAAGCTGGTGAATACACAAGCATTCTTGCAATATATTTGATGTGCCAATTTATCACATCGCCACTTGTAAAGGTATTGACTGTGTATAACAGACAGAAATTGTTTCTATATATCAATCTAACTAGAATGGTATTAATAACAATTATGTTCGCATTGTGTTACTATTATGAAGCCGATGTATACGTTACACTAATGACTTACTCAATTGTAATTAGTGGGCATTACATTTTTACTGGCTATCAAGTATTTAGAATTATAAAATCAAATAAGTAAATTAATAAAAAGTGATTAATAGAATACGAGTAAGTGGCGCAAAAAATTCTGCGACACGTGTATTAGCAGCCTCCCTCATAAGTGATGAGAAATGTACTCTAATTAATTTTCCAACTGAATTAGTTGATGCTAACCACAAAAAACGATTTATTAACAATATGGGTGGTATTGTTTCATTTAATTCATTGAATGAAACAGCGCTAATTGAATCTGTTTCATTCAATGATGAAATTTTATCATCGTATGACTACCCCATACGAACTACATATTTATTGGTACCTGGTTTACTTAAAAAGAATGGCATAGCTAGGATTCCTTATCCTGGTGGGTGTAAGATTGGACATAGGGGGTATGATTTACATATTATGGTTTGGGAAAGTTTAGGAGCTGTTGTAACTGAAAAAAAAGATTACATTGAGGTTGTTGCCAGCGAGCTTAAAGGTAATACCATTAACTTTCCCATTTCAACTATAGGAGGAACTGAATCGGCATTAATTTGTGGTTCTATTGCAATTGGAGAAACCATTATAAAAAATGCATATGTGTCACCAGAGGTAAATGATCTTATCGCATTCCTTAAATCTATTGGTGTACAAATTGAAGTTCATGGTAATAGTTATATTAGGGTTGTTGGTAATAAATACCTGAGGGGAACATCATTTGAAATCATGCCAGATAGGATTGAAGCAATAACTTGGATAATATTTGCGGTGCTTTCTGGAAGAAATCTTCAAATTGATAATGTGCCTTTTAGAGAGATGGCTGTGCCTTTACTTCATTTAAAAGATGCTGGCATTGATTACTATTCGAACAACACATCTGTTTTGATAACAGAAGAAAACTATACGCGCGGTATACAACCTTTTGAGCTTGCTACAGGAACTCATCCTGGAATTATATCAGATATGCAGCCTTTTTATGTATTACTAGGCTTAAAAGCAAATGGCATTAGTAGAATATATGATTATAGATATCCTGAACGTATAGCATATCTCAAAGAACTTCAGAAGTTTACAAGTGGTGGTCTTGAAGGTATATCTGGCAAAATTACGATTAACGGAGTACAAAATTTCAAACCTGCTGAAGCAGATTCTACAGACTTACGTGGTAGTATGGCAGTGCTTATGGCTGCTTTACTATCTGGTAATAATGGTGAATCAATTATACATAATATTAGTATGGCTTTAAGAGGGTATAATAAATTAGAAAATAAACTAAATCAGCTTGGATATAAACTAAAGATTGAAAATGGATCCGCAATTATTTAAATGAAAATAAAGTAAAATAAATTAATTTGGAAAGTTTCATTTTAAATAAAGAGCACATCCAAAATCTTCATAGCAAAGTCTCTGGTGCTATTAGGGAAAATGTTGATCTAGCAAGTATAAGTAGATGGAAAATTGGTGGTATCGCTGATTGCATTGTTCAACCCTCTTCTACACATGAAGTAGCTACAATTATTCAATATTTTTTTGAATATAGAATACCATACATTGTGATAGGTTCTACAAGCAATTTACTTTTTGCGGATGAAGGATTACGAGTACCATGCATACAAATTGGAAGTCGAATGTCAAAGTATAGCATTCAAAGTCCAACTGCATGGGCACAAGCAGGTGTTTGGATACCATTTTTTGCAAGAAATGTAGCGAAAAATGGATTGAGCGGTATAGAACATACTGCTGGAATACCTGGAACGCTAGGCGGATTAATATATATGAATGGTGGCAGCCAACGCAAGGGAATTGGTGATCATATAAATACTGTGACAGCAGTATCATCTGAAGGTTTTATAAAAAAATTCAATAAAAATGAATGTGAATTTGAATATAGAGCTTCCGCATTTCAACATAATGGTTTTTTAATAACAGAGGCTACATTAAGCCAATTTAAAAATAAAAAATATTCGTTAATACGCGAAGATATGTTAAAAATACTAGAGTCTCGGAGAAAGAAGTTTCCGAATAAGCTACCAAACTGTGGTTCTACTTTTATTAGCAATCCTAAAATGTACGATGAGTTTGGGCCACCAGGGAAAATAATTGAAGATCTCGGATTAAAAGGTTTAACCAAGGGTGGTGCAACTGTTTCCAAAATCCACGGTAATTTTATAAATAATGAAGGTGGTGCAAAGTCTTCAGATGTAATATGGCTGATAAGAACAATTCAAAATGAAGTGTACAGGAAAACTAATACTTTATTAAAAACAGAGGTTAAGTATATTAATGAATACGGATTAATATCTGAAATACAATAGTAGATGCTTTAATGATTAATATTAGCTAATAATATACACAATACGTGAGCTTTATGTTCTGGACCCCAAAATAGCTGTAGAGAAATTTCACTTAAGGGGTAATTATCTTAAGGTACAAAAAACACATAATTTGTATGGCTCAGCAGAAATGGGAAATATTACAAGAATCTGAAGCGCACGGTGTATCGGTCAGAATTCGATAAAACCAGATTTATTAAAAAACGTTTTATGGATGGAAGGCGAAGTACGAACTGGAAGGTCTCTCCAAACTTGAATCCCGTACTAGACCGGCAACATTACAACAGAATGGCTCTGTGGAAGCTTTGCATAGAAACATTGAACGAAGCATTTATTTTAGAAAAAATTTATCATATGATCTCGATGATGCAAGACTGACACTTAAGGAGTTCGTTAACATTTATAGTAGCTAGCGAATCCATTCAGGTTTCGGATTCAAAAGTCCACAGCAGTACTTGATTGAAAAAGGATATGGTAGTGTTTTGAATTACACAACAAACCATCAAAACAATAATCACATAAAATAAAATAGTATTCAAATTATGGGGGGGGGCTAGATCAAATGTTTTTGTCTGTGATATGATTTACGTCCAAAAAAAGACAAAGAAGTGATTGACAAATCAAGTTGTGATTGTTATCTGTCCAGGCTATATAGCTCTATGGTAGATTTAATACCCGAATAGTACATCCTTACCTAATAACTTACTCCTTGAAACAATCCATTTTAGTGTCTTTAAAATGGAGAGAAAATTAGATAGCAGTTAAATATTAATTATAACAATGCAACTACAACAAGAAATCACATCCTCTATTTTCTAATTGTTTAGAGATGGTGGAGATTATAATATCAAAAATATGTCCGGAGTAATTATTGCGATAAGTGGATCAAAAACTGGTGGAGCAGAAACTAGAGGTATCAAAATAGCCAGTGCTCTAAGTAAAGATATTGAAGTGGTCTTAGTAATCAATAAAGACTTACATAGTGCAGTCTTAAACAATAAGTTATTGTTTAAATGTATAGAAAATCTTAAAATAGTTACAATTTCAAATAGCGTATTAAATAAAATACTATATAAAACTGTACTAAAAATAGAGAATTATATACCAGTATTCATAGCTAGATATATATATGTAGAATTGATTGCATTTAGATGGGTAAAAATTCTAAGCGACTATGGGTATCCAGTTCATAACATATGTGGTGAAATTTCAAGAATTGCAACTGCTGTGGTTTCAGCTCATAAAAATGTGACAATAGAACTCACAAGTAATCGTCTTGATAGTCAATTAGATAGGTTAGAAAGACTAATAGGTTATAATGAAGGAAATACTAATTTAATTGCAGTAAGTGATACAGTAAAGGATAGGTATAGTAAGTATGGAGTAACCGATGTATACCAATCAGCCTTTGTTTTTAAAAACAACTTAAGGGAAGTAAAAGAAGAAAACAAGGAAAATGTAATAATTTTTGGACACCAGCTTAAGAAAGAAAAGAATGCGATATTGTTTGCTGATGCTATATCAGATTTATATAGTGAAAATAAGCTCAAATCTTGGAGAATTTTAATTTTAGGAGATGGTCCACTACGAAAACAATTAGAATCAATATTGTCAATACCAATCAAAAGCCGTGTTGTAGAAATTCGGGAAAGCAATAATTTTGTAGAAGAGCTTAATAAGGCAAAAATATTTGTATCATTGATAATTACAGGTAATTATCCATCTCAAAGTGTAGCGGAGGCTATTGAGTCAAAATGTTTATTAATACTAAGTGATACTGGTCTTAGTAGAGAAAAATATGGAGAGAGTGGGATATGCTACACTACACTTGAGAAAAGTGATATTAAAAAAAAGATATTACATTTAATTGATTTATCAGAAACCGATCTATATAAAATAAATACAACTAAAACATACTCTTTATTCTTGAAATTGTTAAGTGAGTCTCCTACGCAGTCATTGCTTAATAAGTACAAGACTTCGAACATACAATTATGATTTATTTATTGTACATATTTATGACCTCCTCCCACAAAATAGAGTCGTTGTAAAATAGAGTTTTTCGGGTAATTTGGAAGGTGGGAGCATTCCAAAATCAAATCCGAAAGACCGTGAAAAAATCAAAATTTACCGAGGCCCAAATTGCCTTTGCCCTCAAACAAGCCGAGACCGGAACCCGAGTGGAGGAGATCTGTCGAAAGTTTGGGATCTCTCAAGCCACCTTTTTCAACTGGAAGAAGAAGTACGGCGGATTAGGTACCAGTGAACTTCGACGTCTG
>JAFIEZ010000014.1 GCA_020832235.1 Bacteroidota bacterium
GACAGCGGACTTTTTAAGATCACGTTCCGTTTCCGCTAAAGCCTCCTCTCCACGTGCGCATATTGCTACATTTGCACCCTCTTTTGCTAAACCAATAGCAATAGCGCGTCCGATTCCGCGGCTGCCACCGAGGATTACACAATTACGATTTTCAAGTTCCAGATTCATGATGTTATATAGTTATGTGTACGTACGTTTTGATTTCAATATGCGTTGTCATAATCAGGGTTTAATCCGACAATCGCTGCGTCTCCTCTTGAAGGGCACTGGTGCGTCGTTGGGCGGCTCGCAGCTCCTGGTTGCCAAAACGCCAGGTTAGCGATATGCCAACCCTTTGGTTGTCAACAGACCTGACTCCTGCTATATCAATACCTCCGTAATTTCCGCTGTAAATAAAATCACCACCTTGCCTCAGCACATCCGAACCGGTGATTCGCAATTGCAGTCTGTTTTCCAAAAAGTTTTTCCGGACCCCGATATCGATCCTTGAATATGACTGAATCTCTAAGGATCCTCTCCATATAAATGGACTATTATATGCATATGTGGCATCCATGGTGATTCCGGCCGGTAATGTAACTGAGTTCTGAAACCTGAAATTGTAGGTCGTCAAGCTCAGGTCGATATCCGCATTTTGAAGCTGCCCACGATAGTATTCGCGGTTAAGTGCAGCAAATCCAATGATTTCCCAGTTTTTCATCACTCGTACAGGGTAACTAACGTTGAACGAAGTGATGTTGATCTCATCCATATTTTGAGGAATCAGCATGCTTTGCTCTGTTCCAAGTACTTCCAGTATGGAGGCGAAATAATTACTTGTTACGCTGTGGCGAATGGACCCCGTCAGTTTTTGATGGAAAGAAAAATTAAACTGGTAGTTCATTGTCTTTTCGGGCACCAGGAAAGGATTCCCCTTAAAAAAGACAAGCTCACTTAGCTTCGTCTCAAACGGATTGAGCTCCTGGTAGCTTGGCCGGTTAATCCGTCTGCCAACACTCAGCCCAAGCATTGTCCTTGTGCCATTTCTGTAGGAGATACCCACATTTGGAAACAGATCGGTGTAGCTTCTATCCACATTCTGATTTTGTATTTCCTGTTCGCTGGTGAGTTCTCCCACAGACATAGTATGCTCGAGACGAAGGCCAGCACTCAAATTGACCTTTTGACCAATGGGCATCTGCAAAATCATGTAGCCCGCAACAATCTCTTCTTTGTATTCAAATTTGTTACTCCTGTTGACGTCCAGTATCTGTGTTCCTGCCACGATATCATAAAAAGCAAAATCGTTCACGGTTGAGATGCTGGAGTATTTACCGCCTGCCGAAAACTGAACGCTACCAAAACGCTGTTCAAGATCGGCCTGCGCAGCCCATAAATCGATTCCGGAATCTGTCAAAAACCGGTTGTTCACTTCTCGTTGCACGGTACTGCCATTAGGTCCGAGCCAGGTGTTTGGCTGATCGGTATCACTTGTTCTTGAAAACTTACTGAAACTGGCATCTATATCGATGGTTGTGTTACCGGATGGCTCAAACCGGTAATTCCCGCTGAACAGATAGTTATTCGAATTGATATCACTGATTACATTTGATAAAAGAATCTCCCGAAGTGAAGAATCACTTACGTTCATAACGGGGGTATTACTTTTGTTGTCCTCATTTCTGTCGTTAAGAATGATGTTGCTCGTAAGGCTAAATGAATTTCTTTCATTCAGCGTATAAATGAGGCCACTTGAAAAGTTTAATCCCATGTTCCGGTTCAGTCCCAAAGCTTCCTGGTCGAGAATCAGGTTGTTCTGGATTCTCGTATCCACATAATCGCTCTGAAAGTTGTTGTAAAACCCCGTGAGGTTACTGTATAGATTTACTCTTCCCTCCTGGTAATTTGTATTCAGGCCATGACTGGTTCGCCCATACCTGCCCTGGGTAAAATTAGCGTTGAGTGATCCGTTAAAACCAAGCCGAACGTTTTTCTTAAGCCGGATATTGATGATTCCCGCATTTCCCTCTGCATCATACCGTGAAGACGGGTTGGTGATAATCTCTATGGACTCAATATTGTCGGACTGCATGCTTTGAAGCATAGCCGTGAGGTCGTCTCCCGATAACCGCGTGGCCCGCCCGTTGATATACACACGCACACCGGATCTGCCCTGCATCACAATGTTATTGTCGGGATCGATCATAACGCCCGGCGCTTTACCCAACAATTCCAGTCCGTCATTGCCCGCGGCGTTGATGCTGCCTTCTACATTAAAAACCGTTCTATCCGGAAATATTTCGATGATTGGCCTTGTTGCCGTCACGTTTACCTGTTCCATCTGACCAACGGCCCTGACCAGTGTGATCGACCCCATCTCCTTGATTTCACCGGATACGATATCAAACAGGTCAGAATAGTATCTTTCAAAAGCTACATTCCGGATTTCAAGAAGGTAGGTTCCAGGCTGAACATTCCGAATCATAAACTCCCCGTCTCTATTGGTTACCTCGCCCTTAACAAAAAGGGAGTCGGCCGTGAGCAGGGAGACCGTTGCAAATTCTACAGGCTGATTTTCTGAATCTTGAACGATCCCGCTGATACCGGGAGCGAGTTGCCTGGCTTCAAGACTGTGAAATGGGAGTAGGATGAGATTGAGTAATACAACTACTAGGGTGCAAAAAAACTTGAGGTACATTCAATTTGATAATTGGTTTCTGATTCAATCCTTGACTTGTGATTGATATTACCTCAGATAAGCAATTGATACTTGGACTATCCGCGCAAAAGTTTGGATTATCCGGTCATATAGAGAGTTTTCTGAACGCTGAGGGGCTCTTGCCGTACTGCTTTTTGAAGGCGCGGGAAAAATAGGCCTGATCGCTAAAGCCAACCTCGAAGCAGATTTCACTGATGGTTTTTTCCGTCTGGTTCAGAAGTTCGGCCGAGCGTTGCAATCGAATAGACCGTATGAAGGTACCGGCCGGCTGATCTACAAGAGCGTTCAGTTTTCTATTTAGCTGGGAAACGCTCATATTCAGGTATTGTGCTAAATTTTCTACCCGAAACTCTTCCTCTTGCAGATGGAGATAGAGTACATCAATTGTTTTTTTCAGAAAGGCTTGATCCACCGTACTTTCTGCAACTGCTGAAGGTCTGAAATAGGTGGCTTTACTAAACTGCTTTTTGAGGTTCTTACGCTGTTCAATGAGATTTCTGACGCTCGTTCGCAATTCCCGAATATGATATGGTTTGGTCAGGTAGGCATCGACCCCGGTTTCCAGCCCTTCGATTTTTGAGTCCATTCCGGCTTTAGCCGTCAGCATAATCAGGGGAATATGACTTGTTTTTTCATTACTTCGAATTTTTTTACTGAACTGGTAGCCGTCCATTTCGGGCATCATCAGGTCGGTGATAATCAGATCGGGGATGACAGACTGGGAAACATCAATCCCTTCCACTCCATTTGCAGCCTCTAGTACGGTATATTCTTTCTCGAGTTGTTCACGAATAAAGGTTCGAACTTCAGCATTATCTTCTACGATCAGTACAATTTCATCGTGTTCGGATAAGATGGCGGAGAAATCCGGAATCGGATGGTTATGAGCTGTACCACTCGGTGAAGTCTGGAGCTCAACCCCTGTTTTTTCCTGTAGTGGGATGTGATGCTTCTCAAACGGTAACTGAATAACAAATTCTGTCCCCTCACCTTCCTTACTCAGTACCCGAATGGTTCCGTTATGAAGACCCACCATTTCGTGCACCAGCGATAGGCCAATACCCGTGCCTTCATATTTACGGGTGTCGGTCTGATCCACCTGATAGAACCTGTCGAAAATATGCGGCAGCTGGTTTTCGGGAATGCCAATTCCAGAATCCTTTACCCGAACTTCAACCAAATTCTGTTCCGTAATATTTATGGCAACGTCTATATGGCCGCCTTTCCCGGTAAATTTGAATGCGTTCGACAACAGGTTTAAAAAAACCTGCTCCATTTTTTCAGTGTCAAATGTTACAGAAATGATCGCCTGTGTTGCATAAAAATTGAGCTGTATCTGGTTCGCCTCCGCATGCGATTCAAATGAGAATAGCAGATTCTTCAGAAATGATACAAGGTTTTGCGTCTTCGTTTTTAATTGCAGTTTCCCTGCTTCCAGTTTTGATAAATCCAGAAGTTGATTAATTAGTGTGAGCAGCCTGTCCGCATTGGAATTAACAGAAATGAGTTTCTCTTTTTTATCGCGGCTGTTTTCCATTTGAAGCAGTGCCTCCGTCTGTCCCATAATGAGCGTCAGCGGCGTTCTGAACTCGTGAGAGATATTGGCAAAGAAATGGGACTTCAACTGGTCGAGGTTTCGAAGCGAATCGGATTGTACCTTTTCAAGCTCAAGCTGATTCTTTAGGTTAAACCGGTTCATTTCGTATCGCCGCAGGAAATAGATGGCTGAAAAAAACAGAAAACCATACAACACATACGCCCACCAGGAATGCCACCAGGGAGGAAGAATAGTAAATGTATAGGCAAACGGCTCACTCCACACACCACTCTCCCCAATGGCACGGACTTGAAAGGTGTAGGTACCAAAGGACAGGTTACGATAATCGGCTACCGGGTCGGCGGTGGGTTGACTCCAATATGTATCTAAGCCCACCATCCTATAGGTGTATCGGATTTTATGCGGTGCTGCCCAGTCTATCGCTGCAAAATAAAAGGTGAGATGATTTTTATCGTATGGCAATTGTAGCCCGAGGGGATAGTTCGCAAAGTTCTGCACACCGGAGAATTTGAGTTGATCCTGATCGCTATCCGATATGTTGCGATAGACTATGAACTGCTCATTAATTTCTAGATGGGTTAAACGGGGTTGGGGTATTTTATCAGAAAATGCAAATGTATTCAAATCCAGCATCGTTAAGCCATTGCCGGTACCCCACCATGCACGGTATTTACTGTCGATTATAGCACCCGTGTTAAATCTCAAGCTTTTCAATCCATCTTGTTTACCAAAGCTTTGAATACTGACGGCAAATTCGGTACCACCGGATGTTGGGTCTTCCGTCAACGAAATTACAGACAACCCATTTTCCGTACCAATAAAAACACGGTTTTCATGTAAAGGAGCACGTTTATCTTCTATAATGGAGAAAACGCTATTATGGGACAAGCCTTCGTTTACGGTATAATGGACAAAGCTTTCTCCGTTAAATACGCTCACCCCTCCGCCTTCCGTCCCCAGCCATATATTTCCGCTTTTGTCCTCCAGAATAGACCAGACATTATTATTGGATAAGCCTTCTTTCACGGTATAATGGGTAAAACGCTCTCCGTTAAATACGCTCACCCCTCCACCCTGCGTGCCAATCCAGATATTTCCGTTTTGATCTTCGAGGATAGGGAAAACAAAATTACTAGATAAACCTTCGTTTTCAGTGTAGTGAGTAAAGCTTTCCCCATTAAATACGCTCACTCCGCCGCCACCGGTCCCAAGCCAGATATTTCCGTTTTTGTCCTCTACGATGGAGGTGATGTTATCATTTGATAAACCATCGTTTACGGTGTAACGGGTAAAGCGCTCGCCATTGTAGACGCTCACCCCGCTGCCGCCAGTCCCAAACCAGATATTCCCGTTTCGATCCTCCAGAATGGATATGACGAGAGCATTTAATAAGCCTTCGTTTTCGGTGTAATGGGTAAAACTTTCTCCATCAAATACGCTTAGCCCACCGCCCCAGGTCCCCAGCCAGATGTTTCCGCTTTGATCCTCCAGAACGGCCCAGACGTCATTATGAGATACTCCTTCTCTTTTGGTGTAATGGGTAAAGCTTTCCCCATTAAACAGGCTCACCCCTCCGCCTTCCGTCCCCAGCCAGATAGTACCACTATCATCTTCCATAATGGACCAGACGGTATTATGGGATAGGCCTTCGTTTTCGGTGTAATGGATAAAGCGCTCTCCATCAAATACATTAACCCCACCACCTTGTGTGCCAAGCCATATATTTCCGCTTTGATCTTCGTGGATGGATAAAACGTTATTATATGATAAGCCTTCGTTCGTGGTGTAATGGGTAAAGCTAACTCCATCAAACACACTCACTCCACCGCCCCAGGTCCCCAGCCAGATATTTCCGCTTCGATCCTCCAGAATAGACCATATGGTATTGTCGGATAAACCTTCGTTTATGGTATAATGGGTGAAGCTTTCTCCATCAAACACGCTCACCCCGCCACCTTCAGTTCCCACCCAGATATTTCCGTTTTGATCTTCCATAAGGGAGAAGACGGTGTTCTGGGATAAGCCTTCTTTTACGGTGTAATGCGTAAAGCTTTCTCCATCAAACACGCTCACCCCGCCACCTTCAGTCCCCACCCAGATATTTCCGTTTTCATCCTCTAAGATGGATGCGACAAAATTATTGGATAAACCTTCGTCTACAGTGTAGTGGGTAAAGCGCTCGCCGTTAAATACGCTCACCCCTCCGCCCCCAGTCCCCAGCCAGATATTGCCGCCTCTGTCTTCCAGAATGGCCCTGACGAGATTATTGGACAAACCTTCGTTTACGGTGTAATGGGTAAAACTCTTTCCATTGTATACACTAACCCCACCCCGAGTCCCCACCCAGATATTGCCGCTTTGATCCTCTAAGACGGCCCTGACATAAGACGAAGCCAAACCTTGTTCCACATTCAAAAATCGCACATGAGTAATGGCGACATCTTTGCCGGCGGGTGGCAGAGCTTTGGTGGGTCTGGTGTGAATGGCTTTCACCGATTTACCCACAGCGAGGACCGGAACACCGGTGGGTATTGTGTCACCGACGGAATTAACCAAAACAAAACCAGGGTTGCCTTCCCCAAGAGGGATGATTCTAAGCTGGCTTGGGTCAACAGGGACGACCGTTAGTTCGTTGGGTATCTGGTGCCGGTTGGGATGGGCAGGTATTCTGTTTAGTGCTGCGTGGTCAACGGGAAAAGATTGAGGCTTGCTCACGCTGTCGGGGTGGATGAATATTGGCGTGGCCGGAATAGGTGGGCTCGCTCTTAGTTCAACTGTTTGAGGCTGAGGATAAAGCGGTGGTGGGAGCGCGACGTCCTCATCTCCGGACATGCTGCTGCAGCCCGTCATAAAAATCAAAGACAGCAAAAGGATACGCATAAGCATTGCAACGATCCCTGACTTTTCGGCAGTCATACGAGCAGAGGAAGATGGCGCTGTTTGCCTAAACATGCAATTCCGTGGTAAGTGAGTGGGTATGTCTTAAAAGAATAGTTCGATTATTCATGGTTGGCAATATCAGTTCTAATCGGTCACAATGGGTATGAATGGTTTTGTTTAAAAAGAAGTAAACATTTGTTCTATTGGCGCGGAGTATGTCGGACAATCAAGTTTGATATGATGCTGTTAGCCTGACTGTTGTATTGATAGAAAGCCGATACATCGTCAAGCGTAGCAACTTGCAGGTGCACCAGCGGACCGATAACACCTATGTTTACGAGACCAGATCGTATAATATTGACAAGATCAGACCATGTAAGATAATAAAAAAAGCCTGCACTGAAATGAATCAATGCAGGCTTGAGTAAAATCAGCTGGGTTCAACAGGTTGAGCCCGGAGTTTATGTGTTGATCAGATCGCGCAAGCTACAGCAGTTGCCTTGCCAGCGTCGATGTGTATCTGATAGAACGGATATGAAGGCACCGTTACAGAAACAGCTCCGTCAGACTTCAATGTTGTAAATAAACCTGCAGTTTGTCTGCTGGTAGGAGCTTCGTTGTAACCCTGAATTTTCAACGCTTCTTTAACAGATTTGCCGTCTACATCGACTGTTGCAAAGCCCCATCCCTCATTAAATTCAAAGGTGATGGTAACGTTGCCGTTTGCATCTTCATCAGAGAATGAAGCCGTACCAATTTTGGTACCATTATTACCGGCGTGGATGTCCATAATTGTTGCAGAACCATTATATTCGGCATTCCAGAACCATGGTTGGAATCCTTTAACGGTACCGGCATAGGCGGTTTCTTCCTTAACAAACTCGATACATTCCTGATTGTCATCACATCCGGTTGGCGTTACGGCACTGAATCCGAATACACCGAACCATGCTCCGTTTCTGATGATTGTTCCAGCGTAGGCGGTATCGGTTGCGCCGGTTTCGTCGTTACTTACAACGGCGTGAGCCAATACATATACGGTTTGTCCTTCGGTAACTGCTACGACGTAGGTAACGCCATCTTCCGTATCACCGTTGTTAGCGTATTGACCTGGAGCGCCGCGTCTTGCAGGAGCTGTTCCGGAAACTTCAAGATGGGTTTCCAGAAGGGTGTACCCTGCTGCAACGTTAAATGTAATGGTGAGTTCACCATCAGCATAGGAGGCGGTGACGGTGCCAGCATCTGTATTTTGACCTGCCCATAGTGTAGAAGAACTTACGAGCATCTCGCATTCTGGCACAAATACGGGTATTTCAACTGCTGTAGGTGCTGCTGCAGTTGCTGCGTTGTTACCATTGCCACCTCGGGCTTCGATCCCGAAAGCGTTGGTATCAGATGCGGTTGGAGAATCGCTGCACGCCTGCAAGGTTAGTGAAACCAGCAGTAAAGCTGCAGCGTAATTGAGTATATATTTAGTGTTCATTGCTTATAATCGCTTTTATTGACTTAGTGTTTTGACTCTTGATGCAGTGGTTGCTTGGTTTTGGTAAACCTAAAACCCTGATCGTTGTCAGTGTTTTAGTAGAGAGTAGCGGGTCTGTTTACGTCGAGCTTTACTGGTCACAATACGTTTGGAAAATCAACTAAGTCTAAGAATTAAAAGACGTATACATTGTTGGTACTGTTCTTTACTGCATAAAGGTTACTGCAGTAAAGGGTATATAAGCAATGGATTTAGATTAGACATTCTTTATAATTGATTCTAATAAAATTTTCTTGATGTCAAATTAATATAGCCTCATGCACGTTTCAGTCTGTTTTGCTTTGGCACTTTTTCAGCTATCTACAAATATTCAGACATGGCAAGCAAAAAACAAAGATGCAGTATTTGGGAGTAATTCACACATTTCGCTTGTCAGAGGCGGTGAGAAATCGTAAATTTAACATCTGTTTTAAAAATGATTGATGTCTAGTTTGTTGATTAACAATCGTGTGGGACCTTTTGTGGGACCAAAGAAGGCAAAAGTCACCAAAAACAGCCTTGGGCCCATAGCTCAGCGGTTAGAGCAGTCGACTCATAATCGATTGGTCGGGGGTTCAAATCCCTCTGGGCCCACAAAGAAAAACCCGCTTATTTAGCATAATAAGCGGGTTTTTTTATGTTTTGCAAGTAGAACGCCGTTTTTGTTGCAGAGATGGCTTTTTAAATTTTCGATTGCATCCCTTATGTAAGCCTCCTCACAAAAGGCAGCGAAGGGGCTCTTACAACTTCTCAAAAACGCCGATTCGGTACCATCTCTGGGGGATAAGCATCATATTTCAAAGCACATTCGTAGAAAATATGGTTGATATTTTCCTTGATACGGATGTTGCCTTTGATCTCATGTCGAAGCGTGAACCGCATTGCATCATAATTGCGATTATTTCATTAGTCGCAACGTAAGCGATTATAGCCATGCCATTGCACGTTTACCGGTGGTAACGCCCACAGCATTCATCGAGACGAGATGAGATAACCATCTGTATTCCTTACACGTCCTTCCCGTTCCAAATTTCAATCGCCTCTCTCGTAAAACACGCTACCAACCCGTTCAATGTGTTCGAGTAGGTCCTGATTTTCGATTTTGTGATAAATAGATACATCCGTTTTATAGGGAAGAAGCAGGTCGTCGAGGTCGTTATCAATTTTATTGAGCACGGTGAGCGTAAGTTCAGCGCCTTTTAGTGTCAGGTCTATATCAGAGCCGTTACGGTAGGTTCCTTTAGCTCGGGAACCGTATAAAATAGCTTGCTCTATCTGTGGATATCCAGCAAACACACCCTTAATAGCGATGATTGTCTCCGGTTTAAGACCGGTATGCAGATTACTCATCGCATTCATTGCTGATCTGCTTCAATAGTTTTCATCGTTGTGCTGAACATGTTAAATACATGTATATAGTCATCAACTATTTTTTGCGCGATATCCGAGGCAATTTCCTCATTGTAGGTGTGACTGGTTAAGTTCCGGCTTTTGATCATGTCCATCCAGATTTCACCCTCTTCAATCAATCCATTTGCAAACGCTTCTCTGGTCGCATCTCTGGAACCCATTATATCAGGATTGCCCTGATAGATAAAGAAATCCTTCATAACCTGCCATGCCAGTTCATGCGTGTACTCAAATGATTGAATAAGGCCTTGCTGTTCCAGTTTGCTTAAGTTGCGCTCATTGGTCAGCTTAACAGCATCGTTGAGCTGTTCAAGTACTTTTACATAATTCGATAATCGCTGAATCCAACGTATGTCTTTCCCTTTCATCGATTAGTACTTTTGGAAAGTTTTAGCACGTTCTGATATTGCGTTCTGATTCGTATTCAAGCCGAGTTTTGGAAAATAATGCTACAATCAAGCTATCAAAACACGCTTCGAAATCAAAACGAAACGTTCTTTCTGCCACCCAACAGTTCCGCCAACCAGCGGAACTTCGAGAACAGGATGGGAATGGGCGCCATTCTGATATTCCACACTGAAATGTTGTACTAGTAAGACATTGTAGTTCTGACATCTGATGTTTCCACCGGCTTGACATTCCAAATCCTCACGGCCGTAGCTGCAGGTGCTCCATCCGTTTATTGGTCAGTGTTTTTTCGCCAACCACCTGAAATCCGAGTTTCAGGTACAGCTTCTTGGCCGCGGGATTATCCTTATCTACGAGCAGTCCCAGCGGTTGCTTTTTTTTTCGCACGTATTCATCGATCAGAAACGAGAACAGTTTCGTGCCAACACCCCTTCCCTGCTGACTTCCATCCACCCCAACGCTATCGATGTAGTATTCCCCGGCTTGTGTTTCGTCTTCCGGATTGAAGCCCCTATTGAACATTTCCTTAATTTTTCGCGCTACTGGGGCCCTGAGCTCGTGCAGTCGACCTCCATCGTACACAATGGCTGCAGCAATAATAGCTCCCTCCGACTCTGCCACCCAGCAGTTCTGCCAGGAATACTGATTGTTTTCTTCATTGATTAAGCTGACCAGAAACTCGGCGGCTTTGCCTGACGACGATTCGCCAATGAACTGATACACGATATCTTCCATAGCCAATAGAATAAAGGGGACTATACGACCGGATTCATCGGGTTTCGCTCTACGTATGAGCATGTTCAGTGTGGTTTGAGGGTTGTTAGAGTTTGGCTGATGTTCACGTGTATAGTACACGATATGTTTACAGTTTGGCTGATGTTCACGTGCATGGTATGCTTTTAACCTGGTTGATTTCATCGGATTTTGTTCACGATAGGTCGCACAGTATTCACTTGAAACGCCAAGCTTACCCAATATTTACTTCATATCGTGTGCCACGTCCGCTGGCTTCTCCGAACCTTCGAATAGCCCCGATCTCCAATAAGTATTGCAAATCTCTGGTAGCTGTTGCTTTAGACACGCGCGTCATACTGCCATATTTTTTTGCATTCAACCCTCCTTCGAAACCATTCGGACCCTCCTCAAGCATTCGGTTTATAACTTTGTGTTGACGATCATTGAGTTGGTCTTTGTACACATCGTAATAGCGTACCTTCTGTAACGTGAAGTCCACTAGTTCCTCAGCCAGCGTTTGCGCTTTAAGAACCACATCCACAAACCAGGTAATCCATGATGTGATTTCATTGCTTCGCTGTGCCTGTTTTAAAGCTTCGTAGTATGCCCGTTTCTCCGATTCAATGGCCTGAGACAAGCTCAACAAGACAGGTCGCCCGACCCCTTGTGAAAGAGCTTTTTCGGCTATCGCTCTGCCGATTCTGCCATTACCATCCTCAAAAGGATGGATACTCTCAAAGTACAGATGGGCTATGGCACCACGAACAGGAGCATTTTTGATATCCCCTCCAAGTGCGGGTGCCGTGTCATTGAACCACTGCAGAAATGCTTCCATTTGCGCTGGTACTTGTGAAGACGGGGGGGCTTCGTAATGGACCACTTCCTTACCCAACGCACCGGATATTACCTGCATGGGCTCCGTATGGGTCCTCCACTGGCCAACACTCAGATACGCGTGGTTGCTGAATAACATACGATGCCAGTGAAATACTTTTTCCGGCGTCAATGGATCGGGCCATGTATTACGGACATCAATCATCAATTCAGCGATACCTGCAGCTCTTCTATCTTTTATATGATGAGTATCGCGATGCAGGCCCAGATTGTTACGAATCGAAGATAAGACATCCGAGCGACTTAGGAATTCGCCTTCAATGGCCGAAGTCTTGATTGCTTCGGAAACCATCATGGTAATGAGGGCTTCCTGCTGCGTAACCTCTGGCATTGCCTGCCATTTCCCTGCAAGACGTCCCGTTTTTTCGGCAAAAGCGTACAATGCGTCTTCGATTCCCCGAAGACTATAGGTGAAGTCAGGCCAGTCTTTTTGTTGCCAGTTGTATTGCGTCATGAGCCGAATATAGCATTTTTTCGGCTCATATATTGGCTGTTTTATGAGCCGATTAGCGTCATTAATCGGCTCATAACCGCTTCTTTTGCCAAACTTTCTTGTGTTTTGTTCTGATTGATGCGATGGTGCTTCACAAAGCCACCGATTTGCCCGGACAAGGCGTTATCGCTCATTGATATCCACTTACTGAATGGCTTATCATTCATTTTAATTAACTATCAAGATTTATGCATGATTTATCATACACAAATACCGCACTTATAGATGCGTATACAGCCTGTACAATCGTCATCAATATAGATTCCATTCCCTCACCAAATCATGTATATTGTTGTTAAGTGCAATTCTAACTTGTCGGAAATCTTTTTTTTTATAGACTTATAAAACGACGGATTTCACCCCCTTTTTATCAATCAGCGCACCTCATGACTATTTTCACGCACCTCGAATCGAAACTTCAGCGTCCTGCTACTTTCACTCGCAGCATCAAAGCCCTCATCCTGCTATGCCTATGGATGGGATTTTCGGACGGATCTATACTTCAGGCGCAGTCCGCCCCTGCAATAACTGACGAAGAAACCCCGGAATTCAACTTTCCCCGCCAGATTGGCAATATTTGGACGTACAGCAACCAGTCCTCCTTGTGCGTCGACGAGTCCTGCGCTGAAATGCGCAAGGAACTCATCGCTAATGTTGAAATCGATGGAAAATCATGCAGTGTGTTTCGTACGGAACGGGTTGGCAGCCAGCACGATTCCGAGGAGATAACCTGGTGTTTTGACGGGAATAAAATTTACTGGCTGCGCTCGGGTGTTGATTCGGATGGCGGCAGAATGGACATTCTGGCCGACTTCGGAGCGGAAATTAATCAGCCCTGGACCCTCACCGAGTTGGAATCCCACAGTTCATGGGCACATTTGATGGATGCCGAACAGCTATATCTCGTTCGTTATCGCACCGACGACACGAGTAATGATGAGCTATTCAACTTTGCCATTCACGTGACCGATGATCCAGAGTTCATCGACGATTTCATTCTGGAGCCCAAGTTTGTAACCAATGAGCCTTATGCCATCACGTTTCAGGATGGGGTTGGTTCCCTGCTGCAAATGTATGACAATGCCTATGGCGTTTACCTCAAAGGCAGCTATATCAACGGGGAACTCGCCGGTGACACCACCTTCTATTACATAACCTCCATCGACTTTAAGCCCGGTCTTCCTTCCGAATTTGAACTTGGTGCCTACCCGAATCCGTTTAATCCGACTACGCAGATTCGCTTCTCATTACCGATGGAAACAGTGGTGGAGCTGGATGTGTACACAATCACTGGTCAGCATATAACTAATTTGGTGAGTGAAGTCCGCCCGGCCGGAACCCATCAGGTTACCTTCGATGCTTCTGATTTAGCCTCGGGCGTGTATATGTACCGCATCCGCGCGGGCAACTACATCGAAACCCGAAAACTGACCTTGATCAGGTGACGCAAACTTGGATAGACCCGCAAACTTACCTTGATAAGGTGACGCAAACCTGAAAAAACCACGATACTTACCCTGATCAAGTGAGGTGATCTTGGATATACGCACAAACCTAGCCTGATAAGGTCACGCTTACTTCTCAAACCGAACCATCCTCTCTGGCACACTATTGAACGTGTGCTACCCAAACTCCATTTGAAATAACCTTCGAAAACATGGTATG
>JAFIEZ010000017.1 GCA_020832235.1 Bacteroidota bacterium
TGATAAGGTGACGCAAACCTGAAAAAACCAGGAAACTTACCCTGATCAAGTGAGGTGAACTTGGATATACCCACAAACCTACCCTGATAAGGTCACGCTTACTTCTCAAACCGAACCATCCTCTCTGGCACACTATTGAACATGTGCTACCCAAACTCCATTTGAAATAACCTCCGCAAACATGGTATGCCTTCAAGCAAATCGACTACTCAGCTAGCGTTGAACGATATGGAGCATAATATTTAGTTATTTGTTTAAAGATGCAAGCTAAAGAAATTTAGTCTCATTTGTTGCGAATGCACAGAATATGTATTATGAGTATATATATAGATACTCAAATGAATAAAACCCTTCTCAATAGAATTACGCGTAACGCTGAAATCTGCCATGGCAGACCAACCATACGTGGACTTAGGTATCCTGTGGACATGATTTTAGATCTAATGGCCTCTGGAATGACCCACCAAGAGATTCTTGTCGATTACCCTGATTTGCAAGAAGAGGATCTTTTGGCTTGTTTATACTTCGCGGCTAAAATCACACATTCAAAGTCCGCTTTTAAAATTGCTCTATGAAAGTACTTGTAGATGCTCAATTGCCGAAAAAGTTGGCAAACCTACTTGCACTTAACTCCATAGATTCCATTCACACATTGGATTTGCCCGAACAAAATCGCACATCCGACAGTCGAATTAGCCAAATTGCAGATGAACAGGGAAGAATTGTAATCACAAAAGATAGCGATTTTCTGGATGGTTATATTTTGAATGGAAAGCCAAAATACATTTTAATCGTTACAGTTGGGAACGTGAAAAATGCGGCTTTACTTGCTATTTTCGAAAAGAATATTGGCACATTAAAGCGTCTATTTAGACACCATAAAGTTATCGAGCTTACTAACGATGAGATTGTGGTCCATTTTTAACCTACAACAGTAGATCAGTTCTTTGAGAGTCATCATAATATATATCGTTAATACTGGTCTCTAGAATAGTAGGTTCTTATTTTTAAATCATTCTTGGTAACTGATTGCTACGCTCGACTCGCTAACAACGGTTTCTACTTCGTGGCTTTCAGCTCGTGCTGACAGGTGCTTGTTTCGATACTTTAGCAGAGTTGGCATCCCCTGCAGTACAAACCGAAAGCCGTTATGCGACACGATTCGAGACCACTAATACTTACTCATCCGGCAATTCAGATAATTTAATTCGAGTATAGGCACCTGACTTTTTATCCTCTGGGTGTGGTTCAATCCCTAAAATTGTAATTTCCATACGGTTTGGACCATATGCCCAGTATAAACGACGTGCAGTTTTTCCTTGATCCAAATACGATTGCCATATTTTCATGTCATATTTCTTGGACAGTGGCTTAATTTCATGGGTTTTCAAACCGGGGTGTTTGGGATTTGCACTTAAATTCTGGATGGCCTTACCAAAACGGGTAAACAACTCCAATTCATCAGAGTTTAATGCATCAGACCTTTTCCTTTCCAGCAAATCTTGCCAAAACGCTTCCATTTCCGGAATACCCATTCGAATAGTATAGGTAGGCATTTAGTCCAGCAATTTGTCTAATTCATCCAGATCCACAGCTTTGGACGCTTTACCCTTTTTCAAGTTAGCAATAGATTGGTCAATCGTGGCTAACGTTTTTGCCGAGATTTCGTCCGGGTGTACTAAAACTCGCGGACTTAATTCGATGGTTCCATCATCTTTCTCGCGTACACGATAAAACATCGTTTTAGCTCCACGAAGGGTAATTCGCTTTTTGGCATCTAAGCGAGCGTCATATTCTTTGATTGATTGTGCCATGATAAATTGCTTGGAATGTAGTGTTTACAGTTGCAATATAGCCATAAGTGGGATATCCCACAATGAATATGGCTATACTATCGTGAATATATTATAGCCAGTAAAGCAAACATTTAAGTGTGGCATAACAAGGCGCTCCATGCTGACCGGTGGAAGTTTGGATGGTTTTGGTTAGATTCGAATACCCGGTAGCATAAACGCTGAGCCGTTACAGTGCAGTAGGTTACCCTAAAAACGAACAGAGGTAATTAATCCGTTCTTTTACACTCATTTTTATAACGAGAGTAATTTTGCTCAATGTTTACCCATATCATTAAAACGAAGGTAAAGATTACACTCGTTATTAAAACCATGTTTAGAGCAGATACCCCTTACAACGAACTCCCCCCGTTAGTTCCTAACGGAGATCTTGAAACGCAGCTTGTCCGTAGATTGTAACGGATGTGCCCCCCTCACAATAGCGCAATTGGCACTAACTATAGCCATTACATTACATTCCTTTAGATGATACACAGCGTCGTTTTTGGTCGAAGTGTATAGAAATTTTGGAATACGTATCGACATCATTGTGATTCCGGCCAATTCAGATTAGATTCACCCATCAAATCATGTATATTTTTGTTTAGTGCAATTTTAACTTGTCGGAAACCTTTTTTTTTATAGACTTATAGAACGACGGATTTCTCCCCCTTTTACTAATCAGCGCACCTCATGACTTCCCTGAAACGATCTTCCCTATTACTGGCAATAATTGTTGCCTTCATATGCATCCATAACAGCAACGTTTACGCCCAGTATTACGACCTATCTGTTGGTACCGAACGTTTTTTTGATGAAGATTCCTTTTCTGATGCCAGAATAAGAATTGATATAGGCGAAAATAACACACGTGCCATCGAGAGGGTTATTGATGAAGTGGTAGTGGACGGAGTTACATGGGCTATCGTTGAGTGGACGAAGTGGACTCAAATTGTGCAACCATCCGGTACACACCTCATAATCAGTTCAGATACACTTTATTATCGAATGGATGGTTCAATTTTATACGAATACTCAAACGGTGCTGAAATACCGGTTTTCGATTTCCACATCGAACTCGGCGATTCCTTATTTACTCGTTTTCAGCCTTTTATGTCTGACAACCTGCTTCAACAGTTTCAGGAATTAGGGGATCGTGGAGGCGTACTACTAGCTGACACCACCATTACGTTTCCCGGAGGGAGTCAGCTCCGTATGTTATGGGGAGATGGCACAGCGATAGATTGGTATCAAATACCGTCTGCGAAGGTATTTGTTGAAGAAATTTTGATCGAAAGGGAGGGATGGTTATACCCATACAATTCAGACAAGTCCGATGTGTATAATCCTTTTATGGCTTTTTTTCATGTTGAAGATTTTGGCAGTCTTTACTCGGTATTCAATCATCGAGAAATGTTTATGTCAGGATTTAAATCACTGGATGGAAGAGCATTTGGTCGTTCTTATGAGGTTCCCACTTCTCTGAATGAAGTAAATCAGATTCCGGTAGCCCATATTTTGCATCAAAACTACCCCAATCCGTTTAATCCAACTACGCAGATTCGGTTCTCCTTACCGATGGAATCAGCGGTGGAGCTGGATGTGTACACAATCACTGGTCAGCATGTAGCTAACTTGGTGAGTGAAGTCCGCCCGGCCGGAACCCATCAGGTTACCTTCGATGCTTCTGACCTGGCCTCGGGCGTGTACATGTACCGCATCCGCGCGGGGAATTACATCGAGACCCGCAAACTGACCTTGATTAGGTGATGCAATCTTGGATAAACCAATAAACTGACCTTGATAAGGTGATGCTCATTTCTGAAACCGAACCATCTATTCCGGCACATTATTGATTGTGTGTTACCGTAACTCCATTTGAAATAACCTCCACAAACATGGTGTACCTTCAAATAAATCGCCTACCAAGCTAGAGTCAAACGATTTGGAGCATAACTTTTAGTTAATGGCACTTTACACTTGTACCAGCCTGAAAGTTAAATTCCCGTTTCTTTTGCTATATTGATTGTAATGAAAAATTAGAATCATGAATGACCTCGGACACATAAAAAAGAAAATCAGGCCAATCCTCAAAAAGTACGGCATCAAAAAAGCCGGTATCTTCGGCTCATCTGCACGAGGTGAGGCTGTAGTGAATGATTTGGACCTGCTTGTCAAAATCGATAAAAAAATCAGCCTTTTGGAGTTTATTGGTATTCAGCAGGAATTAGAGGATAAATTGGGAATGAAGGTGGATCTTGTTGAATATGACGCAATCAAGCCTGCTTTAAAGGATGATATCCTGAGGGAAGAAGAACCTGTGATATGAGCAAGAGAAAACCTGACGTCTATCTGCAGGATATTTTAGAGAGTATTGATCACATCCAAAGGTTTCTTGATGGCGTGTCTGAAGAGAATTTTTATGAAAATGTAGAGAAGCAAGATGCCGTTCTGCGCAGGCTTGAAATTATCGGGGAAGCCGTTAAACATCTGCCTGAAGAAATTCGCGAGAAACACCCCGATATTCCCTGGCGACAGATTGCTGGCATGAGAGATATCATTATTCATGAATATTTTGGCGTGACTTTAGGCATGATTTGGGTAGTTGCCACAGAAGATATTCATGATCTTAAAGCAAAAGTTGAAGAGATCATCGAATCAAACCAATAATCGGATCGGCCATTAACCAGTGTTTCCTGCTGATAGGTATATGTTTCTTGCCGAACATTCATGATGATTGTCCGGCCGCAGAAACACCAAACCCTTACACGGTCAGCCAACGCTCCAGATAGGTATTATCTTTGAGATACCACCGAATCATATATATTGTTGTTAAGTGCAATTCTAACTTGTCGGAAATCTTTTTTTTTATAGACTTATAAAACGACAGATTTCGCCCGCCCCCTTTTACTAATCATCGCACCTCATGACTTCACTGAAACGAACCTCCCTGCTACTGGCAATGATTGTTGCCTTCACAAGCATCCATAACAGCAATTTATACGCCCAGTATTACGACCTCAGCGTGGGTACCGAACGGCATTTTTATAACTGTTACGGAGTTACATCAAATTGTGATCTGCCACTACCGGGAGAACAAACGGTCGGTTTAGAGCGGGTTACCGACGAAATCACCGTAGATGGAAAGCAATGGGCGGTAGTAACATTCATGTTATGGCCAGATTTTTTTGAAAAAAAACCATCCTATTTTGTAGAAGAAAATGCATCAATCACAGAGAATCTATACCGAATGGAGGGATCTGTACTGATTGAGTTTGTAGATGGAAATGAAGTCCCCATTTTTGACTTTGAAATCGATCCCAATCAGCCACTTTCCGAGCATTTCGCACCATTCCCTCGCGCGAATCCCTTTGATCCAACTCCTTATAATGCCGAGAACCTTGGGAGGGATTTCGAGCTGTCGTCGCAGGTATTATTAGACACCACAATCGCTTTCCCTGATATGTCACAGCGCCGGATTATCTGGGCCGATAATCCACTGGAACCTGGTTTTGACGTCCCGGAGCATCTGATTGGGACGGTTTTTGTGAACGAAATTCTTTTTGAGGACATGGGGACGCTGAAAATCAGACAAACCTCGAATTACACGCCCTATCAACCCTATTTTTACGTTCAGGATACAGGTGTGATGTTTACGCCTATCAACCATCGGGGCTACATCATGGTAGGCTACACATCTTCTGATGGTAAATCGATTGGCTGGCAAGTACCAGTGCCAAGTTCTATTGATTTTGGTGGGTCTGAACATCCAGATAAAGCTGAGTTGCATCAAAACTACCCCAATCCGTTTAATCCAACTACGCAGATTCGCTTTTCCTTACCGATGGAATCAGCGGTGGAGCTGGATGTGTACACAGTCACAGGTCGGCATGTAGCCAACTTGGTGAACGAAGTCCGCCCGGCCGGAACCCATCAGGTTACCTTCGATGCTTCTGACCTGGCCTCGGGCGTGTATATGTATCGCATCCGCGCGGGGAATTTCATCGAGAACCGCAAACTGACCCTGATAAGGTGACGCAAACTTGGGTAAATCCACAAACTGATCTTGATAAGGTCACGCTTACTTCTCAAACCGAACCATCCACTCTGGCACACTATTGAACTTTTCTTACCCAAACTCCATTTGAAATAACCTTCGAAAACATGGTATGCTTTCAAATAAATCGACTAATCAGGTTGAGTCAACCGATTTGGAACATCTCATTTAAAAACACATCAGATTTGATACTAATCATTCGAATTTGCCGTTGTATTTGTAGCACACATGTGCTACATTTTGTTTAACTAATTCCATTTATTATGTCGAACAAAACTACAACGGTACGGGCAAGACTCGAGCCGGACTTGAAAGAAGAAACCGAATTAATTTTCGAACAACTTGGGTTGAGTACAACCGAAGCAATTCGCATCTTTTTTAAGCAGGTTCAGCTTCAGCAAGGGTTACCTTTTGACTTAAAACTCCCAAACGAAACCACCAAAAAGGCTATTGCAGAGGCCCAAGCACGAAAGCAATTAAAATCCGTGGATTCTGCACAAGAAGTATTTGACGATCTCGACATTTAATGAAAACTATTTCCAGAACAACCCGCTTTGAGAAGGACGTGAAGAAGATGAAAAAGCGGGGGAAGTCGTTTTCAGTTTTTAAGCAAGTGATTACAAATCTGGCGAATAACGAGATTCTTGAGCCAAAGTTTAAAGATCACAAGTTAGTGGGAAACTATGCCGATACCCGAGAGTCTCACATTGAGCCGGATTGGCTGCTTATCTACATCAACAACGAAGATGAATTAATGTTGGTCAGGACGGGTACACACGCCGACTTGTTTGGGTAAATTTAAATCGAGTCATTATGGTGTAACACGCGGTTCATGCAGCTTCGCAATGATAATCGCCCCAGAATTACACGGTCAGCCAACGGTCCTGATGGGTGTTTTTCTTTGGGTTACCACCAAATCATGCATATTGTTGCTACCTACAAATCCAACTTGTCGCAAATCTTTTTTTTATCTAAGTTAGCATCGAAGCATGAGTTAATTGTTAATACTATTCTTCTGTGCTTTGCATTCTTTGAATGTAGCATCGGTGAGAGACAAGCCTCTTGTTTACGTTTTTGAAGTTAGTCAGTCAAATAAACCTCTCTTGTGTGCGGGGTATTCATTCATTTATAACTAGTCATTTTATGTTACGTTTATTTTCAGCCAAAACTGCGGGTTTACTGGTTTTAATTTTAGGTTTGAGCCTGGCAGGTGTTAGTCAGCCTTTTACATCTCCCTCAAACAACGCTGTTATGGATGCACGGGTAAGTATGCTTATGCATCAATCCATGCAAAAAAATATCCATGGTGAGCAGCGCCAATCTCGTCTCCTGGAGGGACTTGTGCACAGTCGCGACCAGCAGCAACGCACATTGGTTCATGTATTTATTGGTACCAATAACAGGGGCGCCGGTCTTAACACTATTGAAGGACTGCAAATTACAGGATCTTATGGAGATATTATCAGCGCCCGGGTGCCGGTTGAACAGCTTCATGAGCTTTCGCAGCTCCCATCTGTACAACGCGTTGAGGCTATGCACCGCCTCAGACCAGCCAACGATAATGCCAACGAAGATACGGGCGTCACCTTGTTGCATAATGTGCAGAATGATGACTTCCCCCAAGGCTACAAAGGGCAAGGCGTAATTGTTGGAGTAATTGATACCGGTATCGATATAGCGCATCAGGATTTTCGCGACGATAACGGTACACGTATTATATATCTGAGAGAGACCGATGATGAAGGAACAACATCGGTATGGTCGGCCGCCGATATTGATACAAATCCCTCATCTGTGAGTCAGCGGGATGAAGACGGGCATGGAACACATGTTACCGGAACCGCTGCGGGTAACAATCCTGACTTCCCTGGTGTAGCACCAAAATCAAGTATAATAGCAGTGAAAACAAATTTTTCGGACGGTGATATCGTAGCTGGTGTTGAATTTGTTTTTAATAAAGCCGACAGTCTGAATATGCCCGCCGTTGCAAACCTGAGCCTCGGCGGCCATTTTGGTCCACACGATGGTACATCGTTATCGGATATAGCTTTGTCTTCCCTAACCGGTCCAGGAAAGGTAATCGTGGCCGCAGCAGGTAACGAAGGAAGCGACCTCATCCATACATCACACGCAGTGCAGGGTAATTCGCCCGAGACAGGAACGTATACCATGCTCAATTACGAGGATGGCTATTCGGTTATCGCCGCCTATTTCGACGATCCATCGCAAGTTCATATTGGTATACATGTTTTTTACGATGGAGAAGAGTATTATTCCGACTCATGGGGTGCCGGCGATCCTTATAATGAGGTAGATATTACGATAAGTAACAGCTTTTCCGTTTCTGTTATAGGTGAAACTTCGTCCAGCAATGGTATTCATGAAATTGTTCTGGAAACTGATTATGAAATAACAGAAGGCTCTGGTATAAACCCAGACAATCTGGAGGTCTACTTGTATGCCTATGGCAGTGGGAGTTTTAACGCGTGGGTGGTTCAGGGCGACTGGTTTAGTGACACGGAAGATACCGACTTCCGCATCATAGCAGGAAACACCAATTTGACAGTGGGTCAACCAGCCACGTCACACGATGTGATAGCTGTGGGTTCGTATGTAACCAGAAACACCTGGCAAAATTTCGCGGGAGATACCTACGCGAAAGGTGAAACACTCCATGATATTTCATCTTTTAGCAGTATAGGTCCATCACGCGATGGCAGAATTTTACCCCATATTACTGCACCCGGCGATTTGATTGCCTCGGCACTATCGAGCGATGTTCCGGAAGAAAGTCGCGATAATGCACGCATCCTTGCCGGTGGAGAGCATATTTTATATGAAGGAACCAGCATGGCCACACCACACATTGCCGGCATTGCAGCACTCATCCTACAGGTAAATCCTAATCTAAGTTCCGTTGAAGTTCGTGATATTTTGCAGCAGACGGCGCGAAGTGACGACTTCACAGGTACGAATTTACCCAATAGCACCTGGGGTGCCGGTAAAGTAAATGCTTATGCTGCATTGATGTATTCAATAACGTCCATTGACGATAGCTACTTCGAAACAACGCCGGTCACTACGAGACTTTATCCAAATTATCCGAATCCGTTTAATCCGTCTACTGTGATTCATTACGATATTGATACGATGGGCGAAGTTAACCTGATGGTGTTTAATTCTATTGGTCAACACGTGGCAACATTGGTATCCGGTAGTGTACAGGCCCCAGGTTCTTATCGAATTGCATTTGATGGGAGCGCATTGAGCAGTGGCATTTATATTGTGAGGCTCCAGACTCCCGGTGGTATACAAACTCAAACTATGACATTGCTTAAATAACTATGAACATTTCAAGAGTACTTCTAGCTTGTGTTGGCATTTTGCTGATTTCGCTGACGCTGCAATCATGCACACAAAAAAATGAATCTGCTATGCGTAATGATAGTAACTGGGACAAAATGGATACGGCACTTCGATCTGAACTCCGAAGTAAAATAGAGCAGGAGAGTGACGATCGTGTAGTCATTTTTGTTGAGGTAAGCGAGAATAGCGATGCATACGCAACCGAACTGGAGTCTATGGGTATACAAGTACAGACACGTACCGGTACTATCTGGACGTTACGCGGGAATGCAGCTTTACTGGCTGAAGCATCGTCAAAGGATTACATCAAACGTATGGAGTTAAGCCAACAGCGCCGGGTACCTTGATATGCCGGTTACCTTGATATGCTGAATCTTTATCGGTTCTAACGGTCTGAGAACAATCCAATATTATTCATCAAGATGTTCTCCATTTCCCGATAAAAAGCTCTATATAGGCGCATTTTGGCACGTTTGCGCAGATGATTGGCAAACCTGCGCACATGGGTTTCAGTACATTTAAGTAAATCTTTAGCTAGAATTCCAAGCGGTTCAGTCTATAAGTAAAGTCCGTTCCATATTCTAACCGATGCCTGTCAGCTATAAAACCTTACTGCTCTATGCCACAAGCGGGTGCCTGCTGGGACTGTCCATATTGCCTGCTGGCACAGTGCCTTTGTCGCCCCTGGCCTGGGTAGCTTTCATACCTATGTTTTTTGCTTTCAAAGAACCGGTGTCGCGAGGGACTCATCTTCTGGGTGCCTACTTCTTCAGCATAATCAAAGTATTTCTCACACTCTTCTCATTTGTAACGGTTTATGCCCTGCCCGGCCTGATTCTAATTTTTCTGGGAGGACTCGTTTACAGTATCCCCTTGTGGATATACCACCTGCTGCAGTGCCGCATCGGATGGGATAAATCGTTGTTTGTTTTACCCTTCTTATGGACGGCCTACATCACGCACATATCAGACGGATTGCTGGCCCTGCCTATCCTGAGTTTTTCGCTTAGTCAGGCCGCATTACCCTGGCTTATTCAATACATCGATATCACCGGAAACACCGCCATCATATTCTGGCTGGTGTTGCTGAATGTACTGTTTACGAAATCCATCCACTCGTGGTATCAGCACAGAAAGACCGTCAAAAGTACATCCCACGAGAGCGTATATCTTGCAAAACGGGTAAGCCTCATTGTTCTTTGTATGTTCCTCCCTCCGCTGCTGTATGCCGTTTACACCGTTCAGGTTCTGCCACAACACTTTACCGGGCAAATTCAGGTAGGACTTGTGCAACCGGGGTTCACTGCAGATGAAACGTCAGGCGAGGATTTTGGCACAGAACTATTCTACAGTCAAATTGCGCTGAGCGACTCCATGACAACCCGTTAAGAGGTAGATCTTGTTGTATGGTCTGAGAGTGCCATGCCTTTCGTACTTCTTGAGAGTCCAGACGCCGTTCGGGCTGTATTCGGAAGTGTACTGCGCTGGGGCACCCCTATGCTAACCGGTACCTTCGACAGAGCGTTTTACGCCAGCGACGAGGAGATCCCGAACCTGCAACGGTATTTAGGGCGGAATTACGCCCTGTACAACTCCGCCATGATGATTACCCCTCAGCTGGCATGGATGCACCTTCGCGAAAACCTACCCCTCAGTTCGGTGAGGATGTACCACAAAACACATCTGATGCCTTTTACTGAGTATGTTCCCTTGTCAGACAGGTTTCCTCGTTTTTCTTACGCCTCGGTTTTTAACGACGAATTCAGCCATTTCAGTAAAGGCAATGCATTGGAGTACCTCAGCTTTGCTGCTCGCAACCAGGTCGTTCACAGAGTGAGTCCTATTATCTGCTGGGATTTGCTTTCTGCGAGAAGCTCCAGACTCGCTGTAGGTACCGGGGCACAATTCATTGCGGCATTGACGAACGAAAGTGCTTTAGGAGACCGCTTCCGTGTTACCGTACATCAGATGGAATCGTACAGCCGGTTTCGTAGCATCGAATCGAGAAGATCCATTGCAAAGGCCGCTCTCACCGGATACAGCCTGTTTACCAATCCGTTTGGCTAAGTATATGGCCGTGTACCGTGGTGGTCATCCGAGATCAGTGTAGGTCCCGTGATTCTAACCGACTACGAGAGCCCGTTCACCCGGTACCCTCACGCCTATCCCTTGTTAAATCTGCTCGGACTAGCCGTAGCACTCACGTTAACATTAAGACCATCAACAACTCACAACCAAGAGAACTAGATACATGAAACACATATACATACTTCGCAGCGTATTACTGCTACTAATAGCAATACTTTACGGAGTAAGCGCTACAGCCTCTCCGATTTTTTGCGCCAATACGAATCCCAAGATATTGCCTGATGGTGAAATCCTTTCTTGCTTTATGAAACCCGTTATCGCCGCGGAATCTTCAGATGCATTTCAGAATCCGATGCCTTTCGGAATGGATAATCCGGAATTACTGAATATGAAGGTTAATCCGGAAGTTGCCGGCATCCAATTCACCGGAGTACACAGCTTCGGATCCGATGCGGTTACACAAATTGGCCGCATGGTAACCGATGCATTTGGGAACTCCTATTTCACGGGTGGTTTTAGCGGAACGATGACCCTTGGGAGTGATGTGCTGGTAAGTACCTCAGGATATGATTTTTTCATTGCCAAATTCGATCCGAATAGCAATCCTGTCTGGGCCAGAATGGCACATGGCATCACGCTGGATGATGAAAACCTTTCACTCGATGGTGGTTTGGCCCTGGCCATAGACAACGATGGCAATCTGTACGCCGGAGGAAGCTTCGTAAAATCACTTACTTTCCTGGATGAAAACGGGGATGTTGCGGCGCAGTTAACCGACGGCAGAGACGATGATTTGCTGAATCTCGAGCTTTTCGTAGTTAAATACGATAACGACGGAAACCTGCTTTGGACATTAGGCGGAGAAAGCGGAAGCCCAGCAGGTGAAAATAGCATCGCCCAGGGAATCAACACCGTAAATGATCTTGTATTGGGTGCTGATGACTTCCCTTATATCGTGGGACGATTTTCCGGAACCAATTTCATGGGTGAGGAAGTCAGTTTAATTGGTGAAAGTGATGCCTATATAGCCTCCCTCGACAAAGATGGAGAGTACTTATACTGGGTTTCAACGACGGGTACCCCTACCATTGACATCGCCATGGCGGCCTCTGCAGATAATCTTGGGTACATCAATGTAATAGGCACGATAGGTGCCGGAAGAATGGAATTGCCCGATTCTGACTTGTTCTGGGACAATAATACAGGAGCCAACGATACCTTTATTATCAGTTATGATGTAAACGGAGAATGGTATTTTGCCAGCTTCCTGGGCGCAGGCGAACAAGTGACTGGTAACGCAATAGCCTCTGCCGAATTAGGAGAATTCTTTGTGACCGGATTTTTCGAAGATGAAGCGTCCTTCGACGGATCGGATATCATTCTGGAAATGAAGGGTATGCTGTACGATGGATTTCTTGCTAAATACGATCTCAATGGAAATGCACTCTGGGCGGTACAATTCGGTGGCAATACTGCAGAAGGACAGCGTATTGTACTGGATGAAAACGAAAATGTTTATGTACTCGGATCGTACACCGGACATGCTATCTTTGGTGCAGAAACCGACTCCCCGGTAGCGTTGACAACGGACTCTCCAAGTCAGATGTTTATCGCAAAATATGATACCGAGGGTGTATTTCAATGGGTGAAGCAGATTGAAGGAGATGGCCGTGAAAGTCGTTCCCCCGAGTTTATGAATTCTGGCAGTTTCCCATTTACGGTAATACCTTTAGATATACAATTATCACAAAACAACCCTGATGAGCTGCTTATTGTGGGTGACTTTGATGGCACCATTAGTCTGGATGAAATTCAGGCCATCTCGCCAACAGGTGCACGACTCGGTTTTGCAGCAGGACTAAATATATCGGGTGAAATTGGACCCGTCAGTGTGAATCCCTCGGCTAACGGTACACTCCCTGTGAGCGCTGAGCTCCTGCAAAACTTTCCGAATCCGTTTAACCCCAGCACAAGCATCCGCTTTTCGCTTCCACAGGCGAGTGATGTCAGGCTGGATGTCTATGATATGACCGGTCGACTGGTAAGAACACTGGTAAACGAGAATCGTCAGGCTGGCAGCCATGAGGTTGTTTTTGAAGCCGGCAATCTTGCATCAGGGGTATATACATACAACCTGAAAGTCGGGAGCGAGGTCATTACGCGACGACTCACGCTGATTAAATAATTGCACGAATGCATGCTGCCGGGAACACACCCGGTGGCATGTACTCTTAAGCCGGAGTTGATCTGTTAATAGCTATTTTAGAGAAATCGACCGATATTAGCAGCCTATTCACATTTGACATTCATACTCCGCTTTAACATGTTATATATCGCCTCTCTTTTACTTGCTGCAGCTGTGCTGTACTATTTTTTCCGGGTGTCGGCACCCAAACAATCCCTCGGTGAAATGCTGGAATCTGAAGCCGATGGACATCCCGAAGGTACCACGGAAGCCCTGAGCCATGTTACGACCATCCTTCGCAATCAGATTATCGCCACCTGCGACGATCAGCCGCTTCCCGAGCGGGCCTTCACGAATTACTCTCTCGGGTATATCAATGGACTGCTCAAAGGCGCCCTCGATCATGCCGGTATTGAGGAATCCGAAACCGCCATTTTTGGCATGAAATACTGTTATCAGGCTATTTTTGGCAGCGAGCACACCTACGGCCTCATCAAACACACCTCCTCCCTGCTAAAACACGGCGAGGATGATTTTACCGATGGCGTGAATCATGGACTCACCGAATATGAGCGTTACACCGATGGCGAAATCAAAGCACCCATCGGCTGGATTCACTACGTTTTTAACCGGCCGTTGCCTGAGGATGATCACATTAGCGCAAACATGTGATGCTATAACAGAACCGTTCGGCGCTCTTTATCGCTGATAAACATCGCATCGATTACAGCCATGTTAGCTACAGCATCGTGAAGCGGAGTCGGTACTGCAGTAGTATCGATAATGGCCTGTCCGAATAGATCGACTTGTTGCTGATATTGATCCACAGCGGGAATTTCAATCGTTTCGCGTTGGCCGTTTTTTGTTAGATGGATGTAAGCAGGCTGATTGGGCGGGGGATTAAACGGCCTGTCCATCTCGATGAGACCTTCCTTCCCAAAAACAACCACGTTCTGATAGTTTTGCAGACGGGTAGAGCAGGTAAACGTAGCTGTCTTCTCACCGAAAGTAAGTATACCCGATGCCTTCCAGTCCACTCCGAGACTGGGCTCTATTTCCAGCTGTCCGGTGACAGATTCCGGCTCTTCGCCGTACAGAAACCGGGATAACGAAATGCAATAACATCCGATATCCATCAGTCCCCCACCTCCCATAGCGGCACTATTCCGAATATTTGCGGGATCGTCGTTGAAATACGTAAACACCGACTGTATGGATGACACCTTCCCAATAGCTCCGTTCTGCACCAGCGATCGGACCTGTATCCATTGTGGATGAAAACGATACATAAAGGCCTCCATCACCTTCAAATGAGGAAATTCAAGGCTCTTTTGCAGCAGGCGTTCCGCTTCGGTTCGACTTAAGGCGATGGGTTTCTCACACAGAACATGCTTCCCGGCTTCCAGGGCTTTGATGGTCCACGGAACGTGCAGGTGATTGGGAAGAGGATTATAAATAGCGTCGATGGTTTCATCGGTCAGGAGCTCCTCATAACTGCCGTAACTCTTGGGAATATGCAGCCTTTCTGCGGTTGCTGCCGCATGTTGTGTATTTCGAGAGGCTATAGCCTGCACGGTACCCGTTCGACTCCTACCAATGGCGGGAATGATGTGGTTGATGCCGAATTTGGAGGTACTTAAGACCCCCCATTTAATGTGTTTCATAGTTTAATGTACGTAGTACTTGTGTAGGTGACAAAAGTCAATATCTCCTTCTCTATCTTTGATTCTTAATCGTCAGTCCCTATCATACAACCCTATTTGCTGTGCTAAACCATACACTTTATGACTGAAATCTTCCTGGTTGCTATCGGTGGAGCCATCGGAGCCGTGCTGCGCTATACAACCGGTTTACTAACCCTGCGCATTGCCGGCAATTCGAAGGTTTTGACCGGAACCGTAATCGCGAATTCCATCGGATGTCTGCTTGCGGGCATCCTGCTGGGATGGTTTACGGCAATGGAACACCCGGGCGACGGCATTGCGCTATTCCTCACGGTTGGCATCCTGGGCTCATATACCACATTTTCAACCTTTTCACTTGAGCTATCCAGGCTGATGAAGGAGTCGTGGCGCAGGCTGATCACCTACCTGTTCCTGCAACTGGTGATGGCCATAACGCTATGCGGAGCCGGTTACGCCGTTACGATGTGGCTGGCGGGAGGGATGTTATGAGTGCACATAACCCCGGACGAGAAGTTCATCCTACAGCTACAACTCATTCCTGTGAAGCTGAAACAGGATGTGATCTGCCAGAAACGCCTAATTTAGACAGCAACTTACGGCACAAATTGAAATCGGAGGTGCTGTAATGTCGAGAATTAAGCAGCACCTGTCCGCTTTAGGCTGGGTCGCCGCAGGCGGCATGATCGGAGCGCTGCTCCGCCACGGGACCAATCAACTGGTTATTACCGCTTTCGGCATGCAGTGGATATACCTATCGACCTCCTTCGAGAACATCTTCGGCAGTTTTCTGATGGGATTTCTGTTCACGCGTCTCACCGGTTCCGGACATAAACGCGACTGGCTCGGACACTTCCTGCTCGTAGGTATGATTGGCAGCTACACCACGTACTCGGGCTTCGGTGTGCAAAGCATCACACTGATACAGGAATCAGCCCCCCTTTTCCTGCTCTACTTTTTCGGTCAGGTTTTCGGCGGACTCATCGCCGTTCTCGGCGGTATCAGACTGGCAGAACAGCTCAAATCCGCAGATTAAGCGCAAATAGGCTCACCGCAGGTTTCTTCCCGCGCGTTTGAGCCGCTCCTGACGTATTTTCAACTCAAACATTTCCAACTCAATCCACTCGTTCACCTTGGGTCGCAAAAACATCATGAAAAGTACCAGGGCGAGTACGGTAAAATGTATGATTAGTGATCCTTTCAGGGATAGTATGGATACCATTCCGGCATTCATCGCCACTGCCGCCACTAGTAAGGACACAAAAAACAGTACCCATCGCCATTTCTTCATCTGAAACAACAAATACAGCACATAGGGTGTGCATAACACATTGAGAATTATGACGAAAGAAACGGCATGCCGCCAAAGCACCGGCATATTGAACGCATCTTCCACAATGGGTGGGGGTGATAAATTCAATACCCGATAGAGCTTGTTGAGGTTTGTCATGGTGGGATGCAGATGTTAATCCGGTACAATACGCAGCAATCGACCGTTCGATTCGTCGGTGAGCACATACAAATATCCGTCGGGACCTTCGCGCACATCACGCACCCGGGCTCCGATCGTGAGTTTTTCCTCGCCGACAACCGAGGTTTCATTGAGGATGATACGGCGAACCTCGCCACTTGCCAAACCACCGCTGAAAAGATTCCCCTGCCACTGCGGGAACGCCTCCCCATGATAAACGGTGAGTCCGCTGGGAGCCTGAGCGGGCGTCCAGACCAGGTGTGGATCTACCATGCCCGCTTTGGATGTCCGACGCGTAATGCGGGTATAATGATATTCCCGGCTATACGTCACTTCCGGCCAGCCGTAGTTGCCTCCGGCAACCAGCAGATTAAGTTCGTCTCCACCCCGCGCGCCGTGTTCGTTAGCCCACACATGGCCCGTCACCGGATCAACAGTGAGACCCTGAATATTACGATGTCCGTAGGTCCAGATTTCGGGGAGAGCGCTTAATTCCGGAGTGCTTCCTGCATTTGTTGTCGATTCAGCCGACGGACCACTGCCCGCAATAACGGCCCCGGATGCCTGCTGCGATGCATCCCCAGCTTCAGACTGCGGCAAGTTGGTTGAACCACTAATTAGAGGAACCAATAGGTTGTCACCCTCCGATGCAGCAAGGACTGGTCGACCATCTTCGGTGAGGCGCACCACCGTGCCCAGGTGGTTATCGTTGTTTTGAGCCTGTTCGCGTATCCATCCCCCATCGAAACGAATGTAGTTCCCCCCGTCCGCAACGCTCACGAGCATGGTCGTGTCGGGAAGCCAGGCCATGCGCGAGCCAAAATGTTGGTTTCCGCTCTTGGCCACGTTCGTTTCAAACAGCACCTGAACATCGCTCAACGCCCCATCCGAAAACATCCCACGGGCAAGCGTGGTTCGATTAGCATCATCGTTGCCGGCGGCATAGGTGAGGTAAACGAATCCGTTTTCGGCAAAATCAGGATGGATGGTGACATCCAGCAGCCCGGCTTGTCCATCAGCAAACACAGCCGGCACACCGCTCACAGGTTCTCGCTGCAACTCTCCATCACGCACCCATCGAAGCCTGCCCGGACGTTCGGTAATGAGCATATCGGTGTCATTCAGCCAAACCACCGCCCACGGATGTTCAAGTCCGTCGAGCACCGTTTCCACCTGCCAGCCCGAGGCTTCGGGAACATCACCCGACACGCGTGCCGGTCCCTCGGGAGCTTTGCAGGCCGTAATGGTTAACAAGAGAATGAACAAGGCGGTATACAGGATTTTCATAGGATTGGAGGGGTTTACCATGTCAATTTGACTACGTTTACTTCACTAAATTAAAAGAATATATTGCTACGAAGTTAACGTAAAAAACGCACCCATACATTCCACTCCGGAACCATGAACCTTGAAATCCTCCGCGATTTCTGTCTTTCACTGCCGGAAACCGAAGAAAAACTGCCGTTCGATGAAAATACATTGGTTTTCTACGTAGCCGGCAAGATGTTCTGCGCAACCGACATCAACGATTTCGAAAGCATCAATGTGAAGGGTCTTTTTTTACGGCAAAATCAATAACCTCTGGATGTGACTCCGGCGCAGATTTCTTGCAAAGAAAGCTAAATATGACTACCCTTTATAGTCATCACATGAAATAAATAGTCATTATGAAGAAAACCGTATCTGTAACCGAATTTAAAGCGCACTGTCTCGAAATCATTCGCGAGGTACAGGAGGAAGCTGTTTCATACGCTATTACCAAACACAATAAGGTTGTTGCCGAATTGAACAAACCTGCTGAGTCTGAAAAAACGGAGAACAAGCTCAAGAACTCCATCATCTATGAGGGTGATCTTATTAGTCCAATCGAGGATGAATGGGAGGCGAATGCGTGAATAGTACGGTAATTTTAGACACACATGTCCTACTTTGGCATGTTTCAGAATCTGAGAAGTTATCCCCCGCTGCAATCACAACAATCGGAGCCGCACAAACTATCGCCGTAAGTACGATATCGGCATGGGAGGTTGGTATGTTGGTGGAAAAAGGCAGATTATCGCTTTCATATGATATATCGGACTGGGTCGAAATAGCAGGTACATTACCCCGAATTCAATGGATTCCGGTTGATACCAAAATTGCTTTGCGATCAACAAGGTTACCTGGATTATTTCATAAAGATCCGGCTGACCGAATAATTACAGCCACAGCATTGACGTTGGGTGCAAAACTCATCACCGCTGACTCGAAACTCCACGAATATATGCACATTCAGACGGTCTGGTGACCCGGCACCCTTAATTAGTCTGCCTTAAACCTCCCAATAATCCACTTCTCCAGCTCTACGGCAAAGAAAACGGCCACCCCTGCAGCCAGCGGATACATCCATCCTATAAGCCCCGGGGCTTCGGTTGCGAAGAAGGTGTTCATGAAGGGTGCATACACGAAGGCCAGTTGCAGCAGGATTAATCCCCCGGCTGCCATGAAGGCATAACGGTTGGCAAAGAATCCTTTGCTTAAACTCGGCAGCTGAATGCGTCGACAGTTAAACAGGTAGAATAGCTGTCCCGCCACCAGGGTATTCACTCCGACCGTTCTGGCCGCAGCTTCGCTCATCCCCGCATCTTTCATCATGGTGAACATCCACAGGGTGAGTCCACCAATAATTACCGAAACAAAGGTAATCCTCCACATGAACAACCCTCCCAAAATGGGCTCGTCGTTGCCGCGGGGACGGCGTTTCATGACGTCGTTTTCCATGGGCTCGAAGGATAGGGCCAGGGCCAGGGTAACGGCGGTGACCATATTTACCCAGAGTATCTGTGCGGGAGTGATCGGCATCACAATCCCCAAAAGCACCGCGGCCATAAGCACCAGGGCTTCGGCGCCGTTTGTGGGCAAAATGAACAGCAAGGCCTTGCGTATGTTGTCATACACGGTTCGACCTTCCTCGATGGCGTTTACGATGGAGGCAAAGTTGTCGTCGGCAAGAACCATTTCGGAGGCGTCTTTGGTGACTTCCGTTCCCTTGATGCCCATCGCGATGCCGATGTTGGCTTTTTTCAGGGCGGGAGCGTCGTTCACGCCGTCGCCGGTCATGGCTACGAGCTTGCCGTTGGCCTGAATAGCTGTCACGAGCCGGAGCTTGTGCTCGGGACTGGTTCGGGCGTACACGTCGTATTCATCTACGATGTTACGCAGTTCTTCGTCGCTCATATCTTGAAGTTCGGCGCCGGTGATGGCTTTTTCTCCGTCGCCGATGCCGATTTCCTTGCCTATGGCCCGGGCGGTGATGGCATGGTCTCCGGTGATCATTTTAACGGTCACCCCGGCTTCATGGCACTCCCGCACCGCGTCGATGACTTCATCCCGCGGTGGATCAATAATTCCGACTACGCCAAGGAATATTTTGCGCTGTTCGATGTCTTCTTTGCGGAGCTCTTGCCGGTCGCTGGGGGCATATGCCACGCCGAGTAAACGCTGCCCTTTGCCGGCGATTTCATCCATTTTCGCCTCCCAGTAGCTGCGGTCGATAGACGCTTCGCCCTCGCCGGTGAGCTGACGGTCGCACATGTCCATTACCCGCTCGGGAGCACCGGTCATGAATACGAATCGCTCTCCGTCGGCATCGTTCAGGGTGGCCATATATTTATGGTCCGACTCAAACGGAATGGTATCAATACGTTTGGGCTTGAAATCCCCGAATCCGCCTTTGCGGCTGAGGGCGAGCATGGCTCCCTCGGTTGGTGCGCCGGTGAGTATCCAGCTGCCGGACTCATCTTTCGTGATTTCGGCGTTGTTGCTGGCACGTGCGGCGCGAAGCAGCTGACTCAAAACGGTGTCTTCCTCAGGGTTCACCGTTTCGCCATCGATTAGAATAGATCCTTCCGGTGCATAACCTGTGCCCTCAATCGTGTATAGACGGTCGGCGGTGAGGATGGTGCGGGCGGTCATCTCGTTGCGGGTGAGGGTTCCGGTTTTATCGGAGCAAATGACGTTTACCGCGCCCAGGGTTTCTACCGAAGGCAGCCTCCGAATAATGGCATTGCGCGATGCCATACGCTGCACCCCGATGGCCAGGGTGATGGTCATAATAGCGGGAAGTCCCTCCGGGATGGAGGCAACGACCAGTCCGATGGCGATGAGGAAGAGCTCGTCAATGGCGTAATCCCGGAAATAGTAGCCGAAGGCGAAAAAGGCGCCGGTTACGCCGAGAATCACCACCGACAGCCACTTGCCAAAGCGCTCAATTTGTTGCAGCAGCGGTGTGGTCATTTCTTCCACATCCGATATCATCTGGTTGATTTTGCCGATTTCGGTGTCGGCTCCGGTGGCAGTGACCACCCCGGTTCCTTTACCATAAATCACAACCGTGCCTGAGTAGGCCATGCTGAGACGGTCGCCCAGAACCGCGTTTTCATCCACCGTATCGGGGGACTTCTCCACGGGCTCCGATTCGCCGGTAAGCGGGGCTTCTTCCACGCGGAAATCGCGGGACTCGATAATGCGGAGGTCGGCCGGCACTTTGTCGCCCGATTTCAGTAAAACAATATCGCCGGGGACCAGCTCCTCGGCCGGAACCGTCTGTTTTTTCCCGTCGCGCAGCACAATGGCTTCCAGCGAGAGCATATTTCGAATACTATCGAGGGCTTTCTCGGCCTTGCCCTCCTGTACAAATCCGATCGCGGCGTTGATGATAATCACCGCCAGAATCACCCAGGTATCAATCCAATGTCCGAGCAGGGCCGTAATCACGGCTGCTACCATGAGCACGTAAATCAGCACATTATGAAACTGGGAGAGCAGGCGTTGCAAGGTGGTGCGTTGCTTGCCTTGCGGAATTTCGTTGCGACCGTACGTTTCTATGCGTTTGCCGGCTTCCTCCTTGCTGATCCCCTTCTCGCCGTCTGATTTCAGATCGCGTAGCACATCCTGTGTGGATTGTGCGTGCCAGTTCGTTTTTTCGGATGTACTTGATGATTCTGTCTTGCTGCTCATGCTAATAGTAATGGGTACCTGAGTGTTAATACCTTAAAATATATAACCATTATTTTGCAGTAAATGTTGTGTTTCAGGGAATTTCAGTCGATTCGACGGAGTTGATAGGTATGTTCAATAGATCATGTGTTGTTCTTATAGACTCTCCACGATACTTCATCCATGCCAATCCAAAACCGCATTTACCTCGACGCTACTACACTATGCGCCACGCACAGCGGTACAGGTGTGTACACACAACACATGCTTCATTATTTGCAAAGCCGGGAGGATGTTGACCTAGAAATAGGACTTCGCAGCAGCTATGTGAAATCCTCCGGAATCAACTTGCAAGGTCCAGACACCACGATTTTTCCACTACCCGAAAATCCTCACATTGCGCTGAATGCCAGTCTGGCCGGTAACCGCATTCGCTCCCGGGCTTCAGCGGCCATATTTCCGAATTATTTCATGCCTCCCAGCTGGCCAACACCCGCGGCTGTAACTATACATGACGTGTCGTTTATTACCCATCCGCAGTTTTACAGCCGAAAAATGCGTTGGTGGTATACATCCCGCATACGCCATACCGTGAACAACGCCTCACTTATTCTTACCGTGAGCGAAGCTTCAAAATCACTCATTAATAAGCACTTGGGCATCTCCCGCGACCGTATCATGGTGCATCCGCCCACACCCGCACGCGAGCTTAACGCCCGAAACTACCCCTCCTCCCCCCATCCGCGACCTTACCTCCTGTATATCGGCAATCTGGAGCCCAAAAAGAACATTCTGAACATGCTGGAGGCGTTCGAAATGGCACATGCGCCCGAATTCGACCTTATTCTAATCGGGAAAATCCATGCCGGCACACCCGAGTGGCGAAATAAATTACAGTCTACTATTGATGCAAACCCCCGAATTCACCATGCCGGATATCTTGAAGCACGCCTGCGCGACAACTATCTCTGTAACGCTGCGGGATTGCTGCAATGTTCGCACGTCGAAGGATTTGGCATAACCCTGCTGGATGCACAGGCCAATGGTATTCCGGTAATTATTTCCAGGGATACCGCAATGCAGGAAGTTTCCGGCGGATTCGCCCTCACCGTGGATGAAACCCGTCCAACCGCCATTGCAGACGGGATTTCAGCGCTGATTGCAGATCGCGATCCATCAACCCGCCCGTGCGTTAAGCTCGCCCATTCTCATGCTATAAACACATATGCGCATATCCGAATAAACGAAAATCTTCACGAAATTACCGATCGACTGCTCCGGCACCAACACGTTGCGTTTCCTTACGGTAATTATGCTGCTACAGGCACATTCGTTAAATCAGCACGTAATAATGAAATCTTCGAAAAACCGAACGTTTCCTGTACGACTCGTGCAATCAATAGAAGAGATGCATCGGCTGGGTTTGAAATAAATACTCCAAAGCAATCCAGCATTCCGCATGAAGCCAGCAATGAACAACATGCCATTACCTCGGCCATAGCATACTCGGCGGTTTTCGGTGGACCGGTGGGCATTGACAAACTCCATCAGTCCGTGCCATTTCAGCAAATACAGCGCGATCGTTTTGATGAAGTTTTGCAACATGTGCTGTTATCCTTGTTTCCGCTGGTCAGAAAGCGAGGTGTACAACTTCACTTCACTCCTCTGATACGCGCCTGGCGAGGAGACCGCGATTCTGACGAATCTACCGTGGAAGTCAGGCCTCGGAGAGGGGCTGGTCATACCCTACGTACGAAACACGCTTCACATACCCGAGGAGACAAATACTCAGTTACTACTCATGTAACAGACAATGAATTCACCGAAGAAGCCTGCATCATCCGTAAAAGACATCATACCTTGTTGCGTCGACTCGGAAGCCTGCCCTGGATCAAAGCCCTGTACTATTCCGGAGGCACGGCGCATCAGCAGTCCGGCACCCCGCGTGAAGACCTCGACATATTTGTAGTCGCCGCCCGAAACCGGGTCTGGCTGGCGTGGCTGAGCACAAAGCTTCTCGGTGGCACTTCCACAACTACCCGCTTGTGTGCCAACTATTTGGTGGATGAAGATGCCCAGGAAATCACCTGGCAGCAGGACTTCTATACGGCTCATCAGCTGTTGTTTTTGAGACAAATTGTGCGAAAGCCCGGGGTTCAGCACATCCGTGAAGCAAACGATTTCGTGTACGAGTACTTCCCGAATGTTCCGAGATTCACCAGCAATCTGACGAGTCAAAACCTGGCAAAAACAGGCACGGATATCAATAGTTCTTCAGGTGCACGAGATATCAACAGGGCTTCAAGTGCACGAGATAAAGGTATCATAGCCCGCATCGGTAGCGCCATTAACACCTTTATTTTCGCACTTACCCATCTCTGGTGGAAAACCACCCATCGAAACAGTGGTTACGGAGGCATGTTGTGGGACTTGCATCGCATCAAGCTGCATACAAACGACCATCGACCGGCTATCTACAAGCGCTACAGTCAGTTGTTGCATCAATGTGAGGAGCTCACCGGGTCTCCGGAACGAGATCAGAGGCGTCGCGCCAGCCAAAAATACTATCAGAACGTCTGAGGGGACCTTGAAGAGGTCGCCAATAGAATAAGGCGCACCCGCCGTGATAGCTTCGGAGATATACTAACTCATAAGCCGTCATAGTCGTAACCAAGCCTCCTTAAGCGGTCCTTACCAGAGCTTCCTTGTGCGGGCCTTATCAAAACGTCATTATGCGGCCCCTACCAAAGTGCTCGAAGTGCGCGAAGTACCGAGCCCGTCCATTTCAACGGTCGACCGGAGCGCAGTCCCATAAAAACAATCACTCTGAAGACCACATAAATCTTTATGATTCGCGGGATGTAAACGTTGACCGATTGCAGCAGCTGCAGCCATTTCCAGGCCGTCTCTTCCATCGATTTGGGGGACAACGACGGATGTTCTCCCACCGAAATCGTAAAGAGCAACACATCCTGAAATACCCCCCGCTCAAATCGCGTTCGATGCGGAGTCACATCAATAATCCAAAGTCGCTCATCGGCAGCCGACCACAGAATGTTGCCCAAATGTAAGTCCCCGTGAAGCACCGGTTCAGCAACATCAACCGAGACCGCTTTTATATTTTCATCCCCCTGATAAGCCGTAAGGTTGTCGACATCTGCCCCGTCTTGATGCGCCTGAAAATTATCCCGTTTTGAAATTTCAACTCCTTCAGTTTGTTTAGGCGAATGTGGATGCATATCCGTCTCCTTTGGGGCACCCCCTCCCAAAACCACCGCATACCAGTGCTGAATGCGGTGAATCAATCGATTTAACAGCTCCACATCATGAATTTCCTGCAGATTCGGTGCATCCAGTCGGGGGAAGGTAGCCGTGAGCGAATCGATTACCTGCAACGGCTGCAACGTGCGTACCTCGTCATTATCGAAGGCTTTCAACGCCCGTGTTGCATGCAGACATCGCTGATGCTGCGCCTCTGATGCATAGGTTTTCACAAAGGATGCAGCTCCTTCGAAAACGTTTGCGCCGGAACCGGGGTTAGTGTATTTCATAGCTTTAGTATAATCATCCGCCGTTGAGTTAATCCCACAATATGATGACATCTGCATCCCATAACCGCATTCCATCGATTTTCGTGCTTGGCGCCAGTGGATTTGTCGGACAACAGGTCTGGAAACTGGGTGCACAGGAACAGGTGACCCTCACGGCACTACGTCGGCGCGGACAGGTTGATGAGACCCTGGGGAAAGTGATTCAGGGTGATATGGCTTCCTTTGATTGGTCCAGCCTCAGCGCGCAGCCTCCCGATGCGATCATTCACACGGCGCGTATTTCGGGGAGGACAGCTCCGGAACGCTACCTGGCCGGATGGCGCGGCTGGCTGGCGAATCGGTCGTTGGAGCGGTGGCGGACCAGCATAAACCACACAAAGGATGATTCACGGCTACATCTTCCGCATAGCGAAGCGCGGGCAAGCATGAACCACACTGAGAATGATTCACGGCTGCATCTTCCGCATAGCGAAGCGCGGGCAAGCATGAACACCCGTGCAAACCACGCAGATGATGGGGAAAGGCTCTCACAAACGCATAGCGGGGAGCGGCTTCACACCCCTACTCGACTGGTATTTGCATCGGGATCATTGGTGTACGGCGATTGCGGAACGACACCGGTTTACGAGTCGAGCCCATTGCATCCGATTGCGTTCCAGCGAAGTTATGTCCGCGCCGAAAAACCCTTCCTGAAACGCGCGCATCAGTCCGACGCCGCACTGTGCATCGCACGCTTACCGTGGATTTACGGGGCGGGATCGTGGTTTGCCCAGTTTTACATCCGAACAGCCCGGCGGGATGGATATGTGACCCAGTACGGGTCGGGCAAGCAGCTCATGAGCCTGATTCATGTAGAAGATGCGGCGGGAATGATGCTGTCTTTGGCTACCAACACCACCGCTTCGGGAGTCTACAACCTTGTTGGCGGTCCAGCTGTGAGCCACGGGGATTTTTGCCGGCTGGTAGCCCGGGAGCTCGGACTACCCGTGAAAGAAATGCCCGAAACGCAGGTCTGGTCGAAATTCGGCAAAACTGTGGCGGAGGCCCTTACATTCAGCAGCGATGTGCGCACCGAGCGGGAGGAGTTGCAGTCCTACATTTTGAAACACCCGAGCCTGGAGACCAGCATTCGCGACGTGATTACAGCGCTGGACCGGTGAAATCAGCATCTATCACGTAACCCTTCGCTTAAAAAACCGTTCAAGTCGGCCTAGCCGCCACCGGTGAAATCAGAGTCCATTACGTTTATCTTCCCTTCACTTTCATCGTATACAGACTATACTCGCCCATGTTCCAGAACGGCGTACGACTCAAAAAGGCATCGATATTCCACAGTTTTTCGGCGGAGTTTCCGAGTTTTTTGAGCAGGTGTGAGCGGTACCAGGCCGGATAAAACAGACTGTAACCGCGACGATATGTTATATCTGCTACCGGCTCAAAGGCTTTATGAATATCGCGGGAGGAATAAGGTCGACTCGGAATTTTCCGGTGGTCGGAATACCCTCGCCAGCGATTGTTTACCCGCTCGAAGGCTTTATCGAACCTACCGTTTGCCAGCCAAAGCGGAATCTCGGTGAGGTAATATCGATTCACAAAGGTAAGTACCAGTGTTGCTCCGGGAGTACACTGCTCTGCAATGTGACGCGCAGCCAGACCAAGGTCTTCCACGGTGTTAAGTCCACCGAAATACACATACACCAGATCGAATCGGGTATCGGGAAAGGCCGAAGCCAGCTGCTCCACCGATCCAACCGCGAAGGAGGTGTTCGAAAGGCCGGCCTCCTTCACCTTTCGACTTGCCAGATGTATCATTTCGGGGGAAACATCGATGGCGGCAATGTGCCGGTCGGGATACGTTTGTGCGAAATACTCCACATCAAATCCCGGTCCGCAACCGATTTCAAGGGCGCGTGAGAAGGTATGCTGTTCGGTGACGCGACGAAAATCACCACGGATTCGTTGCAAAACGGGATTCACTTCGTATCGTTGCTCGAAATCACGGGCATCATCGTCGTAATAGGAAGCGACTTCTTTATAATATGTACTCATACAGCGCCTAACCGTTTTGTGCGCCAAATCATTCGTTAAACCAATTTAGATAAGTCCCGTTTTTTTTAATTTGAATTAGTTAAGTTGCAGCAAATCACTGTCTCTTGTGCATGGCCTTGGTCAGGATGGTACAAATAATCTTTTTGTGCAAGTTTCGATCCTATTTTTTCATTTTTGGTGCATATCGTTGTACAAACGGTCGATATAGCTCTATGAGGTAAGCCTGAAGAATACACCATAATGGTCACGTAAGCGTTGAATTCGTAGTTGAGGATATTCATGGGTCACGCTTCCGAAACAAACACTTAAATACATGTTATCTTAGTAGTCATCAGCATCTGGGTTGTAGCACTCTTCACACGGGCTATTTTTGATGTTATCCGATTTATTCAAACAAAGGTAGCATATAACAGACCTTTAAAAGACTATGAACAAGCTTGAGTCTTACTTATTAACTGACACCTCCAGGACCACCATTCTGATTCGTTTTCTGGTTGGTATTGTATTCGTAACTGAGGGTATTCAGAAATTTTTATACCCGGCCATTCGTGGGGCTGGTCGATTTGAGTCTATTGGCATCCCTTTTCCGGAATTCAACGGCTATTTTGTAGGTGCTTCAGAGATCATATTCGGTGCGATGGTACTCGTCGGAATATGCACCCGTTTTGCGGCCATTCCTCTCATCATCATTATGCTGGTTGCCATGTTTACCACAAAGCTTCCCATTTTGCTGGGTACAGGTTTCTGGGGATTCAGCCTGCGGGAGTTGCAGTATTACGGATTTTTAAGCATGATGCACGAGTCCCGCAACGATCTGGCCATGCTTATAGGAAGTATATTTCTTCTCATCAAAGGTGGTGGGTATTGGTCGATGGATTTGAAGCTTTGGGGTAAACGAAACGCCTAATTTTTTGTAAGAAGGGAACCACAAATCGTTTCTTTTGCCTTATTATAATATCCATGTAGGCACGGCACGTTTTTCAAGCAGCCATGTCTGGTAAAAACAAAACAGGTCATCAAACAACGTAACATAGTTATTATGCAAACACCCGAAATTGGCGGAAGAAAGCCCATTAAAGTAGAAGAAGAAATTGGAGCAGAATATTACTGGTGCTCCTGTGGTAAGAGTAAAAATCAGCCTTTTTGCGATGGATCGCACGCGGGATCAGGTTTTGAACCCATGAAAATTGTACCGGAGAAAGAAGGTCGGGCATTCTTATGCACCTGTAAGCAGACTGCCAACCCGCCGTATTGCGACGGTGCTCACAAGCATTTACCCACTGAGTAATGGTGATTTGCCAGACATCATATAATGTCTGGACACTCGATAACGGCAAATCGCGGATTGAACTTGGTTACTATCTAGTCAAGTTCAATCCGGTTATCTGCTTAAACCAAGATGTACTATTGCCAATTTCACTTTCATGCTGGCAAATCGGATGTGTGGTAATACATCACACATACCGATGTGTGGCAAACTGCTTTAACAAATCTAAAACGGACTTCAAGCTGAGGTGATTAATTTGTTTCTCCATCAGTTCCCTTCACCATCCAGCGTAGCATCTCACGCCAGTCGGGCTCCTTGCCGTACATCATCATGCCCGCTGCAAAGATGCGTCCGGCCATCACGCGCAAAAACCAGGCTGTTGCGGCAAGCAATATCAGAGCCACTACCGGTTCCCACCACGCTACACTGGTAAGCACCATACGTGCAGGCAACACAGCGTATGAGGTAATGGGAAAAATTCCGAGGATCTTCATAGCAAGGGTATCGGGATTTACCAATGCCAGAAATGCCAGCATTACCGGAAACATGGGTGCAACCATAAGACCGGATTTGGCTGAGGTATTCGGGTCGTCTATGGTCGCGGCAACTCCGGCTAAAAAGGCGTTCCACATAAGGATACCTAACAGTGCCATGAGTAAGAACGTGAGTACAAAGACTGGATTTACCAAGGCGAGGGTCTGATGCACAGGTACACCAACATAAGACAGCGCCAGCATCGCAAAAATACCGATGGCCCCATAAAAGGCCACATAGGCAAGCCCCACACCGGTAATACCAAGAATTTTTCCGTCAATCCAGGTTTGTGGAGATATGGCAGAAAGTACTTGTTCGGTAATGCGCTGCTGTTTTTCGGCTGTTATGGCGGTAAATTGGTAGGCAAACCCCATGAATACAGCCATCAGAAGCAAAGCGATGGCTCCTCCGGCCAGCACCTTGTCGACCACAGAAGATACCTCACCCGAATCGAATAATCGCTCCAGATTGACCTGAGCGGTTAAATCATCGTAGACCTGTAGTTCCAGTCCCAGCTCATCGAGTTTATAGCTAACCCGAAGTTCGTTTAGCTTTTGCTCGAGCTGTATTAGCCAGGCTCGATCGCTGTTGACCCTGATGGATGCAGTGTTTACATCGTGTATTTCCAAAACGGCATCAAAGCGGCCCTCCGCATAGAATATCTGCGTGGAATCGGCTGGTAACAACGTGGCATCGGTAAATCGGATAAATCCCTCCGTGAAGTCGCCTGAACTAAAGGGACCATAATGCGTAACAGCTACAACGGGTGCTTTGGAGGCCTGGGACCCCGCCCACGACCCAACCACCCCGCCTATGAGTCCGAAGAAGCCGAAAAAGAGTAACCCTTTTACCAAGTCCATCCATTTAAAAAAGCGATTGAACTCCCAAACGGTCACATTTTTGGTGATATCAAAGATATTACGATGCATGGTTGCCTCCGTTTGTTGTGCCAAAACTCTGAATGAAAATATCGTGCAAGTTAGCCTGCGCTGTTCGAAGGGTTTCGATACGGCCGGCTTGCGTCAATACCTGAAGCGCATCATTAAGAGGAACGCCTGGTCGAGGCAACACTTGCCACATTCCGGTAGCAGTATCTTCACGCGCATCCAGCAAAGACGATTCAACAAGCAACGAAGGACTTGTCAAGGCGCTGAATTGCACTTCGAGTTTTTGTCCGTCGCCCATTTTGCGTCGAAGCTCCAGCATGGTTCCGCTCATAAGTTCACGACCATCCGAGAGCAGCAGTAATCGGTCGGCAATACGTTCTACCAGCAGCATCTGATGAGCACTGAGCAGGATGGTAGTACCCTGCTCACGTAATCCGCGAATCATATCGGAGATGACCTCCTGATTGATAGGATCGAATCCGGAGAATGGCTCATCGAGTATGGCAAATTCCGGGCCGTGCATGATGGAGGCAATAAACTGAATTTTTTGTTGGTTGCCTTTTGATAATGTGGAGACCTTGTCGGCTGCGCGGTCGGCTATTTCGAAACGTTCTAACCACTCCATCGCGCTTTTACGCGCATCACTTGTCGGCATTCCACGTAATGATGCCAGATAAACCAGTGTTTTCAGGATGGGAGTATCCTGATAAATTCCCCTTTCTTCGGGCAGATAACCAATGCGTGTGCGTTCGAGCTTGCCTTCGGTAAGCAATGATTCGCTGTACCGAATTGCCCCTTCGTCGGGATTGATGAGTTGCAGGAGCATGCGCAGGGAGGTGGTTTTACCGGCGCCATTCGGACCGAGCAGGGCAAAAATCTCGCCCTGATTAACGGTAAATGAGAGTTCGTTGACGGCACGAACTCGACTAAACTGCTTAGTGACCTTCGAAAATGTAATCATATGACTTCTTTGGTTCGGAAGTTGGACGTTGTACTGCGGTATGTACGCATTCAAAAACTAAATGTTTTGCGATATACGTAGAAAAAAAGGCTCCACCGCGATCAACAGTGGAGCCTTTGAGGTCTTTACGTCTTAGTCATAAGTATATTCGCCGATTGAAATGGCGATTAAGTGCTACTTTGACCAGTTTAATTGGTCAACCGGGCGATGAAGTAACACATTGGCGACTAGCATTACAGGCACCGGAGCTCTACTTTCTCCGACGCCCTATGTTACCTACGGTATGTTATGTGCACATAGCCATACTGTTACTAATGCTTTTTACCAATCAATCAACTTAAAAGAACAAACGTGCTGAAACCTGCAGCTGCCAAGGGTTTCCACCCGGATTGGCAACACCCACGTTCTGATTCACCTGATAGATGTACTCCTGGGCAACTGGATCGAAACCACGGATATTTAACAGGTTTTGATTCGCCAGGTTTCGCGTAGCACCCCAGTCACGATTCAATAGGTTCGCTACGTTGAACAGGTCAAGCGAAAGCTCAAGTCCTGTAGTACTAACCGGTGAGAACTGAAATTTTCGAGCTACCCGAATGTCCCACACTCCGTAGAATCCGTTTTCACAGCCATTTCGGGCTGCAACACTACCCATGTACTGCTCAATACAACTACGAGCGCGATTATCGGGATTCGCCAATACAGCGTTCATTCCTTCAGCAACAGCGGCACTGGTATTCGGATTATTCGGATCAAACACAAAGGCCAGATCGTTCGAGCTCACAAAGTCACCGTTCACGTTTCCATTTACGCGTAGTGAATATCGGCTTCCTCCCATACCTGAGTAGCGTACACCAACCGTCACACCATAAATAGAAGGCAAGGTACCGTAAAGCACCACTTTATTACGAAAATGTACGTTTGAATAGCTCATGGTGCTCAGGTCACGTGGGTCATCTACAACCATCTGAAACAGTGTAGCACTGTTGGCTACGTTACCATTGTAAGAGGTATTGTCTTTCGACTCATTCCAGGTGTAACTGGCCGTCAGGATTCCATCACGCAGGTAATTCCAGGTACCATCCACCACAACGGTGTAGGTGTTGTTTTTTCCATCGGAAACCAGTTCCAGCACTCGACCAACCTGATCGGTTTTACGTCCTTGTGTCCAGTCGGCCGACCCGTTATTGGTGTTAATCGTATTGGCAGGCACAAACACGCCACGGTTATCTTCATTCGCCAATCGGAAAAACGGCTCATCTGCCATGTTTCGGTCGATGTACATGTAGTTATTTCGTGCAAACGATGCGATGAAATTCACCCCCAATCGCAAACTGGAACCAAAGAACCGGTTATAGCTTACGTTTCCTTTATACACGGTTGGTACACGGATGTCGGCACTGTTCATGTTGATGGTGGTAAGCGGCTCCACACCATCGAGGTCGAACAGCTCGGCACCGGGCGCCGTAGAGGGGTCGTTACGGTAGCTGGTAAAGTCCGGGGTAGGAACATTGTCGCCACGTACATCCACCGCAAAGATTTTGGTTCCGTTGAACTGCAGGTTATTCACATCCGAATAGTTGTTAAGTGCCGAACCGAATACGCCTCCACCAATTTTCACGAAGTCGGTATTGCGTGCGGCTACGTTCCAAACCATCTGAAAGCGTGGCTGCAGCTGAAATCCACTGGCCGACTGATCGGTGCGCAGTCCCAACTCGTTGAAAACGACCTGATTAAACTCCGGGGCATTTAAATACCGGGTATAATCACCACGAAGTCCGAGCGTAAGATTTACCGATCTGCTTAGATCCATTTCAGCCTGTGCATATACCCCGGATGCCAGTACCAGCTGGGTTACTTCCGGATCACTGATGGCGACCTCACGTGCATATCGGTAGGGTGTGAGGTTCTCAAAGTTATCCAGACCAGTGAAAAAGAACCGACCATTAAACTCACTGGTTGCCAGTGAAGAGAGGTTATTGAGCAGCACATCGGCTCCAAACGTGTAGTTAATACCACGCTGCGACGAATAATATACATTGTTCACAACCTGAAACACATTGCTTTCGAAGGTTTCCGGCAGGTAACGCTGACCACCCAGCTGGATGGTGGTGTTAAAGGTTCTCCCGTCGATGGTAGACTGTACGTTCTCTACAATGGCACGTGGAATGTTCTGAGAGGGCAACAAGGAGCTGGGTCGACCATCATCCAACGTGTATAAATGCTGCACTTTCAGCTCATTTGTCATATTCGATGCGATGTTGGTACGCAGCGATGCCATAAAACTATTGGCCATGGAAAGGTGGGTTCCGTACACCTCGTACAAGTTGATGCGGCTGTTGTCTCTTACACCCTGGTTGTTCATGTCGCGGGTGAAATTATTACGGAATGTGAGCAGGTTACGGTTATCCAGCTGCCAGTCGACCCGACCAAAGAACGTATTGGTAACCCGGCGGCGATCAAAACTGCCGGTTTGGTTGTCGGCTGAAACACCATACAAATCGCGGGATATCTGCAGGTAACGGTCCAGTGATTCGCGCGACAGACCAAGAGCAATCTGATCTTGTGTGGTCTGGATGTCGGCAATAAGTAACGGACGGGCATCAAGCTGACCATCGTAGGTCATGAAGAAGTGAATCTTATCTTGTACGATGGGTCCGCCGAGAGAAAATCCATACTGCGAAATCGAGAAATCATCGCTTCGGCGGTTGCCTCGCATATCGAACTGACTGGAAAGGAAGTCGGCACGGTTGTAGAAAAACCCGCTTCCTTCAAACTGGTTGGTTCCGGACCGGGTCACGGCGCTAACCAGTCCACCACCGCTTCGGCCAACGGTCACATCGTAGCTGTTGGTAACGACTTCGAACTCACGAATGGCTTCAATCGAAATCGAGAACGGGCCACGGTTGGTAGTACCGCTTGAGAGCGGGCTCCGATTGGTCATCCCGTCGATGGTATAGTTGGTAGATGAAAAAAGCTGTCCGAGCAAGTTGTTGCCTCTGCTCACCGGGGAAAGGTCGATGAGGCTTACGAAGTTTCTGCCGTTTACGGGCAGGGTTTCCAGATCGTTTCGAGAAACGGAGGTACGCGAACCCATACGGTCTACCACCACCTGAAATCCGTCGGCTACAACCACAACTTCATCGAGGAGCTCGGTAGACTCTTGCAGGGTGAAGTTGATACGCAGCTGATCGCCCTGGTTAAACGCCTGGCGTTCGAGTCGTTGTGTGATGAATCCGGTGTAAGACACCGTAATGGTATAGTTGCTTCCCAGAGGAATTTGCTGGATGAGGAAGTTACCGGTGAGTCCGGAGGTAGTTCCGGTGGTAAAGCCGGTTTCCTCATTTCGAATCATGATGGTTGCACCGGTAAGGGTTTCTCCGCGGGTATCAGTGATGGTGCCCGACAGGCTGGTATTGGTTCCTTGAGCGTGGAGTGCCAGCGGAATCAGGGTTACCAGGGCCAGACATAACAGTATCAGTTTTTTCATACTAGGTTTGAATAGGGTTTGAAAAAAATCAACCTGTATTGGGGGCACTGTCTGGTTTATCAAATGCAAGCATTGAGGGTTTTAAATCCTCATCAGGGGAATGTATCTGTTGTTGAGACACTCCCTGTAAGCTTGCTGCTGATATACACAGTGGCTGTTAGCAATACAGGCGCCGGAGCTCTACTTTCTCCGACGCCCTATGTTACCTACGGTATGTTATGAGAACATAGCCGTACTGTTATCCATTTGTGAAGTATCTGTTAACTCATTGTTAAGTCAGTTAACGCCAAAGCTCACTTCGCCAATGTTTGGGCGGGCGCTCGGTACGAACCTCAACGGTAATCACATCCGTGTAGGTTTGACCATTTCGGTCGGTGGAGGTCACCCGTATCGGATATACGCCCGGCTGTAACTCAGGAAGCTGAACGCGCCACAGATGCATGTTACGATCCGATATAGAAGACTGGGGCATGGGCGCTGTAGGACCAAGTTGTCGGCCACGGAATACCTCAAACCCCTGGGCTTTTTCATCGCCCGATTCGCTGATAATGCCATGCCGGGCCACGGTTAGCTGACGCATAGTAGCAAACGGGTCGGCCCACTCCGCTCCAATTCGGGCAGCCTCCCCTTCACCCTGCTGGGTGCGCTGCAGCTCAAGAACACGTCCATCAGGCATGGTGGCATGTACGCGTGTTTCAACAGATCCCATCCATACATTCGCGGTTAACCAAACGCCTCCATCGCGGTTGAAATCAGCCGGTACAAGCAACTGCGGGTCTGGCAAATCGTGTACCGATCGTGGGGGAACATCCCCGCGCTGCGCAGCGGGCGTTCTCCACCAGCCCATGATTTCATCGAACCAGCTGCGGAACTCAGGAGTATTTAAACTCACCCACTGTCCCCGATGCTCGCCCAGACGCGACCCTACGTAGCGCTCGGTGTATCGCGTTCCGGTAAACTCCAAGTTCAGATACCCCATGGGGGCTCCCATGCGCTGCAGCGCCATTGGAACACCATCAACGTTGAAATCCCCCTGATACCAGGCACCCGATGCAGCTCCTACTACGATATGGCGAAACGGCAATGAGCTTACCCCAACCGCTTCATTCCATCCCTCAAACACCTGTCCGGGAGCATGGTTTTCAATGGTATGGGTATGTCCGGAGAGCGATAGCACCTCGCGACCTTCCAGCATGGCATAAATACGGGGCAATTCGTCGGTCTGATGCTGATTGCTGGTTGCATCCACAAAGGAGACAAACGGAATGTGATGACTCAATACAATGAGTCGGTCTTCGGGGGTTTCGTTGATGAGCGCCTCTAACCATTGCAGCTGTGTTTCGGTAAGACGACCGTTGTAGGATGGATTTCGGGAAGGATCACAATTCATGCGTCCGCGCTCAAAATCTTCCCGGGTGCAGGGATAAAACACATTATCAAGCACAACGAAGAGCACATTTCCCTGCTCAAAGGCATAATAATTTGGACCAAATATCCTTCTCCAGGAATCGGCTTTATCGTCGTTGCTGCGCGCGTCGAAGTCCACATCGTGGTTACCCAAAACCAACCATTGCGGCGCACCTATCCCGGCACCGAGCTCCAGTAAACGATCCAAAAGTCCAAGGTCGTCGCCTACCACGTCGCCCACATAGATGAGGCAGTCGGATGTCGTTAATCCTCGTTGTTTGAGGTCGTTAAACACCCCGTCGCGCAGAAAACCAAGCTGTTCGTTTGAATAGGTCTGCGGGTCGCCCATGGCGATACAGGTAAAGTCATCGCCGGCTGCGCCCGAACGGGTGAGGGGGAAATTGATGGTTGCCGGAGCCGGACCTGTAGGAGGAAGTCCTCCGAATCGCATCTCGTATCCGGTGCCCTCGGGTTTGTGGATGTAGAAAAACTGTGGCACCATGCGTTCGTCGGTTGGAACCCTCCAGCCGGATGGCTGCACGATAGTAAGATCGTGGTTGGGAATGAGCTCGATGGTGTAGGAGCCATCGGACCCGGTTCGCACGAAGCTCAGTCCGTTCGATACCAATACACCGGCAACGCCCGGCTCCCCGGCATCACGCACCCCGTTTTGATTTCGGTCGTCGAATACCACACCACTTACCGTTACGTTTTCGGTTTGGGCAGCACTCGACTGTTCTGCAGTGATTCCGGTCGAATTCTTGGTTACATCTGAGGAATAACGGCTGAGTCCATAAACCGAACTCAGCCAGCCGGCCAGCAATAAAATAGTGAGGATAAGTACCCGGTAACCGGCTTCTTCTACCCAAATCCGGAGTTTGTTGGAGTTGTACTGCGATGCGTGCATATAATCCCTTTGTTAGCGTTTTGAATGAGGTGGTTTAAGGACTAAAGTTAACCAACTCCTTTGGCCCTCAGATTACGATAATGTAAATATTCGAAATCTGGCACCACCTAAGGGCTGGCGATTCATTCAAATTACGGTGAGTTCATATTCAAAAGCTGGCACCACCTAAAAGCCGGTGAATCACTCCGATTACGATAATGCAATACTCGAATGCTTGCCCGAGGGGATCACCAAGGGGTTGGTGAATCACTCAGATTATAATTCGTGAGCGATGGAAACGCGTACCTACGCATGCTAAACTGTTGGCTGTATCCGTCTGGCAACCGCATGCCAGATAAGTCCGACAGCTATACACGCCAGTCCCGGCAGCCAGATCGACATTTCGATAAATCCGGTCAGGAATAAACATCCGAACAGTCCCAGGACAGGAATAATACGCGGATACAAACGCTGATCTTCGGGCAGCATCAACGCCGATAAATTAGTGATAGCATAATAGATAAGCACGGTAAACGCACTAAACGACCAGGTAAACACCACATCGCCGCTCATCACCAGTACGGCAATAATAGCGCCGGTAACCCATACTGCGGCGACCGGACTCCCCGACGCATTGTTTATTACAGCCAACCCTGAGGGGACATCCTTTCTGCGCCCCATACCCAGTAATACGCGCGATAGTCCGAGCAGGAGATTGAGCAAAACACCCAACATGGCCGTGATCGCCGCAATGGTCACAATCCACCCGATAACAGGCAATTCAAGCGCCTGGGCTGCAATCACCAGCGGCGCCGCATCCCCACCCAATGTATTGCCAAAGGCCTCGGCGCCCAGGAGATGGATGGCCGTAAGCGACACACTCAAATACAACAACACAATGCACACCATCGCCAAAATAATGGCACGAGGAATGGTTTTGCGCGGCTCGGCAACTTCCTCGCCCAAGGTGGCAATTCTCCCGTAGCCCGTGTACGCCACAAACATCAGAGCTGATGCATACAAGATGGCATTCCAGGAAGTGTCGGATAACGCATGCGTGATGGGCTCTACGGGCAAGCCTTTCATGAAAAGTCCGGCAATGACAAAAACCGCCAGTCCGACAAGTGTGATGCCCACAATGACTTTATTGGCTGTATTGCTGCGTGAAATTCCCCTGGAAACCATCCAGGTCATGAGGAATAACAATATAAGTCCCATCAATATCTGCATCCCTGCCGAAAGTTGCAGCTGCAGGGCATACGAGAGATACGCGATGGTTCCCAGTACAGCTGTTGCGGCCGAAGCCGACTTGGCGATCATGAACATCCATCCCGCGGTAAAGCCAAACCAGGAGTTCAGGAAGCGGTAACCGTACGCATACGTACCTCCACTCACCGGATGGGCCGCCGCAAGCTGCGCACTGCTGAGTCCGTTAAAGGTCGCCAAAAGGGCCACGATGCCTATAGCAACGATGATACCCGATCCCGCCACCTGCGTGGCAATGGCAATACTCACGAAAATTCCGGTGCCCACAATGGACCCAAGGCCCATTAAAATGGCGCCCGGTGTTCGAATATCACGGCGAAGGGATGCTTCCATGACGAAGGGTTTTTACTTATTTTCGGCGACGGGGGGGCATTTCAAGCAATTACTTTACAAAATAAAGCAAATACTTGAACGAACTATTAGCGCCATCAGGGATGGAATAACCGAACCGTCAGAATACAGGGTATGGTACGATCTGTTAATACACTTCCTCTACAAGCAGCCGATGCAGGAATTCGTGATACAGCGGACTATGATTCATACCGTTGTGTCCGTGACGGGGGAAGATAACAAATGTATCATCGGGTTTCAGGTAGGCCGACAAAGCTTTACCATGACTCAAGGGTATGATTTCATCTGCATCTCCGTGGAGCAGGTGCACCGGAGCGGTAATTTCTGGCAGGAAGCCGGCATTATTGAGCTCATACCGCAGCAAAAATCCGGGCAAGATTCGGTAATGCGTACGTTTTAGTTTTCGGGCGCTATATAAAGGGGCCTTCAATACCACTGCGGCCGGACTCCCCTCAGCGCCGATCATCGCCGCAGGAACCGTCCCAACAGAGTAACCAATCACGATGATATTGGTCTCCTCATAATGTCTGAGCGCCCACTGCCATACCTCACGCATATCGTTTAAAAACCTATATTCACTGCGAATACGTCCTGAACTTTTCCCAAATCCACGATAATCGGGAATAAACAAATCGTGACCTTTACCCAGATAATTCCCTGCGATGGTACCCCATCCCTGCAGCGAACCTGCATTCCCATGCAAATAAAGAATGAGTTTGCGGGAGCGGTCAGCAGGTAGTTCGTTTACGGTTTCTTCATCATGCAGACCATCAGCCGCGCCAATTCCATCACCAGAATCAACCTGATGCACAACCGTATGTCCCTCCTCCGCGGCTACCCTCTCATCAGCAGGAAACCATAAACCGTGAATCTGCTCACCATCAGACATCGTGATAAAAACCTGCAGATGGGGGTATTCCAGCGCGGCAAAGCTGTAGTCTTGCGGCAGTGACTGCGGGATAAAAATCAGTCGCTCCTGTTGCCAGTAAACCAGAATGCAGATAACAAGATACGCTGCAAACCCCGGTAATATCAGCCATTTGAAAATAAGTTCCAACGCATTCATATGATGTGCCACTGTAAATATTGATAACGCCACGAAACCCGATATGAAACATTATGTGGACTGGCAGAGTGAGGCTTCAGGCAGAAACCCGGTACCCATTACAATCGGTATATGGCACATTAAAGAACCATATACCGCGTTACTCCGTATAATTTTGGAAAATTATGATACATTTCCGAACGTTCGTCGTTATTTCTACTCAACCAGATCAAATCCCTGATTCACACCTTTTTCTACAGCCGGAACCCCGTATTTCATCCACACCGGCATAGGAGCATCCATCAGGTAGTGGTCAAAAAACTGCTGCATCCTGCGGGAGAGATCTTTTCGGTTAACGCGTTCCCGCAAGTTATGCGCCTCACCGTTGTAATTGAGCATCCAAACAGGCTGATCAAGTCGTTTAAGTGCTACGAAAAACTCGATCCCCTGGTACCAGGGCACTGCTCCATCTGCATCGTTATGCATCATCAGCAAGGGTGTGCGAACCCGGTCGGCAAAGAATATGGGTGAATTTTCGATGTAATACATGGGCCGCTCCCACAAGGTACCACCAATACGGCTCTGTGTTCGTTCATACTGAAACTGACGATTCAGTCCACTCGCCCATCGGATTCCGCCATAGGCACTGATCATATTTGACACCGGTGCACCAGCCATAGCCGCAGCAAACATATCGGTACGGGTGATGATATGTGCTATCTGGTACCCGCCCCAACTTTGACCCTGCAGGCCGATACGCTCACGATCCACAAATCCTCTGTCAAGCAGGTGCAGGGTCATTCCGATGACGGCATCTTCCGCACTTCTTCCCGGATTCCCCTCTTTGTAAACGATGTCTGGCATGGCCACAATATACCCCCTGCTGGTGTAGAATGCCGGGGTAATGGTAGAAGCAGAGGGCGCTGGAGCCCGGTAATTATGCAGGCGATTGGAGGTACGCTCGTAAAAGTACACTATCATAGGATAGGTACGGGAAGGATCAAAATTTTCTGGGGTGTACAGCAGTCCCTCCAATTTTACCCCATCCAGACTGTTAAAGGTAAACAGCTCAACATCACCCCAGAGGTATTGATCTTGCTGGGGATTGGCGTGGGTAACTTTGTTGAATCGGTTGAACCGGCTGTCGGTTATGTACACATCCGGGAATCGCTGAAATGTACCCTTTCGTATAGTCCATACATCCGCATTCCGGGCTTTGGCAATACCTGAAGCTGAAACATCATCCCGCCAGAGCCTGGTCGGTAATGGCTCGTTTGCAGGCGTGCCCTCATCCGTGAAACGTACGCGGTATACCCCGGCCGACTTATCTTCATCGTAGAACGCGCTCAAATAAAGCGTTCCATGTGGAATATGGCGCCCATCTTCCGTGATATCGATGGTACGAAATACGACCTGCTGCGATCGACCCAATCCGCCCGTAAGACGGTACGATGCGGCACTACCAGATGGATCAACCACCCAGATATCATATCGATCTCGCAGTAATACCCGACTATCATCACGCGCCCACCCTTCAATTCCATACGGCCGAGGATGATTCGGCACATCGTTAAGCTCATTACCGAAAGGAACATCTATCGTACGGGTAAGATCGCGATGCTCTCCTGTGGCGAATTCAAAACTCATCCACCGTTGCTGTTCTAAGTCAAACCAGAGCAAAAACCGTCCCTCCGGCGACAACTGTGTAAAAGCGCGTACCTCAGCAGCAATGGGCGTTCGCTCACCGCTGCGAATATTTACCCTGTACCAGTCGGCCGCTACCGGAGCACCTTCCCATTGAATCCGGTGCATGTAATGTCGGTTCTGCACGCCAAATCCGTAGGATGCATCTCCACGATCGGGAACGGTTACGTTTTCCAACGTGGCGTCTTCCAGAGGTACGAAGCGATTATCGTTAATATGATACACCACCTGATGGGTTTGCCTTCTCGACTGATTTAACTGAACAAGCTGCACCGTCTGGAGGGTGTGATCTTGCCAGTTCCAGATATCTACATCAGCAACATCAATAGAGGCTACCGTGGTATCTCGACGTAATGGGATGTTCGCTGTACCAAAAAACAACCGCTCACCGGAGTGAGAAAAGTTTGGTCGGGCATGTTGGTTTATCATCTGGCCGGCCGGGAACCAGGAGGCAGACGTATCGGCAAGAACTTCGGCCTGGTTCATGCCATCGGACCAGTAAAACAGGCTGTAAAAGGAGGGTTCATCATTATTGCTGCGACGATTTCCGCGGGATGTGGCCCCTGAACGAGATTGATTCTGACTCGAATCTACGGCACTGGTATCGGCAGGAGCAGCCGGCATGGCGAGAAAAGCGATGCGGGTTGCCGTGGAGTCCATGGCCAATGAACGGTACGACTGCAGCCCGGCGCTGATTGTGGTACGCTCGCGCGTTGATAAATCGAGCACGTGCACTCCGGGAGCCTGAAGGGAATCTTTATCCAAAGTCGTGTACACCAGTCGCTCACCGAAACGGGTAAAAAAATATTCATCCACATAATGGATAGTCCACTGATCGCCTGACGGCAAATGATACACTATCAGATCGTTTTCCGTGACGAGCGCGGCCGCTTCCGATCCGTTCGATACCTCTACAGAATCTTTGGCCGATGAATCCAGCTTTCGATCGAACCTGAAGGCAAGCCACTCACCGGATCGCTCCGGCATTTTATACGAGTCGATTTCAGCAAACAGTTCCATCCCACCCGTGGGTATATGATAGACTACAAGCGTATCGTCAAACACTTCAGAAAGCCGTTTGCCGTCTATACGTGCCTGTCGCTGGTCAGCATAGGGAGCATCAATCAGGTAAATTAGATGGGTTCCAGTGTAGTTGAGGCGGAAGGATTTCCCCCGCTCCAAAAAGGTTTCGCCACGATTGGCCAGATTCCGGACCATGATGCCTCCATCGCCCTCCTGCGGATTGAGACCATATACCAGATGCGAGCCGTCGGGTGTGAGTACAGCACCGGAGATGGACTTCCACTGATCAAAGTCGGCATGGTCGAGCGCTCGTTTGGATTGCTGCGATGTAGACTGTCCAATTGCCGTGCAACTAATCGCGAATAAGAGAAAGGGTAGGATAAGGTAGTGTTTTAACATAGAAAAATGCTTGAGGTTCGATTAAAGCGACAATCTATCGGGCATATGGCAGTAAAGCAACCTAAATATGCTCACATTACATATTCAGTTAATGTAAATAATTAGTTATAATGCGATGTTAAGATTTTCGGATATCGAATTAGTGTAAATATCACTTTTTCAATTATTTAAACACATCAAGTATGGCTGCATATATTCATCATATCGCTACCGCTGTTCCGAAGGATGCCTACACCCAAGAATTCCTGCGCGATATTAACTTGCACGTGCTGGGCGGAGACCGCCGAACAGCTATGATTTTGCGACGGGTGTATGGTCAGTCGGGCATTCATTCCCGACGAAGTGTAGTTCGTGAGCTCAAGTACGCCGCGGTTAGCGAAGAACCAGCTACGCCAGAAACATTCGCATCCTATTTCCCAAACGACAATCCGGATTATACCAAAGGGGGTCCGTTTGAACCGACGGAACGGCTGCTGGTACATCCGGAAACCGGAGCCGTAGCCACTCCCGAGACCGGCGAGCGTAACATCCGCTATAAAAAAGAAGCCCGGGAGCTTTTTTTACGCGCTACACACAAACTTTTTGAGGAACGCCCCGATCTGGACGCAAAATCCATCACCCACATCATCACGGTATCGTGTACTGGCTTCTATGCGCCGGGTCCCGATCTGGATATTCTCAACGATCTTGGTCTGCCCCTCACCACCCAGCGATTTCATATTGGGTTCATGAGTTGCTTTGCAGGTTTAGCAGGTATGCGCATGGCAAAAACCATTTGCGATAATGATCCCTCTGCAAATGTATTGCTGGTATCTACCGAACTATGCACCCTGCACCTGCGCTTCCGCGACGATGTGAACAGTATTTTGTCGAACTCTGTGTTTGCCGATGGTTCGGCAGCTGTTTTCGTAAGTGCTTCGAAGCCGGCCAAAGGTACAACTGCCCTGGAGGTCGATACACTGGTCTGTACAGTGGCGCCAGAAGCGGCCGACAAAATGGAGTGGACCGTTGGGAACCACGGTTTCGACATGATTCTCTCCGCTGAAATTCCGGACCTCATCGAACAGAACATTGCCAATTCGATTGCTCCACTCATGCAACAAACCGGTGTGAAGCAAGAAGACCTGGGGTGCTGGGCTGTGCACCCTGGAGGACGTGCCATTGTCGATAAAGTGGTAAAAGCCATGCATCTGGATGAGAAACTGGTAGCATCGTCGCGAAAAACCCTTAACGATTATGGAAATATGAGCAGTGCAACCATCTTTTTTGTATTAGCGCATGCCATGACCAATGCACACTTATATGAACGCCCTGAAGTACTGGCCATTACATTCGGTCCCGGACTTAGCGTAGAGACCGGGCTTATGCGCATTGTAAAGCCAGCGTAATCGATGGAGGCCTTTTAGCGGTTCAGAAAGGTGGGTAAAGCTTGGTATGTAGATGGACATACACAGAGGATTTGTGTACTATTCACCATCAATACACATCTACACTCCTCATTATGCGCTTATTTATACTCGCACTTATCCTGTTGAGTGGGACAATAAGTCCCATATTTCCACTTCATGATGCAAGCGCTCGTCATAAATCTTTCCAGAATTTACCCACCCGGGCCAGTGATGCCGCCACCGGATCGGAATTAGAAGCAATCCTACGGAGCTTGCCTTTGGTCGAGCGCGAGAACCGCATTTTCGCTGAAATTACCTCCGGAAACATCCCCGATTTTTTGCGACAGCTTACCCCGGTCACTACCACACGTGTCGTGAACGGCACCGAATACACCATAACCTACCACGCAGCGCCCGATTATCTGGCTGTTGGCAGAGATGAAGACTATTTCCTCATGCCCATGACCCCGCTGCTGGCCCAGCGCCTCGCCAACGCCCTGGGCTTTACCATGCCCACCCGCCGGATGGTCGACCAGATCTGGCAGGCGGCTCCGCTCAAACTCAATCCCCAGCCCATACCCCCATCCGACCAAATGAACACCATTCCGGTGATGTTCACACACAACACCATGGTCCGAGAGCAGCGCGACACCCACATCCAGCAGCATCCGCCCGGCACCCTCGTTGCAGGACATAAAAAAGACGTCATTATTTCAAATCGAATATACACTACAGCCAACAGCGTGGTGATTTACGGATGGCATTACACCAACGGCAATCCGATTCAGCCCGTCTTTGCCGGACATGGCGAAACCTATGCCGATTACAGTCATGGTATCCGGGCCGTGGCCGACAGCGTATGGCTGAATGGCGAAACCGTACACATCCGACAGATAGTGCAACATCCCGACCTGCACGTCCTCCTCAGCGACGAAGGAGGTATTCCCGAACCCTATTATCACGTTGAAACCACATCCAGTAATCCCGTCGAAAACGATGAGTTACCGGAAGCAATCCTGCTGGAGCAGAACTTCCCCAACCCGTTTAATAATCAGACCCGATTTCGCTATCACCTCCCTCAAAGCGCATACGTTCAAGTAAGCATCTACACCATTGCAGGGCAACAAATAGAGATGTTGGAAAATAGCTTTAGGGTCGCAGGGACTTACGAATTGGGTTGGGATGCAACCGGGCTGGCGAGCGGGGTTTACATCAGTTCACTCGCCGTTGAAGGAGAGCGGGTATCAAGAGCGATGTTACTAATTAAATAGTCTCTATTCAAAGCGCGGAATCTGTTGAATCTCTTCGGAAGTAAAGAAATCCAGCTGTCGAAACCGTGGAATGAAATGCGCCTGCCACTCCTGCTGAAAAGCACGCATCTGCTCATCAAGCGTCTGAAGTCGGTCGGAGTCGGTGCCCGCAGTCTGCTGAAACCAATGCTGCAAGTACATGGGCGGGGAAAGTAATCGTAAACGATTTATAAGTCCAGCCTGAGCATTTCGCGGAGTATTAAATCGATCTGCCGCTTCATCAATCCGCTCTTGAATCATCTCGTTGGTGAGTAATCGCTGCAGCCAGGCCTGATAAAATATCGGTGTGTCGCCCTCAACCACTTCTTCGGGATGATCGGCCTTCCAGCTCTCAAACAACACATCTCGCTGCCTGTTCACCGACTGCTCAATGGCGCGCTGTTCGGTAACCCACATGGCTCGGGACGGAACAGGATGCTGCTTCCCGGCGTATAGCGTGATGAGAGCGGGAAGAATGAGCACAAAAAACACCCACAGTCCTGCCAGAATAATCGCATTCACCGCGGAGCGATCGCTGTACAGATTGATGAGTACACACAAGCTAAACCAGAACGCGATATAAAGCAAAACGACCAAAACCACCTGCAATCCGCCGAAATTGAACAGCGGCACGCCAAACATGGCGCCAAAAAGAAGCAACGAACCTATCACGATTCCCGATATCACCAAAAACCGAAAGAGGGTTTTCAGGAGGAGGACATTCGCAATAGAGATCGGTTGGGACTGAAGCAGCGCATACGTGCCCGACTCCTTCTCGCGGGATAATACATCATAACCGAGTACAATCACGAACAAGGGTATCAGCCAAACGAGTACAAAGGCGAAATCGAACTGTCCGGTTACCTGCATCACGGGATTTTCAAAGGCATTATCGCGCATGGCGACCCGGTTGGTGAGGGTAACTTTACCGTAGTAGGGGAATAAATCAGACTGTCCGGCAGCCAATGCCGCCAGCGGTTTGGGATGCAGGATTACATGTCGACCAGCGTCTCCGAACTGTGCCAGCACGATGGGATTTGCAGGATCCTGAAACCAGGCACCGACTTCATATTCGCCGCGTTCAATCAGGCGCAGGCGCTCTGCCATTTCGGCATAGAAGGTTTCTTCCAGGTCTTGTAGCACCTGTACATGCTGATGCTGGTCGGCCACCCGATTATGACCCAAATACACACTATAGGCAATTAAAAACGGGATAATAACAGCCGAAATCCGAAAACTCCAAGATTTCCACAGCTGCATCCACTCGAAACGAAATAGGTGCGTAATCATACGATTTCCTCCTTTTTCGCTGCCATTACGACAAATCCTGCCGATATCATGAGCCAGCCGAACAGGCTAACCATAAACGGAAGTGTTACCAATGGTGATAGCAATTGGGATGGTCGCTTATAGGTAAAGACCGGATTATCCGCGAAAAAGTCGTGCCCGGCTACGTATCCCACCGCGCGATCGCCCACCGCATTGTCGCGCAAATCGTGATTAAGCTCCCGCATCAGATTAATCCTGTACGCCTCGGCCTCTTGTGTGAAATGACGGAATGCATGTATATCGGTGCCGGCAATGTTCATCGCCGTCAACCGCATGGCCAGAGCCGGTGAGAGAACTGACCCCATGGAAAACGTCGCTAATTGCCTGTCGTGAATGGCGTGAATGCGCGCGAAATGCATGTCGTAGATGCGTTTTTCAAACTCCTCTGCCTCCTGCAGCATCATCCCCCTAAAGTTGAAGGGCAGCTCGTTAATGTCGGTGACACCGTGAGCGGACAAGACAGAATCCCGAAAGGCTAAGCTATGCTCGCTAAACGGATTATGACCATCAACGCCTTCGGTTAAATCCGTGCGAACAGCCTGATAAAACTCGGTTGTTGCGGGAACGGTGTGGCGGGAAGCAGCTGCATTGGTGACCAATCTGGGCAGCAGCAGTGATCCCAGCATCCAGATGGCCAGCAACGTGACCATTGCTGTACCGGAATGCCGCACCAGCGATGAAACGCCAATCGTAAGATGAATCATCACACCGAAATAACCCATCCACACAAGGGTCAGGAGCATGAACCGGGTCATATCGGATGTGACGCCGGATGTAAGCCCGGTAATGAGCAATCCCATGACAAAAAATGGCAAAAACAACAGCGCCGCTACGATCCACAGCGCCAGCGTTTTGCCAAAAACAAGCTGATTGCGACTCACCCCCTGCGCCATCAGAAAGCGATACATACCCGATTCCTTCTCGGAAACAACCATTCTGAATCCGGCAAAAATGATGAACAAGGGAAATAAATAGGTAAATATGAACGATGGGGTCAGCTCAGCGAAACGCAAGGATGCATCGAGGTCCTCGGCCAGACTGTTCGAGGCGATGTTCTGTCGATGTCCCTCCAAAAACAAAGATACCCCGGTGTAACGGGTTACGCCCGGCTCGAAAACCATGAGCACATTCACCGGCTTGAAAGCAAAGGTGCCATAATGTGCAGCGGAGTGCGGATTCTTCTCTCCTTGTTGCTCCCACTGCAGGCGCGATATGTACTCGGCTTCGGACTGAGCACTGCTGAGCTGCTGATAATAACGCTCGCCAATCAGCACCGAAACGACGAGTAAGGTGAGGATGGTTACCGCGAGGGCAAGCACTACCCTGTCGCGAAACAACCGTGTTAATTCATTACTAACTATTTTACGGACAATCATGGGAGGATGGATTATTGAATAGGATGGATGACCGAATGATCAGGATTTCATATGGTTGAGGTAGACCTGCTCAAGATCGCTGTGCGATATATCTGCAGCGTTGAGTTCATCCATCAGCTTTCCCCGATTCATGATGCCTATGCGCGTTCCGGTTTCTTTGGCGCGAAATAAATCGTGGGTTGCCATCAAAACCGCAGCACCACGGTCCTTCATGTGCTCAAGCAGGCGGGCAAAATCGTTGCTCGCAGCGGGATCTAGTCCGCTGGTGGGCTCATCCAGCAACAGCACATCCGACGAGCGGGCTATAGCCAGGGCCACGCCCACCTTCTGACGCATACCCTTGGAGTAGGTCTCTACCCGCTTGTGAATCGCTACGGGTTGAAGTCCGGCCTCGGTTAAATGGGCTTCCTGCTGGGCATTCGTGAGGTTGAGTCCCGACAAACCACAGAAAAAGCGAAGGTTTTCCGCTCCGGTTAAATTCGGATATAAAGCGAGGTTTTCGGGAATATAGGTGAGCCGTTTTTTGGTTTCGAGGGGGTTTTCGGTAACCGACATCCCGCCAATCATGGCTTTCCCTGCGCTGGGCGGAAAAACGTTGAGCAACATATTGATGGTGGTGGTTTTTCCGGCACCATTGGCTCCCAGGAGGCAGTAAATTTCGCCCGACGCAATGGTTAAATTGAGATCGTTCACTGCGGTTTGCCCGTTGAAATGTTTGGTCAGATTGATGGTTTTTAGCATGTCGATGGGGTGTGGTAGAAGTAAGGTTTCTCGATTATTGAGTGTTCAGCTAAGCTGATCCGTTCTCAGTTTAAGCGACCGATTTTAAGAAGGTTTTTCTTTTCATGGGATGATATTGGTTAATCGTGAATATCAGTTAGACTCGACCTGTTCGCTCCAATTGGGCCAGGGATCCTCAAATGAATAGCCCGCATGGTAGCGAATGATCTCCTCGTCGGTACACAGGCAATCGAGCAACTGCTTGTGGATGTTGTTTTTCTGCATATCCTGACCGATGAGCACCAGTTCGTTGATGCGATCTCCGAACTCTTTGGTCCACCTTCCCATAATGCGGTCTTCATTCGCCTGAAATGCCGGGTGCTGATTTCGCTCCATTTTCGTGAGGGAATCCCACCAGACACCGGCCTTGTCGGCATTGAACGACTTCCCGGCCTGACTCCAGTTCACGGCTATCTCCGGCTTCGAAGCCAACCATAACAATCCCTTCGAACGAATTACATAATCGGGCCAGCGCTCAATGAGCGTCCACAAGCGCCGGGGATGAAACGGGCGCGTATCCCTGAATACAATCGAGCTTATGCCATATTCTTCGGTCTCGGGAATATGTTCATTTTCGAGCTCTTGAATCCATCCCGCCGATTGCGAGGTTCGGTCGAAATCGAACCGTCCGGTGTGCAGCACCTCCCGCAGATCGACGTTACTGTGCGTGGTTCGTATGATTTTCGCCAGGGTATTGAGCTTGCGAATGGCGGACTCTACTTTATCGGCCACCTCCCGCGTAACCAGATCGGTTTTGTTTAGCAGGATGACATCAGCAAATTCAACCTGGTCTATAAGCAGATGGGCGATACTGCGTAAATCATCGTCGTTTTCGGCCCAGGAACGGTCCCTGAGGGACTCGATGGTCTGCAGATTGGCATAAAAAGAGGAGGCATCCACAACCGTAACCAGCGTGTCCAGGGTACTGATATCGGCCAGATTTATCTCAGCATCGGGCATGTCGAAAAAGAAGGTCTGAGCCACAGGCAACGGTTCCGATATACCGGAGCTCTCAATCAACAGGTAATCGAAGCGGTCCTCCTGAGCCAGGCGCGCCACTTCCTCTATTAGATCTTCCCGAAGCGTACAGCAGATGCACCCGTTACTCATTTCAACAAGGCGTTCTTCGGTGCGCGACAAGGTTCCGGTTTCTTCCACAAGGCGGGCATCGATATTCAGCTCGCTCATGTCGTTAACAATGACAGCAACGCGAAGTCCTTCTTTATTGTGAAGAATATGATTGAGGAGGGTGGTTTTACCGGATCCTAAAAATCCGCTGAGGACCGTAACGGGCAGTTTTTTCATATCTGGGATGTGCTGTGCGTGGTGTTCCTGTTTTTTGCAGCTAAAGGGATTTCAAATAAATCCATCTTTTTGATGCAACTTTGTTGCAATTATAGAACAAACTCCCGTATAATGCAACAATGTTGCATTTAAATAATTCATATTTGGGAACAAGCGCGCTACGAAGACCGGACTGGACCATCATTGGCGGAGGCATTCACGGTGTGCTGTTGGCGCGTCATCTGTTAGACACACAGGTAGCCACGCCGAAAACCCTGCGCATTCTGGATCCCAATCCATGGTTGCTGGATAACTGGAAAAGGATGACCGCTCGCATAGGCATGACACATTTACGCTCGCCTATGGTCCACCATCTGGATGGGGACCCGTTTTCACTACGCACCTTTGTGAACCGTTTTAAAAACTCCGATGTGGCCATGCAACAAAACGATGTGAAGCTCTTCATCGAACCGAATAATCGTCCTTCCCTGGCACTGTTCAACGCCCATTGCGATGAAATCATAGAGCAGTACGACCTTCAATCCCTACATGTACAAACCTCGGTATACAAGGTTACCCAGCTACAGGAGAACGCGGAGTGGTGGGTGCACCACACGCACGGTACACGTTGCACAGACAAGGTTGTACTTGCCACGGGACGAGCCTTGGCAATAAAGCCCGACTGGGCTAAACATGCTGAAATACAAGGCGTTCGGGTAGATCACGTACTGGGAGAGCACACGAATATCGACCATTTTCAGTCCGGCAGTACCCTATTGGTAACCGGAGGCGGTCTTACCGCAGGACAAACAGCGCTCATGCTCATCGAACGCGGATTCAAGGTCATCATGGCATCCCGCCACAGCATTCGCTCCGAAGCCTACGATTCGGATCCGGGCTGGATGGGTCCGAAGTATCTGAATCGATTCTGGCGTTCATCGTATGGTGTGCGCAGAAGCATGATTCGAAAAGCGCGCAACCGCGGCACCGTAACCCCCGAAATTTTCATACAACTTCGAGCCGCACAAACAGCCTGCAAACTGAGCATAGTCAGAGCATCGGTATCGGCAATCGATGTAGTTACCCCTGAGCTGATGATTGTCCGTTTTTCGGATGGTAGCAAACAGGTAATTGGCGGCATTCTACTTGCAACAGGACTGGAAACCACACGACCGGGAGGCGAATTAATAAACGACCTCATCAATTCAATGACCCTGCCAATCGGGCAGTGTGGTTTTCCGGCCCCTGGTGCATCACTTGAGTGGGCGCCGGGACTTTACGTGAGCGGTGCACTGGCGGAACTGGAGCTTGGTCCGACCGCCCCGAATATATCGGGTGCCCGGATGGCTGCCGAGCGAATCGTTTTAAATGAACGGCAAAAATCGATGCGTTTAAAACAGGAGTGTGACACCTCCGGTCAGGTACGTACGGCTTACGCTGTTTAGGGTATCAGATCGCGTCACAATAGCATGTCGACCTCCCACCTGAAATTGAACAATCTGCGTTGCAAACACGGTGGTGTACGATGCAAGAAGTTGTAATTCCATGAATGAAGCCATCATATACGCAATCTGATGGTCGCTTACCGCTCGTGTAAAGAAATTCTCTCTCTGTCTGATGTATTCCCCCTGTACCTTCTCTGATCCGGAAACACCCAACGTAAGGTTTAAGTCACTATTCGTTTCAAAGATTTCTAAATCGGCATAAAAACCATACAATAGATGATGGATATCGTATGATGCGAACCCCACAATATCTTCATTTGTAATTAACCGGTGTCCTGTTGTCACCGAAAATGACCGCAAATAACGTGTTTGTTCAAATCGCCTGTGATAGGTCACAACATTATTGAGCCCCATCATATTTACGTTAACCTGCCCGAATAATGGATCCGTGCCTTCGCTGTATGCAAGCTGGCTTTGTAGATGTAACGAGCTGCTGGTACCTAATCCGATGCTACCATCAGCAGCAAGCTCAAATCGACGCAGACTACCCGCAAACACCGGACTAGCGACTCCATCCTGATTGTCCTGTTCGCTATATCTGAGTTCAACAGATGTCTGCAGGTTGTTTTTACGAAGGAAAAAACCCGTTTCATAACGGGACTCAGACCAGTTACGTGTAGCTCTTACCACGTTGGCTACGCTTACCGTAGCCAGACCACGAATGTAGAACACGCGAGGATTTGTTGTGGAGAACACCCCTATTTCACTCTCTTCTACCGCGTTTGAATAGCCGATGTACCATCCGATTGTACCCTGAGATTCACTGGATGTATTCATTCCGAGACGAATCCCATAGCGGGCATGCCGATACAGGGGGCGGGGGTCTTGGCGAGTAGCGCCCTGCTCAACGAGATGATGTAGTTTCAGAGCACCTCTCCATCCACTACTTCGGAATTGAGGAGTTAATAACGCCCCTGAGAGTTGAACACCTCGGCGGGTCCAGTCAGCTGCAGATGAGTCGGCCCATTGGTAGGGCTGATTGAGCAGCATTGAAGATTGAGCAACCCACTCAACGGCTGTGTCTTGCTGTTGATGAACAGACATCGAACCGAACAACAACCAGTCAGCACGAGGCTGCATACCCCGGGCGTGTAGCCCATATCTGACAGAGGACTCCGGCTGCTGAATGGTATAGAATCTACCCCCAACGCCATCAAATCCTACTGCTACCTGATTAGGCAAACCATCAAAACCTAGTGCCGGGAATAGAGCGCTATCGGAAAAGACGGTGTTTGCATGACGGTTATTATGTAAGGTAGCTATGAAATCCTCTGTACTCGGTTCACCAATAAGCACGTCGGATTTCGTAACATACACATCACTCGAGAATAATGTGGCAGGGAGCATCATAAGCCCCCATACCACATGTATTATGATTGCGAAAATGCGCATTAATCGAAAGTTCGGGGGGTCGGCGTTGAAATAATCTCAAAGTCGTTCCCGGTGTTATTGGTGTTCCGCAGAATACGTCGACCATCAATAAACCGTTCGGTAACCCGACGGGCACTTTCAGCTGTGTATGTACCGGAGGCATGGATAAAACCGGCATCCAACGAAGCAGGTATCCGTTTAAAGTTGCCATCCGCATCGCTGCGTAGTGCTTCAAATGCATCAATTACCAAATCAATTGGCAGCTTCACTCTTGGCGGGAAAGTTGGAGAAGCATCTGGTACAGCTACTTTTTCGAGGGCATCAAAATCGTCGGTTCGGAAGATAACTAGTGCCGGACCAAAAACCGGAACCAACCAGGTAAATCCACCCGTAAAATATACCCGCTCCATATTGGTCACATTTGGATTATCAATATCGCGGTCGTCATCACGCTGATTATAGGTTTCGAAATCTGCATTACCGAGGTTAACCGGGCTACCCGGATTACCATTGGGATCGGACTGGTGATTGAGGGCTGTCTGGGCAATCAGAATACTTCCTCCCGGTGCTATCGGATAATCGGTGCCGCTGCCAGGAACGCGCCAGACACTATTCAGATACACATGTTGTTGGTCGTCCTGAAATGGTGTAGGTGTAGTATTTGGATTGATTTGACCGGAGGCCCCGAAAATGTCTGCTATGTATAAACCATCGGCATAAAGTGTATCGGTAGAATTGTTGTAAATCTCATGGAATTGATCCCAGAAATAATTCCCCCCAGCCGGAGTTCGAGAGCCGGTGTAATACACTTCCTTAAATACAAAGTTACCTACAACCGGACCGCGTAAACGAATGGGTATGGCCGCATCAGACTCACTTAACAGGTTCTGATTCAATAGTTGAGCCGAAAGGGTAACTTCTTCGGAAGTGCCGGTAAGCTCAAACGCCTGACCTGGCGTCAGGGTTAAAGTTGCAGCTATCGTGTAGGTTCCGGGTACGATATCTTTAAATTGAATCAACCCGTTTTCGTCGGAGGTAGCCTGTTGTGTGAACTGGTCGGTTGTACTGGTTAAGGTAACCTCAACCCCGGGAGCAAACGACTCGGCATAGGTTTCAGGAAATAACGTCTGGAAAGTGAGATCTAATCGGGTTGCTTTGTCACTGCTGCAGCTCCATAGCAACATTAAAGTGACACTAAGTAAGAGAATTCTTTTCATGGATGTGTTCTATTTATGGTTTTTGAACGGTAGGTGTGTTCAGTTGAATCGCCTGAGTTGAGCGGAAAAATCGAACCCGAAAAAGATGGGTTGATTACGCTGGATCAGAGTCTGGCTGCGAACCGACCGATAAGCTGGTCGACTGGCAAAAATATTATTGATGTAAACGGAGGTCTGCATGCCACGCCCTAGTGACTTGCTCACTCGCAAATTGAAAAGCCATAAGGGTGGAGGAGATTCCTGTAAATCGAATCGTTCACCAAATTGGAGCTGAAGATCCGGTATCCCATCCGGAGGAGTTTGCTGATCTCCCCAAAGCAACGTGTTACCGGCTCTGTCTACCACTCCTATAGGCTGTGTTTGAATCCGGGTTGGTTGGTTACGATCCAGCCAAATAGTCTGTGCCAGAACAGTGAGAACCAATCCGGCATCGGGTAACTGACCAATCAACCGAACACTCGTAGTGAGTCGGTCGCGTTCGGTATCGTAGTTACGGTATATGCCCAAAAATTCCGGAACAGTGGCTCCAAATAGCGGTGAGGTATTCACAAAGGTTCCGGTATCCCCTGCCCGGGAGTGAATCCATGCCGCTGATAGTTGTACTGAAATCGGTGACTGAAACATTCGGTCTGCCTCCGTTACCAATTCAACCCCGCGATTCGTAACAAAGCGTGTGTTGGCAGGCTGATCAACCATCCCTAAAAAAATTCGGGATTCAGGATTGTCGAAATCCACTTCAGGTGGACTTCCTGCCGGAAAAGCAACGGCGTGGTATCGGTCAAACTGTAGTGGAACGACTATGCGGTCGGTACCATAGGCCCCATCAATCTCCTCAAAAAATACACTCATAAAGATATCGGCATTGCGCAACTGCCACTGCAGACCTGTTTCATATTTGGTTGTGGTATACGCCGGCAAATTGGGCTGATTGGTATCTACCAGTCGGGTAGACAGTAGAACAAGGCGTTCATCGGGGTTTTCAGCATAGTAACTAAAACTAACGAGGTCAAAGTAACGCGTTCCGGGGAACAGATAGGATAAGGTGGGTGCTTTCGTCATTTTCCCATACCCACCGTGCAGATGGAGGTCGGGCAGGATCTCAATGGAGGCATTCACACGTGGTTGGAGGTACAGATCGTCGCGGGTTCGTTTTCTGCCGGATGTCTGAATAATATCGGCCCGAAGACCTACCTGCAGCATGGCAACCCTCCATCCTGCTTTCCCGGCAAGGCGATGATCGGCATACAGACCGACTTGAATGAGGGCCGGAATTTCGCTGAAGCTGCGCGGCCTGTCGCCTACATTATAATTTTGACGAGGCGGACGGAGTAAATCAAACTGACGACCAGTACCGGAGTTCGATTCATGCCGAATTTCACTACCCGCTACGGCCAGACCCTGCAAGCCAGTGGTGGCCCATCGACCCGAAATCTCAGCCCTTGCATAATGGCTTACGGGTCTGCCCTGAACGTTGGTTTGATTCAAATACTCTACAGGACCAAAATCTCCGGGTGCCAATGTATCCCTGATGGATGTTGAGAGGGGGAAAAGTCCACCCCGCGTGACTATCTCCTGAAAATAGCTGTCTTGCCAGTCCTGCTGCAGGCGGTACACGAGGCGTAGACGCAGGTCGTTTTCTTCTTTGAATGTGTGTTGATGCTGGACATTGAGACGTAACTGACGGTCACGCGAATAGCGCTCTCGCTGATAGCGAATATCGTCCGGATCTTTGCGGCGTTCATCCAATGTTCCCAGAAACGAAGCCGTAATGGTAGTAAACGTTGAAGGAGAGCTAAACCAGGGTTGTGTGTACGTAATTTGCTGATTCAGACGATAGTAATTCTGTAGCTCTTCGCGAGGATCCTGTTGCGCAGCGCTCAGGTTCGATGCAATGGATATCCCCCTGCGGCGAACACCATCTCCAAATCCGGTTCGAAACGAAGCTTCGGTCAGTGTAGGGGAGAAACGCACTTGTAACGCGGGACGCATAGCGCCACCTCGTGTCTGTACCAGAATGGTTCCTGCGGCCACATCACCGTGTCGTGCTGAGGGAATACCACGAATGACCTCCACACGCTCGATGAGATCAGCCGGGATATCGCGGAGGTCTGTGCCACGCCCTGCCACGGAGCTGAATGGTGGAAGAGAACCGGGGGAGGCATTCAAGATGGTAACATCTTGCTGCAAATTGGCATTGTTGCTGACGGGAGCTCCGTCAAGTATGATACTGGTTCCCAAGGCATTATTTCGGGCCGCCTCAGCTGTAGTGGGGACTTGACGAATGAGGGCTTGCTGTGCACCCGAAAGCCCGGGATTAACGGCCAACTGACCGGGAATTAACTGCAGGATATCAGCCAGACTGCTGGCTTGCAGGTGATCTATAGCGGCCCGTTCTACCACACTAACAGAGCCTGCCTCAGACGTGTTTCTTGACGAACGGGCCGTTACTCTAATTTCACCGAGTTCCAGCTCTTGCCACGCCAGGCGTATGTGAACGTGTGTCGTATCTCCCTGAACAACAATCACGGCCTGCGTGCTCCCATGATAGGCCAGATGCCGCACCGACATGGCAGATTGTCCTGCGGGTAGTGCTCTGCAAAAAAATCCGTCAGCATCTGTAACTGCTGCTCGTTCTGCAGGCTCAAACCATACCACAACTCCGGCAACCGGATCATTATTCTCTGCCAGAACAGCTTTGCCACAAACAACTCCCTGTTGCGTCTGTGCCACAAGAACCGGAACACGAATCAACACAATCAAGAGAAGAAGAAAAACAGACTTATAAGAGAGTACAGTATATAAAATGTCGCGATACATAAATATGGGTTGCTTTAGGAAAACAAACTTACGTAAGTTACCGCATTAATTGCAACAAAGTTGCATATGCAATTTTGTTGCATCAACTAATCTACAAGTCATGCAAAAACTATACGTTATAGGTTTATTGGTTCTTTTTGTGAGCGGATGCTCTTCAACTAAAAGCGTTCAGACGGAGGTACAGCACGCTGCTTCGGTCGGTGAAATCCGTTGTTTCAACCTGCTGCAGCTATCCGATCAGGATCAGATTCTAGCCCGTGAATTACTTTGGGAAGCGCTGGATGAAGTTGGACTATACACTATTTTAGACACTTTGAAGGCAGTGAGTGATGTTCGCTCGTTTCGCGTTTCTGCTGTGGATGATTTTATACATGCTGATTCTTTGAGTAAGGTCAATGAGCGATTCGATTTTGACCAGATGCAACGCGTTGTGAACGCTTTGCAATGCGGAAACACAAGGTTCATCATAACACCCTTTGCCGCAATACATGAAGAGCAGCGCTATTTTCAAATCCGAGTTGTCAACACATCTGTTCTCGATGAAGTGCTGCAAACCTACGCTGCATTCTGGCAAAACTGGGGTTTTGTACCCGGCAGCGATGCAGAAACTATCGTGACCGTTATTGAGTACGAATCGAGATTCAACCGGTTCAGAGGATACGGTTATCTGTATGGTTATCCGGCGCATGCTGTCGATTTTTTCGTAGAGGCTGCCAGAGTACAACAAGATACCGGCGATTTTGTAACCCGAGACTTTGTACAAATACCGGCCTTTGTACGCGAAACAGGTATGTTCGTTTACGCGGTACCTAAGGGTCACGAATTAAATGCCATTGACCTCCAGCTGCGCGAGGCCGCCGTGCAAACACTCGAGCGCTACAAGGTTTATCGAACTTCAAACACATTTACACACCCGGAGGAATTGATACGATACTGGCTTTCTGAGGATGGTAATTAGCAAGGTTACATCAACTTACCTTGCTCGTTGTGTGAACCACCAAAAAGCAGTACCTACTGCGAGTACTATCAGACCGGCAATCACTTCAGCCGGTCTGATAAATACCAAAAATCCCATGAACCATACACTGACAAAAAGAAAAACAAGCTGCGGAATTGGATATAGCGGCGATTTAAATACATCTGACTGGTCAATGTTATCAATCGAAGCTGATGCACGTACCCGAATAACCACAACAGCAAAAACGGCCAGGGAGGCGAAGAACTGAAGTATAAGCCCGCTGTAGATCAATACCTGCTCAAACGTTCCAGTCAGTACATACAAACAAGCTATTGCTGCCTGAAACCATATTGCCCGTACCGGAACCTCACTACCGGGCGTGGTTCGTAGCCAGTTGAGGGCTTTATAATCGCGTGCCATGACCTGAACCACACGCGGTCCGGCCCAGGTCATGGCACTGATGCTTGAAATTAGCATTACACCAATGGCAACACTCATCCACCGGCCACCTGCTTGTCCAAACAGGGCCGTTCCGGTAAGCTGACCAATCTCCAAATTGCCTTGAAGCGCCTCAAGTGGATTATGACGTAAAAAAACAAGATTCAAAGCAATGTAGATAAGGCCAACAAACAGCGTGCCTCCCAAAATAGCTATCGGGATATTTCTACCCGGATTCTCAATCTCTTCGGTAATGTACGTGGCAGCATTCCAACCCGAGTACGAATAGGTTACATAGAGCAACGAAACGGCAAACGCTGAGGTAAACAACTCAGGCTTCCAGGTATCATCCCACAAAAGGGCAGATTCAGATGGTGAAATATAAAATCCGGCGGCGATTAGCAGCAGAATCAATATCACTTTGAGAACAGTAGTACCATTTTGCAACAAGCTGCTCTGTCGAATGGAAACCGAATGTATCAGCGCGATAATCAGGATTACAGCTACTGCAACTACAGTACCGTTCATTCCGGTATACATGTGCGTGTACCCATGAAATGCCATAGCTGCAAGGGCGACCGGTGCGGCAAAACCAACGAACAGCGAAACCCAGCCCGACAGAAATCCCGGTAAGGGGTGATAAACATGGGTTAAAAACGCATACTCTCCTCCCGACCGCTTAACATGAGTTGCCAGTTCCGCATAGCTAACGGCTCCACACAATGCCAGAATCATCCCTAACACCCAGATCCATATAATGGACCATGTATTGTGTATATCTACTACCTGATAACCCAGACTGGTAAATACACCGGTTCCTACCATGTTGGCAACCACAAGGCTGCCAGCTGTTACCCATCCAATTTTACTGCTCTTCATATCGTATCATTAAAAATACGACAAGGTACAGCTAATGCAACATAGTTGCACTTATTTCTAAACCCACATCGCTGAGCTACGTACGGCTTACGCTGTTTAGGGTTTGGCTTTTAATTATGGTGAACATTTAAATCAACAGTGACCCGTTGATTTGGATTTTTATCCCCATCCATCTGATGATCATCTTCTTGTTTATTCTTCGCAGTTGAGGTGCTATGGCCGTTTGTCTCATACGAACGATGTGTATGGCCTCGGGTGTCGTTCACATCGTTATCATCACCATTAGAACCACCATCAGCATACCGGTTACCAGCGGTATGCCGCCCATTTACAAGTTCATCCAGATGACTGGCTAAACGGGTAAGACGCTGTGCCTGTCCACGGACCTCAACCGAAGAACTGGCCGTTTCTTCTGCGCTGGCCGCATTGGTTTGCGTTACGGTATCAATTTCGTCCATGGCTGTGGTTATGGCCTTGATATTTTCGTTCTGTTGATTAACACCCTGAACGGTTTCATCCAGAACGGTTTCAAGCCGTGAGGCCGTCTGTTGAATCTGAGCTAAAGCAGCGGCCACATCCGCACTTATAAGAACACCCTCTTTTGATCGATTAACCCCATTTTTTATCTTGGATGCCGACTCACTGGCGGCCTGCTGGGTACGCTGTGCAAGTCTGCGAACCTCTTCGGCCACAACGGAAAAACCTGCTCCTGCCTCTCCGGCCCGGGCAGCCTCTACCGCCGCATTCAAGGCCAGAATATTCGTCTGAAACGATATTTCATCAATAACGCGCATGATTTCGGCTATCTCAGCACTCGACTTCTCAATGGCTGTCATGGCTTCTGCCATGCGTTCAATTTGCTCGCCGCTCTTGCTTGCTGCAGTGCGTGTTTCTGCAGATAAACTGCGTGCCTGTTGAATATGACGCAGATTGGTAGCGCTGATGTCGGCTGTCATCTGCAAGGATGCGTTGGTTTCTTCCAGAGAAGCAGCCTGTTCGGTTGTAGCCCCCGCAAGCGCATCAGAGGCGTTCGCCAGCTGATGGGTAGACTCAATAATAATTCCGGCGCTATCGTCAAGATCGGTAGAAACATCACTAATCGACTTCACCGTGCGGGAAAGCATCCATACGATACCTGCCACAATAAACTGAGCCCCGATAAATATGCCAAATAGGAGCCAAAGCAGTCTGCTTTGCAGCGCAACCAGTTGATCGGCTGAGGAAGTAAGCGCAAGTACACCTACCGTTTTCCCAGAGAAATCCCGAATGGGAGTCATAGCCAGAAACTCAGAACCTACTCGCATAAAGGCATCATCTTCCAGGGCCATAGCCAGCACTTGCTCGTTCACTACCCGATTAAATAATGCAGGTTCGGATTCAATAACGGTAATAAAGATATTGCCTACAGGTCGATTAACCGACTGATTTTGTAATTCACGGGCAAATTGAAGGTTTTCGGTAAGCATGTATACGGCGGCTTCATTGCCTTCTGTGGCCAGCAATCCGTTGAATACCGTACCAAACTCACCCAGAAACTCTGCGCTGCCCAGATGCTGACCTTCAGGACTGGAAACAGGAACAATTCCACGTATGGCAAAGCCACCCACCCCAACTTCAATACCCCGTACCCCCTGAAACGGAGGTTGGTTCACCTGCACAACAGAGGCCCGAAATGCCCGCAAATCATCGGAACGGGTTTGATTCGGATTCCACATCCGGGACAGACTACGCGCATCGGGCAGGTGAAAATGCACCGCAAACCGTTCACCGGTAACCTCGGTAAATCCACCCTCTGTAGAACTCAATTCCGAACGGAGGTACTGACGAGCTTCTTCATAATTGGGGTTATCTTCGCGGGAGTCTGCAAACCCTTCGGCTGCGATGAGGTAGGACTCAATGACCCGCGAATCTCGGCTGACCATGGCCACCATACGGTAGGCCTGATTGGCCGTTTCGTCAATCTGAGTGTGAAAACGTTGTACATCGCTGAGAAGTTGCTGGCGGGCCTGCTGCTCGTAACTTCCGCTGATATTGGTGTAAACCACAAAAGCTATAATGCCAATAACAAACCAGAATCCGGCTACCGTTAAGATGAGTGTTTTTCTGGTAAGAGAAAGGGACTTGAAATAAGAATTCATAACCAATCCAATAGATGCTAACTGTATGATATAAGTATTAAATGCCGTGCAAGCACAAAACAAGCGGCGAGGTTCCACGCCATCCATCATCATTCAAAATATTTCCGTTTACGCTTACCGTAAGGTTATCGGCACAATACAAAAAAAGAATAAGTCAATATGAAATTTTAATTAGTCAGTACTAACACATTTTAAATTTTTAGCCGCAAATCACCTGCACGAAACCGATTATATTCGTGTAAAAAAGCCGTTTATATGCGACATTTATTTAATTCAATCTAACGCATCTGCATTTCCATCTGCTGCAGTATATCCGGATTCGTTACCCTCATTTCGAAACCCACATCGCTCAGGTGCGCAAGAGCATATTCATGGTAAAATCCCAGTACCAGCGGGATGATTTCCTTGTACAGATTAAACATGTGATGCACATCCTGAAGCCTGGTAAATCCGGCATCGGTGGCCGCTTTCCGCATCATGGCGTCATCAAGTCGCTCAACCAGGTTCTGAACATTATATAACTGGGCAAGGTCATCGGCCATTTCAAAATCGAAGTCCTTGAGAATGCCACTGTTAACAATCATTGTATACGATGATGAGCGCAGCAAGGGCGTCATCGCACCACGCCAGCCCCCTACCTGATATCCGTACTTGTCTTGCACCCTGAAATTCGGATTCGTTTCCACACTGTCTTGCAAGTTCGACAAAAACTCATCGTAGTAGGCATACATCATAATCATGCGCTCCTGATTGTACATGAGCTCACGCGACAAGCTCTGGCGGGCATTTTCAACAACGCCCTGGTTAATGCGTGATTCGCGCCACTGCGTGACCCAAAATCCCAACATTACGGCCAGTAGAATAGCGGCAAATTCGATGATGATGAGCGCCACAAGCGGGACGCTCTCGAGTTTCATGAACTCGCTGAATTTGAATAAACGTAGCATGACGACTTCCGATTTTAGGTGATATACACGTTCAGGGAAACATAGGCTCGCCGTTCTTGGCAGAAACCATATTAAGTTGAGTCTAAACAGTAAATACCCACCCAAGATATTGAATCTAAATAACTTACAAAACACCGCATATGCAAAGGATACGACAAAACCATTTGCACGATTGAATTCAAGGCATTTACAAAACCCTGGACAATCCGCCTGATCGCATCAAAAGCTTTTAATTCAAGGCGCCCACACAGCCCTACACAATCCGCCGAATTACATCAAAATACTTAAACGGCGGATATCGGAAAACGATGTCGACCAGCGTGGGTGTGTTCAGTACGCTGCGCTGATGGCTGAAAGCGAGGAAGCTCTCGCGCCCGTGATAGCGTCCCATACCGCTGTTGCCAACCCCTCCGAACGGCAAATAGTGATTGGCAATATGCATGATGGTGTCGTTGATGCAGGCCCCGCCCGAGGAGGTATATCGCATAAACTGGTCCCCCCGCTCGGGATCACCAAAATAGTACAGCGCCAGCGGTTTTTCGCGCTTGTTCACGAATGCAACGGCTTCTTCGAGGGTGTCGTAGCCAATTACGGGCAGGATGGGACCAAAGATTTCATCCTGCATTACCGCCGCATCCGGCGCAATATTGTCGAGAATGGTCGGCTGGATGTAGCGCTCGCCGGCATCCGTATCGCCGCCGAGCCGGATTGTCCCCTGCTCCAGGTACGAGGTGAGCCGCTCATACGCCGCATCGTGAATAATGCGTCCGTAATACGGACTCTGACGCATATCGGAACCATGCATTTCCTCCAGACTCACCCCAATGCGACGGATGAGGGACTCTTTGAGGTCCTTCTGCACCAGTACATAGTCCGGCGCGATGCAGGTTTGTCCGGCATTGATGGTCTTGCCCCAGGCTATACGCCGCGCCGCAACCGCCACATCGGCATGGGTATCTACAATACACGGGCTCTTACCGCCCAGCTCCAGCACCACCGGCGTGAGGTATTCAGCGGCCGCTTTCATCACCACCTTACCTACAGCCGAGCTGCCGGTAAAAAAGATAAGGTCGAACCGCTTACTCAGCAGGATTTCATTCGTGGGGCGGCCACCCTGCACCACTGCCACATGCCCCGGATCAAAAACTTCATCCACAATTTCTTCCACGATGCGGGCCGTGTGCGGAGCATCAGGGGAAGGCTTGAGTAAGGCGCAATTTCCGGCCGAAACAGCTCCGATCAAGGGATTCATCACCAGCTGAAAGGGATAATTCCACGGGGATATAATCAACGTTACCCCCAGAGGTTCGTACATCACCACACCGGTTGAAGGCAGCAGGTGCATGGGCGTAAGCGTACGTTTCGGACTGGACCAGCTTGCTAGATTCTTGCGATGCAGCTCGATTTCCTGCTGCACAATGCTGATTTCCGTGAGGTAACTCTCCTCCGACGACTTGCTAAGGTCACGTCGCAGGGCTCCGGCAATATCCTCCTTGCGCCGACGAATTACCTCCGATAACAGAGCCAGTTTTTGCGTGCGAAACCGGATATCGCGCGTGTTGCGTCCGGCGAAAAAGGTGCGCTGAGCTTCAAGCAAGGTATCGATGCGGGCTTCGCCGGTTTCGGAAATGATCATGAGCAGGGTAATGTGTTCTGATTATGTTCGGGTTGTGGAGGGTGTTTCGTTACCGGTATGATTGGGTTCACCCTGGTATGTACCTTTGGTGGCCTCGTGCGTTGATTCAACCGTACTATCGAGCCCATCAGTTAACCGATTCGGACATTGCGATGGATTGGTTTGTCCTTCAATTAAAGCCGCATTATCCGGTAGCTGTTCAGAAGGGATACGCTGTATGGGCTTCGAGCCGGCAGATAGCTTGTTAGGCAATACCTGCGAATCAGCTGAACCTTTATTACCATGATCTTTCGGCAAAGGCTGCCCACTTGGGGATGCATCTTTTTTTCGGCCCTGAAATCCATCCATGGTACGATAAATTCCGCACACATCCCCGATAAACCAATCGAAAAAGCGGACCGGCAGCAGTCCCTGCGCCAGACGAACAAGGTGCATATTCCAGGGCATACTCACCCAGGCTTTGTTCCGCTCAATACCCCGAATTACCTTACGGCAGACCTTTTCGGGATCCAGCAGGGGAATCCACGACCGCACGCCATCGAACATGCCGGTGTCGATGTAAAACGGGGTAACGGTCGTCACGCCAATGTTGAGTCCCTGCCGACGAAATTCCAGTCGCATGCTGTCGGACCAGCCCGTGGCGGCCCATTTACTGGCGGCATATACCGCCATGCGCGGATTCGAGATAAAACTGGCCGACGAGGAAATCGTGCATAGATGTCCGCTGTTCTGCGCAATCATGGCCGGGAGAAACGCACGCGATACAACCATCGGAGCCAGGCTGTTCACTCCCATGGTTTTACGGATGTCGTCGTGCGACTGCTCGTGGAAATACCGGTTTCCGGCCACAATTCCGGCGTTATTAATAAGCACATCCACCGTGCCGACCTCTGTGAGCACCCGGGTTGCAGCCAGCTGTACCGCATCGAAATCGGATACATCCACGCAGTAGGTGTGTACCGGTCCGAGGGAGGCAAACTCCGATGCGCATCGATCCATTGCCGGCTGACTGATGTCCCAGATAATGAGGGAGGCGCCGCGTTCGAGTACCATCCTGCCCATGATTTTGCCGATGCCGGAGGCTCCACCGGTGATTAAAACCCGTTTCTGACTAAACGATTGCATCCTGCATATATAACATTGATGGTTTAACTGTGAAGAACAGTATAGTGAAGGATATGATGAAAGTCACCTCATTCGCCCCCACTCATCAAGCCAACCTCAGTCATACGGTTGACCCCACACTGTAAGCGGTTTTCCTTGCTTTTTTGAGCAAAATTCCGCAAATTATTTGCACAATAAATGAGAATTTTTCTCACATCTTCGCAAATAATCGCCAGCATGACCTCTTCTTACCTATCCCGATTCACACTATTCATCGCTATGTTTTCCACACCGTTGCGCTACAGGCTCAGCAGGTACAGGTTGGCAGTGGAAGTTACAGTACCGTATTGCCCGCCGGGGCCTTAGGACCAAGCTTTCATAACAGCGTGCCCGCAACACCGAAAATCAGCTCTACATTCGATCAACCCATTCAAACCAACGAGTTCTGGAGTAGTCTCATTTTTCCGTTTTTCGGCAACCCACATTCGAATAATCTACATGCACATCCCGCTACCTTCAGGGCTGTTGCCAACGGGATGCAGATGGGTTACAGTCCTGAACATCAGTTTCTTGGCAACGACTTCCTGTTCCGACATGGGCACCAACTCACCATCGGTGTTAATGGACTTAACACGAACACCACCCTCACCGAGCATTACGGCGACTGGACGGTAACGGCTTTATGGGAAGATGGAAGCCGGTCGATGAAGTCTACCATTGGTCACGGCCTGCCCTTCGCTTATTTCGAAATCCAAGGCGGTTCAGCCCGCATCGAAATTAACGGTTCATCCCAAACCTGGTACAATCAAGACGGCGTACTGGGTATTTCTGTGGATGGAAGACATTATGGCATCTTTGCCCCTCACGGATCTACCTGGACAGGCACAAACATTTTGCAATCTACCTTGAACAACGAGCATTACCTCTCCGTTGCGGTCTTGCCCAATAATCGTCGGGAAACGCTGGAGTTTTTCCGAAAACGCGCCTATGCCCATGTAACCGATAGTCAGGTAGTATGGAATTATGATGAAGAAAATCAACTGGTTACCACCACTTTTACGTATGAGGTCGACCTCAAAGAAGACCTCAACGGCAACCTCGCCCAGACACTATCGGCCCTGTACCGACATCAGTGGATTTACACCGATGCAACGCTGACATCATACACCTACAATTCCCGCGCCGGAACTATGAAAGTACACGATGGCAACACCTTCTCAACCCGGGTTCAGTTCGATGGAGTGCTTCCGAGCATGCCCGACTTAGGGGAATACAACCGAACACAGATGCTGCAATGGGTGCGGGAGGTAGCGGGAAGTACGCTTCGTCCGGTAGACACCTACAACAGCGGCAAGGAAATGGGTAGAATGGGTCGCGTTGTGCACATCGCCGATCAGATTGGCGCCATAGGCGAACGTGACCTGATGCTCAACAAGTTGAAAACCCGTCTGCAGGTCTGGCTCACAGCCGGCGGTCAGCAACAGTATGTGTACAACGAGACCTGGAACGTGCTCACCGGGTATCCGGCCAGTTTCGGGTCCGACCGCGAGATTAACGACCACAGTTTTCATTCGGGGTATGCCATCATGGCCGCAGCAACCATCGCCCAATATGATCCGGACTGGGCCGCACAAGAAAACTGGGGCGGCATGATCAACCTGCTCATTCGCGATGCCAACAACTGGGAGCGCGACGACACCCGATTCCCCTTCCTTCGCGGACTTAATCCCTATGCCGGACATTCATGGGCTTCGGGACATGCCGATTTCCCCGACGGAAACAATCAGGAGTCGAGCTCCGAGTCGATGCACTTTGCCTCTGCCGTTGTGCTCTGGGGCGTGATGACCGGGCAGAATGACATCCGTGATCTGGGCGCTTTCCTGCATGCAACCGAACGCACCGCGGTAGAGCAATACTGGTTCGATGTGCACGGGGAAACCTTCCCGACCGGCTATCCGCACACCGCCCTGGGCATCGTCTGGGGAGGAAAAGGCACCTACGGCACCTGGTTTGGCGGAAATCCGGAGTTTATTCATGGCATTAACTTTCTGCCAATAACCGGCGGATCGCTCTACCTGGGTCGACATCCCGAGTACATTTTGCGTAACGTCGCGGAAATTTATGAGCGCACAAGTAACAACCCGACCATCTGGAGGGATGTCATCTGGAATTTCCTTGCGCTATCCGACGCAGATCGCGCCATGAGTGAACTCCTGGCTGATGCAAATTATAACGTATTTGATGGCGAGAGTCGGGCGCATACCCGCCACTGGATTGGCAATCTGCAGGTGATGGGTCAGCTCGATACTACCGTAACGTCCAATACCACAGCCGCAGCGGTATTTCAGAACAGCGAAGGACTGCGCTCTTACGTGGCATTCAACCCTGCCTTTGAACCTGCTGAAATCCGTTTTTCTGATGGGTTTGTACTGCCGGTAGAGCCTCGCCGACTGGGTTTTGTGGGTCCACAGGAGCCGGTTTCTATTGATGAACCCAGTGAAATAACAACTTCCTTCGAGCTGCATGCCGCCTATCCGAATCCGTTTAATCCTTCAACAACCATCCGTTTTGAGCTTCCGGAAGCCACCTCGGTAAGTCTGGAGGTGTACTCCGTTACTGGTCAGCGTGTGGCCACTTTGGTGGATGGAGACCTGCCCGCGGGAATGCATCAAGCGGTGTTCAATGCCAACGGACTGGCTAGCGGGATGTATATCTACCGTCTGCAGACGCCACAAGGACAACATTCACGTACCATCACGCTGTTGAAATAGGGTTTATTCCTGAAGGATGTACTGATAAATACGCTGTCCATCCCGTTCGGTAATGTAAACCGTGCGCTCATCAGGGTGTACGGACAGTCCGCGGGGCTGACGCGTATTATCGGACAGATCGTAGGCTCCGGTATACACTGCGGTGCTCAATTCATACGGTGTGCTTAAGGTATACCGCATAAGATGTCGACGCACGGTATCGAGCAGCAGCATGGTTCGTCCTTCGTGAATGAATTCAATGCCGCGCACCTCCTCCTCCTGCCCACTGATATCCAAGGTTTGCACGAAGGTAAACGTGCTCACATCCCATGGTGTTGAAAGAACCACCTCATGCACGGCCCGGGCGTTACGATCGTCGATGAATAAGCGTGTACCATCGGGATGGAAGTCGATATCGTGACCGCGAAGGGTAAACGCACTCAAATCGGCATGGGTATCGGCAAGGGCTGAAGAAATATCCCAGGGTGTCGACAGTGCGTATCCCCAGATTTCGGTACGGTGAAAAACCCACATTTTCTCGCCATCTGCCCGAAAAAAGAGACCGTGCGGTACGGTGAGTGCCGGAGAGGCCTCGTTTTCGCCGGAAAGGTCGAACGATTGCAGGTACGATGCGGTGCTGATATCCCATGGTTCATCCAGCGCGTAGGCTACCACATTTTGTGAATAGCGACCGACAATGTAAATCGTGCTGCCGTCGGGCTTCCAGAATGTTGCGCGTGCGTTGGATGTCTCGGCGCTGATGTCGTGCGATAACCCGGTGTAGGTGATGGAGAGCGTAGCTGTATGTTGGTTTGACGAACAGCTTGTGAGTATAAACAGGAGGAGGAGAAATGAGAGCGCGCGTCGGGTGGTGTGCATAAAGCTAAATTGCGGTTTAAGGTGAATCGGGTGAATTGGGTGAATTGGGTGAATTGGGTGAATTGGGTGAATTGGGTGAATTGGGTGAAAATATTGCTTAAAATCCGAAAATAACGGAGCGTACCACCAGATTTAATGAAAATATAATATTCTGATGTTTCTCCGCTATAAATCAGCGTGTCTGAATTACAAAACGAAATACGCTTAGAGAATTAACGGTGGTTACATAGCTAACACCGGTCACCGGATTGTCAGGTTGAAAATATACCCCGACAACCTTCATTAAAACCTATGAACATGTATTCGCGCACGCTTACCCCATAAGCTGTGGGCTGAATGCCTCAAAAAAGTAGACATGCACAGACTTAATCATTTTCTCTTAGCCGTACTGTTACTAGTTACATTTAACAGCCTTACCCAGGCACAGTCGCAAGAGGGCGATATATCCGTTGGCATTGGTCTTGCCTACGGTTTCGACCTCGAAGAACCTGCCATCGGACTCGGTGGAGTGTATACCATAAACGAGCAGTTTCGCGCCGCTGTCGACCTGCACTACTACCTCATCGCCAGTGAAAATTTCGGTGGAGTTGACATCGACTATAATGTGTGGGAGTTAAACATGAATGCCCATTATATGTTCGTGAACGACGAAACAAAAACCCTGTATGCCCTCGGAGGTATCAACTATTTCCGTATTAAAGTGAGCGCCAGTGAGGGTGCGTTCAATATAAGCGAGAGCGACTCTGAGGTTGGATTGAATCTTGGAGGTGGGGCCGAATACAATCTGGGCAATTTCAGATTGTATGGAGAGCTGAAATTCAGTCTGGGCGACGCCAGTCAGATGTTTCTTGGCGCCGGTGTGCGTTTTGGAATTTGATGGCCGTTCAAAATCTGATATGCCATTCGCGTTGCAATCGTCATTTCCCAATTGAACGATAGAACAGGGAGGCGCCATCGCTCATGAATGGTGCCTCCTCCCTCCTCGAACATGAAGTGCCAGACGTACTGCACGTTGGCATACCACTTGGACTTTTCATCGTCGATGAATGGCGCAGACAGGTTTACATCCGAGCCGATTAGGATAAGCTGGTAGATGAAATCGAGGGCGTAGGTAGATAGTTCGACATATTCGTTGTAGTCCAGATACATACGTCCGAACGACATGTAATAACTGGGAACAGTCACATCGCGGCTTACACCGGTTTCGGGTCCACGTAAGGTAAAATACGGATTGGTCAGGGATTGCGTTGAAACCCGATATCCCACAAACAAAAAAGGGGAGGCGAGTGTAGGTTGCATCACATCATCTCCCCAGCGCATATAAATCGAGAATCTATTATTTAATCAGCATCATCTTACGTGTTAACACTGTGTTTCCGGCCTGCAGGCGATACACATACACGCCACTGGAAAGGTTGGCTCCATCAAAACGAACCTCATGCACACCAACCTGCATCGCACCATCAACCAACACCGCAATACGCTGGCCCAGCACATCATATACTTCTAGACGAATCTGGTCGCTCACCGGCAACTCAAATCGAATGGATGTTGATGGATTAAATGGATTCGGATAGTTCTGCGACAAAACCACTTCACCTGGCAAATCTGCACTCACGCTAAAATCTGTAGTCGTGAAGCTGCCTGTCCCACCCGACTCAATATAGCGGGCCGCAAATTCCTGCAAAAACTCGTTGGCAACGCGCTCACTGTGGATGATAACCGTGTTCTCATCATTTCGGGTATTGGCATTGTTCGACCAGTTATGCGATCCGGTAATCACCTTAGAATTAGACGTCGTATTCTCTCCGTCGATAATGGCATACTTATGGTGCAGCAGCCCATTGGTGCGTGGAAACGCCAGTACGTCGGCCCAGGATGCCAAATACTCGAACTCTGTAGCACTGAAACCCGATACATCTCCAACGCTGCCACGAACCGTTACACCCTGATTATGTCGTGCACGAATGGTGTTGGATATAGACCGGCGGGTAATGAGATTGAGGCCCAGGTCAATATTTTCCTGTGCAGTGGTTAGCGTTCTGTTGATTTGCGCTTCGGTATTGGCCTGTGGACTAAAATAAAGCTCTACCATGACGCTGTCGGGTCCGACCCAGAATACCGATGGATTCACGACTTCTTTATTGGCACTGAAACGGGCCGTAGCCGCTGTGAATGGTCCACCTGATTCGCCACCCCACATCTGGTCAAATTCCAGCGTATAGGCGCGGGCCATTGCCTGATCTTGAAAATGAACCATATTCTGCTGCTGATTGAATGTTCCATCGTCGGTTGCATTCCAGGAGCTGGTTACAACCCACGAATTCGCCGGATCTTCAGCATCAAACACACCAAACTTATTGTGATGTTGTTCACTTCCCAGGCTCTGGGTTATAGGAACACCCGCATTTTGAATCTTGGTAAAAACATCATTCTGATTACCGGTATGGCCGGATGTAATAACCCGTACCATCAGTTCCCGGTTATTGAATGCATCAATAACCGCGTCAGCAACCTGGTCGCCAACGTTACCGCTCAAACTATAAAAGGCCAGATCAACACTCTGTCTCGCACCTTGAATTCGGTCAATCAGCTGCTGAGCAAAGTTTACATTTTGGTCTGCCAGGCGTGTTGTAGCTATGGTATGATTTACGGGTTTGTTGAAAAACACGTTAATCTGGCCAGTGGATGTCGATGGTGATGCCGTTGAACTGATATAAACGGAGGTAAAAGAGGTATCCGCATCGGCTGCTGATCGCAGTTGCACGCGATACGTAGTTGCCGGCTGTAATCCCGAAATCGTCACATTGTGGGCAGTAGTACGCTGCTCAGAAGATACATTACCCAACTCCAGTCCACTGGTTCTGCCAAAGCGTACCTCCGAATGTGCGGGCATTTCCGTTTCCCAGGCAAATGTGATGGAGGTTGGTGTTGAATGATATTCAAATGGTGGGGCACTGGTTATAACCGGACCGTCTATTACTTCGCGAATGTCATTGCGAAAACGAGGTATCAGCTGAAAGGTTTGATTAAATCGGCTGGCTACACCGGTAACATTAACCTGACCTAATGGAATAGAGCTTCCTGCGATGTTGGCAAAGTTATCGACTCGTACCTGACCACTTCCTCCCACTCCATCAACGGTGTAATTCGTCCCACCCGAAAAGAGTCCATCAGCACGGAATGAGAGTGAATCTATTCGAATTAGCTCCGACTCATACGCACCGGAGTTCAGCTGTGCCAGCGTGATTTTGCGGGGTTCAATTTCGCGTGCTGACTCTGGGAAAACCTCAAAATCGGTGTGCTGAACAATTTGTATGAGGCCATTAAATTCACCCAGTCGACCGGTTACTACAATGGAATCGCCGATTTCAGCGCCTACCGTGAAGCTCTGGCGCATGATGGGATCAGAGTACCAGGCTATAGCCGCCGTATCGTCTTGAAAATAAACCGGACCAGCAAACTGGTCGGATACCGTTACCCATCCTGTTACCGTCACCAGTGTGCCTTGCGGAAGCGTTCGGGCTTCACTCAGAGGCGTAACCTCGGTTACGTCCAGCAATTCGGCAGCTACATGAACCCGAAAGGTATCGGCCGCGGCATTATTACTCACTATTGATAGGGTACCACTGTACAATCCCGGAGTAGTACCATTAAACTGCAAGCTAACGGAAGTACGTTCGAGCGACTGCAGGGAAAAAGGCGCAAATCCACTCAGTGAAAACCCATCACCTGTAACCAGAATATCTGAAACATCCAGCAGGTCTTCCCCAACGCTCCTGATTTGTACGGGAACGGTGATAGGATCGGTTAAGACACCAAAATCAACGGTACTGCCATCTAATACAACATCCTCACCAATACTTACCTCCATAACCGTTCCTTCCGAAACAGCAATAGCATCTGTAATGCGAATATCGTCTATGTTTATGCGGTTACCTGCCGTTTTGGTAAAACGAACCCGAACATTTCCCGACTCATTTACATCCAGACTATACTCGCGGGCTTCTCCGGTAAGGCTAATGGGGCCACCTATATTCGACCATGTGGTACCTCCATCCATGGATATGGCAACCTGAACGGCACCGCCCGAATCGTTACCAAAATTAGCTGCCAGAAAACTAATTTCACCGGCACCGGTAGATTTGTCGAACTGCATTTCAATTGCGTTGCGCACGCGGGCTGCGCGAGAACCATTCTTTTTATCGGTTTCAAGAGTACCCACAAGTGCATCTCTGAACAACCATTCCCCGGTATCACCGTTTACCGGTCCGTCGGCATAACTACCTTTGGTTGCGTTTTCAAAGGTTTCAAGAAATTGAGCTTGTGCCATTAGCGGCGTGAAGGCCATCAGGGCCAGAAAGAGTGCAGATCGTAATAAAAACATACAGAAAAATTGATGAGATGTATGGCGTTGTAAAACCCAATTTACCTGAGTACAACTGAACACAGCCGGAAACGAAATACGAACCAGAAAAGCAGTCAGAAAACAGATCACCGAGTTAATGAATCATCGGCTTCGATAGTAAAACACGAATCGAAACAGATAGTACAATATGCCCATAATTTTGAAGTATTGAAAGTTAAGATATGATGAAGGTGTGCAAGTACATGGGAGAAGACATCAAAGACACACTTTTTACAACTTTCTATTTAGCATCCCCTGAAACAGACCGATAACCGAATTGAATTCAAGGTGTGTTTTGTAGCAATCTCACCCCCACGATACGTACGTGAAAATTAAAGACTCCAATACTGTTAACTATAAGCGGCTGTTTTCGCAGGCCGAGCGTTATGCCAATATGGGCAGTTGGGAGGTAGACTTCAGCTCAGAAGAAGTCAATTGGTCAGACCAGTACTACAGAATATGTGGATTTCAGCCCAATGAAATCCGCGCAAGCATGGAAACAACCATGTCTATGGTCCACCCCGATGATGCTGCACGCGTACACACCGAATACGAAAGAGCCCGATCGGCTGGTAAACCGTTTCATGTTGAGTTTAGATTAATTCGCGCCGACAAAGAGGTCCGCTACATCCTCGCCGAAGCGAATATCGAACGCAACTCCGACGGAGCACCCGCCCGCATGGTTGGTATTTTCATGGATATTACCGACCGAAAACAAACCCAAATCAAGCTAGAAAATCAGGAAAAACGCTACGAGGCGTTGATTCGAAACGGTTTCGATGGCGCTGCTATTCTAAAGCACGATGGTGCCATGCAGTACCTTTCGCCGGCAAGTGAACTCATCCTTGGCTGGACAGACGATGATACACTGGACATAACCCTGCTCGATATTGTACACCCGGCCGATATTGAACGATTAAACAAACATCTGCACGACGCCCTGATAAAACCCAACGATATTCTGGAGGTCGATCCATTACAGATACGTCATAAGAATGGTTCATGGGTCAGCATTGATGGAAAATTGCAGAACCTCCTGTACATTCCTGCTGTTGATGGCATTATTTTCAACTTCCGGGATGCCGGAGAAAAAGCCAGACAGGTTGAACGACGCCAGCTCATTGAAGACATTTCTGGATTGTTCAACGACACGGCTACCTCCGTAAATGACGCGCTTAACAGTACGCTCGATAAGCTTGCCCAAACGGGTTCGTATAAACTGCGTGAGGCATGGATGGTTGCCCCCGGCGAAAACTGTATTGAACTCAAAGCTTTTGGCGCCGATCAGAACCACAGCAATACCTTTTATCGTGAAACCGCCAAATTCAGGCAACTACGTCCCGGCGAATGTGTAGCCGGCGCCGTATGGTCGGAAGGCAAGCGTATGCTCGTAAACGACATCCAAACGGGCGGAAAATTCCTGCGTAGTCAGGCCACCGACACCCTGGGTGTGCACCGTGTTTGCGGTATCCCCATCCGGCACAACGAAGAAACCATTGGTGTATTAGTGATGGGCGTTGATAGCCAAACTACGATTCCACCTCAGGACCTCGACTTCATGGAAGATGTGGGTCGAAGCGTAGGTGCTGAAATCAAACGCCGTACCGCCCAGGACGACCTGAACGATCTTTTTGAGTTGGCACCCGATCTGGTTACGCTCATAAGTGACGAAAACACCATCATACGGATCAACCCTGCCGGTGCCCGTATGCTACAATATCCCGATGATGAGCTGAAACAATGGGATCTGGTCAACATGCTGCATCCCGACGATGCCGATACCGTAACCAGAGCCTTACAGCGCGTGAGGGAAAAAAAGGTGGATATCAGCCTTGATGCGCGGGTACTCACACGCACGGGACAGGTTCTCTGGATGGATTTCAGTATATCGCTGTCTGCCGGAACAGGACATACATTCCTGATGGGCCGCGATATTACCCTACGCCGTCAGCTGGAATCTATGCTCGATCAAGCCAGTAAGCTTTCCAAAATTGGCGCATGGGAAATTGATGTTCGAAGCGATGAAGTCATCTGGTCGGATGTTACCCGCGATATCTTCGGCGTAGCCAAAACATTTGAGCCCACACTCCAAAGCTTCGTTTCTCTGGTCCGTCGTGGCATTTCACGCGGGAAGATCAAGCACGCCATAGACAAAGCGCTGAGTGAAGGAGAGCATTGGGACATCGAGCTGGAGATTGTAACCGGTGTTGGTCATGTGAAATGGATACGCCTTATTGGTGAAACGGAATCCATTGAAGGCGAAGTCGTTCGTCTGTACGGAAGCGTACAAGACATTCATGAACGCAAAATAGCCCAGTTAACCGCCGAGGAAGTCAGCGAAGAAAAAGATCTTATTTTAAGCAGCATTTCAGATGCCTTTTATGCGCTCGATGAAGAGTGGAAATTCAGCTATGTAAACCATAAAGCCGAAGAAATATTCGGGCGATCTGCCAGCTTCCTCAAGCAAAAAACGATATGGGACATGCCCGGCCATCACAACAATCCTTCCCTTATTCCTGTGATGGAGTACGTACACAAAAACCGTGTACCACGAACGGCCGAATATTTTGATGATAAATTGGAAGCCTGGTTCGAACTCAGCATCTATCCCTATGGCAAAGGGGTTTCGGTATATTTCCGTGATGTGACCAAGCGACGGCAAGCTGAGGCAGAATTGCACGACCTCACAGTTAAGCTGGAAGAACGGGCCCGTGAAATGGCCTTGTCCAACGCCGAACTCGAACAATTCGCTTTCGTAGCTTCTCACGATTTACAAGAACCGCTCAGGATGATTACCGGGTTTATGGATCGCCTGGAGAAACGCTATGGAGGCATGCTGGACGACCGCGGCAAACGGTATATACACTTTGCTACGGATGCGGCCAAACGTATGCGTGAAATCATCCTGGATCTGCTCGAATTCTCAAGAATCGACCGTGAAGAAACCGTTTCAGAGCAATTTGATGTGCAAGATCTGCTAGACGACATCATCACCGGGAACAGACGTCACATCAGCGATACCAATACCTTTATTGAATACGAGCGTATGCCGCTAATTACGGCGCATAAAGACGGAGTTTACAGGGTATTTCAGTGTCTCATCAATAATGCCATCAAATATGCGCACAAAGATGGACCTACACCACGTATTACCATCACTGGCAGCCAGAGTGAAACGCACTGGCAGTTCTCGGTAACCGATAACGGCATTGGCATAAAAGAAAAACATTTTGAGGAAATCTTTGTTCTGTTCCGCCGGCTGCACAGTAAAGACGATTACGTTGGATCGGGAATGGGACTGCCGATAGCCAAGAAGATTGTGACAAACCACGGCGGAAAAATTTGGGTGGAGTCGAAACTCGGGTCGGGCAGCACCTTCCATTTCACTATTGCTAAATCAGGAATACCCAGCAGCACCTTATGAAACCGGAACACAAACAATATGAAATCCTGGTCGCAGAGTCCAACATGGGTGATTTCATCTTGATTGAAGAGTACATCGAAGACGAGTTCCGTTCGTATAACCTCACCCACGCTGGGAACACAGAAAAAATACTCGAATACTTCGATTCTACCCCTGTTCACCCCGATGTAGTGCTGCTCGATATCACCATGAACGGAAAAAACTATAGCGAATGGGTAGAACGTATCATAAATCTGGCTGAACCGGCGCCTGTCCTCCTATTAACCGGATATACGCATATACCGATATGCGTATCTATGCTACAGGTGGGAGCCAGTGATTACTTGCTCAAGGATGAACTCACCGAAAACATTCTAGAGAAGAGCATCGTTTTCAACATCGAACGCAAGTCCTTTGTAAACCGTATTCGGGAATCACAACAGCGATACAGCGACCTTTTCCATTTAAGTCCTCAGCCTATGTGGGTACTCGACTACGAAACCCTGCGATTCCTGGACGTAAATGAAGCCACATTGCATAATTATGGCTATACCCGCAGTGAGTTCCTCAGTATGACCATACGCGACCTGCGCTCTGGGGAAAGTCAGACCGATACCGATGAAGAGTTACGAGGAGATTTCGACCATACCCTCGGTGAAATGCTGTTCCACACCAAACATCAGCGAAAAAATGGCGATATAATCTATGTGGAAGTACGCAGCTCGCAACTTATGGTTAACAACAAGGAAGCGCGGCTGGTACTGGCAACCGATGTAACAGAACGCCAGGCCTATATCGGCGCTATTGAAAAGCAGAACCAGAAACTTCGCGACATCGCCTGGGTTCAATCACACGTTGTACGAGCGCCACTGGCTCGTTTATTGGGCGTCGTGCAGATGGTACAGGAAGAAGAAGATGCACCCGAACATATTCAGAAACTTCTTAAAATCATGACGGAATCGGCCAAGGAACTGGACTCCGTAATTCACGATGTAGCTAAAAAAGCCGAACTCATCAATATGGACTAGCCCGGCAATGTCCAGCCAACGAGCCTCCTTACCTTGAGGTGCTTACCGATTATCTATTTCGTTTAACGTAACGTACAGCTGGAATCTACCTGTTTCAATGCTTTCTGCTTTGAATCGGGTATTTAGCAGAATTCAATCTACATCAAACGCTTCAGTTCGCCGGTAGCCGTGTCATATACCAGTCCGTGTACTTCCACCGTCTGACCATTTGCCCGGGCTTTACGCACCGTGGTCGTGTTGGTAATATTGCGAACCTGCTCAATTACATTCAACTCAACTAGCCTGTTTTCTCGCTGTTCATCATCCTGTATCGTATCCAGCTCAGGCTGATGCATACGCTTGATATCACGAATATGCTGAATCCAATGATCTACAATGTCAGGGGCCGGTTTAGACGAACACGCCGCCTTGACGCCCCCGCAGTTGTAATGTCCTGCAACAACAATATGCGGCACCTCAAGAACCAGTACAGAATACTCCAGCACCGATAGAAAGCTAATATCTGAATGAACAGCCTGATTGGCAATATTCCGGTGGATGAACAAAACCCCCGGCTGCGCTCCTGTGATCACGCTTGGGGGTACCCGACTGTCGCTGCATCCGATCCATAACACGGTAGGATGCTGTTCGTATGCCATCCGGTCGAAATACTGAGGGTCATCAACCTTGGCACGCACCGCCCAGTCTTTGTTATATGCCAGCAGCTCGTCGAGTGAGTCCATCAATTTGATGTCTTAGTCTCGAATCCGGCAGCGGCCAGATCAGCAAACCCGCCAACATTGTACACATTTTCGAAGCCCGACTGACGCATCATCTGCGCGGCCTGACCGCTTCTGTTGCCGGAACGGCAGTACAAATAATAGGTTTTTGACTTGTCGAGGTCGCCGATAGCGCGCTGAAAATCACCATTCAGAATATCCAGATGCTTGTCGGTGATAACCAGATGACCATCGTTGAATTCGCCCAATGTGCGAACATCAATAACAACACCGGGATTTTCCTGCAATTGTGATTGTAATTCGTCAGGATTTACGTCGTTGGAAGTGAACATAGATTTTAGAAATGAGAACATAATTATAGTTAATAAGGAGTAAAAGATAAGGTTTTTAAACCTGGAGGGGGAGGTCTTAGCTGTGGAAGACGTTTCAGACATCTCAGTTGGTTTGGGTTGGTGAAAATTCAAGGGTCGAAGGATCGGGCAGTTCTGCAGAACAAGCCTCAACGGCATCTTTAACATCAAAAAAGAAATGATTTTCCCCAAGCAGATTCATCAATCCGCTCTTGCGGAGGTAATCACGAACCGGTCCGGTTGCACCTGCAATAACCAGTTCCTTGCCGTCATCCTGCAACGCCTGTACTAAAGAGACCAGCACCTGAGTTCCGGTTGAGTCAATATCGGTCATGGATGTAGCCACCAGAATGACTTTTTTCAACCGGTTGCCCCGGGCACGGATCTTCGATGCTATCTCGTCTTTGAAATACGATGCATTTGCAAAATATAAGGCATCATCAAAGCGAAATACCAATAAATCGTCGCGTTTTACAGCTTCCGGATAGCGCAGCACATTACGATAGATGCCGGTATTTCCGAGTTCGCCAAGCTCGGCCACCTGCGGACGCGTACTGCGGTAAATCACCATCGTAAGGGAGAGTACAACCCCGGTGGCTATCCCCTCTTTAATTCCAATCAGCAGCGTTACCAAAAAGGTAATCATCAGCAGGGCGAAGTCGCGGCGGTCGGTATGCCACAGGTGTTTCATTTCAGCTACATCCAGCAGTCCGAACACCGCTACCATAATAATGGCGCCAAGTACAGCAGCCGGCAAATAATAAAACAACGGGGTAAAAAAGAGCACCGTTAAGGCGACCAGAGCCACACTAACCAAGGAAGATATCGTGGTATGCGAGCCAACCTGATCGTTCACGGCGGTACGCGAAAACCCACCGGTGGTTGGAAACGATTGAAAAAAGGCCCCGCCAATGTTGGCTGCGCCCAAAGCAATCAGCTCTTTATTCGAATCCAGTTCATATCCGCGTTTAGTGGCAATAGTCTTGGCCACGGCGATTGACTCCAGATAACTGATGAGCGCTATCACCAGAATTACAGGCATGAGCAGAGCAATATCCTCAGCAGCAATAAACGAAGTCGTAAAGCCGGGTAAACCGGAGGGGATGTCGCCCACTACCCGAACACCGTATTCATCCAAAGCAAACAGCCAGGCTGCCAAAATACCCGCAACCACCACGGTCAGGGCCCCGGGAAACGACTTTTTCCAGCGTTTCAAACCGATTATAAGCAGGATGCTGCCCAATCCTAAAGCTGCAGTAGGCATGTTTAGGGTGCCCAGACTAGAAATCGCGCCCAGGAGCGTCCCAACCAGTGTTCCGCTTCTTTCCATGCTGAGTCCCAGCAGAGCCTGAATCTGACTGGCTGCGATAATAATTGCCGCTGCCGAGATGAAGCCGCTGAGTACAGGATGAGATAGAAAGTTTACAATGAATCCCATCCGGAATAGCCCCATAAGAAACTGAACCAATCCTACACCTAGTGCGGTGAGTATAGCAAGCTGTATAAACCGTTCACTGCCCGGCTCTGCAAACTGACTTACCCCGGTAAGAACCAGTAAGGAAACCATTGCTACGGGACCAACCGCAAGCTGACGCGAAGTTCCCAGAAGCGCGTACAAGATGATGGGTAACAGCGAGGCGTACAGTCCGTACACCGGAGGTAAGCCGGCCAGAACGGCATAGGCCATTCCCTGAGGAATAAGCATAATGGCCACCGTGATACCGGCAGTCAGATCGCCCCTGAGCTTTTCCCCGTTGTACGTGCGCAGGTCAGACGCAAGAGGAAATACAGAATCGATAAGCGAACGGGTGTTCATGATACGATGGCAAGGAGGTAGATAAGAAAAAAAGAGCCGGCAGCCTGTTCAAGACTGCCGGCAATGTCAGATCTGATGGTTACATCAGACTGTTGCACCTGTTTTATAGTTTTCGAAGTTGTCATCCACCAGAACTACATCAAATCCTTCTCGTTTCAGGAAGGCTGCAGCTACGGCCGATCGACCACCAGCCTGGCAATGTACAACCAGTTTTTTACCGGTTGGAACTTCACCTTTGCGTGGCAACAGACGGGTGTGTGCGATGTTAACGGCACCCTCAATGTAGCCTTCCTCGTCGTATTCGGAGGCTTTGCGAACATCGAGAATTGCTGTACCATCCTGACCAATAAGGTCGGCTGCGGTGGCGAATGTACGAACTTCAAGCGTTTCCAGTTTTCCGTAAGCGTTGAGATCTTCAGGAGTAATGAATCCGGTTACTTTATCAAGGCCAATACGGTACAGATCCAGTACAGCTTCGGTTACACGGTCTTCATCAGCAACCAGAACAATTTGCTGCTCTTCGGTGATGTATGATCCGGCAACGGTGTTAAACGCTTTGTTCAGCGGAGACAGGAGCGAACCTTTGAGGTGGCCTTCAGCAAAGAAGTTACGCTCCCGGGTATCCAGAACCACGGTGTTTTTGTCGGCCAAAATGCCGTCGATTTCGTTTACGCCACGACGTGCAGGGTTGGCAGGTTGCGCAACGGCAGGACCAATCTTGTTATCGCGTTTCATGCGTGCGAAATACAATGGAGGCTCAGGCTGACCTTCAAGAATAAACTTCACGAAGTTATCTTCGCTGGTCGCCGATTTGATCGACTTGTTGAATCGAAGTTCGTAACCGACGGTTGTCTCAGGCACAGCGCCCAAAGCCTTACCGCAGGCACTTCCACTGCCATGACCTGGCCAGATTTGCAGATACTCCGGCATTTGCTTGAATTTCTCTACGGTACCAAAAAGGGTTCGTGCAGAGGGTTCCATCATACCGGCTACATTAGCAGCAGACTCCAGAAGATCGGGTCGGCCTACATCGCCTACGAATACGAAGTCACCTGTTGCAATACCCATGGGCTCATCGCCGGCAGCGCCGTCGGTCACCAGGTAGCTCAGGTGCTCGGGGGTGTGACCCGGCGTATGCCATGCCTGAAGCTTGATGTTGCCAAGATTGAACGTATCGCCATCTTTGAGCAGCTGATAGTCGTACTTGTCGCTGTTAATCAGCCACTCGTACTTCCAGTCTTTATCGCCCTCGTCAGATGCGTATACTTTTACGCCACGCTCAGCGAATTCCCGCAGACCTGAAATATAATCAGCGTGAATGTGGGTATCGGCTGCAGCAATAATTTCCAGATTTTCTTTGGCCGCGGCCTCAATATACTGGTCAATGTCGCGCATAGGATCAATGACTACAGCGGTGCCTTTTTTCTGGCAACCGATGAGATATGCGTACTGTGCGAGTCGTGGGTCGAAGAATTGCTTGAAATACATAGTTTTTACCTATTTATTATTGTTTTTATTGATTTAAAAATCTTGTGGGTCGGTGTGCCGAAGCAGGAGGTAGGTTTGTTTCCGAAGAATATGTGACCTCGGAAATTACCTCATGCCAGCTTAATGTGGCAGCTTGTGTTTAATAGCTGCGTACGCCCAGGTACCTGCCATACCGGCAAGTATGGGGATGATCATAATGGTGAGTCCGCTTCCAAGAAGAACGAACATAGGCCCCGGGCATGCCCCGAGCAGCGCCCAGCCAAGACCGAAGAATGTACCGCCAATGATGTAGCGTTTCATCTGGGTCGGGTCTTTGGGGGAAGTTTTAATCGGATTACCGTCTTTATCTTTGACGTTCAGCCGCTTGATCAGCTGTAAGGAAATAAGTCCCACGGCAATGGCCAGGCCAATCACGCCGTACATGTGAAACGCCTCAAAACGAAACATCTCCTGGATGCGGAACCACGATACCACTTCCGCTTTCATCAGAACAAATCCGAAGAGGGTTCCGGCCAGTAAATAGAGTATAAAATCTTTAGCTTTCATAAGAGTTTGATTGAAAAAATTCGATGTTGGTTAACAGTATGGGATGAAGTGCGATAAGAAGCATGCTGCCTGTTTATCTGCACATCCACCCTCCAGGTTGTGTTAACCCAGTATGATTGGATAAATAAGGTGTGCCATGAGGAGTCCGCCGATGAAAAAGCCGATTACGGCTACGAGCGAACCAATCTGAAGATCCGACAATCCGGAAATGGCATGACCGGATGTACAGCCACCGGCATAGCGGGCGCCAAATCCAACCAGAAATCCACCCAGAACCAGTACTATAATTCCTACCGGCGTACCAAGAGACGACCAGGCGAACAAATCATCCGGCACAAAGCCGCTGAAATCACTGATGCCCATTCCCTGCAGTGCAGAAATCGTAGCAGGATTGAGTTCGATTGGATTCGGATTAGCAAATACATACCCTCCAAGGAATCCTCCGATTACAGCACCTACGAGGAAGATGATGTTCCAGGCGCCGTCTTTTCGCCAGTTATAATTAAAGAATTCATTTTTGCTCACACCGCAAGCCGACACAAAGTGACGGAAGTTGGATGAAAACCCAAACATCTTTCCGCCAATCAGCAATACGATGGGTACTGTAAGACCAATTACGGGTCCGGCAATGTACCAGGGCCAGGGTTGTGTTAATAATTCAAACATAGTTTATAGTGTATCGAGTACGTTTCGTGTTGTCTGTGTGTTGTTAATCTGAAGTAAATATACAGCGACTGTAGCTACTTGTCAATACAAGTATTGATATTTTTTCACTTGTATTGTATATTAGTATCGAAGGACAATAGTAATAACGCATTTTTTCGACCAACATATATATATGGCAGCATTAAAAGAAGGCATCCCAAGACACACGCAAATCACACGTTGGGTAGAACAACAGATTCGCGAACACAACTACAAGCCCGACGAAAAACTTCCGTCCGAAAACGAGCTGGCAACCAAGTTCGATGTAAGCCGGGTGACCATACGTCGTGCCTTGCAATCATTGGAGAGCAACGGACTCATCTACCGCTGTCAGGGACTCGGCTCTTTTGTGAGCAACACCCGTACGCCCCATAACCTGGTACGTTTAACGGATTTCAACGAAGACATGGTGCGGGCGGGAATGACCGCCAGTTCAGAGGTTCGGAATTTCACCACCGTGGAAGCATCCGAAGCCCTGGCTCAGGCCCTGGACGTTGAACCCGGTCAGTTGGTTGTGCAAATTGATCGGCTCCGTCTCGGGAATGGAGAGCCCATCGCCTTCGATAGTACCTGGATGCCTGTGTTCTACGGTCAGCTCATTAAGAAGGAAGCCCTCGAAAAGCAAACCATCTATCGGATTCTGGAAGAAAGCTATGATATACAGATCATCCGGGGAACGTATCATATTACTGCGGATGTAGCCGTTGAAGGACTCTGCCGCGAGCTGCATGCGCCGCCGGGATCCCCCTTGTTGCGCATTGATCGAAGCACCTACACCATAGGCGACAAGCCGGTGTATTTTCAGAAACGCTATTACCGAAGCGACCGTGTGATGTATGAAATGACGTTGGAGCGCAACCGAAGCGAACGTGGCGATACGGACGAAATGCCCTTGAAAGAGTTTTGTCCCATATTTAAGAAATAAATTCGGAGGGTTTGCTGGAGGGTGGTGAGGTCTGCCTTTCGCGAGAAATAACAGTAAATAAACAACTTCTGCCCTTTAAACTTCTCCTTTTCAAAATTCTCCTTTTCAAAATTCTCCCCCCTCAAATGATGAATCGAATGGAAAGGCTCCTCGCAGGAAACGCACCGCACGGCTTCGTTGTTAAATACCACGTACACGACTCTCGCAGAACAAGCTCCCCACTAGAAAACAGGTGACTTACTGCAGATCAGGAGACCCACCACAAAATAAGTGAGCTAAGACAAAACAGACGAGCTACTACAAAAAAGACGAGCTACTACAGAACAGATGACATAACACAAAGCGCAGCACATACGGCGCAGCCCGAAAGTCTAGCCCGGTTTTTTTAAACCCAACAAAATTTCACTTTCCAACAAAGTAGCCGCCTCACACGTTCTAAACGAAACAACAGCATACCCCTTGCAAACCAAAAGTACTATAAACTGATGCATCTCCGACAAAATTTCTCGCAAACACTCCTCGGAAACGGGCAACTATTCCATTCTGCCGGCAGTCTACTGATGGGTCTGGTTTTCCTCGTATTGCTGCTCACCACGAGCGCTATTCCGGCCATTGCACAGCAGGATGTAGACGAGGAAGAAGCCCGACGCGTATACGAAGAACTGGACCGCAGACTTGGCTCCGTAGTATATGAAACGGCAACCCTCAACATGCGGATTGTAGACAACCGGGGACGGGTTCGGGAGCGAAATCTAGACTTATGGTCTTTCAGCGAAGGTGAAGAGCGCCGATCTCTGGTCCGATTTAATGCCCCAGCAGACGTTAGAGGTACCGGACTGCTCACAATTAACGACGGCACCAATGAAATCCAGCGGCTGTTTCTACCCTCATTAAACCGAATTCAGTCTATTAGCGGGGCGCAACGCGGCGACCGTTTCATGGGCAGCGATTTCACCTTTGAGGATCTCGGCAACCAAGACCCCGACGCCTTCGAATTCTCCACCCTCACCCACGACCGCGAGGCAAACAGGATGACGGTCCGCGGTGATCGCACCACTCCGGCAAGCTACGCCTGGGCCGAATTCGAAATCGACACCGAACGCTACATCCTGCTCAAAGCCACCTACTTCGACGAAAACGGAAATGCCATTCGCGAACTCACCGCCGATAACATTACCGAGGTACGCGAAGACATCTGGAGGGCAAACCAACTTACCATGCGCGATTTGCGGGCCGAACGCTACACCGTACTCGAATGGACCAGCCGAACCATAGACGAGCCCATCAACAGAAACGTCTTTACTGAACGATACCTGCAGCGCAACTAAACTGGGAGCAAGGGTTGATGCACTTTGCAGGCGCCGAAACTACGGGTCCCTGCCCAACTTCTGCCCGGCGATACGACCAATAATGATCACGAAGACCAGTCCCGCAAGCATCATCCCAAACGCCCACACCACCGACCCTCTCCCACCACTCAACCTGACATCTGCGTCTGCCCCACTCCAAACCGGCACAAACGGATCACTGGCTATGAGCTTATTCTTCACCCGCTCCACCACAACCGAAGGCTCATCCACCGAAATATCGGTCCTGCCCGGAACCACATCCCCGGGCTCCAGTGCTGCACCCAGTCGACGAAATTCCGGCTGACGGGCATCCTCCGGCGCTGCTCGTAAAGCACGAACCAGGTCATCATCGGCCGAAACCACCTCAGTGCGCACCGACTGGGTGTACTCCCGATCCTGAAACGGCCAAATGACATACAACGAACCAATCATAAATCCAATCAGCACACAAATCGTTACAACGTAATATCGGTGCAACAACCAGGAAAGCAGTCTCGAAAACAGCACAATCCCCGTCACCATACCCAGACCAAAAGGAACCAGTACCATAAGGGCTTCCAGGGTTTCGCTGCCGCCCAACTTGCCAAATTGCATGAGAATATAGTCGTACTTGCGCAGGATGAGCAGAATAAACGATCCGGAAATTCCCGGTAAAATCATGGCCGTGATAGCCAGCGACCCGCTCATAAACACGAAAAGACCCGTTTCCGGAGTGTCTACCGGCACCAGCGTCACAATCCGGAATCCGACCGCAATACCGCCCACAATCCAGACAAGATTGGCCAATGTAAATTTGCCAAGTTCACGGGAAACCAGCCACACCGAACCCGCTATAAGTCCGAAGAAAAGTCCGTAAACCGGCTCGGGCTGCACAAACATGAGCTCGGGCAGCTTAATAACCCGGGTAAAAAACAGCACCGCGGCAAATACCCCGCTGAGCAGAACAGCCAGAAAAAACCAGTGCACCCGTTCAAAAACTTCGCTCAGTCGCAACCGAAGCAGCGCTTGTACCGCCCGAACATCAGCGCTTTTGATGGCGTCAATCAGCCTGCGATAAATGCCGGTGATAAGGGCCATGGTGCCCCCGCTAACGCCCGGAACCACGTCGGCCGATCCCATCAGAAATCCCTTCATGAACAGGGAAGGAATTTCACGCGTCGTCGTTACATCGGTCTGTGGACCATCATCCTCCCGCGAATTAGCCATGCTGCTGCGGTCTCCAGGTCAGCACAGGCTTATTGGTTGCCTGAACCACTTTCTCGGTAGTTGAACCCAGAAACAGATGACTCAATCCGGATCGGCCATGGGTTGTGATAACCACCATATCGCTGTTATCATTGGCATACTCAACAATTTCGGAATAGGCCGATACCGCTTTGGTAACCACTATTTTCAGTCTTGCCTTCTTCTCCACACCGCCGCGCGTTGAAATCAGATACATCTTCTCACCTTCGCGCACAAAGGTAATTTCAAAGTGTGGGTTTTGAGCAGCCCAGGCTTCCAGACGGGCCGCCAGTTTATCGGCAACCGCCGTAACCTGATCCTTACCCTTTTCACGAGGTTCGTTATCCAGAGGCGATCCGTACAGCTCAATTACGTGCATTAGCGTGATCTCCGACTCCAATGAATTGGCCAGAGCTACGGCACCTCGAAGCGCCCGAAACGAAAGCTCGCTGTAATCAGAGGGCACCAAAATATGATCAATATCATCAGGAACGGCACCTTCCGGAATCGCCAATACCGGCACCGGACACTTACGTACCACTTTCTCGGTAGTTGAGCCCCAAATTACATCCCGTCCACGGGAACCGGTGGCGCCCATCACAACCAGGTCGGCATCGCGCTCAGTGGCAAGTGTAACAATGGCATCCGACGCCTTCAAATCAACCTGAACAATGGCGTCACCACGTTGTTCTTCAGGGATGTGCTCCTCAAATTCCTGCCGGAGACGAGCCTCCGTTTCCGTAACCATGTGCGGATAAATATCCTTATCAAGATTAATAGGCAAACCCAGTCGGCTGATGCTCTCATTGAGATATTTGAAGGTCGGAATTACGTGAAGCAGGTCGACCTTGCCGCCATATTTACGGGTGAGTTCAATGCCGAAGGCGTACGATGCACGGGCCGCTTCGGAAAAATCAGTAGGGACTAAAATTCGATTTAATTTTAACATGGGGCAATGTTTCGGGTGGATGGTGCTGGATGATGATGTTCGTTGCAGCGCTGATCTGCTCTACTGCTATAATATAAAATTCGCCATCAATTTGCATTCCGTTTCACAAAATGATTGGAGGTCGTTACGCATGGCGTTGGCGGCTGTTATCGTTGTGCGGGAACCACTACGGCATGCCCCTCAGCAAACAACTGGAGTGACCGGCAAGACATCCGGTACGTGTTCATGTGGCTAACGTATGCTTTCAGAGCGTTACCTCCAGCCTTCGCGACCAATCAGAGGTACAAATTTAAATCCATCCAATACATCTTCCTTGAAAAGCTCCTTACTAACGCGGGTAATTACATGCATGTGCTGGGTACTGGAGTCGCCTACAGGTATGACCAGCCTGCCGCCGATATTCAGCTGTTCCTTGAGGCTTTCGGGTACAACGGGGGCTCCCGCCGTTACAACAATTCCGTCGTAGGGCGCATACGCACTCCATCCCACCGTACCATCGTCGCATTTCAGCATGGGGCGATATCCGAGTTCACGCAGATGCTCGCGGGAGCGCTCGTGCAACGGCTGATGCCGTTCGATACTGTACACCTTGGCGCCCATTTCGCACAACACCGCACATTGATACCCCGATCCGGTACCGATTTCCAGCACTTTCATGCCCTGTCGCAGCTGCAGCAGCTCGGTCTGACGGGCTACGGTATAGGGCTGCGAGATGGTCTGATCCAGACCAATGGGAAGAGCGATATCTTCGTAGGCGCGGGTCCAAAGAGCCGAATCTACAAAGGTATGGCGGGGAATTGAGCGGATGGCTGCCAGAACCTGATCATCTTTAATGCCTTTTTCGCGAAGGACTTCTACCAGGTTGTTGCGTTGTTTTTGATAGCGATTGGATAACATCACCGAATATACGCAAATCACGTAATCGGGGAATAGTAAATTACGTTCGGGACTTCCCCCGCGTGAACCATCCGGCACACAGCAGTATCATAAACGGCATGATGTAGAGTCGAAACCGGGCATAGCCGTTCGGTCCGCTCAGAACCCATAAATAGATTACGCTGGTACCCAATACAATAGCCAGCAAGGGATTATAACGATACAACCTTACCGATCCCCAGACCGTTGCTACAAAAAACAGACCGAGCAACAACATGTATCCGGAGGCATAAAGTACCAGTACAGGATCTTCACGCAGTATCGTGCGAACCGTACCGGCGATGCCCTGTTTCGATAAGGTATTCGTGAGTCCGATCACGGCTACATCCTCACTGCGGAATGTGCGTGCAAACACCCTCCTGCCCGGATCCATCATGGCAACCGCCATTCCACGGAGGATGGTTTTGGCATAGACGGCGCGGTTTTCGCGCAGAATTTCCCGGGCGACCGCCATTTTCGCCTCGTGTTGCATGGCAAACGTCATGGTTGCCTCGTTCGGATTGGCCGACCGATAGCGTTCGCGAATGCGTTCCTGGGCTTCCAGATGGGTAATGCCCTCGCGGGAGGCCAGCACAAAGGCGGCATGACCGGTCATCATATTCTCGGCGGCGATGGAGGTATACACAAAGCTGCCGTGCGTTGCATAATTGCGCACTTGCCATGAAGCGGGCAACAGTAACGCCGCAATTAAAAAGAGTGCGGCTGCAGTCAGGGACCTCTTGCGTGCAGTCGGAAGTGACATCCTTCCAAAAATCTCCTCCCGCTGAACCATCATGGTTACTACAATGGCGATGAAAGCGAACCACGGTGCGTACAAGGTCACGGGTTTGAACCAGGTGGCCAGACCCAGAGCGAGTCCGCCTCCTGCCAGCAACCAGCGTCTTCGAGAGTACGGCAACTCGTCCGGCTGTTCAAAGCATGGTGGTTCGTCCGGCCGATCAGAGTACGGTTGCTCGTCCGGCCAATCTGTGTTCGGCAACTCGTCCGGCTGTTCACCCGCAGCCTTCTGAGTCAACACTTTCGCAACCGGAGCAACGGCAATATACACCAGTATCACAGCAGTCATGAGCAGCAGATTAAACCAGGGTTCGGTAATCAGCTCCTTTGAATACATCCACCATGCAGGATCTGCCACCAATATGAAGAGTACCGGCCACGCCCGTTGCAGTCCGGTAACGCGTAAAAAAGCATACATCAGCCAAACCAGTGCAAACAAAGCCATCGTATTCAGCGCGAACATCACCCAAGGGGCAGCCTCGTTGCCTGCAAGTGCGTAAACAGCCGTTAAAAGCAAGGGATAACCCGGCGGGCGAATCATATCGGCAAACGGATTCGCATCAATATTTCCATATCCCGGCGCCAGCCATGAACCCGTTTCCAGCATAGACAGGGCATGTTGCTCATACAGCCAGGAATCGCCATTGTAGAGCCGCTGGGTATCGGGCCAGACAATCACAGCCAGCAGAACCCGCGATACAACAAGTACCACCGCAAGGTAAACCAGCGGATGTGGACTTAAATACGTTGATTTCAAAGCAGCTGCGTGTGTCATGAGAACCTGTGAAAGCGCTTTTAAATTACTGAATTTATGCTATTTTGAAAGATAGCGCTTTTATCGTCAGCAGCTACAACGAATCCCCTTCCCCATGAAATTCCTGGCAAAAAATACATTCATCATTCCCCTTTTTTTAGTCGTCTTTACACTTGGCATACTCCCGCAGTCTCTGATGGCCCAGGACCAGGATGCCCCATACAGTTTCATACTGAGCTGGCAGCAAGACCCCACCTCCACCATGACCATAGACTGGCATACGGATGCCGGCGTTGATCCGGTGCTTACGTATCGCCGCATGGGCAGTATATCAGGATGGCGCACCGCGGAGGGAACTACCCATCCATTCCCGTTTTCTGAACGGAAAATTCACCGCGTAGAGCTAACCGGTCTGCGTTCAAATACCCTGTATCAGTTTCGATTTGGCGATAATCAGCCCGTTTACACGTTCAGAACTATGCCCGAATCTACTACTACACGTCCGGTTTTATTTGCCACCGGCGGCGACATGATGCACAGTTGGCAAGTTTTCGGACAGGTGAACCGACTGGCTGCTGAATACGATATTGATTTCGTGGCCATCGGAGGAGATTTTGCCTATGCCGATGCAAAACCCGAAAACCTGCACCGCTGGTACCGGTATCTGGAAGTGTGGACCGAGACCATGGTTCGTCCCGACGGCAGGGTGATTCCAAAGTTGGGGGTAGTGGGTAATCACGAGGTTCGACTCGGCTACACACATAACTACAGGTATCAGACCTGGCGATTTGATAACACACCCGAATGGCGCATGCAGGAAGCACCTTTTTTCTACAGTCTTATGGCATTCCCGGGTGAGCCAGGCTACGGAGCACTCGACTTTGGTAACTATATGAGCCTCGTATTTCTTGACACGCAGCACACCAATAACATTGAAGGTGTTCAAACGCAATGGCTGCAGCTGGCTCTGGCCAATCGAATGGAATTCGATCACGTCATTCCAATTTACCACGTTCCCGCCTATCCCAGTGTACGACCTTTCAACAATGACATTTCAGCTATGGTACGCCGGCATTTTGTTCCACTGTTTGAGCGCCAAAGCAACATCAGCGTGGCCTTCGAAAACCATGACCATGCCTACAAACGCACCCACCCATTACGGGGCGGGGAGGTGAGTCCTACCGGTATTGTTTATGTTGGGGATGGAGCCTGGGGTGTGGGGACGCGGGAACCGACGGCGATTCCAGGAACAGAGGCCGGATGGTATATGGCTCAGACCGAAGCCGTGAGACATTTCATACTGGTGGAGGTAGAAGGAAACAGCATCGATATGCGTATGATCAATGAGCGCGGAGAACTTTTCGATAGTCTGCAGCTGAACAATCGCGTGATGTTTTCGTCGGTACCCATGAGTGAGCGCCCTGTCGGATTCGTGCTGGAGCAGAATTATCCCAATCCGTTTAACAGCAATACGGTCATACGCTTCGGATTGCCGGAAGCAAGCCGGGTTGAAATCGACATTTTCAGTCTGGATGGAAGACTTGTTGCACAGCTGGCCGATCGCGAAATGCAGGCAGGATGGCATCAGCTGGATTTCAACGGTGCCCAGTTATCGAGCGGCACCTACATGTACAGGCTTCGGGCGGGCGATTTTACCGCTACACGAAAATTGATGCTGATTAAATAGCGCGTGGGCTGCGCGGGCTGATTAAATAAGTCGTGAGATGCGGGAGTTGGTTAAATAAGTCGTGAGATGCGGGGATTGCTTCCTTAATCCATGGGTTACGCGGGGGTTGCTTACCTGAGCCGTGAGCTGCGCGGGCTGATTAAGCAGCGTCTGGCTAGCGCGCGCTGGTGGACGCTAGAACTGATATCTGAGCTGTACCAACGCATGGGTATTCCACACATCCTTACCAATGTATTCCCCCGGAATCTCCGTCAGTTCAATGTACTGGTAATTTAGCGTATGGATGAAGCTGAGTGTACCGCTAAAGGTGATACGGTTGTGTGTATAACTACCGGTAAGACCGAAGTTTACATCCGCCCAATGTCTGTAACGGGACGTGGTAAACATCAGGTAGTACAAGTCATTGTTGTAGATCGTCCGCTCAACATAGGCGCCAATGCGTTGCGTACCCCGAAGGTAATCTACTCCCAGATACTGTGCATTGCTGCCCGGACCAATTCCCGCACCCAGAATTTGTCCACGGTGGGTGTAACCGTGTCGCACTACAGGATGCGTGTACCAGGTCGGATAATCGCGCACTCGCCAGGTATTCGTCTTCTCCAGCTGGGTAAACTCAGCGCCAAGACGAATGTATTCCAGCTCTTTTCCCAATGGAAAGAACTTATTCATGCCCAAAATCCAGGCCATGCCATGCTCAGGGAGCTCCATGAAATCACTCCAGGAGGCAGGACGGGCATTACGGCCCCACTCCCCATACACTTCCAGCTGATCGGCGGGAGCAACGTAACGGATATAAAGTGCAAATTTGTCGTCGTATTGATGCCGTAAGTCGGGTTTAAGCTGATCCTCCCGGGTCTGAGGAATATCTTCAAACGGTGTGCGCAAAAAAGAAAACAAGGCCTGGTCCCACCGCTTTACATCGTCAGCATAGGCCATGATGGTCCTACCGGCACCAATGGTCAATCCGGGCGTCCAACGCGGCTGCCAGGTTAGCATAAGACCAGAAAAAAGCCTCCAGTCGTCGGGACGAGCACGGTAATTCATAGACAGGGTATTGCCAAATCGGCGAGGTGGAATATGATCAACTCCCGATTCTTCAAGCTGTCCCCAGAATGCCTGAAACTCGAATCGACCTATAGCCGAGCGCAGCGGACGGTCGCTTCGGAGGGTTACGTGAGGAAAGCCCTCCGCGTTATTAGACAACAGCAGTGCGTTACGATATCCCGGTCCCCACCACATAGCCGTTGTTGAAACTCCAGTCGCCAGTCCATGGAATCGAAGTACCGCCTCACTGTTGCCGGGGAGTACACGCAGATAAGGCGCAGGACGATACCTAAAAGGTCTGTCTATTCGGTTAAACAGATATTCATACTGAAATCGCCATATGAAATCACGGGTGTCTATCGGTATGTTATCGAAATATCGACTTTCATCGTAGAGCAAAGTAGGTTCAATACGGATGTAGAGCGGACCCAATGCGGCGCTGGCTTGTAACGACCACGTGGTGGTGAGTCCGCGCGAGGGGAAAATGGCTTCCAGGTTGTTACCGTGAGGATAGTTTTGATTATACACATTGGTTGTGTGTATGCTGCCTAACTGAATCCACGCCGCTTGCGTACCGGTATGCAGACTTGAAACCGGATGTACTTTTTCAAATGTTCGACTAAGCCGATCAAATTCACGCGATTGCTCCAGATAAAGGCGGTCCAGCGCTATACGATTTTCCCTCCATTGTAAACGGCTGCGCAGCTGCCAGAACGCAGGGCGTTCGCCGTAATCGGGACGGTCAGGCGGTCGTGCATCCAATAATGCCGGTACGGGACGAAGTATAAATGACGATCCCGAAGGCAGGTCGCCCGTAACCTGCCAGTATCGCATCAATACGCTGTTCGGATGGCTATGCAACACGACTTCATGCGAAGGAGCTGCGGCAACAGATCCCTGTCCGGCCGTTACATTTGCAAAGCCGAATATGCACATTAACAAAAGTAATGCACGCGCCATGGATTATTCCGGTTTTTCCAGAGTCTGCTGCCATTTCCATGCGCTGGATGTCATTTCGTCAAGATCGCGAACAGCCTTCCAGCCAAGAACCTGTTCCGCTTTATCGGTTACCGCCCAGATTTTCTCAATGTCGCCATCACGCCGTGGGGCCATGGCATAGTTTAGCTTAACGCCGGTAGTTCGCTCAAAAGACTGCACCACTTCCATAACGGTATGTCCATTGCCGGTGCCCAGATTGAAATAATCTACCGTATGATTCTGCGTGGTGAGCCATTCAACAGCACGAACATGGGCAATGGCCAGGTCCACCACATGAATATAATCGCGAATGGCCGTACCATCGCGGGTATCGTAGTCCTGACCGAAAACCTTCAGCTCTTTGCGCCATCCGGCAGCGGTCTGGGTAATAAACGGCATCAGATTTCCCGGTACACCCCGAGGAAGCTCGCCGATTTTTGCCGTAGGATGGGCTCCCACCGGATTAAAATACCGAAGCAGCGCCGTTGATACACCCGGTGTCAGACGGGTAAACTCATCCAGCATCATTTCTGAAATGAGTTTTGAATTGCCATAGGGTGTTACTGAACGGGTAGTAGGGGTACTTTCGGTTACCGGAACCACATCCGGCTCGCCGTAAACCGTACACGACGAGCTGAAAACGAAGTACGGTACCTTAAACCGGGTCACCATCCGCATCAGATTAATCACCCCGGAAATATTATTCTCAAAATATGTTACCGGCTGCTGCAACGATTCGGGAACCGATTTCTTCGCTGCAAAGTGGATAATGCCCTGGATGGGGTCGGCCGACTGCTCTTCAAAGATGCGGGCAAGCGCAGCTGTATCCAGAACATCAGTCTCATAAAACGGGATGGATTTTCCAGTAAGCTCCTCCAGTGCCTGCAACACCGAAGCGCTGGAATTGGACAAATCATCCATTATCACCACATCATGTCCGGCATTGCAGACCTCCACGACCGTGTGCGACCCAATATAACCGAGGCCGCCGGTAACCAAAATTTTCATAAAACAGTACGATTGATTTCAAGTTGTGGAGTAATAATAGGCATTTTTTAGCAGTATCACCGAGGAAGACGCGGGGTATTTATGCATCAATTTACAGCCTATTTTCCGCTACCAAGGTTTTTCCCGACCGCCAAACAAACCGGTACGGGTATCCTGATATCGGTACTCTCCATCAACGCGAATCCATCGCAACGGTCTTCTGGACCTATCCGTAAGCATATCTACATGCACGCCCATAGCCGGACGGCGGATGCCATCTCTGTACGTCAAATTCCAGTCGAAATACATGCCTACTCCGTGAAACGGCCAGGTGGTAGCCACATTCCACAGATGCTCGGGCTCGAGGGGACGCTGAAGCCAGCCTCCGGGTTCAAATAAAATCACATCCAATGCCAGTCCACGGCCGTGAGCACTGGTGGGGTGGTTTCTGTAAGCGGAGGTAATCAGCGTGGGACATCCATGCCAGTCGCGCCATTCCAGAAAACTTTTCAGAAAACCAATTTTGATGTTATGGGCTCCGGCGCCAAACTCGGCGGGCGTAAATCGTCCCGAAGCCCGAAGTAATTCGAGTTGTCTTGAAGTCATACCTTCTTCCTCCTGATTCTAATTTTACGACTTTAACCGTTATATCGCGTTGTTGTTCATTGTTGCATGCGCGGTTACAAGGTTGAATACATGGTTGTAAAAGTGAATTATCTGTATATGTGGTTACAGAGCGAAATATGAAATTTCAAAGCTGAATACGTGTGCATTTTCATGACCTATCACATACCTCACGCAGCGGCTACTCCATGCTGCATACCTGAATGCAAAAAGTGGCACTCAGTCCGTTTTTTTGGGTAGCAGCGCTGGCTCCCGACCATTTTTCACGAAATAAGAGAGTTTTCGCATTTCGTAGTCATCGTAGAGCTTTGTGTTGGCGAACATACGGTCCCACAAATCTTCGATTTCGTCTTCGGTGAGATCGTTTTCGAAATAGCGCCTGAGGTCGTCCAGGTCTTTCGGTGTTGGATCAGGCAGGCGATTCATCTCCAGGTACAAATCGATATCCTTGATATCAAAAAGAGGGTCATTCAATTCCTCCAGGTCTTCCGGAGTTAATGTACCATCCTGAATAAGCTCCTGATATTTTTTACGCAGTGCCTCCCGGTCGCCCTCTTCCGACTCCAGTTCAGACACCATTTTGTTGATGAAATTAATTACGGCTTTATTCATAACAAAAAAACAGATTTCATTACCGTGTAACAATTCCCGGGAAAAGTCGATAACGCAGCGTAAGCCTCACATGAAGGTTTAACGGATTTCGGTAGTGAAGATCATCCACAAGTAAACTACCATCCGCCGACTGAGCCGCCTCCCCCGTGACCGGATTGCTTGCCAGACGAATATAATGCTGATTTCGGGCTTGCACAAGATACGAACTTAACTGAACCTCAATTTTTCGGTTAAACATATCCCTGCGAATGTAGCCTCCGGCGGTGAGCTCAAGCTCCTGTCTGGCATCCTGGTAATCGCTCTCCAGCAGCCTGAGGTAAGTGACCCTGTTCTTGCGCAGAAACTCGGCCATGATACCCGCATCCCAGATGCCGTTCGTACGCTGCAGGGCCAGAAACCAGGCCGTTCCAGCCAATCCGACCGGTGACCCCATCCCGCGGCCCAGGTGGCTGTAGCCATGACGAACGGCCCCGTGATCATAGAAACGTAAATCGGCAGGACCTTGATCTTGTCGCCAGAGCCTTACCCTGCTGGGTATGGTGTTGCTGGCATCCATAATTTCGGCACTGATGCTCCAGACTGGTGGATGGGAGGACGAAACGATTGATTGGTGTCCATTGGATTGGCTTCTGCTCACTGCTGTGGACGCGGACTCCGGTTGACCTCCGCGTGAGCGGGAAGGCTTGCTTCGGGTGGTAGTATGGCGATGGCGGGAGGCCGACGATGTTGCCCCCGACGAAGTCCACGTCTTTTGAACACCGAGCAAATACGCCCGGGCATGATTGGGTTGCAGGTAAAAGTCGCGAATGTCTTCGGCATGATCGGTTCGACCGAACTCCCCATAAAAAGTCACTTCCGATTCCGGAAAATGCCAGGAAAAATATACGGAAGCGCGCTGATCGTCGGGTAAGCTACCGTCCCCCAACCCTTCCCCTGGGGGCAATTTCGCCTTCTGAAAGGGTTGAAATAGCGGGAAATAATCACTGCGGGATTTCAGATCGATGGCGCGCAGGTGAAAGGCCCGAACCATGCCCAAATGCAGTCCGGGAGCGATTCGGGGCTCGAAATCCACCACCAGGGCGGTAAGAAAGCGCCAGTCGTCGGGGTAGGCGGCCTCATTATAATACGAGCGCTCCAGCCGTCCGGCCACATATTGAAACTGCAGGTTTCCGGCGCCGATGTTCAACGGTCGATTCGTATGCAGGGTGGCATGCTGAAATCCCGGGGCATTGTTGGTCATGAGTACGCTGTGGCGCCGACCCGGTCCCCACCATAGATTCTGATTGCTCACCCCAGCCGAGAGCGGTCCAATCATGACTTTGGCCCAGGTCTCGCCCCAATACCACCGGTTCACGGCCGAACTGTCGAGTCGAATGGGCGTGTCGAAACCACCCTGTGACCCGATCCAGATCGACCGCGCAGTGCCGGAGAGTAGGTCGCGGGCGGTATCGAAGCTCCGGTTCTGGGCTGCAGTCCACGCCGGAGCCAGCTGCAAGTCGAACACAAGCCATTGCGCGGAAATGCCACCGGTAGCCGCGTGCGAATACCCTCTGCCCGACCAGGCCGGACCGCTATTCGGCGACCAAACCCTGTCGGAATTGTACTGCCCTATCGATGTATATGGAAGGAGATACACCTCCGGACGGGCAAACTCCCGCAACCAATACGCCGCTCCCGGATCGTCGCGGTGCTCGCGCACAAATCCTATCCGACCCAGCGTATTACGGTGCATCGTCGCCCTCAACGATTCCGGCAGTAGCAACCCGCTCAGTTCCCGGGCATTGGATGGATGCAGCTGTTCGCGATGCTCGGGATGAATGGCAAACACGCGGGTGAGTGGCATGGGTGTAGCGGTAAAAGCATCCAGGGTCTGGGAGCCCGAAAGCTGAGACGAATATCCGCGAACATGTGCATCAGAGCGCAGGTGTTGTGCAGAAACCGTGCTGAAAAGCATTATTATTCCTGCAAATGCACACGCGAGTATCTTATAGACGTTCGATATAAAAGGAGGATGTGGCACAGCGGAATTACATGATTTTCAGGAAATAACAGCCTCGGGCTGGGTGGAGGGACCGCCTTGGTCAGGACTATCCTTTACCGCAAGGTCGCGCCCGCCGGAGCCGCTGGTCCCGTCGTTATTTGCATCCCCCCAGAACGGGCGATCGCCGAAGTTCACCCACAGCACCCACATTCCGAAAACAACCAGGTAAAAAATAGCTGTGGTGGAGTAATCGTGCGTTATATGAAATATGGATGGAGCGTGCAGCTGGGTAATGGCCAGCACGATGATGCGCACCACATTGGTAAGATAGAGCACCAGAATACCCAGGGGAATAAATAAAAGTCGGTTACGGGTAAGACCGGGATAGGCTATCACAAACCCGATGAACAGTCCGATCACCTCTATACCGTTGCATCCGTCAACGATTTCCAGCATGTTGGTCCCGGCCAGACCGATAATTCTGCCCTGGGCGTACACTTCAAACCCCATGCCTGCCAGCAGACTGCCTCCTAACGAAACAATATGCTCCGAGAGCCACAAATCTACCCTGCCGTCGGGCAGCATCCACAAGTCATAAATGATGTACCAGGCCACATAAATGCCTAATGCCTTCAGAAAAAACGTGATTACTTGAGAGCGTTGCATAGTTCTAGAATTATTCTGTACACGAAATACAATGATAAACACTTTCAATCAAAAATGGTTAGGCGCAGTCTATAAAATCGCTATTTGTCCAAATAGTATGGCAGCCACTCCACTTATTGCGAGATAGAGAACTGTAATCAGAACAAAAAAAGGCAGCTGCAGAAGAAAGTCCGCAGCTGCCTGAAATCAAAACCTGATACCTTACTTAACGAGCATCATTGTTCTGGTGAATGTGGTACCCGGAGTACTCAAGCGATATATATATACGCCAGATGACAACCCTGCTGCATTAAACGTAACACTGTGATAGCCGGCCTGAAGCATTCCATTATGCAAAATTCTAACCCGCTGACCCAGCATATTATATACTTCTATCTGGACATGAGCATCCGTATGCAGACTAAAAGAAATATTGGTAGTAGGGTTAAACGGGTTCGGGTAGTTTTGTTGAAGACGTGTTTCTGATGGTAGGGCAGTCAAAAACTCTTGATCTATACTTACAACTGAAGGACTATCACTTGCAAATCCAGTTCTTCGAACGTTCCCCATAAACGTCCCCCACTGCGGTGTACGTACTTCACGATTTTCAGAAACAGTGCCAACAGATTTGGCTAACGTACCGGCATCTGCACCTCCACCGTCATAAAATGCATACAGATAACCGTCCATAGTCCCAAGGTATGTTGTACCCATTACATGTAATAAATCGGTTACTATACCGGCACCTTTATTGTCGTAATACCACAAAAGAGACCCTGAATCTGTATCCAGGGCATAAAGCGAACCCGATTGAGTAGCTACATAAATAGTGCCAAAGTCTGATATGGCAGGTGTGGAAACAACTTGCCCGTCTAGTTCAAAGGACCAAAGACGATCGCCCGTTAACTGGTCTACTTTAACCAATTCTTCTTCTTTACAAACAACATAGATGTGACCTTCTGCATCAATTACCGGAGAGGCTGTAATACCTCCACATATTTTCGATTCCCATCTCACAGAAACAATACCTGCAGAGCCGAAAAACAGTTTGAGGATAGATCCTTGAACAGTACCAACTACAATATTATCGGAGCCGTCTATTGCTGGTGCGTGAACAATGCTATCGGCAAATGTAGTCTGCCATCCAGGCTGCACGTTAGTACCGGTCAAGTTGGCGGTTAAGTCAAATCCGTATAGGGTGCCATTTTGCGTTGGGAACACCAGTTTTTCATCTCTGGTTATCACCGCCGAAGCACTGATTGGGGCATCAGCAAAAAATGCCCATGCATTGGTTCCCGTTAAATAGTTATAGGCAAAAAAGTTTCGGTTAGAAACACCAACATAAATACGCGAACGTTCAATGTCCACTGTTGGGGTTGCAGTTGCCAGAGCACCCAAACCCCTGCCAGGCCACATTTCAGAGCCAAATGCGTTAAACGCATTGAGTGTAGGTCCATTCGTAATAAATACAGAACTATCTGCTGCAACAGAGGCGGCCGTTCGTAACGCTTGCGGAACAGTGAGCATAAACCGGGTATTCAACTCTCGGTCAATCCGAAAAATTGTAGAGCCTAATCCCGGAGTGAATGAAACATCTCCAATATAAAGCTGGTAACTATCCTGATTACCAAAGGCAGAAAAACCGGCTACAACTGCAGCATCCATTTTTCTTTCAAAGGAGAGAACATCAATCCGAACGCGGCTGGAATCTGTAGCCCCCTTCTCATCTTCTACAACCAATGTAATATGCGATGTACCTACTAAAAACTCTTCATCCAGTGTCTGACTCGTTGATATCGGTTGTGAAACGCCCTCTAAAAACCACTGATAAGTCAACGTATTATTGTCGCCATCAGGGTCATTACTTCCAGCGGCCGATAACGTTACCCGTTCTTTCGATTCAAACTGCCGGGTAATAATTCGTCTGTCATTCAAGGTCGCAGCAATTGGAGCAATGTTGCCAAATACATTCAATGTATCTGCCCGTGCAGTTCCCTGTCGATAGATTATTTGACCGGATGAACCCGTATTCAGTGTTGGAGCAAAGGCGATATCGTCAGAAACTTCCTGTCCTGGCAAGAGCGTAAAGTTTCTCAAACTGGTTGCAAATGCGTTGGAGGTTGAAATGACCGAGGTGACGGTAAGTGTATCGTTACCGGTATTCGTTAGTGTTACCATAACCCTGTTCACCCCCCCTACCCTAACTGTACCAAAATCAACCGATTCAGACTCGAATGACAGATTAGCGGCACCTACGAAAGCACTTAGCCCGATACTTACAGAACTTCCGAGCTCATCTGTGAGAGTTAAACTACCATTAAACTGTCCAAGACTGCTTGACGTAAATGAAACAACAATGGTTTCCTCTTCCATAGGAGCCAGTATTGCGCTTTGGCTATCTGTTGTAAATTCATCTATACTTGAGACAATTTCAGTAACAAATAGTGTATCAGACCCTGTGTTGGTAATGGTAATTGCTTGCTGAAGTATCTCTGAAGGGGCCATTTTACCAAAGTCAATCGCATTTCTATTCACCGTGATTTCTGGTATTCCTGTAGTAAATACAGCTGTGGCTGAATACGCACTTCGCACATCTCCATTCACTGATCGTACCCTCCAGTACACCTGCTGATTAGCGGCAAGCTGTACCGGCACAGCGGTGGTATCACTGGTTGCAAATGTTGCCACTAAAGAGCTGAAATCTTGTGTATATGCAATTTCCAGTTCATATGATGCGGCTTTGGGTACATTACTCCAGACGAATTCAGCGAATCGGTTAACTCCCATAAATTCGTTGGCAGGCAAACGTGTACGCGGACTATCAAGAATGGTTGTAAACTGTTTTCTTTCCGCAGCAACAGTGGTGCCACCAGCATTCCCGGCCGTAACGGTCCAGAAATACGTTGTAAAATCTTCCAGACCGCTTATGGTAAGTTCCGTTTGCGTTGTCACTTCTGACATTACTGGCTCTGAGGAATCCTCACCTTCAAATAGCTGAACGGTATACGATGTTGCCCGTTCGGAAGCAGCCCATGTAAATGTGACCGGTAGATCAACGTTTACGGCACCATCCACCGGTGAGACTAATGAAAACGCTGCCGGAGGTTCCACAACCGTGGTAAACGATCTTGTTAATGTCCACTCGCTGGTTTCCGAATTACCCAGAGAACGGACTCGCCAAAAGTATTGCTGACTATACGACGCGCCTGAAAACTGATACGTGGTATCAGATAGAACTTCAGTTACTAGAGTGGCAGACTGACTAAATGTATTAGTAGTTGCAATCTGAAGCTCATATTCATTAATCAGCTCCACCGAAGACCAGGTTAACAGTAAGTCATCCAGTTGCAAATCGGTTGCTGCATTTAACGGAGATATTAGCGAAGGCGGAGCCTGGCGTGTTGTAAACGACCAGCGGCCTTCGGGCGTAAATGTACCCCCTGCATTAACGGCTGTAATCTCCCAGTAATAGGTAGTGAAACTGCGCAGATTATCTACCATAAACGTCGTTTCGTCGGTTTCTGCTGTGATGAACGGTTCAACATCATCAGCCTGTAAAAATAAATCTACCCTATATGAAACAGCTCTGTCGGATGGTTGCCATAGCAGCGTTACCGGAGCGTCAACACCTTCAGCTCCGTCAATTGGACCAACACGGCCGAATGAACCCGGTGACTGAATGATGGTTGTAAACATGCGTACAGACGACCAGCTGCTCGTGATGTTCTCCGAAATGGTACGTACCCTCCAATAAAAACGATGGTCGAAACCAAGTGAGTCCGACAAGGTTACCGATGTCTCTGTAGTAGTGCCCGACACAACAATATCGGCTTCATTAAATGAACCATCCCGACTAACCTGATATTCGTATGAGGTTGCAGCTGTAACTTCTTGCCAAGATAGGGCTGGTAGTACCGTTACATTCTGGGCGTCGTTTTCTGGAGCTAGCAGTTGAGGGGGGACCTGATTAGTGGTAAACATCCATCGATCTGATGTTGCAGATCCCCCTGCATTAGAGGCTGTGACGGACCAATAATACGTTTTAAACGGATCCAGATCAGAGATGCTTTGCTGGGTTCCCTGAGTTTCAAACGTTAGCTCGGCAACGCTGGTGGTTTCCGATGCATACAGTGAGAGCGTGTAGCCAGAGGCCCGCGCCGACGGAGACCAGCTAAAAACCACCGGAACATTCACTCCGGGTGCATTAGCTTCGGGAGTAAGCAGCTCAGGTTTAGTTGGAGCCTGGATAATCGTAGTAAATGAAAACGGCGCCGACCAGCTGCTCGACTCACTGCCGGCAATGGTCTTTACCCTCCAATAGTACTCCTTCAGGTACTCCAATGGTTCTGTGATAACAAATGAATTACCACTCACCAGTTCGTCCACAATCAATGCAGATCCGGTAAAACCCATTGTCTCGCTGATTTGAAATTGATACTGGGTAGCACCCGGAACGGATGACCAGCTAAACGACGGCGTAACCGAAACTCCGGCAGATGCCTGAGAGGGTTGAGAAAGCACCGGTGGCTGAAATGCATTTTCAGGTTCAACAGGAGTTATTTCAATAATAAGGGCAGATGCCAGAAAGCTTGCACCACTTGATGTTGAAGGAGTGAAACTACCGTTCAGCGAATTCATATCGGCAACAAACAGTGCTCCGGTAAACGGATCTTTAATCTTGAAATCCCCTCTTCCAATCAGATCAGCAGGGTCCCAGCTCAACGTAATTGGAGAAGCTCCCGTTTCAGACAGGTATTGTATTCGGAAATTCTTCGCCGTGAGCGTATTCGAAAGGTACTTGATAAAATAATCTTCTGTACCAATTCGTATCCTGGCGTCAAATGATCCTGAGGGTGGGGCAGGAGGGGCAAACATATCAAGCCCGTCAACATAGGTTTCGGCCCCATTCGAACTAATCCCCAAAATCAGCTCCTGAGTATTAACCCCATCTGTTATCGTTATGGGAATATTAAATTCCTGAGCTATCACTGTGGTCGACAAAACAGATAAAAGCAGGGCGAAAAATATTCGTGTTTTCATAATCATATGTTTCTCAGTTGCCTGTTATTTGACTAAAATCATTTTCCGTGTTTCGGTGAATCCACCTGCGCTGATGCGATATACATAAACTCCACTTGAAAGGGATGTACCATCTACACGCACACTATGCCAACCTGCCGCACGGCTTTCATTGACCAGAGTAGTTACCCGTTGCCCCAGAACACTATACACATCTATGCGAACCATCGTCTCCTTCGGAAGAGCATAACGAATTGTGGTTGTAGGATTAAACGGATTCGGGAAGTTCTGAGTCAGCTCAAAGTCTGTCGGAAGATCCGCCACATCGAGGTTTTCGACCGTAAAATGGGTGGTCTGGGCAAATAACATTACCTCTTCACCAGCACGCAGCTCGGTTACCCGTAATTCTATCGGTCCCATGAACTCTGTCAGACGGTATTGGCTGCCATTGGCGTTTGCTGCAGATTGTATACTCAGGTGCAGATCATCTTCACCACGTTGCAACATTACTTCTACCCTTTGTGCATCAGTGGCGTAGAAGTCACCTGTAAATCGTGCATCGAAATTACCTGCAGGCGGTATCGGCGGCAGGGTGAATGCCGCAGGATTGACTCCTGCTGGCAGATCTGAACCAAAGAACAGTTCTACAGATTGAGATGAAGGAGCGGCATCATCTTTACGAGTAAGTACTATACGATCATGAGACTGCATAAGCTGCGTTACCGGACGAAGCGCAAGAAGTGCATTATCATGTTGTCGAGCCATACCCGATCCGGTGGCCCGCATACTTACGGTACCCTCGCGCTGGGTGCGCAACCAGTAGCCTTTGCCTGGTTGCAGCGTTGTTACCGGAGTATATGCTCCGGTAAAATCGAACAGTGTACCAGGAATAATGATGTTACCTGGATCTTCGACAACACTCAGGGGCACCGGATAGGAAAGTCCCGAAACAAGATTCCATCCTGCGCGCAGATCAATATCCAGAACCTCAAGTGGAACACCGGCAAATTCAAGGGTTTGAGGTTCTTCCATAAACAGCCAGTAACCTTGTCCTTTGCTGAAAGAATCGGCCGTGAAATAAACGCTGTTGAACCCGAACATTGTGCTAGCCCGTGCGGCGGGGAATACATCCTGGTATGATTCCACCTCCATTTGCACCGGCAAGCTAACCATATTCCACCGCTGCTGGTACGACTGAGTAAGCTCGAAGCGCATGGTATGTGTGATAACAAGTTCGGTTATGAACTCAAACTCAATTTGCACCTGATTTTCCCGGCGCATATCTACGTTTACAAACTCCCCGGTAATAGCATCACGCATGGAGAAAATACCTCCCTTAGCCAGTGACTCCGGGTCCCATGAAATCTGAACCGGCCACCCGTTACCTGAAGGACTAAACCGAAGTCGCCATTGGGTGGAAACCTCCGTAATTGGACGGAAGTCCTGTAGCATTTCCTGTCCACTGTGTACCAATCGTACATCGAACACGCCGATTGGTGGTTGAGGAGGAGCAAGCTGATCGAACTCACTGTCGAACCCGTCTGTTGCGGCGGCATTGGCTCCGATAATCACATCTTTATTAACACCGGAGGCATCGGTTACCAGAATAGCCGTTGCAAACGTGTTCTCAACTAGATTCAGGTCCACTGTTCGGAAAGTACGAGGGGCGCTCCAGCTGCCCACCCCATTATCATTTTCGGCACGAACACGCCAGAAATACTGCGTACCAAAGGAGAGCCCTGTAGTGGCCGTGAACGTGGTGTCAGATATCCCTGCCTGATCTACCGAGGGTACCGCAAACGTATTCGTAGGAGCCACCTGCAGCTGATAGGATGTTGCATTACTTACAGCGGTCCAGATCATAGTTACTTCCGTAGACAGTCCTGTAACACCATCATTTGGAGAGCGTAATGTAGGAGACGGCGGTCTTGTGGGATCTACCGGCGCGTCGAGCCACCCGGCGTAGTTGACCAGGGAGAGATTAGCATCGTCAAAACGGTCATAAATCTTGTCAATATTCTTGGGATTGCCCCCCGTATTCATCACCGCCGTAGTCGCCTCACCCCACCAGTTAAAGCGCGCATCGATGCTCTCTTGAGTACCGCTCTCCATGCGAATGTCATAGCCATTATTACCATAAATACTGTTGCGATTGATCACCGGACGAACATGATTGCCTACACGTATACCATCACCACCATTGTCGGTTATCACATTCACACTCATGGTAACGCTTGAC
>JAFIEZ010000013.1 GCA_020832235.1 Bacteroidota bacterium
CAATATGCATAAGGTCAGTTCACCGCTGTTCGTTGCACAGGGCTACAACGACCCAAGGGTTCCCTACACCGAGTCGGAGCAAGTGGTGGAGGCGGTCCGGGCCAAGGGCGGTGAGGTCTGGTACCTGCTGGCCATGGATGAAGGACATGGGTTCGCAAAAAAGATAAACCGTGATTATTTCCAGGCTGCGACCGTAATGTTTTTCCAACAGTTGTTCTTTGGGGAAGCCCCCTGACAGAGGTTTTCCACTTATGGTATGAATGTGGCTGGTTGCCAACTCGCGTGAAGTGAGATCCTTCATACGGTTTTATATCTGCGTTTTTATATCTGAACTGGGATATATCAACCACAAAAACCTGAAATCACGTTTCATGCAAACTTAAAAAACTAAATCACAACAGAAACGGAATATAATGAAAAGCAAAATAACCAATCTGATAGCCATTTTATTCTTCTTTACGATATCGATCCAGGCACAAACCGGAACACCTGAAGATGCTTCATCACCGAGAATTTTTGTTGTGCTCGACATTACTGTCCACGACACAGCTATGTACGAACAGTACAGAATAGAAATTGAACCAATAGTAGAAAAATACGGTGGGAAATACTTAGTGCGTTCCGGTGGAATGGGTTTCGAGGAAGACCCTGACAAAGAAGTTATTCCAGTCGAAGGGAATTGGAATCCAAACCGATTAATCATTCTGGAATGGAATTCAATGGAAGAACTTCAAAATTTTATAAACTCTGCCGAAAACCAAAGAATAGGTCAATTAAGAAATAATTCTGCTTCAACTAAATCAGTTATTGTCAAAGAGCATTTGCCCGATTGACAAAATCTGAATTGAAAGAAGTTAAAAAGCCAGCTGGTAACTTCATTTTTACGGCAAACTCCAAGTGTTGACCAGCTTTCAGAGTTATCTTCTATGTAGTAATAGCAAGATTTTCACTCATTATTTACAAACATTTAACTAACTACGAACAATATGAAAAAAATCATACTCTACTCGTTAGCTGTGCTCCTGCTGGCTTTTGGAATCTGGGGCTATAAGCTGGTATGGGGAAAACCCTTTAATATCGACCATTTTTTTGACCGCTATCTGATAGGGGCCGTTATCGCAGAACCTGAAATCCTTACTCTTTTAGGAGCGGTAGACAACACCATTCTCGACTTTCACAGTCATAAACTCACCGATGCGTCACCTCAGCATACCTACAAAGGGCTGGAGCGCAACCGGAACTATCTTGAAACTCTGAACAGCTATAACAGAGAGCGGCTTTCGGGTCAGAAAGCCATCACCTACGACATGGTGGAATGGCTGCTGGAAAGCAATGCGGAGGGTGAGCGCTGGGCATTTCACGACTTCCCGGTAAATCAGACCTTCGGCATTCAGAGCCGACTGCCCGACTTTATGACGACCAATCATCAGATCATCGATAAAAAAAGCGCGGAGAATTACATCAAACGGCTGCTGGCATTTGAAAGCAAATTTGATCAGGTGCGGGAATCGGTGAACTACCGGGCCGAGCGGGGCGTGATTCCGCCGCGATTTGTGATTGATCACGTGCTTCGGGAGATGAACGAGTTTATGAATCAGCCGGCAGAAGAAAATCCGCTGTATAAAAACTTTGAAACCGCTCTTGCCGGTCTGGATGACATCAGTGAAGATAAAAAGAGCAGGCTTCTGTTGGACGCGCTTTCCGCCATTAATAATGAAGTTAAGACCGGATACGGTTTTCTGATTGAAACATTCGAGCAGCTACAACCCCTGGCAGGTGATGATGTGGGAGCCTGGTCGCTGCCCGACGGCGAAGAGTACTACAGATATCTAACCCGCATGCACACTACGCTTCCGCTTACGCCCGAAGAGATCCATCAAACGGGGCTCAAAGAAGTGGAGCGCATTAAAGCAGAAATGTTTGCGCTATTTGATGAAATCGGTATCTCCGGGGAAACGGTGGGTGTCCGCTTTGCGCTGCTGGATGAAGATCCTGATATGTTTTATTCCGATACCACGGGCGTTCACGATCAGATTATCGCCGATTATATGGAACAGATCACCTTTCTATACGAAAAAACAGCCCCGCTTTTCAAGCGTACTCCAAAAGCGGAGGTTGAAGTGAGAAGGGTTCCGGAATATTCGCAGGAAACGGCTCCGTTTGCCTATTACAATATCCCCGCTATGGACGGAAGTCGGCCGGGTATCTTTTTCATCAATCTTCGGGATATTAATGAAATTTCAAAATACGGGATGATGACCCTCAGCGCCCACGAAGCCGTTCCGGGCCATCATTTCCAGCTGGCGCTGGCGCAGGAAATCGAGGGCGTTCCCATCATCCGGCAAATCTATCCGTTTACGGCCTATGTTGAGGGCTGGGCGCTCTACACCGAGTGGCTGCTGGACGAAATCGGAGTTTATGAAAACGATCCCTATGGAAATCTCGGCCGCCTGCAGGCGGAAATGTTCCGGGCCGCGCGGCTGGTTGTAGACACCGGAATCCACATGCAGCGCTGGACCCGCGATGTAGCCATCGACTATATGTATGAAAACACCGGGATGCCGATGGGTGAAGTGGTTTCCGAGATCGAGCGCTATATCGTGATGCCGGGTCAGGCCCTGGCCTATAAAGTCGGGATGCTGCACATACAGAATCTGCGCACCGAGGCAGAGTCGAAGCTGGGTGATTCCTTCGATGTGGCCGAATTTCACGATATGATTCTGATGAACGGTAGCCTTCCTCTGGAGGTCTTAACCGGCGTGGCTGAAAGCTGGATAGCAGAGAATAGCAACTAAGCCGGATTTGGGGCTAACAGCTTTTGACCGCTATTATTTATCTGAACGTGTTTCGGTATAACTATACACGCTGTTGCAGCCGGTTATTTTTTTATCCAATTGATAAGTATTTCAGCAGTGGTAACAGGTGTTTCACAATTCAATCCGTGATCACATATTCCAACTACTACTTCAAGATTATTATGACCAAGCTCTTTTAACCTTCGGTAAAATGGAATTAAATGGTCTTCGATAGGACAAACACTATCATTAAGACCCGTATAGAAATACAGTTCTTTGTTTGTGAATCTGTTTGCCTGGGCTACAAAGTTATATCTGTAAATATTATCGGTAAGATCTTTTTCAAAGATATCTTTATCCTGTTGTATGACTCCATTTGGCAAAAACAAACTTGCCATACTATTCTCAATAAAAGGCCTTATCGGAGAGTTTGGATCCATAATTTGTCTGCCGAAATAGCTATGGTCGCATAATGCAAGTCCAATTATTTTATTGATGCGCTCATCGTACATTGCACCAACCAATGCAGTGGATGAACCAAAACTAAAGCCCCCAACATAAATCTGCGTAGTATCAATGCTGTATTCAGTCCGCATTTGTTCAGAAGTCACCAGATCCATTGCGTTAAATAAATCCCTGACGGAATTTCCCAGAGTAAACTCACCTTCATTGCCCCAGAGGCCCCGGTAATTGAATTTCAATACATGAATGCCTTGTTGGTTCAGTTCACCAGCCCAACTTGATTTACCTTCTTCTTTGGCCCCGGGATTTCCGTGAAGCCAAATTAATGCAGGCATACGTTCTTCTCCGACTCCTTCGTAGAAATAGGTGTTAAGTTTTACCCCTTCGCTTATAAATTCAATTTCGACCGCCTGCCCCTTAGCATATGAGGAAATGGAAAGAATAATTAAGAGTGTAATTAGCTTTTTCATTTTGATTATCTCTTTAATTGGGTACAACATTGGCATGTCACGAATTCTGTTCAGGTTATCCTTTATTCGTAGACAGGTTTAAAAGATGGCAATCGGATTAACAGCCGATCCGGTCCCACCCCGAATGTTGAGTGGTGCGATGGTCAGGAGGAAGGTCCAACGCTCCTGTTTCGTTGCTTCAATAGCAAGTTGCTCGAGGTCGAGATTTTCGATTAACGGCATACCCATTCCCACCAGTGCGAGTACGTGCAGCGGAGAGTTAATGCCTGCAACCGCTGATGGTGAGGCGTCGGTGCCGCCCTCATCGCCCAAAGCACTGATACCACGTGTATGCAGCCATTTGGCAGCACTGGGGTGAATCCCCGCCGATCCTGCAACATTATCCTTACTTGCCTCCTCGGACCAGCGGCCGCTGCGAACGAGTAATATGTCGCCCGGGCGTACGCGTACACCGGTGCGCTCTTCCCACGCGTCGAAATCATCGGCCGTGATCACATCTCCCGGCGCGACGTACGGTACACCCCTTAATGCAGGCAGGTCAACCAGCACACCTCGCGTGAAAATACCTTCACGCATCGCTGCTATAGAATTGCGTTCCTGGCCATCAGGTGCCGCAAACGTGAACGGTGTATTATTGTAACCAACGCCGTTATACGCCATGTGTGTCAGCGCGTCAATATGCGTATAACTAAAGCCGTGGTAAAAAATTGACACTTTTTCGGCAGCCCAAACAACCGAGCCATCGCTTGGCCCAAGGATGCTGTCAGGCAAAACCATCATGTCCACGGTTATCGGGCCAAAGCCCCCCTCCGGTTCGCCGTGAACCATCTCACGCGCGAGTGACACTGTTATGCCAGCCTGAACTTCCGAAGATGCCGCGCGCCGCACTTCCGGTGTAATCAGATTCAGGGTACCGCGCTCATCCTGTTCGCCCCAGCGCCCGGCATTGTTCACCTCGTTGAGCAGCGCTTCGAACTCCGCACGCTCCATAGGTTGCACGTTTTGTGCGGTGGCAATTTCAGTAACCGGTATCCAAAGTATGGCTCCTGCTATACCCAAGAATAAAATAGCCTTTATCCTGACTCTGCGGTTTATTGTTGAAGTAAGCCCAGCCCAAAATCCAGCTGGAGTAGCACCCAGATTTTTATTTTTTGTGTTGAAGGCGACGAGAGCAAGTAATTTTTTCATAACTGTTCCTCCTTAACGCATTCCTTTATGTTGCGAGCCATCTACAGTAATGCATTCCCCTGTAATCCAATTGGCGCGCGGTGAGGCTACGAAGACGGCGACATCAGCAACCTCTTCCGGAGTTCCGAGACGCCCTGCCGGGATACTTGATCGGACCATCTCATAAAACTCGGGCTGAATCTCTTTCATATGTCCCCATACACCACCGGGAAACTCAATCGATCCGGGAGCTATAGCATTGGCGCGAATCCCTTGCGGAGCGTGCATAACAGCCAGTTTTTTGGCATATACAATAAGTGCTGCCTTTGCGGCGGCGTAGCCGTAATTCGGCACCGGATCACATTCCAGACCTGAAACAGAAGAGATCAGTATAATCGAACCACCACCTTGCTCGGTCATCCATGGAATCACCTGGTCGCAGGCGTTCACAGCAGCCATCAGGTCAACTTTTATGCTTACATTCCAGTCTTCAAGACCCGGCCCGATAGCCAATGCCGAGGCGTTATGCACCAGGATATCGATGCTGCCGAAAGCATCTTTAGCTGCTTGTATAAAAGAGGCCAAAGCTTCCGGATCGCCAATATCGCAGCTGGCAGCATACGTTCTGACAGCGGACTTTTTAAGATCACGTTCCGTTTCCGCTAAAGCCTCCTCTCCACGTGCGCATATTGCTACATTTGCACCCTCTTTTGCTAAACCAATAGCAATAGCGCGTCCGATTCCGCGGCTGCCACCGAGGATTACACA
>JAFIEZ010000002.1 GCA_020832235.1 Bacteroidota bacterium
CGGCCAGATTTCTGTTTATTCTGTTGAGCGAAAGCTGCGAATCCAGTGATTGGATGTTCGTGTTCACTCTGTTGATATCACCAAAACTAGACATGATAATCTCCCCAGATTGAGGTTAGTGTATGTTTGTTGTGTCCGTTAGGGTGATTATCGTACGCAAAATGCCAGTCTTTAAAAAAAAATGAAATTTTTATTGGCCAAAACAGAACTAGATGAATGATGGGTTATTCTTCGACAGTGAAGTAACGGCGTACCATGCTATGAAACGTTTAAGTAACAGTAGATTCATGAACGTTTCTGTATATCTGCAGAACTATATAAATAAAAAAAGACCGGCAAGTTCCGCCTGCTTTGGAGATTTCAAAGAAGGACAGAACTCACACGGTCTGATAATTTGCCGGGCTTAATTCCAGCTATTCAATAATCAATAAACCAAAGATTTGAGGCCGGATGTGAACCCAGCCTCAATCAGATCTTAACGAAGGAATCCGAGTACAGACTGCGGTCCGGCGTTGGCCTGAGCCAGTGCGGAGGTAGCCGTTTGCTGCAGGATCTGCAGTCGTATAGACTCACTCTGCTCTTTGGCGAAGTCGGTATCCATGATACGGCTGGCCGCGGAGCTGTTGGCACTGATCGATTGTGACAAGGTCACTTCGCGAAGTGTAAGCGAAGACTGAGTTACCCCGATGTCGTTCACACGATCGGCCATACGTGTTATTGCTTCATCCACATCAGAAAGGAAGGCTCTGAAATCATTTGAGTTAGCACCAAACGTTCCAGTGGCAAAGACAAGTGATCCACCTTGTGTATTTGCCGTCTGTGCCGTTACAGCTATAGCTGCGCCACCTGCTGTTCCACCGTTCGCAGCTGCACCAAGGTTTGTTGCGGTACCAGCTCCATCACTTGAGAACAATCGGGCTACGTTTACTGCCTCAAGGCTTGTAGTAATCGTGTCTTCAGCTCTTTCCCCAACCTGAAATGTCAAGTCAAGAGATCCTGCTCTGAGAGCACCACTGGTCTGACCAGTTCCATTAAGAAGGCTGAAATCCTGAAATACCGTTTGATTAGCGATTTCGTTGATATCGTTGGCCAGCTCAGTTATTTGTTTGCCAATGAATTCACGCTCGGTTTGGCCAAGGGTATCGTTGGCAGCCTGGGTAGCCAGGGCTTTCATTTCGATAAGCTGATCCATCACAGTATCGAAGCTGGATTCCGCAATATCGAGTACCGACTTGGCGTCGCCTACGTTTTGCAGGGCTTGGTTCAAACCCGCAACACGTGCGTTAAGCTTGGTTGCAATAGAGTAGCCAGCGGCATCGTCTTCTGCACGGTTAATACGTAAACCAGTCGACATCCGCATTTGGTTGTCGGCCAGATTTCTGTTTATTCTGTTGAGCGAAAGCTGCGAATCCAATGATTGGATGTTCGTGTTCACTCTGTTGATATCACCAAAACTAGACATGATAATCTCCCCAGATTGAGGTTAGTGTATGTTTGTTGTGTCCGTTAGGGTGATTATCGTACGCAAAATGCCAGTCTTTAAAAAAAATCTCAACTTTTTTGAAAGAGGGTTCTTGTGAGGTTCTCGCTATACACTCAGAATCAATACTGTATATAGAATAGGCGTACATTTATTAATGGTAGGCATCGGAAGAGTTTCCTGCCTTGGGTTATCCAGAAATAAAAAAGCCCCCATTCGGTGAAGAAAAGGGGCTTTTTCTGATAATTGGCAGTGCTTGCAACGTTCGGGAACGGACTACCCTATGTTAGATGACTGCCTTTTCAATATTTTTTGCAAGATCATCCAGAGGACGCTCACTGACGGCCTGGTTGAGCCGGATCAGTGCCTTGGAGATTTTCGAGCCGTTACTTTCGAAGCCATGCAGTGTGCATCCTTCTGATCGGCAAATTATTCTGATGGAGGAGGAGTATCGTTAACCTCGGGTGAGGCCCGAACCAGTTGTTTTGATACCCTCTGCCCCATTTTTAGTCCGGGTACTCGGTGGGGAAATGTTTGTGAGCTTTTGCTCTTCATTACCCCTGCCGAACGATCACCGCCCAGTCGCCCGGGCGGCTTCCCGTCCTGCTAGATTATCCGAGGAATCCGAGTACAGACTGTGGGCCGTTATTGGCCTGAGCCAGGGCTGAGGTAGCTGTTTGCTGCAGAATTTGCAAACGGATAGATTCACTTTGTTCTTTAGCGAAGTCGGTATCCATGATACGGCTGGCTGCAGAGCTGTTCGCGCTGATTGATTGTGAAAGAGTAACCTCGCGCAAGCTTAGCGACGATTGTGCCACACCAATTTCATTTACACGTTCTGCCATAGAATCGATGGCTTTATCAATAGCTCCAATGAAGTTTCGGAAGTCGCCTGATTCCGCGTCATTGAAATTGAATGTACCTCGTACGTTGGTGGCATCTTGTACAATTGTGATATCTGCTATCGCTACATTTGCACCGTTGGCATCAACTCCTTGTACTGCACCTGTATTGAATAAAGCAGCTATGTTTACGGCTGAGATAGAGGTGCCAAGAGTGTCTTGTGCTCTTTCACCAACCTGGAAGGTTAATGTAAATGCGTTTGTGAATGTAGAATTACCTCCTGCATTTACTTCTCCATCAAGTAATTGATAATCTTGAAATACAGTCTGCGCTGCGATTTCATTAATATCGTTTCCTAAAGCTTTAATCTGATCGGCGATGAACTTGCGTTCGGTAGAACCGAGGGTATCGTTGGCCGCTTGTGTTGCCAGGGCCTTCATTTCGATGAGCTGATCCATTACGGTGTCAAAGCTAGACTCGGCAATTTCGAGCACCGATTTTGCGTCACCAACATTTGCCAAGGCCTGTTCCAAACCTGCAACTCGTGCATTTAATTTGGTGGCAATTGAGTATCCTGCAGCGTCGTCTTCGGCGCGGTTAATGCGCAAACCGGTAGACAAACGCATCTGATTTTCGGCGAGGCCTTTATTGATGCGGTTCAGGGAAAGCTGGGAATCCAGGGCCTGAATATTCGTATTAATTCTATTGATATCTCCAAAGCTAGACATGATGTTTCTCCAAAGCGTTTGTTAAAGTTAAGACCGTAACCGAAAGCGGCGGCTGCGGTCTAAAAGAGTTATCGCACGGAAAATCGCATCTTTAAAAAAAGATGCACCTGTTTGACTAAACTGTTTTTATTTTCAATCAAAATGCCTTCATACGCTACAATAAGCGCAGTTTTAGTTGGTGTTTATCGGCTATGTTTGCTATAAAATCAGGAGCGAAAGTCAGGAAAACTTTTCCACTGGAGGCATTTATCGCCGTTTTGGGTAATGTTGCGATGAAAAGCTCTTTACAGAAAACATTTACCCTGCATACTGCGAGTAAACGGATCGGGGCGTTGAAATAGATGGATTACCGGATGGAAGGATAATCTTCTGGGTTGCTCGATCAGAAACTCTGTGGGAAGAACAGTCAGTGCGAACCATAATCAACAGATTAAATGGAGGGGCTCCAGGATCAGTACAAACGGAATGACTGCTATTATAACCTTAAAATTAGGTAGATCGACTTTGTGAGCGCTTTGAATTAGCCAAAACTGATAAAATAAAAAACGGTGAGCCCCGCCTGCTTTGGAGAAAATCCAAATAGAACGGAGCCCACCGTAAGGTTTTGTGCTGTAGTAGCCGTTGTTTTAAAATTATCCGAGGAATCCGAGTACAGACTGTGGGCCGTTATTGGCCTGAGCCAGGGCTGAGGTAGCTGTTTGCTGCAGAATTTGCAAACGGATAGATTCACTTTGTTCTTTAGCGAAGTCGGTATCCATGATACGGCTGGCCGCAGAGCTGTTCGCGCTGATAGCTTGTGAAAGGGTAACCTCACGCAATGTGAGCGACGATTGGGTTACACCGATGTCATTGACACGGTCGGCCATGCGCTCAATTGCAGTATCGATAGACTTTAAGAAATTCCTGAAATCAGCCGATTTTGGTGCGTTTGCTCCGGTCGCAAATGTTAGTTCTCCTCCGCCATTTGCGGTAGCTGCTGTCGCTCGAATGGACGTTGCACCCGCACCACCACTTCCTGCGCCGACGCCAAAGTCAGCAACGGTTGTACCGTCCGAGAACAGCATAGATACGTTTACTGCATTTAATGTGGTTTCTATGATATCCTCAGCACGCTCACCAACCTGGAAGGTTAACGTTAGTCCACCAACACGAGTTGCGGCTGTAGCATTACCGTTTAAAAGCTCGAAATCTTGAAATACGGTTTGATCAGCGATTTCATTGATGTCGTTGCCGAGCTCTTGAATCTGCTTGCCTATGAAACGTCGTTCTGTATCTCCGAGGGTGTCGTTGGCCGCCTGTGTTGCCAGGGCCTTCATCTCGATGAGCTGATCCATTACAACATCGAAGCTGGCCTCAGCAATGTCGAGCACCGACTTTGCGTCGCCAACATTTGCCAAAGCCTGATTCAGGCCTGCAACGCGAGCATTTAATTTGGTGGCAATTGAGTATCCTGCAGCGTCGTCTTCGGCGCGGTTAATGCGCAGACCGGTAGACAAACGCATCTGATTTTCGGCGAGGCCTTTATTGATGCGGTTCAGGGAAAGCTGGGAATCCAGGGCCTGAATATTCGTATTAATTCTATTGATATCTCCAAAGCTAGACATGATGTTTCTCCAAAGCGTTAGTTAAAGTTAAGACCGTAACCGAAAGCGGCGGCTGCGATCTAAAAGAGTTATCGCACGGAAAATCGCATCTTTAAAAAAAAAGATACTTTTTTTGTCCTTTTGCATAAACTCGGGACAAAAACGGCGTTTCCCGACAATGAGAGCCTTATATAAAGCAGGGGAGGTACGCGCATACGGCTACGTCCGACAGAAAAGGAGCCGCAATACCGGCGGAAATTCTTTCCCGCAGAGGCAAGGTATTGCCGAAGGAAACGCAGAAAAGGGCTGGGCATCAGACTGAAAAGCTACACTGACGGAAACCGTAAACACGGGATGACAACACCGGTACGAGGCCTGTTCATAACGTAACATAGACATGCTTGTGTTCCGTAATTAAGTCTATGTGTTGGAAATCTGCACACGTTCACAACGGTCTTCTTTTGGGTAACGATGTAGAGTGCATGCACAATGTTGCCAGTGCCAATACCTTGCTCACCAGACTTGGATGCAATATTCCCTCCACAACATAAAAATCGGCGAGCCCCGCCTGCTTTGGAGAAAATCAAAACAGGTCAGAGCCCACCGAAATTGTTTGTGTCGTAGTATCCGTTGTGGAAAAGAACAATATGAATCTGTAATCCAAAGCTTCTTTTCAATACTAAGAATCCTGATTCAATTATCGAACGAAAACGTACTTTTTTAAGCGAAAAAAATAATTTGTTTTAAGCGAATAAAAATCAATCTGGTAACTTCTGTGTGCTTGAGGTCACAGTAAGTGTTACGCCTCCGTAATCAGGTTCAGCGCTTTTAGCTCGGCAATGAGCTTGTCTTTGTGCAGGGGCTTGGTCAAGTATCCGTCGCACAGTTCAAAATAGGAGGTTTTAACACTTGCCAGGGAGTCGATGGCTGTTGTCATCAGAATCTTGACACCGTCGCTGGGTAATACTTTTTTGTCTTGCTCTACTGCGCGAATCTGGCGCAGCGCATCGTACCCGTTCATGTTGTGCATCATAATGTCCAGACAAATAAGATCGTAGCCTTTACCAGCATTCAGCGACGATGTGAACTCCTGCAAACCGGTGAGGCCATCGGTTGCTACGGTGCAGGTGCCGTAATTTTTTAACATATGCTGCAACAGGGTTCGTGCGGTGTAATCGTCTTCTATTATAAGGATGTTTAAACCGGGGTTCATTTCAGTAAGTGTTGTTGGGTCGGTTGAAGGGTCTGAATTCAACATAACAAGAAGGATTGTAAAGATATAGTATAAAGTAACGCATTTTTGACCCATCAGGCGCAATGGGGCAGCCGTTAACGGTGCATTGCAGCACATGTATTAGCAAACTCTCTCTGTTATCGGTTCATCCGCTTGCTGGCTTAACCCATTCAAAGTCTATCGACAGCCCTGATGAACGGCTTGGTTGCATCTGTAACTGACCATTTTACTCACGCAACTCGATCATCTGCGCTTTTGGCCTACGATTTCGTTAGTATGCGGCCGCTTCCTGGCTTAACCCCGCCTATCTGCATCGCCAGACCTTCTTAATTGCCAGATTTCATTTTTTCCAGGTCGCTGCTTACCGGTATCTGCTCGGTGTAACGAACCACATCATTGGCATCTTCCGCGCAATTTGAGCAGATCTGGTAGTTTCCAACTTTGAAGACATCCCGCGCATATTTCGATAGGTAGGCACCGCAATATTCGCACGACTCAATGGTATATTTTACCTTTGCGTTATATACTGTTTTCAAAGGCTTTACGGTGGACTTGTGCGAGGGGCGGGTGTAGGTATTCTTCAGATAGGTGTTAATCCGACCGATATTATTCAAAAAGATGGGATGTTTGTCTTCGGCTACCAATATCACATATTCTTCGTGCCTATCGTACTTGAGTGCCAGAATGGAGTGATCCATGAACTCCGCCTGAAACATGTATGTTTTCTCTCCGATGGTTACCATCAGCGTTCGGTCGCTCACTATTTCCCACTTTCCTTCTTTGGCTGTATTATTTTGGTGTACAATGACTTTCCCACTGGGACGGAACAGGTAAATCGTTTTTTCTTTGAGCTGTTCACTGAATAATACCCAGGTGGTGTCGGTAAGAACCCCCATTTCTCCCAATCTCAAGCTGAAACAACGCACCTTCGGCAAGATCTGCACTGCATACGAGCGTAAATCAGAGCCGGGTGTGTACTCTTTCTTGAAAATGGACCAGTTAAACATGCGATTAAGTGAAATTGCAACCAATTATAGTGGGTTCATTGCTATAGCATTATCGGCCTTGAACACCAATTATTAATGAATTTGCACAAATTATGCCAAAAACGTTGTCGATTTTGAATAGGACGACTTGTCTGTACGACTACACGAAGGTATTACGGCATAAATGTGCCCATTTATAATTTCATAATAACCAAATACCAGATACTATTTGCAGAATAGCTGCATATCGTTTGCAAAAAAAATGAGCAGTCCCCTTTTACAGGAAACTGCTCATCTATAGGTGTCGTCTTTTAGTGTCGTTCAATCTATATGTATGGAGCGACATCCATCTCTCTGTAGCGTCTCACTATTATATATGAAATACGGGCTCGTAATTCCGTCAGTCAACCACAATATCCAGCTCCGTTATACTAAGTGTGCCGGCGATATAGTCACCTTCGGAGTAGCTGCCTACCCATATGTCGTATTGACCAACCATGGGGTTGGTGATGATCACCATCGGATTCAGCGTTTCGAATGTGGCGTCGTCGTTACAGCTCCAGGTGCCATCAGGCAGATTTATAATTAACGTGGCATCATCGTCGCCATCGTAGGCTTCAAATAAGATGCGCAGTTCATCGCTGTCGCCCGACCAATTGAGGCGATAGTCGGGTGCTTCAGATGCCCACCCGGTGCAGGAACCTGGCAGGTAGCTGGCGTTTACAACCCCGCCTGATGTAACTTCAACGGTGAAAGGGTCTGGTAAAAAACCTGCGCTCAAAGCGCGCTCTCCAAACGTTGGGTTTTGCGAGAAGTCGAGACGATCGACCGGCATTTCAGCAGCGTTCAGATTTGCGAGTTGGGTGAAGAGAAGTAAAGCTGCTGTTAGAATTATGCCCCTTTTCCATCCGTTTGTTTGTGATGATTGTACCATATTCATAGACGTAGATTATGTGTTATTCATAGAAGGTTTTCCCAAACCGAATTGAAGTATACATGGTTACGCAGCGCTTTTTTGGGGAGACTCTGTATTCGTCAATAATCTAAGTGATTGGTTTAAATGAACAAAGAGCTAGTGAGTTAACGGTAGCTTCTGGTGTGTCTGCGGTGGGTTGAGCCAATTCAGGTAATTAATTTTCTGGTATTACTTGCGGAAATCGTATTTACAGTATCCATCCTCCGGACGGTACTCAAGCAGGCAACGCTCATGGGTTTCTTCGTCGGTGAATGTGAGGCGCACAACCTGCATTAGTTCCAGTTCATCAATTTCGGAGGGCCGAATCTCCAGGCCTGTAAGTGTTTTTTCGGGTAAAGATCGGAGCTCATTAAGGCGGGTATTCAGGAAGTCGAGATACTCTAGCGATGGTTTTCCGTCTTTGAGCCAGTTGGTGAGCAGGCTGTATACTACATGTCCGCAGTACCGAAGCTGTTCGGCCATTTCATTACTGATATGGTGTTCGTCAACATGGCGGGAGAAAATGTATAATTTGATAGCTTTCTCAAAGAACTGCTTGTCATAGCCCTCCAGCTTGATACTGTTCACCAGTTCCGGCTCCTGCAACTGAGGTCGTAATCCAAATTTTTTCAACCAGCTAGGTATATATTTTTTCATGAGTTGGGAAATTTGTCATACAGACAAATCTATCAGGTTGTTATATTAGCGTCTATGTTCGAGCTATCCATTTCCGTATTCATTCATTATTTTAGCAATCCGTTATCGTAGCAGTAAACACCTTTCGCGTTCATTGTTTAAGCACTCCGTTATTGCAGCAGCCTACACCTGTTGCGTTCCATATTTTTGCAATCCGTCTAAAGATACCCTTTTGCACACAACCATATTTGTTTTGCATCAGAAGTAGTTGTGTTGCCCGGCTGCCAACTGCGTATTTTTAGAGTCGGTTATGGTGACAATCAGAATTTTTCAATAAGAACTAATGCATCTTCAAACACGGTTTATCCTTTTTATCGGAATTATTCTTACTGCGGTTGCAGCGACGGTGTGGTTCGGAATTCGTCCGGCATACGAGTCGGCCATTCTTGCCGAACGTATTACCATTATATCTGAGCAGCAACGGGAGCGCATTGAATTGGGCGAAGCTCAGCTAGGTTCCTGGACGGCAGTGCTCGTAGAAATCCAGGAAAACCTGCGACAAAACGGTGATATTCAGCAGAGTCGTATTCTCTTTTCCGGGTTTTCAACACTTATCCCCGAGCTCATCGGCCTTCGCTTAATCGACCAGAACAGCGGTGAATTTGTAGAGCTCCGGTCTGTTCAGAGTAACACCTTGCCGTCTATGAGCGGTGCCGAGCTCAGTCCACTTGGATCGCCTGCTTCTGCACAATTTGACTCTGATGCAGCGACTAACCTATTCGTAGGCTGGGACACCGATTCGGGTTATCTCACATTAAGCTCCGTTTTTAATCTGGGTAACGAGAGCTATCGATTAATGGCCGTGTACAGCGACGAAGAATTCCGAAACACGTTACTCAGCGATGCCCTTGGTGTAGATTCCAGAACAGTCATTTGGCTGAAAGGGACTGAACGTGGGGTTGTTTCGGGCGGTGCGCTACCTGATACCCGCCCTGAGTATGAACCGGTTACCCGCTTTCGCGAGCTTTCGGTTGACGGTATGCAAACTATTGTTGTTTCTACCCCCATTGCTTCATTGCAAGCACTTCATGCGATGTATATTGATCCCTCCGCCATACGTGGACCCATCCGCCGTCTTTTCAGTCAGAGCATGATGGTCTTGACTATGGTGTTTTTCACCTTAACATTGGCATCGCTGGTCGTTTTTAATCAGCTCAGCCGGCCTGTGCGCCATTTTCTGCAAGACATCCTGCCGATGGCAAACTATGATTTCAGCAAACCGGTGCGCGCCAGTTCTGTTGCCGAGCTTCAGGAACTTACCTCTCAGATGGATCAGATACGCGAAAAACTGGCATATTACCAGCGTATTAATGTAGAGCAGATTATCACGAATCAGGAGCGCATTAACCTGTTGATGGAGTATGCCTCCGATCCTATTGCTGTATTTAATGGCAATGGTGAGTTTACGTTCCGAAATAATCCTTTTGTGGATTTGTTTTTGCATGCCGATGAACCTGCCCCGGGGAGCATCCTGAAATTCGACGAGTCTCATTTGTTTATCTCGGTTAAAGAGTTGGAAAATCGGGAATATCGTATCAGGCCTCTGCTTGTGCGCAGTGAAGGCCGAGAGGTAAAGCTGATAAACGACGATAGTGAAAAGGTCTATTTCTACAATCAACAACGGGTGTCGGTATTTAACGAGGAGGGGAGCCTGGCCGGAGGATTGCTCATTTTATATGATCTAACCCGTGAGCGGGAGCTGGACCAGCTCCGAAATGATATGATCAATATCATTGTGCATGAGCTAAAAAATCCAATAGCGGGTATCAGGGGGCTCACCTCGGTGCTGATTGATGATCCGGAATTTACCCAAGAAGAATTTGCCGAAATCTATGGACTTATTGACGACAGTGCGGCCTCCTTGCAAGAGCTGGTTGAGCGATTTATGCAGGTTTCACGTCTCGAGTCGAACCTGGCTAATGTGGAGTTTAATTCCGTTGATATGAGCTTGTTAGTGAAGGAAACGGCTGATGAATTGAGTATTTTGCTTAATGAAAAGTCACTGAAATTTAACCTCAAGCTCTCCGAAGAAATTCAGCCTGTGATGGCATCATATGAATTGCTTAAAGATGCTGCCCGGAATTTGCTCTCGAACGCGATTAAATATGGTGGCAGAGACAGGGTTATTGATGTGGAAGTGAGGTTGGATGCATTCGGATATAACCAAACCGATTTATTGTTCTGTGTTACCGATTATGGCTATGGAATTCCCGAGGAACACAGGGAAAACATTTTCAAGAAGTTCTATCGCATTAAAGAACACAACATGGAAAAAGGTACCGGCCTGGGACTGCCGCATGTGCGTGAAATTGTGCGCCTTCATGAGGGTAGTATACAGGTTGAATCTAATAAACAGATTGGCTCCCGTTTTACCATTCGAATTCCGTACAGACCCATAGCAGGCGGTGATGCCAGTTAATGTTTAACTCACCTCCCCCGTAACTACCTGCTGCTACTATTAAGGGGCTCTAACAACACAAGTGTATTCAAGTGTGTATTTTGAGTCAAAATTTAGTTTCAAATTCTTATTTATGCGTGTGTTGATTTACATGGTGCTTCTGTTGGTTGGCTTATCGGGGACGTATGCTGCGCCTCTTTATTCACAAAATGTGAATAATTTTATTGAGCTAACACAACAAGACACCCTCAACTTTCCGGCTTCGAGACTTTCAGAAGCGGCAGCAACGTATGCCGGAGGGGCTCAGAACTGGCCTATTATCAGTTATTTGGCCGATTACGATTCCCGTTCTAATCGATTCTCCATCTCTCCTGACCGGTTTCCAGACCTGCTTCGGTTCCGTGAGTCATGGCATCAACTTGAAGAAAGTCGGGCTACGTTCTCGCGACTTATTCTGGAAGGGGGACGCGTATTTGCCGCTGATGAACTGCTCGTCATCGATTCCCTGTTAGTGCGGCACCGGCGCGAAGTAAGCGACGCTAATATCGATGGCAGCATTCAGGCCGCCAATCAAATCCGCCAGCGTATAGTCCAGGTAGACGAGCTTATAACTTCCCGCCGCAAGGCCGATATCGAAGCCCGCCTCGAACAAAAAACCGGTCAGGTAGATCGCCGGCAGGGTTTGCTTGCTCAGTGGAATCCAGCTCTTTTAGGTGAATTGTTTGCCCGCCAGGATGGTATTCGAACCGGGGCCGAGTCGCTCGCGCAACTGGTGTTTCTGGATGGAAGTGACGTCGTTCTGTATGAAAATACCACAGCTATTATCCGCCAGTCGCAGGTTGATCGATTAACGAATCGATCGGAAGTCGAAATCGAGCTTTCGAACGGAGGGCTGCTCACCCGACTTTCCACCGCCGCCCGAAATCAATCGGAATATACGCTCAACGCCGGATCGGCCAGCACGAATGTACGTTCCAATAACTTCTTCGCTGAAGCAGCATCAGCCGATCGGGTAAGTATGTCTAATTTTGATGGGGAAGTACTCGTACGCGCAGAGGCCGGACAAGTACTCTTGCAGGAAAATGAGGGTACCATCGTGGTTCGAGGTCGTGAACCCTTAGCCCCCATTCGCCTGCTGGTTGCCCCTGAACTCGGCTGGGCCAGTCAAGACTCCGTTATCTACAACGACAATGTAATACTTCGATGGGGGCGGGTAGACGGAGCGGAATTTTATGAGGTAGATGTTGCTTCCAATAGAACCTTCGATGCCGGACTTCGAACAACGCGCACCGGCGAAACAAGGGTGGAGGTTACCCAAATTCCAACCGGTATCAGCTATCTTCAGGTCCGGGCCTTCGACGAAAATGGTCTGCGTGGCAACAACACCCGTCCTTTCAGACTGCTTCGCATTTCCACCGATGCTCCTCCGCCTATTATTCTGGACCAGCGCGACCGCTCGGTAATCTATTCCTTCGAGCGTGATTTCATCCTATCCGGAACAACCCAGCCAGGCGCTGAACTCACCCTAAATGGGGAGCCGGCAGCCATAGATGCTGTCGGTCGCTTTGCCCTGCCCATTACAATAGACGACCAGTTTACAGCCCAGTTAACTTCCACCGATCCAGCCGGGAACACCCGCAGTATAACTCAGGCAATTCAGTATATTAACACCGATGCGTTGTTCAATATACGCTGGTCTGTGCCCGTAAGCGGTAACCGCGTGCAACGAGCACCCCGAATATTACTCAGCGGAACAGCGTATAGTTTCATGCAGGTGCATATACAAGCCGGCGACCAGTCCTGGCGCATGCCCGTTGGGGCAAACCGGTCGTGGAGTCGACAAATAACACCGGGAACCGCATCCGAAATCAAACTTATTTTCACCGATCGTACAACCGGCGAGGTGATCGCCGAACGAACCTACGAACTCAACTAACCGTTTTTACGCTGCGCAACATGGGGAAACACTACATCAACATGCAAAACCTGCTCATTGGAATGCTGCTGGTAATGCTCATACTCCCAACCCTAACCCAGGCACAGGAAGTTTACTTCTCCATATCCGGCAGAAATGTGACTGTTACTTCCGGCGACCGTACCGGTCAGTACGATTATTGGTTCCGTCCGGCCGAGGGTGTCACCGCACCCCGCCCCGCCACCGTCGAAATATTTGATGCCGGCCTGGGCGGATTCGCCGATGTTATTATCGGTCAGCCCAACACCGTAACCACTTACAGCCTGCATCGTTTCGACACCCTGTACGAACTTGGTCAACGCTCCATCGAACCCCGCTCGGCCACCGCCACTGCACTCGAATCGCTATCTGCCGCCAACGAGAGTCGTTTTTTGAACCGATGGGTACCCTTTTTTACCATGCATAACCGGGGCAGCGCCGAAGGCTATATCGTTCGCGTTTCTACAGATGATGGAAACGATGTGAACGACTTCCGTATTCGGTTAACCGGCGAAGGAGCCGCCGACTGGGAACTCATCACCCTAAACCTCTCGGTTGGACTTTACGAGTCGGGTCCTCAAAACCGGTTTCAGTTTCGTCCGCTTTGGAGTGATGTACCTCCACCGGTGTTCACGCTGGAAGGCGAGGAAGATAGTCGTGTATATCTGATGGATGCATTCGGCGATACCAGCTCGGTTGACCGCCCCTGGTCGGGCTGGCAGTCGACCCGTTTTGACCGGCCGAACACCTGGGCCGTTGAAATGACCGGATCTAACATGCGTATTAACAACCGGGTGTTAAAAGGTGTCGATGGCATTATTCCCTTCCGATTCGATCCTGTAATTCTGAGCGAAGCCGAGGCCGGAACGCCCGAAGTTCGTCAGATTCCGGGAGGAGAATGCCTGGTTTACGGCCTGGAGGCTGTTTTTCGAGGATTTTCACTGGATGTTGCCAATGCACAATGGCACATCGACAATACCTCCTTCAACGGAGCATCCTTTCAGCATACTTTCCCTGATTTTGGTCGATATCCGTACCGTGTTCTGGTGCCTACCCGTGGCCGGCACGTACCTCAATTCGTTGCTGTACAGGGCGAGTTATTGGTGAATACGCCGCCATTTGCTCAGGTAAACAACTATCGCCCGATTGTTTCACCCGGGGAGCGCATTACGCTGGACGCTTCTATGTCGTTTGACCCGGAAGGTCGCGACCTGCAGTACCAATGGTTCGTAAACGGCGACTTCCGTGGCAGCAGTTCAACATTCACATTTTCCAGCAGTGTATCGGGTCGATATGACATACGTCTGGTGCTCAACGACAACGAACCCAACTCCAGCTGCACCGAAACGACCGAGTTTTTACCGATTGTGGTCAATACCCAGCCTTACGCTGAAATTCAATATAATCCGGTTATTGCCCGCGGGGTGGAGAATCGGGTCTCGGTGATCAACGATCTCGATGCCGATGGCGATGAGCTCACCTTTACCTGGGAGGGAGCGGGCGTTGTGGGAGCGGGGCGCGGCAGGGATGTGGCGATTTCGCACGATGAGCCGGGTCTTTACACGGTCACACTGCGCGTGAACGATCAGACGGGCACGGCGAATGCCGAGTATGCTACGCAGGTTTCCTACAAAGTGAATGCGGCGCCGGTGCCGGACTTCACCTTGCCTGAGTTCCTTGCGCCGGGTCAGCCGTTGGCGCTGGATGCCCGTGGCAGTCGGGATCCTGATGGGGATGACCTCGCGTTTGCGTGGCAGTTGTCGGATGGAAGGCAGCTGAGCGGGGTATCGCAGGAGGTAACCTTTTCAACGCCCGGTCGCTACGAAATAACCCTCAGCGTTGACGATGGGGAGAACGTGGAGAACTCGGTTCAAACCCTCACCCGCAGTGTGCATGTGAACGCCGCTCCGGTACCGGTCATCACCGCAACCGACTTCACTAACAATCCGATCGTGGCATTTGATGCCGGTGAAAGTACCGACGCCGACCAGCAGATTGTTTCCTACGAGTGGGACTTCGGTGATGGGAACACCGCCTCCGGACCCACTGTTACCCACACCTTTTCCGACCACGGAACCTATACCGTACAACTCACGGTGGATGACGGTACGAACGTACCCAACAGTCGCCAATCCGTTACTCATCAGGTTCGGGTGAATAAAAATCCGATTGCCTCCGCAACCGGTCCCAACGTCGTTGCTCCGGGACAGTCCTTCCAACTGGATGCTTCCTCCAGCAGCGATCCCGATGGCGGTCCGCTCACCTTCCGCTGGACCCGCAACGGAGAACTCATCGGTGAGTCGGCCACCCTGGATTTCAGCATCGACCGTCCGGGCATTCACGATCTGGATGTCACCGTTCGAGACAACACGCCTTTCGAGGATGCCTCCGATAACACCACCGTTACCGTACGCGTAAACCATGCTCCCGTTATCGTATATGATATGGCTCCACAGGTAACCGCACCCGGTCAGCCAACCACCTTTGATGCCACCCAAAGCTTCGATCCCGACAACGAAACACTCGACATACGATGGGAATTTAGCGATGGTATATCGTTGGATGGGGCTTCGGTTCAACGAGAATTCGGTGAGCCGGGAGAGTACTATTTTACCATTATTGCCGACGATGGGGAAGGTCTCCAGAACTCGATAACCACCGAAATGGGAAGTATTCGTGTAAATCAGGCACCCATCATTGTAACCGAACCGAGAATTCGGTCCAACGATATGACGGTGTTTCTGGATGCGTCCGACAGTTATGATCCCGATGGCGAGGAGCTCCGCTTTACCTGGACCCTCCCAGACGGCACTACCCGCAACGATGCTTCGTTCCGCTGGACGGCCCCCGAGCCGGGTGTTCATGCCATCAGTCTGAGGCTCGACGACGGTGAGGAATTGCCAAACAGCTCTGTCACCCAACGTATCGAAGTGCTCATCAATCAACCCCCGGTTGCCGTTGTTGAAGGACCGATACAATCCTGCACCGACCAGGTCATTATTTTCTCCAGCGCCCGTAGCTTCGATCCCGATGGCGACAGCTTCCGAACCCTGTGGGACTTCGGCGACGGTAATACCAGCCTGGAACCAAACCCAGTTCACAGTTACGATACTCCAGGTCGATTCACCGCCCGTCTCACCTTAGACGATGGATTCAGCGCTTCACCAACCGTGCAGGAGATTCCGGTTATCATTGAGGGCTCCCCTCAGGCCCGCATCCAGGCTTCCGAGTTTACCGTGTGTGCCAACAGTCCGATTACCTTCGATGGCAGCGGAAGTACCGATCCCAATGGAATGATTGGATCGTACAGCTGGGATTTCGGCGATACCAATAGCGCCGTTGGCGAAAAAACGACCCATCTTTTCACCCGTCCGGGAACCTACAGGGTAACCCTCACCATCACCGGATCGGGTACCGGGACCTGTCCGAATATTAGTCAGGCCACGGCCCTGGTGACCGTTGTGGCCGCTCCGATGGCGCAATTTACCGTTCCATCCGTGGTGAGTCCGGGCGAGGCCATCGCTCTGGATGGCACCGATAGCGAGTCGGCCGATACCATTACCGAGGTGAACTGGACGGTCCGCCGCAACGGAGAGACCGTTACCACATTTACTGGCATGCGCAATAGCTTCACGCCACAAGAGCCGGGCCGCTACGAAATTGAGCTTGCCATCACCACCGACAATGAGGCTGGATGCAGTCTGAACAGTATTACCCGTGTTGTGCAAGTAAACGCTCCTCCGGTTGCGTCGTGGAATTTGCCGGAGTCGTGGGCGCAGCACGAACCGTTTCGCTTGTCGGCGGATGGAAGCACCGATGCCGATGGATTTATCCGTCGGTACACGTGGCTGTTTAATGGCGAGGAAATCGGCGATGGACTCACCACGCCGCTGCCGACCGATACATACGGTACACACCGTGTAGAACTGATGGTGCGGGATAATGCAGATGTTGCCAATAGCGTGGTCCGCCTGTCGGGCGAGGTTGTGATTAATCCTGCTCCTGAGCCCATGTTTACGTTGCCCGAAACGGTGTTTCTGGGTGAAACGGTGAATATTCGCGCTGCGGCAACAACCGATGCGGGTGGCAATGCGGTATCGTCGGTTTGGATGGTGAACGGTGAGGAACTGGCTCCGGGCGACGACCGACTAAGCGCCGGCGGGGCAGTACTTCGATTTACCGCCAACGAGCAACGCTACGATATTGAACTGCGCCAGGATGACGGTCTGGGCTTGTCGAACTCCGTGCAGTCGGTGCGTAAGGTGCTGCCTGTGAGCGGGTTCAGGGTGCCGCGCGTGGCGTTGCCTGCAGTGGTGGTTGCCGGAACGGTGATCAGCGCGGCGAATCTTGATTTGCCGGCCGGGTATGTGGTGCTCGACTCGCGGGAGTGGGGCGCGGCGCAGGCGTTTACGCCGGGGGAGGCGCTGGTAGGTGAGTCCATGCCGGCGGAGCGGGTGAGGGCATCGCAGTGGCGTGCTTCGGTGGATGGGGAGCAGGGCTCGGGTCGGTTGTTTGTGGGGTGGCAGCCGCGGGGCGAGGATTCGCCGGTGCTGGCGGTGTTTGGTTTCGAGGTTGCGGTGGTGGCACCGTTACGTGCGGATGCTTCGCAGCTGGATGTGCGGGCGGCGTTTAATCCGGTGAATAGCTCGGTGCTGGTGGAGGCTCCGGGGCTGAATCGCGGCTCGGAGGCTTCGGTTTCGTATGGGTGGCGCCGGGCCGGTTCGGGCGACCTCGTGGCGCGGGGTGGTGTGGCGCGGTTGGGCGTGGAGCGGGGTGTGAATCGGTTTGAGCTGGTTATCACCGATGATATTACCGTGCTCGGTCGACAAGAACTGGTGATTCCGGTCACCATCACGGTTGAATAACGAATACCCCCATTCTTTGGAAAAGCTCACCTTTATACCCGATTTCCGCAAGTCCGATAAGCTTATCGAAGAGTTGAAGTCTGTCGGCATTATTAAAACCTTTACCAAAGGCGACATCCTGCTCAATGAACACGCGCACATTGCCAGTGTACCTATCGTGCTTTCGGGAAGTCTGAAGGTGTTTCAGTCGGATGATGACATCCGCGAAATGCTGCTCTATTACCTCAAAGCAGGCGAAACCTGCATCATGTCGGTACTGGGCGGACTGTTCAACGAAGTGAGCAAAATTCGGGTGGAGTGTGATGAGGATGCCGAAATTTTGATGGTTCCGGTGACCAAACTGGGTCCCCTCCTGCAAGAACATCCCGCCTGGACAAATTACATCTTCCGTATTTATCATCAGCGTTTTGAGGAACTCCTCGATGTTGTGAACGCCGTTGCGTTTAAAAAAATGGATGAACGCATGGTTGACCTCCTCGAAAAAATGGCCGCATCCGCCGGAAAACGCACGATTAATATTACCCATGAGGAGCTGGCTAATGCGTTGGGAACAGCTCGTGTGGTGGTGTCGAGACTGCTGAAACAGATGGAAAAAGAGGGACTGGTGCGCCTGGGCCGAAATCAGATCACGCTTCTTTAATTTCGCTACGAAGGCGACTTCCGGACTCCCTTGCATAGAACCTGCAAAGACTACATCCCCGAAAGTTCACGAGTGATGACTTGATTCGTATGCAACCTGCATAAAGCCTGCAAAGGCTACATACCCAAAAATTCACGAGTGATGAATTGATTCGTATGCAACCTGCATAGAGCCTGCAAATGCTACATCCCCAAAACAGACTCAACCGTCTAACGGGTGATCTTCATGCCCGAGGCAGCTTCTCCGCAATCAGATAATTTATTCGTGTGTAACAAAAGTAGCGGAACAGGGTTGGGTATGGTCGTAACTTTAGACCATAAAATGAAGAAAGGTTACTCCGCCGGGTGAAATTCCCGGATTGTTTGTTTGTTGATTGGGGACGCGAGGCGATCCGGGTACCATCAGAACCCCGGACGCCAAGCTCACCAACGCTTGCCGTTTTTGTGGATTCTTACGAATCCGGTACCTTGAATATGCGGCTCGCATGATAGACTTTCATATTGATGGCGATTATGTGTACGGAAGATATACTCCCGTGGTACAGCGCAACGCTTCAGGTGAAACAAGGCAAACAGGCGAGTAGTCTGATTTAATCGAAATCCATTGTCCCCAAGAATATGTCAGCAGAAACTGTTTCCAAATCGTTTTCCGATCTTATTAAAGGCGATACCCCCGTGTTGGTTGATTTCTATGCCGACTGGTGCATGCCTTGCAAAATGATGTCCCCCATCCTGAAGGAACTGAAATCCCGCATGGGCGATAACATTCATATCATTAAAATCGACGCCGAGAAGAATCCGGCTGCATCCATTCAGTACCAGATTAGAGGTATTCCAACGTTGATACTGTTTAAAAACGGACATATTCTATGGCAGCAGGCCGGTGTAGTACAGGCCAGTCAACTCGAAGCTATTATTAATCAAAAAATTGAACATTATGAGCATGCCTGAAGAACACACGTATTCCGTAAACCTGAAATGGACAGAAGGTCGCAAGGGCGTACTTTCTTCCCCTGAGCTGCACGATACGATTGAAGTGGCGACGCCCCCGGAGTTTGATGGTGGTGTGCCCGGAGTATGGTCGCCCGAACATTTATACACAGCCTCGGTTGTTAGCTGCCTGATGACATCCTTTTTGGCTATCGCTGAATATTCCAAGTTTGCGTTTGTGAATCTGGAGGTGGAAAGTGATGGCGTCATGACCAAGGAAGACGGGAAGTATATCATGAGTAAGGTGGTTTTACGTCCGGTGTTAACCGTGAGTGATGCCGCTCAGGAAGCCAAAGGGATTCGCCTCCTGGAAAAAGCCGAGCATATTTGTCTGATTTCACGGTCAATAAAATCGGAAATTGTATTTGAGCCCCGCGTAGTAGTAGGTTGATTACCGCCTTTCGGGTCACTGTCTACTGAGCCGCTGCTCGCTGCATATTGTCATTACACATGCAAGCTGCTCAAATGATGCGTGTTTTATGTTCGATCCGGAGGTAAAGTCAGCCCATCTCATTTACAGCGTCATCCCGCAAAAAATTTAGTAGTGAAGGTGAAAACAACAAGCCATCGGAGGTAGTAGTCCGGTGGCTTTTTTGTTATACTTGAATATCGGCGTATTCTATTTAGAAATATCGGTTTTGGTCGATGATGGAGTTATGTGTGAATCCATTTTTGTTGCGTACGGGCGGTCCACATGGTGATCGACTTTCAAAAAACAGCTAGGAGGGTTCATATCGGAATGGTATTATTCTACAATTGCAAACCACTGATAGATAAGCATGCGTAATCTCGGAGTTCGTACTGATGTATTTTTGGAGGAAGCCTCCTTTGGTTATATGAGCATAGAACTCATTTCAGATGCAGATGGTGTTACTGATGCAGAAATACGCTACTGTAACCCTGCAATGGCTAAAATTCTGAATCATTCGGATCCTACCCAATTAATTGGCAAACGTATGCGGCAGGCCGTTCCTTACATTTCGGATGCAAGCAGAGTTGATTTCTTTAAGGTGTGTCGCGAAGCACTTCGTTCTGCTGAAAAAAAGGTGGTTTCAGAATATTCGCGCTTTAGTAAAAAGTGGCTACAAGCTGAAATCTATCCTGTCGACAAGACGCACCTGAGTATAACCATCACCGATATTTCGGAAATGAGGGAGAAGCTGGCTGATGCCCTGAGCTATAAAGAGTCTCTGCTGCAAGCTATCCCCGACATTGTTTTTGTAATTAGTCGTGAGGGCACCTTTCTGGATAGGTACAGTAGAGAGGGTACGCCAATACTTCATGATGTGGAGGATATACATGGAAAAACCATTTTCGATCTTTTACCCGAGAAACTTGCTCAAAAGGTCTTTGACGGGATTCAGTTTGTAATGGAGCAAAATAATATGTTCCAGACGGAATACGATCTCTCGATAGATAACGAAGAACGCCATTTTGAGCTTCGCATGTTGCCAAAAGATGAAGCGCACGTTCTTGCAATAATTCGAGATACTACAGATCAGTTTGGTACTCAAAAGGCATTGACCAGCGCTAAGGAGATGTTGCTTCGTACGGGTAGAATTGCCAAAGTTGGTGGATGGGAAAAAAATTTGGTAACCGGGCATGATACCTGGTCGGACGTAACCCGTGAAATACATGAAGTAGCCGATGATTTCGACCCTAATTCGGTAGAGCGATTTCAGTTTTATGAGAAAGGCGATTCGTACGATTCTGTCGTGAAAGCCGTTAATTCAACCTATGAAACGGGTAAACCCTTCGATATTGAAACCCGTATTGTTACGGCAAAAGGTAACCGGCGCTGGGTCCGTATTTTGGGTTATCCTACGCTGGTGGGAGGTAAACCTGTTTACGTTCATGGTATTTTTCAAGACATTACCGAGCAAAAAGACCAGCGTGACCAACTAAAGCAAAATAGCAACTTTCAACGCCTGCTTGCAGAAATGTCAACCAGGCTGATTAATGTTAACTCTGAGAATTTCGACCGTAGCGTACATTTCATCCTTCAGGGTTTTGGGGAGTTTTTTGATGTAGACCGCAGCTATGTATTCCGCTATAGTGATGACATGTCTACAACATCGAACACGCATGAATGGGTGGCGGAGGGCGTTGAGCCGTATATAGATCATCTGCAGGAAATAGATGTAAAATCAATGCCGTGGTCGGCAAACAGAATGCGTGCCAACATCCCTGTAAACTTTTCTGATATAAACGATTTGCCTGATGAAGCCGCAGCTGAGCGTGAGCTTTTTAAGATTCAGCATATTAAGTCTGTTTTATTATTACCCATATTCCTTCATGGCAAGTTAATCGGATTCTGGGGCTTTGATGCTGTTAAAGAACCTCGAACTTGGCTTGGAGAAGATGTGCGTAAACTCCGTCTGGTATCAACCATGCTCAGCGATGCCATTGATAAGCTTCGCCTCGATCAGGAGTTAATTGCGGCTAAAGAAAGAGCGGAGGCTGCCAGTAGGGCAAAATCACAATTCCTTGCCAATATGAGTCATGAAATTCGTACTCCATTAAACGGGGTAATCGGATATACAGAGTTGCTTTTTGATACGTCTCTCTCCGAACAACAACAAAAATACCTGCAGACGGTACAAGGGTCGGCCAAGTCGTTGCTTGGTATTGTTAACGACATCCTCGACTTTTCCAAAATTGAAGCCGGTAAAATGGAACTGGATCCGGGTCCGGTAAATATCCGCTACCTGGCTGAAAAAGCAATGTTGATGTTCAAGTATCAGGCTGAACGTAAGGGGCTGAACCTCGAACTTGATGCCGAAGCAGACACAGATTACCATATTATTGCGGACGCAAATCGATTAAACCAAATCCTGCTAAACCTCATCAGCAACGCCGTTAAATTTACCGAAGCAGGATCTATCACGGTAGAGGTGCAGCTTGATGAAATGGCCAGTGGTATGGGTAGACTGCGCCTCGGAGTAAAAGATACGGGCATTGGTATCTCGCATGACGTTCGCGAGAACTTGTTTCAGGCATTTACGCAGGCAGATGCATCAACAACCCGTCGCTTTGGCGGAACCGGTCTGGGACTTGTAATCTCCAGCTTACTGGTAGAAAAGATGGGAGGGCAGATTTCCATACATTCAGAACCCGGTTCGGGGTCTGAGTTTTATTTCACCATTCAGGTGCCCCTCATAAAACAAACTAAGGTAAAGGCTTCCGAGAATAACGAGGATAAACCACAAACAGTTAGTGCCAAAGAATATCATTTCATTCCATCTCCGGTAATTCTAGTTGCAGAAGACATCCCGCTGAATGCCAATCTTATTAAGCTGGTACTTAAAAAACTCATACCCGACGCAGAAATAATTGTTGCTGAGAATGGTAAGATAGCCACTGATATTGCATTTTCACGCCATATCGACGTAATCTTGATGGATGTTCATATGCCCGAAATGGACGGGCTGGAGGCTACCCGTCTGCTCAGAAGTCGCGATCATGATATCATTATTATAGCACTTACGGCCGGCGTAGTGAATGAGGACCGTGAACGCTGTATGGATGCAGGAATGGACGACTTTCTTGCCAAACCCGTGCAACAGAAACAGGTTGCAGAAATGTTACAAAAGTATATTGGCGTAACATCTTGATTGTATTGTCTGTTTAGCTAAGTTTTAATAGTTTAGAATGATATTCTATACCTCATTCTATATTTATGGCATATCGACGTACCGAAAAAATGCAGCAACGGGTTGATGAACGCCGTAAGTCTATACTGAAGGCTGCCGAAAAGCTCTTTGCTGAAAAAGGCTTTGAAGCCACAACCATGAAAGATATTACCAAGGCCGCTGGTACGTCTATAGGAAATTTGTATTTCTATTTTCCGAATAAAGAGGAGCTGATGATGCGACTTATTGAGGAGGTCATCAGTGAAATATGGGACCATGAGTTTGATCCGGAAGAGTATGGCCTGAGTATAGATGAGCTCACACATGAAGCTGTGGACGACTATCTTAAAATTCAGGCGTTTTTTTCAAATGAAACGTTTGCGAAAAATATGCTGAATATTGTGCCACACAAGTTATTCAGAAAGCACATCCTCCGTTATATGGAAGGAATGTCGAGGCTTCGATACCAGGCCTATGGGGAGCGTTTTAGCCATCTGGATATTGACGTGGTGCTGGCATATCACCTGGGCGGCTTGCTGACCATACTCGAACGGGTGCTGGTTGGTGAGCTCGATCGTAGTCCTCATCAGATTGGTATGTATTTGGCAGAAAGTAAGCTGCAGATTCGAGGAGTGTCCAAAGATGATGTAGCAAAAATATTGGCTGAAATGGCATTCGTACTTAATACCATCAAGCGGTAAAAAAGTGAACAAGGTACAGGTATAGCTTGCATTTTGCCAGAAAATGATGGTTTTTAGAGCAGTTATCCTGCCTGTGTCGGATTATTCTGATATTCTCCGCTTATAGGGTAAACGTGCAGCACTTGCACGGCTCGTTGCAGCAGCTATGATTGGCACTCGGTGAGGGCAGCTGGCGATTACAATGAAATGATTGAAATGAATTTCCGATGAATAGCGATACCTGGACACGTGCTTACGCTCTTTTTGATGATTTATTCGAGATGAGCGAGGAAGAGCAGCAAAATTATTTGAAAAAGCTGGAGCAGTCGGATCCGGAGCTGCATGCAAAGATGCTTAATATTTATGGCTTTTCACTCGCCGAAAATGCTTTTATGAATGAGGGTGTTTTCAAGGGGTATTCCGATTTTATCGGTGATTTCGCCGGAGAGGCTGTAGATCCTGAGCCTATGGAAGGGCGCCTGATTGGCTCTTATCGAATTCTGAAGCAGATTGGCTATGGTGGAATGGGTGCGGTGTATCTGGCAGAACGTGCCGACGGAGCATTTGACCGTATGGTTGCGCTAAAGTTTATACGAAGCGAACTTCAGCATAAAACGGTTATTGAGCGATTCAGGAGAGAACAAAGGATTCAGGCCAGCTTACACCACGAAGCTATTCCACGACTTTACGATGCCGGAACCGATGAGCACGGTACTCCATACATCGTGATGGACTATGTTGAGGGTGAGCCGGTAACCGATTATGTGAAGCGTACTAAGCCAGCATTGCAAAATGTATTGCAGCTTTTTATACGAGTCTGTGAGGTTATTCATTTTGCTCATCAGAACTTAATCATTCACCGCGATCTCAAGCCGTCCAATATTTTTATTACTGCAGACGGTGATATAAAACTCCTTGATTTTGGCATCGCTAAATTAGTTGATATTCAGCCCGAAATAGATTCTGATGAAGTCTTTTCCAGTGCTGAAGCTGATATGGGAGCCCGTACCTTGTTGAATTTTTTCTCACTCAAGTACGCAGCTCCGGAGCAGATTAAGGGTGGGCTGGTTACTACCGGAACCGATATATATGCTCTCGGACTTATTTTGCACGAGCTTTTATGCGGTGCCTTGCCTTATGATATACGTGATAAGAGTCCGGCTGAAATCGAAGATCTTATCTGCAATAGCCGTGTACACATGCCTCCTACGGAGTTTATCGGTTCCGGTGAAAATCCCCGGCTGCTCAAAGAACTCAAGGGTGATCTGGGTACGATTATGGTCAAAGCACTGGAGAAGGAGCCCGGCAGAAGATACAAGTCTGTAAGCGCTATGGCCGATGACCTTCGCCGATATCTTGAGAACAAACCGATTCTTGCCCAGGCCCCTGGCGCTGTGTATACATGTAAGAAATTTATTCAGCGAAACAGCGCATGGGTGGTCTCGGTTTCAGTGATATTGTTAGTGATGTTATCCGGCATGATATATCATTCGGTTACGGTTAGTGCTGAACGTGATCTGGCTCGTGTTGAGGCCGAAAAATTCTCGCAAATGGCTGGTTTTTTAATTGATTTGTTTGATTATGATGAGCTGGCTGTGCCACCCGAGGAAGCAACAGTTGTAAACCTGCTGGATGCCGCCGTTGAAAAACTGGAGTCTGATCCGCTTGCGTACCCGGAGGTACACGCTGAAATGATGATGGCGCTGGGCCGGTCGTTTGCAGCGTTTGGAGATAATGTTCGGGCTCATGAACTCATCACCCGTGGCGCAGAGGCCATGCTTGAGATGGGCGCAAGCTTTTCTATTAGTCCAGGTGAAGCTTATGCTGAGCTGGCCCGCGCAAATTTCTTGATTGGCAACCCCTCAAGTCTGGAATTAATTGATGTTGCCCTGGAGGTTATTGAGCAGGAACACGGTATATATTCACCTCAATATGCAGCCGCATTGCACAAAAAAGCAATCTATTTATATCGTGCTGAGGAAGGTAACGAGGAGAACAGAATTCAAGCGGAAGCTCTTTTAGATCAATATCTGCATATTGCAATGCAAATATTTACCCCCGATGATTCCCGTTATACCCTGGCATTTGTTGAGCATGCCATGTATATCACAGATTTTGATGAACGTATGAATGCTTATGAAAGAGCCTTGGCATTAACTAAGGAAGTCCATGGTACTTATCATCACCGGGTAGCAAATATTTACAACTCCATTGCATTTGATATCAGAACGACCGAACCGGAGCGGAGTGTGATGTACTTTCATAAGTCGCTGGATATCTACAATGAGCTGTATGGTGCAAATCATCATAGAACCATCACAACAATGACGAACCTGAGCTCTGCTTTACGGCGTCTGGGGCGGACGGATGAGGCTATAGACATCCTTGCCGAGTCTGTGCAAGGTGCAAAACGTCTTTACCGTCCTGGAAGTGTGCGTATTGCCGATCAGCAGTTCTGGCTGGCAAACGCGCACATGAGCAATGGGAATCTGGAGCTTGCCGGTCAGCTCTTTTTAGAGGTACTTGATGTGTACGATATTCAATACGAGGCAGGGAGTCAGAAACCGGAGCTTGCCCGAACGTTGGCAGGACAAATTTTGATGAACACTGGAGAAGCAAATCGGGGAAGGAGAATGATAGAACAATCTATCCGTAATACCATAGAACTGCACGGAGAGTCGCACAGTATGGTAGCATTTTCCCGAGCACGCCTGAACAACTGACCGTTATCCGTTTTTAAGGCGTTCATGCAGCCAGGCTCGTGCTTTAATCCAATCACGATTTACCGTTCTGCTTGAAACATCCAGACTTTTTGCCGTTTCCTCCAGGTTTAGTCCGGCATAAAATCGTAACTCAATAATTTTGGCCAACCGTTCGTCGAATTGCGCCAGTTCGGTTAAGGCTTCATCCAGATCAATTAGTTCGGAGGCCTGTTTTTCCACGGCCATTGTACGCTCGTCGATGGGGACCTTGTCGGGATTGCTTCCACGTTTATCAGCCAGTTTCTTGCGGGCGTGATCGGTTAATATCTGCCGCATCGCTTTGGCTGCAATAGCATAAAAATGGCCTCTATCTTGCCAGTCTGTTTCTGAAACAGCCATGATTTTAAAGAATACCTCGTGCACGAGGTCAGTTCGGCTCAGGGTGTGGTCAGGACCTTCTTTACGAAGCTGGTTTCGGGCAATTATACGCAGATTGTCATAAACCAGATCGAACAGCATTTGCCTGGCATTCTCGTCACCTTTCCGTAGGCCACCGAGCAAGCGTGTTACATCGGATTGATTTGATTGTAGAGAAGATTCCATAAAGAAATTACGACACGGCTGCAATTTAGTACCGGCCCATTTGGTTTTATAATACACAAGCGATTATTGACTGAGTAAACATGTTCAAGTTTGTTTGAAAAAGCAAATTAAAATGGCGCACTTCACAGGCATTTAACGCTAAATATTGTAAGCATACGAATTCAGGAGAGTAACGCTGCGCTAAAATTGAGACACAAGCGACAAAACGGGAACCTCTTGGCGGGGTCCCCGTTCATTTTTTTTTACCTGAACTAGTTGTAAAAAAATAAACATAAGGCTGTCGGTTAAGTAGCTATAAAAATTAAGTTTACAGATGTAAACCGATTTTATGCCGAATCTGTGATATTAAGCTTACAATTTAAACGGCGATAATCATATGAACGCTAACCACGTAAGGATGTTCCCGCACTAACCATACGTATTTCAACTCGTATTGAACGCTAACGGCGTCTTTAAAGTTAAGTGTATCTGCTGAAGTAAGATGCAGTGAATTTAGTCAATGGGTGCCAGAATTCGTTTCCCTTACATGTTTCCTGATTAACGCTCACCACATTATGTATTGCTGCTCAATGTATATGCAAGAGGGTCGCAAATGATTTCGCAACATAAATGAATCTACCTCCAACACAGTTTCCGTTAAACCCTCTAATTATACAGGGGATGCGTATTTAGACGCCTTGCAGGACGGGTTCTGTGAGCTTAATAGTGATGGAATAATTACCAGAGTAAATAAGTCATTTTGTAAAATGACCGGTTATGGTGTTGATGAGATCTTGGGGACTGCTATGCCGTACCCTTTCTGGCCCGATGAGGAGATTGAGAAATTGCAAAAGTTATACTTTACTCCCATCGAGGAGGGGCAGACGCACAGGGTTGCATTTCGGCGTAAAAACGGAGAGCGTTTACTGCTTTGGTAAGTCCCTCTGTTGTAACGAATGAACTAGGGGAAATGGTATCCTTTTTCGCAATTATCAAAGACATTTCTGTGATATCTGTGGGTAACAAAAGGGAGCGTATACTGTCGTTGGTTGCAGATAAAACAACCGATGCGGTTATTGTAGCAGGCCCCGACTACAGAATTATCTGGGTAAACGATGCCTTTTCTAAACTCACCGGGTATTCGCTTCAGGAAATACAGGGTAAGGTGCCGGGGCGATTTCTTCAAGGTCCAAAAACATCTGCAAAAACCCGGAAAGTAATCAGAGAGCATCTCCGCAGAAGAGAGTCGGTAGCCGTTGAAATTCTGAACTATGCAAAAGACGGTACTGAATATTGGCTCGATTTGAACATTAATCCGGTTTTCGATGAGAATGGAGAATTGGAACTGTTTATAGCCGTTGAGCGGGATGTAACCACGAAAAAGCGGGCGGAGCAGGCTTTGCAACTAGCCAACGATCAGCTTGAGGAAATTCAGGAAATTGCCAAGATAGGTTATTGGGAGCTTGAGTACGAGACCGGTCGCCTGAATATGAGCGAAGTTTGTTATGAAATCTTTGGTGTTGATAAGAAAACATACAATGGCACTATTCGTGGATTGATGAAGTATGTGCATACCGACGATTCTAAGATGGTTCGCAATGCCATGAATGATGCGCTAGATTCCGGGTTCTACGATCTTGTTTATCGGGTTAAACGCTCAGACGACCAGGTACGATTCGTGCAAGAGCGTGGGGTTGTAATATCCGACCCGATGAACGGGGGTAAGATATTGAGAGGTACGGTGCAGGATATTGACGGGTCGGTCAGGGCTCGAATGGAGCGTGAAACCATGAGTGAAATACGGCAGGTTATAGACACATCACCTGTCGTGCACTTCAAGCTGGTTATGATGCCCGACGGCAACATCCGATTTGCTTATGTTAGCGAGAGTATTGAGAAAATTGACCCTAGGTTGAACGCTGCCTTACTCATGAGAGGACGTCAGAATCCGATTTACATTGTTGGCAGAACCCAATTCGAGCTGGTAATTAAAGAGCTAACCTCCTCTGCTGAAAAAGACTCCCCCATGCAGATGGAACTACTCGTTGATAATGAAAAGGGGCAGCGGCATATTGAGTTATACGCCGAGCCTGAAGTCAGTATTGATGGGAAATTAGTGTGGTATGGTCACCTTCAGGATGTGCCGGCAACGTATCAGCGAAACCTTGAACTGGAGCGCCTGGTCTCGATCACAGAGTCTCAAAATCAACGATTACTGGACTTTGCCCAGGTTTTGTCGCATAATGTACGGCTGCATTCAAGTACGATGGATGGCCTGATTATGGCGATAGATGAAAGCTCCGATCCGGATGAACTGGAGTTGTATCACCGCTACCTCAGAGAAACATCCGAAAAATTAGATGATACTCTTCGGGATTTGAATACGGTATTGACCATCAGAAGCGGTGCCGAGCGTAAGCTGGAAGCCGTAGACGTTGCGTCATTGCTGGAGAACGGCAAAACAGAGTGGGCATCACGTTGTGAACTAGCCGGAGGCAAGCTGGATTTCAAAGTTCCCTCAAAGCTGGAAGCCGTAACCTCTAAGAAGGTATTAATTTCGATTTTGGATGAACTCATTGATAACGCGATCCGTTTTCGATCGGTCGACAGGCCATTGCGGGTAGAGGTGTCGGCAAGTATAGATTACAGTAAACGAAGCTTAGAGATCAGGGTGTCGGACAATGGTATTGGTATCAACCAGGAGCTGGTTAAAGAAAACATGTTCGGTATGTACCGCACATTCCATGAAGGGATAAGTGGAAAAGGGATAGGCCTGTTTTTGGCTAAAAATAGAGCGGAGGCAATTGAGGGGGATCTGGCACTCACTAAATTCAAAAAACATGGGGTATGTTTTACACTTACGTGTCGCATGTAGTAAGGTAAACTCACATCTTGTGATGGGTATTGGTTACTGAAGACGGGCTAACATTAATCGCTGTCGGATTCAGTTTGCCGCGCTGGCCAACACTGGCTCATATCAAAAACAGCCCAAAATAAATCCGGCTTGTATGGTATTTAGCATGTTGATAAGTTAACGCTGTAGCGTTGTTTTAATGTGTATTTATTTAAACTAACTGGCCGTCAATACTTTATGGGGTTTATACAATCAACCGAGCCTGAGCCGCACGTCGCTCGTCGCCGCGAAATTTTAGCAAAGTATCCACAGATTAAGACACTAATGGGCAGAGACCCGAAGACAGCACTATACATCATTCTCCTTGTTTTGTTTCAAATTGGTATGGCCTGGTTTGTCTCACAGCAATCGGTATGGGTGATGCTGGCCAGTGTTTTGCTGATAGGTGCATTTGCCAATCATGCCTCCTTTGTATTGGTACATGATGCTATTCATAATCTTGTATTCAAAAATGCTGCATTGAATCAGATATTTGCCATTCTGGCCAATCTGCCGTCGGCAGCGCCATCGGCTGTCTCCTTTAAGACATACCATCTAAAACATCACGCGCATCAGGGTGTAGAAGAAATGGATGCGGACCTCCCCAGAAAGTGGGAAATATGGCTGTTTAACAGAGGGTTTTGGGGCAAAGCGCTATGGCTGAATATGTATCCGCTGATTATTATTTTCCGTCCGTTGGATATCCGGAGTTTCAGTACGCCCTTCGACTGGACGTTCGTTAACTTCGTGGTTGTACTGGGTTTCGATGCGTTGATACTGTACTTTTTTGGATTCCAGGCTTTTGCCTACCTCCTGTTATCATCATTCTTCGGTCTGGGGTTGCATCCGGTTGGAGCACGATGGATTCAGGAACATTTTGTGATGAAGGAAGATCAGGAGACGTATTCATACTATGGCCCGTTGAATAAGATAGCCTTTAATGTTGGGTATCATAACGAACATCATGATTTCGCTGGAATTCCCTGGAGTCGGCTGCCGAAAGTACGTGAAATGGCTCCCGAGTACTATAACACCCTCGAGTACCATACTTCCTGGAGTAAGCTGCTATGGCGATTTCTTACCGATCCGAACATAACGCTGGAAAGCCGCATTGAGCGGGAAACCCGATTTGGATTGAGAAAGCCTAAGGTGGCCTGAAAAACCCACTTCCGAGCAACTCAGACTGTACACTCAACTACAACGGTGCGTTCACGTGATGCTTGTTAATGTATGCTTTTGAATGAACAGCAAAAAACATATCATGTAAGACTGCATTCTCAGAACCCCAAAATAATATCCCCTTCAAGCTTTGTTTAGGTATTATACAGTTATATTAATATTGGTAATCTTGCCATACTCAGCCTCAGGGCAATTCCTTGAAACGTTTGATTTAGGACTTGGTTTACGATCTACATCACATTTGACCCAATTGTACCAGGATCTATATCAACCGGCTAACCATCTTAACTTTTCTGCCCAAACACCGTTTCATATTGGGTATTTACAAGCTCATGTACGTTATGTGAAATCATCCGCTATACCCGAAGGTTCTAGTGGTTACACTCAGGTAAATAATGAACTGTTTTGGCTTTTAGGTGTACCGTTATCCCCTTCATTAAACTTGTATGGTGGCATTGGTATGGGGATTGAAATCTATTTCATCGATGCCCCCTGGGATGGGAAAAAGGCGAATGAAACTGAAATCCTTTTTGCAACGAAGGCCGAACTACAGTATAACTGGCGTAATCTGATTTTCTTTTCTGAAGTAAGCCTGACAAGGGTACATATTTATTACAAGATGGACTATATAAGCTTCGGGGCAGGGCTCCGCTATCGTATTCGTCCATCACAGGAGCTGCTTGATGCTATTCGATAAACGTTTTATTCTACTGTTCGGTGTATTTCTTTTTGGAATCAGTATCTGTTCGGTTTCTGCCCAAGGTTTCGATGCAAATACTTCTAAAGAGTCATTCAATGTGAATCCCGGGGTACTTGTTGTCAAACCAGATCATAACGGGCGATTTGATTCATATTCACTCACCGAATGGATGTTTACATCCATAGGCTGGTCATTTACATCCTACGATAATGTCGTATTTCAACCTGCGCCACATGGTCAAAACTGGCAAGGTACACGTGGCATAGACGTTTACATAAATGGTATGCAGCTTCAAACCAACTGGCTGCAACACAGCTATTTGCACATGCTTGAATTTTCTCCGGAAATAATTGACTCTGTAGTGGCATATCCACCGGGTTCATTTGTACGGAACCGGATGTCGCTAGCAGGTGCAATCGATATCTATCTGCGTGATGACTACCTTGTAAGGGCAACAGGCAATGTAGCCAATCAAGAGAATGATTTCGGACCAATAAATCAGGAGGGCGTCAGAGATAACGTTGAGCGAGTATTGCAGACACTTGAAGTCTCCGGGAACCTGCATGTTGGGCGATATCGCACGCAAATTATGGCCAATATCTCCGATTTTAGTTACTCGAATAAAATATTTTATGACAAAGAAGTACGACCTGATTTTGTGCGTCGTCGCCCTCTGGAGATTCCCGGTAATTGGGGGTATCAAACTCCATTAAGCCTATTGCAGACGCATCAGTTTGAATCGTCGTCTGCGGTATATCAGGCGATGACCTCACTGTCGTATTTTACGCATTATTTTTTATGGGACGATTGGACAGGTAATGAAATCAGTGGTCGTCACAGGCTGTACAATGTTGCGGCCAGTCGGCAGGCAAAAACTACAAATGGGTTGTTTCTGGGAGTTTCATATGCTTTGGCGAACACGAAACCTGTACGTGAAGACAATGATTTCAACTACGATTTGAATCAACATGGTTTTAAATTGAATGCATTGTATTCCTATCGGTTGCCTAATCATTCTACGGTCGCTGTGGGGTTTGTTTCTGACCTCAAGATGTACGAAGATCTGGCCGTTGGTGAGACGTTGGAATCAAATCTGAATCATGCTACGGTATCGTACAGGCAAAGACAATTTCAGGCTGATGCAGCACTTGGCAGAAACTATAGTGGTGCTTCCGTGCTTTGGTCACGTAATAATGTGTTTTCGATATTCAATTATCAACATGATACTACGCAACGGCTGGCTGAGGTTATGCCTCGTTTAGATACGGGATTTGGCATACGTGGTACGAACAACACTGCCACAATGCACGTTCTTGACAGGCCTGAGATGCAGTTTATAAGTCAGGTAGTTGGTTATGCCGGAAATACATCGTCTATTCAAGAGTATCGTTTTACGCTTAACTATACCTGGTTTTTAAAACTACCTCATCGGGAAACCCAATTTCGTCACCCGGAACCTGGAATCATAGGGTATCCACTGGTTACCCGTTTTGCATATCGAACCATTGAAGGAGTGGGCCAGGTTCAACTCAGTGGATTGGTACGAAAAAAATGGGGTGAGCTTGCTTCAGCTACTCAGTTTAACCTTACCGCTTATACATGGGGTGATGCGCTGTATCAGGTTGGGGTCAGCAGGTATCCTGATCTTGTATTCAGCCAGTATTTGCGGTACAAGCTTCATCCAACGTTTACTATTCATGCCAGCTATCATTATGAAGGGGAGCGAACCTTCGCGGAGTTTATAAGCACTGATGCGTCTATAGAATTATGGCCACCACCCGACACACGAGCCTTTCATAATATAAGCCTGGGGTTTGAGCAGACGCTCGCCGGTGAACGCGTAAGTCTGAGTTTCATTCTCAGAAACTTGTTGAGCAATACAGAGACGTATCATCCCAACGGACTTTACCATAATTTGAGCTTAAATGTTCGTGCACGGGTTCAGATTTGAATGTTCGTGCCTGCGTTCAGGGTGTGTCCACTTTGTTCAGTTTGACGAAGGTAACCGCGTACGGTATTGCGCGATAGCCCTGTATCACGTGCTATACGTCGCCGGGATATGCCACTGTGGGCTTGTTGGATAATAATTCGAATCTGATCCATAGTAATCGGGTTTGCTGCCATATGCCTTCGCTTTGGTGAAATAAAGCAAAGGTACAATGCTCCGTGGGGTGGGTCAGCTTCGAGTGAAACGGGTGGGTCAGTTTACACTGAAACAGGTGGGTCACTTTCGAGTGAAATGGGTGGGTCAGTTTGTACTGAAATTGTCATGCATCTCGTGCAATGGCTCCAAGCAGATAGAAATCTACATCACATTTTATAAACACTTTTTCTACTACTTGTAGTAGTTCTTTGAGCTGATCTTGCCGCAGATCTTCAAGCTTTATCTGTAGGGGTTTTCGCATAAATTTCTTTAGCTATTTTGATATTCCTTGGATCACCGGTAATCATTAAATCCGTATATACTACAAGACGAGGAGCTATATTTGGTGGGTCATTTTTTACTGACCAGTATGGTTCTCTGACTTCAATTTTACCATTTTCGTCAGGTATTAGTTTGAACTCCTTTATGAGCTCACTTCGATTCTTTTTGGCATAAAGTATGTACTCCACGGGTTTGAGATCGTTCGTTAAAAGATCCGCTGCAGGCTCACCTCCCCATTGATCCAGCCCACCCAATAGCAGCTTCTTCCAATTTTGTTCGATCCCTTTATTCATGAAATTATATCTCCCTTTTTGGATACGGGGTTTGAGTTCATCCGCGAAGGCAGTAATCCATTGATCTAAAAGCTTTTCCCTGTTTTTAAGTTTAAGGGTATCTTTGTTTTTGGCATATATGAGGCCATGCTCCTTCAGCCCATCCAAAACATGTTTGATGTTTCCCAATGAGACATCTGCAGCCTCAGCGATTTCTCGATACGTTTTATTTAGCCAAGCTTCATCATAAAGAAACAAAAAAACGACTTTTAAGCCGGTTTTGGTAAAGGCTCGGTTTTTCATTTGCTGAAGGGGGGTTGTGGTGTGAAGATCAATCCATACAAGGGTTTCCTCTTCTTCTAAATGAATATTTCCGGCCACATCTATCCAATCAATCCCCGCCTCATTCAAAGCTTTTTTAATATTGGGGTATAACCGTTCGGCCACCAATATGAGTGGGCCAACCTTATCTTGTAGCTCCTTCAATTGGGGAATATGATGTTTACGAATCTCCTTTTTGATCTCCGCATTTCGAACAATAGCTTTCTTTTTATTTGGATTGAATGTTACCCTGGCATCTACTTTTAAACTATGTCCAGGGACATAGGCCTCCCATTCCGTCTTATGACCGATTTTTGGTGGAAGATTCTGAAGTGCTTTTTCGAGGATTGTTTGCTTCATGTGTTCATTATTATAATTTGTTCACGAATCGTATACACCATTAATTAATGAACAATATCAGTGAATAGCAACATTAATGAACGATTAGGCTTACATGATATTCCTACATAATTCTCTTGCTGGTTCCTGTCACTCGATCATACCTAGGAACGCATGGAATAATGGAAGTGGGATTACAACCACCTCTGACCACATAGGTCTTTAGGAGATTCTACAAAAATGAGTATTATGACCCCACAAACAAAAAAGCCCTGAACTGCGTTTGAAGCAATTCAGGGCTTTGTATGGTACACCCGCCAAGATTCGAACTTGGAACCGCCTGATTCCTAGTCAAGCAGATTGTGGTCTTAATGTGTATTTAAATGCACATTTAAAAATTTGTGACCACACTTTTGACCACACTTGATGGGAAAAACGGGAATTCAGTCTTCCCGTTTTCTTGCAAATTCCAACTCAATCGAGGTATGCACTCGCTCCCCAAAGTGGCAAAGTGGCGAAAATTCTAACTTGAGCAGCGGGTCGTCTTTCCAAGAAAATACAAACAGTAGCATCCAACCTCCAACTGGACTTACAACTTTCGCCACTTCGCCACTCCCCTAATCCCCCCTCCTTTCTGGTATAAGAACAATGAGCCTTGCTCATTAATACTCACCAAATTCTTATACCATGAACCTACAAAACTTCATGTTTCCGGTTACCGAGCGCCAGGTAGCTGTGAACGATTTACATCATAACGGCGCGCGATGGAAGGATAATCAAACCTTCCTTGCATCCCCGTACAAAGCCATCGTACGTGAAGACACCAACGAGGTGATCTCCATCGTTCGCGACACCTACCAACTGGTCCGCAACGAAGAACTAATCCGCTCCCTTCTGAATCAGCTGGTCGGACTAAGTACATCCTTTCGACTCGACCCTTCGCATTCCTTCGTTCAAAACGAGCGCATGCGACTGCAAATCACCTTCCCAGAGCTACGCATGCAGGACTCCGAAAGCGACATCGCTTTAAGCTTGTTCCTGCACAACTCCTACGACCAGAGCGAGGGCGTACGCATGTACTTCGGTGCTATTCGAAGCATCTGCTCCAATGGCATGATTTTCGGGGATGTCATGGCCAAAATGTACCATCGACACACCCGTGGATTCGAGCTGAGTCAGCTCAGTGAGAAGCTGGATGAGGCCATCGAAACCTTCCCGGTCATCAACCACCGTATCCGTCAGCTTGAACGCACTCCCGTGGACGCTGAGCTGGTCGATCGTGTGGAGAAGCACATCTCCAAGCGTCTGGCACAACAGGTCATCGAGGAGCAAGAGCTGGACTCCATCAGCCAGTGGAAGCTTTTCAACAAACTCACCTACTTCGGGTCGCACGATCTGGAGCAACACAAACGGGCGCGTTACCAACAGCAAATCGCCAAGGTGTTCGCCCTTTAACCCTAAACCCGTTCGGAGGAGACGATGCAATGGGCGATCCAATGCAACGACAGCGAGGTGAGATTTTCTTCCTGAGAGCCATTATAGAGCTGACAGGAGAGCTGGTCAAAGAGCTCTTGAAGCTCCTGCTCAAGGATAAAATCCCACCGCAACCAGAGCAAAAACACGAACCCAACACAGAGGCTGCCACTAGGCGGCCTTTTTAATTTAACGGAGGCATACTATGGCAACAGCCGTAAAATACCTGGATAACATCCCCACAAAAAAGTGGGTAGCTGACCGCAAAGCCAGCCTAGGAGGCTCGGAGGTCGCCGCCGCACTCGGACGCTCCGAGTACACGACCCCGCTGCGCTTATGGATGATCAAGAAAGGGCTTATAGAGCCCATGAAGGGCAACGCGGTAACCGAGTTCGGACACGTATTCGAACCGGTCATGGCCGAGAAGTTTACCAAGCTGACCGGACTCAGAACCCGGAATGCTCCCAAAACCTACGCCCACAGCCAGTACCCCTTCCTGCGTGGAAACATCGACCGGCAGATTATCGCCAGTGATAACCATCCCGGAACGGGCTTGCTGGAGCTGAAGACAACCACCTCCAACCGCCTGAAAAACCTGAGCGGACCCTATCCGCTGGAGTGGAAGTATCAGATACAGTTTTATCTGGCCCTTACCGGCTACGAGTACGCCTATCTGTTCATCTACGAGCGTGACAGCGCCGAGTACCACAAGCCTATCATCATCTTTCGTGATGACCGGTTCATCGCCGAGATGATCAGCGAAGTGGCAAAGTGGTGGAATAAGCACATCGTTGGAGGAGTTCGACCTGATCCGGTAAACGGCGAGGACAGAATCATCCTGTTCCCGGAGTCCAAGGGTGATGTGGTCGTGGAGGCTACCCCAAAGGCCTACGGCTACTACACCGAGCTACTGGATATTCGCCAGCGGATGGAGCGTCTTGAAGCGCTGGAGGACCATTACAAAAACCTGCTCAAGGATCACCTGAAGGAGGCTGAGCGAATGGTAGCCGGTGGAAGGACGCTGGTAAGCTGGAAGAGCAGCACCTCTACCCGACTGGACACGACGCGGCTCAAAGCAGACCATCCCGATCTGTATCAACAGTACGGTGTGGAGTCCAGCAGCAGACGTTTTCTACTCACCAAACCCAAATAGGAGGCCACAATGCCACTTATCATTCAAGAAGATCCGAATAAATATCCCCTGCCACCAGAAGGCCTGCACAAAGCCGTTTGTGTGGATGTGGTAGACTTAGGAGAGCTGGACACGAAGTTTGGGTCCAAGCACAAGCTGTCCATCATCTTCGAGCTGGAAGAGGAAGATGAAGAAGGTCGGCGGTTTATCGTAGGCAAACGCTACACGTGGAGTCTAAACGAGAAGTCCAACCTGAGAAAAGATCTGGAGCGATGGATCGGTCGGAAGTATCGCTCCGAGGAGCTACTAGCCGGCATTGACCTGGAAGAGATGCTCGGACTCAACGCTACCCTGTTCATCGCGCATAACGCTGGAGAAGAACGCACCTATGCCAACATAGAAACGATTCTACCGGCGAATGGCAAAGGCGCAGATAAGTACGGTCTGAAGCCGAGCAGTCAATACACCCGTGTAATTGACCGAGAGGGCTACAAAGAGCCATCCGAATACGCTGCATCCGTCAACGGCGCTGCGGTGTGACGGCCAAAGTACGCTCCCGACCGGGCGTGCTTTTTTAGGTTGGGATGTGGAGTGGTTGAACAGGTTTAAATATTCACATTATGTGATTATTTAGGTTCGATTAGGTACCCAAGGCGTTACAGTTGAAGGCTGATGGAAGCAAAATAACGCTGGTATTTAAGTTGCATATCAAGAACTTATTGAGCAACTTGCACCTCAATATCTTGTTGTATAGGGGGAAAACTCTTCGTCCAATAAACTTAAGAAGTTCGAGTTAACAGTAATTCAAGAGTCATCGTGAACGAAACAATATTTCATTTAGACAATAGCGGAAAACTCTCAGAGTTGAACGAAGAAAACTACATTTCAGAAGATCTTCTTCAACAGCTTTTGGCTGATTATCCGAACTTAATTTCGGGTGCACAGATCAATAGTCTACGACCAAGAAGATGGTTACTAATTTCAAGAGAGTTTCGAGTTCCTGACGATAAAGACGCGAGTGGTCGTTGGAGTTTGGACCACTTATTCATTGACCAAGACGGCATACCAACTTTGGTGGAAGTAAAACGCAGTACCGATACAAGAATAAGAAGAGAAGTTATTGGTCAAATCCTCGATTATGCTGCGAACGCTGTTACATATTGGACGATTGAAGAAATAAAGCATCGTTTTGAAGATCAATGTAATTCCCTAAATAAGGATAACCTCGAAGCATTAGAGGAATTTCTTCAAAAGGAAAATGAACCTGAGAATTTTTGGGAGTTAACGAAAACTAACTTAAAAGCTGGAAAAATCAGAATGCTAATCATTGCCGACAGCATTCCAAAAGAACTACAACGAATTATTGAGTTCTTAAATGAGCAAATGACACCAGCCGAAATTTTAGGCCTAGAAATCAAACAATTTGTAGGTCAAGACAATGTGAAAACACTTGTTCCGAGAGTAATCGGTCAAACAGCAACTGCTGATAAAACGAAGGGTGTCAATAAAGGAAAAGAAAACAGTTGGAACGAAGAAACCTTTTTCGCCGAACTAACAGCACAGCGTGGAGTTGCTGAAACTGAGGTAGTCAGAAAACTTTTAAATTGGATAAAACCGCAAACAACTCGGATTTGGTTTGGTGCAGGAAAACGAGGTTCTATGGTACCAGTTTTCTCACATTTAAGAGTAGATCATTATCCATTTGCTTTATGGACAACAGGTGCAGTTGAAATCTATTTTCAGTGGTATAAACACAGGCTCCCATTTGAAAGTGAGCAAAAAAGACTGGAGTTGTTAGACAAGCTCAATCAAATTAATGGCGTTAGCATTCCAGTAGACAAAATTGATAAACGTCCTAGTATTCCATTAAACTTACTTGTTGATGAGAAGGAGTATCAGAAGTTTTTAGACATCTATAAATGGTTTATAGGGGAAGTAAAGGTTTCTAAACCCACTATATAACATCTTTCAAAGAGGATAAAATCAACAGGGCAAACGAATGCCTGTCCGTAGATTGTAACGGATGTATTCAAGGTTGTTAGTAGTATCGTCAACGAACTTCCGGCGGTCTGTTTGTGATCTTCATGTAACGCTACTGGCGTCTAAACATCTTTGCGGGCTTGGCGGTATACCATGTCAACTGCCTACGGAAGCATTCACCTGTATCATAAAGGAATTTCGATTAACTTAGGCTCAATCAAATCCAACGAATTAAGTAAACAAACATGACAAGCACCCAACAGCGCGCCGAACTACAACGCCGAATCTGGCAAATTGCCAATGACGTTCGCGGTGCGGTAGACGGATGGGATGATCCACGGATGCCAACCATTTCCGGACTTCGCCGACGAGGCTACACACCCAAATCCATACAAGAGTTTTGTGCCCGTATCGGTGTTGCGAAACGCGATAACTTGATCGACGTATCATTGCTGGAATTCTGCGCCCGCGAGGATCTCAATAAAATCGCCCTCCGTCGCATGGTGGTGTTCGATCCCGTTAAACTGGTGATCACAAACTGGCCGGAAGGCAAGGTCGAAATGCTCGAAAGTGAGAATAATCCGGAGGATGCATCCACCGGTGAGCGCTCAGTTGCATTCAACGGCACGATATATATAGAGCGGGATGATTTCATGGAAGACGCTCCGAAGAAGTACTTCCGCCTGTCGCCGGGTGCCAGTGTACGACTTAAAAGCGCCTACATCATTACTTGTGAGGATGTAGTAAAAGATGCATCCGGCACCGTTACCGAAATCCGTTGTATGTACCATCCCGATTCACGGTCGGGCAGCGATACCTCTGGTATCAAGGCTAAAGGAACACTCCACTGGGTGAGCACGGAGCATGCCGTTGAGGTAGAAGTACGCGATTACGATCGCCTTTTCCGGGTTGAAAATCCGGCTGAGGAAGAGGGTGATTTCCTGGACTATGTAAATCCGGATAGTTTAACGGTTATTGCGAAAGCGTATGCTGAACCGGCGCTGATTGATGATGCTGTTGAAGCCGCATCATCAGGCGTTCTACCACACTACCAATTTATGCGCAAAGGCTATTACTATGCCGACAAGTCTTCCACCCCAGAGAAGCTTGTATTTAACCAGACGGTTGGACTTCGCGACACCTGGGCGAAGTTGAATAAATAGTATTTCAGATAATGCCCGGTTTTTTAACCGGGCATGTCGCTCTTCTTATATATAGTGCGCTAAATAAGGTATGCGGGAATACATGTGTATTTACCGCTTTTCAACACGTCGCTAAACCCTTAATACAGAATCTGCTGTAAAACTTGTCGAATTCTCTGAATTTCAACGGCTAGAACGTCTACACTTCTGCCTGAATCTGACAAACGGTCACTCCTTTGTGACTGTCATTACTCCAACTGCAGCAAATCATTCTGAAATACCACCTGCTATGTGCACAACCTTACGATTACAATTACTGGCGTTATCATTAATAAGCATATTATTTATAGATTATAATCTTTTATATGCACAAAATTCATCCGCTGAATCACTGTTTCAGCTTGGCGCAGACGCCCCCATAGTTGCCATGATTGAAGATGAACAGGGCAATCTGTACTTCGGCGGGCAATTTGCTGAACTAGGTGGACAGACCGGACGAGTTGTGATGTACGACGGCGAGAATTTCCATAGCCTGGGATTTCCCGATAGAACAACAACCTCCCCACGAACCACTTCGGTTAATGCACTCGCCATACGTGGTGATTACCTGTACGCTGGTGGATTCTTCAACGTCATTGAACACAACGGCGAAACCATTCCAGCCCGAAACCTGGCAAAGTATCATATTCCAACAAATACATGGACGGAAGCCGGTGGAGGTGTGAACGATATGGTATCTACCATAGTACTAGACGGCAACAATCTATACGTAGGCGGTGCATTTACATTTGCATATGGAGAAGTTGCGAATATCACTCTGAATCGTATTGGAATCCTAAGTTCAAACGATAACTGGAGCCAAATTAAAGTGGGTACAACAGACCATGAATTCATTGGCTTCGCTGAAGGTGGAGTTTCGGTAGTTTATCGTGACCCATTAACAGACAATCTCTATTTTGGAGGTTCTTTCGAACGAGTCAGGATGTTCGATTCCGATTTTGAGCAATTCGACGGCTACCGTTCAAGAAATGCTGGTGGAATTGTTCGCTGGACTGGCAGTGCTTTTCAGCTTGTTGGAGGTGGATTGCATCGGCAGTTGGCATCAAGCATTGTTAATGGCGTTGTGAGAGGTATACACAGAGATCCCTATGGATCAGGTCTTTACGTTACCGGTAGTTTTGGGATTGCATACAACAGCGAACGTACTGAAAACGCACTGTCATCCCATAATCCTGATATACATCCTCCGAGCAGTGGTATAGCTGTATGGTCTGGCGGATCATGGAGTGGAGAAATGGCCGTAGAATCGGGCAGAGGTGGCGGAGGAAGCGTAACACACGGTGTGCACTTCACCGAAGACCGTATCTATCTTTATGGGAGTTTTAACAATTTTGTTCAGCCTCCTGCAAACAACGTTACATCATCTCAGCGTGCCGGTGGCATGATTGCATGGGATCGCTCAGCAGGCCGATATCTTATAGAGAATGGAGAAAGCTCCATCGGGTACGCGATGGGTGAAAATCTGGGTGCAACCAATGCTCCGATACGCGTTGCATTACAACGTGACGATGGATTGTATCTGGCGGGAGATAATGTACGCCAACGACAGCCAGATGGCCAAATTGTACGTGCCAATCGCCTGATGCGATACGATGGTGAGAGCTACTGGCAAGTAGGTAACGGTACAGATGGCACGGTTATGGATATCGTTCGGGAGCTTTCCAATGGCGACATCCTATTAGGCGGGAATTTTGAACGCATTTACAACAGCGATAATACCAACTATGAAACGCCGTTAGTGGCCAGGTATAATACAGAAACAAATAAATTAAGTCCTATTGGCGGGGGAATTTCGAGGGCTGGTCTTACCAATGCAAGGGTATATACTGCCATTGAAGATACCCTCAGCGGCGACATTTACATAGGTGGCAGCTTTTTGACCGGCATTAATTCGGATGGATCAGAGGTTCAGTCCAGAAGCCTGTTACGATGGAGTGATGGTGCCTGGCATGCTGTTGGCAATGGATTCGCCGGTCCAAGTACGGGTTCGTATTCCAGTAAAGTTAGAGCGCTGAAAATCATCGATGGATACCTGTATATAGGCGGTTATTTCAGCAATATTCCCGACCGTGATCCCAATCAATATTCGATAGGCCGGTTAAACCTCGAAACACAAGAGTTTTCTCCCATCCCGATACCCGATGATCTCACACTAACCAACAGGCTGGTAGTCGACTTCGAAGCAACCGATGAGCATATCTACGTTATGATGGAGTCACGTTTTAATGCGCCATCCTTTAATGGATCTATATTCAGAATCCATCGCGAAACGGATGAAATAGATCGTTATAACCGGCGCTTCATGGGCGACAGAAGTCATCAAAGCATACAGGCATTGGGTGACTTCCTGCTAGTTTCTGGTCGATTCAGCACATATCAGACATTGGATGACGATGGCAATATACTCGAACAACTACCTACCGGTTCAAGTTCTTTGGTGTTTCACCCGGAAACGGATACCTGGTGGCCGGTCGAAAACTGGCCTGAGGACACAAATTTAAACCAGTTTTACTTCTCGAATCAGGCGTTAGTTTATGAAAACAGTCTGTATTTCATAGCCAATTCAAACGTACCCGGCAAATTGCTGCAGCGCAAAGACCTGGGTACTGGAGAATGGTCTGTTCCCGATGAAAACCTGTTTGCAAACTATCTGGTTGGCAGCTCTTTTGTAGGTTCTCAGCATATTGAAGTAATTGGCGACAGGTTATGGGTTGGTGGATCATTCACCGTGCCGAGCAAAAATGTAACCAACGTCCCCCTGGATGCAGGTACTCCGGCACCGCACCTCATGTTCACACCTCCATCAGACGAATTCAACATCAGCAGCGGTTCCATCGATACCCTCACACTTGCCTTTGCCAACATTGGCAGCGAGTCCTTGAACTGGAGCATATCAGCCGGCGGACAAAACATCCCCGAAAGCTTGATTCGCTTTTCTGCAACGCAGGTACACACAGCTGAAAAAAGCATTGCGAATAATGATGCGTTTACAGCCGGCGCCGAAGCTGACGGCATTATTGCGCCTCGTCGCTATGGCACCATTACGGTAATCATAGATGCGTCGGAAGTACCTACAAGCCTGAATGAAGTTGAAATCACCATCACCACTAACGATGCCCGTTATAGCGAAATCACCATACCATTAAATGTTTACATCGATCGACTAACCGACGTTGAATCGCCGAATCCTGCAGATGGTGGCACAGATGTAGCCATTAACGGCACATTGCGCTGGGTTGGTGACCAAATTGCCGATTCAGTAGTGGTTTATCTTGGTTTGAGTCCCGATTTCACAGAAGAGAACATCGTATACGCCGGTGCCTTCACCGATTCTCTTTCCCTAGGTGGATTGGTTGACTACTACACCGACTATTTCTGGAAGGTTCATCAATACAACGCATCATCAGCCACTGAAAGTGATGTGTGGAGCTTCCGAACAGAGCTCAATCCGGACGAAAACATCTGGGTTTTGCGCGAAACAGATTTCACAACACAACTCACTGATATACACTGGGCAAGTGCTGATACCGGTTTTGTGATGGGATCAAACATCATCTATCGCACTATTGATGCCGGAGATTCATGGTCAGTACTTGATGGTCTGGCCAGTGGAACCCGATTTGGGTTAAGTGCCACTGGCAGAACGTTGTGGCAGGGTAAGTCGAGCGGAAACCTGATTGTCACACATAATGCCGGTGATACCTGGAATCAAATAAATACCGAGGTCTCTACAAACCTTCGTTCGGTTTATTTTATGGATGAACAGCGTGGCTGGGTCGGCGGCGATAATGGCTCCATCCAGTATACCACAGATGGTGGCGAAATCTGGACGGTATCCACCTCAGACAACATCCGCCGTATTAACAAAATAGCTTTTGCTGATGAAAACACAGGCTATGCCGTTGGCCAGTTTGGTACACTCCTAAAAACTACGGATGGAGGAAGTAACTGGAGCCAAATTGATCTGGAGACTACCAGCCATCAGTTATCATTGTACGTAAAAAGTGCGGATACATTATTTGTAGGGGGAGCCAGTGCCCGACTCCTCAAAAGCACCGATGGTGGACAAAACTGGATTACTCAATTCGAAACCACTCGAAACCAAAACCAAATTCAGGACATCCGCTTTCTTGATGAGAACACAGGCTGGGCAGTAGGGCTTGTTGAGTTTACGACTCCACTTATGCTTACAACGTTTGATGGAGGAGTAACGTGGGCGCAACGTCCTACCGGGTTAGAATCTGGAATCATAAACGGCCTGTTTACCTCGGAAACACTCGGCGTGTGGGCCGTCGGCGTTAACGGGGCATTACTTCACTATGTAGCACCTGAGGAGGACGATCCCACAGAGCCGGGCGATGGCGATGCACCGACCTTGCCATTGGCAATTGCTCTAACTGGACCGGATAATAATGCTGTTGACGTTGATCGTCAGCCGACATTTGAGTGGGAAGCCGACACAATCGCTGTGAGTTATCAGATACAGGTAGCATTGGATGCCGATTTTGATGATATACTAGTTAATGTTGCTTCCATCGAAACAACCGATTTCACACCAGGTGAACAGCTAAACGCAAACACTCTCCATTATTGGAGGGTTAGGGGTATCGGCGCTGATGGAAGTGGTGAATGGAGTGCAGTCTGGTCGTTCACTACGCGTACCGGAGTTGGGCTTAACGACGGCTCAGATTTACCAACGGTGGTTACCCTCGACCAAAACTATCCCAATCCGTTTAATCCTACCACGACCATTCGTTTCGGGTTGCCGGAAGCAGTGGATGTTCGCCTGGAAGTTTTCAATGTACTTGGCCAACGAGTTGCAATACTGGCTCAGGATACCCGTACAGCCGGATGGCATACCGTTCAGTTTAACGGATCTTCGCTTTCAAGCGGCACCTACATATATCGCCTGACAGCCGGAAATACCGTTCACACCCGGATGTTCATGTTAATAAAATAACTACGGGAAACAGCTTGTAAAATAGCCATACACCTAACGAATATGCCTCTGCATCTGTTGATTGTATAACACGAAATCCAGACTGCAGGGGCATTCGTTTATATAGACATTAGAAGAAAAATCATACTACTTACCGTTCTCCAAATCCGTTGGCCTAACTACAGAATAACTAGCAAGTTATTGATTATATTATTCAAAATTGGAATCCTACAGCTACGATGATTAGATTGGTCTGAATAAATTAATAACAACCAAGGGTCAACGGTCATGTACAAAGCGCTCACTTTGACTATACTAATTATCAGCCTATCTTCATCAGTTACTTTTGCTCTGCCAACCGTTTCCGCACAAGCCTACACGCCGAGTAACGACTCAACTGACGGTCCTGAGCTTCACGTAGGCGGGGCATTACGGTACAATTTGTTCTATCGTGATTTTTTCATAGGTGTAAATTAGGTGACCCCCTCCCTGTAATTCAGCCAGTCAGAAGTAGAGAATCGGGACTGTTGACCCCCTCCCTGTAATTCAGCCAGTCAGAAGTAGAGAATCGGGACTGTTTTGCAGGTTAGATTTAATATACTCATCGGGTGTTAATCCTCCTAGTGAACTGTGTGGCCGGTAGCTGTTATACTCCTGGCGCCACGCCTCGA
>JAFIEZ010000016.1 GCA_020832235.1 Bacteroidota bacterium
TGCTCGCATTGCCCAGGATCAATGTGTGTTTCCACAGCGAGTGCAGTGCGACAATGGCAGCGAGTTCATCAGCAAGGATGTAGACCAATGGGCCTATGAGAACAATGTAACCATGGACTTCTCAAGGCCGGGAAAACCCACTGATAATCCGTATGTTGAATCATTCAACGGGAAGTTTCGTGATGAGTGTTTGTCGGTGAATTGGTTTTTGTCACTCGAACACGCCCAAGAAATCATTGACCAATGGAAGTGGGGTTACAACCACCTCAGGCCACATAGTTCTTTAGGAGATTTAACTCCCGAAGAGTTCATTCAAACCCACCAACTAACTCCCGAAAACTCTACTTTTGAGTGACTCTAAAATTGGGAGGAGGTCACTTAACTTACAATCTCTAATCACAAACGTAGCTAGTTAGGGGAAGCTTTCACTGTGATGTAAACATCTACATGGGGTTTCACAAACAACCCGTCTACCAATCGTTCAAACTCCTTAACATTTTGAACCTCATCCAAAAAAACATAACTGGGCTTTGATAAATCTAACTGCTCTATGATATGTGCATACAATCCATCTAAGTCATTTAGAAATTTGCGCAATTCGAATTCCTCAAAGTTTAGAAACACTATTTGCTGTGCATGCACCCCCATTTGCAACAGCGTTTGACGATAGATTTCAAACAAGGTACTTTTGCCACTTCTGCGCAAACCACTTACCACTTTTATGAGGTCTTTATCCTTGTATGCCAGTAGTTTGCTTATATACGCTTTGCGATTTGTGTAATTTTTCATACAGCAAAGGTACTGAATAAATCATTAAAACTTGCATAATATACAAGTTTTAATGATGCCTCGAAACGGCCCGTAAATTTACGTTGGAATAGTATACAGCCTTAAGACGTCTTCCGCCTTTGTAACGGTCTGGCGGTTAAGCGGCCGTGGCTATGGTTTGAATAACAACCGCAATGTAGTAAAATACCCGTCAAAACCAAACAACGCCAAGCAACCACTGTCCGCTTGGAGCGCGTGTGAGTAGCCCCTTTTAATAGTTGACATTATATGTCAAATGTGACATATTTAGGAATGGCAGTCACTAACAAATACATCGTTTGGCTACACGGAGAGATAAAGACTCCACCGTTCGGAGCCGAATCTCGGCTGAAAGCCGGTTTCTTGATGCGAAGACTGCAGCAAGGTGAGCATTTGGAGATGCCTGATTCTAGACCAATGCCTTCGATTGGCAAAAACTGTCACGAACTACGCATTAATGATGCCAATAAGATTTGGCGTATTGTGTATTACATAGATAGTGAGGCGATTGTTATTCTGGAAGTATTTCTCAAAAAGACCCAACAAACCCCGAAAGAAGTGATAGATCAGTGTAAAAAGCGATTATCACGCTACAAACAGTTTACAGGAGATTGAAAGATGGATAAGCTAAAACGTCAAAACTTAGAAAAAGCTGGATTTCGCGTTGGATCAACCGCGGACTTTTTAGAGTTGTCTCCAGAAGAAGAAGCGTATTTGGAGATTCGCTTAGAGATCAGTGAACTTATTCGTTATCAGCGAAAAAAACGTGGTTGGACGCAAGTGCAACTAGCTCGCGCTTTGGGATCCAGTCAATCGCGTGTAGCGAAAATGGAAGTTGGCGATCCGAGTACATCTTTGGATTTGATGTTGAAGGGATTGTTGCGTCTTGGCGTATCCAAGCAGGAACTAGGAGAATTACTCACAGGTAAATTTCGATTCGCACTCCAACCTGCATAGTTCTTAGCCCGAAGGGCTACTAACGGCTTCGCATTTGTGCGGCGGGGCGACCATGTATGAATATAAGCAACAAACGCTTACACGTCAGCAGGAAATGCTTGTTATGCCACCAGATGCATTATTTATGTAATTGTCATAAACTTTCAATTGAACTCATAAGCTCAATATAAAAGCTTCGAATTGAATCTTTGTAATCGTGAATATCATTTAATGATAAAAATATATCCTCACCTGATAATGGAGAATAAACTTTAGGATTGAAAAGAGTATTATTAATTTCAAGATTTTGTAGCTCTGGATTACTAAATAAATCAGGGCGCATATTTTTTAATCTTCCTGCAGATGAACCTTCGGCATGTTTGACTGCGTTAGCAACTTGGCGTAGTTCTGAAATTTTTGACCAAGATTCAAAATTGTCAATTTCAACCCCAATATTCTTTAAACGATTTTTAAATTCTTCAAAATTTATCATTCCTGAATGAAAAGTAGGCTCATTACCTTTTTTTTGCATTTTTTTGAACTCTTGATTATTGAATAACTCTGAGTCCCTTTCCTCTTGTGGGTTTAGAATTTCTTTCCGAAAAAAAGTCATGATATGTTGCTCAAATAAATGAAATAGAAATACCGCATGAAGATTTATAACTCCCTGCCTGATTTGCTTTAATAGTATAAAATGTGAAATGCCAACTTCTTCTGCATGTTCGGCATAATCACCTGGATCTTCGTTTCCTGTTCCAGGACTTGACATATATTCGTTCCATTTCTCAGTACTTAGCTTCTCTGCCTCTTCTTCAATATTTTCAAATCCTGTAAGAATACGATCTTGCAAAACATCCACGATTGCAGTTAACTGTGAAACATAAACATCCATAAAAATAAAGGACCAATAACTCTGATTCAGTGCCATAATAAATAGTCAAGAGTATTATCTAATATATCGTATTGCAGCAAATTTCATTGTCATTTGTGTACCTCCCGCAATATATATTGGTGGAGAACCGGCAACTGGATTTGGTATTACTTCTGAGGCAACCTCTCTTCTTTCATTTGTCATTGGTATTATACCATGTGCACCAATTTTACCTGCTTTTTTTTGAGCCGCTCTTACAACTTCCGATTGATTGTTATATTGTGACCCCTTTGCCTCTATGATAGCAATGATTTCGTATTCGTCCTCTGGTTCTTCGAATAATAGAAGTACATTTTCAGTGGGCGGGAATGATCTAGATGGGTCAAGAAGCATAACATCGGCACTTGCACAACCCATAAGTAAGAAAACTGCTGTAATTAATGATAATATTTGATATTTCATGGTGATTTCATTTTGGTGGCATAACGGTTTATTAACGTGCAATTTGGTGATTAAGACCTTTATTTGCAACTTATTTGTGACCGTTATTTCATAAGACGCGGTTTCTGGAGTTTAGCGTGCAGTTTGCACTATAAGTAAATGAGTTATTGAAACATTCCCTGGATCACAAGCCCCCCCCCCGAATCTATCGAAACTATATAAGTGATTGCAAAACACATCCTCCCCTATACAACTATTCCCCGCTCCCATCCGTCAACAGTTAAACCAATTGAAAACGAGCATAAGTGAAACGAATTGTCGATCTTAACCCCATCAACACCTATACTTTCCAACCAGCACCTGCAGGACTATGATACATCCAACCATCAAATCGTTCTTATTCTCCATCCCCCTCCTTTTTATCTTCTTTTCCTGCTCTAGCAGCTCATCCGACCCCGTTACCGCCGATTCTATCGCAAACCAGTCCTACGAGCGACTCACACCCGTACTGTCGTTCGGTGAGGATACCGCCGATGCGGATGATATCTTTTTCCAGCAGATTGTCGATTTCACCCGACATCCCGATGGACGATTCTTCCTGCTCGACTCCGGACAGAAAAGAGTCTTCGTTTTCGGTCCAAGCGGCAACTACATCAACGCTTTCGGACGTGAAGGCCGCGGTCCGATGGAGTTCGAAAACCCTTTCCATATCTTCACCGTCAGCAGTACGCTCTATGTATACGATATCGGGTCGTTCTCGCTCAAATCCTTCCGGGAAAGCGGACCCAACAACTGGGAATTCATCAAAAGCATAGACGCCAATCCGCGTTTCGAAGGAAATACCAGTACGTTCCCCGTCCGTGTTCAACCCGTGGGCGAAAACCTGTTTACATCCACTTATCGCCAACGATTTTCACCCACCAACAGCGGCTCGGATCCTGCACCGTTTAACCTGGCTACCATTAACGATAATGGCGACCTCCAGCATGTGCAGTCCGTCACCCTCCCGCCGACTCAGATGCTCATGGTGCAGAACAACTCCATGTTTATGATCCGGTCTCAACCTCTAGGATACAGGATCGTAGACTTCAACTCTCCCGACGGATTCTACTACGCGGCGCATAATTCAAGCAACGAGTTCTATCGCCTCGACCTCTCCGATGCGGATGCTACGCCCGAACTCTGGGCCCAACCAACGCTGCCAACCCACACCAATACACCCGAGGAAATCGCAAGGGCTCTGGATGGTCTCGAGGGAGAGATGCTGAGTCAGGCCCGCGACGGAATGCCCGAACTTCGTCCGTTTTTCGATCACTTTGTGGTGTGTGACGAGGGGCTGTTGTGGATTCGTCATGAGCCGTATAGTGCCGAGACCAACGAAACCCGGTATGTGGTGTATGATCCGGCTCAGGAGGCCTTCACCCGATTTGTCAGCTTCGAGGGACGGGTTCGCATTAACCGCATCGCCAACCGTGAAATCCTTGCACGCGGTCATGACGAGATGGGCCAATTTATGGTGCTTGTGTACCCGATCTGATACTTGTTTATGTCGATGTGCACAAATCTCACAGTAAAAGTGGATGGATAGTTAGACATAATTACAGATATTAACCCGAACCACCTGACTTAACCCGAGTTTGGGTACTCACACGAGTTTGGTCGACTGACCTCTCGCACGAGTAAACCACCACCCCACGTTACACCATAACCTGATCTTGACTCCCAACTGATGCTACTTGACCGTCCCGTTACAGCGCTGATGCTCGTTCTGGCTACGTTTATCTTCGGATGGATTGCCCTGCAGAGCTTGTCTGTGGACCTCCTGCCGGATGTCGACCGCCCATCGCTATTGGTGCAAACCGAGTGGTCCGGTGCATCGGCCCGCGAGGTGGAGTCACGCATCAACGAACCCCTGGAAGCGGTGATGAGCACCATTCCCGGCATCAGCAGCGTGCATAGTTTCGCCCGGCAAGGACAAAGCATTATTGCCCTGAATTTCGAGTGGGGACGGGATATGAACCTGGCCTTTCTCAACACCCGCGAGAAACTCGATCAGGTTCGTATGATGTTGCCCGAACAGGCCGGTCGACCTCGCCTGATTTACACCACTCCCGCCGATGAACCCGTTGCCGTACTATCGGTTACCGCCTCCGGTCAGCCCGATCCCGATTTCGCAACCCGCCTCGACCTGAAACGCTGGTCTGAGCATGTATTAACCCGTCGACTCGAGCAACAAGAGGGTATCGCTCAGGCCGTTCTGGTCGGAGCCGTTGTTCCGGAAGTACACATCCGCTTTCGTCAGGCCGACATCGACCAATTCGGACTCTCCATAGCTCAAATCCGGGAGGTTATTCGTCAGGCGAACGTGTACTCGGCCTCAGGAGAGCTGCGCGACGGATGGTATCGCTATTCGCTTTCCATCCAAAGCCGTATTCAGTCCATCGACGATATTCGGATGCTGCCGGTGACCCGCCTCACCGACACCCAACGCATCCTCCGCCTCCACGAAATCGCCGATGTGTATCTGGATGAGCAGGACCCCACATCGTTTTCCTTATATAATGGGAGCCAGGTTTTAACGGTACTTGTGAAAAAGGATTACGGCAGCAACACGGTTCGGGTGTTTGAGTCCCTCGATCCGCTGATTGAAGAAATCACCGGTCAATATCCGGGTATACAGGTGGAAATCCTGCAGGAAAACGCCTCCTACGTAAAGAATACCATCCAAAACCTGCTGCAAACCCTGGCTTACGGAGGCATCCTTGCATTCATCGTGCTGTTCGTGTTTCTGAACGATCCCAGGATGCCGTTTACGATCGGAATTGCTATTCCTGCCAGTATTTTCCTCACCTTTTTCGTGATGTACCTGTTCGGTATTCAGCTGAACATTATATCGCTGAGCGGACTCACGCTGGGAATCGGTTTGCTGGTGGACAATGCGATTGTGGTGCTGGAGAACATCAATCGATATCGCAAATACGGTCATGATATTCGGGAGGCGGCCCACCGCGGAACCCGGGAAATCGCCCTTGCCGTGACCGCTTCTACGTTCACAACGATATCGGTCTTTTTGCCCCTGCTGTTTCTGGGCGGATTCGAAGGCGCGATTTTCAGGGATCAGGCCTTCACCCTGTCGGTGAGTTTGCTGGCTTCGCTGTTGGTAGCGCTTGGGATTATCCCGGTGATGGTGGTTTCGTTTCAGAAGCGGTCCGCAAGGAAGCAAAGCATAGTTCCCGCCGTTAAACAGGATGGAAGTTTTGCCGAAGGTTCAGCCAGCATGCATGATAGAGCCTTTGCCGAAGGTTCAGACCTAAATTCAGATTCCGTAACAAGCCGTTCACACATTGATGAAGCAAGGTTTACGTCTGATATAAACGTCACTCATGACCCAAACCCTGACGAAAAACGGAACGCTTTTGCACGTGGATTTAACCGGGTTCAGCACCTCTACGAAGGACTGCTTCAGTTAGCGCTGCGTCGGTCTGCGCTGGTCATTGTTTCTACCCTCATTCTGGGAATCCTTGCCGGATGGATGTTCTGGCACCTACCGAAAACCATGCTCCCCGAAGGCGAGCCGGATAGTCTGCAGTACCGGGTGAGTCTGCCCGGGAACACCTCCCTGCTTACGGTGCAGCAAGCGGCGCGGGACCTCTCCCTCGATCTCTCGGCAATACTGCAATCGGAGTCCCCAGCCCGCGGCATTCTGGTAATGGGAGGCTATACCGATCAGACCAACCTCAGCCGCATCGCGCGGGAAGGACTCAACAAATTCACCATCCAAATTGCAGTCCCGCCCGGATTTCGTGCAGCGGAAGTCGACGACATGATCACTGCGCGCATTGCATCGCAGTCCGGCTGGACGCTCGAGCGACTCGAAGGCGACAGCGCACTTGGTACGCTAACCGGCGGGAACACCGATCCCGTTATCCTGCAATTTGTGGGCACAGACCGGGCATTCAGCGAAAGAGTTGCAGAAGCCATGATGGAGTGGCTGCCCGCCCGAATCCCGGGAAGCACTCTGCATAAGCAATATCCCGAAGTGGTCGATACATGGCATATTCGTTTTAACAGCGCCCGGTTGCTGCAACTCGGACTCACCGAGAATCAGGTGATCGATTTCCTCGAGTCCCGTGCGCGTGGCAATCTGGTCACCGAATGGAATCGGGAGGATGAAAGCATAGCCATTCGCCTGTTCAGCGACCGCGACTCCTTTGTGGATCCCCAATCGCTGGTCATGTCCGCCGGTGGACGCAACATCCCGCTTCGCGAACTCCTGGCCATTGAACAGGTTCAGGAGCCCGAACAACTCGAACGCGCCGATCAGGCCGCAGTGCTCAGCTATCTCACCGGATTCACCCTGGCCGACTGGTGGTTCAACGGCCGCGAAATCCGCGAAGCCGTGCGGGAATTCACCCGCGAAACCGGCATCGAAGTACGCATCACAGGATCGGCACTCATGGTGGACCGGCTCCTGCGCGACATGCTCCGACTTTTGGGCATCAGCCTCATCCTTATATACATCATTCTGGCCGTTCAGTACGAAAGCCTGCGTTATCCTGCACTGATTCTGGTCGCTGTTCCCTTCGCGTGGATCGGCTCCCTGTTTTTACTGTACATATTGGGAGGAAGCCTGAACATGCTCTCCTTCATGGGGCTGCTCATTCTCACCGGTATTGCGGTAAATGATGCCATTTTGAAAGTGGATTTCATGCGGAGGTACCTGGAGGAGTCCGGCGATCTGAGTCAGGCCATCATCCAGGCCGGAAAACATCGATTTCGACCGGTTTTGATGACTACCATGACCACCATTTTAGGACTTTTACCCATGCTCATTCCCTTCGGCGACGGATATGAATTTCGTCAGGCCCTGGCTACGGCGCTTATCGGCGGGATGTTCACCTCCACCCTGCTCACCTTATTTGTCATTCCGGTACTGTTCCGGATTGTGAATCGAAACCACACGTTTTCAGCTCAACCATCAGAAAGCTTATGATGAAATCCCCAAAAAAATACGATGACGCTCATGGCGTGCATAAAACGACGTTCGGATATGTTCAAAACCACGATGGAGACCGACCAGCTAGTGATACTACTTTATTTAAGTGGCCGTTTCATTCGGTATTATTTCGACGCCCGTTGTACTGGTCTGCCGCCCTGCTTATCCTGTTAGCTGGTTGCGGCAGCGACGATGCTGCAGAATCGGCCCGAGAAAGTCCTCAGGGCATTGAAATCCGTCCGGATGTGGTCTTTGTGAAAACCGATGGCGAGCCCATTCACCGCTACCTCGAAAGCACCGGAATTGTAGAACCTGTTCGCGATTTGTCGATTCAGTCGCGCATCAGTGGTTTTATCGAAGCCCATCAGATTCGAGAAGGCCGCCGCGTGAGTGCGGGCGACACCCTGCTGCGTATTGCAGATGAGGAATGGCAGCTGCGGTACATGGAAGCGCTGAATGCCCGGCTCAAAGCCGAGCAGGAGTATCGCATTGAGCGAGAACTGCGGTCCCGATCCGGTCGCAACGGAGAGGGCCAGCTCAGCGAGCGTGACGACCGCATGCTTCGACAACAAACCGGACTACTTCAGGCCGAAATCGCCTACGAACGCGCCGCGCTGGACCTGAGCTATACCGTTTTTCGAGCACCCTTCACCGGCGAAATCTACACCCCGCTGAACTTGTCGGAGGGCGCATTTATTGGTCCGGGAGCCGAGTTGGGCAAACTGCTTGATCATCGCACGGTTCTGGTGCGTTTTGATGTATTGGAGTCGGAGCTGGCCTCCATCCGCGAAGGGATGACCGTTGAGCTTACCGCATCAGGCGGCAGGACCATGAATGGACGAATCCGCACCATATCGCCCATGGTGAACCGGGACCGAAAAACCGGGCAAATACTGGTCGAGGTGGCAAATTCCGATCGATTGCTAAAGTCCGGCATGACCGTAAACGGCCGAATTCTCACCGAAACACGGTCCGGAGTGCTGCGTGCTCCCCGAAGTGTGCTGCTCGAGCGCGACGGGCGGCAACTGGTCTTCCGCCTGCGCGGATCGATGGTGGAATGGATTTATGTGTCGCCAGATATGATTACGCCGGAGTACATCCTGCTGAATGAACCCGTTTTTACCGCCGGCGACACCCTCGCCTTCGACCGACATTTTGCGCTCAGTCACCAACAGCGCGTGAATGTCAGAATGATGAACTAAACGCAACAGCCTTCAACAATGTAGGGTCGATCAATACGTGTGTAGGCTCAATGTTATAGCGATTGAACGTTCCTGCCATTGATTGTATCCCGAATAATCCCGCATTTCTGTGCTATCCATGAGTTTTTTTCAACGACGATACCTGATTTCCCTGTTCTACCTGCTGGTAGCAACAATCGGTGTGGTATCATGGATGAATATTCCCATGGAGCTGGCGCCCGACGCGCAGTTACCTTCCCTTACCGTCACCCATAACTGGGGCAGCACCTCGCCGGAAGTCATGGAGCAGGAGGTCACGCGAAAGGTTGAACAGGCCGCATCCCGCTTGCGCGACGTTGAAAACATCAGTTCCACCACGCGAGAAGGATTTTCATCGGTAACCATTCGTTTTCGCCGCGATGCCCCGGTCGATTTCCGGTCGATCGAGCTACAGGAGGCCCTATTCACCCTCCGCGAAACCCTGCCATCCACCGTGGTGCAGCGACCGATTTCCCGCGCCGTCCCCTCCGAATTGCAGGCGATGCAAACGTTTCTGGTGTACTCCCTGCACGGCGATATGCCCCGGCGCAATCTGCTGGAACTGGCCCAGCAACGCATACGACTGCCGCTTATGGGGCTCGACGGACTGTCCGGCGTGCAACTTGACGGAGTGCGCGAACCGGCATTGACCGTCGTTTTTGATACCCGTCAGCTGGAGCTTCTCGGTCTACGTCCGGCCGAGATCCTCACCCAGGTAAACCGCAGTCTGAACTGGCATTCCGCCGGATTTACCGAAATATCATCGCAGCGACTCGCCCTGCTCGTGCCCCCTCAGTTCACCTCCATACAAGACATTGAGCAAAAACGCATTACGCTGCCTGGCTCCCAGCGACAGCTGATACTGGGCGACATCGCACGCGTCGAGATTCGCGATTATCCCGATTTTCAGCGACGGCGCATCAACGGGAATCCGGCGCTGACCATACAATTTGAGAAAGAACCCGGCGCCGATGCCCTCTCGCTCTCCGAAACCATACAGTCGCGCGTAGCACAGATACAGGCGGAACTCCCCGAAGGCATCACGCTCCGCCTCGAGCAGGACAACACCGAACAGCTGCGCGAACAACTGGCCGAGCTCCAGACGCAGTCCCTGTACAGCTTGCTCGCCGTTTTCCTGGTGCTTTTGCTGTTCATCCGCCGGTTTCGAGCGCCCTTCATCATTCTGGGCAGCATCCTGTTCAGCATCCTCATCAGTATTAGTCTGCTGCAACTGACCGGACTCACCATCAACATCCTCACCCTGGCCGGACTCACGGTTGCCATCGGGATGATCATCGACAATGCGGTGGTCGTTTTCGAAATTGTGAATCCGGGACTTCCCGAGGGCAGAGACGCGCGCGTTCGCCACCTGCGCGAGCACATCCGAAGAGCCGTTGTGCCGGTAATCGGCAGTACCCTCACCACCATCGGGATTTTCATCCCCCTCATTTTCGCCATGGAGGCGAACAGGGCCCTGCTCATGCCTTTGGGAACAGCCTTATCCTTCACGCTGCTGGCTTCGGTACTCGTATCGCTCACCTGGATTCCCTATGCCCTGATCTGGCTGGTTCCGGCCGGCATCAAAGAACGGGTAACCTTCAAAGACATCCGCAAGGGCGGCATCTTCCGTAAAATCAACCTGTTGCGCATATTCTACTGGAGGCGTCGACTTCGCTGGGTACTGGTTGTTGCGGTTTTGCTGGCCGTTGGCATCCCGACCTTCGCCATTCCCGAACCGATTGATCGTCCGGCCAGCGCGGAAACCGAGACGTCATTTCGGGAGACGACATCCCGCTGGATAAAATCCATCTCCAAGCCCTATTTCGACAACCGAAACGCGATTGATCCGTGGATTGGCGGTATCAGCTACCGGTTTTTCAAGCAAACCTACTTCGGAGAACCCTGGGGATTTTCAACCGGGGAGTCTATTTTCGTGAGCATCAATACGCCACAGGGTACGCCCCTCGACGAAATCGATAAAATTGCGCGGAATTTCGAGGTGATTGCAGAGCCCTATACCGAGTTTTTCGAGTATTTCGAAACCCGGGTGTCGGAGCAGTTCGGGGCGCGACTCATATTTCATCTAAAAACAGAGTCCCTAATGATGCCCGAGCCCTACATTTTCTACGCCGAAGCGGCGTACCTGGCGGCCCGGACGGGCAATTCCCGCATATCGGTGAGCGGACTGGGCGATTCCTTTTTCAGTGGCGGTGGAGGGAGTGTGAGCTCCAGCATAACGCTGCGGGGTTACTCCTACCTGGAACTGGAACAAACTGCCCTTCGACTACAGGAAAGGCTCGAACAAAACCGCCGCGTTCAAAATGTAGACATCAATCAGACCGGATTTTGGGGTAGAAGCGATATGAAGCAGTATACGCTTCAGCTGGATGACCACACCATTCAAGCCAAGGGACTCGACCGTCGATCGGTACTCGATGCCATACAGGTGGATATCAATCCCGAAAACACCTTCGGCAGAGTGGAGTTTCAGGGACAGCAAATGTACCTGATGGGCACCGGTCCCAGAGCATCCACCTATTGGATGGAGTTTCAGGACCGTCCGCGGCAGTATGGTCAGACCATGTTCACCATGGGCGAAATCGCGACACTGGAACTCCGCGACGTCATGAGCGACATCCGCCGTGAAAATCAAGCCTACACGCGCGGGATATCCTACGACTTTCTGGGTCCTAATCCCATGGCGAGACAATTTCGGGATGATTTACTCGCCACCTTCCCGTTACCCATCGGCGTTCAGGTACATGAACCCACGTTTTGGTCGTTCGGAACCCGGGAATCGAGTCAGAATATGACCCTCATCCTGTTGATGGCCCTGCTCAGCGTGTGGATGATCGTGTCGGCCCTGCTGGAAAAATGGCTGGATCCGCTTTGGGTGATTGTCTCGGTGCCGCTGGCCCTGCTGGGCGTGATGAGCGGCGTGCTCTTTCATGAAATGAACTTCTCGCAGGGCGCCATCGCGGGCACACTGCTCAGTGTGGGGGTGGTCGTGAACAACGCCATCCTCCTCATGCACGAAAAAGAGCGCCTGCGAAAAGGCGGCATTTTCGGACTAAGAAGCTGGGTTTACGTGTACAGAGCTCGATTTCGGGCGATCATCATCACATCGCTGACAACCATAGCCGGACTTTTCCCGCTCATCCTGTTCGGGTCGGATCCGGTGTGGACTAGCCTTGCGGTTGTCGTGAGTTGGGGACTCGGGTTCTCCACCATCCTCTTACTGCTGCTAACCGGATTGTTCGGGAGATAGCTGATTCCATCGAGCAATCATTTTTTAACAACCCCTTGCAACAGATTAGTCTATATTTGTTTCAATGTAAATCTTAATCGTTGAGTAAAGGCTGGCTGCATTGTGAAATAACACAGCCGCATCCACCCAGAACTGAAACCAATATCCACGTTACTATGCAACACAAACTGTCATTAAAAACATTTGTTTCAGCTGTCATCCTGATTCTCTGGATGACGCCGATTACATCTACGGCTCAGGACACCTTTATGATGCCGCCGGCCGAAGTAGCTGCGCTGGTGGATGCCCCTTCGGCGCCATCCCTTCAGATTTCCCGAGATAATAGCTTTATGCTCTTGCTCCACTCTCCGGGCCGACCATCCATCGAAGACGTTGCTCAACCCGAACTCAGACTCGCTGGAACCCGTATCAATCCACGAACCAACGGCCCGAGCCGAGCAGGATATGTCAATCGTATCACCATCAAAGATGCACAAACCCTGCAGGAAAGAGACGTTACCGGTCTGCCGGAAAACCCTGTGATACAAAATGTCTCCCTCTCACCAGATAGTCGACATATCGCCTTTACATTAACACGTACCAATCATATAGAACTTTGGATAACCGACGTCGCTTCTGGTCAGGCTCGTCGACTCGGTGATGTACGCATCAACAATACATGGGCAGGTTCACCGCTCGACTGGTCGCCCGACAGCCAGTTTCTACTTGCCAGAACCATTCCAGCCAACCGCGGTGCCGCGCCCGAGCAGCCCATTGCCCCGACCGGTCCTATCATTCAGGAAGCTACGGGAGCCCCGGCGCCAGCCCGAACCTTTCAGGACCTCCTCGCCAATCCACACGACGAAGCCTTATTCGACTATTATTTCACCAGTGAAATCACACGTGTTGCGCTTAACGGAAGTACTACACGATTCGCTGAACCGGCTATTTACAGCAGAACCGCCTTCTCCCCTGACGGTCGATTTCTTCTGGTTGGCCGTGTAGTAAGACCGTACTCCTACACTGTGCCGGGCAGCAGGTTCCCAAACGTGACCGACGTGCGTAATATGCGTGGTGAAGTGGTAGCTGTTATCACGGAACAGCCGTTGCTCGATAATATTCCTATCGCCCCAAACTCCACCTTTGAAGGTCGCAGGAGCATTACCTGGCGTAATGACGCTCCATCAACACTCTTTTTTGTAGAAGCACAGGATGGAGGTGATTCACGAAATCAAGTTGAATTCCGCGATATTGCCTACCTTCTTGATGCTCCATTTACCGGAGAACCGGTTGAGTTGGCTCGGCTACAACATCGATACGCCGGTATCGCCTGGGCGAACAACGGATTGGCATTCATCAACGAAACATGGAGAGCTACGCGAACCAGCCGCACCTGGCATGTACAGCCGGGTACCCCTTCGGCAGAACCACGACTTATTTTTGATCTGAACTTTGAAGATCGATACGGAAACCCGGGTTCACCAGAGTTCATTCGTAATGAATTCGGTCAGAACGTCATGCACTTGTCACCCGATGGTACAGAAATTTTCATGACTGGAATCGGTGCTTCTCCCGAAGGTAATCGTCCCTTCTTACGGGCTATGCATCTAGAAACCCTGGAGATGCGAGAGCTCTGGCGGTCTGCCTCCCCCTATTTCGAAACAGTTGTCAATATTGTAGACGCCGGTGCCACCCGTATTATCACCCGTCGTGAGTCGGTAAATGAGCCTCCAAACTTTTTTGAGCGTAATCTTGCCGATGATAGCGAGCGTACACTTACCAGCTTCCCGCATCCAACGCCCGAGCTGATTGACGTTCCCTCCGAGTTTGTTCAGTTTGAGCGGGCTGACGGACTTACGCTTACAGGTCAGTTGCTGCTTCCTGTTGGATACGACGCAGAGCGTGACGGCCGACTTCCTCTGGTTATCTGGGCTTATCCCCGGGAATTTGCCAGTGCGGCTGCAGCCGGGCAGGTTAGCGACTCACCCTATCGTTTCAACAGTATCAGCTTCTGGGGACCTCACTTCCTGGTAACACAGGGGTATGCCGTGCTTGCAAATGCAGCGATGCCCATCGTAGCACCGGCGCCCGATATTGAGCCAAACGAGTCTTTCATTGAGCAGTTAACGCTTAACGCCGAAGCAGGCATTGATTTCGTGGTAGACCGAGGTATCGCCGACCGGAATCGGGTAGCTATTGGCGGACACTCCTATGGGGCATTTATGACGGCCAACTTATTGGCACATACCGACCTGTTCAAGGCGGGCATTGCGCGAAGTGGAGCTTATAACCGTAGTTTAACACCGTTCGGATTTCAGGCGGAGCCCCGAAACATCTGGGAAGCGCGTGATACCTACATCCGAATGTCTCCGTTTTTCTACGCACATCAGATAAAAACCCCGATTCTGTTCATACACGGAGATGCAGATAATAATTCAGGTACCTTCCCGATGCAAAGTGAGCGGATGTTCGCTGCAGTTCGAGGAACCGGGGGAACGGCCCGCCTGGTTATGCTTCCGCATGAGAGTCATGGCTACCGCGCAAGGGAGTCGCTGATGCACATGCTATGGGAAACCATTGAATGGCTCGACACCTATGTGAAAAACGCAGAGTAACTGTAATTTTTATTGTCGGTCAACCATCGAAAATAATCGATGATACATCGTCACAAAAAAGTGGTTTTAACAGGGTTGAAATAAAACATGCACAAGCAGTGTGCTCATCCTATTTCAAGCTCGAATTTAAGCCTCTTATTTTTCCGGGATTGTCCACAAGGGCAATCCCTTTTTTTGTGAGCTTAGACAGCCAATAGCCGTGTCGTTTCAGATGCCGAAGAATCCTTTTTTGTTGAGAACTGCAGGAAACGTAACTTTCTTTAGTACCATTACTTACCAACATCTCATTCGCTCATGAACAAGTGGATTCCAGCTATACTTAGTCTCGTCATTTCCATCCTGCTGATTACGGCCCTGAACACCCGCATCGGCAGCATCCCACCCCTGGGCAAGTTCCTCGATCCTATCAGTGGTGTTTGGAGGAACGCACTGATTCCCGACATTCCGAAAGACCATGAAATTCGACTTCCGGGAGTGCGTGAGCAGGTTCGCATTATTTACAATGATCGTGGCGTACCGCACATTTTCGCCGAAAATGATTATGATCTCTACTACGCTATGGGGTATGCCTTGGCCAGACATCGCCTGTGGCAAATGGAATTTTCAACCATGGCCGCAGCCGGTAGAATTTCCGAAATTGTGGGCGAAATAGCTCAACACTACGATAGTCATCAGCGAAGAATTGGCATGACCTGGGGAGCAGAACGCATACATGAGTATATGATGCGTGATAGGCAAACTGCCGAAATCCTGCAGGCCTACATCGATGGGGTGAATGCGTGGATCAGTCAGCTTCGTCCGGGAACCCTGCCACTGGAGTACAAACTGCTGGATTACGCCCCCTCGGCCTGGTCCCCGGAGATGACGGCCATCTTCTACATGAATATGAACCAAACGCTTACCAGCGGTACCAGTTCTTATCAGCTGAGTACGATGCAGGCACTGCTCGGCAGGGAAATCACCGAAGTGCTCTTCCCTGATTTCCCTCCAAACCTCGAGCCGATAATAACTTCCGGCACAGAATGGCCGTTCGAGGCACAAACGCGAGAGCCGGGAGATGTAAATTTCATCCCCGAGTTCCTCAGCGAAACCGTGACCCGGGCCATTGGTGAGCGAGATGCGGGCATTGGCAGCAACAATTGGGCAGTTAGCGGAGAAAAAACCGCATCCGGCGCTGCCATGCTGGCTACCGATCCTCACCTAACGTTGAGTCTGCCGGCCATCTGGTACGAAATACAGCTCAACGCCCCCGGAATCAACAATTACGGGGTCACCCTCCCCGGAGTGCCCGGAATAATCATGGGCTTTAACGAGCACATTTCCTGGGGAAATACCAACACAGGCTGGAAAGGCTTCGATATTTTCGAGGTGGAACTCAACGACGAACTCACCCATTACCTGCACGACGGACTCTGGAAGCCATTGAGTTATCGTATCGAGGAAATTCGGATCCGTGGCGCCAAATCGCGCATCGACACCGTGTACTACACCCATCACGGTCCGGTTGCCTACCGCGCGCACGAAATCAGCTTCGAAGATGATACCGTGCCTGTTGGACATGCCATTTCGTGGATTGCCCACAAGTCGACTAATCCCGTAGAGGCCTTCTACATCATCAACCGTGCGCCAGACCTGGCGACCTTCCGCGAGGGACTAAGCCTGCTGGCAGGTCCGACGCAAAATTACGCTGCTGCCTCCATCAACGGCGACATCCTCATGCAAACCAACGGACTTCATCCGGTTCGATACACCGGCATGGGAAAATACCTGCTGAATGGGCGAAATCCAGCCAACGACTGGACCGAATTCATCCCTTTCGAACAGCTGCCCTATGAGTTAAATCCGGCCCGGGGATTCGTTAGTTCTGCGAACCAGCATACCACCGATGAGCAGTACCCCTATTATCTGGGATGGAGGTTCGCCAGCGAAGCAAGAGGAACAATCATCAATCGTGCCCTGGAGCAGATGGAAAACATCACCCACCAAGACATGATTGATCTCCAGCTAAACAGCGACAACTATCGCGCCGCACAATGGTTGGATGAAATGCTGGATGCAACCTATGCATATCTGCATACACAAGAAATGCCCGTGAATAGCACCGAAATGCTGGATAGACTGGCTGTCTGGAATCGTGTGAACGAAGCCGAAAGTACTGAAGCCCTCGTGTTCAACACGTGGCTAGACGAAACCCATGAATTACTCTGGGCGCCACTCTTTAATGGAGGCGATAAATTCATCAACACCCGCCTACCCGACATCACGGTGAGCCTGGAAACGCTGTTTGGGAGGTATCACCCGGAGCTGTATGCAGAATTAACCGGCGCAGAACCCGATGCGGGCAGGCTTCTGGCACAGAGTTTTAATGCTACTCTTGAACATCTCACGCAAACTTTTGGCGAGCCCGGTGATTCATGGCAATGGTGGAAAGTAAACGGCAGCTCCATCCATCATTTACTCGATATTCCGGCTTTAAATTTACCCCGCCTCCAGAACGACGGAAGTTCGGAGTCACCCAACGCAGTGCGCAATAATCACGGTCCGTCGTGGAGAATGGTTGTAGAAATGACCACCCCTGTTCAGGCATGGGGTGTTTATCCCGGCGGACAAACCGGGAACCCAGCCAGCAAGGGCTACACGGCTTTCATTGACGACTGGCAGCAGGGCCGTCACTATGAGTTGCGCAAATTCGATTTCTGGGAGCAGGCCGTGGTTCACGGTAAAAGCGCCATAATTATTAATCCAGCACGGTAAACCTATGTTAATCATCATTATAACCATCGTTTTAGCGCTGCTTCTGCAACTTATACTTCCCTGGTGGAGCGCTCCACTGGTAGCTTTCCTCGTAGCAGCATCCTTTAAGCAAAAGCCGTTGTATGCATTTATCAATGGATTTACAGCCATCTTCTTACTGTGGTTCGTCGTTGCAAGTGGTATCTACCTATTCAACAGCGGTATTCTGGGCGATCGCCTGGCCGCCCTGTTTTCACTGCCATACGGGTATTTAACCGTAGTGGTAACCGCACTCATCGGCGGACTTGCCGCGGGATCGGCCGCATTAAGCGGGAATTTGCTGCGAACAGCGATTGCTAATCCTTCTGAGGTACTTGAAGAACAATCAGAGCAAGTAAATCTGAACCCGGACCTGTAAACCTCAACCCGAACAAGTAAACATGAATCCGGACTAGTAGCCCCCCTCACTGGCTAGCTGTTCTTTCATAATTCCACTTCAGACCATTCGCCATAAACCCGTATATTTTGGCTGAAATAACGCTTTTTTACGACAACCATTCAATCTACGTGGGCAGCAGGTCATTTATTAGGCATCTTCCTCAAAGCTCACCATAAAATCAACGTCTTATGCATAATGTAGTATTTATTACCGGTGATGGTATTGGTCCCGAAATCACGCAAGCTGTTCAGCAAATTTTAAAAGCGGCCGGCGCTCCAATCAACTGGATTCCAGCCAAAGCCGGCATGGGCGCATACCGCGAACTGGGCAATCCATTACCTGACGAAACCGTTGAACTCATCGATAAGCATAAGGTCGCGCTGAAAGGCCCGCTTGAGACGCCTGTTGGTGGTGGATTTCGGTCGATTAACGTAACCTTACGTCAGCGATTTAACTTGTATAGCAACATCCGTCCGGCCAAAAGCTTACCGGGTATCAACTCACCCTTCACCCACGTCGACATGGTGATTTTCCGGGAGAATACCCAGGGACTGTACATCGGTCAGGAGCGATGGGTAGACAAAGAAGAGCACCATGCTGAATCTATTGCCGTAGTTACCCGTGAGGCCAGCGAGCGCATCATTCATGCAGCATTTCAGTATGCGCAGAAACATGGGTACAAAAAAGTAGCAGCTGTACACAAAGCGAACATCCTTAAGCTAACTACCGGACTCTTCCTGAACATTGCCCGAGAAATCGCGCCTCAATATCCTGATGTGGAATTCAGAGACGTTATTGTAGATAACATGGCCATGCAGATGGTGATGCGACCGGAGCAGTTTGATGTAGTGGTTACCACCAATCTTTTCGGGGATATTCTCAGTGATTTGGCTTCCGGACTCGTTGGCGGACTTGGTCTGACCGGATCGGCTAACATCGGCGATAAACATGCGATGTTTGAAGCGGTTCACGGATCAGCGCCCGATATTGCCGGCCAGAAAAAAGCGAATCCTTCGGCGCTGCTGTTCTCATCACTCATGATGCTAGACTACCTCGGCGAGCATGAAACGTCGAAGAAAATTCATGCCGCTGTTCTGGATGTACTCAAGTACAACCTGGACGCCTGTACGCCCGATATCGGTGGCAAAGGCGATACCTTCACCTATGCAGATGCTATTTGTCTGAAACTCTGATGTAAATCGTAAGATTACGTAGGTCGTTGTTCCCAGACCTTTTCGAAACTACGATGCCAGTGTTACAATGGCCCTGTTGTTATAGCTTCAGGGCCATTTTTTTATCTCTGAGCTACGCTAGGGTAACTGAGGAGCCGGTTAGTCCAGCCCGATAATCTCGGCGTGACCGGTATTCGTATCCAGCAATGCAAACGTAGCCGGACCTCCCAGTCCGTTAACGGTTCCCGGATTGACATGCAGGGTCTTGGCTTTGTAAACATCCCCATCCTCCGGATTGGCAAGCTCAGGATGTGTCCAGACTTTGTTTACAGCTTCATGGGTATGACCGGTTATCACCACATCGTACAATCGGCTTCTAATCAGCGATTCGATGATACCCGACTGGGTTCCATGATACATCGCGATGCGTTTTGTACCAAATAATTTATCCATAAACTCCCCATGCAGATGTCCGCCGATTTCGGTGAACTTCTGCGTGATGCGGAAATGGTCTCCATCATTATTGCCAAAAACTCCGTGAAGCTCCCACTTTTCGAACATGGGAATCATGAACGGAGCACAGTAGTCACCGGCATGCAAAATAGCCTCTGCTTTGAGATTCCGCAGCATCGACAAGGCAATTTTGGTATTTACTTTGTGATCGTGGGTGTCGGAGAGAATTCCAATAAGCATAATGCTATCCGTTTGTGAAGTTTTCAGCTGAATCGGCAGTCTGCAGCTAACCGTGCTTGTCGGTATAATTTAAAATCTGGCAAAAATTCATCGACAATGGTAACAGCGTGAGTTACTATTGAATGATACGCAATAGAGTAACCATCCTCATATATGCAGAATAAACAAACCATTACAAAATTAAAGGAGGTCATTTTTTTCTTATATCAATCCGCGATACAGCGCATTCAAGGTGTCATACACCGGTGTTGGCACATTCCTTTTCTTGCCCAGTCGTACGATAGCACCGGTAAATGCATCAAATTCGAGCCGTTTACCACGTTCCCTGTCCTGATACGTTGAGGTTCTGAATGCACCCAGTTTCTGACCTTCGTCAATAACTTCCTGAACGTCTGATTGTTTCAGGTCGATGCCTTCGGCATGGGCAACCGAGAGGATTTCGGCGGTCATCCTACGCATCAAGTCTATCATGAATTCATCCTTATACAGCTCAACAACCGTCTTTTGCAGGAGGCCGGTGAGTACGTTGTGTACCGAATTCCAGGTAAACTTAATCCATACTGCGCGGCGGATGTCGTCGGGAATAACGAAATCGATATCCGCTTTTTCCAGCATATTTCGCAGGGTAACAATTCGGTCAGTGGGTTTACCATTGTCTTCGTTAAAAACGATCTGTCCGAATTTTTGCTGACGAATAACACCCGGCTCCACAACTTCGGAGTTCGTGCGGCAATAAGCTCGGATTACATGCTTCTTTCCAAACGCATTACTGAGTAGATCGTAGTTTTCAACCCCATTTTGGAGCGCCAAAATTTGGGTATGCACCCCAACAAGCGCACGAATTTGTTCGATGGCGGTTTCAGTGTCGTACGATTTAACCGCAAAAAAGACGTAGTCGGGCTGCATGTTGAACGACTGCGGATTGGAACTGGCCGGCAGCTTGCTGTGGAAGGAACCCGAAGCAGATTCAACCCGAAGGCCTTTTTGCTGAATGGCCTCGAGATGCTGCCCGCGAGCAACAAGAAAAACCTCATGACCGGCACTGGAGAGTTGGGAGCCATAGAAGCCCCCAACTGCACCTGCGCCCATAATCAGGACTTTAGCCATATCAGATACGCTCAATTACCGAACCGCAGTTCAGCATACGGCTTCCATGGTAGGGATTCATAATTTGCTCTTCGCGGCTGAGCCAATCGGCTGAACCACCTCGTACCATAGGACAGGTCTGCACAAAGATGGTATTTTCGAATGGTCCGTATGCTTTGGCCATGTGGATGAACGCATCGGAAACGCTCTCGAAATACAAACGCTGCTGCTCAACATCCGACTCATTTTTGATATTCTCGGCATATCGGGTAGCTATAGCACCCTCATCAGCCCAGAGTACAGATGCCGGAGTATCCAGATTTTCGATGGATACAACCTGAAGTCGACCGTGCAGGATTTCAGCAAGGTCGGCTGCCTTGGATGCATCGGTTTCAACCAGCGCATCTTTAAGGTCGAAATAGGCATCCAGAGCAAGTTGGAATGAGGTATTGAATGCATCGGTTGTTGCGAGGTTATAAGCTTCAGCCCGCTCGGTAGCCAGCGGTGACGGTTGTGTCTGATGCTCGTGCGATTCACTGCTGCAAGCCAACATCATAAATGAAAGTAGTAAGGCGGGTAGGAGTTTTTTCATGGTTTATTTTCTGGTTGTTGATTGGTTATTTGTCTGAAATGTAGTGATTTACGTCGATAGTTGCAGATTGATTGCGCGTTGTTGCGCTCAATGCTTAGAGATTCGCTAGTCTGGTGTAGCTGTTAATCGTCCACCCCGAACGGTTGCACCGATAATCAGAGCGGCGGCAATAACAACCAGATTTTTCAGGATGTATTGCCCCTCAATGGTGAGTACGAACGGGAATGAATTAAAGACAATCTCCGGCATAATGAATATTGGGGAGAATGTGCCCACCATCTGTACATATAGCAACAGGATGGTGAAGCGCATGTATTTTGGCAGGAGCATTCCGATTCCGATTAAGACTTCCCATGCTGCGAGAATGGGAAGTCCGACGGATGCGGATACGAGTCCGAAGGTCAGTATTTCGATGGAAGAACCGGCCAGCACTTCGGCCGGACTCGCACCGGGAATGAATTTGAGTCCGCCAAACCAGATGAAAATAAGGGCGATGCTCCATCGCAGGAGTTTAATACCATTATGAGCCATCCAGTTGGTGAGAGGAATGTCTATGATTTCATAAATACTTTTGAAAAAGTTCATGTGTTTTTGATGTTAAATAATAATGTGATTGAATCTGTATATAATCGAACAGTATGAGACATACAGACCGTTCACCGTTATCGCAGTACTTGCAATACTTCCCCACAGCCGAGCATGGTTTCGGGCAGATAGGGATTTCGGATCTGCTGCTCGCGTGCCAGCCAGGTAGCTCCGGTGTCGTTGAACGCCATAGGACAAAACTGCTGGTACACCACACCTTCTATTCCGAAGGTCGTTGCGGTTTCGAATAAGGACCGGCTTACGGCATAGAGCTGGGTACGCTGATGTTCAATATCATCGCTGCGCAGCCATTCGATCATCTGCCGCCGCAGCGCCTCCCGCTGCCCCAGCCACGCCATCTGCGCCTCACCACGAAGCGAGCCCTCATCCAGCCCCGCAACCCGGTCGCGCAGCACCCTCGCCGCCCTGGCCGAAGCCTGAGCATCCGAAGCCACCAACGCATCCTTCACCTCCATATAGGCATCCAGCACCCCGGCAAAGCCCGACCGAAACGCTGCTCCCGCCAGCGACCGATGCGCAGCTCCATCTCCCCGCGCCTCCGACGCCGATGCCGCCACACGCTCCCCGCCCGTAGCCGCCACATCTGTGTCTGCCTCATCCCGCGAAGCCCGGCGAAGCGCCCCACCTGCCGCAGGAACTACCTCCCGATTCATCATCGAGAACTTATCGCGCAGCTGAAACTCCGCATCAACGGTAAACACGCCGTTGCTCACTACCCGCTCACCGGCGTCAAGTCCGTCGAGAACCACCCATCGGTCACCAAACCGGTCGCCCAGCAACACCTCCCGACTCTCAAATGTGGGAACGTCTTCATCGGGAACCTGTACGTACACCAGCGATCTGGTGCCCGTCCACAATACAGCTGTGCTTGGCACGGTGGTTACCGCGGCGCCGTTCCGAGCTTCGGACAATACTTCGCCACGCACCAGCATGTCGGGCTTCCAGTTGCCCGAAGCATTGTCTACATCCATGCGCACGCGAACGGTTCGCGAGGATGCGTTCACCAGGGGATCAATCCAGGCGACTCGTCCGGCGAAGGTCTGACCGGCATGGGCCGTTGAGGTATAGCTTACCACATCACCAGTGTTCAGCCACGACACGTCCTGCTCCCAGGCTTCGAAATCCATCCATACTCGCGAAATATCGGCGATTTCGTACATGATGGTACCTGCCGAGACGTAGTCCTGCGATTTTACATTGCGCTGGAGGATGATTCCGGCGGATGGTGATAATAATTCAACTTCGCGTACGACCTCGCCGGTTTGTTCCAGGCGGGAGATCTGGGCGGGAGTCATGCCGAGGAATTCAAGCTTGGTCCGTGCCGCCTGAAGCATGCGACTGCTGGCTGATGGCGCGTCTGCATCTATTGGATTGCCAGCGGTAAAGCCTGCAGTGAAGCCGACATCCAAGCGCTGGTCGACAGTGTGCGAGCCGGTATTCACGCCGGCATCCATGCGTTGTCGCTCACCCGACGGCGCACCTATTGACGCATTTTCATACAGCAACGACTGGTCGCTGCGCAAGATATCGAGGAGTTCCTGCTGAGCGGTTACCAGTTCGGGTGACCATAACGTGGCCAGGACTTCACCCCTACGCACGGTTTGTCCGACGGTGGATACGCGCTGGGAGGTTAGTCGACCAGCCGAGGCCGCCGTGACCGATGATATCCTGTCGTCGGGAATCACTACCCTGCCCGGCATGCGGATGTCGCGAACCGGAACTTCCAGAACGACCGGCGAAGTCATGATGCGCGATAAGGCAACGGCTTCTTCGGTCATCACGAGGGTGAAGGCATCACCCGAACCTCCTGCCGCAGCGGGTGTAAGATCCATGCCACATAGCGGACAACTTCCGGGATCACTGGAGCGAATCTGAGGGTGCATGGAACAGGTCCACACCGGTTCTTCCTCGGCATGATCATCGCCGGTACCATGGCTATGTCCGGATGCACCAGCACCTTCGTCTGAACCATGATTATGCCCGCCTCCGTCAGCGCCTGAACCATGAGCTGCGTGACTGTGCGATGTTCCATTTCCATGATCGTGCCCCAGATGAGCGCGGTCGGCGAAACCGCCAAACAGGAGCGCGCCGATGAGTACACCGGTTATAAGCAGGGCGCCGTAACGAAATATCGGTTTATTAACTAGGTTTTTCATAAGTCGTTGTTCTCAAGGTCGGTTGATGATTCAAAAAGGGTTAGCAATTCGGCCACGGCAATATTTCGGTCGCGAAGGGCATTTTCGAGGGATATGGCATAGTTAACGGATAGCCGTCGCGACGAAATAACATCGTCGAGCTGGGTTCTGCCTCCGCTGTAGTCGAGCAGCACCAGGTCAGTCAGCTCCCGGCTTCGCGGCAGTAATCGAATCTGATATAAGTGTACACGCTCGTCGGCGTCCCGGTAGCGGGCCTCCAACGCGGCGAGGTCTGTGCGCAAATCTTGCAGTACCACTTCACGTCGGTACTCGGCCGACCTCGACTCGGCCCGAGCCTGCTCTACGCGCGCTCTCACGGGCTTGCGCCACACCGGAATCTGCATTCGAACGCTGGCAACCACGGGAATCCGGTTATTCCCCATCCCCATAAGGTAGTTCGAGCCCATGACTTCAAGTCCAACCCCGATCATGGGGTAGCCGGCAAGGTGGGCCTGACGTTCGGCAACTCCAGCCGCAACACGCTGTAATTCAGCCTGACGAACCTGGGGATGATCCTGCCATTGCAGTGAATCGGCCTGCACACCGGTAAAATCGAACTGGATGTCAACCCGTCCTTCAGGCAGCTGGATTTCCGCCCCGGCTGGTCGTTGAAGCAAGGCGTTGAATCGCGCTTTTGCTCCTTCCAATGCAGAGGCCGCATTTCGGATATCCGCCTCGATTTCCATACGCTCTATTTCCAGTCGAAGGATGTCGGCCCGTGAGGCATAGCCGTTTTCGAAGCGGGTCCGGGTAAGGGACTGTAATCGTCGGACCCACTCCAGATGTTCGCTGAGGTATCCATCCTGCCGCGAAAGTGCGATCAGTTCAAACCATGAGGTCATAACTTGCTGCTGGATGTTGATACGTTCGTTTTCTAGCGCTTCCCAACGCATCTGGGCCAGAGTGTTGGCGTATTGCCGAGCCTCAGCGCGGGATCCGGGCCAGGGAAACATCTGCATCACGCCGAGGGATGCCTGCGAAAAAACGCCCTCGTATGCAGCGGGATTCAGGTAGTACCCAAACATCACTTCCGGATCGGGCAGACGGTCGGTCTGGTCGCCAACGGTGCGCGCCGCCATCCAGTCCTCAAAGGATGCTTTCAGGGCAGGACTCGCCTCAAGCGCCTGCTTCATGTACACATCAAGGAGGGAATCGGACGACATCGAGACGAACTCAGGCATCGTATACGATGACGTGATGGTAACCGGCTCCTGCATCAACGCCTGTGTACCCTGGGCAGTGACGGCAGCAGCGGCGAACAGAAGTATCATCAGGCCCACGCCAATCGCACTGACTAATTTATAAGCGTCAGCAAAGGGCACTGTGCGCTCAAACGGCGTCAAGCCACGCTCAGGCAACATCATAGGGTACTTCGGTTTTTCCATCGTTTCGAGCGCTTGTTGATTATTCATTTGGTGCATCATGATTCGGTATTTAGCGATCGTTTATAAACATACTCCTCGCGCATGGCATACAACACCGGTACAACGAAAAGGGTTATGAGCTGAATGGTCATGCCGCCCAGTGCCGGAATGGCCATGGGAATCATAATATCAGCTCCCCGACCGGTTGAGGTAAGTATGGGCATCAGGGCCAGGATAGTGGTTGCGGAGGTCATTAAACAAGGACGAATTCTGCGGCTTCCGGCCAGAATTACAGCCTGATGGATACGCTCCTTCGCTGCGCTGAAATCGGATTTCGGCAGTTTCGTACGCGCTGTCTGGTCGAGGTAGGTGGCCATGACCACCCCATCGTCTACGGCAATTCCGAACAGCGCGATAAAGCCTACCCAAACCGCTACGCTCAGGTTTACCGGCGAAATTTGAAACAGGTCGCGCATGGATGTTCCGAATATACTGAAATCCATGAACCAGGGTTGGGCGTAAAGTCCGAGCATGATGAATCCTCCGGCCCAGGCCACTGCAATACCCGTGAAAATCATGAATGTGGTTGCGGTGGACCGAAACTGCAGGTACAGCATCATAAAGATGGATATCAGAACCAGGGGAATGAGGAAGGTGAGTCGCTGCTCGGCACGGACCTGATTTTCGAAGGTGCCGGCAAAGGTATAACTAACCCCATCGGGCACGGTAAGTTCCCCTCTTTCGATGGCCGATCGCAGCGCATTTCGGGCGTTGTTCACGGCGGTGAGCTCGGCTACGTTGCTCTCACGGTCGAACAGCACATAACTGATGAGGAAGGTGTTTTCACTGCGGATTTCCATCGGACCTTGAACATAGTCGATGCTGGCAAGCTGTCCGAGTGGTACCTGCACCCCTCCCATCCCGCTGATTCGCACGGTTTGAATGGCTTCCGGACTATCGCGCAGTTCTCTGGCGTAGCGAACACGCACCGGGTAGCGCTCCCGTCCTTCAACGGTGGTGGTAACGGTCTCGCCACCCACAGCGGCCTGCAGGGCCTGCTGAGCCATCATCATGGTGATGCCGAATCGCGCGAGTTCCTCGCGGTTCCAGTTGACCTCCAGGTAGGGCTTGCCCACGATTCGGTCGGCGAAAACGGCCTGGGACTTCACGCCAGGCACATCCTGCAGAATAGACTCGATTTCCAGCGCGAAGGACTGGATGGTATTCAGGTCAGGTCCGCTTACCCGTACGCCCATAGGGGCACGCATCCCGGTTTGCAGCATGACCAGACGGGTTTCGATGGGTTGCAGTTTCGGTGCCGAAGTCACGCCCGGCACGAGGGCAGCATCGGCAATTTCACGCCAGATATCGTCGGGAGAGCGGATTTCATCGCGCCATTGCCGGTAGTATCGTCCGCGGCGATCGGGAATGAGTTCCCCGTGTTCATCACGCTCAAACTCGCCGCTGCGGTTCACCCGAAAGCGTATCCGGTTGCCATCGGCATCGGTTTTGAACTCCGATTTGTACAGAATTACATTCTCGAACATGCTGAGCGGAGCCGGATCCAGGGCAGTTTCAGCGCGACCTACCTTGCCGACTACCGTTTGCACCTCGGGGATGGAGGCTACGCGCATATCCATCATGCGCAGCTGTTCGATGATCTCTTCGGTGCCGGCGTGGGGCATGGTTGTGGGCATGAGCAGGAAGGAGCCCTCATCCAGCGAGGGCATGAATTCTTTGCCCAGGCCCGGGAAGGCGTGATACATGGAGCTGTACAGGGAGGTGGTTCGGATGTTGACCCCTACCTGATCGAAGGCGCGGGCTATGGCCCCGCCCATGGTGCGTTCAAATCCCTGCCAGTTAAGGAGTCCGAGCACAAGCAGCAGTGCGGGAATCGACAAAAATGCGGCTTTGTTGTTCAGACACCATCCTAACATACGCTCGTAATAACGGATGAAAATGAGGAAGAGTCCTAGTACGAGTCCGATGAGCAGCAGCACAAAGAGCAGGTTTACCAGCAGGGAATTGGCCGGACCGAGCGGGAGCCAATAGGTGGCCAGCAGCCAGGCTACCGCCAGTATAACCGCACCGTTTTGAGCCCATTGCAGGTATTTCAGGCGCGTTTCGTCGGGATCCGACAGGCTAACGTATAGATTTATACCGCCGATGGCGATCAGAAGCAGGGCCACCACCCAGTTGAAGGTGAATCCGGCTACAACACCCGCCAAGATCAGGAATCCGTTCCAGGCCAGCTTCGACCAGCGCGTCGACAGCTTACGGGTGAACAGCCAGTGCGCGAAGGGTGGCAGCAGAAACAGGGTTACCAGAATAGCTGCGACCAGGGCAAACGTTTTGGTGAAAGCCAGCGGACGAAACAGCTTTCCTTCGGCAGCCTCCATGAAAAATACGGGCAGAAAACTGATAATGGTGGTACTTACCGCGGTGAGTATGGCGCTGCTCACCTCCGTAGCGGCACGGTAAATGACATCGCGGCGGGACTCGTCTTTATTGGCTTCCTGCAAGTGACGAAGCATGTTTTCGGTGAGGATGATGCCCATGTCGACCATCGTTCCTATGGCAATGGCGATACCGGACAAGGCCACAATATTGGCTTCAACACCAGCGAAACGCATCGCTATGAAAACCATGAGTACCGCTACAGGCAGAAGTCCGGATATGAGCAGCGAGGTGCGCAGGTGCATGACCATGGCGATGATCACGATGATGGTAATCAGTACCTGCAGGGTGAGTGCCTCTTGAAGTGTTCCGAGCGTTTCGCGAATCAGCTCCGAGCGATCGTAAAAAGGCACGATAGTGACCTGCGATATGGTGCCGTCTTCGAGGGTTTTCACGGGAAGTCCGGGAGCGATATCGTCGATGCGGTGTTTCAGATTCTCGATGACCTGCATGGGATTTGCCCCGTATTGGGCCACAACCACGCCTCCTACGGCCTCTGCACCGGTTTTGTCGAGCATACCGCGGCGCTGGGCGGGACCAAGTTGCACCATTGCCACATCTTTCACGCGTACCGGGGTGTTGTTACGCACCGTAATCACGGCCTGCTCAAGGTCTTCCAGCGAGCGGATGAACCCGAGTCCGCGCACCAGATATTCCACCCGATTCATCTCGATGGTTCGGGCTCCTACGTCGAGGTTGCTCTCGCGTACCGCTCTCACCACGTCTTCGATGCCCAGATTGTAGAGATACAGCGCTTCCGGGTCTACATCCACCTGATATTCGCGTACATAACCGCCGATGCTGGCAACCTCAGCTACCCCTTCGGATGAGGCAAGCGCGAACTTGACCAGGAAGTCTTGTATAGAGCGGAGCTCGTGCGGGTCCCATCCTCCGGCCGGATTACCCTGAGCATCGCGGCCTTCGAGGGTGTACCAGTAGATTTGTCCGAGCGCTGTGGCATCGGGACCAAGTGCGGGTTGCACCCCTTCGGGAAGGAGTCCTGCGGGCAGGGAGTTGAGTTTTTCAATGATTCGGGCCCGGCTCCAGTAGAACTCCACCTTGTCGTCAAAAATGACATAAATGCTGGAGAAGCCGAACATGGAGGTGCTGCGCACGGTGCGTACGCCCGGAATGCCCATGAGCGCCGTGGTGAGCGGGTATGTGACCTGATCGTCGATGTCTTGCGGTGAGCGACCAGACCATTCGGTGAACACAATCTGCTGGTTTTCGCCGATGTCGGGAATGGCGTCAACCGCTACCGGATTCGACGGCAAAGGGAGGTTCCAGTTAAAGGGAACCGTGATGAGTCCCCAGACAACGAGCAGCACGAGCAACAGCACGGCAATGAGCTTGTTATCTAAGAAGAAACGAATACTTGAATTAAGCACGATTATCGGATTGAACGGTGGAAAACTATGGGTTCAGAGCTCATTCTTGCCATAAGAGCAGCAGGATGCGGCCTTATGCAGAAATCAGGTTCACCTTGTTCAATGGACTGCGTTCTGTTGAACAGATACCGCTGTGTTGGAAGCAAAATTTATATCCAACAAAAATGCGCGAACAAGGTATATCGATGAAAATACCGGCAGTTAAACCGATGGCTTAATTCAGAAAAGATTGATGAAACACGTAGAGCGGCTCACTGTGGGAGGGAGAGGAAAAAGAGAGGAAAACGAACACATTTGGCGACGCTTCATCGGAGTGATACTCCTGGAGCTGACCCGTTTGTGGGGCAAGGAGCTCATCACCTGTGGCTCCCGAAGGAACTACGGATACCGGTAAAACCAGTGGATAATCCGCTCCATCAAAATTACATACTGAGCAGTTATCGCAGTCCGAAAACGGTTGCTCAGCGGCAGATGGTGGATGACAAAAATCCGCATTTAAATCATCTGGAAAGGAGTTTTCAGGGCAACATGCAGTAGATTCCCCAGCAGCTACCGTGCATAACCATCCCCCGTTTGCGCAAAGCAGCTGATTAGTCAGCAAGGTCTGCGAAAACAAAATAAGCGCCGTGAAGCGGATGAGAAAATGCAAATTGCGTGTCTTCATGAAATCAAATATAACCAATAAAAATGTCGTTGCAGATAACCAGCAGGTAAAAACACATTAAGATGCAGCAATCCCGGTGCCGATGACTAACTCATCGCCAACATCATAAGAAAATCAATAGAACGTACCTGCAGTTGGGCAGTAGCATTCTATTCGCTTAGAGAGCTAAATAAAAAGTATAGGTAATAAAGACCGCTATTTCAGCCGGTTAAAAACACAAAAACAACCGCAACCAGAAACGCGATTTTTAGCACGAGTGAGCTGTATTTACGCATGGACACAAATCTACGAGGGTGGAGACACAAACACATCCGATAAGATGTTGATAATGTGTGGAAAAGTATAGATTTAGAACCTCGTTGTCAAGTGAAGCACACAATAAATATTAAATAATTTTAATTATTTCAGAAGCGTTTAATGCGCAGACTGTTCGCTACAACGCTGACTGAGCTCAGTGCCATAGCTGCGCCGGCAACCATAGGATTAAGAAATCCGAATGCAGCCAAAGGAATCCCCAGAGAATTGTAGACGAATGCCCAGAACAGATTCTGCCGGATGACCCTCAGAATACGCTTGCTTAGTCGTATACTTTCCGGAATGAGCCACAGATTATCGCCCATTATGGTGATATCGGAAGATGATACGGCAAGGTCAGATCCGCCCGACATGGCAATTCCCAGGTCGGCACGGGTAAGCGCAGCTGCATCGTTAATTCCATCCCCAATCATGGCCACATCCCCCTCCTTCTGGTATCTGGACACAATATCAGACTTCCCTGTGGGACTAACGCCTGCCTCCACATGTTTGATTCCCAGTTTTCGGGCCACGGCATCAGCCGTACGCTGCTGGTCACCCGTGAGCATGACCACGCGAATACCTTGATGTTGAAGATCAGCAACAACATCTTTAGCTTCCTCACGGATTTCATCTTCCAGAGTTATTAATGCTTTAGGATTTCGGTCGACCAAAAGTACCAAAACCGTACGTCCCTCCTCCTGCTGGCCCGTTATGGTATCGCTGAGATTGCCGGCCATCTCCTCTGAAAGCAGTTTGACCGACCCGATTTCAATGGTATGCTGACCCACCAGACCGCTGATGCCTACACCCGCACGGGTTTCAATAGACAAACCGGGCTGATAAGCGATCCCTTTCTGTTCTGCCGCATTCAGAATACTCTTGGCAATAGGGTGATCGGAAGACTGTTCTACCGATGCCGCCATTTTCAGGATTTCGTCTTTGGTGAACCGGGCAGGGTTGTCTTCAGCATTGCCTTCTTTTAAATTTGCCGCTGACCCGTTTCTTTCTAGATTCGAGGTATCCGATTCGATAAGCTCATCAATAATAAGGATTTCGGCCAGGCGCATGGTACCGGTGGTGAGTGTACCGGTTTTGTCGAACAGTATGGTTTTCACCGAGCGTGCCTGCTCCAACGTTACGGCATCTTTAAAGAGAATTCCTTTTTCGGCCGCCCTGCCGCTTCCAACCATAATTCCGGTTGGTGTGGCAAGTCCTAAAGCACATGGACACGCAATTACCAGAACCGCTACGGTATTGATTAATGCCTGGGCCGGTGTTCCATAAAAAAACCATACGGCAGCCGTTACCATCGCAATAAGCAACACAACCGGTACGAAGACTCCCGCTACTTTATCAACCAGGCGCTGAATCGGAGCTTTGGAGCCCTGCGCCTTTTTCACGGCGTCAATAATGGCCGCAAGGGCGGTATCCTTTCCTACTTTCGTGGCTTTCATAGTGAAGGCCCGGTTCGTATTACGGGTACCACCGGTAACAGCGTCCCCCTCCGACTTCTCAACCGGAACGGCTTCGCCGGTCATCATGGCTTCATCAATGGACGAATTCCCCTCGGTAATCACACCGTCAACCGGAACCGACTCGTAGGCTTTGACTACCAGAAGGTCGCCCTTGCGAACATCCTTTAGCGGAATCGTGTTGAGGTTGTCTCCATCGCGGATGTGGGCTGTTTTAGGCGCAAGTTCCAGAAGTCCCCGGAGGGTGTCGCGGGTCTGGTCTTTGGCGCGTTCTTCCATCCATCGTCCCAGCAGGATGAGGGCTACAATCACCGCAGCGGTGTCGTAATAGACATCATGAGTTGAGACCAGTCCGTCGGGGGACCCGAAAAAAGAGGCGTAGGCACTGAAAAAGAACGCCGATCCTGTACCTACGGCTACGAGGGTATTCATGTCGGCACGAGCATAACGGGCTGCGCCCCAGGCTCGGGTAAAGAATGAGGAGCCGGCATAAAACAGTACGATGGCGGTGAGCACCAGCTTCACCATGTTTAAGGCGAACAGGTTCTCGTGCGTCCAGTCCATCCAGGCGCCGCCTGTTACCATCGGACCCATTTCAATAACCATTACAATGGCGGCCAATGGCAGAGCGACCAGAAACTTCGTACGGAAGGAGGCGTTAGACAGCGCTTCTCCCCAACCGAGTTTACTCAACGCGTCGGACGAGCCAGATAACGGGTCGGCATCGGCATCGTCATTCGAACCTTCAGCTTGACTTGAATCTTCTTCATTTTCTAACGCCGCGGCCTGATAACCAGCCTTCTCAATAGCGCGAATGAGTGCGGTAGCAGACGTTCCGTTTATCTGAATTCGGGCTTCTTCGGTGGCCAGATTTACTTCGGCTTGTTCAACTCCATCTACAGTGCGTACCGCTTTTTCTACATGAGCTACGCACGAAGCGCAGGTCATTCCCTTAACCGAGAGTTGAATTTCAGAAGATGAAGTAGTATTGGAAGACATGGCTTATTCGTTGGGTTGGATTCATCAGAAGCTGGCAGCATACGGTTACAGCGTGACCTTTACGCCATCGGGCAGGAAGTCAACGTGGCTGAGCATCTGGTTGTTTTGTTCTAACGAAATATGACCATCTATGGTCTTTTTTGCGTTATAACCTGATGAAATTGATGTATAGAATTTTGTATCCGCCCATTTTTTTTGCGTCGAGCAGCCTTTTTTCTGCGTCGAGCAGCCTTTTTCCACATGCGTCGAGCAGCCTTTTTCCTGCATCTGACTGTCTTTTTTTCACCTGCGCTGAGGAGCCTTTTTCTTGCATCGACCAGCCTTTTCCCCTGCATCAACCAGCCCTACGAAATTATTTTCCCGACATGCCGTGTAGGGAGTTTTGCTGGTTACCTCGTCACTAGGTTACACGATCGACCACGCATGGAACCAGATAATAAACAAATTAAGCTCATATGAAGAACAAGATTTACAATTCTAATGTACTAAAAGCCGTATTCATGGTGGCAGCGCTTCCCATGTTGTTAGTCGGAACGCTCATAGCCCAAAGTAGTACAGAGTTCACTACCTGGCACTTTGAAAATCCAGAAGAAGAAATTGCTGACACGAGAACTACCGGTTTTTGGTATCCGGAGCGCGCATTTTTCACAGTGGTTGATACAAATTCTTACAGCGGGCAAAACTCCATAGCCGTTGCATACGACCCTGCAGCCTTAGGGGGATCTCAGGATGATAACTTCCGTATGTCGTTCGACAACGTCCACAATCTTGGAATCAAACCTCAACAGACCGTACACGCCCGTGTATTTGTACCTGAAGAGTCGGCCGGCAAAATTACAGCGATTATCGTGTACGATATGTGGAACAGAGGAGAGCGTGGAGGAAGCGGCTTCCACTACGTACCAACGACATATCCTATGGATGGAGATGATATTAAAGTGGGTGAGTGGGTAACCCTTACGCACCTTATCGATCGTGACGTCACCAAAGAGACCCTCTCTAGAATTGGTTTACGTATTAATATTGATATTGCCTACACGGGTGATGCCCCGATGATTTTGGTTGATTTCGTGACTACCGATCCGGATGCTGAGCCACTGGAAAGAAGTACCACCAATGTAGAGCAGATCGCCGAAGTACCCGCTGGATTCAGTCTGGAGCAAAACTTCCCGAATCCGTTCAACCCAACTACCAACATCGAGTTTTCTATTCCTCAGTCATCCAGCGTAACCCTGGAAGTGTTTAACATGCAGGGTCAAAGCGTTGCTACTCTGGTAGACGGAATGCTCGGTGCAGGTACACACCGTGTAAATTTTAATGCTGCCAACCTGCCGAGTGGCATGTATATGTACCGCATTCAGGCCGGCAGTTTCACTCAGGTGAATAAAATGATGCTGGTGAAATAACAATTCGATTTCCCATATCCTTTAGAAGCACCGTATCCTGATTGGTACGGTGCTTTTTTTTGAATTTTACCCTGGTAACTCCAGAACGGTGCTCATTTCGAGCGCCTCATTCAGCGTTCCATTCGGCTACCCATCCACCTCCCACCCAGCGGTTCCATCCAACGCCTCAAATAGCGCTACATCCGGCTACTCATTCATCTCCCCATCCAACGCCCCAACTGACTCCCCATCAAGCGCCCCAACTGGTTGCACATCCGGCGTGCACCTTCACCAGTCGATTCGCATAGTCTGCGTAATAGTTAAGGTGAGCTCCTTTCTTTATCGGGCAGTGCCGAGTAAAGACGAGAAATGTACCGTTGTTGAACGATGCATTCGATAATACCGACAACAAGTACTATATTGCAGTATGACAACACTGCACATCAAAAATATGGTTTGCGATCGCTGCGTCGCTACAGCACGCCGAATACTTTTGGAGGAGGGATACACCGTTTCGGAGATTACTCTAGGCAAAGCCGTGGTGTCGCAGGAAGCTCACGAAATCAACATGCCCCGTATTCAATGGCAGCTTCGCGACATGGGTTTCGACCTTATCTACGACCGCGATGAACAACTGGTTGTGCAGATTAAAGCCGCAATTCTTGCCTATATCCAGACGCTTGAGGGGGGGAAACAGTCCCGGAAGCTTTCCGTATTCCTTGCCGATGCCCTGGAAATGGGCTATCAGACGTTAAGCCGCACATTCTCTGAAGTAGCCGACGATACCATTGAGCAGTACTACATCCGACTGAAAATCGAGAAGGTTAAAGAGTGGCTCACCTATGAGGAGCTTACCCTCAGTGAAATCGCCTGGAAACTGGATTATTCCAGTGTGCAGCATTTGTCCAGCCAGTTTAAAAAGACTACCGGAATGACGGTGCGGGACTGGAAAGCACAGCAAGACCCAGACCGACAGCCTCTCGATGAGGTGTGATGTTTGGGGATGGATTGGCCATATAACATCCTTGCTGACATGTACGACAGGTCTTATCTGCTTCTCAACATCTAACACAATACGGGGTCATTTGAAAATCAATCTAACGTTTCAAACGTGCGTCGAAATCAACGGGATGTTGCTCAACCACCGTTACGCGTAGAAAATCCGGATGTCGTGTGTTGATAAGCACATTGTTTTCAAGAGGAACCACCGCCGATGGGACCAATAAAGCTAAATCAGACTGAGTCGATAGCCATTTCGTCCCAAAAGAACGCGTATACGTCTGATTAATCTGCCAGCTTTCATCCAATGTATCCTCCATGCGTTTCGTTGCTACGGGTAAGGATAACAAACTGGCGACCATATCGGGCGGATAGTTTTTCATGGAAACGTGGACAAGGGTTTCCAGAAGTGCCAGGCTCACGTGGGTACTGGCATAAAGCATAGGAACTCCGGAATAATTCCACCTTCCACCATATCGCATTGAGCCGGTTGCATCTAACGGGTGAAACTGTCGCCGATGAAGACGCCATACCTGATCAAGGCTCACGAAATCACTCCCCAGGCTATGCGTTCGAGGGTTTGCTCTACCAAACGGGCACCGGACTCCGACTGAATTAACGATATCGGTTTCGTGCCCCCGTATCCGTCATTGGGTTCATTCAGCCATTCATTGCCCTTATCCAGGCTGCCGAAAAAGACCGCGACAATGGCCTTCATTCGAAGAAGTCGCAACAACCGATCGGTTTCATCGGATGTGAGCCGCTGTTTGTTGATTTGTCGATGTGAGAGCGTACGTTGCTTGATAACGATGTCATAAACCTCCTCACGTGTAACGAGTTTTTCCTGTAGCAGCTGCTCAATGATATCAGGATGTAACCCCTGATTGGTGATGTTGACCAGCGCTCGATCAATACCAAGTTCGGCTATCATGCTATATGGATTAGCCGCTTGTGCGATCTTACCTTGATGAGTAGCTGTTTCAATAGCACGACCTTGACCCTTTTGGGCCTGAGCATCTGTCACTTCTACACCACCATCGTGTGTACGTGTATCTGTATGCACACCTGAATCTGCTACTTGGCCTTGACTATCCCTTGAATCTGTGTACAGTCCCTGATGAGTATCTATATCTTGAAACAGGACTGCTTTTAAATCAGGATTCAGATCTGCTAACCAGTACGCGAGTTTTCGCTGCCAATTATCGAGGTCATTAACCACATATGGCACGATTACGTCGTTAGTGGTAGACTTTTTCTTGTCGTTTTCAGCATTCATAACTTTATCACGTAGCAATATGCTTTATTTATGATGGCAAATTGCTAATATTTTAAACAAAATGCAACCAAAAAGTCTTGATATCACAAAATTGCGCCAAAAAACTTACCGTACCAAAACATTAGAAACTTGCGAGACAAAAACTCCAGTACACAACTTACACGGCTAAAACTCCTGCACAATGCAGCCACACACAAACTCCGCCAGAAGAACTCCGCCACACAACTTGTCCGGCACAAAACTCCTATGTAATGCAGCCACACACAAACTCCACCACACAACTTGTCCGCCACAAAAAAAGCCCCACCGGTATTACCAGCGAGGCTTAGCATGTAAGTTCGAATGCTGATTACATCCGCGCCGCATCAATGACTAATCGGCACGCTTCAGCACTTATTTCAAGTGGGTATTAAACCAGTCAATCATGCGCAGGGTGTAATCATAACGTGATGTTGAGTTCACATTGCCATGCCCCTCACCCTGATAAAGCACCAACTGCAAAGGAACATCCGGCCGTCGAACGCGCATATGACGATACAAATCAAGGGACTGCGCAGGATGTACCCGGGTATCGTCCAGTCCGTGCATAATCAGCAACGGAGTCTGTGCACGATCTACCCAATAAACAGGCGACCGGCGAAGTTGCTCCATCCAATTATCCCACAAACGCTTACGGGTATGAACCAGATACAGTTCTTCTGGAATATCAGAGGTTCCCCACTTCGACAAATTGTTGCTGATACCCACAAACATCACGCCTGCAGCAAAACGATCGGAGTAATAGGTACTCATCCATGCCGTGGCATATCCGCCGTACGATCCACCGGTAACCCCAACACGATTCGGATCTACCAATCCACGACCGATGAGGTAATCTACTCCATCCACCACGTCATCAAACTCCGCGCCGGCCGGATCAACCTGACTCGATTTGATAAACTCTAGTCCACGACCAGTACTTCCGCGGTAATTCGGATAGAATACGAAGTATCCCTGAGCCGAGCCGAAGTGCCCGGGCGTTGAATAGCCGGTGAGCCAGCCATCGCTATAATGCGATTCCGGACCGCCGTGTACCACGGTAATGAGCGGATACGTCTGTCCTTCGCGGAAGTTGAGCGGGTAGTAGAGCATACCTTCGATTTCAAAGGCGCCATCGCGGGCGGTGTAACGAACCACCTCTACCCTGCCGAGATCTTTTTCATCCAGCCATGGATTCGAGTTGGTGCCGCGTGTAAGCTGTCCGTCGCGGTAAACAAACACCTCAGCCGGATGCTGATTGCTGTTTCCGGTGAAGGCAATGGTGCCGTTGTCGGCCACGGTGAACCGGGTCAGGTGCACAGCAGGACGATCAATAATACGCGTGAAATTCGATCCGTTTGGCGCAACGGTTCCGAAAATGGTTTTCACACCTTGTGATGCCAGGAAGTGAATGGTGTTGGCATCGCTCCAGCGCAGCTGCTCGAACTTGCCACGAAACTCGGGCAGCACGTTAACCGGGGTTCCGCCCTCGGCAGAAACGACCATGAGTCGACCGTCGATGGGATCGTGAATGTCATGTCCGGCGCGGAGTGCGAGCTGACTTCCATCCGGCGACCAGTGGATTTCAGCGAGTTTACCGGCATTATCGATGGTATTTAACAGGCTTCGCGTGCGATAGTCCACAATGTGGATTTTCTTGAACATCAGCTCGTCGTCCACATGCGGGGTTGGGGCGATAGCCAGGGCGATTTTGCTGCGATCAGGATTAAACTCGGCGATGTACACACTTCCCGGCAGGTCGATCAGGTGAGGCTCGTGGCCTTCGCGGGCTACATTCTGAATATAAGCCTTGATGTTCGGGATATTCTCCTCGAACAGAATAGGCTGGTACGGAAGTTCCGACTCGGGGAGATCTAGCACTTCGTTGGCGGTGTAGAGAATGTGATTCCCGTCGGCTGCCCAGCTGTAGCCACGGATTGCGGTTTCGTGCGCATGAAGGCGCACCGGCTCACCGCCTGTTACCGCGATTTCATAGAGGGCATTGGTGCGGTCCCCGTCGCGGCGGGCTGTAAACGAGATGGTTCCGTGCTCGGGACGAAACTGCACCCCGCCCACGTTTCCGTCGGTAATCAGGGCGCGGCTCTCACCGGAAGCCACATCATAAGCGTAAAGGTGTACCGCAGCGCGGCGGTTCTCCACGAGCGGGTCGGCCGGTACGATGAGCGTGTACGCGATGGTTTGTCCATCAGGCGAGATGGCCGTTACGCTTACATTCTGGATCTTGGCGATATCCAGCGCCGTGAGACCGTTCTGCGCACTCAGGCTCGCCGAGAGCATAAGCAGCATCACAGCCAGCGCCGAAACAACGCGTTGTAATCGATTGACTTGCATAATAGTATGTATTGGTTGAGGTTTGATAAATACTGTTGAAACGATTGCCGGTGAAGTCATGCATCCTACTTAACAGTACATCGGATTAAATACAATACCCTGGAGGAGGAACACCCCGAGCCAAATCAACTGAGCATAAACAGGTAATTCGAGCCGTTTGTGTCACCCTGCTTGGGACATCGTCATATCGGAGCCATAACCCTATGGCATCCGGTAGCATACCTTTTCCGGCACAAGAGTAAATAATATAGGGATTTCGGTCCACCTCGACGATAACTACCGACCCTGGCGCGACCGATTTTGTGATTATTTACAGATGCAAAAGCGACGGATTATCTACAAATCCATCATAATACGAAGGCGCTGGCGAACCACATCAGCATCGGCATCACTCAACGAACCTATTTTTGAAACAAGTCGTCTATTATCAATGGCTCTTATCTGATCAAAAAGGATTTCAGATGGTTTGTCGAGTCCACACGCAGTGCCAACGCTATACCGCAGCAGACTTGCTCCCATCAGTCGACTGGTTATCGGACATATCAACGTCGATGGATGGCCGGTTTCGTTGAGAAGATCAGTTTGCACGATAACAACGGGCCTCATTTTACCCGGTTCAGTACCAAATCTGGGAGACAAATCAGCCATCCATATATCAAATTGCTGCATTAATCCTCCATTCCATCGAGTTCAGACAGGATTCGCATCGAATTTTCCCTTACCAATTCGGAGTCTTTCCGGAGTTGCTCTCTGATCAGCTTACGGCTGATTTCAACATTGTACCGAGCTACGGCATCGTTAATGTATCGATTCCTTGGGATATCAATTTCATTGATAATTCGCTCTGTCTCTTCGAAAACGGATTCATCAAGTTTTAGTGATATATTTTTCATCGTCGAATAGTATATATTAATCGTATATACTAATATAACATATCGATTACTATTTCACCACTATATCATCGTTATCTTTCTGAAAGATGTTAGGGAAGCTCGTCAATACCAAAGAAGTACGAAACGAAACATACCCCTAGCTGATTATCAAAAAAACCGGATTTTCAGATGGGCGGGGACTTCGGTAAGTGGGGCATCCGGCGCGGGGATTTCATCGCTCGGAATAAAGGCCGGACGATTTACGCAGAGTATGGTGCGCTCGATGTCGGTCGGATTTTCATATTTATGCACGAAATGATGCGGCCAGAAGTGCGCCATCCCCGCAGGCAATGCAACGCCCTGTAGCAACAGTCCGTCGCTGAGCGCCATCTCACCTTCGGCCATCTGCTCATGGTAGTGTGCCGGGATGTTGCCTCCGGCCGGAATCCGCAGTCGATATACGCCGCAGTCACTGCTTTCGTGAATAATGTCGACCTTGCCAAAATTGTTGATTTCCAGACCGATGTTTACATCCTCCCGCTTGCGCAGCACGGTGAGTCCGGGCACAGCCTCGCTTTTCAGGGCCGATGGCTTGCGCAACTGCAGGCGAACCGCCTCAACTGGCGCCTGCTCCCGATCTGCGATGGGATCGGCCAACATGTACGCACACAAGGCCTGAGCCGCCGTTTCCAGCAGTCGAAAATGACACGCCTCCAGCAGAAAACGTATCTCCCCGTACACTTTGGAGTAGTCTACACTCCGATTCAAACTCGCATCATCGCCGGCCTGCGCGGTTTTTAGATACAGATCAATATCGACCAGCAAGGTCTGCCGTTCGTGACGCTCATGACGATGGATGCCGATAAAACACGGCACCGACATGTTGTGGATAGAGATCACATCAAATTGTTCAGCGGAGAAGGTCATAGCGGTTGGGTTGGTAAAGAGAACGTTTGAGTAGGCATTGCAAGTAGTTACCGGTCTCCATGCAGCAGGTCAAAAAGGGCGATTTCGCAGCGCTCCCTCCCCTGAAATCCGGTTGCGGCCGCGTAATGCTCAATCACCGCGCGGGCTTCTTCCCAGGTATTCACGCCTACAGCCTCGAATTCCACGCATCGCGCGGTTTTATCGCCCGACCGGGCCAAATAATGCACAATCTCGCAGTCCGGAAAATCGAAAATATCCACCCGCTTGAAAATGCCGAACTCCCGTGGCTCTCCGAAACTGCGCAAAAAGGTGTAAATGGCCTCTTTCTGGGAAGCGGGATTCTTCAGCGCGAGGTTTACCTCTACACGATTACGGGTGTCGCCTCCGTAGGTTTTTACGGTGAGCTGCTGAATCTCTTCGTCGTGCCGGTGACGGTAGATGAAATCCGGTCGATCTGCAAAGGTGAAGTAGGTATCGGTCACGTCGAGGTGTTTTTCGATGGGCGTACCAAGGGCGCGGAGGGTGGAAAAAAACGATTCCGCATCGAAGCGGTCATCCAGCAGATATTTGACTTCAAATTCTTTGAATTCGGAGGTTACCGTGTCGAGGGTTGGTTGCATGTAGTTTGATTACATTGATATTTTTTTACCTGTATAACCCCATTGACTCGCAGGAGGTTCAGTTAACAAACAGGTTTTTCAAGAAGATACGATTTCACCTTGTAATGAATGAATACCCGCCTGCGTTTAACACCACCAATGAAAAAGTGGAGAAACTATTTCACCTTGTAATGGATAAAAACCAGGTCTTTATCGGAGCAAACATGGTGGAGGTGGAAGTGGACCAGGTCGGGGAGGCCGGTCTGAACCAGGGGAACGCCGTCTTCCCGGGCAACGAGCAGCGGACAAACCGTTAGAATGAGCTCGTCGACCACTCCGGCATCGTAAAACATCCGGTTGATGCCGCCACCACCGAGCAACAGCACACGTCGGCATCCCGCATCACGCAGGGAATTTACCGCGGCCAGCACCGGCGCATGAACCGTAGTCGTTTCGTCGTATACGATGTTTCGCACTTTTTCAGCGCGGGAATCGTCGGGGATTTCCAGCGGGGAGGAAGACACGAGCCAGCGCTCGGCGTAAGATTGCTTCCAGAAAATATGATCGTGTGGAATGCCCCGATTCGTGAGGGTCAACCAAGTGGGGTATGATCCGTCCTCGCGGGACTGTTCAATAACACCGCCTCCGGCCTTGAGTGTGCTGGAGCCCAGGATCACGGCATCGCAGGTGCGAATGTGCCGGAGCAGGTTCTGCCAGTCGGCTTCGTTGGAAAAGCCTTGCTGATGGCGTTCGGCATCGGTTTGATCGGGATGAGTAGCTACGTATCCGTCGATGGATGCCGCCATGATATTGATGATTCTCACGGGTTGCTAAACCCTCCACTTTTACTCGTTTTGAGGGATTCAATTTCTTGAATGGTAAGCCCTGTAACGCGCGCTACGAAATCTTCGGAAAGTTTTTCGTCCAGCAATTTCAAGGCCATCTTGATTTTTTCATTCATTATTCCCTGTTGCATTCCCTGTTGCATTCCTTGTTGCATTCCCTGTTGCATTCCTTGCTGGTAGATAATATCCGTTTTAATGTCAGACGTAATTGGCATCGTATTTATTTCCTCCAAAACTACTTCTTGAATTCTTACTAATTTGGACAATACCTTCAAATGTGTCAAGTATTTCTCAAGATCAGCGTCTGTTTTTGATAATTTATATATTCGACTGAGAATAAGCTTAACAACTACATTTGGTTTTTGGTTCTTGAAGTCAGCAAAGACTGCAGCCAGTACAATTTCTGGGATGTCAGATTTCAAAAACCACCTGTATGAATACTCTCTGAGCCAGACTAGCTGGAATGAATACTTCAACCCAACAAAGTTCAAAGTAGTAGGATATTCCCATTTCTTGTTCCCCAAGTATACCACATACTGACGCATTGGTAACTTATATTTTCTACTCACCAATGCAAGATACTCAAGCATCCGATAATGCATTTCGGCATCGGGATTACTTTGAAATTCAATTTGAACTATTTCGGGCTCGTTCGCTGTATCTAACCAAACCTTCTTTAAAAAATCCGTCTCTCGCTTAACCGTAGAATGGATAGTCATATTTACCGGTTCTGAGCGTTTAAGTTTGAGATTGAGCATAGAAAATATGGTTTTCCCAAGTACGTTTTCTACGCTCTCTTTCAGAATTTTATCGTACCAATGTGCCATAATCTATCATAATTATTACGTATCGCTACTAATTATGAGTAGGGCACATCGAATTTCTTACACCTTTTGCACAAATCTCACATTAAAAGATTTAACTGCATAAAAGTCCACCATCTACGGGAAGCACCACGCCGGTAATCCATCCCGCGGCAGGACTGGCAAGAAACCAGATGGCCTCGGCAATGTCTTCGGGTTTGCCCACCCTGCCCAGGGGATGCCAGCCCGATGCCTCACTAATGGCCGCATGATAGGCTGCATCACTGTCGTAGCGTCCCCTATACATTTCGGTTTCAGTAATGCCGGGCGACACGCAGTTCACGCGAATTCCTTTCGGACCCAGTTCCCCGGCCAGGGATCGCGTCAAATTATCGATGGCTGCCTTGGCCATATTGTACGGCGCTCCCTGCGGGATGGGGCGCAGACTCAACGTACTCCCCACATTCACAATCGCCGGGGCAACTGATGCTTCCAGTGCTGCAACAAGATCACGGGTGAGAAAAAAGACGGCATCTACATTGGTCTGCATCACACTGGCATAGGAAACCGGAGTTACCTCCCCAAACGTTTCGGTGGTGTAAATCCCGGCGTTGTTCACCAGCACATCCAGCGGACCAACCGATACCACTTGCTTAATCAGCATCGCGCGATACCTCTCATCGGTGATATCCCCCTCCACACAGTGCACCTTGCAACCGGCATACTCTGCTGCAATTAAAGCCGAGGTTTCCTCCAGCATATGACCTCTGCGGCCGGTAATAAAAATCCGTTTGGCGCCTGCCCGGGCGAAGCGTAGTGCTGTAGCTCTGCCAATTCCCGATCCGCCGCCTGTTATCAATACATTCATGGTAGTTGGTCTATAATTTAAAAGTCATCTTGATCTTTAAGGAGTGTTGCAATACCTGCCGGATTTTCAATATGTGGTGAGTGTCCTGCCCCGGCTATACAATGCTCCTTATAAGATCCGCCTGCCCGGGTGTATTCTTCTAGAAATCGACGTATTTGCGAAATCATGGGCTGCTCGGGATACACATCAACACCGGGCCAGTCTGAAATCATTCCGTTTTTTCCGTACCAGGCAACATCAGCAAGGGAGTTATTCGATACCAGAACGTCTTCGTCGCCGTAAATCCAGCTTACGTTGGGGTAGGAGGTTCTACCGGCTGGAAGTCCGGCGCTGGCCACAACGGCTGTCCGCTGCGCTGGTGTCGGAGCAGTCTGAAACGAAGTTTCATCAACGGTATCAGAAGCCGAATCCCCCCTTCTTGCAGCGAAATTTAGCCACTCGGTAAGGTGGCCCAAATACCGGGGCGAAAGGGCGTTGATTACACCCGATTGGCCCGGCGCAAAACCCGGCCAGTTTGCCGACGGCTGCACATCTCCCGGCCAGGCATCTGTACCCACGCGCGTCTGCAGCATTCCCTCTACAAGTTCATCCTCCCAGACCGTCGAAGTACCTGATTTCAAAATCGCTGTTCTTAACAGGTGTCGGGGTGAGGCGGCGCCAAACGAGAGGTCGCGACAACCTGCCTGAAGCGCCTTCATGAGCTCGCGGTTCCCCAGTCCGGCACCTGAGCCTGCATAGTCTTGGAAACACGGGTTCCCGACCTCGTCCCGCGTTCCGCCAAATCCGTAAGGCGAGCCGGGCGCAATCTGCACCAGCCAATCTATGCGATCGCTGTAACGTCGCAGCATGTCCCACCCGATGATACCCCCCATGGAGTGTGTAACTACCACCACATTACTGAGCATGAGATGATTGGCCAGATGCATCACATCATCCGACCAGTCAGAAATAGCCGTAGCTGCCTGTATAGCGCGAAATTCTGTTTTACCGAAGCCGCTAAGATCTGGTGCAATAATCCTGAAATATGGCGATAGCAGCTGCATCAGCGGCGCCCAAAATATCGAACTGCTGGTATTGCCATGAATGAAAAACATAGGAATTCCATCCGGCGCACCAGCCGTAAGACAATGCATCTTAAGGCGCCTTGTTTGTATAATTTCGGATTTTATACCCGCTTTTCGGAGTCGATCAGACATGATAACGGTTAGAGAATCGGTACGTTTTAGTGATACACAGATGACCTGTCAGCAGCAGAGGATGACCTGATTGCTCAGTTCACAGCAAAGATAGCGGCACAGCCTTGAAACTAACATTCGATAACATTTACTGGTATAACCGCCAGACCACCTTCGGAGGTTTCCTTGTATTTGGTGTTCATATCACGGGCAGTTTCCCACATGGTTTTAATCACATCATCCAGGCTTACGCGCGCCGCAGTGGGGTCTTCATCGAGGGCGATGTTACTGGCCGTTATGGCTTTCATTGCCCCCATTGAGTTCCGTTCAATGCAGGGAATCTGCACCAGTCCCCCGATCGGATCGCAGGTCATGCCCAGATGGTGTTCCATGGCGATTTCAGCGGCCTGCATCACCTGCTCTTTGGTCCCGCCCAGAATTTCGGTAAGGGCCGCGGCGGCCATGGATGATGATACCCCGATTTCGGCCTGACATCCCCCCATCGCTGCCGAAATGGTCGCTCCTTTCTTGTAAAGGGTACCGATTTCGCCGGCTGTCAGCAGAAAATCTACAACAGCGTCTTCATCCACATGGGGCACAAAACACCAGGCGTACATGAGCACGGCTGGAATCACACCCGACGCGCCGTTGGTGGGCGCTGTGACAATGCGACCAAAGGAGGCATTTTCTTCGTTCACCGCCAGGGCAAAAATACTCACCCATTTATTCACGGTTCGGAAGTCCTGCGGACCGGTGCGAATGGCTTCTATCCAGGCATCAACATCAGCAAATTTACGCCCGCCAAGCTGCTTTTTACTTAATTCATAGGCCCTTCTACGCACATTCAGGCTCCCGGGCAACACCCCTTTTCGATGAACGCCCCGAAACACACACTGTTTGATTTCGTCCCAAATATGTAGGGCATGCACGCGGATTTCCTCAGCCGAACGCCAGGTTTGTTCGTTCAGTAGAACCAATTCCGAAACACGCAGGTTCAGTCGCCGGCAATTATTCAGGATGTCCCGCGCGGAGTGGCACGGGTACGGCGTTACTTTCGAGTCGTTGATGATTTCATCGGCGGTCTGACCGTCCTTGACCACGAATCCGCCTCCGATTGAGAAGTAGGTCTCTTCAACGATGGACTCATCATGGAGCATCGCCCTAATTTTCATGCCATTGGGATGAAAATCCAGCGTAATGCCAAACTCGAAGACCAGGTCGGAGTTGTAGTCGAACCCGATGGGGTGCTCGCCGCCGAGCATCATCATGCCGCCCGTCTTTATCTGCTGCACCTTCTCGGGAATGGTGGAAGTGTCGATTTTCGTAAAGTCTTCACCAGACAATCCCATCAAAACGGCCACATCCGTGCCGTGACCATATCCGGTTTTGGCCAGTGAGCCGTATAGCCAAACGCTGACCTGCGTCACCCGGGTCAGGTTTCCATCGCGGCGAAGCCTGTTAATAAAACGTTCGGAGGCACTCCATGGTCCCATCGTATGGGAGCTGGATGGTCCTACGCCGACCTTGATAATTTCAAATGCGCTGATGGATTCCATGAAATCTTGCGAAGAATGTGACGAACTGTATGGCCGGAAAATAGGGATATTCTGTAAGGATTGTTAACAGGAGTTCAACACTCACCTGCGTGCTTTCACCTTGTAGAGCTGTGAGTTGGATGGGCACACCAAGCACAATACCTGTGCACCGGACCTACGAGAAGCATTGTGTAAACCGGGCATATATCACTCAGAATCCCGGCAGTATTGTGTCTGCCGGGATTATACCAATCACATACCTCTCAGATAGCCGATAACTGCGTTCACAAAAGCCTCAGGTTGCTCGATTTGCAGCATGTGACCGGCTCTATCGATTTCCACCAACACGCTGCCACGAATCGCCTGCTGACCCGCACGAAATACATCCGACGCCCGACCCGGATTCAAATACGGATTCGGAATAAGTCCGTCGTATTTGCCATAAACAATCAGGGTTGGTACGCTGATGTCGCCCAATAACGGTGTGGTGGGTTCATCCAGCATGGCATCCACACTACGGTCAACGGCATAGGCAAACTCATGCATTTCCTCAGCTTTAGCCATTCGGGTACGTTCTTCCACCATCCACTCCCATCGACTGTTAAAGCGATAGAAATTCCCCGACAAATTACGACGAATGGCATCTTCGGGCGTATTCATCACCCCCTGCATGGTGATAACGCTGCTCAACCAGTCACCTGCACCCCGACCAAACGGCTCGATTCCGGCAGGAGCGGCAAGCACCAGCGACTGTACCCTATCGGGATGGCGCAGAGAGGCGTGCATGGAAATCTGCCCTCCCATAGAATGTCCTACCAAAGTTGCCTGCTGCAGCCCCAGTTCATCCATGAGCACTACCAGTTGATCGGCATACCAGCGCATACCGTAAGGATAGTCCCCTTTAGATGATTTCCCGTAACCGGGCAGATCTACCGCAATTACGCGATAATGCTCTGATAGCGAGGGGATCACATAACGCCAGAAACCTGCGTTGGAGGCCAGCCCGTGTACCAGAATGAGGGTCTGTTCGCCGCTGCCCTGGTCGATGTAAGCGATACCCGGGTCGCCGGTTGTCATGTGGGTTTCAAAGCCGTAATCCAGATCTTTAAACTCCAGCGGAGGAGCATCCAGATACCGAAAACCGCCCGAACATCCTGCCAGCACAACAACGGCCAGGCTGAAAAGTACCGCCTGTATGCGGGGCACGGGTAAAACGCTGGCGAACGACCCCGAAAAACCGAGGCTCAACGGCCGTCGGACTTCATTTTTGGTTGAGAAACCCTGTGTCATGAGCATGGTAAATTGAGTATAAAATTGCTTCAGCATGTCATCCTCCTAAATTAAAACATGAGCCAGCTGAGGCTGACAAATACGGTCCAGGGATTGATCGGATTGATGACGTCTGCTACCGGGGATGTGGCCAGCGCCGCATCGTAGAAATCGCCGGTGAACATGTACGCTCCGCTGAGACCCAGGGTAAGAAATACCTTCAGATTGTATTTAACTTCAGCATTCACCTCTCCCCCCACGAAATTACCACCACCGGGCAATGAGAAGGTACTCAAGGCAGCAGCTGTGCCCACTTTGGCACTAAACCGATTGGGAATGATATCGCGCTGGGCATTCAGAAACAGTCCGGTTACGCCAAGCCCCATATTGGAGATGTCATGAACGGCCGAGTAATACCGACTCACGACCTGTGGATCGGGAAAGAGCAGGTATGCGCGATGTGAGCTGTAAATTCCAACAGGCGAGCCCCAAACGTTGCCGGTAATCACCGAATTCAGTTTACCGTCTTCTACCCCGTCGCCATCGCCAGTGGTGTGAAGCACTTCGAACCAGACTTTGTCGCGGTTGGTCATGCCATATTTATACTGCACAGAGGCGTTAAAGGCAAGTCCGGCCACATCCGCTACCCTACCGGTAAGATCACCACCGTCGTGGTCGATGGTACCCAGATTGGCCATTACATAGCCATCAAACATCCACGGACTTTCCACAAAGTCACGGTTCCAGTTGAAGTTGCTTCCCAGCCAGAACATGTTGGCCTTGTAGGCCTGTGAGCTACCCGGAATACGAATACGTACTGATCCGTTGTATTCAGACAGGGCACTGGTTAAACCCTGCCCTAAAACCGATACCCCACCCCTGTTGGAGGCCGTATCACGCAGGTACCACAGGTTGAATCCGAGTTCGAGCTTCGGTACGGGACGTGTAAGTACGTCGGCCATAAACAGAACTACATCATCGTCACGGGCAATGAGATTTTCCCAAAGCTGGTAGGCTCCCAAACGAACATGCGTCGTGGGAATAGGCCGCCAGAAGGTGGTTACCCCAACACCTTGAGTTCCCCAGTAAGAAAGCTTGTAGCCGGTTGTTTGGGCCAGGTCGAGTGTGTTCACATTAGGATCCCGCGCATTATCGAAAATGCGCTGCAAACCCAGCACCACATTGTAATTTTTGCCCGGCGGACGAAGATCGACGTTGGCCATGAGCGTCTGCAGGTTGACCTGCCCACCGCTGAGTCCACCCCCGCGATTGTTCCCGACCCCATAGGCCTGATCGCCGAAGGTATAATCAATTTTAAATAGTCCTCTGAAAGTGGCATATCCATCAAGTATCGATGGCGTGTAGATGAACATGGGCACAAACCGCTGTTCAGTATAAAATGCGGCACGATCCACCGTCTGCGTTGAGTTGGTACCAAAAAGCCGACCAATCACCTGACCCTGAATCACATCGTTAAGCGGGGTGATGTTGGTGAGAGAGGTTCGGGTGAATGAGTACCCTATAAATTGGAGCTCATTAGGTTTAGGATCGTTAAGCCTGGGCTCATAGGGATTGTATACGTACTGAGCCGAAACATTCGGTGCAAAAAGTACGACCATAACGGTGATAAGAAACAGGACTCTCATAAAATTTCCATTACAGATGGATGGGGAATCGTGAGGATGCCGGTGTATAACGGCACAAATACGTAATAATGAAACCTTCGATGGTGTAGGTACCGGTTTGATGGATGTCAACCGACATCCAAACCGCGCATGCTCATACTCCTACGGCTGCCCCATTGAGGAGCAACCGGAGGAATACGGCTCGATACGATTAATTATTTCGGCTATAGCGCTGAATCCATGTAGGACCAAGAGCTACGGTACCAAATGAGGTACTTCCGAATCCGCCTTCAACAGTGGGTGGATTGAAATTCTCAATGGCCGGAGTGGTTTGAATGACTTCGTAGGTCATACGATTGCCATCAACCTGGAAAATTCCGGTGGATGTAACCGCTACAGGCTCGCTTTGAGACAGTATAATTTGACGGATACCCGATGGGGTTTCAGGTCCCAGCTCATAGGTGCCGGTAAAGGTTACCTGAGCATCATTGGCATCAATAGAAACGACGTTGTACGTACCGTTTTCATTGAAAACCGCATCAATACGCACGGTATTGAAAGGAGCACCGGCCAGACCGGGAGCTACGTCTTCGCCCTGGGATGTCCAGGAGCCTACAATGAGCTCTACTTGTGCATCGTCATCGGAACTGCTGGATGAGCAGCCGAATCCGATCAGCATTAGTGCCAGTGCGGCGAGGGTAATCATGTTTTTTTTCATGGTTGTATGGATTTGTTTTTTGGTTGGTTGATGTTGTATACAATTTCGGCGCTACACAAGATCGTGCAGCTGTCGTTTGAGGATTTTGCCGCTGTCGCTTTTGGGCAGGGCTTCAATAAAGCGGATGTGTTTGGGAATTTTATATTTAGCCAGTTTGCCGTTGCAATAGGCGATGAGATCAGCGCCCGAGAGCGCTTTGCCGTCGTGCAGCACCACGAAGGCCATGCCCGATTCTCCCCATTTTTCGTCGGGAACGCCAATTACGGCGACCTCCCGTACCGCTTCATGGGTACGTAAAAAGTGTTCGATTTCGGCGGGATATACGTTTTCGGCGCCGCTGATATACATGTCTTTTTTGCGATCCACGACGTAGAAATATCCCTCTTCGTCACGGGTAACGATATCGCCGGTATGCAGCCATCCGTTTTTAATGGTTGAGGCCGTGGCCTGTGGATTATTCCAGTAGCCTTTCATACAGACCGGTCCACGCAGCACCAGCTCTCCTCGCTCATTGTGGTCTACATCCCACCCTTCGTCATCTACCACCCGGGCTTCGATGTAGAAGTTCGGAAAGCCGATAGACCCGATCTTCCGAATGGCGTCTTCTTCGTTGAGCGAGAACACGTTCGGACCAAACTCCGTGAGGCCGTATCCTTGTCGCACCGGTACGCCTTTCGCATCCCAGGCGTTGATCAGCGGCAGAGGCATAGGCTCTCCTCCTACCACTGCATAGCGCAGTTCCTTGAGACGGGCACTCGCAAAGGAATCGCAGCGGTACATCATATCCATCATGGTGGGCACACCAAAAAGAATGCTTACTCCGTGCTCGTCGCAGAGCTGCAGCACCCGGTCGGGATCAAATTTGGGAATCATCACCAGTCGCGCGCCGCGGTGTATGAAGGGCGTGGTAAGTACATTCCATCCACCGGTATGAAAAAATGGGGCGAAAACCAGGGTTACATCCTGCTGGGTTAGGTTCAGGCGGAGTCCGGTGTTGACCGAGTTCCAGAACAGCATGGTGTTGGTAATCATGGCGCCCTTTGGTCGACCTGTAGTGCCGGAGGTGTACAGTATCATGCATACATCTTCGGTATCGGGACCGTTTTGCGGATGGGTGTTTTCGGAAGAACGGGTTGGCTTGGAGCCTGCTGAGGAGACCTCTTCGTGGGCGGCTAGGTGAACATCGCTGTTCCGGGTTTCGACTCCGGGGCTCTCCCCCAGCTCCGTACCATGATGTTGATGCGCTGGCATGCCCGAAGGTTGTTCACCCTCAAAGGCATACCATCGCTCTCTCAATTCCTCGAAAATGGCGGTAATAGGCAAATCTCGCTGATCAATCTGCGAAATGACTTCCGCATAGTGCTGCTGGTGGATGAGGAGCTTTGCCCCGGCATCTTCAAGCACATAGTGCAGCTCGGGAGCTGCAAGACGAAAGTTCAACGGCACCATAATGACATTGAGCTGCTGAATGGCAAAGAACAGGAAAATGTACTCGGGCTCGTTCTGGGAAAGGATTGCGACCCGGTCGCCTTTTTCTATACCATAATGTTGCTGCAGATCATCGGCGATAATGTCTATTAAGCGGTCGGCGCGAGCGTACGTCCAGCTATCGCCTCCAGCCACCTGAAGCATTACATTATTGGGCGAGTATCGTGCCCACTTTCGAATCCAGTTAGCGTGCTCCATTATGCATCCTCCCCGTTAGATTTGCGAGATTTCGATATCTTCGGACCGGTTTTGATTCCCGATTCAGCGATAGAAGCGGCATCATCGGCAACCGGAGCTTTGGAAAGGCTTGCATCCGGTGGAGTACTGGTATCAACCGTAACGATGGCTTCATCGCTGAGCTGCATAACCCGCCGCGGCACGATGGCATACACGGCCAGTCCGACGAGCACCGAGGCCATGATGGCAGTAGCGGCAGCAACTCCAGGGTTCTCACCGGTAGCCAGGGTAAATGGCAGCCCGAGCTGACCATAATACATCGTAAAGTGTACCACAACAGCGGTTACCGAAGCCGCGATGGCGGCTTGTTTAGGCGCATCTTTGAGGAACATCCCCATCAAAATGGGCATAAATGCCGCTGAAAAGTACGCATACACCCCATTCTGGGCGAAAATACCAACGCTGAGTTTCGGATTGACCAGCTGATCCCAGCTGATGAAGATGGTGACAATGGCCATAACTACAATTACAGCGCGGTTTATCAGAAAGCGGTTGTTGTCGGTGAGGGTAATGAACCCGGCGCTCAGCGGACGAATCAAATCATTCGTGATGGAGGTAGATAGCGACTGAATAAGCCCCTCAAGGGTGGAGAGTCCGGCCGAAATGAGTCCCATCACAACGAGCAGGGCTATAAAAACGGGAAACTCGTTCACAACATAGGTGGAAACAATACCATCCATGGGTATAGGCTGCCCTCCTATGGTGAGGTCGGGGAAGCGCAGGCGTGCGTAAAGTCCGGCAAATACCACCAAAAAGAAGAGCATCTGCACCGAAATACCGGTTATCAGGTATTTGTTGACATCCTTGTCGCTTTTGAGCAGCAGACTTTTCGTGAGGATGTGGGGCTGACAAATAATGGCAATACCCACAATAAACTGGGCCACGAAAATTTCGAAGTAGTCGCGGAAGAGGAAGCTGTCGGTATTGGTGGTCTGCACCAGTTTGGGATCGATGGCCGCCAGTTTATCGATGAAACCGTGCACACCCGCACTGAAATGCTCATAACCGGATCCCAGCAGGATGAACGCAACGACCAGCATGAGGATAGCCTGAATGGTATTGGTATACACCATGGAGTTTGCACCACCGAACATCATGTAGCCGAAAATGAAGGTCACGATGCCGATGAGGGCCCAGAATTCAGGCACGGCCAGTGTGCTGGAAATCACCTTGGTTAGTCCTACCGCGATGAGCACTACAAAGGTGAGCAGCAACAGCGATAAGAACGCGAAAAAGATGCTGTACCCTTTGCTTCCGTAGCGGGTACCCATCCACTGGGCCATGCTCAGGGCCTTCACGGAGGTTCCATGTTTACGAAACCCTTTGGTGAGCACCACCAGCGACACCAAAGCGGCGAGCGGAAGCGCGATGGCCATCGACAACACCCCGCTGATGCCGAACAACGCCACAAAACCCGGATTAATAATGAACGTCGCGGCACTGGTAATGGATGCTGCCAGCGACAATCCTACCGCATAAGGCGAGAACAGGATGCTGCCCAGGGCATAATCGTCGATGTTCTTGGTTTTACGGGCTCCACGGATCACAAAAAATAGGATACCGGCCGCATAAAGCACGACCAGTATCCAACCAAACATCACAATATGTGAACTTTCTTGTACCATAGTTACCAGCGAAATGCGTTACATGCGAATGTTAGTCCGCCACCAGAGCCCATGAATACCAGCACATCGCCGGATTTCAGGTCACCATTGCGGTTTGCAATATCCAGGGCCATACCAATGGCAGCCGATCCGGTGTACCCGTAGGTCGACATGATCGTCGGGGCTGTTTCCCGCGGAAGCGCCAGATTGTCCATGGTTTCCCAGATCTGATTGATATTGATCTGGGTCATGAAAGCACGGTGGATGTCGCCCACGTTGAAATCCCCCTTCCGGGCAACATCCGCTATCATTTCGGTCCACATCTGTGGGTTCAGCTCTTTGGGGAATTTCTTGACGAACTGCAGCTGATGACCGTGCTCGGCAACCAGTTCACAGCTGGCCGGATGCGCTGTGGCGCCCCCGTAAATGCCCATATAATCGTAGTATTCGCCCCGGGTTTTGATGCTGGATGCGATATGCCCCACTCCTTCATCTGTGGTTGCCTCCAGAATGGCCGCAGCGGCACCGTCGGCGAACAGGGTGACGGTCTTTTTGTCGTGCAGATTCAGGAATCGACTCATTCCATACGCCCCGATGACCATTACGCGGTTGTAGTCGGCATTGGCTTTGATGTAGTTCGTACCTGTTTCCAGGGCGGTTACAAAGCCCGCGCAGGCGGTGTTAAGGTCGAAGGAGGCCGCGTTTACAAGTCCGGCTTTGTGACAAACCACGGAAGCCGTGGAAGGCGAGATGAAATCAGGCGTGTCGGTGCTGATGATGAGCAGGTCGATGTCTTCGGGCTTGAATCCGCCTTGGGAAAGCGCTTCCAAAACAGCATAAACGCAAAGATCGCTGGTGGACTGATCATCGGCCATCCATCGGCGCTCGCGGATGGTCAGGTTTTCCTGCAGCCAGGTATCTACGTCTTCGCCGAGAATTTCATTGAAATAGCTGTTGGGTACCACGCGTTCGGGTACGTAATGACCGGTAGCTACGATGCGGGCGTTGCGTGGTATGTAGGCTTGTTTACTCAAATCGTGATTCCTCCATCTACACTAATTACGGTTCCGGTGATGAAGGCGGCTTTGTCGGAGGCGAGGAATACATAGGCGTTGGCGATGTCTTCCGGAGTCCCCATCCTGCCCGCAGGTGTCTTACTGACCATACCATCAATGACTTCCTGAGGCATTTTCTGCACCATTTCGGTGGCGATGAATCCCGGAGCTACGGCGTTTACCCGGATGCCTTTACGACCCAGCTCGCGGGCCATGGTTTTGGTCATGCCAATCACGCCGGCTTTGGTAGCCACATAGTTGGTCTGACCGAAATTGCCATAAAGCCCCACTACCGAGCTGGCGTTCAGAATCACCCCTGTACCCCTGGCTGCCATTGCTTCAGCGGCCACGCGGGAGCAGTTGAATACCCCGGTCAGGTTCACGTCGATGACTTTCTGCCAGGTTGCAGGATCCATTTTCAGCAGGGAGCGGTCCATGGTAATACCGGCGTTGTTTACGAGTACATCCAGTTGACCGGAGGTTTTGATGATTCGGGCAATGGCCGACTCTACGTCGTTGTAATCGCTCACGTCAACCAGGTCTGCGTGTACCGTGTAACCGGATGCGGACCACTCCGACACCGAGGCGGCAACAGCATCGCGGTTAAGGTCCCAAATCCAGACCGTGGCTCCCTCTGCCAGAAATGCGCTGGCCGTTGCCTTACCAATTCCGGCTGCACCGCCGGTTATGAGCACTACCTTATCTTTCATCACTGCTCCAATCAATTATGTTTTGAACGTTTGAAATATTTCAAACAATTAACTCAAAAAAGGGGACTTATTCAATAGTCACCTTTTCTTGCAAGCGCTTTTCCCTCCATTTAGCTATGAAATCATGATTAAATGTACTCATCATAATATAAAACGCCTGCATTTCGTGCATGCGTTCATTCAGGTATTGGATGTCTTCGTCGGCGCTGCCTGTTGTTGCATCCAGATACTTCTCGGCAATTTGCCGGTTTTGCATCATTGAGCGGGAATAATTCAGGAAAGCCTGACCAAAAATATCATCCACCGCACGGTAATAATCTTTGCGGTCGCCGGGAATCCACACTTTTTCGATGAGCTTGTGATCTTTGAGCCGGCGAGAAATCTGCGAAACAGGACCTTTACTCATCTCCAGTCGTTCAGAGATTTCATCCAGCGACATCGGCTTTCTGGAGATAATGAGCAGAGCTACAATTTTGCCCATTAATGAACTGTGCCCTAAAGCAGCATAAGCCTGGGCGAATTCGTTAATGATCTCGTTTTCTATTTCCGTTTTTCGGGTCATAATTTCCGCTCTGTAACTCACATTCAAAACCAGTGATTCTCTTTCCACGTATATTAATGTAGCATATTGTGATCACTAATGTTCAACAAAGTTAGCGGTTTCATTTGACCTTGGTGGTTAATTTCATCTTATCGAAATTTGTTCTCAGTACAGTGGTTGGCTATATTGACATGGTGTAGAAGGGATATCATTGACAGACATTATTTTATTATTAAACCGCCATGAGTATTAAAGAAGTTATTCGTGAAACTGCGACCATCCGTTTTGCCGGCGACTCCGGTGATGGCATGCAGTTAACTGGCTCACAATTCACCAATACCACTGCCCTTGCCGGGAACGATCTGAGTACGCTGCCCGACTTTCCCGCCGAAATCCGCGCTCCCGCGGGAACCGTTGCCGGGGTATCAGGATTTCAGATTCATTTTGGGAGCCGTGCCATCCACTCGCCCGGCGATATGTGCGATGTGCTGATTGTCATGAACGCGGCCGCGTTGAAAGCCAATATTAAATACCTTAAACCCGGCGGCGTAATCATCGCCAACATCGACGGGTTCGGCAAAAAAGACCTAAACCTGGCGAAGTATGGTCCCGAGGCCGACCCACTGGGTGAGGTGGGCACGCAAGGGTACACCGTTATTCCGGTGGATGTAACCAAGCTCACGCGCGAAAGCCTCAAAGACAGCGGACTCACCGTCAAAGACATCGACCGCTCCAAGAATATGTTCGTGCTGGGTATTGTATACTGGCTGTATAACCGCGATCTGGAACCTACGCGCAATTTTCTGCGCACGAAGTTTGCCAAAAAACCGGAAGTAGCCGAGGCCAACATTACGGCCCTCGAAGATGGACTCAAATTTGCCATGGCTACCGAAGTCTTTACCGAGCGATACGCGCTGGCACCGGCTAAAATCGAACCGGGTAAATACCGCAATATCACGGGTAACGAAGCCACGGTTATCGGCATCACCGCTGCCGCATCGAAGTCCGGTCTGCCCGTGTTTCTGGGCAGTTATCCGATTACACCGGCCTCCGACATTCTGCACGGACTATCGCGTATGAAGCATTTCAATGTGATGACTTATCAGGCGGAGGATGAAATCGCTGCCATCGGTTCTGCTATCGGTGCGGCGTTTGGCGGCAGCCTGGGGATTACGAGCAGTTCGGGTCCCGGTATTGCCCTGAAAACCGAGGCTATTGCCCTGGCAACGATTTATGAGCTTCCGCTGGTGATTATTAACGTGCAGCGGGCCGGTCCTTCTACCGGAATGCCAACGAAAACCGAGCAGTCGGATCTGCTACAGGCTGTTTATGGCCGCGCCGGGGAATGCCCCGTCGTGGTTGTTGCTCCTCAGTCGCCCGCCGATTGCTTCGCATCGATTTACGAAGCGTGCAAAATCGCTACCCAGTTCATGATTCCGGTTATGTTCCTGTCCGACGGCTACATAGCCAACGGCGCTGAGCCCTGGCGATATCCAAGTGCCGCCGACCTCGACGACATCCCCGTGCAGTTTGCACGCTCACGCGAGACGGATGACGAGGCGTTCAAACCGTACACCCGTAACGAGAACCTGGCCCGTCCGTGGGCCATTCCCGGCACGAAGGGACTCGAACATCGCATCGGCGGCATCGAGAAACAGCATGAAACCGGTAATATTTCGTACGATCCCGACAACCACCATTTCATGACCCACATGCGCGAGAACAAGCGCAATAAAGTGGCCGATATACTGCCTTTAATTCAAATGGAGGAGGGAGAAGCCACCGGCGACCTGCTGGTTGTTGGATGGGGAGGCACCTTCGGGTCCATCAAGCAGGCCGTATACGAGTGCCGCCAGGAAGGGCTCAACGTTTCGCAGATTCACCTGCGTCACCTCGCGCCATTCCCCCGAAATCTGGGCGAAATCCTGGGCAACTTTAAGAAAGTGCTGGTGCCGGAGATCAATAACGGTCAGCTCATTCGCCTGCTGCGCGACCAATACTTTGTAGATGCGCAGGGATATAACCGGGTTCGGGGCGTGCCTTTCAGCGTCGATGAACTCAAAGCAGCATTCCGCGAAGCACTCGAATCCCTCTAACCATTTTTAATTTTAGGCATTATGGCAATATCAACCGTTTCAAACCTCAGCAGCAAAGACTTCTCGTCGGACCAGGATGTACGCTGGTGTCCGGGCTGCGGCGATTACACCATCCTCAAGCAGGTTCAAAACGCCATGCCCGAACTGGGCATCCCCAAAGAAAACATTGTATTTGTAGCGGGAATCGGCTGTTCTTCGCGATTTCCGTACTATATGAATACCTATGGCATGCACACCATTCACGGACGCGCGCCGGCCTTCGCCAGCGGACTAAAACTCTCTCGGCCGGATTTGAGTGTGTGGATTATCACCGGGGATGGAGACAGCCTCTCCATTGGTGGCAACCATCTCATTCACATGCTTCGTCGCAACATCGACGTGAACATCCTGCTGTTTAACAACGAAATTTACGGCCTCACGAAGGGACAATACTCCCCCACCTCCAAGGTCGGGTCGGTGACCAAGTCTACGCCGTTAGGGTCCCTGGATACCCCGTTTAATCCGCTTTCGCTGGCGCTGGGCGCCAATGCCGGATTCATCGCCCGGGCCATGGACCGCGACCCGAAACACCTCAAGGATATCATCCTGCGGTCGGAGCAGCATAAAGGAACATCCCTGCTGGAGATCTATCAAAATTGCATCGTTTTCAACGATGGCGCCTTCGATTTGTACACCGATAAGGTGAGTCGACCAGAAACAGCGCTGTACCTTGAACATGGCAAGCCCCTGATTTTCGGCAAAGACAACACGCATGGCATTCGCCTGGACGGGATGCGTCCGGAAGTGGTGGAGCTGGGCAACGGGGTGAGCGCCGACGACCTGTGGATTCACGATGAAAACGACCATTTCAAGGCCTATTTGCTGACTCGATTCTTCGCAGTGGGCAATGAAGACGGCTTCCCGAGGCCTTTTGGTGTGCTGTTTGAGCAGGAACGACCCGCTTACGAGCAGGAAGTTGCCCGTCAGATGGCCTATGCGAAAAAACGCAACGGGGATGCCGATTTAGAGAAGCTTTTGAGCGGCGATGAAACCTGGGTTGTGGTGTAGCCCCATCGCAGCGCATACGATGTTGCGCCTTACGGTAATCGGTCATCCTCTTTCACGGATAGCCGATTTGCTCGAATTGCCCCGTTGCTCAAAAGTGGCACGGGGCACAGATTAATTGTAGTTTGCTAATGAATTCCCTGTCGGCGGAATGATCATTACACGTTGACATCGGATTAACATTAACCAAGAATAGACCCATGAGAAACCTCCAGATTATATTAGTGGCGTTTGTAGTAGCGGTCGGGTGTACCCTGATGCAGCCGGAGCCGGTTCCTACCCACGAAACGATAACCAGAGCATTCCTCGCGCAATACGAACCCTATTGCGGACAAACCTTTGCCGGCAGAAGCACATTTACCGACCTCGGCGAAGACAGTCCCCTGAACGATGCTAATCTGACGATGATTGTGACGAATTGCTCATCAGATGAAGTTCGCATTCGTTTCTTTGTGGAAGATGACACCTCCCGAACCTGGATTCTCGGTCAGCTGGAGCAGGGACTTCGACTCGCCCACGATCACCGCCATGCCGACGGAAGCGAGTATGAAGCCAACTTCTACGGCGGTCTAGCGATGGAGAATCACAACAACGCGTTCAGGCACTACCCAGACAATGTGACTTCCTCCGAAACACGCCTGTTTTTCCCGGCGGATGCACGTACCTTAAGCGATCGGGCGACCCGCGAAATCAACGTCTGGTCGAAGGAATTCGATTTGCCGGCCCAAACCTATTATTATCGCCTTTACCTGAGCGGGGAATTGCGCTATGAAGCCGCATTTGATTTAAATAATCCTATAGATTTATCAGATGATAGCCGTGATATTGACGGCGATTAAGTAGATTAGGGAATTCAGGTCTTAATGGTCTTAACGCACACCCAACATTCACTGCATGGAACCGACTTCGTCTAACTTCACGTACACATTTGATATCGAAAATGGCAAGCATGTCACATTTTTGATTAAGCTCGATGATGAAACCCTGGAGTGTCTGAATGAACCGCCGAGGGATTTGCCCAAGTGGACAAGGTTAGAGTATCAGCAGTGCGAGTCCTGTCCGTTGAATAAAGAGGAGCACCCGTATTGTCCGGTTGCGGTGAATTTGCACGAAGTTTTTGAGCAGTTTCAGGAGGTGTATTCTTTCCAAAGAGCTGAAATCACCATTAAATCGCCCAATCGCACATATTTCAAAGAGTCGGATGTGCAGCAGGGACTTAGCTCACTGCTTGGTATTTTGATGGCGACGAGCGGTTGTCCGAAAATGGATAAACTCCGTCCGATGGTCCGAACGCATCTGCCATTTTCATCCATGCGAGAGACCTTATTTCGGGTGGTTTCGATGTATATCATGTCGCAATACTTCCGCAAACGCCGTGGGTTGCCGACGGAAGACGATCTGAATGGACTGCTTTCGATTTACCAGGAGGTGGAAAAAGTGAATACCGGGATGAGCGCGCGGATGCGAGAGTTTTACAAAACCGATGCGAATATTAACGCGCTGGTTATTCTGACCTGCCTTGGTCAGCATGCGCAACTCACCCTCGAAGACGAGTTGTATGAGGAGCTGGAGTCATTGTTTTCAGCGTATTTTGAGTAGTAGATCTCACCGAGTAGTAAGTGAGGAGACACGTTATTTCACTAGGGTCAGTTTACGAGTTTCGATTTATAATCTGCGAGAGCCGTGTTTGTGGGATGTTCAAATCCTTTGACAACCTGTATGCCGATACGCCCAGCGGCTCCAGAAACTCATGGAGCAAAATCTCTCCAGGGTGTACATTCGATAACTTTTCCATAATTCCTGCCTTTTAGTGATAATCCATGATTTCTACCTCACTGGCGTTACCTTCACTCCATTTGAAGACAATGCGCCATTGTTTGTTGATTCGAACACGGTAATGATATTTTTTAGATTCAGGATCTCTATGATTATCTAGAAATGGTGACTTTCAGAAAGTTACCATCATCGAAAAACGCGGTGAATACTACTTAGGCTCAATATTCTCAATTTGCTTTCGGAATAGCGTAAAGCGACGCCTTTTATCCTTGTAATATGCCAAAATCTCCTTTTCAGACTTGCCTTCAAGTTCACGAGCGGTCTGCTCTCTTATTTTGCGTACGGACTTGACGCAGTCGTATTTTTTGTCAATTATTGTTTTCATAATCGAAAGCCTCTCTAGGGTTTCTTATTTCAAGTGTATGATACCCATTTTTCAGGTTAACTGCATTATATCCATGGATTCGTTCAATATTAACAATATGCTTGAAATTCCAACTAACCAGCAGATTCGCTTTGTGAGTGGTAGCAAGGGCAATATGATAACAATCGTTGAGGGAGGACTTGCCAACAACATTTTCGTGAATATACTTCGAACCGAGTTGCATAGCTTCGGAATCAAGTAAGATAAATGTCAGGTTATGCTCGGGCAAATTTTCAACGAAGCGACGGATTTTTATGGGAGCATTTTCAAGCTCCCCAATGGTGATATCGGAAATGATAATCTTTATGTCCGATTGAAGAACATACTGGAAAAATAGCTTGCTCCAAACAGCGAACTCTTCGTCAAAAAGTCCACCAAATACACTTGTATCGACATATATTGTTTTCATAAAGGCAATATAGCGAGCGCTATGATTGAGGGCAACTTGGTCGAATAGTTTTCACACTGACCAAATGTTTTCAAGCATACGAACTAAATATTATGCTCCGAATCGTTCGACGCTAGCTGAGTAGCCGATTTGTTTGATGGTACACCATGTTTGCGAAGGTTATTTCAAATGGAGTTAAGGTAACACGCATTCAGTAGTGTGCCAGAGTGGATGTTTCGGTTTCCGAAGTAAGCGTGACCTTATCTGGGTAAGTTTGTGGGTATATCCAAGTTCACCTCACTTGATAAGGGTAAGTTTTCTGGTTTTTTCAGGTTTGCGTCACCTAATCAAGGTCAGTTTGCGAGTTTCGATGCAATCGAGGTAATCCTAATTCCGGCATTGCACCCCATTTGGACTCCATCAGCCGTTTTGAATCCACACATCATGCTCTCGCGGTGATTAAATGGAGTGAAAATGACACCGATTCCCGTTTATCTACTAATAACAAAATAAATTTATGCTGCGGTTGGAGTTTTATTAAAACAGCGTAAGAAGGTGGTTATTTTGTCGTTTTGTTATCCATAAAACGCGTTTTTTAGGGGTTGTTCCGTTGGCATGGCATACCTTTTGAAATACCCATCTAAATTGGGAATTAGCTGTGAATTCAGTACACGACTTGTCTTGCATTTCGCTTTAGGATGTGCGTATATTTGGGTCTTGCCAAAAAACGGCAGGTTGACGTATTGCCGAAGTGGTGGAATTGGTAGACGCGCACGTTTCAGGGGCGTGTGAGGGCAACCTCGTGTGGGTTCGAGTCCCACCTTCGGCACGTATGTGGGTAAAAAGGCTTTGTGAATCCATGATTTACGAGGCCTTTTTCGTTTAGGTACAAGCATAGGTACAAACAAAAACTGTTTTTCTATGCTTTATCTGAATAAAAAGGCGTACAACTTAGGCGCAGACCTGGCTCAATCATAAGTACAAACAAAAACTGTTTTTCTCTGCTTTATCTAAATGAAATGGCGTACAACTTAGGTGCGGACCTGGCTCCAGCATAGGTGCAAAATCGGCTCAAGCTAAAGCTGCTTTACCTTTACGTAATTGGGGTGAAGTACAGATTACAAAACCTCTTCTCGTGCTATTTCATGCCATCAGTTCGTCAAAACCGGCACCACAGCCGTAGCCTGACCTGATTTCTGATTGGCATACGTAGCCAGGAGGCGGGCCTCATCCTCATCGTTATAACGACCGGTAAGAAGCAGATATCGGCCGCCGCGCTCTTCAATTCGAACATCCTGCATTCCGACGCGCTTCCAGCTGACGCCCACATCACGGGCTTCGTTGAGTGTACTGAATTGCCCCAATTGTATGGAGTAACCCGGCTCAGACTGATTGAAATCAGGAGCATCGCCAAACACACGAAAATCGGTGAGATGATAGAGCGTGATGAATACGTTTTCGGCACTTCCGCGCTCACGTTCGATGGCGGTAACCCCATCGCGAAAGGTGGAATACCGACCGGTTCCAATGAGCCAGCGAATGCGCAGTCCCTCCCGGTATTGGGGCAGCAGTGTGACCTGATCCTGCCCTGCCTGATCGACCCAGTTCTGAAAGTTTCTGGCCGTAGCCGCACCGGTATTGGTAGTGATACGCACCTCGAAATAATAACGTTCGTTGTCGTTCCACGGCATCGGAGGGAGACTTTGTCCCTGATCAGTTATAGCAAACCGGCCGGATGTCGATGTTTCCGGTTGCCGGGGTTGCGTCACTTGTGATTGACCGGTTTCGGCAGGCGGCGGTTGCTGGGTTGTGGTTGGTTGTTGTACCGGGGACTGTTCCGCAGCCTGAGGTTGACGGGATGGTGATGGAGGCTGAGCCGACGCCCGACTATCAATCGGTTGTGATGGTGCAATAGCGTCTGGTTGCGCTGCGGCATCCGGTAGCTCGTCGGGTGCCAGGCCATCCTCCTGCAGTTCTTGCATGGCCTGGGCGATAGCATGTGAAAAATCGGAATCCGCAGTATCGGACGATGATACGGTATCAATGGCAGCATCTCCGTTGAGCTCATCGCCTTCAACAGCCGTGGTATCGGGACCAAACAAACCCCGGAGTCGATCCGATGATGCGAGGGTTTCCGGCATCCGCTCCGTTTCACGATCGAACAAAAAAGCCGTATATGCCCGATTTAAGTCGCTATGCGTGACCTTTTTCATCTGCTGAAATCCGGCCGAGCTCGAAAAAAGTACGGCGGCTAGTAGCGTAATGGCCGTTATGCCTTTCCCGAAGGCTATGCCTTTCGTGCTGCTGTTTTGATCGTTGGCAGCGCCGCTTGCCTTGTCCGCTGGTTGGGTCCCTGCGTCGGACCCGGTTTTCTTGCCTGTAGCCGGTGCCGCCAGGTCATCCGTTTTTGTAGCCTCTTGCTGCATGCCGAGTCGAAACTGGGCATAGGGAATCATCACAACAGCGGTGGTAATGGCCATGAGCGGGACTCCGATATGCGAGAACGACGCCCCTGTCGACATCCCGCCGAGATACAGGGAAATAAACGGCAGGGATGCGGCAATGATTATGGCAGGACGCTCATACGCCGCCAGGACCAATAGAAACAGAAATGGCAAGGCCGTGAGGAATTCCCGTCCGATGCTTTCGGTGAGCGCTGTATCCGGGAGAACATCATTGCTCAGCATCTGAATCGGAATACTGGAAAATCCACCCATTGCAAGTGCTGCAAACAGGTATACGAGTCCGGCGCCAAAAGCGAGCAAGGGCAAGACTGCGGTATCGCGCAATGCCTTCCGGATTTCAGGGGCGGCGTGATCGGTGGAGGCGGGCGCATCTTTGAGTCGGGCGTATAGCACTATCGGCCAGGTCAGCAGCACCAAAGGCAAAAACGCCAGATCGGTAAACAACAACACGGTTGCGGCCACGGCAATAAGTACCATATACTTCTCGCTGCGCTTGTTCATATACTCACTGAGCGACCAGACGTACACCAGGGTGCCTCCGGCGGCGATATACCACGAGGAGCCCGAAACGGCCGCAAACAAGAACAGCGGGTGCAGTAAAAACAGGAACATGGCAATCGCCTGATACAGCTTTCCAGCCTCACTTTTTTGCAACAACACATAGACCAGTACGGCCAGGGCAATCATACCAAACGAGGATGCCATCACAGCGGCGAACTCTCCTGCAAAAGGGAAAAACAGCAAGACCGGTTGATACGGCACGAATGGGAATGTGAGCATCCATCCCGAGAACATCCCCCCTCCTTCAAAGGCCTGAAGCGCGCGTTCGGTGAAAAACGAGGCGTCCAGCGCGGTGAATCCACGGTCGCGAATGATGGAGCCGATGAACAGGTAAACGGCCATCATGGCCAGCACGAACACGCCCATCGCTGTGTGCAGGTAAAATGCGTTGGTAGGATTGGACTTAGGGGTGCTCATGACAATCGGGGGATTTCCTGGTCGAACAGTAGCCGTACCCGGATGTACACCACATCGGTGCCGGTACGGGAGTGAAGCAATGAGCCTTCCATACGGGTAAGCAAGGAGGCGGCGGTGAACAATTCGGTGGATGTGGCTGCGGTGTACGGCTCGAGTTTGCTCGCGAAAACATCCAGTATTTCGAAAAGTTTCTCGGGATCGTCTGAGGAGAGTCCATACCGCGATACAGCCAGGTGGATGTCGACGTATGGAGTTCCCACATCCAGCACCACTTGCAGGCGATTATCTTCGGCGTTTCGGAGCAGATTATCCAGAATTTTGCTGAAAACCTGATGCAGGGCGGTGGTATTGGCCTTCACAAAAACATCGGTATCGGGTTGGATGAATTCCACCATGACCGAGCGGGAAGCGGCAACGTGCTGAATGGATGTGAGCGCACTGGTCAGCACGTTGCTTGCACTGACCGGTTCTGTCTGCAACGGCTCAACGCCGCCTTGCTCGAAAAGGGTAGCAAATGCGGAGGTGTTGAATTTCTTGCGGGATGCAGGCTTCGGTTTCGTTTCTTGTGCATGGTCGAACAAATTGCCAAAACGAGAGGGGGTGGCTGTGCGCTGGTTTTCATCAGGAGTTTCGCCGAAATTTGGTTCAGACTTCTTCGCAGAGGTCAACTGTTCCTCTGGCCCATCGCCGGACTCTGTCATATCCGTTTTTTCGTGGCGCTCACCTGCCTCATCGACCAATTCTGTAGAACCCGTACGATTCCGTTCAGTGCCATTATTATCGAACAAATCGGCCTCCCCTGCTACAGCGGATACTGCTGGGGTATCCGCCGAACTTGCGGCGATTTGTTCACGCAGCGCTGCCCTGCGGATTTTCAGTCGTTTTTGCAGCGGAATCCATCCCACAGGCAATACAATGGCGAATGTGAGGGCGGACAGATAAAATCCCCCTCCGTTGAGCAGAAAAACGCCCAGTTCAAGCGCCGGAACGGCATAGATAGTGAGCAGTGTAATGCCTAATCCGGCAAGCCATTGATTCAGGGACTGGGTTTGCGACCAGTTTACCGCCAGCGGTGTCACCATCACGGCAAAGGCCGCCATCCCCCAGTATAGGGAAATCGGAATTTCCGGAACCAGAAGCTGGGCCGTGAACGCTTGCAAAACCGTGGCAATCAGCGCGGCGTGCACCGCGATGTAGGATGTCAAGATTGCCCGAAGCAGCCAATGAAGTCCACCAACGGCAATAACGAGCACCACGCGGGTCAATAGCAGGGCAAGCTTCTGTTCACCTCCATACATCACATCAAAAGCCGCAGCGAGCATGAACAGCAGGACAAACCCGATTACAAACCGATCGGTATATGAGAATCGAGCGGCCGGTATATCGCGAAATTCTGCAAGGGGCACATAGTCGAGTTCGGCTTTTCGGGTGGATGCAGCCTTTGTTTTGGATACAACATCCCCCTGCCCGGCGGATACTCCTTCCGGGTTTGTGGCAGTTTGTTCACTCTTCGGCGCGTTTTTATTCGCCGGATGAACCGTTTCAGACTGTTTGGGGTCAGTTTTGCCTGTTTTCACGAACAATTCGGGTAGTTTTATGAACACACATCCAAGGTGCTGCAAAAAGTATACCGAATAAGATAAACTATCTTGAATCAAAATGATTACGGATTCTGTGGCTAGTACGTACCTCGACTAACCCGTACACATGAATATGGCAGGTAACAGACTGACCCACACTTACTGCTTGTAGCGTTTCTTTGCATCCCTTGCGATTACTCGCGATGCGTTTTACCCCGACAACAGATCGTCTTCAATTTCCAGCACCATATACCAGGCAATTTGCTTGCTGTCGTAAACGATGTCGAAAAACCGTCCCTCATTGGTTTGAATAACGAAATGAATGTGCTGACTGTCGCCCACGCGTTCAGTATAACTACGGCGCACATCGGCTACCACATGGGTATCACCTTTGCGTGTGAGAAATTTATGAGGCGTAATACGCCTTTTTTGCCGCGTGGTGGTAAACGAGGCAAAAGAGGCGATAACGTTGATTTTGTCTGGTTCAGATTTTTGCATAAATAATAATGTACCTCCTCACACATTCCGGTCGAAAAAGTGTGTATGCCCCTTCACATCATGCTGTTTGGCCGCCGGCAGAATCGTGTCCAGTCCGAAACGGTTGTTGATATGATCAATAGCCTGATAAAGCCCGGCAATTTTTTCGTCTTCCCGAAAAAAGAGGTCGGTCTGGTTTCCCTCGTTCAGCTCGATGGTGTGCAGGCCAATGCCCCTGATTTTGTGCCCCTCTCTGAGAAATTTATGCAGCAACGGCATGGCAACCTGCACACAGGACTCCTGCACATAGTCATCCAGATTCGTATAGCCCGGGGTGTTGAAAACGAAGGATATCCCCTTCCAGTCGACATCCTGAAAACGGATATACCCCGCGTATTTCACCGCTTTGCGATGGTACCCGCGCATGCGGTAACACAACTGGCTCACGGCCTTGGTAATCTCCCCCTCCACGGCCACCGGATCATCCGTCCAGTCGGAGAAGGTGTGCATGTAACTGACCTCCTTAGGCGTGTGCAGCGAGTTATCACTCACACGGGCACGGTCCTGCCCCGATACCGTTTCGTAGAGCATCTTCCCGAAATACGCCCCGAATAAGTCGACGAACACCCCTTTGCCCCGGTCAATAGCATCACCGATGGTCTGCAATCCGCGGGACTGCAGCTTGGCATACCTCCTGCTGCCTATACCCCAGACTTCCTTGAGAGGCAGCCCGTGCAGCCGCTCCCTGGCCTGTTCTTCATCGAAAATGCAGGTAAGCCCGTTGGGTTTGTGCAGGTCGGATGCTAGCTTGGCATAGGTTTTCGAGTAGGATACACCCACCGAGCAAAGCAGTCCGGTACTGCCGTATACCTCGTTTTTCAAGCGCATTGCCATATCTTCGGTCTCCTTGCGCGGACGTTTAAGCATAAAGGTGATGTCCAGGAAAAACTCATCCATGGAATATCCCTCCACATCGGGAGCATACCGTTCGAGTATGGCGCGGATATCGCGGGAAATGGCCTGATATTTCTCGTAGTGGACCTGCATGAACAGGATGTACGGACAAATCTGCGTGGCTTCGAAGGCGCTCATGGCGGTTTTGATGCCCAGCTTGCGGGCTTCGTAGCTGGAAGTGGCCACGATACCCCGCGGGGTACCATCCTCCTTGCGCCACCCTCCTACAATCACGGGCATGCCGAACAATCCGTACGATACCTGCTCTACCTGGGCATAAAAACAGTTCATGTCCAGATGCAGGTACAGGCGCGGACGCATGCTTCGGTGCTGCTGGTCGGCAGCGATGGTGTTGTACAGCGTAATGCGGTGTACGTTGCGGTTAAGATCGTAAGCGGGATTCATAATTGCACATATTTTATACATATATAATGTGCGAAAAAATCCGGCCTTGAGCAATGCCTGAAACCATGATTTTTAAAAAAATGTGACCGGGTGGTCTTGTATTGGATCTGGCAGTAATGGTGGTTATACTTCTTCCCAACTGACGATCAACCACCCATCCTCATGATAAAATCTACGTTTCTTCCATAACAAAAAAATCCCGCCCCGGCGCTACACCGAAGCGGGATTCTCTATTCATGGGAGTGAAACTATGCGATATCTCGTTGTTTCACATTGCAGCATTATTGGTTTGAAATACTGCCTCAAAAGAGGATGCTTATTTGATGAGCATCATTTTTGAAGTTTCCACAAAGCTGCCAGACTGCAGGCGATACAAGTAAGTACCACTCGACAAGTTAGAGGCATCAAACGTGACGGTGTGCGTTCCGGCACTCATGGTCCCGTTAACCAAAACAGCTACCTGACGACCGAGCATATCATATACGGTCAGCGATACGTCAGAGGTGTTTGGCACAGAAAAACGAATATTTGTAGTTGGGTTGAACGGATTAGGGAAGTTCCCTTCAAGTTCAAATGCAACAGGAGCTGTAGCCAGATCAGACTCGATGCTGGTTGCTACAGGAAGCGTAATGGTTGTTCCGTCGGCCAATACAACCAATACTTCGAAAGCTGGTCCGCCATTGTTATTAGCAGGAGCAAGAAATCCTGAAGCAATAGCGAGGGCTGATCCGCCTGCGAGGCCTGATACATCCAGTGTGTACGTAGCTACAACAGCAGAACCATCACCGGCAACTGTAAGATCTACAACATATTCATCTGCAGGTACACTGAGATACTCAGAAACATCACCGTAAGACAGTGCTCCGGCTAATACTGCTCCTCCTGTAAGACGAAGATCTACGGTTGGAGCATCCGTTGCACCATGCCATACACGAAAATCAACATTTCCGGCGGCTTCAGCGGCATCACGCGCCATAGTGAGGGCGAACAAATTAAACTCCGTGTCTTCTGAATCGGGATTAGCCGCGAATTCTGTTGGATCCAGTACGCCGTTGGCAACAAACTGCCACTTTGCTCCCTCAGGAAGCGTTGCTTCAAATGTTACGAGAGCATCTTCAATGCTTTCACTACCAGGAGCAGCGAATGAGATGTAGTGTGCAAGTCCGGCAGGTAAATCAAGGAATGGAGTAGCAGAACGAAATGGGAAGTCAGCAGCAAACAGCGCTCCGTTGAGATATACATCTACTTCTTCAACAGCAGGATCAGCTGCATTGTGAATAATTTGCGCGGAAGCAGTTAGTGCCGGTAACATCGCTGTGGTACCATCGGCAAATACCGCAAGCAGACCGAATTGAGCACCCCATTCATTAGCTTCTACATCCAGGAATCCGGAAGCCAGCACGGTTACAGCTGCTCCACCAGCTCCGCTAAGATCAGCGTCGAAAGCTACCACGGTGGCCTGGGTACCGGCAACGTTAATATTCAAAATGTATTCCGCAGGTGCAACCGTGATGGTTGCAGCGTCGGTGTACGCAGCACCAGGTACCAATACAATAGGTGCGTCGGCGCGAGCTACAATATCGACTCCGGGCGCATCGGTAGCACCATGAAATACATTGATGATCACATCGTCGTTACTGGATGCCTCTTGTGCTACATCAGCAATGATTTCCAGATTGAATGCCGTTGCAATACCATCCGGATTGGCAGCAAAATCACCTGGTGTCAATACACCACTTGCTACTGCAATATAGTTTGTAGCTGCGGCTAACGTTACCTCAAAGGTCGCAATTACAGCACCGCCGGCTGGCGCTACACCAATAACGTGCTCAACGCCCGACTCGAGTTCCAGAAAACCCGTAGCATCGCGGAATTCAAATCCTTCAATAGCTACGGCGCCATTTAAATAGATATCAACTTCAGCTGCAGCTGGATCTGCTGAATTGTGAATGACTTGCAGAAACGCAGGCCCTTCTGGTCCTACCTCTGTGATTCCCTGGGCTGTAGCCGTCAGGGGAAGCGCCACTACAACCATTAAGGCTGCCAGCTGACGCAGTTTGTTTGTAAGAAACTTCATATTTACTCCAGAATAAAGATTAGAGTTGATTAAATACACAGACTTTGGCCTGTTATTTGTCTAAACACATCTGTATTCCGGCCTACCTAAAGCATTTACATTTGTTTACACACCTAATTAAGCAAGTGCAGATGAGCAATCTCTCTGGCTGGGTTCAGGTGTACATGGGAAAAGGGGACTCCTTCAGGAGAGCGGTAAAAAAGAAGCCCGCGCATTTTTTCACAAGCGATGAACGTATAGCAAAACATAGCAGCTAACGGAAACCAATCGTTAACGTGCTGCAGCAAGCGATCTAGTCTTCCTCAATAGGGAAGAAAATGGTAAAGGTGGAGCCGACCCCTATTTTACTGTCAACATCAATGCGGGCTCCCATCATATCAAGAAAGCGTTTGGCTATGTGAAGCCCGATACCGGCGCCCTCATATTTCCGGGTAGTTCCGCTGCTTTCCTGTTTAAACTCATCAAATATACGAGGAAGAAACTCCTCACTGATTCCCACACCCGTGTCTTTCACTTCAACCGAGGCCCAACGGGTGCGTTCTCCGTGCTCCGTAGTTGTTTGCGTATCTATAGTAATGGTGACTGAGCCTTTTTCGGTAAACTTAATGGCGTTTCCAATCACATTATTCAAAACCTGTCCGAGCAAGCGTTGATCCAGTTTAATAGACTCTGGCTCATTACGGGCGATTACTTTTATTCTGAGGCTCTTCTCCACAGCAAGAGAGGCCACCAGTCGCACGGCCTGCTGTACCTCGCGAGATAGTTGAACCGTATCTTCTACCATTTCAATACGGGTGGCTTCAATCAGGGCCAAATCCAACACAGCATCCATCGTCTCCAACAGCCGAAGTCCGCTTCGGGTGATATTTTCAATCATATGCAGGTGCTGCTCGTCTTCCAGTTCCGACTCTAAAATAGAGGCGAAACCCAATATGCCGGTAAGCGGGGTCCGAATTTCATGAGAAATATTAGACAGGAAGGTAGATTTCAGCCGATTCATTTCTTCAGCCTTGTTCTTGGCCTGCAGCAGCTCAATTTGAACACGCTTCTTATCCGTAACGTCGCGTGCATTGAGCACAATGCCTTTGGGCATACCCTCTACGTTGAACAACGACCCAACGACATCCAGAAACACATATCCTTTTTGCTTATGCAAAAACCGCAGTTCCATACTCAGAGCACGAGCGTTGGAAGATGAAAACACCGAATTAATAAACTCATCCAGCACATTTTTACTGTCATCATCCAAAAACTCACTGACTTCCTTCCCGGTCATTTCATCTTCAAAATAGCCCAGAACACGCTCAATGGAAGGACTTACAAACTGAAATATGCCGTTTTCGTTAATGAGGGCAATGATGTCATTACTATTCTGGATAAGCGAGCGAAATTTAAGTTCGCTCTGCTTGAGCTTGAGGCTCATGTCATGCTTATAGACCGCCATTTCAATGGTAGTCTGAATCTCACGATCGTTAAATGGCTTGAGCAGATAACCAAAAGGCTCCGTATGTTTGGCACGATTTATCGTCTCGCCGTCGCGATGTGCTGTGAGATAGATATGAGGGATATCGTACTTCTTGTGGAGCAATGCAGCCGTTTCAATACCATCAATATCTCCTTGAATACGGATGTCCATGAGAACCATATCCGGTTGATGCGTCTCTACAGCTTCCATGGCGGCCTTACCGGAGGCAACCATATCCACCACCTCGTAACCGAATCGTTCCAACCTATGCCGCAAATCCATTGCGACAATACGCTCATCTTCGACTATTAAAAGGCGTGTTTTTTTATCCATCATATATTATTTCAAACAAACTGCCTTACAATGCCCAATTTCACACATAGCGGACTATGCATATACACCGGTATATCTCTTGTACACATCAAGCTTCCCCCAAAGCAGTATGTAAAGGTATTTGCGTAGTTATATTCTATAAACTGCATAAACCAACAGTTGCCTATATTACTACTTTTACTCTGAAAAATCGCATGCTTCTTTAAAAATCTTAATAGATTTATTTAAAAATATGTTCATTTCACGTCTATACTCCCCTCTTATCGGCATAATTACATTAATATTTACTAATATTTTTAATGTATATGCTTCAACAGACCTCCCATCTGAAAGAAATTTCAACGATTTCCTATCGAATGCTGAAGCCTCTTGGCATCTGAGTCAGCAGGATGGGAGGCAAGCTAGCTATGGGGGTATAGATACGTCGGCGTCATCTGTTAACCGTACAGCATTACCGGCTTTTGAAAATCTGGAAGAGGCCCTTCGTTCGGCTGCTCTGTGGCGAGGTGAAGCAGGTCCATCCAATGTAATCTGGATAGACGGAGGAGAGCGCTTCTCGTTCGCACAGACAAATCCGGAAACCCGTAGAACCGAAATCCGGGCATTTACACCCTCAACGGGTGCCGACGAACTTCTTTTCGACGGAGAGGGATTAACCTTCCCTGGCACCGATACCCCCTTCACCTATCGAAGTTTTCAATGGGCAGGCGACAGCGATCACATGCTGTTCGAGACCAACTTCCGCCCTATTTACCGCCATAGCGGGGTTTCCGATTTCTATTTCTATACCCGCAGTTCAAACTCCCTGCAGCTGGTGGCTCAGGATGCCGGTACAGCCGAACTCTCCCCCGACGGCGGACGCATAGGGTTTGAACGTGAGGGCAACCTGTACATTTACGAGTTCGCAACCGACCAGACCATTGCCCTTACCAACGATGCAACTGAATATGTATTCAACGGCCGCACCGGATGGGTTTACGAAGAAGAATTTATGATAACACAGGCATGGCAGTGGAGTCCCGACGGAAGGTATATTGCCTTCTGGCAGGAAGACGAATCGGAGGTACCAATATTTCAGATGACCGACTATTCCGGACAACACCCCGAATATGTAAGCATTCGTTACCCGAAAGTTGGCGACACCAATCCAACAGTACGCATCGGCGTGGTAGATGTAGTTACCGGCGACCGCATCTGGCTCGACACCGGTAAAACTCCCGACAGCTACATCCCCCGTATATATTGGACTGCTGACAAAGAAACCCTTGCTGTGGTTCACCTCAGCCGAAATCAGCGGGAACTCAACCTCTTCTTTTTTGATGCCAAAAGCGGAGATCGCAGACTGGTAATGCAGGAAATTTCCGATTACTGGATTGATATATTTAATTTTTTTGAAGGTATTGAAGAATTCTTTTTCTTCCCGGAACGTGAGCGCGAGTTTTATTGGCTTTCCGACCGCGATGGCTACCGACATCTGTACCGATACGATTACTCCGGGGAGATGCTGAATCAGGTTACACAGGGTGAATGGGAAGTCACCTACATCCACGCGCTCGACGTAGAGTCTGGTCATCTGTACTATTCCTCCACAGAGGTATCCCCGCTTGAACGTCATCTATACAGAATCAATCTGGATGGAACAGACCGGCACCGTATCACGCAGGAGTCTGGCAGAAACCAGGCTGATGTATCACCAAACGGCCGCTATTTCATTCACAGCGGGTCGAACATAAATACCCCCCGACAGGTACATCTTCGCCGTACAAATGGAAATGTGCTGCGAACTTATGTGGATGGAAGCACGGTAGCAGCCAACCTAGAACGCCGCGCCTACTTCCCTGCTGAGCTGCGTACATTTGAGACCAGTGATGGTGCCTCACTCGACATGATGCTTATAAAGCCCGCAGGGTTCAACGAAAATGAACAATACCCGGTAGTACTCGACATTTACGGAGGTCCTGGTGCGCAGTCTGTTTACAATCAATTTGAAACCAATATGTGGAGGCAATATCTGGCTGCACAAGGGTTCATCGTCGCCAGTGTCAACAATCGTGGCAGTGGCGGACGGGGTCGTGAGTTCGAAAAAATAGTGTACCGAAACCTCGGTTACTGGGAAGCCTTTGATTTTAACGAAACGGGTAATTATCTGGCTTCGCTGCCCTATGTCGACGAAAACCAAATGGCAATACGTGGTCACAGCTATGGAGGCTATATGGTGCTGTACGTCATGACCTCCTGGCCGAATCGATTTCAACGTGGTATCAGTGCGGCACCAGTTACCGACTGGAAACTCTACGACACCATCTACACCGAGCGTTACATGGATGAACTCCATGCAAACGAAGATGGGTACCGGGAAAGCTCCCCTACCCAACGTGCAGAAGACATGACAGGAGAACTGCTGCTGGTTCACTCCTCAATGGATGAAAATGTACATGTGCAACACACCTTCCAATTCGCCCGTGCTTTGATTGATCATCGTATTGATGCCCATTTACGCATCTTCCCTCCCGGGGCTCACGGCGTTTCTTATAGCTGGGATTCCTATATGTATCTTATGCAGTTATACACCGACTTTCTTTTAAAATAAGCGTAGTGGCATGAGAAAGCTTGCTAAAGCTCCATTTCTGGCCATTAAACGTGTATTATAACTTCATTTATCGTTTTTTAACACCCGCACAGAAACGATAATGGTGCGCTTGTGCTTACCTTTTAGTGTATAATCACTTAGAGCCAAAAGGACATTTTGCGACCATCACGTATTACATCATTTTTTCTTTCTGCAATACTATTCAGTGTTGGCTGCTCCGGAGACGATGACAATCAGGGGCAACAACGCAGCAGACCTGTACCTACAGTTGAAACCGTTGTAGCTCAGTTTGGCACCCTACCTCTGGAAGAGCGTTTGAACGGATCGGTTCGGGCCTTTAATCAGACCGATATTTTTGCTGAAATCAACGCTCCCGTTATGGAAGTATTGGTGAATAACGGCGATGATGTGCGTGCAGGCCAACCATTGGTACGCCTTCGCGACACGGAAGCCCGCGAAAGACTATCTCAGGCGCAATCATCACTGGAAATATCAGAGGCTCAGCTGCAACAGACCATGGCCAGACTCGAGGCCCAACGCGCACAGCTCAATCGTATTCAACAACTGGCCTCACGCGACTTGCAAAGCCAATCTGAATTAGAACAGCTTCAGTCTGAAGTAATGGCACTAGAAGCTACCCGCCAGCTAAATGAAGCACAAGTGCGCCAGGCTCGTTCAGTAGTCAATGAAAGAGAAAATGACTTGAGTGTAGCCACTGTAAAAGCGCCCATCAGCGGTATTGTAGGACAACGCAATGCGGAGGTTGGTCAGCAGGTAAATGCCAGTACACGATTATTTCAGATAGGTGATCTGAATCGCATGAAGGTTCAGGTCACCCTTACAGAGACCATGCTCTCGCGCATCCGCACCGGGATGCGGGTGCAGGTAACATCTCCTGCATTCGGCGATAGTGTGATAACAGCACGTGTGAGTCGCATATCTCCTTTCCTGAACCCGGTTACCCATACAGCTGAAGCCGAAATTGAAATCGAAAACCCCGATCGAATGCTTCGTCCGGGAATGTTTGTCAATGTAGATATTTTTTACGGAGACAGTGATCAGGCTACCCTGGTGCCCAACAATGCTATTTATCGCCACCCACGCGAAGGATTTGAGGGCGTTTTTGTAGCACCCTCACTCATGCAGGAATTGAATTTTGCCTACGAAGACGGTCAGGAAATTCCACAGATGGTGGGCCCAACCGGTGTTGAGTTTCGCCGTATTGAAATCGTTGCCCGTGGACGAATGGTTACGGCCGTGCGGGGTATCGACCCACAAACACACGTTGTAACGTTAGGACAAAACCTACTTGCAGATGGCAGCGAATCGGCCAGAGTGCGTCAGGTTGACTGGGAACACATTCTCAATCTCCAGCAAATGCAGTCGCGTGACCTGATCCGCATCATACATGAACGTAGCGCCTCCCGACAAAACGGCGTAGGCTCTACCGGCGGATCAACCCAATTTCAGCCGGCTAACCTGTAAAAATCAGCCGTTTATTTCTAACAAAACAGAGAGTATATCGTGTCGTTAACCGGAACATCCATCAAACGCCCCATAGCCACGACGATGGTCTTCCTCATCGTCATAACACTCGGCACCATTGGATTCCGATATCTCCCGGTAGATCTGCTGCCCCCCATTGAATTCCCTCAGCTAACCATACAGGTCAGTTACGATAATGTGGGACCAGAAGAGATGGAACGCATTATTACCGATCAGATTGAAAACGCCATTGCCGGGGTTCCCAATGTTGAACGGGTTACATCCAACTCCAGCGAAGGAAATTCCAGCGTAACACTTAATTTCGCTCAGGGAGTGAATCTGGATGAAGCTACCAATGATGTTCGAGCTGCACTCGACAGAGTACGGCGTTCATTACCACCGGAAGTAGACGCTCCCCGAATCTGGAAGTTCGACCCGAACGATAGCCCGATTGTTATGTTGGGTGCACGGTCAGACCGGAGCCTGGCAGAGATTACCCGCATCGTAGAACGTGATATCGGCAAAATGTTTGAGCAAATACCCGGCGTTGGTGCTATAAACGTTTGGGGCGGGGTAAATCAGGAAGTACGTGTAGACCTGATCAGAGACCGAATGGCCTCCTCTCAGGTTACAGCAGCTGACATTGTACAGGCTATTACCCGCGAGAATAGCAACGTCCCCGGCGGAAATGTTAAAGAAGGTCTCAGCGATTTGTATGTCCGGTCTGTGGGGGAGTTTACCGACATCGACCAGATAGCCAACACCATTATTCGTACCGTTGACGGAGCGCCGATTCGGGTTCGCGATGTCGCCACCGTTTCCCTCGACTATCAAGACTTATGGCGCTACATTGAGGTAGACGACTTGCCCATGATTCGTTTTGGAATCAGGAAGCAGTCGGGTGCCAATACCGTTGCCGTAGCGGAAGCCATTCGCAATGAGGTAGACCGTATCAACGCCATGCGAAACGATCTCAATCTGGTTGTAATACGCGACCAGAGTCAGTTCATCCAAGCTTCTATTGACAACGTTCGAAATTCAGCTATCTGGGGTGGAATTCTAGCAATTGTTGTACTCTTTGCCTTTCTGAGAAATGGCTCAACCACAATGATAATCGGTATTTCTATCCCCATATCCATTATTGCCACCTTTGGCCTGCTGTATTTTAACGGCCTCACGCTCAATCAGATGTCGTTCGGCGGACTCGCGCTTGGTGTGGGTCTCATTGTAGACAACGCCATTGTAGTGCTCGAAAATATTGTACGTAAACGGCAGAATGGCGCTAAAAAGAAAGATGCAGCACGGAAAGGTACACGTGAAGTTACCGGTGCCATAATTGCGTCAACACTCACCACCTCCGTTATCTTTCTGCCGGTGGTATTTATGAATACCATCACCGGTGTGATGTTCCAGGAATTGGCACTGGTTGTCGTTTTTGCCCTTATCTGTTCCCTTTTTGTGGCCCTCACGCTGGTACCGATGCTGTCCAGCCAGTTTCTAACCATAAAGAAGCTAGACAAAGACAATCAGAAACGTTCGGCAGCACAACGCTTTTTCGATCGGATGGACGACGGATATTCACGCATTGTGAGTTCCGTGCTTCATCGTAAAACCTGGGTATTTGCCATAACCGGCAGTCTTTTGTTTTTTGCATATCTGGGAATTAACCGCATTCCAGTGGAACTAACTCCCGAGACAGAAAGCGATGAAATTCGCGTGCGGATGTGGATGGATTCAGGAACGAATATCGCCATCATAAACCAGTATATGGACGAGCTGGATGCCATTGTTCGCGAAATTGTTCCCCGCGAAGAAATTATGTTCTACACCCGGGACGTACGCAATGGAAGAGGCGAAATTGAGCTGGCCTTAACACCACCCGATCAGCGCAGAATTCTGAGTACCGACCTTGCTGATGATATACGGGAACGAGTTCAAGGGGTAATTCCGGGTGCAAGAATTGATGTACGGGCCCAATCGGGTCTGTGGATTTTACGGCGAATTTTCGGAAGCGGTGGTGGAGATAATGATGAAGCCATAGGTATACAATTGCGTGGTTTTAATCTGGAACTGGCCGCTGATATGGCACAAGAAATCGCCAACAGAATTGAAGTATTGCCCGGCATCGTAGATGTTCGCGTAGGCCAGCGCGACGGCAGGCCTGAACAGCAGGTCAACCTCGACCGCGAGCGCATTGCCCAGCTTGGCATTGGCTCGAGGGATGTCGCTGCAGCAATACAATCGAACATTGGTGGCAGCAGAGCCGGATTTTTCCGTCGTGATGGGGACGAAATTCCCATCACAGTTCGCCTTCGTCCGGAAGACCGGATGAGCACACTCGATATTGACAACATATCGGTACGGACTGCAGACGGAACGATTATTCCGGTATCGGCCGTGGTTACTACAGAGGCCCAGCGCGGACCGGAATCCATACGACGTGAGAATGGTCAGCGTATTACCAACATAACAGCAAATCTCGAGCGTGGGGTACCATTGGGTACTGCTGTAGAAGCCATTCAGCGTGAACTGGCCGATTTCCCCATGCCTGAAGGATACTCGCTGTACTTTGGCGGTGAGTATGAGGAGCAGCAAAAGGCTCAGCGAGATTTCAATCTGGCCATAATCATGGCCCTTATTCTCATCTACATGGTGATGGCGGCTCAATTTGAACGTTTCCTCGATCCTCTCATTGTCATGTTTTCGGTACCGCTCGTTATAATCGGTATCGTTCCTACGCTGCTCCTTACCGGCACCACCCTGAACCTCCAAAGTCTGATGGGGGTTGTGATGCTCATTGGAATTGTGGTAAATAACGCCATCCTGCTGGTAGATTACATCAACCTGATGCGACGTGAACATAATATGGACTTATACGCTGCGGTTGTTGAAGCCGGCCGCCTGCGACTGCGTCCTATACTTATGACCACAACAACAACCGTGCTTGGCCTGCTTCCTCTGAGTTTCGGCATTGGCACTGGTGGCGAAATTCAGGCATCCCTGGCCCGTGTTGTTATCGGTGGGCTAACCGCCTCTACACTGATCACCCTCGTATTTATCCCCGTAGTCTACGTGAGTGCAAATTTGGCTATGGAAAAAATAAAAACGTTTCTAGCCTCTGTAAGAGGGCAGGAAGTTAAAGAAAACAGTGTTGCAGCGGAATCCGTAAGCTAAAATCAACCGCTGGTTTATTGTAACGAATTCACGTATCATGTGCACAAATTCCCTACATTGTGCGCATGGTAAACCGGCTTAACATAGCAGACGCGGCAAGACAAATTCTGCGATTTTTCAGCAGAACCGATCGTATTTTTTTTGCCGCCGCGCTGGTCTCGCTGCTCATTCTGCTTCTGGCTTTACCAGCATATAAAGGCAGTATCTTTAGCTCCGAAGTACATCCTGCCAACCTGAAAGACCTTGGCAGTACCCGGGTACAAGCCGTTGAATTCCTGCAGATTCTGGGCGTGGAAGAACCCAATGGGCCTTCAGCTCAAGTGCGGCAGATTCGCTCGGAGTATGGCAATCATGTTCGCTACCATCTTGGGCGCCACTCCCTGAAACAAGCCAGACAAAACACCCCATGGTATACTCCTCCCTCATATCATGTGGTTGTGTCGTTAAGCACCAGCGACCGGCGAGATAATCTGCTTCGTATGCTGTTATTCGATATGGACGAAGTAAGCGAGGCCGCTTCACAAGATGAGATATCCATGAATTTCAGCTCGCTTCGCTATCAAGTTCATCTAGACGAAAACCTATCCCCTTTCGAACTTAGAGCAATTGGTACAGAGCGATTTACCCATACCGACCTGAACAGACCTTTTCTCACACGTGCCCTGGGGAAAGAAATTGCCGAAAACATCGAGCGTATTCATCTGCAGAATGATGAACGCCTCACCACAAATACCGCTGCTACAACATTTTCAATCCATGACGACGACGCGCTGCGAATTGTACGCTACATAACATCGTACACCCGATGGTCAGAAGCTTCCTTCCAACTGGAAGAGACCTCTACCATTTCAAGTAATGAACATAGAACCATTCACAAAATAAGCGTCGGTTCTGAAGAGGAAATACTCGGACGAACATTACGAATCGACACTGAAATTGATCATAAAGGATTCATACGTAGTTTTACACCCAGTTGGGTAGTGACCAACGAGGAAACATCCGGCTTGCCTGTCGCCATACATAATCAAAGCCGTGTCATCATACTGGTAATACTCGGAATCCTTGCATTTATCTTTTTTATATTCAGGCTCGTTCGCCAGCAGCTTGACTTAAAACTGGCCCGAAATGATGCTATCGTAACGTTCATAGCCATCTTTCTGGTGAGTTTAAACAGCAGCTTTTCTGAGGCCATGCAGCAAGGGTATATGGCCCCCGGGATATGGGATTTCATTGGTACAGTGCTTGGGGCTGTTTTAGTCGGTGCCGGAACGGCGATACTGATCTATATACTCTCTTCCATAGCTTCATCCCTATCTCACGAAATATGGCCTGAGCGCTTACACGCTTTGAATCTGTTCAGACAAGGATATCTGAATAATAAACCCGTAGGACTGGCCATAATGCGTGGTTTAAGTCTGGCTGTGCTGATACCGGTACTGCCCGTGGTATTACACGCACTCATTCCATCGACAGAAATCATGACAACCAATGATTTTCTGTTTATGTCAGACCAATATCCACTCGGTTTTGCACATCTTTTGGGAGAGTCGGTATACGCAGCACAGCAACTTGTATTCATCACACTTCTTTTTGCATTAACGCTGGTACGAAAACGAGTAGAGAGTCCACTCGTAGTTGGAGGAATCGGGATTATCATTTTATTCTGGCTAGACCTGAATCCTGCCGCTTTATTAGGCTATATGAACATACCCGGGCAACTTGTTGCCGCTTTCATCATTGTGTACGGATTTCAGAAGTATGGCGCTTTGACAGCACTGTTTATCCCATTCTTCACGTTAATCTGGTGGTCTTTACTCGGCGGAATTGCAATGGGCGCAGGTCCTGATATACTCCAATTAGTAGTGCTGGGAGGTATGATAACAAGTGCCATCCTATTTGGCCTTATGGCCGTAGGATTCGGAGCCAGTGGCACGACCTTGCCCGATTTTGTTCCCTCTTACATTCTGGAGCTGGCAAATCGAGAACGAATGACCCGTGAGCTTGAAATTGCCCGTCAGGTTCAGCAAACTTTTTTACCCGTATCGAACCCAACTATTGAAGGTTTCGAACTCTTCGCATCATGTAAACCCGCCTCTGAAGTAGGAGGCGATTATTATGAGTTCCTGCCGACAGGCGATCACAAACTTGCCGTTTCCATAGGGGATGTGAGTGGAAAGGGAATTCAGGCTGCATTTTTTATGACACTGGTTAAAGGCTACACCCAGTCTTTGGCTGAGACAACCCCAAATCCGGAAGCATTCCTCACCAGAGTAAACAGCCTGTTCTACAGAAATGCTCCCCGGGGAACCTTCGTCACCATGATTTACGGTATTCTGGATACCCAAAAGAAGACCTTCAACATGGCCAGAGCTGGCCATAATCCTGTGCTGGTATATCGATCTGCTACGAAAGAAGCATTCTATCTTCACACCAATGGAATGGCACTGGGAATGGTTAACGATAACCGATTCGCAGATTTCCTGGAGTCTCAAACCCTGCCGTTGGAAACAGGAGACTGCATTCTTTTATACACCGACGGATATACAGAGGCGATGAATAAAGCGGGCGATCTGTATGGAGAAGAGCGTTTTAAACATATTGTAGAACGCTGCGGCAATCTGGAACTCTCCTCGTTGATAGAACAAATAGACGCCGATGTTTATCAATTTACAGGCGATATTGCCCGTCATGACGATATGACCATTATGGGTATTCGCGTGCTGTAAATGCATTGCGACCAGCACATCTCAGCGAAAAGAACACGCATATAGCTGTTTTTTATTGAGTTATATATAAACTATTGCTTTTTGCTTCTCATGTGCTTATGTTTCTTGTTGGTGTATACTTATGATGAATAATTGTGTCTATACACCAAAAATTCGACAATAAACCATATTCATGCTTCAAAGCAACGGTAACATATTACTCATACACGACGATGAAATCCGTCTGGCGGACCTTCGGGGCCAGCTGGTCGGTCATTTCAATGTGTTTGCTGCCACTGATGTGCGTAGTGCATATCGGGTGTTGCGTGAGTTTGATATGCACGTGGTTCTGGCACCGGAGCAATCAGCTCAGATGACCGGCCTGCAACTTGCCGAAAGCATCAAGGGTAGTTTTCCGGATGTTGTTACCATCATCCAGGCTGCTGATACAGACTACACCGCCCTTAAAACCGCCGTTAAACACGGAAGAATTTCTCATTATCTGCGTCATGATGCCGACATCGACGATATGGCTCAGCACATCAGCAATGCCTTGCAGTTGGTGCAGCTTCGTGAGGATAATCGCGCTTTGGGATCGGAGCTTAAAAAACGAACCGATGAGCAGACCCGAATTCTGGAACTGTTTAAACGTTATGTTCCTGAGCAAGTCGTTTCGCAGACCCTCAATAATGGCAATGAGGCTATGATGGTGGGTGAAAATCGCATTGTTTCTGTGTTATTTGCCGATATACGGGGCTTTACCCGACTGGCGGGACAGCTGCGTCCTGCCGAGATTGTAGCCTTCTTAAACGATTTCTGGTCGGTTATGTCGGAGCAGGTGCGACTTCACCGCGGCTCTGTGAACAAATTATTGGGCGATGGAATGCTGGCGGTTTTTGGAGCTCCTGTATCGTACATGGATAATCAAGAAAATGCTGTTATCTGTGCCCTTGAAATGATTGAGGCACTCGAGACGGTCAACCGAAAGTATAGCGCTCAGTTCGGACAAGAAATTCAGATTGGTATTGGTATCAATACCGGTGAAGTAGTTGTAGGCAATGTAGGATCCAACGACTACATGGAATACACCGTCATTGGCGACACCGTGAATATTGCACATCGTATTGAACAGCTTACCAAGAAACGACCGAACAGCGTACTTGTGAGCGAGACGACGTGGGACCAGGTCAACTACCTGGTTGCCGGAGAGAAGGTCGACCAGCTGAAGATGGCTGGCAAACACGACGAAATCGTTGTTTATGAAGTTACCGACAAGCTGGATGCGAATATCAAGCCCATGCGCCGTGGTGGCTTAGGGTATTAACGTAACCGTCGCCCAGCTACCCTATCATATCGGTTCATTTCATCGGATTTACAATTGTTCCGATTGAAAGCCTACCTATTCCCGAAGTAATTCAGGATAAACCATACCGAGAACAGGTTACCTTATCTATAATAGCCCCAGCGAAAGCGTTTCTCCGTCGGTGGGACCACCCTTCTGCTCATCCAATAGTCCGGCATGATTGTTCGCTGGTTTATTCACCTCATCGCTGACTCTGTACACTCTCGTTTTATCATCCGGCAGGGGTTGCATCAGCGCCTGCAAATCATGCAGAGGCGTTTCGGGATGCAGCCATCGGCGCACATCCTCTCGGTTTAGTACCACCGGCATACGTTCGTGGATGTGTTTAATGCGCTCATTTGCCGTTGTGGTGATGATGCTATAGCTGAACACATCGGCGCCCTCGGGCGACCTCCAGCGATCGTAGATTCCGGCATAAGTCATGATGACATCGTCTTCGCGACGCACGAAATGCGGGATGCGACTCTTGCCTTCGCGCAGCCATTCGTAGAATCCGTTGGAGGGAATCACGCACCGGCGACGTTCAAACGGCATGGCAAACGAAGGCTTTTCGGAGATGGTTTCGCTGCGGGCATTCATCATTTTGTAGCCGACAGCAGGGTCCTTCGCCCAGTTTGGGATCAGTCCCCACCGGAAGGTGGTAATAACCGGTACCTTCTCGCGACCTATCGCCACCACCGGCATCATCATGCCCGGGGTGACGTTATAATTCGGTTCGATGGTACCCGCACGACTTACGATAGCCTCGAAATACTTCTCGAGCTCGTCGGGAGCAGTAAATAAGGCGTATCGTCCGCACATGGTTGGATTGATTTGTGTTTCACAACATGCGTGATTTCATAAAGCGTTGCCTATACATGCAACCTCCATAAAATAACAAATCCGGCTTACAGCTGTAACGTTGCAAACCGGATTGCATATAGGTACCGTGCTAACGGTAAGGATGTTATAACTCGATCACTTCACCAAGTCCGAGCTCTTCCAGACGGTCGCGCTGGGTGGCAGCATCCCCGACAATGAGGTAGATCATGCGATCGGGATCGGCCAGGGTGCGACCCAGATCCTGAATGCGCTCGAGTGTCATGTTTCGCACGATCTGCTCACGCTCCTGAATGTAACTGGCCAGCCAGTCGTAGCGGCTCATGGTCTGGGCGATGTTCAGCTTCGCGCCAAGGGTTTCGAAGGCCCGGGCGTTGCTCTTGAGCAGGAAGCTCTTCGTATTCTCGAGGTCTTCGGCCGTGTAGGTATCGCCATATTCGGCCAGGATTTCGCGAATCAGCGCAACCGCTTCGAAGGTGATATTGCTGCGAACTCCGGTGTTGATGGTGAACGGTCCGGCCGCAGTACCTCCACTAAACGAGGACCCAATGCCGTAGGTATATCCGCGGCCTTCACGAAGCTCCTGGGTTAGGCGCGAGGCAAATCCTCCCCCGCCCAGGATGTAGTTCATTACCGTAGCCGGATAAAAATCGGGATCGGTTTCGGCCAGGGCCAGGTACCCGATACGCACCACAGACTGCGAGGCATTCGGAACATCGTAGAAATACACGCGCCCACCCGCCGCAGGACGCGCCTCAGGCACCACGGGAGTCGACAAGTTATGATTCGGCATCGCACGCGCCAGCGGATCCAGTACGGCCTTCGCCTCGGTCTGCGTTACCCCTCCGGCTATGTGAAACGTAGCCAGATTAGCTGAAATATTCGCTTCATACCAGCTTCGCACCCCATCAAGGGTGAGCGCCTGCACCGACTCAGCCGTTCCCAGCACGCTTCCGGCCAGCACATGTCCTTCGCCGTACAGCAATTCATTAAACTGGAGGGCAGCAATGCTGTTCGGATTTCCCATTTGCTGAGCAATAGCCGAAGCGATACCCTGTCGGGCAAGCTCGAATTCACGCTCATCCCAACGCGGCTGCAGCAGCACCTCCTCAACCAGAAGCATCAAATCGGGCAAATTGCGTGTGAGTACCGTGCCCGAAACCGTAATCTCCTGTCGACCCGCATTCACATTCAGGCGGGCGCCCAGCAAGTCAATAGCTTCCTCCAGCTCGGCAGCTGTTCGATGGGCCGTGCCCCGCATAAGCATGGATGCCGCCATATTCGCCGTTCCCGGAGCAGCGCCAGCATCCAGCAGTTGTCCGCCATCGATGCGCAGATTAAACTGAACCAGGGGCAATTCAAACGTTTCGATGCCAAAAAGCTGCACGCCATTGACGAGTTCGGTAATATAGACCTCAGGCACATTCACCTGTGGCTCGGGACCGTATGGCGGTTCAACCGACCGGTCGATGCGCGAAGGGGTGCGCTCAAACGGGGTATCGGGCGGAAGTTCAAACTCTTCACCCTCAGCGCCTTCTACAATGGGTTCGATGGTAACTTCGGCCACAACCGAGCCGGATAACACCAATTCGGACTGTCCGCGAGGCACGAAGCTGGTAGCAACATGGTGTTTGCCGCGGATATACTGGTGAAACACACGCATCACATCGTCGGCGGTTACATCCAGCAGGTGGCGGATTTCAGCGTTGATATAGTCCGGATCGCCGGAAAGAATGTTATAGTCCGCCAGCTGTATCGCTTTGCCCAGCACGCTCGACAATTGATTGTAGTAGTCGGTTTCGAGGCCGGCTTTGACCCGCTGAAGATCATTTTCGGAGAATCCATCCTCCTCAAAACGCGTGAATGCCGCCTCGATTCCCTCCGCAGCGCGGTCTAACGCAATGCCCGGAAACGCCCGCACGCCGAGAATCACCTCGCCGGCGCGCTCAGCCGTGTAGTTGAACATAAAGGGAGAGGCGGTTATTTCCATCTCCTCGACCAGCACCTGATACAATGGCGCATTTTTACCGGATGCCAGCAGTTCGGTGAGGATTTCCAGCGCGTAGCTGTCCGGATGAAAACGCTCGACCGTTGGCCAGGTGTAACGCAGCTCGGGCAGGCGTGCGAAGTTGTCTTCGTGATAAAGCTTAGGGGTTTCGGACAGGGTTACCGGTAGGGGCACAATTTCGGGGATTTCGCGGCCGCGGGGGATTTCATCGAAATAGTGATGCACCCAGGCGCGGGCCTGATCGGAGTCGAAATCGCCGGCAATGACCAGCGTGGCGTTGTTTGGTACATACCAGTCGTTGTAAAAGGCATACACATCGTCAAGCGTGGCAGCCTGGAGATGTTCCAGCGAGCCGATAACCTGCCAGCTGTAGGGATGTCCTTCGGGATACAGCGCCTTATGCGTAACGTAGAAGGTGTGACCGTACGGGGCATTATCAACACCCTGACGTTTCTCGTTTTTCACCACCTGCTTCTCCTTCTCGAGCACCGCCTCGTTCACCGTATTGATGAAAAATCCGAGTTTATCGGCCTCTGCCCAGATCATTTTCTCCAGCGCGTCGTTCGGAACCGTCTGGAAATAGTTGGTACGATCGCGGGAGGTGGACCCGTTGGCACCACTTCCGCCGATGCGCGCACTCATGGCGTCGAGTCCGCCTCGACCCAAATTTTCCGACTCCAGGAAAAGCAGGTGCTCAAAAAGGTGTGCAAATCCGGTGCGGTGTGGCAGTTCGTGCGAAGATCCTACGTGAAAGGTGAGGTTAACGGCCACAACGGGATCGGAGTAGTCTTTATGAAAAATGACCTCCAGACCGTTGTCGAGGGTGAATTTCTCGAATTCGATAGCGAAATCGGGCGATTGCGCCTTGATACTGGTAAACAGCAACGCACTCAGGACTGCCAATAGAAAGAGAGGTTTCATGGGGTTGAGGGATTGATATGATTGGTTTTGATGACGTGTGTGTATGTGCCCAATAGAAGCAATTGTTGTTTCTGGATTGGTAGCAGTAATTTAACGGTAGAGCGGTTACTCCTTTTTGCCGAAGGCAACTGCCAGGGCTGTAATGTCATCCGATTGTGGAGCTGAACCAGCGAATTTGAGTACTTCCAAAAACAGGGATTTTACCAGATTCGTAACCGGTTTATCCGGATTGGCAGCGAGGAACTCCATCAAACGCTCCTCCTCATACTGAACTTGCTGCTCATCTTCCGCCTCTGTGATACCGTCTGTGAACGTGACAATACGGTCACCCGGCTGTAGTTGAATCGTTTTGCTATCGTAGGTAGCAAAAGAAAACTTACCCATAAGCAGTCCACCAACGTTTTCCAGCTCCGTAACCTCACCGCCGGGGGTAACGAGGTAGGGCTGATTATGTCCGCCGTTGGAATAGGTTAGTTCACCGGTTTTAAGGTTGAGCACAGCATAAAATACCGTCACAAACGTAGTCAAATCGCTCACGGGAATCAGCATGGTATTGACTTTAGACAACACTTCCCCGGGATCGGCCACCTCCGAGCCTATTGCTTTGAGCATCGTATCACACACCGCCATATAAATCGCCGCCGGCATACCCTTCCCTGCCACATCACCAATAAAGAATGCAAACCGGTCCTCATCAATCTTAAAGAAATCGTAGAAATCGCCCCCGACATACTTGGCGGCAATCATATGAGCGTACACATCGAACCGCTCATCGGAGGAGTAAGCGGGAAATTCCTTTCTCAGAATTTGTTGTTGAATGCGTGCAGCCATATCCAAATCGGTATTCAGCGCGGTCAGCTGCGATTCCAGATCTTTGGTACGCTCAAATTTCTCTATTTCACGCAACGTTTTGGTAATCGTGGTCTCCAAATCTGTGAAATCAATGGGCTTGGTCACAAAATCAAATGCTCCGCGATTCATAGCCGTACGCACGTTGGCCATATCTCCGTATGCGGAAACGATAACGGTTTTGAGATCGTCGCGAGAGAGGCCCTGCAGCTCCTGCAACAGGGTGAGTCCGTCCATGCGCGGCATGTTGATATCGGTTAGCACCATAGAAATTTCGGTGTGCTGCTGCAGGGTATCCAGAGCTTGCTGACCGTCTTCTGCAAACAGAAATTCGTATTCTTTTGCCCTCACCTTTTGGCGAAAGCGCTGAAGCATGAGCATTTGCAGATCGGGTTCGTCATCAACAACTAAAATAGTACGTGGGGTCATGGTAAATATGGGATTTAAAATCAAAATTTGGATTCGGTCATTAGGGGAAGCAAAAACAATACCGGTACAAAAGGCCACCGGCAAGCTCAATATGCGCTATACAACATCAGACGGTACATTGAGCTTCCTGACATAAAACGAGACTTTTTTTCTGCTTAAGGTGTTCATCTCCACAAGTTCTACAACAAAATTTGAACGCAGTGCAGATGACAACTGTATCGGCATAATCATGAACCTCCGGAATTTAGCATAAGGTCTATCTCTTGTTTAATAGATTTAAAATCAATCGGTTTGGCAAAAAATCCCTTCGCTCCCGACTCCATAGCTCGCTGATAATTGGCGCTGTCGCCGTAAGCCGAAATCATGCTCACTTTAATCTTAGGAAACTCCGATTGAACCTTTTCCAGCAACTCAATACCTGACATTCCCGGCATATTGATATCCGAAAAAATGTACATTACTTTGGGTGGTTTTTTGCTGCGCAGCATTTCCAACGCGTCTTGACCAGAGAAAGCGAATACTAACTCTAGCTTTCCGGCACGAATTTCCTTGCGAAACTTCTGCCTAAACAGCATTTCTACATCTTTTTCATCGTCGACGACCAGAATTTTCATGAATATTGGGTTAATGAATACGTATTAATTGTGGTTACTGACCTGATTTTGAACAAATCTGGTGTCAAAAAAGATTGGGATTGCCAGCCTGAGGTACCAAAGAACTGATAAGCAGGTATTAACTCAATGAATTTCTTCATAAAGGTAATAAAATCAGGTTGATTATGCATTATAATTACACCCGTTTACTCGAAAGCGATAAATATTACGATAACCAAATGGTCTTATCATCAGTAGCCTCATTATAAATCAAGAACCTGGCAGCGATATCATGAACACGCTGCCATACCCTAGCTTTGTATTGATGCTCAGCATGCCACCATGCGCTTTGATGATGTCGTTGGTGATACTCAACCCTAGTCCGGTTCCCTGCGTCCCCTTTTTCGTAGTAAAAAATGGTTGCAGGATTTTGTCTTTGATATCGTCTGGAATGCCGGGGCCGTTGTCTTCGATTTCGATATGGATTTTGTTATTTTCGGATTTCGTTCGAACGGTTAGTTTTTGGGGAGAATTTGGATTATTGACTATTGAATTTTGCATTGATTTTGACGTGCTTTCACTTCGCCCACCTTCAACGGTTTCATTATTTTTCCGAGTGGACTCTGACCCCTCGCGCATCGCATCAAACGCGTTATTGCACAAATTCAAAATCACCCGAGAAAAATCTTCCGCTATCAACGGCACGTGACCAATCGATTCATCCAAATCCATTTGTATTTCCACATTGATAGGATGCTCTCCCGCCCGCATACCGTGGAAAGCCAGGTTTATGTATTCTTTAATCAGTACATTTAGCGGAGTCGGCTCCATTTTGCCATCTCCGCCGCGTGAGTGCATCAACATAGATTGAACAATACCGTTCGCGCGAGAGCCGTGCTCGTGGATTTTGGCCAGGTTCGCCTTAATGTCGGCCAGGATTTCGGCCGTTTCGGCGGCATGTTCATTCTCGCCGATTTTTTGCAGCTCCTCCAGAGCTTCATCGATGATCTCCAGACTTACCTCCGAAAAATTATTTACGAAATTCAGCGGATTCTTAATCTCATGAGCGATACCCGCGGTGAGCTGCCCGAGCGAAGCGAGTTTCTCTTGTTGTATCAGCTGATCCTGGGTAGATTTCAGGTCATGTAATGAATGTTCAAGTTCTTCAGATTTTTTCTTCAACTCCACCGTTCTTTCTTCAACGTTCACCTGTAGTTGTTCTTTTTCCTGTCGCAACCTTCTTTCTCTCCAAAGGCTAAACGTTCTCAATGCCCCCAGAAACATTACGACATAGATCCCATACGCCCACCAGGTGTGCCACCAGGGCGGAAGAATGGTAAACGTGTACGCAACTGGTTCACTCCATACGCCACTCTCGCCAATTGCCCGCACGTGAAAGGTATAGGTGCCAAAGGATAGGTTACGGTAATCCACCACCGGGTTTGCTGTGGGCTGACTCCAGTTTGTATTGAGGCCCTCCATCCTGTGACTGTAGCGAATTTTATGCGGTGCTGCCCAATCTATGGCGACAAAATGAAAGGTGAGGTGATTGTTATCGTAAGACAATTTTACATTCAGGGGATAGTTCTCAAATCTTTGTACATCCTCAAATTTCATTTGACTGCGCTTCCTTTTATCCACCGAACTATTCTGCATGTTACGGAAGTCCAGATACTGCTCATTAACTTCTAATCGGGTTAAACGTGGCTGCGGAATTTTATCAGAAAATGCGAATGTGTTCAAATCCAGCTTAATCAAACCGTCAGCGGTCCCCCACCATGCGTGGCCTTTATTATTGATGGCAGCTCCTTTCCAAAAATTCAAGGCTTTCAATCCGTCTTGTTTTCCAAAGTTTTGAATACGAAAGACGGATTCATGATCACCGGACAATTCATCTTCGACTATCGATATCATAGACAGCCCTTTTTCTGTACCTGCATAAACAGTTACCACATTCCGTGGAGTATTTGTATCCTCAACAAGAGACCAGATTATATTATTGGCCAGGCCTTCACTATCGGTTACATTGGTAAAACTAGTTCCATTAAATACGCTTATTCCGCCACCTGTAGTCCCCAACCAGATGTTACCGCTTTTGTCCTCCAAAATAGAAGAGACGATGTTAAAGGCTAAACCCTCTTCAACCGTGTAATGCGTAAAACTCTCCCCGTTAAAAACGTTGACACCGCCGCCATCAGTACCCAACCAGATATTTCCACTTCTATCCTCCAAAATGGCATAAACTGTATTATAGGATAATCCTTCATTTTCGGTGTAATGGATAAAGCTCTCTCCATCAAATACGCTCACTCCGTAAAAAGTGCCTAACCAGATATGTCCACGTTGATCTTCTATCATAGACCAGACGGTATTTTCGGATAACCCTTCGTAATCGGTGTAATGGATAAAGCTTTCTCCATCAAATACGCTTGCTCCGAACTGAGTCCCCAGCCAGATATTTCCTCTTTTATCCTCTAGAATAGCATTGATGTAATCACTAGACAAGCCTTCATTTTCGGTGTAATGGACGAAACCCTCTCCGTCAAATACGCTTGCTCCACCGCCACGAGTCCCTAGCCAGATATTTCCACGTTGATCTTCTAAGGCAGCACTCACATAACTATTCGACAGGCCTTCTCTATCGCTATAATGAATAATACTTTCTCCATTGAATATATTCACCCCGTTATCCGTTCCAATCCAGATATTTCCGCTTTGATCCATCATCATAGTATTGATGTAATCACTGGTTAAGCCTTCCCTTTTGGTGTAGTACACAAAGCGTTCTCCATTAAATACGTTTACCCCACCGCCATACGTCCCAATCCAGATATTTCCACGTTTATCCTCCAGAACAGCATTGATGTAATCATTGGTCAGGCCTTCGTTTTCGGTGTAATGTATAAAGTTGTGACCATTGAAAACGCTCACCCCAAAATCAGTTCCAATCCAGATATTTCCACGTTTATCTTCGATGATGGAAAATATATAATCATCGATTAAGCCTTCATTTTCGGTGTAATGGGTAAAACGCTCTCCATTAAATACACTCACCCCTTCATAAGTCCCCAGCCAGATATTTCCGGCTTTATCCTCCATGATGGTGTGGACAGTATTACCGGATAAACCTTCTTTTTCGGTGTAATGGGTAAAGCTTTCTCCATTAAATACGCTCACCCCGCCTCCATCAGTACCCAGCCAGATATTTCCGGTTTTATCCTCAAGAATAGTCCAGACGGTATTACTTGATAAGCCTTCATTTTCGGAGTAATGTATAAAGTTGTGACCATTGAAAACGCTCACCCCGCCGCCAAAGGTGCCAATCCAGATATTCCCGCTTCTGTCTTCTACAATAGTCCATATGATATTACTTGATAAACCTTCATTTACGGTGTAATGGGTAAAGCTGTCTCCATTAAAGACACTTACCCCCCCGCCATCAGTCCCCACCCAGATATTTCCGCTTTGATCTTCTAAAATGGCATAGACTAACGATGAAGGTATACCATGTTCTACATTTAAAAATTGCAGGTGGGCAACGGCGGCATCTTTAGTGGAGGGTGGCAGGGCTTTGGTGGGTCTGGAATGAACTGCTTGTACCAATCTACCCGTAGCGGGGACAGGGACACCGGTGGGTATTGTGTCACCTATGGAATTAACCAATACAAAATCGGGATTGCCTTCCCCCAAAGGTATGGTTCTGAGTTGATTTTGATCGACGGGTATGGTGATTAGTTCGTTGGGTATCTGGCGCCGGTTCGGATGGGCATGTATGCTGGTTAATGCAGCGTGGTCAACGGCAAAAGATTGGGGCTTGGCCACGCTGTCGGGGTGAATGATTCTTGGTGTAGCCGGAATGACCACACCTTCTTTTAGCTCAACCGTTTGGGGCTGAGGATAAAGGGGTGGTGGATTCGAAGCATCCTGCTCCCCAGACGTGCCGGAACAACCCACCAATAAAAATATCGGCAGCAGTACCAGCAGCGTCCCATAACCCCCTGTCTTGCCGGCAAACGGGTGGGCAGAGGGCGATAGCACTGTTTGGCTAAACATGCAATTCAATGGTAAATGTGGTGCCTTCATGTTCTATGGTCTTTATACTGATTATGCCGCCATGGGCTTTGATGATGTCGTTGGTGATACTCAGCCCTAGTCCGGTTCCCTGCGTCCCCTTTTTCGTAGTAAAAAATGGCTGCAGGATTTTGTCTTTGATTTCGGCGGGTATGCCTGGACCGTTGTCCTCAATTTCGATGAGGATTTGGCCGTTTTCGGATTTGGTTCGAATCGTTAGTTTTGGCAGGTAAGAAGCTGTGGTGCCCCGCCCGACGTCTTCCGCAACGTCACCCCCTGTCTCCGGCTTTGCACCTTCATTCAGCTTGCTCCGCATCGCATCGAACGCATTATTGCACAGGTTCAAAAGAACCCTCGAAAAGTCTTCGGCTATCAAAGGCACCTCACCAACGCGATCATCCAGCTGCAAGTCAATATCCACATTAATGGGCTCTTTGCTCGCCCGCATGCCGTGGAAAGCCAGGTTCACGTACTCTTTGATGAACGGGTTCAGTGGCGTGGGCTCCGGTTTGCCGTCACCACCGCGGGAGTGCATGAGCATCGATTTTACGATTGAATCGGCGCGTGAGCCGTGATGGTGGATTTTTTCCAGGTTCGCTTTGATGTCGGCCAGGATGGCGGCGGTTTCGGCGGCGTGTTCGTTCTCGCCGATTTTTTGCAGCTCCTCAATGGCCTCATCGATCATTTCGAGGCTGACGTCCGAAAAGTTGTTCACGAAGTTGAGCGGATTCTTAATTTCATGGGCGATTCCGGCGGTGAGTTGACCGAGGCTGGCGAGTTTTTCCTGCTGGACGAGCTGCGACTGGGTGGCATGCAGATCATCCAGGGATTTTTTCAAATCAGCTGTTCGTTCAAAAACCTGCTGTTCAAGACCCTCAACCAGGTTAGAGTAGTTGTCGGCAATATAGAGTGTCAACCCGATGGGGATTGCAGTGTAGATCAGAGTGATCAGCCACATTGCGGTCTCAGAAGTGATTAAAGAGAAAACTCCTGAAAGGAATAACACCGCAGTCATGGAGAGTACACTTACGATAAATCCTCCCGCTACATAGACAACTCCGGAAATGTTCTCCTTTTTCGCCTTAATCAGCAGATAGATACAGGATATTAAAGAGATGGCGCCTACTATCATGTGCACATAAGTTATCCAGGTAAATGTGTAGGAAGCTACCAGTCCGACGGGTATCCCGCTGATTGCAAAATATTTCCAAAACCGGTATTTCAGCATTCCGAAAAGTTCACTCAGGATTACCGGTAAAAGAGAGATGATTTGAAAGAGCAGCACAAAAAAACCGTAATAGACGAGTATACCGTTAATCTCAAACCAGGTACTCCCGAAAGAAAAAGCGGCATGCAGCATTAACAGGGTGAGTAGAAGTATGATGTACAGATTGACTTTGTCGCGGGCGAAACGGTAGTACAAAAACAGATAAAGCAGAAGCAGCAGAAACAGCACACCCAGTGACAGTCCGGATGTACGCGCACGTATTTTTTGATTATAGGTTCTAATCTCATTTAGTTCGGGAGGGGCAAAACCAAGGCTGATAGAGGTATACCTTTCCGTAGCTTGCCCTAAAAACCGATGCATGAGTTCAGCGTTATGATTTGAATGACGAACAGCTATTACATGCGTATCTGAAGGATGTATAATTACGGAAGGGAAAAACATATCTTGCGAATTACGAATTTTTTCTTCAGCAGCATTTGTCGAAAACTGACCGATATGGTGAATACGTTCTCCATCAAGATACACCTCAAAGGCTCCCATTGAGAGAAGCCCTAAAACCCAGTTTTTGTTGTAGAAAGTGCTATCGGCCTGGAAGGTTAGGCGCCACCACCCATAACCGTTCCAAAGGGTATCCGGCAACTTCTTAATACTCAATCCGTGCTGAATATTATGCCAGCCGGAATCATCAAAACCGGGATCGGCCCAGGTTAAGTCATCTCTGGGTTGAAATTTCCAGTTCGAAAGATCTGAGAACTCAAAACTTCCGTCATCCGTCTTTAGTGAATCATGCAGTACCAGGATATCCTCAGAACCGAACTCATTTGTCTGTGCAAACAGAACAGCCTGCTGACTCATGAAAAGCAAAAGGAGTGTGATGATATAAAACGAGATATTTTTCATAATGGGAGTTGTATGGAAAATGTAGATCCATCACCGGGCGAACTTGAAATACTCAGGCTTCCCCCATGTGCTTTTATGATATCGTTGGTGATACTGAGCCCGAGACCGGTACCCTGGGTGCCTTTTTTTGTGGTAAAGAAAGGCTGCAGGATTTTGTCTTTGATGTCGTCGGGAATACCGGGGCCATTGTCTTCGATTTCGATGAGGATTTGGCCATTTTTAGATTTGGTTCGAACCGATAATTTTGGCAGGTAATAGGCTGCGGTCACCCGTCCCCGGTCCTCCGTCATTTCACCCTCGGTTTCCGGTCTTCCGTCTCCCGTCAGCTTGCTCCGCATCGCATCAAACGCATTATTACACAGGTTCAAAATCACCCTGGAAAAATCTTCGGCTATCAAAGGCACCTCGCCAACTGATTCATCCAGCTGCAGATCAATATCCACGTTGATGGCTTCCTTGCCGGCCCGCATTCCGTGGAATGCCAGGTTCACGTACTCTTTGATCAGCGGGTTCAATGGCGTGGGCTCCGGTTTGCCGTCACCACCGCGAGAGTGCATGAGCATCGATTTTACGATGGAATCGGCGCGCGAACCGTGATGGTGGATTTTTTTCAGGTTCGCTTTGATGTCGGCCAGGATGGCGGCGGTTTCGGCGGCGTGTTCGTTCTCGCCGATTTTTTGCAGCTCCTCAATGGCCTCATCGATCATTTCGAGGCTGACGTCCGAAAAGTTATTCACAAAATTGAGCGGGTTTTTGATCTCGTGGGCAATGCCGGCGGTGAGTTGACCAAGGCTGGCGAGTTTTTCCTGTTGGACGAGTTGTTCCTGGGCGGCCTTCAGATTCTCGTAGGCTTTTTCGATCTCTTTG
>JAFIEZ010000010.1 GCA_020832235.1 Bacteroidota bacterium
GAAATGGTTATGCCTGGTGATAATGTATCGCTGACGGTAAACCTGATTCAGCCGATCGCTATGGAAGAGGGTCTGCGATTCGCTATCCGTGAGGGTGGACGTACCGTGGGTGCCGGTGTAGTAAGTAAAATTCTGAAGTAAGCAACTACACAGAAACTAGTACGGGCGTAGCTCAATTGGTAGAGTAGCGGTCTCCAAAACCGTTGGCTGGGGGTTCGAGTCCCTCCGCCCGTGCAATAAATAAAATAAGATATGAGTAAAACTACTGAATACTTTGAGTCTGTCCGTAAAGAGATGAATAAAGTCTCTTGGCCAACGCAAAAAGAACTCGTTGACAATACAATGATTGTCGTTGTGTTTTCTATAATTGTTTCGTTGTTCATCTTCGGAGTTGACAATGTATACAGTACTATTCTCGAATTCATCTACGGCTAATGAGTACCGAAGATTTTAAATGGTATGTAGTACGCTGTTTTTCTGGGCACGAAAAGAAAGTACGTGAATTCCTGTCCCAGGAAACAGTTGAAGCCGGTCTTGAAGAAAAGATTAGTGAGATACTCATACCTACTGAAACTGTTGTAGAAATCAGAGGCGGTAAAAAGAGAACCCGAGAAAAGAACTTTTTCCCGGGTTATATTTTGATTAATGCCATATACGACGATTCAGTCAATAACCTAATTTCCAATGCCCCATCGGTAATTGGCTTCTTAAAAGGTGATAAGACCAGCAAAATCCCTGCTCCACTCAAAGAGGATGAAGTAGAAAGAATACTTGGGCGAGTTAATCATAACCGCGAAGTAGCTGCATCAGGTGGTTTTGTTGAGATTCCTTATCGCGTTGGTGACCTCATTAAAGTTACCGACGGTCCTTTTAAAGATTTCGATGGATCAGTGGAAGAAATATATCCTGATAAACTTAAGCTGCGTGTGTTGGTTAGTATTTTCGGAAGAAAGACACCGGTTGAGGTTGATGTAAATCAGGTTGAAAACGTTGATTAATTAAAAACGTGGTTTGATCAACTACGATTCATTTAGGAAAAAACAATGGCCAAGAAAGTTCAAAAAATTATAAAACTCCAAATTACTGCTGGTCAGGCAAATCCTGCACCACCAGTTGGACCTGCACTCGGTCAGGCAGGCGTGAATATCATGGAGTTTTGCAAGGCATTTAATGCTAAGACCCAGGATAAAGCAGGTACTATTACTCCTGTAGTCATTACTGTTTACACAGACAAGTCTTTCACATTTGTTACCAAAACTCCACCAGCACCGGTATTGCTTAAGAAAATTGCAAATATCAAATCTGGATCTGGTGAACCCAACAGGAATAAAGTTGGTTCTGTAACTTGGTCGCAGTGCCTTGAAATAGCCAAGGAAAAACTGGAAGATCTTAATGCATATGATGAAGTTGCCGGCGCTGAAATGATAGCTGGTACTGCTCGCAGCATGGGTTTACGTGTTGACCGTTCTAAATAAAAAAATAGGTATATAAAAAAATGGCTAAGCACGGTAAAAAATATACAGATGCAGTTAAGCTGATAGAGCCAGGAGTTGAATACTCGCTCTCAGATGCATCCGAATTAATTAAGAAGACAACAACTACCAAGTTTGATTCTTCTGTTGATGTGGACATTCGCTTAGGTGTTGATCCACGCCATGCCGATCAGATGGTGCGTGGTACAGTTGCATTACCCCATGGTATTGGAAAGTCTGTTCGTGTTCTTGCGCTTGTTAATCCTGCAAAACAGGAAGAAGCTAAAGAAGCTGGTGCAGATCACGTAGGTTTAGATGACTATCTTGCAAAACTTGAATCCGGTTGGACAGACATCGATGTAATTATTGCTACTCCAGACGTAATGGGTAAGCTTGGAAAATTAGGTCGAGTTCTAGGGCCCAGAGGTTTGATGCCTAACCCAAAGAGTGGTACAGTTACCATGGAAGTTGGCAACGCTATTAAAGAAGTAAAAGCAGGTAAGATAGACTTCCGCGTTGACAAATATGGTATACTTCACACATCTGTAGGCAAAGTCAGCTTTGATGCCGACAAAATTAAGGAAAACGCAGAAGCGTTCATTCAGACTGTAATTAAATTAAAGCCGGCAAGTTCTAAGGGTACCTACATAAAGAGCTTGTATATGAGTTCTACAATGGGACCAAGTATTCCGGTTAGTAAAGTCGGATTAGTACCATAATCTGAACAAAGATAAAGCATTTTCAAAATGGCAACAAAAGCACAAAAACAGGAAGTATTCAATGAACTCGTAGAAGTTCTTGGTAATTCCGAAGCCGTATATTTAACTAAGTATACCGGTATGTCGGTTGCTGATATAAGCAGCTTACGAAAAGAGTTTAGAAAGCATGGTGTAACTTATAAAGTGTATAAAAACACTATAGTAAGGAAAGCTATGGAATCTATTGGTGGTTACGATGAAATACTTGACCATCTTGAAGATCAAACTGCCTATGCTTTTATGTCTGGTGATAATTCAACACCAGCTAAGGTTCTAAAAGACTTCCTTAAGAAAGGTGATAAACCTGCTTTCAGAGGCGCAATAGTTGACGGATCTGTTTACGGAGACGACAAACTAGATGCACTTGCGGCTATGAAGTCTAAAGATGAAGTCCTTGGAGATATTGTAGGATTGCTTCTGTCACCAATGCAAAATGTTATTGGTGCTCTCCAGTCTCAAGGGTCTACAATTGCTGGCGCAATACAACAAATCGCCGAAAAAGATAATTAATACTGAGATTCACAAAATAAAATAATCGGAGACAGATAAAATGGCTGATGTTAAATCAATCGCTGAAACCCTGGTAAACCTCACCATTAAAGAGGCAAACGAATTAGCTCAAATTCTTGAAAACGAGTACGGTATCAAGCCCGCTGCTGCAGCTGTAGCTGTTGCCGGTCCTGCTGCTGGCGGAGAAGCTGCTGCAGCCGAAGAGCAAACTGAGTTCACTGTAGTACTTAAGTCTGCCGGTTCTAACAAAATCGCTGTTATCAAAGAAGTGCGTGCACTTACAGGACTTGGCCTTAAAGAAGCTAAAGATCTTGTAGATGGCGCACCTAGCAACATTAAAGAAGGTGTTGATAAAGCAGAAGCTGAAGAAATAAAAAACAAGCTTACTGACGCCGGCGCTGAAGTAGAGCTTAAATAATAAGCTCCCGAGCTTCATATTCTTAGATAGCTTAGCCAATATCAGGAAACTGGTATTGGCTATTGCTGTCTATTGCTGTTTATAGGTAATGTACCTAAAATAGTTCTCTTCGTTTTTGAGCAATTCATAACCAAATAGCGAGGTATCCTTGGCTAACTCATACCAGACTCTTCCTTTTACTGAACGAATTACTTTTGCTCGAACCAAAAACGTACTTGAATATCCTGATTTCCTGGATGTTCAGCTTGAATCTTTCCGGAAATTCAGTCAATGGAATATCCAACCAGAAGAAAGAGCAGAAGAAGGCTTACAGGAGATATTCCTGGAGCACTTCCCTATTCAAGATACACGTGAGCAACATATTCTCGAATTTCTTTACTATTCCATCGACACACCACGTTACACTATTAAAGAGTGTCAGGAACGTGGACTAACGTATTCTGTACCACTCAAAGCCAAACTCAGGCTGTCTGCTGTTGATCAGTCAGATGAGGCAAGTGAAACCATTGAGCAAGAGGTATTCTTGGGTGACTTACCTTGGATGACAGAAAGAGGTACATTCATCATCAATGGTGCTGAGCGTGTAATTGTAAGTCAATTACACCGATCACCTGGTGTATTCTTTGGGCAATCAATGCACCCGAATGGCACTCAGCTTTATTCAGCACGCATTATACCTTTCAAAGGCTCCTGGATTGAGTTTACTACTGATATCCGCGATGTACTATGGGCTTACATTGACAGGAAGAAGAAACTTCCCGTCACCACATTATTACGTGCACTGGGTTTCTCAACTGATTATGACATTCTCAGAATGTTTGATTTATCAGAGGATATTGAAATCAAAACCAAGAAGGCATTCTCTGACTCCCTTGGTAAGCGTTTAGCTACTGATGTAGCTCAAGAAATTATTGAAGAGGTTGTTGACGAAGAAACCGGAGAAGTTAAAGAAGCTACGAGACGTATTGTCATTCTCTCAAGAGACCATGAACTCGTAGAAGAAGACTTTGATATCCTCAAAGAGGCAGGTATTGATAAAGTACTGGCTCTCAAAATATCTAGTGAAGATGCAGATCGTTCTGTAATTCTGAATACACTGAGAAAAGATACAACCTATAACGAAGAAACAGCTCTGGGTGAGGTTTATCGTCAAATTCGTACAGGTGAAATGCCCGATACGGAAACGGCAAGACAAGTACTTGAGAGACTCTTCTTTAGTGATAAAAAGTATGATCTTGGTGAAGTCGGTCGTTACCGGCTCAACAAGCGACTTCGTTTAGACGAGCCACTGGAAACAACTGTACTTACCATTAGCGATATTGTTGCGATCATTAAGGAATTGATTCGTCTTAAGAACCTTAAATCGCAGGTAGATGATATTGATCACCTCAGTAACAGACGCGTTCGTACTGTTGGAGAACAGTTATCTCAACAATTTGCGCTGGGTCTTGCCCGTATGGCCAGAACCATCCGTGAGCGGATGAATTCTCGTGATGCCGAACAGTTCACACCGCAGGATCTTGTAAATGCCCGAACTATATCTAGCGTGATTAATACCTTCTTTGGTACGAATCAGCTATCTCAGTTTATGGACCAGACCAATCCCCTGGCTGAACTTACTCACAAAAGACGGATGTCTGCTTTAGGCCCTGGTGGTCTAACACGTGAGCGTGCCGGGTTTGAGGTTCGTGATGTTCACTACACTCACTATGGTCGACTTTGTCCTATTGAGACACCTGAAGGTCCAAACATCGGTTTGATTTCTTCACTTTGCGTTCATGCGAAAGTAAATGAATTTGGTTTCATTGAAACGCCATATCGACGTGTTGTTTCTGGTAAAGTTACAGATAAAGTGGAGTATCTCGCTGCCGAGCAGGAAGACGAAACGATTATTGCTCAGGCAAATGCAGAACTCACAGAAGCCTCTACATTTAAAAATGAATTCATTTTTTCAAGATTCCGCGACAGTAACGTAGGTCTGGCCCGTCCGGATCAAGTTGAATTTATGGATGTCAGTACGAATCAGATTACTTCTGTTGCAGCTGCCCTGATTCCCTTTATTGAGCATGATGATGCTAACCGTGCACTCATGGGGTCAAACATGCAACGTCAGGGTGTTCCATTGCTGAGGCCGGAAAGACCGGTTGTAGGAACCGGAATGGAGTACCGCGCCGCTCGTGATTCACGCGCACTTGTTGTTTCTGAAGGCAACGGTGAGGTAGTCTACGTTAGCTCTACAGAGATTCGTGTACGTTACGAAAGAGACGAAATGGAATCGTTGGCATACTTTGATGATGGTGTAGTAAGCTATCCGTTGAGAAAGTTTGAAAGAACTAATCAGGATACCACTTCCAATCAAATACCCATTGTTAAAGTAGGCGACAAAGTAGTTGCCGACCAGCCTCTTGCAGATGGCTGTGCTACCAATAAAGGCGAACTTGCTCTCGGAAGAAATCTTCTTGTGGCCTTTATGCCATGGAGAGGATACAATTTTGAGGATGCCATTGTTATTTCAGAACGTGTAGTTTCTGAAGACCTGTATACTTCTATACACATACAGGAATTTGAGCAACAAGTTCGTGATACGAAACGTGGCGAAGAAGAGCTCACTCGTGAGATTCCTAATGTTAGCGAGGAAGCTACACGAAACCTGGATGAAAATGGTATTATTCGCGTGGGCGCTAAGGTTAAACCAGGCGACATTATCGTAGGTAAAATCACTCCTAAGGGCGAAACAGATCCAACTCCTGAAGAAAAATTACTTCGGGCGATTTTTGGGGATAAAGCCGGAGATGTTAAAGATGCTTCACTGAAAACACCTCCTGGTGTTCACGGTGTGGTTATCGAAACGAAGCTCTTTAGCCGTAAGCGCGAAGAACAATACACTCGTAAGGAAGAAAAAGAGCTTGTAGACAGGGAACAACAAGATTTTGATCGCAAAATCGGTAAGCTGAATGCAAGTTGGGCTGAGCGCATGTATAAGTTGCTCAAAGATAAAACTTCGCCAGGGATATTAGATCGTGCTGGTAACGAAGTTATACCTAAAAGCGAAAAATACCGTAAGCAAACGTTCGAAGAACTCGATCCTATGGAGTTGCGCGTTAATCAGGCCTGGTGCCAGGATGATAACGTTGTAGCTGTTGTTGTGAAGTTATTTGAAAGTTACCGAAACGAACGACGCGAGTATGAAACGGAACTCAAACGACGTAAGTACTCCATTCAAGTAGGTGATGAGTTACCACCTGGTATTGTCCAGAAAGCTAAAGTCTACGTTGCTAAAAAACGTAAGCTTCAGGTAGGTGATAAAATGGCTGGACGACACGGTAATAAAGGTGTTGTTGCCAATATCGTACCTGCTGAAGATATGCCGTTTCTGGAAGATGGTACACCGGTCGATATCGTATTGAATCCACTTGGGGTACCTTCTCGTATGAACCTTGGCCAGATTTATGAAACCATTCTGGGTTGGGCTGGTAAAAAACTAGGGGTTAATTTCGCGACTCCAATTTTTGACGGTGCGAAATACAATGATGTACAGTACTGGTTGGGTGAAGCCGGCCTGCCTCAAGACGGTCGTACGTATCTGTACGACGGTAGAAGCGGAGAGCGATTTGCCCAGAAAACTACAGTCGGATATATCTACATGCTGAAACTGAACCACCTTGTTCAGGATAAAATGCACGCACGATCTATCGGTCCATACTCACTCATTACTCAACAGCCACTTGGAGGTAAAGCTCAATTTGGTGGTCAGCGTCTCGGAGAGATGGAAGTTTGGGCACTGTATGCATACGGTGCAGCAAGCATACTCAAAGAAATGCTCACGGTGAAGAGTGACGACGTTAAAGGTCGATCCAAAGTCTACGAAGCAATAGTTAAAGGGGAGAACTTACCCGAAGGTAATACTCCAGAATCATTTAACGTGTTGTTACGTGAACTTCAGGGCCTCGGACTGGAAGTCAATATTGAATAAGAATTGCTGATGCATTTCTAGTTTCAACCAAATTCAATTAAAGCAAACTTTTTACGGAGGTACAACCTTGCCGTTCTCAAAAAGCGAAACCGTTTCTAAAGACTTCAATCATATTCGGATTTCTCTGGCTTCGGCCGAAACTATTCTGTCACGCTCGCGTGGAGAGGTTCTCAATCCGGAGACCATTAACTATCGTACATTCAAACCTGAAAAAGATGGTTTGTTTTGCGAGAAGATTTTTGGCCCTGTCAAAGACTGGGAGTGTCATTGCGGTAAATATAAAAGAATCCGATATAAGGGTATTATCTGCGACCGTTGCGGCGTAGAGGTTACCCGTAAAGCGGTACGCCGTGAACGTATGGGGCACATAACATTGAGTGTTCCTGTTGTTCACATCTGGTACTTTAAGTCTTTACCCAACAAAATTGCTTACCTGTTAGGACTTTCTTCTAAAAACTTAGAAAAAATTGTTTATTACGAAAGTTTCGTAGTAACCAATCCGGGTATTGCACGTGACCTTGGCTACAAAGTTGGTGATATGCTCACCGAAGAAGAATATTATGATATCCTTTCGCAGCTTCCCGAAGAACATCGGGAACTAGACGAGGATGATCACGATAAGTTTGTTGTCAAAATGGGAGCAGAAGCCATAGAATCGCTGCTCTCAAAAATCAATCTCGATAAAGATGCATTCAAGTATCGTGAAGCCGTAAAAGGTGAAACGTCAATGATGCGTAAGAAGAAACACCTGAAACGACTCCAGGTACTGGAATCTTTCCGTTCAGCCAACAAGGCCATGGAAAACAGACCAGAGTGGATGGTGTTGCGTGTTATACCTGTCATTCCTCCTGAATTACGTCCTCTGGTGCCTCTTGAGGGTGGGCGTTTTGCCACGTCTGACCTTAATGACCTTTATCGACGCGTTATTATTAGAAATAACCGTCTTAAGCGACTTATCGATATTAAAGCTCCGGATGTAATCTTACGTAACGAAAAACGTATGTTACAGGAAGCTGTAGACTCTCTGTTCGATAACTCACGTAAGACGAATGCCGTCAGAAGTAACAATCGCCCGTTAAAATCACTCAGCGATATGCTGAAAGGTAAAAACGGTCGTTTCCGACAAAACTTACTTGGTAAGCGTGTTGACTACTCAGGTCGATCAGTAATTGTGGTTGGTCCTGAACTAAAAATGCACCAGTGCGGCCTGCCGAAAGAAATGGCAGTGGAGTTATATAAACCTTTCATTATTCGACGACTCATTGAGCGTGGCTACGTTAAGACTGTGAAAAGCGCTAAGAAGGTAGTCGACCGACGTGATGAAGTGGTTTGGGACGTCCTCGAAAATGTAATTGATGGACATCCTGTATTACTAAACCGCGCTCCTACACTTCACCGTTTAGGTATTCAGGCATATCAGCCCATCCTGATTGAAGACAAAGCTATACGATTACACCCGCTCTCGTGTACAGCATTTAATGCTGACTTTGACGGTGATCAGATGGCCGTTCACCTTCCACTAAGCAACGATGCTATTTTGGAAGCTTCTGTTTTGATGCTTGGTTCTCATAATATTATGAACCCTGCAAACGGTGGTCCTATTACAGTACCATCGCAGGACATGGTTCTTGGTATCTATTACCTCACCAAGATGTCGCCAACAACGCCTTCCCGTGAGAAGTTATTCTCTGGTGTTGATGAAGTTGTCATTGCGTACGATCAGGGTAAAATTGAGCTGCATGATAAAATCACCGTTCGGGTGAGTCACATGCTCAAGGGTGAAAGTTTTGTAACTGAAAATATCAAAACAACAACCGGTCGCGTTATATTCAACGAAATTATTCCAAATGACCTTGGATTCAAGAATACTACATTCGGTAAGAAAGAGCTCCGGATTCTGATTGGGGAAGTGTTCAATGTTTGCGGTACAGCTGCAACAGCGAAGTTTCTTGATGATATGAAAGCGCTTGGGTTCAATACGGCAACCCGTGGTGGACTTTCATTTAGTCTTGAAGACATTGTAATTCCTGATGAAAAACGCGAGCTCATTACCAAAGCTCAAGATGAAGTGAAAATGATTCAGGAGCGATATGAAAATGGTTTCATTACCGACAATGAGCGTTACAATCAGGTAATTGATAAATGGACGAGTACAACGAACCGAGTATCTGAAACCCTGTTTACAGCGCTTCAGAAAGACCGTGACGGATTTAATCCTGTGTACATGATGGCCGACTCTGGTGCTCGAGGTTCAAAGGAGCAGATTCGCCAGCTTGGTGGTATGCGTGGTCTTATGGCTAAACCTCAGAAAAGTACAACGGAGTCTAGTGGCAGTGAAGTCATCGAAACACCAATTTTATCAAGCTTCCGTGAAGGTCTTACTGTACTTGAATACTTTATTTCTACACACGGTGCACGTAAAGGTCTTGCCGATACAGCCCTCAAAACAGCTGATGCCGGTTACCTTACCCGCCGTCTTGTAGATGTTTCACAAGATCTCATTATTGGTGAAGACGATTGCGGTACCCTTAGAGGTATCAAGATTCGTGCACTCAAAGACAATGAAGATATCGTTGAGAGTCTCGAAGATCGTATACTTGGTCGCGTATCGATGCATGATGTATACGATCCGCTCACAGACGATCTTCTTGTTGGATCCAACGAACTCATCAATGAGGCTGTTGCCAAGAAGATTGCAGAGACATCAATCGAAGAGGTTGAAATTCGATCAGTATTGACTTGCGAGTCTCCAAGAGGAGTTTGTGCGAAATGTTACGGTCGTGACCTGTCCAGAGGAAAACTCGTACAGGTAGGTGAGGCTGTTGGTGTAATCGCTGCTCAGTCTATTGGTGAGCCAGGTACCCAGTTGACGCTTCGAACCTTCCACGTTGGTGGTACAGCATCTCGTCTGGAGTCGGAGTCAATGCATAAGTCCAAGTTTGCAGGTAAAATTGCCTTCGAAAACTTACGCTATGTTGAGTATGATGATGGCGAAGAGACACATAATGTTGTACTGAGCCGTGTTGGCGAGATTAAAATAGTAGATGAAACCGGTAAGGTTCTAACTAACTACAACATCCCATACGGATCGGAATTGCTGGTAGAAGAGGGCGACCTCGTACCTAAAGGCGTTCCACTTTGCCGATGGGATCCGTACAACGCGCTGTTAATCTCTGAAATCAATGGTAAAATAGACTTCAAGGATATTCTTGATGGCGTTACCTATCAGGATGAAACAGATGCGCAAACCGGTCACAAAGAGAAGGTAATCACAGACTCAAAAGACAGAAGTCTGGTACCTACCTTAATCATCATCGGTGAAGGCGAGCGTGTACGTGAAACAGCATTACCGGTTGGCACACACGTAGTTGTAGACAAAGGCGATTTGGTTCAGGCTGGTCAGGCTATAGCCAAAATACCTCGAACCTCAGCGTCTAAATCTAAAGATATCACTGCGGGTCTGCCGCGTATCACAGAATTGTTTGAGGCCAGACCTCCAAGCGATCCTGCTGTAGTTTCTGAAATTGAAGGTATCGTTAAAATGGGTTCACGTAAGCGTGGCTCCCAGGAAATTATGATTACCAGCAAAGACGGAACGGATACAAAAACTTATCTGATTCCTCTATCCAAGCATATCCTTGTACAGGAAAACGATTATGTTAAAGCCGGTGAGTCACTTTCAGACGGACAGATTCTAGCACAGGATATTCTGAATATTCTCGGACCTTTCGCGGTGCAGTCATATCTGGTGAATGAAATTCAGGAAGTATATCGCTTGCAGGGTGTGAAGATCAATGATAAGCACATTGAAATCATTGTTCGCACCATGATGCAGAAGGTTGAGATTACTGATCCGGGTGATACAATGTATCTGGAAGGTGACAAAATTGACCGATTTGAAGTAAATCGTACCAATGATTCTCTCATCGGTAAGTTTGTTGTAACCAACCCTGGTGATAGTGGACTAAACTTTGGAGCTATTCTTGACCGTCGTGAAATTCGCGAAATCAATGCGCGATTGCTCAAAGAAGGTCAGGCTGAAATTGAAGCTCGTGAAGCTGAACCTGCTATTTCAAGACCAATTCTTCTTGGTATTACCCGTGCAGCTCTCTCAACAGAGAGCTGGTTATCAGCGGCATCATTCCAGGAAACAACGAAAGTTCTTACTCAAGCTGCAATTGAGGCTAAAGCCGATATGTTGCTTGGTCTTAAAGAAAATGTTGTTGTTGGACATAAAGTACCAGCCGGTACCGGTCTGCGTCATTATCAAGATTATATCGTTGATGAGAAGCAGGATATGCGTGACGTTGAAGCTGCAAGTAAGGTTTTTGAAGCCCTTGGAGCTAGCGATGATGCAGATGCCGAATAAGCAGCTGTAATCAGATACATAAACTTAAAAAGCCCCTCAGCGTTTTGCTGGTGGGGCTTTTTTTATGTTTCAATCAGATATGAGGTTGAACTTTGTAACCCGAATCAGGCCTGAAATTTTTAAACGTACATAGATGTGAATCACTGAAAGATGCGCAACACTCAACGATGCGCACTACTCGACGATGTGCACTACTCAACGATGCGAACCACTAACGATGCGAACCACTAACGATGCGAATTAGTAACGATGTGCACTATTCAACGATGCGAACTACTCAATGATGCAAACCACTGAAGGGTGCCATCTACTGTTAGAATACCTGATGGCTAGCCGAGTGTATTTGAAAGCCTCTGAAAAGCTTAACATCGTAATTAAGACAGTAGCTTAAGTGTTACTTAGGATCAATGTTTCGGAGTAAGTCCTCAGCTTCACGAATTAAATCTTCCGCTTTTTGTTGTGCATCTTGTACTACACGTTCACTCTCGCTGTCATTAAGTAAAGCCTCTCCATCCTGTATTTTTTCGATAGTCTCGCTTAGTTCTTCCAGCAGTGAGTTGAGCTTATAGGATATTTTATCTCTTGTATTAGAGCCTTTATCGGGAGCAAAAAGTAGGGCCACAACCGATCCGGTGAGGGCACCTGCCAAGAAGCCGGTTAATAATCCTGCAGAAAATCTATCCATGATGTTTAATATTTGAGTTGTATTAGTTTAGTTTGTTCCATTTGTAATCTATTAAAATCTTAACCATTTAGAAACTTAAATAGATTATTTATAGGATCAATTATCACTGTGCTTTAACGAACTACCGGCGCTTCAAATTTTCTATTGTTTCTAAGATCGCTCTTTGATTTTCCTCCACTGTGATGTAAGCTCGCAGAATGTCATGATATTCTCAAATAAACCCTTATTTGCTGCAATGGTCGTTCAAACCTATCCGATCATAGAAAGGGTGTTAATTCGGGTGGGGGTGCTTTCAATCAGTTGAGATCATTGAAAGCTTTTGCTTAAATGCCTTCGCTGCACGTCTTCTCCTAGCTGAAATACTTATGAGCACTACAGGAACCACGTACAATGTGAAAATAGCGGAGAATGTTAATCCTCCAATAACGGTTAGCGCTAAAGGACTCCATGTTTCTGAACCTGCACCAAGTTCCAGTGCCAGAGGTATCATCGACCCAATAGTAGTCAAGGCTGTCAATAAAATTGGGCGCATCCGACGTCTGGCAGCGGCAATAAGATTTTCGATATAATTGTCATCATACGATTCATCTCTGCTACAATACTGATGGATGTAATCTACCATTACAATACCATTGTTTATAACTATGCCCACAAGTATAATCATCCCCAGTCCAGCGGGCACACTCCAGGGCGTACCCGTAGCCCAAAGCATCAGATAGGACCCAAAAAATGCCAACGGAATGGAAAACATAATTACAAACGGATCCCGGAAGTTTTCAAACTTAGATGCCATCACCATATAGGTGAGTATTAAGCCAAATAACAAGGCTATAAAAATATCAGACTGCCCCTGCTGAGTTTCCTGAGCGGTTCCGGCAAATTCATAGCGGTAACCATCGGGAAGTACGATTTCATTTTCGAACAGTTCAATAATACGATCACGCTGGGCTGCAACACCGCCGACAACACTGATATTAACATCCATGTATACTTCACGGTCACGTCGGGTTATCCGGTTTACGGCATCAACAGCTTCAAACCGGCCCAGGTTTTCAACGGGAATTCGTTGGTCACCCACCTGAAGAATCTGAAATTGAGCCATATCCTCCAGACTTTGTCTGAATTCCTCCTGATTACGTACCTCAATGGGGATCTCTCGTCCGGCGCTTCTGAAAAATCCAACCTGTGTGCCCCTTGCCTGTGTTTTGAAGGAGTTGGCGACCTCACTGATATTACTTCCGGCTCTGCTTACCCGCTGCCTGTCTAAAATGAGGTGCATTTCAGGAACACCACTGGTTTGCGGATTGTCAACCGATACAACCATGGTGTCTTGCAGCATAACCTCCTCAATACGATTGGCGATTCCTACAAGGCGTTCTGTATCGGGTCCAATTAAGGTTACTCTGATGTTATTCCCAACACCACCCCAGCCACCGCGCCCACCAAAACGAAATCCAGCCCCACCCGAAGCAAAAATACTAACCCGAACGCCGGCCAGGTCGAATTTTCTACGTAGCTGCATGGCGATTTGATCGGATGTTAGTTCGCGATCATCGGGGGGGACCAACGTAAGCGTTATACGCCCTACATTGCTGTCGCTTCGGAATCCGGATGACCCGATTGATGTGACAATTGTCTGTACATACGGTTCCTGAGACAGTTCCGCTGCTATTTGTTGAATAGCGGTTCCGGTCTGAACGAGATTGGTTCCAGCCGGTAAATCGACATTCACATTAATCTGACCGGCATCAGCAGCCGGTAGAAAGATAGAGTCGATGTTTGCGTTGAAGTAATATGTTCCATAAAACACACCACCAATCATCACAAATACAACGAGCTTATGGGTTACGGCCCATTGCAATGACCTGCCATAGTAGCGCTCCATTCTCGCGAAAACCTGACTCGACAAGGCCACTTTTTTGATGCCGCCGCGGGGAAGTAGTCTACTTGCAAAAACCGGGACCAAAATAAAAGAAGCGAGAAATGAAAAACCGATAGCCAGTGAAATGGTGATGGCAAGATCACGCATAAATACACTGGTCATGCCGCTGATAAATAAAAACGGCAGGAAAACAACCAGAGTTGTAAGCGTAGAACCCCACAGAGCTCCAATTACCTCTTTGGTTCCTTCGCTGGCTGCTTTGAGCAGCGATTTCCCATCCTCCAGCTTCCCAACAATACTTTCCAGTACTACAATTGAGCTGTCAACCAGCAATCCAACGGCAAGTGCAAGACCCGTAATTGATACGAAATTAAGCGTTAGACCCATAAAATACATGGCAGCAAATGTTGCCGTCATCGAAATCGGGATGCTGAGTGCCACAACCGATGAGCTTCTCCACCCACCAAGAAAAATGATTAGAATGAGTACAACGAGTACCAGAGCGAACATAGCAGATTGAGCCAGGTTATTGATGGATCGCTCTATGTCGGTTCCCTCGTTGCTGAGTACGTTGATTATAACACCTGGTGGCATTCGTTCGAGTATTTCAGGCAGGGCCGCCAGAACACCATTGGTCACGTCGAGTGTGTTGGCATCGGATTGCTTTTGAATTTCTACAGTAACGCTGTTTCTGCCATTCACTTCTTCGATGGTTGTTACATCAACAAAACTGTCGTTCACGAGCGCTACATCGCCAACACGCACAGGAATGGCGCCATCGCGAACAGTGACGATGGTCTCCCTGATTTCATCTACGTCGGTAAATACAGACTGTGCTCGAATACTGTAGCTGGTACGGTTTACCACCAGATTACCCAAAGGAACCTGTACATTGTTCTGCCGTATTGCATTTTCAATTTCAGCAATAGTTAGCCGGTTCTGAGCTACCAGACGAGGGTCTAAATCTACGTAAATAGCCCGTTGTAATCCTCCGCGGGTATCTGCCGATGCCACTCCATTAATACGTTCGAGCAAGGGCTCAACAAGATCTATAGACAGGTCTCTGAGCTCGTCCAGCCCACGGTTCGCAGCCTCTACGCTCAGTCGCATAACCGGGAAATTTTCGGGATCAAACTGAAATATGATGGGGGGCTGCGCTTCTCTTGGCAGGTTGTTTCGAATACGATCGATGGCTTCACGAGCGTCCATCTCAACTTTTCGCGCGTCTGTTCCGTCTTTTAAACGGAGTCGGATAAAGGCACTGCCCTTACGGATATTGCTTTGAATTTCATCAATACCGTCTATTGCCGAAATCGCCGCCTCAATGGGTTCCACAATAAGGGCACTCATGTCTTCCGGAGATACATTTCGATAACTGGTACTAATTGCTACAACCGGGATGTCTAACGAGGGGTACAGGGTAACCTTGAGGTTTGAAAGTGCAAATAACCCGAAACCTATCACCATCAGTGAGAGCATCATTACGGTTACCGGCCGCCGCAGAATTATGTCAACAATCTTGTAATCTTTCATGAGGTAGCAGGTCTAAATTCAGGTTCATCATCCGACTCATCGTTTAGCGGGTCTATTTTGTGAACAGCATCGAAGCCAAGACGTTCAACCAGCCCATTGATCAGGTAATACAAACAGGGAACAACCAGGAGCATCAGGATAGTAGACATGGTGAGTCCTCCTATAACTGTTCGGGCCATCGGACTCCATGTTTCAGAACCGGCACCCAGCTCAAGCGCTAGTGGAACCATACTCAGAATGGTGGTAGCGGCCGTCATCAGAATAGGTCGCAGACGACGTACGGCTCCGCGTATCACAGCCTCTCTTCGTTCAACACCCCGCGCCTGAAGTACTTTGATGTAATCAATCATCACAATCCCGTTGTTAACAACGATACCTGCCAGCAGAATTAAGCCAATCATGGCCGTAACGCTGACCGGCGTAGATGTTGCAAAAAGTATCAATAAAACGCCGGTCAGGGCGAGCGGAATAGTGACAATAATAATAAATGGCTCAATCAGACTCTCAAACTGCGAGGCCATGACCATATAGGCCAGAATAGCCGCTATTAAGAAGGCTATTAACAGGAAACGGAAGCTTTCGGCTTGCTCCTCTGCTGTTCCGCCTATGTCGTAGCGATACCCGTCGGGCCATTCTACCTGTTGCAATACTTCTTCTGCCCGAACGGTGGCTGTTCTGAGATCAAGGTCGCCGATATCAACGGCGATCTCAGTTACTCGTTCTTGATTGATACGCAAAATATTTGAAGGACCTTGATAGCGTTCGATTCGGGCCAGGTTTGAAAGCGGCATCCAAACTCCTCCCGGTGTACGGATCTGAATGTCTTCGAGCGATCGGGAATCGGCACGGTCTTCAGCTGCCAGTTGCACCAACACGCTATATTCAACCCCGCGCTCCACGAAGGTTGTAGCCACGGAACCCCGTACGGCGTTACTTACGGCACTGGCGACCTGTGAGGTTGTCATGTTAAGTCTGGAAATACGCTCTCTATTCATCACTACCTGCAATTCGGGTCTGCCTTCGTCTGCGGAGGAAGTGGCGCCAATGATACCATCCACCCGCAGCAACGATTCACGAATTCCGCTAGCAAGATCTTTTTTCAGCGCCATATCAAAACCGTACACGTTAACGATCAGTCCGTCGTTTCCATCGGGATTCAGTGGATTTTCCCGGACTTCACGAATATTGGCACCAGGAACATCTTGTAAAGCCCGCAGTACGGCCGATGAGATTTCAAACTGACCGCGTCTGCGTTCGTTGCGTGGCACCAGCTCAACCCGTACCGTACCCTGATAGCCTCCGGGGTTATCGGCCCCTTCAACGCCACGCTTATCACCATAATCAGAAACAATTAACCGGGCCTCTGGAACTTCACGCTGGATAATATCTTCAACCTGGTAGATGGTGTTCTGCAACTCAAACAGGTTTACACCGGGCTCTCGCTGAACATTCAAAATAAAAGCGTTCTCATCAACAGGAGGGAAGAACTCGCCGCCAAGAGTGTAGTACAGCGGAAAGACAGCCACAAAAAGAAGTATGGCTCCAATTACAACAGTTTTGCTTCTTCCGATTGCTGTTTCAAGCACTCTGGTGTATCGGGCTTCAAGTCCGTTAAAAAATCGCTCTAGTGTGCGAACAACCGGATTTTTTGAGGAAGAGGAGGGTTTTGTAGATGCAGATGCAGATGCAGATGCAGATGCAGATGCAGATGAGGATAGGGATGAAGCACTAACTTCCTGCGGTCTCATTTCATTTTGAGATGAATCTGCAGTATTGGTTGTATCAACTCCGTCATTTGCAGAAACGGCATGGGCTGCATCCGCGCCAGACTTATTTCGCTTGTCTTCGCGTGAGAAAAATTGTGAGCTGAGTAAAGGGATAATACTCAACGCTGCCAGGGTAGACATGATTAATGCAAAGGAAACGGTAAGTGCCAGGTCCTGAAATAAAAATCCGGCGATTCCCGGCACAAATAATACCGGAAGCAGCACCACAAGTGTGGTAAGTGTTGATACGATCACCGGTGTTGCAACCTCCTGAGCCCCGAGGATAGCTGCTTTTTTGCCATTATGACCGTCTTCTCTGAAGCGGAATATGTTTTCAAGAACTACTACCGCGTTATCTACCACAAGTCCTACCGCCAATGTGAGTCCCGACAATGAAATAACGTTGAGGGTAACATCAGCAAAATCCATCACGCTGAACGTGGCGATGATAGATATGGGTATTGAAATGGCGATTATCAATGCTGTGCGGAAGCTCCGAAGAAACAGCAGTAAGATAATCATCACCAGTACAATGGCCTGAATGGCTGTCATGTACAGATTATTCAGCGAGAGCCTGATGAAATCTGCACGATTGGTGAGTATTTCGAGGTTTACATCTGAGGGGAGAATGGAACGGATTCGTTGAATTTCGGCAACTACACTGGCTGCGGTGGTTACTATGTTTACGTCACTCTGACGGTAAAGATTTATGATAAGTCCTTCTTCGCCCCGCACGTGAACGTTCCCGATTGGCTGAGCCACGCCGTCTTCAATATCGGCTATATCTTCCAGTAGTATGGGGATGTCGTTGTTGATGCCGACTACCGTAGTTCTGATTTCATCGAGATTGCGAAATTCACCGATGGTTCTCAGGGAATACACAATGCGGCCTTCAATGAGTTCGCCGGCCGGAACCTGGATATTTTCTTGACGGAGGCGATTAGATACGGTGGCTATGTCGAGATTGAACGCCAGCAAACGGTCACTACGAATCCAGATATTAATTTGCCGTTCGAGTCCGCCTGCGGTTTCAGCCGCGGCTATACCCGAAATACGCTCAAGACGCTGCTCAAGCTGCTGGGTGGCGATGGTTCTGAGTTCGCTAGGGTTTCGTACCGGTGACGACAGCGCCAGTACGAGTACGGGTTCCTGATTCGGATCATAACTGAAAACAATAGGTTGGTCGGCATCCTGAGGAATGGCCCGCCGTGCAAAATCGAGTTGTTTACGCACATCCGACTCAGCTATGAAAATATCGGTGCCCCAGTTGAAGTAGAGCTTGATTACGGAGGCGCCCTGGCTGGACAATGAACGCACCCGTCGAAGTCCGCTCACACTGCCAACCTGCTCTTCAATAGGCCTTGTGATAAGGGTTTCGATGTCTTCCGGGGCAACACCTTCATAGGTTGTGTACACGGTAATAGTGGGGAAGCTTACATCCGGATAGAGATTCAAGCTCAGGCGTGAAAGCCCGAACAAACCGAACCCAATCACGATAAGCGTCATCATGATAAACGTTACCGGGCGTTCAACAGCTAATTTAGATAGTTTTTTCATGCTGATGATACCGGATTAATTCGTTCTTCGCGTGCCCTGGCCCATGCCGGAACCGTCGCCCCGTCTGGCCGAAACGGTGTCGGCAGCAGCTGGTGAGGTTTGTGGCTGTTCTATTTGTGTATTCTGAACGGTTGTGGGTTGTCCGTTTTCTGACTGCTCAATACCCTGTGGTCTTCCACCAGGGCCAAATCGGGGTGCACCGCTTATTCGGATGCGGGATCCATCCTCCAGGGCTGTCTGTCCTGTAATGATCAGGCTTTCACCAGGGTTCAAGCCCGAGACGACCTCAATGCGATCCCCCTGCTGAATTCCCAGCTCCAGGTCTCTGCGTACGGCAATGGTGTCGCCCTGTGCCACAAAAGCAGCAAAAGTTCGTGAGAGGCGAATGGTATTACTTTCTGGATCTATTACGGTAGATACATTTTCTACCATGGCTGAACGGGGAATAACAACGGCATCGGTTTTGATTTCCACGTTAATGCGATTTTCTACCAGAACGCCGGGAAACATGCCCTGTCCGCGATTGATAACCGAAACTACAACCTCGCCGAGACCGGTAACGGGATCAAGTTCCGGGCTGATTCGGGTTATGGTTCCTCTAGAGTTGAATATTTCGGCGCCTGAGAGGCGGATATCAACGGGCTGACCAATCTGCACTTGTGCCCAGCTGCGGAGTGGTAAATTCAACGTGATTTCATAGCCGGCAAGATTGGAGATTTCAAAGACAGTTTGTCCGGGTCCAACAACATCACCGGGTGATGCCAGTCTGCGTGTAACTACGCCGTTAACCGGTGATGTAATGCGGGTGTAGCTTAGATTTTGTCGACTTTGACTAAGTGTAGCTCGTGCGCTTTGCAGGTTGGCACGTGATGTGAGAAACGTGGTCTGTGCGGCATCCAATTCTGCTTGACTCACCAGACTCAGACGGAAGAGCTCTTGTTGTCGTGTGAAATTGACACTATCGCGCTGCATGGCACTCATCGCCTGTTCCAATTGAAGTTCATCGCGACGAACCGTCTCAGCAAAAGGTTCATCCCGAAGCAGAGCGAGCGTTTGTCCGGCGCGAACAGTGTCGCCCAGGTCTGCCCGAATGGCAATGATATCCATGTTGACCTGCGGTGTGATCCGAACATTGTCTTGAGCTCTTACAGATCCGAATGCGCGAATCTGATCGGATATTTCAGCCTGCTGAACTGGTCGGGACTCTACCGTCGTTGTACGAACAAATCCCCCGGGACCTCCGAATCCCGTTCCGCCTGAGCTACCGGAATCGCCTCCGCGTGAACATGACCAGGTGAATGTGAGTGTAAGCGACGCAAGGGCGACCAATAAATAGGTAGAAAAATTTGGGAAATTCACTGAGAACGTGTTGAAATATGGTTAGTTAGGGTGTGTTTTAACACCAATGTATAGTACAAATTTAGGGGGTTAGACGTTCCTTCTTATATTAGGTTTACTGTTCGGGAGACCTTTAATATTGTTTTACATCGCCACATGCATATTATCCCTCTAAAAGCCTGGAGACCAGCTTCCAGTGAAGCGGCTGCTCGGATTGCCTGTCCGCCATACGATGTGATTTCAACGCATGAGGCTCGGGCACTGGCAACAGAAAACCCTCTAAGTTATTTGAATATCATACGCCCGGAGATTGGGTTTCCTGATGAGATCGATGAGTATGATCGTTCGGTTTACGATGCCGGCGCAGCGGCATTGCGGGCTCTAATGTCACGCGAGGTGTTTGTTCAAGAGAGGAATGCTTCATTTTATGTGTATCAGTTAGATATGAACGGTCGTACCAGTACGGGACTATTCACCGGTGTTCAAACCTCTGATTATCTTGGCAACAAGATTATCCGTCACGAAAACACGCGTCCGGATAAAGAAGATGATCGTACGCGTCATATTATTTCCCAGCGCGCTCATGCCGAGCCGGTGATGCTGATACATTCCGACAATGCCGAAATCGACCGTTTTCTTCAGGATGTTACACGGGACCCGTGTATATTAGAGGTGAATCAGGATGGCGTATTTCACCGCATTTGGGTGGTTGATGGTAACCCCTGGGTTAACCGACTCTATGCGGAGTTAACGGCGTTTTATGTAGCCGATGGTCATCATCGTTGTGCTGCAGCTGCTCGGGCGGCGGCGCAGCTTGAACATGAGTTTCCAGCTTCCTGCGTATTTCCTGCGGCGATTTTTGGCTCTTCTCAGATGCAAGTAATGGCCTATAACAGGGTTATTTACAACGCCGACGAAGCCGTAGTTCAACAATGGTTAAAACATGCCCATGTAGTTGCAACTGATGAATCGGTTCCACCCAAAGCAGGCCAAGTGTGCGTTTATACAACTCATGGTTGGCAGACCCTAGAGCTGGATTTGCCCTCCTCAGAGGTAAATGTTGCAGATAAATTGGACGTTCAACGCTTGCAGGACCAGATCTTGGCACCGGTATTTGGTATTGTAGACCCTCGTACAAATCCCAATATTGCCTTCGTTGGGGGCATCCGTGGTACAAACGAATTACAGCGACTGGTGGATGAGGGGCTTGCGAGCGTGGCGTTCAGCATGTTTCCGACTTCGGTAGATGAACTCATCGCCGTTTCAGACGCCGGGCTTCTAATGCCTCCGAAGTCGACCTGGTTCGAACCAAAGCTTCGTTCCGGATTGCTGGTTCATGTTTTCGGGTAGATATGGGCTTTGTTCATTGTTATTGTAGCACGAATAACGGTATCTTGAAGGCTGTAAAGTTGTGAGGGAACATTCGGCAAACAGCGTCTGTTATTTCTATCGCAGTTTACCAACGCATGAGTTTGCATCTATCCCTTTCAATCGATACAACCGGCGAATATCTGCCATCATCTGCACACAGTAATTACAAGAACACTTTAATATTACAGTATCATGTTCCGATCGCATAATTTCAGCGCAGGACCTTCCATTCTGCCCACCGAAGTATTACAAAAAGCACAGGCTGAACTGCTCGATTATAAAGGCACGGGCTCATCCATTATGGAGCTGAGTCACCGTGGGCCAGAGTATATAGAAGTTGATGCTCAGGCCACATCCCGCCTGAAATCTTTGATGGGTCTTGGCGATGACTTTGAGGTGTTGTTTCTGCAAGGCGGAGCCAGTACGCAGTTTATGATGGTTCCTTACAATTTTCTTGCAGAGGGTAAAACAGCCAATTATCTGAATACAGGTACCTGGTCGAAAAAAGCCATTAAAGAAGCGAAAATCTTCGGCAAGGTTCATGTTGGTTTTTCCTCGGAGGAGGAGAACTTCGGCCGCGTTCCCCGCAATGAAGAGATTACGCACGTTGAAGGAGCCGAGTATCTGCATTTCACATCAAACAACACTATTTTTGGCACGCAGTATCGTAATGAGCCGGAATCGAATGGAGTTCCCTTGGTATGTGATGCATCTTCTGACTTTTTGAGTCGAGAAGTTGATGTTAAGCGATACGGTATGATTTACGCAGGTGCGCAGAAGAACGCCGGTCCTGCCGGAGTTACCATTGTAATTATCCGTAAAGATTTTTTAGCCAAAGCCCGCACCGAGAATGTGTCTACTATTTTAAGCTATCCTACTCATGTTGGAACCATGTTCAATACCCCTCCGGTGTTCGGTGTGTATTTTTTCAACCTGGTTCTGGAGTGGATTGAAAAACAAGGTGGAATCAAGGCAGTTGAGAAGGTTAATGAGGCCAAGGCTGCACAACTCTATACAGAAATCGACAAAGATGATTTTTATCGTGGTACGGCTGAGGCGGCTTCGCGCTCACGTATGAATGTGACCTTCAGACTGCCAAGTGAAGATCTGGAGAAAAAATTCGTAAAAGAAGCTGCAGCGTTGCACCTCGATGGACTAAAAGGCCATCGCAGTGTGGGTGGTATTCGTGCCAGTATTTACAATGCATTGCCGCGTGAGAGTGTAGATACATTGGTTTCGTTCATGGTCGACTTCCGTGCGAAGAACGGATGAGGTTCAAATTAACTGACGATGCTTAACGGGCATAGGTACTTCATTTGCGAAGTGTATTTTGCAGTGCGTATATTTTGTGCAATCACGTAAAATGACAAGCCGAAGTAGCTCAGCTGGTAGAGCAACGCTTTCGTAAAGCGTAGGTCGTCGGTTCGAGTCCGATCTTCGGCTCATTACGTTAGCCGGTTCCAGTGTATCTGGGTCCGGCTTTTTTGTATGGATGCCGCCCGTTATTTTAATTTTAAAAGCTCCCTTCATGACAGATGTTGTAACCGTAAAACTGCGTGCCGGTGCCGATAAACGCCTTCGACGTGGACATTTATGGGTGTTCAGCAATGAAATAGCTTCCGTTGAGCCTGGAACAGTGCCGCACGCGGATGATGCTTCTGAACTGACCGAAAAAGACCTTCGAACTGCAATTACGCCCGGCAGTGTTGCCCGACTCATCGACCAGCGAGGTCAATACATCGGAACAGGATATTACCATCCGCACTCGCTGATCGCGTTTCGTCTGGTAACATCGAGGGAGGTCGACCTCGGCCAGGATTTCTATACCGTGCGTATATCCGAAGCAGCTGCACTTCGTCGCCAGTTGCGCCCGGGTGCACAGGCTATGCGCGTTGTTCATGGGGAGAGTGACGGCCTGCCTGGTCTGCTCATTGACCAAATCGGGGCTGTCGTATCGATTCAGGTTGTGAGTGCCGGAGCCGAAAATCATCTGGATTTCATCGTTAACGCCTGTAAGGAAGTGCTACAACCCGGCTGGATTATCCTTCGCAACGACGCCGGACTCCGCAAACTCGAAGGACTTCCCGAATATGTGAAGATTGTACACGGAAGCGATGAGGTGCCCGTACAAACAATCACCGAACACGGAATTACCTACGAAGTCGACATCCTTGAAGGACAAAAAACCGGATTCTACGTTGATCAGCATGAAAACAGACTGCAATTTCGGCGCTTTGTTAAATCGGGCGACCGCGTGCTGGATGCGTTTTGTAACGACGGAGGATTTGCCCTGCACGCGGCTTCGGCCGGTGCCCAATCCGTGACTGCCCTCGATATTTCACAACCAGCGCTCGACCGGGCCGTCATCAATGCCCGGAATAACGGACTCGCTGATCAGATTCGCTTCGAGCGGGCCGACCTTATGAAATGGCTGCCTCAGCAAGCCGCCGTAGAGCCGACATCCTATGATGTGGTAAACCTGGATCCTCCAAGCTTTGCCAAGAATCGCAAAACCGCCGCTGCAGCACTTAAAGGCTATCAGAAACTTCACGAAGCCGCACTTCGACTGTTAAAACCAGGCGGGTTCATGGCAACTGCCACGTGCTCACACCATATCGATACCCAGCGATTCATTGAGACCGTTACCGAAGCCGCTCGTCGCACCGGCATGCGAGTGACTATGGTCTGGCGAGGAAGTCAGCCCGTTGATCATCCCGTACTTCCCGCCATGCCCGAAACCGAATATCTTCGATTTTTTGTATTTCAAGTGAAATCGTAACTTGCCATTAAACCAATAGTTAACACACCAAAGCCTATGACCCGCTCAGCTGCCTCCCGTTTTTTTCTCATCGTGTTTGCTTTTTTTCTGGTTAGCGGTTGCGCTGCCTCCCGAGGTTCAATTATCGATACGGGTGTAGCCAGCTGGTACGGGCCCGGTTTTCATGGAAAAACAACGGCCAATGGAGAAACCTACGACCAGAACGCCATGACAGCTGCTCACCGAACGCTACCTTTTAACACGGTTGTAAGAGTGGTCAACCTGGATAACGGAAAATCGGTCACTGTGCGCATTAACGACCGCGGTCCGTTCGTAGACAATCGGGTAATCGACCTTTCTTATGCCGCCGCCCGAGAAATCGATATGGTAAATTCCGGACTGGCCAGAGTACGTTTACAGCTGGTAAGCAGTGAAGCCCCGGTTTCCCGCCGCCAGGGACCGGAGCTATTCACCGTTCAGCTGGCATCCTACAATCAAAAGGCACAGGCGGATGAGTTCGCGGCAGGCATTCGTGGTGCCTTTGTGCAATCGGCCCGGGTTGACGGGCGAACCGTTTACCGCGTTTACTACGGCCGTTACGAATCCAGAGACCGTGCCGAACGCGCCATGCGCGACTTGAACCGAAGAGGTCACGAAGGCTTCGTCAAGCAATTGCAGAATCTTAGTCATGTAACACGGTAGATTTGTGTTGCCAGGCTCTCTTTACCGCTCCTTACATCTCGCAGGAGCGCTGTTATTTGAACTATTACCATCTACAAACGACAAAACCACGCTATGATGAAAACACGTTAGCAAAGAAATAGGCGAAAAGAAAAGCGCATCCTTAATCTTGAGTTCAGTAACTGTTGTAAGTTAACCTAATCCACGCATATACAGCATCAACTGCCTGCGAAAATGAACAAACCAAGCAGTATTTTACGCGTTGTCAGTTGTAAAATTATTAAACCTTTTACCGAACGAATAAACACATTTAGTTTGTTGGTTTTGTTAATATTAATCCCACTATAAAAAGTATTATGAGCAAACGAGTTATTATTATTGGTACCGGTTTCGGCGCACTTGGAGCAGCCGTACGACTGGCCGCACGAGGTTATCAGGTCGAAATGTTTGAGAAAAGAGACAAACCCGGTGGTCGTGGCTACGTCTACGAAATTGACGGATTCACTTTCGATGGCGGTCCTACGGTTATTACAGCCCCATTCATGTTTGACGAACTTTTCAAGCTGGCCGGGAAAAAACGTGAAGATTATATCGAATTTGTTCCCTGTAATCCTTTCTATCGCATCTTCGACCATAATCAGCGTATTTTCGATTACAACGATAACGAAGAGTTTACGCTTAAAGAAATTGACAAAATTAATCCCGACGACAAAGAAGGGTATCTGAATTTTATCAAGACAACCAAGCCCATTTTTGATAAGGGTTTCATCGAGCTGGCAGATAAGCCGTTTCTGACCATCACAGATATGCTTAAGGTTGCTCCCGATCTGATCAAGCTGCAATCTTATCGAAGTGTGTACAATTATGTGTCACAGTTTGTGAAGGACGACTTCCTCCGGCAGTGCTTTTCCTTTCACCCGTTGCTGGTTGGCGGGAACCCGTTTGATACCACCTCCATCTACGCCATGATTCATTATCTGGAGCGGGAGTGGGGCGTGCATTATGCCATGGGCGGAACCGGAGCCATCATCAAAGGTCTTGTAGATCTGATTACCGATATGGGAGGAAAGATACATCTGAGCTCAGAAGTGGATGAAATCCTTATTGAAGGTCGCAAAGCCAAGGGTATCCGTCTAAAGGATGGTAGTACTCACATGGCCGATGCCGTGATATCAAATGCTGATGTACCGTTTACATACATGAATATGATTCCGGCCAAGTATCGACGTAAATACTCCGATGCCAAGTTGAAGCGCATGAATTACAGCATGTCGTTGTTTGTGATTTACTTTGGTACGAACCGACGTTATAACGATACCAAGCTGAAACATCATAACATTATACTAGGCCCTCGTTACAAAGGTCTGCTTAAGGATATCTTCCATAACAAGGTAGTCGCCGATGACTTCTCTTTATATCTGCACATGCCTACGATAACCGATCCATCGCTTGCACCGGACGGATGTGAGTCGTTTTACGTACTTTCACCCGTACCGCACCTGGAGTCGGGAACCGATTGGACTACCTTTGCGAAAACCTATCGCGACCGTATCATGCAGTTCCTGGAAGACAATTACCTGCCTGATCTGCAGAAGCATATTGTTGCCGAGCATTACATCGATCCGTTGCACTTTCAGGGCGAGTTGAACAGTTACCTGGGTTCGGCATTCTCGGTTGAACCGATTTTAACCCAGTCGGCCTGGTTCCGTCCGCACAATAAGTCGGAGGATTTCGATAATCTGTACTTTGTGGGAGCAGGAACGCATCCCGGTGCCGGTCTGCCCGGTGTGTTATCGTCGTCTATCATTGCTGAAAACCTGGTCAGCGAAGACCTCGGATAAACAGTTGTTGAAGCTTCGATGTTGCACCGTTACAGTTGTGCTAACTGGCTTTACTATTGATTTAGATTATACGGTACATAAAAAAGCCCTCGACTGCTTATGCGGTCAAGGGCTTTTTGCTATCTGGGAAGTTCATTTTTGAGGTCGACGCCCCTTCATACGGTACTACAAGATGCGCGTAGCCCCGTTACGTGTGGCAGCTTGACTTGATGTCACAATAAACAAGCCGGTTCAATCCGATATTACGAGAATGAACCCAATCTGATCCCAGGGTAGTGGGTAAGATCGTTTATTTCAACGATGCCTGGAGCTTATCCCAATCAGATAGAAATTTAGCTAAACCATTATCCGTCAGAGGGTGTTTGATTAATGCTTCAATCACGCTCAGCGGCATTGTAGCAACATGAGCACCGATTCGGGCCGACTCCACCACGTGCATCGGGTGGCGAATACTAGCTACGAGTACTTCTGTTTCAAAGCCGTAGTTATCATAAATGGTGACGATATCTTCAATCAACTGCATGCCATCGGTGGAAATATCATCGAGACGACCAACGAAAGGAGAGATGTAGGTAGCACCGGCTTTAGCAGCCACAAGAGCCTGTGTTGGCGAAAAACACAAGGTGCAGTTGGTCTTGATTCCCTCGTCGGTGAACGTACGTATGGCTTTAATACCATCTTTAATTAGCGGAATTTTTACAACCACATTGGGTGCAATGTCGGCCAATTTACGTCCTTCGGCAACCATTTCATCATAGGTTGTGGAAACAACTTCAGCGGAGACATCTCCTTCAACAATTTCACAAATTTTGGCGATATGGCCTTCAAAATCACGTACGCCAATTTTGGCACATAATGATGGGTTAGTTGTTACCCCATCCAATATTCCCATGGCATGTGCTTCACTAATTTCATTAAGGTCAGCGGTATCAATAAAAAATTTCATTTCAATCTAAATTAGGTAAAAGTCTTATTCTCTATAAAATACGTTCAAAATAGCTGTATTACCAACGTGATATCGTGTTATTCGCTTGAAGCGAAGAGCTTATAGCAGTAATTTAGACCATAATGTAAACCATAACAAAAACGTGAAAAATATGATTGACGACGCAATGGCATCTGGTGGTAAACTGAACGCCGAACAACAACAGCAATTGCTGTTCATGATGCTGGTTCAGCAACACGAACAAATTGGTATGATGGGACTCGGAAAGCTTAAAGATCCCTCCAGCGATAAAATCACAAAAGATCTGAACGCAACTCGTTACGCTATTGACACCCTTAAAATGTTGGAGACGTATACAAAGGGTAATCTTACCGGCGATATGAAATCCTACCTCACGCACGTGTTGAGCACACTTCAGCTGAACTATGTGGATGAGGCCAAAGGTGAAAAAAAAGAGAAGCCTGACGCTGATGTTGCATCAACATCTGCTGAGGCAGTTGAACAGCCTGTTCCGGAGCAAAGCTCGGCTCCCGAGGATCCTGCCGCGCAAGGTGAGTAATGTGCCGAATAAGCAACCAGATACCCATATAACAGCTGCCGGCGGGGTTCTATTCCGTTTGCCACTAACGTCTGTGCAACTACCCATCACCGATGTTGGCGACGTAGAGGTATTGCTTATCTACCGAAATGGCTTTTGGGACCTCCCAAAGGGCAAACGCGATGTTGGTGAGTCTATACCGGCTTGTGCGGCACGTGAAGTAGCCGAGGAAGTTGATTGCCACATGCCCATGCTGCTGAATATGATTTCCAGAACAGAGCACCAGTACGAGCAGGATGGTGTGCGCATTGCAAAGACCACCTGGTGGTATGCAATGGTTATTAAACCAGGTGAGTTGAAACCTCAAAAAGAGGAGGGAATAGAACGGGTTGAATGGGTTAAGCTGCCAAAAGCTAAAAAAAAGGTAGGTTTCGACAATCTCGTTGAGGCCCTTTCAGCATTCGAGAAGTGGTTTCAGCAAAAGACTTCCCGGTCAATGAACGGTTAATTACGTTAATGACAGAAATGGCGGAGCATAACAATTTGGCGCAAGGCTACTAATCAACGCCTACTTACAAGCAAAATTACCGCAATAAAAAAGGCCTCCTACGCGAGTAAGAGGCCTTTTTTGTAGTTACAAAATCAGGATAACTTAGTTCGACAATCGGAATACGATTGGCAACTGGAATTGTACCTTAACAGGTTGTCCACGTTGCATACCAGGAGTAAATCGAACACCTTGTACAGCTTCAATAGCCGCTTCATCAGCGCCACCGCCAATACCTCGAATTACAGTAGGATTCACCACATTTCCGTTTTCGTCAACGATAAACTGTAGTACTACACGTCCCTCGATTCCTGCACGTCGTGCAATTTCGGGATAGCGAACACGGTCGTAAATTGCCTGCATACCACCAATTGGCTCAGGCATACGCTCTACAACGATAAAGATTTCAGGCTCATCGTCTTCATCAGCTGGTGGCGGAGGTGGTGGAAGATCCAATGGACCATCCAGGTCTAGTTCAAAACCTAAATCCAGAATTTCGTCATCAATGATTTCATCATTTGGTACTTCAACAGGCACCGGTGGACGTGGTGGAGGTGGAGGGGTCTCTATCTGCTCAGTCTGAATAATCTCCTCAATCTCTACCAGGTCTTGTTCAGGTGGAGTGAAATCCAATGCGTCTCCGCCGGAAAGCGGCGCACGGAAAATGCCAACTGCAACAATTAGCGTAATAATCATACCCGTCTGCAGGTATAAATTATAACTTTTGCGTAAGTCAGCGGAAGGTTGTTTTCGTTCTTTCATGTGCTATTACCCTGATTTGGTTAGTCTTGCGAGGTTGAAAATACACTAAATGATGTGATTCAACAAATGCATATATGTGCATCTACATATTTTAATGTAATTAATGGCAAAAAAGTTGCTTCAGATTCAATATTAAGAGAAACTTAATGTGCCCTATCCCGTACACTATTTACAATAACGCGTTTGCATCGGTTGAATTCCACACTGTAACATCATTATGTGATGTCGCTTGTCTGTTTAAGTTGTTTCCTGATGTAAAGCAACATCGCGTATGCTACCATACATCCTAATGTATTAGCGATAATATCCTCCCAGCTGGCAAAGCGCTGGTATGGAAGTACATACTGAAGCAACTCAATGAAAGCTCCGAACAACACGCCCGCTATAGGAATAGGGTATAAGGGCTTTTTTAATTGGTTCAAGGTTACAAGCTGAATAAGACCAACCAGAAATGTCCATCCCCCAAAGATGAGAAAATGGCCTAGCTTGTCGTATTTGAACAAGGGCACGTCAACGATACGCTCGGATGGGAAGGTAGTCAGATAAACAATGATGAGCGTCCAGGCTACCAATGTCCAGGGAATACTTTTCGCTAGTAGGGGATGCCGGAAAATGGTGGTATTCATATAATATCTGAAGGTTCTGGATGCGCTATTCCCTCTCGACGGGCTCTGTTGATTGCTAATTTACCATCAGTTAAGGATTTCAGGCAACTGTATGATATATTTTTTGTTTGTGACAGCCAACCTGCAGTAGCTCCAGACAATACATCGCCAAAACCTGCCCTGTTAAAAATACGGGTATCGTACCCGGTAATCCATGTTTCTGATTGCGGTGTACACACAACAGTAGGATACCCTTTTGAAACGATAGTGTTACCACTGTGTTGTGCAAATATTTCTGCTGCATGCATCCTGTTCCACGAATCTGATATGTCGGTGTTCAAAAGTGATCTTAGCTCTCCAGGATGCGGTGTCAATATATGTTCTGCTTTCAATGGAAGGTCTGTGATGAAATGTAAGGCATCGGCATCAATTACCGATGTCTCTGCGTGGTTCTCAAAAAATTCAAGTATAAAAGCCTTCGTACGGTCATTTCTGCCCAGTCCGGGTCCTGCAAGTACAGTTCCGGGTCGCTGCGCAAGTTTATCGCTTAAATACCGGGCATCGTCTGCGTTCAGGTATGATGCACCGCTCTCTTCTCTGGAAAGAATAATCAATTCTGGCGCCAGTTGCTCGGCCAGCTGCATAAACTTGGCTGGGACTAGTAAAAAAACGGCTCCGCAACCTGTTTTCCATGCTGCCTTACCTGCCATCACCGCGGCCCCAATCATTCCCGGGCTGCCTCCAGCTACGTATACAACACCCGAATCATACTTGTGCTTACGCTTCAGCAGTGGAGACTCACCTGCGGAAGTTTCCTCAAGCAGGTATCGAAACGGATTGCCCGGTTTACCTTTGTTTAAAAAGCCAAGTTGAACAAGGTGAGTTTCTCCTCGGTGTTCAGGACCCTTATTAACATAGAGTCCTGTTTTGAGCGATCCGAAGCAAACGGTATGTGTAGCTTTAATCGCAATACCGTGTACCTGACCTGTTGTGGCATCCAGGCCCGAAGGTACATCCATAGAAATAATGGGGAGCTGCAGAGCGTGTATAAATTCAATAGCAGAAGCAGTATCGGATCGCACCTCAGACGATAAACCAGTGCCCAGAAGGGCATCCACTACAACAGCATTGGTTGTGGTCTTGGGCGGCTGCATGGTATGCACCGATTCTACTGTTATAGGGTGTGACCCGTTATTGATCATGTTAACTACGGCTCTGGCATGGACGGCTGCATCTTTAGCGAGCAGATTATCTGGTATAATGTTTTCCGGTGCAGTACCCTCGCCAGCAGGTATTGTTTTTGTTGCATTATCTGAAATCCCTTCAGTGGTGTTAGTCTTTTCTGAAATTGGATGAATACAACAAATATGCACCTCTACTCCCTGGGAGGCGAGGTAGCGGGCAACTACCCAGCCATCTCCGCCATTACTCCCTTTACCCGTGAATACGAAGGCACGCTGAAGATCGGGATATAAACGGAGGATATGTGATGCAGCTCCCGCACCTGCCGATTCCATAAGTGCAGTTCCCGGTACACCTGATGTAATCGTTTGCTCATCCAGATAACGGGAAGATTCACGGGTATGCAATGCCTGAAATTTCATTTTTCTTCCTGCATGAGTATTCTTTTTATACTAATATTCCAATTTGTAAGGTGGGGAAGTAAAGTAATAATTGCAAAAGAGTTAAAATGACCGCCAGAATCACTCCTGCGATCACCTGGGCCGTGGTGTGGTAATTGAGTACAATGCGTGACCATTGTACGGCGACAATAATCACCGATAAAAGCAAGGCCAGACCTGCGGCTGCGTAACTCAATGGTGGCCATTGCATGGTAACCGGGCCCGAAAGATAAAACAGTACTATTGCAGCGGTTGTAATACTCATTGCATGAATACTGATTTTCCAACGAAGCGTAATAAATGCTGCAAGCATTGCATTTACAATGGGAATCATTCCCAAAGCCTGATAAATTTCACCGTTTTGTAACCCTATGACCGTAAAAAGACTAGCCCCGATAAGCATGGATAAAATTCCATAAATAAATGGCCTTAGACGAAGTTCTCTCTGTTCTACCTCCATGCCGTCTACCAGCTTGTACCTTCGCATCAGTAGCAGAATAATCAGCGGAATGATCGCATAGAATAAAACCCCATTACCAACAACGAGCAAAATCGTGGCTGCCTCTGCTTCCAAACGTGCAGCTGCATACCAGAACAACCCGAGCGGTAAAACCAATGGATTAAACAGGTTGGTTATAAACCGTGCCATACGACGGCGCTGCGTTGTTGAGGGCATATTCGTAAGGCTAGGTTGGTGTTAAAAGCTTACTGTAAAGCGGTTTTAGTACGATCGTGCGAAAAGAACCATCTGTTCTGAGCTTTTGCCGGTTACCATACATTTCCCGGGAGAGTTATGAGGATTATCGAATGGTATACACCGTATGGTAGCTTTTGTTTCTTCTTTAATTTTAGTCTCTGTTTCAGGGGTCCCATCCCAATGAGCGTATACAAATCCGCCTTTTTCGTCGAGTATTTGCTTAAACGCATCGTAGGATGTTGCCACGTGCGTATCTCTTTCTCTGCGCTCCAGTGCCTGGGTGAACAGTGTAGCCTGTATTTCTTCCAGAAGCGCCGGAATCTTTTGTTCAAGTCCTTCTTTAGAAATAACTGATTTTTCACGCGTATCACGTCGCGCAAGCTCAATATTTCCGTTTTGGGTGTCGCGAGGACCAACAGCTATACGTAGCGGTACACCTTCAATTTCATATTGTGTGAATTTCCATCCCGGCTTGAGGTTATCGCGATCGTCGAGTTTTACCCGTACACCGGCATTGAGCAGCGCCTGACGGATAGGCCCTATGTAACTTAGCACTTGAGTGCGTTCTTCTTCACTTTTCCATATCGGAACCATGACAACCTGAGTGGGTGCGAGTCGAGGTGGCAATACCAGACCATGGTCATCAGAATGGGTCATGATGAGGCCGCCAATGAGTCGGGTAGAGACGCCCCAGCTGGTAGCCCAGACGTATTTCAACTGACCGTCACTATCTTGAAAGGTAACATTAAAAGCTTTTGCGAAATTCTGACCCAAAAAGTGGGAGGTACCTGCCTGCAACGCCTTTCCATCTTGCATTAAAGCTTCAATGCAGTAGGTGTCTACTGCCCCTGCGAAACGCTCGCTGGCTGTTTTTACACCGGTTATAACCGGCATGGCCATGAAATCCTGCGCAAAAGTTTTGTAAACCTCCAGCATCTTTCGGGTTTCGATTTCGGCCTCTTCACGAGTGGCATGCGCGGTATGACCCTCCTGCCACAGAAACTCCATAGTACGCAGAAACAGCCGGGTACGCATCTCCCATCGAACAACATTAGCCCATTGATTCACCAGAATCGGCAGATCCCGGTACGATTGAATCCAGTCGCGATAGGTATCCCAGATGATGGTTTCAGAGGTAGGCCGTACGATCAGTTCCTCCTCCAGTCTGGACTCAGGATCAACATCAACGCCGTCGGGAGTATTGATAAGTCGGGAATGTGTTATAACAGCACACTCTTTGGCAAAACCTTCAACGTGCTGAGCCTCTTTTGAAAGAAAAGACTTGGGTATGAAAAGGGGGAAATACGCATTTTCATGTCCTGTTTCTTTGAACATACGATCCAGTTCGGCTTTCATATTTTCCCATAGAGCATATCCGTTAGGTCGTATTACCATGCAACCACGAACCGGAGAGTGTTGGGCAAGCTTGGCTTCACGAATAATGTCGAGATACCATTGTGAATAGTCTTTTTGCTGGGTGGTAATATTTTTTGCCATAAAATCGGTGAAACAGTTTTTGAAATTCAGTGATCAGAAAAAGGCTTTTAAAACTCGGTGTATCAAAAGTATAACTAACGGAATTTAACGAAGTGAAAATACAACATTTTAGTGCTTTCTGCTGATAACGCCTGAAAAAAAAGGCAAAAAGGCATTTATTTCAAAGTAGTTTGTGCGTATATTTCAAGTCTTGCAAAAATCGGCGTGGTAGCTCAGGTGGTTAGAGCGTCGGATTCATAACCCGGAGGTCGGCGGTTCGATCCCGCCCCACGCTACAAGGCTCGCTAGTTCCAAATTAGCGGGCCTTTTTATTTTAATCAGCTGTGTAGAAAATAATCAGCTGTGTAGAAAAGTCAACGCTTCTATGTTTGTACATCACGTATTGGCAGGGGTACAAAATCATAGCAGCGTAGTAGATAGCAAAGGGTAAAAAAGGTCAAGAGCGTTTGAACGAGTAATCATATCGTATTCACTTTTCCAGTTCAAGAATATAACCTAATGGTTAGAGCCAAATTCCGGACATAAAAAAAGGCACCCCTTCCTTTCAGAGAAGGCGTGCCTGTTTATCATCTACAGACGGCTATTACCCCATTTGCTGTTATAATGTTACGGGTTAAAGCCGTCGTGAACAATCGGGATATCTTCGTAAACTTTCTACGTATTTTTACGTAAATATTTTTCTCGCTGTAGTGTTCGTTTATGCTACTTATCTTCCGTAAGTAGATCTCTTTCAATGGCATAGCGAACAAGCCCTGCTGAGTTTTTCACTCCAAGCTTCTGAATCAAGTTTGCGCGGTGTGTATCGACTGTTCGCGGGGAAATGAAAAGAATATCCGCTATTTCCTGACTGGTTTTTCCTTCTGCAATTTTTTGCAGAATTTCCTTTTCCCTTCGGGTGAGCCTAGGGATATTCACAGACGTACCGTCATAACCGTCCTGCGCAGTACGAATGTACTTCTCAGTCATGAGTCGGGCAATTTCACTGCTAAATACCTGTTTGCCTTTGGCAACCATCCGAATACCGCTAAGCATTTCTTCGATATCCGCATTTTTCAACAAGTATCCGAGTGCCCCTGCGTTCAAAACCTGGTTGAGATATTCTTCATTCAAATGCATCGTCAGAATAAGCACTTGTGCTCCCGGACTTTTTTTGATGATTTCTCTCGTGGCCTCTATCCCATTCATATCGGGCATAGATATATCCAGCAGAACGACATCAGGCTTTAATGTTTCATACTGATCGGCTGCCTGTTTCCCAGTTGACGCTTCGCCAACAACCTCAACATCAGCAGATGATTTTAATGCCGAACAAATACCGTAACGAACAATGTCATGATCGTCGGCTACCAACACTCGAATTTTACTCATATTACACTATTGACGGGTTTACCCTCTGTTTAAGGGGGATTTCAATAATTATTTCTGTTCCTTCATTAATTCGGGATTCAATCTGTATGCTTCCTCCCAATAACTCAACACGCTCTTTTATGTTTATCAGTCCGCTTCCAGTGCCAGACTGCGTAATCTTTGAGGTATCAAACCCCTGACCGTTATCTTGAATGACAATTAATATATGAGATTCACGGTTATATAAATCAATACTAGCTTCGCTGGCACCTGCGTGGCGAACAATATTATTCAATGCTTCTTGACAAACCCGAAAAACTACAATCTCAATTCCCGGGCTATAATGTTCTAACATTTCATATTCCGAAAACTGTACGTTCAACATACCTGTACGGCGGAATTCATCGCAAAGGTTTCGAACAGCAGGAACCAGACCAAAATCATCCAGTACAGCAGGACGAAGGTTCTGTGAAATATTCCGAACCTCCCGTATAGTCGTCGTTATTAATTCTTTTGCTCGACGAATGTCATCACGGGCTCTGACTGTATCTTTATCTAGGTTTTGCTCAACAAGATCGAGATTCAAGTGTGCCGCCGTGAGCAGCTGACCAAGACCGTCATGTAATTCTCTTGCTATATTTCTGCGCTCTTCCTCAATGGTTTCAACCTTTGCTGCCATACGAGATCGTTGCTCAATCAGACGGTTGCTGATGTCATCAACCTTTTTGCGTTGTGTAATCATTTCAACAAAGATGATTACACCACCAATCTGATTGCCGGATGTGTACCAGGGAGATACCTCCCAACGTATCCAGTCTAGTTTCCCGTTTGGCCGGATAAATATATCTTGCTCGAATTTTTCGCTATGGCCGGTAAGTGCCCGCTCATAGGCTTCTCTCCAGTGCGCAGGCTGATTACGGATTACATCAAAATGGCTGCGACCAACCAGTTGTTTCTCACCGGATGCCATTTCTTTGTTCCAACGTTCACTGGTTAATAGATACTTCATATCGGTATCTAACATAGCAAGCGTTACGGGTGACTTACGCATGAATTGATTGAACAACTCGTCCTGCTGAATAACACCTGATAAGTAATCTTGATTTTCCATAACCAAAACCGGGCTGATTTACGATCCGTACATATTTACTTGCACAATAATATAGAATATTGACCGCATAAGTAATGGATTGATTTCCAGGCTTAGGGATACGAAAAAAACGCAAGTACATGCAGAGATTCGCCAAAAGATTCTGTATTTTGAAGATTCTTTTGTTTAGGGATAACATCTTCAAAAATAGCGAATAGCTGCCCGTCTCAGTTTATATCAGGCAGCAGCACCAGATCAGATAGCTGGCGCTCGAACAGAAGCATTCCGTAAAGAGTTTATAATCAAAAACATACAGACACTTAGATTCCATGTTGTTAAAGCGAACACATACATGTGGCGAACTGTCATCTGCCGATGCCGGTCAAACTGTAACTTTAAATGGATGGGTAGATACCCGCCGCGACCTTGGTGGCGTAATATTTATCGATCTGCGCGATCGGTATGGGCTCACTCAGGTGGTATTTTCACCTCAGGATGATGTTACGGCGCACGAACTTGCCGATTCATTACGCACCGAGTATGTAATTGGTGTAGAGGGCACCGTTCAAAGCCGGGATGAAGCTAATATCAATCCCAAAATGACAACAGGTCAGATAGAAGTTCGGGTATCAAAGCTCCAGATTTATTCGTCCGCTGAAACGCCCCCATTTGAAATCGCTGACGACATCAAAACAAATGAAGATGTAAGGTTGAAGTATAGATACCTAGATCTGCGTCGTCCTCAAATGCAGCGCAACCTGTTAATTCGCTCTAAGGTAGCACAAGTTGTGCGAAATTATTTTGATGCGCAGCAGTTCGCTGAAATTGAGACCCCCGTATTAATGCGGTCTACCCCTGAAGGCGCCCGCGATTACCTGGTACCCAGTCGCGTAAACCCCGGAACATTTTATGCATTGCCGCAAAGTCCTCAAACCTACAAGCAGATTCTCATGGTCTCTGGAATGGACAGGTATTTCCAGATAGTGAAATGTTTCCGTGATGAAGATTTGCGTGCCGACCGACAACCCGAGTTTACCCAAATCGACGTTGAAATGTCATTTGTAGATGAAGAAAGCATCTACACCATGGCCGAGGGCATGATGAAAGCGGTGTTGAAAGAAACCGTAGGGTATGAACTGCAAACACCCCTTCCGCGCATTACCTACGAACATGCAATGAAAACGTACGGCTCCGATAAACCTGATCTTCGGTTTGGTCTGGAATTTGTTGATTTTTCAGATATTGTAGCGAAATCAGAATTTCGTGTCTTCGCGAAGACAGTAGAAGATGGCGGTGCCGTGATTGGGTTTAACGTTCCGGCCCATGGACACCTCGGTCGAGGCGTGATGGACAGGCTCACCAAGCGGGCTATTGAAGAAGCCGGTGCAAACGGACTCATCTACATTAAAAATAACGAAGATGAGGTGTATTCCAGCGTTGGTAAATTTGTTAGTGAAGATACCACACTTGCTATGGTTGAGCGCGCAGGTTCTGCGAAGGGGGACCTTATTCTGGTTTTGGCCGGCAGTAAAAAAGATGTCTATCAGCAGCTGGGGCATATGAGGCTTGTTATGGCTCAGGAGTACGGACTGATTGATACTTCCAAAAATGCACTCCTTTGGGTAACTGAATTTCCCTTACTTGAGTACGATCCCGAAGCGGGTCGGTACATGGCCATGCACCATCCATTTACCTCTCCGCTGCTGGAAGATGTAGAGTTGATGGATTCAGACCCGGGGAAAGTCCGATCCAGAGCTTACGACATGGTTATGAATGGAAATGAAATCGGTGGTGGCTCCATCCGTATTCACGACCGGAAGCTTCAAGAACGAATGTTCAGCCTGCTCGGTATTGAAGAAGATGAAGCCAGAGAGAAATTCGGCTTTCTGTTGGATGCATTCAAATATGGTGCTCCTCCACATGGAGGGCTTGCATTTGGGTTGGATCGCATTGTTATGCTCCTCACAAACTCACGCAGTTTGAGAGATGTAATTGCCTTCCCTAAGAATCAACGTGCCCAAAGCACCATGGATAATAGTCCGGATGTGGTAGACCCACGCCAACTCGATGAGCTTCACATTCAGCTGAAACCCGGACTTCATACAACGAATAAGTAGTACTTGAAAAAAGGCTCTGAAGATCATCTCCAGAGCCTTTTTTGTGTCGCTATACAGTTTTAGTGCGCTATACGGTTTTTGTGTCGCTATACAGTTTTAGTGCGCTATACAGTTTTTGTGTCGCCCTACAGTTTTTGTGCGCTATACAGTTTTTGTGTCGCCCTACAGTTTTACATTCCCGACTTTCTAATTAGCGTCCAGAATGTTTTTATATTTAACGCCGGCTTTATACACTCTGTTAACACCGTTAAAAGCAGCAACCCGGTAGGCTTCCGCATACGTAGGATAGTTCATCATATGGCTTATGAAGTAGCGGATATCGCCCTTCAAGGCAATTACAGCCTGTCCAATATGAATGATTTCACAGGCTGCATCACCGATTATGTGTACACCAAGTAAACGGAATGTGCCTGTTTCAAAAACCAGTTTCAGCATACCTTGCTGACTATTGCTAATGGTAGCTTTGGTGAGGTTTTCGTAATATGCACGGCCTACTGTTATCTGATATCCAGCTTCCGTAGCCTCATGTTCGGTTAATCCAACACTGGAAATCTCGGGAATAGAATAGATACTGAAAGGCATGGTTTGCCCCATTTGAGCTGCCGGAATATCGAACATGTGACAGGTAGCCAGTCGGCCTTGCGAAAATGAAGCAGAAGCCAGTTCCGGGTAACCCACTACATCGCCTGCTGCGAAGATGGATTTAACACTTGTCCTATACTCGTCATCTACCAGGATGTGTCCTTTATCATTTACGCTGATGCCAACATTCTCTAGCCCGATTTTGTCTGTATTAGGTCTTCTCCCGCCAAAATACAGTACTTGCTCACTTTCAATTACCCGTTTCTCCTGCAGATCGTTGCTGAAGTGGACTTCAGTGCAGTTACGCAGTTCGTTTTTGCCGACTTTAGTAACCTTTACATTATTGAATAGTGTAATTCTGAATTCCTCCAGGCTGCCTTGGAGAACCTCTTTGATTTCGTGATCAAGGAAGGTGAAGTAGTCTTCATTGGGATTTAACAACGTAATTTTTGTACCCATTGATGCAAAAATAGTTGCGTACTCAATGGCCTGTACACCTGCACCAACAATGACCAGTCGCCGTGGAATGTGCTCCATGGTAAGTACCGTTGTTATATCTAGTACGGTTTTATGGTCAATTACGAAGTTGGCAGGATGTTTAGCCGTACTACCTGTTGAAATCAGAATATTTTCAGCCGTGAACCGTCGGTTTGATTCAATAGGGTCATTAACCTCAACAGTGTGGGCATCTACTATGCTTCCATACCCTCGTAATGTGGTGATTTCATTTTTAACCAGATTACGCTTTATCTCACTGTTTTCGTGATCAACAACTCTGTTTTTTAATCGAAGCAGCTCATCCATCTGAAAGCGTTGATACGCTTTTTTTTCGTCGAAATTGCCGAACTGTCGAGTGAATTTGTGGATATTCACGGCTGCTTCTCTCAGCGCTTTGCTAGGAACTGTACCCGCATTAATCCAGGAACCGCCAAGATGGTTTTCGTTAGCCTCAACCATCAATACTTTTTTATCGAACTTACTGGCTTGCATTGCTGCAGAGAATCCGGCCGGACCACTACCCAGAATAATGAGATCGTAATCAAATTTCATAGTCTTCCATCAATAGGTTTTAGCTGATAGTACCGAATGACATCATATAGCCTAACATAGTATTACCCTGATTTAGGTGTAGTCACCCCGTGATGTCATTGGCAATAATATTTTAAGCAAAGATAGCAGAAATACACGAGGATTTCTTTGAAATTATTCTTGTAGACCTCGACTTTCGTGTTATGTAAACTCATGAAAAACCGGTAAATCCGGTGAACGCCAGGGTGTAATTACTGCGTTGTGGTTTATATATTTAACTGTTATACAATATGTTAACAACACAATAATTTGTTCACATTATAACTCATAAACACGAAGAAGGATAAATAGATTATGGCTTACACATTACCTGAATTACCATATGCTTATGATGCTCTTGAGCCTCATTTTGATGCCAAAACGATGGAAATTCACCACACCAAGCACCACAATGCCTACATTCAGAAAGTAAATGATGCGCTCAGCGGTCATGAGATGGCTTCGCACAGCATTGAAGACGTATTAAAAAATATTGATAAAGTACCTGCAGACAAGAAACAGGCGGTTATTAATAATGGTGGCGGACATGCGAATCACACCCTTTTCTGGACGGTCATAGGTCCTGATGCAGGTGGTACACCAACCGGCGAGTTGGCAGCTGCAATCGATACAGCATTCGGTAGTTTCGACGCGTTTAAAGAGCAGTTTGCCAATGCTGCTGCAACCCGTTTTGGTTCTGGTTGGGCCTGGCTGGTAGTATCAAATGGCAAGCTTGAGGTTACATCTACACCGAATCAGGACAGTCCTTTAATGGAAGGGAAGACCCCAATATTAGGTCTTGACGTTTGGGAGCATGCTTATTACCTGAACTATCAGAACCGACGTCCAGATTATATTTCCGCTTTTTGGAACGTAGTTAACTGGAATAAAGTAAATGAGTATTTCTTAGCTGCCAAGTAGTAGAAACTGGTAGTTTAAAAATCGGTCTAAAAAGCCCTGTGTTTAACAATACAGGGCTTTTTTTATGACAAGAAGATATGCAGACGGTGAATGCAGCTTCAGGCAGGTGGGCTTGGGGAATTTATGGTGACGCCAGATTTACTCGCATCCACCTGGAAAATTCACCTCTGAGCTGCATCTGCGAGCGTTGAGCCATTTCTTGTTGTCTTCTCATCGTACCACCTTGTCCTTCTGCCAGCGCACTGCCACCATCACGCATAATTTCGTCAGGAGTTGGTGGACGTATTTCGAAGCCAACATAAATTTGCGTGCCCGCATCTGCTTCAATGGCAAACTGTCTGGCTCTGTTTGGCTGAAGTGGAATTTTCATTTCAATATTCAAAAGCCGCGACTCCGGATCTTTACTCAGCTCGAGTCCCTGCGCTGTGAGTGCATCCTTGTTCACGGAGATAGGGCGGATTTGCTCCCTGGTTCCTGTTCGTTGAATTAGCATAACGCGTTGGTCAGCCTCCTGCCGGTAAGCTTCAATTAAACGCTGATTTTCCTGAAAGCCAGCCCATCCCGGGTTTTCAAGATACTCTTGTCTTGCACCAGGTACATTGCTAATAAAATTAAAAATACCAATAGGGTAAACCACTCCGAACTGCCTTCTTGCACGTCGGTCTGTGTCAAAGAAGAGTGTGAGTCCAAACTGTTCAATGTCGTTGAAAATCTGTTGACTCTTTACTACCAGATAAACAAACAAAAACTCCTCGTTATTGGCAAAATAGATATCAAATTCGGCACTGGTTTCAATAACCATTCCATCGCGTGGCCAATCTGCAATACTTCCGTCAATCTGTATTGGTTCCGTGACATAGGTACTGCCAAGTGTTCTGGTTTGCGAACATCCTCCAAAAAGTGTGGCAATTATTAACAAAGCTAGCCAATTATGGCGCATAATGAGTTGGATTTTCATGTAATACGGGTTTGATTCCCAAAAATACAGGCAAATTATGTATATTTCAGGCACAGTAAACGTAATAATATCTAATACCAGGAACAGTATGCAATTTGGATTTGGAATCGGTCCTGATACAAGCTGGATGCGTACCGAGCTGACCGATCTCGGCGTGAAAGAACTGCGCACTCCGGAAGATGTTGACGCCGTTTTGGGCGAGAAAAAAGAAGGAACAATGCTCCTTGTTATAAATTCTGTGTGCGGCTGTGCAGCCGGTAATGCACGTCCGGGCGTAAAGATTGCCTTGGAAAATGAAAAACAGCCTGATGTGATGTATACCGTCTTTGCGGGTCAAGACCGCGAAGCTACAGAGCGGGCCCGAAGTTATTTTTCAGAATTTCCGCCTTCATCACCTTCCTTTGCATTTTTCAAAGACGGTGAAATCAAAGCGATGATTCCACGTCATCGTGTTGAGGGAAGAACAGCACAGGAAGTAGCCAGTGACCTGAAGATGATTTTCAACGCTTTTTGTTGATTCTTCTGTATTAAATTCCAGGCCGCGTTGCATCAGGCAATGCGGCCTTTTTTGTTTAGAAATTTATTTCTTTACCATCACGCATCAGGCGTGGTCCACCTTTACGTTTAGGGTCACCATGCGGGCCATACATCCAAACCGTGCTTACCAGCTCTTCGTCTGTTTTTCGCTCACCTGCTTCCCGTGGAGTATCTTTGTGAAAACTATCGATGTGTAATGTTTGCGTCGGGAAAGCAAATTCAACACCCACTTCTTTAGCCGCTTTCAGAATTTCCATGAAGAAGTTATGCTTTTCCTGTAATTCTTCAGACCATGTAGGAACTTTTAGGAAAACATAAATGAGAATGTCGAGGGAGTGTGAGCCAAACTCGTTGAAATGCACCTCCATAAAGTCTTGTCGCATTTTGGGGTTAGAGCGTACCAATCCTTTTATGGCTTCTACGAACGCTTCCAGTTGTTCGGGAGGCGTGTTGTAAGTCAGGTTTAGTCTTGTCAATACGCGACGGTATTGTCTCATTCCCAAATTATCTACGGCTGTATTGGCGATGGTAGAGTTCGGCACACTGATTACAGAGTTGTAAAAAGTTCGAATGCGAGTCGTGCGAAAGCCCACCTCTTCTACGATTCCTTCCTGTCCGTTTATATTGACCCAGTGTCCAATTTGGAAAGGTTTATCCAGAAAAATGGTTACCGATCCGAAGAAGTTGGCCAGTGTATCGCGGGCAGCCAGTGCAACAGCTAAACCTCCGATACCGAGTCCTGCCAGAACAGACGCCACATTATATCCACTGTTCTGTACGATGAAAAGTACACCTACAACTACAACAAACACCTTGAGGGTTTTGCCGAGAAGGGGTACCAGCTGTTCATCCAGCTGACTTTTTGTCTTTGAAGTAATATCCGACAAAAATCCAGTTATTACATTGACAAGACCATAAAAAAGCCAAACAAAAGAGAAACTTAACAGGATGTCGAGGAGCCAGTTAAGGTAGAAATTGATGTTCACGGAAAACATCAGGTTCGTAGATGACACCTTGAAGAAAAGCAGCATCAAAATGAAACTCACCGGTTTTTTGGCCGACTCAACCAGATAGTCATCCCACTGTGTTTCCGTTTTTTTAGTGAGTTTGTGAACGTAGGTTTCAAGGATAAATTCAGCTACTTTTCGAATTACAAGACCTGAAAGGAGCCAAAGAAACAAAGCCAGGTACTGCCATACAGCAAGTCCAAGCCATTCCTTATGCCAGGAGCCAGGCATATTGTCAAGAACTACATCTACAAAAATGGAGAATGTGCTTCTGTAAATGTCGGGTATGGCTTCCACACTCGCCCGTGAGAACAGCCAGAGGTTCCCTTGTTTTTCCAGATAAATCTGTGGGAGGCTGTTGAATAGTATAAACTGATGAAGACCGGAAAGACTGTCTTCAAAGGCAGGGTCGGACGGTATTCGGTCGAACTCTATAAGCAGCCCTCGAGAATCTAACACCCTGAGAAGTTGTTTTGCTCGCTCTATACGCTCTTCTTCGGTGAGTTCCGGAACAGAAAGCATGGTTGTTGCAGCAAGTTCCAGCCGCTCATGTCCCTTCATTTGCCAGTGAACAAATGTGTGGGCAGCTCTCTGCGGGTTTGCCAGTAAACGAAGGGTATCGGCCGGTGTTACTTGTTGGGCTTGAACACCACAGGTGATGGTGAGCAGACCCAGAATCAGAAATGAAATTTTAATACTATATAATCGCATGCACCAACTATAAGATGACTATTTTGAATGTAAATATACGATTCATTACGCAGTTTATCAGTTTACTTGTTTGCAACCTAACCGACCGGCGAAACGTAAAAAGTTTTTATGTTGAACCTTTACCCTTAAATTGAAATAGTCCGTAACCACCCGATTATCTAGCCAAGGTTGTTTCGAATTTGTCACTTCGTACCGTTTATATCATCGTTTATCTGGGGTTGCTCGGGTTTCTCATATTCCTGGCATTCAGGCCTGTTATTGATTTACATTCGGGTATTGGCGTAGAATCTCATGCCTCGCAGGCCAGACAGGCTGCAACGGAACTGATGTACTCATTCGGTCTTGAACAAATTGATGATTATATACCCATAGCCCGTCGGCTGCAGCGCAGCTACCTATATACCGATCTGATTGATTCGCTCGGGCGGTCCGATAACCGAAATCCTGCCGCCTTGAACAGGGCAGGGATACCTCTTGGCGGCTGGTCGGTGATGTTTTTAGAGTCTTACGACCAAATGGCGGGTATTCTCGGAGATGAGTCGCTGTTTCAGGAGTATGGTCTGGTGAGGGTAACGTTCGATAACGAATTGCGCGTGCGTTCATTCAGTGCAAACCCAGACCGGGCAAACGTTCTGTTCTCGGGTGAAACGTTCGAAGAGGCTCTTAAGCAGGTCATGCATGCATCTGGCTTTAATCCTGATTTTTACGCGCTGGAACTCGACTCTGTAGTATTCGATCGAAGTGATTTCAACAGAAATAACAGTTCCTCTGTGTCAGCCGATCCCTTGGCCAAATTCATAAGAACAGCTAGCAGTGCCCGAACGCCCGAACGTATTTATGTAACGTTTAACCCTGTATGGCAACAGGTGACTTCCAATCTTACTGATGAGGTAGCTTTACAGCACATCAGTGTATCCCGAATATTTTCTTCTTTTACCTCATTAGATACGGATACTCCGCTTTCATCTGATTTTGAAATCGGCAAGTTCCTGCTGCTGTTTATATCAATGGCCGCATGGATTATTCTCCTACTGGTTGTTGCGGGTCGATTAATATTCAGAGGAGAGGTAATCTGGTTCAGAGCTTTGGTGGTAGCTTCCTCAGTTGTAGTGCTATTGATGGTGCATAGATATTTGTCAATGCAGTATTTCTATTACCCTATTTTTTCGGGTAGTGTTATAGCATTAGATATGCTTTTTTATCTGGCTAACGCATTATCAGCAGGGCTGTTTACGGGTATGGCTTATCTTATTTGGGATGCGTATGCACGTCGACTGGAGCATGAGCAAATTCCACATATTGATGCTATCTGGAATCGAAACCTATTTCAGCAAAAAATTGGCAAAGCTATTTTGGCCGGATATGGATATGCCGGAGTTTCGCTCGGGCTTTTTGCCCTTGGGCTGTATGCTTTCGGAAGTATATATACTATATCGGATGATTCATTTGGCTTTACAGGAGTAGTCAGCAAATTTCCGATACTCACCAATCTGATCAACAGTCTATCCTACGTCCCTATAGTTGGATATGCTTTTATTGGTGTAACCGTGAGCCTGACCCAATCGATATTTAAACGTACATGGATGGCAGTTTTACTCAGTACGTTAATTTCGGCTATTTTCATCGGTTTTGCTGTTACATTTGTCACTGTTACCGGCTCTATAACGGCAATTCTGGTGGCTATGGCATTACTTACTTTTCCGCTAATTCTGGCCTATAAATACTATGGTATCATTACGGCCGGAGTAGCCCTCTGGATACTATTTCTGGTTGTTCGTCTGGGAGCTTTTCTTGGTTCCTCCGATCAGGTAATACTCACACAAGGATATGTTTTATCCGTAGTTTTGTTGGTTCCTTTGGGGCTGGGTTTCGTACTCCATCATTTTGGCAGGGATGATCTGATTTATCAAAATTTTGTGCCAGAGTACGAGAACAGGCTTAAGCAGCAGCTGCGCATTGAAAGGGAATTTCAAATTGCAAAGGAGTCGCAGTTCGCTATGATGCCCAAGTCAGCGCCAATAGCTCCGGGAATTGATATCAAAGGGTTCTTTATTCCGTCTTATGAGGTTGGAGGCGACTTTTATGATCATGTGGTGATTTCCGATTCACAAGGTGAACCGGCCGAAATCATGCTAACGGTTGTAGATGTATCCGGTAAAGCCATGAAGGCCGCTCTTACCGCCATATTTACAAGCGGTTTATTGCTCTCAAATTCACGTTACCCTGATTTGGATCCGGCCGATGTTTTGACCGGAATTAACCCTATACTATATGAACGTACCGATAAACAGTCGTTTACTACCTGTTTACTGGCCCGTTACGAATTAGCAACTAAAGTACTGCACTTTGTAAATGCCGGTCACTGTCAGCCAATTTTGAAACGAGATGGTAAAGCAGCCTATCTGAAATCATCTGATCCCCGGCTACCTTTGGGTATCCGTCCGCAGATACAATATGTTTCTTCACACGTCCAGCTGGAGACCGGTGACGTATTGATGTTATTTTCCGATGGACTGCCCGAAGCTCGGTCAAAAACAGGCGATATTTATGAATTCGATCGCGTTTTGGAAACGCTGGAAATGTTAGATACCGATAGCATGACCGCCGAGCAGATTTGTGAGTTCCTCAAACAAGAGATTCTCACTTTCAGCGATTATGAATTGGCCGACGATATGACGGTTGTAGTTGTACGAATTTGATTTACTAACCACGATTAACAAAAAAATAAACTATGTCTGAAATTAAATTACCACCCGAGCTGGCTATGCTAAAAAAGTATGCCAAGTTCATAGTGTTGGGGATGGTCGCTGCATTTGGTCTTTTTACCAGTGTGTATACCGTTGGACCAGAAGAGGTCGGCGTTGTTACACGGTTCGGTAAGTTTGACCGAATTGTAACACCTGGCCTTAACTTTAAGGCGCCTTTTGGCGTTGAATCGGTAGATAAGGTGCCCGTTGAACGGCAGCTGAAACAGGAATTCGGATTCAGAACCAGAGAATCCGGTGTACGTTCTACGTATATAAAAGCCGGTTTCGAAGATGAGTCGTTAATGCTAACCGGCGACTTGAACCTGGCTGATGTAGAGTGGGTTATTCAATACCGTATTGTTGATCCCTACCTGTATCTGTTTCGTGTGCGAAACGCTGAGAAGACCTTGCGCGATATGAGTGAATCGGTCGTTCGTAAAGTTGTAGGAGACCGTACGGTTAACGAAGTACTTACTGTTGGCCGGATGGAGGTGGCAACCGTAGTTGAAGGGTTACTGCAGGAGCTGTGCAATGAATATCAGAACGGCATCAAAATTGACCAGGTTGTACTGCAGGATGTCAATCCACCAGAGCAAGTTAAGCCATCATTTAACGCAGTAAACGAAGCCCAGCAACAGCGTGAAACGCTGATAAACCAAGGTCAGGCCGAATTTAACCGGGTGATTCCCCGTGCCCGCGGTGAAGCCCAGCAAACCATACAGCAGGCTGAGGCCTATGCCTTGAATCGGGTTAACCGTGCATTGGGAGAAACAGAGCGTTTCAACGCACTATACGAAGAGTATATTAAAGCCACGGAGGTAACCCGTACGCGACTTTATCTCGAAACGATGTCAAGAGTTATGCCCAACATAGGTACCAAGGTTATCGTTGATGAAAATGGAAATAATGTTCTGCCCTTATTACAGATGCAGACCGAAAACCGTCAGCGTGGAGGAAATAACTAATGAAAAAGTTAGCTAATACCATTTTAATAGCTGTTACCGTTGTTGTATCAATTGCTGCACTTGACGCGGTTTTCATCATCGATGAAACGCAGCAGGCCATCGTTACTCAGTTTGGCCGCCCGATAGGTGAGCCGCTTACAGACCCTGGACTCAATGTTAAGGTCCCGTTTATTCAGCGGGTAAGCTTTTTTGATAAACGCTTTCTGGAGTGGGATGGTGACGCCAATCAGGTGCCAACCCGTGATAAAAAGTTCATCTTCGTAGATTCATATGCCCGATGGGAAATTACAGATCCTCTGCAGTTCTTCCGTCGTCTGCGCGATGAGAGAGGTGCTCAGTCACGAATTTCGGACATTCTGGATGGGGAAACCCGTAATGCTGTAGCCGAGAATGAACTTATTGAACTGGTTCGAACCTCCAACCGAACCCCCGAACAAACAGAGGAGTATCTGGAAGATCTCGACAGGCTCGAAGATATTCAGATTGGACGTGATGCCATTGAACGTTTAATTCTGGAGCGAGCCAACGAAAGAACATCTGACCTTGGGATTCGGATCCTGGATTTTCGCTTCAAGCGGATTAACTATGTTGATGAAGTTCGCAGAAGTATTAACGAACGTATGATATCAGAAAGAAATCAGATTGCAGATCTTTTCCGTTCGGAAGGACAAGGGGAAGCGCGCCGTATTGAAGGACAAAAAGAACGCGAGCTGGCCGCAATTCAGTCTATGGCCGTTCGCGAGTCGGAGGAAATTCGTGGCCGGGCCGACGCCGAGGCTACCAATATCTATGCAGCGGCTTACAACAGATCCCGTCAGTCACGTGAACTGTATGCTTTTTTGAAAAGCCTGGAGACACTTGAGATATCTATGGATGAAAACACAACAATCATTCTTTCAACCGAGAGCGATTTGTTCAGGTTTTTATCAAATCCATAATTACCAAGATCTTTCGTAACAATATAAAAAGAGCCTGTAAGGATAAACTTTACAGGCTCTTTTTTTGTATGAAATACACATTCAGATAGTACTCCCGTATCTACTAAACTCATACGGCCTGCTTGAATAAATCTTCCGTCGCAATTTGTTGCGAAAGATCCTGCTTAACTAACAGCCTATCTATGATGTAATCGGTTTGGTCTGGGAACTGTACTTCAGCACGTTGCGACTCGTCAATCCATTGCTCAAGTTGTGTATAAAATTTCCTCGAAATTTTTGGTACAATAGAAACACCAAATTCCTTTAATGCCTCCGCATTACATTTTTGTTCATACTGGTCGCGCATGGGAATTATCATCAATTTCTTACCCAAATACATTGCTTCAGCTGGAGCTTCGAAGCCGCCTCCGGTGACGATACCCCAGGCGGTTTCCATACTTTTTAGGTAGGCCTGATTATCTACCGGACGTACAACCACATTTTTATACGCCTTGTTTGCAGTTGTATGCTTAGAAAATATGTGCCACTGGAAAGACTGAAAGCGCTGGAATACAGGTATTAATATCTCCTGAGACCAAGCGGGTAGGTACACTGTAATGTGTTTACCTGCGGAGGGCTTAAGTGCGCGAACATCCGAACGAATAACTGGGGTATAGATGAACTCATCGTACGATTTGTAATGAAATCCGATAGGGATATCGCAAGGGGCATAATGTGTAAATAATACCTCCGTAAACGGACTTCTTTCACTTGGGCGAGGTGTTTTTTTGGAGAGGAATGCACTTTGGTGACTGAGTCCAACGCATGTTATGCCGGCTTTTTTAGCTGCCCACGAGGAAATCGGCTCAAAATCACTGATAATAAAATCATACTGTTGAATCGGTAGTGTATTCATATCCTTCAGAAATTGTCGGATTTGCAACGATTTGAAAGATTGCCAATAGTCAATGCCACCGGACTTTCCAAACGCATAGCTTAGCCCATTGAATCGATACTTTACAGGGTACTGTAGCTTGACGTCTGCATTGGTACCACTAATAAGCACATCCAGATTAACATGTTTGCGGAGCTTTGGTATAAACTCATTTGCCCGGGAGAAATGACCGTTACCTGTTCCTTGTATGGCGTATAAAATATTCATGAAGGTGAATTAAGCATTTGAAAACATAAACTCTTTGAAAACATCATCGCGAGAATACAGATTTAAATCGGAGGTATCGTCGGCTTCATATTGGTTCTCCAGTTGCACGCTTTCAAGGTGCTGGTACAGACTCCATTCACCTTTATAGTATTCCAGAGCAGTCATGTTTTCTATCCAGTCGCCTGAATTCAGATATAAAACTGTTTTCCCATTACGATGGTGTTCTGTTACGGCAGGTCTGTGTATATGCCCGCAGATTACGGTATCGTACCCGTATTCAAATGCCAGGTCTGTTGCTGTTGCTTCGAAATCACTGATAAACTTTACTGCGCTTTTTACACTGTCTTTAATCCTCTTAGAAAGCGAAAGTTTACCTTTACCGAACTTTATTGAAATCTTATTGACGAGGCTATTCAGCAATATGAGTAAATCATAACCCATGCCGCCCATCTTGGCAATAAATTTTGAATACCGCATTGTTATGTCAAAGACATCACCATGGAATAGCCATACTTTTTTTCCATCTAAGTCGAGTAAAAGTTTATTGAGTAAATGGAAGTTGCCTGCCTGTAAATCGGTAAACCTGCGAAGCATTTCATCGTGGTTACCGGTTAGATAATACACTTCTGTTCCATCCATCATCATTTTCATGAGGCGGCGAACCACTTTCATATGTGCTTCCGGGAAATAATACTTTTTGAACTGCCAACCATCAATGATGTCGCCGTTTAAAACCAGAATTGACGGATTGATAGATTTCAGATAGGTGTGTAATTCAGTGGCCTGACATCCATATGTACCTAAATGAACATCAGACAAAACTACAACATCAACGTTACGCTTTAGCATCGTGTACTAGATTTGTGTACACTAAATAAGATCATTGTATGTGAACAGGGTATTAAATCTGCATTAAGCTTTTGTTACCAATGTAGTTAGTGGAGGATATTTCGTCAGTAATGCGTTGGTTGCGGCGTGGAAGATATGCAAAAAATAGATGAAGCTTATTTGACGCTTTTACAAGAATATCCTGCTGAAAATATCTTCGTCCTCATCATATTTAGAATAGATTTGCTCTACATTTAAACGCTCATAAATATCCTTTATCAACGTCGGACAGTTTTCATTGATGGCAGCAATATAGTGTACGGTTGTTTCTCCAACATGATGTAAATCGGATTGAAGGGTTTTATCTATCCGAACATGATCGGCAACCATATTTTTCATTTCATCGCTAATAACAGCACCGGTTGTAGGTGCTACAGATTGTAGTCTTGCTGCAACGTTAACGGTGCTTCCCCAAACATCGAAAGCAATCTTCTGAAACCCTACCACGCCCGCGATTATGGGTCCGCAGTGGGCACCTACTCTAAGTTTCCACTCTACGTTGGGGTGTTTATTATTGTAGTAGGTCGTGAACTCCTGCATTTTCAACATAGCAGATACAGATCTTAAGGGACCGTTCAACTCATTGGTATTAATACCGGAAACAGCAAAGTAACCGTCCCCAATGGTTTTAATTCGCTCCAGACCAAAAGCGCCTATGATTTCATCAAAAGCGAAAAATATGCGATTCAGGTGTTCAATACTGTCAACAGGGCCAATTTTTTCACTAAGACCCGTAAAGTTTTTGAAATCAGCAAAAATAACCACCACATCTTCATAATATTGTGGTGTAGGTCGTTTACCGTCGGAGAGTTCCTGGATGTAATTTTCCGGAAGGATGTTGCCAAGAATAGATTTCATCTTGTTGCGTTCCGCATCAACCTCTTGTTTCAGACGTCTGATTTTTAAATGAGTTTCAATACGTGCAATGAGTTCAGGCTGTCTGAATGGCTTGCTGATATAATCTACGCCCCCGGCCTCGAAGCAGCGAACAATGCTCTGAACGTCTTTCATAGCCGACAAAAAGATTACAGGAACATCTTCCATATGTGGCATCTCTTTTAATGCTATTGTTGTTGAGAAGCCATCCCGATAAGGCATCTGGATGTCCATCAGAATAACGTCTGGTATAATAGTTTTTAAAAGCTCTAATGCCTCGTCACCGTTTGTTGCGGTGTGAATTTCATAATCAAACTTGCGCAGCCCAAGTTTGATGGTCATCAGGTTTTGAGGAAGGTCGTCAACTGCCAGAATAATTTCGCCGGCCATCAGATATAATAAAAGATGAATATTTATATAGATACCGTCGGATTCTAGTGAACATACATGAAAAAAAAAAGTCTGTACCGCAATAACGATACAGACTTATAGAATTCTAATGTAAATAGGCAATCAGCTATTTTGAATGCGCTGAAGATCTTCCAGTACTCCGCGAACGGCTGCGCACGAATTATCCATTAAGGCTTGTTCGTCAGCATCCAATTCAATCTCGATGATTTCCTTTATGCCGCCCTTTCCAAGTTTCACGGGAACGCCGGAGTAAAGTTCGTTTACACCAAACTGACCGGTGAGGTAAGCTGCACAAGGGAAGATTCGATTTTGGTCAAGGGCTATAGCTTCTGCCATTTGTGCTGCAGCAGCACCAGGTGCAAACCAAGCCGATGTACCCATAAGGCCAACCAACTCACCACCACCAACTTTGGTACGCTCAATAATAGCGTCTAGTTTTTCTTTGCTGATGAGTTGTGTCACAGGGATACCAGATACAGTGGTATACCGTGGAAGAGGAACCATGGTGTCACCATGACCGCCAAGAATAAGTGCCTGAATATCTTTTGGTGATACATTAAGTTCTTCCGCAAGGAAAGAGCGGTATCGGGCAGTGTCCAGAATACCTGCCATTCCCATTACTTTTTCCGCTGGTAAGCCCGAAGCCTTCCAGGCAACGTACGTCATTACATCGAGTGGATTAGAAACGACAATAATAACGGTATCAGGAGAATATTTAACCAGATTCTGGGTTACGGTTTTAACAATATTGGCGTTGATACTGAGCAAATCATCACGACTCATGCCCGGCTTTCTGGGAACGCCTGCAGTAATGATACAAATATCAGAATTTGCCGTATCAGCATAGTCTACGGTGCCTTTTACCCGGGTATCAAATCCATGAATAGAAGCCGTTTGCCATTGATCAAGCGCACGGCCCTTGGAAGGGTAGAACGTTTTTTCTCCGTCTTTGCGCTCGATATCAACGAGTACTACTTCATTTGCAAAGTCACGTTGAGCTACGGTCAGCGCGGCTGCAGAGCCTACGTTTCCACCGGCTCCAACTACAGTAATTTTCATAATAATTGTGATTTTAAGTGTTTCTAATACTACGTATTTGTGAAGGTGTCACGGATATCCATTCCCCACATAAGTTTTTTCCGGAGGGTGTCAAAGTATGACTGCCCGGGTAGTGTAATTAAGTGTATGATAAAGTCAGAACGCCGGATGCGAACCTCCAATTCGGCACTGGAAATATCGCAAATTTCCCCGTCTTTTGAAAACGTAACGTCTTGATTTTCGGGTGATACCCGGATCGTAAGTTCATTGGATGCATCGAGAACCAGCGGCCTTGTAGTGAGAGTATGCGGGTTTATCGGGTTTAATATCATGACATTGGTACCCGGAGTAATAATGGGGCCACCGCACGACATATTATAGGCTGTAGAACCTGTAGGACCAGCCACGATAATGCCATCTGACCAATACTTGTTTATGAATTCGCCGTTGTAAGATGCGGTTAGCGTTATCAACGACCCTTTATGCCCTTTCGAAAAAAGAAATTCGTTGAGTGCGTGATGTTTTTTACCATCTTTCATAGTCGCCTCCAGCATAAACCGCTTGTCTACACGATAGTTTTGCTGTGAAGTGAACGCAAGGGCTTCTTCAAGACGGTCTTGTGGGATGTTCGCCAGAAAACCGAGTCGACCGCTATTTATTCCCAATACTGGTTTTTCGGTGCCCATCACCAGACGAGCCGTTCGTAACAGTGTACCGTCTCCGCCTATTGAAATCACGGTATCGCAATGGGAAACCGCCTCCTCATCAGAATTAAAAAGAGTTATCTGATTGAGCTGACGTATATCGAGGTATTGCTCTAATTGTTTACTGGCCATTAATTCGCAAGTTGGGTGTTTCCCAAACCAGCTAACAACCCGCGAGAGTGTATCAGCAACGGGGTATCGTGATGTCAGTGCAATTACAGCGAATTTCATGGTTTACAGTTCCGTGTTCAGGCGTACATCCCTAAGGGAGAGCCACCAGCCATATTCGTTCACATTAAAATTCTCAATACGGTTATGAACAATGCCCACCCGTGTCAGGGAGAAGCGCAGTAACTCATTTTCATCGAGTGGTCGACCTATGTATTGGTTTTTATAGTTGGCGTTGTAGCGAAGGTACCACGTAATCTCTCTGCTCACCACGCCGCTACGCACCATTGCAAGCGGGAACATAGGCTGAGCCAGTTGATGGCTGTTACGTGCAACAAATCCCTCGTAATTACTCAGGAAAAAAGAAATAGTTGGTCTTGGCTGACTGTCGTCAGAAAAGCGTAGCCGTATAGTGCTGTACACATCCGGTGGTGCTACCAGTCCACGTCTTATTTCAGACAACCCCAGATGCGATAAGCGTGCAACGAGTGTATCGGCAGGAAGCGCATTTAAAATAGAGCCTGCTTCGTCTGCTGTGAGATTCATTCTGCTTGCGGTATTATGAAAAAGTGAGAGGTAATCGTTGCCCTCAACCGAAAACAAATTAAACTCAGGTAAGATGTCGGTGTTAAGTGATCCATCTTTCCTCAGGGCCGTCATTCTTGCCAGGGGCGAGAGGTTTGGAGCAATATCCACCAAATTCCGACGCATTGCGTTCAGTATGGTAGTTTCACTGTCATAACGGCGTACTTCAACGCGTGCAGGATACGACTCTGCATTCGCAAGCCAGTACGATGGATGGTATTCTAAAACGAACAAGGTGTCGGCCCGACGGTCTGCCAATGCGAATGGACCACTACCTACAGGGTTTGTTCCCAACTGCGAAGTAAGCTCACGGGGTGTTATCGATGCCAGGGGAGAGGTCAGAAGTTTAGTAAACTCCGGAGTAACCTCGGTAAGGAAAAATCGAACCGTTCGCTCATTAATGATTTCGATGCCCTGAATACCCGACATAGAGCGTTGTTCGGGGATTTGGAGTTCTCGCTGCTCCCTCACAAAGACTTCCATCCCCTGAATAATCGGGCTGAATAAATTTGCAGCCTGGGCGGGCACACTGGCCAATGCCATTCGTTCGAAGGCGGCTTTTACATCTGCAGCTACAACAAACCGACCCTTGCCGTCGATGAACCTCGGAGAGTCGCGAAATGCAGCTTCAGGATTGAGGTGAAATGTGTAGACGAGCGAATCATCGCTTACGGTCCACCGCTGCGCCAGAACAGGTACTACTTCCCCATCAGCATTCAGGCCCGTAAGACCCTGATACATTAATCCTATCAATCTTTTCCCGGCATTGGTTTCGGCAAAGAGCGGGTCGAGTCCAAAAATGGCTTCGGTCTCACCTATTCTTAGCAGCGTTTGCTGTGGTCGCGGTTGTTCAGTTTGTACACCATCCTGATGACTGAAGCGGGTAGCAGGTCGGTCTACAACAGTAATTTCGGCTGATGAACATGCCGTTATCACAAATGTCAGTGCCAGAATTAGTGATGTTGGAAAATTTCGCATATTGCTGATTGTAGCTTCTTTTAGTTAGAATAAATGAATACTGGTTGAAAGCTGTGCTATATACACTACACATAAATCGAGGTTAATACACGAAGAAAAAGTACGCAGAATACAATTATTTGGTTCCTTTCAGACCTTTTAGTCCACGTGCGGCTTTTTCGCTGAGCAGGTTGGTCTCGTAACTCCGCACCCTACCAGCATACATGCGGTGGCGGTCAAGGGCTATCTGTATAAGTTTCTCGAGTAAGTCTGCAAATGGAACACCGCTTTCACTCCAAAGATAGAACGAAAACGAACCGGGAATGGTGTTGATTTCATTGAAAAAAACCTCATTGGTTTCACTGTTTACCAGAAAGTCTAGTCGAACCAGGCCGGAACATTGCAAGGCTTTAAAAATTCCGGTAGAGAGCTGCTGTATTTCGGCAGTTTGTGCATCGGTCAAAGGAGCCGGAATAATACGTTCCGCCGAGGCCATTCCTTTACCCGTATCGCCCCGTTGATATTTGTCTTTAAAGCTGAGGAATTCCTCGCTGCCTACCGGCTGCTCCAGCACACTGGCCTGACAGTCTTCCGGGGTACCCAGTACCGAACAGTTGATTTCCTTAAGCGGCTGTACGCCTTTTTCAACAAGAATATGGTGGTCGTACCGAAATGCGGTTTCCACAGATAGGCTCAGCGATGCCTCATCAGTTGCTCGGGAAACTCCTATACTGCTACCCAGACTCACAGGCTTAACATACACCGGGAATCCCATTGCCGCGATTTGGGCTATAATTTCTTCTCTACGATTCACCCACTCACGTTCGTAAAAACAAACATCAGGCACCACGGGGAACCCGTTAGCGCTGCACAATTGCTTGGCCAGATGTTTATCCATCCCAATGGCCGATCCTGCTACTCCCGATCCGGCATACGGCAGTCCGAACATTTCACAAACCCCTTGAAATGCTCCATTCTCCCCATCTGCCCCGTGAAATGCCGGCAAAACGACATCAAAGGTATGACGTTTGGGCTTGCTGAAAAAGGATGTTCCGGCGGTCTCCAAAAGGATTGTCTTTCCGGTTTCGTTACGGGAAAAGGTACAGGGAACAGCCATTTTCTCGAGCTGATTTAAGTCTTTATACTGCTCAAGTTCCTTTAATACAGCTCCCGTAAACCATTTTCCTGATTTACTGATATACATAGGCAGCACGTTGTGCCGCTCCGACAATGCCGACATGGCCTGCATGGCGGTTAACACGGAAACTTCGTGTTCGGGCGATGCACCGCCAAAAGCTACAAGTATGGTTTTGTTCAACATAGATGCATTGGGTTGAAGGTTATGGCAGGAAGATACTGAATTTTGTACCACAGCGTGATTTGTTTTCCTGCTCTCATCAGCCTACTTTTCGGATTCATTGATTCATCTTTAAACGAATGTAGCCCTATACTTATGCGATTTCGAAATATTATTTACCAGTTATTGGCGGTTTTAGTGATTACCGGCTCGGTTGTCGGTATTATTGTTTACGTGGGTTTGTCGGACCAATTGCACGAAGATGAACTCGTGCGGGGGGTGCGTTATGTGAGCTATGAACTGGACGGGCCCTTTCGCCTCGACCTCATCGAAATCGATACCCGCCGTGCCGATGTAGGTATTGTGGCCTGGAGGTCGGGTGGACTCGTTCAGACCTCTGCGCAGATGGATGATGCCCGTTTGCAAGGCCGTGAGGTTATTGCCGGAATCAATGCCGATTTTTACAGTTTTCAATCGACCTTGCCTATTGGTTCGCAAGTTACCGACGGACAATGGGTGTACGGAGTGAGCAGCCGGCGTTCACATGTTTTGGTGGATGCCGATGGGAAGGTACTCTTTGATGCCGTATCATTTACGGGCAGCGTCGTTTCTGCGGATGGAAGCCGTGCAGCCATCACCGGTGTAAACCGGCACAGAGCCAACGATCAGGTGATGTTTTACAATACGTATTTCCCAGCCGGACAGTCCAGAAGCGATAGTACCGGAGTTGAGCTGGCTGTAGAGCCGATGCGTGGTGAGCAGTGGTTGGCCGGAAATCCGGTGAGGGTTCGTGTTATTGCCCGATCAGATGGCTACATCCATGAGGCGGTCACCTACGTTTTGAGCGCCGGTGAAGAGCATACCGACTTTTCGTTTTACAACGCCTTGCAGCCGGGTGATGAATTAACCCTTATGCTTGGGATAAACGATGGGGCTTATTCCAATATCACGCAGATTATTGGGGGAGGGGGGCGCATTTTGAGGGATGGAAGTGATGCCACGGAAGAAAATACACCACTCGAGGGAATCGGTGAGGCGTTCCTGCAAAATCGTCATCCTCGAACGTTTGTGGCCACCAGTGAGGATGGGGGCCGAATCTGGCTGGGTACTGTGGATGGACGGCAAGTCTCCAGTGTAGGGATGAATTTCCCTGAAATGGCATCGTTTCTGTTTCAAATCGGCGCCTGGGATGCGGTTAACCTCGACGGAGGAGGGTCCACTACCATGGTGGTGGGATCGCAGGTAGTGAACCGTCCCTCAGATGCAAACGGAGAGCGTGCTGTATCGAACATCCTGTTTGTTGAACAGAACTGATGACAGCGATGGTTTTGGATTTTCGTCGTTTTTACGGATTACTTCGGATTTGAAAACGTGTCGGTTATCGCGCTCTTTGATGCTGATTGTCGGTAGCTTCGCTGGCGGACAATGATTATAAACGCATTGGCTCTACGCTTTTACATGCTTGTTTAGAATGCGTCGGTTATCGCGCCCTCCGAGGCTGACTTCACGTGGTCTGCATACTTGGCAAGTACCCCTCTTTTCGGACGCTCCGGTGCAGTCCAGCTTGTTTTCCGGCGCGCCAGTTCATCCTCGCTCACATCCATACTGATGGTCCTGTTTTCGGCATCGATGGTGATGGTATCGCCGTCGTGCACCATCGCGATGGGACCGCCCACGGCGGCTTCCGGCGTTACATGCCCTACAACGAAGCCATGAGAACCGCCCGAAAATCGACCATCGGTGATAAGGGCTACATCCTTTCCGAGACCTTTGCCCATAATTGCGGAGGTTGGAGAGAGCATTTCGCGCATGCCCGGTCCGCCCACAGGACCTTCATAGCGGATTACCAGTACATCGCCTTTGGTTACGTTTCCATCCAGAATGGCGTGAAGGGCATCTTCTTCCGAGCCAAATACTTTGGCCGTACCCGTGAACGAAAGACCTTCTTTTCCACTGATTTTAGCCACAGCCCCGCCGGGTGCCAGATTTCCATGTAGCACAACCAGGTGAGAGTCTTTTTTAATTGGATTATCGAAACCGCGCACAATATCCTGACCTTCCGGATAAGGGGTTACATCGGCCAGGTTTTCTGCCACGGTTTTTCCGGTAACGGTGAGGCAGTCGCCATGAAGCAGACCCTTGTCGAGCAGCATTTTCATGAGCGGCTGAATCCCGCCGATTTCAATAAGCTCCGACATGAGGTATTTACCACTGGGTTTAACATCGGCCAGAACCGGTGTTTTCTCACCAATACGGGTGAAATCGCTCAGGCTGAGTTCAATACCCGCGCTGTGGGCAATGGCCAGTAGGTGCAGCACGGCATTGGTTGACCCACCGATGGCGATGACTACCGTGATGGCATTTTCGAATGATTTTTTCGAGAGAATATCGGAGGGGAGGATGTTTTTTTCGATGAGATTGAGCACGGCTTTTCCGGCTTTGTCGCAGTCTTCCTTTTTGTTGTCGGAGATCGCCTCTTGTGCAGAGCTGTTGGGCAGACTGAGTCCGAGCGCTTCGATGGCCGATGCCATGGTGTTGGCGGTGTACATACCTCCGCAGGATCCGGGACCCGGAATGGCTGTCGACTCTACTTCATGCAGTTCTTCGTCGGTGATGTCGCCTTTTGCATGAGCTCCAACAGCTTCAAAAACAGAGACAATGTCGCGGCGATGAGCTCCGGGTTGAATGGTACCACCGTAGATAAAAACAGAAGGACGGTTCAGTCGTACCATGGCCATAACGCAGCCGGGCATGTTTTTATCGCATCCACCAATGGTAATGAGTCCGTCAAATCCTTGTCCGGCCGTAACGGCTTCGATGGAGTCGCAGATAACTTCACGCGATACCAGCGAATATCGCATCCCCTGAGTGCCCATCGATATACCGTCAGACACGGCAATCGTGTTAAAAACGACGCCTTTGCCGCCGGCGTCGTTTACCGAACGTGCGGCTTCATCCGCCAGAATATTAATGTGCATGTTGCATGGTGTAACCATGCTCCAGGTGGAGGCGATGCCAATTTGTGGTTTCTTGAAGTCCTGATCGCCAAAGCCTACGGCTCGTAACATGGCCCGGCTCGGGGCGCGATCGGGTCCGTCAACAACAACGGAGGAGTGGCGGCGAAGGTGTTCTTTCGACATAACTGATCCCTAACGATAGATGATTACTGATTTTTTGTTCGTATGAATATGGGGGTTTAGCTAAAGAAAGTCCATACAAGCTGTAACTTTAGCTGGTTTTAAAACGCCTGATTACCGGTGAAATACGTCGAACGACCCGCGAGACTAACCAAGGGAAGAGTCGTTTCATAAGTACGGCGAAAATTTCGATGCCTCCTACATAAAACTCTTCTCGTCGGGCGGCTACTTTTTTGAGCATTTTTTTTGAAAACACCTCCGGCATCATGCCTTTAGCCTGCGAAGCGTCGAGGGTGGCATGCTTGCTTCCATCCGCTTTGAAGGCGTTGATGGAAACCTCGGTTTTGATATAGCCCGGACAAACCAGGGTTACATGGATACCCAGCTGGTGGATTTCAGCGCGGAGGGCGTCGAAGTAGCCGTGCAAGGCATGTTTGGTTGAGCAATAGGTTGATCGCATCGGTACACTCATCTTGCCCAAAACACTGCTCATCACTACGATGTGTCCGCTTCTGTTTTTCATCATGTGCGGAAGCACGGCGCGGGTAAGTTCTACGGTGCCAAAGTAGTTGATATCGAACAGACGTTTCTCAATATCCAGGTTGGTGTCGTGCACGAAGGCTCTTTGCGAAATACCGGCATTGTTGATGAGTATGTCGAGTCGACCTTTCCAGTCGATTGCCGTACGAGCCGCATCGTGCAACTTCTCGTGCATCCCTACATCCAGAGGAAGAACGAGCATGCGATTGGCATCGGCGCCGTTTTCGCTGAAAACGCGTTGGAGTTCGGCCTCCCTTCGTGCGGAAATAATTATGTTTGCCCCTTGAGCGATAAGGTCTGCCACGAGTGCCTCGCCAATGCCGGAGGAGGCGCCTGTTATCCAGATGGTTTTATTCTGATAGTAATTCATTGGGTGCGATCGATTCTATTTTAGAATGGAAAGGTAAGTCAATTTTCAGGAGGGATTCCAATAAAATGTAGTCCATATCCCTGTAGATTGAAGGGAATTTCATCTGCAGATACGACGTTTCGCAGTTAATATGCTATCTTTCATAGAATAATTTGCGATTAACCGTTACCGTTTATGCCCGAAAAAAAACCATCTATACTGTTGGTCGAAGACGAAGTTGAGTCAGCGGAGATGCTGTCTACATTTCTTGAGATGAACGGATTGGCCGTAACACAGGCGCATGATGGTGATCGGGCTTTAGCGCTGCTGGCTCATTCCAAACCCGATTTTGACCTAGCTGTGCTCGATATTATGGTGCCGGGTGCCGACGGGCGTGAAATCTGTCGTGAGATTCGCCGACACCCCGATTTGAGCGGAATCCCGGTTATTTTTCTTACCGCAAAAGACGAAGAACAGGATGAAATTGCGGGACTTACCATTGGTGCCGACGACTATATAGCCAAACCAGCAAGTCTGAATTTGATTTTGGCTCACATTAAAACATTGCTCAGGCGCAGTAGAGCTATGGGCTCTGCAGCGGGATTTGCTGGCGAGGAGCAAGTCTTGCGTGTAGGTGCTCTCACCTTGAACAGGAGTGCCGCAGAGGTTAAGGTTGGTGACCGTGCAATTGAATGTACGGCGCGGGAAATCGGCATTTTGGAACTGCTGATGTCAAATCCTAAAAAAATTTACTCCCGTCAGCAAATCCTGGATTACATCAGCGAAGATGAGAACTTAGTTTTTGATCGAACCGTTGATGTACACATAAAAAATATTCGACTCAAATTAGGCGACTCGGGTCGACTCATTCGAACCTACCGTGGACTGGGTTATGGCATAGACCGCGACTTATGAAAATTCGTACCAAACTATCGATTACGTTTATTCTCTTGCTCATTTTCGGTGTAACCGCCGTGAGCAGTTATGCCATTATGTTCATCCGAAACTATTTGTTACAGGAGGGACAACAGACCATACAGGAACAAGCCCGCTGGCTGGCACTTACAGTACAGGAATTTCCTTTGGATGACCAGTTTGAAACACGGTTGTTCACGCTGGAGGAGGTGTCTGGGTATTCCGTAACCGTTTATGATGAGGATGGTGCCGTAGTGTATGGAATTGCTGAACCTTTCGGAGATGATGAGGGTGCTGTATTGACCGATTCGATTAAAGTTCAGGTGTATATGCGGGATGCTGCCTTGGTAAATATTCGTGGAAATCAGGGGCTGTACGTCTTTCACGCCATGATGCGGCCGGGAATGGAGATGGGATTTATTCGTGTATCCAAACTGAAAGACACCATTTATGCACCAATCACAACGATTCGGTGGATTATTTACAGCGGGATGTTCATTTCAATAGTTATCATTTTGCTGGTAAGCAATGTCTTTGCCCGGTACATGTCACGTCCGATTCTGCGACTAAAGGATGCGGCTCAGCGTATTGCAGAGGGTAAAAACGAGACTATAAACCTGGATGATCAGAGCGATGAGTATGCCGATCTGGCGCGGTCTATTAACTCCATGGCAGAGCGCCTTCGTGAGGATAATGAACGTCTTTCGGCCATCAATGAAAAGCAGGCTCAGTTTTTTGCAGACATTACACACGAAATCCGCAATCCGCTGCACACCATCAATGCGTCAATGGAGTTACTCCAGACGGGTAGTCTGGATGCCGATCGAGAGAAAAAGTACATCCAGAATGCCCGTACGCAGGCCGAGCGTATCAGTGCACTGTTCAAGGATTTGTTGACCCTTCAGCGCTACGACTCCGATGAAAATTTCATACAGTCGCAATGGTTTGATCTTCAGCGGGTTACCGGCAGGCTGGCGGCCTTGTATGAGGAGGAGGCACTACAAAAGGGACTGCGCCTGAGTATTCAGCAGTCATCTTGCAGGGTACTTGCTGATGCGGCCAAAATTGAGCAGGTATTGGATAATCTGATATCAAACGCGCTGAAATACACCACGCAGGGCGAGGTTGGATTAGCGTATGAACTGGGGTCGAAAAAAGTGAAGATAACCGTTTTTGATACGGGTATAGGCCTGGCTGATGATCATATACCCAGGCTCTTTGATCGATTTTACAGAACAGACAAAGCCCGCTCGCGTGACAAAGGGGGAACCGGTCTGGGACTCTCGGTTGTAAAAAGTATTTTGGATGCGCATGGCTCCGAAATACATGTAGAAAGTGAGGTAGGGAAGGGGAGCAGATTCTGGTTTGAGCTCACAGCTAAGTAAGGTGTAGGTATACCCGCTCACCGAAACCGTGTAATAATTTGGATACCGACATCGCTTCGAAATGGCCCTTCCGTCATATCGTTACCTGATCCAACGCTGAATCGGTCGTTGTATGATGTTCGACCCGCTTTGGTTCGAATCAGCAGCCAGGATGTGGGACGGTACTGTGCAACCAAGCTCACACGCTGACCAGATCCCGAGAAGGAGGGAATACGAACCACATTGTGCAGGTCATATTCATAGGCAAATATACGTGTGTCGTGGGCATCTGTGTTAAACAACGTGTGCTGAAAAACAAGCTCCCAGGCGTTGCTGCGGTATCGCACCACCTGCGTCAACCCCACACCTCCCAACCGCCCAACATCTGCGTAAGGCCGCACTCCTGAAAGCCCCTGCACCTCACCCCGACCCTGCCACATCCATCCCGACCCCGGCTCCACCCGAACCGAAGCCCTCACCGTAACCCGCTCCCGCATCACCCGAATCCGCGACTCCCGGCCAAACACATCCTCCGTACGAACCCCGCTCAACACTCCCCGAAACATCGACTCGGCCCTCACCAGAACCCCACGCGAAACCCGCACCTCCGCCGCCGCACCACGCTCCCAGCCCCAAACCCCCGCATCTGCGTCCGCCCGCACCCCCACCGAACGATACCGGTCCACATAAACCCTCAGCCTGACACCCGTTCGGGGCCTGATCACAACCCACACACCCGTTCCCAGCTCATTCGAAGCCCCGCTAAATACGCCCATCCCACTACCATACACGGTATAATGATTCTGATCGTAGCTTCGGTGCCAGATTCCTCCATCCATTATGCCAAGTCGCGACCGTAACCCGTACACCCGCGCATGCCCACCCTGAAGCGAACCCGACCATTCCACGAAACCCTGTACATCGGCATAACGCACCTGCGTTGCGGCCGACCATAACATCAGCTCACGACCATCAAACTGATGCTCATTAGCAAGACCATCCCGGGCTAAAATCCTGTCCGAGAACCAGTATCCTGCGAGATCTGCGCGGTGTTCTACCATAATCCCGCGTCGTCTATGGACGTGGTACACATGGCCCCCTACGCTCTTCAGGCTTAGGTTTTGGTATCGGTCCAGCTCTCCCGATGTTCTTCGCAGGGAGCTCCATCCGGGAAATCGATACCCTGCAAGCTCGTCGTTATCCCATACTTCTGTGGCGCTGAGTGCCCTGCTCGAGGCATATATCACGGCCCGGGTATCGTCTCGAAACCAGGAAACTGCTCCGCCTCTGTGGAATCTGCCATGACTCCCCGACCGGTAGGGCCTTAAGGTGGGTACCATCGACGGGAATCGTTGTAAATTTCGGGTACCTCTGCTCATGGCCGACCGGTTATTCATCAGTCCTGTACCCGATTGTATGGTGTAATCACCAAGAATGAACTGCCAGCGTTCTCCGGCTTGTATGCCCACATGAAAACTCTGAAACCCTGTACGGTATGGAGCCTGAAAGTCCTCACCGGCGGCTTTAGATCGAGCCAGATGAAGCGACAGACCCGGTCCTTCTGCTATGTAGCGGTCCCGATACCGCAATGGCGAGCCCACATAGTTTCCATTTCGGATACCCATTGCAGTGGGACCTGTTAACTGAATCCGATTTTCTGTAGTTACAGCCATGCGGCCTGCATTCCTGAGTATCGATTCTCTGACACGATACCGCTCTTTTGTGTACCCGCACGAGGTTTGCACATCTATGAAATTTGAAATGATGCCTAATATCTCTGTATCCAGCTGCAGTCTCGGATTTGACTGCTCGATGACAGAGCTGTAAAGCGATGCGAATGTTGACCTGTTTAAATCATCAGGCGATAAATTATCTCTGTATTGAATGAGATTCGGAAGTATGATCGTAACGGCGTCAATTTCAAAGGTGTCCAGAAATCCGAGCTCACTCAAATCAGTTTCGCGTAACCCGCTCAGACAAACAGGGCTTTCAAAACGAAAAAGAAGATGTTCTATTAGTTGCTCTGTTTCGTCTTCGTCCAGATCGGTACCGAGTCGATCCAGCACAAACTCCAACCAGTCCGACTCCAATGTTCCGGCAATTTCACCAACAGCACCAAAGTCGATTGATTCCGCTTCTGCACGCCCCACAACCGAAATCAGAATTATGATCATTATTGCTACCATACGAATCCAAATCCGAGTCCATGGGTTAGACCAAGCTGGGGATGGTCCCTGAACGAATAGGTAACTTTTACCGAGTACAGTTGTAGGGCAAGTCCACCCGACCATACCTCGAATATGGAGCTGTAGCCTGCCACGCCAAGAACGGTTATCGTATCGGGTATAGGCTCAAAAGCATAGCTGATTCCGGCATGAATATCGGGCTGAAAACGGTCGGTTTGTTCAACAGCCAGACTCATAAGAAGTCCGTTTTCAGGAGTATAGCTCAGTCCGGCCGTAGCCGAACTGAGTACTCCCGGTTTAAAGGATCCAGCGTCCCATAGGGGATAGTTTTTTAAAGCTGCACCCAACAGCAAACGGCCTGATAGCCTATACTGAAATCCAGTGTCTACCACGATGCTATATGCGGTATCGTAGCCTTCTATGGCGTTATGAAGAATGCCGGCTCCAAAGCCGAATCGGGCATGATCTACCTGTAAGGCCACACCCGACTTCGCCTGAAGTTCACGGTACAAGGAAAAGCCGAAATGGTGCAGCTCAAGCGCATAACCGCCTTCAAAAGATTCGCTTTGCAGGTTGCGCTGATACGATAAGCCTCCTTCCTGAAGTGCGCTCAAGCCGAAATGCCGGGTTCCAAACCAATGCAGGCTATGACCCGAAATCGCAGCCGGATTCGCACTCAGGACGAAGGCGGCAGTCGGCAAAGAGACGGTTGCCCCGGCGTAAGCATGCTGCTCGAAACCGGAAAACGCCTGTCCGCTGACCACCATCGGGGTTTTGATTAGAATGAGCAGCCAGATAGCTCCCATCCTCCGATAAAAAATCTCAATAAATGGCATCTATATTCACTAATTTGCATTATCAGATACGGTTCTGTGTATATAGAGCGTTAAACCCGTAATTTCTTACATCATAAAATTGACTTTTACTGTGAGTTTTGTGCGTATTTTCATATTTATAGCCTTGTTAAGTGTTGCAGAAACAGCACTTTCGCAGGAAATTCGTGCCCGGGTTACCGTGAATGCAGCTCAGGTTCAAAATCCTTCACTTGATTATCTGGACCAGCTCGGTCCGCTCATTGAGGGGTATATCAACGATTTTAACTGGACGGAGCATACCTTCGAGGAGCATGAACGTATTCGTATGAACATGCAAATTGCGCTTTTGAGCGAATCGAACGGGGTTTTTGATGCTAACGTGGTGATTACGGCCGAGCGTCCAATCTACAATACCCTTCAGCAAACCCCCACGCTGATTATCAATGATACGCAGTGGAGATTCACGTTTAATCGAAACCAGACCTTAACGCACGACCCGTTTCAGTTTAATGATATCGCCTCGTTGCTCGACTTCTATGTTTTTTTGGTGTTGGGAATGGACTTCGATACATTCAGTGAACTGGGTGGCACTCCCTTCCTGCGTCAGGCCCAGAATGTACTTGAAATCGCCGCAGGGGTGGGTGCCCTTGGCTGGACAACCGGTACCGGAACCCGCCGAAATCGACATTTTTTAATCAATGGCTTGCTGAACTCGAATCACGAGTCCTACCGAAAAGCGTTGTATCAGTATCATCGTCATGGGCTTGATATCTTTACGCGATCGCCCGAACGTGCCCGCGCGAACATCTTTGCAGCATTGGAGTTGATGCAGGAGTCTCGCCGTCAAACAACGGATGATTACGCGTTTGAGGTTTTCTTCGGCGCTAAAAGCAGGGAAATTACCAGTGTTTTCATCGAAGCAGAGGCGAGTCAGCGACTGGATGCGTATTTGCTGCTGACGAATATGGATCCGGGTCGACTCTCTGAGTATGATCGCCTGCAGTGATTAAATGGTTGGCAGGCATTTGTTTTATCGTAAATCACGCTTCATTGTAACCATCAGGAAAACGAACCACCAATCAAATCATGCTTTCACCGGAACTGATTTCTCGTTTAGGTCCTCTCGAACTCAAAGCCCGCCAGATTGTGGAAGGGTTTATTGCGGGTCTTCATAAATCGCCTTTTTACGGGTTCAGTGTGGAGTTTGCCGAGCATCGGTCGTACAATCCAGGTGATGAAATTCGCCATATCGATTGGAAGGTGTACGGGAAATCGGAGCGTTATTATGTGAAGCAGTATGAGGAAGAGACCAATTTGCGTTGTCATCTGGTTTTGGATGTGAGCTCTTCAATGAAATACAAGTATTTCGCTCCGCAGACAAAGCTGCATTATGCGGTACACTTTGGGGCGGCCTTGATGTATTTGATGCAGCGTCAGCGGGATGCCTGCGGACTCATCACCTTTGATCAGGAGCTGGGGACCTTTATTCCGGCGAAATCTTCCTACAGTCACTTGCGGCACATCTATGCGCAATTGGAGCGTATTCTGGAAACCGACAATCCTGCCGCTGAAAAACGACAGACGTCTTCTGTGGATGTACTCCATGAAATCAGTGAGCGATTGCATCGCAGGAGCCTGGTTGTTGTGATGACAGATCTTTTCGAAAATGTGAGTGAACACGACGCGTTATTGTCGGCCCTGAAGCATCTGAAACATAAACATCATGAGGTGGTTCTGTTTCATGTATTGGAGAAGCGCTCGGAGCGGGACCTCGACTTTCCTGATGAACGATTTATTTTCGAAGACCTGGAGACCGGTGCGCAAATGGATATTATTCCGTCTCAAATCCGTAAAGATTATCAGGAAAAAGTTCAGCTTTACTCCAATCGATTTAAGCATGCCTGCCGTGAGGCGCATATCGATTACGAGGAAATTGATACGGAAGGGAAATTCGACCTCGGACTCTTAGCTTATCTGAATAAACGTCGGAAGATGTAGGTTGTTTTACGGTGTCGTTTAGAACCAACGGTGCGGATATTGCTTTATCCTAAAACCGCTGGGTTTACCACACCATCATAAACAACCATTAGAGTCTCGTTTGCAGATCATTAGTACACGAATCCTTCCGGTCTGTACATAAAAAAGAAGGAGAGCCTCCAATCAAGAAGACTCCCCCTGTTAGCAATCTAAATAGGACAAACCGGTAGCAGGGCGGTCGAAAATACCGCCTTGCGCCAAGGGGGTACATGACCCCGTCAGCGGTTTTAAAACATTTAATCCATCGCCCGTCGCAAGAAGGCAGGTTGCTCAGAATCGCCTTTATTGATGCGTTCTTCGCGATTATTTAACAGGATGTTGCCTGTCCCAAAGCGTCGCGGAGCTTCGGCCGGGCGCTTGCTGCCCTCATCGTCGCTCGAGCGGTCGTTATCTTGTATTTCGTGCAAGTTTACGTTCCGGCGCTCAATGGCAGGGGTATCCAGATTTTTGAGGTTTTTCTCGCCTCTCCATGGATCACTGTTGTGCGCAGTGCCGGCAAAGCGTGCGGTTAAATCCTCCGTACGGGGTACTGACGTTCGACCGGTGAGGTTATCGGTGGCCGTATTTACGGCAGTTTTAACTTCTTGTGTGGCGGTATTCACACGCTGTGTCGACCGCGCATCCGAATTACTGGAAATTTTCACCTTGCTATTGCCGTCGGCCAGATCAAAACCGGTTGCAATAACGGTCATACGAAGCTCATCACCCATGTTTTCATCCATAACGGTACCCATGATGATTTCAGCATCTTCGCCGGCTTCCGTAGAAATGATGCTGGTCGCTTTGTTTACTTCTTTCATACCCAAAGCACCGTTCGATGAAATGTTAACCAGTACATTTCGGGCGCCGCGAATGGAAATACCATCCAGCAGGGGAGAGTTGATGGCTTCTCGCGCTGCAATTTCCGCACGGTCAGGACCGGAAGCACTGGCTGAGCCCATAATCGCGGCTCCACCGTCTTGCATCGTCGTACGAACATCAGCGAAATCGAGGTTAATTAAGCCGGGTAACAGAATAAGATCCGAAATTCCGCGGGTAGCGTTGTACAATACCTCATTGGCAATTTCGAAGGCCTCCATCATGGTCGTGTCTTCGTCGCAGATATCCAGCAGGCGTTCGTTTGGAATCACAATAACGGTATCGCAATTTTTCTTAAGCTCGTTGATACCGTCGCTGGCAAAACGCATACGCGGCCGGCCTTCGCACATAAATGGTGTAGTAACGATGCCTACGGTGAGAATGCCTTTGCGCTTGGCAATACCCGCTACTACAGGGGCTCCGCCTGTTCCGGTTCCACCACCCATACCGGCAGTGATGAACACCATGTCGGCGCCTTCAATGGCCTCCTCAATTTCATGGCGGTTCTCTTCCACGGCTTCCCGCCCGATTTCAGGGCGAGCTCCGGCTCCGAGTCCGCTGGTAAGCGACTTCCCGACCTGAATACACAGGTCAGAAGGGTTGGTTTTCAGGGCTTGTGCATCGGTATTCAATGCAATGTATTCTACATTATTCAGCCCTTTTTTGATCATGTTGGTGATGGCATTACCGCCACCTCCACCTACGCCAATTACCTTTATTCTGGCATTGTCGTGACTAGATTCGTCGTAACTAAAACGAGTTCCTAAAGTACTCATGGTTTTCTCCTATCTGTGATTGCTTTTTTGATGATGATTTAAAATTCTTTGAACCAGGTTTTCATCCGCTGGGAAATTTTGGAAACCAGGTCTTCGCTGTCGCCTGATTTACCCGGACCGGTTTGTATAGGTACCTGGGCGCCTTTGTTGTGCAGCGCATGTAAAACGAGCCCCACGCCGGTGGCGTAAATCGGGCTCTTAACTTCGTTTACCAGTCCGCCGGTTAAGCCTCTTGGCAGACCAATTTTCGCATCGATCCCTAAAATTTCGTTTGCCAGCGGACACATACCTTCCAGCAACGATCCACCGCCTGTAATTACGGCGCCGGCGCTGAGCTGCGAAGAGTAACCGCTCCGCTTGATTTCGATGGCCACGATTTCGAGGATCTCCTCAACACGTGCCTGTATAATTTTGGCCAATACGCTTTTCTTAATCTCTTTCGGAGGTCTGCCTGCTATGCCGGGAATCGTGATAATCTCGTCTTCTGTGATGAGATCTGCATAGCACAGACCATGGTCGCGCTTGAGTTTCTCGGCCTGATCTTCGAGTACGGATAGACCGATGCGGATGTCGTCGGTGACTTTCTGACCAGCGATGGCGACTACGGCAGAGTGGCGAACCGTATTATCCTGAATAATGGCCACATCCGTGGTACCTCCACCGATATCTACCAGTACAACACCGGCCTCACGTTCTTCCTGCTCGAGTACGGCATAGGATGAAGCCAGAGGCTCAAGCATGAGATCGGCAACCTGAAATCCGGCCCGCTCCACGCATCGATACATGTTTTTTACGGCAGAAACGAGTCCGGTTATGATGTGGACCTCTGCTTCCATGCGCATACCACTCATGCCAACGGGATCGCTGATGCCATCCTGACCGTCAACAATAAATTCCTGAGGAATGACGTGAATGATTTCATAGTCGGATGGTAGGGCGATGTTACGACAGTCTACCAGCAGGCGTTCTACGTCTTTGATGGTGATTTCATTATCGCGATTGGTAATGGTAATCACTCCTTTGCTGCGCAGGCTGCGGATATGGTCGCCGGCAATACCTACGTTTACGGCAGTTACCTCAATGCCAGACGCTAACTGAGCCTGCTCAACGGCTGCCCTGATGGCATTTACGGTTTTGTCGATGTTGACCACTACCCCGCGGTTGAGTCCGTCGCTGGGTGCCTTGCCAACGCCAAGAATGTTGACCTGCTTATTTTCTGTGATGGATGCCACAACCGCACACACCTTGGTGGTGCCGATGTCGAGTCCTACAATGATTCGCTCTTCCATAGTTGGTTACGTTTTGATGATGATGCTAACTGTTTGTGCCGTCGCTTCTGTTTGTTGAAGCTCTGCGATTGCTATATGTAAAGTGGTTTTGTTCATGATTCACGTGTTACAATTTGACCGTTATAACGCAGGTCAACGGATGTGAACTGCTGCGGACCACGAACGGCGACAACCTGTCGGTAAAACAAATCCCAATTTCGTAAGGATTCGGCGTAACGGTCGCGCCCGAATACCAGGCGGATGCCGTTTTCATGGCTGAGTGCTACAATGCCTTCATCGGCTGTCCATGCAATTTCCGACAGCGTGGCGAAGGCCAGCGGTACGCGCTGTGCTTCTATAAGGAAGTCGCGCACCTGTTGAAATGCAGCAGAACGCAGGGTGTCTTGCCGTGCGGAAATCCCAATTCCGTACACCAGTGGTACATCTACGGCTTTACCGGGTCGAACCGGTAAGATTACCCCCTGCTCGTCTGTAAAAACTCTTCGGTTGCCTTGTATAAACATCCCAATAGGCGTGCGCTCCTGCACCGAAATCTGCACGGCTCCCCGCGATGCCAAACGCATTCCGGCTGTTTTGATGTAAGGGAGGGTTTCAATGCGTTGTAAGACCGCTAAAAACGATACACTGTCGGGCGGACTTTGAAGGGGGATGCCCGCTATGGCGATGATTTCAGAGGCTTCGGTAAAATAATTTCCAGTGACATTCACCGATTGAATAACGGTGTCGGACTTGAAATACCATCCCGCCAGTGCAGCCGTACCAAGCAACAGCATAATTATGGCAACTGGCAACAGCTTACCTGGGTTAAATCCAGACAAAGGATTCCCCTTACTGCTTTTCTGGCTTGCAGCTTTCGGATCCTCCTTGGGTTGAATCCTTCGACCCATAGAAGCGGGCTGATTATGATGTTTGCCTGACCAATGCATTATTTACTTCCTGTCATTACGCTGAATTGATCGCCATATCGGTAGATATCACCGGCGCCCATGGTAATAACCATGTCGCCTTTCGCACAGAGCTCATTGAGCCGGGCTGGGATGTCTTTTTTATCGGGTACATAGAGCACATGCTTATGTCCAAACGATGCGGCTGCATCGGATATCATTTTCCCGCTAACGCCTTCAATAGGCGCTTCTCGAGAGGGATATACATCGGTTACCACCAGTACATCGGCGTCGAAGAACGACATCCCGAATTCATCGCACAGCTGCTGGGTACGGGAGTATAAATGGGGTTGAAATACCGCAACCAGGCGTTTTTCCGGCCAACCGGACCGTGCGGCCTGAAGTGTGGCCTTGACCTCAGTAGGATGGTGTGCATAATCGTCTACCACAGTGATGTCATTGTGCTGTGATTTTATCTGAAACCGCCTGAAAACACCGCTGTAACGCTTGAGTCCTGTTTGAATATCTTCGAATTTCATGCCCAGTTCCAGACCAATTCCAACCGATGCCAGAGCATTTTTTACGTTATGTTCTCCGGGAGCGGCTAATTCTGCACGCCCGAGCAATTTGCCGTCTAATTTTACATCAAAGGAGGTCTCAAGTGCAGATGAAACCACTTTTTCGGCTCGGAGTCGGGCCTGAGGTGTAAGACCATACGTTAAGATGCGACGTTTAATTCGGGGGATGATACTCCTTACACTGGGATTGTCGAGACAAACAACTGCTACACCGTAAAAGGGGATACTGTTGGCAAACTGTACGAAGGCGTCTTTGATGTCGTCTTCATCCCGGTAAATATCCAGATGCTCTACATCGATATTGGTAATAACTACCATCGAGGGAGTTAATTTGAGGAAGGTGCGGTCGTACTCGTCGGCCTCAACGATAAAGATGTCGCCTTTGCCGACTACGGCGTTGGTTTTATCGAAGCTGTGCACCCGTCCGCCAACGACAATGGTTGGATCAAAACTGCCCGATTGTACAACGAGTCCGGTCATGGTGGTTGTGGTTGTTTTCCCATGGGTACCGGCTATGCCAATCCCGTATTTCATGCGCATGAGCTCAGCCAGCATTTCGGAGCGCTTTATCACCGGAATCTTACGTTCGAGGGCTGTACTAGTCTCAATATTGTCTTCAGCACGCACGGCACTCGTATACACTACTACGTCAGCACCTTCAATGTTTTCGGCGCGATGCCCCTGATAAATGGTAGCTCCCAGCTTCTCGAGTCGCTCGGTTGTTTCACCCAGACTACCGTCAGATCCGCTGATTTTAAAACCGCGCAGCAACAGAATTTCGGCCATGCCGCTCATACCAATACCACCGATACCGACCATGTGAATATGTCGGGTTGCGCCAAAAACAGGTTGCTGTTGTACAGATTTACTCATATTGAATGGGTCAGAAAATTCAGTTGTTCAGGTGCAGGATGTGTTTGCAGAATGATACCTTCAGCGATGGCCGTTCGGGCCTGAGGTTTTCCAAGACTCCGAGCGTTTGCGGCCATTTCAGCCAGAACACCTTCATCTGAGAGCAGGCGTTCTACCAGTTTGGGCAATTTTTCTGCCACTTTTTCATCGGTGAGCATCTCAGCGGCACCTTTACCTACAACTGAGATGGCATTTTTGCGTTGGTGATCGCCCGCCACATTTGGAGATGGAACGAGTATTGAGGGTGTGCCCGTTGCCAGCAGCTCCGATATGGTACTGGCGCCTGCTCGGCAAATAACCAGGTCGCTGAGGGCATAGATGCCGGGCATGTTGTCTAGAAATGCGCGAAGCCGTAGGTTCGGATAACTGGATTCGCGAATGCGCTCTCTCAGCTCATCGATGTAGCGTTTTCCACACTGCCAGATGATTTGTAACCCTTGATCGTTGTGGAGTTTGGCAAGGTGCGCTTCAATAGCTTCATTAATCATTTTAGCGCCTCCGCTGCCTCCCATGATACTTATGGTCTGCTTCTGAGGGTCGAGATCCAGTGCTTCTGCTGCCGCTTTACGATCGCCATCCATCAAGTCGGTGCGTATAGGGTTCCCCTCCAGCACCACTTTATCAACCGGGAAGTAGCTCGCCGCATCTTCAAAGGCCGTGAAAATGGACGTCGCTTTTTTACCTAATAAACGATTTGTTACGCCGGGGTAACTGTTTTGCTCTTGCAACATCAGGGGAATGCCCATGAGGGAGGCCACATAACCAACCGGACCGGCAACATAACCGCCGCAACAAATAACCACATTAGGACGAAAACGCCGGAGTATCATCCAGCTTTGCAGAAGACTGATGATCAGCTTCACCGGGAAGAGCAGGTTTTGAACGGTTAGTCTGCGATGAAATCCACTAATCCAAATGGGGTCGATAGAATATCCGGCTTTAGGCACCGCTGTCCACTCCATATGCGTACGGGTTCCGGCAAAGCGTACATCCGCTTCGGGCACCAGTTCTTTAATGGTGTCGGCAATGGCAATAGCAGGATAAATATGTCCTCCTGTGCCACCGGCAGCCATCATGACGCGATATGTATGGGTGTTGTTATCCACTTAGAAAAAGGTCCTTGTTCGAGGTGGTTTATTTTTTGAAATATTCAAGACTACGCCAATCATCAAGCCGGAAAAGAGCATGCTGGTACCTCCGTAGCTCACAAATGGCATGGGGAGCCCGGTTACGGGGAACAATCCTGTTGCCACGGCTGCGTTTACATAGCCGTACATCACGAAGGTAATGGTGAACGTGGTTGCCAGCAGAGAACCCGATATCGTTCGTGCATTGCGTGCCACATATACCACACCTCGCAGCAGGATGAGGGTATAGAGTATGAGGATGAGGCTGGCTCCGATCAAACCGTATTCTTCGGCGATGATGGCGTAAATGAAATCGTTGTAAGGCGCCGGCAGGAAGTCGCGTTGTGCACTTTTGCCCATTCCTACGCCGGTAAGTTGACCACGGGCTATCGCTATATAAGCCTGCTGTGATTGGTAACCGGAACCACTTTCGAGACGGTCGCTATTTATGTGCATCACCTGCTCAACGTAATTGGTTACCCTCGACATGCGCGCAGTAGAAGAACTGATGAGAACCGATCCGCCAATAACGCCGATGAGTACCAGCGCGCCCATCTGTATTTTACTTACGCCACCCATGAACATTACAACCATACTGAGCGCCAGGAGTACTGCAGCACTCGAAAAGTCTTCTATACCAATGAGTGCACAGGAAATCGTCACGTAAATCATCATAGGAACAAACGTATCACGGAAAGATCGGAGGATGTTCTTTTCAGCTTTGCGCTCAATCATATAAATTAAGTGCGCAAGCAGGGCAACCGTAGCCAGCGATGAGGGTTGAAATGAGAATCCGGCCACGTTAATAAAACGTTTCGCTCCCCATACTTCCGTCCCGTACAAGGTCACAATAATGAGTAAAATCCAGCTCAATATGAGCATTGGCAGGGCCAATCGCAGCACAAAGCGGTAGTCGATCTTCGAGAAGATAATGAGCACAAAGAAGGCGATAATGACCTTGAACAGGTGAGAAATAAGCATGGCCTGTGCCGTTGTGTTTTTCAACTCGGCAAAGTAAGCCGTTGAGGAGAACACGGCCAGCAGCCCAAATATTGCCAGGGCAATTACGCCTACCAGAATCCATCGGTCGCTGTAACTGGAACGACCTGCGACTTCATCGCTGGAGTTGTCAACGATGAAGGAATGCTTGTCTTTATGGGATGGAGAAAATATCATGATTGGGCCTCCAATGCCATCACGGCCGATTTAAATTCCAGTCCCCGGTGCTCGTAGTTGCGGAACATGTCGAAAGAGGCACAGGCCGGACTCAGCAGTACACTGGCGCCGCCGATCGATAACGACTGCGCTTTATGAACGGCTTCCTGCATGGTTTCCGCGGTTTGAAAAGCGGATACGTGAGGTTTAACCTGATCCATCAGCATGGGTATGGCCTTGCCAATGGCAATAACGGCGCATGTTTTCTCGCGCAGTACATCTGCAAGTTTTGAATAATCATTACCCTTGTCCTGACCACCCATAATGAGCACGATGGGCGAGGGGAGGCTTTGTAAAGCATGCCACACGGCATCTACATTGGTGGCTTTGCTGTCGTTATAATATCGAACGCCCTGCAGCTCTCTTACCAATTCAAGACGGTGTTCAACGCCTCTGAAATTGCTCAGCGCAGTACGAATGGCCACATCCGGTATACCACCCGCGCGCGCGATTAAAGCCGTTGCCATGGCATTCAGCAGATTATGACTTCCGGGCAGAGAGATCTCCGAAGCTGCCATTAGAGGGGTGTGAAGATTGTCGAAACTCCATGTAAGGGTATCATTATCCAGGAAAATGCCACGATTAACGGGGGTGCTGGCCGAGAACGTCCAGCTAGTGCAGGAAGCGGGATGTTGCTTGAGTGATGCTTTGATATGCACATCATCGTTCCAGTAAACGAATATGTCGTTACGAGTCTGATTCGAGATAATTCGCATTTTGGAAGCCACATAACGATTAAACTGGTTTTGATATCGGTCCAGGTGATCGGGTGTAATATTCAGAATGCTGCTCACTCGCGGATGAAATCGATTTATATGATCGAGCTGGAAGCTGCTCACCTCCAAAATAGCCCAATGGTCTGCTGAACAATTCTCAGCAATGTCGGAGAAGGCCGTTCCGATATTTCCGGCAACATGATGTGGGTGACCGGCCGAGCTCCATACATGGCCCAGCCAGGATGCAACGGTTGTTTTACCATTACTTCCGGTTACAGCAATCATCGGAGCCGTACAGAACCGACTGGCCAGTTCGATTTCAGAAAGAACAGGCTTTTTGCTTTGCAGATAAGATGCTACGATAGGAGCTTCATCTGGAATACCCGGACTAACTACGGCAACATCCGCCTGATAGGCCGTATTACTGTGCCCGTGGTGCTCAAATCGGATACCCAGCTCACGTAACTCTTGCTGTGTTACATCGTTTATTTCACCAAATTCGCTTAGTAGTACATGGGCTCCGTTTCGCTTCAGAAGCTTTGCCGCAGCTAAACCGCTTCGTGCTGCACCAATTACGACGATATTTTTTTCGTGTAACTGCATTAGCGGAGTTTCAGGGTTACGATGGTAAAGATGGCCAGCAAAATGGCTATAATCCAGAAACGGACCACAATTTTGGGTTCGGCCCAGCCCTTTTTCTCGAAGTGATGATGGATGGGAGCCATCAGGAAGAGTCGTTGTCCTACCCCTGTGCGTTTCTTGGTGAACTTGAAATACCCGGTTTGTAGAATAACGGAGAGGGTTTCAATAACGAAAATACCACCAAGAATAGGCAACAGTAATTCTTTGTGAACCATAAGTGCAACGGCAGCTATGGCTCCACCTAATGCGAGGGACCCGGTGTCACCCATAAAGACTTCGGCCGGATAGGTATTATACCATAAAAACCCAAAACAGGCGCCCACCATTGCTGAACAGAAAACCGTAAGTTCACCGGTACCGGGCAGATGAATAATGTCTAAAAAGCTTGAGAAATCTACCCTTCCCGATACATATGCAAGGATAGCCAGAGCCATGGCGGCAATGGCTGAAGTGCCCGCTGCCAGACCATCCAGTCCGTCGGTAAGATTTACAGCATTACTTACTCCTGTAATGACAAAAATGACCACTGGAAAGAAAATGACCCATCCCAGTGATTCTCCGAGAAAGGCATAATCGATGTTTACATTCTTCAGAAAAGGTACTGTGCTTATGGTATTATAATCCTGAAAATCCGGATGGAAGTACAGAAAAGATGCAACTACAAGCCCAACCAGAACCTGACCCGCAATCTTGAAACGACCCATAAGGCCGGCCTTGTCTTTTTTGATGATCTTTATGTAATCATCCATAAAACCAACGGCACCGAGCGCCAGTACCACGAAAATGATGGGCAAAAAATATGGATTTGTTGGTCGCATCCACAGCAGGGTAGGTAAAACAGTAGCGAGAATGATGATAAGACCACCCATACTCGGGGTTCCTGCCTTGCTGAGATGATTGTCCAGACCGATATCGGTGCGCACCGTTTCTTTCAGCTGCATGCGCTGAAGCCAGTTTATAATTCGCTGACCGAAAATGAGCGATATAATGAGCGCTGTTACAGCTGCAAGAGCACTGCGTACGGTTATATAACTGAATACCCCAAATCCGGGTGGATTGTATGTGTTTTGTATGTACTCAAGTAACCAAAAAAGCATCAGGCAATTTCCTTATTAGCAGGTGATGATTTTCGGTTCCTGAGTGCGTCCAGTGCGATAGCTCTATCATTCATGGGATGTCGTTTACCATTTATTTCCTGATAGTCTTCATGACCTTTTCCCGCAATTAAAATGATGCTGTTTTCATCACCGGAGCCAACCACATGACGAATAGCCTGGTCTCTTTGGGTAATTCGTTGATATGCGGTTTCATCCGTAAACCCGGTACAAATTTCATTGATGATCTCGTCCGGATCTTCAAAGCGGGGATTGTCAGACGTGACGGTAATTATATTGCTGTACCGTGCGGCAATTTTAGCCATGGCAGGCCGCTTTGTTTTATCACGATTGCCACCACATCCAAATACAGTATGTATAGACTGGTTCTTTTTTCGGATTTCCTGCAACGTTTGAAGAACATTTTCCAGTGCATCGGGCGTGTGTGCATAATCCACAAAAACGGCAGGTTGTCCTTGTTTATGTCCATCAGTTAACTGAAGGGTTATATTCTCCAGCCGTCCTGCAGCTCCATAGCATTCTGCCAGCGCGGCAACGACATTCTTTGGAGAATATCCTAATGCTACACAGGTTAGAAAAGCCTGTGCTACGTTGTATGCGTTGAAATTCCCGGTTAAAGGACTTTGGATATAGATACCGTCCATATCTATTAAAAGACCGTCGGCATCCATCGCTGCAACCTTGTAGTCATCATCGCGCAATGTCAGTTCCCAAATTCGGGCTTTTGTGTCTGATACCATTCGATGCCCTGAAAGATCATCAATGTTAACGATGGCGGTTGCTTTTTCACTAAGGGAATCGAAGAGGTGCTTTTTTGCCTGCTGATAGGCCTCTATAGTTTTATGATAGTCGAGATGGTCGTGAGACAGATTGGTGAACACACCAACCTCAAAGTCTAGCCCCTGCGTGCGGCGTTGATCTAATGCATGACTGCTTACTTCCATTACGAAATGGGTGCATCCTGTATCTGCTGCTCTTCTTAGATCGGCTGCAAGTTCCACTGCGCCGGGCGTTGTTAAGGTACTATGAACCCGCTCTGTACCAAATATTTTGCTTACGGTCCCAAGTAGAGCGGTCTTTGTTTGGAGCCTGGTTAACACCTGGTATATGAGTGTGGCGACGGTTGTCTTACCATTTGTTCCGGTGATACCGATGATGTGTAGGTCTTTCTGTGGGTTTCCGGCCATGGCCAATGCCAATGGCCCCATTACCAACCGGGTATCCTGTACCAACAGAATGCATACCCCCTCGGCTTCTGTAAGCTCTTCCGTTATAATTACAGCCGCACCCATTTCAATAGCCTGGGGTATAAATTTATGTCCGTCGAAGGCATTGCCCCGAACGGCTACAAAAATATCTCCGGGTTTCACCTCCCGTGAGTCGTCGGTAAGTTTTCCATTCGGAATGCAACTGCTTCCCGCAATCATGGAAGGCTTAACAATATCGATAATTTGCTGGAGAGTAAGCATCAATTACCCCCTGCAGTAGCGCTCGTAAGCGTATTCATAGATCGCGCCCGTCCTCTGATAGTGACCTCGCGACCCGTTTCATATATGGAGCCGGGCAGTGGGAATTGCGCATAAACTGTGCCGGAACCAATTTGCTGAATCTCAAATCCAGATGCTGTAAGTGCCAGCATAGCCTGCCGCATACTCATGCCTCTGAGCTCAGGTACCTCACCGCGCACACGATCAACAGATTCATCTACCTGAACTACCGGGTTCCCGAGTGTCAGCGTAACACGCGTTGAGCGGTCGGCCCCGGCACCCGGTTCGGGATTTTGAGCAATTACCAGACTTCCTTCACCCTCGGTATTAAATCGCATACGCAGATTTTCTAGTGATGCTTTTGCATTCTGTGCCGACATCCCTCTGAGCATCGGAACATGAGCAACGGGTAACTGCTGAACTTCATCTACAATTTCACGCTGCAAATGCTCATCAAGACCCATAATTCTGGAGGTGATCTGTCTGAAAATTGGTCCGCTCACAAATCCTCCGAATATGCTTGTTCGAGGCTCGTCAAGTAGAACCATTACAACATAACGGGGCTCATCGGTGGGGTAAAATCCTATGAAGGAAGCCCTGTAACGGTTGCGGTAACGCCCATCGATAAACTTTTGAGCAGTTCCGGTTTTACCTCCTATCGTAATTCCTTCGATACTTGCGAATTGAGCCGTACCGTCTTCGGTTACTACACCTTCAAACGCAGGCATAAGCTTTCGAATAGTCTCCGGTCTGATGGCTCTTCGAATCGCTGTTGGTCGGGTTTTCTGAATTACATTACCAAACTCATCGAGTACCTCATCAACAACATACGGTCGCATTAAGGTACCATTGTTGGCAAACGCTGCGTAGGCCATTACCATTTGAAGCGGTGTAACCTGAACTTCATAACCAATCGACATCCAGGGCAGGGTTACAGCAGACCACTGATAGGGTCGTTGCATACGACCAGCCTCTTCATGGGTCAAGTCAATTCCGGTGTGCGTGCCAAATCCGAGGTTTCGGGCGTACTGAAAAAAGGTTTCCCGTGGTAAGCGCATGGAAACCTCGGCGGTTGCAATATTCGAGGACTTCTTAATGGCGTTCTCAAAATCGAGTGTTCCCAACGGATTATGATCACGCATGGCCTGACCATGAATCATTCGCACACCATTTTCAGGAGTTTCAAATACTTCGTTAAGGGTAACTACATTCTGTTCTACAGCGGCAATAGCGGTAACCAGTTTGAACGTCGACCCTGGTTCTATCATGTCGGAAATGGCGAAATTTCGTCGGTTTGGAGCCTCCTCAAGGCGGAGAATATTAGGGTTGAACGTGGGGTAGTTGGCCATTGCCCGGACGGCTCCTGTGCGAGGGTCCAGCACAATTACGCTTCCGTAATTAGATCGAGTTCTTCGTACACCTTCCCGCAATTCTTCTTCAACGATAGCCTGAATGTGGGCGTCGATGGTTGTTTTCAATGTATGCCCCTCAACCGGCTGTCGCCTGGGCGCCCCTACCATAGATCGAATTCGACCCAATCGATCTCGTTGTACTTGCTGCTCTCCGTCCCGTCCGCGTAGAATTCGGTCATAAGATGCTTCCAAGCCCATTTGTCCACGAATTTCGTGATTTACATAACCCAAAACATGCGCTGCGAGCTGATCGTAGTTATACCGACGTCTGTAATTTTCTTCCAGAATGGTATTGCGATATCGAAGCTCACGCAGTGCTACATAAGCAGATCGTGGCACACTTCGGTCCAATACAATGTAGCGGGACCCTGTCGGGGCCTGCTGTATTCTGCGTCGGTATTCCGATACCGGCCTGCCCGTATGGGCGGAAAGGGTATCTAGTATCTGACTGATTTGCTCTGGACGGGTGTTGGGTACAAGGGGGTCGATGGCAACCGAATAGGTTACGGTATTCGAAACCAAAATGCGTCCGCGGGCATCCAGGATATTGCCCCTTTGTGAGGGGATGGGAACCACGTCTATCGCCTGGGCACTCCACAAGTCCCGCAATGCCTGACCTTCAAAAACCTGAATACGCAGCATCTGTATGCCTATTGCAACAGGCAATAGCAAAGTCATCCCAAGTACCAGGAGGATGCGTGCTTTTGTATATTTAACAGGGTCTGACATGCTGATTATTGACGTTGTTGACGATTACCGATTCGGTCTCTTTTCTTAGTTTCGGGTGATTATTCTATCTGCAGGGCCTCCATCCACCAGACCGATTGCTTTTGCACGGTTGTAAACTTCTGACGGACCTGTCATCCGTTCGTACGTGAGCTGGACATCGGTATGATCTACTCGGGTGTTTTCAAAACTGATACGGAGCTGGTTAACTTCTCGAAGCAACTGCTGTGTATAAAAAATGTGTGCGATGTAGATATAGCCTAATACACCAATCAAAATGGTGATTGCAATCATTTTAAAAGGGGAAACGCCACCCGGGAACCCTTTCTTTTCAGATTCATCTTGTTTCTTTTTTGCGAAATTCACGTTTTCTTTCGCCTGAAAACCATAATCGCGATCCAGGGGCTTGCCCATTCCTGAAGTGCTCATGATTTCACCTCCACTATTCTTTGGGCCACTCGTAATCTTGCGCTTCTCGCGCGAGGGTTTCGGTGAATTTCTTCCTCAGATGGGGTTATCAATGCCGGTTTAACGGGTTCCAGCGGACGAATATCATGGCCATAAAAATCCTTTTCGATGATGCCATCCATATTGCCTGAGCGGAAAAAGTGCTTCACGAGGCGGTCTTCCAGCGAATGGTACGACATAACGGCAATTCGACCACCTTCAGCCAGCATGGAAACACTTTTCTCCAGCGCTAAGCGAAGCATGTCCAGTTCCTGGTTTACTTCAATGCGTATCGCCTGAAATACCCGTGCCAACGACTTATTTACGTGTGGACCTTTCACAACAGCTTCTACAGCGGCTCGTAGACCGGCCGTGGTTTCTACCGGTCGGCGGTTCACAATAGCCTCCGTGATTTTGCGGCTGAACCGCTCTTCACCGTAAGCAAAAAGAATGCGTGTCAGTTCAGCCGGGTCATAGTTGTTCACCACTACTGCTGCGGAAAGGGGACTTCTCGGGTCCATACGCATATCCAGCGGACCGTCTTCACGAAAGCTGAATCCGCGCGAACCTTCATCAATCTGATAACTGGACACACCGATATCTAACAGAATACCTGTGATCTTGCCTTTCAAAGATGATGGCAGCAGTACATCCATATATCCGAAGTTTCCCTTCACGGCTTTGAATCGTTGATCGTTAATGCGTTGTGTTGCTGTTTTCAGGGCATCATCGTCTTGATCGATGCCATAAACCTGTGCTTTTTCGGAGAGGTGTTGTAATAATGCGGTAGTGTGCCCACCGCCACCCAACGTGCCGTCGATATAGATACCGTTTGGATCTGTAATCAGAACGTCAACGGTTTCTTTGCATAGAACCGGGTCGTGGTACGTTATGTGTTGCATTACAGGGAAACATCTCCCATAATTTGTTCAAAAAGTTTGGCGTATTCGTCATCGCTCATGGAGGCGTCAACTTTTTCAAGTTCTTCCGGACTCCATAATTCGAGGCGATCGCCCACGCCAATGATGGTGACTTTCTGGCTGATGCCTGCCCAATCGGTGAGTGCAGATGGAAGGGCCAGGCGGTGCTGACTATCCAGGGTGATGTCTTCGGCATTTCGCAGGAAGTTCCGAATGACGTTCGCACTATCGACGCGCAGGTTGCTAATTTTGGCCAGTTTCTCTTCAACACTCATCCACCGGTCTTCCGGATACAGATATAAACATCGCTGAATTCCACGCAGTACGGTGAAATTATCTGGATATGCCGGATTCAGATAACGACGTACCTTGGCAGGGAGGCTAACACGCCCCTTGCTGTCAATCGAATGCTCATAAGTTCCTTTGAAACTAGGCACGACGTCGGTGTTTGAAGTAAATCGTTGTTAATTGCTAATTTAAAGAGGTTGTGGGCGACTCTGCCACTTTGTCCCACTTTACCCCACAAAGTAGGATTTTAGTATCCTTAATGTCAAGTCGAATTTGAAATTATATTTTTTGGGAGCTAATCCTGAGATTTAGGACACAAAAAGACATGAAAGAAAAGCGTGATGTACCCCGGGTAAAAGCCCTGATCAGGTTACATATTTAACCCATTCAACCTGATTAGAACTGTGCCGGTTTATGGCAGCGGGGAGCTTGCTGCACGATCAATATGGTATCTATTTCCGGATACGACGAATACACTATAGCAGACATAGTCAATGTGGATGCGAACTAACTTCAGTACGCAAAACCGTTTGATACAAATTATGCCGAGACATAATCCAAGTGGATGTAAACAAAAACGTTGATTATGACCGTTTATCATGCACGATAAATTCGGATGTAGCCTTTTTTACCGTACAATACGAATTGCAATTTTCTGAACATCAGCCAGCAATCCGGCAGCGGTTACTTCTTTTCCCGCACCCGGTCCCTGTACAGTTAGTGGCGAACGATTGTAGCGCTTGGTATAAATAGATATTTGGTTATCAATGCCACCAAGGGCACCCATAGGAGATATTCGGGGTACAGACTGTACCTCCAGCTTGATTTTTCCACCTTCCAATGTACCTACATAACGCAATACATGTCCGGGTTCACAGCGCTCTCTGACCATCTGTTTCCAGTTATCATCAAACTCAGCTGCACTTGCAAAAAAAGTTTCCAAAGAAACATCCCGCAGGCTCTCAGGAACCAGATCTTCTACCTGCATATCTTCAATTTCAACTCGCATCCCGATAGAGCGCGCAATACCCAGTAGCTTCCAGGCTGCATCTTTGCCAGAAAGGTCATCTCTGGGATCAGGCTCGGCATATCCCATTTCCCTGGCACGTTTGATGGTTTTTCCGAAAGCATCTCCATCCAGCAGGGCATCAAAAAGATAGGTTAACGTACCCGACAATACCCCGGTTATTTTCTGAATTTGATCCCCTGAACGAATCAGGTCTTTTAGCGTCTGAAATACCGGGAGCCCCGCACCGGCGGTAGTCTCGTACAGATAATGCGTTCTTTTACCCTCCGTATAGTGCATGAGCTCATCAAAATAAGCCTGTGAGGCGGTATTCGCACGCTTGCTAAGCGTGGCTACATGGATTCCGGCTTTCAGCAGTTTGTTGTAAAAGACGGAGACCTCCGCTGCACCGGTACAGTCAATAAATATGGTCCGATAAGGATAGTCGGTAATGAGGCGGTTGATGATGAGCCCCCAGTCGGTTTCCTGTGCTCCCGTTTCCAGGAGTTCGGAGGCTTGTAGGGGAACCATTCCGGAAGCACTCCAGTACATAGAGCGCTTATCGCATATTCCTATAACAGACAAATCATACTCTTCATTAACAGCTTCTGTTATCTGCTGAAGAAGTTCACTACCAATGATCCCCGTTGCCCCAGCGACAAATAATCGCACGCGTTGTGCATGCACACAAAAGTGGTCGTTGAGTAATCTGACCGCCGTAAAGGACTGCGCTTTTGGTAAAATCATACTGAAATGCCGGTTTCCGACACCTTTTGCCGTGGCCAGAGGGGCAATCTGATTTTCGCCTAACACCGATAATACCGCGCCGCTTAATCCCAGATCGTTAACCAACCGGTCGCCAATAACGGTAACCATATTCACTTCGTCTAGTACAGTAGGTTCATCAATGAGACCTGAACGATATTCTGTACTGAAGGTCTCCTCTAACACAGAGAGCGCCTTTTCTGACTGCCAGTTGTCAATCGCAAAAGTGATACCAAACTCGGCAGATGCCGCACTATTGAACAGCACCGTGATATCGGCCTCGAGCAGTGCTCTCATCGCCCGTGTGAGCAAGTTCTGGATACGGTCAAGTCCTTTGCTTTTTACCCCAATCAAAACGACATCCTTCTTCAGGGAAACCGACTTGAGGGTTCCGTTGGTCTGGGAATACTCATGGGTGATAAGCGTGCCGGGGTGATCGGGCTCAAACGAGTTGTATATTCCAATGGGGATGGCGACCTCCTCGAGTGGCAGCACGGTTCGCGGGTGCAGTACCTTCGTGCCAAAATGGGCCATTTCAGCGATTTCGGCATAGTGCAGGCGAGGGATGGTGACGGCTGTTGATGCAATATTCGGATCAGCAGTCAGGACCCCGTTCACATCCGTCCATATTTCTACAAGGTTGGCATCCAGCGCCTGACCCATAAGTCCAGCCGTGAAATCGGAGCCCGATCTGCCCAATGTGGTGATTTCGTTGTCGATGGTTGAACCCAGAAATCCAGTAATCACCGGTACGGTTCCGTTAATGGGTCCGAGCGCTTTGTTTACCAGCTCACGGGTGATATCATAGTCTACATCCGCATCGCCGAAACGATTGTTCGTACGCACAAAGTGCTGTGATTCGTGGGCTTTGGCCTTGATCCCGCCGGTGTTGAGGGCCGCAGCGAAAATGCGTGAAGACATCCGCTCGCCAAAAGACAGAACATAATCTCGTGTTTTTGGCGAAATATCACGCGTTGAGTGAATGGTTTGGTACGTATTCAGCAAGTCATTGAGCAGGGTGTCAATTTCGTCACGTAAGTCGCTATGCGCATCACCGCTGGTAAGTTTGTCAACGGTCTGATGATGCCTTTGTACCAAATTTTCATAACGTGCTTTCCAGCCTTCGTCGTGGACGCAGGCTTTGTCCATGATGGCAATTAACTCATCCGTAACGCCTCCTAAAGCAGATACAACCACGGCAACGTTGACCTCCCGCAGCCTTCTGCGCACGATTTCAACGGAGTTTTGGATACGCTCGGGATAGGCAACAGAACTGCCTCCAAATTTCAGGATGTGTAGCATTAGCGGGTAATAGTTGTAGACACGTTGTTGTTAAAGTCGTTGTAGATGGCAACCATCTTTGGAAATTCGATGAGGAAGGCATCGTGACCTTCGTCTGATTCGAGCTCGGCGTAGGTTGCATTACCGAGTAAACCGGCAAGTTCCCGTTGCTCGGCGGGAACATATAGAACATCAGAGGTAATGGCCATGACCAGAACGGGGATGCTGATAGCGCCCAGAACGGCCTCGTAGCTACCTCGGCCTCTTGATACATCGTGGGTGTCCATGGCTTCGGTGAGGCGGATATAGGTATTGGCATCGAATCGTTTAACCAGCTTGTCGCCCTGATAGTTCAGATAAGAGTTGACCTGCAGTAAGTCTTTATGCCCTTCTTGCAGCTTTCGTCCAAACCGTCGCTGAAATGCCGGTGCACTGCGGTACATCATCATGCCCATCATGCGCGCCGCGGCAAGTCCTTCGGCAGGGAGGGCGTCACTGCTGTAGAATCCATCGTTAAAGTTGCGGTCGGCTTTGATGGCACGTCGTTGCGCTTCGCTGAATCCGATCGTCCAGGGGGAGTGCGCTTTGCCCATGGCAATAAGCACGGCTTTACGAATCCGATCGTCCATACACAGCCATTCGAGTACCTGCATGCCTCCCATAGATCCGCCTATGGCCAGCTCTATACCGTTAACCCCCAGGTGATTTACCAGCTGCTGCTGCACGCGTACCATGTCGCGAATGGTTATCTGCGGGAAGTCGCCTTGCCAGGGTTTGCCTGTGGCAGCGTTTTCGCTCCACGGACCAGTTGTGCCATAGCAACCTCCCAATACATTCGAGCATATAATGTACTGCTCGGCCGGATTTAGAATGCCATTGTCATCAAATAGCCCTGGAAACCACTCGTCAGCGTCGGCATTTCCGGTGAGGGCATGACATACCAGCACCGCATTACTGCCGTCGGCGTTAAGCTTTCCCCAGGTTTTGTACGTTACCTGCACCTGTTCAATCGTGTCGCCAGACTCAGTTATGAACGGTTCAGTTAGCGTAAATAAAGATGTTTTTCCAGTCATCGGTTGATGTTGGTACACCCCTGCACAGTTTTCACTGTTTAGGGTTATGCAGATTCTGATTAACTTTAGCGATGCATCAGAATCTGTTTCGGTCTGTCCGGACCCGCCAGTAGTAAGATGTATATCAACCCCCGGTTTCTGCCCATTCCGGGGGTTTTTTATTTTTTGCCGATTTATTAAGGATGAAATCCTTGCATCTGCCGGCTGCAGATGCATTAAACCGACAATCTCCCTTAAGAAGACGCCGGTTTAATACGTTTAGCTTATTCTGATACGTACGCTGCAAGTTCAACTTTATCTTTGAAGGTTACGTTACCCTCGGTCTCCACCGGATGTTGCAGAATATCCAATACCGGACATCTGTTTTGTGCGAAAAATCGAAGCTGAGCAAGTTTTGCCTCATCGGTTTCGCGGGTGATGATTTCCGTTTCGTAGGTAACCTTATTGAACCCCGGACGAATCTTATCGCATACGTTGAAGAATCCCCGTAAATCAAGGTCCCCCGTAGCTTTAACATTAACCCGTTGTACTTCAATGCCCAACACAGCCGCATACGCCGCAATTACGATTTCCTGGCAAGATGCAAATGCACCCAGAACCAGCTCCACCGGATTGGGACCCTGATCGGTTCCGCCCAGTGACTTGGGTTCATCGGCAATCAGGTCGAACTGACGGATTTGAATATCAGCCAGCAGCCCCTCATGCAACGATGATGTTGCGGTGAATTGCGCTTGCGCAGCTTCGTGATCGGCCTTGATGGCGTTAACTACGTTGTGAACGGCCCCGGCTATAACCCGGTTTTGTTCTTGTTTGATGGTTGAAAAAGTGCCCATTTTTTCACTCCGATTATTTTTTTGGATGTTACTACCGCCCGACTCTTGGTGCGACCGGCGTAAAACTTGAGGTTAAAAACACGGGGCTGCTGAACTGTCCGGAACAGCACCCCGTGGAGGTTATGAAAGTTAAATCTTGGCGAATGCCTGCTCGAAATCAGCGATAATATCATCGATGTGCTCGATTCCAACCGCAACCCGAACGAGGTCTTGCGTTACACCGGATGATGCCTGCTCTTTGTCGCTTAGCTGCTGGTGGGTTGTGGAAGCCGGATGAATTACCAATGTTTTGGCATCGCCCACGTTGGCCAGGTGCGAAGCCAGCTCAACGCCTTCGATGAATTTCACCGCAGCGTCGTACCCGCCTTTCACGCCGAAGGTCAGCACAGCGCCAAATCGGCCATGCTCAACGTACTTTTTCGCCGTTTCATGGTAGGGGTGATCTTCAAGTCCGGCATAGCTGACCCAAGCTACATTGCTGTTGGATTTCAGCCATTTTGCCAATTTCAGCGCGTTTTCAGCATGGCGCTCAACGCGAAGCGATAGGGTTTCAAGTCCCTGAATGAGCAGGAAACTGTTGAATGGCGATATGGCCTGACCGAAGTCACGAAGTCCTTCTACACGCGCGCGGATAGCGAAAGCGATGTTCCCGAAAGGACCGTTTGAGCCAAATACTTCCCAGAAATTCAGTCCGTGGTATCCCGGCGCAGGATCGGTGAACAGTGGAAACTTACCATTTCCCCAGTCGAAGTTACCCGCATCTACAACGATGCCACCAACCGATGTACCGTGACCGCCAATCCATTTCGTGGCTGACTCCACTACGATGTTTGCACCCCATTTAATGGGCTTCACAATAGCGCCACCGGCACCGAAGGTGTTATCTACAATCAACGGAATGCCATGCTTCTTGGCAAGGGCCGCAAGACCTTCAAAGTCGGGCACATTGTTACGCGGATTTCCAATCGACTCCACATAAATACCTTTGGTATTTTCATCGATTTGCGCCTCATAAGCCTCAACGGTGTCCTCATCCACGAATTTCACATGGATGCCCAGACGTGGGAGGGAGACCTTGAACTGATTGTAAGTACCGCCATACAGGAAGCTCGTTGACACAATATTGTCGCCGGCCTGCGCGATGGTGGCAATGGCCAGAAATTGTGCGGCTTGTCCGGAGGAGGTGGCCACGGCGGCAACACCGCCTTCAAGAGCAGCTACACGCTTCTCAAAAACATCGGTAGTTGGATTCATGATTCGGGTGTAGATATTCCCGAAATCTTTCAACGCGAACAGGGTAGCCGCATGCTCGGTGTCGTTGAACGTGTACGAAGTGGTCTGGTAGATGGGTACTGCACGTGAATTCGTTGCAGGATCAGGTACTTGTCCGGCGTGAAGTTGGAGGGTTTCGAATCGGTAATTCTTTGCGTTACTCATGGTGTTATTCCTGAAATGTTGGATTTATGTGTTCTGTAAATGCAGATGCTTGTTGTCTGGCATCTCTAAGGTTGAACCGAATTGCACTTGTTTCGAAAAACACGGCATTCGATGGGGTTATTTTTTCTGTTTATCCCGTACCAGGAACTGATGATCAACCTTTATGCATCGGTTTTGAATCAGTCTGGTACCGTTTTGTTCAACTTGCTCCTTCAGCTCGTCGTGAGTCCCGGTTCCAAGCTGCAACCAGATTACAGGAGCTCCGATTTCCAGAGCTTGTTCAACGGTTGCAGGTATGTCTTCAGGACGGCGAAAGATGTCGACCACATCAACAGGAAACGGAATGCTTTTAAGATCCGGGTAGGTAGGCTCTCCCAGAATCTGATCTGCACCGGGATTAACCGGCACGATACGAATACCGTGTTTTTGCAGATATCGGCCAACAAAATGGCTGTCTTTTTGCGGGTTTTTGGAAATGCCCACTACAGCGATGGTTTTGATGGTTGGTAAAAGCTGTTCGATACGATTCGTTTCAGCGGCCAGCTCGTCGCTGGCGTACATCTTTTCTTCGTACCAGTTGTTAAACGTCGATTTCATCTGTTGTTTTAGGTTGACAATTGCTTCAATAAAAAAAGCCTCTTCCGCGAAACGATGACAGAAGAGGCTTTTATTTAAACAGATAAAATCCAGCTTCTCTCATCTTCCCCTTATGGTGCGTACACCAACCGGGCAGGATTTAGCACCTGACCCCCGGTCGTTAAACCGAGGCGGTTGCTAAGGCATCGCAGGGCCTGATCCCTCCGCCTTTCTTGATAAGAGCTTTCCAGTAACAAAAGAACATTGGATACAAAAAAAGCCCTGCAAGAATTGGAGGGCTTTTTTTGATTATGTCATAGATACAAAAGCCCTGTTAATTACAGAGCATCATACAGCTTCGCTTCGCGATGGATATGTTTTGTTGTTGTGACATGGTGTTAAGTATAAGAACTTTTTAATACGATGCACAAGAAAAAAATTGAGTAATCGTTTATTTGTCTGTTATTACTTTCATAAATGATAGAAAATATTATCTTTAAGATATATTCGAACTACTTTAAAATAGTTTATGAAAGCACTAATCACACTTCTAATTCTTGCGTTACCTGCTGCATTAATTGCACAGAAGACTGATGGAAACGAACTCAGGGCTAACGTTGGTTTGAATAATGATGTTGCCATATCCTCATTTGCTCTGTCTAGTTTAGATTTGAATCTAAGTCAGCATATTCACGATTCAAAATCCGAGATTATTGTATTCGACTTTCGCTCAGAGATGCACCCCGGCAGTGAGACGCTGCGTTTTCAACCCGATAATGACCTGATTTCAAATCGATTCCTTCTCGGTGCACTGATTATAGGTGATGCAATTATGAATACCAATGCGCACTCATTTCACCGCTTACCGGCCGTTCAAAACATCCATCAGTACCAAAGGGAGATTGATTTAAGAAGGTATGAGCTGAATCCGGTTACTCCCAGGTTCATACGCTGGTAGCTATCACAATCATGTGGGATCGGTAACATTCCTCCCCACTCATCCTTTAGTACCCGTAACCGCGTAAATAACTCTCCTTGTCGCGCCACTTCTCGCGGACTTTCACAAACAGCTGCAAATTGGCTTTCTTACCGGTTAACTGCTCAATTTGTTCGCGGGCTTTGGTACCCAGTTTTTTCAGTTTCAGACCACCTTTACCGATCAAGATGCCTTTCTGAGAATCTCGGTTCACGATAATTTCCGCATGAATGTGATCCATTTTATCCTCTTCTTTGAATGAGGAAATGGTAACCGTACACGAATAGGGAATCTCCTGAGCATACTGCAAAAAAATCTGCTCACGAATAAGCTCCGAAACAAAAAATCGCACCGGATGCTCGCTAAGCTGATCGGGTGGATACAACGGCGGACTCAACGGAAGCACTTCTCCCAGGGATTTTTTTAGCTCATCGAGACCGGTATGTTGTTCGGCCGATATTTCAACCACAGCGCGATAGGCGAACACAGATGTGCAAACTTCTTTAATGGCCGTAACTTCGCCTTCCTTGGCTGCATCCACCTTATTTATCACCAGAACGGCGGGTTTACCCGAGGACCGCATATAGTTCCAAACCCGCTCCTCATCGGCCAGACGAGTAGCATCCACCAGATGCAACAGTACATCCGCATCTTTGGTAGATCGCGAAACAGCCTGCATCATCGATTCCTGAAGTTTGTACTCCGGAGTGATAATTCCTGGGGTGTCCAGAAAAATCATTTGATGGCTCTCTTCATTAAGAATACCAAGTATCTGATGTCTGGTCGTTTGGGCTTTGTGTGTTGCAATAGCCAATTTAAACTCCAGCAAGGCATTCAAAAGGGTAGACTTACCAGCATTAGGTCGACCAATAATCGCCACGAAACCAGCACGATAATCGGCAGGAACATCCCCACTGGCATTTAACGCATCAAATGGAGGCTCAATGAACTCCTGCATAGTTTATCCTTCTTTAATGATACGAACCATTTCACGTACGGAGTTTTCCAGTCCATGAAACACCGCGTGAGTAACCAGTGCATGACCAATACTAATATCGGCCAGATGGGGAACCGTTCGGATAAACGGCGTAGTGTTTACATAATTCAGACCGTGACCGGCATTCACAATTAGTCCGAGGCTGTGTGCCAGCTCTGCAGCTTCACGCAACCGTTCAAGCTCGTGTTCTACCACCGATGCCTTCTGTGCATTGGCATATCTGCCGGTGTGCAGTTCAATAGCTTGCACCCCAAGCTCTTTGCATAGTTGGATGTCGTCTGGATTGGGATCAACAAATAAACTGATCATGGTACCGGTATCCAGCAATCGGGGCACAACCCTCTTACGGTAATCGCCCATTATCAAACGCATGTTCAATCCGCCCTCGGTTGTTAGCTCTTCACGGCTTTCAGGCACCAACGTACAAATTTCCGGGCGTATTTTTTCGCATAAACCAATCATTTCGTCGGTTGCCGCCATCTCAAAATCAAGCTTGCCCTTCACCGCATCCTTAAGTGAATAGACGTCATGATCTTTGATGTGACGCCGGTCTTCACGCAGATGAAACACGATACCGGCGGCCCCGGCGTTTTCACAAATCTGCGCTGCTTCGGTCGGATCAGGAACACCTTCTCCGCGTGCATTTCTAAGGGTGGCGATGTGGTCTATATTGACTAACAATTCCATAAATTCCCGAAAATTTTAGTAGATTAAGCTGTTAAGGGAAACAAAGACTGGGTAAAACGGCGGTAAGTATGGGTAACGAAGTACGTGTACCGCGAAGTATAGCCATATCCATTATGAGTTTCCATCCTATTACATAACACAATTCCTTCGATGAAAGTTACCGAGCATTACGACAGGGCCACCGAACCTCTCATATCCTTCGAAATTATTCCACCTAAACGAGGTTCTGGTGTGCAAACGGTCTTTGACGCCCTCGATCAAGTGATCAAATTCAATCCACCGTTTATCGATATTACTTCACATGCTGCAGAAGCCGAGTATATTGATTTGGGCAACGGCACCATGAAACGACGGGTGAAGCGGAAGCGTCCGGGTACCATCGGTCTTTGCGCGGCCATCAAACACCGTTATAACGTTGACCCGGTTCCTCACCTTATATGCAAGGGTTTTACCAAGGAAGAAACTGAAGATGCCCTCATCGAGCTTCACTATCTGGGCATAGATAACGTGCTGGCTGTACGTGGCGACGACCATGGTGCACCCAAGCCTCATCATAAAGACCGCGCGGTGAACAATTATGCCAGCGATCTGGTGCGTCAGGTAAAAGACATGAACAAGGGTATTTACCTTGAAGAACTGATGGAGGCAAATCATACTGATTTTTGTGTTGGTGTGGGAGGGTATCCCGAAAAGCATAACGAGGCACCAAACCTGACCTGGGACATCAAGAAACTTCACGAAAAGGTTGATGCCGGTGCCGATTACATCGTAACCCAGATGTTTTTTGACAATCAGTACTTCTTCGACTTTGTAGATAAATGCAGGGCGGATGGAATTACCATTCCCATTATTCCCGGTTTGAAAGTATTGACTACCCAAAATCATCTGGTTCGCTTACCTAAGGCGTTTCACCTTTCTATACCTTGTGAGCTGAGCGATGCCGTGGCTGCAGACCCATCTAATGCGAAAGCTATTGGACAGGAATGGGCAAAAAAACAATGCGAAGAACTGCTCTCGTATGGCGTACCGGGATTACACTTTTACATCATGAGCGACCCGTCGCCTGCGGTAAACGTCATCGAATCATTGCCTCTGGGGCAAATTAAAGCCGTTTAGCATCATGAGTAACTCCTCCCGATACTACATGCGCATACTGGTTATTCTGGTAGCTGCAGTAATACTGGAAGGTTGTTCATCTACAAGAAAGGCTATGCGGTCGCCCGAGGCCCGATTGATGGAAATGCATGATCGTTGGCAAGGAGTACCGTATGTGCTCGGGGGCACTACCCGAAATGGGGTAGACTGCTCGGCCTTTGTGATGATTGTGATGCGGGAACAGTTTGGGATTAATCTGCCCAGAACCACCCGTGAACAGATGCGGGTAGGAGTTCGCGTACGACAATCTCGCCTCAGAGTAGGTGATCTGGTCTTTTTTCAGACGGGTCGGTCGACCTTTCATGTAGGTATTATGCTCGATAATAAGCGTTTTCTGCACGCATCCACCAGTCGTGGACCTATGATATCATCGTTGGATGAACGCTATTGGTCGCAACGGTATCTGCGTGCCCGCAGGGTAATGCGGTAGAAAATCAACACCGGTTACGGGTAATATCATGGAAAGTCTGCACGGCCAGCGTGTAATTCGACAAAAAAACAGCTGCTTTCGCGAAATAAGATAATATGAATCCTGCTTGTTTGGCTAAGTGGCAGGCTATTGTTTATGAGACTGCACCCGAGCTCTGATACGGTCTTTCATTTTTTTCGCCGCCATCGCATAGCCCCCGTCGTTACCATCCACCAGATGGATATGCCCCTTCTGATGATCCAAAATCATGCAAGTTACCAGTGCCGATTTTGAAGTATGAATGCCGTACACAACTTCACCTTTTTCATACAACGACTCCAGAAAGCCTTGTAACGTAAAGCGCTGCATTTCATTGCCGGCCAGTACGAGGCGCAACATGTCGTCGAACTTTCTGAAATCCGTATTTTTGGCCATATCGCTTTTATACCGACCCCAATCGGTTTTTCCTGTTCGTATTCCAAACCGCATCAAGATCTTACCCAAGAGCCATTGCATTCGGAGTTTTAGCCAATATCCGATCTGCTCTCTTCGCGTTGTACCAAACGTTCGTACGTTTTTTTCGACCAGGAGCTTTCTGTTATTAAGTGTAAGCCGAAGTTTATCGGATAGAATTGGGGCATACTCGTCTTCAGTACCGTATATTTCTTCTATTCGGGAATAAATCTCCCGATATAAGGCGTTGCGATCGGCTTTGCCTTCTTTCACTACATCAATAAGTATAGAATGAACCTCCCCGCGATCGTTATATACCTCATCCCATCGGCATTCAAGTCCGTTGAAATCCTGCGATGCTTCACCCCCAAGATTTTCAATCAGGTAATTTGAATCACGCTGGGCGGATTTCAGCAGCGTATCGGCCAATTGTGTGCCTCCCCCGATAAAAGCGGCTTGTGTGAAGTACTCTGATATCGTGATGCGGGCTACTTTAATATCTGATCCGGCTTCACGCAAATCCTTAACAGGAATTAAACCCGCCCGAACCTCAAGTCCGAACTGCTGTTTTGCCAGTACCTGAACCCCGCGCAGTGACTTTATGGTAGCTTCTTTTATGGAAGAAGGTATGGCTATTGTAGCACCATCGCCTCCAAAAACAAAGGGGAAATTGAACTTATGGGTAATGTTGAGCACTCCCATAATGGAAATCGCTCCCATCGCATTGACTTCTTTATATCGCCCTTGCTCAATAGCCTGGGTTGAGCCACGGACGTCGGTAATCGCGATGTACCAGTCGTCGGGCAGAGGGAGATAGTTCGATGGATCGGCCGTGTCTTCGAAGCGACGCAGCATAGGTAAAGCTTCGAAAAACGGGATTTCAACCATGTATATCTCAAGGTCTTCGGTTCGACTCAATCATTCGTTCACGGCCTTGCTGCAACACCTCCATGCTGCTATCGCGCTCCAGATTAAATCGCTCACGCATCGAAGGAATGATTTCTGCTCTGATGACGATGATAAGCTCATTCTGAGAGGTCTCATACGAGTTGTAACCAAAGATATACCGAAGTCCGAAAAACCAGGGCGGCAAATCTTTCAGAAACGGAACTCCACGTCGAATGGTGAGTCTGTCGGTTTCGTATAATCCGGCGATTACGGTCGATTCACCGCTGTACAGTAATACCTGGGTCACCGCTTCCTGCTTATTGATGATGGTACTCACCGGATCCGGATTCGCTGTACTGCGTTCTGCCCGTAAATCAAGAAAAATGAATGAGGTATCGCTTTCAGTTATAATGTGCGGTGTTACCGTTAAAATGGTACCGGTACTAAAAAAGGCATCGGTAATGTTTCCTGCAAAATCGCGCTGCTTGATGGAGAAATCCTGCCCTACCTGAATATCACCTTGTTGACCATCCATTACCTTTATGCGCGGACTGGAAAGAATTTCGCCAACATTAAGTAGCTCCAATGTATTCAACAGAGCGCTTACCTCCCAACCTCCCTGAAGCTGTTGCACGGGCACATCAACCTGCAATGCTTCGAGAGACACACTTCCGGCCGCAAGATTACTCACCTGAACTACGCCACTTCGGATGGCGCTCCAGTCAATTCCAATTTCACGGAGCTGCCGTCTGCTTCCTTCAAAAAAGATCGCCGAAATTTCAATTTCACGGGTGTCTAAGGATGCGGTTATCTGTCTGCCTGTACCAGCTGCACCGGCTGCACGCTGCTGAGGCTGAGCCTGAGGACGTGGTTCTTCACGGGGGGCAGCATCCTGCACAGGAACGATTTCAATGAAATCGCGAAATTCCTGCACCATCAGATTGTTCGACTGTGTAATGACATCCAGCGCCTGTCGCCAATGCATACTGGGAATATTAATGCCGATTGCCCCGCTGCGGTTCGACCGGTCGATGAGCAGCTTGTCTTCAAAACTTCGGCTGAATCCGCCCAGAATTATCATAGCCTGCGCTATGGATGTTTCCTGTCCAAGCGTAACCAGCTCATCTGGGTTTGTAAACTCTCTGAACGGAAGCCTGTCTTGTGCTAGTGCAGGTTGGTGTGCAGTGTGCAATCCTGCTCCTGCCACAACCAACGAGAAAATAAGAATGCTAAAAAAAGAGGTAAATTTCATAATTGTGCAGGATGTTATTCCGATTCATTAATTCTTAAGACGACATCATCACGAATTCCGCCACGATTCAGACGAAATGCAGCAGTTTGCTCATTCATGTTTACCCTTATCAGTGAGCCCAGGTACACCCGTGAGCCGATAGGGACAAAGCGAAGTTCGCCAGATTGATCTATGAGGTATGCGCCACCCCGAACTAAGCCTACAAGCCGGCTTCGTTCTACATCGGTTAGGTTATCTGTATTAGCCGGCACTTCATGTACAAGGGCGAAAAACGGATTGTAGAGTCGACGCGGTACCGAAGTTCGAATCAGCATTTCAGGGTCTGTGGTAGTGCCACCCCGTGCGTAGTAAAAGTCGGCGTGCAGTTCATAGCGTATTCGGTTGAGTGACTCGGTAGTGTTGCCTTCCGGTACAATCCGTATGTCTGTAATTCGTACAATCGGTTTACTCTGTTCCAGAATGGTTAGAAAATTAAAAAGCGCCCTGTACGACCCATCTCCATCCAGCCGAACACGAAGAATCCCGTGGTCGTTATTTCGCACGGAGTCGCGTAATGAAAAATTCATCGTAGTAAAAGCAGCTCCTCTGTTAATAGTATGCAGTAATTCATATACATCGGCAACATTATTGGAAGAAAGTAACTCCTTTGGGTGATTCTCAAACTCAAATCGTTTCGTAATATTCATCAGCTGAATCTGTTCAAAGGTGTCGGCGGTAGCGCTGAGCTGAGAAAGGCGCTGTTCTTTTTGTTGAATCTGTCGTTCCTGTTGTATTACGTCTTCAGCAAAGCTGAAACGTAAAAAGAACCACCCTCCAATCCCAAGCAGTACCAGGGTGGCCAACAAAATCAGCGTATTTCTGAGTGCGTATGACATGTGCGATTAGTTATTGCTGGATAGTTCCGCTGGTTGATGTTTCATTGAGTTGAAGCATCTGCTCCGGAATCGTCGGTTTGGCGGGATTAAAATAGGTGTCGTCTGCCACAACCGCATTAATCAACAGAACAAAGTCATATACAATGACACCACGTTCCTCTCGCTCGGTAACCTGCTGTAATACAGCGTCATGAAACCGATTACTGACAAGCGGGATGCGGTCGCGGTACAAGGAAGTCCCCTGTATAATCAGGTTATCGGCTGCGCCTTGAAAATTGGTAAACCACAAACTGTTAATATCTTCTGTGGCCGCATTCACAAATTGCAAGGTTCTCGACCATTTTAAGGTATTCTCGCTGAGCCCATCTAACAGGCCGACTTTCTGTTCAAAAATGGCATATTCTGCAGCGAGATTATCCACAATCTGCGCAATAGTCTGGGTATCGCTGATTTGCCGGTCAAGCCGTTCAATGGTTTGCTGGTTGATGGTAAAGTTGGCTTTTTTACTCTGATAAATATGATTTCCGAAAATCGGCATCGCGGCAATCAGCAACAGGAGCAGGTATCCGTGCCAGTCTAGCTGAAAGACCTGCTGACGAAGCTGAACATATTTGGGAAGGAAGGAGAGGTTTACAAAATCTGCTTTCGGATGTTCGCAGGCTGCCCATGCCACACCAATTACTTTCAGATAATCTCTGTAGTCGTCGCTAAGGGTGGCATCCACATCAAATTTATCTCCATCGTACTCAAAGGGTTGAACCTGTACGTCGATGAACTGGTCTGATAAAAACAGCAATAATTCACCACCAAGGGTATTACCGGTAACAATGATCCGATCCAATGTCGGAATTTTACCACGGTCTACCTCGAATAGTATTTTGGAGAAAATGGTGCGGCCAACTCGTTTATTTTTTGAGCCTTCCTTTATAATCGGTAACACCGAATGAAACTCTTTCCCCTTCATGAAAATGACCGTACTTGAACGGTCTTCTACATGTATAATGCAGCTATACTCATGATCAAGCAGCGTATAATTGGAGCGAATCATACCCACTAATACGAGCTCCTCACTGAGGATAGTTTTTACGCCTATGTTCCCTTCAAAAAGGGGTAGGGTGTCGTCAACAATAGATAGAGGGAGTATATCTTTTTCGATAGAACCGACCAAAAGGGTTCCGTTACCGTTTACCCGCATCCATTTAAGCTGGTCTTCACTTACTGGGTGGTCGTACATGAGCTCAAGGCGCGAGCGTAAATCGGCTTCAATCTTTTTGCGACTTAGTTTGCCCACGTCGATATCACTTACGAGCTGCAGGTGGGTCTGCTCCAGAGGAATGGCGATACCCGTTTGAATATTTTTGAGAAGGTGCTCGCCAAGCATACCCGCCAGCAGGGTTGCGTTGGACTCAACATCAAGTACAGAGGCCCCCTCTTTACCCATGTCCCATTCGCTGTCTGGAGAGTCATCCATAATAATGCTATCCAGGTCATCGATATCTTCAAGACCAAACACGGTGTCTTCCGAAGCGTCATCATCTCCAAAACCCAGGTCATCATCTGCATTTGCAGATTCCTTTTCGTCGGGTGCAGGCGGTTCAATCAGTTTGGCTTTCTGCAGACGTACTACCGTAACCTGCTCCTGAGATACTTCAAGCGAAGCCAGTCTTATGTAATCGCCGTCTATGGATATGCCGGTAACTTCACGTTTTTTAAGATCAAACACGCTTCACTTGTTTAGTTTATGATATCTTTGAGACGTTTTTTATTATTGGCCTGGTTATAGGCTTCTTCGAGTGTTATTATACCCTCTTCAAACAGACGTTTCAAGTCCTGCTCCATTGTCATCATCCCCACATTCCCACCTTCCATCAGCATCTGATAAATCTCACCTGTATTATTGTTTTTAATAGCTGACTTGACGGAGGAAGTATTTAACAAAATTTCTTTAGCAAGAACCAGTTTCCCGGTTTTGGTAGGAACGAGCTTCTGAGATATAACACAAGTTAACACATCGGCCAGTCGCATCCGAACGCGGTCTTGTTCTCCTTGCGGTACTTCACCGATGATGCGGTCTATACTTTCGGTTGCGGAAGCCGTATGTAGAGTAGAAAATGTTTTATGACCGGAGTCGGTAATTTCCAGAGCGGTCATAATGGTTGGGGCATCCCGCAACTCACCAACTACAATGATATCCGGATCCTGTCGCAAGGCTTCTATAGCGCCGGTTTTGAACGACTTGGTGTCGCGGCCTACTTCTCTGTGACGCACAATACATCTTCGGGATGTGTGCACCATTTCAATTGGGGAGGAAATAATAACGATGTGCCCGTCAACCGACCGGTTATTGGCGTCTATAATCGTATCTAGTGTAGACGATTTTCCAGAACCCGTTATACCTGTTACCAGCGTGAGTCCGTACTTGTAGTATTTCAGACTTAATGCTTTGGCAACTTCGGGATGAAAATTCAGATTTTTGAAAGGTCGAACCTCGGTAGTGATACTTCGCATGTTTAAAGCGAGAAAATCGAGGTCGAAGTACATATCGGCCCTGAACCTGCGGGTTGTTCCTTTTTTTGTCTTGATGGAGTAAGAAAAATCCAGGTTTTTTAATTCTAGTAAGGTATCCAACTGTTCGGCTGTAAGCAGGGCTGTACATAGGATATCAGCTTCGTAGGGGCTCAGGTCGGGGCCTTCTAACCAAGGTTTTTTTTGTCCGAATATCCGATACCAGACCTTGTCGTTGCAACCATTTCCGCCAATATCAATATCGGAGGCCCCGTTCTCTTCCATATTTGCCAGTAATGCGACAAGAAAATTTTGCAGCTCAGTTGTTCGACGTTCCGGAAGCCTGTCTAGTACCTCTACAATCAGGAAATACCGCTCTTTGCCGATGATATCATCGGGAACTTCGCTGCGAACGGGTTCGAAAACTTCTTTTCGTAACTTGTCGAGGTTTGCTGCCATTCAAGAGGGTTACAATAGGTTTATTTGAGAATAACTATGCATAAATCCAGTTTTCATACTAAGAGATTTTATGCATAATTAAAAGGGTTCACTTCAGGTTGATTAGTCAAATATAGCTAAAATCCGTTGGCCTGTACCGGCAGTTTGAGGCATCTTGGTGCTCAGGTTATTCAGCGCGCGACTGTCGTACAGTATACTTGAATTGCCCAATAACTGGAAGTTAATGTTAATGGCTGGATTTACTCCCCCGAATACCATCGCTCCCCGTATTGCAGGTGTACCTCCGATGTCAGCTGCACCCTGAACGATGATAAGGCCATCGAACTCGAAATTTCCTCTAACTTTCAATGTTGATCCGGCCTTTACTATGATAATACCGGCTCCGGTCATTCCGCCTTCAACTTCTAGGGTGGAGTTATTATCAACGACAACAATTTTGGGGTTTTCAAATGTACCCATGGAGCCATCCACAGCGCGATAAGTTAATGTGTGAACCACGTCTGCATTGGCTACGGAAATATTTACAAAATCTTCCATAGGTGAAAAATCCATGGAGGAGTCAAGTAAAATACTTGGCCCTGAACCAGTTATCGCTCCAGTTATGTTACCTAACTGATTCGCCCGTAATTTCATAATCTCGTCATAAGCGGCCTGACTGTTCACAGCAAAGCCGGGGAGGGCTGCTGTTGGATTATCCGGATTCAAATCGTTTCCATCAATCTCAAATGCATTTCCACTTATCGTTAAGTTGAGGTTATCTGTGAAGACCCCCATCGTACTGTTAACCTCTGGAAGACCGCTGGTAACCTCAATCTGAGCCACAGCCGTAGCCTGACGATTCCCTGAACTCCCTATACTTCTGATTTCAACAATGTTAGGCGGTAAGGTTATACCGATCATAGTGTCATCTACCACTACCACATCTGCGAACTCATCTCCGAATGAAAACCTTGTGGGATTGCCGGGCTCAGCACGCCAGGTTTCGTCAGCTACCAGTTGATTCACGGCCCGCTCAAGTCCGCTGTTGGCTACATTTCGTGCTTGAGCTGTCAACACAGACTGTACGTTGATTTCATTCATACTGGCCTGCTTGCCAAACAGGCCGAGTTCAACTATCCCGAAGATGATGAAACTGCCTGTAACCAAAAAAAGCATTGCTCTACCCATGACGTGTTCCGTTAATTTTGTAATGATCGGGGAATAATATCTGACTCCCAGAATGATTTGGAGAATTCATTTCCGATGGGTACCCGGCTCTCTACCATCATCTGTACCCGAATTCTGCTAATTTCGTCTAACAACGCCGTAGTATCACCCGCCGTATTGAAGTACGTTAATGTAAACTCCGTAACACCTAATTCTATGCGTGTCGTATCGCCGTTAACCACCCGAAACAAAACACGCTCGCGGGGGTTTTTTGAGTTGTTTGCCGGCAGCGTGCTGTCGAAAAACCATTCAACAGTAGCTGGCAGATTATCTTCTTGTGCCCCGACAAATACCAGTCGTTGTGCACTGGCATGACTCACTGGGTTTCCGCTGGTTCCCAACCCCAATCTGCGTATATCATGATTCACCATGGTGGATACCGATTGCATTGACTGCCTTGTCATTTCAGATAAGGTCGTCTGAGCACTGTTTAGCGAGATACGATTATTCAATACCAGCAATGAGAGCAGCAGCAGCCCGCCAATAGTAAAACTGGTGATGATACCCAAATTCATACTTCCTCCGAGCCCTCACGCTGCATCAAGCGGCGCTGCAACTGAATCATTTTCGCATTCATACCGGCAATACGCCGTTGTTGAATCTCCAAAATATTGATGATGAACAACTTAAATAGCCGCTCCGGCTTCCGACGGAAGAACTCCAGTACTTCTGCTCTGCGAAAGATTAAAGCGATAACTTCTTCTGTTGCACTTACCGAAGCGGTTCTGCCAACCTTGTTAAATAGAAATGTTTCTCCCAGAATATCACCGCCCCCTATAGTTGCCAGGTGAAGCTCATCTTTCCATACCGAAGCTTTTCCGGATACAATTAAAAAGGCCGTATCCAACTCTGTACTGGTTTCCTCAATGATCACGTCATCGGTTTTATACACCCGTGCATGGCCAAGCCGAAAGAAGTCGCGCAGGTCTTCTGGAGGAAAATTTCGGAACAGGAGAGGTACATTCCGCAAAACGTTCGCCAATCCTTCGTTCACTTTTTGCTGCAGGTTATTTGCTTTTTCCATCACACTCCTAAAAGTAGCTTTTTATGTAACTTAACGTTACGTCATTCGACAGGTTATCATGGCTGATGGTAACCTCCATGCGTTTCATGCTTGTACGCGCACCGGCATTTATCCTGGGATTTACCTCCGTTACATAGAAAACAGATACGCTGATTTCAAAATCGCCAAAACCATTATTCCGGGTTAAGGTAAGCCCGTTGAAATCATCAAAATCATTAAAGTTAGGGTATATCTCACCGGCTTCAGGTCCTAAATCTGCCGGAGCGGTAAAAGCAGAAGGAATCTGGGCGGGTAATAGTACGTCGGGATTTCCAATACGGTTACCACTGCCAACGCTGGCTGCATCGAATGCTTTTGTTCTAGCCTCGTCGATAATAGACTGACCAACTGCGATGGCATTGTACTCCACCTGCGCTTCCACATACATGGTGGTGTTGCGCACAAAGCTCCGGTTCGTATTGTTTACCAACACTGAAAATAACACCATTCCGGCCATCAGAAAGATAATATCAGAGTAATCGCTCATGGTTTTAGTCCTCTATGGTTATGGCGATGATTTCTTCTATGGTAGTAACGCCGTCTTTTATACGTTCTCTACCGCTGGCTCTCATCGTGAGCATGCCATTTTTGATGGCCTGATCACGAATCTGGTCTTCATCGATATCGTCACCCGACGAAAAGATGATGCTTTTGATATTTTTGTCGAAAAACAACGCTTCATGAATCGCTACCCTACCTTTATACCCCTTGTTGCATTTTGCGCATCCTACAGCCCCATAAAAGGTCGTTTTGGCAATTTCATCGTCGGTAAATCCTACTGAACGAGGCAAGTCAGGGTTAATATCATCAATTGGACGTTTGCAATTCTCGCATAACCTGCGAATCAGGCGCTGTGCCATCACCAGATTTACGGCACTGGCAATTAGAAACGGTTCTACCCCCATCTTGAACAGACGTGCTACGGCGCTTGGCGCATCGTTGGTGTGCAAGGTAGAGAAGGTGAGGTGACCGGTATTCGCTAGTTTTATGGCAATTTCAGCGGTTTTAAGATCCCGAATCTCTCCTACAAGTACAATGTCGGGGTCATGACGCAGAATACCGCGTATGGCCATATCAAAGGTCATATTGTCGCTGATTTTCAGCTGCCGGGCGCCACGGATGAGGTACTCTACCGGTTCTTCTACCGTAAGCACGTTAACACTGGGATCAATAACCGAGTAGAGCGCCGCAACCAGGGTGGTGGACTTTCCGCTACCGGTAGGACCGGTAATAATCACAATGCCGGATGGTTTCCGAATAGCCCTGTTGAAATCACCGAAGGCCTGCTTCTGCAAACCAAGCTTGTTCAGGTCGGTAATGACCTTACGATCATCTAGAATCCGTATTACAACCGATTCAAATTTCCGCTCGAATTCCTGTCCTACAATGGGCATAATCGATACCCGGAACCGCAGGTTATGCCCGTCAATTTTCCGCTGGATGAATCCATCTTGTGAGCTGTCTCGTTCGAAACGGTCCACATTTCGGGTTTTGTCTTTAACTACGGCTGTAAGAGCTTCGGGCTTTACTCCCGACTGGGTATGCCAGAGCTGCAGTTTTCCATCAATCCTGAAATGTATATCGGTGGTATTACCGACACCCGGAATAATATGAATATCACTCACGCCCAACCGAACACCTTCAATAAGCATACCCTCGATGAGGGAGTTGAGCATACTCTGATTGATTTCAGCGTCGATCTCGGCCTCGTTAATTTCGGCCTGCTGCATATCACCTTCGTCCAGCTCTATTTCTTCCAGGAGATCAAGGAATTCATTCTTCTGCTCATATACCTTCGACAGAATATTTTCAACTATCTCCAATCTACAATATGTCGTTTCGAAGTTTTTGAATCCCAGTTTGCTGGCCAGGGTAATAATGGTGGGATCGGTAGGGTCGGCCGCCGCGATAATCAGGTTATTTCGCTCAACGCGGAAGGGGATGGTCTTGCGATGTGCGAGTTCATCAACAATTTCATTCGGGAGGGTTTCCAGAATTTTTTTGATGTTGGCGATACGTTCTTCACTTTGCACATCAGGAATTGTGCTGATGTCTCGGAAGGCATAAAAGTCGGAAATGGCCTTCATAACGGTATGCCGGTCCAGTCCGAAATCGTCTACCAGCACAGCGCCCAGTCTGCGTCGGATGGCCTCCGGCTCTGCCATCTGAGTGGAAACAGCCTTCTCAAGCTGCTCGCGGGTAACGATACCCCGCTCTACGAGCAGGTCCCCACTTCTGCGCTTAAGGTTTAATTGTACAGCCATAAACTATTTCCGATGTATTTTCCTAAAGACGGACTACCCCATCAATATACGTACAAGTTTGGTATTAAAATTGGCTTTGAGGCTGAATAACGGCTGTTTCAGACGAAACTACGGTAATGGCAATGAGTGCAATCATGATGAAGAGGTTGATAAAGAGATTGATCATGTCAATAACGGAATTCATCTTGTAGGTTGTCTGAATTTCGTAATAGTCAGCCAGCTGTTGGGCGTTGTTTTTCAGATCTCCGGTTTCAGCTCCCAGACGAAAACGCGACAAGGCGGTTTTGGTGAACACCCCAGATGCTTCGAGCCCTTCCATGAGGCCCTTGCCTTCGTCGAGCATACCTCGAATAGCCTTTTCTTTGATCATTTTTTCCATGTAGGTATTTCGGCAGGCTTCCGAGGCGATTTTGATGACCTCAACATTTTGGCCCGACCCGCTGTACAGGGTGTAGAAAACACGGGCAAAGATTTCAATACTGGTTTTGTGGAGGAGGTCGCCGATAACGGGTACTTTGATGATATAACGGTCTAGAACCAATTTGCCTTTTTCGGTTCGTATAAAAGCGATAAATGCGCTGATGGGAATAACAAAAGCGGTTACAATGGGAAGCCAGTAGTCACGCAGAAAGTAACTAAAATTCATGGTCCACTCGGTCATAGGAGGGAGGTCGATCCCCATATCTACAAAGAGTTCTGCTGTAGCTGGAAAAATATATCCTACATAAAACAGGATGACCAAAATAATAGCCAGAACGGTGATTGCGGGCATGAGCATTGCCCTTCGGAGGTTCTTTTTAAATGCAGCATCCCTTTCCAGGAATTTGGCCGTACTTTCAAAAACCAGCGCCATATTACCGGAAGTGGAGGCCACGCTAAGCATATAACAGGCGAATTTGCCGAAGATATCGATGTGTTTATTATACACCTCGCTTCCTTCTTTACCGTCTTTGAGGTCCTTTTGTATAGTCCTGATAACCTCTTTCATACGCTTGTTCTGCGTATCTTCAATCAAAAGGTTTAGAATTTCATCGAAGGTGAGCTTTTGTTTGAGAAGATCGGCTGAGATACGGATGAAATTTACAACTTCATCGGAAGGTACTCCCCCTTTAAAACTGATAAGCTCTTTCTGTACAGACTTGACCTTGTAACCTAGCTTAGCAAGTGCGCGCTCGAGTTCTTCCTTGCTGTAAGCTTCCTGTTCGCCGCTGAGTACTTTGCCGTCTTTTTCTACTTTGTAGAGGAAGTTGTACTTCTGATCCAGAGACTTGAGCTTAACTCCTTTGCTCTTGATGAATCGATTGACCCGTTCTGTGGCAATTTTTTTCGTGTCCGCCTCAAACTCATTTTGGATGAGCTTGCCGTTGCTGGTAATTCCTTTGAGACGAAAAACGGGCATTAGTAAAAGATGTTATCGCGAAAAGTTAATCGATGTCAGAAGTGACAGATGTGGGTGTTAGTGTAAATGTAATGGGAGGGGATTCAACCGTTGGAGTAGCAATTATCTTAAATTCTTGAGCATTTCCAGAGTCTATTTCAAGTACATATTTTCCGTCAGCTGTTGAGTCAGGCAAATTAATAGATTGCATTGTCAAACCAGAGAAACTGCCACCTCCTCCACCAAGTCCAGCAGGTCGGTTATAATGTGCAATTGAGTAGTTATGTGCAGTAAAAATTTGTTGTCTAATTGCATCTATATTACTAGTTACCCTTGTTGCTTGAAATGTATTGATTGCTACAATAGTAGCTATTGTAACAATAATAGATACAAGTACTATTAAGAGTAATTGTTGCTGACCCATATATATATGGGCAGGTGCTTGAAAGCACCTGCCTGTACTAAATCTTAAGACCCAGCAGTAGTTAAATTAACACTTTGCCATTCGATATCGTTAGCAAGAATATCTGCCTCTAAAAATGGGCCTGAAATAGTGGTTGTAACTAAAGTAGCGTCGTTTTCGTCTACTGTAGTTGTTACTCCACTAGCCGGGTATGCTCTTACTGTGAAGCTAGTTGCGGTAGCTCCCGCTTGAATCACGTAGGCACCATTAGCATTAACAGCTGTTAGATTGTTAGTCCCTTGAGCGATGTTTCCTGAGAACGTAATATTTTGAAATGTAATACCCACAAAACTATTGCCTCCACCGCCGAGCATTGCTGGACGAATATAGTAAGCTTGTGCAGAAGCAGCGATAGAAGCTACATCATTTCTAAGCGCATCCAGGTTTGCAGATTCTGCAGCACTTGAAAACGTATTAATTGCTACAACTGTAGCGATTCCGACAATAATGGTAACCAATATTACCAGTAAAAGTTGTTGTTGACCCATGATTGATCTCCGTTATTTTTTCTTTAGTTGTGTTTAGTTATCTAAATCATTCGTTAAAAACACGTCATATGTTGTCAACAAAGATCATAAATCGTTTACTCAGGGAACATACTTGTAGACACTACACCGATCCTCAGGTACAGACTTCACTGAATCTTTGCTCTAACATGCAACATGTCAAAAATGGCAATGTACACCAATTAACATATAATACGATGCACGCACCATAAAGCAAATAACATTTTTGCTTCCTAACAATAGAGTGTTTCGACACCAATTTGTTACATGAAAAATTATAAAATCTTTATAAATCCCTAGCTTTTCACTCCATGAAAATACACATTAGGGTTTTATTTATTTCATAAATCGTTTAATAACATGAACTTATGATGGGTAGGACTCTATCCGATCCTATAATATCATTTTTGTCTCAAATGATATGCTTTCATCACATCCAGCGACAAATACCCCTCCAGATAGGCTCTTCCTACCACAACCGCGTGCACGTTCAGCGCGTTTAGCTGCACGAGGTCCTCTTCTCCGGCCACCCCGCCCGATGCAATAAACCGCAGCGTCGGGAACCCATCCATGAGTCGACTATACAAGCCAACATTACTTCCCGAGAGCATGCCGTCACGCGAAATGTCGGTACAGAGTACCTCCTGCAAGCCCTCCGCTACCATACGATCCAGATACGCCTCCACCGGCTCGTCCATGGTTTCCAACCAGCCGGCATAGGCCATCTTCCCGTCTTTGAGATCCATGCCTAAAATACACCGTTCGCCTCCCCAGGTCTCCAGCGCCCGAAGCCAGTCCGGCTCGTTTTTAACCGCCATCGATGAGCATACAACTTTGCTCAGTCCAGCCTCGAAGAGCTCACGAACATGGTCGTATACCCGGATTCCACCACCGGTCTGCACGGTGAGGCCCGTTTCGTCGATGATGCGCTGAATATGAGGAAGGTTCTCGAACCTACCCGATTTCGCACCGTCCAGGTCCACCACATGGATGTGCTCAAAGCCGGCATCCGCAAACTTCTGCGCAATCACAACCGGATTGTCTTCATACACGGTAACCTTGGCGTAATCGCCTTTCTGCAGGCGGACAACTTTTCCATCGAGGAGGTCTAAAGCGGGAATTACATTCATGTGCGGCGTGTCTTGGTTTCAGTAAAGGGTAGTCGTTACAAAGCTGTACTATGCACTAAGCTCAGGAAGTTTCGCAGGAGGTGCTCTCCATTCGGGCCCGACTTCTCGGGATGAAACTGCGCCCCCATGAAATTCCCACGCGCCGCAACGGCCGTAAATGGAAGCTGATAGTCACAGGAGGCCACCGTGTCAGCGGTGACAGGCGCGTAGTAGCTGTGCACGTAATACATTTGCTGTTCGGGTTGGAGTCCGGAGAGCAGGGGATGGTCTTTTATGGATGCAAACGCATTCCAGCCCAGATGCGGAACTTTGCCCAGCGTCTCGTCGAAGCGAAGTAGCCGACCCGGAAGCACACCCAGTCCGTTGGTGTTGCCTTCCTCCGAGCTTTCGTAGAGCAGCTGCATCCCAAGGCATATACCCAGAACGGGTTTGGTGGTCTGCTGTAGCCATGCTACCAGGTCACGCTCAGCGAGTGCCTGCATCGCGGCCTCTGCATGACCAACCCCCGGAAATATGACGGCATCGGCCTGATCGAGTACGTTTTTATCGTAGGTGACCTGAAACGTAGCCCCAATACGCAGCAGCGCGTTGGAGACCGACATCAGGTTTCCGGCTTTGTAGTCAATTATGGCAATCATGTGCTGGATGTAGATTTGGTTAATATCATTGGCGGCTCGGACTCTGCAATAATCGTATATACTTGCCGATGAATCGGTATGCTAAAGCAGATGTGAGTATTTACGATACAGGTGTCACTGTTTAGGCCATTTGACGTGATCTGATTCTGCTCGATTTACACAGCAACGCATCAAAGTGCTCCTTTGCTACTGGGAATTCCGTTCGGATCTTTCGGATTCCCGGCTACGGCTTGTTTGAGCGTACGCGCGAATCCTTTAAAGCAGGCCTCGATATTATGATGGTCGTTCTCGCCTTCGAATTGAATGTTGAGCGTGGCCTTGAGTCCCATAGCGAGGGAATAAAAGAAGTGTTTGGTCATTTCGGTGGGGAAATCGCCTACTTTTTCACGGGTGAAATTCCCTTCGAATACCAGATACGGTCTGCCGGAAAGGTCCAGCGCTACGGTGGCGCGGGCCTCATCCATCGGCAATACAAATCCGTACCGCTCAATGCCGCGTTTGTCGCCGAGGGCTTCAAGCAGGGTCTCGCCCAAAGTGATGCCCACATCTTCAATGGTGTGATGTTCGTCGATGTGGAGGTCGCCTTTGCAGTACACTTCCATATCTATAAAACCATGACGGGCAATCTGCTCGAGCATGTGATCGAAAAAGGGGATGCCGGTTTCGATGGTATTTTTGCCCGATCCGTCTAGGTCGACCTTCACAAAAATATCGGTTTCGTTGGTTTTGCGACGTTTTTCGGCGACCCGGCGCTGATCCAGCAGGTACAGCTGCATACCCATCCAATCGGGACTGCTAAACGGAAACTCCCCGTCGAAATCGGCTATGACCAGCTCACGGTGCTGTGCGTCTACGATGACATCGGCTCCGGCTGTGCCGAAATCCGCCAATTCAATGCCTTCCTGACGAAGCAGGGCCAGTTCGTCGGCTTCGAGTGTGGCCGCATCGGTCCCGATACGGTGTTCTTTGCTGGTGAGGGTGAAGAGAGCCCGCAGGGTGCCGGGACGAAAAGTTAACGTGTCGTCGTCGCCGCGCAGGGCCGGAGGCGTTATCCAGATATTCATGATAGTTTTTCGGTTAACATGGTGAGCATGGCGTCGTTTTCTTCGGCCGTGCCAATCGTAATGCGGATGGTGCTGTCGCAGTGAATCTGGTCGCCGCGATAACGGATGACCACGCCGGCGTCGGCCATTTCTTTGTATATACGCAGGGCATCGGGCACTTCAATCAGCAGGAAGTTGGCGTCGGAGGGGTGAATCACACCAACAGCAGGAATCTCGCGGAGTTTTTCGGCTACTCGTACGCGCTCGGCGTTGAGTGTGGCCACATGGCGTTGCATTTCGTCGATGTGGTCCATGGCTTTGAGTGCCACCTCAGTAGTGAGCTTATTGATATTGTAAGGCGCCTTCACACGCATCATATAGTCGATGATTTCGGCGGATGCAAGGGCGAGACCCAGCCGGATTCCCGCCAGTCCGAACGATTTCGACAAGGTTTGCAGCACAATCAGGTTTTCGAAAGCATCCAGTTCTGAGGCAAAACTGGCTTCGTCACTGAAATCGATATAGGCTTCATCCACAACCACAATCCCGTTGAAATCCAGCAGCATGCGGCGGATGTCCTGCCGGTGCAGCACGTTTCCGGTCGGATTGTTCGGTGAGCACAGGAAAATCACTTTCGTGGTGGGACGAACCGCGGCCAGGATGTCATCCACCCTCAGCTGAAAATCACGACTCAATGGCACTGCGTGTACATCTACGTCGTTGATGGCGGCGCTCACTTTGTACATACCATAGGTTGGAGGGGTGATGAGGATGCTGTCTTCGCCGGGTCGACAAAAAATGCGGAGCACCAGATCGATAGCCTCGTCGCTTCCCACCCCGCAGAACACGTTCTCGGGTTGAATCCCGCGAAATGCGGCATAACGCGCGCGGAAAGCCTCCTGATGCGGATCAGGATAGCGGTTGAGTTCGCGTGGATCGGCGGGTACCGAGCCGATGGCGTTCTCGTTGGCATCCAAAAGAATGCCCTGATCGTAGTCGTCGCGTGCGCACCGGTAGGGGGTGAGCAGTCGGATGTTGGTTCGAACCAGGCTGTGTACGTCGAATTTCAAGGGAGTGCGCGTTGGTGGTTAATAATTAGTGTGGTGTATGTGTAGTTGAGCGTCGGCGGGTGGTTTGTTTTTGGCAGCGGCTGGTTTGGCCTAAGCTCTATTTCCGCCTAAACCCGGAATCTTTCATGAGGATTTCAAAGCTTTGAGTCGGATACTCACGGCACGTTCGTGCGCGGCAAGTCCTTCGGTTCGGGCCATAATCTCTACGGCAGGACCAACATTTCGTAGTCCGTCGGGTGTCAGAGTCTGCACCGTCATTTGACGCAGGTACGAGTCAATCGAAACGCCGCTGTACATGCGGGCATAGCCGTATGTGGGCAGGGTGTGATTGGTTCCTGATGCATAATCGCCCACCGACTCGGGGGTCCATGGTCCGACGAATACGCTTCCGGCAGTCTGAATGTGTGCAACCAGATCGGTGGCATCAGTGGTGTTGATGATCAGGTGTTCAGGCGCGTAAGCATTGGTAAAATCCAGTGCTTCCTGCCTGCTGGCGGTATGCAGAATATAGCTGTTATCCAATGCTTTCGCTGCAATGTCGCCACGGGGCAGGGCTTTGCATTGGGCGGTCAGTTCGGCCTGCAATGCATCGGTATTAAAGCCCGGCAGCGTGACCAGTACCACCTGGGAGTCGACTCCGTGCTCGGCCTGGGACAACAAGTCCGCAGCCACAAAGGCGGGATTTGCCTGTTCGTCGGCAATCACGAGAACCTCCGACGGACCGGCAGGCATGTCGATGCTAATCATCGCTTCGCTGTTTTGAAGCAGCATTTTGGCAGCGGTAACATACTGATTGCCCGGACCCAGAATTTTGTCCACTTTGGGTACGGTCTGTGTTCCATATGCCAGCGCTGCAACAGCTTGTGCGCCTCCGGCAAGTAATACCTGTTTAACGCCGCACAGCGCGGCAGTAAACTCTACTTCCGGAGCGAGGCTTCCGTCAGCACGCGGAGGCGTAGCAATGATAACCTGTTCGCATCCGGCAAGATGGGCTGGAATCGCCAGCATCAGTACAGACGAGGGGAGAACCGCCGTGCCGCCCGGAACGTAGAGTCCAACCCGTGGAATAGCCCGTGGATACCGGCTGCACACCACACCAGGCATGGTTTCAACGGTGACTTCCTGAGGCCGTTGGGCCCGGTGGAACATATAGATATTGTTGAAGGCCGTCTCGAAGGCATCGCGCACCTCCTGCGAAAGGGGGATGTCGTCTTTGTCGCGAACGGTAAGCATGGGCGTGTCGAGGGTGGCTTTGTCAAACCTGGAGGTGAGCTCAAGCAACGCCCGGTCTCCATTATTCCGCACCTGATTGATAATATCCTGTACGGTGCCGAACAAAGCCGTATAGTCGATGCGAGGACGCAATAATAATGTATGGCGTTCCTCCTGCGAAAGTTGATTGAAGTCGAATACCCGCATGGTTACATGATCATGTTTTCAATGGGAAGAATCACGATTCCGGTCGCTCCCGCGGCCTTCAGCTTCTCGGTGATGGTCCAAAATTCGTTGATGGGTACAACGGAGTGGATGGCCACCATGTCGGGATCGGCAAGAGGGAGCACGGTCGGACTTTTCAGCGCAGAGATAATACGCAGAATTTCATCCTGAGAGGCTTTAGGAGCGTTCATCATGATATAACGAGAGCGCTGAGCCAGCTGACATCCGCCGATTCTCAGCAGAAACTTGTCAATAAGCTCCTGTTTTTCGGCAGAGATGGGTTTGTTTGTCTGAATGAGCTGACTCTCGGAGGTGAAAATGACATCCGTTTCTACCAGTCCATTTTGTCGGAGGGTACCACCGGTTGATACCAGGTCGCACACGGCATCGGCTACACCTAATCGAGGCGCGATTTCCACCGCACCCGAAATTTCCACTGTTTTTACATCCATCCCGTTTTCACGGAAGTATTTTTGTGTGAGGAAGGGATAACTGGTGGCGATGCGTTTTCCGTTAAGGTCTTTAGCGCTTTTGTAGGTACCATTTTTAGGTACGGCTACGGAAAGACGGCACTTCCCGAATCCCAGATTACGGATAACCGTTACATCGGCGTTTTTCTCGGCCGTGACATTGGCGCCCACGAAACCGATATCACAAACCCCATCCTGAACGTACTCAGGAATATCGTCGTCTCGAATGAGCAGCAGTTCAATATCGAAGTTTTGTATGGGCACAATCATGTGACCTTTGTAGCTGTCGAATTTCATGCCTGCCTGTTTGAGCAGACCAATACTTTCTTCGGTCAGTCGACCGCTTTTCTGAAGGGCAATACGTAATGTTGAGCTAGGTTCCACAATAATAATTGGTTATAGATGAGTAAGAAAAAGATTTCCCCACGAAGGGAGATTGTCGAAAGGGGGCCGTATCAGATGGGGAGAACGCAAAATTATGCGTGAAGGTGCCCGGCAAATTGATGCACCGATACGGCCACGATATGATGTCCGTGATGTCGATGCACATGAAGATGAGTGATGTTTGAAATCATGTTCTAAATATAAAGAAAAATGAACGTGATGGCAGAGCGATTTTTTAAATAGCGAATTCTAGTTGCAATATTTTATTGAAAGCGCTTTTCTGTTGATATGAGTTCGCTTATATTGATTTTAAACCTATTTAATCTTGGTGCGAAGCGGTTGCGGCTTCCCCGCAGCTACTTCCCCAAAAAGGCTGGAGGTAGATTATGGCTGCGCTCATGTCGGAGTACGGAAACAGGCAACGTTACGGTCTCATTGGAGGGTTACTGGTATTTCTTCTCATCGTTTTTCTCCCTGCACCACAGGGGTTATCGCAGGAAGCCTGGTTTACGGCAGCTGTTGCTATGTTGATGGCGGTATGGTGGGTAACCGAGGCCCTGCCGATTCCTGCAACGGCCCTGGTTCCGATTGTGATGTTTCCTATCCTGGAAGTTTCCAGCATCCGTGAGGCCACCGCGCCGTTCGCCAATCCCCTTATCTATCTGTTTATGGGTGGATTTATCATCGCCATTGCTATGGAAAAATCGGAACTGCATCGCCGTATAGCTCTGAATGTTGTTCGCATGGTTGGAACCCGTCCGATGAATATTGTAGCTGGATTCATGATTGCGGCGGCTTTTTTGAGTATGTGGGTGAGTAATACGGCAACGGCGCTGATGATGCTTCCCATAGCCTTATCGGTGGTGCATCTGGTAGAGGACAAAAAAGACATTAAAAATCAGAATCTTCAGTTCAATTTTTCCTTATGTCTGGTCTTATGTATAGCCTACGGCTGTAACATAGGAGGGATGGGAACGTTGATTGGAACTCCGCCAAATGCACTGATGGCAGGTTTCATGCTCGATAACTATCAGGTTGAAATCAGTTTTGCGCAATGGATGCTCATAGGTGTACCCTTGGTGGTGATATCGCTTCCGCTTGTATATTTGTTGCTCACCAAGGTTTTGTATCCTATCACCCTCAAGGAGATTCCCGGCGGCAGAGAGCTAATTAACAAGCAGCTCAGCGGAATTGGACGGATGTCGGTTCGTGAGCGTATTGTTGCAGTAGTATTTACGAGTACAGCTATGATGTGGATTTTCCAGCAGCAACTGGTGGCTTACGTACCGGAGTTGAGCGATACCGGTATTGCAATTATGGGCGCATTGCTGTTGTTTATGATCCCGGTAGATTTCAAAAAAGGTGATTTTGTACTTAACTGGAATGATGCCAAACGGTTGCCCTGGGATATACTCGTCCTTTTCGGTGGCGGACTGAGTCTGGCTGCGGCCATAAGCTCAACCGGACTTGCTTCATGGATGGGCGATTCCCTGCGGGCCCTCGATACCTGGCCCATGATCGCCCTAATGGTACTATCGCTCACCATTATCATATTTCTCACAGAGGTTACCAGTAATACCGCAACAGCCGCTGCATTTATGCCTATTCTGGCATCTGTCGCTCTTGCGCTGGGTATTGACCCGCTTATGCTGGTAATTCCGGCGGCACTGGGAGCCAGCTGTGCGTTTATGTTGCCGGTAGCTACACCGCCCAATGCAATTGTGTATGGGAGTGGATACATATCTATGCCTCAAATGGCCAAGGCCGGCTTTTGGGCAAACCTAATGATGATTGGTGTAATTACTGTGGCCAGCTATCTGCTGATGGGGTACGTTTTTGGAATCGTTTACTAGAGCATACCTGCACATTGCTTTTATTCACCAAGATAAAAATAAAGGCCCGACCGTATTTCCAACGGGCGGGCCTGAATACCGTCAGGTCATCATGACGGTTATTGCTGGGGTATAAGAAATTCTATAAAAAAGGTTTGCCCTCAGTATTTAACATTCGGATGCGTATAGATGATTTGGTTATGCGTTAATAACACTAGCATAAAAGGCTGTACCTACACAAGGCTGAAGTGTTTCGAAAAAAAATATGGTGGGAAAACAGGGTGCTGGCTTAAGTACATTGCTCTAACGCAATTGCATAAAAGATATTTGATTTATCGAACTAATAAAATACGAATATCGTTATTAGATTTAAAATCTCTTCTCTCTCGTGTAGTATTTATGCATTATATACGATAATAACGACGATTCTTTGTATTTTCGGAATCTGAAATTTTTTTTGCCAAACCAATTCCATGAAGCACATTCGCAATTTTTGCATTATTGCACACATCGACCACGGAAAATCTACACTTGCCGACCGTTTGCTTGAGCGAACAGGAACTATCACCGAACGGGATATGCAGAATCAGGTACTCGACGATATGGACCTGGAACGTGAACGGGGAATCACGATTAAAAGTCATGCCATCCGAATGGATTATACCGCCTGGGATGGTCAGAAATACGCATTTAACCTGATTGATACGCCCGGTCACGTAGATTTTGCCTATGAGGTATCCCGTGCTTTGAAAGCATGCGAGGGTGCTATTCTGGTTGTGGATGCATCGCAGGGTGTGGAAGCGCAGACTATATCTAATTTGTATCAGGCAATCGATCAAGGCCTTGAAATTATTCCCGTACTCAATAAAATAGATCTGCCCGGAGCCGAACCAGAGATTATAGCGCAGCAGGTAATGGACTTGATTGGTTGCAAACGGGAAGAAATACTCTCCGTCTCCGGAAAGACAGGTGACGGTGTAGAAGATCTGTTGGAGGAAGTTGTAAAACGGATACCTCCTCCAAGCGGTGATCCTGAAGCACCCTTACGCGCACTTATTTTTGACTCTGTTTTCAACACCTACCGCGGATCTGTGGTGTACGTTCGGGTTATGGACGGAGTGCTAAAAAAAGGGGAGAAAATTCGATTCATGGCCGCCGATAAAGTCTACGATGCCGATGAAATCGGGTACCTCCGCATGAAAAACGATCCCCGTGATGAGATACGCGCTGGCGAAGTAGGTTACATCATAGGCAGTGTTAAAACGCTGGAAGACACCAAAGTCGGAGATACCATTACTACTGTTGGTCGACCGTGTGAATTGGCCATTCCAGGATTTAAACTGGTAAAACCCATGGTTTTTAGTGGGTTGTATCCTACAAACAGCGAAGACTTTGAAGGCTTGCGAACAGCCCTCGAGAAGCTTCAGCTCAACGATGCATCGCTGCAGTTTATTCCGGAAACATCCGTCGCCCTTGGATTCGGATTTCGTGCAGGATTTCTGGGTATGCTCCATATGGAAATCATTCAGGAACGACTCGATCGTGAATTTGATATGGACATCATTACAACGGTTCCAAACGTAGAGTATGAAGTGCATACGGAGGATGGTAGAACAGTTATCGTTGATAATCCAAGCGATATGCCACCCGCAGGTAATATCAAGGCCATCTATGAGCCGTATATTCGTGCACAGATTATATGTCCTGCCGAGTACATCGGTGCGGTCATGAAACTCTGCCAGGAGCGACGTGGCATGTTCAAAAACACTACCTATTTGGATACCTCAAGGGTAGACATTACCTACGAGCTTCCACTCGCTGAAATCGTATTCGACTTTTATGACAAGCTCAAAAGCAATACGCGCGGTTATGCTTCGTTGGATTATGAGTTCATTGACATCCGCGAAGGAAAAATGGTGCGCCTCGATATTTTGCTCAACGGTGAACCCGTTGACGCCCTTTCCAGCATCGTTCACCGCGATAAAGCATATGAGTGGGGTAAACGACTGTGTTCTAAGCTCAAAGAGCTCATCCCACGGCAGATGTACGAGGTAATAATTCAGGCCGCAATCGGCTCTAAAGTCATCTCCCGAGATACAATCAGAGCCCTGCGAAAAGATGTACTTGCCAAGTGTTATGGCGGTGATATATCACGTAAACGAAAGCTTCTGGAAAAGCAGAAAGAAGGGAAAAAGCGCATGAAGCAGGTTGGCTCGGTAGAAATACCTCAGGAGGCTTTCCTTGCGGTACTGTCTATGGACAATGGATAAATCCCACACGTAACTAGTTCACACACCTTTATGAAACTCTATCGTTTTCCTCTCATGTTTATGTTAATGCTGGTTTTATTTACAGCCAGTGTTCAGGCACAAACATTGCCAACTTTTGCTGCACCGGAAATTCGCATGGTGCCGAATGCTGAGAAAGCAGCTTTCGAGCGAAGATTTGCAGACATTACAATGACAGGCGCCGGATTTCAGGGAGGGACTGTCATCGACCAGCTGCCTACCTCTGAAATAAGATCCAGACTCCAGGCCGTTTTCGGAAATCCAACCGTAACCTTGGATGATTTTATCAGCGCAGCCTCAATACGGCCGGCCAATTCCATTCAGTTCGAATATTGGTTCGTTGTGAATGACAGTATACCCATGATTATACTAGACATCGACGGGCCATTTACCCGCGGTCTGGTGTATGCCGGCTCTATTGAATATATTGACATGATGCCGGAAATTAAAAGAACGCTCTCTCGCAAGCTCATGGGGATAAACAGACCCGGAGAGTTTACAGATGTGTTTTATTCTCCTGAGCGGCGCCAATGGTTCCGTGTTTCTTATGCCAACGGTGAGTATGCTACGGAAGAAATTGCTCGTCCGGCACGATTTAATCGTATTAATCTTAACTAGAACGAGGTTCTCCATTGAGTAAGAACGAGAAAGCGTCGCGCCGCACCTCACGGCGAAAAGATCGAAATGAACCTGATACCGTTGAAAAAGCAAAAGCGTGGGCGAAAAGCTGGTTGGATGCAGCTCTCTGGGCATTTGTTGTCGCCATAATTATCAGGACATTCTTCTTTGAGGCTTATAGAATTCCGACCCCCTCAATGGAACAAACCTTGCTCACCGGGGACTTTCTCATTGTTTCAAAGATGAATTACGGTCCGCGCACCCCGATGACTATCGGTGTGCCATTTACCTCTATTCATGTTCCTGGAGTAACCCTTCCGTGGTTCCGTATTCCCGGCTTTCAGAATATCAAGCGAAACGACATCGTTGTATTTAACTATCCGGTTGATGCGGTTCCGATTTCTCAACGTACAAACTACATTAAACGGGCGGTGGGTATGCCCGGTGATGAGCTGGAGATTCGTGAGAAAGTACTCTACATAAATGGTGAACCAGCCGAATATCGCGATACCTATGAGCAACTCTACACAGTAACCATGCGCGAACGGCTGCGATTGAGTGAATCGAAGGTTCGCCTTGCTGGTGGCTCTCTGCTGGGGAGTGAAACACCCGGAAGTTTCGTGGTAAACATGAGTCCACCCGTACGGCGGGAGGTGGAAACTTGGCCTGAGGTTGAGTCGATTGAACCTCGTATGCGACCGGCGTCCGCCCAGGATTATGTCCGCAATAATTTTACGTTTCGTCGGGGGATGAGTGGTAACCAGGATCATCTGCCTGCTTTTGTGATTCCTTACAAAGGAATGGAATTGGCATTAGATACGGAAACGTGGCCAATATACCGTGATGTGGTGGAAAGGCATGAGGGAAATACAGTTCAGATCACGGATGACGGATTTTTGATTAACGGAGAGTTAACTACCACCTATATCATTCAGAAAGATTATTATTTCATGATGGGTGATAACCGTGATAATAGTGAAGATTCCCGGCATTGGGGCTTTGTTCCAGACAATCATGTCATCGGTAAGCCGGCTATCTTATATTTTTCGTGGGACCATGACCGAAACCTGCCTCGCTTTAACAGGTTGTTTTCTCTCATTCGATAGTATTTCCGTACGATCACACAGCCGCTGTTCTGACCTGCACGTTTGATTTACTTCGTAGTGTCCAACGAATCCGTGATTTCGAGGTATATCAGGCTTTAGCTATAGTTTTACCTCTGGCCTGACCTTCGCGAATAGCCAACTGACCGCAACCTGCGTCAATGTCATCCCCACGGCTCCTTCGTACTGTAGCTCGAACACGCTGAGCCGATAACTGCTTCATAAATGCATTTAGCCTGTCTTCTCTGGCACGTTGCAAAGCTACACCCAATACATTGTTATACATAATAATGTTTACCTTGCTGGGCAACCATCTGGTAATTGCAGCCAGATTCCGTGCATCTTCAGGATTGTCGTTGAAACCATCAAAGAGCAGATACTCAAACGTAACCGGTTTCCCCGTCAAACGGTTATAATACTGAAGCGCATCTTTCAGAGCATGTAAATTCAGGGAGTCGTTAATAGGCATGATCTGGTCTCGCTTGTCATCCGATGCAGCATGCAAAGATATGGCCAGATTGAAATCCCGTTTTTCATCACCAATTTGTTTAATCTGCTTGGTTAATCCAACTGTAGATACGGTAATTCGTTTGGGGGAAAGATCCAACGAAAGGGGGTCGGTCAGTATTTCGGTAGACGTCATCACCGCCTGATAGTTATGCAAAGGCTCTCCCATACCCATGTAAACGATATTCGTGATACGCTTGCCAAAACGCTCAAGGGCGTCCAGATTAATGGTGGTAATCTGGTCTACTATTTCACCGGGGCTCAAATTTCGGAAAAACCCCATTTTACCGGTTGCGCAAAAAGCGCATCCAAATACACAGCCTACCTGCGATGAAACGCATACCGTTAAACGATCGGCAACACCATCGTCAAAAAATTCGGGAATAAGAACCGCTTCAACCTGATTTCCATCATGTAAATTGTACAGGTACTTGGTAGTTCCGTCTTTTGAGGTTTGCTTTTGATGCAAAGTCAGACTGCGTATATACGCTACCTCCGAAAGCTTTTGCCTCAGATCTTTTGGCAGATTGGTCATCTCTTCAAATGTAACAGCTCCCTTTTGGTAGAGCCACTGAAAAATCTGGTCGCTGCGGAATTTTTTCATGCCCAATCCAAGGCACAGTGCTCTGAGCTCTTCTTTATTGAGCGATTTCAGGTCGTGCAAAGCAGTTTTTTGAAGGGCTTCTTCATTCATGATGTTACAGCGTTTCTTTCCTGTAGACCTTTCTTCCAGTCGGCCTTAGCGAGCAGCCAGATTCCAACGGCTACAAGCGGTAAGCTTAAAATCTGGCCCATACTCAGGAATGCGAGGGTTTCATCGAAACCGGGTTGACGTTCCTTGGCAAATTCAATGACAAATCGTGCCAGAAATATTCCGGCCATAAATATCCCTGATAAAATTCCGACAGGCGGGTTATTCCGGAAATATCTATATACAAAAATCAGTATGACAAAAATGACCATGTATAAAAACGATTCGTATAACATGGCAGGATGACGAGGTACCATGTCTTCGCGAACAAAAATAACGGCCCAGCTAACGTCGGTCGGACTTCCAAGGATTTCGGAATTGAAAAAATTCCCAATCCGTACAAAGCTGCCTCCGATAGCAAAGGGTATTGCTATACGATCTGCTGTCCACAAAAAGCCCGAATCGGGATACTTCCGTGTAAACGCATAAATGGCGAGCAGAACGCCGGCAACAGCCCCGTGTGAGGCGAGTCCGCCCTGCCAGAAATAAAAGATTTCATTCAAGTTGCGGATGTAGTAATCGAAGTCGTAAAAGAACACATGACCTAAGCGGGCACCTAGAACGGTTCCAATCATGAGGTATATGAACAATGTCTCGGGTTGTTCCTGTGGCTTACCGGCATGCTCAAAGGTTTTACTGCCAAGGTAGTATCCCAACAGAAAAGAAGCGGCAAACATGAGTCCGTACCATCGTATAGCAATCGGACCGATCTGCGAGATGGTTCCCGCCTCAGCAGCGATAAATAACAACTGCCCTAGGGAAAACGCAGCAATACCAATACCTATTTGCTGAATTTTGTTTAGTGAAGAACCCTCTTCGTTTTGTTTCTTGCGTCGTTTTCCTGTTTTTCCGGTTTGGGTAGACTTCGAGAAAAAAGAAACAGCACCGAGATACATCACAAAAGCCAGCACAATGCCAGGAATACTGATTGAAAATGGTAACTCAACAACTCCCAGGTCAAAAAGAATCGGACTCCCGTCCCATACAAAATAGTCTTGCATAATTAATCTAGTTTATAGGTTGATCCGTTGGGACCGTCTTCGATCCGGATGCCGGCCTGAGCTAATGTATCGCGTATGAGGTCTGCTGTAGACCAGTCTTTAGACGACCGCGCGTTAGCGCGAAGCTCAATAATGAGCTTAAGTGCATGATCCAGCTTTTCAGCTGCATCGTTGTCTGCATTGGCTGCCTGGCCTGAAACGGAAAGTCCGAGTACTTCATCAACGAATCTGAAAACGAACGACTGTACTTCGGCTATGTTTTCGGGAATATCTCCCTTCAGAATACCTGCCCGCAGAGGTTTCAGGTTTTCGAACAACACAGCCAGGGCCATAGCTGTGTTGAAATCGTCATTCATTCTGGATTCCAGTGTTTTTTTGAATCCCTCCAGGTTAAATGGGGCAGCAGCTGTGGGTGTACCCGCCTGGGCTATACTCTCTAGAATAGACATCAAGTTTTTGAGCCCTGTCTCAGCTGCTTCCAGTGCAGTCTCCGAAAAATCAGTTGTACTTCGGTAATGACTTTGAAGCAGGAAAAAGCGAATCACTTGAGGTTTCCAACTGCGTGTCAGCAGGGGATGGTCACCGGTAAAAAATTGCTGTAAACTAATGGCATTACCCAATGATTTACCCATTTTCTGACCATTCAGCGTTACCATATTATTGTGAAGCCAGTATTTCACAAATTCAGTATCGTGAACGCATTCACTTTGTGCAATTTCGCATTCATGGTGCGGAAACTGATTTTCAAGACCGCCTCCGTGGATATCAAAAGTTTTTCCCAGATACTTGTTGCTCATGGCCGAGCATTCTATATGCCAACCGGGGTAACCCGGTCCCCACGGGGAAGGCCACTGCATGAGATGGGACTCGTCTGCGCGTTTCCAAAGGGCAAAATCGGCAGCATTGCGCTTATCTCCGGCGGTATTCACCCTTGTACCCGACTCGGCTTCGTCTAGCTTTCTTCCGCTGAGTTTTCCGTAATCAGAGTCGCTGTTTACATCGAAATACACGTTTCCGTTTACTTCATACGCATGACCTTTTTTGATCAACTCTTCTATCATGGCTATTTGCTCGGGAATATGTCCCGTGGCGCGAGGTGATATGTCTGGCCGAAGTACATGTAGAGCGTCCATATCGCGGAAATAGGTATACGTGTAATGTTCGGCTATTTCCATGGGATCTTTTCGCTCCAGACGTGACTGCTTCTGAAGCTTGTCTTCACCAGAATCAGCATCGTCGGTCAGATGTCCTACATCCGTGATGTTTTGCACATAACGAACCTTATATCCCAGATATCGAAAATACCTCACAATCACGTCGAATGAAACGTAGCTTTTGGCGTGACCAAGGTGAGCGTCGCCATAAACGGTTGGTCCGCAAACATACATACCCACAAATCCCTCTTTAAGAGGAATGAATTCTTCTTTCTTTCGTGAAAGCGTATTAAAAACGTGTAATTTTTCCATTGGACATCGGGAATCAGTATTGCTGCCTGAGGACGTTGAGAGCCTGCACAATTCTTCGGCTAACTAACTGTATAAAAATGTTTTGCGTAAATAGTAAGATGGTATTTAACCAAAAAAATGTATCTGTTAAAGATACGAAACCTCGCCTCCATTATGAACCCGTAATTGGTTAAGGAATCTTTGTTCCACGCTTTTAACGGTCTTTTACTATTATAGGGTTATGATTGATATTAATGCACACACCGACAGAATACAGCGAACACAACTGGCAAACTGGTTCATCGAAGCCATGCAGGCCATGCAGCCAGGTACACGTTTTCAGGAAGATATCTTACTGAATGGAGAGGAGCTCACATTGAACGACGGTCGCTGCATATCGCTGGATAAATACAGGAAAATTTGGCTATTTGGCGCCGGTAAAGGTGCTTTTTCGCTGGCAACAGGTATCATTTCCAAAATGGGAAGTAAGATAACCGGCGGCGCGGTTATCGGTCCATCCGATGGTAGTGGAAAGCCGCTTTCAGTGAGCCCCGATTCCCGTGTGCAATTTTTGCCGGGTAACCATCCCTTGCCTCTTCAACATTCAGTTGAAAGTACCCAGAACCTTTTGACGATGGCTGAAAATGTACGTCCCGACGACCTTGTTTTATTTGTGCTAACCGGCGGAGCATCAGCCATGCTATGCAAACCTGTTCCTACGGTCTCGCTGGCCTACAAGCAGCAACGCTTTAAAGAATTGCTTGCGTCCGGGGCCTCAATACAAGAAATCAATGCCGCCCGTAAAGCCCTTTCCATGGTGAAAGGAGGAGGCTTGTTAAAGGCATTCTCAGGGGCAGAGGTCGTGAATTTTATTGTTTCTGATGTGCCTGGTGACGATTTGTACACTATTGGTAGTGCGCCAACCCAGCCCACCGCCGACCAGCCATATAGGGGCAATGTCATAAATTGCTTGCTGGCTACACCAACCCAAACCGCCAGGCTGGTGGGCAGATATGCACGCCTCGACGGGTATAACGTGCACGTTCAGGACCATGCCTACAGTGGTGACGTTGCCGCAGTTGCTGGCAATATGTACAGCGACATCGTGCGAATTTCCGAATCGGAGGCATCACCGTCACCAACAACATCCGGAACGGTGCTGATTTACTACGGCGAGTCTGAAGTAGTTGTGCAGGGTAATGGAAAAGGTGGCAGGAATCAACATCTGGCGCTGCACCTGGCGATTGACTTGGAGCGCCTAGGCCGCAAGGTTACCGTTTTAAGCGCCGGAACCGACGGCATAGATGGTAATACAGATGCAGCCGGAGCACTATGCACTGAATCTACCGCACGTATTGCGCGAAAAAAAGGATTGAACTCTTTGGATTTCCTCCAAAATTTCGACTCGCATTCTTTTTTTATGGAGATTGGTGATATCTTCAAGATTGGTCCAACAGGGACTAATTTCGCTGATTTGCAAATAGTTATTGTACACTGATAGTTATGACCTGGGAAAATCCTGTTTATTTATGGCTCTTACTAGGCCCTTTGCTGGTTCTGCTTGTATCGGCTTTGTACAAAAGACAGCTGAAAAAAAGGCGGAGTGCGTACTTTTCTGACGAAGTTTTCGCTAAGCTCTACACCAATGAAATACCCGGGGTACGAACAGCAAGGTCGTCGCTGATTTATCTTGGCTCAATCTTGCTCATCATAGCATTGGCCGGACCTCAAATTGGCGTTGAAATACGTGAAGTGGAGCGTCGTGGTGTTGATATTATGGTAGTGCTGGATGTATCCCGAAGCATGCTGGCCCAGGATGTGCGCCCGAACCGCCTCGACAAAGCCAAATTTGAAATCCTCAGAATGGTTGATCGGCTGCGCGGTGATCGTGTAGGACTTATCGCGTTTTCCGGTGAAGCTATACAACTGGCACCTCTCACAACCGACTATGCCGCCTTTCGTACCTTTCTGAATATTGCCGGACCGGAAATGATGCCGAGTGGAAGTACTGTATTTGCTGAAGCCCTGCAAACGGCAATACGCGCGTTTGATTCGGCCGGGGAAGAGCAAAGGCAAACCGCAAGAGTGATTCTGCTCATCTCCGACGGTGAAGACCATGGTCCTGATACCACAGAGCTTAAACAGCAGCTGGTAAGTCGCAACATATATATTCACACCGTAGGCATTGGAACTACAGCCGGAGCTACCATTCCGGTTCATGACCCCAATACAGGCCGTCTGCTCGACTATGTAAGAGATCGTAACGATCAGATTGTGACAACGCGCCTTGAACCCGCATTGTTACGTCAATTTGCTGATGCAGGCCGAGGACAATACTACGAAATATCCCGAAGCGCTGACGGAATGGATGGCTTTATATCTCAGATATCAGACCTTGACGCGCGAAGTTTCGCCACTCAGGAATTTGCCGATTACAGAAATCAATACCAATGGTTCGCCGCTTTTGGTCTTATATTCATCATGATCGCGCTGGCATTGCCTCGTTTTCGTCCTCCCGCCGGAGCCTGATGCCGACCGGCACCATATAGTACCTATTAAAAATGACCAAATTATTTGTTGTTGATCTTGATGGATGTATATCCATGCCATTTGTAACCCCCCACTGGCCAAGTGTTTCATGGATCCGCGAACTGAACCAGCTATCACGCGATAACCCGGCTATCCCCGAGCTGAGTATCTGCACAGGCCGTCCGTTTCCATATGCTGAAGCTGTGGCTCAGTGGCTTGATATCCGTCAGCCGATTGTCTTTGAAAGCGGTGGGGGCATTTACTTTCCAGATCGCCAGAAAGTGGAGTTTTCCAGTCAATATTACGCCCACGAAAGAGAGGTTAAAGAGGTACGTCGTTGGGTTGAGCAACTCATCAAAGAAGAGTTCCCCGACGTAATGCTCGAGTTTGCCAAACACACGGATGCCGGTGTTATTCACAATGATTTATCTACCATCACGTCGTTCTATGACTGGGCAACAGCCTATGTTTCCCAAAATTTCCCCCAATTTGAGGTGCATCACACAGAAGTATCGGTAAACATCATTCTGCGTGATTGTAATAAAGGTACGGGTTTGGTTCGGTTGTCGGAACTAACCGGCATACCACTGGAAGAAATGGCGTACATCGGTGACAGCAGTGGCGATATTTCAGCTCTGAAGATTGTGGGCAAGCCATTTGCACCCTCCAATGCCGTTGACGCGGTTAAAGAGGTCGCTCAGGTTACGAAAGCGAAAACAAGCATGGGTGTTCTGGAAGCCTATCAGTTGCTGTCGGGTAAATAACGGAATTTTATCTATTGATGGTGCTACGGCGTTCTTCCTCAGCTTCCAGAATCTCGAAATACCGCTGAATGAGTCGCTGGTACTCATCGGTAAATCGGGTTTCATCAGAACTCTGAAGCCTACGTCGTATTTCTTCGCGCAATGCCTCCAGTGTCAATTCAGACGGACTTATTCGCTCTATTTCCTCAGGTCTGTCACCCTGGCGCTCTTCATCTTCATCGCGCTCATTTAACGCCCGCTCGGCTTCGAGCATGCGCGAAAGGATGTTCTGCTGACGTTGAACTACCACTCGTTCTTCTATGAAACCACCGCGCAGGTCGTTGATGGCATCTTCCATTTCTTCGGCCAGGCGCTGCAATTGGCTCATCAACTCATCACCCGGGGCAATACCGCCGTTACGTTGAATTTGCTGAAGCTGCCGGCGGATTTCATTTTGTTGACGGGCCATCTGGTCGAGGCGGTCCATCTGGTCTTGCATGAGCCGCTCTCCGGCCATGTCGTTGATCATGTCCTGAATCATCTGGTTTAGCTGGGCCTGTTCACCGGATAGCTTCTGCATCTGTTCGATGAGCTGCTCAGCACTCATGCCCCCTCCGCCATCACCACCACCTTCACCATCACCGGAATCATCCAGCTGATCGAGCAGGTCGGCCAGCATAGAAGCAATCTCATTAATGCCTCCCAATGCTGTTCTTTCTTCGGCTACAGACCGGTTACGATCACGTTCTGCCAGCAGCTCAATAGCACGTGAGAGGTGCCGTTGTACAATGGCTTTTCGATCATTTATCAAGTTCGGAAACCGGGGTACTTCCGCTGAAACCCTGAAAAGAGAATCGGTTACCGCAGCAAATGTGCGTGAGATAACCATCTGCTCACGCGCTACAGGTACAAATCCCGCACTTCCCTGGGTTAGTTCACCTGTTCGCTTCACCAGTGATTCCTGCGCGTCTGAGAGCAACAACAGGTTTTGCATAATGCCAAGCAGCGCCTGACGGTTAATCTGTATAGCTTGCTGATTCATGGCGCTCTGCGACTGCTGCACCTGTGTTCGCATGTTATCCAGTTGATCTCGAATTTCCTGCCGTCGCTGCTGCGATTGCTCCGAACTTCCGTCGCCACCCTCTTGCATTTCGGTGATATCATCTTCAAGCTGGTCGCTGATAGTATCCATTTCCTGCTGCAGCTGCTCATTGAGCCGGGACATTTCTTCCCTATTTCGACGTGAGCTTCGATCTGGCATCGTTTGCAGCCGTTCCTGCAACTGACTCAAATCGTTCTGAATCTGTTCTTGTCTGCGCTGCTGTTCCTGAGCATCCGGCAAATCTTCGCCAATAAGCGACTCTTCTTGTCGGGCAAGATCATCAAGCATGGCATTCATCCGGTCGAGCTCGGCATTCATCTGAAGATTGCGGAAGAGCTCCATTGTGCGCTCGAGTCGCTGCTGATAGCGCGCCTCATCGAATTCAATCTCCTGCAATGCATCTCGTACCTGATTCATATCCATGTTTTCTAACCCCTCTTGCAAGCGTTTCATTGCTTCCAGGATTTCGGGGTCATCAATTTCTTCCATCAGGCGCTGAAGGTCTTCGTAAAGCTGCCTTGTCTCGGGCGAGAGCTGGTCTTCCTGACTTAAATCCTGACGAAGCTGCTCAAACTGATCCTGAATTTCATCGAGCTGTCGGGCCAGGTCTTCTCTGGCTTCTCGTACTTGATCGGCTGCCTGACTCTGGTCCCAGTTATCTCCTTCGTTTTGCAGTATTCGTTGCCGAACATCTTCAAAATCACGTCTGTTTTGTTCGTACGCCTCCTGAAAATCCCGCAAGCGATCTGCAATATCTTCTTCACGTTCCTCCTGGGCCAGCAGCTGATCGGTTAAGGAGCGTACTGTGAGTCGGTGTTCTGCAGAGCGCGTTTTTTTAAAGCCGGAATACGTATCGTTATCGTATACATCAACCCAATAGACGAGTTCATCGAAGGGTAGAAGGCGAAGTGAGGAGAGGTCCCAGGTGTAGTCATCTACAACAGAACGCCCCGAAGGCCGCCTCAGACGGATGGACCCTTCTTCAGGGCTTTCGGGCCTGAAAGAGCGAATTACACGGTACCCAAGTTCAACTCTGCTAAACCCGAAATCATCGCGCAACTCATAAACCAATTGTAATCTTTTGGGATCCAGTTCAGCTGTACGTTGTTCCGGGCGAAGGATGCGTACTTCAGGATATTCGTCTACCAGCGGCAGCATTTCAAAACTAAATGTGTTTCGATTTTCCAGACCGCTGCTACTTTTCATCATGAACCAAAGGCTGTCCGGCTCAGAAGTTGTTGGTAATGCAATGCTATACAAGCTATCAGCCCCAGAGAGGTCACGGGGCTCCGGCTGTTGTTTACTAAGAAGCTGCAGGGTTTCCAGCGGCTGATTAACCAATCCGCTTATGGTAACTTCTGAACCAGGATACGCTTCCGTTCTGCTGAATGGATACTGGTATTGAACCGGTTCGATGCCGGTATATGCAGGAGCTTCCACTACGACAACCAAGTCTGTAAATCGTGGCAAAAGCTGTACTTCCAGTGTAAACGTCTCACTACGAAAGCCATCCATAGTGATGTAATATTCGATGTCTTCGAAAAGCTCCAGTAAATTCGATGAGAATTGACGTTCGTCGGTGGAGACCATTCTTTGTGTTCTGAACTGACTTTCACGCGACGTCCTGAAAACGAGCTGTACATTGTCTGGTGTTGCTGTATCGTAATCGAAATGGATGTGGATACGCTGCTGGGAACCTTGTTCAAAGGTATCGTTTCCGGGGGTTACGGTAAATTGATATGGATTTGGCCGCAGGAACTCCTGTCCGGGGGAGGTAATTCGGTTAAATGCGTCGGGCTCCACAGCGGAGAAACCTGCAAATAAGGCCATACCAATAACCAGCAGAAATGATGATAACTGCATGGATGTATTGGCCGGGTGTTTCTCACGATAAGAACGAACGGATGCATTCACGTTTTCTTCACTCAATTCGTTGAGCTGCTGTTCGATGGCGGCTTCATGAAGCAATCCCTGTTTTTCGGAGGGAGTGTATGTCAGATCCAACACATAGCGAACCTGTGGTAAGTTCATCGTTTCGCTGAAATCCCTGTACAGCTGCTGGTAATTTGTACGCGGTACTTTTATATAAAGAAACAGCGCAGCAACCAGTCCAGATCCAAATGCGAAGTAAAGCATCAGTGTTCGGGCAAGTACACCCATCCACAGAAATGTTTCTAACATCAGCACAACCCACAAAAGCAGCAGGGCAATACCGCTTCCGGCAAAAAAACCTGCAAGTATCCTGCGTATCCCCAGTGACTCGTACAGGGATGTAAGCTTAGAAATGAGCGGTTCTGATGTGGGTTTTTCGGAGTTCAAACTGATTGGTTGCGATGATAGAAATCAAATTAACGTACCCGATAAAGATAACGAAATGGATACTTCTTCATTGCTTTATAAGTTCACGCAGCGTATTTATAGTTCGCCGAGTGTTAACTTTGTAGCTGCATGATAATTTCTGCCGTCGTGTCCTAGTTGGATAATTTCATGGTCTGCATCATGTTCCAGAAAGAAGTACCATCCTTCTTTGACCGCCTGGGGGAACAGGCGCATGCGTTCTTCCATACTTGTGAGCGGAAACATATCGTAGCCCATAACCCAGGGAATAGGGGTGTGAGCGTGCGTAGGGAGCAGGTCTGCGGCAAATACCAGCTTTCTGTCACCATCCTCCAGTACAGGAAGCTGCATACCGGTAGTATGTCCATTCACAATCATCGTGTAGAAATCGTTTTCAAATACATGGGCTCCCTCGGTGAGAATAAGCCTTGGGTGCCGGGCAATAGGGTCCAGGTTTTCCTTCAGAAATGAAGCGGATTCCCTTGGGTTTGGATGAATAGCGTTGTTCCAGTGTGCACGTGTTACCCAGATATTGGCCTCAGGAAATATCAACTCGGATGTTTTTTCATCCTTCCAGATGCTGGCACCTCCGCAGTGATCAAAGTGCAGGTGTGTGAATATAACATCGGTAATCTGATCGGGAGTAAAACCCGCCGAGGCCAGCGATTTGAGCAACGATCCGTCGGAATAATCAACCTGGTATATCTCCTCGAATTTTTGATTGAATTTATGGCCTAGTCCCGCGTCGATGAGATAGCACCTGCCCGTATCATGAGACTCGATGAGCAGGGATCTGGAACACATCGGAATCCGGTTTTGCTCATCGGATGGAATATGTCTGGACCAGAGAGGTTTAGGTACAACTCCGAACATGGCACCACCGTCGAGCTTGAAAAATCCGGTCTGAATTGCGTGTAGCGTGTACGCTCCGAAAACTGTCTTATGCATGTAAATAGTCGATTACAACTTGTCGTGAAGTGTACTCAGAAAATGACGTATTTCTCTCAATTCCCTGGTTACTGATATGGGGAGTGTAGCTTGCCCTTCTTTTGGCTGCTCTTTCTTGATCGCTTTTTTTGCCCCGGCTGTACTGAATTTTTTGTCTTTTATAAGCTCTCGCAGTTGAAGTACAACTTCAAGGTCTTTTTCTGTGTAAATTCGTTTACCTGCCTTGTTCTTCTGCGGATTCAGCTCCGGAAACAGACTCTCCCAGTATCGCAGAACGTGGGGTTTTACCTCCGCAAGTTTGCTAACCTCGCCAATACTGTAGTAGAGCTTTTTCATATCAACCTTTTACCTTCGTTTTTGTAACTTCTTGTTGCTAATATCCTAACTGAAGCCTCAATTATCAAACATTGTCTAAAGAAAATACATCATATTTACCGGAGTCTCCTGATGTAAGCGTCGTGGTGCCGCTTTTTAATGAAGATGAGTCACTCACAGAATTGGCTGCGGCTATTAAATCAGCGCTTTCTCCGCGGTTTTCTTACGAGATTGTTTTTGTTGATGACGGCTCCAAAGATGATTCATGGACGGTGATTCAAGCCCTTAAGTCGGCGGGCTACCCGGTAAAGGCTCTTCGTTTTCGCCGCAACTACGGTAAAAGTACAGCCCTTGCTAAAGGTTTCGAAATCGCTATCGGGCATTACGTAGCCACTATGGATGCCGACCTGCAAGACGATCCAGCTGAAATACCACTAATGATTGATCAGATTGAACAGGAAAAGCTGGACCTGGTAAGTGGTTGGAAGAAAGTTCGACATGACCCCGTCAGTAAAACCATCCCGTCTCGTTTTTTTAACTGGGTTACTTCCAAGGCGAGCGGAATTAAGCTTCACGATTTCAATTGCGGACTAAAAGTATACCGCAGAGAGGTTGTTGAAAATATTGAGCTGTACGGTGAGATGCATCGCTACATTCCTGCTTTGGCTAAATGGGAGGGTTTTTCTGAAATCGGTGAGCGCATTGTACGGCACCATCCACGTAAATATGGGCGCACTAAGTTTGGATTATCACGCTTTATCAACGGCTTTCTCGACCTGCTGACCTTGCTGTTTATAAACGTGTACTTCCAGCGCCCGATGCATTTCTTTGGAAGCGTTGGAGCTGTTTTTATAACCCTGGGGTCGGGTATTACCACTTACCTGGTCTTTATGCGTATCTTTTTTGATCAGTTTCTGTCGAACCGGCCGCTTCTGCTGTTTGGTGCCCTGTTTATTTTACTTGGCTTGCAGTTCTTTTCGGTTGGATTTTTAGGTGAAATGCTAAATAAATCCAGACAGCGTACTCGGAAAGTAAATATCAGCGATCATATCATCTAAATTAACATTTTAATCATCAGTAACTGCTCTTGCCATTCGAAAGTAAAGATGCTGTTGCTGATCTAATTCCGTATGAGTCAAATTGCCTATGATCCGGTAAAAGATCGTTTTGCCGGTTTAATTCGTCGTAGCAGAGTACTGCGCAGTATCTTTTATTCATTGTTAGACCTTTTCTTTTTAAGAAGCTGGTATGTGAGGGACGCTTTGCGAACCTGGTATGGGGAGGAGGTACTGCAGATTGAGAAGTCGGATGCTCGTCTTTCTATACTCGATGCAGGAAGTGGCTTTGGTCAATATGATCGCTTCATGCTTCATGCATTTCCCGGTGCCCGTATACACGCTGTTGACGTCAAGGAAGATTATTTGAGTGATTGTGAGTACTTTTTCAAAAAAGACATCGAAGAGGGGTTCATTCGGTTCCGGAAAATGGACTTGCTTGAGCCAAAATTCAAGAAGTCATATCATATGATTTTGTGTGTGGATGTTCTTGAGCATATAGAGGAAGACGTGAAAGTAATGCGTAACCTCCAAAAAGCGATGAAAAAGGGGGGGTACTTTCTTATGCACTCACCTTCCCATCTAGCGGAAGATGATGCTGACGGAGATGAAAGCTTTGTAGGAGAGCATGCAAGAGCAGGATATAGTAAAGAAGAGCTGGAGGAGAAGATGCGTGCGGCCGGTCTTGAGCCGGTACGTCTCAGGTATACCTATGGAAGGTATGGCCATGCCGCCTGGGTTATGCTTATCAAGTGGCCAATGCTTTGGTTAACCCGATTTGGATTTGCGATGGCGCTGGTACTTCCGTTCTGGTATTTGTTGACGCTTATCCCGGGTTTGTTATTGATGAGACTGGATATGCTTGGAGACAACCCTGAAGGTACCGGTATTCTCGGTCTTGCACGAAAAGTAGGATGATTTAACAATCGGTATAATTCTGCCTTGTTTTTAACTAAAACAGATCAGACGAAATACGTTCATGTAGTTTTAAAACGAAAAAAGCCTGACATGCATTGCATACCAGGCTTTTCGTACCGCGTACGGGATTCGAACCCGTGCTACCGCCGTGAAAGGGCGGCGTCCTAGGCCCCTAGACGAACGCGGCATTAAATCTTGAAACAGTGGGAGCCTGATGGGGATCGAACCCACGACCTCCAGGGCCACAACCTGGCACTCTAACCTACTGAGCTACAGGCTCCGTGAGACATGTACCGCGTACGGGATTCGAACCCGTGCTAACGCCGTGAAAGGGCGCCGTCCTAGGCCTCTAGACGAACGCGGCATAGTTTCAAGAACAACGTGTGATGTGAGGCGACAGGCGGACTCGAACCGCCGTACGAGGTTTTGCAGACCTCTGCCTAGCCACTCGGCCATGTCGCCATTTAATCTAAAGTACGCCCGACAGGGCTCGAACCTGTAACCTACTGCTTAGAAGGCAGTTGCTCTATCCAGTTGAGCTACGGGCGCTCAATATGGATAACGTTATGATTGTCGGGGCGACAGGATTTGAACCTGCGACCCTCTGCTCCCAAAGCAGATGCGCTACCGGGCTGCGCTACGCCCCGAATCTCGTTAAACGAAGTAAATCTCGACGGGCTGTGGCCTGTCGGCGTTATCCGTACTCTGATTAGAACTCGTGCCGGTTAACCGGCTAATCCGAAGTTCACATCAACTTCCGTTGTGTTTCAATGAATCAAAGAACAAAGCAAAATATTATTGCGTCAAGAATTGCTAAAATACGGAGCAAATCCACCGTTGTCAACTTATAAATCAGGTTTGTATTAATTTGTTAAGACCTCACGGAGTGCCTGTGCAAACCTGTTCCAGCTGAGTGTTTCTTTTAATTCGGCCACACCGACACGCATGCGTTCTCTGTGAGGTTTATTGAGCATAGCAACAATGGCATCCCTCAATTCCACTACATTTTCAGGCTCAGTTAATAATCCACTTTTACCGTGATTTACCTGCTCGGCAAGTCCGGCATGGTTACTGCAAATTACAGGGAGATGAAAGTTCAGAGCGTTAGATAGAATTCCACTTTGGGAGGCTGTTCTGTAAGGCAAAACCATAACGTCGCTGCACTTCATATACAAAGCAGCTTCTGCATCATGTACAAACTCGTCACGAATGTGAATAAATGGCTTATTGGCAGTATCTATTTTCGACAAAACGGTCTGTTTATCCATATAAAACTCACCTACAACGAAGAGCCTTAGTCCCAACGACTTCATATCCAACCCATTCAGCGCGTCAATGAGTATGTCGAGCCCCTTGTAAGGGCGCACCAGACCGAAAAAAAGAAGTATCGTTTCATCTGATGTTGCGCCAAATTTCGAACGTATTTCGGTTACACTTTCCTCCGGATGTTCCTGCGTATATACCGGGTGAAATAGTTTGATCGGCTGCTGACGAACTCGCAGACTCGTGAACTCATCTAGTGTCTGGCCTGACAATACAACGGGTATGTCGGTTTTCAAAAACAAGGACCTGGTGAGATAATGCTGCAGAGGAAATTTCTCATGAGGAATCACATTGTGTAGCAACCCGGCTACTTTTATTGATGGATTCTTCTGTTTGAGGTAATGAATAATTCGCAACTGTACCGGACAAAAAAATGGATGCCAATGCGAATACAGATATACGTCCGGGGCTTCATCCAGAATAGCGTTGGCGGCAACCTTCCAGTTCAGGGGGTTATATGCGTGAACGGTTTCTTTTATATCGGGTAAGGGCATTTTCTCGTCAGTAAACTGAGTTTTGCCAGGGAAAACCAGAGGGGGATACAGTGCCGTGAAATTATGACCAGACAAGTGAACATCCTTCAAGTCCTGTAAACTTTCAAATACGTAGCGGCTAAATGTAGCTATACCTCCACGAAAGGGAGGGAATGGACTTTGAAATGCGATTTGCAAAGCTTTGGATTTCATCGTGTCTGTGTTAATTTGCAAGCAAAATACTCAAACTCCTGAGATTCTGCCTTATCCTACCTGCGCCAATTCCGAAGCTTTGTACATGTGCAATTCACTATTTGTGCAAAAAAAAAGCCAGACAACACTTAAGGATTGTCTGGCTTAAAAGAAATATTATCTGTGAGAGTTATTTGGTCTCCTCCGAAGTGGATTTGCCTTTACCGGCTTCTTCAACAGGTTCTTTCCACTCAAACATTAATCCGTCACGAGTGGTATTCATTTTAATTCTCACAACGGAACCCTCGGACTTCTCAGCACTGAGGAGTTCTTCTGCCAGCGGATCTTCAACATACTTTTGTATGGCACGTCGAAGCGGTCTGGCTCCATATTTCGGATCAAATCCCTTATCGGCTATGAAATCTTTGGCTCCCCGACTGATGTCTACCTCGTACCCAATATCTTTGATTCTTGAAAAGAGCTGATCCGACATATTGTCGATGATTTTCAGAATGTCTTCCTTTTCCAGTGGCTTGAATACGATAACATCATCTACTCGATTCAGGAACTCGGGATTAAATACCCGTCTGAGTGCATCCTGAATTACACTTTTCATTTTGACATAGTCAAAGGAAGTATCTGTTTGCGCGAAGCCAATGCCTTTACCCATGTTTTTGATGTCTCTTGCACCAATATTACTGGTCATGATAATGATGGTGTTTCGGAAATCTACTTTCCTGCCGAGACTGTCGGTCAACACACCGTCATCGAGTACCTGTAACAAAAGATTGAAAACATCCGGGTGTGCTTTTTCAATTTCGTCGAGCAGTACAACACTGTACGGCTTTCGTCGCACTTTTTCTGTAAGGATGCCGCCTTCTTCATATCCTACGTAGCCCGGAGGCGCACCAACCAGCCGTGATACAGAGAATTTCTCCATATACTCGCTCATATCAATGCGAATAAGTGCGTCATCGGTATCAAAAAGATATTTCGACAGAATTTTGGCCAGCTCTGTTTTACCAACACCAGTTGGACCCAAGAAAATAAAGGAACCGATCGGTCTCTGCGGGTCTTTCAGACCGGCACGCGTTCGTTGTATGGCCTTACTGAGTTTAACGATAGCTTCATCCTGTCCGATTACCTTTCCAGATAATTCATCGGCCATACGAAGAAGCTTTTTACCCTCATTCTGGGCAATTTTTGTAACTGCGATGCCGGTCATCATGGCAACAACTTTGGCTACGTCTTCCTCAGTTACATCAAAGACAATCTCTTCACTTTCTTTGTCCCACTCGGTTTGTGCCAACTCCAGGTCTTCAGTGAGGCGCTTTTCTTTATCGCGCAGTCTGGCAGCTTCCTCAAACCGCTGCCGCTTAACCATTGCGTTTTTTTCGGCACTGGTTTTTTCGATTTCCTCTTCCAGCTGAACGATATGTGGAGGTACGATAATATTAGACAAATGTACCCTGGCACCGGCTTCATCCAAAGCGTCAATAGCTTTGTCTGGCAGAAACCGATCGGTAATATACCGGTCGGTTAGTTTAACACAAGCTTGAATGGCTTCCTCGCTGTAGCGAACACTATGATGCTTTTCGTATTTGTCTTTGGTACGGTTAAGAATTTCGATGGTCTCTTCTGGTGTCGTTGGATCCACCATTATTTTCTGAAACCTTCGCTCCAGTGCACCATCTTTTTCTATAAACTGGCGATATTCGTTGAGCGTGGTTGCTCCGATAGCCTGAACATCACCCCGGGCCAGAGCGGGTTTAAGCATGTTGGATGCATCCAGCGATCCGCTAGCCCCACCGGCACCCACAATAGTGTGAAGTTCATCAATGAAAAGAATTACATTGGGGGTCTTTTCCAGTTCGTTCATAACGGCTTTCATACGCTCTTCAAACTGCCCGCGATATTTGGTTCCAGCAACCAGTGCTGCCAGATCCAGCGCTACTACGCGCTTGTCGTAGAGTACTCGGGAAACTTTTCGCTTCACGATACGCAGAGCAAGCCCTTCTGCTATGGCCGTTTTTCCTACCCCGGGTTCGCCAATTAATACCGGGTTGTTTTTTTTGCGTCTGCTCAGAATTTGAGCAACGCGTTCAATTTCTTTTTCCCGGCCAACAATAGGATCTAATTTGCCATCTTCGGCGAGTTTGGTTAGATCTCTGCCAAAATTATCGAGTACCGGTGTTTTTGTCTTGTCCATTTTTCGCTCCCTCGAACTGGATGAGGTTTTTGTACTGGTTTCAACATGAATGTCCGGATTGGACTGTGTTTCGGATGTCTCCCGAGCTTTACCACTGATAATTAGGTCGAGCTCTTCTCGTACACCGTCGTATGATACATTGAATTGCTGCAATATCTGGGCGGCAATATTTTCGTCGTCTCTGAGCAGGGATAGCAACAGGTGCTCAGTACCAATGGTGTCGCTTTTGTATAACTTTGCCTCGAGATAGGTGATTCGTAAAACTTTTTCAGCCTGCTTAGTTAATGGGATGTTTCCCACAGTAACGGCCCCGCCGGTTCCACGAACAGTGTCTTCAATATTTTTCTTAAGTTTTTGCAGATCGCAATTCAGATTGCGCAAAATTTTGATCGCAATACCATCTCCAAGCCGAATTATTCCAAGAATGAGATGTTCTGTGCCGATGTAATCATGACCCAGACGCAGTGCTTCTTCACGGCTGAATTGAATGACGTCCCGAACACGATTTGAGAAATTTCCTTCCATAGTTTAATTAGTCTCTGATAGTGGGAAGTGTGATGTTATTCACAGTAAATTTTCCTTCCTTAAAAATATCTGTGTGACTTTTTAGTATTACAACACATAAAACGCACAGATTACCCTATTAGTTCATGCTAATATGATAGTATAACGGCATGCGCTGTAAAAGCAAAAAAAAAGTCCACCCTGTGATTCAAGGCAGACTTTTTAGATAACAGATGTTAAATCAATTAGTTATACGAGTGCTCGCCCTGTCATTTCTTTTGGTTGATCAATTTCCATGAGCTTCAGTAGGGTAGGAGCAACGTCTGCCAGAATCCCTGGTTCGGGTTTCAGGGCGGAGTTATTCGAAATCAATAGGAATGGAACTTTGGCAAGAGTGTGAGCCGTGTGTGCTGAGCCATCTTCTTGTATCATCACATCAGCATTACCATGGTCAGCTATAACAACTACGCTATATGAATGCTCTCGTGCTGTGGTTACGACTTCTTTCATACAGGCATCGACCGCCTCAACAGCTTTGGCAGCGGCGTCAATGTCGCCGGTATGGCCCACCATGTCGGGATTCGCAAAGTTTAGCACAACCAGATCGTATTGCTCTGTTTTTAAAGCTTCCACAAGTTTTTCGGTTACTTCCGGAGCACTCATTTCTGGCTGTAAATCGTAGGTTGCTACTTTTGGTGAGGCTACCAGAATTCGGTCTTCACCCTCATTAGGCTTTTCATCGCCACCATTGAAAAAGTAGGTAACGTGCGGATATTTTTCGGTCTCTGCTATACGCAGTTGCTTTTTGCCAGCTTTGGCTACAACTTCACCAAGTGTATTCACCATAGATACAGGTTTAAAAACCACTTCCGCCTGTGTGAATCGCTCGTCGTATTGGGTAAACGTGTAGTAATGTATATGCAGTGGCTTTCGCTCGAATCCATCGAAGGGATCTGCTGTTAAAGCTGAGGTGATTTCACGCGCACGGTCTCCCCTGAAATTGAAGAATAAAAGTGTATCTCCGTCTTTAATACGTGACGCTGATGGGTTACCCAGTACGTGTGGATTGATGAATTCATCCGTAATCCCTTCACTGTAGGAGTTTAAAAAAACAGTTTCAGAATCTGCTGCATGAGATCCCTCTCCATGTACAAGAAGCTGATAGGCTTTTTCAACACGCTCCCACCGATTATCGCGATCCATGGCATAATAACGGCCAATTATTGAAGCCAGCTCCCCGACACCAATTTCCGCTGCTCTTTTTTTAAAGGCACGTGCATATTCCACACCAGAGTGCGGTTTGGTATCACGGCCATCTGTGAAAGCATGTACATATACAGATGGAATGTCATTGCGTTTGCAAAGCTCAAGCAGGGCATACAAATGATCAATATGCGAGTGTACCCCACCGTCCGAGAATAACCCCATCAAATGAAGTCGACCGGTCTTTTTAGCATCAGATACAGCTTTTAGCAGTGATGGGTTCGAGAAAAAAGCCTCTTCACGAATGTCTTTGTTAATTCGAGAGAGCTCCTGCCATACAATTCTGCCTGCACCTATATTAAGATGTCCGACCTCAGAATTGCCAAACTGACCATCGGGGAGCCCTACTGACTCCCCTTCGGCGGTAAGATAAGAGTGCGGATACTCCGCAAAAATCGAATCTAAAAATGGCTTGTTGGCTTTTTCAATTGCACTTACTGATGCGTCTTCGGAAATCCCGTAACCATCAAGGATTACGAGTAGAGCCCTTGCCATAATAGATAAGATTTAGAGATTGTTAACGAACTTAACCAATGCAGACTTTTTGTTTGCTGCATTATTCTTGTGGATGATGCCCTTTACGGCCATACGATCCAGGTAGGAAACAGCTGCTGCAAGATTCTTTTCAGCAGTTTCTTTGTCAGCTGCTTTTTCTACATTCTTAACCAATGTTCGCATTTTCGCGCGAAGCGCACGGTTATGAATACGTCTTTTAATGTCCTGTCGAACGCGTTTTACGGAAGATTTGTGCTGTGGCATATCAGTTTAGATACCGTTTGTGCAATGTGTAAAATTTTCAAGACTACAAAAATAAAGCATCCTGCACCCATAAACAAGAAAATATTTGATAATAAGGGGGATAAGTTCTAATTTGTGAAACTCTGATTCTGAATAATTTTTGCATTACACTATGATAGTAGTTATTGATGGTCCTGCAGGATCGGGTAAAAGTTCAACTGCGAGGGCTGTTGCCGAACGAACCGGCTTTACTTTCCTGGATTCCGGAGCGTTTTACAGGGCAATAACATTATTATACTTGCGAAATCATAAGAATCAGGAATTGTTCTTTGACCAAATGAAATCTTGTGATTTGCAGGTAGAATTCAACGATGGACGGTTTAGTATCCGCTTAAACGGAGAAACAGTTACAGAACTCATCAGAGACAAAGAAGTCTCTGCAAATGTCAGTACGGTTGCCGCCATGCCTCAGGCTCGTGAATTTGTGAATACACACCTTCGCGAATTTGTTAAGGATGGCAGTTTTATTGCCGACGGACGCGATCTTGGAACGGCCGTTTTTCCTGATGCCGACCTGAAATTTTTTTTTGATGCCAGTGTTGAGAAACGCGCTGAAAGACGACTCAATGAAATGTTGCTAAACGGTCAACAAACAGACCTGGAAGCAGTTAAACTGAACATCAGAGAACGCGACCATATTGATTCAACCCGAAAGGTGGCTCCTCTGCGTAAAGCGGATGATGCCATTGTGGTAGATACAGGATTGCTCACACTTGAAGAACAAATTCAATTCGTCATCAATACGGTTAAAGGTCGTTGAAACGGCATTTAACCGGGCTGATGCCCAAAACAGAATCAACACAATGTCTGCAGACAGCACCCGTTGTGTAAACAAACTACCCATAACTCTAATCCCCTGATTACAGTCTTGTACTGCACAGGCGGCTAACAATAACAGGTTACAATACATGTCAGATGATCTAAAGAAAGACAACCTTTCACCCGAAGAAGAAACCAAAAACAAAGCGGTTGATACCGCAGCAGAGACAACTCAAGTAGTAGAAACGGCTCAAGTAAAGCCGGATGAAGCCGCTGAGGCTGCACCTGCAACAGAAGAATCTGCCGAAGCCAATGCTCCTGCTGCTGAAGCTACTGCTCCTGCCGTTGAAGAAACGATTCCCGCTGCTGAAGAAACGGCTCCTGCCGCTGAAGAAACATACGAGATCAAGTCATACACAGGCGAAATCAGCGAAAAAGTATATACGCTTGCTGAACTTCAGGAAGCCTCTGAAGATTACACCGATGACGAGTATCATAATCTCGTAAACATGTATGAGGGTACGTTAACCTCATTCTCAGAAAAAGAAATTGTTACAGGACGGGTTGTATCGTTCGACGAGAAGTACGTTATCGTTGATATCGGTTTCAAATCTGAAGGTATTGTTCCTCTTAATGAGTTCCGTAATATCGAAGAACTCAAGCCAGGCGACGAAATTGAAGTATTCCTCGATAAAGTGGAAGATCGTGAAGGCCAGTTAGTTCTGTCCCGTCGCAAAGCCGATACCCTGCGTGTATGGCAAAAAATTGAAGAGTCATTCAACAATCAGGCCGTTATTGAAGGTTACATCAAGCGTCGCATCAAAGGCGGTATGGTGGTTGACATCTTCGGAATTGACGCCTTCTTGCCTGGTTCACAGATTGATGTGCGTCCGGTTCGTGATTTCGATGCTTATGTTGGCAAAACCATGGAATTTATGGTTGTTAAACTAAACATGACCAGCGAAAACGTTGTTGTATCGCACCGTGCACTTGTGGAAACCGACCTCGAAGAGCAGCGTGAAGAAATTCTTGCTACCATGGAGTCGGGTCAGATTCTCGAAGGTACCGTTAAGAATATTACCGATTTCGGTGTGTTTATTGACCTTGGCGGTGTTGATGGCCTGTTGCACATCACCGACCTTTCATGGGGTCGTGTTGAGCACCCGTCTGAAATCGTTAAGCTCGATCAGCGCCTGAACGTTGTGGTACTTGAGTTTGATCAGGATCGTAAGCGTATCTCCCTCGGTCTGAAGCAGCTTCAACCGCATCCATGGGATGAAATTGATGCCAAGTATCCGGAAGGCACGAAAGTTCAGGGTAAAGTAGTCTCTATCGCAGATTACGGAGCGTTCATTGAGCTTGAGAAAGGTGTTGAAGGATTGATTCACATCTCTGAAATGTCCTGGACACAACACATTAAGCATCCTTCTCAACTTGTTGAAAAGAATGAAGTTATTGAGTGCGTGGTGCTGAACATCAACAAAAATGAGAAGAAAGTATCTCTCGGTGTCAAGCAATTAGAGAACGATCCATGGAAAGAGCTTGAAATGCGCTACCCTGTTGGATCTAAGCACAAAGGTGTTGTACGTAACCTGACCAACTTCGGTATCTTTATCGAACTGGAGCCGGGTATCGACGGTCTTGTACACGTATCTGACCTTAGCTGGACAGCCAAAGTTAATCACCCGAGCGAAATTGTAAACAAGGGCGACGAACTGGATGTTGTAATTCTTACCATCGATTTCGAGAACCGACGAATTTCACTTGGTCATAAGCAAGTTACTGCCAATCCTTGGGATCAGTATGCTGAGGCTTATTACCCGGGTGCAAAAGTTGAGAAAGCCCAAGTTGTGAAAACAACCGACAAAGGTATGTTTGTTAAGCTTCCACTGGGAGTTGAAGCGTTCATGCCGGCAAAAGAAGCCAAAATCGAAACGATCACAGAAAGCTACAAAGAAGGCGAAGAACTTGATGTAGCTGTACTGGAGTTCGACGAGCCATCTAAGAATATCGTTGTGAGTGAAAAAGCTTACGATGAAGAACCTTCAGAAGGCAAGGCTAAAAAGAAGCCGGCAAGAAGCAAAAAAGCTGAAAACGTATCTGGTGCTCTCACAGTAGGCGAAATGTCAGGACTCGCTGATCTCAAGGCCAAACTGGAGAAGCAAGAAGCGGACGAAGCCGAAGGTTCAGACGAGAAAGAAGCTTAATACTTTCGGTGAATTTCGGTAAATTTAAAGGTGAGATGGCTATTCAAGTCGTCTCACCTTTTTTATTTTATGCAATCTATGAAGAAAATTGAATATCCTACCACAGTTCAGGGAATGTACGAGCATCTCAAAGCACGTATAGGTAAAATTGTTCCCGATGCAGAACTGCGATTGAAATCAGAATTGGCCGTTGAGATTAATCAACTCAAAAAGCAGAAGAACGCTGTTATTCTGGGTCATAATTATATGGAAGCTGCATTATTCAACAGTATTCCCGATTACGTTGGCGACTCTTTAGGACTCAGTCGCATAGCAGCCGAATCTACAGCCGACAGAATCGTGTTTTGTGGGGTACGGTTCATGGCAGAAACGGCTAAAATATTGAATCCCTCCCGCATGGTACTGCTTCCCGCAGAAGTTGCCGGATGTTCGCTTGCCGCAAGTATTACTGCAGAGGATGTTCGCAATCTTAAAGCGAAATATCCGGGCGTTCCTGTAGTTACTTATATCAATACCTATGCTGATGTCAAGGCAGAAACAGATGTATGTTGTACATCAAGCAATGCGGTGGATATCGTTAATAAACTAGATTCTGATACCGTAATCTGCCTGCCGGATGAATTTCTCGCCAAAAATGTAGCACGCGAAACAGGCAAACGTGTAATCACACCCAGCGAAGCTGTGCAGGATGATTTTCGTAAAGCTATGATTGTCTGGGACGGTCGCTGCGAAGTACATGAGCAGTTTACCGTAGAAGATATTCGCAATGCACGGGCACAATTCCCCGAAACAGTGGTTATTGCGCACCCGGAATGCCCGCCAGAGGTCGTATTGGAATCTGATTTTAGCGGAAGTACAACAGCTATCGTTAACTATGTAAAAAAGTCAGAGGCTCAAAAATTCCTGATACTCACAGAGTGTAGTATGGCAGATAATATAGCGGCAGAAAATCCCGAAAAAGAAATGCTGGGATTGTGTTCTGTTAGATGCCCGCACATGAATGAAATTACCCTGGAAGACACACTTAAATGCCTGCAGGAAGACATCTGGCAGATTGAACTTGAGGAAGAGCTCAGAGTAAAAGCCAAGCGTTCTCTCGATCGTATGCTGGAACTAAGCTAGAACAAGCCCCCGATGTTACATCAGGGGCCTGCGTTGTAAAGATTGTATTGTGTATTTGTCTCAACCGTTCATGTTATGGAACTTGAACCGCTCCAATAATACGTTCTACCAGCTGTTCCGAGTTGATGTCTTCCGCTTCCGCTTCATAGGTGGGTATCACACGGTGACGTAAAACATCCATTGCAATCACTCTAACATCTTCCGGAGTGACATAGGCACGTTGTTCCATAAAGGCAATGGCTCGGGCCGCCAGGTTCAGATTGATTGATGCACGTGGAGACGCACCATAATTAATGAGTTCACGCAATTCGGCAAGACGATATTTTTCCGGATTTCTGGTGGCTAGTATCAGGTCAATGATATACTGCTCAACCTTTTCATCCATGTAGATATTATTGATGACTTTTCTGGCATCCAGAATCTGTTCTGGCTTTACCACCGGATTCAGTTTTGGTTTTGGTCCCGTGCGTGCGTTGTTACGCATGATTTGCATCTCTTCGGTAGCCGTTGGGTATCCGACTTTGATTTTAAGCATGAAACGGTCAACCTGCGCTTCAGGCAACGGATATGTTCCTTCCTGTTCTACCGGGTTTTGCGTTGCCAGAACCAGAAAAGGGTCTGTTAGCGGAAACGTTTCTTCACCAATGGTGACCTGGTGCTCTTGCATACATTCCAACAGTGCACTCTGAACTTTAGCAGGTGATCTGTTGATTTCATCGGCAAGGATGATATTTGCGAAAATCGGCCCCTTTTTAATGGTAAACTCGCCCTCTTTCTGGTTGTAAATAAGCGTACCCACAAGGTCAGCAGGCAAAAGATCCGGAGTGAACTGAATACGCTGAAATCGTGTCGAAATAACACGTGCCAGTGAAGAGACGGTGAGAGTCTTTGCTAAACCAGGTACACCTTCAAGCAAAACATGACCATCGGTGAGCAATCCAACAAGCAACCGGTCAATCATGTAGCGCTGGCCAATGATTACTTTGTCTAATTCGTTATTTATATCTTCAATAAAGGTACTGTGCTGATCTATTTGGGCTTGTAAGGCCGACATGTCGATGCTGTACGTTTGCATGATTATTTAATGTTTCTTGGAGGAAGATTTTGTATTATTGACGCTTCTCAAGCACCATAAATTAATACATTTTCATGGAACTATTAGAGTCGATTCTTTTGGGCATCCTACAGGGGGTAACGGAGTTTTTACCTGTGAGCAGCTCAGGACACCTCGTGCTGGCACAAGAGTTGTTAAACAGAGACCTTGAACAGGGTATAACCTTCGAAATAGTAGTTCATTTTGGCTCTTTCTTCAGCATTCTGATTTACTTCTGGACCAGAATAATCGACATACTTAAAAACTTCTTTACTTTTTTAAGTAAGCCGGCACGCTACAAGTCGGAGTGGAAAAACAATTACGATGCACGAATCAGTGTTTATATCTTGTTATCCATGATTCCAGCAGGTATAGTAGGTTTCACGCTCAGAAGTAATCTGGAGGCTGCTTTTTCTAGTCCTGTATTGGTTTCCGGTATGTTGCTGGTTACCGGCAGTATACTGTATCTGAACAAATTCATCTCTCCCAAGCAGGGTAAAGTAACTCCCAAGAATGCAATAATTATGGGTGTTGCCCAGGCATTTGCCATGATTCCGGGTATATCGCGTTCAGGTACCACCATCACCACCGGCGTACTTCTAGGGATGAAACGAGAGGATGTTGCTGATTTTTCATTTTTGATGTTGCTTCCTGTAATTGCCGGTGCGATGCTGCTTGAGGGCCTGGAGCTCATGGAGACCGGTGGGGGAGATATTGTAGTTTTGTCGTTGGTAGGAGCGTTTTTTGCATCTTTAGTCTCCGGCTACTACTCCCTGAAGTTTCTTTTGAAGCTATTTAAACAAAAAGGCCTTCACTTTTTCGCCTACTATTGTTGGTCTGTTGGCTTGCTGGGCATAATCTATTTCAGTTTTAAATAGAGATCCTTAACCAATTAAATATTGAAGAGCGGTTCAAATTTCGGTACCTTTGGTCACAATTTTTCCGACTTCACAGAATAAATCATGGTCACATACATCTTCTTTGTGTTGGCAACTCTGGCTATCGCTTCGGCTTTGGCAACAATTATGAGTAGAAGTACCGTAAACAGCGCGCTGTTTCTTGTACTGAATATGGTTACGCTTGCGGGCGTTTACCTGCTATTGAAGGCACAATTTCTTGCTATCATCCAGATACTTGTCTATGCCGGAGCCATAATGGTATTGTTTCTGTTCGTCATCATGCTTCTGAATGTTGATGATGAGGAAACGGTATTCTCTAAGAAAACATTTCGAAATGCTTTCGGTTTTCTGTTAGGTGGAGTTATTATGGCCCAGTTATTATATGCTGTGGCCGGTTACACCGGAGTGCTGCCGGATATCTCTTCCGAAATGACCTATGTAGGTACTGTTGAAGCCATTGGTAACACCATGTTCACCGAATATCTTTTCCCTTTTGAAGTTACAGCCATACTGCTCACGGTTGCAGTGGTTGGAGCTTTGTTTATTGCTCAGCGTAACCCCAAATCTCAAAACTGATGCTATCATTAACCTGGTTTTTAGCTTTAAGCGCCATTCTGTTTGCCATCGGTACAATTGGCGTTCTCACCAGAAAGAATGCAATTGTAATATTTATGAGTGTTGAGCTTATGCTCAATGCCGTAAACCTCACGCTGGTTGCCTTCAGCTCCTTTATGGGCGATATACACGGTCAGATTCTAGTATTCTTTTCATTGTGTGTAGCCGCTGCCGAGGCTGCGGTAGGTCTGGCCATTGTAATTGCAATCTTCCGTAATAATCTCACTGTAGATATTACTAAAATCAAATTGTTACGCTGGTAAGTGCGTATCGTCTCCTGAACCGTTAATTAAGCGAATACATGAATCCTTACCTCGATTTAGTTCCCTTCGTAATAGGCCTGCCGTTGCTCGGCTTTTTGATCAACGGTCTTATGGGATTAAGTTCCCCAGCCTGGCGAAAGCAAAAAACGCTTATCGGTGCAATTGCAACCGTGAGTGTTGCTGTTCCTTTCTTCATATCCGTACTGCTATTTACAGGTCTTTCATCCGATTCTTCTGCCGATATCTACCGGCTCTTTACCTGGATTCAGGCCGGTAGCTTCACCTCCGATATCGCATGGAGGGTGGACCAGCTGTCTATTATCATGGCTCTGGTAGTAACCGGCGTAGGATCTTTGATTCACGTGTACTCTATGGGGTATATGAAAGATGATGAGGGGTACTGGAAATTCTTTGCTTATCTGAATCTGTTCATATTTGCGATGATGAACCTGGTAATGGGGAACAATCTTTTATTGTTATTTCTGGGTTGGGAAGGAGTAGGCGTCTGTTCTTATCTGCTTATTGGTTTTTGGTACGGCGACATGGCCAAATCATCTGCGGCAAAGAAAGCATTCGTGTATAACCGAATCGGTGACTTTGCTTTTCTGATAGGAATGTTCCTGGTATTCCGATATGTAGGCAGCATTGAATTTGATGTCATTTTTGATTCACTTCACTTAATTCCTACCGACATTGCATTCTGGATCGCTCTGCTCATGTTTATCGGAGCAACCGGTAAGTCAGCTCAGATTCCTTTGTTTGTATGGCTTCCCGACGCCATGGCCGGACCTACACCTGTATCGGCATTGATTCATGCCGCTACCATGGTTACCTCCGGAATTTATCTGATTACCAGGATGTCTTCATTGTACGTTTTGGCACCCGAAGCCATGCTCATTGTTGCCGTCGTTGGTGCTCTTACCGCCGTAATCGCTGCCTCAATTGCTATAACCCAGACCGACATAAAACGTGTTCTCGCGTATTCAACAGTCTCGCAGCTCGGCTTTATGTTTCTAGCACTTGGAAGCGGTGCATTCATTGCTGCCATGTTTCACGTAGTGACTCACGCTTTTTTCAAAGCTTGTCTGTTTCTTGGCTCTGGATCGGTTATTCATGCTATGCACGAAGTTGAGCATAAATTGGAGCACGATGGTAAGCATGTGCATTTCGATCCTCAAGACATGCGCTACATGGGAGGACTCAAAGAGTATATGCCTCATACCTACAAAACGTTTTTAATTGCTACTATTGCTATCGCCGGTATACCACCTCTGGCTGGTTTCTTTTCAAAAGATGAAATTCTGGCAATGACTGTAAATGCCGGAGTTCTGGGTGGCCAACCTATCTACTTTATCCTCTGGGGCATCGCGATGCTCACGGCCTTTATGACCGCTTTCTACATGTTCCGCTTAACTTTTGCTACGTTCCACGGATCTTTCAAACTGCCTCAAATTTTCCCGGAAGCTAAAGGAAGCGAAAAATATCTGCATGAAAGTCCTGCTACCATGACGGCCCCTTTATGGGTATTGGCTGTACTGTCGGTAATCGGTGGATTTATGGGGTTCCCAGATTTCATCGTGGAAACATTTACGGGAGCTACTGCACACGTGAACTGGCTGCATGGCTGGTTAATAGCTGTGGCTTCCGAATATGACCTGATTTTGTCGAAAGGCATCAAATGGGCTATTTTGGCTGCATCTGTAGTCGTAGCCGGTAGTGCAAGCTATCTCGCATTTACTATGTACACCGACGATAAGGCAGAGGCTTCAGATCAAAAACTGAAAAATCTTTTCGGAGGCATGTATACCGTATGGTCCGACAAGTACAAATTTGATGAATTTTATGAGGGATACATAGCAAATCCCATTGTAAAAGCCTCTGATAAAGTTCTCGCTGTGTTCGATATAAAAGTACTGGATGGTTTCGTAAACCTGATTGCCGGAACGGTACGCTTTGCCGGAAGTCTGCTACGCTATGTTCAGACTGGTGTTACTCAAAATTATGCCATAGCGCTGGTACTGGGTACCATCCTTGTGGTCGGAATGTTACTCTTCGGATAATTCATACTTACCAATGGAATTACTGTTAAATCTTACCATCTACCTTCCCTTACTGGGTGTGCTTGCAATCTTGGCGTTGAGAAATGACGCAATGATACGCTGGATTGCCCTGGCTGTTACATCAGCTACATTCGCTCTGTCGGTGCCTCTGATGCTCAATTTCAATGCAGCGGGCTCTGATGTAGCACAATTTGTAACAGAGAGCGGTTCATTGATAGGCGGCCTCGATATCAAATATATTGTTGGTCTTGACGGATTAAGTTTGCTGCTATTTATGCTAACTACCTTCATGGGGCCTATTGTTGTACTGTCTGCCTGGGAATCAGTGAAAAAGCATCTGGCTGGATTTTACTCTATGCTCCTGATTCTTCAAACCGGCTCACTGGGGGTATTTGCTTCTCTGGATATGGTTGTCTTTTACATATTCTTTGAACTTACACTTATTCCAATGTACTTCTTGATAGGAATATGGGGTGGCTCAGGAAGAATTGAGGCAACGATTAAGTTTTTCTTGTACACGCTTGTGGGCTCTTTGATAATGCTCGTAGCCTTACTCTATCTTGGGTTCCATGCAGGCGATGCCATTAACTCTGGAGTATTTACCTCCGACTGGCGCTTAATTTCAGGTCCGGAATACCAGATAGGGCTCGTTGAACAAACGTATATGTTTCTGGCATTTGCACTCGCCTTCTGTATTAAGGTACCCCTCTTCCCGTTTCATACCTGGTTGCCTTATGCACATACGGAGGCACCAACAGCAGGATCGGTTGTACTGGCAGCAATTATGCTGAAAATGGGTACCTATGGCTTGATTCGATTCGCACTTCCCATTTTTCCTAACGCCGTAATTGCATTCGCTCCCTACATGGCGGCACTAGCTGTAATAGGAATTATTTACGGAGCCTTGGTCGCAATGGTCCAGAAGGATGTGAAGAAATTAGTTGCATACTCATCGGTTTCACACCTTGGTTTTGTTGTCCTCGGAATTTTTGCACTGAATACTACAGCTGTTCAGGGTGCCATTATTCAAAACATTAACCACGGACTTTCAACCGGAGCGTTGTTCCTTATTGTCGGGATGATTTATGACAGAAGACATACCCGAATGATTTCTGAATTTGGCGGTCTTGCCGGTATCATGCCTGTTTTTGCGGTTATGTTCCTCATTGCTACGCTGTCTTCCATCGGTCTTCCCGGGCTGAACGGTTTCGTAGGTGAGTTTCTGATTCTAATGGGGGCGTTTAATTCTGATGTACTCGATAACATCTGGTTTGGTGTATTCGCTACAACAGGTGTTATTCTTGCTGCTGTGTATATGCTTTGGATGTTCCAGCGAGTAATGTTTGGTCCAGTAACCAAAGATGAAAACAAGAATCTTAAAGATCTTAATGCCAGAGAGATTGGTTTATTGATCCCTGTAATGGTATTTATCGTATGGATTGGAATTTACCCAAGCTACTTTACAGGCTTCTCTGAGGTACAGGTCGAAAAAATTCTGGATCAGTCTATGGAAAAGGCCTCAATCATTCAAATTAACAGTCAAAGTGCCGATTTACCGGAATGGGCGGGCAAACTGTACGACGTTACTCCTGAAATGGCGAGTACAATCGATTAATTTTCAAATCTACAATAATGGAACTTTTAAACGATATTAATCTGTATTTGCCGGCCACTGTTATTGCTATAGCCGGCCTTGTAGTAATGATGCTCTCGGCGTTTCGTGCCTCCCATTCTACAGTATTATGGACATCCGTCTCGTTCACCGCAGTAGCACTAGCAAGAGCTGTTGCAGACCTGGGAACGGAAACCCAGCTCGTATTTCATGATATGGCCGCTGTTGGCGGAATGGCTGCTTTTGGTACTGTAATCATTTTACTGGGTACCATATTTACACTGCTTTTATCTAAAGACTACTTTGAGAAAGTAGGAGAGTATCATTCTGAGGTTTATGCCATTATTTTGTTTGCAACAGTGGGTATGATTGTACTTGCTACAGCAACAAATCTGGTGACCGTTTTTCTAGGTCTTGAAACCATGTCGATTGCACTTTATGTACTGGCTGGTGTAAATAAAACAGATAAACGAAGTATAGAAGCCGCACTTAAGTATTTTCTCCTTGGTGCCTTTTCTACCGGATTTTTCTTGTATGGTATTGCCCTACTTTACGGTGCAGCAGGGTCAACTTCACTTGAAGCGATTGGTGCTGTAACGGATAAAGGCTTGTTTTACTGGGCAGGAGCTGCCTTATTATTAACGGGATTCTTTTTTAAAATATCTGCCGTACCATTTCACATGTGGACACCGGATGTATATCAGGGATCACCAACACCAATTACGGGCTATATGGCCACGGCCGCTAAGACAGCCGGCTTCTTCTCATTAATCTTTATTCTGAGTCGTGCGTTGGGTACAAGTGTAGATCAATGGAGTGAAGTGATCAAAGTAATCGCCGTGCTAACCATGGTATTTGGCAACATTATTGCTTTGGTACAGACTAACGTTAAACGAATGCTAGCGTATTCATCTATTGCGCATGCAGGGTATGTACTGGTAGGATTGGCAGCAGGAACAGAAGCCGGTTACACGGCCGTTCAATTTTACTTGTTCGCTTATACGATAATGAATATCGGTGCTTTTGGTGTTATAGCCTATTATGAACGGTATAAAGGCTTGGACTTAACCGAGCTTGATAATTTTGCAGGTCTGGGCTTTAAACAACCCATGATGGCCGTGATGCTTTCCATATTTTTATTTTCATTGGTTGGTATTCCGCCACTTCTTGGTTTTGCCGGTAAATATCTTGTATTTGCAGCCGCAGTTCAGGCGAACTTAATATCTCTTGCTGTTATTGGGGTATTGACCAGCGCTGCTGCCGCCTACTATTACCTCAGGGTGATGGTTTATATGTATATGCGCGATGCACACACCGAGTTTGAGTTGCCTGCAGTGGGGTTAACATATTCACTCGTAATTGGATTTCTGGCTGTATTAACTGTTGCGCTGGGTGTAATGCCATGGACGGTAGCTGATCTACTGGCCGCGTTCTAAAAAATCACCATCCTATTAACACCGTAGTAAAGAAGCCTTTGGGTTATTGCCCAGAGGCTTCTTTACGTTTATGCTTTTTTAGTACTGTTCTACAGTCAGAATATCCGTATCTTACGCGACCCTGTTGATGGATACACCATCGACTGTTAATCATTAACATCCGCAGGAGATATGAAAAAAAATTATTACGAGTTAACGTATATCGTTAACGCTGTTCTGGATGAAGAGCAGATCAAGGCAACCGTTGCCAAGTTCACCGAATTTCTTACCAACAACGAAGCTGAAATAGACGAGGTTGCAGAGTGGGGAATTCAGAGTCTTGAGTACGAGATAGACAAAAAAGGTACCGGATATTACGTAAACGTGTATTACTCCGCACCAGGTGAGCTCATTGCCAAACTCGAACGTGCTATGCAGATTGATGATAATATCATGCGTTATCTGAATATCCGTTACGACAATAAAATGCTTCAGTACCGCGAATTACAGAAAAAAGGTGAAACACCTGTTTTGCGTGAGCGCACTGAAGAAGACAAACAATAATTGATCTGCTGAATTTAGATTTAAGGAACAGAATTATGTTAAAGAATCCACAACACCCGAAAAAAGGTAAAATCCGCGATAAAGAATGCCTTTTCACAAAATCGGGATTCGTCTACATCGATTACAAAAATGTTGATGTACTTCGCAAATTCATTAACGATCAGGGTAAAATTCTCCCCCGTCGTGTAACCGGAACCAGTGCGAAATTTCAGCGTCAGCTGGCAACTGCTGTAAAGCGTGCCCGACACCTGGCGTTGCTTCCATTCGTTGCTGAAAATTACAGATAATTAGGAGAAGCGAACTATGAAATTAGTATTAAAGCAAGACGTTGAAAACCTTGGCGAAGCTGGCGAAATCGTAACAGTTAAAGACGGCTACGGTAGAAATTTCCTGATCCCTCAGGGTAAAGCAATTGTTGCATCTAAAGGTGCTATTAAAGCCGCTGAAGAAGAACTCAAGCAAGCGTCTAAAAAACGAGAGGCTAAAATTCAAGCTGCTCAACAACTGGCTGAAAAACTCTCCAATGCGTCTGTCACAATCAGTGTAACAGCCGGTGAAGATGGCAAGATTTTCGGAACAGTTACCACACAGCAAGTTGCAGATGCACTTACCGAAAAAGGCTTCGAAATCGACCGTAAGAAAATTACACTCGACGATGTTAAAGCACTCGGCGAATATACAGCCTCTGTACACATCCAAGGCGAAATCAGAGCCGAAGTCAAAGTATGGGTTGTTAAAGACGAGAAGTAATCCTGCTTTTTTGTTTACATTAGAAGGAGGGCGGAGCAATTCGTCCTCCTTTTTTTATTTCCACGATTACCTGTTTTATACAGTTTTCAATGAGGCATGTGCACGTTCTATTAATGTTAGTTTTCCTATCCGGATACTCCGTAGCACAGTCACAATCTGAAATGACCGGCTTCCCGGAAAGAACAGCATCATTTGTAGTAACTCCAGATCAGAATCAGATACAACTCGACATCCTCACGTTGTCTAGCACAATTCTGATAATGCACGAGGGTATCATGCTATCTTCTGAGTATTGGAGCTTCAATCGCAACACGGGTGTTTTAACCATTCACTGGCCTGCCCAATGGTCCCCCTTTCCGCGAGAATTACAGGTTAAGTGGCGCTTCAGACCTATTTCTATACCCCGGACGCTTCAACTCGACGAAGCACTTGCTGCTGACACATTATTAGAGAATGTCTTTGTCTCTCCTACACAAATGCAGCCCCGGGTCGATTCTTTTGCTTCAACAAATCTGTCTGGGTCGGGCAGTATAACAAGAGGGGTCATCGTTGGAAGTAACCGCGACCTGGGTATAGAAAGCGGACTTCGTTTTGACCTTACCGGATTCATAACCGACGACGTTTACATTACAGCCTCAATAACCGATCAGAATACATTTATTCAACCGGATGGCACCACTCAGAACCTCAGAGAGTTTGATCAGGTTTTTATCCGCTTGCAATCACCCCGAGTACAAGCACAATTTGGTGATATTGACGCGCAGTTTCAGTCGAGCAGTATCGCAAGGTTTGGCAGAAGGCTACAAGGAGCACAGGCTAGCTATGACCTTCGAAAAAAAGAACACGGCACCACAACAGCAGCTCTTGCAGTGATACGAGGAACATTCCGTACGGTAGAACTCACCGGGAGAGACGGAATACAAGGACCATACAGACTTACCAATACAGCTAATGATCCCTTTATCGTAGTTGTTGCCGGAACAGAACGAGTGTATCTGGATGGAAGGTTGCTCGACCGGGGTGATGAAAACGACTATGTAATTGACTACAGCATTGGCGAGATTTATTTCACCAATCAACGAATCATACGAAATACCCATCGCATACGTGTTGAGTACCAGTATTTGAGCTCTGGTTTTACCCGAACGTTATCAGCGGCAGAATCAGATTATCATAACCTGCTGGGTGGCAGAATGTCGGTTGGTGCAACTTTTATCAGAGAAGCCGACAATATTTCTTTAGACGATTTTACCGGCCTTTCAGAGCAGGACCTGAATTTACTTAGAAATACAATCCCTGGAGAAAACACCCTATTCACGAGCGGTGCCGACAGCGTGGGGTTTCGACCTGATTCGCCATTCGCTTTGTACGTAAGACGAGATACGTTGATTCAGAATGAAACTATAACTATTTACGAGTTTGATCCGGGTAATCCACAATCTGTATTCAGGGTTCAGTTTACTAGAGTCGGGGAGGGGCAAGGGAGTTATCGGAGGTCATTACAGTCGGTTAGCGGTATTGTGTACGAATGGGTTGGTCCGGGCCAGGGTAGTTACGAGCCAGTACGCAGATTGCAGGCTCCCGAGCTCCGGCAGGTCTTATCTTTGAGAACATCCATACGGCCTGTTGATGGGTTATCGCTGGGTACTGAAGTGGCTTTAAGCACACAGGAGCAAAATCGATATGCCAGTGATGCAGCACGGCATGCGCAAATGATCAGGTCTTTTGCACGTTGGGGAACCGGTACAGCGGGTGGGCAAGTGCTCAATCTTTGGTTGAATCACGAGTACAAAGCAGCCTCCTTTGTTTTCTTTGATCCGATTCGGGATGTGGAGTTTAACAGGAAATGGGATCTCTCTGATGGGTTACCCTCTTCAGAGCACTTATCGGAGGCTGGCGCCAAGTGGGAAGCCGGTCCTTCCAAATACCTGAGCTGGATAGTTCAGCATCTGGAGCGAACAGACAGGCGAGGATTCCGAAATGATGTAAACATGAATTGGGATTCTGATATCGGATCTGATGTAAGGCTTCATGCCGGATATTTAATCAGCGACAGAAATCAGTCCGGCCAGACGCGCTGGCAAAATATAGATGCTGAAACGGGTTGGGCGTTTAATGCAAATCAGAGTACAATCAGACCCTACTATCAAATTCATGGTGAACGTCGCGAAGAGAAAAATACGATGGATGAATTGCAACGCAATAGTTTTGGTCATCTGGATCACACCGTTGGTCTGCAATTTCAGCTTCGTAACGTAGCGACGGCAAGTGTGCAATACGGTCTGAGAAACGATTATGAAGTCTTTTCAGATGAATTGAAGTTGAGTTCCAGAACTGTTGCTCCGGGAATTGAGATTCGTATATCGCCAGCTGACGGAATACAGTCACACAATAGAGTGGCCTATCAGGTACGTAAACCCACATCGCTATTCATTCAGGAGTTTGGAGCAGGTGAAACACGGGGTCTTGCCGTACGCTCCAATACAGATGCTCAATTTTTGAATCGGGCTGTAGTCACATCAATTCTATATAATGTTGCCACGGAAAGTCGTTCTGTTTTACAGGAAACGTACCTTGAAGTCGGTCCAGAGTTCGGTCAGTATGTTTGGATTGATGTAAATGGCGATGGAATACCCCAGTTAGATGAGTTTTTCCCGGAACAAACGCCCGATGAAGGCACATTCATCCGGCAGCTGCTTCCTACAGAGGAACTGACTCCGGTTATTTCACTGCAGTTTCGCTGGAGGTCGGTGATCGACCCATATCGTATACATAGAGCATGGTTCACTCGCGGACTTCGCTATAGTGGAACAATCGATATTCGGGAGCAAAGCGAAACTACATCACTTAAAGATATCTATCTGCTGCGACAGGAAACATTCCGGGGAGAGCAAACCCTTTCGGGGCGAATAACCACTGATCAGCAATTGCAGTTATTCAGAAATAATCGCGATGTCAATATGACGATTCGATCAAGCAACTCTGTTTTAAAAAACAGATTGGCGTCGGGGTCCGAAATGCAGAAGAATAGACTGTTAAATCTTTTTACAAGCTATAGGTTCACTCGGTACATTACGGCTCAAGTAGAAATTTCTGCTCAAAATCAGTTACTTACAAGTGATGGAATTGCATCCAGAAATTATGATATACAAACAACGCAAATTGAGCCTGGGGTACAGTATACTACTGCAGGTAACTTTAGAGTAGCGACATTTATAACTTTTCTGAATGGCATCGACTCAGATGTGGTAAACAGAGCTGAATTAAGGGGCTATAGTGTGCGTACAGAGGCTGCCGTACCAGTTTCACAGAATTTTTCTATATCATCAAATACGGCTTTTCGAAGCATGCAGGTAGGAGGATTGACGTCGGCAACCTCTGAATTTGTGCTAACAAATGGTGCCGGTACTGGAGAGAGCTGGATATGGGGCATGCAGCTTTTATGGCGGGTTTCATCGCAGTTAAGGGCAACTGCACAGTACAACGGGCGCACGGTACAGGGGGGCAGATCTATACAAACGGCAAGGGTTACCGTATCGGCAAACTTTTAATGCGTGAAGAAATTATAAAACCATGTTTTAGTACTTTGATTTAGGGGGTTTTATTGTTAACATTTCACTCTATAACCTATTGTTACGGATTAAAAGTGGGGTGATTGCTTCTTTGACATTTAAGCGGAAATCATCTATCATTTTGAATTCAAATTTTTAAGACAGACAACAAACAAAGAAAAACTGGAGAATCTATGTCCTTGTCATTTGGCACCCTGCTTATGCAAGTTGGATTGGAAGAAGGTCCTTTTAACGTACTTGTATACTACTTCAACGAAGGTGGCACATTCATGTGGCCGGTATTGATCTGTGTGATCATCGGGCTGGCAATATTTCTGGAGCGCGTTATAACGCTCAATCGTGCCGATATCAACACTCGTAAATTTATTCTGGACGTTAAAGACGCCCTCCAGACTGGCGGTATCCCTGCTGCAGAAGAGCTGTGTTCTCAAACACGCGGTCCTGTAGCCTCTGTATTTCAGGCAGGTCTTCTTCGGGCTGATGAAGGTATTGAAGCAGCTGAAAAAGCAATTACAGCCTATGGTTCAATTGAAATGAGCTTTCTTGAGCGTGGCGTAGTATGGATTTCGTTATTTATCGCACTGGCACCACTGTTCGGGTTTACCGGAACGGTAGTAGGTATGATTATTGCCTTTGACGCTATTGAAGCGGCCGGTGATATTTCGCCCTCACTTGTAGCAGGTGGTATTAAAGTTGCTCTTCTTACAACGGTTGCCGGTCTTCTGGGTGCCATTGTACTGCAAATTGGTTACAACTACTGTATTTCCAAGATTGACAGGCTGGTAGTTGAGATGGAAGAAAGCTCCATTGTACTTATTGATTCCATTGCACTGATGAGCCAAGGCAAGAAGATACTTACTGCTGAAGAGCAGGCAAAAGTAGATTCTGTAAAAACTGACGAAAGCGATAGTAAAGAATAATTTAACCCTCTCAAAACATGAGTATACAAGAAATTGCACTTACTGGTGCCCTCACTCTTCTTGGCCTCGCCTTGCTTTTGATAGCGGTTTTTGGATTAAAAAATATCTTTACCGGAAAGCATGAAGTGACCAAGATTCTGGTGGTACTTGCTCCATTTGTAGTATTCGGTATTACATTTGGTGTTACCGGCCAGACAACTGAGTCTGCGCTTACCACTCTACTAGTACTTATTGGAGCCATGGTTCTGATGATATTCTTCGGTGGTGTTCGCAGTTCATTTAAATTTTAAATTAACCCGATAAGGACTACCAATGTTTGGTAAGAAAAAAGTTAGACGTGGGGCCGAGATACCATCATCATCGTTGGCCGATATCGCGTTTCTCTTGCTGGTGTTCTTTCTGGTTGTAACTACGATTGATGTAGATACCGGAATTGGATTGGTACTGCCTCCACCACCGGATGATACAACGCCTCCGCCTCCCATACGTGAGCGCAATCTCATGAAGATCCTGGTTAACAATCAGGGGATGGTTCTGATCAATGGTCAACCAACGGCTGTAAATGACGTTCGTGAACGAGTGGTTAACTTTGTAGATAATGCAAACAGAGCCAATGATCCTGATATGTCCGTTTCGCCTCAGGCTGCTATTGTATCAATACAAACAGCGCGTCAAACCCCTTATGAAGTATATATCAATATGCTGGATGAAGTGAGGGGGGCTTATGCAGAGCTCAGAGATGCATCGAGCATGGCGATGTTTGGCATGAGGTACGAAAGGTATCGTGCTACACTAGCAAGTCCCGCAGATGATGTAATTCGTCAAATGTATCCGATGAACGTTTCGATCGCGGAACCAGACCCGGGAAATTAGATTAAAGAGTAACCTATGTCAAAGTTCCAGAAAAAAAATGCCAAGGCTAAACAGGAAGTGCCTACAACAGCGATGCCCGACATCGTTTTTATGCTCCTGATTTTCTTCATGGTAACTACCGTACTTCGTGAAGTTACACTTCAGGTGCGTGTAGAGCTTACTCGTGCTGAGAATATTGAGAAAATTGAGCAAAAGCGCCTGGTTAGTTACATTTATATTGGCCCAAGAATAATCGGCAATAATATGTACGGTGAAACTAGGGTTCAGATTGATGACGCACTCATCGACGAACTGGTTTTCATCCGCAGAATTATGTACGATAAGTTGCTTGAACAACCAAGACTTATCGTTTCCCTTCGTGTAGACAGGGAGTCGGAAATGGGAATCGTAACCGACGTACAGCAGGAGTTAAGACAAGCAGGTACACTGCAAATCAACTACTCCACCAGACGTCTGCAATAATCCCCGTTTATCCGTATTTTTAAAGGTCATCTGCTTTTTGCAGGTGACCTTTTTTTATTTATAAAAGACAATCATGAGCAAGGCAGCATTTACACCGGTATCCGATTTATCTCGAAATAAAGTAATTAAACATATCCAGGCGATCGTATCCAAATCTGAACCCGATATGGCACATATCGTGCGGGGAATCGGTGACGACTGTGCCGTAATCAGAGTAGATGGTCAGACTTACCTGAGACTTTCAACTTCAGAGACCTATGTGGAGGGCGTTGACTTTGACCTTACCTATGCCCCACTTCAACATGTGGGCTATAAGTTGGTTTCTGCAGCCTTAAGCGATATCTACGCAATGAATGGACAGCCCGAAAGCATGCTTGTTAACATTGCACTTCCGAATAAAATATCTACGGAAATGATCAATCTCCTTTTTGAAGGTATAGGGAAGGCTGCAAAAGTGTATAGCTGCCCGATGGTTGGAGGTGATATTACCGCATCTTCTTCGGGACTCGTAGTGAGTATTTCTGTAAATGGTGTGGTACATGAAGATGCAGTAACATATAGGTCTGGCGCGGCCGTGAATGATGCCTTATGTGTCACAGGTGATTTGGGTGGAGCATTTGCCGGGTTAAAAATTTTGCTTAGAGAAAAAAGATATTGGCTTGATAATGGGGCAGAAACGAATTTTCAACCCGACTTATCTGACTACGAGTATGTGGTTCGCCGGCAGTTGGTACCTGAATCCCGAAATGATATTATCACTGCTTTTGCTGAACTTAACATAGTACCCACTGCAATGATCGATATCAGTAAGAATCTGCTTCAAGATACGATGCAGCTCATTAATGCTTCTGGAGTTGGCGTTAAACTCTACAGTGGTGCTATTCCTATTGCATTGGAAACCCGAGCTGTAGCTGATGAGTTTGAAGAAGATGTAGATCAATACGCGTTACAGGGCGGTGAAGACTATGAACTCTTGTTTACAATGCCCGAAAAAGACGTAAATATACTGGTAGAACACTTCAAAGATGTTGTGGTTATTGGTAAGATTTTACCCAAAAGTAAAGGGATGCAAATGCAGACAGGAAGTGGAGATACGATGCATTTTGACACATCACAAATGGAATGAGTTCACTATTTTTACCGTTCATTGTTTAGAGAAAATTTTAATTAACAATCTATTCAGAAATCGTATCTGACACGACTGAATATCAAACCTTCCCTCAATGTCTAAAGACACCCCAAAAAAAGAAAATAACCCTCAGGCTCCAGGAAAAGGCCCACGTGTATCTATTTGGATTTACCTTGCCATCCTTCTGATATTATTATCTATACATTCACTTTTCTCTATCCCTGATTCGGCCGACCGAATAGAGTATTCTACTTTTTTAAATCATGTGCGCAGCGGGCATGTTGAAGAAGTAACCGTAGTAAATGGTGTTGAAATCAGAGGTAATTTCAAACAAAGTGCCGTAGAAAGCGGGCAGGTGAGTGTACCCGAGCGGCCGGCATCCAACTGGACAAATACACCTGCAGAGCCCATACTACGGTTCACAACCACGAAATTCGAGGGAGACGACATCCGTCCGATACTAGAAGAATTTGACGTAAAATATGACGCAAAAATTGAGGAAAACTGGTTTAGTGGGATTTTTACCTGGCTTCTTTTTCTCCTGGTGCTTGTAGCTTTCTGGATTTTCATATTTAGAAGGATGAATCCCGGACAGCAAGTTCTCAATATTGGCAAAAACAAGGCTATGCTGTATGATAAGTCCAGCGAGAACAAGGTTACGTTTAAAGATGTAGCCGGACTACAGGAAGCTAAAGAAGAAGTTGAAGAGGTTGTCGCTTTTCTGAAGAGTCCGGAAAAGTTCACAAAACTAGGTGGTAAAATTCCCAAAGGTGTACTGCTTGTAGGACCGCCGGGAACAGGGAAAACACTCATGGCCAAGGCTACCGCCGGTGAAGCTGATGTGCCGTTTTTCAGTCTAAGTGGCTCAGATTTTGTTGAAATGTTCGTTGGTGTAGGTGCAGCTCGTGTTCGAGATCTTTTCAAACAGGCTAAAGAAAAAGCACCCTGCATAATTTTCATCGATGAGATTGATGCCATTGGAAGGAGTCGTGGTAAAAATGCGACAACGGGGTCTAACGACGAACGGGAGAACACCTTAAACCAGCTGCTGGCTGAAATGGATGGTTTTGGCACTGAGAAGGGTGTTATTATGATGGCTGCTACCAACAGGCCAGATATTTTAGACTCGGCTTTGTTACGTCCGGGGCGATTTGACAGACAAATACTGATTGACAAACCCGATTTGAACGGAAGGCTGGAAGTGCTGAACGTACACCTTCAAAAAATTAAAAAGTCGGATGACCTGGATGTAAAACTCCTAGCAACACAGACCCCTGGTTTTGCCGGTGCAGAATTGGCAAACATGTGTAATGAGGCCGCACTTTTAGCCGCTCGAAGGAATAAAGAATTTGTTGAAATGATTGACTTTCAAGATGCCATTGAGCGTGTAGTAGCGGGTTTGGAGAAAAAAAATAAGATTATTAGTCCACGTGAACGAGAGATTGTTGCCTACCATGAATCGGGGCATGCAATTGTTGGCTGGTATCTTGAACATACTGATCCGGTAATGAAGGTAAGTATTGTTCCTCGTGGGTTAGCCGCTTTGGGCTACACCCTTCAAACCCCTCTGGAAGACCGTTTTCTGATGACCAGAGAAGAGCTTATGGATAAAATCTGCGCACTGTTGGGCGGTCGTGTAGCGGAAGACATAATTTTCGGTAAGGTATCAACCGGTGCTCAAAACGATCTTGAGCGAATTACCAACATGGCTTTCGCTATGGTTGCGGTGTACGGTATGAGTGAAGAGCTTGGGAATATTTCATACTACGACTCCGGTAATCCGGATGGTAGTTTCGGATTTAACAAGAAGTACTCAGAAAGTACGTCTCAACGAATAGATGAAACCATCCGAAAGGTTATAGACGATTGCTACAAGCGCACAAAAGATCTTTTAACTGAACACCAGGATAAATTAGAGCAAATGGCTAAAACATTGCTGAAAAAGGAAATTCTGACTGGTGCTGATTTAATTGATATGCTTGGTGAACGTCCTTATGGTAATTATCCGATATCAAAAGAGGATGTTGATAAAATCAGAGAAATTCGTCAAACTGAAATTGAAGAGAAGGAGCGAATTGAGGCTGAGAAGAAGATTATTGCCGAAATCAGTTCAAATGATGAGGGCAATGTAAGTGTGTCTTTAGAATCGGATGGCGACGCCTCAACAGCAACCGATGAGACTAAAGATACCAATGATGCGCCAGAAAACAGCTCAGAGGATACTTCAGATAGGGAAAATGAAGGAAAATCCAATGAGGACGAAAAAAAAACGAATAGTTAATGAATGTTTTTGGTCAACAGGCAGTTATTAGTTACTCACAATACGATTTCAAGAGCAACTATACACTATGATTACTACAAATCTGAAACGCATTTACGACCCAACATTCGTTGTTACACCAGAGTACAGAGCGTCACTGCCTGATCTGCAGAATGGACCTGCGTCTTTAATCGAGGGAGAAAATGTACCAATACAACAGGTTGGTATCTCAAACTTTAAGCTTCCGCTTCGTTATCCTACACGGGAAGGAAAAGAGCTAACCCTCGAGACATCCGTTGACGGCTACGTTAGCTTAGACGCAGGTAAGAAGGGTATAAATATGAGCCGTATAATGCGCTCATTTTATAAGTTTCAGGATGAGCTATTTCATCAGGATGTGCTGGAATATGTTCTTCATATGTATCGTGATGACCTCAAGGCAAAAGATGCATATGTTAATTTGAACATCAATTATCCTGTATTAACGAAGAGCTTGCGTAGTGATCTGGCGGGATATCAGTACTATACGGTAACCCACGAAGGTGTTATGAATGAGAAAGGTGTAATGAGGAGATTCATGCACTTCGAATTTGTATATAGCTCGGCGTGCCCTTGCTCATACGAGCTTGCCGAACACGCACGCGAAACACGAGAAGTTGCTACCATACCACATAGCCAGCGAAGTGTAGCGTATATTACTGTTGAATTGAATGAAGCCATGTGGGTAGAAGACATGGTAGATTTGTGCAGAGATGCTGTAAAAACAGAGACACAGGTCATGGTAAAACGTGAAGATGAGCAGGCGTTTGCCGAACTAAACGGAGCATATCAGAAGTTCGTAGAAGACGCTGCGAGGTTGTTCTCTTTGAAACTGAACGGCCACTCAGCTGTAAAAGACTTCGTCGTACGATGTGTGCATATGGAAAGCCTGCACAGCCACGATGCCGTTTCGCGAATTTGCAAGGGAGTCCCTGGCGGCTTGCGTTGAGAGCATGATCAATCGCGTATGATAGTATAAAGGGTTGCTTAACTAGTGTTAAGCAACCCTTTATCATTTTCAGCTCGTGTCTTAACTGCCTTATCTGTCTTTGGTCATCATAGCTCTGGTAACCAGACGTTCTTGTTCGGCAGCGTGTATTTTAGCGGAACCCGTAGCCGGAGAAGCAGCAGCAACCCGACCCGCATAACTTATGGCCTGTTCACCATTGCTTTGCTCCATAAGGCGAGGCCATACGAACGACCATCCCCCCATATTTTTAGGCTCTTCCTGACACCAAACAATATCTGTTACATGGTCGTATTGATCCATTACTTCCCGTATATCTGCATTCGGGAAAGGATAAAACTGTTCGAGGCGTACGATAGCAACATCATCAATTTCTTCATCCTGCTTAAATTTCAACAGGTCGTAATACACCTTGCCTGAACAAAATACTACGCGCTTAACTGATTCTACATTATTTACGGTGTTATCATCAACTACCGGCCTGAAAGATCCTTCAGCGAGTTCTTCTGCGTTAGACATGGCCATCGGGTGACGCAACAGACTTTTTGGAGTGGCAACAACCAGTGGTTTTTTCTTGTCTTGCAATGCTTGACGTCTAAGTAGATGAAAATACTGCGATGGAGTGGTACAGTTTACCACCTGCATGTTGTCTTCTGCACAAAGTTGCAAATACCGTTCAAGTCTGCAAGAGGAGTGCTCCGGCCCCTGGCCTTCATAGCCGTGTGGGAGAAGCATTACAACAGAGGAAGTTTGACCCCACTTAGCATCACTGCTGGAAATGAATTGGTCAATAATGATCTGAGCACCGTTGCTGAAATCACCGAACTGAGCCTCCCAGATTACCAGTGAATCAGGACGCAGCGCACTATAACCAAACTCAAACCCTAGTACAGCAAACTCGCTGAGATAGGAATTGTATACCATGTAGCGGCCTTGCTCATCCTGTATATTATTTAGTGGCACAAAGCGCTCTAAAGACTCAGTTCCATGAAGTACAGAATGGCGGTGAGAGAATGTCCCACGTTCAACATCCTGTCCAGAAAGACGGATATCCTTGCCTTCTGTGAGCAACGTGCCAAACGCCAAAGCTTCTGCAAACCCCCACTCAATTTTTCGTTCGTTCTTTGCAACTACTTCGTTTCTTTTCGCCAGAATACGCAGCAGTTTAGGATTAGCATCAAAGTCGGCTGGTACTGTATTCAGTCGTGTTGCAACATGCTGAAGCAACTCCATGTCAACGGTGGTATCAACAGGTGAAACGCGGTCTTCCTGCAGCGTATCTTTACGCTCAATATGCTCTTCTTTTATTTCAAAGGCTGGCTCTGACTTTGCATCGTTAAAGGCTTTTTCCAGGATAGCGTCAAATTCATCGAAGATGGCATCAACTTCTTCTCTGGACAGCTCTCCTTTGCGAATTAATTCACGACTGTATATTTCGCGCACCGATGGATGGTCATTAATCTCTTTGTACAACCCAGGCTGCGTAAATGCGGGTTCATCTCCCTCATTATGGCCATGCTTTCTGTAACATACCAGATCAATAACAACGTCTTTACCGAACGTTTGACGATAATCCAGAGCAATCTTGATTGCGTAGGCACAAGCTTCCGGATCGTCTCCGTTCACATGAAATACCGGTGCCAGAATCATTTTGGCCAAATCAGAAGCATATTGTGTTGACCTGCCGTCTTTTGGCAAGGTGGTGAAGCCAATTTGATTATTGATAATGATGTGGATAGTACCGCCTGTTTTAAAGCCATCGAGCTGCGACATATTCAGTGTTTCCGCAACAACTCCCTGACCGGCAAATGCAGCATCACCGTGAATCAGCAATGGAATTACAGAAAGCTTCTTATCTTCATCAAGCTGGTCCTGATAGGCTCTTGCAGCACCTTCAACAACAGGGTTTACGGCTTCAAGATGACTTGGATTAGGCAGCAGATCCAGCTTGATTTCATTACCGTCGGGTCCGACATGTTTGCCGGTAGTCCCCAGGTGATATTTCACATCTCCGGATCCGTGAAAAGTAGATGGATCGATATTGCCATCGAATTCGGCAAATATTTTTGAGTAGGATTTGCCCAGGGTATTAACCAGAACATTCAGTCTGCCGCGATGCGCCATTCCAAAGAAAACTTCCTCCACACCATAGCTTCCTGCATGATTCAGCATTACGTCTAGCATAGGTATTACAGATTCAGCACCTTCGAGAGAAAACCGCTTATGCCCGACGTATTTCTTATGCAAGAACTCTTCAAATGCCGAAGCATGATTGAGTTTACGCAGAATACTTACTTTGTCTTCTTTATTAAAGCGAGGTGTATTGGTATTCGATTCCATCTGTTCCCGGAGCCACTCACGTTCCGGGGTATTTTGAACGTATAAAAACTCGGCGCCAATTCTTCTGCAATACGTATCGCGCAATAAGCTTATAATCTCTCTGAGTGGGGCAATTTCTTTACCTCCTAGCCCACCACAATAGAAATCTCTGTCTAAATCCCACATCGAAAGGCCGAAATACTCGAGTTCGAGTTCTTCGTTACGTTTTGCTGATTCACGCAGTGGATTCAGGTCGGCAATGCTGTGCCCGCGAGACCGGTATGCCTGTATCAACTGGATTACGGCAATAGCTTTTTTATTAGCTTCCAGACCGCTCTCTCCACCATTCAGGAATCCGGCGTAATTATCGGTTCCATAGGCTATAGGTCTGAACGGCACTTCAAGGTCTGCAAATATCTGATCGTAGAAGTCTTCCTCTCCAATCAACAGAGAGTGTACTTTTGCAAGAAAACCGCCAGACTCAGCACCTTGAATAATTCGGTGATCGTAGGTGCAGGTCATGGTCATAACCTTGCTGATACCCAGGTGGTTGAGTACTTCCTGCGACATAGCCTGAAACTCAGCGGGATAGTTCATTGCTCCGGTGGCGATGATTGCTCCTTGTCCTCTCATGAGGCGTGGCATGGAAGACACCGTACCGATGGTTCCAGGATTTGTAAGAGATATGGTGGTGTTTTCAAAATCGCTCATTTCGAGTTTCCCGCCGCGAGCTCTACTTATGAGATCGTCGAACGTAGCAACAAACTCAGAAAAGGTCATTTGGTCGGCGGCCTTAATGTTGGGTACCATCAGAGATCTAGATCCGTTTCTGCCTGGCAAATCAATAGCAACCCCAAAGTTCACCTGACCTGGATCAACACTGTATGTTTTTCCATCACGCTCTTCGTAGAAGCAATTGATTGATGGGAATGATTTTAATGCCTGAATGATTGCCCAGCCAATAAGGTGGGTAAACGTGACTTTTTTGCCCGATCGTTGCTCAAGATATCGGTTCAGCAGCGTACGGTCTTCCCACAGCATTTTAACCGGTATAACACGTAATGAGGTAGCCGTTGGGATTTCCAGGCTGATCTCCATATTCTCTGCAATTTTACTTGCAGCTCCCTTCAGCATATTTCGGGTACCACTCTGCTCGGGTTTTTCAGCTGTAGCTTTTTCCGGTTTGGCCGCCGGTTTACTGGAAGCTGCCGGGCTGGAATCGCTTTTTTTCGAAACCGACGAAACAGGCTTCTCTTCTTTTACTTCAGACTGTTTTTTAGCAGATGATGTGGGTTCCCCCGATTCCATTTCCTCGAAATATTGTCGCCAGTGATTTGGAACTGAATCGGGATCTTGCGTGAACTGGTTGTAAAGTTCTTCAACAAGAGCAGTATTCGGACCGAATATTTCTTCTAAATTTTTCAACGTGTAGAGCTCTTAAGTGTTAATACAGTGATTCGTTATTTTGTTGTTGCACAACATGAAACCTGAACGAATACATATCTTTTTGTTGTGCCGTAAAATCAGACAATGACAAGCACTAAAGTTAGTCATTATCATAATAAATCGCGACGATGAAAGTGGCAGGTATGGTCTGTTCATTTTCTATGTTCGTCGGGAAAATAAAGGCTATCCTGTTTCATAATTGGTATATTCCCGCTAAACATACTTTTCACAAAAACTCAGATAATTTATGTCAGCAACCAAAGCGTTAAACGGAGCAGAAACTGTTTTGTGGGACCTCTCCGACTTGTACAACTCATCTAACGATCCCCAAATTCACCGCGATCAGCAAACGCTGCGTGATATGGCTCAACAGTTTGAATCACGTTTCAGAGGCAAGGTTGGTAGTATTGACGCAAAAGGTATGTCTGAGGCATTACAGGAATTTGAAACAATTAGTGATTTGCTTGGGAAAATGGGCAGCTTTGCTTACTTGCAATGGTCTACCAATACCGAAGATGCCGATTTTGGTAAACTCATGCAGCAAATCAACGAATTTTCTTCTGAGCTTTCCCAGAAACTTGTGTTTTTTGATGTGGAATGGCTTGCAGCAGACGACGAATTCGCTGAAACTATTATCAATGATCCGCTGCTAGCCGATAAACGTCATTATCTGCGTGCTTCACGCCGATACAAAAAACACATCCTCAGCGAAAAAGAAGAGCAGATTCTCACTGCAAAATCGGTTACCGGTGCAAGCGCCTGGGTTCGATACTTCGACGAAACTCTGGGTGCGGCAAGGTTTGAACTCGACGGGGAATCGCTTACTGAGCAGGAAGTCTTAAGCAAAATGCATGAAGCCGACAGAGACTTGCGCAAGCGTGCCGCCGCCAGCTTAACCTCCGGATTTAATAAGCACAAACGTACCCTTACTTTTATTTTCAATACCCTTCTGGCTGATAAATTTACAAACGACACCCTTCGTAAATACCCTTCGTGGATATCTGGGCGGAATCTTTCCAATCAGATCGCCGACGATACCGTAGATACGCTGGTCTCCTCCGTTCAGAGCTTTTACCCAACAGTACAGCGATACTATAAATTGAAACAGTCGTTACTTGGCTATGAAGATTTTTTCGAATACGATCGCTATGCTCCATTATTGAAGAACGAGTCGCGCGTTCAGTGGTCTGATGCGCGCGAAATGGTGCTGGATTCGTTCAATGGGTTTCATGCGGAGATGGGTTCTGTAGCCAAGCGGTTCTTTGATGAAAACTGGATTGATGCCGCTATTCGCCCGGGCAAGCGGGGCGGAGCCTATTCAGCCAGTACAGTACCTTCTGTTCACCCGTATGTTTTCATGAATTATGATGGCAGACTTCGGGATGTACAGACATTGGCACATGAACTTGGTCATGGTGTTCATCAGTACCTCTCCAGAGAACAAGGTCCGCTGCAATGCGACACTCCTTTGACCACTGCAGAAACAGCTTCTGTTTTTGCGGAAATGCTGGTTTTTAAAAAACTCATGAGTGAACTTGAAAATCCTCGCGAAAAACTGGCCCTGCTAACCGGTAAAATCGACGATACCATTGCCACGGTCTTCCGACAGGTAAGCATGAATCGTTTTGAAGATGCAATTCACACAGCAAGAAGAGAGCAAGGTGAGTTAAATGCCGATCAATTCAGTGAGCTATGGCGCCAAACACAAGAGCGTTTATATGGTGATTCGGTTACGCTTACTCCAGACTATGATCTGTGGTGGTGTTACATCCCGCATTTCCTGCATACCCCCGGTTATGTATATGCCTATGCATTCGGAGAATTGCTGGTACTTTCATTGTACGATCAATACGAAAAAGGGTCGGAAGGCTTTCAAGAGCGCTATGTAGAATTACTTAAAGCTGGCGGCAGCGACTGGCCCGAGAATCTGGTTGGAAAGCTGGGGGTAGACATCAATGATGCTTCTTTCTGGAATAACGGATTGTCTATAATTGATGGGCTGGTTCGCGAAGCCGAAGCGTTGGCCAAAGAAATTGAATCTCTGTCATGAGTAGTATCCGTAATTACAAAATAGATAATGATCCGGTAGCCGAACGACGCGATGAACGAGCTTTACGCAATTTCAAGAGCGTACTCAAGGAGTTGACTCACCTACTAATGCAAAGTACGCGAAGTGAGACTGCCAGTCTGTACTGGGTTAATAAAGACCGTCAGCAGTTCGTACTGGAATCGGCCAGTAGTCGGATACAAAAAGCTACGTTTCAAGACAGGGTATTGTTTGAAAATTCCTGGATGGATGCTTATAAAGATCTATCGGAACCCGTACAACTGGAAGTTGGTACGCATGTGGATGCCTCTGAACTTACTCACTATGTTTCGGCTGAAGTGGCCCCGGTTCGTTACTTGAATGTGTTGCCTTTTATGAATAAAGGTGAAACGGTGGCCATCACTGTGCTGGAGTCTAATTCAAGCAATGTGACTCCAGATGATGAATCTGCTGTATTATCGTACACTAATGCGCTTGGTAACTTACTGTATACATTTCTGGAGTTGAGTGATTTATCTGCAGACGAGTCGCAATGGGGACAGTACGATGAGATGCTAAACCAGGTAAACAGCAGAGAAGATCATGCCATTTTGCTGGACAATGTGGCCACACAATTGCTCAGTTTTACTCATAAAGGTGGTGTTAGTGTGCTATGCAGAGGGGCTGATGGATGGAGGGTTGTAATGCATGCTGCCTATTCTACGGGTGCTCCTGCAATCGGCAGTATAATGCAGGAGAATACCATATCATACAATGCACTGAAATCGGGTGGACCGGAGTTTTCGATTCATTTTAATGGAAACCCTCGCCGTGTTTGTGCCTCAGAGCCTTTGTCTCAAGGTGCCACGCTTGCTGTTCCGCTGCTTTTACACGACCGCCGACAAGCTGTTTATGTTGTATATGACGAAAATCCATTGTTGTTTAAGGAATCGCTTAAGCATAAAATGGCAAATCTGGTACGCATCGCTTCCCTGAAAATGATGGCTGCGAAAGAGTCGTACAAAGTGAGCAGCGATTTTATGACCAACGATACCGGTGCATTTAATGCTTCCCTCATTGAGCGAACGCTGTATAATCAACTGAAACGCGCACGCTTGATGCCCAATGAACACAGCTGGGCGGTTATGTTCTCATGTGAAGAAATTAATACACTCAGAACCCGTTTCGGCTTAGACGACCTGAAGCATTTGCAGAAACAGATTGTAAGTCGTAGTACATATTGTGGTGAAAACACTTCATCAATCATTGGGTTTCATGCCGACTATATCTACCTGGCGGTAGTGCAGTCGAGCAAAGAAGACGGGATAGAAGAATGGCTGAGACATATTTCGTCACAGCAAGATAAATCATTTAGCTGCGGAGCGGATAACATTAACCTTAACTTCCGGAGTGGCATTACCAAACTTGGGCCAGCTCATCAAGATATTTTCAGCATAACAAAATCAATCAAAAAAGCATTTTCAGATGCGAATCGTGAGGCTGCTTTTTCAAAGGAAGTATAACGTATGGCTAATGCGTATTTAGTGATTATTGATGGTCTGGGTGTCGGGGCGCAGGAGGATGCAGCCCTGTATGCAGACACGGGTACGAATACAGCCGGGCATGTTTCGGCTGCAACGGGTTGTTCTTTACCAAATCTGGGGAAGCTCGGTTTTGGTAATATCATTCCTCTTGATAGTGTTCCCCCCGTTTTTGATGCATCGGCTGCATGGGGTAAAATGCGTGAAGTTTCTGCCGGTAAAGACAGCACAACCGGTCATTGGGAAATTGCAGGGATAACGATGGATAAACCTTTCCCGACTTATCCCAATGGGTTTCCTGGAAATGTAGTTGAAGCATTTTGTGCAGCACTCGGAGTTGAGGGCATTCTTGCCAACGCTCCTTACAGCGGAACCGATGTAATCGAAAAGTTTGGTCCAGAGCATCAGCGTACCGGTAAACCAATTGTGTACACATCAGCCGACAGTGTATTTCAGATTGCTTGCCACGTGGATGTAACTCCTGTACAGGACTTATACCACATGTGTGAGGTCGCCCGTGATAAGATAATGGTTGGCGAGCATGCTGTGGGTCGTGTGATTGCGCGGCCATTCGCAGGTGAGCCCGGTGCATATTATCGCCTTTCGGATCAGCGTCATGATTACTCTCTGGCTCCATCGTATCCAAATTTACCCGAATACCTGCAGCGGCAAGGTGTACAGACGTATTCAGTGGGTAAAGTAATTGATTTATTTGCCGAACGGGGTTTTACCCAATTCAGAAGAACCAAAAACAATGCTGAAGGTATCGCTCAATTGCTAAACGTAATGGCTGCGGTACAAGATAGTTTTGTTTTTGTGAACTTAATCGATACCGATCAGTTATTTGGTCATCGAAATGACCCGAGCGGGTATGGTAAATCGTTGGAAGAGTTTGACAGGGCGTTGCCTGCTATTTTATCGAAGCTGAAACCTGACGATGTTTTGATTATTACGTCAGATCATGGCAATGATCCCACTACGCCGGGTACAGACCATACAAGGGAGTTTGTTCCACTTTTGGTATACCCTCATGCAAAGGCTGTTCATGCTGAACTCGGAATCAGATCATCGTTCAGGGATGTAGCTGCTTCGATTGTACATTTTTTCGGCAAAGACAATCCCTTCAGTGGAACCTCATTCTTGTAAAATAGAATGGCGTCTTTTGTACATGTTCAAAAGGTTCAATTTGATGGAATGTTATAGTTAAAGTATGTACTTTCCTGCTAATAGAACGCTGTTAAAACCTTTTCCGGGTAATAGAGGCCGACTGTTCACAAGTAACCAGAACTTGACGACACGCAACTGTGGCAAAGAAGAAAAAAGACTCTAAAAATCAAGCGCCTTCGGGTATCTCAACGCGTGAATCGCAGTCCTTGGACCGCTACCTGCAGGAAATAGGGAAAGTACCACTTATTACCCCTGATGAAGAGGTCCGCCTTGCCAAGGAGATTCAGGCAGGCAACCAGGAAGCCCTTGAAAAGCTTACCAAATCTAATCTGCGTTTTGTGGTGTCTGTTGCCAAACAGTACCAGAATCAGGGTCTTTCCCTGGGGGACTTAATTAATGAAGGAAACCTTGGACTCATTAAAGCGGCTAAGCGCTTCGACGAAACCAGAGGATTCAAGTTTATTTCTTATGCCGTTTGGTGGATCAGGCAATCAATTTTGCAGGCACTTGCCGAACAAAGTCGTATTGTACGGCTACCCCTCAACAGAGTCGGTGCGCTTAACAAAATTGGAAAAGAACTCTCGAAACTGGAACAAAGCTACGAACGCCAACCGTCTGCTGCCGAACTTGCCGAAAGCCTTGATATGACGGTTGCGGAGGTATCAGATACCCTGCGAATATCGGGCAGGCATCTTTCGATGGATGCCCCTTTCGCACAGGGTGAAGACAACAGACTTCTCGATGTTCTTGAGAACGAAGAAATTCCAAATCCCGATAATGAGCTCATGGGAGAATCGCTCAAGGTAGAGATTGAGCGGGCGCTTTCCAAACTTACGAAGCGAGAAGCCGAAGTTATTCGACTCTATTTTGGTATTGGAAGAGAGCATTCGCTTACTCTGGAAGAGATTGGTGAGCGGTTCGATCTTACCCGGGAGCGTGTTCGCCAAATTAAAGAAAAAGCCTTGCGAAAACTTCGCCATCATAATCGCAGCATGGCGCTTAGAACATACCTTGGTTAATTTGCCTGCGTTAACGTTTAATGCGCTCTCCACTGCAGAAGACCTAATACCATTTTCACCGAAAGGTGAGAGCAGTGAATACAACCGTTTCCGGAATAACCATATTAATATGCCCAGGCTCGTTCTATTTTTGCTAGTTACTATTTTCGCTGCAAATTCAGCCTCAGCCCAGGGGCTGCCGTTCAATAATTTCTCTATTCAGTCGGGCATGAGTCAGTCGGTGGTGAACCACATTATGCAAGACGACAGCGGCTATATTTGGATAGCTACAGAGTTTGGGTTAAACCGATTCAACATGTTTCATTTTGAACAATTTTATGAAACAAATGGACTCTCCCATAATGGTGTGGAGGTAGTGCTACAGCGCAGAGATGGTACAATTATAGCAGGAACAGAGGCAGGCCTCGACTATTTTGACGGTACATTATTTCGGCCAGTTCCGGGGACCAGAATTCTCGAGGGGGACCAGGTATCAGTATTGTTTGAAGATAATCGGCAAGGCTTGTGGGTTGGGACTGATGGTAACGGACTGTACTATTTCAGCGACGATAGCTTCCAATATTTCGGTGTCAGTAATGGCTTATCGGATGATATAATCAGAGGGGTTATACAGCTAGACGATGATCGTATAGCTGTGGCCACTCGTAATGGAGTTAACATCGTCTCGATTAGTCAACGCCAGGTAATCCAGATATACAGAGAAGCAGATGGGTTGAGCGAAAATCGCACACGTGATATCATGAAACGTGAAGATGGCAGTATCTGGATTGCTACTCGAGAAGGGATCACCATTCTTGAAAACGGCGCTCTCCGATATCTGGGTGTTCGCGAAGGGTTAATACATCCTAGAGTTAACAAGTTTATTGAAGATGGCAGGGGTGGAGTTTGGATTGCTACAGAAGGAGGGATATCCCATTACACCAATAACCGTCTGCACAGTTATACGGATACTAACGGGTTGTCTAATAACATTGTTACGGCGCTGGCTCGTGATCATGAAAATAATATTTGGTTTGGTACATATGGTGGCGGAGCGGATCTTTTGGTGAGTGAAAAGATTCAACATTACTCTGTTCAGCAGGGCATGCTCAGCAATCTGGCCACATCTTTTGCCCAGGACAGGTCGGGTAGGGTCTGGGTTGGAACCTACGGTGGAGGCCTGTCGCAAATTAGCGGAGGTCGAGTTTCGAATTTTACAACGGCTCAAAATCTCATTGACAATCGTGTTTACACGCTCACAATGGACCGGCAGCAACGCCTTTGGATAGGCACCCGTAATGGAGTCAGCCTGATGGAAAATGGGCGCATATATCCGGGTAACCAGTTTCCCGATTTGCCAGATCCCAAAGTAAGGCAAATTCTGATTGATCGGCTGGGGGATTTTTGGATAGCCACGTACGGCGGTGGAATTGCCCGCTACAGAGGGGGACGTCAAATAGCTCTATATAACTCCTCCAACGGTCTTCCCAATGATATTGTAATGAGCTTATTGGAAGATCGTGATGGTGCTATCTGGGCTGCAACATACGGTGGTGTTGTCAGGTTTATTGATGGCAGAATAGATACCTATACCACTCAGAACGGGTTGGTAAATAATAACGTTATATCGTTATTCGAAGATGGCATTGGCCAGATTTGGATTGGGACCATAGGGGGTATCTCGATATTTGTGGGTGGTCAGCTTCGGTCATTAACCACAGCGGATGGTCTGCCTCAACCTGTAGCTTATTTTATTATTGAAGACGATGAAGGCAATGTGTGGATTGGTACCAACAATGGGTTAATACGCTACAATACCAGCATATTGGAAGATATAACAGATCCCGATAGAGTTCGTGATGACGTAAGGTTTAAACTCTATACTACAGAAATGGGTCTGATTTCAAATGAAAATAACTCAAATGCAGTATTTAAAGATCGTGAAGGGGCGTTCTGGATTGGCACTATAGGTGGTGTTAATCATTTTCGATGGCAGCTGGACAGAGAAGTTCCGGCGGGTCCGCCCGTGCATATTGAAGGGATGAGCCTGTTTGGGGAATCCATCCCGGTTATGGAATACGAATTCAGGCACGATGAAAATTTTATTGGATTTACCTTTACAGGATTGTCCTTTTCAAATCCTTCCGGAGTCATTTATGAATATCGGTTAAGGGGAATCGATCAGAATTGGCAACGAACAACACAGCGTACCGTTAGGTATACTACGCTGCCAGACGGCGAATACAGGTTTGAGGTTCGTGCCCGTAACAGCGATGGTTTCTGGAGTCCGCAGCGTGCAACTATCACGTTTACTATTTTACCTCCATTCTGGAAAACGTGGTGGTTTATTGTGCTGATGGTAATTGCGCTCATTCTGCTGTCCGGTTTCTTGTATAACTACTATCGTATTGCCAAACTTGTAGATCTTGAGCGCATCCGTATTCGTATTGCCAGTGATTTACACGACGATGTGGGCGCATCACTAACCGAACTAGCTTTGCAGGCCGACTTCCTGCAGGCCATTCAAAAAGATCCGAAAACAGGCGCTTCGCTTAAACAGATGGGGGAGATGTCACGAAAGATTGTAACTACAATGGATGACATCGTATGGTCGATTGATGCAAGGAACGATACGCTCGGGGATTTGCTCGACAGGATGCAGGATTATGCTACCAATGTTTTGTTGCCGGGAGGTATTGAGCCGATTTTTAATTTTACCGGTGCCGACACTGATAAAGTACTTCCACTTGACCTTCGTCAAAATTTGTACCTTATTTTTAAAGAGGCTGTGAATAATGCCGCGAAGCACTCAGGAGCCAATAGCGTTGAAATAATATTCGATATTAAACCTATCGGTTATACGTTACAGATTAAAGACAATGGCAAGGGGTTCCCGGAAAAAACACGATCTGGTGGGCATGGACTTAAGAATATGAAAATGCGGGCTGAACGAATAAAAGCATCACTAGACTATATCAACGAAAATGGCTTAACCATCCGAATCAAAGGTAAAGGATTATAATCATGGCAGAAAAACGTCAAATTGCAATTGTTGAAGATAATGTAAAAATCAGGGATCTGATTCAGCAGTTTATGAATATGCAAGATGATATGGAGTGCCGAAACGCATTCAGTTCAGTTGAAAGTTTATTAGGCGTGATGCGCGAAGGGGATATGCCGGAGATTGTACTAATGGACATAGACCTGGAAGGGATGTCGGGCATAGATGGCATGAAACTAATTAAAAGCAAATATCCGGACGTTGAAATTATAATGCTCACGGTGTATCACGACTCTCACAAAATTTTTAATTCGCTGCGTTCCGGGGCTTCCGGTTACCTGCTCAAACACACTTCTCTGCCTGAAATTAAAGATGCCATTGATGTTGTACTACAGGGAGGTGCGCCGATGTCGCCTCAGATTGCCCGAAAAGTGATTACACATTTCAGTGACGGAGCAGCCACCGATGAGGAAAAACCGGATTCCGGACTTACCATGCGTGAGCAGGAAATAGTAGTAGGACTTGTAGACGGTTTGAGTTATAAAATGATTGCCGACCGTATGGATATATCGATAGACACAGTTCGTGCTCATATTCGTAACATTTATAAAAAACTACATGTGAATTCAAAGGCCGAGGTAATCGCCAAATCGCTTCGAGGTGAAATCTAAGCGGATGATAGTCAGCTCGTTACAATCGTCTTCGCATTTTTGATAGCAACTTAGACTACCTAATAAAGCTGTATTTATAGAATTTCGATGTTATTTCAGGTGTAGCATCATAATGTTATTGTGGTACTTGCTACATAAAACTATACTGTTATAAGAGAAAGTGTATGCTGCATATGAATTATACATTGATCAAACCCGTTATATAAGTAAACTTGAACCAAACAGTCAGTGAGGCTCATTATGAAAACCGCAACAACACAGATTTTTAGTTTTGGCATAGTTGCTCTGCTTCTCAGCGGTTGCTACACTCAGTTAGAAGTAGTTGAGCGACCAGGGCATCACTTCGACCGTTATGAGCGGCCTGCTCCTAACAGGGCGTATAATCCTCAAGATGAGTATCGTCTTGATGAGCACGGCTATGTTATAGATGAATTCAGCGAGGAGTCATATCTGGCCGGATATGATGACGGGTTTACCGATGTAGAGTTGCATTTTAGAGATTTTTCACGTCAACCTGTTTTCGGTAATACCAATCAGTATGCTCTTGGTTATCGTGATGGTTTTCGCGATGCTTCCTGGACGTACAACCGCCACCGATTCCACAGCAGGTATTCATCCTGGCATTGGAATCCATATTGGCACAGCAGCTGGCACAGCGGCTGGCATGCCGGTTGGCACAGTGGCTGGCATTCTTCTTTCCATGCAAGTTGGGGCTGGCACCGTCCGCATAGTTTCTGGTATGGTAGTCCTTATCACTTTCATGGTTACTATGCACATCCGGTATACTTTCATGGTTTTCATCCGCACTATGGATGGGGCGTTCACCGAAACACATGGATAGTTTACAATCACAACGTGATTAACAATACAACGGTGAATCGTGGACCGAGGAATAGTGGTATTCAGCGTGATCGCCACAACACATCTCGAAACGTTGCAGCGGGTGGGAATCGTACGGATGCACGACCCAGTACGTCTGCTACACGCAGTAGTGGTGTAAGTCGCGATAATACCGGTGTTCAACGCGGTACGGCCACCACTACTACCGGCAGAGACCGAGGTACTGTAACTCGAAGCCCCTCTACAGATGGGCGTAGTTCAGGTACAACTCGATCTGGTGTTCGGGAAGGTGGAAGCTCCAGCGGATCTTCGGGGTCTGTACAGCGTGGTACGAGTAGCGGAAGATCATCCGGGACGGTAAGGTCTGGTGGTAATCGTTCAGGCAGCTCATCCTCCGGGAATACCACTCGCCGTCCACGCGGTAATGAAATGCAGTCCTCTAACCAGTTGCCTGCTGTATCTCCGGGTAGCACCAACAGCAGAGAGAGATTGATGCAAGAGCGTCCGGTAGTACAGCAGTCTCCCCGGACGACAACGCAGCAGTCTCGCACCCGAATTAACACAGCTACAGGAGCTCCACAGCGGGCACCTCAGCCAGGACGTACGCATGTAACTAGAGACAACGATCGGCCGACATCTGTTACACGCAACGCGACCGGAACGGTGCAATCTTCGCCTGGAAGTACGGTAACTCGCTCAGAAACAGCGGCGCCAGCACGATTCGGAAATACAGGATCTTTGCAGCAGCGACCAACTACTGTTCAATCGGCAGGCAACACCAATTCGGGAGTTCGAACGCCCCCCCGTCAGCAGCAGACACGACAGTCTGCGCCTGCACCAAGGCAACAGCCGGCAACACGCCAGGCTCCTGCACCACAGCGCAGCCAGCCTGCAGCAAGTCCACAGCGAAATACCTCATCTAACGAATCTCGCAGCACGAATCGAACCCGTAACAGGGACTGAAGCAACATTACAATTTAATTTAATTCCTCAAAAGGGCGGCTTTTCCGCCCTTTTCACTACCACTACGTTTCAGAAAGGAATCCATTTATGAAATCACGTTTGCACTTATACACCGTAATAACCGTGCTGATTCTTCTGCCCGGGACTATCGTAGGTCAAAATAAATTCGATGCGCTTCGATTCTCGCAAACCATGCCTGCATATGATGCAGCAACAATGTCGTTGGGGGGAGCAACTGTTACGCGTTTTGCTGGCTATGGTTCATTTATCCAGAATCCTGCAAATATTGCACTTATTGAAGAAAGTCAATTTACCTTTGGTATCAGCAATCGCGATGTTCGAGAAAATAGTACCTATCTGAATCGTAGAACGTCCTTTAACGATAACCAAACCGGTATTTCTAATTTAGGTTATTTATATCGTTTTCCCACCACGCAGGGGAGTCTGGTTGTTGGCGGTGGGTATACACAGCTTGCCGACTTTAACAGAGCCAGTTCAATCAACGCGTTCAACGAAAATCACACAATCGTAGACTTTTTTCTGCGTGATCCGGGTAACCAGTACTTCAATACGGCTTTTAACGCATTTGCTATCGAGTTTGATGATGACTTCGATGAATATTTCAACGTATTGAGAGCTGACGGAAACTTTCGGGGCATGAACCAATATTCGGAGCTTCGTGAGCGTGGTCAACTGGGAGAATATAGCCTGATGCTGGGTACAGAATTTCAGCCCAATTTTTACGTGGGAATGTCGATCGGACTTATCGTGGGTGACTATCGTTATCGTCGGGATTTCGTAGAAGAAGATATGATGGGCCGGTATGTAGATGCGCCTTTTGATGTAGCTATGATTCTTAACGAAGATCGTATTAACGCCAATATCCGGGGAGCGAATTTCAGAGTTGGTGCAATCTATGAGCCTGTCAGTGGGGTTCGACTGGGCGGAAGCTTTACAACCCGTACAGTGTATGATGTAGACGAGACCTTCAGCACATTTATCAGAACCGATTATTACACGCTGGATGCTGACGGTGCTAACAGGTATGAAGATACATTCAGCGGCGAGTTCAGCTACCGTGTAACCAGACCATCTGTACTCACAGCTGGTGTGGGTATCAGCCTGCTTCCCTTTGCTGATCTGGAAGTTAGTGCGGAGCGAGTCAACTACAGCAGGATGGAGTTCAACGGCTTGGGAATCGTTCGCGACAGAGATGAAAACTTAGCTATCCGAAATGATTTCAATGATGTAATAAACATCAGGGCAGGAGCTACATTTACTGTAACGGATCAATTTATGCCTCGTGTGGGTTTTGCATACCATCCTAGTCCACGTAAAGCATTCGATTCTGATATCAGCTTTTTAAGTGCCGGAGCTACACTGCAGCTGAATCAAGGTATAAACCTGGATTTTGGTGTTCAGTATGCTGTCTTTGATGACGAGCTGGATCTATACCGATATAGTTCAACGGGGGTTGCAACGTCTCGGCAAGAGGTGAACCGTTTACAGGCCATGTTTGGCATTACATTTAATTTTTGAGCCTGTCGTGTATCCCAAAATGTCTACGTATTTCGTGAAGTGACATTGGAGAGAATTAAAAAAGCCCGGTTGTGATAGATCAGCCGGGCTTTTTAGTGTTATCGGTTAAATATCAGCGATCCAGATATCTCTTGGGATTAATACTTAATACCGGGGAGGTCACATGACGAACCACACTAGCCGCTGTTGAGCCCAACATCAGGTAATCCAGACCTGTTCTGCCCAATGTTGAAATTACTACCAAATCGTAGGGCTCCTTTGTGTTTTCATAAACAATAGCCTCGTGTACCGACTTGAACGAAACAATTACCCTGCTTTTAACTTTATTTTTCACGGATGCAAAATGGGTATCAACCAGAGTGGCCAGCTCTTTTTCTCTGAGGTTGACGTCTGCCGCAATTACAGAGTCGGTATCGAAACCTTCACGCATCAGAATATTAATAAGATCTACTTCTGCGCCGGTTTTCTCAGCAATCTGAGCTGCACGTGCAAAAGCCATAGTAGAGTTCTCGGAAAAGTCTGTAGTTACAAGAATCTTTTCAATGGGTTTGATAACCGATTTTTCTTCTACAACCAAAACCGGGGTATGTGTGAGCCGGAGTACCTTTTCGGCTACTGAACCCATCAGAAACCTGCTGAAACCGGTGCGGCCGTGCGTAGTAAGTACAATAAGCCCGCAATCTTCGGCACCCTCAGCAACAGCATGGGCAGGATTGCCAACACCAAGCATCGGTTTATCGAGTAATTTAGCATCTACATGCTCGGATGCGACCTCCAACAATCGGTTTTCAACCGTTTTTTCAACCTGACCGTAGTCCACATTTCCGCTAAGCCCAACTCCGCTGTAATAGAAACTGTCCATTTCACTTAATGGGATATAGGCATGAAATGGTACAATTTTACCATTGAATGCACGGGCAAAGTAGGCTGCTGCCTCAAAAGCTTTGTAGCTTAACTCAGAAAAATCGGTGGGGACAAGAATCTTCATATTTTCCATAACGGCTCCTTTTGTTGGGTTGGTCTTTTATTCAATGTACTAAATTGGATGGCATAAATCTTGATAATTCGTGTACAAATACTGCTAAAAAAGGGCTTTTATTAGTGGTTAATGTCAATTAATTCACTCTTTACGGAGTTTTTATCAAATTTCAATTAACAACGATATATTGCTTCTAACAAGCAGCAGTAGTTTAAATACGCATTATTCCATGTCCGAATTATCAAACAGCATTGAACCCAACACCTCAACTGTATTGTGGAATGCTTCCATAGTGCCTCAAACAGAACATACGCGTATAGGCGTAGGACCGTTAAACCTATTTTTTAAAAAGTCCCTCAATGAAATATGGATTGCCACAGACAGGACTCAGGTTGAGTATCCAGAGCCTGAGAGTTTGGTTTGGCAACGCTGGGCATTTGCCGATGAGGCCGCAACCTTGAAGGTAAAACCTCTGCTACCCGATATGCAAGTTTCTGTGAGGCCTGAGCATGCCTTCAGGCTCGTCCCCAATGCACGCATCAATGTTTACACGAGAATACCGGTTTGGGTTGGTATTTACAATGGCTCTGATGACAAGCATAAACTCATTGAAGTTCCGTCTGTTGAGTTGAGTAAAACATGGTTTGGGGATTTTTTCAGCGGAAGCCTTAGTTATGGACTGCGAACCCGTGCCCGAAGAGAGATTACGCCTGATATGTTTCAGGCACATACAATTATCTGTACTATGAATATTCAGAATGCATCTGGAGGAGACTTACTTATTGAGAAGATAAATATCTTGGTAGAGCGGTTATCTATCTTCATTAAAGATGGCCAGCTCTGGAGCGATGAAATGGATATTACATTTAAGGGTGGTGACCAGCATAGTGAGATAACCATGCAGGGTACGGCTCCCGGAAGTGCTCCAGATGCGGTTCATGTTATGGCACCGCGCAATCCAGTAAAAAAATCCATTGCCGAACGTATTCTTAAAGAAATTCACCTTTTTTAACGCAGCTGCACTATGATTGAAATCAATATTTGGGACTACCTCGACGAGACTTTTTGGAAAAACCTGACGAAGGGTGTTCTGTTTTTAGCTATTACCGTTCCGATTATACTGTATTTTCGCAAGGTTGTTCGTCAGGCGGTCACGCGTAAGTATGGGGTCCATTATGGGATGCTTACCAGTAAGGTTTTTTACTACACACTTATGGGTATAGTATTGATGGCATTCCTCACAGAGCTTGGTTTTAGTTTAGGCCCACTGCTTGGTGCTGCCGGTATCGTTGGCGTGGCACTTGGGTTTGCATCACAAACCAGTGTTTCGAATGTCATCAGTGGACTTTTTCTCATTGCTGAAAAGCCATTTGAAGTGGGGGATGTCATCACCGTGGGTGATTTGACCGGAGCAGTACTTTCAATAGATACCTTATCCATTAAGATCAGGACTTTCGATAATCGTTTTGTTCGTGTTCCTAATGAAATGATCTTGAAGCAAGTGGTCGTCAATATTACCCGCTTTCCCATCCGTCGTATCGATATTCCAGTCGGCTTTGCCTATAAAGAGGATATTGAAAGGGTTCGGACGATCTTATTTGATATCGCTGCAAATAATAATCTTGCATTGGAAGAACCTGCACCTATGGTTAATTTCAACAGTTTCAGCAGCTCATCCGTAGAGTTGATGTTCAGAGTCTGGGTTGCCAAGACAGACTTTCTCGCTCTAAGAGACCAGCTCCATCTTTCTATTAAAAAACGATTTGATGAAGAAGGTGTTGAAATACCGTTCCCGCATGTATCGCTCTACACAGGTGAGGCCAGCAAGCCGTTTCCAATTACCATGGTACCACCCGAAACTGAAAAGCAGGATAAACTATAACGGGTTTTTCACAAGGGCGGATGGATGTGAATCGGGATTCAACTCCATTGATTACAAAATCCCCCAAAGCTCAGAAAGCTGTTCATGTTGTGCTTAGTACTGCGCACCTTTCTGGTAAAGACCCTATGAAAAGCGTTCAATCAGCCGGGCTTCATTAAGTCGCTGGTAAGCATTGAGTTTATCTTCTTGTTTGCTTGCAATGGTCATTTCCCGTTTTCCAAGTGCTCCGGGTGCGCGCGCAACCAGCCATCCACCAACGGCCATTGCGCCACGGGCTTTGGTTGCGGCACAATATGTCACCATTGTTGCATCACTTTTACAGGTTGCATAGAGTCTTTTGAAAACGTTATTCGACCATAACTCAGGGTTCACATCAGGTGAGAATGGATCATGAAATACAAAGTCGAATACACCTTCAGGCAGTACCATATCCTCCATTTTCCCCATGAAAACCTGTAATTTCATGCCTGGTATAATCTGATACTCAATTGAATCATGCTGCAGTCTTTCGAAAATTGGAACCAGGTGTGCTGCCAGCTGTGGATGTTCCAGGAAGGAACCGTAGTTCAATTCTCGGGCGACCTCATTCGAAATAGGATATGCCTCAACACTCTGAAACAAAATGGTAGAAGAACTTCCCAATGCTAACTTGTAGTCGGCAAGGAGCAATGCATTCAGTCCTGTGCCAAACCCAGTCTCCAACACATTTATCGGTAATCCCGCTTCCAATATCTTTAAGATACTGGAAGCTTCAAAAAATACATGGATACTTTCGGCAACAGCTCCGTTCGGATTATGATAGAACTGACCGAATTCCTCAGAGTACACTGTGTGGGATCCGTCCCTGCAGGCTTCTAGTCGTGGCATAATCTGTATTAGGGTTGTGTATCGTTGTTTGATCGAACACTGGCATTCCCTACACGAGCATGGACCCTTACCAGTGGACCTCCACCGTTGATCGTACCCCGAATATATTGAGACGCACGTTCTCCGTCGAATTCAAAATGTTCATCCAGCGTGGCACTTGAACCGTCGATACTGATATCGGCCCGCATAGGAGAGGGAATACTCAGATTAACATTACCTACTCTAGACTCCGCGTCTATACGTTGGTTGGTTGAGTGTATACTGGCCGTAATGTTTCCAGCCCGTGTTCGAAGCTCTGTATTTGCACGAATTTCGTCTGCCTGAATGTTTCCAGCCCGCGTTCGCAGAGCAGTGGTGCCGCTTATTTTGTTGGCCCGAATATTACCCGCGCGGGTTTCTGCAACGGTTCTGCCGTAAAGTGCTACTAGTGTGAGGTTGCCTGCACGTGTTTCCAGGGTGATATCGCCGCCAGCATTCATAGCTTCAATGTTACCAGATTGTGTTCTTAATTTGTACGTAAGTCCTCCTTCTGGTACCAAAACCCGTACTCCTGCTGTTATGGAGTTACTTACATCCGTTGCCCAGAGTCTCTGCAATCGAGATGTCCAGTGTTCATCACGCTGTATTCGCTCAATGCGAACCTGCACTGATTCTGGATTTTTTGAAACAACGGTTCTATAAAACCGCTCAAATTCACCGCTTTGATTTCGATCTGCAACCCAAACCTGAACGATTACGTCACTACCTGAATGTGTCGTCAGCTGAATGTGACCTGTTTCAATATCAACGTCTACAGCTGCCAGGGCAAATGCCGGGAAGCGTTCTTCTGAAATTAAACTGGCCTTTTCTTCGTTGAAACGATTATCGAATTCACCTGCACCCGACATCCCGTCTACGGCAGAACCAACACTACTCAGTACTTCCCCAAGTGCCGACATTCGTTCTCTTGTTTCCGTTTCGTTTTTCTGATTCTCGAGGTTGTTGCCAGTGTCAGACGGTGCGCTTTCACGGCTGGATGTGAGGGGGCTTGATGCATCTGTATCACGTACCGTCTCAAGTTCAGAGGTGATGGCCACCGGTTTTTCGGTAGATAAGAGGTCGGGTATTTGTGTATCTGTATCGCTTTCTAAGCGCATCTCAATCGGTTCGTCGTCATGGTTATTATCCCACGAGCCATCACCTGGCGTATTTTCGGCATCGCTCAGAACATTGGTATAATCCTTCTCAATTGGCGCTGCAATAGTACTGTCAGGAGCGTGTTGATCTTGCTGCGGTGCCCTGGTGTCTTTGCCCCAATCCCCAAAATAGACGGAATAACCAATTATTACGATTCCAATGACAATTATTTCCCAGGATATACGTGATTTCATAGAGATGTCGGTTTCAATGTATGCCTTATTATATGGAGGTTTACGTAATGGAGGTCATGAAAGTTCAACCTGACAGGCATAATGCTTAATTTACTCAAATTGATACGGGAATCTCGCTCAGATGATAACATCTGACGTATTAACTGCATAACGTTCACAACTTTTAAAAACTATGAAAACAAAACTTATTTGGTTAGGTCACTCTGCATTTCAATTAACTACACCTACCGGCAAGGTGGTTTACATAGATCCATTTTTATCGGGTAATCCCAAGACACCCGATGCGTTTAAAAAAGTAGAAAAGGCCGACTATATTCTGCTAACGCATGGTCATGAGGATCATGTGGGCGACACCCTTGAAATTGCCGCCGGTACCGGGGCAAAGGTTGTAGGTAATGTAGAGCTCATTGGATTGTTGAAAAAAGCAGGCCTTGCACAGTCGCAGGCTGTTGAATTCAACAAGGGCGGAACCTTACAATTTGAAGGATTTACCGTTACGCTGGTATCGGCAAATCATAGCTCTTCGTACAAGATGGAGTATGCCGGGGAGGCGGGTGGCCTCGTTGTTCGCATGGAGGATGACCTCACGTTTTATCACATGGGCGACACGAATATCTTCGCAGATCTAGAATTTTATGGAGAGATGTACAAGCCCGACCTCATCGCGGTACCTATTGGGGATTTGTACACGATGGGTCACTTTGAGGCTGCCTTATGCTGTGAATTAATTGGGGCACCGTTTGCTGTACCCATTCACTATGGCACCTTCCCTGCGCTTACAGGATCACCGGAATTGTTTCAGGCTGCAGCCGCAGAAGGGTCCGATACAACGGTGCTGATTCCGAAGCCCGGTGAAATCATTACCTTGCCTGAAACAGCATGATAAACAGGCAGATAGAAGAGCTGGCTCACGGAGTGTACGACAAATTGGTAGATTTACGTCGCCATTTTCATCGACATCCGGAGCTCAGCTATCACGAGTTTAACACCACACAACGGATTGTAGAAGAGTTGGAACCGCTCGGTTATGAAGTTCATCGTCCACTTGAAACAGGATGCATTGCGGTGTTGAAAGGGGGCGTAGAGGCCGACCGTGTATTGGCCTTACGTGCGGATATTGATGCGCTGCCTATGGAAGAAGAGGGTGACTACAAAGCAGACTTTCTTTCGCAGGTACCCGGTGTGGCACATTGCTGCGGACATGACTTGCATACGGCCAACCTGTTAGGCGTTGCGCATATATTATCGAGCTTGCAAGAGCAGATTCCAGGTACCGTGGTGCTCATTTTTCAACCAGGAGAGGAGAAGCCTCCCGGAGGTGCCCGCCTGCTCATGGAGACCGGTTTATTACAACGTCTGGGTGTTCAGGCCATATACGGACTGCATTCGTATCCCTATGGTCAGGTAGGAGAAGTTTCGTTGATTAAAGGTCCTATGATGGCCCGCCCCGATGAGTTTGTGCTAAAGGTTATTGGGAAGGGTGGTCATGCCGCCATACCGCAAAAAGCCATAGATCCGGTGGTTATTTCAGCGCAGATCATTACGGTCATCCAAAGCATCGTATCTCGTTCGGTTAATCCGTTGGAGTCGGCCGTTGTGACCATCGGCAAAATCGCCGGAGGTACAGTTTGCAACGTCATTCCCGACTCGGTCATCATGCTGGGAACCATTCGATCGTTTTCAGAGGAGCTCAGCGAACGCATCAGCCGTCAGATTGAACAAACTGCCACTGGTATCGCCAACGCCGCAGGGGCAAGCATAGCATATGAGCTGATAAAAGGTTACCCTGCCGTTGTGAATACGCCCTGGGCAGTGGATGCACTGGAACAAACGGCTGCTGGATTACCCGGAGTACGGGCTGTTCCATTAGCAGAACCGATCATGGCCGGCGAAGACTTTGCATTCTATCAGCAGGAGTTTCCGGGCAGTTACATGTATCTGGGCACGGGAAGTCCGCAGGCAGGGTCCGACACCTGGAACTGGCACCATCCGTGCTATAACACCGACGAACGGGCCATGATTACCGGAATGTGCCTGATGGCAGCATTGGTTTTTAACCCGAAAAGTACACAATCAAAATCATGAAGCTGGCATTTGATAACATACAAGGACCTGTATATCAGCTTACTCAAACCGACTGGCAGGACGGACTGCAGGCATCACGTGAGAGTCCGCGCGGCAGGTTCATCCTTCCCATTCACCGCCGGCAAGATGCGCTTGTGCAGCGCATGCTCAATTTCATGCAGCCCGGAACGTATGTACGTCCCCATCGGCATCCGCGACCCGGAGCCGTAGAGTCTATTGCCGTGCTGAAAGGGGCCATCAGGTTTCGTATATTTGATGACAGAGGAAAGGTTACCCGTGAGTTTGATTTGAAAGCTGGCACTCCGCACAGTGTTGTTGATATAGAACCCCATGTCTGGCACGCCTTTGATGTACTCGAACCTGACACCATCCTTTTTGAAACGAAAATGGGACCATATGATGTGAACCTCGATAAAGAGTTTGCCTCATGGTCTGAAGAAGAACGCTACTAAATGAAAATCCGCCTCAATAAATATATCAGTGAAGCCGGTATCTGCTCCCGTAGGGAAGCCGACCGAAAAATAGAGCAGGGCAAGGTTCGTGTGAATGGCCGTGAGGCATCCTTAGGGGATGTTGTAGGTGAATACGATAAGGTTCTGGTGGATGGAAATCCGATTAAGAACATGGTACAGCGCGTGTATCTGGCCTATAACAAGCCCGTTGGCGTAACGTCAACAACCGAACGCAGCGATCCTGATAACATCATCAAAGCGGTTGGTTATCACGGCGGACGTATTTTCCCGGTTGGAAGACTCGATAAAGACTCTCACGGTTTGATTTTGCTCACCAACGACGGAGATATTGTTAATAAGATTCTCCGTGTGAGCAATGAGCACGATAAAGAATATCTCGTAACAACCGACAAACCGGTTACCGATGATTTCATAAAAAAGATGGGTTCGGGAGTAGATATTTTAGGCATCAAAACCAAGGCCTGTCCGGTTGAGCCTCTGGGTACCCACGGCTTCAAGATTATCTTGCAGCAGGGGATGAATCGTCAGATCAGGCGTATGTGTAAAGCATTGGGCTACACCGTTCGTGATCTGCAACGTGTTCGGATCATGCATATTCAATTGGATAGTCTTGCTACGGGCACCTGGCGCTTTCTAGACGATAATGAAATAGCGACGTTGCTTGAAAAAGTATCGGATAGTGATGATAAGCCGGCGAAGCGGTCGCCTTACAGAACACGAAAGCCTGTAAACAAGCCTGGTAAATACTCTCACCCCGAGCCCGAGACTACTACAAAGGGTAGACCTGTAAAAGGAGGTCGCTCGGGAAGGCCAGGAAAAGGTCCGGGCAGAGGGAGCAATTCTGCAAAAAGCGGCAAACCGCAGCGGTCGAGTACGAGAAATACAACTACGCCCAAACGCTCGACCCGAAAGTAAATCCTTCTCGTTTGTTTGGGCTTGGGTTAAGCCCTATCCCTAAAATTATCGGCCGACCTGCTTAGGAGCTGCATAAACTCGCTTAATATCATGGCAGTTGCTCCCCATAGCGGCACCTTTTGATGAACACGCCAAAACGGAACAGTTAAGGTTTGATTTCGAAGGTTCCACGTTTCTTTTGACTGTTTATGGGGGTCTGAAAGCGTGGCAACATCCACCTGAAATGCCTCGGAAACTTCGAACGGTTCAAGTGTTAATGCAGGCAGCTTATCAATCCACGCAACCACAGGGTATATGAGGTTACCGGAATGAGGTACATGCAAGGGAGTTAGTCTGCCCAACATTCTCGGAGCATGAACCGGCACACCGATTTCCTCGTAGGTCTCGCGGAGAGCAGCCTGTTCGGGTGTTTCCCCTTTTTCAATACGTCCACCCGGCAGGCTGAGCTGACCGCTATGCGAAAGCAGGCGACTGCTGCGAAGCGTGAGGGTAAATTGAGTACGCAGGCTTTCGGGATGCGGACTTAAAAGCAATAGGACGCCACTTTCTCGTGTATTAGGACCGGGTTTTGGAACAGGTCCAGCCGTTGTGCCTTCGGCATGTGGAGCCATAAGCAACTGAGCCTGTTCTCCGGGTAGCGGTTTATTCAGGAGGGATGTTATCTGTATTTCGTTCAGAATCACTACGACAACGTTACGGATGTGCTCCGGTTGAAATCTCCCGGACCAATCGCTCCGCCTGGTAAACGTGGCGTAACGACTCAAGCATACCACGAGCATCTACGTTCACCGCCCGGGCACTGCGGTCATCTAGTATGAAATCACTGGATCCCATCCCTTCAATGTTGCTGTCGAAGGCAAGGCCAACCACTTCCAAATGAATATTGACCACCGGAGAGCCCGAATTACCTCCAATAATATCGTTTGTTGAAACGAAGTTGATTGGTGTAGATAAATCCAGAGTTATACTCGGGCGTTTCCATAAATTAGGCAGGTCCCATTCAGGCTCACCGACGTGCGAGTGATACCGGTCGTAGAGTCCATAGAATGTGGTAAATGCCGGTGCTACAGTCCCGTTGTACGCATACCTGGCTACCACACCATCTGAAATGCGCAGTGAAAAGGTGGCGTCGGGTGGAATACTGGTTCCATAAACCGCAAACCTCGCTCTGCCGAGCTGAGATAGTAGTTCGCTTTCTTCAGCTGTAAGAAGTTGATATTGTTGCTGCGCTTCCAGAAAGTTTGGTGCGAATTGACTAACCAAGGCAATCATCGGATCATCTGACTCAATTATATTGCCGGATGCAAGCATGGCTTCCGTTCCCTCATGCGAGACCAATGCCGATTCTTGCAAGATTTCATCGGCAACCTGTTCCGCATTTCTGCCATCCATCATGTCGATAAACACAGGATGGTCTGCACCCAGGATGTCTTCGAATAGCCCTAATCGGCTGATTAACAGACTACGATCGAGCATGGCGGGCTTGTCGGTTATCGATACCAAACGGGCACTGAGTTGATCAACTTGTGCTTCCGGCATTCCCGTTTGTCGATAGTAATCGTACAGAAATGCGAGCAATCCTCTTTGCATCACGGATGAAGAGAGGCGTGAATTCGGACTAATTCCCAGTCCGGGATAATTAAATCGGGCCCAGGCAATTTTCTCTTCCTGGATTTCGGCGATACGGTCGAAAATAGGAAGGAAATCTGACGCAAGAGCAGGGTCACCTGCAATAGCCTCTCTGAAGCGGTTCTCGTTATCTACCCGTCTGCCCATCAGAAATGGATCACGCAATGCTTCTACCTGTCCGCCATAGAATTTATCGGCGTTTTTAAGCGCAAATATGAAATTTCGCAGATCCATTTCTTCGGCCGTATCAGGGTCGTAATCACTGAAGGCTTCCAGCCCGGAAATGGCCCTGTTGATATATCGGGCTCTGAAATAATCGCCATATATTCCTCGGTAAGTCAGCTGCGATACGGTCTGTTGACGCGTGGTACTGCCCGGGTTTCCAATTAGAAAAACAGCATCACCCTCCTTGAGGTCGTTCTTTGCGAATGGGAAATAGTAGGGGGTATCTAATGGTTTATCATCCACATACACCCGGTAGAAGGTCATGTCCAGATTATAGCGAGGATAGGTGAAGTTATCGGTATCGCCTCCAAAATAGCCGATTACCAACTCCGGAGCCATAACCATGCGGATGTCGTTGTACCGTCGGAAGGTGTATGCCGAGTAGCGTCCGCCGTTGTAGAGTGAAACGATTTGTACCAGCATATCTTGCCGGTCTTCAAACTGGGCATTGAGTTCGGCCTGTAATGATTGAACTGCTGCGCGACGGGCATCCGCAGGTTCCATGCTGCTGGCATCGATGGCGGATAGGATTTGATCAGTGACATCTTGAATATCAATGAGCTGATCAACATAATAGTTTTCAATTTTGCGCTCATCCTCAAGCTGGGCGGCGTAAAACCCGTTATCCAGCAGGTTTTCTCCCTCAAGACTGACCTGTGATATCTGCTCGCGGGCGCAGTGGTGGTTGGTCATCACCAATCCGTTTGCGGAGATAAATGAACCCGAACAATTCGGTAACCGTACGGCTCCGAGCCGGGCCCGCTCAAACCAGGCTTCATCGGGATCAAAATCATACGTCTCGCGAAAATAATCAACGGGAGCGTATTCAAACGTCCACATCCTGCCGTTATCAAAAATACCAGAGGGTACAGGGTCAAAGGTTGGCAATGAGCTTTGCGAAACCGTTTCAGAGGTTTGAGGCAGGCTTTCCGTACGGACGGTTTCCGCACTGCTCGCACAGCCAACGAAAATAGTAGCGGCTACGAGTAGAGAGCCAAATAAACGAAGATGATTCATACTTATCGGGATGTTGTTCATAATAAAAACGCCGATATGTTGAAACACATCGGCGTACAGGGATTGTCAATTAAGGTTTGAGCCACTGATCAAGCCAGCCGTAAAATTCACGATGCCAGAGCAGGCTGTTTTGAGGTGATAAAATCCAGTGATTTTCATGGGGGAAGATGACCATTCGACTTGGAATACCCAGTCTGCGGGCTGCCGTGAAGGCTTGCATGCTTTGTCCCAGAGGAACGCGATAGTCAAGCTCACCATGAATAATCAGCATAGGCGTGTTCCAATGTTGCACATAGGTGTGCGGAGAGTGTTTGTCGTAACTTACGGGTCTTGGGGTCTGCCAATATGAGCCACCCAGATCGTGATGCACGAAAAACATCTCTTCGGTTTCGCCATACATGCTTTCCAGATGAAATACTCCGGCGTGCGAGATGAACGCACTGAAGCGATTCTCATGATTACCGGCCATCCAGAATACGGAGTACCCTCCGAAACTGGCTCCTACCATGCCCAGTCGGTCGGAATCTACATAGGGTTCTTCCGACAGGTGATCGATAGCAGAAAGAAGATCTTGCATGGCCTGACCTCCCCAGTCTCCGCTGATCTGCAGGTTCCAGTCCTGACCGAATGATGGAAGTCCGCGTCTGTTTGGTGCAACTACGATGTAGTCGTTGGCTGCCATCACCTGAAAATTCCATCGGTAAGAGAAGAACTGAGATACCGTACCCTGTGGACCTCCCTGTGCGTAGAGCAGGGTCGGATAGCTTTTCGACGGGTCGAAATCCGGCGGATAAATGACCCAAACCAGCATTTGTTTATCGTCTGTTGTGGTTACCCAGCGTTGTTCTACCCGGCCCATATCGGTTTCGGAGAGCAGATGCTGATTAATATTTGAAAATGCAGTAGTACGACCATTCTCGGGATCCACGCGGAATATTTCTACAGGGGCCGACATCGACATTCTTGCGGCAATGATTTCGGTTCTATTTCGAACGGTAGATAGATCAAATGCTGTGAAATCGTGTGTTCCGCTGGTTATTTTGCGGATGTTGGGTTGATTTCGTCTGGTGCGGAAATCATAGGCGTGTAGTTGTACCGTAGCTTCAATGCCGCTCAAAAAGTAGATGGTATTCCCATCCGGACTCCAGCGATGTGCGTTTACATTCTGGTCGAAACCAACAGATAGCTCGGTTATGGAACCATCCTGCATCGTACGCATCATCAGCCTGTAACGGTCGGCCTCGTACATGGGGGTTTCCATGCGCAGCCAGGCTAACCGAGAACCATCGGGAGAAAAAGCAGGATAAAAATCATACCCGGAATTGTCCTCGGTGAGGTTCGTTGTTAGCCCGGTTTCCAACTCGTACAGATAGAGGTTGGAATTCGTTGAATATGCGGCCTCAACACCGGTCAGCTTTTTGGATGTGTACACAATCGCACGACCATCAGGACGCCAGGTAATCTGAGATGAACCGCCGAATGGTTTCAAGGGAGTGTCGTAGGTTTGACCTTCCATGATGTTGATTAACTCGCCCGTAATTTGTCCATCAGCATACGGAGCAATGTGCAGATGACGATAGGTACCATCGTGCCAGGTATCCCAGTGGCGATACATTAAATCATCTATAATTCGCGCTTCTGCTTTTGGCAGGTCGGGATGCAGGTCTATCGCCAGATCGTCCAGTTTGATATTGCGCGTAAACGATATGTGCTTTCCGTCAGGAGCGTATTGAACGAACGCAATACCGCCCTGAATGTCGGTAACCTGCCGGGCGTTGCTCCCGTCGGTGTTTACCTCCCAAAGCTGACCACCTCTCATGAAGCCAACGGCTCCACCATCGGGTCTCCAGATAGGAGAGCTGCCTGATACCAATTCTGTCGGCTCGCCAGAGGGCAATGATTGCATCATCACCACGGTGGAAGAGGTGTTTTCTTCGGTCAACATCCGGGTAACGGTGTACACCACAGTTCGACCATCCGGTGAGACTACCGGAGAGCCCACACGTTGAATCTCAAGCATACGTTCAGCAGTGAGCCGATGCTGTGCGGTCAATGAAAAGGCACTGACCACTATAAGGGTAAGTGATAAGGCAAGGGTAATAAGATTACGATACATCAGTTTTGCTCCATATTTCGCCGTTCCTGAAGCGCACGCTCACGAGCTGCTTCAAACTCATTACCCGGAGTCCAGCTCATCATTTCTGGCGCATTGGCTATATCGAAGGCCACCTTAAACATGAGGCGGGTATCATTCACCGCACCGGATAAATCCCAATCAGGGTTATACTCATCAAACACCGTATGGTAAATGCGGTTCATTTCGGGTTGGATGACCTCACGGTAGTAGTTTTCGGGCTGACCGATAAACTGTGTACCCATCATGGTGAACGTTGCGGGAACGCCCTGCTGTGCGAAAGAGAAATGGTCGCTACGATAAAAATACCCCTGATCCGGATTCGGATCGGGGGCGATTACACGTCCCAGTGCTTCTGCATGACGTTTCATAATGGCATCGATGCTGGTACGCCCCAGTCCTATTGAAACCAGATCGGTGGTAGGACCGAACACATTAAGTCCATCCAAATTAATATTGGCACTCATAAATCCGGTAGGAACGGTGGGGTTTGCAGCGAAATATTTAGACCCGAGCAGTCCAGACTCTTCGGCTCCAACAGCTACAAAAAGCATAGAACGTTTGAGCTGAGGCTGAATGGCTTTAAATCCTGCTGCCATATTCAACATAGCACCAACACCGCTGGCATTATCCAGGGCACCATTGTAAATAGAATCTCCTTCCACAGGGAACCCGACACCCAAATGGTCGTGATGTGCCGAAAATACGACATACTCGTCTCGTAGTATCGGATCATGGCCTTTCAGTACTCCCACCACATTTTGTGCGCTAAGCTCACGATAGGTGGCTTTAACATCTATGTTGGCACGGAGGTTGCCAAGAGGGATAGGTCTGAAATCGGGGAATTCGGCGGATTCGAAAAGCTCTTCAATGTCATATCCGGCCGATTCAAACAATGCACGGCTGGCGTTTGCACTTAGCCAACCCTGTATTTGAGTTGCTGCCCGTTCTTCACCTTCAGGCTTGAGCATGAAACGCTCGCGACCGAAACTGTTGGCAACCACGCTCCATGGATAACCGGCAGTGGGCGTAGTGTGAACAATGAGTACCCCAAGCGCGCCTAATTCCTGAGCGATTTCATACTTGTATGTCCATCTACCGTAATAGGTTCGGGCCTCGCCATCAAACTTATCGGGATGATTGGCAGGGTCGCTGTTTTTCATGATGAGGATTTTCCCGGTTACATCCAGCCCTTTATAGTCGTTCCAGCCCTCTTCCGGAGCCACTATCCCATAACCAACATAAACCATTTCTGCATTGCGGATGGAAATTTCGCGCTGATCTTGCGCCGGGGATACAATTAGCTGTGTGCCAAATGGGAAGTTATGCACCGTATTATTGCCTCTGGTAATTCTCAGAGAGGTATTACGGTCTGTTTGCTGAGCCAGAATGGGAAAGTGCTGCACCCAACTGCCATCCGGCATGCCAGGCTCTATTCCAATTTCCTCAAATTCTGCGATAATGTAGTCTACAACCATCTGCTCGCCACGGGTAGCCGGTGCCCTACCCATCATGGAGTCGTCGGAAATGGCCCGAATATGGTGGCGTAGCGACTCTTCTGTAATTTGCGAGAGTCCGGGCTCCAGATTGGGTGCTGAGGAACAAAAGCTGAGGAACAGACAGCAAACAACCGCTGCTGGAATTAACATTCTTTTCATGATGGGTACGTTATGTTCAGGTTAGTGAAGTCAAGTGAACAAAATACCCCAAAATTCGTGAAAATCCCTAATTATGCATGGTATTTTAGCCAATATGTAAGCTGTTTCGGTGCCTCTGCCGTTTCATCGAGGTCCTGCCAGGTAAAAGTTGAGACTAGCTCTGGGTGCTTTTTGTAGCCCCGCTTCTTCCAGAAGGCGTCGAGTGGCTGGTAATCGACTGGTCTGCGTGGGTGGTCTTCGCTGCGGTTCACCGCACAAAAGGTTGTTATAGAATAACCATTCTTCAGTGCATGTGCTTCCCGCTCTTTAAAGAAGGCAACGCCGGCTCCCTGACCCCGATACCCGCTAAGTAAAACCGACTCCCCGAAGTAGAAAATATCTGAAATATCATAGCCGGCTTTCTCGAAGGGTTTGCGAATGGCAATATCTTCATCGCGCATGGGCATTCCCGTTGAAGCACCTACTACCTTGTCTCCATCAAAGGCAATAGCTACAACCGTTTCATCGGAGGTGAGGTATCGTCGCAGATATTTCGACTCATAACGTTCATCTCCATCATACAGATAAGGGAATTCGCGAAATACCGTAATGCGAAGACGGGCAAGATCGCCAATATAAGGCTGAATCCGATTGCCGCTAAATCGTTGTATTCGTAGCATAATATGACCATCTTGTCATTCTTTTCATTTCAGAATGAGGGCTGAAATTCGTAATTTTGAAGTCTTTACCAAAAACTACCACGAAATTTCACAAAAAACATGGCTATTGAAAGAACACTTTGCATTCTCAAGCCCGATTGCGTTAAAAAAAATCTCCAGGGTGCTGTTTTAAAGCAGATTCAGGATGCCGGCTTTAAAGTACTCGGTATGAAAATGATTCGCCTTACCCCTGAAACGGCCGGTGGGTTTTATGCTGTACATAAAGAGCGTCCATTTTTTGGTGAACTTGTAGAATTTATGACCAGCGGACCATGCGTTCCGGTTGCTCTAGAAAAAGAAAATGCTGTTGCCGATTACCGTAAGCTGATTGGTGCAACCGATCCCGCTGAAGCAGAAGAGGGTACGGTTCGTAAACTTTATGCCGACAGCAAAGCTGAAAACATCGCCCATGGCTCCGATTCTGTTGAAAACGGTAACATTGAAGTTGCCTACTTCTTTGCAGAGTCCGAATTGATTGCCAATCAATAAGCACTCAACAGGTTTTTACTTGTTTCTTGCCAAAGGGTTATCGATTTTGCATCGGTAACCCTTTTTTCATCTACAACATTCTATGATACTACGTTTACTCGCCCTGTTTGCAGCTACGGCGTTGTTCGCCGCATGCACCCCATCAACGAATACCCCATCAGAACCTCCAGCTGTACGTACCGGAGCTCAGGTCATGATTTCCGATATGGCCGATGACCTTGCCGGAAGAAACATCGGGCTGGTCATGAATCCCACAGCCCGTATCTACGGTACCCATGTGCTGGATTCACTCATGTCGCTGGGTATCAATGTAGTTGCACTGTATGCGCCCGAACATGGATTTCGAGGCGACTATGGCGCCGGAGAACGCATCAGCGACGGCATCGATGAAGAAACCGGATTACCCGTATTTTCACTATATGGTGAAACCAGAAAGCCTTCCGAAACAATGCTTGAGGGCGTAGACCTGCTCCTATTTGATATGCAAGATGTGGGTGCACGCTTTTATACCTATCTGTCTACCATGGGACTGGTGATGGAAGCTGCAGCTGATTATGATGTAGAAATGTGGATTCTGGATCGACCTAATCCGGCCGGTGGCGAGTACGTAAGCGGTTGGATGCGAGAAGACGAGCATACGTCTTTTGTGGGGGCGTATCCCATCCCTATTGCACATGGCATGACATTAGGTGAGCTGGCCCATATGATTGTGGGGGAGGGATGGCTTGAGCTAACCAATCCAGCAGCACAGCTCAATTATCGGGTAATCCCAATGCAGCACTGGGACCGATCTATGCTATGGCCGCAAACCGGATTGCCCTGGGTTCCTCCATCGCCTAATCTGCCTACGTTCGAGCATGCTTTTGTGTACTTGGGTACTTGCCTTATTGAAGGAACCACTATGTCGGAGGGCAGGGGGACAGACGATCCTTTTTTGCTCATCGGAGCTCCCGATCTGAATATACCTGATGCTGCTTTACAAACTCTGGCGACCCGATATTCGCTAACGATTCGCGACACTACCTTTACGCCTGTTGAAATTCCGGGCCGCGCACTAAGGCCCAAACATCAGGATACCCAGGTCTCCGGGATATATATCCGGGTTCAGGACGATCATTTTTCTACCGTTAATCCGGTTGCTTTTGGGCATGCACTGCTACGACTGAGCCTGCAACATAGTCCTTCCTCTACAACCAACAACTTCCTGAAACGCCTCGCCGGAACCGACAGAATTCTGGATTATTTACAGACCGATGTTGATGCAGTTTATATGTGGACAGCTGAAGTGGAGGCGTTCAAAACGCTTCGTCAGGCGTATCTTATTTACTAGTATGCAGCATTACAGGCGTCGAACTGTAGACGGAAAACTTAATTGGGATGTCGCCGGAGACGTTTCTAAGGCCGTTAATCATCCATTACAAGTGCCCAATGGGGCGCTTATAATTATAACTTTTGACGTTGCCGTACGATTTCGTAGCAAATGAGCGCAGCAGAAACGGATGCGTTAAGCGACTCAACATCATTATACATTGGAAGGCTCAGCGTAAAATCACAATGGTCGAGTGTTTTCTTCCGAATTCCCTTTCCTTCATTACCAATAATTACAACCAAAGGCATCGTGAAGTCCTGCTGCCATAAAGAGGTATCGGCGTGCTGGTCGAGTCCGGCCACCCAAAAGCCTACATCTTTAAGTTTTAGAATGGCCTGATTCGTATTGGTAACCCGAATGATGGGAATTCTTCCGGCAGTACCAGCAGAGGTTTTGAAAACAGCCGCATTCACCGGTGCCTGCCGATGTTTAGGTACAATTACAGCATGCACACCTGCTGCGGCTGCTGTACGCAAGATGGCTCCAAAGTTAGCCACATCCTCCAGCTCATCCATTACCAGTACCACGGGATTTTGCGTAAGCTGTACGCTTAGCAACCAGTCTTCCAGCTCAATATACGTAACCATACTCACCTGGGCTACCACACCCTGGTCGTTCACAGGCCCTGCAAGGTCAAAGAGCTTTTTACCCGGAACGCGTTGCAGCGGTATTCTGTTTTCAGATGCAAGGCTGATAATTTTAGAAAGACCACCGCCGGCAGAGTCCTTAATGTACACCTTTTCCACCTTCTCAGGAGTTTTTTGAAGTATTTCCTCAACAGGATTTCGCCCGTATACAATCTGATTTTCTTCCATATTTAAATATTTTGTAACAAATGTGTACCCGAAGACTCGTTATACTAAAGTGGGTAAGATTTAAGTCTGACTTCATAAACACGCGCTAAAAGAACGTCACATGAACAAGCCGAAATTAAAAAAAGATGTGCTTTTGCCATCATCCAGGTCAAATGTACGATATTCGCGAAGCTTTATCGCCAAAATTATGATTGCTTTACGCAGGTATAAGCCCATTTACCTGCTTGCGGCCTTGTCACAGATGCTTTTTGGTTTACTAGTTGTCGGACTCTCCATGGTTGGTCTTATTCAACCCATTTGGGTAGCTGCTATTGTGAATGTACTGGGATGTATAAGTGTGCTGGCCGGGAGTTACCAGCTCTACGACATGCTTAGGAAAAACTCTGGAGCATCAGGACTTGTATCGGAAGCAATGAACGATGCCATTAACTACCGTAACTGATCATTACTGAGCTTCCAGGTATTCAATAGCCAAGTTTATCTGTTTTCGCTGATGAAAGATCAGCAGCACGTTTAGCACGAAAACCGTTCCCAAAGCATAATAAACCACACTATTGAGCTGGGTAATTTCATAGATAAACGAATAGCTGAAAAAAAGCAGGGCAAGAGCATTTACGGCGATCATTACCCAATAGCGAGACCGTCTTTTACGCAGTCCTTCCAGCATTTCCGTTACTTCCAGCGAGGTAAATTCTTTGCCCAGATGTAGCGTTAAGATGGCCGATATGTCGGATGGAATTTCTTTTAGTGTACTCATGCACTAAAAATACTTAAAAAGACGGTTTCTGCATCGCACTGAATGTTAAAACGTTTCAATTTATACTTTATGGCTTTTAGGTTTGATAAGCGTTGGAGGATGTCCTATTTTTTACATCCATCCACCTAAAACATTTTTAAATGTCAACCAAGTATATATTTGTAACCGGCGGGGTTACATCATCTTTGGGAAAAGGTATCATTTGTGCTTCTCTCGGCCGTCTCCTTACCTCCCGCGGCCTCAACGTAACCATCCAGAAACTCGATCCTTATATTAATGTGGATCCCGGCACCATGAACCCCTATGAGCATGGGGAAGTTTATGTAACCGACGATGGGGCTGAAACCGACCTGGATCTGGGGCATTACGAGCGCTTTCTTGACCTGCCCACCTCCCAGCAAAACAACGTTACCACAGGGCGCATCTACTATGATGTGATCATGAAAGAGCGTAAAGGGGCCTACCTTGGTAAAACTATTCAAGTAGTTCCTCACATTACCGACGAAATTAAATCCAGAGTACGCAACTTAGGAGAGTCGGGTAATTATGATGTTGTTATTGTAGAAGTAGGCGGAACGGTTGGCGATATTGAAGGACTCCCCTATATAGAGGCTGTGCGTCAGATGCGCTATGATGTAGGCCGAAAAAACTCTCTTTCCATCCACCTTACCTTGGTACCATATTTGAAGGCAGCAGGAGAGGTAAAGACGAAACCTACTCAGCACTCTGTTAAGATGCTCCAGGAAAGCGGATTAATGCCCGATATTCTCGTCTGCCGGGCTGAAGTACCCCTTGAAGACGGCATTCGTCGCAAAATTGCCCAGTTCTGTAATGTTGACGTTGAGGATGTTATTGCATCACTGGATGCGAAATCTATTTACGAAGTTCCTTTACTCATGCTCCAGGAAGGTCTGGACAAACGCGTGATTGAGAAACTGGATATACCGGTAACCTCTGAACCCAATCTGGACGGATGGGTGAAATTTGTTGAGGCCGTTCGTAATCCTTCCGCACAGGTTTCAATAGCTCTGGTAGGTAAATACGTGGAACATCATGACGCCTACATGTCAATTGTAGAGGCGTTTATTCATGCCGGTGCCGTAAATGATGCGAAGGTGAATATCAAGTGGGTCCAATCAGAAAACCTCACTGCAGAAAATGTTGGAGCCCACCTTGGAGATGTGTCGGGAATTCTCGTAGCCCCCGGATTTGGCGGCCGCGGTATTGAAGGGAAGTTGGCTGCAGTAGAATTTGCCCGTGTACAGAATATTCCGTTCTTCGGAATTTGCCTGGGAATGCAGTGCGCTGTGATTGAATTTGCGCGTAATCGGTGTGGAATGAAAGGTGCAAACAGCACTGAATTCGATGGTGCAACCCCTTACCCTGTAATTGATATCATGGTGGAGCAGAAAAATATCAAGAATCTGGGTGGAACCATGCGACTGGGTAAATATGATTGTCAGCTTCAGGAAGGCACCAGGGCATTGGAGGCCTATGCACAGGTTGATATCTCCGAGCGTCATCGCCATCGCTATGAACTCAATAATAATTTACGTGCAGACCTGGAGTCGTGCGGTCTAAAAGTATCTGGTACCAATCCAGACAGGGGCCTCGTTGAAATTGTTGAAATTCCCGAAAATCGATGGTTTGTAGGCGTTCAGTTTCATCCGGAATTGAAGAGTACCGTCACTAAACCCCACCCATTATTCACCGGTTTTGTTAAAGCGTCTCTGGAGCATCAGGCAGAAGGGTAATGAGTCATCCTTTTGGAAATAAAGTTCGGGTAAGAGTGAATGGCATTGTAATGCGGGATGATGCCGTCTTATTGGTTAACCTGCAGTCGCCTACCCGACCCGAACCATTCTGGACTCCTCCGGGTGGGGGGGTTGAGTTCGGAGAAACTATGACCGACGCTCTAACCCGCGAAATTCGGGAAGAAACAGGAATTCACACCAGCGTTGAAAGGCTGTTGTATGTTTCAGAATATGTTAAACCACCCTGGCACGCCGTTGAATGTTACTTTTTGTGTAAGGAGATTGGAGGTACGCTGCTAAAGGGCAGTGATCCGGAATTAAGCGATCATCAGCAAATGATCAGGCAGACCGCCTTCATTACCCTGCACGAAATGAAATCTGTTAATGTAATTCCTGAGTTTCTGCGCCATCGCTTGCCCGATCTTCTGAAACACGGAGCAGGTAGTCCGGAATGGATACACTAAGCTCAATACGGAAGTCATTCATACGGGCGTAATACTCGGTGTTGGTAACTTCAAAACCGTCTTTTAGCCCAAATAACAGCATCTCCCGATAGTGTTTTGGGAAGGTATCGTATCTGAATGTTTGATAGCCGGCCTGCCATGCTTGCTGCATCATATGAATCATCAACTTTCGGGCGTAGCCTTTTCTTCGGAAAGCAGGCATAATACCGCCTTTAGCGCTGTAGAAAACTCCGTCTTCACGTCCATAACCAATTTTAAAACCTGCCCGAATACCGTCTATTTTCAGCAGAAGGGCCATCATATCGGGTTGATCATAACGCGTAATGAGCCGCTCCTCCTTAAATAGCATAACGTTAAGATCGCGAAGGTGATCCAGCTCTGTTAAGCTGAGCTTAACGATGTCAACATCAATGGCGTAAAGTGATGCATTGGTTTGTGGGAATGAAAACATTGACGGCTATTTTGTGTATACTTCTGCGATTTGAACGCTGGTTGGGTCCAGCGTGTATTTTACAGAAGATAGTGTTAATAATAATATCCTGATCCTGGCATAAGAACATGCGAATACGAATTCAGCAACTCAATACCATCGTTGGCGACGTAACCGGCAATGCCTCCCTGATAAAAGAAGCTTATGAGAAGGCGCTTAACGATCAGATCGACCTGCTGGTTCTTCCGGAACTCGCCGTCAGCGGTTACCCGCCAATGGACTTGCTGGAAAGACAAATATTCCGCGAGTTGGTTTACCAAACCAATAAACACCTTATTGCACAAACTCGTTCAACTGCGTTATTATTTGGTACATTCACGCCGAACCAGGGTGCCGGCAGACGTATGTTTAACGCGGCGCTGCTTGCCCGTAACGGTATGCTGCTGGATGAGACCCATAAAACCTTATTGCCAACCTACGATATTTTTGATGAGTTTCGTTACTTCGAGCCGAATCGCAGTTTCAAAATAGTAGAGCTAGATGGCATAAAACTGGGCATCACTATCTGTGAAGATATATGGAACAGCGATAATGAAATTGTATATCACGTCTATGATGAAAATCCCGCTGCCCGACTCAAAGAATTAGGTGCTGAAATACTGGTGAACGTCTCGGCATCACCATTCAGCAAAGGCAAGGCACCCATACGCCTGAAAATGCTTCAAAATCATGCACGTGAACTTCATCTTCCAATTCTATATGCCAATCAGGTAGGTGCCAATACTGAAGTTCTGTTCGATGGAGATTCAATGGCCTTACAACCCAGTGGGCAGGTGGTGGCTACAACACGTATGTTTCATGCCTCTGCTACAGATGTGCAATGGGACGCATCCGCTGGTAAACTGATTCCCCTGAGTACATTTGTTCAGCGGGATTTCAGCGTTGAAGAACGCACGTTTAATGCGCTGGTCATGGGAATTCGAGATTATCTGGATAAATCGAAGCTGAGTAAGAAGGTTATTTTGGGCCTGTCGGGTGGAATTGACTCCGCCATTGTTGCAACCCTTGCCTGTGAGGCTGTTGGTGCACATAATGTAACCGGACTTACAATGCCTTCCGAGTTTTCATCTACAGGAAGCGTTACAGACTCGGTGAAACTGGCAAATGCACTCGGAATGACTGTCCATGAAGTACCTATCAAGTCGCTATATAAACAGTATTCACAAACCCTGGCTCATCTATTTGAGGGAACTCCGTTCAATGTTGCCGAGGAAAATCTACAAAGCAGAATCAGGGGGGTACTACTGATGGCAATGTCGAATAAGTTTGGCAGTATTCTGTTAAACACCGGTAACAAATCGGAGCTGGCCGTCGGTTACTGTACCTTGTACGGTGATATGAACGGCGGGCTGTCCGTTATTGCCGATCTGTATAAAACCGAAGTTTATACTATTGCAAACTGGTTGAACGACAGCTATTTCGGCAGGGAAGTTATTCCATCTGATACTATAACCAAGCCTCCCAGTGCGGAACTTCGTCCCGATCAGAAAGACACCGACAGTTTGCCAGATTACCATGTACTGGACGGTATTCTGAAACGTTACATTGAAGATCAACTATCGCGCGATGCTATTATAGATGCCGGTTTCGACGCACAGACCGTTGATCATGTTATTAAATTGGTAGATTTGAACGAATATAAGCGACGTCAGAGTCCACCCGGACTTCGGCTGAGTGCTAAAGCATTTGGTATAGGTCGACGCTTACCTATTGTGCAGCGATGGACAGGACATGAATTGAAATCCGCTCAATAAAACAGTTCAAAATCGCTATATTATGAAATTCGAAAAATTGATGTAAACTATGATGTGGCAGCTCGCAGTGTCATAAATGGTTGGCGTAATTACCAGGAAATCCCATCTCAACTCAGACTTTTAGTTTCAGCAACACATGCTCCGACATTTACTTCTCGTAATCTTCACAGCCACACTGGCGTTCACCGCGCAGGCACAACAAACCGAACCGTCTACATTACCAGATTTCCGCCTTCCTTATGTAGACCCACTCGACATTCCTGTATCGCAGCGTACATCAAGTTTTTTGTCTACCTTCAGCGGATCTGACGACAATGAATTGCTGCCAGATATTACCCAGATTTACAGAATATACATACGGGCTCTGGAAGCACTAAGCGATGACGATCTGGTTGCGGCAGAGCAATACATTACCCGGGCACTCGCCTCTATTCAGCGTTTGGCCGATGAGTATCCTGAGGCGCAATCGAGCAGAAGAATGGCCGAATTGTACCGCACGGTAATGATCGAGTATCATATTTTTTACGGGATTACAGATCCGATTCCAGCATCCGAAGGAGAGATTTTTGCTGTTCTGGAAGAGATGTTTAACCTGGAAGACGATTTGTTCGAAAGCGACCGTTTTGTAATACCCGGAGATATTGATCTGCGCCGTACGGAAGTTCCGCTTATTCTAAATACTCAAGTTCATAATCAAATTAACTTTTTGGTCAATCGCAGACCGGAAATTATGGAAAGATGGCTCGAACGATCTGCTATCTACTTCCCCATGATGAGACAAATCTTTGAAGAGGAGGGAGTTCCGGAAGAGCTTATTCACTTGTCTATGATTGAAAGTGGTCTGGTTCCAACGGCGCGAAGTCATGCCCGAGCCGTTGGTTTGTGGCAGTTTATTTATGCTACCGGAGCGCATTATGGGCTGGAAGCGAACTGGTGGATAGATGAGCGTCGTGATCCGGAGAAATCGACCCGTGCCGCTGCACGTCACCTTCGCGATCTTTATAACACCTGGGGTGACTGGCATCTGGCCTTAGCCGGCTATAATGTGAGTCCAAGACGCATACGAAGCAGCATACAACGAGCCGGTGGTGTTCGCGACTATTGGGCTATATTCCCGTATCTGCCACGTGAAACGCGAGGGTACGTACCCGGATATATTGCCGCTACTATCGTGGCTATGAACCCAAAGGAGTTTGGATTTGATCCAAAACTAGATGCGGCGCCATGGGCCTACGACCTGGTACCTGTTCAAGGTTCGGTTGACCTTAACACGCTGGCTGAGTTTGCCGGTATTACCACTCAGGAATTGCGAAATCTGAATCCGGAATTACTGCGATGGGCCACGCCTCCCGGCCGCACACCTTACCAGCTTAAAATTCCGGTCGGTACGAAGGAAAAGTTCCTGGAAAACTACAAAACCCTACCCGAGTCGGCCAGACGACAAGTCGTAGTGCACACCGTTTCAAGAGGTGAAAACCTCGGTATCATTGCGAATCGCTACAACGTTACCGTTCGAGATCTTTATGCTGTAAACGAGCGACTATCCACGACAATTTTTCCTGGACAAGAGATTGTAATTCCGGTTCCTCAGGGTAGTAACGTAGCTATTGCAGCCAATACACCTTCTCGAGCCCGTACTGCTGCAACATCATCATCCAGTACTGCAGCTACAGCACCCACCCAAAACACGCCTGCGAATTCTGCTCGACTTACCTACACGGTTAAATCGGGTGATACGATAGGTCATATTGCAGAATGGTATGGAACCCAGGCGTGGAGAATCCGAAACTGGAATAATATTGGTAATACTATAAGAGTAGGGCAACGCCTTACCATATTCGTGCCAGCTAACCAGCTTGCGATGTACCAAAATGTAAATGCGATGACATTCGCCGAGAAACAAGCTTTCGTTCGCGACAGACGGGCAGGTAGAGTTACGCCGGCAACGGTAGCAACTACCGGTAGTGCTGCCACTGGCGCAGATACATACACCGTTCGGCCTAACGATAATCTTTGGGATATAGCTCGAGCCAACAATACGACTGTTGACCGCATTAAACAGCTCAATAACCTAACCTCTAACCGTATTGTGGTTGGACAGGTTCTGAGATTACGATAAGTATGATGTATGATTAACCGATTATCGCGCAATGTTTTAATCCTTTTCCTGATCTTTTTCGGGCTATTCGCAGGCGCTGCGACATTACGAAATTCCGATTCGTTCTTTCAGATAAAACGTGGTTTTGCTGTCTTTAGTGAAGTATTTCAGGAAATTACGCTCCGGTATGTTGATGAAATAAATCCCGACGAGCTTATAAGAACAGGCATCAACGCAATGCTTGAGTCTTTAGACCCATATACTGTACTTATAGATCAGGCAGAGTCGCAGCAACTCGAAGTGCTTACCCGAGGCAGTTATGCCGGTGTAGGTATAGAAGTCGGCGCTCGAGGAGGCCGGCTAGTTGTTGTAGCACCTTTAGACGGGTATTCTGCCCAGCGACAGGGCATTCGTGCCGGAGATATAATTTTGCAGGTTGATGGTATATCTGTAGAGACGTTCTCTGTTGACGATTTACAAAGTCTGATTGCTGGAGAACCTGGCTCAACCGTTACCATTACCATAGAACGCTTTGGAATTGACCAGCCAATTCGTTTTGAGTTGACGCGTGAGCAGGTAGATATCAGAAATGTGCTGTTTTTTACGTTTCTAGATGATGAACAGACCCTGGGCTACGTAGCTTTGTCGCGATTTGGTCAGAACGCTGCTGGAGAAGTTCGTGATGCTATTTCTGAATTGAAACGCAATGGTACCATGCAGGGATTGGTTCTGGATTTAAGAAACAATCCGGGAGGTCTGCTCGATGAAGCCGTTAAATTGGTTGACCTATTCGTAGGACCGGGCATTGAGGTTGTTCGCACTCAGGGTCGTGGTATTGAAAGTACATTTCGTTCGCGCACAGAATCTCCGGTTTTTTATGACGGACCCTTGGTAGTACTTCAGAATAACGGCAGCGCCAGTTCATCTGAAATTGTCTCGGGGGCATTGCAAGACCTTGACAGAGCCGTGCTGGCCGGTGAACGATCCTTCGGTAAGGGACTGGTTCAAGTTGTACGCTCCCTATCGTATAATACTACCCTTAAAATTACAACCTCACGCTACTATATACCCAGTGGCCGGTCTATACAGTCGCCGGCATTCAACCCCGAAAACCCGGAAGATTCTTATCAGTTACCGGATTCACTGCGTAATAAGTTCTCCACTCGTGCTGGTCGAACGGTGCGCGATGGTGTAGGTATCGATCCAGATATTCGTATTCCCTCACCACGGTTATCGCTGTTTGAAATTGCCTTGCTCAGGCAAAATGCATATTTCTTTTTTGCCAACGAATATCGCTCAGAACATGAGTCCTTTCCGTACGATTCGCTTCCCGATGAAGTTTACGACGCGTTTATTGAATACTTGATGAGGTCTGGCTTTTCTTACGAGAGCCGCACCCAATATCATTTTACAGGAATGCGTGAGCAATTAACGGATCACGATAATGAGGATGTGGCAGCCGCCCTACGTTTGCTAGAGCAGCTGTTAATTGATGAGAAAATGAATCGCTTTGAAACCCATAAAAAAGATATTCAGCGAGAACTCTATCTGGAACTTGTTTCACGGTACTATTCGGAACCTGAAAAAGCCCGTGTAGCCCTTAAAAATGATCCTCTCATAGATCAGGTTGCAACCCTATTTGAGTCTCCGCAGGATTTAGCCCGGATGCTCCACCCATGACCTTAGTTCCAAAGGCTGATTTACATGTCCATACTACGGCATCTGATGGCAAATTTTCACCACAGCAGGTAATAGATCTGGCTGTTTCTAAAGGGCTCAAAGGTTTGTCAATTACAGATCACGATTCCATAGAGGGGTATCTGAGCATGAGAGAATATGCTCAGCAAAAAGATATTGAACTACTCTCTGGTGTTGAAATTTCATGTGATTATAACGGGCGGGAAGCCCATGTGCTTGCATATGGTTTTGATGCAACATCAGCCGACTTGCAACAGATGCTGCGAGAGCAGCGCCAAAAACGTACAACCAGATCAAAACAGATTATTTCAAAACTGAATACACTCGGGTTTGATATTGAATATGATGAAGTTCGGGCCGAGGCCGGCAAAGCCAGCATCAGCAGGAACCATATCGCTGACGTGATGCGTCAGAAATTCATTGTTGCGAGTCGTAAAGAAGCTTTCGATCGCTTCCTTTACACCGGAGGGCCGGCCTATGTACAGAATGGGTATATTACCGTGAATGAAGCCATCGAGCTCGTTCACCAGTGCGGGGGAGTGTGTGTACTTGCGCACCCCGGGCCGTATTACATTTTCGAAGATTTACGTTATTTTTTAAATGCCGGTATCGATGGAATGGAGTATATCCATCCAAGCCACAATTTTCAGACGCAAAAGAAAATTAAAGACTATGCTGAAAATTATAATTTGCTGCTAACCGGTGGCAGTGATTTTCATGGAATCAAGCCTTTTGAAGAACAAATGATTGGTACCGTTTGCGTAGATTTAACCAGACTAGATAAAATACAAGAGCGCTGTACAAGCAGATATAGCCTAAACATATAATACTATGAGTATCCAAGTTATTGAGGGCGATTTTCGTCCCGAAAAATTTCAAACAGCCATTGTGGTTTCACGCTGGAACAGTTTCATAACCGAGCGTCTGAAAGAAGGTGCACTTGAGGGGCTGAAGCGTCATGGTGTTTCTCCAGAAGATATTACGGTGGTCTACTGTCCGGGCTCTTTTGAAATCCCGCTTACAGCCAAACAATTGCTGGAAACCGGTAAATACGATGGAATAATTACGATAGGCACGGTTATCAAAGGAGCAACAGCCCATTTCGATTACGTCTGCAGCGCGGTTACCAATGGTGTAGCTCGACTTAATCTGGACTACGGCAAGCCTGTTATTTTCGGTGTTCTTACAACCGACACAATTGAACAGGCGATTGAAAGAGCCGGTACAAAAGCAGGAAATAAGGGCGAGGAAGCGGCTATGGCCCTCATTGAAATGGTATCACTTCGTTCCCGCATCGGATAGGTTTTAAGTTGTTTATAGCAATTTAAAGCCCTAATTTTCTTTGCTATAAACTAAAATAGAGTCAACTTTGGATAATTTCACACTGACCAATAAAAAGCAGACGGATGATGACCGTGGTATTCAGGTCGATTTGTCGAAAGACGGACTGATACCCCGACATATTGCTGTTATTATGGACGGTAACGGGAGATGGGCCAAATCCCGTGGCAACATCCGCTTATTTGGGCATAAAGCCGGTGTGGATTCTGTAAGAGATATTACTGAGGCCTGTGCACAATTGGGAGTCGAGTATCTGACGTTGTACGCATTCTCCACAGAAAACTGGGGTCGACCCATGGACGAGGTCACGGGGCTCATGCAGTTGCTCGTTCAGAGCTTACGAAGTGAAACGAAAAAGCTCAATGAAAACGATATCAAGCTTCTAACAATTGGTCAGCTTGAACGCTTTCCGGAGTCTTGCCAAAGGGAGCTGAAAGAGGCTATTAGCCTTACCAGCGGTAATAAACGATTGAACTTATGTCTTGCTTTGAGCTACTCCGGAAGATGGGATATTATACAAGCAGTCAAGAAACTTGCTCACCAGGTTAAAGAAGGCAAAATTGACCCGGATGATATCAATGACGAGCTCATAACCTCTGAATTGGTTACTGCCGACATCCCCGATCCTGATTTGATCATCCGCACAAGTGGGGAATTTCGAATCAGTAATTTTTTACTTTGGCAGCTGGCATACTCTGAATTATATATTACCAACACGTATTGGCCTGATTTCAGAAGAAATGAGCTTTATGAAGCTATACGTTCCTATCAAAAGCGTGAACGACGCTATGGGAAAACATCCGATCAACTTCAGCGAAATGTCTAATATGTTGATCTCAGGCAATCAGAACGGAGTTTATCCGTTAAACAGAATCGAACTGAATTTTAGAAACTAAATCACACTCGTGAATCCAGTATATATCGCACCCCGAACTATTAAGGCGTTATTTGTTTTTCTTTGTGCACTTCTTGTACTTCCAACCTGGGCCTCGGCTCAGGATGCACGTCCGGAGTTACCCCGAATTCAGATTGAAGACCCCACCCAGAATCGTCCCAGAACGTATCAAATCGCCTCTGTTGAGATAATAGGTGCGGAAGCACACAATGAAACGTTCATCAGAGCCTCAGCCAACTTGAACGTAGGCGATGAAGTTACTATTCCGGGGGAACAGATACCCGGTGCCATACGACGCCTTTTCCGAACAGGTCTTTTCTCGAACGTTCAGATTTTCCACAGAATGGTTACGTCCAATTCTGTTCATCTGGAAATTCATGTAAGAGAACAGCCCAGACTTCAGGAATTCAGAATTGAAGGTGTACGACGTAGTCAGCGCAGAGACTTACGCGATGAAATTAATCTTATTCCGGGGTTTGCGGTCACCGAGTCATCTAAAGCACAGGCTGTGAGTACTATTCATCGGTTTTTTCGCGACCGTGGCTTTCGTAATACACAGGTTGATATAACAGTACTGGAAACCGATACCCTACGAAACCGGGTAACATTGGTATTTGAAGTTGATCGCGGGGATCGCATTCAGGTTAGAGATATCTCATTTGAAGGGAATGAGAACTTCTCAGACAGGCAGTTACGCAAAGCCATGAAAGAAACCAAGCAAAATACCTGGTGGAGACTTGGCCGACAACTTTTCAAAAGTGACGAATATGACGAATCCCTGGACAATCTTGCAGCTTTTTATCGTAAAAACGGCTTCAGGGATTTTCGTGTAGTTTCTGATACGGTTTTTGTATACGAGCATAGCCGGCGCAGACAAGGTATTGCCATTAATCTGAATATTTTCGAAGGCCCCCAGTATTTTGTCCGAAATGTCACCTGGGAAGGGAATACCGTTTTCAGCGAAGATCAGTTGCTAACCGCACTAGACATGCGAACCGGAGATATATTCGACGAAGAGAAATTTGAGCAAAACCTGTATGGTAATCGTGATAACTCAGATGTATTTAGTATGTATCACGATTCAGGCTATTTATTTCTGAATATACAGCCTGAAATCAGGTCGGTTCCCGGTGACTCAGTCGATTTGCATTTCTATGTAGTAGAAGATGAAATCGCCAAAGTGCGCCGCGTAATGTTTACCGGCAATGTTAAAACACATGATGATGTTGTTCGCCGTAACCTTCGGAATATCCCGGGACAAAATTACAACCGCTCGGCAATCATGCGTTCCATCAGAGAGCTCTCTACACTTGGGTATTTCGTTCCAGAAAATATACGTCCCGACCTGGATGCTGATCCACAGGCCAAAACAGTAGACATCATTTATTCTCTTGATGAATCGGCCAGCACCGACAACTTCGAGTTTTCCGGAGGCTTCGGAGGGCGCCAGTTTGGGGTTATTCTCTCTGCGCGCGTAAACTTCAACAACTTCTCTGCTCAGAATATGTTTAACAGAGAAGCGTGGAGGCCACTGCCTGGAGGAGACGGTCAACGCCTTTCGTTAGGTGTGCAGGTAACTGGGCGTGGATATCGTAATTATAACTTTCAGTTTACAGAGCCATGGTTCCGTGGAAAACCGAACTCACTGAGTTTTGGATCTTCTTATAGCTTATATAGATTTTCTGCAGACCGTCGTTTTGAGCAATTTGCAGCTAATGTCGCATTCGGACGCCGACTTACCTGGCCTGATGACTTCTTCCAGCAAACCACGATTCTTCAGTACCAGATGTTTGATGTATTTGGTAGAGAAGGCTTCATAGAACCGGGTCGGGCGAACATCATATCGTTACGACAAGTGTTGGAACGAAACTCTTTAGATAATTTCATTTCACCACGTGTAGGCTCTAAATTCATGCTATCGGCTGAAGTTGCGCCACCGCTCGGTCAGTTGCAGGAATTTTATAAAATCCTCACAGCTTTTCAGCATCACATTCCGCTAATCGAAAAGCTTACATTTACTAATGGTGTTGAATTCGGATATATCGGGTGGTTTGGAGACAGCCAGCGAAGTCAGTTTAACCGATTTTATCTGGGTGGAACACCACTGCAGCAGCAGCAAACATTTTATCGCGATAACATCGACCTGAAAGGTTTCCCGGGTGGATTTGGCGGCTCAATTACACCCTATGTGGCTAATGAGGCTGTAGGTGGTCAAATGTACACCAAGTACTTCACTGAAATGCGTTATCCGCTGGTTGCTAACGAGCAAATTCAGCTCATACCCTATATGTTTGCAGAGGCTGGAAATGCCTATCTCACACCCTCTCAGTTCGACCCATTTAATGTAAAGCGCTCAGCCGGGTTTGGATTGAGAGTATTTTTACCCATCCTCGGATTGGTAGACCTGAGTTATGGTCATCGTTTTGATGGTATACCTGGTACAAGCGTGGAGCCGGGCCGATGGGAATTTCTGTTTAATATTGGAGCACCATTCTAATGAACAAGCAAACGCTGATATTTTCTTTAGTACTTGTAGGTATGGCGCTGTCGAGCCATGTTGCATTGGCTCAGAATCAGCGTATAGCTTTTATTGATTCGGAATTTATTCTTTCCCGAATGCCCGAATACTCTGGACTGGAACAGCGACTGCGAGCGCTCACGGACGGCTGGAGGGAAGAAATAGATGAAATTCAACGGGATATTGACCGATTGGAAAGGGAATTCACTGCGCGGGAAATCCTATATACGGATGAAGTAAGGCAACAGAGACTCAATGAAATTGAAGCCAGAAAACGAGCAAAAGATCAGTTTATTAATGCTCGTTTTGGTCCGGAAGGGGAGTATTTTCGTCAACAACAGCAAATTTTGGAACCGCTGCAACGACGCATTATGGAAGCCGTTGAAGCGGTTGCCGACAGAGATAATCTAGATTTCGTTTTTGATCGTGCTGGTGATTTTTTGTTTTTATACACCCGTTCACAATGGAATATCAGCGAAGACGTTCTACTAGAAATGGGAATCCAAATTAATCAATAGGTAAAATTGCGGTTAAGTTGATATTTTCTGACCGTTTCACACTAAATAACATATATGAAAAGATCATTGCTAATTTTAGCCGTATTTCTTCTGGGGATCTGTGTCGGGCCACAACAGGCTCAGGCTCAGGTGAAGGTCGGCTATATAAATCCTCAGCTTGTGCTGGCTGAGCTTCCGGAAAGGGAAGCCATCGAGCGCCAGCTCACGTCTTTAATTGAACGATTGGAAGGTGAGCTTGCACAAGCAGAAGAAGGGTTTATATCTGAACTTGAGATGCTCCAGCAAAGAGTGGAAGCAGGTACAGCAACCATGCAGCAACTTGAAGCACAGCGTGACGCCTTTCGTGAGGAAATCACGGAGTTGTTCCGATCTCAGCAAATGCAGGTACAGCGACGTCAGCAAGACTTACTGCGCCCTGTATTGATGAGCATCGACGAGGCTATTGCAGAAGTTGCTACTGAAATGGGACTGTCCTATGTCTTAAATGAAATGACATCAGACGGTGAAATGATTCTGCTGTTTATCTCTGGTGACGGACAGAATACACTGAATATTACCGATCGCGTACTTCAGAAACTTAAATAACTCTATCACTTATACGATTATGAAAAAGACTTTATTACTTGGTGTATTTACAGCCATTTGTTTTCTCGCTTTCTATACGCCACAGGCTCAGGCACAGTCGAGCGAATTGCGTATTGGTTATGTTGATCCGAACACCGTTCTGATGCGTATGCCTGAAATGGCTGCAGTTGAAAGACGTCTTCAGAACTTTGCAGAACGGAAACGTAGAGAGTTTGCCCAGCTGCAGAATCAAATTCAGGAGATGGACAGAAATCTGGAAGACCGAAGAGCAGTGATTTCTGCCGAGGCTGTAGCCCGTGAAGAGCAAAGAATTACGGAGATGTTCATGGAATTACAGCAATTTGAGCAGAACTATGCTGTTGAACTTCAGCAGCAACAAGCTGAACTAATGGGGCCGCTTCTTCAGCGTGTACAGCAAGCTATAGATGCTGTTGCCAGTGAATTGAGGCTCACTTTTGTACTGAATACCATGACGAATAACGGTGATTTCATCATACTTTATGCCTCTCCTGAAATGCAGCAGAATTATGATATTACTACCCGTGTAGCTGAGCGACTTGATCTGTAAACCGGCTGATGTTTATCTAGATTGAGATTTAGCAGAAAATAAAAAAGCCTGACTGTAGCTGTACAGTTCAGGCTTTTTCTATGTTAAAATGGGTGCTAATCTGAACAGGCAGGTATTTAGCGTCTGCTACTGTACGCGTTTTCTTCTGTTACGTATGTAATCTTCAAATATATAGCCGCCCAGGTTATCCAGCGTGGCGTAGTAAGCACGACCTTTATTCGCCTCCGTGAGCTCTCTTACGAAACCTTGCAAGTATGGATCGCTGGCAATCATAAACGTGGTGATATGGATACGATCACGCCGGCATTTTACGGCTTCATCCAGAACTCGGTTTACAATCTTACGATCGAGACCAAAGCTATTTTTATATAACTTTCCTCCATCAAACATGGCAGAAGGTTTCCCGTCTGTTATCATGAATATCTGCTTATTTGCGAACTTCCTTCGCTGCAAAATATGACGCGCCAGCTCTAGTCCTGCTAGTGTGTTAGTATGGTAGGGGCCAACTTTGAGGTATGGCAGATCTTTTACGCTTACCTGCCAGGCGTCATTCCCGAATGCAATAATGTCTAGCGAATCTTTAGCATACTGATTCATGATAAGCTCAGACAGCGCCATCGCCACTTTTTTTGCTGGAGTGATTCGGTCCTCTCCGTAGAGAATCATGCTATGACTCAAATCAATCATCAGTACCGTAGATGTTGAAGTATGATGATCGGTTTCAAATACCTCCAGGTCATCCTCCTTCATATCCATATTATCAATGGAACTGTGACGCAGTACATTCATCAGCGTTGATGTGCTGTCGATGTGGGTAATATCATCGCCAAAGCTCCAGCTTCTGGTCTCTGGTTCGCGCTCTGTACCCTTTCCGGCATAGGTAGTCTTGTGATTACCTTCTCCGCCCTTGCGTAACCCCTTAAATATTTCTTCGAGCGAACGTTGTCGAATAGACCGCTCCGTTTTACCGGTGATTTCTACCCGGGCGGTTTCATCATTGTACTTCAGGTAACCGCGCTCTTCCAGTTCTTCAATGAAATTCCCCAGCCCATATCCATCTTGCTTGGGTGCAAGGTTGTGCATCTTGTCAAGCTCCGTAAGCCAGCGCAGTGCCTGTGATACATCACCACTTGAAATGAGTAAAAGCTGCTGGAAAATATCGTAAAGCTTATCAAACGGTGAACCACTCTGTGTAAGCTTTGATGGGTCAAATTTTGTATACTCGAAATGCATCGTACTCCTGTGTTTAAAATCTCAACAGAGTCGGTTCAGACATCGTTTCAGCCAAATTGTAAATCGTTTAGATAATGAAAACATATACCCTTTCTGCCAATAATGTTGAGGTTCCTCTTTGGGAAGAGGGTTTTGCCAGAGTGATGGGGCTGGATGAAGTGGGTAGGGGTTGCCTGGCCGGGCCTGTTGTTGCAGCGGGGGTCATTTTTAATCCTAATAACATTCCCGAAGGAATTTACGATAGTAAAAAACTTTCGGCCCGAAAACGAGCCACCCTAGCTGAGGAGATTAAAATAGCCGCTGCATTTTGGTCTGTTCAGCATTGTGAGCCGGAGGAAATTGATAAGCTTAACATTTTATGGGCATCTATGCGTGCTATGGAGAAATGCGTACAGGCAGAAGGGGCCGACCCGGATTACCTGCTCGTAGATGGAAATCGCTATCTACCAACACTCACACCACATCAATGTCTTGTAAAAGGGGACAGCAGGTGTGTGAGTATAGCAGCGGCGTCTATATTGGCAAAAGAGCACCGCGATGCTTATATGAAGAGGTTAGACGAAGTTTATCCTGAATTCAACTGGGTTAAAAATGTGGGGTATCCTACCCGTGATCATTACGAGGCTCTGATAAAACACGGGTATACTCCACAACATCGGCAGTCTTTTAAGCTCCGCACCAAGAAGGTTTACCTGTTTACATGATGTAATTACAAGGCCGTGGACGGTGGCAACTGACGGAATACTAGGCGAAAGGACTCATTTCTCGCTGGCGAAAATAAAGATTCAGACAGACACCCAACATTATACTGTTTGCCAGAAAAGAACTTCCTCCGTAGCTCATAAAGGGCAAAGGCACCCCGATTACGGGCACGATACCCATAACGCTGCCCAGGTTAACCAAGATATGCGTGAATAGTATGGTCACCACGCCAACTATAACCAGCTGAGCGAATGGCGTTTTCATAGCAACGGCATTACTAAGAAGGCGCATGAGCAGCAGCAATAAGGCGAGTATAGCCAATCCTCCCCCAATTAATCCAAAATCTTCGGCTATAACACAGAAGATGAAATCTGTCCACTGCTCCGGTAGAAAACGTAACTGGGTTTGGGTACCCTGCATGAAACCTTTTCCATAAATACCACCTGAACTGATGGCCGTTTTTGCCTGAATGATATTCCATCCTGCACCTTGAGGGTCTTGAAACGGATTCACAAAGGCTTCAATTCGGTTACGCTGGTGTGGTTGGAGTATATCTGTAAGAGCTACGTTAACGGCAACAACTAATAATAAACCAGTGACCAGACTGGTGATTCCTAGCCAGGGTCGTTTTTGCAACAGGTAAATCACAAGTGTAAAAAAGAGCGTAGCGGCAACACCGTATTGCCAGCTAATAATGCTAGCATAGGTGATAATAGCAGGTGAAATCATCATTAGCGCAATGCCGTAGGGCAAACCGGAAAGAAATAGCATTACGGGAATAAGCGGCAAAAAGATCAATGCAGATCCAGTGTCGTTTTGCAAAATGATGATAACAACCGGAAGTAGAATCATCGATGTGGCCACCATGGCCGATTTCAAATTAACGGCTTCAATATTTCTGCGCGATGTGAGATAGTTGGCCACAGCCAGAATAACGGCAATTTTCATGATTTCAGAGGTCTGAAACCGAATTCCTCCAAAATCCAGCCAACTTTTGGCCCCATTCACCTCAATACCGATGAAAATAGTACTGGCAGTAAGTAAAAGCGCTACAAAGTAAAACAAATATGAAAGCTGTTGAAAGCTTCTTGGTGAGGTGAATTGTATCACTATAACGACAACCAACGACAGAGCAACCCAGGTTAGCTGCTTGGCAAAGTTTTCCTGAATATGAGCCGGCAGAAACTCGCTGACGGGTCCTAGTGTAGCAGAGTAAATACCTACAAGACCAAACGCGGTTATTGCTACCCATATAAGAACAGTCAACCAATCAAAATCTTTGTACCAGGCAATGTTCATCGTTGTATTGTACTCTCCCGTGGTACGAAATTCAGCATGTCTCGCAGCAGATTCTGGCGACGGACCTCTCCGTTCATATACTGCTCAATTAACAACGATGCAATAGGGGCAGCCGATACGGATCCGAATCCACCGTTTTCAATAATTACGGCAATGGCGATCTGTGGGTCGTCGTACGGGGCATAGGCAATAAACCAACCATGATCCCGGCCATGGGGGTTTTGGGCTGTTCCGGTTTTACCCGCTGTTGGAACGGACTGTAAATTGGCAAAAAAGCGGCCTGAACCCTCTGTTACCGCTCTGCGCATTCCTACTCTTACAGGTTCAAGATCTTTCTCTTGAATCCATTCAACACGGGTTTTTGTTGGATTTGCGTATTCAATTTCGCCGTATTCGTGGTGTATAGCCCGTACTACGTGGGGTTGCACCCAATACCCGCCATTTGCAATTTCTGCGGTGGCAATGGCCATTTGCAACGGTGTAGCCGATACAACTCCCTGACCTACACCAAGGTTAATCTGATCACCAAGTCCCCATCTGCCACGCCCAAAAATTTGGTCCATTTGGGTGCTGTCAGGTAGGATTCCACGTTGTTCAGATGGAATATCAATTCCATTCAGCCTTCCGAGTCCCATGGTCTGCATGTAACGGTGCCATTCGTTTAAACCAATAGTATTTGCAAATCGGTTCATCATATGAAAGAAGTAGGTGTTGCATGAGTTCATGATCGCTTCTTCCAGATTCTGGTTACCATGAATGGCCGTACAGCGGTAGAGCCTGCCTCTGACGTAGCCACCGTTGCAGAAAACAGTTGTCTGGGGTGTTACAAGTCCTGTATGTAAGCCCACGAGACCCATCATAGGCTTAAATGTAGACCCTGGTGGTTGCCGTGTGGCTATCGCTCTGTTGAACATAGGTCTGGTACTATCCGAAATTACCGAGCTAAGGTAGGTTCTGTCTACTCTGCCTGATAAGCGTGAGATTTCAAAATCGGGTGCACTTACCAGTGCCAGTACTTCTCCGTTATTCGGGTCGAGAGCAACAAGGCTTCCGACTTTTCCTTCCATAAGCTTTTCTGCAAGCCTTTGAAGCTCCGCATCTAAGGTTGTTTGCAGGTTAGCGCCCCGAACCGGGCTCCGATCCATCATTCCATCACTGTAAGGACCAATACCCTGACCGAAAGCATTAACTCTTCGTAACTGTGCCCCCGTTTCTCCTCTCAGGTAAGATTCATAGGTACGTTCGATTCCAGTTCTTCCAGCTTTATCACCCAGTCGGTAAATATTGGTAGATCTGAAGTCGGCATCGCTTACTTCCCGTAGGTAACCAAGTACATGTGCGGCTCGAATACCGGCGGGATATACTCTTTTACTCTCAATTTGATGGCTAATACCGGGTAGTCGCCAAATATTTTCTTCAATTCGTGAAAAAACATCAAACTCAACTTCTGAGAACATCCGAGAAGACCTGTACCAGGAAAAATTTCGGGCCCGTTGCAAGGCGTTCGTTACAGATTCTTCAGGAATATTCATGAGGTACGCCAATAAGGGAACATTATCGGCATTAAAATCGATGGGTGTTACATGGATACTGAAAACAGGGGTGTTTTCAACAAGCAGCACACCGTTTCTGTCGAATATTAGTCCCCTCGAAGGGTTAACGGTTTCCTGACGGATGCTGTTACGCTCTGAAATCGGATTATAGGTATCGAACTCAAAGACGGTTAACTGCACAAGCCTTCCCAAAAACAGTAGAAATACTGCCAGAATAATAATCTGAATGATCCGTAACGAGGTTTGAAGTCGTCTGGAGGAGTTTGGGTGTATCATCGATTGAGAAGGGTGGGCATTTAAACTTGTTCCGTTTTGAAAAAGTACAGAAAAGTGCCAATAATTGCTGTAAAAATGGTGTTCCCTAATAGTATTTCGACAAAATAGCTTGATGTGGACAAACTTTGTATAAAAGCAGAGACTCCCAGAAGTACGGCATTATGAAAGAAGGTGATGGCCACCATAGTGATAAATATCTGCAAAAGCTGAGGCTTGGAGTCTTCGGGCCTTGGCATAAAGTTATAACAAAACATGACCATTGCTACTTTAGCAAACATGTGAAGGCCCCATAAGTCTAGAAATGCATCGTAGGCGAGTCCGAAAACAGCTGCAGCTATAAGGCTGCGCGTTCTGTCGTGATAGTGTACAAAGAGCAGTAGAAATACAAGTATAAGATCGGGTTCGCTGTTAAAAATACGAAGGTGTCGGAAAATCATGATCTGCCCCACCAGCATGAATACCCCGAGAACGATGTGGTTGAGAAGATTAGGTTTCATCAGAACTGTACCTCATACACTTGAACCAAACTGTCGATTTCGGCGGGGGGGATGTATTGCACGATGAAACCTTCCGCAACGTTGCTCAAATTAACAAACGGCTCTACATAAATTACTTGTGTATCTCTTCCAGGCTCAGGTTCCGATTTCGTTATTGTACCAATCGGGATGTTGGCAGGGAAGGTGTTGCTCAAACCGCTGGTTTCTATTACCATTCCCGCCTCTACAATCACTGTCTGAGGTACATAATTCAAGATCAGTGTATTGCCGGAACCACTCCATGAAATCATTCCATACGATCGTGAGCCTTGAATGCGGGCGCTTGCCCGAAAAAGGTTGTTTTGAATAGGCATCACCTGTGCATGATTACGGCCTACAATAACAACCTGCCCTATCAGGCCGTTGGAGTTAACCAATGGCATTCCAATCTCAATTTCATCCTCCCGTCCTCTGTCAACCGTAATCATATTTCGGAGACCTGTGAGGTTTTTCCCTACAATTTGTACCGGTATAAGTGGATGGGTATCCTGATTGGCGTACCGAAAGTTAAGTAACTCACGCAACTGAAAAATTTCTTCGTTTGCCGAGCGCAGGCGGCTAAGTTCGTCTCTTAGCCTGACATTCTCTTCATGCAGCTCCCTATTGGTCTGCAGCGCTGTTCGGTACACACGAGCGGATGACAGCGGTCTTTCCATGTAGCTCATGGCCGTCATGGCTATAATGCGTGTATTTTGCAGTCCTCCGTCATGACGTGTTACCAGCAACGTAATTGCGATAATCAGTAAAACGCCGGTGAGTATGTGATCTCGAGCATTTTCAATTTTACTCAGGAGGAAGGGCATTCGCGATGCAGTACGTTTAGCTGATTACCGATCTGTAGTAGTTCAGGTTCTCCAGAACTTCCCCGGTACCCCTAACGACCGCTGTAAGCGGGTCTTCGGCAATATGAACGGGCAAATCTGTGGTGTCTCGAATTAATTTATCCAGATTTTTCAGCAGAGCTCCACCGCCGGTGAGCATAATACCCCGGTCAAGAATATCTGCAGAAAGTTCAGGTGGAGTTTGTTCAAGGCTTTGATTAACCGACTCGATGATTGTGTTTACCGACTCGGCAATTGCTTCCCTAACTTCAACACTAGAAACGGTACGTATCCGGGGAACTCCGTTAACGAGATCGCGTCCTTTAGTCTGAATCTCAATTTCTTCATCAAGCGGCGCGGCAGAACCAATCATACATTTAACTTGCTCAGCTGTACGCTCACCAATGAGTAAGTTGTGATTTCTGCGGAAATAATTGATGATATCTTCATTGAGTTCATCACCGCCAAGGCGCACAGACTGCGAGTAAACAATTCCAGATAGAGCAATTACTGCGATTTCAGTAGTACCACCACCGATGTCAACAATCATGTTCCCTACGGGCTCGTGAACATTCAAACCTATACCGATAGCGGCTGCCATGGGTTCGTCAACCAGATATACATCCTTGGCACCAGCACGTTCAGCACTGTCACGAACGGCACGTTTCTCTACCTCAGTGATGCCACTGGGCACACAAACTACCATTTTACGTGTAGAAGAAAACCACTTCAGCTTTACTTTCTTGATCATTCCGCGAATCATCAGCTCAGCTACTTCAAAATCGGCAATAACACCATCCCGAAGGGGGCGCACTGTGCGGATATCTTTGTGCGTTTTTTCATGCATTAGCCTGGCTTCATGACCTACAGCTACGGCTTGATTCTGCGAATTAAGTGCTACTATAGAAGGCTCATTAAGCACAATGCCCTGACCTTTTGCGTATATGAGGGTATTTGCAGTTCCCAGGTCAATGGCAATATCGGTGTACAACCAGTCGAGTAATCCACTTGGTGCATTTTTACGGCGGTGATTCAAATCAGAACTATGGGACATGTCGGCTTGGATATGCAGATTTTAAATAAAAAATTATAACAAAGTAAAATACACTTTTGTTTATGTACTTGCGAATGATTATCGCATTTTTTCTTAATGCCTGAAATGGCGCATTCCAGTGAATATCATAGTCAGACCAAGATCGTTTGCTGTATCAATGACTTCCTGATCGCGAACACTGCCCCCGGGCTGAATAATTGCTGATGCACCGGCGCGGGCCGCGGCTTCTATTCCGTCCGCAAATGGGAAGAAAGCGTCGCTGGCTACTGCGCTGCCCTGTAATGATAGGTTGGCCTTGGAGGCTTTTCGAACAGCCAGCTCGGAGGAGTCAACACGGCTGGTCTGACCATTGCCAATACCCAGTGTCTGACCATCTTTTGCGAATACGATTGCATTTGACTTAACGTGCTTGACGATTTTCCAGGCAAATTCCATATCGATTTTTTCTTGTTCAGTTGGCTGTCTGCTGGTGACAACTTTCCAATCTCCGATGTCTATGGTGCCATGATCGCTGTCTTGTTGAAGAATTCCGCCGAAAATACTTCTCATGTCTGAGGAGCGCTCATTCATGGTATGCTTTAGCAGTTTAATCAATCTGCGATTGACCTTTTTAGTGAGTAAATGGATGGCTTCCTGAGTGAAGTCAGGTGCAATTATGATCTCAGAAAAAATGTCGTCCATTGCTGCAGCCGCTTCAATATCCAGGGTGGTATTCACAGCAATTATGCCTCCAAAGGGAGACACGGTGTCGGTCTGGAAAGCTCGGTCCCAGGCTTGTTTAAGGGAACGGCCCGTTGCTACTCCGCAGGGATTGGTGTGTTTTACGATGACGCAAGCGGGAGTATGTTCGGGAAATTCCTGAATCAGCTGTAGTGCTGCATCTGTATCGAGATAATTATTGTAGCTGAGTTGCTTTCCATGGAAACAATCGATGAAATCATGTTGATTGCCGTATACAGCTGCGCCCTGGTGAGGGTTTTCGCCATATCGGGGCGTTTCTGCAAGCTTAAGTGAAATATTAATTTGTCTGGCGGGTTGTTCGCCTGTCATCGTTGTGAGATAGGTAGCTATATGCGCATCGTAATCTGCCGTATGCTGAAAGGCATCTCTTGCCAGGTTTCGCCTTGTTTCGAATGTGATTTCTCCGGAAGTTGTGAACTCCTGAATGAACTTTGCATATTGTTCGGGGCTGGTAAGAATGCTTACATGAGAAAAATTCTTTGCTGCCGCGCGTACCATGGTAGGTCCACCGATATCTATAAATTCAACGGCTTTTTCGAATGTGGTGTCTGCTTGCGCTATTGTTTCGCGGAAAGGGTAAAGGTTAACAACCACCAGTTCAATGGGCTCTATCTGTAGCTCCTGAAGCTTTTCTGCATCCTGCTGGTGACTCATGCGGGCCAGAATACCTGCATGAATAACAGGATGAAGTGTTTTTACCCGTCCGTCAAGACATTCAGGGAATCCGGTAACCTCCGAAACTTCTGTTACAGGAATACCGGCATCGTGAATGGTTTTGTATGTTCCTCCGGTTGAAATTAACTCAACATGCTTATGGTGCAAAGCTTGCGCCAGCTCAACTATTCCTGTTTTATCGGATACGGAAAGCAGGGCACGTTTCAGCTTTACCGGTTCAGTATGAAATGCAGTGATATTGGCGGTACTCATGAATGTAAGATTCGTTGGATGGTTTGTGGTAGTAGTAAATGTTCCTGTTCCAGGACTTTTGCAGCCAATGTTTCCGGCGTATCGTCTGGGGTGACAGACACGTAACTCTGAGCGATCACCGGGCCCTCATCAAATTCCTCTGTGACGATATGAATACTACAGCCCGACTCGCTGGCACCATCTGCTATCACCGCCCGATGAACATGCAGCCCGTAAAAACCTTTGCCACCATAGGAGGGAAGGATGGATGGATGGATATTTATGATTTTTCCGGGATATGCTTTAATCACCACCCCGGGTAGTTTAACCAGATATCCGGCTAGCACAATGAGGTCTGGATTGTAATGTTTTAAGGTGTCAAGCAGGGTCTGAGCAAAGATGGATTCTTCCGGAAATGACCTGGGGGAGATTACGTGCGAGGGAATAGACGCATCGGAGGCTTTTTTTAGGGCACCAATCCCTTCTCGACTGGCAATGAGTGCGCCAATGCTGGCCTGAACACTGCCTGATCGTATTGCTTCAATGATAGCCTGGAAGTTTGACCCTGAACCGGATGCCAGGACCACGAGGGTTGGTTTCAATTTTCGAAAATGGAGCCTGTGGAACGTATGGTAGTAACAGGACCATAAGATACGGATATTGGAACACCAACAGGCAAGGAAATTTTGGCGTCGATATGCCCGTAGTTAAGTCCACCTATAAATGGAATATCAAAAGGTTCCAGTACGCGTTGGAAAACCGTTTCCAGTAAGGGAACATCTTTATTTATTTCATTTTCAGGTTTTGAAAACTCTCCAAAAATGATTCCGCTGGCTTTATTGTAAGCACCAGAAAGTGCAAATTGCCTGAGGTAACCCTCTATTTTGTGCATCGGCTCATCTACATCTTCGAAAACCAGAATGCGGTCGGTCATGTCGGGGAAGTACGCAGAACCCATTTGTTTAGCAGCAACTGCTAAGGTGCCGGGTAAAATTGTGCCTTCAATGAATTTTTTAGGACCATCGTATCCCTGCAGGGTTATATCGATAAGACCGGTATCCAGCAAATCCCAGAATTTTGACTCAAAAACAGGGTCTATGTCGATATATCCCATGTCTGAGGCAACCATTCCCCCCGACACCGTTACCATATTGCATTTCGCAAGAAGGGCCCATTCAAGGGTGGTTATATCGCTGAACCCGATGAGTAATTTGGGGTTTTTGGCAATTCTATCGAAGTCTAACAGGGGTAGTAAATGCATGCCACCGTATCCACCTCTGGCACACATAATGGCATCAATGTTTGGGTCTTCGAAGAAGTTCATCAATTCGGATGCGCGCAACTGATCATCGCCGGCCAGATAGTTGAGTTTGCTAGTGCAGGTTTTACCGACTACAACCGTATAACCAAGTTTTTCAAGATAGGAGACGCCCAAATTTAGTAAAGACAAATCGGGTGTGGTAGCAGGTGAGGTAACTGCGATAGTTCCGTTTTTGGGTAATCGTTTTGGCTTAATCAGTTTAGGTGTCTGACTTGAATACATGATAGTTATTTATGCTCCAGTTGATTTCTGTAATGGTAATTTTGATAATGGTAGCGGTTGGTATAGCTAATAACATACCTACAAGGCCTGCTAACTCAGCCCCTATCATTATGATAAATAAAATGTACAAAGGGTGAAAACCAGACGATTTACTGAAAATCAGGGGCTGCAGAATAACGTTATCTACAATTTGGGCAACCATAATGGCACCAATGGCGTATGGGACAAGGGAAAAGTCACCGGTTTCAAAAATGGCTATGATGATCGATAAAATGTAACCGATTACCGGACCGAAATAGGGGATGGTGTTGGCCACTCCAACGGCCGCACCGACAACCAGTGCGTTTTTTAATCCAATTGAAGACAGTAATAACCACGAAATGATACCAACCAGGGTAGACTGAATGAGTACCCCCTTGAAATACAATATCAGACGTGTTTCAATCTTGTTTAGAATGGTCAGGGTTGTTTCGAAAAATGGGTTAGGCACAAGCTCCAGAACTTGTCGCCTAAGCTTGCTGCCGTCTTTCAGGAAGAAAAAAGTAGCGAAGGGAATAATTAATGCAGCGGTGAAAATGTTGGCAAATATTCCAAATAGGTTTGTCACGGTATCTTGGAAGTTGCCCAAGTCGAAGGTGCGGTTGAATAAATTATTTACGACCTCTACAATTTGTCCTTCCGCAATAAAGGGTATTCGGTAAACCAGCTCATTTTCAACCTGCAATGCAATGGTGTTTATCGTTTCGGTATTTAGCTGGGAGGCTAGTAAAATGACCTGATTACCAATAGTCGGGGCTAACGTTGTTGAAGCCCAGATGATAAGCAATATGAATGAGGCGACAACCAATGCAACGGCATTTGTTCGCCTGAAACCGGCAACCTGCATCCTGTTTACAACCGGATCGAACAAATAAGAGAATACGAGCGCTACCAGAACGTAGGCAACCAGCGTTGAAAAACGATAGAGTAACAAGGCTGTGATGACAATAGCTATCACTGTCAGCAGCAGCTTGAAAAAACGTTCTAGTGTAAATTTTTTCATTTAGTTAGAGAATCCATGATTGCTTCAATATTGCTAAAAACAACATCACTATCATATCCTTTTCGCAGGAGGTAGTCAACGATTTTTTTCTTTCTTTTTGTGTCGTTTTCTTCACGTAAAAAATGAAGTTTTCGCTTCTCAATCAACGTATAAATTGCATCAGATTGTATTTCTTTGCCCGTTACCTTTTTAACTACTTCAGAGGCCATACCCGCAGCAATGCCATTCTTTTGGAGATGTTGCTTGATTTTGGCTGGTCCCCACTTTTGAAATTCCGCCTTATCTCTGGCAAAGCTTTTTGCATAGGTGTAATCGTCTATCCAACTACGCGACTCAAATTCATCTAAAATTGCGTTTACGACTTCCGGGTTGTACTGTTCTTGCCTGCATTTTCTGATCAACTGCATTCTGGAGTACGGTTTTTTCGCCAGTAATCCTAATAGCCAGCTTCGGATTGCATCTCTGTGGGTTTCCGATTCGATTTGCCAGAATAAAGTCTCGGTTATTTCGGTGCCTTTTGCCAAACCAAGCGTATTCGATACATGAATGGGCAACCCCAGTAGGAACTTCTCATCTGCGAAAACGGAAACTCTGGAGGGGTCGTTAACTTGCACCTGTATCCCTGATATAACAACAGGCAGAAGATCCAAGACCTCCTGCCTGTGCTCATCATCAAAAAGTTGAGCTTTAGGCTTACGCTTCAACGTTTTTGTTCTTCTTGGTTTCTTTTGGTTCTGCCTTATCTGCGTCTGGCTCTATAACCAGTTCTGGAAACAGTTGTGCCCTTACCATGCCTTCAATCTTTTTATTCAATTCCGGATCTTCCTCCAGGAATTGCATGGCTGAGTCGGCTCCCTGGCCAATAGGCTCGCCCTCATAGCGATACCAACTTCCGCGTTTCTCAATAATTTCAAGATCTACAGCCATATCCAGCAGCTCCGCTATACGCGAAACACCCTTGCCGTACATAATGTTAAACTCAGCTTCTCTGAATGGTGGGGCTACTTTGTTTTTAACAATCTTGATGCGCGTACGGTTGCCAATAACTTCATCACCTTTCTTAATGGCTCCGATTCTACGAATATCCATTCTCACAGAAGAGTAAAATTTGAGCGCCCTACCGCCTGAAGTGGTTTCCGGACTTCCAAACATCACTCCGATCTTCTCCCGAATCTGGTTGATGAAAATAACCGCTGTTCGCGTCTTGTTTACTATACCTGTAAGCTTTCTCAAAGCCTGCGACATCAGTCGCGCCTGAAGACCAACGTGAGAATCACCCATTTCGCCTTCCAATTCGGCACGTGGTACCAAGGCCGCAACGGAATCGATTACAACGACGTCCAGCGCACCAGAACGAATCAGAGCCTCTGCTATTTCAAGAGCCTGTTCACCGCTGTCAGGTTGAGAAATAAGCATTTCTTCCGTGTTAATGCCCAGGTTTTTGGCATATTTCGCATCGAATGCATGCTCTGCATCAATAAAGGCCGCATGACCACCAGCTTTCTGTGCTTCCGCTATCACGTGCAGGGCCATGGTAGTTTTACCGCTCGACTCAGGGCCGTAAATTTCAATAATCCTTCCACGAGGCACACCACCTACACCCAAGCAGTAATCGATGGCCATTGAGCCGGTTGAAATGGTATCTACGAGCACTACGGGCTTGTCACCAAGGCGCATGATGGTACCTTTTCCGTGTGCCTTTTCTATTTGACCGAGTGCGAGTTCTATTGCTTTAAGTCTGTCCGGATTCCCGTTTACGTTTGCCATATAGTGCTTAAGTTAGTTTATGTAGTTTATATGTGTAAAATATGTAATTATTCGCAGTTGTCAATAGGTATATTGCAACGAAGAACTGCTCTTTGTTACTAATGAGTCTTCAGTGATGATTTTCTTACATGTTTATACACAAAACTCACAGCAAAAGTTAAAAATCAGTCCTGGTTAACAATGCTGCCCAAAATGCTGAAGGCCTCCTCAATCTGAGCGCTCACCATGTATGGAGCCGATCCAAACCGAAGAATGTCTCCTCGGCAGTCCGTCAATACACCGGCATCTTTCAGCTTCCCCCAGTACAGCTGTGCGTCTGCGCCTCTGAGCGACAAAAATCCGCCCACTGCGGTAACCGGATATTCATGGCTTAATCTCAGCTTCATCGGGTCAATTCCGAGATTTAAAAATGTGTACTTCATGTAGCCCGTGTGCTCCATGTACATTCTGCGCAACAAAGATGGTGTTAATTCCTGCTCCCTGAAAAACTCCGCTACGGCGGCTCCTCTGAATGCAGAAACCCCGTCGAAGGTGCCTCCTGCAAAGAGCAAGTCACCATCATCGTAGGCAACCTTCCCGCTGGTTCGACCTTTCTTCAGCGATGAAAAACCGGAAAACCATCCTGTGAGTGCCGGTCGCATGGCACAGGTTTCCGGAAAACGCATAAAGCAATTCCCTTCACCCCATTGCAGGTATTTGTATCCGCCAATAAGGATGTAACAGTCTTCAAGGTCAGCCTCCCGCACAGAAAGGGGAACCACATTGGTCCCATGATAGTCGTCTATCATCAGCGGAACACCCTTTTCCCTACAAATTCGTGAGCATGTTGAAAGCTCATGATTAATCAGTCCGCTTTCGAAATACACCCGCGAGAGCATCACGGCCAGGGTGTCGCCATCTACAGCATCCCGTAGGCGCTCTGAAAATCCATCCAGTGGCAGGGCAGCAACTCGTTTAATGGTAAAGCCTTCTTCCGCCAGACGATCCATCTGACGGGCGATGCTATAAAACTCGGTGTCGCTGATAACAATGGTTCGTTTTTTTGAGTAATCCAGTCCGGAAAGCCATCTGACGAACAAATTATGGGTATTCTCCCCATGCGTGTACTTACCGTTGGGGTCGTCGTAGTAATCTTTGAGATACGAACGCATGATATCGACCTTCTCAAATACTACATCCCATTTTGTATCGACTGCCGAAGCAGCAACATCAAACGATTCTATGAGTCCTTCGAGGGCCACATCCGGCCAGGCCTGGTGCGAATGGCCTGTAAAAAGGAGGCGATTTTGAACGTCGAAATGACTGTAGTGGCGCGCCAGTCGTTCGCTGAAAATATCGGTATGTAATGACATGAGTTATCGTGTTGAGTTTCCGTCTTTCCATTCTATCGTCACAGGCTGCGAGACATCCAGATCTTTGCGACTGCGAATCCATTTTTCTTGCTGCAGAATGCGGGTAAAACCGCGCTCCAGGGGTTCGGTCGGATTTACGGCCCCTAACCGATAATGTAACTGTTGCCATCGATTGTAATCCCGTTGAAATCGGCTGCGAACCAACGGCTCAGCTGAACGGGAAACAAGCGAAAGTCGCTCTTTCTCGGTGTTAAGGAGCAGCCGTTGTGCTGGTAGCAGCGAACGCTGCAATTTATTCCGTTCTTCTCGATGTTGCATCAGGCGTAACCGCAGACCGGGAAGCAACGTTCTTTTTCCTCGATCAATAATTTCGCGGGAGGAGGTCGTTTGTTGGCGCAGAGCCGACCGTAGCCGCTCTTGGAAGCGTTGAATTCGCTCATGACTCAGCTGCATCTGATCGCGTATGGCCAGCAGGGCATGGGTTTTAACCATTTTTCGGATGGTGTCGTTGCCCGAATCTATACGTCTGCGCACGGCGCGTTCAGCTGCTGTACTCATCCCGTCTAGCTGGAATTGCAGATCCTGTACATCCGGGGACACCAGTACGGCAGCCTGTGTGGGGGTAGCCGCGCGAACATCCGCCACAAAATCAGATATGCTGAAATCCGTTTCGTGACCAACGGCGCTCACAACGGGTACCGGACAGGCCGCCAAAGCCCGAGCCACAACCTCCTCATTAAAAGGCCACAAGTCTTCCAGTGAGCCCCCTCCTCGCCCTACAATCAGCACATCTGCCGGAGGCGGGTCCTGAGAAAACCACGCAATTCCCTTGCTGATTTCACCCGCTGCCCCAACACCCTGAACCGCAGCATGATACAATAGCACACGTGCCAGCGGGTAGCGCCGCTCCAGCGTCGACCGTATATCCTGAAATGCCGCGCCGGTTTGCGAGGTCACCACGCCAATCACCTTCGGGAAAGCCGGTAAAGGCCGTTTTCGCTCCGCACTGAACAGTCCCTCAGCCTCGAGCTTGGCTTTCAACCGTTCGAAGGCCGCCTGAAGAGCGCCTTCCCCGGCCTGTTCAATACCTTTCACAATAATCTGATACCTTCCGCTGGGTGCATACACCGCGACATCCCCGCGCACATGAATCTGCTGGCCATGCTGCAGTTCTCCGCGCATCCGCTGCACGGTCGACTTCCAAATCACACAGGCAATCTGAGCGCCATCATCTTTCAAGGTAAAATACAGATGACCGTTGCGGCTCAGCGTGGGCTGACTCACCTCGCCTGCCACAGCAATGCCGCTGAAATTCCCCTCCAGCAGGTCTTTAATTCGCCACGTAAGCTCGGTTACACTTGGTATTTCATTAGGTTTTCGCATATCTTCGAAGGTAATCATTACCCATGATTTTCTCCTTAAAAATTCCGTTTTTTACCCTTCATCCTTTCGCGGTCTATCGACCTCATAACCAATCGATTCATGGCTCAAACACCGAATCTGCTCCTGCAGAACCTGCGTATTGTAACCGCAACCGAAATCGCACCTTCATCTGTCAGCATTCGCATAAAAAACGGCGTTATTTCCCAAATATCAGCCGATCTTACCCCCGAATCAGATGAAACGGTTCAGAATTTCAACGGCGCATACGTCTCGGGCGGATGGATGGATATGCACGTTCACCTGCGCGAACCCGGATTTGAACATAAGGAAACCATTGAAACCGGTTGTAAGGCCGCAGCCTTCGGAGGATTCACGGCGGTTGCCTGCATGCCGAATACCAATCCCCCAATTCATACCCGCGACGTGGTGGAGTACATCATCAAAAAGGCCTCGACTTTACCGGTGGATGTACACCCGATAGCCTGTGTTTCCAAAGATCGTAAAGGACATTCCATTACCGAAATGGCCGATTTAAAGGAGGGAGGTGCGGTGGCATTCAGCGATGATGGCGATCCGGTGTTCGACGCCAAGCTTATGCGTATTGCGCTCGATTATGCATCCATGCTAGATATGCCCATCATCAACCACGAAGAAGATCTGGCGTTATCACGTCCCGGACACATGCACGAAGGTAAAGTTTCAACCCGTCTCGGGCTGGCCGGAACACCCTCCATTGCCGAGGAAGTGATGATCGCTCGTGATATTCTGCTTGCCGAACTCACCGGAGGGCATGTCCACGTTGCACACATCAGCACCCGAAATGGTGTAGACCTGGTGCGACAGGCCCGTAAAAAAGGCATTAACGTGACCACCGAGGTTTGTCCTCACCATTTTGACCTCACCGAAGAGGAAATTGAGAAGCGCGAATTCGATACCAACTGCAAAATGCATCCTCCTTTACGAACAGCCGATGATATTCAGGCCATGATTGAAGGGTTGGCGGATGGCACCATTGATGTAATCTGTACCGACCACGCTCCCCATGCCCTCGAAGAAAAAGAGGTGGAGTTTATTTACGCCCCGAATGGAATCCTCGGACTGGAGACGGCCTGGGGTGTGAGTGTGCGTTGTTTGCTCGACTCAGGTGCATTAACCCTGCATCAGTTAATCGATAAACTATGTGACAAACCCCGGGAAATTTTACGATTGGATGTTCCTAAGGTGGCCGTAGGGGAGACCGCAAACCTTACCATCTTCAATACGGATGCCCGCTGGGAATTTACCCCTGCACATATCAAAAGCAAGTCGGTTAACACTCCATATGTCGGAACCACCATGCATGGTAAAGCATTGGCCATATACAATAAAGGTCAGCTGGTTATCAACGATTAAATGATATAAATGACTGGTTGCTTACGTATGCGGGTTGCAGTAAAGGGACGGCGTAGTAAAAAGCCGAATAGGACTAACAACTGAAAGCCATAAAAGTGTATGCGCTAGTGGTTGATGCACATAAAAAAAGGAGGTCCGGCAGTAAACCGAACCTCCTCGAACAAACCGGGCAAATACCCTCAGCATTAAGGATTAACCGTGTGAGACGTAATGGTAACTTTGCCAGCGCTCATTCCACCGGCCGTTGACTCGGTTGTATAGGCCATAGCTACACCATCAACAGTGGTCCAGTCACTGTAAAATGTTACCGCTTCAATCTCCTGACCAGCCATCGGATTGAACTCCTTCACCCTGGTTCCCAACGGCAGGGAAGTTTCCTTGCTCAGGTACATGGTGAGATTCAATTCCGGGAAAAAGATCTCTGTTGCGGTTTGATCTGCGAAATCAGCGTCTCCAACCAATACAGCAGTTCGTTCGCCTGCAGCAACGGCAATACTCAGGTAATGTCGCGCCACTTCATTTTGAAGCGCCTCCACTTGCATGCCGGGCAGAGGTTGCTCATTTGGACCCATCGCCATTTTACCTGCACCATTGGCGTACTCAATGGTAATCATACCCTGAGGAGCCTGAATAACCTGGGTTAAGGCATCAGGGAATCCCATAGTAGCCTCAACCTGTAGATTCATTCCGCCTTGATTCAACGAAGCCGTGTATTGCACTCGCTCGAGGTTTACTCCCTCGCTGATGAGCGCCGCAGCCATAGCGGTTACCACTTCTGAAGCATCATCTCCGTCAACTTCTGCCTGTGCAACGGCGCGTCGTGGAATGGTGATATCGATTTCATTATACTCACCTAATTGCGAGAGCTGTTCGCCCAGCGCATCACGACTCCCCACGATAAGCACCTGCAACGCATCCGGACGGATGTATGTGTTAGCAACGCGCTGAATGTCGGCTACGGTTACGCGGCTGAGCTCTTCAATGTATCGATTGAATGCATCGGCAGGTAGTCCGTTATAATCATTGCTGATACGCTCGTTGAGTACAGCCGCTCTGCTGGTATAACGAAAAACCAGCGAGTTCAGAATACGGTCGCGGGCATCAAGCAATTCGCGCTCGGTTACCGGTTCTGTCTGTAAACGGCTAATTTGATGGATGGTAGCCTCCACAGCCTCTGCGGTGTTCTCATTCGCTGTTGACAAGCTTACAAAGAAGGTACCATCATACTGGGTGAGGCTTTGATATCCGCCACCTACACTGTAAGCGAGGCCTAAATCGGTACGAATAATCTGTAATAATCGACCTGAAAACCCGCCGCTCAGAATTTCGTTCATGAGTTGAAGGGCTGCAAAATCAGGATTATCACGACGACCACCGATATGACCGATACGAATAAAGCTTTGTTGTGCATCACTTTTGTTTACAAAATTGAGCGACGGCTCAAAGGTGTAATCTACAGCAGGCAAGGTCAAGTCGGTTCGGGTTCCGGCAGGAATATCCCGAAATGCTCTTTCAAGCATTCTGCGCATATCACGAGCACGGAAATCACCAATTACCGCAATTTTCAGATTCCGGCCGACCATCACTTTTTCGTGAAAAGCCCGCATATCTTCGATGGTGATATTGTCGAGATCGGTGTATTCCTGGGTGCGACCGTATACCGAGTCGGTACCATAAATCAAGCGACGGAACTCTCGCGCAGCAATGGATGATGGCTCATCGTTTCTGCGGGCGATAGCTGAGTTACTCTGCGTTTTGGCCAAATTAAAACGAGCTTCCTCATAGCCCGGATGACGCAGCATTTCAATGAAAATCGGCAACATGGAGTCAAAGTCTTCCTTCAACACACTCATAGAGGCCGATGCACTGGTTAACCCGGCGCCGGCTTCCATACGGGCCGCACGACGCTCCAGTAATTCATTCAGCTCATCGTACGACATCGATCGGGTACCGCCATTTCGCATTTGGCTAAACGTAAAGCTCGCCAGACCGGTCTGACCAACAGGATCCATAAACGAGCCCGCTCGTACCGTCACGCTCATGTTAATCAGCGGTAGCTCATTATCTTCAACCAGATAAAATGTAATGCCATTACGCAGTTCAAATGTAACGACGTCGGGCATGTTGAACAGGTTGATTTCCGGGAATTCGATTTCATCGTGAAACCGTTGTGCAAAAACAGCTGAGGCAGTTACCACCATCAGCACAGATAGAGTCAAAAATCGTTTCATAAGTATAGATTGTTGCATTTGATGGTGTTATTCAGACTTGTTAACGACATAGCCAACGGTGCGCTGACTGTGATCGAAATAAATATTGGCTACGCGCTGGAGGTCTTCCGGCGTTAATTCCATCATACGATCCAGATCGGTGAAAATAGTTCGCCAGTCACCGGTTTTGCCCTGCGTGAAGGCGATCAGGTTGGCAATTCCGTTGTTGTTGCCTAATTGGCGAAGCAGATTGGCACGGCGTACGGTGATAACCCGCTGTAGCTCTTCCTCACTCACCAGCTCGGTTTTGAGTCGATCAAATTCAGCGTGAATAGCTGCTTCCAGATCCTCCAGGCTTACATCCTGATTCGGCAGCGCAAGGGCTCCGAACAAGGTTGTATGCTTATCGCCGGGGAATCCACTCAGACTGAGTGCTGCCAGGGCAAGCTCCTGCTCGTCAACAAGCGAGCGATTCATACGGGATGTTCGTCCTTCGAAAAGCACACCGGCCAGTACATCCAGTGCCAATGCATCGGGATGTGAAGCGGAAACGGTTTTGTACCCGATAGCTAACATAGGCTGTGTAGTGTCTTCAATTGTAAATCGACGTTCACCTCGCTGACGCGGCTCCTCAACCATCATAATCGGGGGCTCTACACCTTCTCCCGGCATATCATTGAAATACAGCTCCGCAAACTCAATCATTTCCGCGGCATCAACATCACCCACAATGACCACAAACATATTGGAAGGCACATAAAAGCGCTCATAAAACTCAAGAGCGCTGGCAATCGTTACCGATTCAATATCGGATGGCCATCCAATCAGGGCATCGCGATAGGGAAGGGCCGTAAAGGCTACAGCGGTAAACTCTTCGAGGAAACGACGTATTGGGTTCGATTCCACAACCTGTCTGCGTTCTTCGGTAATGACTTCTTTCTCGACGTAAAACTCCCGCATTACCGGGTCTTTAAATCGCTCTGCCTCCAACGAAAACCAAAGCTCTGCCTTATTTTGCGGAAGGCTGTAGAAGTAAATGGTGAAATCCATCCCTGTACCGGCGTTTAGTCCTACGCCGCCGGCACGGTCTATAATTTGTGAGAATTCGTTGCTTACGACATATTCTTTAGCCTGCTCCTCTAGCTCCTGAAAACGGGTCCACAGAGAGTCCATACGAGCCTGATTCGGACGCGGACTGCGACGTTCGCGAATCCATTGACTGTATGTGGCATCAATTTCCGGAATCAACAGGCGCTCAGCTTCAATATTGTTGGTTCCGATGCGGCTGGTACCTTTGAAGGCCATGTGCTCAAAAATGTGAGCCACTCCGCTGAGTCCGATAGGTTCATCCACGCCACCGGCATGTACGAAGGTCATGAATGTGGCTACCGGGGCCACATCCCGCTCAACAATGATGAATTTCATTCCATTGGCAAGGGTATGTTCGGTAACGTTACGTTCAAAGGCGGAAAGATTTTGCGCAAAAGCTGCGGTACTGCCCAGCAACAAAGCCAGACACAGTCCTGCGACAACATAGATTTTTCTCATACTCATATGTACTATTTTTGGTTAGGATAGCTATCATCCGACGATCAGGACGAATATTCAACCTTGTTACGGCTAAAAAGCAAACTTGTTGCAAACTACTTAAAAATTGCGGCTATTTGTAGAAAATATGCCCGTGCGGAAGGTATATTTGCGATGGGTTGTACGTCAAAAATGTGTAGTTTTTCTGATCTACATAACGCTTGGAACCTCACGTAACTGACTATGAACACGCTGGCTGTTGATACCTCTACTTCAATTTGCTCTGTGGCATTACACATGTCGGGTAAAATGTATGCTCGTCAGCAAATTATCTCCGGCAAACATTCATCAGTACTTTTCGGGCAAATCCAGAGCGTTCTGCAAGATGCCGGCACGGATTTAACCCACCTCGATGCCGTAATCTACGCAGCGGGACCGGGTTCGTATACCGGTCTACGTGTAGGAGGCAGTGCGCTTAAAGGACTTCTGTTTCCTCACCCGCAGCTGGCTTTTTACGCGGCATCAACACTGGCGGGTTTTGCCTGCTGCGTACCTCATGACGAGGCTAAGATAACCGTACATTCCGTAATTGATGCACGCAGGCAGCATGCCTATTACCAATGCTTTACCATCGGCAACGGACATGTAGAGGCGTGCGGTGAACCTGCGATCGAACCGTTAACAACCATTCAAACGTTTTTGAATCCGGGAGATCATATCATTGGAACCGGTCTCGCCCGTTTCAACGAAACGGTGTTGCTAGGTTTAAATCAGCATCCCGAAACAGCTATCAGCGCTGAAGGCCTCCTAAAACTTTTTATGTCAGATACGTCCCAAAAGTATATACGCAAAGTAAATCCGGCATCATTTGAACCCGACTATATGTCGGGAAACACCTGGAATCATGCCCGATAATTTTAGATTAGTCAGTATCTCGGTGCTTTTTGTATTTTAGCAGGTCAGAACACGAATTACATAATTACGTTTTATGAGTACAATGAATTGGTTTAAGCGACAAGGATCAAACATTCAGACCAATACCCCAAAGGAGATGCCTGAGGGGGTGTGGATTAAAGTACCCACTACAGGTGAAACGGTTCACCGTCGTGAACTTGCCGAGAACAATTGGGTTGACCCTAGCAGCGGATATCATTTCAGCATTGGAAGTACGGAATACTTCGAGATTATTTTTGATGACAAAAAGTATGAGGTCATCGGTGAAGAGATTGTTTCCAAAGATCCTTTGGAGTTTACCGACCGAAAAAAGTACAGCGATCGATTGGCAGAAACCCGTAAAAAAACAAAGCTTACAGACGCCGTAAAAGTCGCGACCGGTAAAATGAATAAAATTGACCTGGTTGTAGCTTGTATGGACTTCCGCTTTATCGGAGGCAGTATGGGTTCGGTTGTGGGTGAACGTCTTGGCCTGGCCATTGATACAGCCCGAAAAAACAAACATCCATTGCTCATTATCTCCAAATCGGGCGGTGCCCGCATGATGGAAAGCGTACTCAGCCTCATGCAAATGGCTAAAACATCGGCCAAGCTTGCACAGTTATCGCAAGATGGGGTACCGTATGTATCGCTGATGACCGACCCTACTACAGGTGGTGTTACCGCCAGTTACGCTATGCTGGGTGATTTTAACATCGGCGAGCCCGGTGCGCTTATCGGTTTCGCAGGTCCTCGGGTTATTCGTCAAACAATCGGCCGCGATCTGCCCGAAGGCTTTCAGACCTCAGAGTATTTGCTGGAACACGGATTTCTGGACTTTATTATCCCTCGAACGAAGTTGAGAACACGCTTAACGCGGTTGCTTAAATTACTTCAGAACAAGTATGCGGAAGGTTGATTGCTGCGCTCAGCCATACGGCTGCTGTGCTGACCTATATCGCTAACCATTCACCTGCCAAACACTGGTCTCAAGTTGAAACTTTCCGATGTTAATATCGCGATTCAGCTGCTGGCAGCAATCGTTGTACTAATAAGTACAACGGCAGTACACGCAACGGAGCCGGTCAAAGGCAATTTTTTGGTTACCAATTACAGTCCCAGCGAATATGGCGCTGGAACACAGAACTGGGAGATGGTTCAAGATGACGCCGGCCGGATCTACATTGCCAATCGGGACGGTGTACTGGTTTTTGACGGTATTAACTGGAACTTAATTGAACTTCCCATTTCAACCCCTTTGCGATCGCTGGCAATCGACTCCCGGAATCGGGTTTATATTGGCGGCGTCGGACAGTTTGGATACCTCCAGCCCGATTCAGCAGGAGTTCTGAAGTTTGTTTCCCTGTCGGATCAATTTGAGGAAGTGATAAGCGATGTATGGGAAACGCATCTCACCGATGACGGGGTCGTTTTTGCAACCCGCAGTTCCTTGTTCCGTTGCCTAGCACATGATTGCGAGCAAATTACGCCGGGCTACCAGATGGCCAGATCGTTTTCTATAAACGGATCGCTACTGGTATCGGTACCAGGAAGGGGCATCGCTCAACTACGCGGTAGCGCTCTGGAAATAGTTATACCGGAGGATGTATACCATGGTGGTCTTGTCTTCAAGCTCATTGAGTCCGACGAATTTATTACCGATGACATCCGCCTTGGGCAAGGGCTCTATCTTTTCAAACGAAACGGAGATATCTACTATTACGAGTATACAACCTCCAGGATGTATGTTTCAGACGAGTTTTTGCCGACTTCAGCTCGTATACCTCCCGAAACGTATCGAATTAATCGACTCAGAAACGGAGACCTGGCCTTTGCAACCATCAGCAGTGGAATTCACGTACTTGACTACCAGATGCAGGCTCGCTACCACATTAATCGTCAAAGCGGTTTAAGAGTAGATATGGCGCTGAACGTCTTTGAAGACCGTGACGGATCGTTATGGGCATTGCTCAACAATGGAATATCCCGAATTGATAAACCAGACTATGTCCGCTATTGGAACGAAGATTCGGGCATCGTTGGAACGGTTCTGCACATCGGAAAATTTGGGAACAGTTTAGCGGTAAGTACCAGCAGCGGTGTTTTCATAGTTGATTACGACAATGCAAACATTATCCCGGAGCGAATTAACCCCGTTGCCTCACAGATGTGGCAATCTAAGGAAATTAGCGTTGCAGGTCGTACCTACCTTCTTGTTGCCGGGAATAATCAGCTCTTCTATTGGGATGGGCAGGAGCACCGTCTGCTCAAAGAAACGGCTGCGCGAAGTTTGTACCAGAGCAGAACAAAGCCCGGAAGAATCTTCATAGGCTATTTACAGGGTTGGGGATACATCGACCTGGTACCCGACGCTTCCGGCAATCTGCGCATACAAAACGATGTGGTGTTTACCGATCCGCCTTTTGAAATCAGAGGTATATTTGAAGACGAACAAGGATCAATATGGATGCAGGCCCGCTTTCATGGAATATTTAAAGCTAACGTAACGGCCGATCTCAACTCCGATCCGGATATACAAGAATTTACGTACGATTGGGCCGATGTGTCATCAGAGACCATTGTAATGGATATGCACATGCTGGCCGATTCGGTTGTTTTTGCAGGTCCAACAGGCATGTTGAAGCTGAATCATGAAGAAAAACGATTTACAAGCGGAAACCCACTGTATGATGATGTCCTGCGAGATCGAATTATAATGGATGTGGCCATTATTGATGCAGACCAGATTCTGGTATTAATGCATCAGGGGTACGCAATACTTCGCAGAGCCGCCGATGGCATCTGGGAGATTCAATCTGAGTCTGGCAGGGATGTCCCCGACGCCCCCATGTACGGACTCGCACTAACAGAGGAGTACATCTGGACCGGTGGCGCTGAGGGTCTTTTTCGCTATAATCGCAGTCATAGACCAAATCATTTCACGGATTTTAATGCGGTAATAACTTCAGTAGTACTTGGTCAGGATAGTCTGATATACGGAGGACATCATGCAGACGAATTTTTACTGCAACTTGCATACGACAGGAGTCAGATAAGTATCAATTTTGGAGCGGCACGTTTTTCAAGGTTCAGAAACCTGTATTTCGAAAGCAAACTGGAAGGTTTTGATCAGACGTGGACGCCGCTGACAACAGAATCGCGTCGTATTTACACAAACCTACCCGATGGAAGCTATCGATTCAGAGTGAGGGCTACGGATCTCTATGGTATAACCTCACAGGAAGATTATCTGTTGATACAGGTCGCTACACCCTGGTTTAAGTCCTGGTGGGCCTATTTGATGTATACATTCATTATGGCCGGTACAATATTCGGACTGGTAAAACTCCGAACCCAATCAGTAGAGCGAAAAAATAAACAACTCGAGCTGATTGTATCGAAACGTACAGCATCACTTCAGGTAGAGAAAAGAAGACTTGAAATCATCAATGAGGACTTGCGTACCCACGACGAACATCGTGAAAAGTTTCTGAGTGTTGTTGCACACGATTTGAGAAATCCGCTCATGATTATCAAGAGCAGCGCTGAACTGGTAGAAGAAGAAGGAATGAGCCGGGAAGAGATGCTGGAATTGACCGGTTTCATCAGGGATGCGGCAGATCGTATGCAAAAAATTATTGAAGTCCTGCTCGAAGACCGCGCCAAAAAGATTCGTTCATTCGTTGATGAAGGCTCACGTGTTAATATATCGGGTCTTATAGATCAGCTGGTCAAGGAATTTACCCAGTGGTCAGAGCGAAAGGCTATTTCTATTGATACCTCCGGCGTTCCAGAAGACTTGTATATGCATTCGGATGCAGCTGTTGCGGGTGTTATTGTGTCGAACCTGATGAGTAACGCCATAAAATACTCGAATCGTGGAAAGACGATTTGGGTGAAAGCAGCGGCTGAGCCAGGTTGTATGGTCGTAACGGTAGAGGATGAAGGCCTGGGTATGACCGCGAACGACTTGAAAGAAGTTGGGAAGCCATTCAAGAAACTATCGGCCCGGCCGACCGATGGGGAGCCGAGTTCTGGACTTGGTTTACACATTGTTAAAGATCTTATCACGGACCTTGGTGGGAGCATGAATGTATATAGTGATGGACCGGGTAAAGGGACTCGCTTCGTGGTTACATTTCCGGTCGATACTTCAGTTTAGCTTCTGTTAAGCGACTAAAATTTCTTGTCTGTCTATCTGCTGCTTATCTAATCAAACGCCTGCTCGTCTGCAAACGCCTGTTTTATGTGCACTCGCACAGCCAGCATTTCCTCCACAGGCTTTTTCGTATGCCTGCTTCACGGCTTGAGGATGGGTAGCTAAGCTTCTGCAGGCTAATCGATCGTGGACGTACCACACGCATAAGCCCATAACGCACGCCCTCTTCGCAGTCTTATTCGGGCGCCAATCATGCTCACACGCACATCTTTCGTGCTCATCCTCACGCAAATACCGGCAACTTCCAGTCTATTACTTTAAAGAAAACAAGCTTATATATTATGTTTTCTTAATATTTTAATATGCTTTTCTAGGCTTTTTTATTAAAAAATCAAAAATATTTTAGGGCTGATTGGCGTCGTTAAAATCGCAATTGCGGAGTGTAGAAAAACCATGAAGTGCGTCTTAGGCTTAATAAACGGCGAAAATAGTACTTAAGGTTTTGTTTGATTCGGCCGATAATAAATCATTTTGAGAATGTCAATATCTATTTTAATTATTAAGATAATTTAATAATTGTCTTGACTTGGGTGGTCGGGGGTGCTATATTCTGTTAGAGAATCTTAATAAAACTTAGCTCTCAACAGAAGAGGAGCCCACTATGAAAACCCGAATCACTCAAATAATAAAAGTCATGGCCACTTTAGCAGTCTTTTCAACACTTACCGCCGACATTCTTGCACAAGGATCATCCGTAGCTTCCATGACCATCCGTGCAACTGTGGTGGAATCAGCTTCTATTCAAGCTGTAAATGATCTTCGATTTACCGAAACATCATTCAACGACAACCAATTTATTTCGCAAACAGACGGGTTCGCTGAATTTGTTATTACCGGAACCAGAGATGCTGAAATCAGTGTAACTGTAAGCAGTCAGTCAATGTTGTCTGAGGAAGCAAGCAGTGTCGTATTTACGCCTTCATTGGTATCTGGCAACGGATTGCTTTCCCAGCATCAAACAATCCAGCTGAAATCCGACTCTCAAAGCGGACAGTCCAGAGCATCTGTCTGGGTAGAAGGAAAAATTGAAAGTCCTACACAAGCCGAAGCAAATGAGTATATAGGACAATACCTGATTGACGCTGTGTATAACTAAACGTCCTGAATAGTAACCAATAACAATCTATTAGATGATGATCACGGCATCATAGGCTCTATTGCAGCTGGCCAAACTACCCAGCATATACACAAACAAATTTAAAGTGGTTCATTCTCTAACGCCGGGCTGTTGAAAGCGGTCCGGCGTTTTTTGTGGATTAGATTACAGGAATATTAAAAAAGTTTAATCTCCTTTGTGTCTCAAAGATATTCAATAGGAGCTAGTATCCGTTCTATGAGAGTTATTTAACTCATTTTGTAGTGTCTATTGTGTATAATGTATGCATACTGTAATCATTATAAGTTTTCTTATCCGATTTTAATCAAAAATATCGATTCTCTCGGTTTTAATTCTCGCCATTTTATGGCCGCAGGTAGTTTATGCACAGGCGAATTTAACAATATCAGGTAATTATTCAACGCCTGGCGACACGCTCCAGGTTGGTACGCTCAGTATCGCCAACGGTACCAACTCATTCAACGGATCAACCCTTGTTGTGAATAACGACTTTAGTATGACAGGAAACCGTACCCTGAACTGTAATAGTGGTACAATGATCTTTGAAGGAAACTTCCAGGTTGGTGGAAGTGCGACATTTAATATGGGGGGTTGTACGATAAAATTCAATGGAAACTTGGCTCGATTCGGTAATGCAAATTCGTTCGACCCTGGTACAAGTACGGTGATTTTTGGTGGAAACACTGAAATCGAATGGAATTCGGGAAGCGATATTCAATTCTATAACGTCATTGTGGAGGATGGTGCTTCTGTAACTGCAGATGTTGATGTTTTTGTGTTAAATGACATGACTGTTGAGGGTGACGGATCATATTCAAATATTAATAACACTTCACTTAATGTTGTAGGGCAGGTAACAGGAGACCCTCAAATATTTGGTGTCGCACCTTTTATTACAAATATTTCTATTCTGAATAGCAATTCAATTGAGGTTTTTTTTAGTAGGAAGTTAAACCAAGGTCCTGCCGAAAATATTGGCAATTACAAGGTAAGGTCAACACTAGCCGGGGCTTTTACAGATCCGGGAGTTGTAGATCCATCCCCATCCATAACTTCAGCCGTCTGGAATCCGACCGACTCTAACAGAGTTGTGCTAAGTCTTGGATTTACTATAGTTGCAGATACCAATTACTATCTGTGGATACAGAATGTCACCATCGAGGACAGTTTTACCCAAAAAATTACGGTAATTAAATAGTCGTTTTGGTCATTATCTAAATCGTTAGAAATATTTAACCGGTTTACCACTCCCCCGGGCCTTTCTTTCGAATATCTAATGTGCAGTTTTTGTAATACTGCACTATTTTCTAGTGTAATAAATGTGCAATGCAACATCGACCTGTTCTACATACAACCCTTCTGAAGCTAGCTTCGGTTTTGTTCCTGCTTATGCTCTCGCAGGTGGGATTGTTATATGGCCAAACTACTACGTGGAACGGAAGCGCCAGCTCCGACTGGTTTAATCCATCAAATTGGAGCGACGGCGTACCAGGCCCTGCCACCACAGCCCAGATTAATTCCATACCCGCCGCTAATAGTCAGCCCCTGCTCTCATCAAGCACCACAATTGGTGGCCTAAGTATGGGGTCGAATAACCAATCGCTGACCTTAGGTCCTGACATCACGCTCACTATTGCCGGGAACCTCACTACCGGCAACTCGGCCATGTTAAGCGGGACCGACGTTACGTTACATGTTGGCGGGAACATGACCCTCGGCAATGATGTAAACATTGCCACATCTGCTAATCCAGGTTCTTTATCCGTGGGTGGCAATCTATCCGTGGCAAACGGAAAAACATTTAACGCAGATTTTGAATCCATTACGATTGACGGAACACTCACCCTCAACGGACAGATTAACTTGTTTTCTGCCGATCTGGAAACCGAAACTATTACGATCAATAACAATGGTGTTCTGAACATTCAAAACGGCAGTGTCACCGTGAATAACACCTCATCAAACAGCGGCAATATTCTGGTTGGTGACGGAGTGTTCACCATTTTGGGGAACTTCACTCACACGGCAAGCGGGTATCTTGAGGTGCAAACGGGTACTGTGAACGTCGGTCACCCGGGGCCTCCCGCGGTTAGCGGCAACTTTGTTCAGGATGGAGGGTCTGAATTCATACTCAATCAAGGATCGTTCAATGTGTTTGGGAATTCCACCTTTTCCGGGGGAGGAGACTTTTTTGCCAACGAAGGTTCTATTCTTTTCGAAGGTAACGTCGCCTTCAACGGTGGGAGTGATTTCGATGCGGGAACCAGTACGGTTACTCTGAGCGGTGATGTTACACTATCCACAAACTCTAATCAGAGCGCCACCTTTTTCAACTTAATAGTTGACGATGGAACAAATGTGACAGCGAATATCAATGTCACCGTTCAAAATAACATGACGGTTGATCCTACCGGTAACTACAACCATGTAAATCAAACTACCCTCAACGTATTTGGTCAGGTCATTGGTGAGCCCGAAATCAATGTCAACAGACCGTACGTGGTAGCCTTAGAGGTCGTCAGTAGCACCCGACTGCGCATCTTTTTCAATACCGAATTTGATGGAAACCCGATTAGTCTGATACCCGGTACAGGTACCAACGCCGCCGAACGACTTACCAATTATGAAGTGGTTGAAAATGGTGCAGAGCCAGCCACAGCGATATTGGTATCGCCAAACATCGTTGAAATCGAATTCAATTCTGCAACATTTACCATACAAGATAATACGCAGTACACCCTATGGATTAAAAACCTCCGTATTCAGGAGAATAACACAACCAGCGGGCAAATTAGTGCGAATCACTTTAAGTTTTTTGGTGGCACAAGCTTCACCGTGCCTCAACCCCTAAGTCTGGACTACTACCCCGGCGGGCTCGATAATACCAACCTGCAGCTTTGGTTTGATGTTGCCGATGCTGCTACACGTTTCTCAAATCCCTCGGGAACCGCACTGGCAACCAATGGTCAGCGCATAGCCCGTCTCAACGACAAGTCCCCGGCTGGTCGTCATTCCATTCAGTCGACCACCAACCTGCGACCAGAGCTGGATCTCACCGGAGCATTCGGAGGCCAACCTTCTCTGATTTTTAACAACGCCGAGTTTCTGCCCTTCGATGGAAGTTTCCTTGCAGGAACCGAATACACCCTTGGCTTTTTTGTCGACCGTGCTAGCACAAGCAGCCGAAATATCTATCTCGGCGGCACCGGCACCGGACAAAACAGCAATCTCCACCTATTCTGGAGCACAACAAATCAGCTTGAGTTCCACCAATGGGACAATAACTTCGGTTTTCCGGTTCCCGCTTTCACCGGGTCGCTCGAGGGTGAAATACACACCTTCGATCTGAATACATCTCTGTCAAACAATGCTCGTAGCATGTGGCGAAACGGGGCACTGCTTGGCAGCGGGGGGTCCAACGCCACCTTGGTGTCCTATAACGGGGCTGCACTGGGCGCCTATCAGAACAACGAGTTTTTCAGCGGTCGTATCGGCGAGGTCTACATGTTCAATCGTCGACTCAACAACACCGAGCGCATCATTCTGGAGAACTATACCGCGGCCAAATGGGGAACACTTCTGGCCACGGCGTCTCGGTATTTCACCGCACCGACCGGATATGGACATCAACTGGTAGGTATTGGTCGTACTTCATCCACCGACTTGGTTGGTCAAACCGCATTTACATCCGGTGGACTCGGGCTGCAGGCGTTAACAACGGAGTTTCTGAATACCGACGGGAACTACCTGCTCGCAGCGCACAACAACGCAACGGGACTCAACGCCACCACGATCTTTACCACGACAGCACTGTACGAACGCCCAAATAGAGTTTGGTATGCCGACATCACCAAAATCGCGTCGAACGGTCAGCTCACCGTCTCATTTGATCTGGACATCCTTAATGTAACGCCCACTACATCTACCGGCCAATACGCACTGCTATTTAACGCCAACGACGATGATTTCAGCGTATTTGAAAACAACAACGTACTCTCATCCAGTGCTTCGGTTGTCGGCAATGTCGTGAGCTTCACCATTGACGCCGATCAGCTCAGCGACGGATACCTCACCCTCGGATTCTTCATCACGCCGGCCTCTGCCGATCCCGATGAAACCACCATTACAGCACAGCCAACTGTTATAGAAGCCGATGGTGCATCCACATCGGTAATTACCGTTCAGGCACGCTTTCAGAACGGTGTGGCGCTTTCCGTCGGAGGCGATACGGTAACCCTTACAAGCACGGCCGGAACCCTGGGAGCTGTGAACGATAATGGCGATGGAACCTACACCGCCGTACTGACTTCGGCCAACACAACCTCCACCGCTACCGTAACCGGCACAATCAACGGAGATCCGATTAGTGATCAGGCAACCATTATTTTCTCGGCCGGCGCGCCAGCTCCCGAAGAAACGCTCATTACCGCCGCCGACGCGCAACTTGCAGCCAATGGCAGCGATCAAACCACCATCACAGTACAGCTGCGCGATAATCTGGGCGCTAACCTCACCACCGGCGGCGCCAACGTGGTACTATCCACCACCAGCGGAACACTCAGCGCCGTAACCGACAACAACGACGGGACCTACACGGCCACGCTCACTTCTTCCACAACCATTGCAACCGCGACGATTTCGGCCACCGTGAATGGGAGTCCGGCCACGGCCACGGCTCAGGTGCAGTTCACGGCCGGGCCCATTGACCTCGCTACCTCCACCATAGGAGCAAGTCCCTCGCAGATTACCGCCAATGGAACATCCCAAAGCTTAATTGTACTCGAACTGCGCGACGCCAATGGAAATCTCGTAGGCACAGGCGGCGCAACGGTTGTACTCTCTACCACCGCCGGAAGTCTTTCCTCCGTGAATGACCTGGGCAACGGTTTGTACAACGCTACCTTAACCTCGGCCACTACACCCGGAACCGCCACCATCTCCGCAACGGTAAACGGCAATCCCGTTGCCGCAACCACTCAGGTCGAATTTGTTGATTTCGACATCCTTCGGTACTATCCCGGCGGACTGGCCAACGGCAACCTCCAGATTTGGTTCGATGCAGCCGATGATGCCTATATTTTCAGCGACGTTGCCGGAACAACACCTGCAGGCTTCGGCGACCCTGTGGCCTTGCTGCGCGATAAATCGCCCAATGCCCGTCACGCCGAGCAACCCGTTACGGCCAGCCGACCTATTCGCAGCAACACAGGAGCCTTCGGAGATCGACCTTCTCTGGTCTTCAACAACGCCGAGTTCCTGCCCTTCGACGGTACCTTCCTGGCCGGCACCGACTACACCCTCACCTTTATGGTCGACCGCTCCTTCGGTGGCTCCGGCCGAAATATGATTTTTGGAGGGACTACCACCTCAGCCAGTGAAAACCTCCACCTATTCTGGAATGGCAGCACGACCCTGGAACACCACCATTGGGGCAACAACTACACGATGACCGTCCCGGCCTACACCGGCAGTTTAACTGGGGAAATTCTCACCGTCAATTTAAATACCGCCATTACAGCGCCCTTCCGCAGAACCTGGCGAAACGGAACCCAGATTGGTTCAGGCGGCACAAATGCCCAGCTCACATCCATGAATGGAGCCGCCATCGGACGCTTCCAGACCAGCACCTTCCTTCGTGGACGCATTGGAGAGGTCATCATGCACGACAGGGCGCTGAATACCACCGAGTTTATCATACTCCAGAACTACATTTCAGCGCGATGGGGTGTAGGCATTGATGCTACCATCGATTTCTATACCTCCCCGGATGCGGACTTCTTCCACCAACTGGTCGGGATAGGCAGAACCACCCCCTCCGATAATGTCATGCAAACGGCATTCACCTCTGGCGGACTCGCCTTCAACTCCAACGGGTTCAGCTTCCTAACGGCGAGTCAGCGCTACCTCATGGCGGCCCATAATAACCTCACAGGACTCTCATCCGGTCCGGTAGTCGTGGGCGAATCGACCTTCGAGCGATGGGAACGAGCCTGGTACCTTGAAAAAACAGCCACTACCAGCGGGGGAGAAGTAGCCCTGGAGTTCGACTTCTTCGACTATGACCTTCCCTTACCCCAGCAAGATGAAACCTTTGCACTGATTTTTCATCCCAATAATCCGTCCTTTGCCTCTGCCGGCGTGCAGACCATCGCGGCAACGGTGAGCTTCCCATCGGTAAGTCGGGTTCGCTTTGTGGTGGATGCCGACGATCTTACCAACGGCTTTTATACCCTGGGCAGACGCACCGGAACGGTAACGTATTTCAGCAGAACTTCGGGTGACTTCAACGATGCTGAAACCTGGTCGGTCACCGGTCATGACGGTCCGGCACACAGCGCCGCTCCCGGTCCCAACAGCACCGTAATTATTGGCGGGGATGCCGGCAGTGACCACACCGTTACCCTTACGGCCAATTTCGCCACCCAGTCGGACGGGAACATCACCGTAACCGACACCGGCGACGGAGCGGGGATACTGCTCACCGGCACCCATCTGCTCACCGGAAGCGGCACCTTCACCCTGGATGATGGCGGTGCATTGGGCATCGGCTCACCCGACGGCATTACCACCTCAGCGGCCAGTGGCAACATCCGCACCACCACCCGCAGTTTCAGCGCCGACGCCATCTATATCTATAACGGAAACAGCGCCCAGAATACCGGCAGCGGACTCCCCGGTGAAATCCGAGAGTTGCGCGTGAACAACGCCTCGGGCGTAACCCTTACCAACAACCTGCGCGTAACCTCCGAAACCCTGCTGGAGGCAGGCAATCTGACCGTCGGTTCCGACCGGGCCTTCGTATCCGAAACCATCCAATACAACGGCGGACTCCTTCGCGCGCTGCGCCAGCTTTGGGTGCCGCCAACCGACACACCCGGCGGATGGCGACTGTTTTCCTCGCCCATCGATACCGACTACGCCAATTTGTTCTCCGAACTGCTCACCCAGGGCTTCCCCGGCAGCGATTTAGGGGTATCATCCAGCCTGATTCCGAATGTACTTTGGTACGAAGAATCGTTTGAAGGCACCGACAATCAGCGCTGGAGAGCACCAACAAGCGCCTCTCAAAGCCTGGAACCCGGTCGCGGTATCTTCGCGTACGTCTTTGGCGACATCTCCACCGACAGCCGGTATGGTCAGCAGGCCGTTACTCTGGAAGTCATCGGACAGGAAAACGCCGGCGACATTAGTCTCCCCGTTACCTATACGCCCGAGGGAGACCAGGGATGGAATCTGGTAGGCAATCCGTTTTTATCGACCATTTTCTGGAATGATCCCGACGGATGGAACAAAGCCAACATCGGCAACTCCATCTACGTATGGGACCAGCAGTCGAACGGCGGGAATGGCGCTTTTCTGGAATGGAATGGTGTGACCGGATGGGGGAATGGTTACATCAAACCGTTTCAGGGATTCTGGGTGAAGGCCACGGGTGCCGGTGCCGAGCTGGAAGTGAAATCCTCGGCCCGCTCCACCACCGTTGCCGGTACATTCTATCGCCGTATGCAGCACCCTGAAATCGAATTGCAGGCCATCACGGCCGACTCTCTGAAAGGTCGGGCCATTGTGATGTTTACCGAAGATGGTAGAACCGGGGTTGACGCGCTGGATGCCTTCCGGCTGCAGTCGCTGTCTGATACCTATGTAGATCTGTTCTCTGTGACGGAGAAGGGCGACCGCCTTGCTATTAACCATATGCCGCTTCGTTTCGCCCGAACGGTAGAGATTCCGCTCGATTTGGATGCATCTCGCGCAGGACAAGGATTCAACGAAGAAATTACTGTGCAATTGCAGCGGTTGGCCAACGTACCCGATGACTGGCAGGTGACCCTGGTGGATCGTCAAACCGGTCAGGAGTACAATCGTGAAGCTATGGAGCAGGGCATCCGCATATCGCTTCGCACCGCAGGACGCAGAGCCAAGCGCTCCTCCGATGTGCTGGAAGCATTTAGCTTTGATTTACCCCCGGGCCCCATCGCAGAGCGAACCGATGATGGTCCAACCCTCATGAAATCGAATCCTTCACGGGTGCGCTTTACCTTACGTATTACGCCAATGAAGCCCCCGGCGGATGTGCCCGCGCGTTTCGCCCTGTCGCAAAATTATCCGAATCCGTTTAATCCCACCACTACGGTGCCATTTCAGCTGGCCGCCGATGGCCAGGTACGCATCGAGGTGTACGACATTACCGGCAGACGAGTAGCTGTACTGCTCGATGAGTTTCGTCAGGCCGGATTTTATGAGGTGAACTGGAATGCGGCTGACCGTGCCAGTGGGATCTATCTGTATCGCATGATAACGGTGGAAGGGGTCCTCACCGGCAAGATGACGTTAATAAAATAGGCCGTTAATGGTACACGTTTATTAGGTTTGGCGCGATAATGTGCTTTGTGTACATTAACGGATACCGTATTCTATCGGTTGCGTGTTTATTGTCATCAAACCACCGGTTATCCACTTATGTTAGCAATTTCTAACACGATTAGACCTATATTAATCAATTTTAACTGCCCTAAGGCGTTAGTATAAAGTAAATTGAGTATTAGCAAACGAAGACCTGCATACACTCATTCCCATGTCATTACGGATTAAGCGCTTACGTACCATTTCTCGACTCATTCCTCTCATGGTTGCTGGATTAATCATGGCAGTGTCAGGCGAAGTCATCGCTCAAAATGGTCAGAATGGGCAAACCGACAACGGACAGTTTATTAATATTACGGTAAGCGCACAGATTCAAGCTACCATAGACATTGAAACCCGCAATAATATTAACCTGGGGCGGATCAATCCGGGTCAGGAATCGGTTGTCATCAATCCGCGTGAAGATCCCGGCGCCGGACTCCTGCGCGTTTCCGGAAGTCCAGGCATGCTGTTTCGGGTGTCGTTTATCGAAGCCCGGGAGCTCATCAGCGTGGGTGGGGGAGAAACCCTCACGTTTTTTTATGAGGTGAGCGGTGCCCAGGAAGAGAATCAGTTGCTATCGGAGCCTGTTACCCGCGAAAATCGCGATTTGCAGATGAGCGAAACGGGCGAGTTCTTCTTTTGGGTTGGCGGACGGATGAATCTGGGGCGGGATTTTGGTCAGTACGAGGGCGAGTTCACCATCGAAATTGACTTTATCTGATGCGTACTATATTGTTCTGCTTATCGGTCTGCGGGATGCTGGCGTTGATGCCATTGGGTGTGTACGCTCAATTTACCCCCTCCACCGGCGGCGGACAGATTCAGTTCGGGCAGTTTTATTCTATAGAAGCGGGGATACATCACACGGGTCAAAATGAGCTTCTTTTCGGCAATGTGATAGCCGGAGATATCAAAACCATCGAGATTGACTCTCCCGATGCAGCCATTTTTGAAATCAAAGGGCTGCCATTTTTGGATGTCATTATTGAAATTTCCGGGGTTGGACATGCATTAGCAGGTAATGTTGGGAGTTTGTTCCTGGATGGGGATACCGATTGTTCCAGTACCAATTGCCAGATGCCGGTGACCTATGAATTTGCTTTTGATAATTCGGGTGGAATTACAGCTGACGATGCTGTTGCAAATCCCTTTACGATTAATCGCGTCATTTTTCCTATGCAACGCCGGGCACTAGGAGCACCTCCCGGTCCGCCTCCTACACCCGAGATTACCGGTGTTGACCTCCTCCCGGAAGTGGTTTCCACCTTTCTGTTTATCTATGGTACCATCCAAAGTAACAGCAACAACATACCTGGAGAGTATGCTGCCACGTTACGAATTGAGGTAATCTACAACTGATGCGTAATTTTGGGATACTCATAGCATTTCTGTTGGTTACGGCCTCGGCGCATGCGCAGTTCTTGCAGTTTTCGGTGTTTATCGATTCTGAGGTGAGTGCTTCAACGGTGCAGGAACTTAATTTTGGTACTATGCTGCAGAATTCGGAGCAGTTGATTGGGCTCGACGAGAACGGGAGTGGATGGTTTCAGGTGGCGATATTGAATGTGAGCAATATTCAGTTGTACATCGATGCGCCCGATCAGCTGGTGTTTGAGTCCGACGAGATTACCTGCGGGGATGAGCTTTGTGGGCTCGACCTGGAATTGGGATTTGCTTATTACATTGACTCCCAGCCGGCTATTCAAAGCGGTCGACCGCTGGCTTCGCTTAGTCAAGGTTTTAATGAAGTGGCTGTAGCTCCGCCGGGTCAACCTAACGGCGAACCCGAATACATTTATGTAAATGTGAATGTGTTTGGTCGGCTTATTGTTGGAGACGTTCCAACCGGGACCTACACCGGCACATTGAATCTGGAAGTGACGTTTTAATAAGCTATTGTTATTTAGTTACCTGCAAGAATGATTTATGCTTTTACATTCGTATGGTGTGTGCATGTAGTTCATAGCTTGAATATCCCCAGAAACGAACGGTATAGTTAAAACATCTTAACGAAAATGCTGCAAATTCCCCGATTTTTGCCGGACTGTTAACGAAACCTAATTTTATTAAGGTAAAAATGGGGTTAAGTTTGTAACAGTTCAAAACCCACAAGAGTCTACATATTTCAATCAAACACATACAATCATGAAAAAAATCCTTTTTACTCTCTTATTTGCTTTGCCGGTTATGGCAATGGCGCAATCTTCGGACGTGAATGTTTACGCATCTGTCAATGATGCAATTACACTGACCAAAGTTTCAGACTTAGTTTTCGGTAACATTACTGACACTTCAACCGATGCCGTTATCGCAGCTGATGGTACCATAACTAATACTGGTACAGCAGCTACTCCTGCACAAATTACATCTAGTGCTGTAAATAGCGTTGTATACTCAATAACTGGCGCTAAATTTGACCCAGTTAGTAACGTCTTGACACTTGACGAAGTAGGTACTGGTACAAGTGAATTAGAGGTTTTATTATCATACGGTATTGGAGAAAATGCAGCCACCTATACACCTGGAAATGGTACTGGTGCAAGTGGTTCGGCAACAGCCAATACTTTGTCTATAGGTGGTACTATTGCAGCTGCCGATTTGCAAGCTGCAACAGGCAACTCATTCACTGGTCAGATAACAGTAACAGCTTCTTTCAACTAAAAATCCCTTTTAGTTTCTTGAAAAAGGTTCCTTATAATTAAGGAGCCTTTTTTTTTACGTATCAATCAGAGCTACTTTCCCTATGAAACGCATCTACCTGTCTTTTGTATTCCTGTTTGCTTTCGCGTGGTTGGCTTCCGCTCAGGTAACCATCTCGCCCACGATGCTGTTTTTCGAGAATAATTTTTCGTCGGTGATGGTGATTAACAACGCCGGAACACCTCAGGATATACAAATTGAAACGCTTTTCGGATACCCGATTTCAGATGAGCTCGGTTATATAACCATGGCTTTCGACGATGATGCCACTGAAAACGAACGTTCCCTAACCGAAATCGTTCGCGCTTTTCCCCGTGCATTTACCCTCCAGCCCGGACAACGACAGGTCGTCCGGCTCCAGGCACGCGCGCCGAATACCATGCCTGAGGGCGGATATTGGACACGTCTGGCCGTAGTTGCTACACCACAGGCCGCCGACATCGCTGCCGTTGAAGAGGGCGGCGTAGGCGCCCAGCTGAATTTCGTCTTCCGACAGGTGATCGCAGCTGTGTACAAGCGCGGTAACGCCACCGTGGAAATGAATGTCGATCAGGTTGCCTTCGTCTATGATGCCGATCGTGGCAATCGCCTGCTTCGATACCACATCGACATGACTGGAAACGCGCCATTTCTAGGTACGATTTCATTAAGAATCCTTAACGAGAATGGTCAAGTCATACATGAAGACCGCTCTGTCACAAGCGTTTACGTAAGTGGATTTCGGAATTTCGTGCTCCCCGAAGACCGTGTACCCAACGGTAACTACGTCGTAGAGCTCAATTTCGAAGCTTCACGCCAGGATGTGCCCTCCGCACAGAACTTTCCTATGACGCCCGTCAACGTCAGACAAGCCATTACGGTAAATTAGAGTCCTCTTAAAAACCGGTTTCATTAGTGCTGTCTTGCGTATTTTGGCCCAAATGAATCACCGGTCGATGTTCAAATTATCTCTGCCACTACTTTTATTTGTCGTGCTCGTAGGTCGTGCTCCCCTGGCAACAGCCCAGGTAGCAACCGACTTCGATGAGGTATTTTTCGAATATCGGTACATGCAGCTTGTCGCCACCAATATTGTGGCTATTTATCACGAAGACGAGTTCTACCTCCCTTTCTCCGAGCTCTTCGAACCGCTGCTGATTTTCCACGAGGTAGATTGGGAAAACCGTCGTATAACCGGTTATATCAATACCAACAGCTACAGTTTCGTGCTGGATTTCGGGAACATGACCTGGCGCTATCGCAATGAAACCGGCACACTCACGGCCGACGATTTCATCATTGGTCAGTTCGATATCTACCTCACTCCCGAAATCTATGAGCGTATTTTCAACTTTGAGTTTCGGGTCGACCTTTCCCTGTTAAGCGTGCGTCTCTTTACCACCGAACGGGTACCCATTATGGTCCGCCTCGAACGGCAACGTATGCGCGCCCGGATGCAGGCACAAACCGGAACACGCGAAATTTTTCAGCCTCAGATTCCACGTCAACCCAAGCTGTTCAATGGCGGTTTCCTCGACTATAACCTCAATGCCAATACCCGGAATTTCGAAACCCAGTCGGCTACGGGGACCTTCACAGGTGGCGTTGAATTGCTGCATGGCGATTTTCAGGGGACCATGAGTTTGCGGCAGTCGGACGGAGCCTTTGACGAGCCGATCTGGAACAACGTCCGCTGGCGATATTATCGTCCACAGGGTGCCGTGCGACAGCTGTACGTTGGGGATGTGGCTCCCCGCGGTAACCTGGTGCGCCAGCGTATGCGCGGGGTTTCAGCGACCAACGAGCCGCTGTATCCAACCCGGGTGATTGATGAGTTTAATCTCATCGAATTTGCCGTGCCCGACTCCGAGGTGGAGATCTTCATCAATGACCGACTCTTTGACTTTTTTACCGTTGATGAAACGGGTCAGTACAACATCCGCCTCCCGATAACCTATGGAATTAACGATATTCGGGTCATGGTGTATGCGCCTGACGGGCAGGTAAGCGAGATGAATCGCAGGCTGAATATCCCATTTTTCTTTGCACCTCCCGGCGAGCTTTATTATACGGCCACGGTGGGGCGTAGTGTGGTGACCAATTTGCAGCCCGAGGGGTATTATATGGGCGTGCTGAATGCCTCGTATGGGATAAATCTGAATCATACGGTGCGCATGCGGGCTGAATATCAGGAAGGTCCTCAGGAGGAGTCGCTGTTTGTGCTGGAGCATAGTGCCCGATGGCTGCGCGATATTATTACGAATACACAGGTAGCCCCGACAAAATACGAACAGTTCAATGTCACCTATCAGTCGCTGAACAGTAATTTCATCAACGCGTATATCAACAATAACCGGGGCACGTTTCGGGAGTTGAATAACAATCTGGATTATCAGTACGGGTTTTCCGGTTTCCTGAACATTTCGCAGGGTACGGTGCCGCTTTTTGTGCGTGCCGGAGTAGATAACAGCGAATACACCACCGATCTGAGTCTGCGCAGTTACAACGCCAACCTTACCACACGCTACCGTACGTTCTCGGTGTCGGGTGGATTTCGCACCTTATTGCGGGAGTCGGGCGGGACCACCGATGCGCAGCGCCGATACACGCTATCGACCAGCTATTCTACACCCCGCACCGAAATCTGGGAGCCACTGCGAGGGATTTTCCTGCGAAATCAGATTGAGTGGAGGCAGAATTTAGGCAATATGGAGCGCATCGAGCTGTCAGCCTCCCGCCGTGTTTTTTCCACCGGTCAGCTTCAGGTATCGTTCACCCGATTTGTGCCGAATGCAACCAATGCGCTGTTTTTCTCCCTCAGCTTTGACATTCCATCGGCGCGATTCAACACTTCGGTGCGGAGTTCGGGGAACTCGCACGTGATTAATCAGGCGGTTCGCGGGTCGATCGGATACTTCCACGAGGACAACATTTTCATCTTTGATAATCGTCAGCAGGTGGGTCGCGCGGCGGTCGTGGCCAATATGTTCATCGATAATGACGGTAGCGGCACGTTCACAGAGGGCGATGATATTTTGGGCAACAACGCGATTCGTGTTGTTGGCGCCGGATCGAGGGCGTTTTACAAGCGTGATCGGGCTATTTTCACCCAGCTCAGACAGTATGATGCCTATAATGTGGAGGTGAACGAGGCCTTGGTGCGTGATCCGAGTCTGGTGGCGTTGCGCGACCGGTTCTCCATTGTGACCGATCCGAATCAGTTTAAAGTGCTGGAGGTGGCCTTTGTACGAACCGGGGTAATCGACGGGATGGTGCAGCAGATGCGTCGTGATCAGCTCAGCGGACTCAGCGGTCTTACCATGCGCTTGGAAAACCTGGAAACCGGAGATGTTGATGCCATCCGTACCTTCCACGACGGATCGTTTTATAAAATGGAAGTACGTCCGGGTCAGTACAGGCTTCGTCCCGACAGCACGCAGCTGGAGTTGCTGCGTTCGGTGGCTGAGCCTGCCTTCATCGATATTGAAATTGTGGCATCCGAATTTGGCGACTTTGTTGAGGGACTGGATTTCGTAATTCGTCCACGTGTGCCGGAGCCGGAGGTAGTTCCCGAGCCCGAGCCAATGCCGGAGCCGATATCCTTCCGCATTCAGACGGCGGTGATGAATACCCTGCCTCGTATCATTATGGCGTACCACATGGCCGAGCGTGCTACGGGAATCCCATTTGAGTTTCAGTATAGTCCGGATTCGGGTACCTATCGATTGTTTAGTCCTGAAATGCGAACCCGTGATGATGCCGAGCTTGTGTTGGGTATTCTACACCGGGAGACCGATTTTACCGACGCGTTCATCATTACCGATCAGCAGTACAATTCACAAGACCTGGTGTTTGCCGTTCAAATTGGAGCGCAGCGTACCCGGGAGCTGGCAGAATCGCACGCCGAGCGTGCCCGCACTCAATACGGACTGAGTGTTCAGATTGTGGAAGATTTGCGCGACGGGCTGTATAAAATACAGACCTATCCGTCTATGGTCTGGCTAGATGTGCTGGCAGAGCTGAATGAGGTTCGGTTGGTATCGGAGTTTCTGGATGCCTTTATTGTGGTGCCCAGTCATGTACGTCCGGATGATTATACCTTTAATGTGCAGGTGGGTGCTTACGACCGGGAGTCAATGGCAATAACCATGCGGGATGAGTTTCGCCGGAGAACCGGTTTGCGGTTTGAGAGTCGATTTAATCCTCGGGTGAATAAATATACGGTAGGAATTCACGAAATTCCTTTATGGGGCAATGCCATTGGGTTGTATAGGCAACTGCTGGATGAATATGATTTTGAGGAAGTGCTGATCATTTCGCGTCGAAAGCCGTAAAATGTGACCGCAATTCCGCGCCGTAAACCGTGAACTGCAATTCCGCGCCTTGAGCCTTAAGCAGTAAGTCTTAAGCTGTTATTCGCAATTCCGTGCTATAAGCCGTACGTCCGGGCCACAAGTCGTACGGCTGCGCTGCAAGTGGTACGTTCGTGCCGTAAGTTGTAGTTCCGTGCCGTAAGTCGTAGGTCCACGCTGCAAGCCGTGGGTGGCATTGCGTCAATCGCGTCTGATTGGCCATGTTTATCTCGTCTGATTTGTCACGCTGATGTCTTCTGATTTGCCGTTTCGAAGTCTTTTCAAAAAATTACCGTGAAATTTGTGGTATTTTTGTAAGAAATCGAGGAGAAGTTACTCTATATAGTACACTTCAATTTAAATCCTTTCCCGGGCGATGCTTTCCGGCGAACGGGTTTCGAAATGTTCCTTACCACCTATGTTAATCCCTCACGAAAAGAACTACGATTATGCGATTTGCTGACTATGCCAAGATGTACCTGACAGCCGGAAACGGTGGGGCGGGAGCTGTGTCTTTTCGCAGGGAAAAATATGTGCCTAAGGGCGGTCCCGACGGCGGAGATGGCGGACGGGGCGCCGATATTGTGCTGCGCGGAAACCGGAATATGAATACGCTGCTGGACCTTCGGTATAAGAAGTTTCTGAAAGCCTCGCATGGTGAGAATGGTTCCGGTGCGAATAAGTCGGGCAAGGATGGTACGCCCATCGTGATGGATGTGCCTCTGGGTACCATTGCCTACGAGTTTGAGACGCGTCGATTAATTGGCGAGGTTACCGAACATGAGCAAACCCTGATTATTGCCAAGGGTGGACAGGGTGGCAAGGGGAATACCTATTTCAAATCGGATGTGAATCAGACGCCGCGTTATGCCCAGCCCGGAGAGCCTGGCGAGGAAGTCATCGTGGAGGTTGAGCTTAAGCTGATTGCCGAGGTCGGACTTGTGGGCTACCCCAATGCCGGAAAAAGCACGTTGCTTGCGGCTATGTCGAATGCGCGTCCGAAGATAGCCGATTACCCGTTTACAACCATGGAACCGAATCTGGGCGTTGTTGAGCTGGGCGATTACCGGAGTTTTGTGATGGCCGACATCCCCGGTATTATTGAGGATGCCCATAAAGGCAAGGGACTGGGAATCCGGTTTCTGCGCCATATTGAACGAAATAGAGTGCTGATGTTTGTTATCAGCTGCATGAGCGATATTGAGGAAGAGTATCGCGTGCTCATCAATGAACTCAAGGAATATCGTGCCGATTTGCTCGATAAACCCCGATTGGTGGTGATCTCCCAGATGGACCTGAAGCCCGGGTTCAAGCTGGATGAAGACCCGAATCTTCCTGATGATTATATACTTGTCTCTGCCGCTACTGCCCATCATATCAAAGAATTAAAAGATCAGCTCTGGCTGAAAATTCAAGAGGCAAATGAATGAAGATATTCGAACGCGTATAGCGCTTAGTCTGGTTCCAAAAATCGGTGCCCATAAAGCACGCTTATTGCTTGAAAGGGTAGACCGACCGGCGGATGTGTTCCGCCTCAGTGAACGTGATATGCTTCAGATTCCCGGTTTTGGTCGGGTTGTGGTGAATCATATGAAATCGTTTGGGGGATGGAAGTCGGTTGATGCCATCATCCGCAGAACAGAAGCGCTTGGCGCCCGGGTTATTATTCCCGAAGAACAGGCATATCCTGCGCGACTTCGGGAAATTGATGATCCTCCCATTGTACTTTGGGTTAAGGGGAACGTGGACCTGCTAAACCATGCCGGTATTGCTGTTGTCGGAACACGTTCCCCCTCCCCATACGGCAAAGATATTACCCGTCAATTTACCCGCTCATTGGTGCAGCAAGGCATCGTTATTGTGTCGGGACTGGCGTATGGAATTGATACGGTAGCTCATCGCGAAACGCTCATGGCCGGTGGTAGAACGATAGCTGTGCTGGGTTCGGGAATCGATCGGATTTATCCCACGGCGAATACACCGCTGTTTGACCGTATGGTGCAGGAGGGCAGTACCGTCATCAGCGAATTTCCCCCCGGAACCAAGCCAGATTACTGTAATTTTCCGACGCGTAACAGGGTGGTAAGTGGTATAACGCTGGGAACACTTGTGATTGAAACGGGCACGGAGGGGGGCAGCATGATCACGGCCCGATTGGCGCTGGAGCAGAATCGGGAGGTATTTGTGGTGCCGCATAATCTGACGAACACCCGTGCGGGCGGGTGTCATAAACTCATCAGGGAATCGAGCGGAAAGCTGGTTGAACACGTCGATGACATCCTGAGTGAGTTTAAATGGGTTGATTTCGACCGGGAGGGCGTTCGCGAACAGCCCAAGCAACCCGTACCGGATGAACTGGAAGGTAAGAGAAAACAGCTCTGGTTAACACTGGACCAAAAAGGGGAGCTTAGCGCCGATGAACTGGTTCAATTATTGGGTACACCGCTCACTCAACTTAACGGGCACCTGCTTGAAATGGAGCTTGGTGGTTTTATTCGTCAGCGCCCGGGGAGAAGGTATGCACTTGTAGGTACGTAGATTGGGGCGCCTCATTCTATTGTATGTAGTTGCGCTATCTGCGCGTTATTGCCACCTTACCTGCGCGTTATTGTCGCCTTACCTGCGTCTTATAGATTTGAAACAGAAGAACCGGCCTTTATGGTCTTAACAGTTGTGCAAAATGCTTCTAACTTGTTCAACGTTATTGCTAATTGGTGTAAATAACTGCACTTTACTAAATGAATGGTTCAATAATTGGGCAGTGAACACTATATTATTAGAAACAAAACAAAGGCCAATACGATGAATAAGTCAACTTTAGATACGCTCACGAGTCGAATCAACGAACTTAGCGAAGCGGGTAAACAATACCTGGAAAATGAAGATCTGCAACAGCGGATTGAAGAATTGAAAACAGATGCTGAAAAACTAGTCAAAGACCATCCGCTCGCGGCAGTTGGTATCGGTCTGGCGGTAGGATACCTGCTGGGTCGACTATTCAGCAGAGATTAGTCCAATGGCTGAAGACCAATTTAAACAATCTATTATTCAGCGTATCCGGCAGATTCCCGCCGATATGAGAGCCTATGTCGAAAAAAGAATTGAGCTGGTCTCCATAGAGACGGGGGAGAAGCTTGCCAATATTCTGGCCAAAAGTGCGTCGGTGCTGCTTACCGGAATTGTGTTTTTACTCGGAGTGCTTTTCTTTCTGATTGCAGCTGGTTTTTTTCTTGGTGATATCCTCAACAGTTATGCCGCCGGATTTTTAATTGTAGCTGTTCTGATGTTCATCTTGTCGCTTATTGTGTATCTGCTGGCCCCGGAGGCCATTGAAGAAAAAGTCCGTGAGCGTGTATCCCGCGAATTTCTGGGCAAGGTGAACGATTCTGCCCCGGATACGTTTCCTGAGCAAGAACGTACAAACAGTGGCGGCAGCGATACTGAACTGGTTGAGTCAGCCTTGTTTCAGAACAAAGATCATTCAAAGAACTAAATAATGTTATGGACGCAAAAAGCGCACAGATAAAAAAAGAACTGGAAGAGCGTAAAAAAGCACTAAAGGCCGAGCTGGATAAGCTCGAGTCGGGATTGACCGATAATATCTCTGAAATTCAAAGCAACGTTTCAGATACGGTTGACCCACGTCACTGGGTACAGAAACATCCTCTCAAAGTGGTTGCCGTGGCTGTTTTACTCGGTTTCGTGGCCGGAAACAGGGAGAACCCTTCGGTAGCTGGCAAAGTAACCATGGTAGGCTCTGTTGTAGCGGCGCTGAAAGCCTATGCAGCCCGTAAGGCAGTAGACCAAATTGTTCATTTTGTTGAAGATATCGGAAACCGTCAGGGCAAGTAAGTTCTCGTTAAGCGCTACGAATCATATTGGCGTGCAACTTATCGGGCCGACGTACGTCTAAATCAGTATTTCCATCATCTGTAAACTCAACTATCCTATGCGATTATCATTCATCGTACTGTTCCTTTTTGGCGTTATATCGTACGCCGGAGCTCAGGCACCTCAAATTATTACCTTGCAGCAGGCCATCGACCTGGCCCTGGAAAACAATCCCGCTCTGCGTCAGGCAGAAAACAACATACTCATTCAGGATGCCAATGTGCGTAGTGCGCAGATGGACTTCCTGCCAAACCTGAATGCCGGTTTCAACGGGCAGCGACGTACGGGACGGCAGTTTGTTCAGGAGACACTGCAGTTTGACGACTTTACCACGAATACCATGGGCGGATCAATCAGCACCAATGTGGTAATTTTTGACGGACTACGAAATATATACAGCCTTCGTGCCAGCCAGTCGGCCCGATTATCGGCGGAGGAAATGCTCGAACGTCAGCGTGAAAATGTGATTTTCAGCACTGCTGTGGCTTATCTGAACGTGATTTTGGGTGAAGAGCTGCTCAACATCGCCATCGAAAACCTGGAGTCATCCCGCCAGCAGCTCGAACAGATTGAAGCTCAGGTGGAGGTGGGTATGCGACCGCTGGTAGACCTGTACAATCAGGAAGCATTGGTTGCACGAAACGAGTTTGAAATTGTGCAGCAGGAGAACAGTCTGAACATCAATAAGCTGAATCTCATCCGCATCATGGCCATTGATCCGCTTCAGGAGTACGATTTTGAAATCCCCGAAATTCGCGAGCAGTCTTTGGTTATGCAGGATTTCAGCTTGAATGAATTGGTTGCGGCAGCCATGGCAAATCGTCGCGATTTGCTCAGCACCGAAATTCAGATTACCAATGCCTCACAGAACCTGCGTATAGCCCGGGGCGCTTATCTGCCTACGGTATCACTGAGTGGATCGCTTTCAAGCGGGTATTCTGATCAGTTTCGGGAGACGACTCTCGACCCGAATGGCAATCTGCAGCGACAAACGGTAGGATTTTTTGATCAGTTCACCGACCGTAACCGGAGCCGGCAGGTTGGTTTCAACGTTCAGATTCCCATCTTTAACCGATATAACACTACCCGACAGGTGCAGCTCAGCCAGATTCAGTACAAAAATGCTGTTATTGAGCTGGAAACAAAGCAACTGGAAGTGTTTCAGGAGGTGCGACAGGCCTATAACGATTACATTGCAGCGGCCAAGCAGCTCGAAACTACCGAGCGAAGCATGATTGCCGCAACTAAAGCCTTTGAAACAGAGCAGGAGCGCTTTCGCGTTGGTGCCAGTACACTCATTGAGCTTACCCGTGCTCAGGCTGAGTTTGTAAGCGCATCATCCAATAGGGTTCAATCGGTTTATCGTTTCGTATTTCAGGAAAAGTTACTTGAATATTACCTCGGACGAATCTCTACCGAGATTTAAACGTATGATAGGTTTTAACGTTTAACTTACCCGAATGAGGACTTTCTTATGAGCAATCAACCCGTTATATCCTGCACCGATATCGCAAAAGCGTACGTTATGGGAACCCAGACCGTTCATGCTTTGAGCGGGGTTTCTTTTGATATAGCCCGTAACGAATATGTTGCTCTGATGGGTCCGTCGGGCTCCGGTAAATCAACTATGATGAATATTATCGGTTGTCTGGATACCCCAACCAAGGGTCGCTATATATTGAACGGTCATGATGTGAAAACCCTCTCCGACAATGAACTGGCTGAAGTTCGCAATAAGGAAATCGGGTTTGTCTTTCAGACCTTTAATTTGTTGCCCAGATCTTCAGCGCTGGCGAACGTTGAGCTTCCATTGGTTTATGCAGGGATACGAGCTTCCGAACGTCGTGAACGCGCTGAAGCCGTTATGGAAAAAGTAGGCCTCACCGATCGTATGCATCACAAGCCCAATGAGCTCTCGGGTGGTCAGCGCCAGCGCGTCGCCATAGCACGTGCCCTGATTAACAATCCATCCATTTTACTTGCCGACGAACCTACCGGAAATCTGGATTCTAAAACCGGTTACGAAATTATGGAGCTGTTCGAGAATCTGTACGCACAGGGGAATACCATTATTCTGGTAACACATGAAGAAGATATCGCCGAGCATGCCCGCCGAATTGTGCGTCTGCGTGATGGATTACTGGAAAGCGATAATCCTGTTCTAAATCCCAAACTTGCTGCTGAACTGGTATCATGATTGAATCTTCTGAGCTGCTGCACATTCGTACCGAAGAGGGTATCCACTACCTGACGCTAAACCGGCCGGATAAGCGCAACGCGCTCAATCGTGAACTGGTAGAAGTTTTAGCTAAAGCCTTTCTGGATGCCGATCAAAACGAGTCGATCCGTGCAATTATACTCTCCGGTGCGGGCGATGTGTTTTCAGCCGGAGCCGATCTCGAGGCGCTGCAGGCTTTGCAGGATGCATCCTATGAAGATAACCTTAGAGATTCCCGCGCTCTGGCCGAGTTGTTCGATGCTATGCATCAGTGCTCAAAACCTATTATCGGTGCTATAAATGGCCATGCCATTGCCGGTGGATGCGGACTGGCCACCCTGTGCGATATCACGGTAGCCCCGGATACAGCTCGTTTTGGATATACCGAGACCCGAATTGGCTTCGTACCCGCACTGGTAGCCCGATTTGCACTGTCAAAAATTGGGGAAACTCAGTCGCGTAAACTTCTGCTCTCAGGCACACTCATCGATGCGGTTGAGGCCGCACGTATCGGACTTATTACGGAGGTTTGCACCGCTGATACTTTTGATGAACGAATTGCATTCTGGGCTGATGTATTCCGCTCGCAAGTCAGTCCCCAGGCCGTTGCCACAACACGTGAACTGCTACGCACCGCTTCCTCTATGTCCTGGGAGGAGGCACTTGAGTACGCCATTCGTCTCAATGCCAAAGCAAGGGAGACCTCCGACTGCAAAAAAGGCGTTGCTGCATTTCTGAATAAAGAGAAACACAGCTGGTGAGTGTAATTAAAGATTGTTAATCGACTTGTTTCGCGGAACAATTACGCCGTCGTGTGATGTTATACGGCCATGACATCCACTACAGACACCTACACAAACGCTCTTGTAATCGGCTCCGGCATGGGCGGAATGACCATCGCTGCATTGCTGGCTCGCGATGGCGTTAAACCAACAGTACTTGAAGCTGCGCATGTTCCGGGCGGTTGCAGCTCTTCCTTCAAACGAAAAGGATACATTTTTGAGTCCGGCGCGACTACCCTCATTGGTTTCGACCCCAATCAACCACTCCATCGACTCGAATCCCTGCTGGATATTACCATCCCCAGGGAAAAAATCAGTCCGGGTATGTCGGTACACATCAACGGTAAAACCTGCATTCGATATGAAGACCGGGATGCGTGGATTCAGGAGGCCTCCAGCGTTTTTGGGAATGCTGAAGGCCAGGCAACGTTCTGGAAAACGGCCTTCGAAGTCGCCGATACGGTTTGGAAGGTTTCCGCACGGAACACGCATTTCCCTCCTCAAAAAGTAAGCGACCTTTTCAGAATGGCTATTAACAACAGTCCTTTTGATGTGCCGGTATTGCGCCACGCATTTGTTTCGGTGGGAGAGATGATGCAGCGACACGGAGTAGATACCCTTGAATTTCGGCGGTTTATTGACGAGCAGCTGATGATTACCGCACAGGCGGGCGCCGACGAGGTGCCCTTTTTATTCGGGGCGGCGGGTATAACCTATACCAATTATGGCAATTATTACGTGCCGGGTGGCTTGCTGGAGATGATTCGAACCATTCAGGGGTACATAGAAAATCAGGGTGGCACACTCAAAACGAAGTCTCGTGTTACCCGTATCACCCGAGAGGAAGGCGGTCTGTTTCGGGTAGAAACACATTCCGGTGATGTATTTAAGAGCCCGCTGGTATATGCTAATCTACCGGTTTGGAATATGAAAGATCTTACGGAGGGCCCGATGCAGGACTATTTTTCTGCGCAGTCGGCTCGCTACGATAAAGCATGGGGTGCTTTCACTATGGGAGTGGTTACTACCGATACGTATCCCGATGACATGACCCTGCATCATCAGATACATCTGGATGAGCCTATGCCATTTACCGGAGCGACCTCATTCTTTGTTTCCATTTCGAAGCGGGGAGATACCCGTCGTGCGCCGGAAGGGTACAGGGCCATGAATGTGAGCACGCATACTGCAACCCGACCCTGGTTTGACCTCAACGGTGGCTATGATCAGGTGAAGAAGGCTTCGGAGGCATTCATTTTACAGGCGATGCGCAACAAGTTGCCCGGTTTTTCCCAAGCCGCTCTGGAAGTATCGTTCGGCAGTACTCCGGTTACCTGGCAGAACTGGGTGTATAGAAAAGAAGGACGAGTTGGTGGCATACCTCAGCAAATGAGTCGCTCCCTGCTCGATTGGAGTCCTGCCGTAACACCCTTTGAGGGGCTGTTTTTGTGCGGCGATACCGTCTATCCCGGACAGGGAATTCCAGGCGTCACTTTAAGCGGAATCAACGTATATTATACGTCTGAAAAGCAGCGAAAAAAACTCCAAACAAATTAACGGATACTCATTTTGTTAGGTCAATCAAGCGGTCTGGGGATGCCATCGGTCTTCCCGCCTGGCGTAAAACACTTATTAATTGTAAACATCCTCTTTTTTGTGGCTCAGACCACCCCGATGATCGGGTCTATTCTGGAGGGTCTCTTTGTTTTATATCCACCATCCCGAGGGTTGGGTTTCATCCCGCTGGAGCCCGGAGTTTTTTATCCATGGCAGCTGGTCAGTTATATGTTCTTGCACGGCGGACTTGGTCACCTGTTTTTTAACCTGTTTGCCCTGTGGATATTCGGCCAGCAAATCGAGGCTATCTGGGGAACCAGGCGATTTGTAACCTACTACTTCCTCTGCGGCATTGGAGCGGCGCTGCTGCACATGCTGGTCGCACCGAACCCTGTAATTGGTGCTTCAGGTGGTGTATTCGGTATTCTGCTTGCATTCGGGATGCTTTTTCCAAACCGGATGATATTCCTGTTGTTCCCGCCAATTCCGATTAAAGCCAAGTGGCTGGTCATAGGCTACGGTGCATTTGAACTCTTCAATGGCGTTACTGCAACCATGAGCGGGGTAGCGCACTTTGCTCACCTTGGTGGTATGGTAGTAGGATTCATCCTTATCCGCTACTGGAATATGCGAACCAACCTGGAGTAGCGCATGTATCAGGAATCTTTTTTTGAATCGGTGAAACAGGGATTTATGCGGCTTCCAACGGCTTTGCGTTGGATTTTGTTCATCAATATCTCTGTATTTTTGTTTCAGGCAATTGCCGACTTATTTGGCTTATCCGTTCTGAATCGCTTTTTGATTGAGTGGTTTGCACTATCTCCCTCAGCGGCAGAGAATCTGTATCAGCCCTGGCGCTTGGTTACCTATATGTTTCTGCATGGGGGTGGTTTTCACATCCTCTTTAACATGCTCTGGTTGTGGTGGATGGGTAAACCGGTTGAAGATACGCTTGGTCCGCGGAATTTCACGGTGCTTTACATGGGGGCGGGTATAGGAGGCGGACTGGTTCACGTACTGCTGGCCGGTATTTTTGCATCAGCACCCACTATTGGTGCATCGGGAGCGGTGTTCGGTATGATGGTTGTTTTTGCCATGCTTTTCCCATATCAGCAGATTATGCTGCTGTTTTTGCCGCCTATTCAGGCCCGATACCTGGTGGCGGGACTCATTATACTGGATGTGCTATTTTTGAATTCAGGTGATAATATTGCCCGTGTTGTGCACCTTGGCGGAGCCCTGTGGGGCTATTTACTCATGAAGGGTTATCATCGTGGATATAACTATGATGCTTGGGTTGGTTCTGTGGTGAACCGATATTCCGGACTGTTTACATCATCGTCGGGCAGCGGCAGGGGGGCACGTTCGGCATCTTCTTCACCCGGCAGACGACCTCAAAATCCTCATATGCGTGTGGTTACCGACGCCGAAATCATCGAGGAAATCGATGAAACGGCACAAACGGAAATGGATCGCATTCTGGATAAGATTTCAAAAGAAGGGTACTCCAGCTTAAGTGCAGAAGAAAAACGCATCCTGTTTGAACTCAGTAAGAAAAAGTAGTGTTATTTGTATTGATTGCGGCATGTGAAGCGTTATTATGCAAGTCCCTGCTGTAATCAAGGTGTTCATTCAGTTTATGGAATTTGATGCTTCCCATTTTATGGGGTGGCATTGCATCTTCCGTACTCACAAATAACGACCCATGCGGTTGTATCGTCGACGTTGAATGAACGCAGTATTAGTTGAAATCACACAAAAATTATCGAACCCGTAACTTCTCAGCTCACAAACATGAATTCAATTTTATCCCGTAGACAATCGGTACAGGTCAATATAGGCGGCGTTTTGGTTGGAGGCGGTGCCCCGGTAGTTGTGCAAAGTATGACAAATACGGATACAGCCGACATTGAAGATACTGCCAAGCAGATTATTGAACTGTATGATGCGGGCTCCGAGCTGGTGCGAATTACGGTGAATAATAAGGACGCAGCCAAGGCCGTGCCTTACATCATGGATTACCTCGACAAGAAAAATGTGGAGGTACCTGTTATCGGTGATTTTCATTACAACGGACATGTATTGCTCACAGAGTTTCCCGAGTGTGCAAGAGCATTGTCGAAGTATCGTATTAATCCCGGTAATACCGGCACCAAAGCCCGCGACAAAAACTTTTGTACTATCGTTGAGCAGGCGGTTAAGTGGGACAAGCCGGTACGTATTGGTGTGAATTGGGGTTCGCTGGACCAGCAGCTGCTTGCCGAGAAAATGGACATGAACAATGCCCTTCCTGAGCCGAAGTCGAGCAAGGAAGTGATGATTGATACGATGATTGAAAGCGCTGTACGGTCTTCACGCATGGCGGAGGAAGTTGGTCAGCCTCACGATAAGATTGTGATTAGTTGCAAGATATCGGGTGTGCAGGATCTGATTACGGTATACCGACGGATGTCAACGGTGATTGACTATCCGCTCCATCTTGGGCTTACTGAGGCGGGTATGGGTATGAAAGGTGTTGTAGCAAGCAGTACGGCACTGGCAGTGCTTTTGCAAGAGGGAATTGGCGATACGATTCGTGTTTCACTTACGCCCCAGCCGGGTGGTGATCGCGCCGAGGAGGTAAGGGTGAGTCAGCAGATATTGCAGTCGCTGGGCATTCGCAGTTTTATACCGCAGGTAACGGCATGTCCAGGTTGCGGACGCACCAAGAGCACCTACTTTCAGGAGCTTGCCGACGATGTGCAGGGCTATATACGCGACATGATGCCTATCTGGCGGCAGGTTTATCCTGGTGTTGAGGATTTGCAGGTAGCTGTGATGGGATGTATTGTGAACGGTCCTGGTGAGTCGAAACACGCCAATATTGGTATTTCCTTACCGGGTACGTTTGAAGAGCCCAAAGCACCGGTGTACATAGATGGTGAGCATGCTATCACGCTCGCCGGCGATCATATAGGTAAGGAGTTTAAGCAGCTCCTGGATGATTATATCGTCAAGAATTACGGTCAGAACTAGAGTCTCTTCCAGAGTATCGTACCCCCCCTGAATGACAAGCTTTTCTAAAAGCGGGGAATAGGTACGCCTGGTCTTCGGAGATCTATACTTCGTGTACGGATAAGTGTACCCGATTTACAGGCAGGTCTGCCTCGCGTATGAATAGGTACGTCAGGTCTACAAATAGCTACACTGAAGTAGACATAAGTACGCCCGATTTACAGGCAGTTACGTCTGATGTGTAGACAATTACAACCGATATAGAATGAAGTTTTTACCTAAATAATTTACAATTGTATATACAACAATGTAAGCCTTTACGGAAATATCTTCAAAGTGCCTAAATAACGCTGTATTAAGCATATTTAATCTTTGTATGGTTTTAAAAAGCGCTTTTCAATTCTATTACGAATCGTTGATTTAGAGAAAAAATGTTTTGACGATGTAAGCGCTTTCATTATATTAGTAGTGTTAAATGTAAAAAGGAAAAAGCCGTAGTTGCATTGAAATATCGCTTTCATGCTTTTGATTGTAAATGAAAGCATTTGTTTTCTAAGCAGTTGGTGGGAATTGGATGGAATACTTGAAACCGGGCAGTCTTTTGCGACAAATCATTAATAAAAAGAATAGCATGCCTTTGCCGTACCGAATATTCATTTTAGTGTTCGGAGTGGTGGTTTTGCTGGGGTGTACGCGCGATGCTGAAGAAAATCAGTCCGGTAATGGTATTGTCGCAACAGTTGGTTCTTTTGAGATTTCAGATACTCATTTCACAAATTACCTCAAACGGTTCTACCTGCGTACAGGTCAGGCTGTAAACCTGAATGAAGATGTGCGACTCGGTGTGATAAATGGTCGTATCGAACGCTATGCCATTGTAGAGTTTGCCAGAGATCAGGGCTGGGCCAGTGATGCCGATGCGCAATATAATAAGTCCATCATCGAGCGAAAGGTAATGATGGAAGCGTACGAGCGTCATTTCATTCACGACAGGGTTCAGATTACCGAGGCCGATTTGCGGGATGTTTTCTTACGCTATAATACACGGCTCAGGGCTTCTCATCTGAGGGCAACCAACAGGTATGCAGCGCGTGAACTTCACAATCGACTCATGGATGGAGCGTCATTTGAAGATCTCGCCAAAGAGATATTTAAAAACCCTTCGCTGGCTTCCAGCGGAGGTGATCTCGGATTTTTTTCCATCGATGAGATGGATTTGGCGTTTGAAGATCAGGCATACGCTATGAACGTGGGCGAAATTTCGCAGCCTGTGCGTACATCCACCGGATTTTCAATCATAAAGCTAACCGACCGGGTTACGAATCCTATTCTAACAGAAACCATGTTCGCGCAACGCAAGCAAGCCCTACAGCAAGTTGCTCACCGGCAGCGCACAGAAATGGCAACCCGCAATGATATTGCAGCCTTTGTAGAGGAATCCAACTGGAACCGACAGGCTATCAGAGCGTTGTGGGAGTCAATCAACGAAAATCTGGATGTCTATAAAACAACGTATTTCAGCTTAAATGAAATACCGTTTGAATTTGATGATGAATTCAGAGCTCAGTCGCTTGTCAGGGGCGCTGGATTTAATTTTACAGTAGCTGACTTTCTGGCTGAAGCATACTTCACTCCGGCAGAGCGCCGTGCTCAGGTTTCTGACTTCTATCAGTTTGAAGAGCAGGTTGAGGGAATGGCTTATCGGTACAGAGCCCTTGGACTTATCAACAAGCTGCCCGGGCTCGACACCGATTTTATTGCAGGAAGTATAGAGGAAACCTTTTACAGCTACCTGCTATCCCGTTTCGACTCCCATGTACAGGCATCCGTGCAGGTCAGCGAAACAGAAGTTTACGAAACCTTTCAGGCAGACCCATCGATGTTTGAGTCGCCTCTTAAGTTGAATATGGCTGAAATCGTAGTAACCGATCCCGAGATTGCCCAAAGTGTGGTGGATCAACTTGAACGTGGTCTGCCATTTACCACAGCGCTTCGACGCTACGGCGCTCAAGTTGCCAGCTACGGCGATAACGGTGAGATTGGTTTCAGAGCAATTCAGGAATTCGGGACGATGGCTCCTGTACTTCAGGATATCAAGCCCGGTGAATTTGCCGGTCCATTTCAGATTACCGACCGTTATTTCGTAATACTCCAATGTATTGGGCGAACCGATCCTCGACCACTAAGCTTTGAAGAAGCCGAAGAATCGATCAGGGAGTACTTGAAATTTACAAAACAACAACGCGAAAGAGTAAGGATGGTTGAAGAGTTAAGGCGGACCTACAACGCCGACATCAATTTGGCCAGGCTTAACACGCTATCTTTTGAATTATAATGATGAAACGAACTTACCTATTCTTAATTGCTGTACTGTTGTTGGGCTTAACAACCAGTGTTAAAGCGCAATCCGGTCAAATCGTTGGTACTATTTTTGAAGAAGGTACTAACGAACCGCTCATTGGTGCTACAATCCAGATTCTTGGTACATCACAGGGAGCTGCAGCCGATATCGACGGCAGATTCAGAATCATTAACGTCAGACCGGGCAACTATACCCTGGAAGTTCGCTATATAGGTTATCAGACGCAGACAATTGAAAATGTATTGGTTCGAACTGACCTGAATACAGAGCTGAACGTGAGAATGCTTCCGGAAACTTTTGTCGGTGAGGAAGTGGTAATTCAGGCGGCACAGGATGTAGTTATCAGGGATTTAACAAGCTCCGAATCTCGCGTCAGCAGGGAGCAAATCGAGCGTTTACCGGTTCAGGAAGTAGGAGATATTATTCAGCTGCAGGCCGGAGTTACAGTTGGAGCAGGCGGAGCTATTCACATTCGTGGCGGCCGAGCCACAGAAGTGGCCTATATCGTAGATGGGGTTAGGGTTAGTGACGATTTCGACCGAGGATCTGGTCTGCGTGTTGAAAATCAGGCAATCGAAGAGCTTCAGGTCGTATCAGGGACATTCAATGCTGAGTTTGGTCAAGCGATGTCGGGAATTGTTAACATCGTTACAAGATCCGGTACGAATACATGGAGAGGCAGTGCAACGATATGGGGCGGCGACTATGCTACGAGTGCCAACGCACTGTTTCCCGGGACTCCCGCTAACGTTGGTGAAGCAAACCCGATGCAGCAGTCGAATATCCAAGGAAGCATATCCGGACCTATCATCAAAGACAGGCTGACCATATTTGCCAGTGCAAGAAGATTTCAAAATACGGGATGGCTCTACGGTCGTAATGCTTACTCACCGCTAGGCCCCTTGCTTTCATCAGTAGATCTGGAGGGAAACAGAACCTGGGAGCGTGGTGTAACCGAAATACCATCAGACCGAATGATGAATAAATTCGGTGAGCGTGTGGACTTTTCTCTGCCCTGGTATACCGAGATAGAGCGTTTTATGGATGATGGTATTGAATACATTCGTTATGAAGACTCCGGCAAACGAGACAGCTCACTGGTACCAACCAATCCGTTCGACCTGTGGAGTGCACAGTTCAACCTGCAGTTTAATCACAGTCAGTTGCTTCGATTCAATTTAATCGGTAGCCATAGTAATGAATGGGGAAGAGGTTATAGCCACTCTAACAGACTGGTAACATCAGGACGGAGTTCGTTCGAGAATAACAACTCGTATCTGAACCTGAGAACAACCATCACTCCAACGAATGTTTCTTACATTACTACAAATCTGGCCGTGAGAAGAAATGCCAGCAGTTCATCGGCGTACAGCTCTCCTTATGACCCGCGTTATTTTAATTACGACAGGGTTTCCAATTTTGTTAACTACGATAATCTGCCGCCGGACTTCTTTTTTGGTCAATCGGGCAGATTTAACCGATACGGTACCGATAACGGATTCTTTGATCGCTCTACTACAAGCTTTATTGCCAAAGCAGAGTATTCACATCAGATAAATCGCCAGCATTTTTTGAAAGCGGGTGTTGAGCTCCAGGCTGATATCATGAAATATCAATCGTTCGGACTGGCATCTTTGGAAGTAGGCGACAATATCCAGTTGCCCGATGACCTTCCGGGAGATTTAAGAGACCGTCTGGAGTTGGGTGTACCTCAACCGAATACACCAGGCCATGAGAAATGGACCCGCAAACCGGTTCTATTTGCAGCCTTTGTACAAGATCGAATCGAGTACGAAAGCCTCATCATCAACGTTGGGCTGCGATATGACTTTTTCCAGCCTAATGCTCGTGTACCCGCCGATACCCGAAATCCAGAGCTCTTTCTGCGACCTGACGAAAGAAGCGATTCATTCTGGACTGCAGCGGAAACAAAAAGTGCATTAAGCCCGCGTATCGGACTTGCCTATCCGATTAGCTCCAGAGGTGTAATTCACTTCTCTTACGGTTACTTCTTCCAAATTCCAGATTATCGCAGGTTGTATAACGGCGATCAGATTTTGCTTGAAAGCACGTCCGGTATTCAAGGTATCTTCGGAAACCCGAATCTGAATCCGGAGCGCAGCGTTAAATACGAAATTGGTTTGCAGCAGGAGCTGTTCACTGGTTTTGCGCTGGATGTAACGGCTTTCTATGAGGACAAACGTGACTATGTTTCCTCCGGACCTTTAAATGAGACTTCTGTTACATCGGTTCGCTATGGTACCTGGGTAAACCGAGATTATGCCAACATCCGCGGACTTACACTCGCACTGAATCAGCGCGTTTCCAGAAATATTACTTTTGGTTTCGACTATACCTTCTCTGTTGCGGAAGACTCCAACTCTAATCCTGATGCCGAGTTTTTTGCTGCACTTTCCAGAAGTGATACGACCGGTGCTGCGCTGGCACGTTTTCTAACGCCCACAGATTGGGACCGAACGCACGTATTTAACTCAGCGCTGTTTTACACAGGTAATAATTGGGGATTTAATTTGCTACAACGCTTCTCCTCAGGCTTGCCTTACTCCCCGTCAACTGACATCCCCCGACGTGTAGGAATATCCGCTTCCGGTGAAGTTCTTACGAACAGTGTGAGAATGCCTCAGGTATTTTCATTGGATCTGTCGATGTACAGAAACTTCAATATTTATGGTAACACCATGCGGTTGAACCTGAACATTTTCAATCTTCTGGACAGGCGAAATGTAAATGCTGTGTACTCCGATTCGGGTGTGGCCTCAGGTCCGCTGCGAACTCCAACACAGTTTGACCCTGGATTTTTTGAAAACCCAAGCTGGTACAGTGAACCGAGAAGGGTTCAGCTGGGCATACAATATTCATTTTAAAAACTCAGGCATCTTTTAAGTTGAAATCATGATGAAAACAAGACCTATTATTTTTACCCTTCTGCTGACGATGACTTGCCTGGGCGGATTCTCCGTAAGTGCTTTGGCACAGCTTCCATCAGAAGATCGTGCTGAGTTTGAAGATCGCAGAAAATCTATTTTGGATGCCAATAACCTGCGGGCAACCTATCATAATTACGGATTCGCCGGCAGGGCATCTGGGGCTGACGAATTGGTATTCGAGTTTCCAAAGAATACAAACCGCTGGTATATCTATTTCGTATCCATTTTTATGGGTGCAGAGGTAGAAAACCAGGGTGGAACCGGTAGTGAACGATTTCCGATTGTTATAGCACCCAATTATCGAACCAATCCACAAACCGGTGATAGCTGGTCAATGAACCCGATTCCAGGATATTTTAATCCAGAATCTTCTGAAATTGCCCGAAGTGATCGTGGTCCGACATCACCGCTAGGCTCTACATGGCCAATGTCGTGGCCCGACAAAATGGACGATGAGTCGGATCCGGGATGGGCTGGTCAATGGAACGGATTTTTCGGTAAAGGAATATTCAACGCTGATCAAGAGTTCTTTTACAGGGCTGGAGACGACAGCTATACACGGTATATAAACAACAATGCAACGCGATTCAGACCTTTTCAGGATGCTCCTGAGCGCGGAGGGTTGGGATTAGTAATGGACAGTAGGATTCTGGCTTGGACGCAGAACCTGATTGCCGATGTGCATTTCAATATTTTTGAAATCCGTAACGATTCTCCCAATCACTACGATAAGGTGTCGTTCATGTTATGGACGGCCGACTGGGTTGGTACTCCATCAGATGATGAGCCATTCTTCGATCAGCAACGCTCAACGGCATTCTTTACCGATGCCAGACCAACCGCCGCTCCGCCTGAGTTTGATAATACGACCATCGGTGTAGCTGCGGTTCGATTTCTTGAGACGCCAGGTAACGCACAGGATGGAATTGATAATGACGGCGACGCAGACTGCTATATTCCAGGTTCACCCTTCTGCCTGGACGACCGTGCAAATCTATTCTCCGACCTTATAACACCCCTTACACAGCAAGGTGGCGGGTTTTTCCCTGATCAGTCTACCGTAGTGAATCAGGTTGTACCTCAGTTTACAGCAGAATCATTCAATCCAAGAACTCTCCAGGCAGGATCACCGATTGTTCTGATCGATGAAAACAACAACCGAATACTTACAAGATATCCTTCTCTCGGTCCCGACGAAGAGGTAACCGTGGTTAGTCAGGGACGCGAAATTCGTCTTACTGCCGCCGGACCTATCTTCCCGGGAAGTACTTCTCCTACAAATCCGGTTCGGGAAGATACCCTGTTGGGTCGTCATCTGAACTTATTTGACGATAACTTTAACGGTCTGATTGACGAAAATCAGCCTAACCACCTTACGTTATCGCAGTTCAGACGCGATGGTACATTGCAGACCAGAGCCGTGAGACACATCAACTATCTCTATGAAGGGTTCTACGAGAACATCCTTTCGTTTGCCGACAGAGATACCATTCAGCGCGGGCTCGTGGTTCCGAATTCATGGATCCGAAACCGTATGAATGAAGAAGAGAATTTCAGGAGGTTGGTAGTCGATTATCAGGAAATGCTCACGCGTCTGTATGCGGGGGTGATTAATCCTGTTACGCAACAACCATTTGATTTCAGTAATTATTTCCAGAATTTCCACACCAGCGCTCCGATGATTGATGAGTCCAGAGAAGACTTCTTCGACAACAATGCTAACTGGACGGCCGCTGCGGATGATGTGGGCAGAGACGGTGTGGAAGGTACTGGTTCAAGAGGAGAGGGGGATGGATTTCCTTCTTCCGGTGCATTTACTCCATTTCCCGGAGAAAGTAATATAGACAAGACCGATGTAGCGGAGACCGATGCTATTGGGATTACCTCCGCCACATTCAGACCAGCGGGAAGTCTGAATCTTTCAGGTCCGGATATTGACTTATGGCAAACGCACATGATCCCTGGTCGATTTATGCAAACTCCGGATGCCAGTCAGGATACTGATCAGTTTATTACCTCTTCCTTTTTCCCATTGGCGCCAGGTAGTACAGAACGTTTTGCCGTTGCTATTACTGCTGCACAGGCGAATACGCCAACAAACGCGGCTGACATCGACTTGGTTATTAACAATCTGTCTCAGGCCTTTAATGCCTACGAGGCTAACTACCAATTCGCTACGGCGCCTCCACCGCCAATTTTGGGTGCGGTTCCCGGTGATGGAAGAGTAACCTTGTACTGGGATGATGCAGCCGAGTTTGTTTTCGACCGATACCTTGAGCGTTTGGGACAAAACCCGAACAATTTCGAAGGGTATAAGGTATACAGGTCTACCGATCCGGCGTTACTGGATGCACGAACCATCACAGATGGCCGAGGTAATATTCAGTTCCTGCGACCTATCGCTCAGTTCGACCGAATCAACGAGTTTTCCGGTAACCATCCGATAGATATTAACGGGGTTGAGTTTTTCCTGGGTAATAACTCTGGTTTGCAACGTTATTACATAGATACTGATGTCATTAATGGTCGTCAGTATTATTACGCAGTTGTTGCCTACAATCACGGCGCTCCAGGGGCGGGTATTGCTCCCTCTGAGTCGCCTATTAACCTGAGTATTAATCCAGACGGAACGTTAATACCTACGGTCAATGTGAAACAAGTTACACCACGAACTCCTTCCGCGGGTTATGTAGGTCCCAGACCACCGCAAGTTGTACAGGTTGCTGGAGCTTCCACGGGTGAAGTGATTGCCGATATCGTTGATTCAGAGGCGGCTCGGGAATTTGCGGGCTCAACCTACCGAGTGGTGTTCGGAGCTGCCGACAGCACGCTGACAGATCCATCGCTGGTGGCTGAAAACTTCTCCCTGATAAATGTAACAAGCGGCAGAACCATTCTGTCGAGGAGAGCATCGTTGAATGGTGAAGACTCACCAGTGGTACAAGGAATAAGACTCGTATTGCGAAATCCTGCAGGTGCGTCCAAGCTGTATCAAGGCTCATGGAAAACCCAGTCGGACGTAAATATTGCGGCCAGTATCACCGCAAACAGAGTTGGCGAGGGTTCAGACAGAAACTACACGCTGGTTTTTGATGCGCACTCAACGTCCATTACCAGCTCAGAAATCACCGTTAACAGAGGCTCTATTCGACAAAGAGTGCCTTCGGTACAGTCTAATGTGCGGGTACTGGATGCCGATACGGGTGAGCAGATTCCATTTGCCATACTCAGGAATCTTGATATTCCAAACAGAAATCAGGCATTCAGTGGTTATTTCGATGGTGAACGAAACAGAAATTTCAGCGACATACTCTACATATTGGATGATGATGGTTCTGTTGCGTATCAGGTTGAACTTCATCCACATGATTCTGATATCGTATTCAGACCCATGAAGGGTGACCAGGTTGATCTGCTGCAAGCAGCTCCGTTTACACTTGGTGATGTATTTGAATTTAATGTAGATGAAAATGCTAATCTCGAGTCGGTAGATACCGATTTAGCGAGACAGCAGTTGGAAAATATCCGTGTGGTTCCCAATCCTTATATCGTAACGAATCTGACTGAAAGAAGACCTACTCCGGTGAGTCCGCAGCAGGAACGACAGCTGCACTTTATTAACCTCCCGTCTCGCGCCACTATCCGCATCTTTAACGTTGCCGGACATTTGGTGCAAACATTGGAAGTTAATAATACCGCAAGTAATGGGATGAAAACCTGGAATATGCTCACCAAAGACAACCTCGAACTCTCCTACGGAGTGTACATCTACCATGTTGAGGCCCCTGGTATCGGCGAGCATACGGGTAAATTTGCGGTTATTAAATAAGGGTTTAAAGAGATGCGATATATATACATAGTAAAATCTGGATTACTGGCATTGCTGATGTTGCTTAGCGGCTCTGTTGAAACACTGCATGGGCAGGTAATCAGCAAGAAGGGCACGAGTTCGGCGAATTTCTTATTGATACCGGTAGGTACGCGTGCGGCGGCGTTGGGCGGAGCGG
>JAFIEZ010000003.1 GCA_020832235.1 Bacteroidota bacterium
GCCTGAAGAGCTCTTTGACCACTTTGATGTGGAAAAAGTGGCTGAATATCCGATACCGGGTACTAAACGTTTTGAACTTCATATTCACCTGACCGAAAAGAACATTCTGCCCGAAGGCTACCAGGCCAGTGATTGGGAGTCCAAGGGCTTTACCGAGTCCAAAAAGATTCAGGACTTCCCGCTGCGAGGCAAAATGGTCTACCTTTTTTTAAAGTGCCGTCGATGGCGACACAAGGAAGAGCCTGGTCGTATCATCCGCAACGATTTTAGTTTCCTGGCCGATGGAGCCAAAAAGACCGCCGATCTATCGGCTTTTTTAAAAGATACTGGTCGAGGAACGTGAGGAAACGTTCAAGACTATTGCAGAACTCAACATGGTAAAACCGGCTACCTTAATCCGTCAGTATAAGCAGCATTCCAGCGATTATGCCAGCTGGGATCAGAAATGGCATGCCAAGCATTGGTTGGTTTTTCCGGAAAACATGGGCGCCAATCTGGCCATTGACGAGGTGAGTTTATCCAATGGTGAACTCTGGACGTTCCTGACCAACAAGGCAGGAAAGGGTCGCAAAGGCACGCTGGTAGCAGCCATTCGGGGTACACGCACGGCTGACATCGAGCAGATATTGCTCAAAATCCCACCGGAGTTACGATTGAATGTCAAGGAAGTCTCTATGGACATGGCCAAGAATATAGAATCTGCTATTAGATCGGTGTTTAGCCAGGCAAAGATTGTAACCGACCGCTTTCGCTTCGCGTACTTCGTATCACGTAGTCCAATTAATTCAACGTAGTCTTCAAGATGTGCGCATCAGTCTGTGGCGTCGTGAGTTAGACCGAGAGTCAAAGCTCATCGAACAGGCAAGAGCTTCAGGGCTAACCTACCGTCCGGAAGAACTGGTAAACGGGGACACCCCGAAGCAATTACTGGCGCGATGCCGTTTTGCCCTGATGAAGTACGAATCCCAGCTTACTGATAAGAACCAGTGGCTTCGCTTGCGAGTCGCCTTCCATCGATATCCGGAATTAGAGCGGGCGTTTATCCACGCCCAGCGTTTACGATCCATATTTAATCATAAAAGCAGAGATTTAGCAGAGCAAGAACTCGACGATTGGATTCACCAAACCAGAAGTTACGGGCACGAAACCTTCGCAAGTGCAGCCAACAGTATTCGCTGGCACAAAGAAACCATTCTGAACTTCTTTGACAACCGCGCTACAAATGCATCTGCAGAGTCGTTCAACGCTCGAATAAAACTCTTTAGAGCCAACCAGAAAGGCGTTAGAGATACCACATTCTTCCTGTTCAGACTTTCTAAACTCTATGCCTAGTCCCCAGAATATTCACTTGATCCATTTTCCCCAACTCAACAACATTGTTTTTAATCTATTATCCAACACATACGATGTGTACATATTTTTCATGCGATGTGTACGTATGATGAATATAAAATATCCGGCAAAAATTGGCGATATAAAAAAAGACCGGAAGGCGATCAAACCCACCGGCCTTTGCCGTTAACCAGAGACAATTCTGTTAGCATCTATGCTGTATCGTTATCAACGATACGGTCATGAAATGCGGAAATGTCTCCGGTTGAAAAAAAGGACTACTGCAAGTTTGCGGAAAGACAAAACATCAAGTCGTCACGATTTGCAGAAGTGTCTGATGGTAATGTCTGTTAAATATTGCAAACATCAAATGCTTCGACATTAGATGTTGTATTCCTATCAATTATTGTTGACGAATTCGGTGATGAGCTAAAAATTTACGCCAACTCCAAATGATAAGGTTCTGAAATGTATACCCAGAATGTCAAGCCATCGGTGTGTCAGTGCAAAGTGTAACTGCCCTCGATGTATGCCAGCACCAAACTCATGATTTCTTATAAACCCATATCGCTGTGCCATTGAAGAATAGGTGTAGTTGAGCGAAAATGGCTCTTTGAAGTACCAGCTGAAATTCGTGAGCAGCTCTGGGCCAAGGTAGTTGCTGCTCCCAATCCCCAAAGATCGCACACCCAGGTAAAGGCCTGCATCTCCATTCTCTAGAAAGCGGAATTTGCGACCTACAACCGCATTAAACTGACGGATAGGGTATGGGGCTGCCGCTTCCCGCAATTGTTCATATCGGCTGTTAATGGCCCAGTAGCCGATGTGCCACGTTGCTTCCATTGCAAATTGTTCCATTGCCAAACTACCTTGTGGCATGGATGTGTTTAAACGCAATTGCAATAGCTGTGATTTACCATCGTCTGCATAACCACTGAAATTACGGATGCCCGCACCGTTTCCGTTTGGGTTTCGGAAAGGGGCCGGGTTATATCGCATGCGTGGTTCATCTGGGTGCAGGGCCCGAAAGTAAAAAAACTCAGGCATGAACTCTGCAGTAAGCTCAATTACGGCAAATAGAGTGGAAATTCCTGTAGAGGAATGTTCTCCATCCAATCTTTTTCGTGCTTCTTCCGTACGCGATTGTGCAAAAGCGACATCCGTCAGTAGCAAACAAACGAGAATAAGTAGTGAGCGTTTAGCCATAGTCGTACGATTAGATGTCAACAAAATTGCAGATTAATTGCAAAAAAGCACCTGCATTTTGATGTTATACGACTCGTTCAGCTAAAGGATGTACCTAGGCCAGGTATTTTTTCTTCAGCTTTAGAATTCGCTTGACAGAGGCGTTTATCCGAAGTTCATCAATAACCCCTTTGTCAAGGAGGTTTTTCATGGTATGAATTGATCTTGATACCACATCGGGCTCATAGGCCAGGTTATTACCAAAAGCCAAAATATCAACACCCGCCTGTAAAGCCAATTCAATTACGTTGTCCAGTCCAAAATAGTCGGTAATGGCCTGCATTTGTAAATCATCACTAATAATTACACCATCGTATTTCATTGATTCGCGTAAAATACCCTGCATAATACTGGCCGATAGGGTTGCCGGTACGTTGGGGTCGAGCTGACCGTTAAAAATGTGGGTTGTCATTACCATGTCGCAAAGCCCCTCTGCAATAAGCCTTTCGTAGGGTATCATCTCTTCAGGTGACCAGGTTTCCGTTACATCTGCCATACCAAGATGGGTATCGGCGAGTGAGCTGCCATGTCCCGGAAAATGTTTCAGAGCCGTCATTACACCAATTTCCTGGTGACCTTCAATGTAGGCTCGTGCGTGATTGGTTACACGATCTGGCTGATCTGAAAATGTTCTATCACGACCGTATATAGCTTTGTTCTCTTTATTTATACCCAGGTCTACACAGGGAGCAAAGTTAAGGTTTAAACCATATGCTTTAAGCAGTCCGGCTATGTGTTTGCCTTGTTCTCGTGTGGCGTCTAAGTTGTCAAGTTGGCCCAGAGATTTGTGGGACAGTGTTTCCGGGAAACCATTTTCGGGCTTCAGACGGTTTACTGTACCGCCTTCCTGATCGATAGATAAAAAAGTTGGTACCCTAAGTATCTGGTAAAACTGCTGCATGAGTGAACGCAGCTGCCCGGGCGAAGCGATGTTTCTATCGTGACTTTTTTTCAAGACATCATAGTCGAAAAGAATAATCCCTCCAACCTCGTGTTTTACGATGTCATGGTAGATAGGGTTGTCGCTATCGAGCTCCATTCCGCGAAAACCCACCAACAGCATTTGCGCCAGTTTTTGATCAATACTCAAATCACTGAGTTCGGGGAGTTCTAGCGTTGGAATGTTCATGAAATAGGGTTTTTAAGTCGTTGGCTACGATTGTAAGGAGTCTGAAACCGCCATCAAAACAGCTTTATCAGCACTTAGTTGCGTAAACATATCGGTGAGTAGATCTGCATTTAATCTGTCGAAGTCACGTTCAAGCGGAGTTATACATACGCCGCCGAAATCTACAGAAGCCGGGGAGAATAAAATCTGGGCATCCCCATCGAGGAAGAATTGATTCGGTCGATGTTTCTTTCTGAGGAATACAATGGTTGTCCACCGGTTCTGTCTGTAGGATGTTAATACGTTTACCATTGGCTCTTCCTCCGGATCTTCGTTAAATGCAGAGAAAGAGTTAAACAACGTATTGAATGCTTGTACAGACTCGGTGTGGGAGCTGCTGTTGATTACTATGAAACGGCGAAGCCCGTCATCAACGCTGGCAATGCGAGTTAGTACGTTTTCTGATAACCATATTCCGTGGTTTTTTACCAGGTCAGGCCATGTGTTGTCGATGCCCATAAATCCGAAATCACCTGCTTGAAAGTGAAGATGATCCGGAGCGGAGGCGCCACATTTGGGTCCATTATAAAACAGTGAATAACGGCTGCCCATTTCTTTGGTTAACTGAAGCATATCGGGAAAAGCCCCAGAAATACGCTGATCGATATGCCTTTTATGGGGTATTGTAAAATGTTCAGGAAATATGGGGAAAGGGTTACATAATACGGTATAATCGCCAGTTTCAACGCCTTTTTGCTCAGGAGGAAGGTTTTCAAGACATAGAAAGCACTTTCGTTCAGCAATCGACTTTTTATCAACCTTAGCTGCGCTGGAGACAATCCGACCGGGATTGAATTGTATGCTCATACGGAAGCCGTCGAAGGTAATTTCCTTTGAAACTACGGTTTTCAGTGTATCAGCTCCTTTTTGCAGCATTGGCCAGTTTGCGTATTGCTGCTGCAATAACGCCCGGGACATGTCGGCGAGACTACTCCCGGGGTTATTTAAATCGTTTGCACTAAGAAATCTGCTCATTTTTCTGCGGCAACTTTTTGTTGACGTGCCTTTAGTTCGAACGTACGGATTTTATCTTTGTACGCGTTATGAGCGTTCATTTTGTTGATATCCAACGAAGCGTCGGTGTTGTCGTCCCACCGGCGTACACAGTAAATGGCTTCATAAACGCGACCAATCTGATAGTTTCGTGAAATGGCCAGTCCGAGTGCATAGTCTTCACCATAACTGACATTTGGTACATTTAATGCCCGCAATACAGGGGTATAGAAGGCTCTGGGGGCACCGAGTCCGTTAATACGAATGGCATTATTCCGGCCGTTCTCTGGTGTCCACTCGCGGTGGTCAATTAGACCCGGAGGGATGGGTTGCAGGTTCACATCCGTCATTTCGTAGCTGCCTACAACCATAGCACATTTATCCTGTCGGAAAACGTCAACTATACGCTGAAGTGTTGTATCGTCTTTGTATACATCATCGCTGTCGAGCTGAATGGCATACTTACCGCAAAATTCACTATGAACAGCTACATTCCAGCATCCACCTATGCCCAGATCTTTACGTTCGGGAACGAGTACTTTGAGGCGAGCATCTGTTGCTGCAATTTCCTTCAACGCTTCGTATGTACCATCTGTTGAGAAGTTGTCTACTACAATAAGGTTGAAATCGAAGTCTGCTTTCTGGGTTAATACGGAATTAACTGCATCACGAATAGTGCGAATTCGGTTGCGCACTGGAATGACTACAGCGGCTTCAACAGGGAAGTTTTCACCAGTTTCCTGAACGTCTTTAAATTCTGGCTTGAGGTACGCGCCAATAGCCTTCAGGTGTTCCGTGAAGGCTTTTTCCATTTCAATTTGTACTTCGCGGTTTTTTGGATCTACATAATCAAACATTTTTTCGCCAGACTTACGCAGATCGGTTTCAACCGTGCTGTATAAGAATTCGCTCACACGTACCAGATCATTATTTTGAGAAATTCTCAAGCGTAGATCGTAGAGGCCGGCGTGTTTGTAATTCGATTCGAAGGCGGCTACAGCTTCTTTCAGTGCGGCAGTTTTGAATATCAAAAGTGGTCCAAAATCGAAATCGTCTCGGACGCTGCCAAACTGGTAATCGTTAACAGGATGGTTTGAACGGCTATCACCTTTGATTTCAATAAAGTCGGAGTAGGTTAACCCGGCTGCGGTATCTGCCGCAACTTGTAAATAGCGCTCTAGTGCAAACTGACCTAGATCTATGAGGGTGTCTTTTGTTAAAAAGGCAGTGTATTCTGTCTTAGTAATTTCTGCAATTTTTTGAAATGTTTCTGTTCCCAGTGGTGTGCTGACTACCAAGTCATTTGTTTGAGGTTTGTTGACATTACTAGGCTCATTACTCATTAGGTAAACGGCTTCAACCTGACCGGTAGCCAAAAAAGCATCAATTGTCTGGAGGGTGAAGTCGTTATTATGGTAGGGGAGAAATACGGTAATTTTTTTTGACATGGGTGCAAATATTATGATGATAAATAAGGGTATTGTCGCTGTGCGATTGCGCTGTTTGATTGGTTCTGGCGCAGCAGATGATGTTCTTTGTTTACTAGAGAATATATTGAAATACAGTGTGTTTTCCCGACAGAAAACACACTGTATGTACGTCTGTTATTCAGTTTCTTCCGGAATTTGCTCTTCTTCTTTCTTTTTGCCGAACTCGGGATCGATGTCAACGAAAGCGGCAATTATAAAGGCTGGTATTGTTGCTATTAGAACCCATACAAAGAAGTGTTGATAGCCAATAATTTCCTGAATCCAACCGCTGAACATTCCCGGAATCATCATGCCAAGCGCCATGAATCCGGTAGTTATGGCAAAGTGTGCCGTTTTATGTTCGCCTTCCGAAACATAAATCATGTAGAGCATATAAGCTGTAAAGCCGAAGCCGTAGCCGAATTGCTCAACCAGAACAGCGAGGTTAATAATCACGAAGCTGTCGGGTAAGGCGTAGGCGAGGTAAATATATACCGCATTGGGAACATTGATGGCAATAACCATAGGCCATAGCCAGTAGCGCAGACCGTGACGGGACGCAAGAATACCTCCAATAATTCCACCTGCTGTTAGGGCCAGAATACCAACAGTACCATATACGAAGCCAACCTCCCCGGTAGTAAGTGCAAGTCCCCCGGCTTCCTGTGCATCCAGCAGGAAAGGGGACGCCAGTTTAACAAGCTGGGCCTCACCAAACCGGTAGAACAGCAGGAATAATAATACGATACCAATCTGTTTCTTTTTAAAGAACAAAGCAAATGTGCGGAAAAATTCTGAAAATATGCTTTGATCGGGTTGCCGGACTGCAGGTTTGTCGGAGTCTGCACGAGGAAGGATTACTCGGTGATACAGGAAGAAGAAAATAAACATACCTGTTAGCAGCATGAACGTTATAGACCACGCGAGTGGAATATTTCCTGCTCTTCCGCGGAAAGTTGCTTCCGTAGCAAAATCCAGTTTACTGTCGAGCTGAATGACGGCCATGGCCGGTACATTCCAGTTCTCAGCGGTGAACACGAAGCGGTCACCTTCTACCAGCGAGATACTGTTGTCTCCGGCTTCCCTGCCAAAATTCAATACGATCTCTTCACCTGGAGCGGGTGAACCTGAAAGGTACACATATACTACTCCCACGTTGCCTGTCATTCCGTCGTCACGCAGTGGCTCGGTTTCCGGCGCAAAGTTCTGCAGGAAGCTTTCTAATGGCGCGACTACGAGCCGGCTCCACCAGCCTTGTCGGGCGGCTTCGGTAACTTCCTGAAGAGCATCAGGCGAGGAATCGTTAGCCTCCATCCCGTCAATTACATAAAAGTTACTCCTCACATTCCAGTTTCTCGCCACATCCCTTATAGAGTCGGCAGCAGCAACGGGAATTCTGTTAACGCTTATTTCCAGGTTTTCAGGGTATGTGAGGAATCGAAGCGGACCATCTTGTTCAGCTACCTGAATTTCAGAAGGGTGACGTTGCTGAACAATTTCGGTTTGAGACGCCTTAACCTGCATTTCAATGGTATCCAGACCAGTAGTAGACTCTATGTAGCCAGCGAATATGATGAGCAAACCCTGACCGGTGATCATGGCAATCCGATAGAACGTGCTCCTTACTCCTACAAACCAGGCCTGTTTGTGTTTCGAGAGTGCTAGCATGTAAAGTCCGTCAGCAGCAATATCATGGGTTGCTGAACTAAATGCAAGCAGCCACATAAAAGCCAATGTCCACTGAAAGAAATTAGGTGCCGGTATGGTAAAAGCTATGCCCGCAAGACCAGCCCCAACCAGCAATTGCATGGTAACTACCCACCATCGTTTAGTTTTTACCAGATCAACCAGCGGACTCCATAGAGGCTTGATTACCCAGGGCAAATATAACCAGCTTGTGTAAAGGGCTATTTCGGCATTTGAAATACCCAACCTCTTGTACATAATGACAGAAACGAGCATTACGACAACGTAGGGGATTCCCTGGGCGAAGTATAGAGTTGGAATCCATGCCCATGGATTTGTAGTCTTTTTGTTCTGTTCAGACATAGTGGATTAGTTTTTGATCGCCAAGTTTGGCAAGGCGCTTAGGTTACATACAGATCATGCTTAGCATCAAGTAAACAAAAAGCCTGACGAAGAGTCAATGGAATCTTCATCAGGCTTTTGATGTCAAGGATATAAAAGGTACGGTTTGGATAGCTCCCGGAATGCCTCTATATCTTTGTTGAGAAATTCTTCGATATCAGCGTATCTGAAATTCTGTGAAAACAGCTCACGAACGGTGCTGGACCCCATCACGCGATCGAACATGCGTATGCGGGCTGGTGTGGTATCAAATGGGTTCTTGTCGGGATGTAGAATGTGATGTTCCTGCATGAACAAAAACTGAATACTCATAATGTTCAGATTGAAAAAATCGTCAATATAAAGTTGAACTCCATGCAGTACTTCTCCCTGGTGGCGTCCATAGTAGGGTCTCCAGGTTTTCGGTCGGAATCGAATTCCTTCTAACCCAAGGTTATTCATTCGATCGGCCATAACCTGGGCATCTATCCAGGGTGCACCCAGAAGTTCAAAAGGCATAGTGTAACCAACACCTTCGCTTAAGGTGTGCAATTCACCGATGATGCCGGTAGCTGTGTAGAATATAGCGCTGTGACGATGTGGAATATGAGGGGAAGTAGGAACCCAGGGTAAACCGGTATCTTCAAAGGTCATGTTGCGGTTCCAACCTTGGATAGGAATTACAGTGAGATCAACTTGTACTCCGTTTGTTAACATGCGCTCGCCATTTAGCATTTTTGCAAGCTCTCCGGATGTGAGGCCGTATACATAGGGAATTGCGAATTGACTTACAAACGATATGTAGTCGGGCTCAGTGATATTTCCCTCAATCTTTCCACCTAGCGGATTGGGTCGGTCGAGCACCATAAAGGCAATTCCTTTTTCTGCGGCAGCCTCCATAGCAAGTCCCATGGTAGATATAAATGTGTAAGAACGTGATCCTACATCCTGAATATCATATATCAGGATATCGATTCCCTCCAGCATCTCCTGGGTTGGTTTGCGAGTTGATCCATATACAGAGAAAACAGTAATTCCGGTTCTTTCGTCAACATAGGTTTCAACATAGTCGCCTGCATTAATGTCGCCGCGAACACCATGTTCGGGACCAAAAAGGGCAACCAGGTCTACATTTTCGGCTTCATGCAGCAGGTCGATATTGGAGATAAGATGCTTATTTACTCCGGTTGCATTGGTAATTAAACCGACACGCAAACCTTCAAGCTGTGCGAAGTTGTTTTGTTCTAATACATCCAGGCCGTTCAGCACAGATGGTGGGTTTTGACTAGTACTGTTTTGTGTGCATGCCCCCATAAAAATGGTCATCATGGCAATAAGATATAGTAATTTCATAGAGGTGATTTCCGTAGATGATAATTGTCGATAAATGATTGCTTTAAAATAGGTGGCTCCGTAACTGAAAACAAACAAAAAAGGCATCCCGCTTTTTTTGCAGGATGCCTGATAAACGAGAGTAAAAAAAAATTATTTTAGTAGGGTCATTCGCATACTGCTGGTAAAATTTCCGGCTTGCATGCGGTAAATATACACGCCGGATGAAAGGTTTGATCCGTTGAATTGTACAGTATGTGAACCTGCGGGGCGTGCCTCGTCAATGAGGGTATATACCTGTTGGCCGAGCATGTTATGTACGGTGATTCGCACATGTTCTGAATGAGGTAAGGTGAAATGTATACGGGTTGCCGGGTTAAACGGGTTCGGGAAATTTTGCTCTAGCGTGAATGCTCGCGGTTGATCGATATCTTCAACACTAACTGCAATTTGCATTGAACTAGTTAAATCAAATGCAGCCAAGCCTATATTTGTAGCCAGCACATAAGCAACCTTATTTTCGCGGTCTATTGTCACGCCTCCGACTCTGAATAAGTTCTCCCCCAGCCCAATGTTTCCTGATTCTGCGAGAATTTGAGGATTACTCACGTCAGTTATGTCAATGAGGTAGAAGGTATTCTCTTCAATACCCGGAACGCCGGTAACTAAATATTCGCGACCATCAGCTGCAATGTAGTCCATATCTCCAACGGACGTGGAAATAATTTGGTCATTTACTGAAGCAATGCGTGCTCCTGTTTCAAGATTAATTTTTCGGATAAATTCATCGCGTCCGTTAATCCATCCGTAGGGAGTACCCGCTATGGGAACAATATTCGCATTGGCAGCGTTTTGAGGGATCTCAATTACTCGAGGAGTTGAATTCAAAACCGTTCCATCAAAGCTGAAAACCGCAATATTTGAGTTGAATGTACCGGATACAAATAGCTCGATATCGTCACCAACACCGCGAACTCCAATACCGTCGCCATAACGATCGTTAGGGGTAGGTTTTCCTTCATAAAGTGGCTGAGGGGTAGCGTCTTCATCCTCCCAATACCATATAATAAAATCAATACCACTTTCTAGAATCAGATTAATGGCGAAAATTTGGCCGTCTTCCGTTACAGCTATTCTATTTATAGGCAGTAATCCCCCCGCGATTCCTGTGGTATTCATAGTTCCTATAGATTCACCTGTGGATGTATTTATCCGCTCGATTCTGATACCGTCTGCCCTCGATGGAACTAGTAAGTTGCCGGTTGCTGGGTTGAATGCAACTCCACGTACCTGGTTTCCCGCATTCGAAAGCCATGGTACGCTGCCAGCAGGTACAGACCACATTGGTTCCCCAAATGTTGGTAAATCCTGAGCTTGAATTTTTGAAGTCAAGCTCATAGTTACAATGATGGCGACTATTGTAGCCGAGAAGTATTTTGTTAGATGTTGTATGAGTTTGCTCATAGGATTTTAGATAAGGTATGTTCTTGTAGATGTTGTGCAGGTTTGCTTCCTCACGATGTGACAACATACTTAACCCAACTTGTTCCTGCAAACAAAAAAAGATTACTTTATCAACATCATCCGTGTGCTAGCTGTTAAGCCTTCTGCCTGAATGTGTGCCACATAAATCCCAGATGAAAGCCCCATCGCGTTAAAATTAACCTCGTGCCTACCAGCGTTGAGCTGTCCCTCAACCAGTGTAGCTACCTTCTGACCTAAAACATTATGAACTGTAAGCCGCGTATATAAATCTTCAGGCAGATAAAATCGTATTAGGGTATTTGGGTTAAACGGGTTCGGGAAATTTTGCTCTAGCATAAATTTTTGGATTTGCTCGTCCGGTTCAAATGCTGAAACATCCGTCAAGTCTGAAATATTGATATTGTCTAGGCGTAACATATCTCTGGCGCCACTGTCTTCGCTGAGTCGTTCACCAGTAAAGTAGTATCTGAACATCAGTTGAACATACTCCTCACCAAGCATTTCAGAGGGTAGATCCAGACGAATAAAGTTTGTGTAATGACCATCCTCTCGTCTCAAATACTCAATTGGTTCTCCCATTGGGAGTGTTATATCGCTCCAATCTCCAAAACTGGATTCGTTCCCTTCTCCAGCTACTTGAACCACCCTGTATTGAGCTCGAATAGCATAGACTCGCGAATTTGCGATTTCCGTACCGGCAGTAAAGCTGAAAGATGCTCTGTTTATGTTTCTTGTATCCAACGCAACTACAGCGCCACCAAGATCTCTTCCTCTGCCTGTATTTATGAAGCTGAATCCTCGTTCGCCAAGACCGTTTATTCGTGTTCTTGAATTGTTTCTGTATGGAAATCCTACATTAATCAGGTCTGCATCAGCATAATCACCAACTGGGATGTTATATGCGAACAGGAGGGCGTCATCAAGGCCGGGGTCATTCATGTCAGACTGCAGGAAAATCATATTAGCCGGATAACTCAATGCCGGTGAATCCTGGCTCCAGCTGGTAAAGTTGAACTCGCCGGAACTGAGGCTGTGCGGGTCAGGATAAACCAAAACCCGGATAGCAGCGCTCACTTCCTGACCGGTAATATCTCTTGCGCTCAAGGTAAGAAGTGCCTCGCCGCTTCTGGTGCCTGTAAGCGTAAGGAACGGATCATTCTCACCGGAGGCCTCCGATATGCTGAAATGTATCTCAGATGTTGATGATGCAGAAAATATCAGTTCATCATTTTCAGGGTCTTCAAAAATTTGCGTGCCGAGTGTGATCAAATTTAGCTCTTCACCAACGATGACTTCCAGCAAATCTCTTGGGTTTGCAACAAAAGGAGGGAGGTTGGTTTCGTCTAGGGCAAGGCCTTCTACTACAACATTATCAAATCTATTATTTCCTGCAAGATTTGGTGGGTTGTTTGAATCATTGAATTCAACGCGGACGGCAAAATCGGGGTTGTCTGAAACGGCATCAATTTCAGAAAAATCCAACAAAATTACGGCTGGCGTTGTTGTTACTTCCAATACTTTGAGGGGGAAATAGGTAGATCCATCAACAGTGTACGTGATATACTGTGTGTCGGCTCCGCTGTTGGAACGACGGGTCTCGTAGGAAAATAAAATATTCTCGAAGCCGGTTGTAGGTACGCGGAATGTAAGACTCGAACCCACGGGGTTATTGAATCGCAAATGTGCACCTGCCTCTTCGCCGTTGCGCGCATTTTCAGCAGAAAAATCTTGTCCAGTCCCCGTCAAAAGCTCCGTTGTGCCCACAATATCAGCGATCAACTCACCGCCAGCTAAGCTAATATCTGGAGTTGTAAACGCAGCTTCATTGTTGAACGACCAGTAGTGCATGAGAAATAAATCCTGCTGCGTATCATTCGCATAGATGATTGAAGAAAGTGTTGACAATAAAAAAGTAAGAACAAGAATTCTGGCCTTCATGGCGATGGTTGTTGCTTTAGGTGTTTTCGTGTTTTACAAAATAAACGTTTTACAGCTGCTTTGCGTTGATTGTGAAATCATATAGACAAAAACTTGTAAAACCTTATCAATATAATGGTTGGCTTACTACCTCTAATCTAGGATTGGTTCAAAATTTGTATTTTGCTATGAAGTTTAATAAGAGGAATTTATCCAACCGTTCTAAGCGTATGAAGAAGTTTTTGACAATTCGGTGGATTATGATGGCAATGGCGCTGGTTGCTATTCTCAGTCTTACCGGAATGAATGTGTATTCACTATATGCTTTACATGAGTCTACCATATCATCTGCATCCGACAGACAGAAGACCCAGTTATCAGATTTTGCTTACACAACACGTAATCGTTTCAGAGCGCCTGTGGAGGGTATATGGAAACTGAATATGGAACAGCTCCACGATGAAGTAGAAGCAGGTGATTTATCGAATCCGCTGCTGGCAGAGATACTGGCAGCAGCATTGGCCGACCCTCTTTTTGATGCCATATATTTTGCCCGCCCAGACTTTTCGGATTGTTCAGATGGGATTTCTGTTTATACATTCAGCCCGGCAAATTTCACCTTTACCAACACCATGTCGGCACCGTTACTGGCCTGTGATGGAATTAGTCTTACGAGGACAAGGATGAAGGTGTTGCTCAACGATTATCGCTGGAACACAAAAGTAGTATTTGATACGCACCGAACGATGAATGTTGCTATGATAAATCCACGTGGCGCCGAAATTGTGGGGTATCTGGCATTTTCTATAAATAAAGATTATCTGATTAACGATTTCTTCGCCGTGCAGCTCAATGAAGCTTTCGGGCCGCGTGATCAGAGTGGTATGACTATCTGGCTGCACGATTGGTTGCTTAACGAGGTGTTGGCAACCAACGACACGGAATTGGCATACAGTCGTCGTGACGTTGAATACATTCAACGCTTTCCCGATTTGCTGGATAACTGGAATTTGAAGGTGAGGTTTGATGATAACCCTGCCGTCTTGGCATCTTTGGGCAATTTGCAGCGTAATATGTTTGTAATGGGCGGCGTTCTGGTATTGTTGCTCGGTAGTCTTGGCATTATGTTTATTATTGCTCAAAAAGAGCGTAGCCTCATGGAAAGGCAGGCTGGCTTTCTTGCTAACGTTACTCATGAGTTGAAGACGCCCCTTGCTGTTATGCAGGCTGCCGGTGAGAATCTTGCTGACGGCAGAGTTACCAATCCTGACAGACTTAAAACCTATGGTGAGCATATTCACACCGAGTCTCTACGCTTACGGCGTATGATAGAGAAGTTGCTGGATGTTGCCAAAAACGACGCTGGACAACTTATTGTGAAGCCTCAGCCATATAACCTGGGTTCTTTAGTTCGGTCCTATATTGCAGAGCACATGGCATTGTTCACGCAATCTGGATTTGACCCCCATCTCGAAATTCCGGATAGTCTGCCAAGTGTTTTGGTTGACAAGGATAGTTTTGAAACCATTCTCGGTAACCTGGTTGAGAATGCCATGAAATACAGCGGAGACTCCAAGTATGTTGCTATACGCTTGAAACATGATCAACAACGTGTCATTCTTCAGGTTGAGGATAAAGGACTTGGTATACCCGGTGCAGCTCGAAAGCATATTTTTGATAAGTTTTACAGGGTTGAAGACACGCTAACTGCCCGTACAAAAGGGCATGGTTTAGGTTTGTCTATTGTGAAAAATCTTGTAGAACTAAATAATGCTACTGTTAGCGTAGAATCTACCTATCGGAAAGGTTCTGTTTTTTCAGTAACATTCCCTATACATGTTGCGCCGGCGATCGCGCAAACAGAAACGTTAAACCCTAAGGCCAAGATAGAGTATGCCAGCTAAGACAAAAAAAATTCTTGTAGTGGAAGATGAACCAAGTCTGGTTTTTACACTGCAAGATACCCTGGAAAACGAGGGCTACGAAGTTCATATTTCTGAAACAGGCAGCGACGCTGTACAGCTGGTCCATGACATCAAACCGGATTTGATGATACTGGATGTCATGCTTCCGGGAACCAGTGGTTTCGAAATATGTAAGCGCGTTCGTGAAGATAAGTTTACTTTCCCTATTATCATGCTTACCGCACGCGACCAGGAAATTGATAAGGTTACCGGTTTAAATATCGGTGCCGATGATTATATGACAAAGCCATTTGGTGTTAAGGAACTTTTGGCACGTATACAGGCCCGGTTGAGAAGAGCTAACTCGTACTCGAAAACAGGTCCTATGGATGTTATAACTCTTGGGCCTGCCAGAATAGAGTTAAACGAATCACTTGTAGTTCGCCCCGACGGGGAGTTTGAATTGACAACCAGAGAAGTAGAGTTAATCCGTTTTTTGGTGGCACAAGCTAATGAACCCGTCTCACGCGACACCTTACTTGAGCATGTATGGAGATACGAATACTCAACGAACACCCGAACGGTAGATGTTCATATTTCTAAGTTACGCTCGAAAATTGAAATGCAACCTGATGATCCCCGCTACCTGGTAACACTGCATGGTGTTGGGTATATGCTAAAATTAAACTAACAAAAAGGCAGCTGTTGAGGCTGCCTTTTTTGTTTATACCTGTCTTTAGTGGTTAGCCGGCTATCTCAGGCTTTCCTTGAGCGCGCTCTTCTAGTGATGGTCATGCTCCACAACACGATCAACAAGTAACATGTGAGGCATTGTAAGCAGGCTGATACCAATGAGTACGTACATGACAGTACCCGGCTCGGCCAGTGACTGCCTGAACAGCACAATGATGCCTGCAATCCCTACCAAAGCCATAATCGTAAAGGGCATGGCATTTAAAATGAGACTTTTCCAATCAGGTAGTTTTAAATACGAATTCAGCAGCTTTAGGTGATCCCAGCTGTGCCATAATGCGAAATAAAGACCAAAACTCAACAAGGGTGGCAGAAATGTAAACATCAATCCTGTGACGAATGTGTCGACAACATCAGAGAATGTTATTTTGGTAGTACCGATGAGTAATATGATAATATGCTGGGCAACGAGTATCGCAATCAGATAGAAATACCAGTCGCCTGCGAACTGTAAGTAGCGTCCGACATCTGTGATAGGCTGAAGAATTGTCGCTACTTTTTCGTATTGACCAACGATCATAAGCCCAAGGAGAAAAACTCCGCGACTTAGGTATAAGACCTTATTCCAGGGCGCCCGTGCAATATCATGCATGTCCAGTTGCCCGAAATGATAACACGACATTAAAATAAACACACTAAGCCCTAAAAGTGGCGAAATAAGCCAAACTAAACCATATGCTGCTATAATCCCCATATATCCGGCCAGGAATAAAAACCACTTGCGCTTAGTGTCTTCCATATTAAAGTGCCGAAAGGCGGTAATATGGTCCAGGCCGCCGTGGAGCATGCCGATGCTAATAATCGATAATACAAATAAGGGCAGCGCCAAGGCATCAACCAGGGCAGGAAATAACACCCATATAAACAACAGAAGACCTACTATTTGAATACGTATCGCCATAATGCTTTTAGAAACGGTGATTTTGGTAGTTTCATAAATATGCCTGCCTCCGCTTGTAAGCTCGTATTTTCTCTCAAAAATTCAAATACGGTGTCTGGATGAACCCGATTGAACAATTGATGAAATATTGGTATAGCAATGTGTGGATCGTTTTTCAGGATGTCTAAAAGCAGATCGTCATAAAACTTAAACCTAGGGTGTGTTTCCGGATATGCTGCAAGGCTACCACCCGACAGAATTTGCGAAAGATAAAACTCGGCCTGTTTATGCATTTTGAAAAAAGCATATCCGGTACTAGGCTTTACCATGCCTGAAACAGTACCGAGCGTAAACGTTTTTGGATTTAATTGGCGTTTGTATGGCCGTGTATCCATGGGTATAAGCCCTTCTTCCGTGTCATATATCGTATACGATGTGTTGTGATTTTTAGCTAACCTGTTGAGATAGTCAAGGAACATCGTGTTATAATGCTCAGAAGAATATAGCGTTGGTGTAAAAGCAGTAATTTCAATTAATGCATCGCTACTGCTGTTGGGTAAGGTATAAGCGAAATGTACGGCAGATTCGACTTGAGGAACGTCGAAGTCCATCAGCATGATTTCATTGGAATCAAAAATAGGTTTATCAAATCTTACCCATCCACCAGCAAATTGCTGATAAAAATCTGGCTTCCACGTGTCAGACCTGTCAATCTTTGCACTACTAAAACAGTAATCTGCTATAATTATGCCATGATTAGTTGTGCTTATGTTAACTTTATCTGCAGTGGTATCGTAATTGATATCAGCCGCTGTGTCTTGGATACAGTTCACGTTTGGATGTCCGCTCATTTCAGCCCAAACCTGCTCTTGAAAACTTCGTCCCTTAACGCAGCGATAATTCAAGTTCTTCAAAGGTCTGTTTAATAAAACGTCGTTGTGCTGAACATTTATAGTGTCCCACAGCATATCGTGCTTAACAGTTGAGAGCTCGTCGGGTTTTCCCCAGAAGCACCACGTTTTACTAAAGGCAGACTCCGGATTTGGATCAATAATGGTTATAGTCCACTTTTTTAGCGGACTGTTCAGAAGCTGGTGCATGAAGGCTAATCCAGCGCCACCTAACCCTATAAGAGCAATTGATACCATAAAGAAGTAAACTGAAAGGCATAACCGTTACGGCTAATCTGAATAGAATATACAGTTTAATCCAGATTTTGCTTAGGGAAGGTGTTGCCAACAAAGCTTATGAAATTTCGAACCTGTGATCGCAAAAGTTTTTCCTGCAATTCAGCATGCAGTCCTTTATCGTCAGAGAATTGCTTGTGAAACTGTGCAATAAATACTCTTTCAGGGAATACATATGCATTGCGATAGCCTGCTACGTGCTGTGCTTGTTCCACGGCTCTTAAGGCTCCGAAACTTCCATTTGCCAAACCTACAAATGCAACAGGCATGCCGGAAAACGACTCTGGAAAAGGAAGGTAGTCAATGAAAAGCTTAAAAATACCGGGAAAAGATCCGTTGTACTCGGGAATAACAAAGACAATGCCATCGTTATTCAAAATTGAATCGTTAAAAGCTTTAACCTCAGGAATATCTTTACCGTACTTCCCACCAATTACCTTTTCTATAGGGAAGTCCTGCAGACTGATAACATCGGCCTTCGCGCCGTTTGATTCATATAGTGGTTTAAGATAGTTGGCAAATCGAAGGGTGTTGGAACCAGGTCGGTCTGTAGTGGCAACAATAGCAATGCGTTTCATTAAAATGGGTTTTGGAATAGTGCGGGTTTCATGTTACGCAAATGCCAACAGCTATGCATGGCATAAGGTTCCGTGAATAACTCCACAGACTAGTCCAAATAGTCCTCATGTACTTTTTGTTAGTTAAAAAAAATTACCTAAATAAAAAGCGCTTTTCTGCCATAAACACATAAAATTATTAGGTTTATATTTGTATATGATTAAAAAATAGTTGACAAATGATTTAAATAAGCTCAAATTTGTCGTGTTCACTTAAACTCAAAGGTCAATTATGATAAAATACTTAAAAACGTTAGTCGCCTTCGTGCTGCTTGTCTTTGCAGCACAGTATGTAACTGGTCAGGAAACTGAATTGGTTTCCGGAGAAATTCAGGTAATTGAAGTTTCTGTAATGGATGCAGCTCTGGAAGATGGAGCCGAACCAGCAGGCTATGCCACACTCGAAGAGTTTCAGGCATCGCCAGATTATGCTAAGTTCATGATTGATAATCTCTGGATATTAATGGCTGCAGCATTGGTATTCATCATGCACCTGGGTTTTGCCACCGTGGAGAGCGGATTTACCCAGGCCAAAAACTCGGTGAATGTGATTTACAAGAATGTGTTCATTCTCGCCACAGGAATCATTACCTATGCCATTGTTGGATTTCAGATCATGTATCCCGGTGATTTTAACGGGTTCTTCGGATTTGGTGGCTTTGGTATAGGCTACGACCCAACAGATCCTGTGGGAATGTTAACACCCGCTTACGGAGAAGAAATGACCATATGGAGTGATTTCATTTTTCAGGCCATGTTTGCCGCCACCGCTGCTACCATTGTATCAGGATGTGTAACAGGGCGAATTAAACTTCCTGCATTTATGATATTCGGAGCCTTGCTCGTTGCTATTTCTTACCCAATTACGGGCAGCTGGCTATGGGGCGGAGGATGGTTAGATTCACTCGGGTTTTATGACTTTGCCGGATCTACCCTCGTTCATGCTGTAGGCGGATTTGCCGGACTGGCGTGCGTATTGCTCTTGGGTGCACGTGCAGGTAAATACGAAGATGGTAAAGTAAATACCATTCCCGGTCATAACATCCCACTGGCAACGGTTGGTATCTTCCTGCTATGGTTCGGATGGTTTGGGTTCAATGGTGGCTCCGTTCTCAGCGCTGATCCTGCCGGGGTATCGTTTGTATTCGTAAACACAGCACTGGCTGCTGCTGCTGGTGCACTTGCTGCCATGGTAGCTACTTATGTAACCATGCACAAACTTGATGCACCCATGGCTTTGAACGGTATTCTTGCCGGACTCGTCGGTATTACAGCGGGCGCAGATGTTGTCTCACCTAATGCGGCGATGATGATTGGTTTGCTTGCCGGTGTGTTGGTCGTATTATCTATCACGATGTTCGACAAACTTCGTATCGATGATCCGGTTGGCGCCATTTCCGTCCACGGTATTTGCGGGGTCTGGGGTACACTTGCGGTAGGAATTTTTGCCACTGAGTTCAGTTTTGTTACGCAACTCATCGGTACGCTGTCCGTGGTAGGTTTTACATTCCTATTCTCGTTCATCGTATTTGCCATCCTCAAATTTACAATGGGTGTACGTGTGAGTCCTGAAGTGGAACTTGGCGGTCTTGACCTTGAGGAGCATGGAAATAATGCATATCCAAGTTTTGCCGGTGTCGAACTATTGTCTAAGTAAAAGTAATTCGGGAGAGAGGTTGCCGTTGCCTCTCTCCACTTTTTAGGGGTCTGGTCGGTAAACAATTAAATAACAAGGTTATGAAAACAAAACAACGATTTGGTTTGGGACTGCTTGCGTTACTTACATTTGTAGCGTTGCCTGTTTATGCACAGGTTGATTTAGGGGTAGATATTAACAGCAGGTATGTGTGGAGGGGAACGGACTTTGGCTCATCACCATCCATTCAGCCTGAAATTAGTTATACCGTTGGGAATTTGACCATTGGTACATGGGCCGCATTCGCAACAAATGGAAACCCTGCCGGTAGTGAAATCGATTTCTTCGCATCCTACGAAATTGAAACAAAGGCTGGGAGCTTTGAGCTTATTGTTACGGATTACACCTTTCCAGAAGATCCATCCGGACAATACTTTTCAGTATCATCGCATTTCGTAGAGCTGGGTGTAGGATACTCCGGTACAGAAAGCCTGCCGCTTACCCTGTTTACTGGTGTGTTCGTAACCAACGACGATGATTACTCGATATACACCGAGCTTGGCTACAGTTTTTCGAATGTTGATTTATCGCTCGGTTTCACTCCTGGGGCCTCAGCCATGTATGGCACAAACAAAGCAGGAATTGTTTCAGCCGGGCTTGGAACTTCACGAGAGGTACAGCTCTCTGATTCTTTCAGTATCACACTAAGCGGACAGTTACTATTTAATCCCTATCAGGAGGACGCCTACTTCCTGTTTGGTTTCAGTTTCTGATAAAGCGCACTTTTTTACTCTGGCGAAGACAGAGGCTGGTCGCAAGCCTCAACATAAAGCCCCCTTGTTTGATCACTTGGGGGCTTTTTTTATTTGCCAAAAGCTTCTTTGATTTTCATGAGACGATCCCATAAAGCCTTTTCTCTGCCCTGATCTCCCGGGTTAAACCACCTCTTCTGTTCAATGTCATCAGGAAGGTATTGTTGTTTGACCCAGTGATAAGGATGATCATGCGGGTATTTGTATGCTTTTGATGGGTTTTCTTGTCCGGTATAGCGCGATTGTTTCCCGCTGGCTGTTCTATCTCGCAGATGAGGCGGCACCGATGCTGTACCTCTCGACTTAACCTGCGAAACAACCTCGAATATGGCTTTTGTACTGTTACTTTTGGGCGCCATAGCCAGATAAATACAAGCATGGGCCAGAAAGTATAATCCCTCCGGCATGCCCGTTCTTTCAAAGGCATCCTGAGCCGATACCGTGAAACTAAGCGCAAACGAATCGGCCATGCCGACATCTTCGGAAGCAAAAATGAGCATACGACGAAATATGAACATCGGGTCTTCGCCACCCTCCAGCATGGAAGCCATCCAATACAGGGCCGCATCCACATCAGAACCGCGTAATGATTTAATAAAGGCTGAGGCATAATGGTAGTGTTCATCGCCGGTTCCGTCGTACCGCACTACCCGTTTTTGTATGGATTCCTGTGCAATTTCGATGGTAATATGGCGGTCGCCGTCTGGTGTTGGTCCCAGCGTTCTGGTAGCCATATCCAGGGCATTTAAGGCATTGCGGATGTCGCCGGAGGCGTAAGAAGCGAAGTGTTCCAGAGCATCTTCATCAATACGGACGTTGAAATGCCCCAGTCCCCGATCTTTGTCGTTGAGGGCACGTTGAAGCAACAGTTTGATGTCGTCTGTGGTGAAAGGCTCGAGTTCGAAAATCTGACAGCGAGACAGCAACGGTCCTACCAGCGAATAATATGGATTCTCGGTTGTAGCTCCTATGAGAGTGAGCAAGCCAGACTCTATATGGGGTAGAAGGGCATCTTGCTGGGCTTTATTCCAGCGATGGATTTCATCTACGAATAATATTGTCGGTCGATGGTGTAGCTTTTGGTGATGCTCGGCCTGAGCAACAGCCGTTCGGAGCTCCTTAACGCCATCTAGCACGGCATTGAGCGTCATGAAACGGGCATCCATCTCTCGTGAAATAACCAGCGCAAGGGTTGTTTTGCCGCTGCTCGGAGGACCATGAAAAATCATGGATCCAATCATTTTACTTTCAACAGCCCGCCGAAGCAGCTTGCCGGGACCAAGCAAATGCTGCTGACCAACATACTCTTCCACATTTTGCGGACGCATGCGGGTTGCAAGAGGCTCAAAGGCGCCGCTTTGTCCTGTTCCGGATTCTGGAGTGGGGGATGGGTCGTCGAACAAACTCACTACAGTGGTAGGTTATCGTGTTTTTTACGTGGTACGGTATCTACCTTATGTTGAATCACCTCCATAACCCGAATCAATTTCTTTCGTGTCTCATGAGGATAGATCACTTCATCAACGTATCCATGTGCCGCAGCGCGGTAGGGATTTGCAAAGGCTTCTTCGTAGCTGGCTTCCAGTTCGGCTTGTTTAGCGGCAGGGTCATCTGCCTGGGCAATCTCCTTACGGAAAATGATTTCGACGGCACCTTTGGTTCCCATCACCGCAATTTCAGCGGTAGGCCAGGCTACGTTATAGTCGGCGCGGATGTGCTTAGAATTCATTACGTCATACGCTCCTCCGTAGGCTTTACGCGTGATAATGGTAACCTTTGGCACCGTAGCCTCACAGAATGCGTATAGTAGCTTGGCGCCGTGTTTAATGATGCCTCCCCATTCCTGGTCGGTGCCGGGTAGAAATCCGGGAACATCTTCAAAAACAACCAAAGGAATGTTAAATGCATCGCAAAATCGCACAAACCGAGCTCCTTTGATGGATGCGTTAATATCGAGACAGCCTGCCAAAGATAGGGGCTGGTTGGCCACAATGCCTACAGAGCGACCATCCAACCGGGCGAATCCAACGACAATATTTTCGGCATACTGCTCGTGTACTTCCATGAACGAATTGGCATCAACAATACCCTCAATTACATCTTTGATATCATACGGTTTATTGGCGTTATCGGGTACCAGCGAGTCGAGCGCTTCTGCTTTGGATGTCTCGGGTTCCGCCGGGCTGGCGGAAGGAGGTTTTTCCTCACAGTTCAATGGTAAATACGAGTACAGCCGTCTCAATTGCATCAGACATTCAGCATCATTATCACTCGTGAAATGGCACACTCCCGACTTGGTACTGTGTGCAGAGGCTCCTCCAAGGTCTTCGCTGCTGACTTCCTCATGGGTTACTGTTTTTACTACATTGGGACCGGTTACAAACATGAAACTGGTGTCCTGCACCATAAAGATGAAATCCGTAATAGCAGGGGAGTACACCGCACCACCGGCGCAAGGACCCATTACCGCGCTGAGTTGTGGAATTACTCCAGAGGCCATGCTATTTCGCCAGAATACCTCGGCATAACCCCCGAGCGAGACCACACCTTCCTGAATCCGCGCACCACCGGAGTCGTTTAGCCCAATCACAGGAATTCCGTTTTTTACAGCCAAATCCATAATCTTACATATTTTTTCGGCGTGGGTTTCCGACAGGGACCCTCCAAGGACGGTGAAATCCTGACTGTAAACATAAACCGGTCTTCCGTCGATTTTTCCAAAACCTGTCACTACGCCATCGCCGGGGAATTGCTGTTTATCCAACCCGAAATCTTTACTCCGATGCTGCACAAATGCTCCGATTTCCTCAAAAGATCCCTTATCCAACAGGATGTTTATTCTCTCACGGGCGGTAAGTTTGCCACTATCATGTTGTTTTTTAACGCGCTCAGGACCGCCGCCCGCTTGCGATTTCATTCGCATTTCTTCGAGCGCATTGAATTTCTCTTGTAATGACATAGGGATGTAATTTATGCGTTTTTTTCTTCGAAATACTGCTGGAGGAGGTCTACAAACAATACAGCTTCACCTGAATACATATCAATTTCCAAGGGTATAAAAACCTCTCTGGTCAGGTATTGACCCGCCTGCCTCCAGTTCTCATGCGTCGCAATGGTATTCAATGTTTGGTAAAAGTGTTTTGTATCTGCCTTGAAAAGCACATCCAATATGATATCTGCATGTGCATCCAGCCGGTTTACAAGTACTCTTGCTTCGGTGGTTAACACAGGGAAATCTGAAGATGGGGCACCAGGTCCCGTGTGATCAACTGAATCTCCTTCGGGCTCATACACAGTATCATCTGACTGATCTGCATTCAAAAATCGTTGCCAAATTGGCACAGAGTCGTTGTATTCTTCAGGATCCGTTTCTTCAGAAGCATCATCCTGGGATGTATCTGCAGTGCCGGTGGGGAAATCGTCGTCGGTTATTTCAGTTTGATGTGCGTAAGCTGCAAGGGGATCATTAGAAGTATCCTCGATATCATCATCATCATCCGGTAAATCGAAAGGGTTCTTATAATCCGACTGACTGCTCGGCTCGTCCTCTGGCTGAGCATAAGTGTTTAATATACTCTCCGTATTTTCACGATCAATCTGCTCAGAAGCAGAATCATCTAATGGTAAATTGAAAGGATTATCATATTCATCTTCAACGGAGTCTTCCTTTAACACTGGATCTGTTTGCGGGTCGTCTTCGCTGGCAAGGGAAGCAAAAAAGTCTTCGCCGGTACGTCTGTCGTTTGGGAGTAACTCATCTTCTGACTCACTATTGTTGTCAGTTGGATTTTCTTGGGACTGAACAGAGGCAGCTTCCTCGTCGTGCGTAATGTCTGAAATGGCAGACGAGTGTTTCTGTTCTTCTGACACAGGTTCAACTTGCTCGACATGCTGATCAAATATGGAAGTCTCTACACTCTCGCTATTGGGCTGGTCATATGCTGCGGCAGTAGTTTCCGGATTTTCTTTAATCGTATTTTTATCGCCTGTACTGAATGTGTCGGGCTCTTCGTCATCCCAGTTGAGGTCGGGCATGGATAAGTATTCAATGAGCCTGCTGCGGCTGAGTTCCTCGTCGGCATTATCTATACGATTGGCAATATCAGCCAGTCCTTTGTCTGCAAAATAGCGTGAAATCAGCGCTGACGGAACTAAAGGTCCCATTAGAATGTAGCAAACGTCCAGGGCTTGAGCCCACTTTAGCGGGGAATATCCGGCTGCCAGATGCTGGTCAATTTGACGGATGATGTTGGCCGCCTTTAAGCGTTTTATACCCTGCATATTTCTGCGTTGCATATAACGGATGATAGCATCAGCCAGGTGACCGTTAAGAACAATCCAGGGGCGGCGGGCATGCAGCTCCAGAATGGAAACCTCGTCTTCATTTCGAAACAGGGTATCGAGCACGTAGCGCTCGGGCTCTGCCAGAAGTTCAAGAATATCTTCTACCGCATTTTCAACCACCGATTGAAGATAGCTGTCGGGAATACGTGTTTCGGCATGGATAGCTTCCAGAAAATTATCCCATGCATCTTGAACCGGATCGGCCTGCATATCGGCCCAGTCGCTGTCTGGAAGGGTTACCGATTCGGCTAGATTTCGTTGGAGTTCTAGTTCGATACGTTTAACAACAAAATCAGGGAAGCCGGCATCCAGCAATTCTTGTGGGGTGTAGTGTAACTGCTGATCGGTTAAGCGTGTGAGCAGGCTGTGGGTAACGGAACGAATATATTGTTGCATAGTGTGATTTATTTTAGCTGAAATATAGGTTTAGCACACCCGCCAATCAAACGTAAAGGTGGCTAAAAAGATTTTGCATTGCCCAACGATTCCGTACTTTTGGTTATGATTAAATTAACGGTTGCCGAACTTGGCAAACACTTCGGATTTCGATGGATCTTCCGCGACGTTTCCATCGCACAGGAGGGAGGAGTACTGGGTATTGCCGGACTCAATGGATCGGGGAAATCTACTCTCATGAGGTGTCTTGCATCGCTCAATGCCCCCGATCGTGGCAGGGTTACCTGGTATGATGATGCCATCGAGCTGAAACGTTCAATGCTTCGAGACGTTTCGGGCTATGCCGCGCCCTATGTGCAGCTGTATGGTGAACTGACATGCGCTGAGAATCTGGATTTTATTTTAACCTCGAGGGGTTTGGAAAATAATAGCGAGCGCATAACGTCTTTTATGCAGCGCGCCGGTATTTCAGCTAAACAGCACGCCTTGTATAAGTCACTATCCAGCGGACAACAGCAGCGATGTAAGCTGATTGCCTCTATGATTCACAAGCCACGCATCTTATTTCTGGACGAACCTGGAACGAACCTGGATACACCAGGTATTCAATTTATCCGTGAGCTGGTGGATGAACGCCGCACGGCGGACTTTACCGTTATTGCGAGTAACGATTCCCGCGAACTGGATCTATGTGATTCTGTATTTACGATTTTAACAAATTAAACATGTACGCTGCTATGTATTCAACCAACGAAAAAAATCTGGCCAAAAAAATTCTGAATTACAGTGTGGAACTCAAAGCCGGTGAAAATGTGATGCTGCAGCTTGTAGGGTTAAATGGTGTAGGCCTGCTACGAGCAATGGTAGAGGAAGCCCGGCGATTGCAGGCACATCCTTTTGTTGATATTACAGATACGGAAATACAGCGTATGCTGGTAAGCAGCGGAGATATGGCTTTTTGGGAGCGACAGGCAACGGTTGATCAATTACCACTGATGAAGCAGATGGACGCCTATGTTGGTATTCGTGCTACCCAAAATATTTACGAAAGCTCTCAGGTGAGTGCCGATGCCAATAAGGCTTATGCAAAAGGCTTACTGGAACCTGTTCACTTCGAAGAGCGGGTGAATAATACACGCTGGTGCATTATGCGTTATCCGTCGGAAGCATTCGCTATGAACGCGAAAATGCCAACCCACGCATTTGAATCATTTTTCTATCAGGCCTGTCTGCTAGACTATGCCCGTCTTGCAGAGGCAATGAAACCACTGGAGGAGCGACTGCGGCAAACGCGGGAAGTGCACCTACAGGGCAACGGTACAGATATTCGTTTCTCGGTTGAGGGTCAGAACTGGATACCTTGCACCGGTAAGCGGAATATTCCTGATGGTGAGTTATTCTCTTCTCCCATTCTGGAAAGCGTAAACGGACATATTCGGTATGCACCCTCGGTGTATCAGGGGAAACCCTTTGAGTTTGTAGAGCTTCATGTAGAGCATGGTGTTGTGGTCAATTTTGATTCTTCGAACAACAAAGCTCTTGAGGAAATACTATCTACCGATAAGGGGGCGAGCCGGTTCGGGGAATTCAGTTTTGGCACCAATCCCATCATTGAACGCCCGATGTACGATATTCTCTTTGATGAGAAAATATATGGTTCTAATCACCTTACCCTTGGAAAGGATTATGAAATCGCCGCAAATGGGAATGACAGCTCCATTCACTGGGACCTTGTGTGTATCGGTCCTGATGTTTACCTGGACGGTCAGCTGGTAAGGAAGGGAAGACTATTCGTAACGGAAGATCTCGCGGTTTTGAATCCGGAGAATTTGCTAAAATCGTAGTGGTAATTGTGATTTACCGTTTATTATATTAGATTCTTACGATGAGACAATAAGGTCTCCAATTTCATCCAAAATAGATAGGTAACGCGCCTAGGAGTCACACCCGCAAATGGCGCAGCAAGAGTGCACAGTGATGTGCAGTACAAAAATGTCAGGTTATTAAACTGACACGGCCGCGTTGTATAAAACCGTGGGTTTTCTATAACGTGCTGAAACCATTGTTTTCGTAAGAAAACGGGAAAAACACAATTAAAGAGGAAATATGATTAAGTCGTTACAGTCTTTTCAAAAGAAAGTGCTTGCAGGTATTCTGTTTGCAGGCTATATGAGTTTATCGCTTTTGTCAGGTACGCTCAGCGCTCAGGATGTTTTAAGTACAACTGTATGGAGCATACAGGCAGATCAAAACACCTGGTTCGCTAATGATGATAACACCAGGGGAGTTGCTTATAACAGGGCTACCGGTAATCTCATAGTCTTTAGCCGATCCGGAGGATTAAAACCTGTGGTGTTGAATGCAGCTACAGGCGATTCAATTGGTGTGCTTAGTGTTGCTGGTATATCCGGTGGAACATTCCCTGCTTCGCTCATAGATGTGTCGCCGGATGGTCGCATTTTTGCATCTAATTTAACGTTGAATGCAACAACTGGCGATTTTAAAATTTACAGCTGGGCCAATGAGTCGGCAGAACCCAAGTTAATTTACTCCGGTGATGTTAATGGAACTGCATTCCGTTTCGGAGATAGTTTCAGAGCCGACTTCACTGACGGGGCCAGTACACTTTTGGCTGGTGGGTCGGGGAATCCCAACCTGGCCCTCTTCACCTATGATGCCGCTCAGGATACCATATCAGCTGTAAATGTTCTGGCATTCGATCCGTCGGTAATGCGGGCTGTTCGTGGAATGGCTCCCATTGCCGGAGAGGACAGTCTCTGGGTGAACGAGTTTGAGTTTAACCTACGAAAAGTGAGCCTTAGTACAGGTCAATTTGGCACCGTGGTACCTGAAAGCGTATTCCCCACGAAAGAGTCACTCTGGGTTGATTATGCTGATGCCAATGGACGTAAACTGGCAGCAGTTTTTCCTTCCAGCCTAGGAGCAGCTGGTCAGAGCGCATCGATAATTGATTTGGCTACCGGAACGGAGATAGCCTACACGGATGTAGCATCGGGTGGGAATGCTAATGGTAACGGGTCTGGTGGTCCGATTCTTGATATTGCCAACGGCATGATGTATGTGCTTGCGACCAACAATCATATATCTGCTTACGACATTAGTGAATACATTCCGGCGCCTGTTACTATACGAGAATTCAATCTTTTGGGACCGGCTAACGGAGCCGCAGTTGACCTCGGTGCTGACCCTGCAACGGAAGTGGAAATTACCTGGGAACAAGCCGTTTCGACCGTAGCCTGGTCACGTTCTGCGTTCAACTACGAGTTTGACAGCTTTGCTCATGGGGGTGAAGGAGCCAACGGAACCGGCGGGTATATCGGCAGCAGGTTAGGATCTGCAGCTACAGTGACATTACCCGTATTGGATTCGCCGGCGACAATTAGTATGTGGGCAGCAACATACAGCAATGCAACTGTATTGTCGGTTGACATCCAAACATCTTCTGATAACACGAACTGGACTACCGTTGAAACGTTGGAAGCAGTGGCAGGAGGGACCGGTGATATCAATGTTACCTGGAAGCAGGTTTCTGCCAACTTGAATGCAACCGGAGAGACATTCGTGCGTTTCCGCATTTACGGTGACAATATTGCCGGCGCTGCGTATTTCGATGACGTTCGCGTTACCAATGCAACCGGAGTTGTAATTCTGGATGAAGACTTCGATGAATGGGAATCATTCCAGGAAGTAAGCTACACCTGGCATTTAGATGCGGTAAGCGGATCATTTGATCCACCAGCTCTGAGTATCCCTGCAGGTAATACTCCCGAGCTTACATTGACAATCGGTGCAATTTTAGCCGAAGCAGCCAGGCTGGAATTACCAGACGGGTTGTTCAACGGAGCATGGACGGTTACAGCTGAATTTGGTGATGAAGTTAAATTTGCTAACCAGATATGGACGGTAGATCTGGATGTTCCTGTGGGTACTTCTGTGGAAGATATAGAAAACCCATTCACTTTTGAGTTGGCTCAGAACTATCCGAATCCATTTAATCCCTCCACGCAGATTGCCTATAGTATTGCTGAAGTAGGTCATGTGGAGATTTCGGTTTACACGGTTACCGGTCAGCGAGTAGCAACGCTCGTTAACGAGACTATGCCGGCCGGCCGTCATGTTGTGAGCTTTGATGCGGCGCATCTTTCATCAGGTGTGTATATCTACAGGCTTACGAGTGGTGGTTTTACCAGCTCGCAAAAAATGCTGCTTGTGAAGTAAAAATCAGTTAAGTAGTTGCTACGTATAAGGCGTACTCTCTTTATCGGGGGTGCGCCTTTTTTGTTAATGATATGTTCATTAAAAAAAGTGGAACATGTAGCATCTTTATGCTACATTGCAGTTGGATTTGTAGCGTTTCCGGTTTGGACTACGTCGCGTATCTACAAAAAAGATAACCCCGCATCGCACCCATTTGCTTGGGTTATCGCATAACAAATCAACAAATATATGGAGTCGAATATGAGATTTGACCTACGATATTCCTTTTTAGGGATAACGATGATGGCGTTGCTATTGGGTTTTACATCCCTTGCATCTGCCCAATTTACAACAGATTGGCAGCGGTCGGTTGCCGGAGATAACCTGCCATCTTGGTTTGGAGGAAATACAGAAAGAGGATTAGCGTACTTCCACTCTGGTGATGATACCTACCTACTTATAGCTTCCTCTGCTGCTTTTGCAACAACTGGAAGCGTTCGTGTTGTCAATGCCGCTACTGGCGAAGATGTAGGTAGCTTAGACCTATCTGGCTACACAGGTACTGGTACTTTTGTAGTAAGTGACGTTGCCGTAACAGACGATGGAAAAATCTTTGTATCCAATTTTGGGCAAAACAACTTTCATCCATTCCGAATTAACATGTTTGACGGAATTAATGATGACAGTCCGGTAGAGGTTCTTAATGACGGTATTAATGCAGGGGATACCTGGGAAGTTTCCCGCGCAATTTCTGTAACAGGAAGCTACACAGCCGGAACAGCCACAATCTATGCTATAAGTACTGGGGGTAACAACTCAGTTGCTATTTACAGTCAAACAGGTCCTGGCGAGCCTTTTTCTGATACCCCAAGAGTAGTAGCATTACAGACAGTAGGTGGAACACCTCATGCTGCGGCAACAGGACCTGGTGAGTCAACTTTTTATGCTACAGGATCAGGACAGCCAGTTACCAAGTATGCTGCTGATGGTACTGTTATCGGGTCTATTCCTACCGAAGTAGTTGGTACAGGTGCCGGCAAAATTAAATTTCTAGGTTCTAGTATTTCTGGAGATGAGTTTTTAGCTATTTTCGACTTTCCTACTAGTACTGCGCGGCTCGTTAATGTAGTTGGTGGTAATCCTGCAGATGCAGTGGCACTAGCTACATCTTCCCCTTTAGGCACGGCTGCTAATGCCAACGGGACTGGCGATATTACAGCCAGAAAAAATGCTGACGGCTCCGTTGATATTTATCTGCTTGCTACAAATAATGGTATCGCTCATTTCTCTAATGAAGCTACCATACTTGCCCCACCACCATCTATTGTGTCCTGGTCTTTCGACGGCACACCTAGCTCTGTCCTTGAGGGGCCGGTGACTGCCACGGATTCCAATCAGTTCCTCACTGGTACTGTTGATCGTGGACCTGGTTTAACGGGTACTTCGCTGCTTAATGGTTTTGCATCCAATGGATTTGATGCCGCTGATTTTGACGCTGCAGTTTCAGGTAATAAATACTATGACATTGTAGTAACAGCAGAAGGTGGTTATCAGTTTGGCATTGAAGCTATTGAATATAATTTCAGAAGAAGTGGTTCTGGTCCTAACGCTTTTCAATGGGCGTTCAGCACAGACGGCACTAATTTTGTCAATCTCGGTGATGTTATTTCTTATACGGAAAGTCCAACGAGTGGAACTGCATTCGGACCGTTTAGTACCTCTGCTATTGAGCAATTACAGGGTATAACAGAAGTTACCCTTAGAATGTATGCATGGGGCGCTTCAACTTCAGGCGGTACCGGTGCATTTGGTAGAATCTCAGGTGACGATATTGTCATTCGTGGATCTGTAATGGAAGATGAGAATTTTGTGCCACCAACAGCACCGTCTGAATTCGTTGCACAGCTCAGTGGCCTTACTGAAGTGCCAGCTAACCTGAGTGCAGGTACTGGTACCGTGAATGCAGTGCTTTCAGGTGATGAACTTGTTGTTACCGGTTCGTTTTCCGGTCTGGAAGGTGCCTACACCATGTCTCACATCCATACCGGTGTTGCCGGAACGAATGGCGATGTAGTGTTTACGTTGAATGCAGATGTTGACTCGCAGGGTAATGCCGCATATGTGGCTTCAAGTAACACCTTCACACTTACTGCTGAGCAGGTTACAGCCCTTGCTTCCGGTCAGTATTACATCAATGTACATTCAGATAAGTTCCCTGCAGGTGAAATTCGCGGTCAGCTTCTTGTTGATCCGAATACGGCTCCTACAGCCTCAGCTATAACTGCACCAGCAGATGCTGCTGAAATTACGGTAGGAGGGTTTTCATCTACTCCGTTCGTTCCAACGTGGACGGCTGCTACTGATGCCGATGATGATCGCGTTGTCTATGTATGGCAACTTGCAGCTGATGCTGATTTCGAGACCGTTCTACTTACGGTTAGCACAAATACCGCAACATCAGCAGAGCTCACTATGGGTGCTGTTGACGCACTTCTTGCAGAAAACGAAATCGAAGTTGATGCTGTAAATACATTCTATCATAGAGTTGTAAGTACAGATGGCAGTGCGCTGACCTTTGGTGACGGCGCTTCCGTAGTCATTACCCGTGGTGTTGTATTTGATACATTCGACATCGCAGATGTATATGACCTTGAAAACGGTACCTTAGTAACAGTTCAGGGTATTGTTACAAGAGCGGTCGGTAATGAAACAAGGCTGCAAGACGAAACAGCAGGGATTTCAACATTTGGTCCTTCCAGCTCACTGATTTCAGGACTGGTTGCTTCCGGAGAATTGGCTAAGGGTGATTCCGTTCGTATAACGGGTGAAAAGAGTTCCTTTGCCGGACTGACTCAAATAAATCAAATAGCAGAGGTGACGGTTTTATCTCGAGAAAATCCACTGCCTGCGCCATCTTTGGTAACGTTGGCAGAAATTCGAGACAATGGAGCCGATTACTTAAGTCAATTAGTTCGAGTTGAAGGACTTACCATAAACAGTACCGGTACATTCAGTGTCAATACAACATATGAAATTACCGATGCTACGGAGCCTACACCAGGTGTTGTAGAATTCCGAACACCAAACAATCCAAATACGACGATTGGTAACACAACAATTCCTGATCGGGCATTTAATTATGAGGGCGTAATTGCCGTTCGTAATGGTGTATTCAGACTGTATCCGCAAGAAGCAACTGATATTCAATTACCCGCTTTGCCACTGGCTGGAGAGTATTTCATACCACAGGGCAGTAATAGCCGAGGCTTTGAAACACTCGGTGAAGCATTTGCGGTACTAAATGAAGCAGGAGTTTCGGGCGCTGTAACGTTGTATATCGCTGAAGACTTAGACGAGACGGAATCCGTACTCGCTCTTGTTAATGTTGCAACAAGCGAAAGTAACAGCATTACAATCATGCCTGCACCAGAAATGACACCAACAATTACGGTAACTGGCAGCAATGTTGCCGCTACTGAGAGTGCGGGTGCTGGTATAGCTATATACAATACCCCTTGGGTAACTTTTGACGGATCCAATGACGGTTCTGGTGATATCAACATGTCTATCGTATATGATGGTACCGCTGGTGCGAATGGCGTATTCAGTATTATTGGCTCGTCAAGTAATGTGAGTGTTAAAAACATGAGCATTACCTACGAAAACGCGTCGGCTTCAGCTACTGGAATACGTGTACGTCGGGATAATGCTGCTACAACAGTACCCGTTGATTTACTATTCTACAATAATATAATCGGTTCATTTGAGAATCCGTTTAAAGATGGTGTTGCCTTGTTTGGAACGGGTAGCCCATTGTTAAGAGTGGAAGCCCATGTGATTGATAATGATATCTACGCTACACATCGTGGTATAACTACCTTCTTTGTAGACGAGAACATCTATCATGACAACCTGATTATACTTACCGGTGAATTTGAAAATCCTGCCTGGTATGGTGGAATTTATATCGCTGGCGCTGGTGGACTCACAGAGGTCACAGCTAACCGTATCTATACTGTTGGAGCGAACTTCACTACTAATGGAAGGTATGTCGCAGGTATAGTAGTTAATCTTAATGCCGATGAGGTATTAATTGCTAATAACTACATCTCCACTTCTGAAGATTTTGAGAATCTGGGTAGCGCTACTGAATACGCTGTATTCGGTATAGCTTTCCAAAGAGGAGATGGTGTAGAAGATTACTACATCGTTCATAACTCTATTCTTACAACGGAAGAGGCAGCAGCAGATAACCGCAAAACCGCAAACATAGGTTATGTTGGTGCCGGTGGCTTTGGTGCCTTCCAGTATCTTCGTAATAACATCTTTGTTAATGAAGCCGGTGGCAATCTCTACTGGCCTGTAACAAACGTACCAACACTTAATTCAAACTACAACAACTTCCTTTCAACAGGTAATTTGGCTGTAATTGGTGAAGATACGTTTGCTAATCTTGCTGCATGGCAAGCGCTAGGCCTGGATGCAAAATCTGTCAGCCATCCGGTTGAATTTGTATCTGATGTGGACCTGGCCCTTACAGGTAGTTCACTTGGTGATGATATGTTACGTGGTAACTTTGTTGAATTCGTTCCTGAGGATATCAATGGAACGATGCGAAATCCTGGTGCACCCTACATGGGCGCATTTGAATCGGAAGTTACACTGACTGATATCGAACATTCAGAGGAAATGCCGGTGGCCTTTGCGCTTAACCAAAACTTCCCCAACCCGTTCAACCCGACCACTACCATCAGCTATCAACTGCCGGTAGAAACGCAGGTTCAATTGAATGTATACACCGTAACAGGTCAGCTCGTTGCCACTTTGGTAAACGATGTACGTTCTGCTGGAACTCATCAGGTTAACTTCGATGCATCTCGTCTCGCCTCTGGCGTGTACGTGTACCGCATCGTTGCCGGTGATTTCATTCAGACACAGAAAATGACACTGATTAAGTAATTTTCTTGCTGAAATGTCATTTCAAAGGGCACTATCCGAAAGGGTAGTGCCCTTTTTTAATTTCAAGGATAAATTCGTGCAACTTACTGCGAAAATGGCGTTCTTATAGCGTATAAGATGTTGGGAATTTCACAGATATCCGTATTGTTTAATCTCATATAAGATTAGTTTATTTACCAGACTCAGGGCGGCACGTGGCAGATACCTTATCCATAAACTTCGATGAGCTCAAAAGCTATACTTTTGAACCCAAACAGCAACTCGAGCTTGACGAACTACTGCGTCAGTGCCACACGTATTTCGAAAAAACCGACGACGACCTCATTTACCGTGCATTTGCACTCAGCTATCTGTCGCATAAAAATGGAACTCGCGCATCCGGTGAACCCTACTATCTCCATCCCCTCGAGGTAGCACATATCGTTATTAAGGAAATGTCACTGGATGATGTCTCCGTTGCTGCCGCTTTACTCCACGATACCGTAGAAGACACCTCCATCAGCCTGGATGAGATCCGACAGGAATTCGGTGATGTTGTAGCACACCTCATCGACGGAATGACCAAAATTTCCGGTGTGCTCAAGAGTCGAGAGTCAAAGCAGGCCGAAACGTTCATGAAATTACTCATGAGCATGGCAGAAGACCTGCGTGTAGTGCTGATTAAATTCTCCGACAGGCTGCATAACATGCGAACCCTAAAGCATCTGCCGAAGGCCAAACAAATAAAAATTGCCACAGAAACATCGGAGCTTTATGCGCCACTGGCACATCGATTTGGGTTGTTTCGACTTAAAAGTGAGCTTGAAGACTTGTCTTTCCGAGCAATCGACTCTCAAGGGTACCGATTTATCTCCAGGAAATTACGCGAGAAAAAAGATGCCCGCGAGAAGTTTATCGAAGAATTCATGCAGCCTATCCGCGATCAGCTTTATAAATCAGGATTCAATTTCGAAATAAAGGGAAGACCCAAGTCCATCTATTCCATATACCGAAAGATGGTCACGCAACAGAAGCCATTCGAAGACATCTATGACCTGTTCGCCATTCGTATCATCCTGGATGAACCGCATGCCCGCGAAGACTGCTGGAGAGTATATTCTTACATTACCGATACCTATACCCCAATCCCCGAACGATTTCGCGATTTCTTGTCAGTACCTAAGGCAAATGGCTACCAATCGCTGCACACTACGGTGTTCTCCCGGACAGGCGTGAAAGTAGAAATTCAGATACGTACCCGCCAGATGGATGAAATCGCAGAAAAAGGTCTCGCTGCCCACTGGAAGTACAAAGAAGGCTCAGATGGAAATAAATCCATCGATAGGTTTGTGCATTGGGTGCGGGATGTACTCGACAATCCGCGTCCTGATGCTGCATCTGAATTCGTGCAGGACTTTACGCTCAATTTATTTCAGGATGAGATTTATATTTTCACTCCTAAAGGTCAGCTGATGACCCTCCCAAAAGGAGCAACGCCTATCGATTTCGCTTTTGAGGTACACAGCGAAGTAGGGGAACGTGCGCTCGCCGCCAAAGTGAATGGGAAAATGGTGCCCCTTCGACAAAAACTGCAAAGTGGCGATCAGGTTGAGATTATTACCGGAAAGAATTCGAATCTGAATCCCGACTGGATCAACGATGTGGTTACACATAAGGCTAAATCCCGCATCCGCCAGTTCATCAACATGAAGGAACGTAAGGGGATTGAAGAAGGGCGCGAAATATGGCAAAAGAAAGCCGGTAAACTCAATCTCGAAATATCAGACCAGGACTTGGTGAAGGTGGCGAACAAGCTCAAATATCATAGTATGAACAAACTCTACTACGATATCTCACTTGGTGCTTTCGATGTTAACAATCTTACAAAAGGAGTTAAAGACTTCCTGAGTAAAGGTAGAATAGAGGAGGAGAAGTCACGTCTAGAACGCATCAGTGACGAAGAAATGCATGATCAGTACTACGACAGTGCGCGTACGGCAGGATCTATGCGAGGTCTATTGGTGAATGGTGACCTTACGGATGTAAAATATTCGTACTCGAAATGCTGCAATCCCATACCCGGAGATGATGTTATTGGTTTTTTAAGCCGGAACGGAGATGTCAAAATTCATCGAACCAATTGCAATAATATTGGTTACCTGATTAAAAATGATAGTGAGCGTGTTGTGGAAATCGGCTGGCCAAAAGCTATAACAGCACAGTTTATTGGCGCTGTAAGAATTATTGGTGAAGATCGGGTAGGTCTTGTAAACGATATTACCAACCTCATCTCACAATCGCTTAAAACCAATATGAAAGGTATTAATGTGAATAGTGAAGAGGGGATGTTCGAAGGCACACTCATTATTTATGTAGAAGATATTGCTCACCTTGAGCGGGTTATCAAAAGGATACTCAAAGTACCGGGTGTTAAACAGGCATATCGATTTGAATAACAATTACAGTTTTTGACTTTAGGTTAATTGAAACTTTGCCTAATTTTGAAAGCTAATAAAAACAGGCTATTACTTATTGAATAAAAGCTGGGCAGGGCACACGCAATTATGAGCTGATTCTTGTACTAAAAATCAGATCGTCTGCGTTTATACTATTATTGCCCAATCAAAGTTTACTTAAAGGAAAATTATGACTTACACGAAACGCGATATTGTTCGCCGTATCTCCGAGCAGATGGAAGTACCTATGGTACAGGTAGAACCTTGGGTTGATGCTGTTATTACAAATCTAAGAGATACCATGATGGAAGCTAACCCTACTTGCCGCATTGAAATACGGGATTTCGGGGTATTTGAAGTGAAATTGACTAAAGCTAAGCCTAAGGCTCGCAATCCTAAAACGAATGAAATTATTTATGTTCCTGAACACAGGAAGACACATTTCAAGCCAAGTAAATTGCTGAAAGAGTTTTTGCGCCAACCAATTGGTGAAAATGTTTCGCAGGAATGACTTTTGATTTACACTAAACGTATCATAGGTGTTGATGTAGGAGTGAAACGGATCGGACTGGCACAGTCCGATCCAACCCGAACCATTGCCTCACCTGTGGGTACTTTTTCAGAAGCGGATGTTTTAGTTCGTCTTAAAGAACAGAAACAGCAAATTGAACGTATTGTTGTAGGTTGGCCCATTTCAATGTTGGGACATGAGGGGAGCGCCACGCAGATGGTCGAAAAATTTCTTGTCAAACTAAAGAAATTAATTCCAGATATTCCTACAGAGCTGCTGGATGAACGATTTACATCCACACTGGCGAATCAATCCATCCGTGCCGCAGTTACGTCTAAAAAAAAACGTCAGAATAAAGGTCTTACCGATACCGTCGCTGCCGCCATTTTATTACAATCTTATTTAGATAAATCCAATCGTTAGTCTATGTCTGTGCTACCTATAGTTCTGTATAACGACCCGGTATTACGCGAAAAGGCAACACCGGTTAAATCAGACTCAAAAGAAATTCAAACACTCATCGACGATATGTTTGATACCATGTATGAGGCCAGTGGCGTTGGTTTGGCTGCTCCACAAATAGGCAAATCGCTGCGTTTATTCGTAGTTGATGCTGATATCATGGTTGAAGATACTGATGAGGACCCCTTTGGTCCTATGGTTTTTATTAATCCGGAAATCTTGGCAAGCGACGATAATAAAGTCGTTATTGAGGAAGGGTGTTTGAGCCTGCCCGAATTACGCGAAACGGTAGCACGTCCCGACGAAATAACCATCCGATTTTTGGATCGAGAATTTAAAGAACACCAAAAAACATTTACAGGATGGATGTCTCGTGTTATTCAACATGAATACGATCATCTGGAGGGTATATTGTTTTTCGATTACCTTGGATCATTCAAAAAACGTCTAATTGCCCGTCGTCTCCAGCTCATTGATGAGGGTCAGGTTGAAACGGAATATCCGATACGAGAACGATAACCAAGGGACTGAATGAGAATTGTTTTCATGGGAAGTCCGGATTTTGCCGTAAGCTCACTAGAGCTTCTGATGAAGTCTGGTCACGATATCGTTGCGGTGGTTACAGGACCTGATAAAAAAAGAGGGCGAGGCTCTTCGCTTTCTCCCACTCCTGTAAAGGCCTTCGCCCAGAAACACGATACTCATGTGATAGAAACAGACGACCTTCGCTCAGTTGATTTCATAAAGGAGTTGAAGGATTTAAAGGCTGATCTTTTTGTCGTGGTTGCCTTCCGGGTTTTACCCGCAATTGTGCTCAAAATTCCGACGATTGGTTCGATTAATCTGCATGCCTCATTGTTGCCAGCGTATCGCGGAGCAGCTCCTATTCATCGGGCTGTCATGAACGGAGAGTGCGAAACCGGATTAACGGTGTTCTTTCTGGATGAACGTGTGGATACCGGGAGGTATCTGATGCAAAAACGTATCCAAATCGGATCTGATGAAACTACCGGTGAACTCTACGAACGTATGATGGTTGCCGGAGCTGAAGTATTGGAAGAGTCAATACGTATAATAGCTACAGGAAACTACGCAACAATTCCTCAAGACGATAGCAAAGCGACGACAGCTCCCAAATTATTCCCGGAAGATTGTCGTATTGATTTCAGCAAACCTGCCGTTGATGTACACAATCAGATACGTGGTTTATCTCCATTTCCGTGTGCATTCACATTTGTAGACAAAAAACGATTAAAGGTCTACCGTTCTGCACCCGGACCTTCCCTTGAATTACCCGACAATCAGCTGGTGCCCTATGAAGGAAAACTCCTTGTTTCTTGTAGAGATAAGACGACAGTGGAGTTGTTGGAAGTGCAAATGGAGGGGAAAAAGCCGGCTTCTGGTTATGCTTTCTGGAACGGATATCAGGGTCAGGGAAGAATATCTCAGGATTCTTAAAAATGGTTATTATGACCATTCGAAATTCTCTATATTTGTGCTCAATCTGATAAACTGAAAATGTGTCTGAACGGACGTTCAAGGTTTGTCTATGTAATCTGAACTGCGCATTCAACTCATTCTGAAATGGAACTATCTGACTTTATACAAGCAGCATTTGACGGAAATCTTGAAGAGGTAAAGAGACTTCTGTCTGCTGGTGCAGATATCAACGAAACGGCCAAAAATGGTTCTACTGCACTGATTTTTGCTTCCCAAAACGATCATACAGAGGTTGTGAAATACCTGGTGAATAATGGTGCGGATGTAAATCTGAAAAACAAAGTAGGCGGAACAGCACTCAATCGCGCAGCGGATAACGGCAATGTTGCACTGATGAAGTTTCTGTTGGAAAATGGATGTGAAATTGGTCCTTTAGTGCTCAATATCGCTGCAAGAGGTGGGGTATTGGCTGTTGTTAAGCTGCTCGTAGAGCATGGAGCTGATGTCAATACCGCATCTAACTGGGGACATACTCCGCTAATGTTGGCGGCAAAAGAAGGGCATGCAGATATTGTACGATTTCTAATACACAAAGGGGCCGATGTTCGCGCGCGAGACAAAAATGGCGACACCGCACTGAACCTTGCCAATGAGAATGATCAGCTTGAGGTTGCTATGCTGCTCAAAAGAGCGGGCGCTACCGAAGAAAAGGCAAAAAAGAAAGTTGTGGCTCCACCTCCGCCTGACGATGACGACGATGATGTTGATGATGATGTTGATGATGATGTTGATGATTCACAAGACACCAGTGACAATATATCACCAGATGATCTTTCAGAAGAGGATATTAACTAAGGAAAAAGGAGGGGCAAAACCCCTCCTTTTTTTATCTAGTTACTTTTACTGTAGCTGAAACCCAGTACCTGTGTATCTCCATACAACGGTCTCTCGGTAAGTGATTTAGCTTGTAAAAAGCACAGCAGATAGTCGCGTCCACCCGCTTTTGAATCTGTACCGCTCAAATTGAATCCACCGAATGGTTGTGCTCCAACCAATGCACCGGTGTTTTTTCTGTTTATATACAGATTGCCAACATGAAACTCCCGCAAAGCCCGATCAATATGGGATTTATTTTTTGAAAAAAATCCACCAGTAAGCCCGAATTGGGTAGAATTTGCGATATCGAATGCATCGTCGAGGTCTTTCGCTTTTATGAAAGCTGTGACGGGTCCGAAAATTTCCTCCTGAGCAATTCGAGCGTCGCGGGGAACATCAGCAAATATAGTTGGCTCAATATAATAACCATGTACTCCCGTTTCAGCGCGTTTACCACCCAGAACCAATCTGCCCTCTGATTTTCCAATCTCGATGTAGCCCATAATTTTATCAACCGCTTTCTGGTTAATAACAGGACCAATGGGGGCATTGGTTTTCACATCACCTACCTGGAGTGCAGACGCTAATTTCAAGGTTTTCTCAAGCAGCTCGTCATATACGGCTTCATGTACAATTACACGGGAGGCTGCGGAGCATTTTTGCCCTTGAAAACCGAAGGCTCCTTTAACGATTTCGTTGGCTGCCTCATCAACGTTGGCGTCCTCATCCACAACAATTGCATTTTTCCCACCTAATTCAGTGAACACTCGTTTAATGAACCTGTTACCGGGGTCACGTTTAGCTGCAATTTCGGTTATATGTTGACCTACTCCCAATGATCCAGTGAAATTAATGAAACGTGTGTCTTTGGAGGCTGTCAAGGTTTCTCCGACTTCTAGATTATCGCCGGTTACAAAATTGAATACACCGGGTGGGAGTCCAGCTTCCTCAAATATTTCCGCAATAATCCAGCCCATCATCGGTGTGTCGGGCGCAGGTTTTGCAACAACAGTATTCCCGGCCACGATCGGAGCTGCCGCCATACCCAAACAAATTGCGAACGGGAAATTCCAGGGAGAAATTGAAACACCAGCACCTAATGGAACATAAATGGTTCGGTTAACATCGCCTCCTGTATTTTCAACAACATCCATTCCTTTGTCGTATCGCAGGGCTTCATGGGCGTAGTATTCAAGGAAGTCAATACCTTCGGCTGTATCCGCATCTGCCTCAGCAAAGTTCTTGCCTGCCTCAGATATCATCCATGCATTAATTTCAAGTCGTCTGCGACGCGCTATATCGGCTGCCTTAAACAGATATGCAGCTCGTTTCTCTGCCGATACATATTGCCATGACTCAAATGCCTGCCAGGCAGCATCCAAGGCTTCGAGAGCCTGAGCCTTACTGGCCGATTCAAAAATGCCTACTACTTCATCTGTATTAGAAGGATTGATACTTGGAAACGATTCTTTTTCACCTTGAGTGCGTTTGCCGTTTATATATAATGGATACGAATTGCCGAATGCTTTTCTAACCGTATCTAAAGCGGCTTTTTGTGCTGTTTCGTACGTTGGATTGTTGAAGTCCAGATAACTTTCAATGGTATATGGTTTCATAATAAATCATTTGTTAATAACTCACGCAAGAAGATACAAAAGGGAGGGCTTCCACACAGTTTAAACCTTGTAAGTCATCTAGTTTTTCTTGAAGATGGCCCGTATAAAGAGTAAATTATACAGTTACAAAAAAGGGTTATTCAAACCCGCTAACAGATAAAGCCAAGCGTTATCAAAAACTGAACGAAAGGAAAATATTATGGCTAAAATAAAAGTAGGAATTAATGGATTCGGACGCATAGGCCGGATGGTGTTTCAATCCATTTGTGATCAGGGATTATTAGGGAAAGAAATTGACGTAGTAGCTGTTGTTGACATGACAACGGATGCAGATTATTTCGCATATCAAATTAAGTATGATTCCGTGCATGGACGATTTAAGCACGATATAAGCACCGAAAAAAGCGACCCTTCGCTGGATGAGGCCGATACTATTGTAGTAAACGGCAATAAAATTAAGTGCGTTGGTGCTCAGAAAGAGCTTAAGAATCTGCCATGGGGAGAGCTCGGAGTAGATTATGTTATTGAGTCTACCGGAATCTTTACACACTCTGATCAATGTCAGGGCCACCTGGATGCAGGTGCCAAGAAAGTAATTATTTCAGCACCTGGCAAGGGCGATGTTAAGACCGTTGTTATGGGTGTGAACCATGAAGAATACGATGCTGCCAAGCATAACATCGTTTCAAATGCATCCTGCACCACAAACTGTCTTGCACCAGTTGTGTATACTCTTCTCAAAGAAGGTATCGGCATTGAAACCGGCCTGATGACAACCATTCATGCCTACACGGCTACTCAGAAGACCGTTGACGGACCTTCCAAGAAAGATTGGAGAGGTGGCCGTGCAGCTGCTGTGAACATTATTCCATCCAGCACGGGTGCTGCCAAAGCCGTTGGTGAAGTATTACCAGTAACAAAAGGTAAGCTAACAGGAATGTCATTCCGCGTACCAGTACCCAATGTATCTGTTGTTGACCTCACCTTCCGTAGTGAAAAAGATACTTCTATTCAGGAAATCGATGCGCTATTCAAGAAGGCATCAGAAACCTACCTGAAAGATATTTTAGGCTACGCCAACGAAGAGCTCGTTTCAACGGATTTCATCCATGACGCGCGTTCATCAATTTATGACTCTAATGCCACCCTGCAAAATAACTTGCCTGGTGAGAAACGCTTTTTTAAAGTTGTTTCCTGGTATGATAACGAGTGGGGGTACTCTAACCGTGTAATTGACCTTGTCAAGTATATGGCTGGTAAGTAATAAACCTCGTATTCAGCAGATATAGCAAAAAGGCAGCAGGAAATGAGTTCCTGGCTGCCTTTTGCTTTTAAAATAAGGTATATTTGTGCCGATGGTTACTTGCGCAAGTATGAACCGAATGTAAGTGAAGGCTGCCGATTTCCCAATAGCAGACCTTTTTTCATTCAATAAAATCCGTATGAAAAAGCCTATATTTTTATTAGTAGAGGATATTTTAGTGAATAGATTGCTTTTGAAAAAGCTCATCACTATGGAATATCCTGAAGCTGAAGTTCTTGAGGCCGAAAATGGTCAGCAGGCATTGGGTATGCTCGATTCTACTTTGCCGGATATGATATTCATGGATATTCAGATGCCAGTAATGGGTGGAGTTGAAGCAACTATTGAAATCAGAAAACGCACTAAGGCAGAAAAAGCACCTATAATCGCACTCACAGCTGGTATACTTGCTGATGAGAGAAAAACAAGTTTAAACGCGGGTATGAATGACTACCTTGTCAAACCCGTATCGCAGCAAGATCTCAAAACTGTTTTTAAAAAGTATCTGAGCACAAATGATTAATTTTCAAAAATCGGACGGTCTTGTTCCAGTAATTGTTCAAGATGCTCAAAGTTTACAGGTTTTGATGTTAGGTTATGCTAACCGGGAAGCGTGGAATAAAACATTGGAAACCAGGCATGTTACTTTCTGGAGCCGGTCGCGCAAGGCATTATGGACAAAAGGTGAAACCTCCGGCAATTATCTTCATATGGTCGATTACTTTATTGACTGTGATAATGATACGGTGCTGATTCTGGCGAATCCTATAGGGCCAACCTGCCACCGTGGTACCCGTACTTGTTTTGATGTAATTGGTGAGGAAGGTACCATTCTAAAAACACCACCGCACCAATCAGAATAGATTAATTAAATTTTCCCATACAACATGAATACAGAAAGAATTGGATTTCTCAGTGAGCTTCAAGACGTACTCAATCAGCGTAAAGCCGATCGTCCTGAGGGTTCATATACCACTCGGTTATTTGATAAAGGAACCGATAAGATTGCTCAAAAGGTTGGAGAGGAGGCCGTTGAAACTGTAATCGCCGCCAAAAACAACAATGAAGAGCTCCGTTATGAGGCCTCTGACCTTCTCTTCCACCTGATGGTACTACTCACCGATAAAGGAATGCGTATAGAGGATTTGGTTGAAGAGCTTAAATCCAGGCATAAATAACACAAAAATAGCCCTGTACCTCTAAGGTGCAGGGCTATTTTTTTGCAACCGTATGATGATTTAATTAAGCGGCCTGCGGATCTTCCTCAGAAGATACCTTATCTGCGAGCTTATGAATTTCTTTTAGTGGCAGGTATTTTCTGAATCCTGTCTTTAGATCGTTCCAGCCATTCAGTATAGAATTGGCCCTGTTGCTGTTTGTTTTCTTCAGATAGTCTTCCAGGAGATCTTTAAGCTCGCGTTCATCTTCATCGTTAAGGGGTACTTGGTCAATGTAATTCTTATTTATATTCGCATCCTGATCGCCATAGATATATAATTTACCCCCGGTCATGCCCGCACCAATATTGCTGGACGTATTACCAAGAATCATAACCAGGCCGTTGGTCATATATTCACAAGCATGTAAACCTGTTCCCTCAACTATAGCAGTAGCACCGGAGTTTCTAACGGCGAACCGGTCACCGGCCAAACCGTTTACGTAGAGTTTACCACCAGTAGCACCATACATGGTACAGTTACCAATTATGGCATTTTCTTCCGGTTTAAAAGTAGCGGCCTTGTTCGGACGTATAACCGCGAGTCCTCCCGACATGGCTTTACAAACCGAATCGTTTGCCTCTCCGTAGAGGGTAGTGCTAATACCTTCTACCATGAACACGCCAAAGCCTTGCCCTGCACTTCCGGTAAATTCGATATCAATCTTGCCGTCAAATCGGACATGCTCATGCGACGGGTCACCAGCTTTGATTTTATCCAGCCGTTCTGTGTGGATTTTTCGTGCTATTTCTCCGGAGAGTGTTGCCAGTGCAGCGCGATCTGTGGTAAATATTCTATGTTTAAGAGCAACCGAGCCTTGAGATATTATTGCGTCTTTACACTCATCAACCAGCGTTTTATTCAACTCATTTACACCTTCGAAATACAGGTTGGTACGCTCAGAGTTGTCTTGTGTACTTTCCCCAAGGAAGAAACTCAGGTCAAGATGGCGTGTCGATACCAGATCGCCGTGCTTATCATGAACTTTAAGCAGGTCTGTTCTGCCTCTGAGTTTATCCAGACTTTCAACACCAACTTTGGAAAGGTAACGCCGAACATCTTCGGCGATGTATTTCAAAGTGGTTACCACATGGTCTTTATGTCCTTTGTATTTTGCCTTAAACTTTGGATCGTGAGTTGCTATACCCGTAGGACATGTATTCTTTTCACAGATACGGGCCATAACGCAGCCTTCTGCTACAAGTAGCAATTTCCCAAACTCAAACTCTTCCGCTCCAAGTATCGCCGCCACAACAATATCTTTACCCGTATGTAGACCGCCGTCTGTACGTAATTTTACATTCTTGCGCAGGTTATTTGCTATTAGAGCTTTATGCACTTCCACAAGACCGAACTCGAAAGGAAGACCAGCATGCTTCATTGAAGTGAGCGTAGCCGCTCCGGTACCTCCATCTCCGCCGGAAACATGTATTACATCAGCACCGGCTTTAGCAACACCTACAGCAATAGTACCAATATTGGCACCGGCAACAAGCTTTACATTCACCTTAGCGTCAGGTTTCAGCTGTTTTAGCTCATAGATGAGTTCTTTGAGATCTTCAATTGAGTATATATCGTGCAGTGGAGGAGGGGATATGAGATCAACCCCGACATTGGCGTAACGTGCTTTGGCGATATCTTCATTTACCTTCACGCCCATAAGTTGCCCACCTTCTCCTGGCTTGGCGCCTTGAGCGATCTTTATCTGAAACTCATCACCGGAGACCAGGTACTCGGCTGTAACTCCGAATCGAGCCGAAGCCACTTGCTTGGCAGAAGCCGTAATACCCTCTGTAAAGTAATATGGATTTTCACCACCTTCACCACTGTTAGATCTCCCGCCAATTTCTTTCATTGCCAGGAAGATATCACGCTGCGACTCAGCACTGATAGCTCCAAACGACATGGCGCCGCTTCCAAAGGTTTTCAGGATGTCGGCCTGACTTTGAACCGTCTCCAGTTCCAATGACTCAGTTGCCGGTTTCAAATCAAATAAATGTCGGATGTTAACCGGTGCATCATCCTCGCCTACCTTAAGATATTCATTGAACAGCTCCATCGATTTGAGGCTGAATCCTGTTTCTCTTACGAGTTCATGAATAATCTTGGATCGTGTGTTGGTCATAGCGTGCTTTTCGCCCTCCTTACCACGATTATGTTCTTTCCAGAAATAGGTTTTGATGACTTTGTCATCGGCGGCGGCAACTTTAGCAAGCTCCAGCTTTTTCACGATATCGTCTACAATATGCTCGAGCTCAATACCGCCAATTGGAGAATAAAGCCCAGGGAAAAAATCTGCGGTAATCTTCTTGCCAATGCCCACTGCTGTGAACAGTTTTGAACTTTGATAGCTTCTGACAACCGAAATACCCATCTTAGCCATAACTTTCAGCAAACCTGACTCGAAAGCTTTTATAAGATTCTTCTCTTTGTCGTCAGGATTCATATCACGAAGATTCCGGTCGTCTTCAAAGCGTGCGAGCTCAAGTGCTATATAAGGGCACACTGCTGATGCCCCAAATCCAATAAGCGCTGCCACGTGATGGGTTGATTTAATCTCACCGGAATGCACTAATATAGAGGCATTCAGACGCTGCCCTGTTTCATTGAGACTGTTAACCAACGCGCGAAGCGCAAGTAGGCTTGGAATTGGAGCGCGATCAAAATCTGCACGCTCATCGCTCAACGCCAAAATAGTATAACCATTATTCACAGCTTCGCTTGCCTCCTCGGATAGTTTTTGTAATCTGGATTTCAGACCAACTACACCGTGAGTAACATCGAAGGTCATGTCAAGGACCTTGGTTTTAATCCGCAGATGTTTATCTACTTCCCCGTCTAATGATCGTATGTAGTCCATTTCACCAAGACTGATAATCGGGCTCTTCAGCTCATAGGCTACAGCAGGGGGGATCAGCTCCTTTTTTTCGAAAATGTTAGGTTTTTTACCTAAATGCACACTCAGGTCGGTAACCATTTCTTCACGTATGTAATCGAGTGGTGGATTCGTAACCTGCGCAAAGTTCTGGTAGAAAAAATCGAAGAAAGAACGCGGTTCATCAGAGAGAATTGCTGGTCGAGCTGTATCTCCCATAGAACCAATGGGCTCTTTACCGTCTTGAATGATGGGAACGAGCATTCGTTTAACATCTTCATCGGAATAGCTGAAAATGTGTTTCTTGTGTAATAATTGTGGCTCAATCGGAATGCTGTTCGCTCTGATTGGTGCAAGTCTTGGATCAAAGTTTGCATCATGGTTATCGCGGGATTTGCTGGGATCGCGAAAATGAACTTCGCCTTTGTCGATGTCTACCTTTACACCAGTGCCCGCATGAAGCGTGCCTTTTTTAAGGATGGTTGATTCATCAATGTCAAATGAACCCGCTTCTGAAGACAAGAAAAAATGATCGTTTGTAAGAGCCCAGCGGCAGGGGCGGAACCCATTTCGGTCGAGGCGCGCACCGATAGAGCGTCCATCTGAGTAGGTTACAAATGCAGGGCCGTCCCAAGGCTCCATTGCCCTGCTCCAGAATTTGTAGAAGGGGTTATTACCGTCGGCCGGGGGCATCATCAATGCCAGAATGTCCTCAACATTTGGTATGGAACTACGATACATGAGCGCTTCAACCATCTCGTTAAACGAGCCTGAATCGCTGATACCTTCATGAGTGAGCAGTTCATCTTCACGAAGACCCAGATAGCGCTCTCGGGAGTAAGCCCATGAGCGGTTACCTGCTATGGTATTGATTTCACCATTATGACCGATAAGCCGGAAAGGCTGAACCTTGTCCCATGAAGTTTTAGTGTTTGTTGAAAATCTGCGATGGTACAGTACAAAGCGGGTTTTGAAAGATGGATTCTGCAGATCAAGATAGAACCGGTCCAGGTCTTTTGAACGGGTTAGCGCTTTGTAATTTATGCTATTGGCCGAAAGTGAGGTAAAGAAAAATTCCTTGATAATACCATTTTCTCGTTCCTTTGTGCGTGTGAGCTGCTTGGCTGCATGCAAGAGCTTATCAAAGGAAGAGTTGGTTCGACAGTGCTCCGGTCGCTGTATGATGGCGTGTAGTATGCCTGGCATAGCCTCCAGCGCTTCGGGACCAAGAACGCTGCTGTCTATTGGGACTTCGCGATACTCAATAACTTTCAGACCGAGAAATGAGAACGTTTCTTCGAATACTCGTAAGGCAATTCTGCGGCGTTCGGGGTGCGTAGGCGTGAATAAAGAAGCTACGGCCACGGAGTCTTTTTCGTAACCAAACAACTCAAACGGGATATCGGTCATGATGCCGGCACCGTCGCCGGTAATCTGATCGGCAGCGCACGCTCCGCGGTGCTCCATGCAACGTAATGCGTGAAGTCCTTTCTGCAGATGACTGTGAGTGTGTTCATTTTTTAAACTCGCAATAAAACCCACGCCACATGCGGACTTCTCGGTACTTGAGAATTCGTAGCTCATGATTACTCCTAACATTTAATAAAAACTGGCTGTTTAGACGAAGACGGTCTGAAAATAATAACGAAGAGATACTGTTGTAGAATTCCAGATAAACTTTTCCGTCTTTTAATAACCCAAAAAATAATGGTCTTGTCAAGGAGGCTATCTGATCGAAAGTGTGGTTTAAATGAAATAAATAATCATTTTTATTATGTGTATAGCTGTCTGGAAGGTGGATTAGCCAGGTGAAATTACGGCAATCATTGGAGGTTGGAAAGAAGAAAAGCGCTTACATGAAAGTCGATGAAAGAAGACGGAAATCAGTCAGAAAATTGTTCATGCAATGTTTCTAACCGTTTTTCGAATAGTTGTAAAATATTGTAATAAGTCGGTGAGTGCTCAAGAGCAACTGCTGTCTGCACGTGATCCTCAGGATGAGTATTGGTTTTTCGTTAATGCAAGCGGACAGGAATTCCAGCATGGTCCATTTCTCGCTTCAGGTCTGTTATTTCAATTTCTTTGAAATGGAAAATGGAAGCGGCTAAAACGGCATCTGCTTTACCGTTGGTTATGGCTTCAATACAATGTTGAATGGTACCGGCCCCTCCACTGGCCACCAGGGGGATTGGAACGGCGCTGGAAACCTGAGCTAATAAATCATTGTCGAAACCTGATTTGGTGCCGTCTTTATCCATGCTTGTGAGCAGAATTTCGCCGGCACCCCTTGTGTAGACTTCCCGTGCCCATTCCAGACAGTCAATTCCCGTATCTTCTGTACCGGCCTTCACGAAAATATTCCAGCTTCCATTCGTACGTTTAGCGTCAAGTGCTGCAACTATGCACTGCGAACCAAAGCGGTTAGCCGCCCTTGAAATTAGATCGGGATCGCGAACAATACTGCTGTTCAGAGATACCTTATCAGCACCGGCATGCAACAAGTCAGCGATTTCATCCACCGATTTTATCCCTCCGCCAACTGTGAACGGGATGCTGATTTCTCTGGAGATTTCACGAACCAGATCAATCAGTGTTTTTCTTCGTTCATTTGTTGCCGTTATGTCTAAAAAAACCAGTTCATCGGCTCCTTCCAGTGAATACCTTCTGGCCAGCTCAACGGGGTCGCCTGCATCCCTTAATCCTTCGAAATTAACGCCTTTTACAGTTCGGCCATTTTTGATGTCAAGACAGGGAATAATTCGGGTTGATAGCATGTAAGAAAGGGTGCAAAAGTAAGAATTAAGGTCATATTACCTTTTAGTGATGTGCAAAAGTACGAAAATTCCGCCTGCATATCCTTTTTTTGTATCTTATTCTATGAGTGAGATACATCGAAATAAACTGTCTGAGTCACAAGAAGATTACCTGAAGAAAATATACGTCTTAGGTGAAGTTGAACCGCAGGTTAGTACGCAGGCTCTTGCAGACCATCTGAAGGTTAAACCAGCTTCTGTTACCGGAATGCTCAAAAAGCTGTCGGAGCTCGGACTGGTATCTTATGAGCGTTATAAAGGTGTTCAACTAACTCCGGCAGGTGAGCGTATCGCCGTTGAAATCCTGCGACATCATCGTCTTATTGAGATGTATCTTTCTCAGGTGCTGGGTTATTCATGGGATGAAATTCATGATGAGGCCGAACGGTTGGAACATCATATCAGTGAGAAATTCGAGGCAAAAATTGCCGAAAAGCTTGGGCATCCGACTCATGACCCTCATGGCGACCCTATTCCTCTCGCAGACCTTACATTTCCCGATCAGCCTGCATTGCAGGTGTTAATGGACATTCCTGCAAATACTAAGGTCGTTATAAAAAGGGTCAGAACTCAGGATAGTGATATACTCACCTTGATGAGTAAGTTAGGTCTGACACTTGAAAAAGAGCTCACCGTACTTTCGCGGGATGCGGATGGAGTACGTATACAATTAGGTAATGATAGGATGCTTGTGCCTGCAGATATTGCGCAGAAGATAAACGTAGGTGTTTACTAGTATTCTTGAGCTACTTTGTTCGGTGTGCAATACCAGCGGCTTGTTCAACCTCGAGCATAAAAGCAATTCCTTTACCAGGCTCATTTAGTTGCGCACGTTCAACAATTGATTTAAGCACTTTTTCACTGATATCTCTTTCAACAAGCGTTAATATGATATCCTTCTCTGGTTCTATTGCCATCGAAAACAGGGAGCTGGTTTCGTGTATCCCAGAGCCCCTGCCGTGAATAATCGTGCCACCTTCTGCGCCGGCCTCACGCGACGCCTGCATGACCTCGTCACTGTGGCCGCTATTTACAATCGTTACGATTAAATCGTACAAAACTTCGTTTTCCATGGAATGATTCGTTACAGATTTTCTTGGGTTTTTTTGAATTTTGCGCCCTATATGCACGCATCCGGCCAATTGCAGTATATCAACAACCAGTGATATACCAGTGTCTGGTTTGTGCAGTTTCATAATGCGGCGGATGGCTGTGAATACACTTTCTACAACACTGCCACGTGCCATAATTAACACAATTTCCTTCTCAAGGCTCTGACCTAATCCCCATAACGAGAATGTGCCAGGTGGTGCAGTACCATGCCCTAGAAGGGTGGTTGCACCTTCTGCCCCTGCTTTTTTTGCCGCAGAGATGACTTTAAGCGCAGCACCCTTCTTTACCACGGTAAAAATCAGCTTATGTCGCAAATCTGTTGTCGTCTCAGTACTCATTGTGAAGATTTATTTTCTTTGAATTTATAGAGTACGCCTAAAGTAAGAACCGAAAGAATTGGCGCAAGTGCAACCAATGCAATCATTCCAAAACCATCGATGGCGCTTCGCCCGGAGTCTTCTGCACCGGCAATACCCAGAGACAGGGCTGTAATGAATGTTACTGTCATAGGACCGGTGGCAACACCTCCGGAGTCGAAGGCTATGGCCGTAAATGTTTCACTGGTAAACCATGCCATTACGATAACTATGCCATATCCACCGATGACAAAATACATCAACGGTAAGTCATATATAACACGTGCCATACTCAGGGCAATTGAAAATCCCACTCCGATAGATAATGTAATAAGCATAAGACGCTGAGGAATGTAACCGGCGGTTACTTTATCCACTTCATAATTCAATATACGAACGGCCGGCTCTGCGAAAGTCGCTACAAATCCCAGTACAAAGCCTACCGGAATGATAATCCATTTGTAAGGCAGAGCCGCAAATTTTTCACCCATAGCTTCACCAAAGGGAAGAAATCCCACATGAACTCCGTGCAGAAAAAGAATAAGCCCGAAAAATGTCAGAATCACCCCTTTAATGATGTCAATAATTTTTTGACGGGGGAGTTTGAGGAAAAAAATCTGAAAGAAGATGAAGAATAGCAGGAGGGGAGCTAGTGCAAAGCTTACTTCCATAACCACGTGATCCAGACCTTTAAGTAAATCAATTTCACTCATGAGAAGAACATCCCCAATATTAAAACGGCGATGATGGGTCCAATGGAAGCGAGGGCAACCAGCCCGAATCCGTCACCCGATCCTGATTTACCTTTGAGTACAGAGGCTACACCTACACCTAGTGCAAGTATAAAAGGCACCGCCATAGGACCAGTGGTTACACCGCCAGAGTCGAAGGATATGGGCAGGAAGGTGGGCTCTGAAAACCAGGCCAGAATAAAAACAACCGCATAGCCGACTGTTAGAATATAGATGATGGGAATACTGAAGATGATTTTCAGCATTGATACGGCAACAAAAAACGCGAGTCCCAGCGCGACGGCATATACCAGTATGTTTCGGTCTACAGCCCCTTCAGAGGCGGTATCCACATAAGATGCAAGTACACGCACATCGGGCTCCGCAACCGTTACAACAAATCCGAGTATGAAGCTGAACAAGAGTATAAACCAGAGCTTACCGGTTCTGGGCAGTGCCGAACCAATGCGTTCACCAATAGGAAGGAGACCGACATGAACACCGAGAAGGAAGAGTATCAGGCCCGTAACCACCATCAGCGTACCGGCAACAAACTGAATGAAAATTGGCCATTCAACCCATATGATGGTGAACTGAAGCAAGAATACAACTACCGTGATAGGCAGTACACCCATCACAACTTCGTGAACAGTTTCAGATAGATTTGCCATAAACTCCGGTTTGGATAATTAGGTATGCCAATATCTCACTTTATTAGCTAAGTTCCACACTTTTAATGGGGGGAGGGCTGGCTATGTTACAATTTAGCTGGGGTGATTTATATGAAACTCGTCTTAATCATCCACTCTTCCGTGAAATCTCTTAAATGGGGGATATAAAAAAACCGGCAAGCGCCAAGGCACTCCACCGGTTCTTTTAAATGTGTTGGAATTTATTTTCCAAGCAATGTCTTCATAGTCTCACCCATTACGGCAGGATTTTCACAAACCGTGATACCCGCAGCAGCAAGTGCTTTCATCTTATCGTCGGCAGTACCTTTACCACCAGATACAATAGCACCTGCATGACCCATACGTCGGCCCGGAGGCGCCGTTCTGCCCGCGATGAAGGCTACAACGGGTTTCTTTACGTGCTCTTTGATGTAAGCTGCCGCTTCTTCCTCCGCTGTACCACCGATTTCACCGATAAGCATAATCGCTTCGGTGTCCGGATCTTCATTCAAGAGTTTTACAGCATCGGTGTGCGTAGTACCAATAACCGGGTCGCCACCAATACCAATAGCTGTGGTTTGCCCCAGACCAACTTTGCTGAGCTGGTCAACCGCCTCGTAGGTTAATGTACCTGATCGGGAGATAAGTCCGATAGGACCGGGAGTAAAGATGTTACCCGGCATAATACCCACTTTAGCTTCACCGGGGGTGATAACACCAGGACAGTTCGGGCCTATGAGTGTCGCACCCATACGCGTTACTACGTCTTTGGCCACAATCATATCTTTTACAGGAATGCCTTCAGTAATACAAATAATCACTTTAACTCCGGCTAGTGCCGATTCAATAATGGCATCTGAGGCAAATGCTGGAGGAACAAAAATTACAGATGTGTTTGCACCTTCTTCGCTTACTGCGTCAGCAACGGTATTGAAAACCGGACGATCGAGGTGTTTGGTTCCTCCTTTTCCGGGTGTTACCCCGCCAATAACATTGGTTCCATAATCTATCATCTGCCCGGCATGGAAACTTCCTTCTTTACCGGTAAATCCCTGCACTACTAAGCGGGTGTCTTTTCCAACTAAAACGCTCATGCGTTGATCCTTTTGAGTTAATAATGGGTGGTTTACATATTAAAAAAATAATAGCTCGAATATACCCACCACTATCGACTAATGAAAGTGAATCCATGTAATACTTCTGTAAGGTCTTCACCAAATCTGCTATCTTTGGTTTTATGATACCCGATCACATCAAAGAAGAAGTTAAGGCGGCGGCGGACATCGTAGAAGTGGTGTCTGATTATGTTAAGTTGCGCAGAACAGGAAGTAACTTTCAGGGACTGTGCCCTTTTCATAATGAAAAGTCGCCCTCGTTTAATGTCTCCCCGTCATTAGGTATTTATAAGTGTTTCGGGTGTGGAGAGTCTGGCGATGTTTTCAGTTTTGTTATGAAACAGGATGGAATCAGTTTTACGGAGGCCATTCGTACCATAGGAGCTCGGTTCGGCGTTGACGTTCCGGAGGAATCCAGACCCGAAAACGATGAACGGTTTCGTGAGAAGGAGGGGGTGTATCACGCCCTTGCCTTTGCGGGAAAGTTCTTTTATCGTCAGTTGGTCGATCTTCCGGAAGCACTAGAAGCACGGAAATATCTTGACAAACGGGGGTTTACAGGAGCAACCATCCGTAAGTACGGTGTTGGTTATGCTCCGTTGGCTTATGACGGCCTGATAAAAGCTTCTCAGAAAGCAGCGGTAAATGAACGGTATCTCGAGCAGGCCGGACTTATTAAATATGGCAGAAATGGTGAGTCGGCCTATGATGTATTTCGTGGCCGGATTATGTTCCCCATTTTCAATGCTTCAGGCAAGGTAATTGCCTTTGGCGGGCGTGTTCTGGATGGCGCTGCTCAATCAGACGGTCGGAAAGCACCTAAATACATCAACTCTCCTCAAACGCTGGTGTATAACAAAAGCGAAGTGCTTTATGGGATTCATGTTGCCAAAAATGAAATCCGTAAAAACAGTGAAGTCATTCTGGTTGAGGGCTATACCGACGTACTGTCTATGCACCAATCTGGTATTTTAAACGCGGTTGCTACCAGTGGTACTGCCATTACAGCCGAACAGCTGGCCATTATGCATCGTTACGGTGAAACATTGCTGATGATTTACGATAGTGATCTTGCCGGTCAGAATGCGATGAGCAGAGCTATTGATCTGGCGCTCAGAGAAGGGTTGGATGTACGCCTGCTTCAGCTGCCAGACGGAGAAGATCCCGACTCATTTGTCCGAAAATTCGGTAAAGATTCGTTCGTAAAATACAAAGAAGAGCATGCCAGTGATTTCGTAGCTTTTTTAATTGAGAAAACACGTCTGGCAGGTAAATGGGACGATCCGTTTCATCGAACGGCTACTATTACTACCATTTTACGATCTGTGGCTGAAATTCCCGATGAAATTGCCCAGCAGGCGTATGTGCAACGCCTCTCATCGCTAACAGGTATGGGCGACCGGGCTTTGTTTGAACAACTTGGCGTTCAACGCGCCGAAATCGCAAGATCCCGCGAAAAAACTCGTCAACGTGAACGTCGTATTGGACAGCCCAATGTGAACAGGCCCGTACCTGCGCAGACTGCTGATCACAATCGCAAGGTGTCTTCCAACCATACGCCAGCAGGATCTCTTGATCCCGATTTACAAGATCGTTTCGGACCTCCTCCAACGGAAGATCCGCGGTTTGATAATCGGCCTCACAACGAGGCTCCGCCAGAGTGGATAACCGGAATGCCGGAATCAGCAGGCGATCAACGCACTTTCGATGCTCAGCCTTGGCCAGGTGAAAGAACATCTGATCCTTCAGTCACCAATCCAGCCGAAACACGTAGCTCCCAGCGTAAACCCGGATATGAGCGTGAATTGTTGAGACTAATGCTTCAACACGGACACCCCATGGTGGAGTACATCGGATCGCAATGCAATGAAGATCATTTCGAAGACGATGAGTATCGTATGCTATTTTCCGATATCATACAACGCTATGAAAATGGGAAGCCGATTTCTGTGAGTGTATATACAGCAATGGCCGACCCTTTTCCGAGCCTGGTTGGAGAAGTCGTTATAGACCGGTACACACCCAGTGCCCGTACCCAGGAAAAACTGGCGCTAAGTCGTAAGAAAGATGTGTATAAAATTGCCAAAGGGGAGCTTCGCTCTCTGAAACTGCACTATCTCGACCGACTCAAACAAGCATTTCAGCAAGAATACACCAATGCCAACGAGCTCGAAGAAAAAAGAAATTTTCAACAACTTTTGATGGAGGTTTCCCGCGAACGCGTGCGTTACGAACAAGGGATGCTCGACCAGTTGTTCCCAAACCCCGAAGATATTTAAACCCCAAAACCGTAAAGTATTATGCCTAGTCAGGAATTGCAGACAGCCGTTGAAGCGGCCCGGGCCGGCGCTGCCATCATCGAAACCTATACCGAACGAAGTCGTGCTCAACGCTTCGAACTAAAGGGGCGGCACGACCTGGTTACAGAGGCCGATGTTGCCAGCGAAAAGGCGATAAAGTCTGTCATCAGAAGAATGTTCCCGGAAGATATGATGCTGGCCGAGGAGTCGCACGAGGGCGCTGAGCTAACCGACGCCCGTACATGGATTATCGATCCCATCGACGGTACTACTAACTTCGCTCACGGGGTGCCGTTTTATGCCGTTTCCATCGCGTTGTGGATTAAGAAACAGCCGGAGGTTGCCCTCGTTTTAGGGGTGGCGCAGAATGAGCTCTTTACCGCAGAAAAGGGCATGGGCACCCAGCTAAATGCCCGACCGGTACATGTGAGCGCCACGAAGGAGGCCTCCGGAGCACTCATTGGTACCGGATTTCCGTATCGTGACCTGAGCGTCTTAGAAGACTACATGAAAGTTTTTGATGTATTGATGCGTGAGACCCATGGTGTTCGTCGCCCCGGCTCGGCAGCATATGATATGGCTTATGTCGCTTGTGGACGTTACGATGGATTCTACGAGTATGCCCTGGCCCCTTGGGATGTTGCTGCGGGTGCGTTACTCATTCGTGAAGCAGGTGGTGTTGTAACCGACTGGCATGGCAGGGAAAACTGGCTTACCGGTAAGAGAATTACAGCAGGAAATCCATCCATTCACACATATTTACAGGAAGTGATACAACGCGAAGTCCGCCCGGAATTGCTCTCCACTACTGAATCATAACATCGTTTACATCTATGGATCGTTCAAATTTCAGCAGATACGTCATTGCCGCAGTAACAGCTGTTTTTCTGCTGGCTGTATTTGCCTACCGCGTGTATGAAAAGTCTCAACGTTTCGAAATGACGGGTGTGGTTGAGGGGTTTTACGGCAATCCCTGGTCGCATGATGCTCGTGTTGATATGATACGTTTTATGGGGGATGTTGGCCTTCAGCATTATTTTTACGCTCCCAAAGATGATCCTTTTCACCGTCAGCAATGGAGGGAACCCTATACGGGTGAACACCTCGATCGCTTTAAGACATACATCCGGGAAGCGGAGGATGCCGGTGTAACCTTATGGTATGCCATCAGTCCAGGGTTATCGATCGTGTATTCCAGTGAGGAAGACTACCAAGACTTGCTGCGCAAACTCAACGACATGATTAACCTTGGGGTTGGGCATGTGGCACTTTTTCTGGATGATGTTCCCGAGCGTCTGCAACACGAAGGTGACAAGGCGCGTTTTGCAAATCTAGCCGAAGCCCATGTATATCTTATCAACAAGCTGCATGCTGACCTGAAATCAAGAGGCATTGAATTGGTCGTGTGTCCTACCACCTACACCGCAGCCTGGGGCAATCGTGATTATGTTCGAATCTTGGGTGAGGGTATTGCACGTGAAATACCACTCTTCTGGACTGGCAATGATATTGCACCCGCCAGAATCACCCGTGAAGACGCCCGATACTGGGCGCAACTGCTAAATAGAAAGCCCCTTTTATGGGATAATTTCCCGGTTAATGATTTCGAAACCTGGAGACCCATCGTAGGTCCTTTAGATGGTCGGGATCCTGCCTTATCGCAAAACACCAGGGGCATCATTGCCAACCCTATGGACGCCCCCTATTTGTCGATGATTCCACTTTATACCGTAGCAGAATATGCCCGAAGGCCGTTTTCATACGATCAGTCAGCAGCTTGGAGGAGAGCAATTGAGCATTTAGCCGGAAATGAAGGCTATCAGGTACTACGACCGTTATTACTGATGTACGCCGATTACGGGTGGACCGACAACGTATTTACGCCCTTGTTTACTCCCGGAAGGTCACTGAATATACAGACCATCAGCGAAGCGCTGGACCTCTTTGATGATACGCTCGATGAGTTGCGTTCACCACGATTTAACGACAATGAATACATACAGAACATCATACCCGAACTGGAACCTTTTGCGCTGGCATCTCGTGCTCGATTTGATTTCATGATGGCTGATGGAATGTATAGAGTAGATCCGGAGGGATTCCTCGTTTTTCAACGGTCGATGGAAGAAATTGAAGCGGGTCACCAACCCGTGAATGTAGATGGAAGTCTAAATGAGTGGAGAGCAGAGGAGTTTCGTAAGCTCACACCTTCGATTGTACTGGAACCCGAGCGCGTGCAGGCTGCTTTCCGCTTCTATGACGACACCCTTTATGTAGCCATATCTGTGGAAACCAACGTGTTTATGCCGGAATACCCAGCCGGCTGGTCAGGAGGCGACCAGATTTTACTTATCCTCGATCAGACTCCGCGAAGGCCTGCAACCTGGGTAGAACCAACGGATTTCATGATGTTGATTCGCCCCCCAGTTGGCTCTGAACCCGAATACCTCACCGGAAGTATGTATCTCACACCGTTCTCGCAACGAGGCATATCCGATATCACAATGCGTACAATTTCCGGTTTTTTTGAGCATTTTATGGGGGATATTCATCCAAACATAGCGCCTCTTAATCAAGGACTCCGTGTTGCTCAGGCACGTTCACAAACTGGCTACACCACTGAAATCGCCATACCACTGGCAGGTCAGCAGGAGATTGCCGTTGGGCTTTCCGTTAACAGTGCATTCAGGCAGGATGATACCACGCGCAATGTGAATTTCATGTTGCAGCATCGGCCTTACATCGGGAATGCACATACCTGGGTACCGTTGGTTTTACGTTGATTTCAATGTTGTCTTTACGTACTATGCATGAGTTATCATCTATACTTGACTGTCCGGTTTAAAGCAATGCCGGGCATCGAGGTACCTACTAATTTATAATCGTCATGACACCTAACCAACCGCTGGCTTCCAAGCGATTGTTATCGCTCGATACTTTCAGAGGAATCACCATTATGGGTATGATTCTGGTTAATAATCCCGGTACCTGGGGCGCAATGTATGGTCCATTACGACACGCCGATTGGCATGGATGGACCGTCACGGATCTGATATTCCCATTTTTTCTGTTCATTGTAGGGGTGGCCATTGTGTTTGCATTCTCCGGTAAGCTTGAAAAAGGAGAGGCTAAGGGTCCGTTAACGCTTAAAGCCTTAAAACGCGCGGGTGTACTTTTTTTGTTAGGACTCATCATGGCCGGCTATCCGTTTTTTCAATTGGAGCCTAGTTTCGGATTGCGAGATAACATTGAATTGATTCGCATTATGGGTGTTCTGCAGCGAATCGCCATCTGTTACTTTGTAGCGTCGGTCATCTTTCTGTATTTCAAACCAAAGGCTCAGCTATATTGGGCGGCGGGTTTTGTGCTTTTTTATTGGGCTGCTATGTTTTTAATACCCGTGCCAGGGCATGGTGCAGGTCTGATTGATGATAAAATCAATAACCTGGCGGCATTCATCGACCGGGCGATTCTTGGTCAAAACCTTTGGGTTGGAACCGGGCGGCAGTGGGACCCTGAGGGTCTTCTCAGCACAATCCCTGCCATTTCAACAACTTTAATTGGTGTTTGGGCCGGACACATTCTTCGCAATAAAGAAACCGATGAAACCCGTAAAACAGCCGAATTGATGGTTGTCGGAAGTATTCTTGTTATTGTGGGATATGTTTGGGCATGGCATTTTCCGATCAATAAGCCTATCTGGAGCAGCTCCTATGCCGTGATGACGGGCGGTCAAGCGATGGTTGGCCTGGCCCTTTGCTATTGGTTCATCGATGTGAAAGGATACAAAGGCTGGACAGAACCATTTGTGGTTTACGGTGTAAATGCAATTACCGTTTTCTTTATGAGTGGTATCATCGCACGTACGCTTGGACTATTCACGGTTACGATGGCGACTGGGGCAGAGGTGACGGTTCAGCAGTGGATATTCCGCACGTTTTTTGATTCCTGGATGACTACCATAAACGCATCCCTGGCGTATAGTATTATGTGGGTGTTTTTATGGTATCTAATTTTACTGTTTATGTACCGCAAGAAAATCGTCATCAAAGTGTAGCGAGCAAATACTGCAGTGAAAGAACGTTATCACACTGTCTGAAACAGTGATGGCTTTTAATGTAGATCCCATCAGCAATTAAAAATATTGTACCGAGGCAATCACCTCGGTACAACTGAACAATGTATAGCCTATGAATCCTGGCTTAGAGGTGAAACGGTCGGTTAGCGTACTTGTTTGTGGTTGAGCAGGAAGTCCAGAGCTGTTGCTGGAATCGGTCCTCCATGGTATAAAAACGGCTCCCCGTATTTGACCCCGATCATGTGTCCAAAATGAGCCGATCGGGCACGCAAATTTTCAAAAAAACGATTTGAGCTGATGTAGGTTTCGGGTTCTTCACCGGGATTATCCACATTAAACTGGGAGGAAAAAGCGAGGATGGCTTTTTCTTTTAGTTCAATTGTATCGCTAATGTCGAATACTATATTTGGCGTGAACGTACGATCTTGCATGTAATGTAGAATATGGCTGGGCCTCCATGTTTCTTGTGGCTTGCCATGCTCATCGGTCGTTTCAATCTTTTGCAGCCCACTGTAGAATAACGCATCGAGCGTTAGCCTGGCTGCATTTCCATGGTCGGGGTGCCTGTCGTCTGGACTGTTAATAAAGCACAGATCAGGCTGATAAGTTCTAACTGCCTGAACAATGGCTCTGCGATGCTCATCAGTGTTGGTAAGACCAGCATCGGGCAGACTCAGATTATGGCGCACTGCTAGCCCCAGAATTTCCGCGGCATCAGCCGCTTCTTGCAGTCGAGTCTCCGGGGTGCCACGAGTTCCCATTTCTCCGCGGGTTAGATCTAAAACACCAACGCGTTTTCCTTGTTTTACTAAAGCAGCCAGAGTTCCTGCACAGCTCAGTTCGGTATCGTCGGGGTGGGCTGCAATAGCCAGTACGTCTAATTTCATAAAGTTATGGTCTTACTTCTTGAGGGGTTTGTACTCCAGCTGTTCCACTCGTTAGCAGATGCATAAGTTCTTCAGGTGTTTTGGTTACAGAGATAAGTTGTTGCTGACCATCCTTAATGAACCCGCTTTTAACTGTGTGTTCGATAAATGATAACAGAGGGGTGTAAAAACCCATCGTATTTAACATGTAAATTGGTTTGTTATGAATGCCGATTTGATTCCAGGTTACCATCTCAAATAACTCTTCGAGGGTTCCGAATCCGCCGGGCAGGGTTATGAGGGCATCTGCCATCTGAGCCATCAAAGCTTTGCGCTCGTGCATAGAGTCGACCACCAGCAAAGATGTAATACCCTGGTGTGCAACTTCCCGTTTGAAGAGTCCGTGCGGGATAATGCCTGTAACCCTGCCTCCATGTTTCATAACGGCGTTGGCCAAAGCTCCCATTACGCCAATGGAAGCACCGCCATATACCAGCTGGATGTTATGCTCGGCAAGAAGTTTTCCGAGTTTTGTTGCTTCAGCTGAGAAAATAGGGTCATTGCCGGGCGATGATCCACAGTATACGCAAACACTATTTATTGGAGATGATGTAGTCATGTTCTGGTTGTCATCCGGCGCAAAATGGCCTCAGTTTTATCGATTATGTAGGTGATGTCATCCACCGTGTTGTATTTACTCAGGCTGAAACGGATGCTTGATTTGGCAACCGCATAAGGAATATCCATCGCAAGCAACACATGAGAGGCCTCAATTGCTCCGGATGTACACGCGGACCCGTTTGAACAGTAAATTCCCTCAATATCCAGGTTTAACAGGAGCATTTCACCATCAATTGCGGGATGATCTGGATAAATAAATGAGCAGTTCAGGATATTGTAAAGCCCTTCCTGCTGGTCTCCATTAAATTGAACGTGCTCCCCGAGCCGGTCTTTGAGACCTTGCATGAGACGCGCTTTCAGCGCCGAAATATGCGCTTGATTCTGTTGCATTTCTTCGGTGGCGAGTTGCAGGGCTTTGGCCATACCCACTATTCCGGCAACATTAAGAGTCCCGCCTCGGCGTTTTCGCTCCTGAGAACCACCTTCCATCCACGGCTTCCAGGATGCTCCACTACGCGCATACAGAGCACCAACCCCTTTGGGTCCATAAAGCTTGTGAGCGCTTATACTCAGAAAATCGACACCCAGATCGTCCACATCTACCGGGATTTTTCCAACGGTCTGTACGGTATCACTATGAAACAAAATGTTTTTATTTCTGCAGATTTCCCCGATTTCCTTGAGTGGATTTAATGTGGCAACCTCGTTATTTCCATGCATTAATGATACCAGTACGGTTTCGTTAGTTATTGCATCCGCTACCTGATCTGTAGTCACCCTACCTTGTGTATTTACGGGTAAAATTGTGTGTACTGCACCCCAATTTGCTGCGCTTTTTACAGGGTGGAGTACCGCGTGATGTTCGGCGTTGGACGTTATGAGATGCCGTTTTTCACGAGCACTCAATACTCCATTAATGACGCTGTTATTGCTCTCGGTACCCCCGCTGGTAAAAATAATTTCAGCAGGCTCAGCGCCAATAACGCTGGCTACAAGTTCACGAGCCTCTTCCACGGCAACATGCGTTTTTCGTCCCGGTCGGTGAGGGGAATTCGCATTTGCGTAATCTTCCCGGAGATATGGAATCATACTCTCCAGAACACGCTCGTCTAAACGTGTTGTAGCTGCATTATCAATGTAAACGTGTCTTGTTGTTGACAAAATGTATTATGACTTGATTCGTTTCTTATTCAAACAAGCAAATATACGCATTAAATTCCCCCCGCTGGCCAAAATTGACCTCCGCCATTGTCTACCATGTTTGAGGGCAAAACTACGATAATGAACCCGTTTATTGCGTATATTTCGTCTTGCCCGATTTAATAATTAAGTATTTAAAAGAGTAAAACTATGGCAAAACTGACAATCGAAGATCTGGATGTTAAGGGTAAAAATGTAGTCATGCGGGTAGACTTTAATGTACCTGTACAAGACGGGGTTATTACAGACGATAACCGTATTGTTGCGGCCTTGCAAAGTATTAATTATGTGACTGGCAGGGGAGGAAAGGTTATCCTGTTATCGCACTTCGGCAGACCCAAAAGCGCCGACGACAAAGAGTTTAGCTTGAAAATTGTAGCCGATTATCTGGCTACAAAAGTGGATGTTCCTGTACATTTTGCAGAAGACTGTATTGGCGATGTGGCCACTTCCGTTATTGAAGCTGCCGGTTTCGGTGAAATTGTGTTGCTTGAAAATGTGCGGTTTCACAAAGGAGAAACAAAAAACGATACAGCATTCTCTAAAGCTCTCGCCGCGCACGGGGATGTGTTTGTGAACGATGCTTTTGGCAGTTCTCACCGCGCTCATAGCTCAGTTGCGGGTATCACAGAATTTCTTCAACCAGCTGCTGCCGGATATCTCCTTGAAAAGGAAATCCGCTACTTAAGCGACAGTGTGAATGCGCCCAAAAGACCATTTGTTGCCGTACTCGGTGGAGCAAAAGTATCCGACAAAATCCCTGTAATTGAAAATCTGATCAGTAAGGTTGACACGATTATTGTTGGCGGTGGAATGACCTACACATTCTATAAAGCGAAGGGACTACCCATTGGTAACTCTAAACTCGAAGAAGATCGCGTTGAACTTGCCGGCGAACTCATGCGAAAGGCTGAGGCCAATGGCGTTCAGCTTCTCTTACCTGTAGATTCTGTGGTTTCACAACAGTTCAGCAACGATGGTGAAATCAAGACCGTTGGGGAAGATGGCATCGAAGATGGATGGATGGCTCTGGATATTGGTCCTGACTCGGTTAAAAAGTTCTCCGATGTGATTCGTGAAGCCGGTACGGTAATCTGGAACGGTCCTATGGGCGTTTTCGAGATGAGTAATTTCAGCAACGGAACATTTTCTGTGGCTCAGGCTTTGGCCGATGCAACCGATAAAGGGACCATTTCAATTATTGGTGGTGGGGATTCTGCGTCGGCGATTAAGAAAGCCGGTCTTGATGATAAAGTGACACATGTTTCTACGGGAGGAGGTGCCAGCCTTGAGTATCTCGAAGGCAAGGAGCTTCCTGGAATTACGGCCCTTACGGAAAAGTAGGGTAGGGCTAAACGTAATGCTAAGTATAAAAAAGGCTGCCACTATTTTTCAGTGGGCAGCCTTTTTTGTAGGTTTTGATACAGACTTATGAGCCCGTAAAATCTTATTTAATTTCAACAAGTTCGATGTCGAAATTCAAAGCCTGACCAGCCAGAGGATGATTGGCATCGAGTGTGATGTGCGTATCGGTTACCGTTTTAACCACTACAGGCATGGGTTGTCCGTTAGGTTGCTGAACCTGCAATTGCATACCAACTTCCGGGGTGATGTCTGCAGGAAGCTTACTCCGTTCAACTTCAACAATCATTTCTTCTCGAGCTTCACCGTAAGCTTCGTCAGCGGGTATGCGAACTTGGGTTGTATCACCAACTTTCATTCCGGTCACAGCTTTTTCAAATCCGGGGATTAACTGACCCTGACCCATAGTAAATTCGAGGGGTTCGTTACGCTCTCTTGAGCTGTCAAAAGTTACACCATCGTCGGTTGTTCCGGTGTAGTGTACACGTACAGTATCGTTTTCTTTTACAGTAGACAAAATATTTTCCGATTGATTAAAAATTTACTGAATGGTTAAAGATAACTATCCTAAAAGAGAAGTGCTTAAAAATCGGAAATTACCCGTAAAGAGGGCTTTACGAACGTATAAAAGAAATAAAAATGGCAGATAGATGTAGAATTTATTCGCCGGGGCTGCTTTTTTTTAAATGCATGACTGTCTCAAAATAATGTCATAATTTTCATGGCTACCTAAAAAACATGAAACCAAAACAAAATGAAGTTTTTTGCATCCCAGCTAGCCTTTTTCGTGCAGAATCCAAAAGCTAAAACGAATATTGGTCGGCTGTTGAAATTTGGATTGGTACTATTGATAATTGTAATCGTATATGCTCTGATCTTTCATTGGCTTATGATCAGAGAAGGTCAGGAACATAGTTTGCTTACTAGTCTCTACTGGACATTGACGGTAATGTCAACACTTGGCTTTGGTGATATTACATTTACGGGTGACGTCGGTCGTTTATTTTCTATTATTGTGCTGATGTCGGGTATAGTGTTTTTACTTGTATTACTGCCCTTTACGTTTATACAATTCTTTTACGCTCCATGGTTGGAAGCACAAAACCGCAGTAAAGCACCTACTGAATTAGACAATGAAATAAAGGGGCATGTACTTCTTACAAATTATGATCCAATCTCGAGTTCTCTGATTACTAAGCTCGAAAACTATGGCTACCAATACTATCTGATAGTTAATGACTTGCAGCAAGCAGTGAATTTTTATGATACTGGAATAAAAGTACTGCTTGGAGAGCTTGATGATCCTGCAACATTTAAAAAAGCACGCCTAAGTGAAGCTGCCATGCTTGTGGCCACTGGTAACGATATGATCAATACGAACGTGGTTTTTACAGCACGGGAGATTTGTCCATCTATTCCAATCGCCAGCCTAGCCCACCATGCCGATTCTGTTGATATTCTCAAGCTTGCGGGAAGTACTTCTGTTATCCAATTGGGTGTATTGATGGGGCAGTCTCTTGCCCGCCGTACTTTGGGGGGAAGCGCTAGGGTACATGTTATAGGACGGTTCGATCAGCTTGTTATCGGGGAAGCACCGGCAACAGGAACACCACTGGTCGGCAAATCAATTGCAGAGTCGCGCCTGCGAGAGATTATAGGGGTAAATATAATTGGTGTCTGGGAGCGCGGTGTTTTTGAAATAGCACAACCCGAAACTAAGATAACAGACTTATCCGTATTGGTATTAGCTGGCTCGGTGGACCAACTACGTAATTATGATGAATACTTTGGAATCTACAATGTAAAAGATGGTCCGGTAATAATAATTGGCGCTGGTAAGGTTGGGCGATCTACGGCAAAATCATTGGCAGACCGTAGAATGGACTTTACAGTAGTAGAAAAAGATCCCGCTATGGCTCAATTATGCACTAATACTATTGTTGGTGATGCGGCCGACCGTGAAGTTTTGACCAAAGCTGGTATTGATAATGCACATACCGTAATTATCACTACCCATAACGATGATGTTAATATTTACCTCACATTGTACTGTCGCAGGCTTCGACCAGACTTGCATATCATATCACGTTCTACGCTTGATCGAAACGTATCGACGTTGCACCGAGCCGGCGCCGATTTTGTAATGTCTTATTCTTCCATGGGCTCAAATGCATTTTTCAACGTTCTCGAGCGCGATGAAGTCCTCATGATTGCGGAGGGACTAAATGTTTTCAGGATGGAGATGCCGAAAATATTTTGTGGTAAAACGATTGCTGAATGTGGAATACGAAAACTAACAGGTTGCAGTATCATCGCTATTCAGGATGGCGATGATATGATTATTAACCCAGATCCTGACATAAAGTTAACCGCCGGCACTGAAGTCGTATTAATCGGAGATTATGATTCGGAAAAAAAATTCGTTGATTTACTGGAATAACGATAACGTCGATATTTTTTTTGGAAAGTACTTTAGAATCCCTTAATAATTACTCCTTTTGTGTAAAAATCGCCGTTAAATTCATTTGAGGCAGGTTTATTAGAGAATCCTTATAAATAAGGGATTGGCACATACATTTCTTTCAGCTTCTTAAATTGGTTAAGAAATCGTGGTTCAAAAAATAAATAATTTTTTTTTGTAACAAATTGCCTCCGAAATACTCTTATAGGTACATAACCTAAATGGAGGAAAAAGATGGTTACTTATTTGTTACAAACAGCGCGAGATCTGAAACTCGGCTTCTTTAAACAATATGTCAACATGTTAATTCAGCCTGTCATTTTTGATAGCAAAAAAAAGCGGAAAGAATCCAGCTCATACACCTGGAAGCCCGATGATAATACAACTTCATCTAGCCTTCAGAATGAGTCACCGGTTTCTGTGCGCTCTGAAATTTACATGCCCAAAACGCTACATGTTGAAGACAACGCCGAGATACGCTCAATAGTAAATTATTTTCTGCGCAAGCAATATGATATAAATTTTGCTGAGGACGGCTACAGTGCTCTAGACCTCGTTAAACAAGAAATTTTTGATATCATAATTATGGATATCAACCTTGGAGAGGGTATAGATGGCATCGAAACAGCACGTCAGATCAGGAAAATTGATAGCTACAAAGATGTGCCGATAATAGCTGTAACCGCGAACTTGTCATCACAGGTTCGTGATCATTGCTTGCAAGCTGGAATGGATGCTTTTTTACCCAAGCCATTTCGCCGGGAAGATCTCATTAATACAATTAATTTTGTGCTTGAGAGAAAAAGCGCCTGATTACGTGCAGCATTGCACCTTGCATGTACATTTCAATTTACTAAAAGAGTACTACCGTGGAAAGAAACGAACAACGTCTTGTTTTTGAAGAGAGAGTAGATCGTTACATCTCGAATAAACTCACGCAAGATCAGATTAATGATTTGTGGGTCGAGGTAATTGAGGATAAGCGTAAGTATGAATACCTGAAGACAACGGTGGCGTTAACGAGGTATTTTTCCGACTATAATGATGCTTCAGAAGATACATCAGCTACTGCAAAACAATCCTTGAAAAATAATGATCGCGTGAGAAAAGTCCGGAATATTGCAGCAGCAGCAGGTATCACACTTGCTATTGGGGTAGGTTCTGTATACATGTATTCAATCGACAGCCAAGGTCCACCTGCGCCATTAACATCACTTGATTACGCTGTGCTACGCGCCGCTGGTGATACCGAAGAAAGACTGACACAGGTAAGCCTTGATATACAGTCAGCCATTACGCTGGCACAAGGTGGAGAGTTTGACCTGGCTATACACAGACTCAGAGAAATTTATGATAAACCCGACCTGAGTAATGTCGTAAAGTCTGAGGTGTTAATTAATCAAGGAATTATTGAATATAATAGTGGTGATTTCTTTTCTTCTGCGCAATCATTTAGAAGGGTAATCCAAGATTATCCAGATGATATTCTACTAGTAGAGCGTTCAACCTGGTATCTCGCGCAGTCACAACTTGCTGCTGGTGATGTTGCTTCAGCACGGGAAACACTCCAGCGTGTATCAGACTACGGCGGTGCTCACAGCAGAGCAGCTAATCGCTATCTGCGCTATTTACGATAGATCCGAAATAGTGCCAAAGCTACAAGAAGAGTTATGGTGAGTAAAAGCGCACGCATCCATGGGAATGGAGTATACAGTGGGCCTGGATCACCAAATAGGATGAGTGAACCCCAAACCGCGGGATTGCTGTTGGTACTGTTTAAAAAGTCTAGCTTGGCCTTGCGTAAGGCTTCGTCTTTGTTACCGGTTTTGCCAAGGTGCGAATAAAAGTCGGTCATCAGCGTAGCAGCTGCTTGATCTCGTATTGACCAAAGATTTAGAATCAGGCTTTTTGCCCCTGCATATTTGAGTGACCTTCCGAGTCCAATAATTCCGCTTCCTGATATAAATGAACCACTGCCTGAATCACATGAACTCAATACAACCAGTTCACTGCGGATGTCGTAGGCAAATAGTTCGTAGGCATGTAGCTGACCGTTTTCACCTGCGTCTGCACTCCCGTACAACTGAATTACAGAAAATAGAGGGTCCGTATCATAAACCAGACTATGTGAAGCAATGTGCACGATTCTAGAGCTTGTGATATGTTCAAGGACATTATTTACCGTACCTTGATTATCTAGCAATTTTACACGCGGATTTAAGTCCTTGAGTATTCTGTATGACTCTTCAATTTCTGTTTTCGCATATGGTAGATTCACCATTGAAAAACGGGAGTTCCTATTCTGCTGTACCTCCATTGCAAAGTTAAATTCGGATATGCCTACTCCGAGATATTCTGTGGAATAACCATTTTGAGGCTTTCTACTCTTTAAGGTCAGTAAGTCTGACAAAGAGTTCTGATATGAAATTGACATATCTTCAATCAGATATTTAGCTCTGCCAAACTGAAAGGGGGTATCCGTTAGGTTTCTGGGTAAAATTTCCAATGGGATCTGATACATAAAACCGTCGGGGATCAGAAATAAACGATTGGTACTCTCAGCGAGATAAGGCCCGGCAAACTCCCGGTAAACGTTATGTAGCTCATGCAGGTTGGCAGAATTATTACGCAGCCCCTGTATAATTGCGCGCGCGTTGTCATTCATTGAACTAGTGATAACTTTTCTGTTTAACGCTGTACTTCCTCGTAGAATACTAACGATATACATTACAGAGTCGATAGCCTGGTAAGATAAAATCTGTTCGCCAGATTTGAGCTGGCGACGAAGTGCATTTACATTTAATTCAGCAGCGTCATACTCCGTCAATACCCGATTATTGAATTGATTTTTTTCATTGAGAAGTTGTAATAGCTCCCTATTTAACTCACCCAACTTGTTATCTGAAGCTCTGAGTATTTCGGACCTTATTCTGTCTATTCTGTTAGTGAGCTGTACATCGTACAGGAATTCTTCTTCTGAAAGAACGCTAGACTTAAGCAGGGATGAATTTACGAACGCCGCCTTGTTGAGATTTTTAATATCATCCAGCCAAATAATAGCCTCTTCGAAATAGCCATGATCAATTAATTCATCAATTAAAAGGATAAATGTGAGCTCATATCCTGCTTCGAGGCGGATAAAGCCACTCTGTAAATCACCACTTAGCCTAACTGCACGAATGATTTCAGAGACGGTTGAGCGTAGTAATTCAAGCTGGTGCTCTCCAGAATTCATAACGCGGTTATACTGTACCAATGCGTTGGTTAGTAGAGAGCGTTGCTGCAGGCTCAGATACGCCAATGGAACTGTCTGGAGTGATTTAACAATAGGTGAAGCCTGTTCATATTGTCGATTTGCTACCAGTAGATTTACCAGCTGGGTATTTAAATCGAATTCGGATCTGGGATCGTCTCGTCGGACGACTTCCTCCAATATTGCTTTATTAACGGATATGGCTTCTTCATATCGCTGCAAATTCATTAAAATGGTTGCTTTTTCGATGTAAGCAGAAACAAGCATATTGAAACCACGGTCAGGATCAATCACATCTAGAGCAGCATCCACATACTGAAGAGCTTTTTCGTAGTCTTTTAAATGATTGCTGTAGTATGTACTAAAGAGAATGTTAATTTCAGCTGTTTCCCGGTCCAGATTCAGCCTTTGAGCTAATACTAACGCCTCGTTCAGATAACGGATGGCGTTAACCCAATCCTGATTCCGCCAATGATAGATGTAAAGATTGGTAAGTGATCGTAATTGTGTTTGAACAGCACCGCCCGAGATTGCCTGCTCGTAAGACTGGAGCTGAAGTGATAGGTAATCTTCGAAAAAACCCGCGTTCAAATAACTCACGGCAAGGTTATTCAGTAAGGCGGCGCGGTATCGTGAGTCTTCTATTTGCCAGGGATGATGATATACCTCTCGATAGGTTTGTAGGGCAGCATTATAATTGCCTAACCGGAATAATATATTCGCGTAATCTATGGTTACCTTGAGGTATTCCTCTTCATCGGTAATGGCTTTGCTCAGTGGAAGCAGATGAGAACGGTAAAGTTCTAACGCTGTTTGAAAATACCCTCCAACGGTGGCTGCAAACGCCAGTCGTTTCAGCATAACTTGTGTTGGGTGGGTATCGCTGATGTTGTTACGGTTAACCGCTAATAGGGAAAGACGGTGTACACGTCCGTAATCACTGATTATTAAGTGCAGTGCAGTAACGACCGTCTTCATCTTTAATGCTTCTGAGGGACGAACTACTCCCACAGATTGCAATAACTCACGTTCCCACTGATAGATCAGCGGTTCTATATTATCCGACTGCGAAGCACTGTGCAAACTGAACGTGTATACGTCTGGCAAGGTAAATGACCTTACCTTAAATAGGTCGGAAGGGTCATAATCCAGTCGAAGTGCCTTGTTAATAAGGGCAGCGTTGGACTTGCTCTCGTTTCGTATCGTTTCCAGTTCATTGGCATAGGTACGTTGCAACTTAACACGTAATGTTTCGTCAGCTTCGTATAGTGCTGCGACAAGCAGAGCCCCGTCACCGGTGCACACGTATGCCTGATGAAATAACTCACCCGTACTCCGATTGGTAACACCATCTCTAAATAAACATCGCACCGGATGTTCAGCGGATACAAGCAACACATCATCCAGCTCTTCATTCAGAAGTTCCGCAAAATCATCATGCACCTCTATCATCTTGATAATATACCAAAGGTGAAAAGGGACATCTGAACCTAACTCAACCTCATTCAGGTGAGTTAGGAATTGATCCTGTGCAACGGCGTTTCTGTCTGTAGAACCTGGATTCAGGCCACTCAACAGCAAAAGGATAATATAGATGGTCAACATTTGTTTGAATATACTGTGAATATTCAAACAAATCGTACCGTACGAAGATAATTAACCTATTGTTAGGTTTATGTCGCCAGTCAGAGGTTAGCGCTTATGTTCGCTTAGTCTGGTTTAATGATAACGATATCTTCACGGATACCCCATGCAAGTGTTGATTCAATTTGAATTTTTGCTGTATCCTGGTCGATGCTGGGGATCGAATTAGTTGAGGTACTCAAATCAATAAAGTTTGCGCAACCAAGTGCTATAGCAATGGTAAGTGTAGCTGCTACGAGGGTATTTTTTGAAGTTTTCATATTTGTTCTGTTTAGACTTATGGTTTTAGGTATCTGATTGTAGTTAAGTTTGCGCGGAAAACGCACTTCCCTACAGTATTAAGAGTTTTTCAGTGCGGTTTTGTTACAAGTTAACAATAATATAATCTATAAGTAATTGATTATATTAATCTTGAACAGTCTAAAAATAAAAAATAACTAATGCAAATATTGGGTTGATTTTTTTAAAAATGCCTAACTCATAAATTTGTTGTATTATCAAATGAGAATTACAGGAGTGTTATATTGTACTAGTTTGCTAAACCAGATCTGCATTACCTATAACATGATTGAAATATCTGGAGACCGTTGGCGATGAGGGTTGACTGCCTGTAAATTTTTAAAGGTTTCGTAATGCAGCTACCGGGAATCTTTTTAATCATTTGATTTGGAAACTTCACGAACGCACAATCAGGACTTTCGCCGCGCTATTGAAGAACGAAACAAAGCGCAGATAGACGAGTACGTTACGGATATGGTTCCCAGGCTTACAGAGTATCTGGTAATTACCTTTGGGGCGAACCTAAATGTCGCCAGAGAATGTGTACAACAGGCATTTGTAGCGGTGCTTGAGCGTATTGCTGCCAGAGCAATGGCCGATGATACTAACATTACGGCATACCTCATGATTGTGTCCAGAAATGAATACTTCGCGTACCTCAAAAATGAACATCGAAGCGGAAGCGCAGTATTTCAAGAGATGTTTTATACAGAACCGGCCGAGCAGCTTCAGGCTTTAATGGATGAAGACAGGCAACGTATATTGGAGTTGTGCCTGCAGACACTCGATGGCAGATCCAGGGAATTAATTGCTTACATGTTCAAGCGACCGGAAGCCTCTCTTTTAAAAGTCAGCAAAGTATTTGGGATATCTCCTGTTAATGTGAGGACCAGAAAATCCCGCATTATTAATAAGCTGGCCGATTGCTATCAAAAGAAATCAAACGAATAAGAGCCGGCTTCTCTTCTCTTTAAGACTTATTCTAAATTGGCATTCACAGCTAAAAATCGGCGATTTTGCTGAACGATGTTGCTACATTGTAACATTATACATCATATCACTCTTAATTAAAAAACGGTTCAAGTATGGAAAACTCTTTAAATCGCAAAGATTTTATCAAAAAATTCAGCTTAATGGGTGTTGCTGCAGTTGGTGCATCATCACTAATAACAGCTTGTGGCGGTGGTAGTTCCGATACCCCTGCTCCGGCACCTGCAACATCAGCCGCAGATCCTTGTACTGACGTAAGTGGCTTATCAGAGGCAGACTTACAGATGCGTGAAAATGTTAACTACATTGAAGTAACGGAAATTCCTGAGCAACGTTGCGACAACTGCCAGCTATATACGCAACCAGCAAATGGTGGTTGTGGTGGTTGCTTGCTATTTGCCGGACCAGTTACTGCAGCAGGCTGGTGCAGCTCCTGGGTTCCAACCCAAGGGTAATCATTAATTAAATGATTGAACGTCTTTAAGGGCTCGCAACCGCGGGCCCTTTTTTTGTTAGCAGAAACTGCAATTCATTTCTTTTTTCTAACATACGTATCAAACGAGCTTGCTGAACATGAAAATCCCCACACTTACCAGAAATGAGGTTAATCTGAATCTGGTAGTGAACAGTACAGGATGAAAGGGTATTTTGGGAAATCTTGCAGATTTTTTGTGCCACTCGTAATATACATCCATATGTAACGCTCCAAGTGCAACCGCTATATGCCCATGAATTATGGTCAGTGTAAATGTGAGTGAAAAAAAGAAACTTCCAGCTAAGGCGATACTTTGTTCCGCGTCGGGAGAAATCAGTAAATAGTAAGGCCATCCAAATAATACCAGTAATGGGCCGCAAATAAGCCAGTTAATTCTGTAAATGCGGCTAAAATTTGCTTCCTGTAGCTCATCCATGTGACATTTCCGCTAAGTGGATTATCTGCTTTTTAACCGCATTCACACCGCACCATTCCAGTTCACGCAAGCGCTCATCAAAACGTTCAGCCAGCTCGGCGGGGCAGAAAAATTCGCCGTTAACATTGTCGGTATAACGAATATCGCCCGGCTGAATATCAAACGTCTTCATGAGATGTTCAACCGTTTTCGAATCGTGGTATGGATAGGTTATCGAAAACGTACAGTACGGCTTTATTAAAACGGTTTTTACATCAGTCATCGTCAGGTCGATTCCATAACTGTAGGATTTGATCAGCCCTGTTTTTCCCAGCTTAGTCCCTCCGTAATACCTCACAACAATACCTAGAATATTGATCAGCTGATGACTTTTTAAACGTGCCAAAATCGGGAGACCTGCAGTGCCGGAAGGCTCACCATCATCCTGGCTAAATTCACGTATTTGACTCGGATTAATTCTCCATGCATAACAGTGATGGGTTGCATCGGGATATTTCGACCGAACTGCTTTTAGTGCATCCTGAATTTCGTCATCATGCTGAACCGGTATCAAATATGATATAAACTTAGATCCCTTCTCTCTGAAAGTGGATGTATATGTTTCTAAAATACCGTTCAAATTCAACTTTACCTGGCCTTCACTTCGTTCCACATCCGGTTATACAGTAAAGTAGCCTGACCAACATCTTCCAGAAATTCCAGTCTGTCCATAACGTCGTCTGGCGGATACATGCTGGTATCGGCTAGTAAATCCGGATTAATCAGTGGTAACGCTGCCCTGTTTGGACTCGAGTATCCCGTGTAATTCGAAATCGCTGCGCTTACTTGCGGCCGAAGCAGGTAATTGATAAACGCCTCGGCAGTAGTTCGGTTTGGTGCACCCTTGGGAATCACCAGGTTATCAACCCAAACATATGATCCCTCTTTCGGAATGATGAAAATAACATCGGGATTTTCCCGGGTAACCTGATAGATGTCACCACTCCATCCCTGCGCGATCCAGATATCGCCGGACTTTAGCAGATCCATGTAGGTTTCGCTGGAATAAGTCCTGACAAGGGGTTTCTGCTCAAACATCAGATCCCGGGCCTCGCGAAGTTCTGCTTCATCACGCGTATTTACCGAATAACCCAGTAGTTTCAGGGCCGGAACCAGGCCACTGCGCATATCGTCCAGAATAGAAATACGACCGCGGTAGCGCTCATCCCAAAAAACACCCCAGCTATCAACTTCTTCGGTCACAAATCGCGTATTTATCGCAATACCAGTTGTGCCCCACTGATAGGGAATGGAATAGCGGTTATCGGGATCAAACGGCAGGTTTCTAAAGCGCGACTGGATGTTTTCCAGATTCGGAATATTTTCGGTTCGAAGCGGTTGGAGCAGTTCAAGGTTTATCATTATCTGAACCATATAATCGCTGGGAACAGCCAAGTCGTAACCACTGGCACCGGCCTGCAGCTTGGCAAGCAGCTCGCTGTTGCTGCTGAAATTGTCGTACCGAACCCGAACACCAAACTCGCGCTCGAAATCGGGAATGGTTTCATCGGCGATGTAGTACGACCAGTTGTAGAAATTCAGCCTGGGTGTACGTTCATTATCGCCAGCAGGAGTAGTGCCCGACCCGCCGCAGGATGCAGTTATTAACGCGGCGATGACCACAAGGATGAGCGAACGAAAACGTATCATGTTCCGATGGTTTTAGCGGTTTTGAAAATGCCTTCCAGCCGTACAGCCAGAAGTATGAGCAACATAGTGAATAAAATGGTAATGGTAGATATTGCGTTGATTTCTGGGGTGACGCCGAATTTAATCATAGAGTATACACGCATGGGCAGGGTAGTGCCGCCTACACCCGCGGTAAAGAACGCAATCATGAAATCATCCCACGAGATGGTAAACGCAAGCAGCGCCCCACTGATTACACCCGGAGCAATAACAGGGAGGGTTACGAAGCGAAAGGTTTGCCAGGATGTGGCTCCCAAATCGGCTGCAGCGTTTTCAAGGTCAGAACCCATTCCCGCTAGTCGGGCCTGTACAATCACAAAGACAAAGGCAATGTTGAAGGTGATGTGGGCTATGATTACCGAAACGAGTCCTAAGGTGAGCTGGATGAACACGTAAAACGTCAGCAGTGATACGGCCATTACAATCTCCGGAATCACAATGGGCAGGTATAAGATGGCATCAAACAGCTTCTTGCCCCGAAACACGTAGCGGTGCATGGCTAAGGCCGCCATCGTGCCGAGTATGGTAGCAATGGCCGTGGATGTTAGTCCTACTACCAGGCTGTTATACACACTGTCCAGCAAGTCCGCATCGGTGAGCAGTCTTCGGTACCAGTCTAAGGTGAATCCTGTCCACACAGCGTTGATGCGCTCCTGATTGAATGAAAACACGATGAGTATGAGGATGGGAGCGTAAATGAACGCAAATACACCCCATGCATGCAGTCCGAGGAAAAATCGACCAGCGTTGAATTTGCTCATTTCGCCTCCGCTGCTTTGTCGAAGTTGTTGGTTCCCCATCGGGCATAGGCAAAGAGCAGTAACAGTACTATGGCCATAACGATGAAGGAGAGCGCTGCGCCGAAGGGCCAGTCGCGGGCAGCAAGGAACTGTACCTGAATCAGATTTCCTACCATCAGGCTTTTAGCACCGCCAAGTAAATCGGGAGTAATATAGGCGCCCAAACAAGGCACAAACACCAGAATACAGCCCGATATAATGCCCGGTTTGGTCAAAGGCAGCATGATACTTTTGAAGGACTGCCAGCTGGTTGCTCCGAGATCACGACAAGCATCGAAGAGAGCCCTGTCAAGCTTTTCAATGCTCACGTAAATGGGCAGCACCATAAACGGGAGATAGGTGTACACAAGTCCAATAATAACGGCCGTCTGGGTGAAGAGTATTTCCAGTGGACTTGAAATCAGTCCGAGCGAAAGCAAGGTGTTATTCAGCAGCCCTTCTGTGCGCAGAATAAAGATCCATGCGTAGGTTCTCACCAGAAAGTTGGTCCAGAAAGGCACGATCAGTAACACCAGCAACAGCTTTTTCATCTTGGCCGATTGCCGCGCGATGTACCAGGCTAGTGGATACCCCAAAACCAGGCAAATCAGTGTACTTACAACAGAGATCCAGGTCGACCGCCATAAAGTCTTCGCATACAATGGATCAATTGCCCGGAGGTAGTTGTCCAGCGAAAACGTGTACACGATATCTCCGTAAATACCCCGCTCAAAAAAACTATAAACGAAAATGATAAGCAGCGGAGCTACAAAGAAAATCCCAAGCCAGATGGCCGGTGGACCCAGTGTTATGTACTTCTGAAGGGACTTCATGAGGCGTTCACGGTGCCTTTATCGGGCATTGGCAGAATGATGGTGTCTTCGTTTTTCCAGCTTAACTGCACCGAAGCTCCCTGCTCAGGCAGCTCCAGAGAACCGTTGTTCATGAAGAGCACATTCAAATGTGATCCCGCCGGAGTAATGCACTCAATCTGGTAATGATTTCCTGTAAAGATGCGCTCGGAAACCACCGCCTGAAGTTGATTTTGGCGTGTTTCATCGGTTGCATTCAAGGCAATTTTCTCCGGACGGATGCCAACCGTCACCTGGTCTGCCTCTTTGAAACCAGGCGCTGAAGCTTCGATGAATCCATCATGTACCGAAACACGGCATCCAGTGGATGTTGCCTGTTGAACCGATCCCTCAAGAAAATTACACTCGCCCAGGAAGTCGCACACGTAATGCGAAACCGGCTGATTGTACAGGGTATGGGCATCGGAAATCTGCTCAAATCGCCCCTTGTTCATAACCGCAATCCGGTCGCCGAGGGTGAGGGCTTCGTCCTGATCGTGGGTAACGCAAATAAAGGTTGTACCCAATTTGCGCTGTAACTGACGCAGTTCCGATTGCATCTGCTTGCGCAGCTTTACATCCAAGGCACCCAGGGGTTCATCCAGCAGCAGTACGGATGGCTCGTTAACAATAGCTCTTGCCAGGGCCACCCGCTGCATTTGTCCACCACTCATTTGAGAGGGCATGCGGGACGAAAAATCGGGTAAACTCACCAGTCGCAGTGCCTCGGTAACGTTCTCTCTAACCTTCGTTTCACTTACCTTTTTCATCCGCAGACCAAACGCAACGTTATCAAAAACGTTCATGTGCGGGAAGAGGGCATAGTTCTGAAACACGGTATTCACGTCGCGGAGGTGTGCCGGGGTGTGGGTTATATCGGTACCGTTGAGTACAATCCTGCCCGCATCCGGTTCCAGTAATCCCGATAAAATGCGCAGCAACGTCGTTTTTCCGCACCCGCTAGGACCGAGTAAAAAGAAAAACTCCCCTTCATTGACCGTCAAATCCAGATCATTTAAAACAATCTGCTGGACGTATTGTTTCCGGATGTTTTCGACAGATAGTAACGGTTTCAACGGTTTGTAGATGTTACTCGGATGTGGGTTAATTGCCACAAAAATACGAAAAACTATCTACTACCAAGCTTAAATCCCGAAAAACTGTGATTTACTCGTATCGAAGCGATTCTACCGGTTCCAGCCGTGATGCTTTTCTTGCAGGAAATACACCTGCTACAAATCCGATGGCGGTTAACACACCCACCGTAATGAGTACAACCGTTTGCGACAAAACGGGTTGACCCAAAAATTCACCTGCACCTTCGGTTAGGTTCAGCGACAGCACAAACTCCACAATCAAGGTTGCCCCGGCTATGCCAAGTCCGCCTCCGATAAAAGAGATGAGCAGGCTTTCGGTAATAAATTGCATCGTAATATGATGATTTTTGGCACCAAGGGCTTTCTTCACGCCGATTTCACGGGTGCGTTCTTTGACCACTACATACATGATATTGGCGACGCCCACACCGGCAATAAGCAGGGTAAAGAATCCGACTGCGAATAAAAATATGGTCACTCCGGTACCCACAGCCCGGCTAATGCGCTCCATTTCAATGAAATCCCAGATAGCGATGGCTTCCTGATCCGCCGGATCAAACTGATATTTACGCGCCAGAACCCGTGTAATCTCTTCCTTAACGATGAGCTGTTTGTCAGGTTCAGTTGGACGAATCAGTATAGAGCCCAAAAACCGCTGTGAGTACATATTGCGGTAGGTGGTATACGGGATAATGGCTCTGTCTGCATCGGGACCATGACTCATCGCTGTTTGCATCTTTGCCTCCATCACCCCAACGATGGTAAATGGCGTTCCGTCGAGCTGCACAATACTGCCAACCGCGTCGCCATCAGGGTACAGCCTCAGTGCGATTTCATTGCCGAGGAAAATAACCCGGCGCTGTTCGGCAACATCAAGGGCATTCAAAAACCGACCTCCCGCTGCCGGGTACATGGTACGCATGACTTCGAAATCCGGATTCACCCCCTCGCCGTAGGTATTGGTACTAGCATGTGGACTGCGCAGGTTCATATCATAACGGCCGTATTGCGGACTGATGTAACCGATGTAGGGAACAGTCTCTTCGAGCAGACGGATGTCGTCTTCGGTGAAACGAATTCTTCGGCCAACACCCAGTCCGTCATGATTGATGGAGGTTTGACCCGAGTAAATCATCATCACCTGATTACCCGCGCCAAGCATGCCTTCCAGCATCTTGTTGCTCACGCCCTGACCAAATGCCAGCAACAGAATCACTGCAAAGGTACCCCATGATATGGCAATGATGGTCAGAAAAGCGCGAAGCTTTTGATTTCGGATATCCTGAAAAAACTCGGTTAACAGTATGCGCCACATAATATCAGTTCCTTAAACATTCTACGATATCCAGGCGGGATGCCCGCATGGCAGGTAAGAACCCTGCGGTAAGTCCAATGAAGGAGAGTACCGCGAAGGCAATCAGTCCAACTTCGGCAGAAAAAATGGGTGAGCCCACGAACTCCTGAATTGGGTTATTCTGCAGTGCTTGAACGATTCCCCATCCCACCAGGTAACCCATTGCTGCGCCTATACCAACGATGAGAAAGCTCTCCGTGAAAAACTGCAGCATGATGGTCGATCTTCGCGCGCCGGTTGCCCGGCGGATGCCAATTTCTTTGGTTCTCTCCTGAACCACCACGAACATGATGTTCGCCACGCCTATGCCACCAACGGCCAGGGTGAAAAACCCGATGATGCCCAAAAAACCGTTCATTGCCAGGAAAAAGTAGTAGAAAAAAGTCCACGCTTCGTTGGTGTCCCATATTGGACCTGCGTTCTGGTCTGTCGGATTAAACCGGTATTTTCGCGCCAAAGCTTCGCGTACCTGTGTGCGAACCTCGTCGGCGATAACCGGCGACTCAACGGTATAGATGATATTGTTGAGCTGATCTGTCCCAAAAAGCGTACTGAAAGTAGATGCCGGGATGAAAGCTCTGCTCTCGTCCCGCGCGCTGTACGAAGAGTTCTGTGATTTTTTCTCCATCACACCAATGACCAGAAACGGACTTTGACCAACCAGTACGGTTTGACCTACAGGGTTATCTCCGTTGAAAAGCAGTTCTGCAAGCCGGTCGCCCAAAAAAATTACCCGGCGTCGTTCGCTGATGTCTATCGGATTAAACCATCGGCCGCCCTCCTGAGGGAAGATATTGCGCATATCGGAGTAGTTTACATGAACGCCGCCTATGTTAGGGGTATTCATCCGGTCACCGACACGAAGCGTGCGATTCCAGGCGGAGTATTCCGGTGAGATGTCCAGAATTCCAGGTACCTCTTGCTTGATGTAAGCGGCATCGGCTTCGCGCAGCTGAATGCGTCGGCCAACGCCCATTCCGGCATAGGGCTGGGATGTTCTGCCGTTAAATACAATGGCGATATTATCACCCATGCCCCGGAAATTAAGCATCATCTGGTCGCGGAAACCCATCCCAAAGGCCAGCAGCAGAATAAGCGTGGCCGTTCCCCACATGATTCCGAAAACTGTGAGGAAGGTTCGCAAACGCTGCTGATTAATCTGGCTGATAAATTCACGAAGCAGGTTCATGACCGTACCCGTTTAAATGGTGAGTGATCTGCGTGGACGTTCCAGAACTTTCTGGCCTTCTTCAAGTCCGGAAGTGATTTCAATCATGATGGCATTGCTTGATCCGGTTTGGATTTCGACTTCATTCGCGCTGCCGGTAAGTTCATCGGTCAGGACTTCCACGAAGGCTTTGTCATCACGGAATTCAATCACCCGTTCGGGTACAAGCAGGATGTCATCCAGCTGCTTGATGATGATATCGGCGTTGGCAGAATATCCGGCGCGCAAAATGGCTCCGCCTGTACTGGTGATATCGATTTCAACAGGAAATACCGTGGTATTATCCTGCCGGGTGGCTTTCAGTGATATGGTTCGCAGGATTCCGGTAACCCGTGTACCCGGCAGCGCACCGATTTTCAGCTCTACAGGCATACCTTCGGTCAGTTTACCCACATCAATTTCATCTACGGTACCTTTAAATATGAGTCCGCTCATATCGGCGATACTCATCAGCGCTGTACCAGCCTGGTAGGAGGTAAGAGGCACAACAGGGTCGCCAATGTCCACCATACGTTCAAGAACATATCCGGATATCGGGGCTTTGATCACGCTTTCTATTTCGATACCACCAACGGTAACCCGACCCGACTCGAGCAATTCGAGTCGTTCGCGATTCATTTGCAGACGTACCATGGCGTCGTTATGCTGGCGTTCGATTTCCTCGAACTCACTGCGCGAAATCATGCCGCGTTCCATCAGCTGCGACTGCCGCCGTATCGTTTGAGCGATGGTGTTGGCCTGAATTTCAGAAAGCTCAACATTTCGGCGTGCTTCGGCCAGTTCAAGCGGAGTAGGATCGGGCTGCACCTCGATAAGCGGATCACCTTGTCGTACGTAGGTGCCGGGCTGGGCGAAGATGTGTCGCACGACTCCCGAAACTTTAGATTTCACCTCAACCTGATGTTCAGGCTGAATCGTGCCCACAGCCAGGGCTTTTTCAACGATGCTGCCTCGGGTGACTTCAACCATAGGCTGCGTTTCGGGTTCTTTATTACTGACACTATGTTGATAGTACCAGTAGCCGCCTCCGAATGAAACGGCCAATATGATGAGGGTGATGATCCACTTTTTCATAACTCAATGGGATTACGATGATTGACAGGTGTTTTGCATCATTTTACGATGGGGTTCTTCAATTAGTTACGCAAACAGGGTTTGAGAAATGCTGTATATTTGAAAATGCAAACCCGATTCGACTACATTTTCCACGAAAACCTTGATTTTCACGCAGCCTTGCAGGATGTACTGGAGTATCAGCTGGGTATGAATCGCGTATACCGTACGTTTTATGATGGAGTACAATCAATGAACCTGGGCGGAAGGCCGCCCCAGAACCAGGACGAAGCGCTACCTTTGGGCGGGGGAGAAGTGCTGCCGCTGATGCCGGTAGAAGCCTTTCGCGATGCTCGTGTATACGCTGCCGGCAATCATCCCCCGGAGCTTTTCTTCCAAAGCAGCGGCACAACTACCTCCGTGCGCTCACGGCATGAGGTGGCATTCGCGGAGGTGTACAGAACATCCATTTTTGCGGGAATGCAGGCGTTTTATGCCCTGGAAAACATGGTGGTGCTGGGATATACACCCGGCTACAATGAAAATCCAAACAGCTCACTGGTGTGGATGATCAACGCGCTGATCGACTCCGACCCCACAGGACTCAGTCGTTTTTTGCCTATCGGACAATCCATTTCCCGCGATCTGCTCAACGAAATCGAGCGAAATGAACGGTCTGTACTGCTTTTTGGAGCCGCTTTCGGTCTGGTAGACCTGGCTGAGCAGCATCCTACTACCTTGCCTGAGGGCAGTATTATTATGGAAACCGGCGGTATGAAAACCTATCGTCGGGAAATGTCTCGTCAGCAGCTCCATGAAATGCTTGCCGATGGCTTTGCACTTCCGTGGGAATCCATTCACTCGGAGTATGGCATGACAGAGCTCCTGTCGCAGTCGTATGCATTGGGTGATGAATGGTTCAGATGTCCGGCCTGGGTGCGTACAAGTATCCGCAATCCGTTGAATCCGGTGCAGGAACTGCCGGCCGGACAGGAGGGACTCATTGGTGTAATCGACCTTGCTAATTGGGCTTCGTGTCCGTTCGTGTTAACCGGCGACAGGGGTGTGCAGCGCGCCGACGGAGCGTTTCAGGTGCTGGGAAGGTGGAGTCAGTACCATTTACGGGGATGTAATTTTCTGCTGGAGGACGGACCATGAACGAGCATCTTGAGCATCGCCTGCAGTGCGTCGTTAATGCCCTGAATGTGTGGCTAGACGGATATCAACGCCCGGGAAGTCCATTGCAACGGGCGATGGAGAAAACAGCTGAACAAGGACTTTTCCCCATACAGGATATCCGTTTTGGTGTTGAACATTTGTGCAATACGGTGTTGAATGGAGAGCCGGAGTCCTGGCTTCGGGCTGTTCTGGCTGATGGTTTTCGCGATAACCGCTCTGAGACGGTCCTTTGCCTGCACGCTGGAAACCTGCCCCTAGTCGGATTTCAGGATGTGCTTGCGGTGCTGCTATCCGGGGCGGGATATGCCGGTAAGCTATCGCGCAAAGATCCCTGGTTAATCGCCTCCTTTCTGGAATGTTTGCGAACTTTGGATGCATCTATTCCCATTGAAACCACACTGGATTTGGCCACCTACGAAGGCCGGCAGTTCAAACGGTGGATGTTTGCCGGCTCGGATGACGGATTGCTGCGCGTATCGGCAGCGCTGCAAAACATGGGCGTGCTGCACAAAGATGCGCAGGCTTTACTCCGAACCGCGCACTTTTCGGCGGCCTATTTGTCCGAGTGGAGCGATGCCCACATCGAAGACCTGATTGAATCCATACTTCGATACGACGGAAAAGGATGTCGGTCGGTGGCCATCATCTATGCCCCGATTCCGCTTGAAAAAGTGGCGGCGTCCCTGCAAAAGGCCGGCGCACAGTGGCTGGAGCGCAATCGATTTGATGGCAGTTCCGCGCCGATAGTGGGCTTTCGCGCCGCATACAACGCTGCCGTTGGAATCCCCTCGGTTTTGGTGGGCACCCAACTCATTCAGGAAGGGGTAGCCTCACCCGACCACCCTGAAATCGTGTACTGGCAACGCATTAAAGATGTTCACGAGCCTCGTTTAGCCTATGGGAAGGCGTTGCAGGAGGTGTATGGTGATGCAGGAGCCCCGTTGCACGAGGCACAGCGGCCACCCATCAGCTGGAGACCCGATGGCAGCGATCCGCTGGCCTGGTTACTTGGCGTTAACGGGTGAGGATCTGTATGGAGGTCGTAATGCTCATTCATTGCATCGCAGTCTGTAAGGCGGAACCTTGATGGGGCGCTATTTCTTAATGCGGTCAAGTACGATTACGCGCTGACCATTCCAGGTGTCTTCGTTGGTAATTTCGTAGACGTAGCGTGTTTTTTTGTAGTCTATGGAAAGCGCATCAAGGGAGGTAGAAAAATTGATAAGGTGGGATTTGTCCGTGCTGACAATTTTGCGGGTGTCATCGGTTTTTTGTTTGAAGAAGACTAAAAACAGCTTTTGCTCGGGTTTATGCTGGTCGTCAACGGCGAGGGCCACGTGGAGATCTTTCCCCTGTGTGATATCCAGCTTGAGCGCCGCACTTTTATTGAAGGATAAGTGGCCATTGGAGTAGATGGTTACCTTTGCTGTAGCTGCCAGACCTTTGGATCCGGATACAATAGTAAGTTTCATAGGGTTTTGTAGATGCTGCTAGTTGGTAGGGTTTATAGTAGGGAATGGTATATACTTAATATATATATATTAGGATTTAAAGGTATTTAAAATACCGGCCAGATGCCCCGTAGAGCACCTGGCCGTCAAGGTTTTGATTGCGTGGTATGAGCAGGTTTGCCAGTCTTGGTTGCATCAGGGTATGTCTTGATACCTATTATAAAACTGCATATTAAAGCCCGTTTCTCTGGAAGAACTCAAAGAGTTACTTTGCCACTCAGTACCGCCATGTTCAATGACAAAATCTCTGATTTGCTGTCTGATTGCTTGCGTCAAATACTGCTGCTGAGCAAACGGTGCATACCCGTGTAGAATCTTGATATTTCTAACATCTTTATCAAGAAAAGTCCTGCGCACAGGAATAACACCATAATCAGGATGCAAATAATCAAAACCTAACTGACGCATAATAGTTGGTGGATCCCTTGAGCTACCAAACATAGGAATTCGCCAAATATCTTCTTCTTGATAAGACTCCTTAATTTCAGAAACAAACATATTCTCCACTTCACCAATAAATCTAGACTCATTAACAGCTCCCCCTGCATAAACTGCAGGTCTGCTCACCGCAGCATCGTAATACTCTCGAGGAAATCTTGCAAGAATTTTAGATAACGTTTTATCTTGAGTATAAGGAGGCCCTCTGTTTCGAACATCGTTTTCGGCCATAATGTTGCCATTGGTAAGGCCATAATACAAAACACCATTTCTTAAATGAGAGGTCATAGCACCCCCCCTATTAATCAAATGATCAAAAAAATCAGTATTATCATCTATGATCCTTTCACTAATATCTTCGCTGTAGCCCTCAATCATTTCAACGAGATATGGATTAATACCAATTTTTGGACCATCTAAAATACTTGTCAAATCACGATAAAAAAGCCTAAAACCCTCTTTTACATCATCAGATGCCAAAGCCCCTGGAACACGCCCAACAGTGCAAACAGTATCTGTCCAACTAGTCCAGCCTTCTTTGCAATTAGAATCCCCCCAGTTAAATGCAAAAACAAGTGGCTCAGAGGCCAAAGGAACCCTTGGAGAGCCAAAACCATTGGCTGTTTGCCTGCTTAGCTCCTCAAGCGTATAACCTCCACGAATACCTCTGTAAACAACAGGGTAGCTGTAATAATTATTCTCTAACGTTTCAATAACTGTAGATAAATTGCGATTCAAACTCAAATAAAAATCAACATCGAAACCAGGACCTAAAATCACTGCCTTTTCTGCCTCATAAGACAAAATACTAAGTTGTAATTCATGCATGATTTGAGGTCCACTTAAAACAAAAGTTTCATTTCTTCCATGCCAGAAACTACCATTATACTCAGATGGCAAAAAATCTCTACCTAAACGAATACGAGAAATGTTACTAATATATTCACCATTGCCCTCAACAAAATTTTCAAAACCCACAGGACCTCCTTTACTTGGAAGCCTCATAGAAGGATTAGCATGCAAAAAAACAGCATACTCCCCACGAGGAACTCGAGCGTTAAGTAGGCCGTTTTGGCTGGTTAGCGTGGTGTCAAAGTCGATCTCCCTATGGGTCAAGTGCATCTGGGCACCATCGACGGGGGTTTCATCAAGGTAGGTTCTCCAAACAATATCTAAATCAGCAAGACCAAGTAACCTAAAATCTCCAGTCTTAGAAGAAACCCCTCCTTCATCATCAAAGACCCTAACCAAATAATTTAAATCCCTTTGAGAACCATCATCAAATCTTCTAGAAATAACAGTATCTAAACTAGAAGAATTAATATCAAATGACTCCAAGCCAGAACCGAAATCAAACTCAACTCTTTTTAAATAAAAATCGTCACTAGCCATAATTCTCGCACTAAACTCATCAACACCTAGACCGCTTGTTTCAACACTTAAATTAGGCAAAACATTATCCCTGTAGATTTCAACAGAAACAGTTTGAGTATTTTTTCATCCAAAAGAATCAAAAATATCAACACTATGATCAATACTTAAAGGCGTATTTAATCTTAGTGAAGAATAATCAGAAGACCATTCAAAACTAAGTAAGCTTCCACCATCACCAACATATAACTCACTAACACCAGTATCTAACCTAGTTACTCTAACACTATCAATACCATCTTGATTCCTAACCCTTGTTTCAGGAGTATAAATACTTGTAGCCTCATTTCTTCTTGGAACCCAAACCAAAATATTTGAAGCAGCATCCAAAACATCTAAATCAAAAACAGAAGAGTAATCTCTGCCTTTTAGATCAGAGCCTTCAACACTAATTCTTCTTTTACCTGGAGCATCAAACTCCTTAGAAACATCAAAAACAACCTCGGATCTGCCTTCGCCATCTAAAACCCAGGAACTGTCAGGGCTTGTAACTCTAACTAAACCAACACCATCTAAATCAGAAACTTTAAGCTTTGCATCATACGAAACACCCACTCTGGCTTCTAGAGGAGAAAGCTCTATTTGCATAGGATTATCTTTATCTTTGTCTCCAAATAGCGCACCACAACCAGACAGTACAAAAATCATCAATAGATTAACCATCCATTTTGTGGTGCGGGTCAGGCTGCTTTTAATCTGTGCCTGTGTGCCAAATAGTTCTTCGTATAACTGCTGCATGCGCTGGGCGCCAGTCTGCTCTACAGCCGCAATGGTGCGGGCCATGTGCAGGCGAACCTGCTTTTCGTAACGCCGTTGGGCTATTTTACTGCGTTCATGCCGGGTGCGCTTGGCGTACCGGTTAAAATTGACGTAGAAGCGGTTCTTCCAGTTAAAATAGTCGTGACTGCGTTGACGACCAATGCGAACAGGGGGTAGAGTTTGCATACGTGATGACCATAATGTGATAGCTTACGTCACATTATAATAGTTTCGGAAAAATAATACTAAGGAAAATCGGTTATGTATTCGGGAGGAGCATCAACATGTTGCATAGAATAGTTTATAATAGTTTCTATAAATTGGCCTTTGGTCAATTATTATGTACTATAATAAACTAGTATGAACGTATTGCAGGTTTGAAATGGTGTAGATAAATTGATTGAAAGCCAATTTTCTGCAAATTAAATGAACTAATGGCGCCCAATCAAAAGAATACCAAACTTAATAAACTGCTTTTAGGGTGGAAGGATGGGGTAGTATATACCTCTCCTTGGCTAACGGAATCAGGGTATACTCCAGATATGCTTTTTGGCTACAAGGAAAGCAATTGGGTGAAATCGATAGGAAGGGGGGCCTATGTAAAAGCCCAAGACAACCCCTTATGGGAGGGAGCCGTAAATGCACTACAGGAACAGCTCAATTATTCCATACATATTGGCGGACAAACGGCATTGGAGCTACAAGGAGTTCGTCACAATGTAAGCCTAGATTTGAACCAATGTCATTTATATACCCCTTCAAAAAGAAAGCTTCCAACCTGGTTTACTTCTTATAAGTGGGACGTTGATGTAAAACTGCATGTATCTACATTGTTTGGCAAGAAAAATCTTGGTCTAAAATCGCTGGATTCAAGAAACAGGATATCCATACTTGTGGCAGAACCGGAACGCGCGATACTGGAATTACTTTCTCATGTGAATTCAAAAGCGAGGTTTTTAAATGCATGGCACCTGATAGAGGGGATGATGACGCTTAGGTCCAACTTGGTTCAGAATCTATTAATGGACTGTAAATCTGTGAAAGTGAAGCGGTTGTTCCTATTCATGGCGATGAGCCATGCGTTGCCCTGGTACGAAAAACTAGAGATTAGTGAATTAGATCTCGGTTCAGGTAAAAGAACAATCGTTAAAAATGGAAAATTGAATACTACATTCAACATAACTGTGCCTGAAGAACTGGTAGATGAGTCATGGAAATAAGGAATACCAGATATTTCAAACAAGTTGATCTGCTTTTATCAATGCTGCCAATCGTTTCAAGAATTGAAGATTTTGCGTTGAAAGGAGGAACGGCAATAAACCTATTTGTTCAGAATCTTCCACGTTTATCGGTAGATATTGATTTGGCTTACCTTCCGATACAAGACAGAAAAACAACAATGGAGCGAATCGATTTCCATCTGAAAGAGATCGGAAACCAATGCCAAAAGTACCTGCCTGGGATTAGATTGAATTACAAAGAGAACCAAAATGTATCGTATGGCCTGATAGTTAATCGGGATGACATTGTTGTCAAGATTGAACCAAATTCAACAATTCGTGGCTCGGTATTTCCACCAGTTGAATTGCCTTTAGTAAAAAACGTTGAGGTAATGTTTGGAAGAGCAATGGAAATACGAACGTTATCGGTTGAAGATCTTTATGGAGGTAAACTCTGTGCTGCCCTAGACCGACAGCATCCCCGAGATTTGTTCGATGTGTATCATTTGTATAGAGAAGAAGGCATCACGGATAGAATAAGACAAGCATTTATCGTCTATCTCTTAAGCCATAACCGGCCGATAGCTGAACTGCTTGATCCACAATTAAAAGACGACCTTCATGAAACGTTTCGGGAGTCATTTGAAGGCATGGCTTTTGACCCCATACCACTGAATGACATGGTGGAAGTCTGGAAAAAAGTTGTACAAAAATTGAATGCTGATTTTACTGAGGAAGAGCGGGAGTTTATACTCAGTTTTAAACGAAAATCACCAAAATGGGATCTTTTTCCCCACAACACAATCAAAAATCTCCCTGCCATCCAATGGAAAATGATGAATCTGGAAAAGATGAGTCCTGTAAAACACCAAGCTGCCTATGAAAAACTGGAGTATGTGTTACGAAGAGGGGCTCGACGAACGATGGCTTTGTAGTTCGCTACTTAAACGACTGGGTCAGTTTACACTGAAACAGGTGGGTCAGTTTCGAGTGAAATGGGTGGGTCAGTTTGTACTGAAATTGTCACGTAATGCTCATTCATTGCATCGCAGTCTGTAAGGCGGAACCTTGATGGGGCACTATTTTTGAAGAAAACATGAATAGCGATTGCTCAAGTTTATGCTAGTCATCTACTGCGGGGGGCTCAGTTTCTAACTTTCTGTCCACAGAATTTTATAGCCACTTGCCATATATCTTTCTGGCTTCATTGTGGTCATTGAGTTTACCGTCATCAGCATCTTTATGCCCTTATTGATGGACTCCTTTTCAGTAGCTGATAAACGCTCCCCAAACGCGTCCTTTTCACTTTTCCGAATGGCCAGTACTTTTTCAATAATACTTGGATTATCAATGGTCGAGAGCCATTGGATCAATTCAAGTGTTTTAAGATCGTGTTGAGCCATGTAAGGGTTTTGTGGTTGCAGGTTTACCTTGTAGACGCAGCTCGTCTTAAAATAGTTGTACGATGCGTAAGCTGTATGATGTACATGCAGTCAAATACGTAATTGGACTACAAAAAAGCCATAATATCATTATCTTGTGAGGCTAAACACGAAACTAATGAAATCCTCCGTATGAGCGAGTATAATCCCTCGAATATTGAACCCAAATGGCAGTCGTACTGGCTTGAAAACAAGACCTTTAAAACCGACGATGCCGACAGGTCCCGCCCGAAATTCTACATTTTGGATATGTTTCCCTATCCGTCCAGCGCGGGACTACATGTAGGGCATCCTGAAGGTTATACCGCTACCGATATTCTGGCTCGTTACAAGCGTATGAAGGGTTTCAACGTGCTTCATCCGATGGGCTGGGATGCATTCGGACTGCCTGCCGAGCAATATGCCGTGAAAACAGGCACGCATCCGCGGGTCACTACCCAGTACAATATTACCCAGTTCAGAAGGCAGCTTCAGGCGATTGGTTTCAGCTACGATTGGGACCGTGAAGTGGATACCACCGACCCGGCCTATTTCCGCTGGACACAGTGGATTTTCCTTCAGCTCTACCATCAGGGTCTGGCCTATGAGGCCAGTGTGCCCGTGAACTGGTGTCCTGCCCTGGGTACGGTTCTTGCCAACGAAGAGGTTATCGACGGCAAGAGCGAAGTTGGCGGTTTCCCGGTGATTCGTAAGCCGATGCGTCAATGGATGCTCAAAATTACAGCGTATGCCGAGCGTCTGCTCAACGACCTTGACGAGCTGGACTGGCCCGATTCCGTTAAAGAAATGCAGCGCAACTGGATAGGTAAGTCGGTAGGGGCGGATGTGCGCTTCGATGTAGACGGACATGACGAGGTGATTGAGGTCTTTACTACCCGTCCTGACACCCTTTGGGGAGCGACCTACATGGTTCTGGCTCCCGAACATCCGCTGGTAGATGTTATCACCACTTCGGAGCAGCGCGATGCCGTTGAGCAATATCGCAAGGATGCATCCCTCAAAAGCGACCAGGACCGAACCGATACACGCAAGAAAAAAACCGGAATGTTCACCGGCGGATATGCCGTGAATCCGGTTAATAATGCCCGTATTCCGGTATGGGTTGCCGATTATGTACTCATTAGCTACGGAACCGGCGCTATTATGGCCGTTCCCGGACATGACGAGCGGGACTGGGAATTTGCCAAGACATTTGGACTTCCTATTGTGGAGGTGGTTGCCGGTGGAAATGTTGAGGAAGCGGCCTATACCGACAATCAGGATGGGGTGTTGACAAACTCTGCCAGCACCGGCATCAGCCTTGACGGACTCAACGTTCCCGAGGCCAAAAAACGCATCATTACCTGGCTGGAAGAGCAACAAAAAGGTCGGGGAACGGTTAACTACAAACTTCGCGACTGGTTGTTTAGTCGACAGCGATATTGGGGCGAACCCATTCCGATTATTCATGTAGATGGACAGCCTAAGCCTGTAGCGGAATCGGCTTTGCCACTCGAACTCCCTGAAGTGGAGAAATACGAGCCAAGCGGTACCGGAGAGTCGCCCCTGGCAACCATCGAAGAGTGGGTGAATACGACGGATCCCGAAACCGGAAAGCCGGCACGTCGCGAAACGAATACCATGCCTCAGTGGGCGGGTTCGTGCTGGTATTACCTGCGGTATATCTCGCCGGACTATGAGCTGGGACCGGTGGATCCCGAGAAAGAGAAGTACTGGATGCCAGTGGATATGTATGTTGGCGGTGCCGAACATGCCGTGTTGCACTTGCTTTATGCCCGATTCTGGCACAAAGTACTCTACGATTTGGGCGTGGTCAGTACCAAGGAGCCGTTTCAGCGATTGGTAAATCAGGGCATGATTCTCGGTGAAATGGAGTACACGCTCTTCAAAGATGCCGATGGAGCGTATTTGTCGCCAGACCAGGCCGAGCGATACGATGGTGAAGTGCAGCGCATCAAGCTTACCGACGAAGACATCGAGAAAACATCCACTGGTTTCGCTCTGAAAACCGATGCTGTGCAGAAATACGGACTTTCCGAAGCCGCTGCAGGCACGTATGTGATCGAAGCCCGGTCGTATAAGATGTCGAAATCCCGCGGAAATGTGATTAATCCCGACGATGTTATCAAAGAATATGGCGCCGATGCCCTAAGGCTTTATGAAATGTTCATGGGTCCGCTCGAACAGGTTAAACCCTGGAGTATGCGTGGCGTGGAAGGCGTGTTTCGTTTCCTGAAACGCGTGTGGCGCGTGTATGTGGATGACCGCACTGACGAACTCAACGCCGATCTGGTGGATGTGGAAGCAACCCGTGATCAGCTCAAGGTGCTCCATGAAACCATCAAAAAAGTTACCGAAGATATTGAAGGCGGACGATACAACACCGCCATTTCTCAGCTCATGATTTTCAACAATGAAGCCATGAAATGGGAGCAGAAGCCGAAGTCGGTGATGAATACGTTTTTGGTGTTGCTTTCGCCCTTTGCTCCGCATATTGCCGAGGAATTGTGGAGTCGACTCGGAAACCCGAACACCATCGCTGCTGAAAACTGGCCGAAATTCGATGAGTCCTATCTGGTAGCCGATGCCTTTACCTATGCCATACAGGTGAATGGAAAGGTGAGAGGTACGCTGGAGCTGCCGGCCGATAAGGCAACCGACAAAGATCTCGTTCTGTCTATGGCCAAGGCTGAGCCGGGCGTAGCGAAGTACCTGGCCGAAGGCAACATCGTAAAAGAAGTCTTTGTGCCCAAGAAAATTGTAAACTTTGTAGTGAAATAATCAGCCGGATGTCTGCGCTTCTGCGCAGCATCTGCACTGTTGTAACCCGACCTTACCGAAATTAATCCCCATCATGTTAGATATAGCATACATACGTGCGAATACGGAGCTGGTAAAAACCGGCATGGTTAACAAAGGCGAAAAAACCACCGATGTGGTAGACCGTGTACTGGAAGTCGATGAAAAATGGCGTTCCCTCGTTCATGAAATCGACACCCTCAGAAGTACCTCCAACGCGCGATCGAAGGAAATCGGCAAACTTATGGGTCAGGGCAAGAAGGAAGAAGCCCAGGTCATCATGAGTGAGACCGCCACGGCCAAAGACACCATCAAACGACTCGAAGAAGAGCTCGGCGTTCTGGCGCAGGAGCGCACCGACTTGCTGTACCGCATTCCCAATGTGCCGCACGAATCGGTACCTGTAGGACATACCGATGCCGATAATGTCGTGCATTCTACCTGGGGCGATCCGCTTCCGCAGGAATGGCGCGTTCCGCACTGGGATTTGGCCAAAGACCACAACTGGATTGATTTCGAGCGTGGGGTTAAGGTGACAGGGGCGGGGTTCCCGTTCTACGTAGGCACCGGCGCACGTCTGCAGCGGGCCTTGATTAATTTCTTCCTGAACAGTGCCGCTGAGCGAGGATACACCGAGCTTCAGGCGCCGTATTTTGTAAATGAAGATTCTGCGCGCGGTACAGGACAGATTCCGGACAAAGAAGACATGATGTACACGATTCCCCGTGACGGATTCTTCGCTATACCGACCGCCGAAGTGCCGGTAACCAATTTCCACCGCGATGAAATATTGGAACTCAATGAGCTGCCCGTGAAATATTGCGGGTACACACCCTGCTGGCGACGTGAGGCCGGGTCGTATGGTAAAGATGTGCGCGGACTAAACCGCCTGCATCAGTTCGATAAAGTAGAGCTCGTGAAATTTGTACATCCTGATACCTCTTACGACGAGCTGGAAAGTCTGCGGGAGGATGCCGAACTATTACTGCAGGCGCTTGGACTACCTTACCGAACCCTGCTTATGTGCACGGGAGATATGGGATTCACCCAGACCAAGAAATACGATCTGGAAGTGTGGAGTCCGGGGCAGCAACGCTGGCTCGAGGTGAGCTCCTGTTCGAATTTCGAGAGTTTTCAGGCCAGACGCATGATGGTTCGTTACCGCGATGAAGACGGCAAGCCCAAAATACTGCACACCCTCAACGGATCAGGACTTGCCCTTCCACGTATCGTGTCGGCTATCCTGGAAACCTATCAGGAGGCATCGGGCAAGGTTCGTATTCCCGAAGTACTCAAGCCGTTTCTGGGCAACAGCGATTATTTGTAAGTTATAGCAAAAGAGGTTTCAGGAACTAAATCCGGAAACCTCTTTGTGTGAGCTTCTAGCAATTATCGTGGAGAATCAATCTTCTTCGACGTTCTCCTCTGCAACCTCGTTCCAATCTGGACCGGTAACCGGGTTGGTGATGATTACATTGGTATCTACATTTCGGATAACAGTGCCGGTAGTAGAACCCATTTTCAGGTAATCTAGCCCGGTTCGTCCCAGTGTTGCCATTACAACCAGATTGTATTCATTATCACTTATGTGTCTGGTTATAAACTCATGGGCTGACTTTTTGGTGAGTTTCGCTTCATAGGTAACCCGATCCGCAATACTCGGGAAGTATCGCTCAACATAACTCCTGAATTTTTTCTCTTTAGTGCGTACATAGGCCTCCAGATGTGTAGCAGGCTCGGTGCTGTGATAGGTGACAGCGTAGAGTAAGTGTATAGAGGCGTCTGAGAGCTCTGCAAGTTTAGCTGCAAGGCCATAGGAGTTCTTCGCATTTTGAGAGAAGTCAGTAGTTACCAGAATTTTATTCAACGGGAACAAAGAATCTTCATTTTTAACCACAAGAACCGGTGGCTTTGATAAACGAACAACTTTTTCAGTTACCGAGCCCAGCATAAGTTTACTGATACCGGTACGGCCGTGAGACGACATTACCACAAGGTCATACTCTTTTGCTACATCAATAATAGCATCAACCGGTTTATGTTCAGATACCAGGCATTCACCCTTTACGGATGCATCAAGATGTGAGCTTACAAGGGCATCAAGGTCTTCTTTGGCTGTTTCAATAGATGAGTCTGAACGTTCATAACGATTTTTTTCAAAAGAATATAATACACTTACTTTCCCATCCACTAATGTGGCCATTTTGCCGGCTACACGGAGTGCTTTTAAGCTAATTTCAGAGAAATCAGTAGGTACCAGTATAGTTAGTTTTTTCACGACGACCTCCTCGTATACAAATAATTTATTAACGGTTTTTATACTTAGAATATGCTACAAATTTACGGTTTAAAAAAATATGATGAATGTCAGAAAAAGCGCTTTTTTATCAATTATGAATGATTTGTGTTTAAAAGTTGAATTTTTTGTGCGTGGAAATAGCCGTATATTCTTTTCTTGTTTTATATCATCTCAAAGTCCTATCTATATGCTTCGTGTATTCTTTATAACAACATTGCTGTTAAGTGGTACCCTTTCATTTAATACTTCAGCAGACGATGTGGAACGTATTACAAAGTGGCTAGAGGAAGGGCAAGAACGCTTTCATGAAATATATGATCACGAGCTAACGAGAGAGCAACAAATCAGTGAGTTGATTCGCTTCTATTCAACGCGACATTTGGGTATAACCTATGTGGGAGGTTTATTGGAAGAACCCCCAGTTGAAACGCTCGTGATAACGCTGCAGGGCTCTGATTGCGTATTGTTTGTTGAACACGCTATGGCCATGACCATGACTACGATGCAGGGATCAACTGATTTTGAGCAGTTTGCATCAAATTTGGCGCTTTTCAGATACGGGGATGGTATTATTGATGGTTATGCCAGCAGACTACATTACTTCTCCGACTGGTTAAGAACGAATGCCTCATTCAGCAGAATACGTATTCTTTTTCAGTACGATGAGTTGCCATCGCTGTCTAATGTGCATTTCATGTCCAGCAATAGAGAGTCTTACAGACAGTTAGCTGAGAGCGACTCTCTATTTGCACGCATAGGTCAGCGCGAGCAGGAACTCAATAGCTATAGTGGCTTACGGTTTATTCCCCAGGATGATATCCCGAATTTTGAAACGCAATTGAAAACCGGCGATATACTCTCATTTGTAACAACCATCGATGGTTTGGATATTTCACATACCGCAATAGTAAAACGAGAAGGGGACAGCGTTGGCTTTTGGCATGCTTCAACTACCGGCTCTGTAATCGAAGATCCCAAAACCATTTATGAGTACACGCGCGATCGCCGAAATGTGAAGGGTATTATAGTAGCACGACCACTATTTTAAAGAAATCTGTTAAAAATCGAGTGTTCGCAATAACCTGCGTGCATCTGTGGTGTAACTGAACTCTCGAAGTTTCTCTCCGTCCAGCTCATATGTAATTGTAAATCGAATATCTTCGGCCAGTTGCGGTGGAGTGTTTAGCAGAAATGTAGTTTGGTCAGCCACTGTTGGTTCTCCCTGCAAATAAGACTCAAGGCTTTGAGTCGTAGCCCCGATGGCCAGATAGATCGTGTAAACGTTAAACAAAGACCGGAGTTCGCTCCCTGCAGGAAATTCCGGAGTGTAATCTTTATCCGCGGTAATAGATATATTTAATACCCGCTCATCGGATGTTATGTTTGGGATTACGCAAACGGCTCTGGCCTCATTTATGGGTTGAAACAGACTGGCAATAGGTGCGTTTTCGCTGGTGTAGGTTTCGGCAATGGGTACAAAGCTGACCGCGTATTCACTAAATAGCACAGTACGACCACCAATTTGCTGAAATTGCGGTACGTCTGACCCCGGAACAAAAAGCATCCGGTTTTCCAACGCCGCAAAGTCTAGTGTTCGAAAACGGTCGTCAAAAACGCAGGAGTCACCTAGGTCACATGAAATTGTGAAAAAAGTAGATCCAATGAGGGTTAACATCAGTACGAGAGTCGCTCTTTTCAGCATATTCTATCTTCGGTAATTTTGTTACAGCTATTTGCGCAGTACTAATGCGCTTTGAATTCAAATATACAGCAAAAAAGCCGGTTTAGGGGGAGTATTAATCCGAATTATTCTGCCGAGGGCTGTAATTTCATATCTATCCGGAAGGGTATTAACCCAGTAAGTTGAAAATAAATTTTAGTACCGGTGGGGCAGCTATTATGAGTGTGAACAGATTGTTACTGTCTTTAAAATTTCGGGAGATGTACATAGAAGACAATATTAAAACAACATTTCCATCAGATACTTCATAGAGTCCACGGAGGCGGTTGGTTTTACCTTTTACCCGGGTTTCTGAACCTTCTGTGAGCTCCCATTTACTCGTCCATACAGACGAATGGTTCCAATGATATACTTTATTGCCAAGCTTGACGGTGGCCTTGTTTTTTAACAGGCCTTTATTTAAGTCTATGGTTCCCACTACCTGACTGCTGGAAAGGTCAATGATATCTGTAGTTGACTTAAACCATCCTCTTTTTTTGAATTTAAAGCGGTGCTTTAAGAGTGTTCCTTCGGCATTATCTTTTAAAAAACCATATCGGTATCTGCCTACTTTTTCATTTTTGATGAAAAAAGTAAAGCGATTTAGAAATAGCGTTTTTTCCCAGGCAAGCGTGATATTCATGGTTTTTAATATAATGGGTAAACGTAATTGTGCTATTTACGCAAAAACGGCAACCAAGTTGCCATGTTACGGCAGATCTTCAAACCATGCAATCGCGCGTTTCATATCTTCATCAAAATTCTTGACTAAGCCATCGTGTGTGTCGTTTTCAAGTCGTATAAGTTCAGCATTGGGGATGGAAGACGCCACGAAATGACCGTGAGAAAAAAGCACAATACGATCTTCGGTTCCATGCATCACAAGTGTCGGTGCCATGATCTTCGACAAATCATAAACAGGGAGTTCTGACATGTTAATTAAGTCGTTTTCAAGGCCATCCTGTACCGTATGTACCGGAAAAAGGCTCTTCAGATAAAGAGAAGCAATACGTCTATTGTAGGGATTTCTATCACGTCTTGAAACCCATTGAAATGCAATCCAAAGACCAAATTCGGTATTGGTTATTCGGTCGGCTAGTCGAGGTGCAGCGAACTCAATGGCCATACTCACCGCACCATACATGACTAATACCGCAGTTTTGTCGGGATGCCTCTTTGCAAATTGTAGTGCGGAAGGTCCGCCTCCCGAGATGCCAAGAACAAATACGTTGTGGATACCCAGATAGGTGAGTAATTCAGCGTAAGCATCAGCCTGTTCTTGCGGTGTTCGACCAACATCTAATGATGATCGCGCATAACCCGGTCTGGAAACGATGAGTACGCGATAACCAGCCTGTGTGAAAACTTCAGGAGTCATATGAGAATGGGTACCTGGAGTGCCATGAAGTAATAAAATGGTTTGATTACCATCTCCTTCAAGCCTGTACTCCAATGCACCCTTACTCAGGTTCGCAATTGCTGCATTACCTGGAAGTTTGATATCCGTTTGAGAACGCCAATGCAGAAAGTACCCGTACAGCGATGCTAGTGCCAGCAGGGCTGTCAATAATGCAAGAATCACTGTATAGGCAAGTATCCTTCGATTCATTAACGTCTTCAAACCATTGCTGTCGGTCAGCTAGAAAGGTATGAATTATACATCCATACAATTTTTTCCTGTTCGGTTATGTAGTCGCTCATGAGGGCATTGGTACCTTCGTCGTTGGCTTCGCCAGAAATATCCAGTAACTCTCGCTGAGCTATCAATACTTCTCTAAACGCGTCAAGAATGTGTTTAACGCACTCGAATCCGTCAGTAATATTATGAGTTGGCTTGACTTTACTGTGCGCGAGCATATCCTCAAAAGTGTGGTAAGGAGTATGGCCCAAAGTCAGTATTCGTTCAGCAATTTCGTCGATTTTAACAGCCATATCGGTATAAAGCTCTTCAAATTTTTCGTGGAGCTCGAAGAACTTGTGACCTTTAATGTTCCAGTGATAACCGCGAACATTCATGTAAAATACGTGATAATCAGCCAGCAAGATATTCAATTTAGCAGCGAGTATTTTGGAACTGTCAACATCCAGTGCAATAGCATTTAATTGTTTGTTCATATCAGAATAATATTAGTTGATAATTTAGGTGTTCATACTACTATAACGTAAAGTCGCAACATATCGTTGTGCTTTGAAGTCCTATAAAATTGGCTCACGCAACCGGTTACGTAAGTTTCTGGCGATTTACTTAGTTTTTGAGCCGGAAAAGAAGGAACTTATCGCATATATATTCACCTATGTTAAACAATATTACGATGCGTTTTACCTTATCAGCTTTCGTACTGGTTACATTATGCGTTACACTTGGATGTTCGGATACCTCTGACCGGTCATTTCAGGCCGAATGGCCGTACGCCGTTAGTTATGAAATTTTTGTGCGATCATTTGCCGACAGCAACGGTGATGGTATTGGCGACATTCGCGGGATGACAGCCAAACTCGATTATCTGCAAGATCTGGGTATTCAGTCTATATGGATGATGCCTATTCATCCGTCCCCGACCTATCATAAGTACGATGTTACCGACTACAAAGGCATCCATCCCGACTACGGCACCATGGATGATTTCAAGTACTTTCTGGCCGAAGCCCATAAACGGGATATCCGTGTGGTTATTGACCTTGTGATTAATCACTCCTCTAATCAACACCCTTGGTTTTTGGCCGCGCTGGAGGACTCCACCAGCATGTACTTCGATTTCTATGTCTGGGAGCGCGAGGAGGATATCGCTTCGATGTACGTAACGGCCGATCAAACCGGTCCCGACAGCGATAACCTTCGCCGATGGAACAGCACCGATGCGTACGATGACTTGTTTTATTACAGCTACTTCTGGAGCGGTATGCCCGATTTGAATTTTGATAATCCTGTGCTGCGCGATACCATCTATGAAATCGGTCGTTTCTGGCTGGAGATGGGTGTTGACGGATTTCGACTGGATGCAGCCAAGCATATTTTTCCCGACGACCGCGCCGAAGATAACCATGCATTCTGGGAGGAATTCCGTGCCGAAATGGAGCGTGTGAATCCTGATGTATTGCTGGTAGGGGAGGTCTGGGCTTCAACCGAAATCGTTAAACCCTACCTTACCGGCCTGCGGTCGTTGTTTAATTTCGATCTGGGGTATGCTATTATTGACGCTGTGCAGTCAGGCCGCGGCGTAGGACTCGCATCCCGTCACGCTGAAATCCTGAATGCTTATCTGTCGGTAACCGATGATTTTGTAGACGCTACATTCATCACCAATCATGATCAAACCCGCATCATGTCGCAGCTGCAGGATGAAAACAAAGCCCGGTCCGCAGCCAGCATATTACTCACCTTGCCAGGCTCACCATACCTGTACTATGGCGAAGAAATAGGCATGTTCGGGGCCAAGCCGGATCCGAACATCCGTGAGCCTATGTTATGGAACACACCGGAGCTAGATTCGATACGAACCAGCTGGAGAACACCTCGATACAGCACCGACGAAACCGTAGTTCCGGCTTTTGTGCAGCTTGAGGATCCCAACTCACTGCTGAATCACTACCGAAGTCTCATCCACCTGCGAAATGGCAGTCCGGCGCTGACGCTCGGAACCTTATATCCAGTTGACCGGGCCGACGAGCGCCTGGTTGTCTTTGAGCGCTTGCACGACCGTGAGCAAGTATTGGTGCTGCACAACGTATCGGCTGAAACCGTAGGATTTGTACTCAGCGACCGGATGGGAGCCTATAATACCGTAATCTGGTCCTCGGGCGACGATGTACAACTTATGACGCAAGGTGAGGTCATCTTGCCCCCGTATTCTTCGATTGTGCTCAAATAAGTTCTTAACGATTCGACTTCATTGTGTTGCGCGGATTGGTATATTCCCTGTAACTACAGACGAAATCTACAGAACCATGAAAAACTTACTGGTAATCGCCATGTTTGCCGTTACACTTACGGCCTGCTCACAAGATAATCTGCCTGAGGTGTCCCTCGATTGGAGTCTCACCGAAAATACATTACAGCCGCCTGCCGGCCATGCGGCGGTGTTCACCTTAACCAACACCGGTTCGGTGGCACTTGAATCGGGATGGGAGCTTTATTTCAGCGCGATATATGTCGCCCAACGCCCTCGCTTCGACTCCACTCAGGTCATCATTGAGCACCTATCGGGAGAGTGGTTTCGGTTGCAACCCGTTTCCGTTACGGAGCCCCTCGAGCCGGGAGCTTCGGTGTCGTTTGCGTATAGCTCACCGCGATTTTTAAACGCCAATACCCAGTTTCCGGAGGGACCATACCTGGTGCTGGCCGACTCCGAAACCACTATCCCCATCCGCAAGTACACCACTCCACGAATAGAACTGGAGGAGGTCGCTGAGCATTATGCCCATACCAATCGGCGGGTTCCCACAGCGGAGCGCTTATATGAGCAAAACGAAGGACTATCGTTGCTTAACGCCGATGCCATCAGTCCGATAATTCCAACACCGGTAAGCATGCAGCGGGGGGAGGGCTATTACACACTGCCTGAATCAGCCATTTTACATCATGCCCCGATTTTCGCCACAGAAGCAGCGATTTTTGCCGATGCTTTCAGAGGGTTGTTACCCGCGGAGCTTCGTATTGCCCCATCTGAGGAGGCCCACATTCGGTTGCAAGCTGACGATGCCATTGAAAATCCGGAGGGATATCGCCTGAGTATAGACGACACCGGAATTGAAATCCATGCATCCGGACTCGCCGGAGCGCATTACGGATTTCAGACGCTGTTGGGATTACTCACCGCGCAATGGGATGAGGATGTTGCAATCATCCTGCCGCATATCGAGATAGAAGACTATCCTCGGTTTGGATTTCGCGGACTCTTCCTCGACATCTCCCGGAATTTTCAGGAAAAAGAGGACATCCTGCGCCTGCTCGACCTCATGTCGTATTACAAATTCAACGTGTTTCAGCTGCACCTGGCCAACGATGAAGCCTGGCGCATTGAAATTCCGGGGTTGCCGGAGTTAACCGAAGTCGCCGCCCGACGAGGCCATACCGAAACCCACCGCGACAACCTCCATCCGTCGTTCGCCTCCGGACCTGATCCTGATCATTCGCCATACGGCAGCGGTTACCTGAGCACAGAAGATTTCATCGAAATCCTGCATTACGCGCGCGATCGCCATATTCAGGTCATCCCTGAAATCGTGGCCCCCGGACACATGCGTGCCGCGATTATGGCCATGCATGCCCGATACGACCGGTTCATGGCTGAAGGCGATGAAAATGCCGCCAACGAATTTCTTCTCGAACATCCCGAAGACACCTCCGAATACCTGTCGGTACAGCGATTCCGAAACAACACCATGGATGTTTGTATGGAGTCATCCTACCGCTTCTATGAGCACGTACTCGACGCAATTTTAGCCATGTATGTGGATGCCGGCGTTGATATCTCTACCTTCCATGTTGGGGGTGATGAGGTGCCCAGAGGAGTATGGACGGGGTCTCCGGCCTGCGCTGAGCTGATAGAACGCAGCGACGATCTGACGGCCACCGCTGACTTGCATAACTATTACTACACCCGTTTACATGGGATGCTTGCCGAGCGTGGATTGCAGCTGGCAGGGTGGGAAGAGGTCGGACAACAACTGGTTCGCGAAAACGACCGAAATGTGAATCGTCCGAATACCGGGTTGTTGGGCAAAAACATCCGTCTGCACGCCTGGAATGCGGTAGTAGGGTGGCCGGGCACCGATATGGCCTATCAGCTGGCCAATGCGGGCTACGAGGTCGTGATGAGTAATTCCTCGAATATTTATTTCGATTTGGCCTACGACATGCATCCCGACGAGCCGGGATTGCATTGGTCGGGTTATGTAAATCTGCGGTCGGCCTGGCAGATGACGCCGTTTAATCATTTCATATCGAATGATTTTGATATTCAGGGCAATCAGGTTGATGCCGCTGAAATGGCCCGAAACCATGTGGCCTTAACCGAAGAGGGTAAAAAACGCATTATTGGCTTGCAGGGACAACTCTGGACGGAAACCGTTAAAGGTCCGGACATGATGTTCTATTATCTGCTCCCGAAAATGTTGGGCTTGGCTGAGCGGGCCTGGTCGCCCGACCCGCAGTGGGCTGAGATAACAAATACATCCCGCCGCAATAGTCTGCGCGAGCAGGATTGGAATCGATTCGCCAACACAGTAGGTCAGGTTGAGTTTCCGCGATTAGAGCGAATATTTGGAGGGTATAACACCCGTATCCCTCGTGCCGGAGCACGGATAATCGACGGCATGCTTCACGCCAATGTGGAGTCGCCGGGCTTAATTATCAGGTATACTACCGACGGGTCTGAGCCTACGGCTGCATCTGCAATGTACACGCAACCGATAGCCATTGATGGACCGGTTCAACTTAAAGTGTTTACCCCATCCGGAAATTTCGGCGGTGTGATGTATATTCAGCCGTAATAAATGAATTTAACTTTATGAACTATGAGCGAACGCACCTACACTACCGACGAATTCAGGGTCATCATCCGAAAAGCACAGGACCTTGAAGCCCGTATAAGCTCACAACCCTCGCAAGGCCTAACCCGCGATGAAATCATTGCCATTGCCCGGGACTCGGGTATCGCCGAAGAGTCCATCACGGCCGTTTTGGACGGAGAATCGACGGTTTTACGCGGTCGAAATGCTACAGGCTGGTCAGAAACCAAAGACGTGAAACCCGTAATCCGCGGTGATGAAATGTCGGTAGAACAGTGGATTTCTATTAATCCGACTAATGAAATGATTGAGCTTTTGCTCACGGAGCTGGATAACCGGTTTCACGCCTCTGACAAAGAGAGTTGGTGGAGTTCACTTTGGGGAGAGAATGTTAAAGTCAAGAAAAACACACGCAGTACCGAGTGGAAATTCACGGATAAGGATTCGGATATCACTACACGGGTATTGCTGCAAAGTCGTGGAGACCGTTTTCGAATTCGGGTAAGCCGCAAGCAAAACTGGGGTGTAGGATGGGATTTTCTGCCAAATGCAGCGTTTATACCAATCCCGATTCTATCGATTGTGGGCGGCGTATTGGGATATCATTTCATTACGGCATCATTGATTGGCGTACTTAGCGGGATTGGAGCAGGGCTGCTTATGGGTGCGCTGTCATTTCCATTTTTGCGTATGATAGCCCAGCGTATTTCTGAAAGGCATGCCAATGATCTCATTGAATTGGCTGATGAGCTTGTTGATTATGCCGTTGAACTGCATGACGAGGTGGCCCGCACGCCGAAAGTCGTAACACGTAAAGCAAGCGTTGTAGATATCGAAATTGATCACATACGCCAAACAGGTGACGCCACAACCGAAGGCCGACTCAAGAACCAGCTGCGAAGCTGATATCAGCCAACCGCAACGCTGATTTTTTCTTCCTCGTAATTACCCAAAATCTCGAGAATCGGGGCCATTTCACTGTGCTCCATCAGGGCAACGCGCAGTTGCTTGCCGTTTCGAATGCCTTTGAGGTAGTTACCGTAATGCTTTTTCATCATGATAACCCCGTATCGCTCCCCGTGGTGGGCAACCGATGCTTTGAGCTGTTCAGCGCAGATATCCAGCCTGTCGCGTAGTGTAGGCTCGGGCAGGTGTTCGCCGGTAGCCAGGTAATGTTTCACATCCCGGAATATCCACGGATTACCGATGGCCGCGCGACCAATCATTACGCCATCAACACCGGTTTCATCGAAAAGGTATTTCACATGTTCGGGAGTGGTAATATCGCCGTTTGCAATGATGGGAATGTGAAGTCCGTGCGTATTCTTGAGCAATTTGAAATACTCCCATCGGGCCTCGCCTTTGTAGCCTTGCTGACGGGTACGTGCGTGAACGGTGAGTGCCTTAATTCCAAGCGACTGAAGCATTAAAGCCACATCCTGTATGCGGATGGTGTCTTCGTCCCAGCCCAGGCGTGTTTTCACGGTCACGGGCTTTGTTTGAACGGCATCCACAACGGTGGCTGCCATACGCTCCATCATGCCCAGATCTCGCAGACAAGCAGATCCGGCATTTTTGCTCACGACCTTATAAACCGGACATCCGAAATTGATATCAACCAGATCGGGATTGGCCGCTTCTGCCACTTTTGCCGCACCGTGCATGGCTTCTTCACGTCCGCCAAATATCTGCACGCCAAATGGGCGTTCCATCTCTTCGAAACTCATCTTGTGCAGGGACTTGTCTACCTCGCGGATGAGTCCTTCAGAACTGATGAATTCTGTGTATACGACATCGGCTCCCTGCAGCTTGCACATCTGCCGGAAAGGGGAGTCGGAAACGTCTTCCATGGGGGCCAAAACAACGGCCTGGTCGGGTATGATAAGGTCACCTATTTTCATGCTCTAAAAATACAGAATTTGCCCCGAAAATAATTGTTTTAGCAAAGCGCTTTTCTATGATGTATGAGGCTATGTCGCGCAATATCAGTTCCATCCATAACGATTCTGCATGACCTTTACACAGATAAACCCTATATTATCAGCATTCACTTTTCTTGTTTGAAAAATTTTAAGGAGGTTAATATGGCATCAGCCGTAAACACTATTGAAGAACTACTGGGCAAAGAAGCCGAGTACCTATTAAATCACACATCGAAGACGATCTCCAAAGACCAGCTTCACTTGCCTTCTCCTACTCATGTTGACGACGTTTGGGCAAAATCAAACCGTAATAACCGCGTGCTGGGGAACCTGCAGTGGCTTGCGAACCATGGCCGATTAGGCGGAACCGGATACACGTCTATCCTTCCTGTAGATCAGGGTATAGAGCACAGTGGTGGTGCATCTTTCGCTAAGAATCCAATTTATTTTGATCCTGAAAACATTGTTAAACTGGCCATCGAAGGCGGTTGTAATGGTGTTGCTTCCACGTACGGAGTGTTAGCTTCCGTCTCACGCAAATATGCGCACAAAATTCCTTTCATCGTTAAGGTCAACCACAATCAGTTGATGACCTACCCGAACCAGGCTGACCAGATCATGTTCGGTACGATTGATGATGCGTACAACATGGGTGCTGCCGCTATCGGCGCAACCATTTATTTCGGTTCAGAAGAATCTAACCGTCAGATTGTTGAAGTCGCTGAAGCATTTGCTTACGCTCACGAATTGGGTATGGCTACCATCTTGTGGTGCTACACCCGTAACAACGCCTTCAAAAAAGATGGTGTTGATTATCACGTAGCTGCAGATTTAACAGGTCAGGCTAATCACCTGGGAGTTACGATTCAGGCCGATATCATCAAGCAAAAGCTTCCTGAAGTAAACGGCGGATTCAAAGCATTGAATACCGGCGATTCTTCTTACGGTAAACTTGATGAGCGTATGTACACAGAATTAAGCTCTGATCACCCGATCGACTTAACACGTTACCAGGTTGCTAACTGCTACATGGGTCGTGCAGGTTTGATTAACTCTGGTGGTGCTTCCGGTGCCAATGACTTCGCTGATGCTGTTAAAACTGCGGTTATCAACAAGCGTGCCGGTGGTATGGGACTTATTTCAGGTCGTAAGGCGTTTCAGCGTCCGATGGCAGAGGGAGCCAAGCTTCTTCAGGCTATTCAGGATGTATACCTCGACGACAAGGTTACCATCGCGTAATTATGATGTTTATGTGCCTGTAAAGGGCACAGCAAGCTTTACGCTTCAAAACGAAAAGCCATCCGGATTCATTTCCGGGTGGCTTTTTTTTTGGCATGTTGAAAAGGGGCATGACGAACTTTGTAGGGTATTTCCTGTCCTGCTCAACATCTTTAGCATCTGCCATAGGTATCGTCTTTGTAGCGTATTGATGTTGGTTTTGCCAGGTTCATTGCTGGCGCAAATGCTCGATGCACCCGGTCGCGCTGAGGGAGAGGGAACGTTCGAGAGACATATTATTCGAGGCATTAACCGGTGCTGATTATCCTTCAGATGGCGGAAATCCCAGGCGTTCACAAATCTCCGGCAGGGCAATTGCTCTGTTCGGGTAGTCAGTTATGAGTCCGTCTACACCAAGATGAATTAATCGAAGCATATCCTCCTGATTATTGACCGTCCACGGGATGAGTTTCATGTTCAGATTGTGAACCTCCGATACCAGGTTTTTATCCACGTATCTGAAATACGGCGAATAAATCTCTGGAATGAATCCCAGCTGTTCGAGATTCCATTCGAGTCCGTTTTCGTTATATACGAGCAATACGAGGGGGACCCGTTTATCAATTTTGCGCATTGCTTTGAGCGTGTTTACATCGAAGCTCTGTACTGTAACCCGATCCAGCACACCTAAATCAGCCAATTCGGCATATAACAAGGTTGCAAAAACATCAGGCTGAGGAGTAAATACATCATAATACTCGGGCAAGGTCTTGGTCTCGATGTTATACCAAACCGGTTCTAATCCATGCTCACTGATGTGTGCTTCTACTTGTTGGATGGCATCTCTCATCAAAGGCTTGATAGCGGCCATAGGCTCTTGTTCCGGGAAGTTGATATGACCACGAAGTCCTACATCGTACCGGCGTATTTCATCGTAGTTCATCTGGAACATATTTAAGGAAGTGGCCTCATCCTGCGTTACGGCTCGACCGTCGGGATGAGAGCCGATGTGATGATGAAACCATGGTTCGTGCGACAAAACCAACTGTGAATCCGCCGAGACCACAATATCGAATTCCAGGGTAGTTACGCTGTACTCAAGGGCCTTAATCAGCGAAGGGATGGTATTCTCGGGGAGAATTCCACGGGCGCCGCGGTGCCCCTGAAGGTCAAATTCGGGGTGTGATTTCATAATATCTGGTTTTTCCTGCGTTGTGCAACCCGATAATAAAAGAACGAGAATTGCGATCCAGACGTAATGTAACCTGTTCATATACAATGATGTACTGGTTGATGATGAATAAACGTGCGGAATTTCACCAATTGTTAGAAGAATCATAAACGAAGGTGTGACGGTTGATATGTAGTTGTGATAAAATATCAAACGATGACCATTGATAAAGTTAATATATAGTTAACCCTCGGCATCAATATTTTTAAAGCTGTATTTTGAATAAAAATCACACGAATTATCAGACATATGTTTACAGATAACCGCGTTACGAAGCTTTTTAATATTCAATATCCCATCATTCAGGCTGGAATGGTATGGTGTTCGGGATGGAAACTGGCATCGGCCGTAAGCAATGCGGGCGGACTTGGCCTCATTGGTGCCGGCTCGATGTATCCCGATGTGCTGCGCGAGCATATCCAAAAGTGTAAAGCTGCAACCGATAAGCCATTTGGCGTGAATGTGCCGTTGCTCTATCCCGACATTGAGAAAATTATGGGTATCATTGAGGAAGAAGGTGTGAACATCGTGTTCACTTCAGCCGGAAATCCTGCGACCTGGACAAGCTGGCTCAAAGATCGGGGTATTACCGTGGTACATGTTGTTCCCAATGTTAAGCTTGCCCGAAAGTGTGTGGAGCGGGGGGTGGATGCTGTAGTCTGTGAAGGGTTTGAAGCCGGCGGACATAATGGCAAAGATGAAATCACCACATTAGTACTGGTGCCGCAAGTTGTAGATGCCATTGGTGAACATGTGCCGGTGATTGCAGCGGGAGGAATAGGCGACGGCAGGGCAATGGCAGCTGCTATGGCGCTTGGTGCCGATGCTGTTCAGGTTGGCAGTCGCTTTGCGGTAACACGAGAGAGTTCTGCGCATCATAATTTTAAAAACCGTGTTGTGCAGGCAGATGATACCGAAACCGTGTTAACACTAAAATCAGTCACTCCCGTAAGAATGCTCAAGAACTCATTTTATGAAGAAGTTAGGCAGGCGGAGGTTGACGGGGCCGACGCACAAACGCTCAGAGAAATACTAGGCAGAGGACGATCCAAGAAAGGAATTTTTGAAGGAGATCTTGATCAGGGAGAGCTCGAAATAGGCCAGGTTTCGGGGCTGATAGACGATATACCCGCAGCAAGTGACGTAATCGATGCCATGATAAGCGTTTATCGGAAAGTTGTTCGTGGCTTAACACAATAAGTGGTGCGATTATTGGTATCTTATTATAGGCTTTAGGGATACTAAATATTAAGCCTTGATTTATAAGAAATAACGGCTCACTTCTTTGTTGATTGATACAGAAAACCACGAATATCGAGGCAGAATCGCCCAGAAACTATTTATCACTCAGGTACATGGTGTTTTCCATTTCCCTGAGCCTGTTTACTATGGGTGCTGTCATGTATTTTACCTGGAGTCCCGAAGGATTTGAATACGTCCAGCTAAAACGACTACCCGGACTCATCATCGCTTTTTTTGTTTCCTTGCTCAGATTATGGTTTTTGGCCGCAAAGTATCGGATTCTAAGCGACAATATGCTTTCATGGCCTGGATCTTTACGTGTAATATTGACCTGGGATTTTGCCTCTGCCATCACTCCATCAACCATAGGAGGCGGACCAGTTGCTGCGTATGCTATGACCCGTGAACGAATCCCCTTGGGTAAATCAGGAGGTATAATGCTATATGGCGTGTTATTAGACCAACTGTTTTACGTCATGATCATACCTATTCTTATTACAATGGGTTTCTATTATGAGGTAATTCCCTCCAATGTAGGCTGGGTAGGTATAGGCGCCATGTTTTTGATTTATACTGCCTTACTTCTCTACGCACTTATTCTTGTCTATGGTTTGCTTGTAAACCCAAAATCGCTCAAAAAGCTTGTACGGTTTTTATCTGCTATACCCTTTTTAAAAGGTCTACGAAAGAAGTTGCTCTCTGAAAGCGACAACCTTGTTACTTTCTCCGAAAACCTCCGGAAAAAGCCCCGCAGCTTTTTGGTCAAAGCTTTTGCCTTTTCAACATTAGGGTGGTTGTCAAGAGTAGCCCTTCCGAGTATTGTCGTATTGAGCTTTTTTCCAGCGGATGTACTTTTGACATTCTTGAGATCGTTTTCAATGACTCTGGCAGGCCTGTTTATACCTACTCCAGGGGGAAGTGGTGGGGCTGAGGCACTTTTTTTGCTTTTCCAGGGGCCACTTTATGAAAGAGTTGTCTTTATAGGAGTATCAATTTTCTTCTGGAGATTATATACATACTATTTGAGTATTGGGATGGGCGTATTTGTGATGACGTGGTATATGAAACCCCAAAAGCCAATTTTTGTAGAAACACATAGAGATAGCAAGAAAAATTAAGGATACCAATGCAACTTAGTTGCATGTTTCATAGCGTGGTTTTATATTGGTCTCAACTTTAAACTAATCTCGGTTATGAAACGTGTTTTAACAGTCGGTGTATTTGACTTATACCATTTCGGCCACCTAAAAGTACTTGAAATGGCTCGTAAACAAGGCGACTACCTTATAACAGCGGTACATGATGACGTCTTGATGAGTAAGGGTTACCCTTTCTTCTATTCACTGGAGCAGCGAATGGAGATAGTTAGCAGTTGCCGGTGGGTCGATGAAGTAGTACCATACATGAGTGTAGATACCATAGTGAAAGAGATTAACTTCGATGTTTTTGCTCACGGACCAGATCAGAATCATGTATTATTTCAGAGAGCCATATCATGGTGTAGAGCTAATGGAAAAGACGTGATTTGCCTACCAAGAACAGAAGGTATATCAAGTACACAAATTAGGAAATTGGCTGCAATCGGCTAATTTAGAGACTATTATACAATAGCAAAGTTTAAAGGCATAAAAAAAGCCGGATCACGTATGAACCAGCTTGTTTTAATTTGTGCACCCTGAAAATTAACAGAACCCGTAAAGACAGAAATGCACTAAAAACGCTTTAGTAGTTATCGCGCTGACGACGACGCTCATCCCGCACACTTTTCTTCATGTCTTCACGCTTTACTTCAGATGGTTTGCGATACTGCTGTCGCTCTTTGTATTCTACCATGAGGCGTGAACGTGTAACCATTTTCTTGAAACGGTTAATTGCGCGGTCAATGCTTTCGTTGTCTTTAATTTTAATGCCGATCATAAAATGTTATTTTGAAATTTGGTTCTGTTATATGTCTAAAAGTATACAGAAAACAAATATACAGTAAATATTTTAGATTTTCCAACTCTGGTAAGAATGATTAATTGCTGAAAGTTTAGTTATGACCTGGTGATTTACGGTTTCGGGTATTCTTCGGAAAATTCTATTCAATTTGGTATTTTATGTAAATATTTATAAATGGTGGTGATATTAAATACAGTCGTATGAAAGGGGTTTTCTGGCTTTCACTAGTAGTTTTTTTTCAGCCATCCGTTTCTGCTGCTGAAACGGATGACTATGTTATTGAACGAATCCAGCATCCAGATTTCATACCTGGATTTATAGCCTCAATAGCTCAGGATCACAGTGGTTTTATGTGGTTTGCCACATCAGACGGGTTGTTTCGGTACGACGGTGTAGGATTTGTGGTATTCAAATCTGAAGTAAGAAACCCGCTTTCTTTGCCAAACAACAACATCAGGTATGTGTATGTTGATTCAAACGGAACACTATGGGCTCTGACCCAGGGCGGAGGTTTATCAAGGTATAATCCCATGAACCAGACCTTTGATACATTTTTACCTACGAGCGAGTTAACCGAAGCTGTAGCCGGAACGTTTGACTTTTGGACCATATTTGAAGCAGATAACAGTTTGTATATCAGTTCTCATGGAGGTAATGGATTTTTCCGTTTCAACCTAGAAACGCATACGTTTGATCTCGTTGAGCTTCCAAGTACAGACCGCCGTCACTTTATACAAACCAGTAGCCTTATTAAGTCTGAAGAAGGAGACATATGGATTGGAACAGATGAATCTGGTATCGTTATTTTATCTGATTATGACCAAATATCTACGCTTTCCATTGCAAGTGGTCATTTATCATCCGATAGAGTTCGTTCCATTTTTCAAGCTTCTGATGGTACCATATGGGCAGGAACTATAGGCGGAGGTGTCGCGCAGTTTGACTCCGAAACCCGAACCAGACGCTCAAACGTTACAGCGCTCAAAGTTATACCCGGGCTCCATGAGGCATCAGTGTATAGTTTTTTTGAAGATCCCAGATCCAATATCTGGATTGCCTCAAGTATCGGACTAATAGTTTACAATCATGTCACAAATCGAGTTGTGAATCATTATGTGTACGATCCTGGCAATCCTCGCAGTTTATCAAGTAGCCTTATTAGAAGTATCTATCAGGATAGAAGCGGAGTAATTTGGGCTGGTACTCAAAATGCAGGGTTGAATAAACTGACTATCAGGCAGAGATTTATCAATATAGTTCCCCAAAGCCGCTCATCAGAAGGGATTTTGAATAATCCAATAGTGAGATCGATGACCATCTACCAGGGCGAGTTATGGATTGGAACGGAAGCAGGCGGCATAAATATAGCGGATCTTGCAGGCTATAATCTACTTCGGGTTAAAACGTCGGGAGGTTCTGACTACCCCGGCCTGCAAAGCAATGAAATCACCACGTTCGCTCATGACCCTGACGGAGGTCTTTGGGTTGGAACCTGGGGCGGTGGCCTTCACTACTTTGATCCGATTCAGGATAATTTTACGCCCTTCAGACACCAGCCAGATGACAGCCTATCCATATCAGATGATCGTATCCAATTCTTGTATATCGACTCTTCGGGAAGATACTGGGTTGGTACAGAGAACGGGCTAAACAGATTTAATCGTGAGGAAGGGACATTTTATCGTATTAAACATGACCCTGATGACCCGTCAACGCTTTCAGGTAATAGCTTACAAACGCTTGGATTTCTAGAGTGCTCGCCTGGTGTATTCTGGGTTGCCAGCTGGCAGGGTCTAAACCGTTTCGACAGTCATACGGGTAAGGTGCAACGATTCATTTCAGATCCGGTGAATCCAAATACCATCAGTTCCAATCATGTGATATCGTTGTTAAAAGACGGTGAATATCTTTGGATGGGTACGTTTGGTGGTGGTTTGAACAGGTTAAACGTAGAAACAGGGGATATAGATATTTTTACAGAAGCCACCGGTCTGCCTAATAACGTTATCTTTGCAATACTACAAGATCAGGATGACTATTTATGGCTGAGCAGCAGCAGGGGCCTGTCGAAATTCGATACGGCTACGTTGTCTTTTGTTAACTACACTGAATCAGACGGATTACAAGGGAATGATTTCTGGTGGGGCTCTGCGTATAAAGACGAACAGGGAAAGTTATACTTTGGCGGAACAAATGGCCTTACCATTTTAGACCCACGGTCTATCGTTATGTCTGACTATGAGCCAGCCGTAAACATATCCTCTGTTTCCATAAACTCTGAAGCACCCGCTTTGGTCAAAAACGGAGATTTCATAATTCTTGAGCCAGGATATAATGCTTTAACCGTAGAATTCGCTTCGTTGGATTTCAGTGATCCTTTGAAAAACCAATATGCGTATATGCTTGAAGGGCTATCTCGGGAATGGACGTATACGGGCAATCGAAGTATTGTTAGTTTTGCTTCGCTACCTCCTGGCAGCTACACGTTTAGGGTGCGTGGCACAAACAGCGCCGGAGATTGGAGTAGTAATCAAGCTGAGCTATTTCTGGTAGTCAAGCCCATGTTTTATCAGACACTCCTTTTTCAACTAATGGCTATTCTTCTACTGGCAGGCTTAATTAGCGGTGGAGTTCTAAACTGGACCAGACTGGCAAGACAGAGACAGGCTGAACTCAGAAAACTAGTTGATGAACGCACCCGTGATTTGGCCATTAAACAAGAGGAGTTATTGCAAAGCTATGCGGAGTTACACGGACAGGCAGTGAAATTGAAAGATAAAAATGCGCAGGTTGCCAGCCAAAATGCCTTAATCTTAGCGAAGAGTCGCGAACTTGAATCGATTAACAGGCAACTTCTTTCACTCAATCAGGAAAAAAACAGCCTGATTGGTATCGTAGCTCATGATCTAAGGAGTCCCGCAGCTAGCGTAATGAGTGCCCTTCAGTTGCTTCAGCTGCAACCTGAGCTCACTCGTGATGAGCAGTTGGAACTCTTTAATATGATGGAAGACTTTTTGAATAAACAGTTGTCTATGGTATCTCGAATATTAGATAACCAGGCCCTGGAAACAGGCGTTATCGATGTTCGCAAGCAGACGGTTGATGTTACTGCTTTATGTATGAAATTGACTTCAGATTACAACACAAAAGCAACATTGAAAGACATTCAGGTTAAATCGGAGTTGAAAGAAGAACGTATAAGCGCAGAAACAGATCCTGCATTGCTAGAGCAAATTCTAGATAACCTACTCAGCAATGCGATTAAATTTTCCCCTCAGGGAAGCACTGTAAACCTCATTTTGCAAAGGCATGAGAACTACATTCGTCTTGGTGTTAAAGATCAAGGCCCGGGTCTCACCAAAGATGATCAAAGCAAACTATTCGGCAAATTTCAGAGGTTAAGTGCCAGGCCGACGGCCGACGAGCAATCTACTGGTTTAGGACTATCTATTGTAAAACGTTTTGTTGACGCGCTGAATGGAAGCGTCTATTGTGACAGCGTGTATGGTGAGGGAGCCACTTTCTGGGTTGAAATACCAAAATAGGGCAAAGGTCTGCACCAGGTTATAGCACCGTTATTTTTGTCAGATTCTTTCTATTTTAACCAGACGATTAGAACTAACCCATCAGACAAACAGCTTCATGCTCCATCTTGCCGGTATCACGTATTTTATAGGCGACCGGTGCCTTTTTTCCGGATTAAACTTACAAGCTAATAAAGGTGACCGGATAGGTCTCATTGGTCCGAATGGCGCCGGCAAAACAACCCTTTTACGGCTAATCGCCGGCAAACTTAAGCCGGAAGAAGGGTCTGTTACTTACGAGAGCGGCGCCAGTGTTGGATACCTCGAACAGGAGGTGCTTGAGGTAAGCCTGGATCATACCGTTTTGGACGTAGCGCTTACTGCATTTAAAGAGGCCAGCCAGATTGAAGTCCGCCTCGAGAAAATATACCATGAGCTTGAAATAATCACCGACTATGAGTCCGACTATTATATGAAGCTTCTGGAAGAGATGCAGCGCCTTCAAGATCGTTATGCCGTACTGGAAGGCGACAGTAAAGAAGCCAAAGCAGGTGCGGTACTGGAAGGCCTTGGGTTTACCACCGAGCAGCTTTATCAACCGCTATCTCGTTTCAGCGGGGGCTGGAGGATGCGGGTACTACTCGGAAAGTTGTTGCTGGAACATCCCGATGTACTTCTGCTGGATGAACCAACAAACCACCTTGACATCGATTCTATCGCCTGGCTGGAACAGTACCTTCAAAACTATGATGGTGCCGTGATTTTGGTTAGTCACGATCGTTATTTTATGGACAGAATGATTAATCAGATCGCGGATTTACGCTCTAGAAGAATTTATACCTATCCGGGTAATTACGAACGTTACTTGGAACTTCGTCAGGAGCAAATGGAACTACAGGCTAGGGCTTACGAGTCGCAGCAAAAGCAAATTGCAGATACCGAGCGCTTTATTGAGCGTTTTCGCGCCAAAGCCACCAAGGCTCGTCAAGTTCAAAGTCGTGTTAAAAGTCTTGAAAAAATGGACTTGGTTGATGCGCCTGAAGCCGACGCTGCCGAGGTGAATTTTCGATTTCCTCAACCTCCGAGAAGCGGTAAAGTAGTACTAACCATTGATAACCTGCGTAAAACGTATCCGGCGCCTGCACCGGGTGAATCAGATGTAACGGTTTTTAACTCCGGTCAGTCTTTGCACATTGAGGCTGGAGAAAAAATAGCTCTGATTGGAGCCAATGGAACGGGTAAATCTACCCTTGCACGCATAATGGATGGTGTGGAGCCTTTTGATGGCATTCGAAAACTTGGTCACAATGTAATACTATCATACTTCGCTCAGCACCTGGCCGATGTACTTACCAGCGAACGTACCATATTGGAAGTAATGGAAGAAGCTGCGCCAACCAGTGAAGCCAGGTCGGGAATTCGAAGCTTGCTTGGATGCTTTCTGTTCAAGGGCGACGATGTATTTAAGCCAATCAAGGTGCTCAGCGGGGGAGAGCGATCCAGAGTCGCTCTTGCGCGAACCCTGCTTACCCCGGCAAATGTTCTGGTACTTGACGAACCAACCAACCACTTAGACCTGGCTTCCAAGAACGTATTAGTACAGGCGCTCAAAGATTTCAAGGGAACATTAATTGTTGTATCACACGACCGTCATTTTCTGCAAGGCTTCGCAAGTAAAATTTGGCGTGTTGGTGGTGGCAAGGTTACCGAATACGATGGTGGTTACGATTATTATGAATGGAAATCGGCACGTGAAGATGCTGATAGCACTGTTACCCCTGCCAAAAAGGGCATAACAGGAAAGGCAAATCCTGTTGATATATCTGCAGTTGGAAACGTGCAAACTGCTGCCGTCACAGATACTTCTCAAAATGGTAAAGACAAGCGAAAGCAAGACGCGCAAAAGCGCAGTGAAGTACGTCCGTTGCAAAACAAAGCATCTAAACTTGAAAAGCAGGTAAAAGAGCTGGAAGAAGAAAAAGCAGTACTCGAAGCTAAATTAAGTGATCCGGAGTTCTATGCAAGTTCTGAAGCCGCAGCGGTAGTAAAACGGCATGGAATTATTCAAAACGAGATCGAAACCCGCACACTTGAATGGTTAGAGCTTCTTGAAGAAATTGAACAACTAGAGTAAATCTTTGACCATTATGGAAGAGCAACAAAAATACTACAACTATCCATGGTATGTCACTTACACGTATGCGCTTGCAGCCGTTATACTTTCTGTATATGCCATGATTATTGCTAAACCGCTTCTCATGCCGCTCATGTTTGCGGTTTTCTTCGCTATTTTGCTGGTTCCTGTATGTAATTGGTTAGAGCGCTATCGTATTCCACGCTTCCTCTCTGCTATAGTCTCCATTATCATCACGATTTCCGTTATTGTGGTACTCGGGTTCTTCCTTGTATCACAGATTCGGGGCTTTGTTGAAGATGCCGACATGTTTGCTGATCGTCTGGAAGAACTGCTTCAGTCGGCTGACGCCCTGGCCTCGACGTATTTGAATACGGAAGTAGAACTGAATCTGGATAATGTTGTAACACTTATCAAAGACTACTTCCAGGAAAATGCAGCCTCACTTACCAGGGGCTTAACGGGGGCTGCTTCTACCATTACTACCTTTCTTCTTATGCCCATTTTTATGTTCCTGATTTTACTTTTCAGGGATATGCTTAAAACATTTGTAAGAAAGGCATTCGGCAGAGGAAACAAACAGAAAGAAGACAAAGTAGATGCCATTATATCAAGAATTAAATCGCTTATTCAGCAATATATAACGGGCTTACTTATCGTTATTGGAATACTGGCAGTCATCAATTCAACGATGCTGCTCATAATTGGTGTAGATCACGCTATATTCTTTGGCGTATTTGCAGCCATGCTGAATGTAATACCTTTTATCGGTCCTATAATGGGCTCGGTTCTTCCTGTATTATACAGTCTAATTACCATGGACTCGCTGCTGTATCCACTGGTTATCTTGCTGGGGTTCTATATTATTCAGCTTTTTGAGAGTAATTTATTCACGCCCGTGATTGTAGGATCTAAGGTTAGCATGAATGCATTAATGACTTTGCTATTGATTTTGATTGGCTCGCAGATTTGGGGTCTTGCAGGAATGATTTTGTTTATTCCTCTTGGGGCAATTATGAAGGTTGTGAGCGATGAGGTAGACTCTTTGAAACCATATGGCTATCTGCTGGGGCGAGTGGACTCAGATAAGAGTGAAGATCGCAGCAAGCTCGCAAAAAAAGTGCGAGAAATTGCCGACAAAACTTCCGATTTAGCACAAAAGCTCAAACCTTAACGAATTGAGGCTTCACTAAATACAGATACCCTAGTTGTGACTGATAAAAATCACAGCTGTATCGGTATTTAAGATGACTTCCATCGGGATAGTACCAAAAGCCTTATCACCGGGGGCTAACCTACCCAGACCCATAATCATAAGGTCGTGATTAGCTGTTTCATAGACCAGTGATTCTTTCACATCATTACTCAAGATAATCGTAGACTTGAAACCGGCAGGTACAATCTCCTCCCCGAAATGCTGTATGAGCCTGCGCTGTTTTCGAATATCGGCGGCAGTTGCATTCTCTGGAAGTATTTGTAGAAAGGTAATTTCGGGACGGAAGTTACGCCATAGGCTCGCCGTAATTCTTGCCCTAAGCAAATCGTGTTTGTCAAAACCTCCAACCGGTATGAGCACACGTTTTGCTTCACTTATTTTCCAACCTGAATACGGTTGTCTTAACACTACGACATCGCATGGTACCCTGGTTATAAGGTCCTCCAATTTTTGGGTAGTTTTCTCGTCACTAAAATCTCCCGGGCCTAGTAATAATGTCTGACAACGATGTGATCGGGCTACCCTCTCAATTTCTTTCCAGGGGTCTTTTGCAATTGTTATTAAGGTATCGGCTTTAACAGATGCATCCACGGCAGATAAGAGACCCTGGTAAACAACATCCCGAGAACCCGCAATACGCTCATTGGTGATAGTTGATTTTGCTGAAGGCTTTACAATATTTAGAAGTAATGTTCTGCCTACTGTCGGTGGTGACAAAGCCTGAGCTAAAAACAACTTAGATGCGACATTTGCAGGGTTGGTGATTGGGAGCAACAACAGCGGACTGTTTCCTCTAAGGCGAATGATTTCAGGATTTCGGGCTTCTTCCGATACATCAGCAACCAGCGCATTCTTGAGGAAAAAACCAATAAAGAGCAGAGATCCTGCAAAAAGCCATAGTAAGGTTATTACACCTGCAGACGGTACCACCACCGACTGAAATAAAGCCAGTGAAACCGTGAGAAATATCCCAATAATAGGGAGGGTAGGGAAGAACGGCACTTTATAGGAGTCAGGATTCTGATCCGGAGCGCGCTTTCTAATTAAAATCAGAATAAATTGAGCCAAGGCAAAACTTAGTAAGAAAATCAGTGAGGAGGCCGCCGCCGCCGAAGCAACGTTGGGTAAAACCAGTATAAACAGAATAGTCAGCAGAGCGGTGAGATGTATGGCTCTTACCGGCGTTCCATAACGACTATGCAATCGGGAGACTTGAGGCAGCATGGTGCGGTCGGCTGCCATGCTGTTCGCCACACGGGAGGCTGCAAAAAGATTTGCCTGCAGGGCCGTGAGCATGGATAACAGACCGGCAATCAGCACTAGCCATAAACCAAACTTACCTAAATAGTGCTCTGCTGCCACGGCTATTAATGTTTCAGGATAAGCTTCACTGATTTCATGGAGAGTTACGCCATCTGGAATGCCAACGGCTAGCACGACAACCAACAGAGGGATGTATATAATTAGTCCAATCCCTAATGTGTAAAATAAAGCTTTAGGTATATTCTTTTGAGGGTCTCGGATGTCACCAGCGGCGTAGGCAACCAACACAAAACCCTGAATGGCAACAAACGTATATCCCATGGCTGCGGCCAGACCGCTAAATCCACTGCTGAAAGCGGGGGAAAAATGTTCTGTGAGTTCACTCAAGGGTCTGCCAGGTATAACTGCAAGGCCACCGGCAATTAGAATGGCAAATACCAGTACTTTTAGCACATTGATGTTGCGTGCATCAACGCGTGCATGTAAAGAGAGTTTAACTGTATAAACTGCTACCGAAACTATTGCAATCAGTAAACCTGTCCATCGCTGTGAAAAAAAATCGGAAATTGCTGAAACGGGTACCTGCTGAAGTGTGAACGAGGCAAATACGCCAAATCCCAACGCATAGAAAACGGAAGCCATGATGGATGCCAGCCACACAACCCATCCTGCACCAAAAGCAAGTTGAATACTCAGCGCCCGTTTTGCATAGGTGTAAATACCGCCGTTCTGTGGATTTCGGGATGCCATCTCAGCAAAACTCATCGCAATAATGAAAGCGATGAAACCATTTAGCAAAAACGCCAGTATGGCGGAGGCGCCAGTAACCGAAAAAGCAACGCCAGCCAGAGCAAGTATGCCACCTCCAACCATCGCCCCGATACCCAGTGCAATGGCACCAGCAAGGCCTATGCTGGTATCTTCTTTCGAGCTATGCTGATGTATGTTTGTCATGTAAGGCAGTGGCAATGTATATTGACACCGAAGTTATAAAAAGCCTCTGTCATAGACCTCATGAAATCACGCGTATTTCTCAAAGAAAGTATGCAGAAGGTGCACATTAGTTCGCATGCTGTCATCAAAGCTGCTCTGGTTCATTATGATGTAATTCCAGTAATGCAGGACCTTCTCCTGGAATATGATCAATCAACCTGTTGAAATCATCCATATGCCTGGCAGCTTTGCATAATTGGTTTACTATCCGTCGCAAACCACGAATGTAATCATGCCATGCCAGCATTTCAGCCATTGTCAGTTTTCCTCTCGATCCACTATTGAGTAACGAATTTTTTGCTTTCTGATACTCCTGTTCAAAGTCCAGCTCGAGCTCATTAATGCTCTGAAGACTAAAACCGGGCAACTCGGAATCGGATATATTACAGAATTTAAGTACATACTCTTCCAGCGTATTGATTCGATCCTGTAAAGCTGGGTTTAGAGCATCAGACCGATTGCCTGTGGGAGCAATTTCAGCGGCTACCTCAACGGCTTCCCTGAAGTATCCTAAAACCCGGAGACCTTGGGGCAATGTATTTTCTAGTTCTTCAGGAAACTCATCGCGCTGCATTTTCTGGATGTATGAGCCAATTAATAGGTGCAAATCATTCAAGGGCTTTTGCTGTCTAATAAATTGTTCTGGCGTGCTGGTGTGCTTTACATTTTCATTTACCAGTCTTCTGGTTTTTCTTCCTACACGTTTTAATTCAAACACAAGCGCATTAATAGCAAGGGCAGGTGTTTGCAGTACAGTGTTGTCAAGGTATCGGGTTGTAATTTTATCGGTACTCTCTTCCTTAAATTTGGTGAGTAGCCATGACTCCATTCTTTTTACGAACGGCAGCAGAATTAATAGCCCCGTAAGTTTTTTCATGGTATGAAATATCGCAATCGTGGTTGCAGCTGTGAGCTCAGGTCCGAATACCCCACTGATTGCAGCCAGATAAAACGGCAGTAAAAAGAGTACCACCAGCCCGTTGATCATATTGAATATTACATGTGCCGATGCTGATCGCTTGGCATTGGCTGTAGCTCCGTAGACAGCAAGTACAGCCGTTGAAGTGGTACCAATATCAGCACCGATAACCATGTACGCAGCCATACTTACGGGTAGTAAACCGCCGGCTGCCGCAGTAAGTACTACCGCTATAGCTGCAGATGAAGACTGCATCAGTGTGGTCAGCATTATACCAATAAACACCATGAGCAGCCCACCCTTCAGACCGCTTCCAAGCGCTTCAAAAGGGACTATTTCACCGAGGTCACTGAAGGTATCCTTTAGGACATCAATACCCAGAAAAAAAATACTGAATCCAACCAGAGCTTGACCCCAGGCGCCCATATTTCGATTGCCGCCGCTTAACCACAGAGCCATACCAGCCGCCAGCAGAGGCATTGCCATGGCCTGAAGATTAATATTCAGGCCCACTGTAGCGATAATCCATCCTGTGAGTGTAGTTCCAACATTACTGCCAAAAATAACATATATCGCTTGCGCCAATGTCATCATACCGGCGTTTACAAAGCCTATAGTCGCAAAAATTACTGCCGAAGAAGATTGCACCAGAGCCGTTACGGCAATTCCTGCAACAACACCCTTGGTTACCGTAGAGGTATACCGATTCAGCAACATACGTAAGGTGTCGCCTGCTGCAAGCTTCAGACCGTCGGTGAGCAGCTTCATGCCCAAAAGAAATAACGCCACACCTCCTGCAAAGGAAAATATCATGAAAAGAAGGTCATTTGATGGCATAATACGTTTGGACCAAATTAAGTTTGTAGCGGTTACGCGTGAAAGTTAACAACTTCCGTACCACAGTAAAAATGGAGCTTTTTAAATATATATACTTGTATTGACAAGTTGCTACAACTATTGCTATCTTGCTGTGTCTTAACAAAATAAAAAATAGAACTCCAACTGCTCCATGGAAACTCAAATTCTGATTGTTCTTGGTATTATGTCGTTTACCATCTTTATGCTGGTAACCGAATTACTGCGTATAGACGTCACAGCCATAATTACGCTCTTGTTACTTTATTGGACGGGGATTTTGACTGGGGCTGAGGCCATCTCCGGATTTTCAAGTAATGCTGTTATTGCCATGCTGGCTGTTATGATACTTGGCGAGGGACTGGCGAAGACGGGAATGATGAACCGGTTCTCAAAATGGCTCCTGAAGCGGGTAGGGACGAACCCCCGAAATATCATGGGGTCTTTGGCAATGGCAACAGGAACAATCTCTGGAGTAATTCAAAACATTGGAGCAGCAGCATTATTTTTACCCAGCATTTTAGATATTTCTCGTCGCCTGAAAGTATCTGCGTCCACCATGATCATGCCAATTGGATTTGCAGCTATTATCGGGGGTAGCCTTACTATGGTTGGGTCGGGCCACCTGATTTTAACGAATGACTTACTGGCTGCTGCTGATCTGGAGCCGTTTGGACTTTTCGCCGTAACACCAGTTGGTATTGCTCTTTTACTTGGCGCTATACTATTCTTCTTCTTGTTGGGTAAGTACTTCCTGCCTCAGGCTGAAGCAGGGGGCAAGCTTCCTCCAACAGCACAGGAGCAGGTCGTGGAGGCGTTTAATCTGAATAAAGACATTCTTTACTTTCAGATACCATCCAGCAGTGATCTGGTGGGAAAAACCATAGAAGAATCAGGTATTTGGACTGATTTCAATGTAAACATACTGGCTACCGCGCTTCATAAAAAAATAGATTATGCGCCATGGAGAGAGACAAAATTTGAGGACGGTTCTATTCTTGCTATCTACGGCGATGCGGCTTCGATCAATGAATTTGCCGATACATACAGCTTGCTTCAAACGGAGGAGCACCCGATGTTTGAAGGATTGGGTGACCCTGAAGAAACGGGCTTTGCCGAAATTATCGTGCCCCCCCGCTCAGAGCTGGTAGGGCAAACCCTTCGTGCCTTTGCCATGCGCCGCCGATATTTTGTTGAACCCGTACTTTATTACAGCAAAGGAGAACAATTCGACGGCGATTTTTCAGATCACGAGATCTCGGCAGGAGATGCTTTTGTGGTGTATGGTCACTGGGATAACATCAAGAAAATGCAGGCTTCAGATGCGTTCGTTGTAGCAACACCGATTTCAGCAGAAACGAAAAAGCCATCCAAAACAATTTTTGCAGCAGCCAGCTTTTTGATAGCTATCGTGCTGGCTTTGAGTGGGTTTTCTATATCAGTATCCTTCCTTACCGGTGCCATTCTCATGGTATTGACGCGTGTAATGAGCATTCAGGAGGCATACGACTCGGTAGAGTGGAAGGTAGTGTTTCTACTCGTAGGGCTTATCCCTCTTGGTATAGCCATGCAGAATACCGGTACAGCACAGTTTCTAGCCGAGAGTGTAATGTCAATGGTTGATGCCAGTAATACCCTACTGTTGCTCTTTACGGTAGCCATTCTGGCCACTATCTTTTCTTTAGTGATGTCGAATGTCGGTGCTGTGGTGGTTCTGGCACCGCTTGTGGTGAGTATTGGACTTATTGCGGGGGTTGATCCACGCCCGTTGGTACTGTTGGCGGCAGTTAATGCAGGGAACTCTTTTGTTCTGCCAACCCATCAGGTCAACGCACTAATGATGACAGCAGGTGGATACAAAACAAAAGATTACTTTAAAGCAGGTGGAGGAATGACGGTAGTATTTTTGTTAATCTCGGTATTCGTCTTTTATTACACCATGTTCTAAATCATCACATTGGTGATACTTACGGCAGGGCTCATGTGTTTACAATTACTGTACCTGCATGACCGCCCTGAAACGTGGCATTGCGTGACGTTCGAGATTATACACAAATACGCCGTTCTCTAAATCCATATCCATCATCCACACATTGGTACTCGCTTCGGGTATCATTTCAGCGGTTACGTCATCGGCGGCGAAGTATTGACGAAATGCGGTTCCATGGTCAGTGGCATAACCTCCATATCCGTGAGCATCACCGCTTGCCTGAAGATCTGCCAATGTGCGTACATCCCCCAGGTGATCATGAAACAGGTGCAACCCCTCATCACGTTTTTCGATAACCCAGGCTCCATGCCAGTAGTCACCATCACGAATTAACTCAATGCGAATCATACGATCATCGCAATGCGAAACATGGTTGCGAAGCTCCGTTCCTACCAGCGGATGGTCCTCGTTCTCCGGATAGGTTGAACCGCCCATTAAATGAGCATCACACAATGTAGAAAGGTTTGCAAAAAATGCGTCATGAGTACTTATTTCAACGCTCTGCTCATCTGCGTTTCCACAAGCTATAAGAGAGGTGAATACTATAACGGTGAGGATACTGACGATTACAGATTTCATAGGATTGAATTTTTATGTGAATAAATAAGATTGACTAAGCTGATTAAGTGGATGCTGATTTGGTATCTGAAAATGAGTCGATAATCATTGAAATGGCACCATCGCCTGTAACATTACACGCTGTTCCAAAACCGTCCTGAGCAACATATAACGCAAACATAAGACCCAGCTGTGCATCGGTAAATCCAAGAACGCTGGACATTAAACCGAGTGCTGCTACCACGGCACCCCCCGGAACTCCCGGAGCCGCTATCATGGTAACTCCTAATAACATAATGTAAGATAAGAATACACTAAATTCCGGTGTGCCTCCGCTCAGAATAACGACTGCTACAGAACAGGCAACCAATGATATCGTACTCCCGGCCAGATGTATAGTTGCCAGCAGCGGTACTACAAACTCAGTTACTCTTTCCGATACCCCGTTAGACTTCACGCTTTGCAGGGTTACCGGGATGGTTGCTGCGCTAGACATAGTGCCCAGAGCCGTGGTGTAAGCAGGCAACATATTCTTCAGCGCAACGAATGGATTTTTTCCTGACCGGATGGCGGCAATGGTGTATTGTGAAATCAAATAAAGCAGGTGAATCGCAATGATGAGTATGAAAACTCTGCCAAATACCTGAAGCGTTTCAAAAGCTTCGCCAGTAGCGGCCATATTCGCAAAAATTCCGGCTATATGCAGCGGCAAAAAGGGTATGATGATGCGCTTGATAACAAGAATAATAATGGCGCGAACTTCTTCAATAAATTCGAAGAGTGTTGTTTTTGCACGTTCATGTCGCAAATGGTTAATACCCAAACCAAACACAAAGGCTGTAACAAGCGCACTCATTACCCCCATTATAGGAGGAGTACTAATTTGGATAAACGGCGTGAGTCCTTCACCTTCACCGCCCGAAAGTGCCCCTCCGCTTATAAACATAGGAATAATAAGAGCTGCTATAAAAAATGTAGCTACACCCGCAATTAGCGTAGATCCATAAGCCAGAGCAGCTGTACCGGCAAGCAACTTGCCTGCTTTCTCACCCAATTCAGCAATACCGGCCGCTATAAAACCAATAATAATTAACGGTACGATGTAGCTGAGGAACTCACCAAAAATATGCGTAAATGTGAATAGCGCTCTTCCCGTCCATTCGGGCAAGTATAAACCTGTTAAAATTCCTGCCGTGATTCCAAGTATGAGGCGGGGTACCAGACCTAAAGATTTCATGAAAGGTGAACTGAGTAGAGGTTAATATTGACCTCTGATGATAACAGATTCTGATAATAAATACGAACTTAATCCTGCTAGACTTCCAGCTCTTCAGATTTAGGAAGGGCTACCCAAAATGTTGCGCCCTCGCCGGGTTCACTCTCACACCACACCCTGCCATTCATTGCTTCGGTAAGTTTCTTAACAATTGACAGACCAAGTCCTGTAGATTGCTCACCCCCGGTAGGCTGCGCACTTAGCTTCTGAAATTTGCCAAAAAGTTTGCGTTTATCTGTATCACTTATACCTGGGCCATTATCGCATATGCCAACCCAAATCTCAGATGATGTATCAAGCACCGTCAGCGTGATTTGTCCATCAGGAATAGAGAACTTAATTGCATTAGACATCAAATTAGCAATTACTTGCTCAAACACATTCTCATCCAGTGGCAACTCCGAAATGGCAGGGGGCTTAATTAACCGTATGTTGAGCTTTTTACTCTCTGCCTGACTCTGATAATCCACAATTATATTCTGTAGTACAGGTATAATCGATTGCTTGACTTTATTTACCGAGATTTCACCAGTTTCCAGCGACTGATGGTCAAGTATTCTGCCAATTAAAGCCAACTGTTTATTGATGAACCCCTCTATCATTTCGTGCAGTTCATCAATTTCTGCTCTGCTCATTTCGGGTGTCATCCGAATAATTTCCATAGCACTCATTATACTCGTTAATGGGCTGCGCAAGTCATGAGCTACAATGCCAATGAGGCTGTTTTTCTCTTGGTTAATTTTTTCTAGTTGCTCATTCTTTTGAAGCAACTCCCGAGCGCTTTCAAGCAATTGATTTCGTTGTTTCTCAATTTCTACAGTACGCTCCTCCAGACGTTCAGACTTTTCCTTCAGGGCCTCATTGCTTTCCGTAAGTTCCTGCTGGTTTCGAGCCAGTTCACGTGTTCTGTTACTAACTTCAGCTTCGAGTAGCTTGTTTCTATCGGCTATGGCAGCTGTTCTCCACTGAATGGTTCCATAAATAGAAAGAGCCAAAAAGACCAATGAAAGCAGGTAAAAAGAAGACGTTTGCCAGAACGGAGGGGAAATTACGATGGGCAGTGCAACCTCGTGAGTACTCCATACACCATCACTGTTGGTTGCTCTCACCCTGAAGGTATAATTCCCTGGTGGAATGGCAGAATAAGATACCTGACTACGATTTCCCGTCTTAATCCAGTCATTATCCAGGCCATCTAATTTGTGCATGTAATCAATAATAGATGGGTTTGTGAAATCTAACGAAGCATAGTTAAACGATAGATAGTTCTGGTAATAACTCAGATCAGCAGCTTTTGTTAGTGGAATAGTTTCTTCAAATAGCCGTAACTCACTCATTACAACTGGCGGATTGAACGGACTCTCCGTTATATTCTCCGGGTTAAATTGAATGTACCCGTAAATAGAGCCGAAATAAATTAAGTTTGATGGTGATTTATATCCGGCACCCCACCAGAACTCAGCTATTCCCAAACCGTCACTTTCATTGAAGTTTCTAAATAGCTGTGTCTTAGTATCAAACCTAATCAAACCATTATACGTACTTAACCAGACATCACTTCCTGTTCCCGGCACAATTGTAAAAATTACACTGCTGGCCAGGCCGTCTGAATCTGTGATAGTAATAATACTACCATCCTGCGGATCCAATCGGCTTAATCCCCCTCCGAATGTGCCTATCCAGATAAAATTATCACGGCACTTATGTAACGACAAGACGTGGTTAGACTCAATCGCCTTACCAACGGGTGAGTCTATAGATATGGTTTCGTAAGAACCTGTTTTCAGGTCAAAGCGAATTAATCCATTCCAGGTACCAATCCAAAAAATATCATCCTCAGACTCCAGAAATGCTGCTGATTGCGTACTGTAATTAAATGTGCCGCCGAGTGCATCCTTGTCAAAAAGTACGCGTGTAAATTTCCCCGAATCAATATCAAATAAGTTTAATCCATTTTCTGTGCCAATCCATAACCGCCCTTTAGAGTCGGTATGGATGATTTGAATTCTATTGTCTGAAATGGATGTAGAGTCTCCTTCTATTGACCGAAATGACGTATGATTTCCATTTGACGGGTTGTAGTAAATTAATCCGCTACCCCAGGTACCGATTAAATACCCTCCCTCGTGCAGTTTATACATTTCGGTTATACCCGTCTCCGGTTGTTTTCCAGGTAAATTTCGGATGAGACGTATAACGCTGTTAGTATTCGCATCCACTACCGCTATGTGATTATCGTTGGCTACCCAAAGTTCCTGCTCATTAACCTGAAGAAAACTCCGCACATATCTGTTTTGCAACCTGGTATTGTCATCCGGTTCCGGGGTTATATGAGTGAAGGCATTTCGCCGAAGCAATCGGTGTACTCCTCCATGCTCATTGCCTACCCATAGGATATTGTTTCGATCATGCAGCAAAGCTCTAACCCTATCGTTTGATAGAGATTTTAGGTTGTTGGGTTCAAAGCCGTACGTTTCTTTGATATCCATACTTTGGAGTTCAACAATCAAGAGACCGCCATCAGCTGCTGCCCTTATTACATCATTCACCGGGTCTATCGAAAAGTCATAGACATTGGTGAGTGAGTTGAAAAGTGAAGGGTCTGGAGATGAGAAGGTTTCAGTTTCAGGATTAAAACGCGATAAATGTGCCCCAAAACCCCCGATCCATATGTTGCCATATGGGTCTTCAGCTAAAGTTCGTAAACTGTTGCCTAAAAGATTGTTTCCACCAAATTCACCAGCAGTATAACTTGCAATTTGCTCATAATTCTCGTTGAGTACAACAATACCGTCTTCTACGGTAGCTATCCAAATTTCACCATTGCTTCTTTCAAGAATATCAAAGGCAAATAACACATTCCTGTCGCTTTGCTTGGGAATTTCAATAGCGTTAAACGATCTTGTTTCTAAAGAAAACCGATAAATTACAGGTTCAATTACGGACCCTATCCAAAGCGAATTATCTGCTCCATTACGTATCCTTCGGAAATCAAAAGAACGATTCGGATCTGGTTTGAAATTCTCAAAATCGTTTGTTTCCGGACGGTACAGACTCAGAGCACCACGTGTACTACCAACCCAGAGATTGCCATGTACATCAATATTCGCCGATTGAATGACATTTGCAGGCAGACTGTTTGGGTCTTCAGGATTGTGTCGAAAAGTAATTACATCGTTACCATCATACCGCAATAATCCACTATCTGTTGCAAACCAAATAAATCCGGTAGCATCCTGAACGATTGCATTTATATTCTTTTTGAAAAGCTGAGCATGATCAGTACGATTTACAATATATTCCTGTTGGTGAGTAGACGCTTCAAGTATTGATACTAGCGTTAGCACCATCAGTATCATCATACTTAATAGCTTCTTAAACATGCTCTAGAAATACCTCTTCCAAATAATAAATTACCATCAAAGTTATCGTCACCCACAGCAACAGCTTAATATAGTGATTTAAACCGATTCAAACGATTACACTAGGTGGAGGTTCTGGTTAATCAAAGTCGCGGATGTTCAATTCGGATGAACCCCGATTCTGCTGCAGCCTTCTTGCTACTTCCTCTGCTTCTCGCATTACCCTAAGTACGTTTAGTCCAGCAATTTTTTTCAAATCATCTTCTGTGTAGCCCCTGCGCAGCAGCTCTGCAAAGAGGTCTGGATAAGTAGTTACATCCTCAAGTCCTGCCGGCAGCAACGAGATTCCATCATAGTCACCACCTATGCCAATATGATCTACTCCAATTCGGTCGCGGATGTAGTCGATATGATCAGCTACATGCTCAAGAGTTGCAACAGGAGGTGGATTCTGCTGTTGCCATTTGCGCATGTACACTTGCACACTGTCGGGTTGACCGGTATAAAAATACTGCAGCTCGGCTCTTTGTGCATTTTGTGCGGCAATATGTTCGTGCAGAGGTTGGTACAAAAATGCAGGTATAAACGTTACCATAACCACACCATTATTTTCCTTTGTAAGGTCCAATACATCATCTGGTACATTTCGTGGGTGCATGTTTAATCCCATAGCTGAGGAATGCGAAAAGATGACAGGCGCCTGTGTTACAGCCAGCGCATCGCGCATAGTTTGGGCAGAAACGTGCGATAAATCAACCAACATCCCAAGTCGATTCATTTCCCGAATTACCTCCTCGCCAAATCCTGTTAAACCATCGTGTTTTGGGGTATCGGTGGCAGAGTCGGCCCAATCCAGCGTTCTGGAGTGCGTGATGGTCATATATCGTGCTCCGAGATTGTAAAACATCCGTAATACAGCCAACGAATTGCCTATGGAATGCCCACCCTCCATACCGATTAAAGAAGCAATTTTCCCATCGGCAAATATGCGCTCTACATCATCGGCCGTGAGAGCCAGTTCAAAGTGGTCTGGATAACGCTCAATCATTCGGTATACAAAGTCAATCTGTTCCAGAGTAGCTTGAACTGATTCGGCTTCTGGCACATTAGGCGATACATACACCGACCAAAATTGTCCGCCAACACGGCCTTCCCGTAGTCTGGGAATATCCGTGTGCATCATGCGATTCAGCGAGGTGGTATTCATGAAATCCAACAGGTCAAATTTATAATCGGCCCGCATCCGGTACTGAATGGGTACGTCATTGTGCCCGTCTATGAGCGGTACGGACTCAAGAATTCGGATGGCCTGATCGCGGAATGCATCTCGTTCTTGATGCTGTGATATTGCATAATCAAAGGGTGTTAAGAAAAGCAGTAGGACAAAAAAAGCGACGTAAGATTTCATTTGAGCAAAATTTAGTTTCTTGATTACCTCACAAAATATAGAATTGCAATGATTCAGCAAGTTTTTTTCTGAGATACTCTGCAATGGAATTGCTATCATCAGTAAACTATCGGACACTCACAGCTTTTTAATCTTTACATGGATCTGACGTTTCTTGCCGCCGCCGATTTACATCTTGGGAAGGCTTCTTCAGGAGCAAAACGAAATGCAACTGTAAGCTTCAGTTGGGCACCACAGCCAATATCTGCTGCATCAGCGACTGCAGCCTGGTTTCGGATTGTAGAAACCGCGATTGATCGTAAGGTTAACGCTGTGCTGCTGGCAGGAGACCTTGTCGATCGCGATAATCATTTTTTCGAGGCAAGATCGGCATTACTGTCAGGGTTTAACCGCCTGGCTGCGTTTGATATTCCAGCTGTTGTCGTTGCCGGAAACCATGATGCGCAGGTACTCCCAGAAGTGTTGGCAACAAATAATCTGCCCAATGTTCATCTGCTGGGTCCCAGTGGTAAGTGGACTGAAAAAGTACTCCGTTTTGGTGAGCACAATATCGGATTTGTCGGCTGGTCGTTTCCGGGTCAGCATGCCAGGTTCGATCCCTTCGCTAAATTTGACCTGCCCCCAGCTGCACACCCTCGTGTAGGCCTGCTACATTGCGACTTTGGCGTTACGCAAAGTTTGTACGGTCCTGTGAGTCAATCTTCGCTTCAGCATGGCGACGTGAGCTGCTGGGTGCTCGGTCACATTCACAAGCCAATGCAGGTGAGTAATATACCCCTGAGCTTTTATCCGGGTTCACCTCAGGCACTTAGTGCCAAAGAACAAGGTGCACATGGATGTGTACTTATTCATATGAATGACATATCATTGGAAGACATTGTGTTATCTAGTGTTATTTACGAAAGTCTCGAGGTAAATCTGACAGGATGTGCATCCAATTTAGATGCGCAGGTTCGTTTGCTTGATGAACTGAACAGGCTGATTGACGTCAGTGATGAAACTACGCAGGAACGTATTATTGATCTGGTGTGGACAGGGGAGCTTGAAAATCCGGCCGCGGCATCCGACTGGTTGCCCGACCCGCCGGGGTTGATGAACGATGTTCAGGTTACCATAAGAACTGTTTCAAATCAATGCACCATCCCGCTACCAGACTTGAAAGAACTCGCCAGCGAGGCAGGACCGGTCTCGGTTTTAGCAAATGCCATTTTAGATTTAACGGAAGGGCGCAATACCCCGTTTTTGAAACGATTGAAAGACTCGGCAACTGTGGAAGTGCGCAAACTCAACTCTCAAACTTCCTTTGGTCCAATTCGTAAGGATGGTGTTTTACAGGAAAGTGATTCAGTTGAACTTGATAAGATGCTGATACATGAATGTCGTGCTCTGTTGTCATCCCTTATTTTAACCAGGAGGACTGAGGGATGAACAGGCTAAGAAAACCGATACGTTATCAGCAGATGGTGGTTCGTAGAGCTCCCGGATTCCCTGGTGGGATGGATCCGTTGCAAAATTTAGATGCTTCTGTAGTTATAATAACAGGCGCTAACGGCTCAGGTAAGAGTACAACGGCCAGAGTTATTCAGGAAGTGCTGTCACCTGAAAAACGTTCAGAAACAGAATTTACTTGTAGTTTTGATAAAGACGGTGAGCTCTGGACGGTCGAAAAATCAGCAGGTCAGACAAAATGGTTGCGCAATGGTGAAAATGCTGAGCCGGACTTTCTGCCATCCGCAGCGCATCGATCCCATTACATGTTTGCTATGCATGATCTGCTTCTGAGCGAAGACACAGACCTTGCACGGGTTATCTATGATGCCTCAATCGGTGGGTTCAACATTGAACAGGCATCTAAAGACCTGAAATACTCGGGTGTTGGTAATAACACCCGAATCACCGAATTCAATCAATATACTGAACTAGAAAAAGCTGCTCAAAAAGCTAAAGATGACCATCGATTGGTCAAGGAGCGAGAAGCGAATCTCAAATCGCTTGAACAAAAAAGGCAGGAAGGAATCAAGGCCAGGGTTTATCGCGACTATTACAGTCGTGTACTGCAGTGGGTCGATAAAAAAAATGAATATCGTTTAGCCGAAGATACCTTAAATACTTTCTCTGATAACATTAAGTACGTACAGGAAGGTGATACCGAAAGATGCCGTTCACTTCAGAAACGCATTGAAGAACTGCATAATAAAATTAAACAGGTTGAACTCGAAATCCAGACATTGGAATCTCAACGCAGTGTCCTGCGAAATACAGACCCTGAGCAAGTAGAGAAAGACAGGCGATTGCTCAATCAGCTTCATGCTTCTTATGAAAGCATAACGAGTGAAAAAAATCGTCAGATGGAACAAATTGAAGCTAAAGTAGCCGAGATAGAGGCGCTTAAACGCTACGTTGGCGATCCAGTCGTGGGAGATAACTCACCAGACCTGGTGAAACTCGAAATGTTGTACCGAAAATGCCTGTCAGCCGAAGAACAACTCAATTTGCTGTTGACAAGAATTACACACTACCAGGCTGAAGTATCGAAAGAGCTCAATCACACTACATCTGAGCTAACTGAAGGCATACTTTCTCTTTCGGCCTGGCTTAGGGAGCCTGCCCAACCCAAGCCTACAAAAGTCTCTTTTTGGCCCTGGGTGCTGGCTTCACTAGCTCTTGTTGCCGGCCTTGCCGGATGGCTAATTGGATTACCAGCTGTTATAATTGGTCTCGCGGCTTTTATCTTGGCTTGGCTGGTTAAACGGCACCAGAATACGCAGCTAACTACCCAGCCGGGCGAACATCGCCGTCAAGATTATCAGAACTCAAAACTTCCGCAACCAGAGACTTGGTCTGTCTCTGAAGTCACGAAATTGTTAACGGAGTTACAGCATTCGTTACAATCCGCTCACCAGAAACAAAAAAGCGAAGAACAGTTGTCTGAGGCGCAGCGTCAGTACAAAATGGTCGAAAGTACACTTCATGTAGACCGAAAACAATTAATGAGTTTTGGGGAATCCTGTGGCTTAGACACCAGCCAGATTCAGGACCCCGGATCTTTGTATCAATTTATGCGCTATTATGCCAATCTAATCACAGCATCGGCATCATTATCGGGGTACAGAGCTTCTGTTGAACACACTAACGCAAAACTCTCCGAAGTGCAGGCGAATCTTACGAAGGTTTTTGCCTCTTATTCCCGACCAGAACATTTTTCAAATACAGACCGGCTTATCGCAGAAATTCACACACTAGCGGAAGAAATGCAGACCTATCTCAAGGCATCAGCAGAGCTCAGGCACAAAACGGATATCAGCAGGCGCTATAAAGATGATATTGATCAAGCTGAAAGAGAGCTGGAGGAATTGCTGAAGCGCACAGGCCTGACACCCGAGCAGAGTAGCTTACTGGCCGAACTGGAGTCTGTAAAACCATCTTATCTTAACGCGACGCTGAATTTCAGCAGCCTTGATCGCCAACTGAATCAGTTAAAAAAAGACATCACGGAAGATCCTGCATTCGAGCATCATACGATTGATTTCAATTCAATTGATCTGGAACAGATTAAACAAAAAATCGAACATTACAACGTAGTGCTATCCGACTACGATGCTATAGTAGAAGAAATCGGCGGTATAAACGCTGATGTGAGAAAACTAATGCAGGGAAATAATCTTGAAAATGTACTCACCCGATCTGAAGAAGCTCGAGACCAAATAAAAGTTGCTTACCATACAAAGTTGAGATCTGTTTTGGGAAATACGTTGGTCAATGAACTTCAGCAGGAGTTGGGTAAAACCAGTGTTCCGGAGGTGATGCATTCTGCTCGACAGTTATTCTCCAGAATCACTAACGGCAGATACCAGTTGGAGATTACCAATAAAGGTTCTGACGGATTCAAGGCATTTGACTCCCTTACCCGTTCATTCAAGTTTCTGGCGGAGCTCTCCAGCGGTACGCGCATTCAGCTTTTACTTTCTGTACGCCTTGCATTCCTTGAAGTGCAGGAAAAGCATGTGAAGTATCCGTTACTAGCCGACGAACTTTTGGCAAACAGCGATGATATTCGTGCAGAGGCCGTAATTGATACGTTGTTGAATGTAGCCGAAAACGGTCGACAAGTATTCTACTTTACGGCACAATCTGACGAAATATCGAAATGGCAACATAAATTCAAGGACTCTGTATCTACGCGTGTTATAGCATTGGGGGAGGATATGAAATCAACCTTCATCTCAGTGAAAAAGCCATCTGTACCGTTGTTGCACAGAAAGTTACCAGATGCAGCATTATCCTACGATGCGTACCTTCAAGAACTAAATCCTCCAAAATTTGATCTGATTTATGATGAACCAGACTCAATTCAACTGGTGTATGTTGTAACCGAAACCAAGCTGCTTCATGCATTTCTCACCAACCATATCAACTATTGGTCGCAGCTGCAGAACTTAATTCAAAGTGGTAATACACCCAACTATCTTGACGACGAGAACGTAAGGTATATAATGCTCAGGGTAATGGCTATTAAAGAGGCTGCCGAATTGATTCGCATCGGAAGGCCCCGACCAATCGGTTATCGCGAAATTGAAGAATCGGGTGCAGTTAGTCCAACTTTTATGAGCCAGGTCATCGATTTACTTCAGCTTGAGTGTGATCACAACCCTGAAGTACTTATTGCCAGGCTCAGAGATAAAGCTGTTTCTAACTTTAAGCAGACAAAGATCGACCAGCTTGAAGAGTTTTTGCTTGATGGTGGCTACCTTACCTCAGAACAGCCTTTAAATAATGATGAATATCGTCAGCGTATGAGTCAATGGCTTCAACGCAACGAGATCAGTTTTGATGAATTTGACCAACTAATGGAAAGAATTTCGGAAAATGTTAAAGTAGGCAAGCCATGAGCAAAACAACAATGAAATCAATCACCCTGGCTATTATTTTTATTAGCCTGAACGCTCTGCAAATGTATGCTCAGGTTCCATTTTTAATGGTACAACCTGAGGAAGTCGGCATATCATCAGAAAGGCTTCAGCGTCTTGATGATATGCTACGTGATTATGCAAACCAACAACGAGTAGCGGGATCGGTAACGCTCATTCTACGCGACGGTCGGGCCGTTTATTTTGAAGCATCGGGCTACAAAGATGTGGAAAATAAGGTGCCTATGACAAGAGATGCCCTGTTTCGAATAGCTTCTCAAACCAAAGCCATTGTGAGCGCAGGGGTGATGATTCTGCAGGAACAGGGAAAAATTCTGATTTCCGATCCTGTTGGTAATTATTTGCCGGAATTTCTCGAAACCACCGTAGCTATAAGAAGTCCGGTAGATGAATCCTACGAAATTGTTCCGGCAAATCGTCCCATCACTATTCGTGACTTACTGACGCACACAGCGGGAATCAGCTACGGATATGGAATTGCATCGGATAGATGGCGTGAAGCCGGAATTCAGGGCTGGTATCTCGCCGATAGAGACGAGCCGATACGCGAAATAGTTCGGCGTATAGCTGAACTCCCAATGGATGCACAACCGGGCGAACGATTCGTATATGGATATGCAACGGATATACTGGGTGCATTAATTGAGGTAGTGAGCGGCCAAACATTGGACCATTTCTTGGAGGAAGAAATATTTACTCCCTTGCAGATGAAGGATACACATTTCTTTATACCGCCTCATAAAGCTGATAGAATGACCGTTGTTTATTCTGCAACCAGCGAACGGGGAATTAAAAGGGCTCCAGATCCGGGAGACGGTACCGGCCAGGGACACTATATCGATGGGCCTGCGCATGCTTTATCAGGGGGTGCCGGTCTTGTATCAACCGCGGAAGACTATGCGCGTTTTCTACAGATGATGCTAAATGGAGGGATATTAAACGGAGTTAGAATTCTAAGTCCTACAACCGTTGAGCTTATGACCGTAAACCACTTGAAGGATATTCAATTTCGACCGGGAGAAGGTGTTGGGCTCGGTTTTGACGTGGTGACAAATCTAGGTTACAGAGGCAGACCGGGAGCAATCGGTGATTTCGGGTGGGGAGGTGCATATCATACTACGTACTGGGTGAGCCCTCAGGATGCGCTTGTGGTTGTTTTCTTTACCCAATTAAGACCGTCAGCCGGATCTGACATTCATGGCAAACTTCGAACACTGTTGTATCAGGCGATAATAGATTAACATGAAAGAGTTTTGGAATGAGCGTTATAGTGCAGAAAAATATGTTTTTGGCACGAATCCTAACGCATATTTTAAGTCTAAGATAGACCAACTGAAACCGGGTAAATTGCTGTTGCCGGCTGAAGGTGAAGGACGAAATGCTGTTTATGCAGCTAAAATAGGATGGAACGTGACTGCATTTGACATCAGCGAACAGGCAAAGGTTAAGGCAGAATTGCTCGCAAAGCGGAATGATGTTACAATAAAATACGAGGTAGGTAAAATTGAAAACCTCAGCTACTCTCAAGGTTATTTTGATACCATAGGATTGATCTTTTTTCATTTATCACCCGAAAAAAGACTCGAAACCCACCGTAAGATTTGGTCACTACTTAAACCAGGTGGTACGCTCATTTTCCAGGGGTATGATATTGAGCACGCTATCTATCGCGAAAAATACGGCTCAATAGGTGGGCCACACCATGAGAGTTTAATGTATACAGAGAGCGAAGTCGTAACATTTTTTGCGGATAGTCAGGTAATAGAATCCCATACAGCTGACACGGAACTATATGAGGGAGAGAGCCATACAGGGTTGAGCAGAGTAATTAATATGACTTTACTAAAAGTGATTTAAGTTTGGGAGACGAAAGCCCGATAACGCTCAAGTAATACACTGATTAATAGTAAGCTACACACGCCGTTTATTATGAGTTACCATTTCACCTGGTTCGGGTTTTCCCTGATCATTGTGGTTCCTGTACTTATTATCTGGTTATTTGGGAGTACTAATTCTATAGTAAATAGGGAAATAGATGCCACTGAATTACTCGACAACTCTGAAAATAACGTTGAAATCGTTTTCTTTGGGTTCGTTGGGTGCGAATCTGTTTGTCCCTCAGCACTATTGAGAATTGGTGAAGCTCTTGAACTCGCTAATAGCGAAGCGAAAGACTATAGAATAGGAGCATTATTTGCTGATATTAATTATCTACGGGAATTCGAATTAGCACAACGTTACACGGCCGGGTTTTCTCAGGGCGGTTTTGAAATTAAAGGAATTCACCTGAATCGAGCACAGGTTCAACAGTTTTCTGACACATTTGGATTGCGAGTCGTTAATGAGGGTAAAACCTTACGGGATATTCAACATACCGACCACCTATTTGTTTTGCGAAAGGCTGGTCAGATGTGGGTTTTGGATACAATATTACCTACTGCTACTCCCGCTGCTCAAATAAAAGACGCTGTAATTAGCGCAGGCTCCCGATTATAATGAACAACCAATAACATATAGGAAATAACGTATGCACGCCAACAATACGCTTTCTTCACTTTTTCCGGCATATATTGACACATTATCTGCCAGTGTTCAGAATTCCTTGCATGAGACATTTGCTGCAACCGACAGATTTATGCTCAAACTGCTTGTCATGCATTGGGTAGCGGCGTCTACGGTTGCCGGTATTGCTTACAATACCTATCTGCTCGGTTTTATAGCTGGTGGTTTTGTGACCGGACTCGCATGGGCAGTATATCGATCGAACCCGGGGTCTCTGGCAAGCAGAATGACCATGGGTGCCGCTTTTATGGGGTACTCGCTGATTTATATTCAGCAGCATATGGGCTTAATCGAAATACACTTCCATATTTTTGTAACCCTTGCATTTCTGATTCGCTACAAAGACATTGCTCCCGTATTGGCCGCAGCATTAACTACGGCTGTACACCATGTTGTGTTTAATATCGCACAGGATGCCGAGGTTACCTTGGCTGGAATGCCACTAATGGTTTTTGCAGGTCGCTGCGGTTGGGATTTAGTCGCTATTCACGCCGGTTTCGTAGTCTTCGCAGTGATTGTTTTTTCCTCAATTATCCTCATGTTAACTAAAGAGTATATTCGCAACTCAGAAGTTTTCAATATTATCGACCAGTTGGCGGAATCTGCAGAATATACCGCCCAGGCAGCTGATTATATTTCAAAGTCAGGACAGGAGCTGGCTATGAATGCCTCTGAAAGTTCCAATAATCTGCATCGTTCAAGCGAAGCCATGCAAAATATGAGTACCCAACTCAAAGATTTGAGCGACAAAACGACTGAAGCCAGAGCTAAAGTCAGTAAAGTTGCTGGTGAAACGGTACGGATGGAAGATTCTATTGCTGCTTTACAACAATCTAGCCAGAATATCACCAGCATTATCAAAACCATCGACACGATTGCCTCTCAGACAAATTTACTGGCTTTGAATGCAGCAGTTGAGGCTGCACGAGCCGGTGAAGCTGGAGCAGGCTTCGCAGTTGTTACCGAAGAGGTACGTATGCTGGCACAAAAGACAGCCGCCGCTGCCGCAGATATAAGCAATATGATTCAAGACAATATGAATAAAGCTAAACTGGGCAGTGAAATATCCTCCCAAATTGCTGGTCAGGTCAGAGAATTGGATGGCTGGATAGAAGAAGTACATACCGTAAGCTCCGGTCAACTTACCTACCTTAATGAACTTAAAAGCATAAGCTCAGACCTCGAGCGCTCTACAGAAAGTACGGCTAGTAATGCTGATAAAAATGCCTCTACTGCTGAAGAACTGCAAGGACAGGTTCACTTGCTGCAACAGGCTATAAATGATATTAATCGCATGGTCTCAGACGACGCTCCTGACTCCGCTACCACCAACTTCAATTATGAACGCCATAATGCCCCATCGAATTTACCCAAACACACAAACGGTAATGGTAAAGCTCATTATCGTAACGATAATGGTAAAAGCGATGCAGAGATTTTAAACAAAAAGGCAAAAAAAACGGACCTTAAAGTTCACCAGAATCAGGCCAACTAATTTGGCATAACTCGGCTTAGTTGATTTAGTTAATTAAGCGGAAAGCAGTATTTTGAGGCTATGATTAATCTTTCTGAATCTCATTTACAGCGTTCCGGCTTAATGGCTATACTTGCATCCGCAATTATGGCACTATTAGGTTACCTTTTACCTGGCGATTCTCTTATTAATCCTGCATTCATTGTAGGAATTGCCTTTGTATTGGCCCTTTTTGGTTTATTTGCGGTTTTAAGGCCATACGTTCCGAAGAAATTGGCATTCATTGGCGCTGTAACCAGCTACATAGCCATGGTAGCATCTGCAATAGTAGCACTAAACTATAATGATGAAGTAGTCGCCCTTGGTGGTTATGCCATTGGATTTATATCCTTTTTAGCAATACTTGCTAAATTATTCTTGCTTTTGGGGGTATCACACGTCATTTTCCCTGGTAAAGCAGATACTGAAGAGCAATAGACAAACTCTTCTAGTTCCTTACAAGAGCTCAAGAGCGTGTAATAGATACACAAGATTTTGTGTATTGATATCAAACGAAATTCGGTGCTTTGGGGTTTTACATTTAATGAAACTGCCCGAATTAACACAAGAAGACATTAGCCGAATCATTGAAATGGCATGGGAAGACAGAACACCCTTCGAAGCCATTGAAATACAATTCGGTCTGCCCGAAAAGCTCGTAATTCAACTAATGCGCACTCACATGAAACCGTCGAGTTTCAAAATGTGGAGAAAAAGGGTCAGCGGAAGATCGACAAAGCATGCGCAGCGTAGACAACCAGGTGTAAATCGCTTTGTAAGCCCATACGGATATCAGAGAAAAACATGAGCCTAAATTTGTTTGATACAGAGCCGAGGCAGGTACTAACCCACGATGGCTCCGCAATCTATTATGGTGTTGTATTTGGTCAAAAAACTATAGCTGATTACTATGATTACCTACTTCATCATATCCCCTGGAAACCCGACGAAGTCATGATGTTTGGAAAAAAAATCGTAACTCGACGGAAAATGGCCTGGTATGCTGATGATGGAATCAGTTATACCTACTCTTCATCCAAAAAAGAGGCATTGACATGGAATCCTGTATTGTTGGAATTGAAGAATGAAGTCTCCAGAATAAGCGGTTATTCATACAATTCGTGTCTTCTTAATCTCTACCACTCAGGTGAAGAGGGTATGGGTTGGCATGCTGATGACGAAAAAGAGCTTTTGGACCAAGGAGCCATCGCATCCGTTAGTTTTGGTGCAACACGTAAGTTCGCATTTAAGCATAGAAAAGATGGCTCAAGAGCAGACATCATCTTGGAAAGTGGTAGTTTACTTGTCATGAAAGACGAAACGCAAAGAAATTGGCTCCATCGATTGCCTCCAACAAAGAAAGTACAGACCCCACGCATCAATTTAACATTCAGAACAGTTTTACAACAATGATAACATGGAATACCATACTGGAATTTGCCTCTAAAGAAAATCCAGCACCCGATACGCGCGTCATCAAAACCGACGAAGAATGGAGGCAGCAACTTACAGAAGAACAGTTCTATGTTACCCGAAAGCATGGTACGGAACGACCATTTACCGGTGATTACTGTACGGGATTTGATCCGGGTATTTACGGCTGTATATGTTGCAGAACACCACTTTTCGATAGTTCAGAGAAATTCGAGTCGGGCACAGGGTGGCCTAGTTTTACTCAGCCACTTAAAGAAAATGTTATCCGATACCTGGTAGACCGAAGCTTTGGTATGACCCGAGTTGAAACACTGTGTAATACCTGCGATGCACACCTTGGACATGTGTTTCCGGATGGTCCAAAACCTTCTGGGTTGAGATATTGCATGAATTCCGCTGCGCTCATAAAGTTAGATAAGCTATAGCAACTGTTTGGTTAACATCCTTAATCAACACGATTGTTAATTATATATTCCTCCGGAATCTCCTTTTGCAGAACTCCGATTCCGAACAGGGCATAGTCGTATTTGGCAGGATCGTGAGGGTCCAACTGCCTTAGTCTGTTGTGCAGTTCTTCTACCGCTGACCAGTCATTTTGAGGTCTTGATAGCAGGCCTAAACGTCGGGCTTGTCTGGCAACATGAACGTCGAATGGAATCATAAGCTCCGATGGCGGCATGAAATTCATCAGCCCTAAATCAACAACGCTGTTTTTACGTACCGCCCACCTCAGGAACAGCCAAAGGCGCTTACAGGAGCTTTTTTTCTTTTTTGATGCAATGTGTTTACGGGTTCTTCGGGGCGTTTCGGGCTCAAGACTAAAAAATGCATCATGAAATATTTCCATCAGGTGCACCCCATCTTGTTGTGCCGAGCGATAACAATGCATCCAGAAATCCTCGAAGCTGCCGTACTGTATCAATGCATTCTGCAAACATCTGACCAGCCAATACACATCGGTATCAGTGAATGTACGATGTTTAAATCCGTTCAAACTTTTTGCTTTTTGCTCATCAAAATTTCGGATGAACTCCTCGGGTTGATAGTTCATTCTATTAAGCAGGTCATTTACCTTATTCAAAACGATATCTCTGCGGCCCCATGCCATAATGGCCGCAAAAAAACCTGCGAGTAACTGATCTTCTTTTTGTTCAAAAGCGTGCATAAAGCTCACTGGATCAGATGGTATATACTCGGGAACTTCAACTTCGTGGTAAATCTCATCTAGCCAGTCTCTCAATTCAAGCAGTCTTTTTGTGCTCAGCGTTCTGAACTTTTTGCGAGCGCTTCGTGCAGGTTTCTTTACGTTATCGGGAGTTCTCATCTGTTTTTGTGTCCAGCCAGTTTTTGGGTCAAACTCCGGTTGGCCTTCGGAAATGGGTACTCCTTGAGTTGGTGCACGTGAACCCATTTTATAGCGTCGCTGCTTTTCGGAGACGGTTTGCCCGATGCGATGTCACATGTAAACGCGTGCATGGTAATTTTGAAATGGCTGTAAGCGTGCTTGAGCTGGTGAAATGCTTCGATGTTGTTCACCGTTATACCCAACTCTTCATCGAGCTCGCGTTCCAGAGCTTGTTCCAGGGTTTCTCCTTGTTCAACTTTACCTCCGGGAAACTCCCACAGGCCTCCAAGCATGGCCGACTCGGGTCTGCGGGCAATCAACACATTGCCAGAGGTGTCATGAACAATGCCAACTACGATGGTATGATGGGGGACCTTACTGGATTTGGACTTATATGGAATACGTTCGGTTTGTGCAGTCATATGGGCTACACAGGTATGCTGAAGCGGACAGCTGTCGCAGGATGGGTTCCGTGGCTTACACACCAATGAACCGATCTCCATCATCCCCTGATTGAACTCCGAGGGATTCTCCGTTGAAATCCATGTGTTTACCACATCCTGGATGTATCGTTTGACGGATGGTTTCTTTATATCGTCGGTTATGCCTAAATATCGGCTTATAAGACGAATAACATTTCCATCAACTACGGCATAGGGTTGATTAAAGGCTATGCTTAGTACAGCCGCGGCTGTGTAATCGCCCACACCTTTGAGCGCTCTGAATTGTTCCCGCTCCGAGGGTAAATCGCCGTCATATTCACGCACAATGGTTTTTGCAGCTTCATGCATATTGCGGGCTCTGGAGTAATAGCCCAAACCTTCCCAAAGCATGAGTACTTCCTGAAGGTCGGCATTGGCTAACGCGTGTACATCCGGGAATCGGCGTATGAAACGCTCAAAGTAAGGTGTCATCTGGTCAACCCGTGTCTGCTGAAGCATAATCTCTGAAATCCAGATTTGATAGGGGTTTCGAGATTGACGCCAGGGTAATTCCCGTTTGTTGGAACGATACCAGTGTATTACCAGCTCAGTGAAGGGATCGTCTCGCGGGATATGTGTTGCATCTAGTACTGTTTTGGACATTAAAATCCGTTTCCTGTCTCACCGTCCTGCTGCAGATTTCGAACGGTTATGGATACATTTTGAGAGGTAGCTGCTCCGAACTGATCGGTAGCGATGACTTGAAATTGATGATTTCCAACCTGCCTGCGATCAGGTGTCCAGGTAAACATTCCCGTTCTTTCAGATATGATTGCACCATCGGGCAGGTCAACACCATGATAGCGGATTAACTCCCGGTCTATGCCGTCCGGATCTACAGCTCGGATAGGCAACTGAAAATTTTCACCTACAACCACAGACATTGGTCGAATAGGGTTGAAGCGCGGTGGGGCGTTAAAAGCTCGAACATCAACGGTGAAGGTGGTACTCTGCGTAATACCGTCGGTATTTGTGGCCGTTACAACAAATCGATTAACTCCAATTTCGCTGCTAGCAGGCTGCAAAAAAAAACCATTTCCTCTGATTTCAGCACTACTTACCTCACTTTGTAGCTGAAACCGTACTGACCCGGGAGAAGCTCCTTCAACATTAAGCGAGAAAATTACAGGCCTTGGAAAAGGAACTACGATATTTTCAACAGGGGTAAGTCGAAAGGTACCATTTGTCTGGCCTGTGGTTGCTCTTGTAGAAACAAAGCTGTTTTTAGCAACTTCACTGTAATTAGATACCCACAAATTACGTTGAGCAAGCGCAAAGAAATTGCCTGCTGCAGTATCATCTCTGAGTACGTGAATAGAACCGTCCGATTCGACACCGATCAGGCGCCCGGCCACAGTACGTACAAGAATTTGATCTCCCCAGGTTTGAATGGTATCAATACCTTCACCTATAGCCGTAAACGGGATAGTTTGACCGGTTGAGCGAACCTCAAAGATGGTTCCATCATCATCCGAAACGAACAGTACATCATTTATGATGTGCAGGCGATTTGCATCGCGGTCAAGCTGAACTTGATCACCCAATCTGATTTGATCTCCATCGATATCCCAAAATTGCAGTTCCCTTTCAGCTCCCATCGCTACCAGTTGTGTCGGTGTTCTTTTTAACGCGATTATCTCCACACCGTGGGTATCCAGCATAACAGGTTCATTGTCGAAGGCTGCTGGCGTTGCCAGGGAGAGTTGACCTATCCCTTGCTCACCCATGGCAACAAATAAATCGGTACCAGATCTGGCAACTGCCAGCGGAGGACTCTGTAAAAAAGTAGAGCTATAGACACCAAGCAGTGAGGTGGGTTCAAGAACGGTGAGCCTGTTACCGGCGCCAAACAGATAGGCAAAGCGTATGTCGGCGTGTAATTGCGTACCTCTGGTGGTCATCCCTTCTGAAGTTAGTATCCACTGCAACGTGTCAGTATTGGTTCGGAATACAATAAGGCCTTCCGATTCCGAGAGTACGTATAAGTGAGTGGCACTGGCTTTCATATTTACAATGTCAGGTATCTGCATTGTGCTGGAAAAATCGGTAACCAGCCGCTGTTGGGCAACCGATGAATGTTGGATAACACCAAGAGCAAAAAAAACAAGTAAGAAAAGTTTCATGAAGAAAAAGTTAGTTTTAAAGCCAGTTATGACGCTTGTACCAATCTACGGTTTGCTGAATACCGGTTTTTAGTTCAACTTTCTGAGCGTATCCAAGTTCAGCTTTCGCCTTTTGAACGGAGCAAACCCAGGAAAGAACCATTTCCGCTGCTTTGTCTTTATTCATAACGGGATATTTGCCAAAAAATGATGCAGACACCTCTGCAAAACTCCCCACCCCTCGTACCAACCTTTCGGGAACGTTCAGTCGTATCAATTTCTTGCCCAACGCTTCGCTCGTTGCATCAGCAATTTCATGCCAGGTGTATCCACGCTCACTGCTGATAAAATATGTTTGCACTCCAGGGGCAGATTTTTGTGCAGCCAGCAGGGTACCTTCAACCACATCGTCAACGTGAGCAATTGAAATAGGCTTGCCAGATCCTGTTCCAATAATCGGAAAAAATCCTTTTGCCGCGATTTTGAATATCGTGTATATGTCTTCCTCTCTCGGACCGTAAACAGAGGATGGTCGAACAATACTCACAGATATGCCTTGATTTGCCACCTCGTGTATTAACTCCTCCATTTTTTTCTTAGACTCTCCATACCGGCTCACCGGCATCATGGGCATCGTTTCATCTACAGGAATATCAAAAGAAGGTCCGGCCGCAGCTTGTGACGATAATATCACAATTTTTGGCACCCCCTTGCGCATAGCTATTCTCAATAAGTTTTCAGTAGCATCAACGTTAACGCGCTTAAAGGTCTGCATATCAGGGGCTTTTACCACTCCGGCCGTGTGATAAATGACATCCACATTTTCCACTGCATCCCCAATAGTATCAATATCACCGAGATTAGCTCTAACCGGGATATAATTTTTTCCTACTAACCATTTTTCTTTTTCCCGAACCATACACCGAACTTCATCCACCCCGTCTGCCAGCAGTCGATCAGTCAGATGGCTTCCAATAAATCCGGTGGCTCCGGTAATAAAGGCTTTCATAAATTCCGTATATTGTTCGTTCGTATTTTCTTCAGACACACAGACATAAACTTCGTAAAAATACACAGCTTTTGCGGCTGAAGCAGAATAATTTATGAACAAACTGCGCATTGTATTAGCGACCGGAAGCTACAGCCATATAAAAGACGGTGTTTCACTTACCCTGAACCGGTTGGTGCGATACTTGTTAGATGAAGGCCATGAGGTGCTGGTACTTGCTCCCGTGACCGACTCGCCTGCAATGCAGCCAGAGGGCGAATTGTATCCTGCAAAATCAGTGTCTCTTCCGGGCAGAGAAGATTATCGGTTAACAATCGGTCTGGATGATGCTGCTATTGAAAGATTACGGACATTCAATCCCCACCTTATTCATGCGGCAACACCCGATATACTTGGTATTCAGATTATTTTATACGCACTCCGAAAAAAAATCCCTCTTGTATGTTCATATCATACACATTTCCTTAGTTACCTGGAATACTACAACCTACAGTTCGCGACCTCTTTTATATGGTGGTTTTTAAGGTGGTTCTACGGGCAAGGCGAACACACCTATGTGCCGTCTGAATCTATGATTCAGACACTCAGAGATCAAGGCATGCAAGACAATATGAAACTTTGGGCAAGGGGTATAGAATTAGATAAATTCACCCCGAATAAACGGTCAAATCAGTGGCGGGAATCTATTGGCGTGCATACAGATCAGGTATTGGTTACCATGGTCTCCCGCTTAGTTTGGGAAAAAGAAATGAATACCCTCCTTGAAACGTATAACCTGCTCCATGAAAGGCATCCTAATGTGAAAACACTGGTAGTAGGAGAGGGGCCTGCTTCGGATGAGATGAAAAAAGCTATGCCTCATACTATTTTTACAGGTCACCTGGATGGAGAGGCCCTTGCAACTGCATATGCCAGTAGTGATGTTTTCGTTTTTCCATCGATTACGGAGACTTTTGGAAATGTCACCCTCGAAGCACTTTCTAGCGGAGTACCCGCAGTAGTAGCTGACGCCCAGGGGAATAATTCACTGGTAAGCCATAATGAAAATGGATTTTTAGTTACGCCAAGAGATGCAAAAGGTTTTGCTGAAGCCATTGAAAAATTAATCATCAATGAAAAATTACGACACCAGTTCGGACTAAATGCACGTGAATTCGCAAAAAAATTTTCCTGGCCAGTAATTTTTTCGGGTCTGGTAGATAATTATTACGAAGCTATCGCCGGCTATCAACCTAGATAATTCAGTTGATTTGAAAATTCTATATATCTCACATCTACACCCTCCAAAAAATGCTCCATTGAAGAACATGGGGGGGATGCAGCGCGTTAGTATGCAACTTGTTGATACACTATCAAATCGTAACGATGTTGAAATAAAAACAATCGGACTGGAAACCAGTTGGGACTACATTGAACTGAAAACGGCGCGCTTCCTGATATCACTGTACGCAAACTTGGCCATTATTACAGATAAATACCGACCTGATGTTATCCTTTTTTCATCGATGGTTACGGCTTCGTTGGCCCCTTTCTTAAGAACACGTATCGATGTTCCTATGGTCACCATTAACCACGGTCATGATGTAACCATGGATGTTAAACCCTACCAATGGTTCCTGAAACGCGTATTCTCAGCCCTGGACGGTGTGATAAGTGTTAGCTCGGCTACCCGAATGGCAAGCATACAACGAGGTTTACATCCCGATAAGGGGATTGCTTTGCCGAATGGTTTCATGCTGAACGGTAGTAATTTATCAATGCCACAACAAAAGTGTCTTCAAATACTATCCGAGGCTGCTAAAGTTGACCTGAAGGGTAAAAAAATATTGCTTACAACGGGCCGAATGGTACTTAGAAAAGGCCACGAGTGGTTCATAAATCAGGTCTTGCCATTAATTAATCATGACGTTGAGTATGTAATTATTGGAGACGGCCCTGAAATGAAATCTGTAGTTCAGGCTGTCATTAACTCGCCAAAGCGTGATCACATTCACTTGCTAGGCAGACAAAAAGATGAAGTTTTGCAGGCGGCTTACACATCCTCTGATCTATTTGTAATGCCCAATATACGTGTCGCCGGAGATATGGAGGGATTTGGTATCGTAATGCTGGAGGCAAATATAGCCGGCACACCCGTTATAGCTTCAGATTTAGAAGGTATTAAAGACGTCGTTTCTGATGGAATTAATGGGTACAAAATTGAAGCAGGCGACAGTAAGAGCTTTGCTGACAAAATAGACGAATTGCTGGACAAGGACTTACAAGAACTTTCCGAAAAAGCCCGCAATCATGTAATAAATACCTTCACATGGGAACATGTTTCAGGTAAATATGTGTTATATCTAGAAAGCGTAATCAATGGCTATAAAGAGGAGTTAATCAAAGCCTGAGCAACAGCCGACTCAATTTGATAGCATTGCAATATTGATTATATTTCCAAAATCATTTAAATAGTTTATAGGATATGCCGGATGGCCAAAACGAATACCGCATTGAAATCTAAAGATATATTTGACAAAGCTTTTGAGTTTACAAAAGTTGATGAGGTACGTGCCGCAGGCTTGTACCCATATTTCAAACCACTTACCGCTACAGACGGTACAGTTGTTGAAATAGAGGGTAAGCAGGTTATTATGGCAGGCTCAAACAATTACCTTGGGTTAACAAATGACCCTCGGGTGCTGGAGGCAGCACGAGGGGCAATTTTGAAATACGGTTCAGGCTGTACAGGTTCCCGTTATCTCAATGGTACTCTGGATATTCACCTGGAGTTAGAAGACAAGCTGGCGGAATTCATGAAGAAAGAATCCTGTGTATTGTTTTCTACCGGATATCAGACTAACGAGGGTTCCATACAAACGATTGCAGGCCGCAATGATATTATATTCTCTGATAAAGACAACCATGCCTGTATTGTAGTTGGAACGCAGTGCTCTACTGCAAAAACCGTACGTTATCATCACAACGATACAGATCACCTGCGTAAACTTCTCGAACGCGAGGACTCAAGTACAGGTAAAATTATCATCAGTGACGGTGTCTTCTCAATGTCCGGTACACTTGCACGTATTCCCGAACTTGTAGAACTAGCCAAAGAATTTGGAGCCAGACTTTACCTTGATGATGCTCACGCTATCGGAGTTTTGGGCGACCAGGGTAGAGGTTCTGCTTCAGTATTCGGTATGCTCGACGACGTTGACCTAATTAGTGGAACATTCTCAAAATCATTTGCGTCATTGGGCGGCTTTTTAGTTGGCGACCGACAGGTAATTGAATACGTTCGTCATTTCTCACCAGCCCATATTTTTAGCGCTTCAATGCCACCCGCCAATGTTGCAACAGTTTTGAAAGCGTTAGAAATCCTAAAAGAAGAAACGTGGCGCTTAGACCGTCTTGAAGAAATCTCAACCTATATGAGAAACGGATTACGTGAGCTCGGGTTTAATGTTTGGACTTCCCAAACGCCAATCATACCCGTTGTTGTAGGTGATATCTTGAGCTGCTTCAGATTTTGGAAAGACTTATTCGAAGCCGGTGTTTACGTAAATGCAGTGATACCACCAGCAGTGCCACCTGGCCAAAGTCTTGTGAGAACAAGCTACAGCGCAACGCATACTAATGAACAGTTAGACATGATTTTGGAAGCGTTCAGAAAAGTTGGTATCAAACACGGTATCATAAGTGGTAATGGTCAACCTCAGGTTGAAGTATAGCACGTTATATGGCGTCACCCACTCATGGAATCAGGATTGTAGCATCAGCTAAGGACGAAAAAGATTTTCTTAATTTTCCTTACTTGTTATACAAAGACGACCCTAATTGGGTGGCTCCTTTACGCCTCATGCAAAAAAACATTCTGAATAGAAAGAAAAACCCTTTCTATAAACATGCAGATGTGGCGTTCTTTTTGGCCGACTTGAATGGTAAACCAGCCGGTAGAATTGCAGCTATCAAAAATAATGCATACATCAAACATACAGGTGAAAATGCAGGTTTTTTTGGATTTTTCGAAAGTATAGATAATCAAAATACGGCTAACTTACTGTTTAAAGTGGCTTCTGACTGGCTTTATGAGCATGGAGTTACAGATATATATGGGCCTATGAGTCCTAACATGATGGGTGAGATAGGAGTACTCATCGAGGGCTTCGATTTATCACCTATGTTTTTAATGCCCTACACGAAGTCCTACTATGACGGCCTTATCTCAGGGGCAGGTTTTCAAAAGCACATTGACTTACTTGCTTATAACTTTACAAAAGACGCTGCTGAGCTTAAACGTGCTGAAAAAGCAGAATCTCTGGTATTAAAGAGGTACCCGAATTTTACAGTCCGTAAAGTCAATTTGAAAAAGTGGAAACAAGAAGTAGTTGTAATTGGAGAGATTTTTAATAAAGCATGGGCCAATAACTGGGGTTTTTCACCTTTAACGCATGAAGAATTCGAGTATCTGGTAGGGGATATGCGTTACATTATTGAACAAGATTTAGCCCTGGTTGTTGAAGATAATGGCACGCCATTCGCATTCACTATCGCGTTACCCGATATTAATATTATTCTCAAAGAAATTGGTAATGGAAAGTTGCTTCCCCTGGGGTGGTACAAGTTGCTAACAAGAATAAAAAAGCTTGGCGTAATGCGTTCGTTGCTTATGGGGATAGCTCCTGAATATCAAGGTAAAGGTGTTGATGCACTCATGAATATGCACACAATTAGAAATGGACTGGCACTGGGATATAATGAATCTGAATTCAGCTGGGTTCTTGAAAACAATACCAGCATGATTAATCTTGCTGAGCGCTTTGGATCAAAGCTTACAAAACGCTACAGGATATATAAAAAACAATAAGATACGCCTAAGGTTTAGTCTTATTTATTGGGCTTTAGATAACGAATTCTCTTGAAATTGACCGTTAAATTGCGTTTCTTCTATAGCTATGTAAAGTGAGATGCTCTTCTAATTTAATGGAAATAAAATGAGTGTGAAGACCCAATTAAAAGCCAAAAATTTAGTCCCATCAGTTTCGAAGTTCAAAATTCGCTCAGCAAGTATTAAGCAGTTTTCAAAAGAAGAGTTGCTCGATGCATATCGGTGTATGCTCATAGCCCGCCGTCTGGACGAAAAAATGCTCATTTTACTTAAACAGGGCAGAGGGCACTTTCATATTGGTTCCAGTGGCCACGAAGCTATTCAAATTGCAGCTGCTAAGAGCATATCACCTGGTAAAGACTGGGCACTTCCGTATTATCGTGATATGGCAATGGCCATTGGTATTGGCCTGACATCGCGTGACTTGCTATCTGCACACTTATCTCGGGTAACAGATACTTCTTATGGGAAGCAGATGCCATCACATTTCAATAGCCGTGAGCTTCGTATAGTATCTGTTTCAAGTGCTATTGGTGCTCAGTATCTGCCCGCTGTTGGTGTTGCACAAGCCAGCAAACGTTATAAAACAGATGAGGTTACGCTAGTATCTTTGGGTGACGGTGGAACATCTCAAGGTTCCTTTTTCGAGATGATCAACTGGGCCTCAAGAGATAAAGTGCCTCTGATCGTCATTGTACAAGACAACAAATATGCTATCAGCACCCATGTTCAAGATCAAACCAGCCATGGCAGTATCTCACGAACGGTTTCAGGATTTGAAAACCTGGAAATCATTGAGTGTGATGGTACCGACTATTTCAATTCATATGCTGCAATGCAGTCTGCTGTTAAACGTGCGCGTGCCGGAGAAGGTCCAACACTCGTACACGCACACACTGTTCGACTATTGCCACATTCCAGCTCCGATGATCACCGAAAATACAGGCAAGAAAAAGAACTTGAAGACGATAAGGCGAACGATCCGATAAATCGACTTGCAACCAAACTGATTGATGCGGGCATTGCTACGGAAACAGATTTGGAAATCCTTAAAAGCGATGTGCGCAAAGAAATAGACGAAGATACGGAATGGTGTCTGCTTCAGGATGAGCCGAAAGCTGAAGATGGCGTCCGGTTTATGTATTCAGAGAAGGAGCTAAACCTAACTTACGAGAAAACAGTACCCTCCGGAGAACCTATTGTCATTGTTGATGCAATAAATCATGCTATCCATGAAGAAATGGAGATTAATGATAAAGTCGTGGTATTCGGGCAGGATGTTGCCGGTGGTAAGGGTGGTGTGTTTACAGCCACACGTGGTCTTACAGAGAAATACGGTAAATCTCGATGTTATAATTCTCCTCTATCTGAAACATCTATCGTTGGTTCTGCTTGTGGACTGGCCATACAAGGGTTTAAGCCAGTTGTAGAGATTCAGTTTGGAGATTATATATGGCCGGCAATGCAGCAGCTGCGCAATCAAGTACCTTCATTGAGGTTTCGTTCGCATAATCAGTTTGGCGCCCCGATGGTTATCAGAATCCCCATAGGAGGATATATCCATGGTGGTTTATGTCACAGCCAGAATATTGAGTCAATTATGGCTCATATACCCGGTTTTAAAATTGTGATGCCCAGCAACGCCGCCGACGCTAAAGGTATGCTAAAAACCGCTATACGTTCAGACGACCCCGTTCTGTTTCTCGAGCACAAGGCATTATATCGTCAGGGATTCGCGCGATCAGCTGAGCCCGATCAGGACTATCTTGTAGAGCTAGGTAAAGCCAGAGTAGTGAACGAGGGATCAGATTTAACAATAGTTACTTACGGAGCTCTTGTCCAAAAATGCCTCAATGCTGCAAAAGAGTATGCCAAGATGGGGAAATATATTGAGGTTATTGATATACGATCAATTGTGCCCCTAGATACGCAAACCATTCTCGACTCCGTAAGAAAAACAAATAAAGTATTAGTGACGCACGAAGACCTTGAGTTTGTAGGCTTAGGCGCTGAAATCGCAGCCCAGATATCTGATGCGTGTTTCAATTGGCTTGATGCACCTGTGAAACGTGTAGCAGCCAAATACGCTTACATACCTTATGCCGCCGCTATGGAAGATTATGTACTGCCCAATGACGGTGATATAAAAGAGGCAATTGAATCACTCTTACATTTTTAACCAGATGCTAATTTTAAAATACCCGGGCAATCTCAAACAGTGCTGCTGCAAAAGAGCGATTGTGAAGGGTGTAACCTGTTTTATATGTACGGATAGGTTAACAACTTTCCGTAAAAGTATCGCTGCAAATTAATACAACATATACCTCCACTTTATTCAGCTGGGGGTATTTTTTTATAACCATTAGAAATACGCTATTATGAGTGAATTTAGAATTGAAAAAGACTCGATGGGTGAAATTAAAGTGCCCAAAAACGCCTATTATGCTGCTCAAACCCAACGAGCTGTTGAAAACTTCCCAATCAGCGGCATCCGTTTTAGCCGATCTATGATCAAGGCACTCGGTATAGTTAAAGCCTCTTGTGCAAAAGTGAATGCTGATCTTGGATTACTTGATGCCGATATCGCCTCATACATAATAAAGGCTGCTCATGAGGTGGCCGATGGGAAGTTAGATGATCATTTCCCGCTGGATATCTTCCAGACAGGGTCTGGCACATCTACAAACATGAATACCAATGAGGTTATAGCTTCCAGAGGTAATGAAATTGCGAAGTCAGAAGGTAAAGACTTGAAAATCCACCCGAATGACCACGTGAATTTTGGCCAAAGTTCTAATGACGTATTTCCTACGGCCATACGTATTGCAGCTGTTTTGGAGTCTAAAAATGCCCTTGTTCCTTCTTTGGAACATCTACATACGGTTCTCGTTGAGAAAGGAGAAGAATATAAAGATGTTGTTAAAACTGGCCGCACACATCTCATGGATGCGATGCCCGTTACATTCAAACAGGTATTTGGTGGATATGCCAGAGCCATAGAGTTGGGTATAGCAAGAGTCGATAGTGCACTGGAACGCGTATTGGAGCTGCCACAGGGAGGCACTGCAGTGGGTACAGGAATAAATACACATGCTGAGTTTGGGTCCCGTTTTGCTGCAGAAGTAGCAAGAACTACAAACTTGCCATTTATGGAATCAGTAGATCACTTTGAAGCTCAAGCTACTATCGATGCCCCTGTAGAACTTAGTGGCCAGCTCAAAACGATTGCTGTAAGCCTCATGAAAATTGCAAATGATCTGAGGTGGATGAATAGCGGACCTAAAAGCGGTATTTCCGATGTGATGCTTGCCCCTTTGCAGCCGGGAAGTTCTATTATGCCGGGTAAAGTAAATCCAGTTATTGAAGAGTCTACCGTAATGGCTTGTGCTCAAGTAATAGGAAATGACGCCACTGTTACTCTTGCGGGTGGAGTAGGGTCAAACTTCGAGTTAAATGTGATGCTTCCCGTGGCCGCTCATAATCTGTTAGAATCAATCAAACTTCTTGCAAATGTATCAAGAAACCTGGCTGATTTATCAATAAAGGATGTTGTAGTAAATACGGACAGAGTAAAAGGGTTACTCGATAAAAATCCCATCCTTGTTACAGCGCTTAATCCAATTATCGGATATGATTTAGCTGCACAGATTGCCAAAAAAGCGTATAAGGAAGACCGGTCACTCAAAGATGTAGCCCTTGAAATGACAACGTTGTCGGAGGCGGAACTTGATAAAGCTCTAGATCCTATCAAGATGACCCAAGGGGGCTTCACCGAGTAAAAGCCGAGTGATTGTATTGAGCATCTGATAAGTTACATATCAATCAAAAAAGGCTCTGGGTACAATAACTCAGAGCCTTTTTAATAGCAAATGTATAGTCGAATACTAAAAAACAAGTTTGTCAATAAGAATAAGAATCCAGACAATTGGGAGGTAGAAAAAAGAGGCAAACATGAGCTTTCGTGCCGTAACTTGAGTACGCTCGTACATGAATCGCACCCCCTGAAACACAAACCATATTGTAGCTAAAGTAGCCGGTATTACATACCAGATGGTATTAAGATCGAGGTAATACAAGCTGAGGATTACCGGAATCAAAGCAACCAGACAAATGAATGATATTACAGAGGTGACTGTGCCATTCTTGTCACCCTTGGGTAGCATCCTGAAACCAGCCCTTGTATAGTCTTCATTACATAGCCATGCTATTGCCAAAACGTGTGGCACTTGCCATAAAAAAACAATCAAAAACAGAATCCATACGCCAGGATCGGCTATAGTTCCACTAGCTGCAGCCCATCCACCCACAGGAGGCAACGCTCCGGCAACGGAACCAATTGGTACATTCCAGAACGATACCTGCTTTAAAGGGGTATATAGTACGAGATAAATGAAGGATGTTGCAAGCGAAACCATTCCTGCAATAAAGTTTACTGTTATAATTAAATACAGTAAACCACCAAAAATCATTGTCAATGAAAACGCCAAAGCCTGGGTATCTGAAATTTTATGCATAGGCAATGGTCGCTTTGCCGTTCTTATCATAAGCTTATCAAGGCTCCGTTCCATATACTGGTTATGAGCTGCGGTACCGCCAGCGATCATAAAAGTCCCAATTGCAGCATGCAATAAGGTCAACAGTGAAATAGGAGTGGTGGAACCAAGTAAGAACCCAATAGCCATACTTGCGAGTACCATATAGGTTATTCCAGGCTTTGTAAGCTCGTAGAATGCGCGAATAATACCTCTTAGTCCCGAAGGGATGATTGCAGTCTGTTCTGCTATACCATTCATTAAATAATTATCAAAAAAAGCGTTTAATATTTGCTCGTACCGAAAAGTAGAAAGGCTAATTTAAGAATTTTTTATCTTAGCATCATTGCAAAAGAATGCTCTGTGAGTACTTCTTGTTGTGATATATCTACCTATATGACATTATTATTTACCCTAAAGTTTCCAAATTATAATACTATTTACATGAAATTGAACGTCTATCAAAAAACGGCTCTGCTAACCATTGCTGCCACACTATTTTTAATATTTATTGGTGGTTTGGTTCGAGCTTCAGGAGCTGGTTTGGGTTGTCCGGATTGGCCGAAGTGTTACGGTTTATGGATTCCTCCAACCACAGCAGAGGGGCTACCTCCTCAATTTGCATCGGAAGAATTTAACGCTGTAAAAACATGGACAGAATACATTAACCGCCTTATCGGTGTTTTAATCGGATTCTTGATTACACTCACATTTCTTTTTTCTTTTCGATATCGAAAAACGAAACCATCCGTCACTGTGGCCTCTTTTGCGGCCTTTCTGATGGTGTTATTTCAAGGGTGGTTGGGTGGACAGGTGGTACTCTCCGGTTTATCTGAATGGATTATCACAGTACATATGTTGATGGCAATGGCTATTGTAGGTGTTCTTATTTTTGGAGCATTTCGGGCTGTCAGCGGTGATATCGCCATTGAAATTAATCGAAAGCATCGAAATACCATACTTTATGGTTCTTTAATATTACTTGGCTTAACGCTGATTCAGATGGTGTTGGGGACACAGGTGAGAGAAGCTGTTGATACCATATCGCGGGGTAATCCGGATTTGCCTAGGTCTTTATGGGTTGACTATCTCGGAGTAATTGACGCCATTCACCGATCTTTCTCCTGGCTTGTAATCGCATCCTCAGCATTTCTAATTTGGTATACCAGAAAGCACAATGTGAACCTTTATTTCAGTCGGCTCACCTACACTGTTTTCGTATTGATACTTTCACAGGTTCTTGTTGGTATTGTATTGGTCTATTTCGGAATGCCTCCGTCATTTCAGGTTTTGCACCTTTTTGGCTCAGCAGTGATGATAAGTTGCGTTCTTTTATTGGTCTTCAGTGCAAAAGAAGCGAACACGGTATAGAGCTACACTGTAACCGAAGATTGTATATATGAAAAAGGCACTGCTTGTTTGATACGAGCAGTGCCTTTTTATGTGTAAACGTGTAGACAAATCAGGTACGTCTACTTCAGACCTGTTACCTTAGTTCCAAACCCAAAAAGGCCTGTCGCGAAACAGAGTATCCAGCAAAGTGATACCAATCATTATAAAAAAGAATAGGATGGAGAACAGCAGAGCCATTGTGTTAATTTTTTTATCCCAAATTAACCCCATAAAAACTGCAGCTACTATTGTTGCTTTACCAAAGGCTAGTGTAAGTGCAGTAATTAAATCGAACGGTCTTGGAATATCCATATAAGCTGCTGCTACGGTTATAACGGTTAGAACAACCAGGGCACCGGCTGCACCTAGCAGATACTTAAGATCAATTACGTGATGATTGTGCTCGCTCATAATTTCATTCAATTAAATAGAGTAATGGGAAAAGGAAAATCCAGATTAAATCAACAAGGTGCCAGTATAAGGCCGTAATTTCAATTGGAGTAAAATAGGAAGAGTTATATGCACCCTGTCGCGTCTTCACTAAAAGCCATACCATGATGCCTATACCTATAATAACGTGAATACCATGTAGACCCGTCATCATGTAGTAGATACTGAAAAATATTGCAGCTCCAGGATGATCAATACCCTCATATGTGTATAGTTCACCAGGCAGAATGCCAACTGCAAACTTACTGGTATACTCGAAGTACTTTATTACCAGAAAAACACATGCCAGAAATATTGTTACAAGTAGATACTTGGATATGTTGGCTTGCTGATTTAGTTGGGCCGCTCTTACTGCTAGAGCTATGGTCAGAGAACTTCCTATAAGCACTATGGTATTTATTGCACCCATCATCGTGCTCAATTCCTTAGCCGACATATAAAAAAGCTCGGGGTTCCATGCCCTGTATACGATATACGCAACAAAGAGTCCGCCGAAAAATAGTACTTCTGTTACAAGAAATATCCACATACCCAATTTCGAAGAATCGAACTGCTGTTCTGAATCAACGAAGTGATGTTGTACGTGCGATTCTCCATGCGCTGTGTTTGTATTCGCCATGTATGCGTCTTTGTACAGTTTAGATTAATAGTTGGTGCCCAATCAGGCTTTATCAGAACTTAATTCAACCTTACTTTCTGTCTCTTCACCATGACCAGATCCGTCAATACCAAGTCGGAATTCACTGATAGGTTTATGAAAATCGTAAGGGTTATGTAAAACAACAGGTGTGTAATTAAAATTATGATGTGCTGGCGGTGAGCTAGACATCCACTCAAGGGCTCTTGCACCCCATGGATTGGACGAAGCTTTATTAGCCTTGGAGAATAAAGATATTGTGAGATAAATACCCACTATGATAAATCCAACTCCTAATACCCAAGAACCAACAGTGGAGGTTTGGTGAAGTGTCTGAAACTGCTCTATATAACTGTAATAGCGTCGGGGCATGCCTTGACTTCCCATAATGAACTGAGGAAGGAAGGTTACATTGAAACCAATGAACAAGACTACACTAGCCACTTTTGCCCAGAACTCGTTATACATCTTTCCCGTCATTTTGGGCCACCAATAGTGAATACCCGCAAGGAAAGCGAAAACAGTACCGCCCATCATGACATAATGAAAGTGAGCCACAACATAATATGTATCATGTAAATGCACGTTCACCGAGAGAGCACCTAACATAATTCCAGTAAATCCGCCAATTGAAAATAAGAACAGGAACATCAGTGCATATATCATTGGGGTTTTCATGTCAATTGAACCCTTATACATAGTGGCCACCCAGTTTAGTATTTTGATACCTGTTGGAATACCAACAAAGAAAGTCAAAAATGAGAATATAACTGTTGCCAACTCAGACTGCCCGGAAACAAACATGTGGTGTCCCCATACCAGAAATCCGATAAATGCAATTGCAAGGCTAGAAAGTGCAATCAGCCAGTAACCGAAAATGGTTTTCTTAGAGAATGTTGAAATAACCTCAGAGATAATACCAAAGGCTGGTACAATCATTATATATACGGCAGGGTGCGAGTAAAACCAGAAGAAATGTTGATACAGTACCGGATCACCTCCCAAAGCCGGATCGAAAATGCCTACCCCTAAAGTTCTTTCCATAATAAGCAGCAGCAGCGTAATCGCTAAAACAGGTGTTGCCAACACCTGAATGATTGCAGTTGCGTATAAGCTCCAGATAAATAAAGGTAATTTACCCCACGTCTGACCGGGTGCCCGCATTTTATGCACGGTAACTATGAAATTAATACCCGTAAGAATGGACGAGAAGCCCATTATGAAGACGCCCAGCGTCATAGAGATTACCGCTGTTCCAGTAGAAGTTGAATACGGAGTATAAAACGTCCAACCAGTATCAACACCACCGTGAGCAATCGAGTACAGTGTAAATAATGCGCCAAAAGAATAAATCCAGAAGCTTAACAGGTTAAGTTTTGGAAAGGCCACATCTTTAGCACCGAGCATCATGGGCAAAAAGAAGTTACCTAAAGCCGCAGGAATGGAGGGAATGATAAATAAGAACACCATCACTGCACCGTGTAATGTGAATACACGATTATAGGTGTCAGCATCCATAAATGTTCTTGCGGGTTCCCACAATTCTAGTCTCAGTGCTAGTGCCAGAACTCCACCAACAAAAAAGAAAAGAATGATAGAGGCCAGATACATCAGGCCAATACGCTTGTGATCAACAGTAAATAACCATGACTTTAAGCCTGTTTCAGCATTTAAGTAATGGTGTTTAGGGTTTTCCTCTACAGGAAACTCCCTGATATTTAAGTCTTTTGCAGTAGCTGCCATAGGGGGGGATCTTACTCTATTTCTTTAATAAATTCAATTAACGCTGCAACCTGATCGTCGGACAAATGAGCATAACTAGGCATGATATTGTTGTACCCTACGTTGATTAACGCCGCAGGATTAACAATTGATTCCCTAAGATACTCTGCGTCAGCTATTCTGGTTGTCCCGTTAGTAAACTGACGCTCATTCATATACAAACCTTGAAATGTTGGACCTATGCCAGGGCTACCATCTAAACTGTGGCAACCGGCACAACCCTGTTGTTGATATAGGTTTCGACCGAGCACGGCAAGCGGTAATTCTTGCTCCGACAATTCTCGTTGCTCACGCAGCCACGCATCAAATTCCTCAGGTTCAATTGCATAAACCATAGCATCCATCTGTGAGTGACCCGTTCCGCAGTATTCCGTGCAGAATATTATGTGTTCTCCTGTACCTAAAGTCTGAAACCACGCCATGGTATAGCGCCCGGGTAAAACATCTTGTTTCACTCTAAAGTCTGGCACGAAAAAGGAGTGAATTACATCTCTAGACTGCATAATAAGCTTAACAGGGCGACCTGCGGGGACGTATAGTTCGTCTGTAGTCTGAACACCATTTGGATAGGTAAACTGCCAGAAGAAAGAGTTCGCTGTTACATAAATTTCGTAGGCATTGGAAGGAGGGGTCCTCATGTCAATATAACCTCTGAATCCCCATCCGAAAACAATCAGGATGAGTATAAAGGGAACTATTGTCCAGGTCAATTCCAAAGTGGTATTATACCTAATTACAGGCGTTACATCATCTTCTGATTTCCTCCTGTATTTAATAGAAAAGTAAATAATGGCAACCGTTATCCCTAAAAGGATAATTGCACTTGCTACATTGATGAATGTAAATAACCCGTCAACATCAGCTGCAAAAGTTGAACTGACTTGCGGGAGTATTAATCTGTTAATAGTTTCCAACATACGGTGGGGTAGCGATATTTATCGTTTTGATTTTTAAACTTTTTTTCTGAACCAGAGAAGTCCTAAAAAGATACCTAAAAAAGTCATAGTAATGAGTCCACCAACTTTCATTATTCGCATGGCGTTGGGAACGTAAGATCTTGAGTTCGGATCGAAAGTAAAGCAGTAGAGCAGAACTCTCTCGAATGTTGCTCCTATTCGACCATCTGCAGCATCAAAAAGTGCATTCCTTAAACTCAGCTCACTGTAGTCAATTCCGTAGAGATATCTGGTAATGACGCCCTGAGGACTAACAAACATGATAGCCGACCCATGAAGGAATTCTTGTGCTTCATCACTCCACTTAAAATTAAATCCGAGTGCGTCTGTCATTCTGGTAATATTTTCTTCATCTGCAGTAAGAAAATGCCATCCGTCTGCTGCCTCTGGTTTTCCTAAAAGGCGCAGATAACTTTCTTTATTTTCACGTGCAAGCTCCGGTGTTTCATCCGGATCTATACTGAACGTCACCACTTCGAACTGGTCACCAATCTGCCAGTTTAAATCTCTGAGGCCGTATGTCACACCGTTTAATATCAGATTACATAGCATCGGGCACTCGAAGTAGATCGGGGTGACAATTAGGGGTTTTCCATTGGAAAGCAAATCACTCATTGTTACCACTTCGCCCTGTTCATTAAAGAATGATATATCACCGGGGATGCGGTCGCCTAACCTTTCCTCAATTCCAATCTCGTTTAATTCAGCAGGAGGAGTTAGTACCTGCGAAAATGAGTTAGCTGAAATAAAAAATAATATGATAAAGAGAATGATGTGCATATAATGCTTAATTGTAGTCTTCAACAATCAGTGTCATTGCAGAGTCTATGGGAATTCTAAAAATACCGGCCTCCTCGTCGATTGCTTCAAATGTAGTGAGTTCCCGATGATGCCGCTCGCGTAAGTCATTGAGTTCATAAAACTCTGCATTAATTGCCGCCTGCTGTGACTTCTGAAATGCGGTGAAACGGAATAATTGTAATGCTATAAGCAACAAACCGATTACTATCACAATTCCAAGGAATGTATAACCAAAGAGTTTTTTGTAATTCAGATTGTCATGCATCGCTCCATAGCGGATGGACTCCTGAACTTCCGGGTTCGAAAGAATATCTTCTTTGCGCTCGCCTTTAAGTGGATCTAATTTTGAATCAGACATATCAATTATTCTATCAGTGTTTACTTAATGAGGCTTGTAGTTTCGGGTCGTTGTTGCTGACCATGTTATGCTTGCGAAATTTGTTGAAAAATAGCCCAAGGAAGAGTGCAGAAAGGCTAATCAGTATAGCAAAATCAAGCCAGTGCAGACTAACGTCACCCTTATGTAGTAACGGCATTACTATCCAATAAATTTCGACAAAATGTAATGCAATGATGAGTACAGCCATGCTTCCTACTATTTTCATATTAGATTTTGCAGCAGCTGGGAGCATAACCAAAAATGGGATAACAAACTTACCAATAAGTAGCATCCATGCTATAGTTCCGTAACCCTCAGCAAGTCGATCATAATACCAGAGTATGCTTTTAGGGAAGTTAGCATAGTATATCAGGAAGTATTGCCCAAATGCGATATATGCATAAAACACGGTAAAACCGAAGAATAACAGTGCGATGTCTTTGAGGTGAACATTTTTAATGGTATTGGTTAACAAGCCTTTGCTTCTGAGATATAAGACTGTCAGAATAACAACAGCAAAGAAAACCTGAAAGCTCATGGCGAATAAATACACACCAAACATTGTAGAGAACCAGGCAGGGTCCAGCGACATCAACCAGTCAAATGAAGCAAAGGCAACAGTGAAACCAAAAATAAACAGGCCTGGTGCACTAATTTTGCGTTGCGCTGTATCGATACCCCAATCGCCGGTTTCATCCAGAGTGGTCGCATTTTTGAATAATTTATACCCTAGAAAACTCCATACAGCGAAATAAATGATGTTACGGATTATAAAAAACGTCGTGTTCAGATAAGGAGTCTTGTCGGCTATGAGTTGGTCATTGGCCAATAATACTTCATCCGTCCAGGGATACAAATACTGCATTCCAAATAGAATTGGAATAAATAAAACAGCGATGTAAATGATGTTAGAAGCGTATGTTTCCGGTATGCGTCGAAGGGTAACCCCATATTCGGATCTGGTAATGTAGTGTATCATTACGAAAAACAAACACCCCAGTGCTATACTTGCAATGAATACAAAACTGGTCAGGTAGGAGAAGAAAAACTGCTCTGTATCTGTAAATAAACCCACAATGCTGAGTATACCAGCAAAAGCGGCAATGCCGAACAACAACTTGTGCGTGTTAGCTGTTTCCGGATATGTGAGGCTATCGATTAATTTTGCGTGGTGCATAGGTAATCTTTCTATAATTGTTTAATACCGTGCTTAATATGTAGCTGCAGCAACATCTGATGCAGTTGATGTACTGGTGAGTACTTCCCGATTTAGCCCAATTCTATTTAAATCGTTTTCAGAGGCTCCCTGGCTTCGCTGCAACGCTCTAATGTATGCTACGATGGCCCAACGATCTTCAACTGGAATCTGATGGCGGTAAGAGGGCATAGACCGAACGCCGTTGTAAATTGAACTGTATAGTTCTCCATCAGGCATATTTATAACTCTTTCTTCATTAAAGGATGGGGGAGGAACATATCCGTAGCCAATAATGATACCGTCGCCTGCCCCGGTTCCTCCATGGCAGGGTTGGCAATAGATGTCATAGCGCACTTTGCCTCGCATAAGCATTTCACGGTTGACAGCAGTAGGAATTTTGGTCACAAAGTCACCGTTATCATAGACGCCTTGATGGTAAGCCACATCAATTGCAAGTTGACCCCGGGCAATGGTTCCCTCAACTGGTAACCTGTCAGCTCTATTATCTTCAAAAAAAGGATTTAAAGCCTGAGGAAGGAATTTCTCCTGATGATCCATATTGGGATTCGGGTGTATAGGCGGTTTCTCCGAAGGCATACCCTGACACCCGACTAGCAATACAACAACAGTAACAGTTAGTAAATGGAGCTTGTTATACATAGATAAATCTGTGTTGATATGAATTAAAACTTACTCTTCAATCAATTCAAGGTGTACAGCGCCAGCATCTTCGAGAAACTTGCGTGTTCTTTCTTCATTATACAGCGGGTCACCAGACTCAATTACCACAAAGAAACCATCGTCTGTTACTTTTTTAAACCGCTCTGAGTTAAATAAAGGGTTGTGATGTCGTGGCATATTATTCAAAAAGAACATGCCAAATACGGCACCAAAAGCTGACAAGAGAATGGTTAATTCGAACGTTACTGGTACAAAAGCAGGTAAATTTAGAAAAGGCTTGCCACTGATGTTAATAGGATATGCAATGGTGCTGGTCCATATTTGCAATGCCAGTCCTCCTAAAAATCCAAAAAGACCGTGACCCATTACAATGTAACCAAGCTTAGACGGCTTCAAGCCCATAGCATCGTCCATGCCATGTATAGGAAAGGGGCTGTAGCAGTCAAACTTCTTGAAGCCAGCCTTGTTTGTAAGCTTAGCGGCTTTCATAAGATGACCGGGATTTTTGAATTCAGCAAGAATTCCGAAAGTATTTTTTTCTTTAGTACTCATCTGATTTCTGCTTATTTACTATCGTTAGCTTGGTTTAATTCGTTGCCGTCTTCATCGTAGTAGTGTGGGTCTGCCTGTGGCATAACCATTTTTACCTCAGCTATAGCCACCATGGGCAGAAAGCGTAAGAAAAGTAAAAAGTGACTAAAGAACAGTCCAAAAGTTCCTACGTAAGTTAAAACATCCACCCAGGTTGGACTGTAATAGCCCCATGATGCTGGGATATAATCCTGAGCAAGTGAGGTAACCGTAATCACGAACCGTTCAAACCACATGCCAATGTTTACCACAATAGACAAAATAAACGATGCGGTTATACTGGTACGCATTTTTTTGCTCCAGAAGAACTGCGGACTGATCACATTACACAAGAACATTATCCAATATGCCCATGCATAAGGTCCGAAAGCCCTGTTTACAAATGCAAATTTTTCATATTCAAAACCTGAGTACCAGGCTATGAAGAACTCCATTATGTAGGCAAAGCCAACCATGTTACCTGTCACAAGAATAATGATGTTCATTTTCTCGATATGATTTATGGTCATAATATCTTCGAGACCATAAATTTTCCTTGTTATGAGCATAAGCGTCATAACCATGGCAAATCCGGAAAATACGGCTCCGGCCACGAAATACGGTGGGAAGATGGTAGTGTGCCAGCCAGGTATTATAGAAACCGCGAAGTCAAAAGATACAATAGTGTGAACAGACAATACCAAGGGAGTTGCCAGACCAGCCAGTATGAGGTAAGACTTTTCATAGTGTTGCCACTGGCGGTTACCACCAGTCCATCCTAGTGCGAACGTTCCATAAATCAATTTACCGAATTTGCTTTTTACACGATCACGCAAGGTAGCAAGGTCAGGAACCAGACCAACATACCAGAACAAAAGGGAAACAGTAAAATAGGTGGATACTGCAAATACGTCCCATAAAAGCGGCGAATTAAAATTAGGCCACATCTGCATCTGGTTCGGCAGTGGAAACACCCAATAAATTACCCAAATTCTACCAACGTGAACTGCGGGGAATATACCGGCACACATTACAGCGAAAATGGTCATGGCCTCTGCAAACCGGTTAATTGCAGTTCTCCAACCCTGTCGGAAGAGAAATAATATGGCTGAAATCAAAGTACCGGCATGCCCAATACCTACCCACCATACAAAGTTAACGATGGCCCATCCCCATCCCACAGGGTTCTGTAGTCCCCAGACCCCCGTTCCTTTCCAGATCAGGTAAGCTAGCATAGCCAGGAGCAAACCAAGAAGTAGGGATGAAATTGCAAATACAATATACCACCATCGAGGTGCTGGCGTTTCCACTATATCGGCAACCAGCGAAGTTATACTACCGAAGGTATGATTACCCTGTACGAGTTCGGGTTCCGGTATGTAAGTTGTTTTTTGACTCATCTGAAAATTATGATTTCTGGTGTTAAGACCGTTATCAGGCTAGTTTTTCATTGGTGTTGCGAATTTTTGCCAGGTAGCTGGTTCTCGGTCGGATACCCAACTCTTCCAGCATAACATAGTTCCGATCATTCTTCTTGGTTCGGGATACGATGCTTTGCTCGTCTGTGAGATCTCCAAATGTAATCGCATTTGCCGGACAAGCCTGTTGGCAAGCTGTCTTTACAGTACCATCGGCTGGCTTAATCGAGTTTCCAGTTTCAAGTTTGGTTGCAATTTTACCTCTGCTAATTCGCTGAACACAATAGGTGCATTTCTCCATTATACCTCTGAAACGTATCGAAACATCCGGGTTCATAGCCATTTGAACCACTTCTGGATCATCACCACCGGTCAGGAAGTACTTAGGATAATTGAAAAAGTTAAATCTTCTTACTTTAAACGGGCAGTTGTTCGCACAGTAACGGGTACCAATACACCTGTTATAGGTCATCTGGTTGAGACCGTCGTCCGAGTGAGTAGTTGCAGCAACCGGACATACTTGTTCGCATGGTGCCAATTCACAGTGCATACACGTCACAGGTTGGTGAACAACCTTAGCATCTCCGTTTTCATCTCCACTAAAGTAACGATCGGTTCGCATCCAGTGCATTTCACGTCCTCTTCGAACCTCTTCCTTCCCAATAACAGGTATGTTGTTCTCAGACTGACAAGCAATTGTACAGACACCGCAACCGATACAGGTGGCAAGATCAATTGTCATACCCCATTGAGGCTGATGCTCTGGGAATGTTTGTGCTTTAAATAGAGTAACCGGATGTTCTGCACCGTCTTTTTTGCCCGGAACATAAACCATATCGGCTGCAAAACGAGGATCTTCGCGGTACTCTGTTAAGGATGCTTCACGTACTAACGGTCTGCCTTCCATACTGTGATGGTCCTGTACCGTTGCAATATCATAGGTCTGTTGCAATAGACTCACAGAGGCAGAAGAAATAAACAAAGGCGTATCGGTAGTTCGGATTGTGTAAATATTCTGTCCTACACCGTCTGCTACTTTTCCAATTCCATCTCTACCGTAGCCAGCATAGATAGTGATGTTGCCGTCGGCGTGTCCGGGTACAACCCAAACAGGTACGGATATCTGAACACCGTTCGCACTGATGCTAACCATGTTTACGTCAGTCTGACCGAATCTTCTACGTGAAACGCCTAGCTGCTCAGCAGTGTTTGGACTGACCAATGCGACGTTATCCCATGTGATTTTTGTCATAGGGTCAGGCAATTCCTGAAGCCATGCATTATTAGCCAAACTTCCGTCTAATAGTTTGGGATCAGGCTTTATGGTAACTTCAAGGCCATTATCACCGACAACCGAAACGCGATCGAATGTAGATGTGATATCTCTGGTGAAATTTCCAGCCAGACGAACATCTGCTGAACGGAACGTCAGATCTTTGGCCAATCCATCGTGCAGAACTTGCTGCCACTTAGTTTCAAAATTGGATCCCAATAGTGGTCTCCATGTGCTTTTTACTTCGTCAGCAGCGTCTACCTCAGAACCCGTTGCAATAAGACCGAGCACTTCAATTTCACTCTTGCCATTGAAAAGAGGCAGAATCATTGGTTGAATGATAGAGGGGATACCAGTATAGTCGTATCCATCTCCCCAATACTCAAGGAAGTGAGCACGATTGACATACCATGTACTTAACTTGGATGTTTCCTCGTAATAATCGCCAAGATGTACTGAAAGTGGTACATTCTGCAAAGCTTCGCTGAAATTTAAGTTGGAAGGGGCCGTAAACGCCGGGTTTGTTCCCAACATAATTAAAGCATCAATCTCTCCTGAGCGCATCTGCTCAGTAAGGTCAGATAGGGCGGTATGCTGATTGGCTGAGTCAATGTGTGGAACCTCCAGATAGGTAACCGTATTACCTACATTTCCAGCTGCAAGATTAATTGCTGCTACAACGGCGTGTGTCTCTGCGTCGTGGTCTGCGCCGGCCATTAACAGACTATGGCCACCATTAGAGATAATTTCTTCAGCCAGTGTGTCAACCCATTCGTGTGCCGAGAAGCTGTTAGTATATGTTGAAAAAGGGCTTAACGTCGGGTAATTGGAGGACAACCTTGACGCAAGTGCGTACAAGAAAGGTTTTATGTCGGCAGTTTTTATTCTCAACCGGTGATCCGCGTTGGAACCTGTGAGACTGTAGTTCGACTCTACGACGTATAGTCGGTTAATCTCATCATTGGTATTTGCTATTCGTCGGCCGTCTGCGAAGCCACGTATGTTTCTCACGTTATCTGATGATGCTCCCATGAAATCGGCATCCAGACTAATAATGATGCGGGCATTCTCAACTACAGGAGATACGCGCAGCTTTCTGCCGAACGCAATTTGTGATCCAAGTAATTGATTTTCTTCACCGAATGCTGAGTATGTTACCCATTTCGCATTCGGATGATTAGATAAGATCTGTCGTTTAAAACGATTTATAGTTGGAGAGGAGTTCGGTTCTGCAAGAATAGCAATTCGTTTCTCTGAGGATAGCTCGGCTTGAAGCGTAGATACAAAATCATTCCAGGTACTACGTTCGCCATGTTTACGAATAAATCTTCCTCTGTCTGGATCATACAGATTTAAAGTAGCGGCCTGATGCTGAATATTAGTGGCACCTTTACTAGCAGGGTGGTACGGATTGCCTTCTATTTTGGTTGGTCTGCCAGAATTCGTTTCAACTAAAAGACCGGTAACATAACCGTTGTTCGGGGCCGAGGTTGCGTAGAATACCTGCTGACCTGGTACCATGTACTCGGGCATGTTCGTGAAGGGAACAATCTTTTTTACCGGCTTTCTACATGCTGCAAAACCCGCGAGTGCGATGGAAGCACCCATTATTTGCAGAAAGTTTCTTCTTGAGTATCCTTCTTTTAATTCAGAAGCACCTTCCGGAAATTCCCGTTCAACAAACTGCTGATACTCTTTGTTCTTAGCCAGTTCGTTTAAACTACGCCAGTACGTATTCTGCTTTTTCTTGCTCATGCTTTTATTACGTTGTTACGTTGAGAAAATTCGTTATGCCCGTGTAATTAGCGATGACACGCATTACAATAAATAGGGGGGGCAATGTTCATACGGGCGATTATTTCAGAGGCCAGCTCGAACTGATTATCAGGAGCTTGCCATCCCATATTGAAAACTTCTTCTATAGGTCTTAAGTGGGGTTCTGGGTTGTTGTGGCAATCCAGGCACCATCCCATACTCAGAGGTTCAGCAAGCATGACCACTTCCATACGGTCAACTCTGCCATGGCACGAAGTACAACCTACCCCTACATTAACGTGAGCAGCATGGTTGAAATAGGTGTATTCAGGGAGATCATGAACCTTTATCCACTCGATTGCAGCACCGGTTTCCCAGCTGTCACGTAACAACTCCAGTTTTTCACTGTCTGTTGCAATCTGACTATGGCAATTCATACATGTTTGTGTAGGTGGAATTCCCGCAATTGCCGATACTTCCACGGAACTGTGACAATAGCGACAATCAATGCCTAGTTCTCCAGCATGCAGTTTGTGTGAGTAATCTATCGGTTGTATAGGAGCGTAGCCAACATCTGTAAATTTTGGAGAGGCAAAATACCAAAATCCGAATACTGTAAATGTAAGTAACAAAATGGAGCCAATAAGTAATAAGCGGGGGACTTTGTTACTCCACTCTGGAAAAAGTTGAGCCATGTTTGACCAGGTTCAGTTAATAAGGTTTTCGTGTGTTGTATGACTAAATGCCGCAGTTGAGAATTTTCAAATATACGGCAAATGGGGTCATTTCAGCCCTGTTTTTGGTTATTTGTATCTAATCTAAACAGTGCCGATTTAATTGCTAATCTTCTTTTCGACCACACTAAAATAGAATCAATAATTCTAATTTCCCTATAAAAAGTCACAAAAAAGTGATTTGTGATGTAGTTCTGACATTATTAAAAGGTGCAAACAGTTGAAAAAACTATATGTATGCGTTTAGTATGAAATAAATAACTACACCAGTTACTGAAACATACATCCAGACCGGAAAGGTTAGTTTTGATAACTTGCGGTGTTTATCGAATTTCCCGGCAAAGGCCAGATAAAAACTCCCTAAGATAAGTGGCACTACAACGACCGATAAAATAATATGTGTAATGAGTATAAAGAAGTAAACCGGTCTGATGAGCCCGGTGCCGGGGAAGGGGGTATGTCCTACAAAGTTGTGATACAGTACATAGCTTACCAAAAACAGCGTTGACATTAGAAAAGAACCAATCATAAACTGCATGTGACGATCAAAATTTCTTTTTCGGATTTCTAAAAATCCAAGAACTAGCAATATCGTAGCTGTTCCATTGAGCGTTGCATTTAAAGCTGGTAATCTGCTCACCCATTCAAACGTGTGTTCGGGTGTATCTTTGAAATATAAAAGCCAGAACAAGAAAACAACAGCAACAGCACTTAATAGGACAATGGCAATGACTGCTTTGTACATACTGATGTTTTCAAGAGACTGAATCGTCACCTTTTCTCTGAAATTATTGTCCATAAATAGTGTTACCGGTAAGGTTTTATTGCATGTTAATAGTGTCTGATAGTTAGTAATAACAAAATTACAGCAGAATTCGTTGATATCAAATTGCACTCTGTGAGCGTTCTCCATTTAAAAATCGTGCGGGTTACACTTACATTTGAGCCTTGTTTTTAGTAGTTTTGTAGGGGATAAATTTTCCCATAAAAAATTATTATCAGAATTTTTTATCACAATTAAATAAAGGTTAGAGGATATGGTATCTAATAAACGTATTGCCATTTTGGTAGCCGGTGGACCTGCGCCCGGTATAAATAGTGTTATCAGTGCGGCGACAATCCGTGCGATAATGGAGAAGAATGAAGTAGTTGGTATTCATGATGGGTTTAAGTACATCATGCGCGGTGATATTTCTCAACATAGTATCTTAAACATAGACAATGTTAGCAGGATACATTTTCGTGGAGGGTCACACATTGGTATTGCTCGTGATAATCCAACCAGAGATGAAAAGCACCTGGAAAATACAGTAACATCTTTACTTCGATTAAATGTAGACAGGCTTATAACTATCGGGGGAGATGATACAGCATACTCAGCAAAATGCGTTGAGGAAAAGGCTGATGGTCGAATTCGGGTTGTTCATGTTCCAAAGACCATCGACAATGATCTTGCATTACCTTTTGGATTGCCTACCTTTGGCTATCAGACAGCACGTCATATTGGCGTCGAGATTGTTAAAAATATTATGGTAGATGCCCAGACAACAACACGATGGTATATTGTTGTGTCTATGGGTAGAAGCGCCGGCCATCTTGGCCTGGGTATTGGTAAAGCTGCAGGTGCCACACTCAGCATTATTCCTGAAGAGTTTGCTCCGGGTAAAATATCACTGATGAACATCGTTGATATTCTTGCTGGTGCAATAATCAAACGCAAGAGTTACGGCAAGCAAGATGGTGTAGCTATTCTGGCTGAGGGACTTATTGATCGAATTGATCCGGCTGATCTGGAAAAACTATCTGAAATCGAGCGCGATGAGCACAACAATGTTCGCTTTGCCGAAATCAATTTCGGTGAAATTCTCAAAAAGCTCGTTCAGAAACGCTTAGAAGAGTTCAATGTGAAAAGTACAATTGTCGCCAAAAATATTGGTTATGAACTCCGATGTGCCGATCCTATTCCTTATGATATGGAATACACACGTGATTTGGGATACTGTGCTGCTGATTTCATCATAAATGGTGGTAATGCCGCAATGGTATCTGTACAGAATGGTAACTTCGTGCCGATGTATTTCAAGGATATCATGGATCCGAAAACAGGCAGAACTAAAGTGCGCCTTGTAGATATTCATAGTGAATCTTATCACATTGCACGTAACTATATGTTACGACTTAACACTGATGACTTCAACGATGACCACGAACTGGCTAAGTTTGCTGATGTGTGCGGGTTATCGCTAGAAGAGTTTAGAAAACAGTTTTACTATGTGTTGGAAAATGACCAACTCTACAGCAAAGAACTGGCCAGGATAGAGGCTGCCAACGGCTCTGAAAATAAATCAGAAGCTAAGAAAGCAGACTAAGCCAAAAATTTAAAAAAAAGCGGCGCATGTCAATAAAAATGGCATTGCGCCGTTTCTTTTTTAGATACAATGAAACACCCATAAATTAAGGTTACCTACATGTCAGATCGCATAAAACTCCATCCGATTACACCCCATCAGCAACGCGTTTTTGAAGTTGTAGACAGGCTTAGAGCCGGTGCTGTCGTGCTTATACCAACGGATAGTCAGTATGCGCTCGCTTGTATGTTTTCAAATAAAAAGGGTGTAGACCGTATCAGAAATATCCGAAACTTACCTAAAGACCACATGTTTACCCTCATTATTGACGGCTTAAACGGTGTGTCTCGTTTTGGTAAACTGAGCGATGCTAATTTCAAGCTGATACGTCGGCTTATACCGGGACCCTATACGTTCGTACTCCCGGGTACAAAAGAAGTGCCAAAGCTTCTAATGCATGAAAGAAGAAAAACTATCGGTATAAAAGTGCCCGATCATGCTATTTGCCAGAAAATAATACAAGAGCTAGGTGAACCGCTCATGGCCGTAACAGCAAAGTTACCCGACCGCGAGGGCCAGGAATATCTGGATACAAACGACTTGTACGACGCATTTCAGCCGCATATCGACGTATTTATAGATGATGAATTACCGCTTCAGTCTATGGCTACTACCGTAGTAGATTTGACCAACGAGGAGCCCATAATACTTCGTAAGGGAGAAGGCATGGACAATCTTGAGGTTGCCTTCGCTTATACCGATATGGACTATAACGAAATCTGATTAACCGAATAATTTCGATAAATTTTCAGTGTAGTCAGGTTTGACGATTCCTTTTTCGGTAACATATGCCGTAATCAGTGAAGACGGTGTAACATCGAAAGCGGGATTATAAACTTCTACTCTGGAAGGAGCAACTTCCGCACTTCCAAAAGAAGTAATTTCTTTCGAATCTCGCTCCTCAATAGGTATTAAAGTACCGTCAGCTATGTTAAGATCTATGGTGGATGCAGGTGTTGCCACATAAAAAGGAATATTATGATAACTGGCAAGCACAGCAAGGCTGTAGGTGCCAATTTTATTTGCCATATCACCATTGGCGGCCACGCGATCGGTCCCAACAATAACCAGATCAACCTTCCCGCTTTGCATTAAATGACCAGCCATTGAATCAGTAACCAATTTCATCGGTATTTCGGCTCTCATCAATTCCCACGCGGTTAGTCTCGCACCCTGTAGCAGTGGCCTTGTTTCATCAACCCAGACGTGTATATTCTTTTTTGCAACATGAGCGTGATAAATAACTGAAAGCGCTGTACCGTACTGACCAGTTGCAAGCCCCCCCGTATTGCAATGCGTGAGTATACGGGCATTTTTAGGTATTAAATCGACCCCATTCAGACCGATTGATTTACAAACACGCTTGTCTTCCTCGTGAATTGTTTGGGCTGTTTTTAGTACACGATCTTTAATTACTTGAATTGGCTCGTCGCGGTGCGCATGAATTGTATGTTGAATTCGCTGTACTGCCCAGCTGAGGTTAACAGCCGTTGGCCTAGCACTGTTCAGATAATCCGAAATACGCTTAACCTCAATTTCGAAACTCGGGTAGCTGTTCTCGGGAAGATCTCTGATGCCCAAATACAGTCCGTATGCTGCCGCTATTCCAATTGCTGGCGCTCCACGTACGCGTAGCTTTTTAATGGCTTCCCACATCCTGCCCACGTCTCGAATATCACTGTAAACAGTTCTTGAAGGCAAAAAAGTTTGATCCAGGATGCGAACATGATCACCTCGCCACTCAATAGATGTTACGGCTTTCTCGTGATTATTTTCCATATGTATAGTCTAAGTAGTCGATTTTGCTCAATAAAATACGCAATCGTTTTCATTTATATGTTGCAATCAGGCTCTGGGATGAAACTCTTTATGAACCTGATGCAGAAATGAGCGGTCAACATGCGTGTAAATTTCCGTAGTGGTGATGCTTACGTGGCCGAGCATTTCCTGAACGGATCGTAAGTCAGCACCTCCTTCGAGCAGGTGAGTAGCAAATGAGTGACGAAACACATGAGGATGTACTTTTTTTGTTATTCCGGCTTTCTTTGCTGCAAATTGAACAAAATTCCATACACTCATCCGAGATAACGGACTTCCGCGCTGATTCAGAAAAACAGCGCTTTTGGCTGTCTGTGATGACTTCAAAAAAGTAGGGCGGACTGTGTTTAAATAATTCTCGACCGCATCTACGGCCTGTTTTCCGACAGGCACAAGCCGTTCTTTGTTGCCTTTGCCTATAACCCTGAGAAATCCAATTTCAAAATAAAGTTGATCTAACTTTAAGGTGGTAAGTTCAGTAACGCGTAGACCCGCACTATATAGAAGTTCGAGAATTGCTTTATTGCGAACGCTTGCGTCATCATTTGCATCCGAAAAAACATCAATCATTGAAATCACTTCCTCTGAAGATAAGACTTCCGGAAGCTTCCGTGATGCTTTTGGTATTTCAATGATTTCAGCAGGATTTGCATTTACGTGCTGTTCCATAACGAGAAAATCGTGAAAGCTTCGCACGGCCGATATGTTTCTGGCCAGACTAGTGACGGCTAAACCGATGTCGCTGAGTTCCTGTAAAAATGCTTCGATGTGATGAACATCAATAGTCTCAGCCCTTTCAATATTTCGAGAATCTCTCAGGAAAGATATATATCGCTTCAAATCGTGTTCGTAGGCCACAAGTGTATTACTTTGTAAGCCTTTTTCGATTTTGAGAAAGCTCAGGTATTGAGGCAAAATTCTGGTGAGTTGTGCCATAATGAAAGGCTTTAGTCTGAACCAGAAGGATTTTTACGGTCTTCTTCAGATATATCGGAAGCATTTTTTGGAGCATGAACTTCAATCTCTCCTTTAGGCGTATTTTCTGAAATTATGGCACCAGGGATGGCATTATCCTTTTGATCTTGTCCAGGATATTTAACCCTGCTGTGATACATTCCAACCAAAATACCCAGAAATGCTTCTTTAATTTTGCTCAAATCTCTGTAAGTCAGATCACAATTATTGAGCTGTCCCTCTTCCAGCCGTTCGTCTACCATTCTGTTTACCAGATTTTCCAGTTTCTGATAACTGGGCTCACTCATGGCCCGTGAAGATGCTTCAATACCGTCAGCAAGCAATAGTATACCGGTCTCCTTTGAGTTGGGTATCGGTCCGTCATATCGAAAATCTTCTTCTCTTACCTCACTTCCTTTTTCTGTAGTCTTCTGGGCTTTGTCGTAGAAGTATTTTATGATGGAATCTCCGTGGTGGGTACGGATGAAATCGATAATGACATCAGGCAAATTCGCTTCTTCACCCATTTTTACTCCTGTAGTAACATGGTTTTTGATAACCATTGCACTCATTCGTGGTTTTAGTTTATCATGCTCGTTAGGTCCGAATTGGTTTTCTACAAAGTATTCGGGCTTATCCATTTTCCCGATGTCGTGATACATGGCACCAACACGACAAAGTAAAGAGTTGGCATTAATAGCACTCGCTGCAGCTTCTGCCAGATTAGCCACCTGAAGGCTGTGCTGAAAGGTGCCCGGTGCCCGGCTCATTAGCTGTTTCAGCAGAGGATGATTGTTGTTATTCAGCTCCAGTAATGAAACCTCTGTTGTGACTTTAAAGAGCTTTTCAAAAAGTAATATCAACGGATACGTTAGCCAGATAAATATGGAACTCCCGGCAATATGAAGTGCCTGACTTCCAAATCCTTCCCAACCACTGGGTTTGTTTAGTGTAAATCCTACGGATATAATTATGTATGATATAAATACAAGTGCCGGAGTTGTCAGGAAAAACTGACTTCTATTCTTTATATCTCGCACCGAGTAAACGGCAATGCTGCTTGCCGTAACTGCAGCTACAACATACTCGAAATTGTTTCCGCTCATAAAGGCTATAGTAAGTGCCAAAGCACTGGTTGTCATCAGACCTACGCGGGAGTCAAATATGATGGTCAGTATAATCGGTGCAATTGCCAGGGGCACTATATAAATTGAAATTCCATCCAGTCTGATGATGAAAATAGCGAATGCAAGAACAATACCCATGGCAAGTAGTACCAATGTGAGCATGGCATTGTTGTCATAGATGGGATTTCTGTAAAGGTATAGGTACATCATGAAAAACAGAAAGATACCCATTACAATGAGGGAGTTGCCGAGTGTTTGCTGCCAGCGGTCGAAGTCACTTGCCCTGGAAGCTCTGGCCGCTTCCAGGCTCTGAAGCATATTCAATCTTTCCGGAGTTATTAAGTCTCCCTTTCTTATAATCATCTGACCGGCCGTCACGGCACCCTTAGTAGGGGATATGGACTCTATGGCTTCTTGAATAGCTTCTTCGGTATCTTCCATACTGAATATGTAATTCGGCTGCATTACTACTTCAAAAATTTCCATAGCAGCCTGTGCTGTATCACCGCTGAATACACGATTCAGCCTGAATCGTGCGAAGTCTTTGGCTTCGGGAATATCGCGCATGGTCACAGAGTTCTGAATTTGCTGTGTCCGTTCTCTGGCATTACGTACAGTAATTTCAGGTATTCCGAGCTCTGGTTTCGGGATGTCAAGAACACCATCTGTATGTAATTCACGGATAATTCTACTCAATTGGAGCCTGATGTCAATACCAATAAAACGATTGGCTGCCTGACGATTACTTGGAGAAACTGTCAGAGCGTAGTTTTCCATCAAGGCCTGTAATGAGGATGAGCTTAGGGCACCAGAATAGCTGTTGTATACACGTTGAAAGGCTAAGCTGTCGCGTTCTATGCCGTCACTGCCTGTGCGCTGTGATGTGAACCAGGCTTCAAAGGCATCCAAAACCGGCGACAATTCTTCAAATACGATATCAATTTGCTCATCTACGAGCTCTGTTTTTTCTGGCTCAATATAAAAAACGGAAGGTGTATTTGCCCTGGCTTGAATTTGCTCTGAGCGTAACTCTTCCCTGTCTTTTAGCAGACTAAACGTAAATGGAGCCGTTAGGTCGTCGTCACGCCAGGGTTCTCCCACCTTAAAGTTGAAGTCGCGAAATGAGCTGCCGGGGAAAAACACAATGAGTAAGGTCAGAAACGTAAGTATAATCGCTGCCTTCAGATAAATATTGCGTTTGAGTCCATTGTCTCGGGCATCCTTTTGATGCTTACCCGCAAACGGAGCTTTACTTTTTCTACCCAACCCGAACTGTTCGAGTTTAAACATAATTTTTTGTGGTCAATGAGTTCGCAACTTTCGATATTTTGAGAGCAATACGGTGAATCCGTTTACTCCGGCAGCTACTATGAAATAAATAGTTATTCCGATAGAAGTATACCATGGCCACGCAATTCCGAAATTAAAGATAATTATTGCCATTCCCGAAATACAGGCAAATAATCCGGCAAACGCCGATGTTGTGCTGAAGTTAGTAAACCTGCCAATGAAGAAGGCCCCTAATAGTCCGCCGTAAGTGAAACCAGCGATACCGAGCCCCAGTTCGACAATTGGGTTATCGGTGGAGGTGAAAGAAACGGCAAAAACATAGAATACAACAGTCCATACAACCATTAGTAGTCTGGAGATGCGCATGGCGTCTGGCCTTGCTGAAAGCCTGGGGAAAATATCGAAGAGGGTGGTTGATGAAAGGGCCGACAACGAACTGCTCAGGGTACTCATTGCCGCGGCAAACAGACCCGCTATGATGAGTCCAGCTATCCCGGAAGGTACTTCTTCTGCAATAAACTTAAGAATAATCTCATCGGAGTTGGTAACCCCTAACTCATCTACAGATGCGCCGGAATAAAATAAATAGAGCATGAGGCCGGCAGTTAAGAAGAGAGCAAACTGAATCATTACGAACAATGCACTTGAAACTAATGCTTTACGTGCATTTTTTAAATTTCCGCAGGCGAGGAGCCGCTGTATAATAAGGTGATCTGTTCCATGCGATGCAAGTGTTAAAAAGACTCCGCCGATCACAGCACCAATGAGATTGTATGGGGTGAAGAACACATCCGAAATACTGGTGGGTAATTGAATTATAATTAGTTTACCGTCGTTGGCCAGTGAGCTCAACGGATTGCCAAAATCGCCTGAAATAATCCACGATATGATGAAAAACCCACCAAAGAGGTATACAAAAAGCTGTAATACGTCTATCCAGATCACAGACTTTAGCCCTCCATAATACGTATAGGCCAAGGTAAGTGAAGCGATAATAAGAATGGAGGTGGGGTAATCTAGCCCGGTAATAACCTTTATTGGAATGGCTGCTGCGAATAGGCGAACACCATCGGCGAGAAGTCTGGTTGATAGAAATGTTCCCGATATAGCTCGTCTGAAATTACTGCCAAATCTATCCTGGAAAAAAGAGTATGCCGTTTTTTGTTCCCCCGTGAAGTACTGCGGTAGCATAATCCAGGCCACGAACATACGACCTATTACATAGCCTGCTACCAGCTGAAGAAAAACCAACGATCCGAGATAGGCTACTGCAGGTATCGAAATAACGGTGAGCATGCTCGTTTCGGTGGCTACAATGGAGAATGATACCGCCCACCACGGCACTTTACCTTTTGAAGTGAAATAGGAAGTAGCATCACCAGGTTTACCACCAACTTTAATTCCAATTAGTACACATAAGCTCAAATATGCAATAATTGCAATAATATCGAGGGGATGTAAAATCATATTGTACTTTAAATAGCTATTTCAGAAGTGATAGGGCCTCGTCTTCATTTTCAGCCAGCATAAATACACTGGAGAGTTGTGAGATAGCAATTAATTTTGAAATGCGATCCGATAAGTTAAATAAAACCAGTTTACGACTGGCATCGCGGTATAACCTGGAGGCTAGCAGGAGTGCACTGAGACCGCTTGAATCGGCAAAAGACACAGAGTTAAGGTTAACTATCAAATCGCCGGAATGCTGATCTGATATGAGGTTTATGAATAAGCTTTTGAGTTCGGGCGCAAGTTTACTATCCAGTTTATCGCTATTGATGGTGAGCCTGGTAGCTGATTCGATTCTGCTGATGTCGTATTTCATGCCTGTTGCCCGGATCGTTACAGTTTTGTTTATAGACTTATCATACGGAAAAAATCTTCTTCTTTCAGTACGGTTACGCCAAGTTTCATAGCTTTATCTAGCTTGCTGCCTGCCGCATCACCAGCCAGCACAAAATCCGTGTTTTTACTCACGGATCCGGTCACTTTTCCACCGTGCTTTTCAATTAATGCTGTCGCCTCATTCCTGCTTAATGTGGGCAGGGAGCCTGTCAGAACAAATGTTTGTCCTGTAATCTTGCTTTCAACAGTATCCCGCACAGTGGTTTCCATTTGAAGTCCGTAACTGTTGAGACGATGTATGGTCTCGAGATTCGCCGGCTGATCAAAAAATTCACGAACAGACTCAGCAATTTTGTTGCCTATACCATGTATGTTGGCGATTTCTTCGGTTGAGGCCTCAGCCAACTTGTGAATTGATCCGAAGGCGGCAATGAGGTCTTTGGCAACTGTTGCGCCTACAAACCGGATTCCCAAACCAAATAAAACCCGCTCAGCCACCTGTTTCTTGCTCTCTGAGATGGCTTCAATGAGATTCGCAGCGCTCTTTTCAGCCATTCTGTCGAGCTTAACCAAGTCATTATGCTCAAGTGTATATAAGTCGGCGTAGGTTTTGATTAAGTCTGCCGATACAAGCTGATCAACCACAGCCTCACCCAGACCATCTATATCCATTGCACCCCTGGAAGCGAAATGTTCAATTTTTATGCGTATCTGAGGAGGGCATAACGTATTTATGCATTTCCATGCGACTTCGCCTTCCTGACGTACTAACTTTGACGCACATGCAGGGCAGTGATCGGGCATTCTGAAGGATTGACCTCTCTTTGTAGTTTTTAAATCAACTACCTGAACTACCTGGGGTATAATTTCTCCGGCTTTTTCGATGATAACATAATCCCCTACACGAATGTCTTTGCGTTTAATTTCGTCTTCATTGTGCAATGACGCTCGTTTGACGGTTGTACCAGCCAATAATACCGGTTCTAGCTCCGCAACGGGAGTAATAGTACCTAATCGCCCTACTTGCAAACTGATATCATTTATGACGGTTTGAGCTTGTTCAGCCTCAAACTTGTAAGCAATAGCCCATTTTGGGGCTTTGGCTGTGTTACCAAGCTCCTGCCTGTATACATCTTCATTTATTTTAATCACTACACCGTCGGTATCATAGGGGAGAGATTTTCTCCTTGTTTCAAGGTTTGAAACCTTCGACAGTACCTCTTCGATATTTGTGCAAACCCCTCGCTCTTCACAAACCCTTAGCCCCCAATCTGACAGTTTATGCATGCGCGCATCATGGGTTAAAGTTTCATTGTCTTCTAATAAAAGATCGTAAGCAAAAAAGCGAATGGGGCGCTTCGCTACAAGAGATGAATCCTGCAATTTTAGCGAACCTGCTGTGGCGTTTCTTGGATTGGCAAATGCCGTTTCACCGTTTTCTTGTCTGCTCTTATTGAAACGAACAAAGGCCTCATGCTCCATATAGGCTTCGCCACGAATTTCTACTACGGAAGGGTAGTCTCCATGTAGCTGCAATGGTATATCGCGTAGTGTTTTAACATTGGTTGTGATATCGTCACCTTGCTGACCATTGCCCCTTGTAGCGCCCAGCACCAACTCACCGTTCTCGTATCTTAGTCGTAAGGCCATTCCATCGAACTTGAGTTCCACGAAATATGTGAAACTTCTGTCACCCAAAACTTGTCTGACACGTTTGTCAAAATCTCTGAGTTCCTGCTCGTTGTAAGAGTTGCTCAGACTGAGCATGGGTACAGGATGCTTTACAACATCAAAGTGTTTTGAAAGTCCTCCACCTACACGTGCGGATGGTGAAGTTGGGTGATGAAGATCATAATCTCGCTCCAGACTGATTAGCTCTTCCATTAATCTGTCGAACTCACGGTCGCTGATGGTAGGACTCGCCAGATCGTAGTATTGTCTGTTGGCTTCATTGAGGATTTCTCGAAGCTTTTTAACACGCTTAAAGGCTGATTCGTGTGTCATTAAAGGATTAAAACTGGGGTCTTTCGTTTATTACTGATGGTGGATCTATGGTTTGAGATGTTGTATCACCTGCTGAGGAGAACATTTCCGGATACTGAATCAGCGCTTCCCGTGAAAGTTCTATGATACGGCTTCCTGTCGCATACTCCATTAAATCAACAAAATGATGTCCGTTAATCCAGACGGCTACTCTGCTGATTTGACCTTCGATAATGATGTTGTCGATAAACTCAAAGTTCATAGCCTGGCTATCTTCTATCCAATATGGACTTCTGGTGTTGTTGATATCGGAGGTTACACGTACCGGCTCCAGTACTCCTCCAGCGGCATGCAGAATTACCCTTACGGTATCTGGTACAGCACCTGTTACTGCAGGAGTAGTAGATGGTCTTACCGGAGCGGAAGGAGTTAATTGTGCTGGCGGGGGTATAGGGGTTACTTCTGGTTGTGTAACGGTCTGCGGATCTTCTGTATCAACCTGCAGCTCATCAGGAACTACAGGAGTGGTCAATTCCTCAGTAGTGGCTACATCTATTTCATCTTCTGGCGAGAAAAGTAAGAGATAGTAAAATAAGCCAGCACTTAGAAGTACCGCCGTAGCCAGCCCAGTGTAAACGACCGCTTTATTATTGGATCCGGTAACTCGTTTACCTACACCGGCCCAATCAACAGATTCCATTTCAGGCGGTGGAGGAGTGGTTTGGTTATAATCTCTTTTGGGATCTGGCCTGGAATATTCGTTTCCACCTTTTGTAACTGTGCTATCTGAGCCGCTAGCTTTCCTCTCAACCTCTGAATCTTGCGTTTCAGCTGATTCTTCTTGCGTAGTCCGCCCGCCATCCACTGTACTAAGATCAGATGGGTCAGCCAGATATCGCGTGTATAAAATACCGCTGTACCCTTCGTTTTTTTGCTCATCCAGGGCCTCAATAATATCGTCCTCTGCCACTCCGATAGCTTTTGCGTATGAACGGACATAGCTCCGGATGTAAGTCAACTGATGGCTTTTGTTTGTGAATATAGTGCCACGTTCAATCTCGTCAATGATATTGAGCGGTATCCGTGTTTTTTCAAAAATATCAGACTGTTTTAGCTGCTTTTTATTTCGAATCGCAAGCAGATCTTCGTTTAATGATGCCATGGTTGATTACTTATGGTGTTAACATTGCACTCAAACATAATAAATTTAACAGAGCTATACTCTTTTGAATACATCATTTTTACTGTGAAATTTGTGACCGCCATGTAAGATTCTGCATACTTCCGACTCATTATACACTAAAAGCTATGATAATCGTGTTTTTGGAATCAATTTGGAGGAATAACGATGCGAGTATTGCAAGATATTGTTCAGGAGGCTGTAGTTGGTTTCCGGCAGATGCTGTTTCCTGGTGTTTGTTTGTCATGCGGAATGCCAGATGTTGATGGTATGGAACTTCTTTGTCCGTTTTGCAGGGAAAACAGGTTTGATCCTGCGAATCCGTTCAGGACCGACAGTTGTCCCGGAGTGATTCTCCCTGCTGTACTACGCTACCAATATGCCATGTGGCGATATGATAAAGGAGGTGTACTGCAACGACTACTTCACAATATTAAATACAACGGTTTAGGCAGACTGGCGTTCGAACTAGGGTGTATCGCTGGTGTTTCCATGCGTAATTGTCCCGCCCTGGATGGAGCCATAAACACAAACGAACCGCTCGTACTGTTGCCTGTCCCGTTACACCCCAGAAGAAGGAGAATGAGGGGGTTTAATCAGGCTGAGCTGATAGCACTGGGAATTTCACAGGTTACCGGAATACCAGTATTGAGTGATGATATAGTAGTAAGAACACGGTATACAAACACCCAGACGGGTTTTTCTCTCATGGCTCGTACCAGAAATTTAAACGGTGCTTTCAAGATTTTAAATGAGGAAGAAATTACCGGAAAGTCCATCATCATCGTAGATGATGTGTTTACAACGGGGGCGACAGTTTTCTCTCTGGCTGAAATTCTGAATGAAGGTAACCCATCTGAAATCGGGGTGGTAACAATTGCACATGCCTGACTTCACATGTAATCTGTTTCGGGGGAAATGGATATATTTGAGGCTATGGAAAAAAACAACCTCAATACCGGCGAATTTGTAGAAACCCCGCTAGGGGTGTTTACGGTAAATGGCAATTGGTTTTACACCAATTCGGATGAAATTCAGAAGTTTGCCCCGGGTTTACTCACAAGGGTTGAGTTCTCTGAACTTATCCGTGATGCGGAAGTTTGGGTCAGAAGCAGTGATGCCATGACTATTATATTTTTTATGGCCATACTTTTGCTGATGCCCGGATATTCTGCTGCCTTGCTGGCTGTAGCATTTTTATTGCTTTGGCACCTTGCTAAAAGTGCTTTCGTGTCTGCTGGTGCTACCAAATTCATACGCGCACTCACTTGGGATCCGCTTGTTATACTATTGGCGGTAGCATCAATCAGCTACATGGGTATCGAAGAACAATACACAGATGTAGTTTACGGACTACTTTTTTTTATCCTATTTCGCTTTGGGTGGTTACGAAAAATGTTCGACTCATTTTACGAACGATACAGTAAGCAAATTTCTCTTAATGATCGCGTTCTAAAAATGGTTGTAATTAAATCTGCCATGTCTAATAACATCAACGTTCCGGAGCTGCAGCGGATGGAATCACGAATAAAAGAGTTGATGCGCAAAAGAAGAGGTGTACGGAAACGCTAGTATGCCCGTATTGGTTCTATTGACCTGAACTCATCCTACATTTAATTTAAATTATGAGCGAAAAAGTTCGCAATATGTTCGCCTCAATAGCGGACAGATATGACATTACCAACAGTGTACTTTCTTTGGGAATCCACCACCTTTGGAGGAATAAAGCCGTAAAGTTAAGTAAAGTGTCTCCCGGAGCTCGTGTTCTTGACTGTGCTACCGGTACAGGGGATCTTGCCATAACATTCAAGAAGAAAGTTGGAGACAGCGGCTATGTTCTAGGTACAGACTTTTGTGATGCCATGATTGCTCCGGCACCAGCTAAAGCAACAAAAAAAGGCCTTGAGATTGATTTTGAAGTTGCTGATGCGATGAATCTGCCATATGAGGATAATTCATTTGATGTTGCAAGTATTTCATTTGGAATACGTAATGTAGATGACCCATTGATTTGTCTCAAGGAGATGTCTAGAGTCGTCAAGCCTGGAGGCAGAGTCGTAGTGTTGGAATTTGGACAACCCAAAGGTATAATGTCATGGCCCTACACGTTCTACAGTAAATATATAATTCCATCTATTGGAGGACTGCTCACGGGCAATAAAGAAGCTTACCAGTACCTGCCAGAGACAAGTGCAGCATTTCCTGCCGGAGAACGATTTACAGACCTCATGAAACAGGCCGGAAGTTTCAACTCGCAGGAATACCATAAACTAAACGGTGGTATTGCCTATATTTACGTGGGAACGGTTAGCGAGTAACCACAATTCCGCTCATAAAAACACCTTGATCAAAATACTTGTTATGAAAATAGCTGAAATTAAAAACCTCCTGCCACATCGATATCCATTTCTACTTATTGATAGGGTACTTGAATTAGGTCCTAACAAAATCAAGTGCTTGAAAAATGTAACAGTAAATGAAGAGTTTTTTAATGGTCACTTCCCACGTGAGCCCATTATGCCGGGCGTTCTCCAGGTTGAAGCCCTGGCACAGGCAGGATGCCTGCTCTACATAGATGAACACAAGATTAATCCAGAAGATTATACAGTAGTGTTTTCAGCTATCAACAATTGCAAGTTCCGACGACCGGTGGTTCCAGGAGATCAGCTTATCCTGGAAGTTGAAATTACGGGTATAAAAAGACAGTTTATAACGATGCGTTCTGTTGCAAGTGTTGACGGCCAGGTTACTTGTCAGCTCGATGCCACTGCTGCATTGATACCAAACGATAAGTAAATGAGTACTGCCAAGGCCGACGATCGACCAGACAAAGTTACAACGCGAACCGTTGTTGATTTCAAAATCAAAGGCGAAAAAATCAGTATGATAACTGCCTATGATTATACCATGGCAAAGATTGTTGACCATGCAGGAATTGATGTAATTTTAGTTGGTGATTCAGCCAGCAATGTGATGGCCGGTCATGAAACTACGTTGCCGATAACACTAGACCAAATGATCTATCACACATCCTGCGTGGTGCGAGGAGTAGACCGTGCTCTGGTTGTGGCAGATCTGCCCTTCATGAGCTATCAGGTAACTGTGAAAGAGGCGCTGATAAGTGCGGGCAGAATGATGAAAGAGGCTGGCGCTCATGCTGTGAAATTAGAGGGTGGAGCCAGTGTTTGTGAAACAATTAAACGAATTGTAGATGCTGGCATCCCTGTCATGGGTCACCTCGGCCTAACACCTCAATCTATTTACAAATTCGGAACGTATAAAGTAAGAGCCAAAGATGATGCTGAGGCAGAACAGCTGATCAAAGATGCGATGGCATTGCAAGAAGCAGGTTGCTTTGCTCTAGTACTCGAAAAAATCCCTGCAGCTTTAGCCACTAAGGTGACTAAATTATTAGATATTCCGACAATTGGAATTGGGGCCGGTGGTGAATGCGATGGCCAGGTATTGGTTGTGCATGATATGCTCGGCCTAACGAAAGATTTCCATCCCCGTTTCATCCGTAGGTATCATAATCTTTTTGATGAAATGAGCAACGCAGTTAACGCCTATGTCAACGATGTAAAATCTGGTGATTTCCCCTCAGATCAAGAGCAATACAACTAAACTCAATTAGATTTTTTATTTTTTATGTCTGAAAAAAAACGACCGTTAATACTCGTTTGTAATGATGATGGTTTCTATTCGCCTGGCATTCAGGCTTTGGCAGAAGTGGCAATGAAATATGGTGATGTTCGGGTAATCGCGCCCGACAGACAGCAAAGTGCTGTTGGGCATTCCATTACCATCAGCAAACCATTGAGGGCTAATAAAGTTAAAATGCCGAGTGGGATTGATGCCACTGCAGTTAATGGAACTCCCGCCGATTGTATTAAACTGGCGCATGATAAACTCATGGATGTTCGACCTGATCTGGTTCTGAGCGGAATAAATCACGGTTCTAATGCTGGTATTAATATTATTTATTCTGGTACAGTCAGCGCAGCTACGGAAGCAACCATATTAGGATACCCTGCCATTGCTGTAAGTTGCACCGATTTTGACGAAGATGCAGACTTGTCTGGATGTCAGGAAGCCGCCTCCAAAGTCATAGAATTTGTACTCAAAAAAGGCTTGCCTAAAGGTGTTACGCTCAATGTTAACGCTCCTGCCGGTCCCCTCAATGGATTGGTTTGGACAAAACAGGCCGACAGTCGGTATGTGGAAGAGTATGACGGCAGAGTAGATCCATTCAACAAACCCTATTACTGGATGACCGGTAAATTTGAATTACTTGAAAATGGCAATGATCTTGACGTATCTGTAATTGAAGCTGGTAAAGGAACCGTAACCCCCATTCAGTACGACCTTACGGCTCATGGTTTCTTCCATGAAATAAAAAGAGAACCCCTTCTTTGAAAAGAACTTTGCCAAATTAAGGCAGCAGAAGATTGGCCTAATTGCTGGGTGAACTGCGCTGGAACCGAATTGTTCTGACTACAGTATCATCGAACAGTATATGTATGGTAGATAGTCTGTCGGGAAAACTGACATTTGCATAGGTTGTTGCCCCATACCGTTGCAACGTTCTGTTTAACTGTCTGTGAAACTCTGTCTGAGGATACCCCTGGTTTATGTCAATGGTTATAGTTTTACGGGTTAAAACGGGGGTAGCCTCAATAGTACGTATACGTACACGTTCCGGTGGGTGCCCGAAATCCTGAATGAAAGATAAAAGCTCGTTATCTAGCTGGGTCCACGACTCAAGTACTTCAACACGATTCGACCCCGTTGTAGTTAAAAGAAGAACCGCTGCAATGTTGCACAGAACTAATGCGTATATCAAGTATTTAGAAGAGTACATAAGTGTTCGTAATCAGCGGGGGTTCACAGAAAGCAAAAAAGTATACGAAAATATTGTATGGTTTACGTTTATTATTAAGTCTGTTTACCTTAAGTTGAATACGTAATGTTTATCAATCTGCTTACTATTATGAAAAAAACAGGGATATTATTCTTGGTAGTTCTATTTACGCTGTCTTGTGGTAGCAACACCGATTCCGATTCCTTAGATGAGGTTGATGGAAATACACCGCAGCCCCAGCTGGATGCACCAATATCCGGCGACAGAGTCTCTGATGCTCAGCAGCGGTTACGAAATCAACAACAAACAGACAGTAATGATGGTGTAAGCACACGCTATGCACTAAATGTAGAACCATATAATTACTTTCTGAATGATGACGGTTTTCTGGAATTGAGCGGTGTAAGTGATGCAAAACTAGATCAGGTTCTTGGCACCTCACCTGTTTTGGTCAGGCAGTCGGTTGAGGGGGCTCCTATTCGTCGCGAAGTAAGGGTATACTTCCCTTATGAAAAAGATTCTACCGGTTTAATCATTTATATAAAAAACAACAGAGTTGAAGAGTTTCGAATGGATACCTTCCTGGGCCTGGCAAACTCCACTATCATTGAAGACTATTTCCAAAATTAAAAACGTTTATTAATCATGTACAGGTATCTAGTTTTAATTACAGCTGTGTTTCTATTGCAATGGAATACACTTCACGCACAAGATGAATTCTCTGTAGAGTTTGAGCAAATAGCTCAACAAATACAGATGGATATTGCCGTGGGCAAGATATCAGAAGGGTTTTCTATACAGAATGGCGATCGGGGGGTATCAACCATTATTTCTGAACCCGTTGCCGTTCCTTTGAGTCTGCAAAGACCATTCTCAGCAATTTCTCTACAATGGAAAGGGAGCGTGGGTAATCCCCACCAGGTTGAGATTCAGCTTCGCAGCTCTCTTGACCAGCAGGATTGGTCGGAGTGGTTAGCCGTAGAACACGACCACCATGTTACTCTGGAAGACAATCGCTACTCCAGCGTGCTTGTCTTCATACCAGCCGAACATCAATATGTTCAATATAAAGCAACATTAACACCGCATATTACCTTTATGCGACCGTTAATTGAGGAGGTAAACATAAGCTTCATTAATCCTGGAAAAACTCCTGATGCACTTCTTGAGGAGCATCTTTCAACGGTAAGAGAGCAACAAGATGTTCGTGATACCGTGCGCGAAAAAATGGCTCCGGGTATTGATTTTACAGTGAATACCGATGCCGCTTATGCCCTGCCTGAATATGTTGACAGACAGTCCTGGGGGGCGCTTCCAAATACTGCAAACAGAACAGTGACCAGCGTTACGCACATGATTGTGCATCATAGTGCCGCAAACACGACTTCGGCCGATTTTGCAGCAGTGGTGCGATCGTATTGGACCTTTCACACATCCGGAAATGGTTGGGCCGATATTGGCTATAATTGGCTAGTTGACCCCAATGGTGTTATCTACCAAGGACGGGCTTTTTTCCAAGATTTTATGGGTAACATAAATATGAATGTTGTTGGTGCTCACATGGGAGGGGGTAACAGCAATACCATGGGAATCTGCATTATTGGTAACTACAGTTTCATTGATCCAAGCACAATAGCTGTAGATCGACTCCGAACCATGCTCGCATGGAAAGCCAACGAATTCAATATTGATGTTCTTGCCGTCAGAGGTAAGTTGGTGTCTGGTAACACCATCCAAATGAATACAATAGCCGGTCATCGGGATGGATCTGCAACAGAATGTCCGGGCTTCAGAGTATACCGGCAACTGCCCGAAATCAGGACAAGGGTGAATGCATATCTGAACCCACCGACTATCAGTTCCGTAGGAACATTTATATCCTCTGCTTTGCCTGAAAAGGCTGTAGTAAATGCGGCAATAGATACATACCGGGCCGATGTGATTGGCTTTGTAAACTACGGGCCGACACCCGATAATCTTTTTCTCGAGTCAGATGAGTTCACACTTACCGGCAGTACAGACATTCAGGAGGCTAGTGTAACATTAACCGGACTTCAGGCTGGCATCGAATACTTTTATCAGGTTGTAGCTATAAATTCTGATACACTTACGGTGAGTTCGGTAAACTCTTTCATTGCCGGTGAGGCAACATCCGTAGAAGACGATCAGGCAAGTCCTGTGGCATTCGAGTTGTTTCAGAACTATCCGAACCCGTTTAATCCAGCAACCCAAATACGCTTTCAGTTGCCCGAGGCAGCCCATGTGCGATTGCTTGTTCACAACACTCAGGGACAACTTGTAGAAGTGCTTACCGACAGAAACTATCCAGCAGGGCTGCACACCGCGCAATTCAATGGAGCTAACCTATCTTCGGGGATGTATATGTACGCTTTGGAGGTTAACGGTGCTATACTTCAAAGCCATAAAATGCTGCTTCTGAAGTAGTATTGCTGTTTAAAAACTATGTCATAAAAAAAGCCTCCGAGAGCTTAGCTTCGGAGGCTTTTTTTAGATATGAATGATGAATTTTTGGTTACTTGATTAGCATCATTTTCCCAGATTTAACACCGGCAGGTGTCGTCATCCTGTAAAGATAAACACCGCTCGACAGGCTGGAAGCATTAAACTCAACGGTATGCACGCCAGCGGTGTAATCACGACTGGTAAGCTGGGTAACGAACCTTCCTGTTATGTCATAAACTGAAATATCGACCAGCATAGTCTCTGGAACGGAAAATTGAATGGTCGTGGTTGGGTTGAACGGATTCGGGAAGTTGCCGCTCAGCTCGACAGCTGAAGGCCGTTCGCCGCTAAGATAATCGCTATGAGTGCTCATTTCGGTTATCGATGTAACTACGCGATAGTCGTCGATAATAAAACGCCCACGGGTTGCCGCGCCATTGGTAAACGTTAGTTGAAAGCTATCTGTAAATGCGTTGCCGTCTACCGTACCGTTACCATTAACCCAACCCACAGCAGGTGTGGAAGACAGGTTCCAACGCACCAGCTTCCATCCAATCCAGTCAACGGTATACCAGGGACTTCCTTCTAGTTGATTATTTCCGTCGCGCAGCATAAAGCGGAACCGATTGCCGGAACCATCTCCAAAAACGTACGCCTCCAGCATCTGATTTCTGTTCAGACGGGTGGTATTCTGACTGGCCGTAGGAGGGATGTAGTTTCGGATTAACCAGTTTCCTGCACCGGGATCCCATCCGTAGTTCATATTCAGTGAGCCAGAACTGCCTGTAATCGGATTCGTGATTTCCGTATTAATAGTTCTGGATGTGAGCTCGGTTACAATACCAGTTGTGCTTCCACTTTGCTGTGGACTCCACCAGCCATTTATACCACTGTTGAAGTTGTCAATTACAGCATAATCGTAACTCAGATTATTGGTCACAAAGTTAAATGTTACCTCTTCCGTTGTAGCGTTTCCAAGTAAATCTTCGATACCCACTGTCAACCTGGCCCTATAAGAAGTATTTGAACGTAGTGGTGCCACCGGAAATGCCTGAATAACACTTTGGTCACCGATATGATATACTTTAATGTGAAGATTTTCAGCTGGCTCACCACCATTCATGGGTTCAATTATAACAGCATTTTGACCGATGGATTCAGGTCGAATGAGCTCGTCAAAAGTAAATGAAATAATGGTATTAACATCCGAAGCAACCTGGTCGGAGCTTGGGTAAACGCTAACTACAACTGGGGGATCTGTATCTCGGCTACCGGTTTTGAAAGTGAAGGTATAGGTACCCCCCTCGTTTCCGTCACCGTTACCGTCAAAGAAATGCCCGGCCAAATCTTCTATAGCGGTTCCTAACGTAATACTGTATTCGGTATCATATTCCATGTCTGGAGCTTGAATGAATAAGGTTTGTTCATTGCTCAAAGACCAGGTGAAATCAACTTCCGGTGAGATGGAGATTTGGTCAACAAGGCTACTTTCAACAACTTTTCTGCTAAACATAATTTCAATGGGTTCTCTTTTATCCACTTGCTGCGCATTCGCAACCGGCATTGTAGAACGTACAGTTGGTGGAATACGTGAAATCAACCCTATGTCTGTGAAGGTGAAAAAGTTGTTTCGGATGGTAGTATTAACTTCACTACTGTAGTACCCGGGTGCCGTCACCGTTATAAGTTGGCTGCTGCCTGGATCCAGTCCTTCAATGTAATAAAATCCGTTAGCAAGGGCGTCTGGATTGTTGCTGTGTCTGTTAAAAAGCGACTCAAAGGTGTCTGTGGTGTACGATTGTGAGCCAATTGTGATGGTGGCTCCGTTGATAAGGTTACCATTCTCTTTGTTGGTAATATACCCGGCTGCTATACCAACGTCGGGTCGATCCAAATTGTGGAAAGCCAGAATGGACCAGAATGCGGATTGAGCCTCCAGTTTTCTCCACTCACTGTTCAGGTTTCTCATTTGCTGAGTCGGATTAGTATGAAAACCAGCCTCGCTGAGTACAGACGCCATGTTGGTAAGGCGGTTCACGGCCAGATAGGGAGTTGTTCTGCTTGTGGCCCCATAAAAAGGGGAGTCGGCACGAGAACCGCGCGAACCGATGCGCATACTTGCTGTAAGATCAACATCCATAATGTCGCCCATTTTTTTACCACCGCGAGGAAACTTTTCTACGCCCTGACCATCTGCGCCCCAGAGCATGAGTGTAGAGTTAACGCTAGGTGGTCCGGCGTCACTATGTATGGAATAAAAGAAATCAGCCCCTGTAGCGTTGGCCATTTGCGTACGTTCGGTGAGTCCTACATTTTGCTGATCATTTGTGCGTGTCATATAAACAGCACCGATGTCGGTCTGTGTAAGAAGCATATCTCGGAGGTATAAGCCTACACGCAGAACTTTTTCCGCTTCTGAATAATTGAAGAGTCCCATGTTTTCTCGCATGGAGTGTCCGGGGTCAATAAAAATACTCCAGTCTGATAGTCCGGTAACAGGTGGAGTTTCATTTTGGGCAGATGTGTTGGGTGCTACAACCAAACACCACAGAACAACGGTAATAAGTGCAGATATAAATTTCGACATGACAATAGCGTGGTTTAATTGGTTAATACATCTATATAGAGAATGGAACCGGAATGCATGTAATCAAAAAAGATTCGGTTCTCCACCGGTGACCAGTATGGGTTAGCCGGGATGGTTATATGACTGGAATATAAAACGACCTCCTGGCTACCATCGGCCGCTGCGGCAACGATTTCTCCGTATGTGTGTCTATAGCCATCGTCTTCATTACGCGTAAACGAAATGAACTGACTGTCGGGTGACCATGTTGGAAAGAAGCCACGACCGAAGTCAACGAGTTCTCCGTTAGTTAAATCTTGAACATACAGATGACCTCCATAGACAGAAAATGCCAGTTTATTGCCATTTGGGGACATACTGGCATGCAAATAAGTTGTTTCTTCATCTGTTATAGGTCGATGCTCCCGTACCTCGCCAGCTTTGTCTGAGATTACAATACGATCAAATGAGGCCATAGCTGTTGGCCTTGTTTGTGATTCTACGGAGCGTCTGCGTTCTGCTGGTAAATTGAAAGACGTTATATCAGAAGCTGCTGCAAGCATAATGGTTTGCTGGCTGGCATCAAAAAAAGGTGTTGAGGGGAGGTGCGGTTGGAATTCGCTGAGGTAGGCAGCATCACCGGTTGGAACATCTATCAATGATATGGCAAACGATCGGCGATTATTTTGTGTCTGAGTGACCCTCGCAGCCAGAGTTGACCCGTCGGCAGACCATTTCATGCCAAACCCGGTTCCCTGGCGCTGGTCGATTTGGTGCAATTGCTCTCCACTGGTATTCAAGAGCCATATACCGTGGTAATTTCTGCCGGTGAGAGCCAGTGTAGATCCGTCAGGTGAGGGTATAGGTTGTTGAAGTGATAGATTAATATCGTCGTAAATAAGTATAGGCTCGCCAGCAGCCCGTAACTGTGCATGCAGCGAGTTACTGAGCAAAAAAGTGAGAGCGAGCAAGAATAGTGATAGTTTCATAGGTGAAGCGTTTTGTGTGGCATAATGGGAATCCGGTTTTGGGACACTCAAAATTTAAGTGGAGGCTAACCCAAAAATCGTAGCGACTATTCAATCTACAGCAAAACTGTAAATTTGGGTAAAGATAGTGTGTTATATTAACATAGGCATTTCTGTGTAAAACTACGTATTTATACCTAGTTAAAAATTATTAGAAAAAAAATTACTAGTGGTAATTATTAAAAAACAATTGCTTATGTTGTGGCACGGACAGTAAATACGTAGAAATACGCAGATTTGCCCGCACAATACTTTGACAATAGGGTTCAAATTTGATAGCTTGAATGTAATTTCATTGACGATACAGTGTTGTCTGACTGAAAAGCGCTTTTACGAGCCTTTACGCCTGGGCAATCTGTTACAACCAATAGTAGCTTTTGTACCTGCATGTATAATTTTCCTATTTTTGTATGAGTATGTATATAGCTATAGAACGCCTCTTTTCTGATTCATTAACCTAAGTTGTAGACCACAATGCATGATGCACATTTACAATCTGATCTGACAACTTCCAAAACATTCAAAATTTTGTTTGTACTCTTCGCTTTCCTTGTTTTCGCAGGGTCTGTATTGGCACAAACGGGTCGTTTGGAAGGAACTGTCACCGATGAAAATACCGGTGAGCCTCTCATCGGAGTTAACATTTTTATAGAAGAACTGGGCATTGGTGCTGCCACGAACCTCGACGGATATTTTTCGGTCATTAACGTTCGGGCCGGTACATACACTGTTCGGGTTTCTTATATAGGGTATTCAACTGTACGCATTGATGACGTACGAATTAACATAAATCAGACTACTACATTGAACTTCACGATGTCTGAGGAAGTTTTTGCAGGTTCTGAGGTCGTCGTAGTAGCCGATCGCCCTGTTATTCAGCGAGATGTGGGTGCCAGCCGTGTTAACCTTGATGCGGAGGAGGTTAAAAATCTTCCTGTACAATCAGTTGGTCAAATTGTAGGACTTCAAGCGGGTATTCAGGGATTGGCGATACGTGGAGGAGCCGCTGGCGAAGTTTCGTTCAATCTGAACGGATTGTCTTTAAGAGATGAACGCAGTAATACACCGTTCACTGCAGTAAGTATTACCTCGATATCAGAGATACAGGTTCAATCTGGAGGGTTTAGCGCTGAGTACGGGGATGTTCAGTCGGGTATTATTAATGTAGTTACACGGGAGGGAAGCCGTGATCGTTACAATTTTGACATATTCTATAGACATAATCCTCCAACGCGTAAGCACTTTGGCCCGGCACCCAATGATCCAAATTCATACTGGATTCGACCTTATGTTGACCCAGAGGTTGCATTTACAGGTACTCAGTCTTGGGACCGGTGGACTCGTGATCAATACCCCAGATTTGATGGTTGGAACGCTATAGCAGAGGCATCATTATCGAATCCAGACCCGTCGATGCATCTGACCCCACTTGCAGCGCAACAAATATTTTTATGGCAACATAGAAAAGATATGGCCATTACAGAGCCTGATTACACACTGGACTTTGGATTTGGGGGCCCTGTACCGGTAGTGTCTGAATCTGCAGGAAACCTTCGCTTTTGGGCATCTCACCGACGTTCGCAGTCTATGTATGTAATACCTTTGTCGAGAGATCGTTACGAAACATCTACGACTAACTTCAAACTAACTAGTGATGTCGCTCAAGGGATGAAACTTAGTATAGATGCGATGCTAGGTAGAGAATCGGGTACTTCATCTAATAACGTAGGAGCACCGGGTATTTTCACAAGTGCCTCCGGTATTGCAAGCTCAGTCAGTACTTCTACTTCATTTGGAGATTCCAGAATGTTTGCCTCGGATTATTGGGCACCTACATCTGTGGAATATCGCCTTCTTGGTGGGAAGTTTACTCACGTGCTTAACAGCAATTCGTTTTACGATGTCACTGCAAATTATTTTAGTTCATCCTACGACACCAATCCAGGCAGATTACGCGATACTTCAATGGTTCGCACATTTGGGAATGGTTTTCCGGTTGATGAAGCTCCATTTGGATTCTGGCCTCTGCCTGCAAATGGAATAGGATCAAGTCTTCGAATGGGTGTCGGTATGAGTAATGCACGTGACTCAAGTCGTGTGGCATATGCTAATGTTCGTTTTGATTATACAAATCAGTACAACCGGTATAACCAACTAAAAACGGGTATTCATCTGGTTCAGACCTTTAGTGATGTTAATTATGGTTCTGTTGATGAAGTATTATTGTCAGGACGTACCACGACCCAGTGGAACAACAATCCTATAAGAGGCGCAGTATATGCTCAGAATAAGTTTGAGTATGAAGGTATTGTTGCTGAAGTAGGTCTACGATTGGATTACTCCAATGCCAATGCACAATGGATTGTTTATGATGTTTTTGATGAACGATTTGCAACAGCGTTACCGGGTGAACTTGAAGAGTTTTTTGATACTGAGCGTACAGACCCTCAGTTTACACTAAGCCCTAGACTTGCTGTCTCATTTCCAATTACTGTTAACAGTAAATTATTTTTCAATTATGGCCATTTCAGATCAATGCCTTCACCGGATAACTTATATCGAGTTGAACGTCTGATTGAAAACAATTCTATCAACCGGGTAGCTAATCCAAACCTGGCATTACCCAAGACAGTGTCTTATGAGCTAGGATTTGAGCAAGCCTTGTCAGACCAGTATCTGATAAGAATGGCCGGATATTATAAAGACGAGTCTAATTTGCCGACAAATGTAATATTTCGAGATCAGACAGGTGGTGTGCTTTATAACACATCAAGTGCTGATGGCTATCGTGATATACGTGGTTTCGAAATTACAGTTAGAAAAGCACAAGGGCGTTACTTCCAAGGGTTTGTTAACTATACCTATATGGTACGCTCCACAGGTAGATTTGGATTTACCAATGTTTACTTAAATCAGAAAGATCAACGAGAGTTTGAGCGGCAGCAAGCGATTAATCCTCAGATTAAACCACTTGCGCAACCTTATGCTCGGGCTAACCTTGATTTCTTTACACCTGTAAGTTTTGGACCTAGTTTTGGAAACTTTAGACCATTAGCAGATTGGCGTGCTTCTTTGCTTGCTTCCTGGCAATCAGGTAGATATATAACATGGGCTGGTGGAGGTTCAATACCTGGTATTAGCAATAACTTGCAATGGAGAGATTACTATAATCTTGACTTAAGGTTAAGTCGAACATTCAGGCCTTTTGATTTAGCAATGAATTTCTTTGTCGACGTTAATAATGTGCTGAATACGCGACGCTTATCAACTGCTGGCTTTATGGATGGAGAAGATTCAAACAATTATTACAGGTCACTGCATCTCCCGGCATCCAAACTGGAGCCACTTCGTGGTTCTTACAATACGGTACCTGGAAACGATAGGCCAGGTGATTTCCGCCGTCCAGGAGTACCATTCCAACCAATAGTGGCCGTAAATCGCTTAACAGATATTACTTCACCACACCCTAGACCACTGTATTACAACTATGCCGATGAGAGTTACTACATGTGGAATCCTGAGATTGCGGACTTTATGCCTGCTGATAGTGATTTTGTACGTCAAGTACTTGATGATAAAGCGTACATAGATATGCCGAATTTCGAGTCTTTTCACTTCTTCAATCCTCGTAACGTTATTTTTGGCGTCCGTATTTCATTTTGATAATCAGTCATATGACAATTATGTATAAAAAAACTTTAAAACTCTTAATAGCACTGATCGTCCTAATGGGCGTTTCTAATTCTGCTACAGCTCAAACGCAGCCGCGTTGGTTGTCTGTTGGTTCACTCAATAACTTTTTTATGCCGGTGGGCAATGAGCGTGAACATGCACTAGTAACGCAGCAACAATTTGGTCTTCAGTGGCCAGCTGTTTACAATAATCAGAATAGTCAGGCAGCCAAAGGATTGTGGATTGGAACCACGGATTTTACGGATGCTAACGGCGTTGAATTTCCCTATAAAATTGTGCACGCTGGACCCCGTACATCTGGTTTAGACACGTTTTTTCCGATGGAGCACAAATTGATTGGCCGATTTGGACCAACCGATGTTTTTGTTGACGGTGATGAATCGTTCAATAATCCCGATGAGGTAGATGAGGTTGACCCTAATTTATCCTCCGACCGTATGATTTATACTAGAGTGAATACGGCTTTAGGTATTACAATGGAACGTAAAATAATGCAGTTTACCAATGAGTTCCATGATAACTACTACATCAAAGAGTATATATTTACCAATACAGGTAAAGCTGATAATACAGATAATGTAATATTTCCTAACAAAACACTCGAAAACGTTCGTTTTTTCTGGCAGTACCGGTATTCTGTAGTTAATGAAACGAGATATGTGATTGGTAACGCCTCTGGTTGGGGAAAAAATGCTATGACAGACCGTATTGGTGATGGCTTGGGACCCGATTATGGAGCAAACCCACGCCTTTCTGGTCATTTTACCTGGCATGGATTATTGACTAATCCACCTGCTATAGTTGATTACAACCACATAGGAGGGCCTATTTGGACAGGTGCAAATTCAGCAGACATAGCCGCAGATGATACAACCGGCAGACTAGGGGCCTATCATTTCGTTGGAAATGCTTTCTTACATATTGATACCGCTCCCGATAATCCTACTCACGATGCTAGTCAACCAAGTACAATGACTGAAGTTGAGTCTGATGACGATCTGAACAGACCCAATGACTCTTTTAACGTAACACGTATGCAACAAGAGTATAGGAGATTTATGTCGGCGGGTCGTACGCCACGTCATGCTTTTCTTGTAACACCATCTGGTGTATTTGAAGATCAAACACAAGACCCAAGCCGAGGAACCTCAGGCGGTTTCTCCGCTGCTTCAGGTGTTGGTCCTTACACTTTAGCTCCTGGTGAGTCTGTGCGTATTGTTAAAGTTGAAGGCGTCTCTGGAATTGGTAGACGTGCCGCACAAGTGATTGGTGAAGCATTTAAGCGGTCGGGTGGAGATGACGATCTGCAAATACCATATGAAGTTGACGGAACAGTATATAATTTCACTAAGAATGAGTGGGTTTTTCAGGGGCGTGATTCACTTATGTTGACATTTAACCGTGCTTTGGAAAATTTCTTGACAGATTTTTCTGCACCGAAAGCTCCAGTACCGCCGCGAGTATTTAATGTTGATTCCGGTGGTGATGGAATTTACTTAAGTTGGGAATATCCTGAATCAGAGGTAGCCAATATTCAAGGATTTGAAGTTTTCCGAGCTGGCTATCGTAGAGATAGTACCTATGTTAGGGTTGCCACACTGGGGCCTGGTGTCAGGGAATTTGCCGACACGGATGATAACCCCGTAGGTGGCCCAATACGCGGAATCGATTACTATTATTACATTCAAGCCATAGGCTTGGAAAGTGCAAATACAGGTAATGCTCTTACACCTAACAGCCGGGCATTGCGAAGTAATCGCTATTTCACCCAAACATATGACCCCGCATTTCTTCGAAGGCAACCCGGTGAATCAATGGATCAGATTGTTGTTGTACCTAATCCATACATTGACTCTGCCGGTACAGATGTTTCTTTTGAGCGATCAAGAATTTTCTTCTTTGAAGTGCCAGGCCGGGCACGAATTGATATCTACACAGAAATGGGTGAACTCGTACAAACGATAAATCACACTGACGGAAGTGGTGACGCTGAATGGAACTTAAACACAGCTTCCAGACAACGCATTGTTTCGGGTGTTTATATAGCCAGGATTCTGAACCTGGATACCGGAGAGCGTGTAACTAGAAAATTTGTAGTAATAATGTAACGAGGTACAATTGTGAATAAACACCTAAGCAAACTTCTTATTGCTACGCTTTTACTTTCTGTCTTTACTTTTGTAGATAGTTATGCACAAGAAAAGCGTGCACAAACAACAATGAAATTTCTGTCTGCACCGCTAAGTGCAAGGGCAACAGGAATGGGCGATGCTGTTACGGCAGTTGAAACCGGGTCAATGGGCATCTTTTATAATCCTGCCGCACTGGGTTTTCAGGAAAGCTTATTTGATGTCTCTATGGGGAATGTATCCTGGATAGCAGACATTGATTACCAATATGCTGCCTTGACATTTCGTCCAAGAAATGGACTTTATGGAGTATTTGGTCTTTCTATGATGAGTACCAACTACGGAGAAATGACTGAAACTGTCCGGCAAGATTCTGAATTAGGCTATCAAATTCTCGGCACTTTCAGTCCATCTGCATTTGCATTTGGTGTCACATACGCTAAAGCTATCAGTAACCAGTTCTCTGTTGGAGGAAATGTCCGCTATGCTGAACTAGATCTAGCTAATGCAATAACAGCTAGATCTACAAGCGAACCAGATGGATTTTCTCGCGAAAGGTTTAAAGCAGATACATTTACGATAGATTTTGGAGTTCTTTTTAAAACGGGATTTGAAAGTCTAAACTTTGCGATGTCATTAAGAAATTACTCGCGAGAGATTTCTTACATTAGAGACACTCAAGAACTGCCATTAACTTTTAGGATCGGTTTGGCAATGGACATTCTTGATTTAACATCTGTAAATCAAGACCTACACAGACTCATTGTTAGTGTAGATGCAAATAGACCAAGAGATTATTATGAACAGTTGATGATAGGCGCTGAATACACTTTTGCCAACAGAATTCATTTACGAAGTGGCTATGTGTTTCCCTCCGATGAGCAAGACTTTTCATTTGGTGTAGGCGTCTCACAAGGAATAGCAGACAGGTATGGTATCAAAGCAGATTTCTCTCACTCTGCATTTGGAAACTTCAGTAATGTGAATCGTCTTTCAATCCAGTTAAGTTTTTAGAGTAAAGGATTATGAAATTACAAATTAAAATTGCAATAGTTGCCCTTATTACAGCATTGACGGTTGCAGCGTGTGATAATTCTGTTAATTCACTTTTTGATGAAAATAGAATATTCGGCTCTCAACCTGTTGTGCAGTCCATATCGCCTGCAGATGGCTGGTTAGCTGGTGTCGATGAAGTTATTATTACAGGGGAAAACTTCGGAAATAATCCAAACAGTGTTTTTGTGTTTTTCAATGGTCGAAGAGCAATGATAAACCAAGTCAATGACACGGAAATACGGGTTAGACCTCCGGTCGTAGTTGGTAATGATCTGCCTGTTCGAATTTCCACACTCAGTAGTGATAAATACAGTGAAGTTGTCCCTTACACACTGTCCGCAGCGTATCAGCGTGTTGAACTTCGTGCAGAATCTACGAGACCATTCAGTGTCACAACAGACCCTGATGGCAATATTTATATGTATGCTGAGGAAGACGGTGCTGCCGTTGGCATTCTGAAAAAAGATACGAATGGTGAGTTTTCTGTTTATGCAACTGTTCCTCGATTTAATTGGAGAACCCTACGTTACGGAAGTGATGGCTCAATATATTTAATCAGACCAGCCGTACGCGCCATATTCCGAATTCCTCCAGGTGGTGGCGCACTAGGTGCTTATTTTGTTGCACCTAACGGAAATAATTTCGCATCACTGGATTTTGATCCAAACGGATTTGCATGGGCTGTTGGATCTCCTACTAATATTTTCCGATTTAATGTAGCAACTCAAGAAGCACTTGCTTTTGAAGTTGCTGGTAACTGGAGAGGGGTGCGTTACTTCAATGAGAGTCTGTACGTAGTAGGTAATGCAGATGGGAATGAGGTTGTCTGGCGTATCCCTGTAAATTCAAGTAACGAATTGGAAGCACCTGTTGAGTTACTACGCCATGAAGGTGGAGGCCAGTTACAAAGCATTCAAATAGCTAATGATGGCGAACTATTTGTATCATTGTCAGAGTCACCAGGCTTCATACGATTTTTTGAAGGTGAAGAAGCAAAACCGTTATATCCAGGAGTACTCGATTTCAACTATATAGATGCATTTTGGGCATCCGGTAATGAAATCTTAGTAACTATGGATGCGGTTCCATCACTGGAAGCACCCCGAACTTTAAGAACTATAAATGTACTTAAAGACCCAAGCCCGTACTACGGGTTTTAAATCAAAAATAAAAGAGGATTACTATGAGAAAACTTCTACTAACTCTTTGTGCAATTTTTATACCTGTTTTGGTATTTGCACAATGGGAAAATCAAGGACCATTTCCTAATGCGGAGTATGAAACAGATACTCACGGATTGGCAGTTGATCCAGATGGGAAAATTTGGAATGCGAGCTTCTATCAGGTTGGAAGAATTCCACTTGCTGGAAACCCGGATTCTTTGGTTGTAGCTCTACGAGTTGATATATTCTTGCCCGATGGCACACCTGCTGATTTTTCTCCAATTTCAGTGCTTAATATCGGTGGAGAGCCAGATACTCTCCGCGGTAGTGTAAGAGGGATGCGAGCAGATCATAACGGTAATATTCTACTTGCGTTAGCACGTACAATGTACCGAATTGACTACAAAACTGGCGAAGGTATGAATAAAATGACCTTCGATGCTAACGCATTAACTACACCGGGTGTTGATGACAACGGAAACATCTATGTAGGTTTTGTGATTCCAACTGCAACCATAGATATCTATGACGAGAATTTCAATTTCATTGAAACTGCAGTTGATTCTGCGAGAGGATTCTCAAGAACCCTCGAGGTATCTCCTGATGGGAATACTATCTGGTGGCCAGGGTACACTACAGGTTCTATCTTAGCATATTCTCGACCTGATGAATTCAGTCGCTTTAATCAAGTTCCTGATACCCTAGTAAAAGGTTTTGCATCAGAATCGATGATCTTTGATCGCATTAATAACCTTCTTTATGCATCAGCAGGTTCAGGAAATGACGCGCCTAACTTCTTTAATGGGGAGTCAACCGGTACTGATTTTGTGCCGAATCGTTATTACGGTATTGATATTGTTACAGGTGAGATCCGTGATAATGGGTTTGATTTCTTGACAGAAGATCCTGTGAATCATCGTCCTAGAGGAGTTGCATTCAGCCCCGATGGACTAACTGTTTACCATGGTGCTTTCCGTGGAGGTGGCACACCAATAAGTGTCCAGTTTGCTACACGCGAATCTACAACAGTTAGTGTTGAAAATCATATTGATTTAGCTGTTGGTTACACCCTGAATCAGAACTTCCCTAATCCTTTTAACCCAACAACAACTATTTCATTCGAATTAGCTCAGTCAGGAATGACTACTCTTCGTGTTTATGACGCATTGGGTCGAGTTGTTGCTACCTTGGTTAACGATACGATGCCTGCTGGGTTTCACAATGTTAACTTTGATGCTAGTAACCTAGGCTCAGGTGTTTATATCTACGAACTAGTAAGTGGTAATGTTCGTCTGACAAATAAAATGACACTTGTGAAGTAATTAACTAAATAATTACTTGGTACTAAAAGCATACAACCATTCGGTTGTATGCTTTTTTTTCTCATTATCGATTCATCACCAGCCTGTTTATCATGAAACTACTATTTAGCCTATTAGTTGTGTTGTATTTAAGCTCTGCTTTATATGCACAAAAGCCCGTTGAAGAAATGCGTGGAGCCTGGATTGCTACAGTTGCCAATCTCGACTGGCCCACAAGTCGTTCGGTAAACTCCGAGTCTCAGAAAACTATCTTAATAAATCAGCTCGATGGGTTAAAAAAAGCTGGTATCAATACCATTTTTTTTCAAGTTAGAACAGAAGGCGATGCGCTGTATAATTCAAGTTATGAACCATGGTCGTATTACCTTTCTGGTACAGAAGGTATTGCACCTGATCCATTTTGGGATCCACTTGAGTTTGTAATTAAAGAGGCTCATAAGCGTGGAATGGAATTACATGCCTGGTTGAATCCATATCGGGCAGAACGAGTTATTGGACTGTTCCCTCGCGCTGAAAGTCATGTCACCAATGCTAATCCGGAGATGCTGCTTACTTCTGGAACTATCAGAATTTTTGACCCTGGTTTACCCGAAACGAAGGAGTTAATTACGCGAGTTGTCATGGATATCGTCAGAAGATATAATGTTGATGGTATTCATTTTGACGATTACTTTTACCCGTATCCACCTAATAATATGACTGTATCTGATTTACAGGATGCACAAACATTTCAGGATCATAATCGTGGTTTTACTAACATCGCTGATTGGCGACGGGATAATATAAATCGTATGGTTGAAGCTGTTCATGATAGCATCAAAGCAGTAAAACCCTTCGTAAAGTTTGGGATCTCGCCATTTGGTATCTACAAAAATGCAACTCCTATTGGAATAACTGGGATGGACGCTTACTCTGTTATTTATGCTGACCCATTAGCGTGGCTCAATGATAAGACCGTAGACTACCTTACACCACAATTATACTGGCAATTTGGCGGTAGGCAAGATTATGCTCTTCTGAGTCAGTGGTGGAGTCAGCAAACTTCTGCCGCCGAAAGACACCTGTATACTGGAAATGCACCATACAGATTCGCTTCACCCTCAAATTGGCCTGTTACTGAAATTTTAAATCAGTTAGATTTTAATCGGGAAAACCCAAATATTCATGGTAATGTACTATTCAGAGCACGCTTTATTACAGGTTTATTTATATCAAAAGGACTTTCTGATTCCCTTGCCTCAAGAATAAACCGAATTCCATCAGTTCCACCTGGATTAGATTGGATTGAGATGGAACCCCTCACTGAACGAGTAGATAATGTTCAAATTCAGACGGCATCCAATGGCAATTCTATGGAGCTAAGTTGGAATCCAGTTCAAATCAATCGAAATAATAATGATTCACTTGTCTTTTACCTTGTGTATCGAGTAAACAATCTGGAGTTTGATGGTGTACTCACTGAAGATCATGTAGTTGCATTAACGGGGGAGACACACTTTGAAGACACTTTTCCATCTGTTCGTCCTATGGATCTGAGTTATTCTTACTATGTACAGGCAGTTGGCCGAAATGCAACTGTAGGACCTGTTTCTGAACCTGCTAACGTACTGATAGAAACCAGTATAGAGTCTAGTCAAATTGCCGGAAGTATAATTTTGGAACAAAATTTTCCAAACCCATTTAATCCTACAACTTCGATTCGGTTTCACCTACCAGAGACGAGTTATGTTGAACTCACAGTTTATGACCTCACAGGTAGGGTAGTGTCTGTTATAGATAGAGGAATGAGAAGTTCAGGTACCCATCAGGTTAATTTCGATGCAACAAACCTTACTTCGGGTATGTACCTGTATAGGTTGGAAGCTGCCGGAACAACGCTTACCGGGAAAATGACCTTGATTAAGTAAAGATAAACTTCAGAATACCTAAGGCAACGTCACGTTTAGAGCCGGTTAGCAAATGCTGACTGGCTCTTCCTTTTAAAAGAATAGTGTTGTCATCGGTTTCAAAACCACTGTTCGGGGCGTTGAGCAAGTTCCCGCATATCCAGTCGGCCTTTTTGCTTACCAATTTACGTTCTGCTTCAGCCTCCAGGTTATCGGTTTCCATGGCAAATCCAATGAGAACCTGATGTTCTTTTCGGTTTTCGCCAAGCCATTTCAGGGTATCTGGCGTCGGCTTAAGCATAAGCTGCTCGGAGGCGTCTGTTTTTTTGATTTTGTGATTCACCTGGTTAAGCGGCGTAAAATCAGAAACGGCTGCAGCCATAATAATAACATCAAAATTAGCTGAAACAGCTGAAACATACTCAAAGAGTTCCTGAGCGGAAACAATTTCGGAGGGATTGAGTTCAGGTGGAACCGGAGCCGGCAGCTTTCCATGTATCAAGGTAATTTCAGCACCCATGGCACGTGCAGCCTCAGCCATGGCTATACCCATTTTCCCGCTGCTAGGATTCGAAATAAAACGAACCGCATCGATAAACTCCCGGGTTGGTCCGGCCGTGACCAGTACTCTTTTTCCTTTTAACGGGAGGTCAACGGGTTTAGCGTGCTTACCCGATGAATGGTCAATTGTAGGACCCTCTTGCAGAAGCCGATGAATTTCATTCAAGATTACATCATTCTCTGGGAGCCGACCCGCATCGTGAAGTCCGCTGGCCAGATATCCGGTGTCGGGTTCCAAAATATGATAGCCGTGTTCCCGAGCAACGGCAAGATTTCGCAACGTGGGAGCCGCTCGATACATACCTCCGTCCATCGTGGGGCACAAGAGTAGCGGACAACGAATAGCCAGCGCTGTTGTCAAGAGCATGTTGTCTGAAAACCCATGTACAAGTGCGGCAAGGGTATGGGCTGTACAAGGCGCTACAACCATGAGGTCGGCCCATTCACCCCATTGAATATGTTTACTCCAGGAAGAGCTTACATCCGAAGCCTCAGGGCCATTGAATACGTGAATAGGTACTTCGTTTCGAGATAAAGCTACAAAGGTCTCAGAACCAACAAAGCGGGTAGCTGAGGGGGTCATTACAACCCTAACCTGAGCTCCCGCTTTTTGCAAGTCACGTAACAGGGTAACCGACTTATAGGCAGCGATTCCACCGCTAACGCCCAAAATAATTCGTTTACCCTTCATAGTAAGACCGATATGTTAACGTGCCAATGTGAATGGCCCTATAGTTGTTCGGGCTTACGGAAAGAAACCTTGTCGTTGTCTAACTCTACAACGGCTCGTTGTGTAGGATGTGGTCTTCTTTCAAAATCTTTGGATATCCGCTCTTGTTCTTCGTTGAACGCGAACTCTTCCTCATCTTCAAAGCCTTCAAAATATTTGAGTTTTTCATCAAGCTCCATTTTTTCACGGGCAGCAATTTGTCGAGCACGCTTGGAAAGAATCACAATAGATTCATAAATGTTGCCGGTAGCTTCTTGAAGCTTTTCTACGTTTAGTGTTTTCAGAGACATAGTTTAATTGCTGTGTAAATAAGGTTCAACGATAGATTTCAGGTCTATATAGGCTTGTTCGAGGTCGTCATTAATAACTACGGCGTCGAAGCTGGAGGAATACTCCATTTCCATACGAGCGCGGTCGAGACGAAGCTTCATTGTGGCTTCCGACTCAGAACCCCTGTTTCGTAATCGTTGTTCAAGGGCTTCCAGAGAAGGAGGTTGTACAAATATACTCAGGCATTCTGAAGCGAAATGTCTTTTCACATTAGAAGCGCCTTTTACCTCAACGTCAAGCAGGATAAAATACCCAGAATTAAGTTCTTGTTCAACCTGTGACTTCAGTGTGCCATACATGCTGCCATTATAGAATTCTTCGAACTCCAGAAAGTCGTCGTTTGTTATATGTTGCGAGAACTCCTCTTTTGAAATAAAATAGTAGCTCTCCCCATGTTTTTCACCTTCACGGGGTGGACGGGTAGTAGCCGACACGGAGAACTTTATTTGCGGAAACTCTTTCAAGAGCATTTTCGCGAGGGTTGTTTTTCCTGTTCCGCTGGGCGCGGTTAGTATCAGAACTTTTCCACGTTTCATTATTCAATGTTTTGAACTTGTTCTCGTATAATTTCCAGGGTCTCTTTGAGTTGAACAACATGGTGGGAGATGCCTGAATGACTCGCTTTTGAGCCAATGGTATTAATTTCTCTGTGCATCTCCTGGATAAGAAAATTAAGTTTTCTACCAACTGAATCCCCGTTTTCAAGAGCGTCACGAAAAAATTTTGTATGAGATGCCAGACGCACCAGTTCTTCGGTTACATCCAGCTTATCAGCAAGAATGGCTATTTCCAGTTCCAGGCGGTCTTTATCGAATGTATCACTGTCTAGCAGGGTTGAAACTCGTTCGAGCATCTTGGTACGAGCCTCTGGAACGCGTTCTTTGGCCTGAACGGCAATAATTTCAACAACCTCATCAATATATTCGAGCCTCTTTTCGAAATCAGTTTTCAAATGTGAGCCTTCCTGAATACGCATTTTTTTGAGTTCGGAAATCGCAAGTTCCACAGATTTTATGATAACAGGACGAAGGCGCTCAATACGTTCAAGTTGGTCATCGGCCAGCTTGAAAATATTCGGATTGCTAAGTACGTGATCCAGATTTAGTGGCTCTTCAATGCGCAACATGTATCGAAGCTCTTCCAGCATGGTGATATACTGCTGTGCGGCATCCCGATCGAAGTGAAGCTTAGCAGTAGATGCAACAGGCTCATCAACCCGTATCATTACATGGAGTTTTCCTCGACTTACATTGCGCTGAATGTATTCACGAACTTCGTTTTCCAGGTTTTGTATTTGCTGAGGCAGTTTTAGCGAGACCTCACAAAACCGGTTATTAACCGATCGAATTTCGGTTGTAACCGTTGTTCCGTTTTCAGTAGCTTCACCGCGGCCGAAGCCGGTCATGGAATGTATCATAAATAAATATCAGTATTAACGTAGCTGGTCCATCACAGGCTTGGCAATGTCCATGGCCTCCTGGGCTGATCTGGCCTCAGAATATACGCGAATTATAGGTTCAGTGTTGGATTTGCGGAGGTGAACCCAACCATTTTCGAAATCAATTTTCACTCCGTCTATCGTCGTTACTTGTTCTTCTTTAAACAAAGCTGCAACACGTGTCAGTACTTCATCTGCATTCACGCTTCCCAGTTCGACTTTTGTTTTTAAAATATGGTAATCAGGCAGCAATTTGCGATACTCACCAAGGCTTACAGATCGCTCTGCCAGCATCTGCAGCACCATTGCAATACCTACAAGTGCATCCCGTCCAGCATGTAGGTCAGGGTTAATAACCCCGCCATTACCTTCACCACTGATTACAGCTCCAACCTCCTGCATCTTCTTTACAACATTGATTTCGCCAACGGCAGATCGATGACAGGTAACACCGTATTTTTGAGCGATATCTTCACAGATTCTGGACGAAGAAAGATTTACTACAATGTCACCTGGTTTTTTTTCAAGGTGAAAATCAACAGCAGCCGGAAGGGTATACTCTTCTCCAATCAACGTTCCGTTTTCATCTACTAAAGCCAGACGGTCGGCGTCGGGGTCAACCACAACACCGATATCTGCAGAACGTTCTTTCACCAACGTACAGATATCGCTCAGATGTTCAGGCAAAGGCTCGGGGTTGTGTGGAAAAAGACCGTTCGGTGTACAATGAATGGTATGAATCTGTTTAACACCTAACCTTTTCAATAATTGGGGTACGATTAAAGAACCGGCCCCATTTACGGCATCTACAGCTACCCGGAAGTTTGCCTTACCAATAACATCTGCATTGATGTAGGGAAGATTTAGAATTTGGTCGATATGCCAATCGGCCAGAGAGTCGTCAACGCTGGTTTTTCCGATTTTGTCGAAACTTACGTAAGTGGGACCTTCATCACTGTTCGCTATTTCCATAACCTTGGCGCCTTCGGAAGCATCCAGAAATTCAGATTTGGCATTCAATAGTTTCAGTGCATTCCATTGGGCCGGATTATGGCTTGCTGATATTACAATACCACCGGCTGCTTTATGCCGGATTACCCCCATGGCAACGGTAGGTGTTGGAACAATACCCACATGAATAACATCACACCCGACAGACTGAAGTGCGGCCGTAACAACACGCTCACAGAGCTCACCGGTTACACGCGAATCTCGTCCTAAAACAATTGTACCTCCTTTTGCCCAACTGCCATAAGCTGCTGCAAATCGGGCAAGGTTCTCCGGGTTTAAATCTTCGCCGAAAATGCCCCGGATACCCGAGACTGAAATCATAAGTGCCATAGAAGTAATTTTGGAATGCTATCGTTGATTCATGATGGACTCAAGCTGTGATTTCCACGCCTGTACACCGGGGAATGATGGATTGAAAGATATCAATTCATTCACTATTTCGAGCGCTTTTTGAAGTTCTCCGGTTTGGGCATACGCCCCCGAAAGGTTGAATAATGCCTGAGCGTCACGCGGGGATAGCTCAAGAGATGCCTCCAGATATTCTATTCCCATTTCAAATGCTCTTTTATCTACGTAAATAGCCCCGATCATTTTATAGGTGAACGCCGATGGAACAATACCATGTGCGTGCCTTAGATATGGGTAGGCTTCGGTGAGTCTGTTACGGTCCAGCAATTGTTGTGCCGCAATCAGGAAGGGTGACTCATTGAATGGCTGATCGCGCATGAGTCCCCGAAACTCTGCAAGCATGAGATCCAATTCTCCGCGATTCAGGTAATATTCACCCAGTCTAACCTTCGCCTGTTCCCAGCGTATTTCACTGCGTGCGATGTCAAATGCCAAAGAATCGATCTTGTTTTCAAAGACATAATCCCGATATATATCCCGACGAGGTTCCTGCACAAACGGCCAGCTTCGGGTTAGTACATGCAGGCGATGTTTAACCAGAAAGTGATCCAAATCGGTCAGATGCATACCATCGAAGTAGTATTCTTTTTCGCGTTGTAATGAGATATCAGCAGAAAAACCCAGAAAATTTTCGCTGGCAAGGGTTTCATAGTACTGCCAGGCCAATTCAAAATATCCTCTTTGGTTAGGGTGGAGGTGTTCCAGCATCAGGTCAAACCCTATGATTCCATAGTCTGCGATGCTGCTGAGATGTTCCTTAACGGGGACATAGTAAACTCCTTGTCTACTGCTTAACTCCCGTATGATTTCGTTAAAATCGGCGGTGGCTCTGAATTTAAGTGCATCCAGGTCTCTGGCCCTTTGAAATAACGCCATGGCTTCATCAAGGTTTGCATCCAAAAAGTGCTGCTCTGCTTCTTTGAATACAACATCAGCTCCCGGAAGGGTATCCGTTTCAATAGATTCGAAAGGGTGATGATCCCGTAGATTAGATGCAAGGCTGCCAAGCAGAACCGGAACCTGTGCACGCTCAAACTTGTCGAGAATACGGTTCATATTACTGCTAAACTGTATTTTGCCTAACTCATACACAGGGGAATCGAGTGTGATGGCCTGATCGCGAACTACCTGTCGCATCAGCGTATTAAGTCCTCTGTCTGTGTCGGGAGCTCGCCGTTCGGCAACCCATTTGGTAAATCCAGTTATCTGATCACGAAGCAACATAAATGTTTTGTAGCGTTGTATTCGTAAATAAAACCGTACAAATGCTGGGAAGCTTCCAAGATTCTCATTAGACCCAACTCCGAGAGCCCCATAGAACTCATTGTGACCCGTGTAGATCATGATGGCATCGGGGCTATGCTGAAGTATCTCATTTACCTGATCATAAAGCGTATAACTGTTAATAGCGGACGTTGCCACCGTTATCACTTCAACGTGCTTATCGGGCATTACATCCTGCAATACATCGCGAACAACACGTCCAGGGACTCCGTTGAAACCATATGGATAACCGGCTGCCGAGGATTCACCCATAACGAATATCCGAAATCCGTTATCCGGTTTTACTGTCAGGAAGGGTTCAACGGGTGGATTGGGGACAACGGTGGTATAGAAGAAGTATCTTGAAGCGAAATTAGGATTGGTAAACGTGTATTTACCATCGGACCCGGGTAAGGGGATGAACAGATCGGTATTGCCCCGATAATTACCGATTCGAAGTGCAACTTCAAGTATCACAAAGAACAGGATAGGAATAGACACTGCAATTGCGGCAAAAAGACGTTTTCTGCCAGGTGAGATAGGTGTCGCTGCTCTGTTATGCTGTTTATCTGAATTGATAAAACGCTGAACTTCTTCGACGGATAGCTTTAAATTCTTTGCTATCTCCTTAACGCTCCGTGTATCTTTGTTTTTTCGGATGTACCTTTTTACACTGTTTGAAAGAGCCATATGATCTGAATATGAGGATAAATCAAGCTTTCCATTTCGCTTCAGAGATACCTGCTTTGTGATTTTCATATCTTGACAAAACAAACAGGAAATCGGAAAGACGGTTCAGATAAATTACACACTCATCGCTGATCGGGTTGCTCACTTTAGCGCTAATTACTCGTCGCTCTGCGCGTCTGCAGACAGTTCGGGCGATATGCAGGGTAGAGGCTCCCTGGGTTCCGCCAGGCAGGATGAAGTATTTAAGTGGTTCCAGGTCATCTTCTAATTCATCAATCCAGGACTCTATTTTATTGAAGTGAGGAGATTCAACCCGGGGAATGGCTACTTTTGCATCCATGGGAGTAGCCAGATCGGCTCCCAGCACAAAGAGATCTTGCTGAATTAAGTGTAGCATTTGTTGAGCTTTCTCGCTCAGATTGCAGGCGCGGGCCAAACCGAGTACAGCATTGAGTTCATCTACAGTGCCATAGGCTTCAATTCGATCGGCCGATTTGGAAACACGGCCTCCTCCGAAGAGAGATGTTTCTCCGGTATCACCGGTTTTTGTATAAATTTTCATGATTTTAATTTATGTATTATCAGTTGTATAAGGTACGGGTTTGTCTGCAAGATTACATCAGCTTTCATAGCCTTGTGAGCAGGTTAACTTAGCTTCTGTAGCATGCGTTCCACAACTTTTACTGTGAGTTTTGTGCAAAATATGTAAGGAAATGCGCCTAACTCTCTCTATGTTTATACCATAAGGAACATTAAATAATAGAATAACTATGGGAAACTTAAATAAAGCAATGTTGATTGGCCGTTTAGGTGCCGATCCAGAAGTACGTTATACACAGTCTAATACAGCCGTTGCAACGCTTAGTCTTGCAACCTCAGAGCGTTATAAAGACGCTAACGGTGAATTGCAGGAGACTACCGAGTGGCACCGTGTGGTTGCCTGGGGGAGGCTAGCTGAAATCCTGCAGCAGTATGCCAAAAAGGGTAGTCAGCTGTATGTAGAAGGTCCTATACAAACCCGGGCCTGGGAAGACAGGGATGGACAGAAACGCTATACTACCGAAATCAAAGCGTTGACGGTTCAGTTGCTCGATTCAAGAGGAGAATCTGCCGGAGGTGGCAACGCTGCCGGTGCAGGTCGACCTGCTGTGGGGCAGTCTTCAGGCGACGACGTTGACTTTGGTGGCGGGGCGGAAGATGAAGGAGATTTGCCGTTTTAGGCTAAAGCTTCATCCTTGACATATGCATGAAAGATTGGGGCAGTATCATGTCTCAATCTTTCTTATTTTGTACACTTGAACAATGAGTTCTGTGCTTGTTTATGCATAATTAACCACCCACATTTGGAATCGTTTCATTACATCTTTTCCGGTTTATTGGGGTTGTCTCAGGTTGTGGATTTCGGTGAAATTCAAAACCTGGATACCGGTAGGCTCTTCACCCTTTTCCTGGTTGCTTTCATAGGGCTTATACTGTCCGCTGTATTTTCCGGATCAGAAGTAGCCGTGTTTTCATTGAGCGGCAATCTTACTTCAGAGCAAAAAGAATTAGCCAAAACCGATCGACCTCTACAACGTATTTTGTTCATGTTGGAGAGCCCCCGAAGATTGCTTGCTACGATACTCATTGGCAACACGGTGACCAATATTGTAACAGCCGTTATTGCTGCTGTAATTACAGGTCAGTTACTTATATTAACCACTGTTCCAGACTATTTAGTATATGGAGCACAAGTGGTTGTGCTGACTGTAGTAATACTTATTTTAGCTGAAATAACCCCGAAGATTCTGGCGTTGAATCATTCATTGGCAGTAGCACGGGCCTTCAGTTCCTTCTTGTTTTTCTTTTTTATTCTCTTCAAACCGCTGGCGGTAGTACTTGCCAGTTCTGCCAAAGGTCTGGAATCTCGTTTACCCAGGCCCGATGATAGTATATCAAGTGAAGACTTGCGTACAATTGCTGAAGTTGGAGAGTTGCAAGGATCTATTCATGGTGATGAACGTGAGATTATTGAAAATGTGATTGAATTTGGTAATACCACTGCACGTGAAATAATGACGTCGCGGGTAAATATTGTTGCCATCTCAACCGATGAGTCCTTTGCAGAAGTACTTGAATTAATTCGTAAAGAAGGCCTGTCGCGAATGCCGCTGTATGAAAATGATCTGGACCATATCATAGGAGTTGTATATGCTAAAGATTTACTTCCCTTTATTGATAGTCCTGCACCTGACCAGGTTGTTAATTGGAAGAGTCTTGCAAGGAAGACTATGTTTATTCCACCTTCCAAAAAACTAGACGATTTACTCAGAGATTTTCAGCGTGAGAAAACGCACTTCGCAATAGTGGTTGATGAGTATGGTGGCACAGAAGGCATCGTTTCATTGGATGACCTGCTTGAAGAGATAGTAGGTGAGATCAACGATGAGTATGGCGGACAGGAAGCCCTGTATACCAGAAGGAAAAATGGTGATTATATTTTCGATGCCAAGATTGACCTGGACGATGTTTCCGATATACTTGGAGTACCGTTAACTAGCGATGAAGATGAGTATGAAACTCTTGGCGGACTAGTTTACCATTTGCTTGAGCGAATCCCTGAAATCGGAGAAAAAGTTGATTTTAAAAACTTGACGCTCACTGTTCACAAGGTTGAAAAAAACAGAGTCACTAAAGTTGTGGTTTCCATACTGCCTCCCGACCCTAACTAGACATATAAAAAAGGATTTAACGAATTATGATATCCCGTTATTCGCGCCCTGAAATGACAGAAATATGGACAGAGCAGAATCAGTTTCAGTCATGGCTTGAAGTAGAGCTTGCTGTTTGTAAAGCCTGGAGTCAGCTTGGAATGATACCTGAAGAGGATGTTAAAGTGTTGTATGAAAAAGCAACGTTTGATATTGATCGTATCAAAGAAATTGAAATGTCTACCCGTCACGATGTAGTTGCTTTTACCAGAGCTGTCTCAGAAACACTTGGGGATGAAAAAAAGTGGATTCACTATGGGCTTACATCTACAGATGTTGTAGATACTGCTCTTGGCCTGAGGCTGAAACAGGCTAACGAACTGCTGCATAAAGCGCTGGATAAACTTATTGACGTACTTGCCAGGAAGGCAAAAGAGCATAAGCATACCATTATGATGGGCAGGACGCATGGAATTCATGCAGAACCTACTACATTCGGTCTGAAGTGCGCACTATGGTATGCGGAGATGTTGAGAAACAAAGAGCGGTTCAATATGGCCGCCAGAGATGTGGAGTTTGGGAAAATATCGGGAGCAGTTGGGACATTCGCCAATATTCCACCGCAGATAGAGCTCCTCGTGTGCCAGTACCTGGGTATTCATCCTGCACCAATTTCAACTCAAACGTTACAACGCGACAGGCATGCGGCGTATATGTCTGCGATTGCACTTGTTGGATCAACAATCGAAAAAATGGCCGTTGAAATCCGACATTTGCAGAAAAGTGAAACCAGAGAAGTAGAGGAGCGTTTTTTAAAAGGTCAGAAGGGCTCCTCGGCTATGCCGCATAAACGAAATCCAATTGGATCTGAAAACATGACCGGATGTGCTCGAGTCCTCAGAGGCTATATGGTTACCGCATTTGAAAATATTCCTCTTTGGCATGAGCGTGATATATCGCACTCTTCAGCAGAACGTATTATTCTGCCCGATGCAACTATTCTGCTTCATTATATGCTCGATCGTTTCGCAGCACTTGTCGAGAATCTGGTTGTATTTGAAGATAATATGAAAGAAAACATCCAGAAAACCCATGGACTAGTATTCTCCCAGCGTTTGCTCCTGAAACTAATAAATAAAGGACTTTCCAGAGAGGAGAGCTACGATACCGTTCAGCCTCTTGCTATGCAGGCGTGGGAAGAGCGACGTTCTCTCGAGGAGCTTGCACTTGCTGACCCTGCAATATCTAATCACCTTAGCAAAGAAGAGATTCAAGACGCATTTGACCTGAATCATCACATGGCTCAGGTGGATGTTATCTTTACCCGTGTTGGGCTTGTGTAAGTTTTAAAACATACTGTAAGCAAATCCGTGCGTGTCAATCGCATAAAACGGTGTAAAGTTATCCGAATACGACTCTGGTTTTAAAGCTACAAGGCTAAGAATATTGTTTAAAAGCTACACGGATAAGCTGCTGGCACAAAATTTACTCCGATAAGATTTCGCACAGTTTGAATCGCATTGGCTTACCTGAAGCTGTTCGGGGTATATGAGGTATGTATTGTATTGATTTTGGAATTTTAAAGCGTTCTATTCGCGTACTTAAAAATGCTCGGATTTTATCAATATCGGGATGTTCTTTTTTTGTAGTTACCAGGGTAACAGCCTGCCCCCACAATTCATCAGGCAGGCCGATTATAACGTAATCCCCTAGTAATTCTGCGAAATTAGTCAGATGATGCTCAACTTCAATCGGATTTACATTCTCACCGCCTGTAACAATTCGATCTGACCGGCGCATCTGAATGTAGTAATACCCCTCATTGTCTTTTTGGGCGTAATCGCCAGTACAAAACCAACCCTCCTCGTCGAAAACTTTGGAATTATCCCAGTTTGCATATCCATTGAATACTTGTTCGCCACGAACCCACAGCAGGGAACTATTCGGACTCTCCGGGTCAGCTCTAAGCTCTACCTCAACGCCTGCTAAAGGTTTACCACAAGTTCCTGCCGGCGCATTGTCCCAGTCTTCAAGGGGGGTGGCCAGGCACTGTGCGGTTGTTTCAGTCATTCCGAAACTAGGTGTTACCGGTAGATGAATCTCTTTACAACGCATAATATCGCTTGTATTTACGGGACCGCCGCCAAGTAAAACTCCTTTAAATCCACCGTGTACTGAGATATGCTTACCTTCAAGAAGTTTTCGCAGTTGAGTGGGGACCATAGAAATACCCGTAACGGAAAGATCGGAGGATAATAGATGTTGAACTACGGCTGAATCAAACTCATCAAGCAAGTGGATTCCATGTCTACCCAGTAAAGCCCGCGTTATGATACTTATTCCGCCAATGTGATTAAGTGGAAGCGTATGAATCCATTTCTCATCGGATAACAAGTGGTAGTTAGTCTTACCAGATGCATACGCCGCCACGACGTTTTCGCGGTTGATTGGTACCATTTTAGGTATATCAGTTGTGCCACTGGTAAACAAGACCGCAAACAAGTCATTTTGCTGCACGTCTGAGTTTTGGCTACGTAGTTCTTTAATTCTTTGTCTGTATATCAGAGATCCTTTGTCGGCTGGTAAAACTGAGAACGGAACACCATTCAACCAACAGGCTGCGATTTGCATGATTGCCTGGAATCGTGGTGTTGCTTCAATCAGGTATATACCGTCTGATAACAGCCTGTTCGCAAACAGCCCCCGCGCGTAGCTGTGAAGCTCCCGGTATGTTACGACTTCATCGTTGTGTTGCAGAAAAATAGTTTCGAATTTCATTTTTTGCAGAATACTAATTCAGGATGATAGCAGCCCCGCGTGATGAGGTGATCGTCCGACCAGACGTCATCCATCAAAAGAAATCCAGTCGCCAGACCATGGGTATGAGCAGGAAGGAAGAACGATGCCAATAATGCATATACTCTGCGGGCAAGACCGGTATCCAAGCTAGTGGAAAGGATTACTTTTTTGTCACCACCGTGAGCCAGTTTTATCATGTTTAATAATTCATAAAAACCATTGCACAGCATAGGTTTAAGTATGATTACATCATGTATATTGTAGGACAGGATTTTGCTTAAATCCTGTTGGTTTCTTACGGATTCATCCGCTGCAAATGTAATACCCGTGAGGCTTTTTAAACCCAGCGATTCCCCGGCAGTTTTGGTTGGTTCTTCCATATACTCTGGATTATACTGAGCGTATAATGGTAAAACTTTTTGTGCCTGAGTCAATGAAAAGCCCTGATTGGCATCCAGTCTGATGTTTAAGTCAGGCCAAGTTCTTCGAATTTCGGAAAGAAGTTGCAGCTCTTTATGAACGTCTATTCCTATTTTCAATTTAACGGTATTAAATCCTGACCTTACAGCTCGTTCCACCTCGCTGATACTGCTTGCCAAGGCATTTAATGAAACCGGGGGACATGAGCGGATCCGGTTTTTTGTCCAATACTGAAACAGAATAGCATCAAGCGCAAAATAAACGGATGGTGGAGGAGGATAGCTTGCGAATACCTTTCTGATTCGCCCATATGCATCAATGAGCGAGTTCAAATTCAGGTCTGGTTGCAACAGTTTCCCTTCAGTAAGATAAACCTCAATTTCGACGCTGCGGGCTCTTAAAAATGAATCAACATCTGTAAATGATTCTTCAGAAAATCCCTGGAGAGGGGCAGCTTCACCAAAGTAATCATCACCGTTAATTATTGCATGTAGATAGAAACCTTCCCGAGAAGTGAATGTGCCTTTGGCATTTATCAAAGGCCTGCGAAATGCAAGATTGTATGTAGAAAGTGTAAATGTTACCATCAAGGGTGATTATAAGCCAGACCGAGAGCCAGTAAAAGGCCGAATAAAGTCATTGCCAGAGCGGTTTTTTCGAGCACTCCATTTAGAAGTTTTTTATCGGTTATGCTCCAGATTTGTACGTTCAGATATACAAATAGCGGAATGGTAAGAAGGGGTAGTAAACTATGAAAGGAAAAGCCTTCGGCAAACACATAATGTGGCGGAATCGCAAAGGCGAGAAATGTTAGAGCCGTGTATTCCAGTCTTAACGCGTTATCCCCAAGCATAACCCCCAGTGTACGTTTACCGGTGATGCGGTCTTGGTCGGAGTCTCTTAGATTATTTACAACGAGAATGTTCGTAGCAAGCGCACCAACGGCGAGAGCAGCCCAGAATGTAATCATAGACCACTCCAGGGCTTGAACATAGTAAGTAGTCATAACTGCTACAAAGCCAAAAAAGATGAACACAAACAGATCCCCCAATCCATTGTATCCAAGAGGAAAAGGTCCGCCGGTATATGCAATACCAAAAATAAGGCTCAGTACACCAATAATGAGTACGACGAAACCAGCATGCCAGACCAGGTACAACCCCAGCAAAAATGCGATTCCCATCGTTAGAATAGTTGCCAAGAGCATTGATTTTGGGGCGATTTTACCAGAAGATGTGGCTCTTTCGAAACCAATTCTATCAACCGTATCGGCTCCTTTGACAAAATCGTAGTAGTCGTTTGCGAAGTTGGTGCCTATTTGGATTAGCATAGCACATATCAATGCGAAGAGTGCCGGGATCAAATCAAAAAAACCATCTGAAAATGCAAGCGCAGATCCAACAATTACGGGTACTGCTGCTGCAGCCAGCGTTTTGGGTCTTGATGCCTGTGTCCAGACTTTAAAATCAGAAAGCGAGGGAAGTGAGTTCACGTAGTATGCTCTGGTTAATAAGGAACTTTACAAAACAAATAACTCTGAATAATAGTGCCAAAAATACGAATGTATGTGCTAAGTCATGAAGGTATGATGGGCTTTAAAATATTAAGGTGGCATATGTCGAAAGATAATGCGTTAAAAATGTTAAAATAATTAGTCACATTTATAAATACAGTTATTAATTATGGGTTTAACCTTCTAAAAATATTAACTGAGCGAACAGAAAAGCGGTTTCAATATGTATTTAAAGAGCTTCATTGCATTCTTGTAAATTAGTTTAATGTTTCATTGACATTAAATAAATATGGCTATATGTTTTTCTAACTTTAAATATCTCGCCAAGAACAGATTAAAAAACAAAGATCCAGAACACTATGAGCAAATCATATCGACGCTTCAATCCAGTATCCGCAATTCGAGGAATCGACTCAGCTTTTGACGGAAAAAAGATGAACATCACCAAAATATTTGGTGAAAATACTCTTCAGATCGAAACACTGAAGGAAAGATTGCCCAAAGCCATTTGGAAAGAACTTAAAAAAACAATCACCGATGGTGAGCCTCTCAATAGTGATGTGGCTGATTCTGTTGCTGTTGTTATGAAAGATTGGGCAATGGAACGTGGCGCTACTCATTTTACACACTGGTTTCAGCCTCTAACGGGCTATACAGCCGAGAAGCATGACAGTTTCATCACTCCAAATAAAGGTGGTGGGGCTATCGCTGAATTTTCTGGCAAAGAATTAATACAAGGTGAACCGGATGCATCCAGCTTCCCTTCAGGTGGATTAAGACCAACGTTCGAAGCTCGCGGCTACACCGCCTGGGATCCTACTTCGCCTGCATTCGTTGTTGATAATGAAAATGGTACTTATCTATGTATTCCTACTGCATTTGCATCCTGGACAGGCGAAGCGCTTGACCATAAAACACCACTTTTACGCTCAAATGAAGCTATAAACACGCAAGCTCTCAGAGCAGCAAAGCACTTTGGCATAGACGGCGCGAAGCGGATTTATTCTACAGCAGGATGTGAGCAAGAGTACTTTCTTATTGACCAAGAGTTCTACTACGGTCGTCCAGATTTAATGCAGGCGAACCGAACTTTAGTGGGTGCGGTTCCACCCAGAGGTCAGGAACTTAGCGATCATTACTTTGGCAGCATACCCGACAGGGTACTTGCTTTTATGATGGAAGCCGAGTATGAAATGTATCGATTGGGTATTCCGGTTAAAACCCGCCACAATGAAGTTGCGCCGGGTCAGTACGAAATCGCTCCAATCTTTGAGAAAGCGAATCATGCGGCCGATCATCAGCAGTTGCTCATGATTACGCTCAAAAGAATTGCACGAAAGTACGGACTCGTTGCTGTGCTCCATGAGAAACCTTTTGCAGGAGTGAACGGTAGCGGTAAGCACCTTAACTGGTCGCTTTCTACCGACACCGGATTCAATTTGCTGGAGCCGGGCGAAGATCCACACACCAATATGAGTTTCCTGTTTTTCTCTACAGCTGTAATTAAAGCCGTACACGATCATCAGGATTTGCTCAGAGTAGCTGTTGCTTCTGCAGGAAATGATCACCGTTTGGGTGCCAATGAAGCTCCTCCTGCTATTATTTCGATCTTTACCGGAGAGCAACTCGCCGATGTATACAATCAATTACAAAATGAGGGAGCAAAATCTTCCAAAAAAGGAGGACTGCTTGGGCTCGGAACCCCGGTACTACCACACCTGCCGAAGCATGCCGGCGACCGAAATCGTACATCACCTTTTGCCTTCACCGGTAATAAGTTTGAGTTCCGCGCAGTAGGATCTTCTCAGTCTGTATCCTTCCCAATCGTAGTACTAAATACGATTGTTGCAGAGGCTCTCGACGCTATGACAACAGCTCTTGAAACCGAGCTGGAAGCAGGCGTAGACTTTGAGACGGCTCTTGCTAAAGTACTCAAGAAATCACTTAAAGATACCTCCAAGATTATCTTTAACGGCGACGGTTACTCTGATGAGTGGCAGGTGGAAGCTAAAAAGCGTGGTTTGTTGAACCTCAAAACTACATTTGACGCACTACCTCACCTTGGCAGTGAAAAAAATGTCAAACTCTTTGAGAAGTATAATGTCTTAAATGCACGTGAGGTTGCATCTCGTCTCGAGATCTTCACAGACCAGTACTTCCTGAATATCAATATTGAAGCCGAAACAACGGAAAGTATGGTCAGAACCATGCTTATTCCAGCGGCGGTCAGATACCTCAATGAACTGGCTGCAATTGTTGACAGAGGAAAAGCTATAGGCCTCGATGTAAGTGGAACCAAATCTACTGCCGAGGAAGTGAATACGATTCTAAATGGCTTAATTGCAGCCAATGCCGAATTAAGCAAGCAGAACAAGGAGCTTGGTGGCGAGGAGGTAAGCGAGAAAGCAGAACACATGTACACTAATGTGATTCCTGCTATGAACGATGTACGCAAGTATGCCGATCAGCTCGAGCATGTTGTAGCGGATGACTACTGGCCCTTGCCAACATATCGCGAAATGCTGTTTATTCGATAGACAGATGACGAATTCAAAAAAAGCCCGAATGCATAAGCGTCCGGGCTTTTTTTTATAGGGTTTAAGTCCCAATGGATGGGGCGCTCCTCAAATTTGATGTAATAAGCTGCTATATCGATGCATCGACCTGCCTTCGCGCGACCAATACGCAGCCAAGAGGTAACCTTACATCGCGTTTACTTTTGTTTTTCCAGGAGCTTTATACCAATTCGACCCCGCTCCAGGTCGATTGTCTCCACCTCAACTTTAACGATATCTCCAACCGATACCACATCGTGTGGATTTGAAACGCGTGATCCATCAAGGCTCATTTTGGAGATGTGTAATAGTCCGTCCTGTTTTACACCCATATCCACAAAAGCTCCAAAATCTACGACGTTTCTAACCGTACCTTCTAAGGTATCGCCCGGTTTGAGGTCTTCCAGTTTGAGAATATCCTGTCGCAAAATTGGCTTAGGTAACGATTCTCGCGGATCACGTCCGGGTTTGAGCAAATTTTCTATGATTAGTTCTAAGGTCGGTACGCCAATGCCAAGCTTTTCCGCGACATCACTCTTTTTGATATGCTGAAACTTCTGGGGCAAAACCTGCTGCAACTCATTGAGCTTATTTAGGTCAACCTCAAACATGGCGCACAATTGACGGGTAGCATCATAGCTTTCCGGGTGAATCGCCGTATTATCGAGCGGATTTTCCGATTCCGCAACCCTGAGGAAACCGGCTGCCTGCTGATATCGGAATGCGCCAACTCCGGGAACATCCATGAGAATCTCGCGATTGGTAAACTTTCCGATTTTCTCTCGGTATTTGACAATATTCTCGGATATCGTTTTTGAGAGTCCGGAAACATGGTTCAGCAGACTAGCACTTGCCGTGTTAAGGTTCACGCCAACGGTATTCACACACGATTCCACCACATCGTCAAGCTTTTTCGAAAGCTTGTATTGATTCACATCATGTTGGTATAGTCCAACCCCAACTGATTTCGGATCAATTTTCACTAACTCTGCCAGTGGGTCCAGCACACGTCGCGCAATGGAGATATTACCTCGCTGTGCAGCATCCAGGTCGGGAAACTCATCACGGGCTACCGAAGAGGCCGAATACACTGAAGCACCCGCTTCACTTACAATCATATAGAACAGTTCTTCGGTGGGTTTGTGAGCCTTTCTGCGCTGAATTAAATCAGCAATAAATGCTTCGGTTTCCCGTGATGCGGTACCATTCCCGATGGCAATGATAGAAACATGGTGCTTGTCGATTAATCGACTTACAATAGCCTCAGCTTCAGCCACTTTTTTAAAAGGTTCCGTAGGGTAAATCGTGTCGCCATCCAGATACTTGCCGGTTTGATCAATTACGGCTACCTTGCAACCCGTACGAAATGCAGGGTCAATACCCATTACAATCTGATTGGCCAAAGGGGGCTGCATCAACAGATTTCCCATATTTTCGGCGAAGGTCTTGATGGCATGTTCATCGGCCATCTCCGTAAGCTCGTTTCGAAGCTCGCGTTCAAGGGCAGGAAACAGCAATCGCTTGAAGGAATCTTCCGATGCATCCAGGAGATAATCGGTAAAGATGCTGTCTTCGCTGATGAAAATTACATCATCAATGTGGTCTAGGCACTGCTCTTCAAATACCTCAAGGTTTACCAGTAATATACCTTCTCGCTCCCCGCGGTTGAGTGCCAGAATCTGGTGTGGCTTGAGAAATTTCACTTTGCAGGAAAACTCATAGTAGGCCTCGTAAACGGTTCTCTCATTAACAGAGCTGGCTTTTTTAGAAGTGATAGCCCCATATTTTCGGAATTCGGCTCTTAGTTTTTCCCGTACATCTGCGTTTTCATTAACCCATTCGGCCACGATGTCTTTGGCTCCCTGTAATGCCTGCTCGGCACTTTCAACACCTTTGTCTGCATCCACATAGGTGGCAGCCACCTCAACAGGATTGCCCTTGCGCATAGATTGATTCAATATCAGCTCGGCCAGGGGCTCGAGGCCTTTTTCTTTCGCGATACTTGCCCGGGTTTTTCGTTTGGGTTTATAAGGCAGATAGAGATCTTCCAGTGTTTTTAAGTCTGTGCAGGCTGTAATTGCCTCTTCCAGCTCGGGCGTGAGTTTTTCCTGATCGTTGATAGACCGCAGGATGGTAGCCTTACGCTCCTCAAGCAAGCGCATGTAGTCGAGGTCGTCACGAATCGCACGAAGTTGTTCTTCATCCAGATTGCCTGTAACCTCACGCCGGTACCGGGCCAGAAAGGGAATGGTTGCTCCTTCGTCAAGCAGGGCAGAGACCTTGCTGATTTGTACGGCATTCAGGTTTAGTTTACGGGCGATAACGTCGAAGATCTGGGTTTCGGTCATAAGAATATCGTATTTTCAATGATGATTTGAATCAGGCGCACAATATACAACCCCGACGCATAACTTGATGATGAAAACCGAAGAATTCCTCGACTTTGCCGTACAGTTTGCCCTGGCAGGCGGGCAACACACTCTAAAATACTTTCGAAAATCTGTTGAGGTTATCCGAAAAGGCGACGCTTCACCTGTTACGGTGGCCGACAGAGAAGCAGAATGGGTTATCCGTGAGAAAATTCAGGCTCGTTTTCCCGATCACGGTATCATCGGAGAAGAGCACGGCCGCATCAATGAAGGTTCAAACGTACAATGGGTGCTCGATCCCATTGATGGAACCGTCTCATTTATCCACGGTATTCCACTGTATACCACACTTATTGGTGTTCTGGTTGATGGTAATCCTGTTGCAGGAGTTATCTACGCTCCGGCGCTCGATGAAATGGTTGATGGGTCGGCTGATACCGGTACCCGTCTGAATGGAACTACGGTTAGCGTGCGTAGCTGCAATGACTTAAGTGAGGCCACGTTTATAACCACCGACCGCAAGAATATTCGCAAATATGGATTCGACACGAAAATCAACGAGATCATGAAACGCGTGCGGGTAGACAGAACCTGGGGTGATGCCTATGGGCACATGATGGTGGCCACAGGCAGGGCAGACCTGATGTTCGATCCGATTTTAAATATTTGGGACGCAGCCGCGTTATTACCGGTAGTACAAGGCGCCGGCGGGCACTTCCTCGATGTGAACGGGGAACCCGATATCCATACCGGAAACGGTATCTCCGTTGTGTCCGGAATTAAAGATGAAGTACTTAATCTGCTTAAATAATACCCTATGCTCAGACTGACTTTTTCGCTCTTATTACTGCTCAGTTTAACTGCTGTTTCAAATGCCCAAGTTGCAGATTACGATAACGCGATTGCCCAATCCATACAATTTCATCACTTGCAGGTTACGATGGAATTCCTGCCCGATGAGCCCACACTCCGTGGAGTAGCTGCCTGGCAATTTTCCATTCCTGAATCCGGTACCCCAGAAGTCCGACTTAACTCCATACGAACGGAGGTATTTACGGTTCTCATCAACGAACAAGATGCCGACTTTTTTATGAGCGGCGACACGCTTATCGTCACACCTTTTCAAGAAATTCAGACGGATACCCGACATAAACTGGAAGTCATTTACAGAAGCGATCTTGTGTTCGGTCTTCAGCGCAAGGATTCCGGGGCGTTTATGTCATCCATGATTCCCGGCGCAGTTGCAAACTTACTGCCTGTTCCACTTTCCCCAAAAGTTGCGGTACCAATCGACATCCGAATGATTATGCCTTCCGATTGGCAGGGGGTTGCTAACGGTATCAGGACTGCGAATATACTTTTGCCTGAAGGAAAGCGATTGTTCCATTGGAAGACATCAGAACCCGCACCTGTAACGCAGATAGGCTTTTTTGCAGGTAGACTTACTTCCCAAATTACGCAGATAGATGGAGTTAGCCTGAATATATACACCCAAACTGATCGAACTGTTGATAATCTGGAAGAGATTACTGAGACAGCCCGAAAATTAGTTCAGGCGGTTCATCAAGTCACTGATAGAAAACTTCCCTTTGGTGCACTTAATTTGGTTTTAGTTGAAGACTTGGTTTGGGATATTGCCCCCTTTGGACATGCATACAGTTATATAGATGTTTCTTCAGATGATGTTCCGGCACAACTGCTGCGTGCTGTAACCCATCAGTACTTTGGGTCGGCTTTACGTTCACATTCTATTGATAATGCAGACCATATTCTCGCACTTAAGGCCATACTTGCCCATAGAGTTGCCAGTATGGCAAATATCACCAGGGTTTCCCTCAATCAGGAGCATCAAAAGTCATGGGAGTACCCGGTATGGCTTTCACTATCGGCTCTAACGTGGAATACAACGTTGAAGATGACGGATCCCAGAAGTCGTACGCTGCTCGAACCCGATATTCGGGAGTTTTTGGATGAAATAGAGGCAAATTTTGATTCCATGAAAGCTCTGGATAATGGAGTTTACAGTTGGGAAGAGTTGACATCCGCTGTAGGGTTTCAGAACAATCGCAATGTAGTGCAGATGATAGCATCTAATTTGCCCGTTGTTGAGCGCTACACAGCCATCTACGAATTTGACGAAATGACAGGTCGGTTTACGTTCGAGCTTGTACCGGAACAAACCTATCCTCAGCGCTACTTATCACTAACCATAAGGCAATTTACCGACGGAACCTTGAACGACCTTACTGTTTTAGCCAGTAATATGGGCGACAGGCTTCATCTTACCTCGGGCGGATTTGTTGAAAATATGTACATCTATAACGATGATCCGCTTCTTGAATTCACGGAAATAAAACCTGCTGCTTTCTGGCTGTACCAGTTGCGCAGAGACGGAGACGCTGACCGACGTATCGAGTCGGCCGAAGGTTTCGGTCGGGTGCAAAATGATCCCGACGTACAATTGATTCTTCAAGATCTTATCCGCAATGAACCCGATCCCCGCGTTAAAGCCAGGCTTGTAACCAGTTTATCGCTCATAGTTGGTGATGCCTTTGGTACAAACCGCCGTTTTATGGATTTACTCAGTAGCGAATCAAGAGAAGTTCGATTTGCTGCTTTGTATGCCCTTAGAAACTATGCCAGTAATGAGGCTGTTCAACAGCAGGTGTTCAGAATTATAAGTCAGTCGCAGGATATCGAATACGTAAATCTGGCGATTGAGGTGTACAAACATATTGTTAACGAGCGTGAATTCTACTCCGTTGCCCGAAGTTTACTGCACGAGGATACGGAAGACCTTTACTTCACCCAAACGATCATACCGCTGATTGTTCAAACGCAACAAGGGGTCATATTTGCTCCCAACCTGATGGATTATCTCGATGATCAATACACGTTCGATCTCAGACGTACAGCATTTGATGCGCTGTACCCACTCGAAATTGACTCAGACTATTGGGCAGAAATTCTTCCAGAACTACTGGTCGACTCTGATCCACGAATGCGGTATATGGCATTGAATCTTGTTGCAACGCTTCCCGGCACTCTTCGCGATGAAATCCTGCAGGATCGATTGTATAATGAGTACGATGTACGAGTTTTGAGGAGGATTAGTACGCTGGTTCCCTGATATTAATTGTATCGAACCCACCGAAATAACTCTCCGAAGGATGCTTTCTTACCATACATCAGAATGCCAACTCGGTAAATACGCGCACTAACCCAGATAATGGCTGTAAACGTGATAATACACAGAAGCAGCCCCAACGCAATCTCCCAGAAAGGAACAGGCGTCATGGCTACTCGCATCGGCATCAACATTGGAGCGAAAAAGGGTACGAGACTGGTAATTACCGAAAAGGTAGAATTAGGATCAGAAGCCACATTCCCTATAAAAAGCAATGGAAGCATGATGGGAATCATCAATGGAATCATCAGCTGGTTTGCATCGCTTTCAGCATCCACAGCCGAACCAACTGCTGCATACAGTGAACTGTATATCAGGTACCCTGCCAAAAAGAACAAGATAAATGTAATCCATACTTCAGCTCCAATACTGGGCATTGTAAAAGGCAGATCAGCCTGAGCTGCTGCCGTATTCAAATCCGTACCGACCTCGGCTGTACCACCGAGTAATACGGCTATGGGTGCGGCCAATGCAAGTAAGCCAGCACCAGCAACAGACCAGATTGCAAACTGGGTTAGCCCTAGTGCACCCACACCCATAACTTTTCCCATGAGCAACTCAAAAGGTCGAACGGATGATGTTATAACTTCAATGATGCGGCTGGACTTCTCCTCAATTACACTGCGCATAATTACTGCACCATACCCAAACATGGCGGCATAAATAATGAAGAACATAATATAGCCTACAAAAAACAGACTCATGGTGTCGTTTTCCTGTTCACCAGTATCGGTGAGCACCCGAGTCTGGAGCGAGGTACGCATAGCCAGAATATTTCTGACAGTTTCTCCCACCTCAGCCCGATCCAGCCGCTCATTTTGTAATGCCGCCCTCAGGTCGCCACGTATTTCAGACACAAGACTTAATCCACCCGTGCCAGTATAGAATAACTCCGGTGACCGGTTACCCGTGATATGCTCTTCTGTAATAATTATGAAACCATCTACACTACCCGATAAAACCATCGATCGCAGCGAATCGGCACTAACCGGCGGCAATGGCTGATAGCGATCTGGATTTTGTTCAAGCAGTCTAATAAGCACAGTTTGTGTTTCATCCTGAATACCGATAACCTGACGTTGTTCAGTTTGTACAGAGCTCAAAATAATGGGCACCACAATGAGAATAAGAAGTCCCATTGGTGCCAGTATGGTTGAAAGAATGAAGGCTTTGGTTCTAACCCGAGTGATGTACTCGCGTTTAAAAATCAGTAAGAATTTGGATGTATCCATGGGTTACGACACGTGTTGTTTAACGGTTTGGATGAAAATTTCCTGCAGTGAGGGATAGATTAATTCAAATCTGTTTACAGTAACATGGCTGGCCGCATAGACGAGTAAATCTTGGGGGTTCACTCCAGCATCGGGAATGATTTCAACAGATCGGTTTGATTTATTATTAAACCGCACATCTTGCATTCCACTCAAAAAGCTATGATCGCCATCAAACTCCAAGATAATGGTATTCTTTCCAAAGGACTGTTTTATAGATGTCAGATTGCCATTAAGAACGTTCTCTCCGTTTCGATACAGGCAGATGAAGTCGCACATTTGTTCAACTTGTTCCATTCGATGGGTAGAAAAAAGAATCGTTTTCCCCTCCGATTTTAACTCCAGAATCACATCCCTAAGCAGCTCTGAGTTTATGGGGTCAAGACCGCTGAATGGCTCATCAAAGATGTAAATATCAGGGTTGTGTGCAACAGTTGATATAAATTGTACTTTTTGCTGCATCCCTTTAGAAAGCTCCCCAACCTCCTTACCGATCCACCCGGTAGCATCAAAGCGATCCAGCCAGCCTTTGATTGAATTCCGGGCTTCCTCCTTGCGCATACCTTTGAGCTGAGCCAGATACATGAGCTGCTCTCCAACCTTCATTTTTTTGTACAAGCCACGTTCTTCTGGCAAATATCCTATTTCACGTTGCGTTTGCGCGCTGGCTTTTCTACCATTAATCAGAATTTGACCGGTATCCGGAATGGTGATGTAGTTAATCATTCGGATGGTGGTCGTTTTGCCTGCTCCGTTAGGTCCTAGAATACCGTAAATACTGCCCTTTGGAATATCAAAAGACACATTTTTGACGGCGTGCGTGTTTTCAAAAGACTTGCTGACTTGCTGTACCTGAATTACCGACATAAGCTCATTAAGTAAGGTATTGGTGTAATTTGAAACAGCCTACGAATTTAAAAAAGATATGTTCAGCTAAATTCGGATTATTTTTGACCAATTGATGCAATGTGACTACTTTCAATAGTATTGAAATGATATTATTTATTCTGTATTTGAAGACTATATGCATGTTATTCATACTAGCGCCGAATGTTATCCGGTGGCTAAAGCAGGGGGATTGGCCGATGTGGTTGGTGCACTTCCCAAATACCAAAATGAAATTGGCATTAAAAGCTGGGTGGTCATGCCCGCCTACGATGTAGCGTTCGTTCAGCAGCATGAATTCGAAGTCGTGCACAAAGCTAAGGCGCACATTGGTCCGCATTGGTTTACGTACGCTATAATGAGGGAGAAGACAAATGAACTCGGATTTCCATTATACGTTGTGGATATCCCGGGGCGTTTCGACAGACCTGGTGTTTATATTGACCCATCATCCGGGTATGGCTATTGGGATGAGTTTGAGCGCTATGCTTCATTTCAGGTTGCTGTATTAGATTGGATTTCAGCTTTTGCCAGAAAACCGGATGTAATACATTGCCACGATCATCACACTGCACTTATACCGTACATGATCACCTCCTGTCCGGATTACGAAAAGCTGCGCTCTGTACCTACTGTTCTCACAATCCACAACGGAGAATATCACGGCTGGTATGATATGGGCAAACGATTCCTTATGCCTTACATCAACCCTGAGCGTGTAGGGCTTCTGGAGTGGGCAGGTAAGTTAAATGCATTGAGTGCAGGAATACGCACGGCCTGGGCTGTAACTACGGTTTCTCAATCATATATGGACGAGCTTAAGTACAGTTCGGCCGGCCTGGAAAGTCTGATAAACGCAGAGTATTCGAAGTCCAGTGGTATCATTAACGGAATAGATACCGATGTGTGGAACCCTTCTTCAGATCCTCTCATTGCCCACTTGTATGGAGCCAACAATCTGACTAAAGGTAAGCAGTTGAATAAAGAAGTGCTCTGCAACTATTTCAATTTGAGTCCTGACCGACCAACATATGCATTTATTGGCCGTTTGGTACGTGAGAAGGGTGCAGAGTTACTCCCTGAGGTAATTGCATCATTTTTATCAGATGGGAACGAGGCTAACTTTGTTATTCTGGGTACAGGCGACCCTGGTCTGCAGCATCGCTTTCGTGAGATGAGCAGGGAGTTTTTGGGTTATTTTGACGCCTCCCTACAGTATAATGAAAAACTAGCGCATCAAATTTATGCCGGTGCCGACTTTTTACTGATGCCATCTAAAGTGGAACCATGTGGGTTGAATCAGATGTATGCGTTGCGCTATGGAACTATACCGATTGTCAGAGCAGTAGGTGGCCTTAGGGACACTGTTATTGATATGGATGAAAAAGATGGTTACGGAATTTGCTTTAACGATTATGCAGCAGATGAACTTTTACACGCTGTTTTGAGGGGTACTACGTTATATAATGATAAAAAAAGACTGGAAAACTTGAGAAAACGCGCTTTTATGCTAGATTTTTCATGGACAAACTCAGCTCAGCAGTATGCAGATTTATATAAAAAACTAACAAAGAAATAAGGAGAATCAGGTCATATGATGGATAAAACTATTGCAGTCATTCTCGGTGGAGGTGCGGGGTCAAGACTATTTCCGTTAACGAAGAGCCGATCTAAACCTGCGGTTCCGATTGGAGGGAAGTATAGGTTGGTGGATATACCAATTTCAAACTGCTTACACTCAGATGTACGTCAGATTTATGTGCTAACTCAATTTAATTCAGCATCATTAAATCGCCATATCAAGAATACCTATCACTTCGATACATTCAACAGAAAAGGCTTTGTTGATATTCTGGCAGCTGAACAGACGCCCAACTCGCAGCAGTGGTATCAGGGTACTGCCGATGCAGTATGGCAGTCTTTACACCACATGGAGAACAATACCTACGATAATGTTCTCATTTTATCTGGTGACCAGCTCTATCAGATGGACTATAAAATTATGATGGAAAAGCACGTTAGCAGCGGAGCTGACCTGTCTATAGCTACCATTCCGGTGAATGCAGACGACGCTACCGGTTTTGGTATCATGAAAACAGATTCAGATGGAACAATACCATCCTTCATCGAAAAGCCCAATAAAGACGAACTTGGTGAATGGGAATCAGAAGTGCCTGAAAACCTCAAAAATGAGGGTAGGGTGTATCTTGCTTCAATGGGCATTTACATATTTTCTCGCAAGGCGCTTCTGGAGTTATACGAACGGTTTAAAGATGCCAAAGATTTTGGCAAGGAGATAATCCCTGCTGCACTGAAAGAATATAAAGTTATAAGTCATATGTATGACGGGTACTGGACCGATATTGGTACCATTAAATCTTTCTTTGAAGCGAATCTTGAACTTACAACGGAGCTTCCACAATTCGATCTGTATGATGAATCCCGGCAGATTTTTACTCGTGCAAGACTACTTCCGGCTTCCAAGTTAAGCGGAACAACACTCGAGAAAACCATTGTGGCTGAGGGCGGAATTATCGAAGCCAGTCGAATTGAACGGGCAGTAATCGGAATTCGGTCAAGAATTGGGAAGGGTACCACAGTTGCAAATTCCATTGTAATGGGTAACGATTACTACCCTTCTTTTGAGCAGCTCAAAACTCAAAACGGAATTCCTCCTGTAGGGATTGGTCAGCGATGCTATATCAATAACGCTATCGTAGATAAAAATGCCAGAATAGGTAATGATGTGCGTATTAACGGTGGTTCTCATCTTAAAGATGGTCACTTTGATAACTATTCTGTTGTTGACGGCATTGTAATCGTCACGAAGAGTAGTGTAATCAAAGATGGTACGGTTATCTAACCTGAAATCGGTAACGCATGCATTTTTACTGGTCATACAAGTAAAATGTAACCTGATATAAATAAAATAGGCTACTTCCTCAATTTCTGAGATAAATAAAAGTTTATTGATGGTTAATGGGGTTGTTTCTTAAGGAAATAACCCCATTTTTATTTGGTTGGGTGCTTTAATTTGTCTTATAATGCCGTAAATAACACCTCCGTAAAAGAGGACATTTAAAATCAATTTGTACACTATGCATCGGGAATATATTAAATGGTGGAGCCCAAGTCTGGGACGCGATATGGAAATGCTTGTTTTCGGTTTTGGTGGTACTCCTCTATTGGTTTTTCCATCCAGTATGGGTCGTTTTCACGAATGGGAAGATTTTCGAATGATAGACGCACTGCGTCATCAGATTGAGCAGGGGTACAATCAGGTGTTTTGTTTAGACTCTGTAGATAAAGAAAGCTTCTACAATTATAGTGCAAGTCCGTATGTACGTATTGTAAGGCACCGGCAATATGACAGTTACGTGAATGATGAAGTTGTTCCATTCATCCACTCCAGAAATGAAGAACGTTTTATTGTGAGTACAGGTGCAAGTTTTGGCGCATATCATGCACTTAATATTGCACTAAAGTATCCGGGGCGATTTGGCAAGCTTATCGCCATGAGCGGCAAGTTTGATATTCGTGGTTTTATGGATGGCTTCTACGACGATAATGTGTATTTCAACAACCCGGTTGATTATGTACCGAACCTGAATAATCCTGAACATCTGGATGCCTTGCGAAGGCTGGATATTAGGCTGGTAACCGGTGAATGGGACATGTGTCTGGATGCCAATATTGATATGAGCAGAAGGCTGGATCGTAAATCAATCCACCATCAATTAGATATCTGGGGAAATCAGACAAAACATGACTGGCCCTGGTGGCGTGATATGATTCAAAAGCACATCCTCTAAAGAACGTTAATAGCAATCTTAATATAGTTTTATACTGATGAAGAAAATTGGAATTATCCGTGGAATGGAATCTTCATTTCCTGAGGCATTAATTAATCATATAAATGAAAACTATGGGGCAAAAGGTGTTGAGGCATCTTTTGTTCAACTAGATACCGTTCACATTAATGACCATTGTGAGTACGATGTTATCATAGATCGTATATCTCATGAGGTTTCTTTTTATCGGTCATTTTTGAAATGGGCGTCTTTAAACGGCACCTATATTGTTAATAATCCATTTTGGTGGAGTGCAGACGATAAGTTTATTGATAATCACATAGCAGAACAAGTTGGCGTTGCTGTTCCCAGAACAGCTATACTGCCACATAAAGATCATCCGCCAAATACGAAGTCCAACTCATTTCGTAATCTGAAATACCCAATCGACTGGGAACGTACCTTCGAGTATATTGGATTTCCTGCCTATTTGAAGCCCCACGACGGTGGTGGTTGGAGGGGGGTATCTAAAGTTCGCTCGCCACTTGAGTTTTTCAAAGCCTACGACGAGAGCGGAACAGACTGCATGATGCTTCAGGAAGATATTGATTTTGAATTCTATTACAGATGTTATTGCATTGGGCGAAAAGATGTGCACGTGATGCCATATAACCCAAAAGCAGAGCATCACCTGCGATATACCTCTGTTCGGGATCAGCCCATACCTGCTAAGCTCAAGAAGAAGATTACCACTGATGTTCTGGCATTGTGCAATGCTTTGGGTTATGATATGAATACAGTTGAATTCGCAGTACGTGATGGTATTCCGTACGCTATTGATTTTATGAATCCTGCACCTGACGCAGATTATAATGGTGTAGGTAAAGAAAACTTCGACTGGGTTGTAAATGCCACTGCCAAGTTTGCAGTAAAAAAAGCTTTGGAAAAACGTAAGGCAAACTCAGCGTTCACTATTCATAATGCATTAGGGAAAAATGCAGGGTAATATTCAATCGGTAATCAGAGACTATCATGCACTTATGGCGCGTGATTTGACAGAAGCTGAATCGCAGCTCGATTGGTTTCTGCAGACCCAGCGTGATAGAAAGTTGCTTTTTGGTGATCGTCCTCTAACACACAGCCTTCGGCCGGCTTTTTTAACGGAGACCAGCTATAACAAGGTTCAGGATGTTGTTTACATCCTGAGGCAGGCTATTTTGAAAATAGCGTCGGTACATTTTAATACCTACGAGGCCATCGATGAACTAGGATTGACTCCCGAAGAGGTGGAACTCGCATCTATCCCTACCAATGTAATTCGGTTGTCTGCCACTTCGAGGTTAGACGCTTTTCTAACACCCGACTCTTTCAAATTTGTTGAGTTAAATGCGGAAAGTCCGGCAGGGGTAGGATATTTGCATAAGCTGTCAAAGGTTTACTATGAAATGCCCGTGTTTCAGGAATTTATTCGGAAATATCCGGTCAGGTTTGTTTCTCCGCTCGATCATCTTGTAGACGGACTTCTTCGAACCTACTATGAAGAGTTCGATGGAAGGGAAGAACGTCCTACGTTCTGCATTGTTGATTTTCAAAACATACCTACCATCCATGAATTTCATATTATACAGGAATATCTACAGGCCAAGGGGCATGAGTGTGAAGTAGCCGACCCCCGCGAACTGGAAATTCGTGATGGATGGATTTATGCGAATGGACGTAAAATTGATATTCTCTACCGGCGGTTACTTACCAATGAGTTTTTGGAGATACGAGGTGAATGTGAAGCCTATGAGGAAGGGTATAGGCAACAGAAGACTTGTTTTCTGAACTCATTTCGCACTAAATTGGTGCATAAAAAGTCCATATTCTCCTTTTTGACCGACCCTCGCTACAACAGTATCCTCAATCAGCTCGAGTTGCAATCTATACGTCAGCACATACCCTGGACGCGCCGTATTCGTGACATCAAAACCATATACAAAGGAAGGATGGTTGGATTGTTGGATATGATTTCAAAGAATCGCAAAGACTTTGTAATCAAACCTAACGATGAGTATGGCGGAAAGGGTGTTATCTTGGGGTTCGACGCTTCAGATGCTGAATGGAATGATGGTATAGCTTACGGTTTACAAAACGGATATGTAGTTCAGGAAGTTGTTGACATCACAAGAGAACAATTTCTCATGAAAACTCAGCTTGGCTGGGAATCTGTTCCAACAGTAATCGATTTGGATCCGTATATTAATGGGTCTATGATGGGAGGGTGCCTGGTACGAACGTCTACCAGCAATCTAGCTAATGTTACAGCCGGAGGGGGATCACTACCTGTCTTTATTCTTCGATATGTAAAATGAGCCTTAGCAGTAAACCGGTAAAAGTAGCAGTTCTTGACCTGTATAATGGTGTTGAGAACCAGGGAATGCGTTGTATACGCGAAATTTTAGCATCAGTACATGGTACGTATGGTGGTACAACCGTGACCGTACATGAATTTGATGTACGGTCCAAAACAGAAATACCCGATTCATCGTATGATATTTATATATCATCGGGCGGACCTGGCAGTCCGTACGATGGGGAAGGCAGTAAATGGGAAGCGGAGTATTTCAAATGGCTTGATGCCATCTGGAGCCAGAATACGGATGCCTCAACTCCCCAGAAGTTTGTTTTATCTATATGTCACTCCTTTCAGTTAATGAGCAGGCACTTCGACATTGCCGAGGTCGAAAAAAGGAAATCCGACTCCTTTGGAGTGTTGCCTGTACATCTTACAGAAAAAGGTAAAAATGATGAACTGTTTTCTAAGCTCACAGATCCCTTTTACGCAGCAGATTTCAGAGAATGGCAGGTTCTGCAACCCAAAATGAAATCAATTCAGAGCCTGGGAGCTTCAATATTGGCTCTGGAAAAAATAAGACCACATGTACCACTGGAACGCGCTGTAATGGCTATGCGTATTTCCCCCGAGATTGTGGGGACTCAGTTTCATCCTGAGGCCGATCCTGAAGGAATGTTCCATCACTTTGCCAAAGAAGAGCAACGCGAAAAGATTATCAAACGTCATAGTAAAGAGAAATTTAATCAAATTATGCACAGGCTAACCGATCCAGAGTTTCTCAAGCCAACCTACCACACGTTTATCCCATCATTCATAGAACAGGCTATTCAAGTTACACGACCCGAGTTATTTTCCGAGCATTCAAAATAGCAGTCTTGTTTTTTTCCTCACGAGCTAGAAGTTAAAACCAATCCGGAAATCATACAGTATAGGGTTTCTTTTGCTTCCACTTAGGCTGAAAACGACAGGCCCAACAACTGAGTTCAGACCGGCACTAACTCCCCAACCCGTCAAAATAGAATTTGATTTCAGATCCAAGTTCTGCCATGGGGCCGCCCTTCCGGCACTACCGCTCAGCACAATGTACCGATTGTTAAACACTTCCCCCTGAAGACTTATCTTCGCACTGCTTACCCAATCGTTATGAATTTCATCAATCAAAAAACCAGGTAGGCTCGTAATTCCACCTAATGCCTGTCTGTAATGAACGGGATAATCGCCTGTAGATAATGAAGAAAAAAGTGATGTTCCCGCAGAAAATCGGCTGTTTAATGGCAGATGAAACTTCCATGATGCTGTGTACTGACTAAATACTGTGGCATTGCTAAACCAATTTAATGATTGTGTTGCATCAAGACGTAACTCCTGTCCACGTACTGGAAATTCAACGGCGTCTTTTGTGTCGTACCATATAAATGCAAACGGCCTGTGAATGTATTTCCAGTCTCTTTCCAGATCGGTGAGACCCACAATTCTGGATGGCTGATACATTTCAGTACGCAATCCAAGGCCAATAATAAGATAGCTGGAGACAACCGGACCTGTCCAGAGTTCTGTAAACAGCGCGTCTGTAACTACCGTCGCTTGCGTAGTTTGTCCAGTGTTATAAAGATCATTGCGGCGACTTGTATAATTGGCCTGTAAGTTTACGCCGAGTTTAGGTCTCCATCCCAGATAATAGAAGTACTGGATGTCACCCATAGGCTCTTCACCAAGGCGAAGGCTTAGCCGAAGTGTCGCATTGTTTCTGTATTGATTCCGAAAGCGTGTACTCAGAATAATGGATGCTTTCTGACGATTATCGTAGCGAAGGCCTACATTAAAGACGTCGAGGTTACTTTCATTTAACGTTACAATCAAGTTGAACCTACTTTCACCAAGAGGTTCAAGCGCATAGGTGACTCGGTCAAAGAATGGTAAACTGAAAACTCTGTCTACAGCCAACTCAATATCGCCTATGCTGTACGAGTTTCCTGCAATTAACCCCAGTTCAGATAGTAAAACCTCTTGATCGTGACCAGCGCCGTTAATGAAATGAATTTCATTAATGTTAACATGTCGTATTCGTTCAGGCTCGAAGCGGTGCCGAATTCCGGGATCGTTTCGAAGTGCATTCAGCGAGTCGGCAATTTCTTGAAGTCTGTCTTTATAACGCGATACAAATTCGTCGGCTGAGGCCATGATGAGTTCAACATCATCAAAGTCCATCATTCCAAAGTCTCCGATTTCCGGTTCCACCATAAAGTCAACCAGGCGTGCTTGATCTCTGGTGGTCGCTGCAATGTGAAAAAAAACGGTTTGATTGAGTACCGAGAGCATGCTATTGGCAGTGGTGTCGATTTCATTGGTGCTGGTTGATGCATTTATCCCAATCACGAAATCAGCTCCCATGTCCAATACGTCTGTTACAGGGAAGTTACGGGCAACACCTCCGTCAATTGCAGTGACACCGTCTATTTCTACGGGTGCAAATATCGAGGGAATAGACATACTGGCACGAAGGGCAGTTGGCAGATGGCCTTCGCGTATTACTATAGCAGAACCGTCACTAAGCCTGGTAGCAATGGCTGTAAATGGTATCGGGAATTCGTCAAAATCGTCAATTCCGTGCATATGCGCTGTTAGTCTCGACAACATTTTGCCAATCTGTTGCCCGCCAATGACCCCGCTTGGCAAACCAATGCGGAAGTTATCCATCGGTAACGTCACCATATAGCGAGAGTCCCATCTTTTTTCCTCAATTGGAATCAGCCACCTGCTTACACGGTCGTCAAACAGGCGCGACCAGTTCTCGTTAATTGCGATTTGCTCTATTTCACTTGCAGAATAGCCAATTGCATACAGCCCGCCGATAATGCTTCCCATACTTGTTCCGCTTATAAAGTCGATGGGCATGTTTACCTCTTCCAGTATTTTTAGTATGCTGATGTGGGCAAGTCCCTTTGCTCCTCCTCCGCTCAGAACGAGCCCAACTCGTGGCCCTTCGCCCAAAGGTGTGTATTCAGTATCAGTAACTCCTGATAATGCCGTAGCTGCATATGGATGAAAGATAAAAGTGATGAGCAGGATACAGAAGATCTTCATACAGCGTGTACTAAATACTAAATGATATGAGCTACATTTCTGCTCGAATGATAGAAAAAAAATCCGTATTAATGCATCCATAACAACACGACAGATAATATATCAGGGATATCAGAGCATATATGTATAAATGGAACGGACTAGAAATACAAGCAGAAGGAGAAGGAATATCACCATCTCTGAGCAGGCAGGTTAATCTATTAGGCACGCTTCTGGGGCATTCCGTAAGGACACAGGCTGGTGAAGCCATTTATAACAAAATAGAGCACTTTCGCCTGCAGCTCAAAGAAGCATATCAAAAAGAAGACCCGGATTTACGTCTTAAGGTACTCTCCGAAATGAAGGACCTAAATTCGTTTGAACTAGACTGGCTTTTACGCTCATTTAAGGCATTTTTTCATCTGGCAAACAAGGCAGAACAGGAGGAAATAACACGAATTAACCGGGAGCGGGACGCAAAAGAAACCCCCGAATCTCCTCGTGCCGACTCTATTCAGGAGGCCGTCTGGTACCTTCAAAAGCAAAACTACACATTCGATGAAGTTCAGCAGTTGATTTATGCACTCGACATTCAACCCACGCTCACAGCGCATCCAACGGAAGCACGCAGAAGGAGTGTGCTATATATCCAGCAGCGCATTACGGAGTATCTGCGTACGTTAAACAGAGAAGATCTCACCCCCGCTGAGCGTGAAGAAACTATAGACGCAACATATAACCAGATAGCACTGCTACTGAATACCGATGATGTAAGAAGTTCTGAAATTACGGTGCGAGATGAAATACGCAATGGGCTATATTTTTTTATAACCTCCATCTGGGATGTAATTCCAGATATCATTAAAGATATACGTAGAGCCGGGGAAGTTTACTACGGGAAGCCTTTTGATGTGAAATCGCCCGTTAAGTATCGCTCATGGATAGGTGGTGACCGTGATGGTAATCCGAAAGTTACACACGATGTTACACGTTTCGCCATCATCGAACAACGAGAAACGGCCATCGAGCTGTTCAGAAAAGGACTTGTAGACCTGCGCAGAGAGCTGAGTATATCCGACCGTCAGGTTACGGTTCCCGAAAACTTTCGGTCACAAACCATGAAGGAAGTGGAGCAGTACCATATACAAACGGATGTTCAGGAGCTGTACAAACACGAGATATACCGGTTAAAAATTAATTGTATGCTTGAAAAGCTTGAATTGGCCAGGCTTTCAACTCATGAAAATCAGCTCCGTGCTCATGAAAACTTATATACTACCGGTGCGTTCATTAAAGATTTGCAGCAAATAGATGAAGCGCTACGGAGTACCGGTTTTGCAGAGGTCGCTGAGACGGGAATACTTCAGAGGCTGCTCTCTCAGGCCAGAACATTCGGCTTTTCACTTACAGCATTGGATATTCGTCAGCATAGTAAAGTCTATGGAGAAACGGTAGAAGAGCTGTTGCGTCATGCCGGTGTTTGCAGAGCATATTCTCAGTACAAAGAAGATCAGAAAATAGATCTTCTCATGAGTGAGCTGTCTAATCCAAGGCCGTTAATTCCAGTTATGGCGCCCATTTCTGATGAATCTCGCGAGTTGCTAAATACCTTAAACCTCGTTCGTAAAGCTCTCGTGAGTGACCCCAAGAGTATTGGCAGTCTCATTATTTCAATGACTCATCACGTAAGTCATTTACTTGAACTTTTACTGTTGTGTAAAGAGACTGGCTTGTGGGAGTATAATGAGGGGAACATTCGAAGTATGGTTGATGTGGTGCCGCTTTTTGAAACCATCGATGATCTCGAGCGTTCAGCTGATCTGATGGAACACATGTATACAAATCCCATCTATGAAATGCAGTTAAAGGCTCGTAACTACTTTCAGGAAATCATGCTTGGTTACTCTGATTCAAATAAAGATGGTGGTTATTGGATGGCAAACTGGGCCCTTCACAAAGCTCAGAAAAGCCTTGCACAGGTTAGCCTTAAACATCATATAGATCTGAGATTATTCCACGGAAGGGGAGGAACCGTTGGAAGAGGGGGTGGCCGCGCCAACCAGGCCGTAACAGCTTTGCCACCGGAATGCCACAACGGCCGAATCCGATTTACGGAGCAAGGTGAGGTTATATCGTTTCGCTATGCCAGCAAGCCTATTGCACAACGTCATTTAGAGCAGGTTGTAAATGCCATGATGAAGTCTACTGGTCGCTTTAGAAAAGGATTACACAAGCGAAACCCAGCCCCTGATGAAACTTATGCCGATTTGATGGAGACCATTTCATCGGAATCTATGAAGGCTTACAGGATACTTATCGACGATCCTGCTTTTTGGCAGTGGTACATTACTACAACTCCAATTGCCCATATATCTCACCTTCCAATTGCATCTCGGCCAATTTCAAGAAAATCATCTGATGAGGTAGATTTCGATGGTTTGAGAGCAATACCATGGGTGTTTGCATGGACCCAGCCGCGGTATAATGTGCCGGGCTGGTATGGTGTTGGTAGCGGAATAGCGGAAGTAATTAAAGATGCAACGTCTAAAAAGGCCTTGAAACAGTTGTATAAAGAATGGAGCTTCTTTACTGCGATTGTAAATAATGCTCAGCGGGAGATGGCAAGGGCAAATCTGATCGTATCGCAATTATATTCTGATGCAGACCAATCTTTTCATATACGCATAGCGGAGGAGTTTGAACGTGCTCAACATGCTATACTACAGATAACCGGTCAGCAGGATTTACTCGCTGTTTATCCGGTTATCCAAAAATCTATCCGTCTGCGAAATCCCTACACCGATGTGCTTAATCTACTACAGGTTGAAATGATGCAGCGCTGGAAAGACGCCGATGCTCAGGAGCGAATAGTGCTGAGGAGTTTGCTCTTCTCCAGCATTAACGGTATCGCTGCTGCAATGCAGAGCACCGGTTGAGTTGTGGCATATATAGTTTTACAACTGTATCCGATTAAAGCCAATATTTTTATATGTCTTGTCAAAACCAAAGTTAATTAAGAATTACGCTATGAAACGTATATACGTACTGTTGGGAGTGCTGTTATTTTCAGTCACATCGCTTATCGCTCAAACCCTTGAAAATCCCACGTTCGACTCCGATGTTGTTGAACGCATCAAACAGGAAGGGATGGAAAATTCCCAGATTATGGATTATGCCAGCTGGTTGACCGATGTATACGGTCCACGGTTAACCAACACTCCGAACCTCCTCAGAGCGCAGGAGTACACCATGCGCGTATTCGAAGAAATTGGTTTGAGCAACGTTCATTTACACCAGTGGGGACCGTTTGGTACCGGATGGGAGTTGAAACGTTTTTCCTTTCATGCGCAATCTCCATATGCCTACTTCCCAGTAATTGGATACCCTAAGGCATGGTCGCCTGGTTTTACCGAAATACAAAAAGGGGAGGCTGTGTATCTGGACATACAGAATTCTGCAGATTACGATCGCTACCGCGGCCAGCTGGCTGGAAAGTTTGTATTAATTGAAGAGCCCGTACCCGCAGAACCCAGCTGGACACCACTTGCTGCCAGGCGTTCTGTTGAAAATCTGCTTCAATTGGCAAATGCAACCCGAATTCCGCCTCGACCCGGTATCGGAGGAGGCAATGCCGCCGCCCTGGCCCGCGCACAGGCCGCTTATGAGAGAGCAATCTTTCTGATGGATGAAAATCCTATTGCTATTATTGATCAGAGTTACAGAGGCTGGGGAGGTCAGGTGGCTATTTCGGGGGCTACGCTGCCCGCAGATCCATCGCTTGGGTGGGCGCAGCGTCCACGCCCACATCAGATAGATGCACCAACACCAGTTCCGCAAATCTCTCTTGCCCGAGAACACTACGGCAGAATTTTTAGATTACTTGAAAAAGATATTCCTGTTGAAATTGAGATGGAGCTGGAGGTAGAATTTCAACGAGATGACCTATATGGATATAATGTAATTGCTGAAATACCTGGCACTGATCCGGAACTAAAAGACCAGATTGTAATGCTCGGTGCGCACATCGACTCATGGCATACCGGAACGGGCGCCACTGACAATGCAGCCGGAACGGTGGTTATGATGGAGGTAATGCGCATCCTTAAAGCCATAGGAGCAGAACCACGAAGAACAATCAGGGTGGCGCTGTGGAGCGGTGAAGAACAAGGCTTGCACGGATCGCGTGAATACGTAGAAGAGTTCTTTGGTCGTAACGACGAAAACGGCAACTTTGTGCCCGGTCCTTATTTTGAGAATTTCTCGGCATACTATAATATTGACAACGGATCAGGGCAGGTACGAGGTATTTTCCTGCAGGGCAACGAAAATGTTCGCTCCTTATTCCGAACGTGGTTGATCCCTTTTGCAGATTGGGATGCCAGCACCGTGACTTTTGCAAATACTGGTGGAACCGATCACCTCTCTTTTGATCGTGCCGGTTTGCCCGGATTTCAATTTATTCAAGATATGCTTGAATATTCCACATTTACACACCACTCAAATATGGATACATACGAACGACTTGTAGAACAAGATCTCAAGCGTACGGCTGTGATTGTTGCTTCTTTCGTGTACCATACAGCAATGCTCGACGAGCGTTTGCCCAGAAAATAGATTGATAAGAAAACAGGCGCTAAAGTATTGTTTGGCCTCCCTGAAATGGTTATAATAGAAAAGCCTTCCACTTTTCAAGGTGAAAGGCTTTAAACCAAAGGTCATTTAGCTTTTGTGTCGAATAGATTAGTACCTTAACAAGTATGTCTTAGTCATATAACTATATACGCAACAGATAAAAAAAAGTTGCCCATTAGTTGTAAAAATGTTCATCAATTTTTTAAAATGAAAAGCGACGCTCATCAGGGTCGCTTTTTTTGTTACAATATACATCCGTACTGTTATGCAAATATTACCAGTGTATAAATTATAGATGGTCAGATTTTAGTCCGATTAGCCATCGTGCATCAATAAATCCCAAATTGTGTACGACCATTACTTTGACATGGAATTTATTTCAACAAAACAATCGTGATGCCTTCATTTCCACAATCTCTGCGGAGTTTATCAAAAGCTTGTTTGTGGCCATTAAATCGCTTGCTCAAAGCCGAAATAGCAGCTGGTATGAACTTTTCTCCCGGATAAAAGGTCTTTATTATTTTCTGCGAAGCCAGTTCCGTTAACAGCGTATGTACAGCATTTTTATTTGAGCCTCCCAAACCTTCAGAACCATATCCATGTACGACCTTAACAACAGCTTGACCGCTTAGATTGGCATTATGAATTGCCAGCTTAACAGCGTCAACTGCCTGTAGATCGGTGTGTACACGGTATTTAAGTGACAGCTCTCTAATCATATCAAAAAGTATTAAAATTGGATTATGCTGACCATCTAGTGATTGGAAATAATTATTTTGTTTCGTTTTTGCAACATCAAAGACACAGCATGTTTAATTACAACATAACCTAAAAATATATGCGTTATCGTAACCCGATTTCAGTAGTTGCCCTCATAGCCGGACTATTGGTAGCTGGGTGTGCCCAGACACAACAAATGGTTAACCCTTTACCAACTTCAAGTGACTATGAAAGAGCACGTTCTTTCCTGCCTGCCTCTTTATCTCAGCTTGTTCATGGTGAAGTTCAGAACTGGCAATGGGCAAACGATGTTACAGCATCCTATCGTACCCAAACAAATGAGGGAAAACGTTTCAAACTTTTCAATCTTGATGCAAGAGCATCCAGCGTGTTGTTCGATCACGAAATATTAGCACATCAGCTTTCAGAACAAACACAAAGATCTGTAAGCCATGAAAATCTGCCTTTCAATGCAATTCGACTCTCCGAAGACCTGAGAATTATTCGCTTCGCAGCTTTCGGAAAACAGTGGAGTTATGATCGTAATGATAACCTCCTCGTTGAGTACACTCCAGATATCGTCTCACCGTCGTTTTCGGTAACTTCGCCCGATGGGAGATGGGCTGCTTTTAGAAAAGAACATGACCTTTGGGTTCGTGACTTGCAGAGTGGTGAAGATATACCACTGACATCTGATGGGGAACAATATTGGGCTTATGCTACCGATTCGCAGGGATGGACATTTTCAGAAACACCCATCCTGGCATGGTCTGATGATGGCAGCACCCTGACAACCTATCGGCTCGACGAAAGAGGCGTTGGTATCATGCACATTCTTCGTACCGCAGAAGAGCGCCCACAGCTAACCTCCTGGCCGTATGCACTGCCGGGCGATACCATAGTCCCTAAGCATCATCGATTGGTAATTAATGTGGAAACCAGGGAGAAGATATGGCTTGATGTTGAACCCGACCATCAGCGAACATCCAATTGCTGTGGTTTAACCCGAGGCTCACAGTGGGGAGATAATCAGTTTAGCAGTGACGCAAGCCAACTCGCTTTTGTTTCAACAAGTCGGGATTATGCAACCGTCACGCTACGGATAGCCGACACCCGTACCGGAGCTGTTCGCCAGGTTTACACCGAGACCGATGAACCGTTCTTTGAATCTAATCTCACATCCCGTGGTGTTCCAAACTGGAGCGTTCTTTTCGATAGCAATGAGTTCATCTGGTTTACACGTAAGTCAGAGTGGGGACATTTGTATCTGCACGATCTGCAAACAGGTGAGCTTAAAAATCAGATTACCAGCGGGGAGTGGAACGTGGTAGACATTCATCATATCTGTTCAACAACCCGTAGAATATGGTTTACAGCTGTTGGCAAAGAAGAGGGCCGAAATGTGTATCAGGAGTACCTGTATGTTGTACATATGGATGGGAGCGGACTCCAGCTTCTGACACCGGAAGAAGGTCACCATGAAATCGCCTTTTCGGAGTCGCATGGTTTATTTTTAAATGTCTGGAGCGATTATGTAACCCCAAGGACATCCGTTTTGCGTAATCTGAATGGTGAAATCGTGCATAATTTCGGTCAGGCCGACATCAGTAACCTGCTAGCTACCGGCTTCCCCTTGCCAGAGCCCTTCGTTGTGAAAGCAAGGGACGGAGAAACCGATATATATGGAATTATGTTCAAACCATCAAACTTTGACCCGAAAAGGTCGTACCCCATTATTAACTCCATATACCCCGGTCCGCAGGTCGGCAGTATCAACACTCCCGGATTCTCTCTAGCTCGTCGCGGGAATCCCCAGTCGTTGGCAGAACTTGGTTTTATCGTTGTGCTGGTTGACGCTAAAGGCACCCCGCTTCGATCAAAATCATTTCATACGGCATATTTCGGGGATATGGCCGATAATGGTCTGCTTGACCAGGCCGCGGCCATGAAGCAGCTGGCTGAGCGCTATTCCTGGATTGACATCAACCGAGCCGGAATGTATGGTCATTCTGGAGGTGGATTTGCTACGGCAGCAGCCTTGCTCACAATGCCTGAGTTTTTCAAAGTTGGAGTTGCCAGTGCCGGAAACATGGATAACCGTGGTTACACCTTCTACTGGGGCGAGAAGTATCACGGAGAGAGAATTGTGGACGGAGGTCATGATACGTTTGCTAATCAGGCACTTCACCTTAAAGCTGCGAACTTGCAGGGTAGACTTTTAATAACGTATGGCACAATGGACACAAACGTTCATCCAAATACCACATTATTGCTCATAAATGAACTCATTCGTCATGATAAAGACTTTGATGTAATGGTTTTCCCGAATCGCGGCCATGGCTATTTCAATGAACCCTACCACCTCAGGCTTATCTGGGAATACTTCGTCAGACATCTTTTGGAAAACCCATTTTAAATCGGTGCTCAAGGGCCTTATCTTACACAAACAATAAATCTGGAGGCTGAGACTTATGTTTCAGCCTCTTTTATGTATTAACTGAGAATATATCTATGGAAATTAAGGGAAAAGTAATCACAGTATTACCGGAACAGAACGGAGAATCAAAAAACGGCACGTGGAGAAAACAGGAATTTGTAATCGAAACCTTTGATCAATACCCCAAAAAAGTCTGTATGGAGATCTGGGGCGATAAAATAGATGATATGATGCCGAAAGAAGGTCAGGAGGTCACCGCATCCATCAATATTGAAAGCAGAGAATGGAATGGTCGCTGGTTTACCAATGTTAAAGCTTGGAAGATAGAATCGGGGAGCACTGAAGACTTCGGTAACCCTGCTGATAACACGCCGAGGAATGCCTCCGGGACAACACCCATATTAGACGATGGTTTTGACGACGATGATGATGTGCTCCCATTCTGAGTTGACGATTATCTGAAATACATGTTTTTTAGCGATAACTCGCTTACCAACTCACTCGTTTAAGAACCCATGAAATACCTTTTCTTGCTGGTAATATTTATGCAGCTTTTGACTGCTTGTACACAGGAAACCAATTTGGGGAGCCCTGAAACGGATGAGGCTTACGATGCTACGGTGGACACGTTTTTTGATGATCGTGTTGAACGACTCAAAGAACCGCTGGGATGGATGCGCCTTGCGGGCATGTATTGGTTAGATGAAGGATCCCAATCTTTCGGAGGGTCAGTTGAAAATGATATACAATTTCCGGAGCAATATGTACCTCCCAAAGCAGGTTATTTCCAGTTCGATGGCACCACAGTCACAATGAAGGTATATAATGATGTTGAAATTTCAGTAAATGGTGAATATGTGAACGAAGCTGTACTTCACTCAGATGAGACTACCGGTCTATTTGCAGTTCATGGTTCACTTCACTGGACAATCATACAACGGGAAGACCTCACTGGCATTCGCTTGTATAATACTGAAAACGAATTGATCGACAGGTTTACCGGCTTCGATCGATTTCCAACCGATTCGAAATATTATGTTTATGCGCGGATGGTACCCCATGCAGAGCCCACAACCATTCCTGTGATTAATGTACTCGGACAAACCTCACAGGTGAATTCTCCCGGACGCCTTCATTTTCATATTGATGGTCAGCCTTTTAGTCTCATTGCACTGGAAGGGGGAGAGCGTATGTTTATTATTGTTGGGGATGAAACTAACCGTACAGAAACCTTTCAAGGAGGGCGATACCTGTATGTTGATTACCCTGCAGAAGGCACCGATATTACCCGCATTGATCTCAACCTCTTGTACAATCCACCGTGTGCATTCAATCCATATACGACCTGTCAATTCCCTCCTCGTGAAAATATCTTGCCAATTCGTTTGGAGGCTGGAGAGAAACGCCCATCATCCGAATACAGCGCATCAAAAGATGTAATTTAGGCATGCCTAAAATCTGTTTTGTTCGTATATTCCTACTATTGAATTGATGAATACACCTAAACATAAACGGATTATGTTGTTATTATTGCTTTTTCTCATAGGCTTCGTGTCAGTAGCACAAGCTCAAACTGTGGGAAGTATTACCGGACGGGTAATAGAATCGTCTACTGAATTACCACTGCCTGGTGCTACGGTATTATTAAACGACACGCAGCGAGGAACTACGGCTAATTTAGACGGAGAATTTGAATTAACGAATATTCCTTACGGTAGTTATACCATAACCGTTCGATCTATTGGTCATACAACACGCCAGATTCAAGTTTCAGTGCCCGGTGAATTCCTCCACATCGAACTTAGACGCAGTATTATTGATTTTGATGATGTCGTAATTACCAGTTCACCAACCGGTTCCGGGGTGTCTTACCAGCCCGATAGAGCTTTCTCCGGTGAAGAACTAAACCGGAGGAGAGATGTAACCTTAGGACAAATGCTCGATGGAGAGCCGGGGGTTTCGATGCGTTCATTTGGACCGGCACCTGCCCGACCGGTAATACGTGGTTTTGATGGCGAACGCATTTTGGTGCTAGAAAATGGCGAGAGAATGGGAGATATAGCCGAATCATCTTCTGATCACGCAACAGCGCTAGACCCTCAGGCATTGTCGCGACTGGAGGTCGTTCGTGGTCCGGCAAGTCTATTGTACGGAACCAGTGCGTTGGGTGGAGTTATTAACATGATTACGCAGGATGTGCCATCCGACTGGCAACGAGGTTTAACTGGAAACCTGAGCTTAAATGCTTCATCGGTTAATGATATGTACAGTGGTTTTGCACGTATATCCTCCGGGGGAGAACACCATGCTTTTACAGCAAGAGGTTCATATCGCAACGCTGGCGACCTTCGCACACCTCAAGGACGACTTTTGGGCAGTGACCTGGAAAATATAGAAGGAAGTGCCGGTTATGGATTCCGAACATCCGGTATTCAGGGGGGCTTCAGTGTAATGGGACTACAGAGTATGTATGGCATTCCTGAAGGCGATGCCGACCCCGATGAGCGTATTGAAATTCGTTTAAATCGTCTGGCTACTCAGGGAAACATTGATATTCAGCGGGAGGGCTTCTTTGATAAAATCCAGCTTAAGTTTCATGCATCTTCATTTGTACAAGATGAAGTTGAAATTGAATTCGAAAATGGAGTAGCCGACGAAGATATTGAAATTAGCTACGATCAGAGAGCCTTCAGCATCTCAACGTACTTTCAGCATCAGCCATTTTCAGCATTTGACCGTGGCGTAGTAGGCTTCAACATAAATGGTCGTGTGCTAGATGTTGGAGGCGATGAGGCTTATACCCCAGGCGAGCAGTTTGTTAATCCAGCAGTTTTTGTTTTTCAGGAACTTCCGCTTACAGAACAATTAAGGTTACAGCTAGGTGTGCGCTTAGATTATCGCTATCTGCAAGCAAGAACGAATGATGCTTATCCCGATATCAGCGAATCTCGGGAAGACTTTAATACAGCAGCTTCAGCTGGACTCAATTTCAGACCATCTGATCGTTCAGAGATTGGATTTCAGATAGCCAGGGCCCATCGTTACCCAACGGCTGAGGAGCTCTTTGCAGACGGTGCTCACCTGGGCGCTGCTACCTATGAAATCGGAGACGCTTCCCTCAAAACAGAGACCAGTTTTGGCTTCGACACGTTTTTTCGCTACCGAATGGGGTTCTTATACACGGAAGTTGCAGCTTTTGTTAATTATGTAGATCAGTTTATTGCATTTCAACCAACAGGGCAGATTGACGCCGCATCAGGCTTCCCGGTATTTCAATATACCGCTGCCGACGCCCGTCTGATGGGAGGGGAAGTGCAAGTAGCTGCAAGGCTTTCCCAAGACTGGATTATTTCAGCAGCTGCCGATTATGTGCATGGCACTCAAATCTCAGGTGAAAACGAGCCCCTCCCATTTATGCCTCCCTTCAGAGTACGACTGTCAGCTGAATACAACACTGAGCGTTTTTGGGGAAGTGCAACAATTCGGCAGACTGCAAAACAGGGCAGGGTCGCCCCTGAGGAGGATACCACAAACGGCTATACCCTGGTAAATATCAATGCGGGTTATCGTTTCGGAAGCCAACAAATACATCGATTGGTACTCCGTGGTGAGAACATTTTCAACGTAACGTATCGCGACCACTTATCCAGAGTAGAAGACAGACAAGCATTTATGCCGGGCCGAAATATATCGCTGGTATATAGTATGGATTTTTAAAATTTGAACATAGAAGTGATAGATTAACTATATTTACAGTCAAATTTGTCACTTCTATTTTTTAAATGTTGCAGGATATCCTCTTAAAAGCTCTCGATAAAAGCCATAAAGGATATGCTTGTGTTCTTGTTCAAGATGAACACATTGTTTGTAGCAGTAGGTTTCAGATTCTTAAATCAAGCACATCATTTTGGAAATTAGCGGGCGGCTCCGAAGAACAAATTGCTGAGAACAGATTGCCGGAGAAACTGTGTGAAGAGCTGGAAACATATGTTGACAATAAATCGGAACAGACACTCATAAAAGAGCTGCACATTACGGAAAATGATACCTGGCTAGATATCGAAATTATCCCATCAGATGAAAATTATCTTGTTGTCATTCTTTCCAACAAAACCTCTGAAATTCGTCACCGCCATCGGTCTGAACAGTACCAGCATCAGTACAAAATGATTTTCGATAATAGTCAACTAGGTATATTCCGTTATGACCAGTTCGGCATCATTATGGAAACTAACGATGCCTTTGTTAATATTCTTGGAAGCTCCAGAGAAAAAATTGTAGGTCTCAACACCATCAGACTTCCCGATACGCGTATTCGCACAGCCATAGAAGCTACACTAAAGGGGAAAAGATCAACCGTTTTAGGCAGATATAAGGCTGTTACCTCAGGTAAAGAAGTAGATGCAAACTGTTTCTTTTCGCCCATTACCCTCAATGATGCAATAGTTGGCGGATTCGGAATCATTCGTGATGTAAGTGAACGGCTTAAAATTCAACGCGAGCTCGAAGAGAACGAAGCTAATCTCAATTATGCCCAGCAACTCGCAGGAATGGGTAGCTGGGAGTCTACGGCCGACGGAACACAGCTGCATTGGTCAGAAAATTATTATCGGCTTCTGGGATTAGCACCCTTTTCAACACCACCAGACAACAACCTTTTTTTCAGTAAAGTACATCCCGATGACTGGTCCATGTTTGAACTCGACGTGGAAGAGCTGATTCGTAACCCTCATACCGTACAATTTGAGTTTCGTATCATACTAGATAATGGTGCTATACGATGGATGCAAAACACCATTGATCCGGTGGTGGAGGACGATAAACTTGTTCGGTTAAAAGGCATCAACATCGACATCACGGAATTAAAAGCGGTACAACTTCAGCTTGAAAAATCGCTGCACGAAAAAGATACCCTGTTGTCGGAGGTCCACCACCGCGTAAAGAACAATTTGGCTATTATTTCCAGTCTGTTACAGCTTCAAACGGACCTCAGTCCAATCGATGATGATAGCAAGGTTTTACGAGATAGTATCAGTCGTGTACGCTCAATGGCCTTAATTCATGAGCTTATTTACAGACAAGAGAGCTTCTCCAAGCTCTGTTTTGACGAATTCCTTCGGCAGTTTATATCTATTGTAGATGAAAACTATGCATCACCACGGACTACGGTGGAAATCAGCCTCCAGGCACAGGAGGTACAACTGAACATCGATAAAGCAATCCCATTCTCTCTCATTGCCAATGAACTGCTTTCAAATGCTTATAAACATGCATTTACTGGCAAACAGACAGGGCATATCAAACTTGAACTATTTCAGCAGGAAAGGGAGGTTACATTACTTATTGCAGATGATGGTGTTGGTCTGGATGAAACCTTCGATGAAAATACTAGTGATACACTGGGAACATCGCTTATACGTGGGCTTGCCGAACAACTCAATGGCGCTGTACATTACGAATCTGCAGCGGGCGGAGGCACGGTGATATCCGTAAAGGTGAGCCTTGATGAATAAACTTATTGCAATACGGTTGAATCATGCCGTATATTTAGACTCGTGATGCCGGTGTGGCGGAATTGGTAGACGCGCACGACTCAAAATCGTGTTTCTTCGGAAGTATCGGTTCGACTCCGATCACCGGTACTGGCATCTTTCAAGCCATTTTGGATTCGTCCAAAATGGCTTTTTTTGTGGCATTTACTAACACTTTGTACGTAAATCGATGGGAAATCATTTCGCTGAGATACCCAAAAGGGTTACTCAAGCAGCCGAGAATTAACTCATCCTAATAGGTTACCCTCGAATAATTAATTATTTTAAAACCATGCATTTGAGCCTCATCGTATAAAATGTGCTATATCAAAGAACTTAAAATCATAATTATGACAAAATTGTCGAAAAATGCGGGGTTGCTCGTCATCCTTGCAGTATTAGTATCGGCTTGCGGTACATTTCAGCGTTCAGCTGATAGACCGGCAACAGAGCAGACAGAGCAACGAACACCAGCCAATCCTCTTGCAAGTGCCACAAGTAATGCCGTTGAAATACCCGGACTCTTTACTGTTTATCAAGATACCACTTCAGGATCTACTAAAATGCTGATTACCTACGATCAGATTGGTCAGGAGTTTATCTACTGGGGGCATACTGTTGACGGGACCGTAGCCGCGGGTCATTTTCGTGGAGGGTACCGTGATAACAAGATTTTCAGCATACAACGACACTTCGACCGTATTGAATTCGTCGCTGAAAATACTGGCTTCCACTTTGATGAAGACAGTCCACTGAGCAGAGCAGCGCATGCTAATATCTCCAGAGCGGTACTTTTTTCGGGTAAAATCGAGGCAGAGGACAAAGAAAATGGTAAAATCATTATAAATTCTGATCCATTGTTCCTCACCGAGGCTATGCACCAGATTAAACCATCGCCCCGACCCGGAATGCCTCCAACTATGTTTTCATTAGGACAGCTGAGCAGAGACAAAACTAAATTTCTCGATATTCGCAGCTATCCTGAAAATACAGCTGTGGTTGTAGAGTATATTTATGACAACCCATTTCCTATAGCAGGAGGAGGGAGCTCCGTTACCGACGCCCGTTCGGTCGCTATTCAGTTTCAGCACAGCTTCATTGCCATACCTGATAACGATTTCAAACCACGCCGTGATGACGCCCGACTCGGATACTTTGGTCAGCAGGTGAACGATCAAACATCCCTGGCACCCGTTCCCTGGCGAGATGTCATCAACCGCTGGCACCTGGTTAAGCAAGATCCCGATGCTGAAATCTCAGATCCCGTTGAACCCATTACCTGGTGGATTGAAAACACAACCCCCTATGAAATCCGGGATATCATTCGTGATGCCACACTTGAATGGAACAAAGCATTTGAATATGCAGGTTTCAGTAACGCCATCCAGGTGAAAGTACAGCCCGACACGGCCGACTGGGATGCCGGCGACATCCGCTATAATGTTTTGCGATGGACATCTTCCCCACAACCCCCATTTGCCGGATACGGTCCAAGCTTTACCAATCCTCGTACGGGTCAGATTCTGGGCGCCGATGTGATGCTCGAATTTACCTTTCTGCGTGGCGCTATAGCCAACGAAAAGCTGCTCACCGATAATGCCATGAGTACACTGCTGAACATGGGTACTCACGACGATCACGAGCATAATGGAGTGTTTTGCAGTGCCGGACATTTTCTGCATTTGAATAACATCTTTGGTTTTGCAGCAGCTCGGGCAAACGGTCTGGAAAACCTCGATGAGGAACAGCTGATTAACGAGGCATTGTATTTCCTTATTCTGCACGAAGTAGGGCACACACTCGGACTCAATCATAATATGGGATCGCATAACCTGTATGATCCGGTTGCGGTTCATAACGCAGAACAAACGCGTGTAACCGGTTTGGTTGGTTCTGTGATGGACTATCCGGCTATTAACATCTCATTGGATCCATCCCGTCAGGGGCAGTTTTACACCACCACGCCTGGTCCGTACGACAAATGGGTGATTGAATATGGTTACTCTCCCTCACTTGACGACCCCGAGGCGGAGGAAGCCCGCCTTACGGCTATTCTGGAGCGTTCCACCGAGCCTGAGCTCTTCTTTGGTAACGATGCCGACGATATGCGCTCCCCCGGTAAGGCGATTGATCCGCGTATTAACGTATGGGCCATGACCAGCGATCCTATCGTGTATGGTCAGCAACGCGTTCAACTCGCTCGTCAGATTATGGACAACCTTCTTGAGAAATACTCGAATGACGGGGAGTCGTATCAGGAGCTATACTCTGCTTTTATGAGTACTATGGGTCAAATGAATCAAGCCATGGGGGTTACATCCCGTTTCATAGGTGGGGTGTACATCGACCGCGCCAAGCATGGTCAGCCCGGTGCAACCCAACCCTACACACCGGTCTCTCTGGCCGACCAGAAACGCGCATTGGCTTCCATCCGCGAAAATTTATTTGCACCGTCTGCATTTCAGAGCAGCCATGAGGTGTACAATTACCTGCAGCGTCAGCGACGTGGATTTAATTTCTTCACCACCACGGAAGATCCGAAAATTCACGATCTGGCTCTGAATATGCAGCGTGGTGTTCTTGCACACATCATGCATCCTGTTGTACTCAAGAGAATGACCGATTCCAGATTGTATGGGAATGAGTACAGTGTTGCCGAGTTCATGGGTGATCTTACCGATGCGGTCTTCATGGCCGACATCCGTACCAATGTGAATACCTTCCGTCAAAACCTACAGGTGGATTATGTAACCCGACTTGCATCGGTGCTGCGTGAGGGGAATAATCCCTACGATACGGTGGCTCGTTCTGCGGCTCTGTATAACCTGGAGAACATTAAACGAATGATGGAGAATCGTTCGCGGGGTAATGCTGAAACACGCGCGCATACACTGCATATTCTACGTATTGTGAATACTGCGCTGGAAGTTTAATCTCAGATAGATTTATATCAGGCCCGGGTACCAAATTGGTATTCCGGGCTTTTTTTATTTTATTACGAAAGTTCGTATTTACACTAAACTAATACGTATGGAAATGCGCACACAACACTTTCACAAGTCAAATGCGAGGAAGCCTCGGCATCTTCTTTCGCTATCATTTATCGTACCTGCTTTATTTTTTATGAACTGTTCAGCAAATGAGACCACTCAGGATCTTTATGCAGTACCCGATAACCTACCTGAAGAAGTAATAAATGCCGTCCCTGAATGGGCCCGAGAAGCCATTTGGTACCAGATATTTGTAGAACGGTTTCGCAGCGGGGATGACAATAACCAGCCTACTTTATGGGGGATTGAAGGTTCATGGCCACATAATAAACCGGATACCTGGGCACCCACAGAATGGGGACGAGACTGGTACAGTAAAGAAGACTGGGCCATGGAATCTGGTTTGCCTTTCTATGAAACGGTTCATATGCGTAGGTATGGAGGTGATCTACAAGGCGTCATCGATAAACTCGACTACCTTGCTGACCTCGGTATTACAGCTATATATTTTAATCCACTTAATGATTCACCGTCCTTGCATAAATACGATGTGCGCAATTATCATCACATCGATATTTTCTTTGGACCGGATCCGGAAGGTGATGCTGCCCTTATAGCCGGTGAAGATCCTGCCGATCCATCCACATGGGTATGGACGAGTGCCGACTTGCTTTTTTTAGAACTCATCAAGCAGGCGAGGGTCCGCGATATTCGAGTAATAATGGATTACAGCTGGAACCATACAGGCAGTACCTTTTGGGCATGGAAAGACGTACTGGAGAAACAGCAGGAGTCTGAATATGCAGATTGGTACAGAATAGACACCTTCGATAATCCGGAAGAAGGTACGTCCTTTTCATACAGGGGCTGGGCAGGAGTAGCCGAATTACCTGAATTTAGAAGGCATGGTGAAGGAGCTTATTTACCCATTATACATTCCGAACTGGCACCGGCCGACTTACATCCGGAGCTGAAACGACACATTTTTGCTGTTACGCGTCGCTGGTTAGATCCATACTCCAACGGTGATACATCGCTGGGAGTAGATGGGTTTCGATTGGATGTAGCCGAGTTAATACCAGCTCGATTCTGGAGAGAATATCGAAAGTTTGTGCGTTCTATCAATCCTGAAGCTTATCTGGTTGGTGAGCTGTGGTGGGACGATTGGCCCGATAAGTTACTAAATCCAAATCCATGGCTACAGGGCGATATTTTCGATGCCAATATGAATTATCGCTGGTACATGCCTACCAGAAGCTATTTTGGAGCTGCTGAACCTGTGATAGCAGTGCCCGGTGTGTATGTAGTACACATCGATTCCGTGAGCAGCGGCGTTAGTCGTGACGTTGTTTTGGCACAAATGAATCTTACATCCAGCCACGACTCCCCTCGTTTTATGACCTCGATGTTAAATAAAGGTCAATACAAATATCGTGCTAACCCCAGAGAAAATAGACAATACAACCTTCGAAGGGCCGATGAAGTCACCATCAGACAGATGGATATGGTACTTTTGAAAAAGTTTACTGACGCCGGAGCACCTCATATTTGGATGGGAGATGAAATGGGTATGTGGGGGGCTGATGATCCTGATACCCGAAAACCTTTGATTTGGCCGGATATTGAATTTGAACCAGAGTCGGCCGATCCCTTTAACAGAAGGAGGGGAACAGATACGGTTACGTTCGACCATTCCAGACATCAGTTATATCGTGAACTAATAGCTTTACGAAGAGCTAATCCGGTTTTGGCACTAGGAGGGAAAACATATACCCTGGCCGATGATGACCGTTTAATTCTGGGTTATGAGCGTTATGATGGCAGCAATCTGATTGTAGTTTTAATGAACTCCGATGACGTAGAGCATCAACTACTCTATGATACTGATACGATAGATGCAGCGGTGTTGGCGTTACAGTCGAACCCTGTACATGATTTGCGCCTCAGAGAGGAAACCTTAGCTGGGTTGAGTTCCGGAGATGAAGTAGATCTGTTATATAGTATTGGAGGAGCCAGGATAGATACAACGGATGGTAATACTGAAATCATACTACCACCTCTATCTGGAATTGTACTTCGCCTTAAATAAAAAAAGGTCAGCCGATTAACTCTCGGCTGACCTTTAAAGTACAGCAGGGGATGATTATGCTGACCCCTGCTATTTCTCCCATCACTACAACCCCAACAAAGGATCAATGAGAGGCCGGTTATTCAGCAACAGCTGAAACCTGTGCCTTCTGAATGTTACGCGCTTTTGCTCGGAGCTCAGACTGTGCCGCAGCCAATCTGGCTATCGGAACTCTGAACGGTGAACAAGACACATAGTCAAGTCCGAGATTATAGCAGAACTCAATACTTCTTGGGTCACCGCCATGCTCTCCGCAAATGCCTACTTTTAGCTCGGGATTTACCATAGTAGCCTTTTCCTTCGCCATTTGTACCAATTGACCAACACCCTCGATATCAATCGTCTGGAAAGGATCGTAGGGTAATATTTTATGATCAAGGTAGTGCATCATGAACTTGGCTGCATCATCCCTACTGTAACCATAGGTCATCTGCGTAAGGTCATTAGTACCAAAAGAGAAGAATTCTGCTTGCGCAGCAATCACGTCTGCGGTGAGTGCTGCTCTCGGAACTTCAATCATGGTACCTACTTTATAAGGTACCTCGCTGCTGTAGTTTGCAAATACCTCTTTGGCTACTTCATGAATGATTGTTGCCTGATGATGAAATTCTTCATGGGTTCCGATTAATGGAATCATGATTTCCGGATAAACACGCACTCCATTAGCATGAAGTTCAGCAGCGGCTTCCAGGATAGCGGTAGCCTGCATACGTGTAATTTCTGGGTGAGTAATACCTAGACGGCAGCCTCGGTGGCCGAGCATAGGGTTGAACTCTTTGAGGTTCATCACCTTATTACGCATTACTTTGGCAGGAACCTGAAGTTCATGTGCAACATGAATGATTTCTTCATCGGTATGAGGAAGGAATTCATGCAACGGCGGATCCAGCAGCCTGATGGTAACCGGTAAGCCCTCCATAGCTTCAAAAATTCCCTTGAAATCATCTCGCTGATAAGGAAGCAATTCATTGAGTGCTTCTTGTCGCTCTTCAGCAGACTCGGCCAGAATCATTCGGCGTATAGCTGATATGCGGTTATCTGCGAAGAACATGTGTTCGGTACGGCATAAACCAATACCAGTTGCGCCATGACCACGAGATTTCAGGGCATCTTCAGGTGTGTCTGCATTGGCACGGACTCCCATGTGCTGAAATTCTTCAACCCAGGTCATAAAGGTATGGTAGTCTTCGTTAAAGGAGGGTTCAACCAACTCTTTCTCGCCTAGTAAGATAACACCGAGTGTACCATCCAGAGATATCCACTCACCTTCTTTAACCGTTACGTTACCGTTCGTGAAGGTTCGTTTTTTATAGTTAATGATAATATCTGAGCAACCTGCAACGCATGGTTTACCCCATCCGCGTGCAACTACGGCCGCATGCGAAGTCATACCACCTCTGGAGGTCAAAATCCCTTGAGAAGCGGCCATTCCACCTACATCTTCAGGCGATGTTTCGATTCGAACAAGAATCACCTTTTCACCTTTTGCACTCAACTTCTCTGCTTCATCAGAATTTAATACAACTTTGCCCACCGCTGCACCGGGTGAAGCCGGCAGACCTCGACCAATAATCTCATTGTCATCAAAGTTTTCGTCCTTGAGTTGAGGATGGAGTAACTGATCAAGGTGAAGAGGATCAACTAGCTTCAAGACGGCATCTTCCCGGCTAACAATTCCTTCATTGACAAGGTCAACAGCTATTTTGATAGCAGCATGCCCTGTACGTTTACCACCGCGTGTCTGAAGGATATACATTGTACCCTGCTGGATAGTAAACTCTATATCCTGCATGTTTTTGTAGTGCATTTCCAATTTGCGTGTCAGCATGTCGAGCTCCTCGTAGGAGTCAGGCATAATCTTTTTGAGTTCGTCTATTGGTAACGGCGTACGAATTCCGGCTACGACGTCTTCACCCTGTGCATTCACCAGGAATTCACCATAGAGAAGGTGCTCTCCGGTCGATGGGTTTCTGGTAAAGCAAACTCCGGTAGCACTGTCGTCTCCGGCATTACCAAATACCATAGCCTGAATATTTACAGCAGTACCAATAAGACCAAATATCTTATTTATGGCTCTGTATTTATTCGCACGTGGACTATTCCAGGATTTGAATACCGCATTAATGGCAAATTCCAGCTGCTCTTTGGGGTTCTCCGGGAACATGTAACCCGTTTCCTTTCGGTATACTGCTTTATATCTGTCAACCAGCTCGCGCAGATTTTCAGCAGTGAGGTCACTATCCTGTTCAATACTGAGCTCTTTTTTAAGGGCTTCCATTGTTTCTTCGAAGTGCTCATGAGGAACACCCATAACCACATCGCCAAACATATCAATAAATCGACGGTAACTGTCGAAAGCAAAACGCTCATTTCCGGTCACCTTGGCAAGACCTTCAACTACGGCATCGTTCATACCAAGATTCAAAACAGTATCCATCATTCCGGGCATAGAGTCTGCAGCACCGGATCGTACAGAAACCAACAGCGGCCGGTCGGGATCGCCAAAGCCGGTTTTCATCTGTTTTTCTATAAATGCAATACCATCCTTAACCTGTTGCTTAAGCTCCTCAGGCCAAACTTTATCGTTATCGTTATAATACTTACAGGTCTCCGTTGTAATAGTAAATCCGGGAGGAACCGGCAGACCTATCGTACACATTTCGGCAAGGTTTGCACCTTTACCACCTAATAATTCTTTCATGCTGCGGTTACCTTCGGCACTTCCTCCGCCAAAGGTGTACACCCACTTTTTATCGCTCATAACGGCAAATATTAATTAGTGAATAGGAGAGGTTAAATACACTCTATAATTACGCACTATTTTTTGAACAATATTTGCCTGATCATTACCAAATATTGCCTTGATGACATATGAAACGGGATCTATACAGGTTTTAACAGACTATTCCGGCTTAGATACCGGTACGAATAATGTGATACTCTTGGGCGGATTTTGTTTCTTGTCAATGGTTACGGTACCACCCATAAGGTCGATTAATGTTTTTGTAATGGTAAGACTTAGACCAAACTGTGCAAATTCTATGTCATTTAACGGGTTCGGCTTTGTGGTGAGGAAATTTTGCAGCAACTGATTGGAAGTAACCGACCCTGTATTGTTAAAGTCAAATCTTAAATAGTAGTCGGAATATGTTTGTGGACTAAGCAATCGCCGTTGATTTCTTTTGGCACTCATTCGCAGCTCTACATAACCCTCTTTTGTAAATGAAATTATATGACTAATTAAACTATTTAAGATCTGTCTGAGTCTTGATTCGTCTGATTTAAACAGGAGAGGAGCGTTATCGTCTAGTACAAGCCGAAATGAAATCCCTTTCCTATCAGCCTTTTCGCCGAATATATCCTGTAGGTCCGTTGCTAGAACACGTATGGAAAAATTATTCATCAATAAGGTTAAGGAGCCTGATTCGTGCTTAGAATAGTCCGTTATATTGTTGAAAATTGACATGAGTAGTCGTGTATTTCGTTGCAGTATCTTAAGTTGGGCAGGTTCTACGGGTTCGCCTGACTCTTTAAGCGACTGCGTAATGCCGATTACTGAATTTAATGGCGGACGGACCTCCATACTGAGATTTTTGAGAAATGTGCTTTTTGCCTGAGAAATCGCTTCAAACTTGCCACGTATGAGTCGCTCCTCAATCGCATTTTTTCTGTCGGTAATGTCGATTCCAATTGTACAAACGCCTGTTAAATTGCCCCGGGCATCGTTAATCGGGAAAGAAGTACACAGATAGTACACTATTTTTCCGGTGCTTTCCAGAACGATTTCATGCTCCTGTGTTCGGCCTGAATCTACGACGGAAAGGTGGCTCTTCCCGAGTTGTTTACTGATATGTGCCGGAAACACATCCGTGTCTTTTTTTCCTGAAATCTGGTCTTGCGTGAAACCGAATACGGTTTCCCACATTTCATTTACCAACTGATACTCCCCGGATTTATTTTTTACCATTATAACTGAGGCGCTTTTATTAACCAGATCGCTCAAAAAGTATTCACGCTCCAGCAATAAGTTTTGTGTGGTTTTCCGGTTACGGATATTCACCAGCAATTGGGCAAATAAACGCAGTAATTGTTCCTCGAATGTTCCAAATGTCCTTTTTGTTTCTACGTAATCGAGGCCAACAAAACCCAAACAGGTTTCTGCATCCATTAATGGTACTGTAAGTAAACTCTTGATGCCCTGCGGTTCCAGTAACTTTCTGTTAAAAGATGCTTCTGGTAGCTCGTTTACATCGTCAATTTGTAAAGTATTTCCAGCTGAATGACTGCTAACCCATTCTCCCAAATCATCAAGTGGTACTTGCTGAAGATTATTGATTTGAGAGTTTATACCATTTCTACACCATTCATTGGTGTTGCTTACGTAGTTGTCATGAAAATTATATTCGAATATATAGACCCTGTCAGCTGAACAAAACTCCCCAATTTCATTCAAAGACTGACCAATGTTCTTATCCAGTTCATCAAGAGGAATGTTTATGTATGTAACGGATATACTGAAGATGAGTTTCTGTAGGCTTGTTTGCAGGTCACGTTGTTGTTCGGCTAAGATTTGTTCAGTTATATTTCTACCTGTTGACTGAATTTCGATTACCCGCTTTTGATCATCGAGTATTGCTATGTCGGTCCACTGTTGCCACGCCTTGGCCTCGCCCGGTATAATGACCTTGTGAGTGTATGTTTGCTTTGTTTTTTGCGCATCTAACGATTGAATGGATGTAAGTACGGCTTCATGCTCACTTTCTGGTATAAATTCAGTGAATTTGCGACCAATAAGCTGATCTTTAGGTATACCAAACGCTTTGCTGTAAGCATCATTTACATATGTGAGCGTACAATCTGGTAAGAAACGGCATACCAGCTCCGTTTGAAGGTCCATTATAGACTCAAGGTATAACTCCCTTGAACCATAGGGATCACAATTCATCGTACTCATAACTCAGCCGATTTAAGTAAATCTCAAACTACATAGTAAAGTAATACATCACATAATATAGGTGTTTTGACAGGTGATGAAAAAATAAAAAAGGCCGGAAACGGTAACGTAACCGGCCTCTAAAGAAAGCTCTCGCATTAAGATGCCAGCTTCGCGAGAATACTGTTCAATGTACTACTTGGTCTCATAGCTTTGGAAGCAAGTGTACGGTCCGGGTGATAATACCCGCCAATGTTTTGAGGTGATCCTTGTGCTTCAATAAGCTCCTGATTGATCAGGTTTTGTTTATCGGTCATTTCCCAGGCTATCGGCTCAAATATTTTTTTGAGTTCAGTGTCTGTGCTCTGAGCTGCAAGCGCTTGAGCCCAATAAAGAGCCAGAAAGAAATGTGAGCCGCGGTTATCAATTTGACCAAGTCGTCGCGCCGGCGATTTGTTTTCATCCAGGAACCTTGCATTTGCCTGATCTAGTGTTTCTGCCAGTACCATCGCTCTTTTGTTGTCAAATGTACGACCGAGGTGTTCCAACGATACTGCCAGTGCCAGGAACTCGCCAAGTGAATCCCATCTGAGGTATCCCTCTTTTTCAAACTGCTGTACGTGTTTTGGTGCTGACCCTCCGGCACCAGTCTCAAAAAGACCACCACCATTCATTAAGGGCACAATGGATAGCATTTTCGCCGAGGTATTTAACTCCAGAATAGGGAACAGATCGGTAAGGTAATCCCTAAGGACATTGCCGGTTACGGAGATGGTGTCTTTCCCATCTTTAGCACGTTGCAACGAAAGTAACGTTGCTTCTACTGGTGCCAAAATTTGAATATTAAGACCGTCGGTGTCGTGATCTTTCAGGTATATAGTTACCTTTTTGATGAGTTCAGCATCATGTGCGCGATCCTTATTTAACCAGAACACAGCCGGCGTATCGGAGAGTCGAGCACGATTTACAGCCAATTTAACCCAATCACGAATGGCCGCATCCTTAACCTGGCACATTCGGAAAATATCGCCGGCACCAGTAGATTGCTCCATTATTATTGTTTGTGTAGTGTTATCAATCACACGATACACTCCGGAGTCTGCCATTTGAAATGTTTTGTCATGAGAGCCATACTCTTCGGCTTTTTGTGCCATCAGACCAACATTAGGTACACTACCCATAGTAGAAGGATTAAACGCTCCATTCTTTTTGCAGAAGTCAATCGTTGCCTGATAAACTCCGGCATATGAGCGGTCTGGAATCAGTGCCTTGGCATCTTGAGTCTTGCCATCTTTGTTCCACATCTTCCCGGAATCGCGTATCATGGCTGGCATGGAAGCATCAATAATAATGTCGGAAGGTACGTGAAGGTTGGTAATTCCTTTGTCGGAGTTCACCATGGCCAGGTCGGGTCCTTGAGCGTAAATAGCGTCAATAGCCTGTTTTACTTCCTTTTCCATCGGGTGACCGGCAATTTTTGCAAATACATCGCCAAGTCCATTTCTGGTATCGACCCCGAGTTCGAGAAAAAGTGAACCATATTTATCGAATACGTCTTTGAAAAAGACATCAACCACCGCTCCGAAAATTATAGGGTCAGATATCTTCATCATAGTAGCTTTCATGTGTAGGGAGAATAAAACACCACGGCTTCGTGCATCTTCAATCTCCCGCGAAACATAAGCTTTAAGCTCAGCCATACTCATACTGGCTGTATCGGCTATTTCCCCGGCCAACAACGGAATTGAAGGCTTTAAAACCTGAGTTTTACCTGAGGCATCGGTAAATTCGATGCGAACCGTAGTGTCTTTTTCAACAGTTACAGACTTCTCACTTGAAAAGAAATCTCCAGATTGCATACTGGCAACATGGGTTTTAGAATCGGCCGACCATTCACCCATTCGATGTGGGTTTTTCCGTGCATACTCTTTTACTGCTTTGGGTGCTCTACGGTCCGAGTTCCCTTCACGCAAAACCGGGTTTACTGCAGAGCCTAATACTTTTGAGTAACGTGATTTTATATCAATTTCAGCAGGAGTATTCGCCACCTCAGGGTAGTCGGGTACTGAATACCCCTGTGATTGTAACTCCTTGATGGCCGCTTTCAGCTGCGGAATAGAAGCCGAAATATTGGGTAACTTGATAATGTTAGCTTCTCGGGTCTGACTGAGTTCACCCAGCTCAGTAAGATGGTCGCCAATGCGTTGCTCTTCTTTTAGAAATTCCGGGAAATGAGCCAATATTCTTCCCGCAAGTGAGATATCGCGGGTTTCAACTTTTACCCCGGCAGGAGCGGTGAAGGCCTCGATAATGGGCAGTAAAGAATACGTTGCCAGCATGGGGGCTTCGTCGGTAATCGTGTAAATAATTTTTTCTGAGGAACTCATAATGATTCTCTTTGCTCTGGTTGGCGTTTCATTGTGTTGTAATTGCGATTGAAAGTACAAAAAAAAACGGACTAATTTTCTCATTCAGCCACGTACGCTATGGTGTTATCGTCATGCTGCATTTTGCAATTCATTACAATACAACGTTAAAAGTTGTTCAACGTTAAAAACTCCCGCACGTCTAAGGCGTCGTACGTGTTGCTTGTTTCTTTACAGCACTCAGCTATTGTTTCTCATCAACCAAATTCATTTCATATTATCCGCCCATGTTTTCAAGCAAACTGAGGTTCGGTCTTTGGCTAGTTGCCATTACACTTTTGTCTGATGTACATTTATCATACGCCCAACAAACTACAGAGAATCGTTTTCGTATCTCTGGTATCATCTTGGAAGTGAATGATGAAACCTCAACCCGCCAGCCCTCCGCTGAATCGCAGGCTCGCAGAGGGGGCCAACGCGAAGGGCAGGGGAGCGGAATGAACCGCTTACCAGGGGTACCAATGCCCGGAGTAAATGTTTCGCTGCTCTCATCAGCTGACAGTTCACTTGTCACAGGTACCGCCACGAATGAAATGGGATTGTTCGCGCTGGAGCGCGTCTCCAACGGAGAGTATCTGTTGGCCGCAACCTTTGTTGGGTTTACCACTCAACTCATACCAGTGCAAGTTAGTGGAAGCGATATTACCCGCCTGGTTATTCGTATGACAGAAGGCCCTCAGATGCTTGATGAGCTTCAAATATCGGCTCTCACTCCAAGGGTTGAAATAAGAGGCGATACCACGGCTTTCAATGCCGATGCTTTTCAAGTTAACCCCGATGCAAGCGCCGAAGATCTCGTTCGAAGAATGCCTGGCTTTGTTGTGCAAGACGGTCAGCTGCAGGCTCAGGGAGAAGCTGTTAGAAGAGTACTGCTGGATGGAGAAGAGTTTTTTGGTGATGATGCAACAATAGCACTCCGTAATCTGCCTGCCGACATCGTTGGCTCAATTGAGCTGTTTGACCGACGAAGCGATCAAGCTCGGTTTACAGGATTTGATGATGGCAATGAAGAACGGACTATCAACATAGTAACGCGTACGGGCAGATTAAACGGTCAATTCGGAAGGGGGACCCTCAGCGCCGGTAACGACGAGCGCTACATGGCCAGCGGGAACGTGAATTATTTCAGCGGACCAAGACGAATTAGCGTACTGGGTATGTCTAACAATGTAAATCAACAAAACTTCACCGGAGCTGACCTCGAAGGCGTTGCTGCTGCGTCACAGAATCAGGGCGGCGGCGGCGGTCGAAGGTGGGGTGGAAATCCAGCGACACGAAATTTTATGACAGGCTCGCAAAGCGGCATTAATACTACCCACTCATTAGGTGCAAACTACATAGACCGAATCGGGAAATTCAGAATCAATAGCAGTTATTTTTTTACTGCCGGTGATAATACTACAAACCAGACAACAAATCGACAGTTTATTAGTGAGGTTGAATCTGGCCAGACCTACAACGATAGGCTGCTTTCGGAAAGAAGCAGCTTGAATCATCGGTTCAATGCCCGCGTTGAATACAATATGAACGATCGAAATTCATTCGTATTTACCCCGTCTGCTAACTTGTTTCGCGCAAATTCTGAGCAGTTTCAGGATGGTGTTACCCTGCTCAATGGTTCAAATCTTAATTCCTTGCTCAATGCCCAGGAATCTGAAGATCTCGCATTTAATTCCAATAGCAGTTTACTTTGGAGGAGAAGTTTCGAGCAAAGAGGACGCACATTGTCTGTGAACCAGCGAAACAACATAAGTAATAGAACCGGAGACGTTATCCAAAATACTACCAGTACATTTTTTGGAGATAACACGGAACTAGCTACTGCTATACAACGAGTTACAGATCAATCAACAGAGGCTGAAACCCGGTCATTCAGTACATCAACCGATATCCAGTTTACAGAACCCCTTAGAGATAATGTTCAGGTTCTCGTTCGATTCAGACCCTCTTATGATGAAACGGATTCGGAGAGGTTGATATTCGATTTAAATCCATCAGGACCGGCTGGGCCTATTTTAAATACGAATTTGACGAATCAATTTATAAGCAAAACCTGGGCGCATCAAGCAGGTACAGGGCTTCGCGTACGTAGAGAGAGATTCAATATCAATGCGGATCTGAACTACGAGTATACATTATTAAAGGGTGATCAGACGCTTCCAACGGGGACCGAAATACGTAATGTGTACAATAACCTTGTAGGGTCTATGAACATAAGATATCAATTTTCGCGTACAGCAAATCTGAATATTAATTACCGCACGAACACTCAAAATCCTAGTATTTCACAGCTTCAAGAAGTAATAGATAACAGCAATCCATTGGTATTGAGAGGTGGCAATCCCGATTTGGATCAGCAATACGCTCAAACTATTTCTGCGCGGTATCGTACTGCCAATATTGATGCCGGGACATCCTGGTTTGGTGTAATCGCCTACACGCTTACAAATAACACGATTGGAAATACCACGCTGATTGCAACATCCGATACACTATTGGCACCTGGTGTAATTCTTGGTCCCGGGGCCAGGTTTACCCGACCAGAAAACATCGGAGCATCACACCGCATACGATCATTTTTTAACCACTCCAGAGCGGTTCCTCTCATCCAAAGTAATGCGAATTTCATATGGAGGAGTAACTTATGCACTACAACCCACCGTAAATAATGAAGAAAGAACAGTTGCCAGAAATATCGGATTAAATGCTGGAACTTCACTTAGCAGTAATATTGGACCGAATGTAGACATCAATATGTCGTACAGAGGCAATTATAACATTGTTGAAAATGCCAATGCAGTTGGTATTAACGATAACTTTTATACAGGCAGTGCGTCGCTGCGTTTGAACTTGCTTCCCTGGGGACGACTCGTAATAGCATCAGATTTGAATCTAACACACTATGAAGGTTTGGACGAGACGTTTGCTGAAACAGCAATGTACTGGAATGCGGCGCTGGGATATAAGTTCGGACGTAATCAGGCAGCTGAATTAAGGGTTACTGTGTTCGATATTCTGGCCCAGAATAATAGCATTAACCGATCTGTTAGTGATGCTTTTATTGATGATGTGAGGTCCAATGTAATTACCCGTTTCGCTTTGATGTCGTTCAGCTATAATTTCAGAAATGTCGAGGGCGGTCGCAGATAAGCTAAAAGTAAAAAAAGTCCGAGCAGTTGTTTTTTCTGTTCGGACTTTTTAAAAAAATGTTCATCTATGTGATTTAGTTCATCAGTCTGATTCAGCGAGATATTTAATGAAATCAGACTTAGACAATGGCTTTACAAGGTAGTCGGCTACATTGTCATATGTTTTGGCCTTCTCGAAATCAGATTTGTCAATTGATGAACTTACGATGTAAATTTTTGCCGTTACTTTTTCTTTAATCTGCTTTTCTACCAGCGAGTCTAAAAACTCCCAACCATTCATTACGGGCATGTTTATGTCCAAAAATATAACATCCGGGAATTCATCTGCATCCTTGTCTTCAACAATTTTTAAGAGTGTGTCTTGAGCCAGTTTTCCGTTTAAAAAAGACGCGACAAGCGTGTTCGGGTAGGCTTTTTCTACCATACGCTTGGTGAGCATCTGGTAAATACTATCATCATCAATAACCCAAAGTTTCATGTCAAATATGCTAAAAATAATGTGATTAAGTTCTTTCCCCAGACGGCATTATACCGGGCCAGGCTCCTTCACTTTCTTTAAATCTAAAGAATGTATTTCATTTTTTAGCCCCAAAATGAAAAAACCTGTTCGTCAACAGCTAACTTATTATCGGTATAAATTGGAATTAGTGAAGTACTTTTTAATTTGTTCAGATAGCAGTGGGTTATATCGTGTGTAGTGCTATATCAATTCTTCAGCAAATGCGAAAAATCACGCATGAATTTACGCACCTTAGGCGCTATTACTACAGAACAGTACCCGGCGTTGGGATTGTCGTTGAAATAGTTCTGGTGATAGTCTTCAGCACGATAGTAGTTGATCAGAGGAGACACTTCGGTTACAATAGGATCTTGCCATAAGTCAGACGCATCAGTTTTTGATTTAGAGGCCAGTGCAATATCTCGCTGCTCCTCGTTGTGGTAGAAGATTACGGACCTGTACTGTGTTCCAACGTCGGCCCCCTGGCGATTCAGTGTTGTAGGATCGTGGGTATGCCAGAATACCTCAAGTAAATCTTCAAAACGCACTTTATCCGGGTTATAGTCAAATCGAATAACTTCAGCATGTCCCGTTCTGCCGGATGTAACCTGTTGATACGTTGGGTTCTCTATATGTCCTCCTGAATAGCCTGATTCTACATTGTATACTCCCTCGATGCGTTGGAAAATTGCCTCAACACACCAGAAGCAACCCGCCCCGAACGTCGCTTGCTCTAGCTTACTGCTCATTTCTTCAGTTATTAAATTATTTTGGTTCATGGCACTTGTTGTGGTAATTCTAAAAAAAATGGCCACAGAGAAAGCAACAAATAGTACCCATACATAGTTTCGCATCGAAAAGCACCTTTTTCTGTTGGTATAGTTACACGAGAGATAAGCTCCTGGCTTATACTGATTGGCCAATTATAAACAGAATTAAATTATGAATAGCAGTTTTACAGATATGCAGATTATTTTGCTAAATTAAAAATAGATAAAGCCGTGTTGACGGTAATCAAACACGGCTTTATCGCATGAGAAAATCCAAAGTAGAACTGTTGACGCTGAACTCTTTGGATCAACCTTTAATAAAATATCACAAATTGTGAATACTGACAATAAAAAGTCACATCATGTGAATATGGTATTGGACCGTGTTAAACAGTACTACAATCTCAAAACAGACGCAAAATTGGCCGAGTTTCTTGATATTCAACCGAATACTCTGGCAATGCAAAGGTCCAGGGGGACCTTACCCTTGAATCAGATACTCCAGAAGTGTCGTAACGTAAATATGAACTGGTTGCTAAGTAAAGAAGATATGGGTAAGCCTCTTCACACCCAGGACCAGTCCGTCTCTTACGATGCAGCAGAATCACTTCGAAATGAGGAGCTTCAACGTAAGATTGCAGAACTCGAAAGGAAACTCGGGCCGGAGCGCAACTAATCAATATATATAAACACATTTCATGTTTCAAAAATCTGTACTTAAACCCCTTTTGTTTCTTGCCATCCTTTCAATTTCCTGGTCAGCCTGTACACAATCGGCCGCTTCCGAGAATGATAAAACCTGGAAGCTCGTAGTATATAATGTTGAAAATCTCTTCGATGCCGATGGTGTCGCTGTCTTCTCCGATTATCAGCCAGCTGTGTACACTCCTGCTCATATTTTCAATAAAATTGATAATATGGCGCGACTTATGGCCAGGTATAATAACGGTCTGGGACCAGACATACTCGTTCTATCGGAGGTAGAAAGTGATTTCACCAATCCCCGGCCAGGAACTACACGTGATGTAGATGCTTTTCTACAGCGATGGGGCCATACTACATTACAAGATATGCTGCTGGTTCACTTCGATGATGAAATAGCCGACCTCCCGTCTGAACTGTTATTAATTAAAGGATTGCACGACCGCGGACTAACTGGCTATGATGTCTCTGTTGCATACGGTCCGCTTAATGAAGATGGGACACCTACTCACGTTCAAAAAAATGTAACGCTTTCCCGTTTACCAATAATGCATGAGAAAACGCGTGTTCACCCAATCGAGACTGCCCGACCCATTCTGGAGACCTGGATTGATGTAGAAGGATACCCTCTAGTCGTATTTGGCAATCATTGGCGTGCTCGAGCATCCGATCCCGATTTTGAGCTCATCAGAATACAAAATGCAACTGTTTTGAGGCAACGTCTTGACGAGCTGCGAGCCGAAAATCCAAGAGTCGATTTCATACTAGGTGGAGATTTCAACAGCGACTACAATCAGTCTTATCGTTATACCTATATGGAAAAAACTGCGGTGAATGACGTTCTTCAATCAACCGGGAACGAGTTGGCTGTAGCTGGAGGACATCCCGAAAAAGTTTACAACCTTTGGCATGAAATCCCGGTCGATGAACGCGGATCCGATACTTTTAGGGGTTATTGGGGTACCCTGATGCAGATAATGATAAGTCCCGGGCTTTATGATTTCTACGGAGTTCAATATGTTGATAACTCGTTTGAAGTTGGTCGCTTTATAGGTAAAAACGTGTATCCTACCAGCATGACCCCCGTCAGGTGGAATGGATTTGGCGAGGGAAGAGGCTATTCTGATCACTTGCCAATCAGTATGCGTTTCAGAGTTGTGAGTGATAAGGATACTTCACGGGTAAAAGACCTGACGAATCCTGGATTCACAGATAATGCGTATTGGTCGCCTATTCCTGTACAAACCCGAATGCCTGAGGAAGGCGAATATTTCATTGCTTCTGAAATAGATGGTTCAATCAGAACCACAGACTATTTCGACGAATTGTTTTTGGTTGAAGCGGTGATCGATAACCGTGCTCGAGTCACGGTTAATGGAGAACGATACGACCTTTTTGCGCCGGCATTCAATGTTCGTGAGTATTTCGCAGATAAAGCTGGTGAAACCGTTCGGTTCTATGGTCGACTGGGCATGTTCAGAGGCAACTGGCAGTTTGTTATAGAATCTGAAGACTACATCCTCTAGATGTCTTGCTGAATCAGAAGATCTCTGTCGCGAACACCAATCAGATAAAGAATTCCATCCAGCCCGAGATTTGAAATAGAATGTCGGGCTGTCTTTTTTACCACTGGCTTGGCATGAAACGCGATTCCTAAACCAGCAATACTGAGCATAGGTAAGTCATTCGCACCATCACCAACGGCTATCACCTGATCGAGACTTATACGCTCTTTGGCAGCGAGTTCCCGAAGTATTTCGGCTTTGCGCTCAGCATTGACCACTTGACCACAAATCTTACCGGTTACTTTGCCCTCAACGACCTCAAGTTGATTGGCAAATACGTAATCGATACCCAGCTTTTGCTGTAAATGTTTACCAAAGTATTCAAAACCTCCGGAGATAATTGCTGTCTTATAGCCGATTTTCCTCAAGGTTGATATCAGTTTTTCAGCGCCTTGCGTAATGGGTAAATTATCGGCTATTTCCTGCAATACAGACTCATCCAGGCCTTTCAATAGTCCCAAACGTTGTCGAAAACTCTCCGTGAAATCGATGTTTCCTTGCATAGCTTGTTCCGTAATGGCCGCAACCTTGTCACCAACACCGGCCGCCTTAGCTAACTCATCGATAACCTCTGCCTGGATGAGGGTTGAATCCATGTCGAAAGCTACCATTCTTCTGTTTCTTCTATACATATTGTCAACTTGAAAGCTGATATCGATGCCGAAATCACGTGATATGTCTAAAAATTTCGCACGCATAGATGCTATATCATCAGGTTCGCCTCGAACCGTCAGTTCAACGCATGCTCTTAGATTGTCGTGAGGGTTGTGGAGGGATTTTCTGCCCGATAAACGAATGATACTGTCGATATTCAATGCATTTGCGGTGATAATTTCGCTGATTTCATACATGTGCCGTGCAGTTATCTGTTTGCCTAATATGGTAATGATATAGCGGGGCTTGCCCTGTGCATTTACCCAAATTTCATACTCATCTACAGGGATGGGTTTGAATTTAACATTTAACCCAAGTTCGTGTGCTTTAAAGAGTATGTCGCGTAATACAGGAGAACTCTCCGACTCTTTGGGTATTTCAACCAGTATGCCGAGGGAAAGGGTGTCGTGAATTACTGCCTGACCTACGTCCAGAATGTTGATTTTATAATCAGATAGTACGCGTGTAAGATTATTGGTTAGGCCGGGTTTATCGGTACCGGACACTGAAATAAGAATAATTTCTTGCATGAATCTTCGTATTTATTGAGTTAGAGAGCAAAGTTAGTCAAATAAGCGATAATGTGTACCTGCACATGGCATTTTCCACGAAAAAGCTTCAAATAGCGTATATTGTGTATTACAGTATTTAACCAATCCCCAACTCCGAATAATATTCAGCATGACTACAGATAATATTCAAGATATTCGTCGCGACTATATGTTAGAGTCGCTTGATGTGAGTGATTTGTTGCCTGATGCCATCGAAATGTTTAATAAATGGTTCTCTGAGGCTATGAAATCGCAGGTTGCCGATGTAACGGCGATGTCGTTAGCTACCGTTGATGTAAATCTGCAGCCAACCTCCCGAATTGTATTGCTCAAGGGGGTCGAAAAAGGCAAATTCATTTTCTACACCAACTACGAAAGTGCCAAAGGTAAGGAGATCGCGCAGAATAATAGAGTTGGCTTGTGTTTCTACTGGCCAGAGCTGGAGCGCCAAATTCGCATAGAGGGCAAAGCCGTCAAACTCGATAAGGAAGCCAACGAATCTTATTTTAACAGCAGACCTTATGAAAGCAGACTGGGAGCGTGGGCTTCTCACCAAAGTTCTCCTGTACAAAGCCGTGAACAACTGGAAGCGCAATATTCCGATATGAAAGAGGAGTATCCGGATGAAAACAATGTGCCATTGCCTCCTTACTGGGGCGGTTATGCCGTTAAAGCTCATAGAATTGAGTTTTGGCAGGGTAGGGCTAGCCGGCTTCACGACCGCTTTCAGTACGAATGGGTTGAGGGCAGCTGGAAGATTACCCGCCTTTCACCATAAACCGTTCAACAAAACTGGGCTTTGTGGATAAGCCGGCAGTGTCGGCTTTATTATCTATTTATCTGAATCAACATCGTGGCAAAACGAAAACTACAGCGCTATAGTGAGCTGGCCGATCTTGAAAATGTAATTGAGCTGGAAGATTATAGCCCAACTACTATATCTCCGCTTAAAGGGCGTTGGTGCGAACGAATTTTTGGCAACGAAAATCCTCTGGTGCTTGAACTTGCCTGTGGGAAAGGTGATTATACACTGAGTCTGGCAAAACGATATCCGAATAAAAACTTTATCGGAATCGACATCAAAGGAGATCGAATATGGCGAGGTGCGGTAGCCGCACATCATGATCAACTAGATAACGTGCGATTTTTAAGGATATATATTGATTATGTAACCAACTATTTCGCGGCAGATGAAGTAGATGAAATATGGATTACCTTTCCCGATCCGTACCTCGGTACCAAAAAAATCAACAAACGACTCACCTCTCCTTTTTTTCTTAAAAAATATCGTGAAGTGTTAAAGAGAGGAGCTTTTGTTCACCTCAAAACAGATTCTCCTGAGTTATTTGAGTATACCACGGAGGTTATCGAGCAAGAGCAACTAGAAGTTGATTTCTTGGTTGAGGATGTACATAACCACTATCACGAACAACCCGATTTGGATATCCTCACGTATTACGAACGAATGCACCTCGCCGACAATCGGGTGATTCGTTATGTGCGTTTCAGACCATAAAGTAACATATAGCACTGACAGTATCTGGGTATCTTCCAAACAGTTGTCCTATGTATGGCATAAATGGGTGCAACTAGAACGTTACGGCAACACCAAAACTCAGTGATCTTGGCAGAGAAGGCTCAAAATAACGTCCTCCAAAGGCATTAATTACCACCGAGCTGTTATACCGCTCGTCCAGTACATTTGAAATTTGGACAAACGGTTGAATTTCAGTGCCGTATGATGCAATCCGGTATCGATAAGAATTCCTGATGTCCAGGGTTGTCCAGGAGTCATTCTCAACTGTATTAGCGTTATTCGTGTACATCATACCCTGATTCCGAACAAGCCCGCTTATTTCAATGCTGTCGTTCTCATAACCTATGCGAGTGTTCATGATACGTGATGGGATTCCGGGAATTTTGTTACCCTGCAGACCGCCTTCATTTGAACGTATGGTTACGTCTTGCAAGCTGATGGATGCTCGTGCAAAGAACCCCATCTCGTTACGCCAAGAAAGGGCTGATTCGATGCCTCGATGTCGCGCTCTGCCTGCGTTAACGAAGAAATTACGATCACCTCCCAAATCCGTCTGAAATGCCAGCAAACGGCTTCTGACGTTGATATGATATGCTGCTAACTCATAACGAAGTCTTAAAGAGGGCAGGAAACCCCGCACACCAAGTTCGTATCCGGTAGATTCCTCAGGTTCAAGAAATGGATTAAGACCCGGTTCCTCAGTCGGACTCACTGCAAGTTCCGTGAGGGTAGGGGTTTCAAAAGATGTGTTTATACTTCCAAAAAATGTAGCGGTGAACTTGGTTTCGTATGTAAAACCAAGCTGAGGACTAAAGGCCGAAAGACTCCTGGTGCTGCTCGGGTCAGAAGAGAATCGATTGTTGGCACGAAATTCAATCCAATCTTGACGTAATCCTCCGTTGATAGAAAGGGCACCGAAATCGGCCTGTATGATACCCGCTAACCCGATAGTTTGAGCGTTTTCGAATTGTCTGACAGTTTGATTACCCTTAGAACCTTCCTGATTAGACCAGTTTTGGCGAATATCATGTTGTCTGGACCAATCGGAGGCTACTAAAACACTGAATTGACCAAGTGTTCGTTCATAGTTGATTCGGGCACCTCCCGAAAGCCTGTTGATTTCAATAATCACGGGTTGAATGGGGTTACTCAAATCACGTATAGTACCGTGTAAGACGGCTTCAAAACGATCATTATCACGCTCCTGCACAAACTGGATTCCCTGCATAATGTGCGTATATGCTTTGCCCGCGTCTTGACTTACGGATCTGGGATTTGCCAATGTGCGATTTGTGCTCAGCTCGCCTGCTGTTAGTGAACCTGGATTTTGTGACTCAGGTGCCACGGCGGCAAAGCCGGTGTACCGCAGGTATCGGCTGGATCCTAAATGCTGCTGAGCAGTCAGTGAAAAACGGTTTAAAGTGGCGCTGCTATGCTCACGATATCCTGAGGTTGTAAATCGCGAAACATCCGCCTGAATCCGTGTATTCTGCAAAGAAGTTGCCACTGATACGTCTTGTCCGTTGGTTCCAAAACTACCTCCATATGCTCTCAAAGAGACACCATCTGTCTGGCTCATTGTATTCATGTATAGTGTGCCACCACTGCCATTTCCCCAATAAATGGCGTTTGGACCACGAATAAATTCTGCCTGACGAATAAGATTTGGGTCTACAACTTCCAAAATAGTTTGACCGTCAGGTGAGGTGAGGGGTATTCCGTTGAGTAAGACTTGTATGCCTCGTACCCCAAAAGAAGCTCTCCAGCCCATGCCCCTGATGCTGAGTCGTTCACCTAGGCTGAAATTATCTCTGTTTCCGAAATAAATCCCGGGGATGCCTTCAAATGTTGATGCAAAGGAGGGTTGTGGTGAGCCTAATCGCTGCGATTCCGTTCGCTGCCATGAGCTTACAGAGAAGGGGATATCGTTAAGAGGAGTCTGACCTCGGCTTGCTTCTATGCGTATCTCGTTAAGGTCTGCACGAAGGGTATCAGGACTCTGGGCCCAGGCTGTACCGGTAAGTACAGCGAAAATGTAAAGTAATATATATTTTTTCATACCCAATCAAACCAAGCTGAAAGGTTGTGAAGTTCCTGAAAGCGTGATGTTTACAAGCTATTACCAACCTCCGGATGCCCCACCGCCACCAGAACCAAATCCGCCTCCGCCCCCGAAACCACCGAATCCGCCTCCGCCGCCAAACCCGCCACGGGATCCACCTCCAAACCCACCGCCATAGCCGTAACCTCGGCGTCCGTAACCACCGCCTAGTACAACAACACCGCCCGAGCCAATGCGATGTCCCCGCATACCGCTCGCACCTCCCAATTTACTGATGAGGAAGAAAACGGAAATTAATAATACGAATAATATGAGGAGGGCAAACGGATTCACCTGTTCCGATTGAACGGCGCGATCAACAGCGTCGAATTCTCCGGCTGCCAGCTGCATCATAATTTCGCTGGCCCGATCGAAGGCTCCGTAAAAGTCGCCTTGCTGAAAACCGGGTGTGAGCACTTCTCGAAGAATTCTTCCTGCAAGAATATCAGGAACAGCACCTTCTAGTCCATACCCTACTTCAATTCGCAATGCGCGCTCCTGCCTCGATGCTAAAATGAGAATACCGTTCTGCCGTTCACCTTCCCACATTCTCCAGGTGTTGAACATACGCTCTGCAGTCTCCTCGATGGCGTTTCCGTCCAGACTTGGCAGGGTTGCAATAACAATTACATTGCTGGTTGTGTCGCGGTAGGTGCGCAGTTTCATTTCCAGCGAACGAACCTGCTGAGCGGTCAAAAACCCGCCGAAGTCATTCACGTGCCCAGTGGGCCTGTCGGGGAAGGACTGTCCGTGCAATCCTGAAAGAGTAGTCAATACAATAATTAAGCTCAAAAATACCGATCTAACTGCCGCTGCCATAGGTAACCTCATTATCGAGTTCATTGGTGTCGCCTTTTTGATCGAAGGGGAAGTTAGTGCGTAATTTCTCCCCAATTTGTGCAATGACCTCCGTCAATCCCCGCTGATACTCACCTTTCTTGAAATACGAAACCATCAGATCGATTTCCTGTTGCCAGAAGGTGTCGCCAACACAACTGTGAATACCTTCATCACCGAACACAGCCAATTTATGATCATCGGTGGCAACGTAAATCAGCACACCGTTTCTAAATTGTGTTTTGTGCATGTTCATTTCACCGAACAGGGTTTTAGCACGCTCCAGGGCATCACCGGAGCATTTCAGGTCGATGTGAACCTTGATTTCTCCACTGGTCTGTCGCTCGGCCTCAGCTATAGCTGAGGCAATGGCCTCTTCTTGTTCGTTGGTTAAAAACGTTTCTATATCCATTGGCGTATCAGGTTAAAATTCAACTGTTGGTGCTCTTTCTGCGCCCGCAGTAGCCTCGAAATATGCCACCTGCTGAAACCCTAGCATACCAGCCAGCAGACTTCCAGGAAACAGACGGATTGCTGTATTGTACTCGCGAACAGCCGTATTAAAACGATTTCGCTCGGTTGATATGCGATTTTCCGTTCCTTCAAGTTGGGTTTGCAGGTCGCGGAAATTCTGATTCGCTCTTAATTCGGGGTAGCGCTCCACGGTAACGAGCAGACGAGACAAAGCCCCACTAAGTTGATTCTGAGCTGCCTGAAAGTTCTCCATAGCCTGTGGATCGTTCAGCGCATCGGCGCTCAACTGCATGGATGTAGCCCGTGCACGTGCATCTACCACCGCCTCCAGGGTTTCTCGTTCAAAATCAGCGGCCCCGCGAACGGTTGCCACAAGATTGGGGATAAGGTCGGCACGGCGTTCATACTGAGACTGAACAAACCCCCATGCCTCCTGAACCCGTTCTTCCTTTTGTACCAGTCCGCGCTGCACGGAGATAGCCCAGAGTACAAGCACCGCAGCAATGCCAATTCCAATCCAATGTTTTGTGGTCATAGTCTTTAAATCAATTTAGATGGTGAGTTTTGTAACATTCTACATTAACGATGATGAGCTTCCTAAAGTACGAAAACGCAGAGAATTAACGCATCTGTCTGTTATGCTTTTTGGCTAAAGCTATCTTGCGTATCTTCGCACTTTAACACAAAAACACATTTTATGAGCCCTCGCAGTACCATCGAATTTATATTCTTCGACATCGACGATACCATTCTTGACCATAAAGCCGCAGAACGTGCCGCTCTTCGTGATACGCAATCTCAACTGAAATGTTTTACAGAAGTTGGTATAAGCGAATTACAGGATGTGTACCATCGTATCAATGCCGGACTATGGAAAGAGTATGGCGCCGGCAGAATTGACCGTGCTTTTCTGGAAGAATCGCGCTTTTCGTGGACACTCAGAGACCTGGGTATAGATCAAATCCACAGTCCAACATTTCGCCAGACCTATATGCAGCTTTATGAGCATCATTGGCAGTGGGTGCCGGGTGCCCGCGAGGCCCTCTCCGAAATCCACAAACATTTTCCCATCGGTTTTCTTACCAACGGTTTTACCGAAATTCAGCAAAAAAAAGGGGAGCGATTCGATCTCTACGCGCTGACCGATGCCTATATTATTTCCGAGGAAGTAGGTTTTATGAAACCCATGCCCGGAATTTTCGAGTTCGCTACTCGTCAAGTAGGTTTTGCACCCGAGCAAATTTTATACGTAGGCGACAGCTTTATATCTGATATACAGGGAGGAGCTTCGTTCGGATGGGAAACGGCTTGGTTTACCCGAGAAAACGACGCTGCGAAGCTTAAAAAAGCATCATTTTATTTCAACGACTACAAAAGCCTGCTCAATTACCTGAATATACAAGGATATTAACTCGGGAAGTTCGTAACTTCGGCGCGGTAACAGAAAACGAAAGCCAATCCAATTTCCCACCCATGAACGCTTCTGCACCCAAAGAGCCTAATGTTAATCTAGACTTGGCCAAAGAACACGGATTAACCGAACAGGAATATCAAAAAATCTGTGATTATCTCGGTAGAATTCCCACCTTTACAGAACTCGGAGTGTACTCCGTTATGTGGAGTGAGCATTGCTCCTACAAAAACTCCATTGCCGTTCTGAAAACCCTGCCACGTTCAGGTCCGCAATTGCTGGTAGATGCCGGAGAAGAAAATGCCGGACTGGTTGATATAGGTGATGGACTCGCCTGTGCGTTTAAAATTGAGAGCCACAATCACCCATCGGCTGTTGAACCTTATCAGGGTGCAGCAACGGGTGTTGGGGGTATCCACCGCGATATTTTTACAATGGGTGCCCGTCCAATAGCCTCATTGAACTCACTGCGCTTTGGGTCGCTGGAGAATCCGCGGGTTCGTTACCTTTTAGATGGTGTTGTGCGTGGTATCGCCGATTATGGCAATGCCTTTGGTGTGCCTACGGTGGCCGGGGAGGTTTGCTTCGATGAAAGTTATGAGGGTAATCCGCTGGTAAATGCTATGAGCGTGGGAATTGTGAAGGTTGGAGAAACCGCCTCTGCCATCGCTAAAGGACTCGGAAATCCAGTTATTATAGTGGGTTCCAGCACGGGAAGAGATGGTATTCACGGGGCAACTTTCGCCAGTGAGGAAATATCAGAAGAAAGCGAGTCCAAACGCCCGAGTGTTCAGGTAGGTGATCCGTTTATGGAAAAGCTACTGCTTGAGGCTTCTTTAGAAGCACTTAAAACCGGCGCCGTAGTGGGCATGCAAGACATGGGTGCAGCGGGTATCGCTTGTTCAACCTCTGAAATGAGTGCAAAAGGTGAGGCTGGAATGCACATCGATCTCGATAAAGTCCCGGCCCGTGAAGAGGGTATGACGGCCTATGAGCTTCTCCTTTCTGAAAGTCAGGAGCGGATGTTGGTTGTAGCCCAGAAGGGGCGTGAACAGGAAATTATTGATGTGTATAAAAAGTGGGACCTCCACGCTGTAGTTATTGGCCACGTAACCGATACAGGCCGGGTTCAGTATCACAAAGAAGGCGAACTGAAAGCCGACATCCCAGCCGATTCGCTCGTACTTGGTGGAGGCGCTCCTGTTTACATTCGTGAAACCAAACGTCCGGCTTATCTAAATGAGACCATGGCGTTTGATGCATCCCGTATTTCAGAGAAACGATCATTCACAGATCTTATCTATACCTTGCTTAAGTCACCAAATATCGCATCTAAGCGCTGGGTTTACGAGCAGTACGACACCATGGTGCGAACCAACACCGTAATAGGACCGGGGCCGTCGGATGCAGCTGTAATCCGACTGAAAGATTCGCGCAAAGGTTTGGCCGTAAAAACCGATTGTAACGGCCGTTATGTGTACTTGAATCCGCGCAAAGGTGGACAAATTGCAGTTGTAGAAGCTGCCAGAAATGTGGTTTGTGCCGGCGGGAAACCAGTGGCAATCACAAACTGTCTTAATTTTGGCAACCCCTATAAACCAGAGTTATACTGGGTATTTAAAGAGGCCGTAGGTGGCATGGGCGATGCCTGTAATGCTCTTGGTACACCGGTTACCGGCGGCAATGTCAGTTTTTATAACGAAAACCCCAAAGGTGCCGTATTCCCGACCCCTACTATTGGTATGCTCGGTATCGTTGAGGATGTTGAAAAGCACGCAACTACTGCGTCATTTAAGCATGTGGGCGACACATTGCTTTACGTAGGTGCACCACGCCGCGGTCTGGGTGCCAGTGAATACCTTAGCTGGTGTCATAAAATCACAGCTGGAGACGCACCTGAACTCGATTTAACATTCGAGAAGAGCTTACAGAAGGCTACTTTGGAAGTCATACAAAAAGAGCTGATTGGAGCCGCGCACGATCTCTCTGATGGCGGACTGGCTATTGCTATTACAGAAATGGCTATTTTCGGTGATAAAGGGGTTCATCTGGATCTCTCACCGCTAGGTGGTTCAACATTGGAAACCTATTTCAGCGAAGCACAAAGTGGAATTTTGGTGACTTGCCGACCAGCGGATGTTCCATCTATCAAGGAAGTCTATCATCGCGCGGGCATCCCCGTACATGAAATCGGACGGGTAGATGATGGAATGGAGCTTCATTTTGATGAAGAAACCATTATTTCATTGACCGAGGCGAAACGGCTCTACGAAGGTACGCTTCCTGAAGCCGTTGGAGGTAAAACGCTAGTGTAGCTCCGTTGATTTACCCGGATTTACCAAAAGCAGGAATGGTAATTTCAAGTTGTTTATCGAGGATGGGGGCAGGCCTTGATGCTTGCACCCATTGCAGCATCTCGTCTGCATCCTCCTGATCCAGATTTGGAATAATAAACTCAGCACCCGTATTGGATGAGGCAATATTCATACGTAAGTCTGCCAGGGTATTGAACAGCTGAAATGGATTTTGCACGGTTTTCGCGCTCTGAATACGATATGCGGGTATTATTACCGTAGTTCGTGCCAGGTTTCTATATCGACCAGTAAAGAAGTTAGTCGAACTTATTCCCCCGCCCGTTTCCTGATACCGCAAAATTCCTAGAACAACTCCGAAGGGTATAATTATCGGTGCCAGATACCAAAGTCCAGAAAAGTAACCCAGAGCTAAACCGATGATAACGGGTAAACGAATGGCTTTGAGCACGAAGCGGAACAGTGAACGTTTTGGTGGACGTACTGCAGTGCCAACTACGTTAAACTCATCTGCAAATGTTTTCAAAAAGTCAGATACCTGCGTCGATGGGATAAGCGGAACCAGCTCGGTGGTAGTGCCACTTTTTTCCCCGAATCCTGCACTGTCAACCATGATAGTGGCGTAACCGAAGGGCTGACGAAGAACGCCCTCCACAACGCGAATGGCCTGGATTCGCCGAAATGGGATGGTTACCTGCTTACGCTCCAGAAGCCCCTTTGAAATAACGAGCTCCCGGTCGAGTTTCCGAATGCGAAAATTGGCAAAACGCAGAATAAAACTCGACACCGACATGAGCCAGGCTACAAGTACGAGTAAGATGGTGAAAATGACTACAGAATTTGTATCGCCCAGTGGTAGATTAGAAAACCATCCCAGAATTCGGTCTTCATCAATGGAGGAGCTGATTTGAGAGTAAATTGTAGCTAGTACAGAAAGAAATACACCAAAACCTCCGCTTGTTGCCGCACCAATCAGTAAATGATCTCCACTGAGTTTGTATTCGGCCTGGGGTTTCAGGAAGGGATTTGAAATTGGATCTTCCGTACCGCTGTTCTGATTTTCCTCTTCCGTAGGTACTTGTTGGTCTTCTTTGCGGAGTTTGGCTCGAATTGCCAGCGCTTCTTCCATACGAATCGCAGAAATGGTTACCCCGGGAGTATCACCTCCCGCCGTCTGTACGTTAAGACTAACCAGACCAAACATGCGCTGAATAATTCCCGATGATATATCGATAACCTGAATCCTATGACGGGGGATGAATTGCTGCTTTCGTACAATGAGACCTTGTTTTACTCGAAATTCATCTCCCTCAAGCCAGTAATAAAATCGAAACCATTGTATGAATCCACCGCCGAGTGTTACAAAAAATACCATCAGAATGGGTAAAATACGCAAGAGATATTCCCATTGACTCTCTGTTTGAACGTTTCCTGTACCTACGACAATACCGATTACAATAGGTAGAAAAAAGTTGCGAACTACCGCTAGTGTATTCGTAATAATGGCAACAGGATGCTGACGTTTTGGTACATCAAACATCCTGATCAGCCTCCCTTGCTAATACAGATATGGTGTTTCGCACCGCGTCGGCTGTTTCATCATCGAGTGCGGGGATTTCATGGGTGGTAGCTGCCGTGGTAATGGTAACGCTCGACAATCCGAAATGGCGGAAAATCGGACCCTGAGCCGTATCCACATTCTGAATACGCGAAGCTGGAATCAGAACCTTTCTGATGACGATGATGCCGTACTTCAAGTAAATTTCATGTCCGTTAATTTCATATCGCCATCTTTTCCATCGAATAACAGGAACGATGGTCATCATAAAAATGGTATTTACGACGCACAAGCCGGCGAGCACAAAAGTCGGCCACAACGGAATAGCACCAGTGTACCAAAAAGTAAACGTTAGAATAGGCAAGAAATACCAGGTGAGGGAAGAGGCTCCGTCACTTAATCTCCATGCCGGTATTGCATTTGGGTGTATTTTGTGATGCGGATCCGGTCGCATTGGTAGTGTATTATGGTGTTTAAACTGCGAAAGATACCATCATTATTACAGAAAATATTACGATGGTACTATTTCAGGAGCATCATTTTCTGACTTAGCCGAAGTCCCGATCCCGTTGTGAGCACATATAGATACATCCCACTGGATAGCGAACCGGCATTGAAGTAGACCTGATGGTTACCTGCACTTCGTGCCTCATTGGAAATAAGGGTGGAAACCAGTCGTCCAGTAATATCATACACACTGAGTGTTACCGTATCGCTGCTGTTTAAGCTGTATCGGATGGTGGTTGTAGGGTTAAACGGATTGGGGAAGTTCTGATACAGCGATACGTGTGAAGGTATTTCTGTATCAAATTCGGGTGCACTGGTTGTGGTTGGGAAATAAAAGCGCGTAATCACAGGGAAATGATCGGAAGTGGTTCCCAGATAATTGCTTACGTAGGGAGAGGGATCGAATACATGCTGGGCGCGGTCGAGGTGATAATCAAATAGCTTCTCATTTATCATGATATGGTCTATCATACTTCGATCGCGGAACGAGGTAAATCCCGCAAGGCTAAGTGCCCGGGTAACAATAAGATATATTGGGTCATCATTGAAGATTTGGTAGGGCGAAACCCGGCCTTGAAATGTAGCCACAGTTACATCGTCGTTGTAATCACCCAAGATTATGAGCTTGTTATCTCGGTTGGTTGCGTCGGCATACTGTTTTAAAATATTCGCATCAAATACTCGTGTGTTGTAGTCTTCTATGTTTGAAAATGCTTTGGCATGCAGATTGGTAGCCTTAATGCGTCGGGTTTCATCCGAGCCGACTGGTGTGAAATCGAAGGTGAACTCGAGTGGATTTCGGCCTCCCCAACCGCCGCCCGTGGCTACATTTGCAGACGCAATGGAATCGATGGTATTGGTATTGAAAAAGAATGCAATGCGTTGGTTTTGCGATGGAAAAGCTCTGGGTGAAATAAATCCACGATAACCGTCCAATTCATTAATCAGGCGCTGAAACATGGCATCGTCTGCAATTTCCTGCATGGCGATAATGTCCATCTGGGTCTCTTCGATGATGCGTTTCACATTCTGAAATTGGAGTTCCAGATTGGATGGACCATTGGTTGGGTGACCAAACCATTCAATATTCCAGGTCATGACATCAAGGGTTCGTGATGCATCCGGAAAGGTGAACGGGTTTTCAACGATATCATCGACCGATCGCGGAGCGAGTCGATAGTTGCCTCTAAAGGTGGTTACAATACCTGTTATATCTACCTCAGTCTGGGGGGCTGGCGTACCGGATATGCCCGAATCATTCGTAACAAAAAGTCTTCCGGTATCCTCCAGAATACGTAGTGTGTACTCACTGCCTCCCTGAAGATTTCCTGAAACAAAGTTATTTGATCCGGATGAAAAGATGGGTGATTGTGAAAGTGTAACCAATCTGCTTTCGAACTCACCGCTGTTGATATCGGCTATGCCAACAGGTATAGATTCCTGAAGCCGTCGCCCATCGGTATATATGCTGAATGTAACTGTTCCTGCCAGGCGTTGAAACCCGTCTGTCTGCCCGGCCGGAAAGGGGGTCTGACCGAATATTCCAAGTGTACCAGTTACAACAACCGAGTCGCCCACCTCACTCGCATTGGCAAGATCGGCAGAAAAAATAGCGATGCCAGCCGATTCGTCTTGAATGTACACATGACCATTCAGTACGCCTTCAGTAGTAATCCAGCCCGTGGTGGTAACTACTGTACCCGCAGACTGGTTTTTTGCTTCAGATATCGTGACGGGCTCACTCTGCGCTAAAAGCAGCGTAGGGGCGAATATCAGAAAAATTAAATAGAAGAAGATTCGATTTGCATTCATTATAAATAGAGCGGATTGCATGGATTGGTAATAGCGATCAAACATAATAGAGCAACCAGTATATAAAAGTACAAATCTGGTGGTCTACAGATAGTTTATTTTACAAGATAAAAAATCTTGCTGTAATCAGCCGTGATAAAGACTTTTACGTGTTAACTTACTGTTAACCTCTTCAACAATTGCACGCAAAGTTTTCTTTTCCATCAAAATTGGGTTAACTTTGAGCATGTTTTGAGAGTGGCAATAGCAATCACGTATCACTCTATTAGTAGTTTCAAAAAATAATTAATGAGATATTCTTTCTTTAAGAAGCTGTTTATACTTGCTTCTGTTGGACTATTATCCAGCTCAACCCTCACCGCACAGCAGGTATTTGAGCGTACAGCTGTAGAGGTAAGTAACCTGGGCATATCATTCACAAACGTCGGAACCATCGGCAGGCCCAATGTAAGAACGGTACCTGTAGGCCCTCCAAGCATGGAATTCCCACGTGGCTCAGGTACAGAACATTTGTTTGAAGCCGGCATTTGGCTAGGTGCCCAGATTGGACTGGAGACAAGAGTTACAACCGCCACTATTACTACAAGTGGAGGGTACTCGCAAGGGGCTCCGGGCTTCGAAATTACCAATAATGGCGAATTTTTTGTCGAGCGGTCGTCACTTGAGAATAACCCAAATTTTTCTCCCGAAGCCATTTCTCATCAGGATTTAATCGCACAGTTCACGGATCGTAACGTTACTATTGGTAATCAGGTGATTTCGGGTCACGTACCACTTGGCGCAGATATCAGATTTGAATCGTATAACTGGAATTTTGGCTTTACAGAAGGCCTCACCGTAATTCGTTACGATATCACCAACAACGGCAGCGATGTCTGGAGTAACTTTTATTTTGGGATGTACTCCGATTTGGTAACCCGAAATATAAACGCACCTAATGTTGAAACGGGATCGGCCTTCTTTAATAAGGGTGGAGTAGGCTGGCTTGATTCGCTTCACGCCCTCTATGTTTTTGATCGTGGCTCGTTTGATAATCCCAGAATTAATACGCATGCAGCAAGCGTTATCATAGGTACCGATTATCGAGGTGTAGATATCCACCCGCGGAACAGAGAAATTTTAGAACAGACCGGTCAGCCGGTAGCCTCTGTTCATCCCTCATTTTGGTTGTTTGGTGGCGGGGCTGGAGAGTTTGCTAGACCTGGGGGAGATGACCTTCGGTATGAAAGACTTCAAAGACCCTTTCCACTGGATTCGCCATTGCCCACAAACCCATCGCAGACCTATAGAGATGCGCTTAGAAACGATGGATTAAGCGCAAATGGAAATTATATACAGTTAAACTCCATCGGTCCATTTCCTGTAGTAGAACCCGGTGAAACGATCACGATTTACGTTTCATTTGTGGCCGCATTGATGCCAAGCGAATTTCAAGGATTGGTTCCCGGTAACGTTCCTAATGTAGATGACCTTGATAATGAAAACTCTCGGTCCAATTTGGTTGAAAGTATTGGCTGGGCTTACAGATTATTCGACGGGTCAGAAAATGAAGATGGATCCAGAACGCGCTTCTTGGTACCGGAACCCCCCACTACACCCAACATGAGAGTTGAACTGGATGCAGGTATTGCCAGCATCTATTGGGACGATATAGCTGAATTCTCTGTGGATCCGGTTACAGGTGAAGAAGATTTTGCCGGCTATCGGTTGTACAGAACTCAGCTCGGTGATGACTTGCGCGGGACGATTACCACGAGTGCACAAATGCTACGTGAATGGGATGTAGAAGGTAAGAATGTGGGTTTTAACACCGGTTTTGATGAAATCAGATTGCCTGAACCTGTTACCTTCCCGGGAGACCCTATTCAATATACCTACCGTTTTGATGTCCCCAATCTACTCAGCGGATGGCAGTACCTTTTTTCCGTAACAGCTTTCGACGAAGGCGATGAGCGCACTCCGCCTCTTGAAACCAGTATCATCGCCAATGCGGTACGGGTATTCCCCGGAACACCGGTGAATGAAAACTTCAGCAGTAACGATCCGGAGTTTCAGGTAGGTGTGTATCCTAATCCATACAGAGTAAATGCAGCATGGGATGGCAGCAGTCCATTTTCACGTAAGCTGGTTTTCTATAATCTCCCCTCCAGAGCCCAGGTTCGAATCTACACACTTTCAGGTGAAATAGTGGCCACTCTCGATCATGAGTCGGCCACGTACACCGGTGATACGCGGTGGTTCCGTGATTTCGGCGGGTCAAACCGACTGATGTCGGGAGGAGAGCATGCCTGGGATCTCCTTTCGGCAGCTAACCAAAATCTTACTACAGGTTTATACCTGTATACTGTAAGAGACCTCGATTCAGGAAACATACAACGTGGCAGGTTTGCCATAATCAAGTAAAAAAACACACACAAGCAATACGCTATGAAACACTTCTACAAAATTTGTGTCGCTGCGCTTCTGACTCTGGCTTTCGGAGCGGAAACACTGCTGGCACAAACAACACCAACTCCGGTAATGATACGCGATCTGCATGCGTACGATGTGCTCCCGACATCACAGGCAGACCTGCCAAACCATCCACTCGTGGGTGAGTTGGTAACGTTTGATGCCGTTGTGGTATCTTACCCAAAAAACTCAGGGCTGGCATCAATCACCAATGAAGGACTTCCGGGTCGTATTCACGTCTTTGTCGCAGATGTAAACGCCATTGAAGAAGGTCGTGATGGGAACTATCTGCAGTTTGTACACGGTGGTGCCTTACGAGGGGTCCTGCAAGATTACCTCCCAGGTGATGTTATCAGAGTTGAGGGTCGACTCACATTTTTCAATAATGTATCGCAATTTAACCCATCTGATGTTTCATTACTAGGGAACATGACAACTGATGCTCAGTATGCCGATCTCGCGCCACTTTTACAACCGCAGGTTGTAGAACTTGGTGACATTAACATTCCTTCTCCGGTCGTTGATGGTGCACATCGATGGAACGCAGAAGCATATTCCAAGTATAATCACCAATATGTGAAAATTGAAGGCCTTGAGGTTATTGGTCGCTCAGAAGCCCCAACGGGTAGACCATGGGTTGCTTTAACAGATGGTACCTCTATCATTTATACCACTGATACCTCACTTCGTTTCCGTAATGATCGTGGTAGCAGCTATGGTAATAATCTATCGTATAACTACCGTCGATTAGCAGAAGACCTGGATGGGCCCTATACCCCGCCACCAGCCGGAGCTATCGTTGATATTGCGGGTTATATTGTAGTTAATACATTTAACCCTGCAGGATTTGATGAGACAGGTGTACAATCTACACTTAAAATTGCTCCATGGGATGATGGCATTGTTTGGTTGCAAGATGGTACCGATACAGAGTTTCGGGTAACTGAGGGAATCAATAATGACCTTGTTATTCAGGGTTTTCCCGCTTTAGTTGAGCTTAATACAGCAACAACACAAGACACGGTGACATCGAGCCAGCAAGCTGTAGTATCGGCCAATATTGCTCTGCCAGAAGCTACATATACGCTTGGTGAAGTACGTATCCGTTATACCGCACTAGGCTTTAACGATGATACGGCCACTGAAGTGACCGAAGTACTCACGGGATCTGGAAATGAATACTCCTTTACTTTCCCACAGTTTCCTGACTTTACACGAGTGAGTTACACGATTGAAGCTGTTGCTACAACTCCGGAAAATGTGGAAACAATTGGACGTTTGAACGGTGTTGTATTTGTAGATAACGCGAATATAACTGTCCCTCCATCATTCTCTCAGCCGTCTGGTACCTATCAAAATAGTGTTACTGTTGCGCTTAGTACTCCGATTACCGGTGCAACTATATATTACACGCTTGACGGATCTGCTCCAACTACATCTTCTGCGATTTATGCTGGTTCTCCGATAACGCTTACGAGCTCTGCTACGATAAACGCATTTGCGACGAGTACTGGCAGAGAGCCTAGCCCGGTTGCAAGCCGTACCTATACTGTAGAGGTGGATGTGCAGGATGTTAATACCCTGGCTGGACTTAGAGATGTACCACAGGATGGTACTGTTTTCAGATATACTGGCGAGGCAGTTGTTACTTTTACTAGAAATAGTAGAAACCAACGATACATCATGGATGAGTCAGGAGGTATCTTAATTGATGATGCTCCCGGAATTATAACATCCCCGTACACAGTAGGTACTGTAATTACAGATTTACTTGTAACAGTGGGTACTTTTCAGGGATCAGTACAAATTGTTCCTCAAGCTGACCCAGGGACACCTTCTGAAACTCGTGATGTTGTTCCTAAGCGTATCCTTTTGAGTGATCTTGATTTGATACACGAATCTTCTTTGGTTGTTGTTGCAGACGTTGAGTTTGTTGGAGCATCAGGGGATTTTGCCAATGCTACGAATTATACAATCACAGATCCTTCATTGGGCGAAGGTGAAACACGCCCATTCCGAACAGCTTTCAATGAAGCTGATTACATTGGTACACCAATACCAACTGGAAAGGTTAACCTCGTGGGTATCGCTCAGAACTTCAATGGTACAATGAGAATAGTACCTCGCTCTTTAGACGATTTCGGTGTAGAAGTATCTGCAGATCGTGGAGAAATGGTTTATGAGTTCAACCTGAACCAAAACTTCCCGAACCCATTTAACCCTGTTACCACGATCAACTATACTATTGGCGAAACAGCTAATGTTAACCTGGTAGTGTATGATGTATTGGGCCGACGAGTGGCTACACTCGTAAATGAAGTTCAGTCTGCCGGATTTCATCAAATCAACTTCGATGCTTCCAGACTTTCAAGCGGTACCTACATCTACCGTCTCGAAACCAATGGTCAGGTTGCTATCAAAAAAATGATGCTCATAAAATAAGTGTCATGGCAGTTTCCTAAACAGCTGGGTGTGCACATTGCACACCCAGCTTTCTTTTTTATTTTTTCATACCCATGTCGAAACGAATTTATTATCTGTTCTTATTTGCTGTTTTGGCTGTTTCTTGTGATGCTGGTCTGACCGGAACGGCTACTGAAAATCAGCCACCATCTACCAGTTTTACGGTTAATTCTATTAACCTACCAGAAGGGCAAAGACTTACAAGCCAAATAAATATTTCCTGGTGGGGCGACGACCCCGATGGTTATGTTGTTGGATATGAATTCTACATCGGAGATGATGTTTCGGCAGACGTTGAATGGGTATTCACATCTAAAACAGATAGTACATTTGTACTGCCAATTGAAGAGGGAAACCTTGACGCAGATGTTCGTTTTACAGTAAGAGCCGTAGATAATGAAGGAGCTGTTGACCCAGATCCACCAAGCTTAGTTTTTCCTATACGTAATTCACCGCCTTCTGTCAGATTTTTAGCAACTGAAATACCACCCGATACGACTTATCGCGTTTTTTCGTTTGGATTTCGAGCAACTGACCCGGATGGAGAAGCAAATTTAAATCGCGTTGAATTTGCAATTAATGATACAACATCAGCTGATGCCTGGACAGTTTTAGACCCTTCTATACAGCTGCTTACATTCCGAATTGACGATACACAACCCGGTAATCCAACTGAAATGTTCACCGGAAGGGGTGCGACACGTACAAATACGGTTTTAAACACGATTCGCACCGATGGCGATAATACTTTTTTTCTACGAGCTATCGATAATGCCGGTGCAGTAAGTAGTATTCAGCAGTTTAGCTGGTATGTGAAAAGGCAACAATCAAACATATTGGTACTCAATGATTTTCCACTTTCCGATCGCATCAATCTTCATTTAGACCTATTAGCACAAATTGGTATTGATAATGTAGATTTGATGAATATTACTGATGGCAACGCATCCGGTGGCCGTAGGGTTGTACTTTCATCTCAGTTCCCAAACCGGGCTCTTGTCGTACCTACTACAAATATGATGCTAGCAGAATGGGATCATATTTACTGGCTATCTAATGATTTAGACAGAAATATTAGTTATGCCATTGAAATGACTATAGACTTTTTTGCCAACGGCGGAACAATGTTTGTAAACATCCCAACAAAAAACGATGTACCCGCAGATAGTCCCGTATTCGAATTTTTGCCCTTTGACAGAATTCAATCTCCGCCAGCTGCCAGACGTTTTTTTATTGCAAATAACTCTGAACTTACAGCTACTGAAGACGCGGTAAACCTCATAAATTCAGGTCAAACATCAATTACTGAAGTTCCATACTTGAGATTTACAAGGAACCAGGTAAGCAATCTTTTTCCAGTAGTACCATTTGGTGAGACCATACAGCTTTTTGAAGCAAACTTTCAGGTTCAAACCCTATTTCCCGTAACCACATCACCTTATGAAGGTCCAAAGGGTATAGCTTCAGTGAGTCCTACCAATTCTGTTCTCTATTTCGGTGTAGATCTTAATGAATTCGATCAAAACGAGCGCGTTGTAGGGGACGAAACGCTACCAGCCAGCGATCTAGCCGGACTTCTCAGGTTACTTGTACTTGATATTCTAAACTTTGAGCAACGATGAACCAATTTAAACAACTTCTGCTACTCGCCGTAATATTGGTGGGAATCTCCTTAACGGCTATGGCTCAGACCAATGGAACTATCCGCGGTACTGTAATCGACCGTGAAGATCGTGAGCCTTTGATTGGTGTAAACATCATTATTCGCGGTACATCCTTTGGTACAGTCACCAACTTTGATGGCGAATATGAAATTCGAAACATCCGACCGGGGGAGTATTCTGTGGAGTTTCGTTACATAGGCTACGAGTCAATGCTGTTCACAGGTATTCGCGTTGACGCTGGTGAAGCTACCGTCATTAACGTTGAAATGAACCCACAAGCCATATCCGCTGGCGAAGATATTGTTATCGTTGGTGAACGTCCCATTTTTGACGTAGAACAGTCTAGTACTACTACCTCATTTTCTTCCGATCAGATTGCCGTAGCTCCTGTACGCAGAGTTGATGAAGTAGTTGGTATGACAGCCGGTGTTGTTCGCGATCCTACCGGATTATACATCCGTGGTGGTCGAGCAAATGAAACAGGCTTTATAGTCGACGGTGTTTCTGCTCAAGATCCACTATCCGGTACAGGTTTTGGTCTTGATCTTGGAACCAGCGCATTTGCCAACGTTGAGGTAACAACCGGTGGGGTAGACGTAGAGCATGGTAATCTTACGTCTGGAGTGGTTAGCGTTCGAACACAGGATGGTGGCGATGCATATGCCGGATTTGTAGCGCATAAACGTGATAATCCAGGTAGAATGACATCTACAACATCTAACTTTTTCACGGATATTTATGAGTTTAATTTTGGCGGACCCGAACCCATAACCACAAGTCTGTTGCCTGCTTTAGGCGTTCAGATACCCGGGAAACTATATTTCTTTTCTGCCGGTCAGGTGAATTTCACCAATGAATTCATGCGAAATGCTGCCAGTCAGGTTCAATCCTCGCTCGTTGATAATACCTTCTTTTCGCCACGCCAGGATAACCGCTGGAGCGGTATGCTGAAATTAACTTACCGAATACGACCAGGTCAGCGTATTGAAGCAGCCTACCAGCGCTCACTCACAGTGAATCAAAATACACGTATGCTTCAAATCGTTGGCGATGACGTTCAGATTCGTCCCGGTTACCAGTTCTTCTTCTCAGAAAACCTCGATAACGCCAATACATACGCACACGATAGTAAGCTATCTTACGTCAAATGGACCCACGCGCTTAATGCCCGAACTTTTTATGACGTACAGGTAAGCCGACTCTTTACTCGTTTACGTGCCGATGCCAACGGTCGCTTCTGGAGGCCAACAGCCGTCGATGGGGAGTTTGATGCCGGCTCAATTGTGGTTTTTCCGGTAACACCTTTTCCGGCTGGTGATGACTTTACATATGTACTGCCCGGTCCAGGTTTTGCCAATAATGGCGGTCTTGCTTCTTTGTGGCACGACCATTATGCTGAAGAGTACACCATCCGAACAAACTTCACGCGTAACATGATGAATAACACCCATCGGTTACGATTCGGGATGGAAATGAAGTTTAAAGAATATCAATGGATTAGTATAAATCGTCCATGGGTTGGTGCACCAATTCAAATTGACGAAGATACGTTTTCAGAAACCAATCGCCTTGGATCAACTTCCGATATCTGGAATGTGAATCCCGCAAGAGGTGCATTTTATGTATCCGATCAGATTCGATATCAGGGACTGATTGCCAACATCGGAATGAGATTGGAATACTGGTTCCCCGGAGCCTACGTAGATAACTTCGTTGATGACCCGCTTTCTCCAATTCCAGACGCTATCAGAGAAGCGTACAGAAACGATACGTATTCTTTGTTCGGTAACCGTTTCAAAATGAGACTGCTTCCGCGTGTGAATGTATCATTCCCGGTTCGAGAGAATATGGTGATGTACTTTAACTACGCGCACAAAAGTAAGTTGCCTCACCCGACATTTATCTATGCCGGTCTGGATCCGTTTTATCAAGATCGTTCATTCCTTTCTAACCTGGGTAATCCGAACCTGGATCCGGAGATTGACATTTCCTATGAAATTGGATTCCGTTACCAGCTAACTTCCAATGACGCCCTGAATTTCACGGCTTTCTGGAGCGATAAGTACGATTTCATTACATCAGAACGTATTATTGTTCGAGATGCTACCGGCAGAGATACAGAGCGTTCTTTCCGAGTAAACGGTGATTTCGCAAGAGTACGTGGCCTGGAGGCTTCTTACATCAAACGTTATAGCCACTTCCTTACAGGTAGTATTAATGCTACTTACTCACGCGCTGAAGGACTAAGTTCTACCAGTAATGATGCTCTCAGAAATATCATCACTGGCGGACAGGATGTGGGTAACAACATTGAAACACCACTTGCATGGGACAGACCTTTTGATGTGAAAGGAAGCTTAATATTCCGATGGGACCGAAATAACGATCCACTTTTCGGATTGGCACCTTTGAATCACTTCGCCATATTTTTCTCAGGCACCTATCGTAGTGGTATTCGATACACACCGATGATTTTCCGTGGTAACGAACGTAACCCAATTACAGGGGCAGAAGATTGGAGGCCAATTTATGAGCGTGATCCGGACCCAACACGCCGCTTTGCAAGCGTTGGCGAACCGTGGCTCATGTTCGATATGAATATTCAGCGTTGGTTCAACATCGGTGGCACCCGTCTCATGGCCACACTTGAAATCACCAACTTGTTTAATTCGAAGAACGCAGCCATTATCAATCCGGTTACTGGCAAAGCATACCGAACCGATTATCCTACCTCACAGTCTGAACTGATTGCTTTGCGAAACGATCGTTCTTTTGATGTTCCCTCAAACGTGCGTGACCCTCGCTATCAAGATCCACGCGATAACAATGTACCATCTTACCTGAATCCCGCCAATTTCCTCGAACAGCGCCATATCATGTTCGGTATAGGTATTAATTTCTGATCGAATACAAATGCAATTCAAACAACTTTCTCTAAACCTGGCTAAAGTAGGGCTCATTCTGTTCATGGCTTTAGTGGTAAGCGCCGAGCCGCTGCTGGCCCAGAGGTCTTTAATACCAAGCCTGGGCAACTCCCGTTCCGGTACCTCAGGATTTCAGTATCTCAAGATTAATGTTGATGCGCGTTCTGCAGCCATGGCAGGTTCCAACATAGCCGATGCATCAGACGTATCTGCACTGTATTTGAATCCCGCTCTGGCCGTACAGCGACAGGGTAACCAATTCTATCTGGCACATACCGCATATTTTGCTGATATATCTATGAATTATATCGGCTACGTTCATCGGCACAGAAATTTTGCCTTTGGTGGAGCGATAACCTACCTGGACTCCGGCTCTATGGAAGAAACCACGGAGTTTAATCCATTCGGCACCGGTCGAACCTTCCGTACCATTCATATGGCGGCACAGTTAACTATGGCTCAGGAGCTTACCAACCTGTTCAGCTATGGTGTCAGCATCAAGTATCTGGATGAACGAGTGGAAGAAATTCAGTCTCAGACAACGGTTGTTGATATCGGCTTCTTTTACCGTGTTGGTGACACCGGTCTCCGATTTGCCATAGGACTAAATAACTTTGGTATAGACGCCACCCCATCCGGTGAAACCGAACGCCAGACGCTGGATGGACGCGTAATTGAAACCGAATTTGAAGATGTAGGGGCTCCCACCACGTTTTCTATCGGAGCGGCCTTTGATGCCTATCGAACCGATAATTTGTCGGTTCTTGTTACCGGTGCTGTCATTAATCCCAGTGATAACGCTGAACGATTTAGCGTAGGAACGGAACTTGGCTATATGAACATGTTTTATACCCGTTTGGGTTACGAATTTGGAGTAGATGAGGCCAGTCTGCCCAGCTTTGGCGTAGGCTTTAAGCTACCCGTCTTAAACTATGGACTCGGAGTTGACTACGGGTTCTCTACACGCGATCGTCTCGGTTCTCTGCACCGAATAGCTTTGAAATTTAATTTCTGATTATACTCATGAGAAATCTATTAACCACAACACTTTTCGTATCAACGGTCTTATTTAGCTACGGTTGTGCTGAAATGTTTGGCACGAAAAGTGATTCTATAACCGATGATATATTCGATCAGGGTCGTCAAGATCCTACTCTGATTATTGAGGAAGTAGGATACGCAGCTTTGCTTCCCTTCTGGACTGGCTTTGACCAGCCTACAGACGTCTTCGTAGGCTACGATGAAATGGTCTATGTTACCGATGCTAATGGTCTGCATGTACTTGACAGGGCTGGTCGCCGCGCTAGTGACGTTATTCCACTAAATGGCGCTGTTGCCGTTGTTCAAGACCGCCTTTTGAATGTTTATGTTGCAGCCAGAAAAGACACGATTATATCTGCTGTTGACCCTAACATTACCTGGAACCTGCCTGCTGTTTACAAAATTCGCAATGCCAACGGTGCCGGACCAGTACAATTTGTACAAACCATGGTTCATCCGTTTATGGACGCCTCAAGGGCCGTATCAACAACAAACCTACGTTTTCGATTAGATAGAAATCGAGCAGATAACGACGAACTTGTTGAAATTACAGGTCTTACCATATTGGCCAATAATCAGTTACTTGTGTCCCGCCGCGGTCCCAGAAATGTGACAGGAGCGGGTATGGCAGCCGACAATACCGTTCTGGTTTATGACGCCATTCGAAATACCCAGGGTCAACGTACCGGTCAGATGCGTAACCTCACGCAGATTAGAAACTTGAATCCAAATAACCCGACACTCCTTAGTGCCGTTGGTCTGTCTGATATTGTTTCTTTTGTGGCTCCACCTCAACGAGAAAACATGACCACTAGTCAGAGTTTTTTGGTATCGCAAGGGGCGCAAAATACCAGTATTCCTTTCCGCGTTTTGTGGGTTGAGGCCGTTGAGACTCCCGATGGTCTCGAGTACCGTTCAAATGGGCAGTTGTTAAATCGAGACACTACTCGGGCCGATTCATTCCTCTATAGCGAATTTCGATTTGAAAATCCTACCGGTATGGCTTTTTCAGCCGATGCAAGAGGTCATATTTTTGTTGTTGATGCAGCTAAAGACAGCCTGTTTTTGTTTCAATCGAATGGTCACGAAGGTGTTAACCCACCACCGGGTTCTACCTTGACCAAGGCTGTAAATGTATCATTCGGGGGAACAGGAAGCGGACCTCGTCAATTTAATAATCCCAATGGCGTAGCCTATTTCAGACAGGTAGTTTACGTTGCCGATACCGGTAATAACCGTATTTCCAGATTTAAACTGAATACAGATTTCGAATAAGCTGCATTTTACCAGCTGTAATAAAAAAGGCACAGAGCATGAAGCTTAACTGTGCCTTTTTTGTAATAAGTACCGATTTAACGGGGAATCTTCAATAGAGTACCCGCTGCAATGGTTTCATTCAGTTCAACATGGTTGATAATAGCCAGATCTTCCGGGTCCATTCCATCAGGCAAGTTGTCCGGTATGAAGCTCGAGAAAGGCGCCGAACGGTCAGCTGTAACTATTTGAATACGCGCTGGCTGTATATCAAGTATCGCAGAATCAGTTACATTACTAAATCCAGTAGCCGTTCGTCTGAATACAGGACTGTATTCAGATGCATTAGCTTCAGGTGCATAAGAAAGGAAGCGATATACCCGATTTTGATGCTCTACTCCGGTAACCTCAACTCTGTAGGTCGTATTGCCATCCATCATATTTCCAACAACGCGTGCACCACTAAGTCCGTTGATCTGGATGCTTTCTCTCTCCAATGAAGTAATTTGCTCTAAGTTACCTATCTCATCAACAGCCTCAGCGGCAGTAGCCTTGTCTGATATCGTGAATATTGTAACAGCCTGTTGACTGGAGTTCACCAGTATGACTTCATTACGCTCATTGATTACATTCCAGTTAGATGGAACCGGAAAGCTGAATGCAAGCTCAGGATGGTAGAATACATCGTTTCGGGTGAAACCATGTCGCGGATTCTCACCCATGGTCATGCCATCAATCGCAGTGTAAAATTCCCTTTGACGTACTATTTCCTGCGGAAAACCACGCTCTCGCCACATTTCTGCCCGGCGTACGATATCTACTTCACGCTCTCCGGGATCTGGGTGGGACGATAAATGTGAGGGTATGCTGTGACCGGCTTTTTCTGAAATTCTTCTAAGTGTGGTAAAAAATGCGGCACCCTCAGCCGCAGCATAACCAGCTTTTGCAGCATATTCTACTCCCAATCGGTCTGCCTCTCTTTCGGCATCCCTGCTGTAACTCAGAAACAATAACTGGGCCGCTGATCCTCCTAAACCGATTATTTCCTGACCGGGAATACCTAGTAACTCCTGACCCAATACCGCAGTACCAATCAATAAAATCTGACCAGCTTGTTGCCTGAGTGCCTGCTGTGAGGCATGTCGGGCTGCAACATGTGCTATTTCATGACCAATGACCATTGCGAGCTGAGCCTCACTGGTCATATGTGTCAGCAATCCTCGCGTCACGTAATTGAAACCACCAGGCAATGCAAATGCATTAACAACAGGACTGTCTAATATTCGAAAAGTAAACGCTGTTTCTCGAAATTGCGTCCGTGTGGATTCTCTTCGCATATGACTTTCAGCAAGTACCTTTTTCCCGATGGCGGTAATGTACGCTGTTAGTTCAGGGTCATCATAAAGACCGTAATACTCAATTATTTGGTCATCAGCCTCTCTACCCAGGTTTATTTCCTGCTGCCAGGTGAAGGCGTAGGCCCTGCGCGAATCAGTTACCGGACTTCGCTCGAACGTCATGCATGAAGCAGTAAAAAAAACAACAACGGCAAGAAGTCCGGATTTTATTCGAAATGACATGGTGAATTGTTTATGAATAATGTTTATGTAGCTTAAAATACCATTATGTAGGCATCACGACAACGAAAGAAAAAAAGAAGATCACAAAAGCCTCATTCGTGGATAACTGGTGGAAAAGAAAATTTGGAAGCAGCTCATTATTCATGTAATATTTGGCTGTACTTAAAACTATAAGTTACGGTTCCTCGAGAAGAGGATTAATAGGGAACCTTGTGAAAATCAAGGACTGTACCCGCAACTGTAAGTTCTTTAATGCTGAAATCCCACCTTAGCCACTGCCATTAATCGGCGGGAAGGCCGGTTTCAGTAAGAACAAGTCAGGAGACCTGCCGATAACTTACACCATCGAACTTTCGGGAATAAAGGTTCAAACGGATTCTAAAGATGACCATTCTACTGGTTTTCCTGGCCCTGGTAGCCATGGCTGAAATTGAACTATCTGAGTTATCGGGTGAACTCTCTCCCGCCGACACGCTCATACTTCCGGGTATAACTGTAACAGCTGATAGGTTCGACATCCGCGCATCCTATTTCCCTGTTCGTTCAATTAGTATTCACACAGATAGTATTCATGCATTTGCCGCTCAAACAGCTGGGGATATGCTCAGTCGCCTGACTATTGCAAATGTTCGCTCTTACGGTCCCGGACTTGCACAAACAGTCTCTCTGCACGGATTTAGCGGATCTCAGATGACTGTGCTTTGGGATGATATACCTTTAAACAATCCAATGCTTGGATTAACTGACCTTTCGTTATATCCCGCTGTGATGATAGATCAGATGGATGTTAACGCTCATCAGGGTAGTGCCGAGTATGGTGCACATGCCATAGGAGGTGTCATCCAGCTACGCCAGCATCGTTCGCAAAATCCAATGCAAACCATCATAATTCAGGGAAATTCGATAGCCTCGCGCTCGATTCAAGGTCGTGTTATGCAGCCACTTGGAAAGTGGTATTTAGACGTAGGTGGTGTATATCAGCTATCTCCAAACCGATTTACGTATCAGGATATTACCCGCAACCCTGTAGAAGAAAGAAAAAGAGAAAACGCTCAGAAGGAGCTCGCTTCAATTTTTGCGCAGGTTTCCTATACCGGAACACAATTGCAGCACACATTTAGATTATGGGCTACTGATGTGCATTCAGGAATCCCCGGGTCAATTGTAGGTCCGTCGCCGAGTGCGAGTCAGCACGATGGCATGCTGCGATTGAGCAACCGAACCAACATGATTATTTCACAAAGATCAGTAATCACCACGGCACTATCTTTTAGTCATCATAAGCTTGATTTCCGTGATCCGGATACAAATATAAACAGTTTGAGTACGTCGCGTACCAGCTCTGGAAGAATGGCTCTGCGGGTTACACCGTCTGTTAATCAGCAGCTCAGACTACAAGGTGGGTACAGTATTAGTAACATCGAATTCACCGAATACGACGCTCCCCAAAGAAATCATGGGTTTTTTCAGTTAAATGCGTATTCCAATGTATTCGACTGGCATATCCATCCATCTGTCCGATACGATATGTTCAATCAGTTTGGAAATGCCTTGACCGCCAGCTTAGGTATTGTCAGAGAGTATGACTTGTTGGATAGCCGGGTTTTTGCCAATGCCAGCCGGAATTTTGCCCCGCCAACATTCAATGATTTATACTGGCCCGGATCCGGAAATACGGCTCTGGTACCTGAAACGTCTATAAAGCTTGATTTTGGATTTGAAACAACTGTTGCTGAAGCAAAAATTCACGTACAATTTTTTGATAACCATATCGAAAATGGTATACAGTGGCTGCCATCTTCCGTAGATGGTCGGTTCCGACCCCGAAATATCAGAGCGGTTCGATCTAGTGGTGTCAGTGCCGGTTTAAACCGTCGGTTTCGTACCGGGGGATTCACACATTTTGCTTCGGGAGAGTTTACCATTCTGGACGCCCGCTATACCAGGCAACGTTTTACCGGCGACGATGCAAAGGGTAATCAACTTGTATATCAGCCAAGGTACCGCTCAATGCTTTCGCTAACGAGCGACATGCATGTTGCGTCAATATCATTCAGCTATAATTTTACTGGCAGTCGTTCTATTACGGAAGACAACGCACTTCAGCTGCCATCAAATCACATAGTTAATGCCGGTTTACATAAAGATGTTGTTTTAGGTAACCAGAAATTAACTATTGCCGCACTGATTGAAAACGTTCTTGACGCACGCTATGAGCTTATTCGATTTTATCCCATGCCCGGCAGACATATTCATCTAAGCCTAAAAATAACCCGCTAAATTAAAAAATATGAAACAACTCTTAATAATCTCTTTGACAGCTTTGTGGCTATTCTCTTGTACAGATAACTCTGGTAATACGAGTGAACCTACTGACGGGAACCTTTTGATTCTGAATGAAGGCGCATTCGGACAAGGAAACGCGAGTATATCTTTATGGAATCCAGAGACTCGTGAACTAAGTCATAACGTGTTTGCATCCAGAAACGCACCCCGGGTTTTGGGCGATGTGCTGCAAAGTGCCGTACATCATAATGATGAAATATACCTGGTGGTTAATAATAGTCGTAGAATTGAAGTAATAGATGTAGAGACATTTGTGTCAAAACGTACCATTACATTTTCAGGTCAGGCCAGCCCTCGTTATTTGGCAATAACACAGGAGGGTAAAGGCTATGTGAGCAGTCTTTTTACAGACTATGTATACGTGGTTGACCTGGCAGATGCTATTGTTACAGATAGCGTATTTGTTGGCTCAGGTACCGAAGGAATCATCTATAGTAACAACCATATTTTTGTTGCAAAAAATCTAAATAGTGACTTCTCTACAGCATCGGGTATAGCGGTAATCCGAACAAGTGATCAAGTGCTTTTAGATGTGCTCGAAACTGGCCCCGGTCCGCAGGCGATTGTAAAGAACTCCGGTACACTTTGGGTGAACCTCGCAGGTACCTGGGGTGGTGATAATGGTGGACTGGTTCAAATCAACCCTGCTGAACGTACGATAATGCAAGAGATTAACTTAGATAGAAATACAAGCGGTCTGGCATCAAGTAACTCGTCATCATTTATATATCTTCTAAGTAATGGTATTAACAAAATAAATACAATAAATACTAGTGATGTTATTACGATTTCAGAAAATAGATATTATGCTATTTCTGTAGGAATAAATGATGACATTGTTTATGCATTTGATGCCAGAAATTTTGCGCAAGCCGGTATGATGTATGTCTATGAAAACCCGCTTCAAATAGCTGATAGTGTCAGAACAGGGTTTGTTCCACGAGGCATATTGTCTTTGCAAAACCAGTGAAAAATACATGCCCTATAAGTAATATATAATCAGGTCTTTACAGCTATCTACTGTGGAGGCCTAGTTATCAACATACTGTCCACACATATAGCAAAATTTTTATCTGATGTTTATAGTTAGCTTTGTGTTTTGTGGAAAAGATGTTGAAAAAAAAGTGTAATTTTGTTTGCACTTAACCAAGAATGTGTCATCTTTAGTAACTGTATAAAAATCTCATTTAAGAGCCTACAGTTCGTCATAATCAGTGAAAAATTAGCAAGTCATGAAATTTAACAGACATTTTACTCAAGAATCCTGGAATACCCCCTACGACGCGATCGTATTCGAGTCTCGCAAATCAGAAATTAAAAACCCGGATGGGTCAAGCGTATTTCTGATGGAAAATGTGCAAGTGCCTGCGTCTTGGTCACAGGTCGCTACCGATATCATAGCACAGAAGTACTTCCGTAAGGCAGGTGTGCCTGCGGTACTCAAAAAGGCTGTAGAGAAAGGAGTTCCTAAGTGGTTACAAGCATCGGTTGAAGACACCAAGGAGCTTGATAAGCTTCCTGAAGAGGAGCGATATACCCACGAAGTAGATTCCCGACAAGTTTTCAGCCGTCTGGCCGGGTGCTGGACGTACTGGGGGTACAAAAATAATTATTTCGACAGTGAGAAAGATGCTAAGGTATTCTATGATGAGCTTTGCTATATGCTGGCCATGCAAATGGTCGCTCCCAATTCACCGCAATGGTTTAACACCGGTTTGCATTGGGCTTATGGTATCAACGGTCCTGCACAAGGCCACTACTTTGTAGACGCTAAAACGGGCAAACTCCAACGCAGTGCAGATGCTTATACCCATCCTCAGCCACATGCATGTTTTATCCAATCAATCAGCGATGATTTGGTGAATGACGGTGGCATTATGGATCTTTGGGTGCGAGAAGCCCGACTCTTCAAATACGGTTCCGGAACAGGAACCAATTTCTCTGATTTGCGCGGTGAAGGGGAACATCTGAGCGGTGGAGGTAAGTCTTCCGGACTTATGTCGTTTCTACGAATCGGTGACCGTGCTGCTGGTGCTATCAAATCGGGTGGTACCACCAGACGTGCCGCAAAAATGGTAACGCTCGATCTTGACCACCCAGATATTGAATCCTACATAAATTGGAAAGTACGCGAAGAAGAGAAAGTAGCGGCTATTGTTGCTGGTTCTCAGATTTGTAATATGCACCTCAAGAAAATAATGCAGTTGTGCCACAAGCCTGTTGAAATTGAAGGCCGATTGTACAATGGCAGCGTGTCGCGTGATCCTAAGAAAAACAGACACCTGGCTCAGGCCATTCGCGAGGCCCGTCGCGACCAGGTACCACTGAATTATGTTGAGCGTGTGATGCAGCTAGCCGCACAAGGTTATACCGATATTGAGTTCGACACGTACGATACAGACTGGAACTCAGAGGCTTATGCCACTGTCAGCGGTCAAAACTCCAATAACTCCGTACGTGTACCCAATGCGTTTATGGACGCTGTAGCAAATGATACTGACTGGAACCTATATGGTCGTATCGAGAAACGAAAAGCGGCAGCAGAAGGGCGTGATCCAAAACCCATGAAGACGCTCAAGGCTAGCGAACTTTGGGACCAGATTGCCTATGCGGCATGGGCCTGCGCTGATCCGGGAACCCAATATCACGACACTATCAACGAATGGCACACCTGTCCTGCCGACGGGCCTATCAAAGCAAGTAACCCTTGTTCAGAGTACATGTTCCTTGATAATACAGCGTGTAACCTGGCTTCACTTAATTTGATTAAGTTCTACAATAAAGAGGATGGAAGCTTCGATGTTGATGGATTTAGGTACGGAACCAGATTATGGACTGTAGTACTGGAAATATCCGTTCTGATGGCTCAGTTCCCTTCAAAAGAAATAGCTGAACTATCATACGAATTCAGAACGCTCGGACTTGGATATGCCAATATTGGTACTTTACTAATGGTTCAGGGGATTCCATACGATAGTAAGGAAGCTATGGCACAGACTGGTGCTATCACCTCTATTATGCATATGGCATCTTATGCCGCTTCAGCTGAAATGGCTAAAGAGTTAGGCTCATTCCCCGGATATGATCGTAATCGTGAGCATATGTTGCGGGTAATTCGCAATCACAGACGTGCCGCGTATAATGTTGACCCTTCTGAATATGAAGGGCTTACCGTAAAACCTGTTGGTATTGATGCCTCCGTATGCCCTGATTACCTGCTTAAAGCAGCTCGTGAGGACAGTGATCGAGCATTGAAACTAGGGGAGAAGTACGGGTATAGAAATGCACAGGTTACTGTAATCGCTCCCACCGGAACAATTGGTCTGGTAATGGATTGTGATACAACTGGTATCGAACCTGATTTCGCACTGGTTAAATTTAAAAAACTTGCCGGAGGCGGTTATTTCAAAATAATTAATCAAAGTGTTCCCCTGGCATTAAAGAATCTCGGTTATACCGATTCCCAGATTGATGACATTGTTAAATATGCTAAAGGCCATGGCACGCTCGAAGGATGTGCACATATCAACCATGAAAAACTGGAATCTCTTGGTTTTACACCAGAGAAAATACAAGCAATAGAGGCTGCCCTTCCCACCGCTTTTGAAATTAAATTTGCCTTCAACCAATGGACACTCGGTGAAGAGTTCTGCAAAGAAGTGCTTGGTATAACCGATGCCCAGCTTGCTGATTGGAACTTCGATTTTCTAAAGCATCTTGGTTTCTCCCGAAAGGAAATTGATGAAACCAACGATTTTGTATGTGGTACCATGACAGTTGAAGGTGCACCGCATCTGAAAGAGGAACACCTAGCCGTTTTTGATTGTGCGAATAAATGCGGCAAAAGAGGAACACGCTTCATTTCAGCTGCCGGACACATACGTATGATGGCTGCCGCCCAACCATTTATCTCGGGTGCAATCTCAAAAACGATCAACTTACCTAATGAAGCTACGGTTGAAGATTTCAAGGAGGCTTACCAGCTAAGTTGGGAGCTTATGACCAAAGCCAATGCCTTATATCGTGATGGATCAAAGTTGAGTCAGCCTCTTAACAGCACGTCAAGTGTTTTGGAAGTAATTGAAGATGAAGAGGTCTCAGACGCGGATCCTCAGATGCAGGCGGCTCAGGATGCCGTGGTAAAAACCGCTGAGCGAATTATTCACAAGTATGTCGCCGAACGCCAGAAACTTCCTGCACGAAGGGGAGGGTACACACAAAAAGCCAAAATTGGCGGACAAAGTGTTTACTTGAGAACTGGCGAATATAATAACGGACAAATCGGTGAAATTTTCATTGATATGCACCGTGAGGGAGCTGCATTCAGAAGCCTGATGAACTGTTTCGCAATTTCAATATCGCTCGGTCTTCAACATGGTGTACCACTCGATGAATTTGTAGACGCTTTCGTGTTTACGAAATTTGAACCAAGTGGAATGGTCAGCGGCAATCCACATATCAAGATGACAACCTCAGTTATTGATTATATTTTCCGCGAACTGGCTGTAACTTATATGGGACGTCATGATCTAGCCCATGTAGGGCCGGAGGAGATTCTTCAAAGAACGTTGCGACCAACAGATAATGATCAGAACGATTTAAAGGAAACAACATCCGTTAAACCAATTGCGTCTTTTCCCGTCGTTGTACCAACGTCTACTCATGTACAAACTGCTGCAACTGCAAGCGTTGGCTCAAGCATTTCTGAAGCCGATGTTAAAGCAGATGAACAAGTAGGTTCTTTCGAGCAGAAATACACACAGGCAAGACAAATGGGTTATACCGGAGATATATGCAGCGACTGTGGGAGCATGACACTGGTAAGAAATGGGACTTGCCTTAAGTGTAATACCTGTGGTGCTACAAGCGGTTGCTCTTGATTTCTGAGACCAAGATATGGGTGTTATAGCTGGAGAAATCTGCTAGACACCCGTATTCTATTTTATATTAAGTACACATCATTGAAGTGTATGTCGACATAAAAAAAGGGCTATTATCAAAGATAATAGCCCTTTTTTTTATGAATGAAATTAGTCCATCGACCGATCGTTACTATCTGCAATTCTTCTGAATGCTATATATTCTTCAGGGCTCAAATCTGCAAACATGTAATTTATGGGGTCTACAGGAACACCATCTCTTATAATTTCATAGTGTAGGTGAGGACCTTCTACTACACCGGTATCACCAGTGAATCCAATAAGATCGCCACGGCTAACACTACGACCAACACGCAACCCTGTTTCTACTCGAGATAAATGGGCATAAAGTGATTCGTATCCGAAACCATGATCAATTTTGATAGTGATACCATAGGTTCCGTTCATTCCTGCCATTGTTATTATTCCGTCTCCTGTTGCATAAATGGGTGTACCTATTCTCGCCCGGAAATCTACACCCTCGTGTGGTCGTCGAAACCTGTAAACAGGATGCATTCTCGGACCAAATCCACTAGTAATAATACTATTTATTGGTCTAATTGCAGGAATATGACGCATCTTATCCTGATTTTGATTGTAGAAATATTTGATTTCATCAAAACTCAGTTGCTGGATATTTACTCGTCTTTCCAAGCTCTCAATATTGGATAATGTCCATCTGAGTAAATCGGATGTCTGGGCCTGATAAACATCAAGTCGCGACATCATATCAAATCCTCCGGTTCCAGCAAGGCGTTCATCATAACTTAATGGTTCCAGACCAAGCATAGTTCGATAAATCTCATTATCGGTATAAGCCATTCTGGCTAATTGTTCATCAAGACGTACTATTGTTGTTTTGGTATGTCGTAGCTGAGATTGCAATTCTCTGTTTTCAGCTTTTAGTGCAATTTCTGCTGGAGTTCCTGCAAATGAGACAATCAGGGAAATCATAATCCCTGTAATCACGATACCATAAAGTAACAGTTGAGAGGCCGTATGAATTAACCTGTCAACGGTACTATATTCTATCGGTACAAATTTGCACTCGTCGTTATCGTAATAGTAGAAACTCAAAGCGTGACGTTAAAGGGAAGATGTGTTTAAACCGCTAACTATACAAAATAGAAAATAAAAACAATATTTAAAATATGTTGATTATTCGAAATCGCCTTCGAAATAATCTACTGCACGCCCAATGTTACCTTTTGTAGATTTCTTTTGAGAAATTCGCTGATTAATTTTTTCCTGCAATGCTTTGGCTGCATCGTAACCGTAATGCTGTAGTAAATGATTCATGGCAATTACCTCCGCAATAACGGTGATATTTTTCCCCGGTGATATAGGAAGACGGATAAGCGGTATGTTTACATCGAGTACAGAAACAAACTCCTTATCGAGACCGGTACGATCGACCTTTATGTTCTTGTCCCACAAAAACAGCTCTACAACAACCTCCAATCGTTTTTGATATCGTACCGACCGAATTCCAAACATAGACATCACATCAACTATTCCCAACCCCCTGATTTCCATGAAGTGTTTGTTCAAATCGGTTGAGGCAGATAATAGAATATTATTTTTCTTGGTTAAAACAACAACATCATCGGCTACCAGCCTGTGTCCTCGCTCTATAAGATCAAGTGCCACTTCACTTTTACCAATACCAGATTTGCCGGTAATCAAAATCCCGATTCCATATACATCAACCATTGAACCGTGAACAATGGTTTGTGCAGCGAACTGATCTTCCAGGAAGTCTCTTAAAAGAAACATGAACTTGGTAGTCTCCACCGGAGTTCTGAAAATAGGGATATTTTTTTCACGAGCCTGATTCAACAGGTTATCAGGTAACAGATTGTTACTGGTGAGAAATATTACAGGAACATCGTACTCCAATAGCTTGGAGAAGCGTTCAACCTTTTCATTATCAGCTAAGTTTGAAAGATACTCACACTCCGTATTCCCCAGAATTTGTATCCGGTGAAATGAAAATAATTTCAGGTATCCAGCAAGGGCTAGCCCCGGTCGATGAAGCTCTCTGTCTTCAACAAATCGTTGAGAACATGCCTCTGGAGCTGCGCAGGAATGCATTTCAATTTGAACAGCTTTTCGCAGGCTATCTATCAGGAATTCAACCGAAATTCGTTCTTTTCTGGGAACAGGAGTGTGTGTAGTTAACGGCATATGCTATTTTGCAGAACGCTTTTCTTTGTACTTAATTAATTGTCGCTTCATGTTGTCAATTGATTTAAGCATCGCCTGCTCGTACGTAGCGGCATTGTCAGTTGCATTCAATGTTGTTTTTGCAACCTTAACAGTAAGTTCAACCTGTTGTGGCGCGTCAAGGTCAGGATGTGGACTTACAACAATGTCGCAGTCGATAATGCCATCATAAAATTTTTCGAGTTTTGCTGCGGCGTCTACGCAATATTCCTGAAGACGATCACTGGCGTTAAAATGTCTGGCGGTGAAACTGATATTCATATATACTCCTGTTTAAATATTTTTTAGGTATGTTGTTACTCAGCTCTTGGATGAGCCTGTTTGTATATTTCTTTGAGTCTATGCGAACTCACATTGGTGTAGACTTGTGTTGATTTAAGGCTGCTGTGACCTAACAGTTCTTTAATAACCCGTATGTCTGCTCCATTATCCAATAAGTGCGTCGCAAAGCTGTGACGGAGAGCATGTGGTGATGCCTGCTGCGCTTCAACTTTATCCAGTTCCGACTTAACCATGCGCTGTACTGCCCTGGAATAGAGCCTTTTACCTCTAACGGTGAGAAATACAGCATCGGTATATTGGGTTGATTTTTTAGACAAAATTTCTCTGGTTTCAAGATGCCGGGTTAATGCCTCTCTCGCTGCAGTACCAAACGGTACAATCCTTTCTTTGCTGCCCTTCCCCAAAACCTTAATTTGATTTAGTTTCAAGTCAACACGGTCTGTATTCAGCCCCGTCAGCTCGCTTAACCGAATACCAGTCGCATAAAATAGCTCTAAAATGGCTCTTTTCTGATTTTGAAGTGCTGTCTCCTCGTTACTTGTATGTTCGGAAGATTCTTCGTTGAGCATTCTGGAAATATCTGCGACAGGAACAGTTTTAGGCAATCTCCCGTTATGTTTAGGCGAAACAAGATGCTGAGCTGAATTTTGTGAAACATAACCACGTTTGTATGCAAATCTGAAGAAAGATTTCAAACTTGCTACTTTACGTTGTAATGTGGCTTTGGAACTGTTTTGTGAAGATAATTCGGCAAGCCATGAACGTAAATGAGTCCTGTCTATACTATCAATTTGAAAGTCACTCCCAATTAATTCAGACAGGTAGTCGCACAGCTGTTCTAAATCGGTATTATAAGCCGTTTTGGTATGTTCTGATGCGTTTTTTTCCACGCTCAGATATCGAATGTATAAACTGATTACTTCCTTCATCTTATACTAATATGAGGCTTTGAAGTATAAAAGGAAACTGCTTTATTAAACTATTTTCCTTGTATTGGCCGGCCTTTCCATAAAACTGTTCGTCTGGTAAAATGGTCTGCCAGCACGGTGAGACCAAGCCGCTGAAACCACAGCACACCACGAATATGCAGTAACCCATACCAGGGGTTCCATTTATTTCGCTTGTCAACCAGAACGCGTTGTAGGTGTATTAATACAATGGCAAAGAATGAAAGCAAAACCACGAAAAGTTCTCCAATTATCAGACCTATTATGACTAACAGATAAGGCAAAATAAAAACGATCATATGCAATAGAGCAGCAGCCAGAAAAAAGAGAACATTACGACCAAAACCCGCAAAGAAGTTTTTTCTGAATCCTTCCAGAATATCTTCATCACGCGTATACATCCTGCAATGTATCTTATGAATACCAAGGTGCATTGAAATGGTACGACCGTTTCTCTTAAGAGCTTTTGCCAATTCTACATCTTCAACTATTTCTTCACGAACACACGCATGACCACCAATCGAGTTGTAAGCGCTGCGAGTGAAGGCAAGGCACTGACCACAAGCCGCAGCAAATGCCGTTCTGAAATAAGGTCGGATGAAAGAAGGCATCCATTTCGGGTCCCTTCTCACATAAATAGCCGGCAACATCGTCATTAAGGTGAAATAAACCAACGGTAAAACAATGCGTTCTTTTTGGCTGCCCAAATGCTGCTGTGGCCAAACGGTGATGGCGTCGCTCTGAGTTTCCTTAAACGAGTGTACTACACTTCGAACTGCATCCGGTTCAAGCCATACGTCTGCATCTATGAACATCAATATTTCGCCTGTTGCTTTATCTGCGAGTCTCTGACACGCCCAGGGCTTCCCCAGCCAGCCTTCTCTGGGTCCGGCACCTTCTAGTACATGTAATTTTTTAGTGGTTGCTTGAAGCTCATAAAGTAAATCACCGGTACGATCTTCAGACTGGTCATTGAGAATTATGATCTCCAGGTTATCATAGTCCTGATTTATACACGATTTCACGCAGCGTTCAATCACTGATTCTTCATTTCGGGCAGGAATCAGTAAACTGACTTTCACGTTGCCTTTGTTTTGGTCAGAGTCTGAGGCCCCAACAATTGAGAATGAAAACAAATTCCTTACCAGAACTATGCTGGTGTATGCAAGAAAGAACAGAGTTATCCACTGTATTGCAATTATAAACGCAGTTATTGTCAAGGTCTAAGCTAATGTAATTATTTAGGTTTAGGTGTGGTGTCTTGAGGTTGCGAATTAATTTACCAACCAATTCAAACAATATACCCTCTAAAAACGTTACAACCAGACTTCATATCATCGTATATTTTGCCCATGAAAATTACTTCATCGTTACAAGAAGACATCTCAGTAAAAAAAACCGATACAGGCAGTTATGAGTGGTGGTATTTTGATGCCAGAGATCATAAAGGCGAGTATCAGATTGTAGTCATTTTTTATGAGGGGTGTCCTTTTTCAAGCAAGTATATCCGAAATCAGGATAAACAGCCAGATCAACCAGCTGCTAAAGCAGACCGATATCCCGCCATCAGCATTTCCGTGTACAAAAATGGGAAAACTATTTACTATTCCATGTCAGAATATGCTCCATCGGATGCCAGCTTTCACCGCGATATGGTTTCTGTTAAAATAGGCGAACATACGATGGAAGCATTAATTGATGAGAATGATCAATTGGTTTACTCCATACGACTGAATGAAGTGCTACCCGGAGGGGATAGGATATCGGCTATGCTTCGATTTAGCTCGCCCAAACCCAACCCCGACTTATGGAAAGAGGTGAGGGGTGAGCATTCTGCAAACAGCGCTCACAAGTGGAATCTCGTGCAACCTTTGGCGAATGTTAAGGGGGTTTTATCACTTAACCGAAACGACAACTTCGAAAAGCCCATTATTTTCGAAGGGGTAGGCTACCATGACCATAATATTGGCAGTGAGCCCATGCGGAAGTCTTTTGACGATTGGTATTGGGGCAGAATACACTTTAATGAGTTTACCCTGGTTTATTATGTAATGAATAAGCATGACGGCCAGGACTATGGTGCATGGCTCATTTCTATTGATAATCAAAAAATTACAGATGTAAGCGCTAATATTCGCATAGATGGTGAAAATGTAAATGCATTTGGGCTCTCCTCAGCCCGAAGACTAGTTTTTGAGTTTAGCAAATTGAGTATTACGGTACTTTGCAATCAGATCATTGATAACGGTCCTTTTTACATGCGATTTAAATCGGAAGCGCGGCTAAGGTATCACGGAAAAGATGAAGAGATTAGTTTTGGATTATCGGAGTATATAAAGCCTCGAAGAATTCATTACCGCATATTCTGGCCAATGGTACACATGCGATATCGGTATGCAGCAGATAAACCGCACTGGGTTCAGCGTTCGGCTATGCTATACCGGTGGACCTGGTAAATAGTTTTAAATTAGCTTCTGAAACCCATGTTCTGGCTGCATGCTCTGTCTGCGTAAATCGTTAAGTTGAGCTTGCATCATAGCTTGTATGTCTTCCAGTTGTAGGGTCGCTGTATTCGTCAGAGGAGATTCCACAGAAACGAATAACTCGGGTTTGTCGCTTCTTTGAAAACTGAAATACAGCGATATGGGTACGAGAACACATCCAGGAGCCCCCTTCAAAATTCTCAAAACCCCGCCTTCCAGCTGTATCGGCTCTGCCGGATTTGTAATTTTTCCTTCCGGGAACAAAAACAATGATGTGCCATCTTCACGTAACCATTTTGAAGCCTCTTGCAGTGAATAAACTGCCGACCTGACGTTCTTTCTGTTGATGGACATAGCCCCAATTTTGGAAAAAAAAGAAAACTGCCGCATTTGTTTGTCTTCCATTAATGCTCGGGCTCTTTTGTGAAAAACAAACTCATTCAGAAGCAGAGGTACAAGCCCATCCCACCAGCTGTGGTGATTCACAACATACAGTACGGATGAATTATCGGGTACAGGTTCAGCGTGATGTATCCAAACATTTGCTAACCTGCGTTTGCACAGAAGATAGGTGTACCATTTAAAGAATGATATTACTGGTTTCGACTCCCTGGCAGGTATGAAGTCTGTTGGTACTTTTGAAGTCTGTATATTCTGTGTTGGTTTCAAAACGTATGACCTATTTACTAAATATGCGAAAAGTTACACTGATAAATCCTGAAATTGAAATATATGCTGAAAGCCATACAAGCTGGCCAAATGAGATTGCGGCAGGAATTATTAAAGATACAACGGAAGAATTAGCCTACGCTGATATGCTCAGTGGCAATCAGGTCACAGGATTATTACGAATGCTAATTAAGGTTTCTGGTGCGCGTACGATTGCAGAAATTGGCATGTTTACTGGCTTGGCAACGCTAGCTATGATGGAGTCGTTGCCTGCAGATGGAAAGATATACGCTTTAGAAATGAACACCCGCTACCGCGATATCGCACTACGGCATCTTATGAAATCAGCCCACTTTAACAAATTTGAGCTGATATTTGGTAGTGCACGCGAAACGGTAAATAACTTGCCAGAAGGTCTCGATCTGGTTTTCATTGATGCAGACAAAGACTATTATCCCACTTACTACGAAATATTGCTCAATAAACTCAAACAGGGTGGAATAATGGTTCTTGATAATATGTTTTGGTATGGTGGTGTTCTATTGCCATCAAAAGACAGAAAGTCAAAGACGTTAAGTGAACTCAATGATTTAATACAAACCGACGATCGTGTAGAGAATGTGATGCTGACTGTGCGAGACGGTATAGTACTCCTTCGAAAAGTTTAATTAATTTCAGAGTCAGTAGGTGTCTGGTAGCTCAATCTGTTGGTCGTTTCTTCGAAAACGTATGCAGTTTCTGGGTGGTGTATCATGCCAAATGTTCTGGCAAACAAATTTCGGAAGTCTTTCCATTGAACATCTACAGGCATTTGTACTTGCTCGAAGGCCACTTCTTCACCGGGTTCTTCGTCAATTCTAAATGCAAAAATAAAGCTTGTGTGATCACCCATCCAACTGTTATAAGAACCGAATCGAAGGTCGTTAAAATATAGGTTTCCGTCTTGTTCATTGACATGATAATAACCTTTCGAAAACCATAGGAGCCTTTCAATGGCCCTGCTTGATTTAATATGCTCTATTTTATGTTCGTTTCTGGGTACATAAGAAAACACTATAGGTTTTCTGCGCGAGTCCAGCAGAGAAAAAGTTCCTTGATAATATCCGGTTTCGGTCTCCACCAATGCTCGCCAAAGCAATGAATTGAAAGGACCCGGTATCGTCATCATTCTTTCATAGGAGATATTCTGGCGTTCGAGCTCAGACGTAAATGCAGGTATTGCAGCCCATTTGAAAGCCACAGTTAACAACAAATATGAAGTACTTACAAGTAAACCTATTTTTGCATACCGCGTTCTTCGGTGACTTTCCTTGGGTAAACGTAAAGCAAAAATTAAGCTGATAAGTAAGGGTAGTGTATATAGGGGATCTATTATAAAAATAGTATTGAACTCAAATGCATAGTCTGTAAAGGGATATAAAAACTGGGTGCCATAGCCTGTAAACAGATCCAGAATTGGATGAGTTAATAACGCGAGATAAAATAGCGTAAACCATGTTTTGAAAGACATGCCTTGAGCCTTGCCATGTATTTTTCGAGCCAGTAGTGCCAGTAAGGGTGCAGCTAAAATCGAAAAGAAAACAGAGTGTGTAAATCCTCTGTGTATGTGTAAATAATCTACAGGATCCAGAATCAAGCCAAAAAGAACATCAAGATCAGGTATAGTTCCAGCAATTCCACCCCATAATGCAGCTTTATAGCCAATTTTTCGGCCAGCTACCAGTTCACCAAAGGCAGCTCCAAGAGCAATTTGTGTCAGCGAATCCATGAATTGTTTGCGGTATTAGTCATATAGATGTTTGCACACATAACGCATATATACCACAATACGTTCAACGAAACAGCACTATCGTTTTGCAGCAGCAATGATTTTACTTTGCGGAATATCTTGAAGTCTTCCGTCGTGAATACGGATGGTTCTGAATGGAAACTGCCTCACAAGGTCGTAATTATGAGTTACCATCAAAACGGCCATGCCCCTGTTGTTAATTTGCTGAAGCAGTTCCATTATACTGCTGGAAGCATCTGGGTCTAGGTTTCCTGTTGGTTCATCGGCTAACATTATACGTGGTTCATTTGCCAAAGCACGAGCAATAACAACACGCTGTTGTTCACCACCTGACAGTTCACTTGGCTGCTGATTGCGTTTGTTGCTAAGCCCAACCATAGAAAGAACTTCCATAACGCGTTGTTTGATAAACTTTCGCGTATTACCTGTTACTTCGAGGGCAAATGCTACATTTTCATATACCGAGCGATCGGGTAGAAGCTGAAAATCCTGAAATACGATACCCAACCGTCTGCGCAAAAAGGGAACCTGTCGTTCAGACATTCTGCCAAGATTGAATTCATCTACGCGAACGGTACCCTCAGCTGGTAAAACTTCGCGATATATAAGTTTTAGAAATGAGCTCTTACCGGCACCTGTTTGCCCTATTAGGTAAACGAACTCTCCATTACGCAAGCTGAAGTCTACCTGGTTAAGTACCAGACGGGACTCGTAAGTAACTGATACGCCCTCAAACTGAATTACGGGTTGTTCGTCAGACTCTGTATTCATTATTTTAAAACAAGGGTTATTCGATCACTTTGGTCGGTTGCTTCTACTAGATCCAGGTCGTCATACGCGGCAACCTCCAGTAAGCCAGCTGTAGCAGCAACCTGACGGATCTCTGCCAATGTAAAGGTTTTCTGAACGTGAACTTCACGGGTTCTTTCTAGTACTGTTTGCTTATCATCACTTAGCTTCTCGATGATAAACTCATTATAATGGTTGCCTTCCGCTTCCAAATAGTTTGAAATGCGAACAAACCGATAGTTGTCTGGAGTTATGCCCTGGTCGTTCATCAGATCCGCATGTTTCGCAGAGTGCTGCGGTGTTGTGAAATCAACGATAAAAATTCCATCTTTTGATAATACACCCTTTACCTGTTCAAATACCTGCTGAACACTTTTTACGTCCCTCACATAGTTTATGCTGTCGAACAGCATAATAATCACATCGTACGTATCGCTGTCTGGAATGTCGAAAAAATCAATACGTTTCCAGACAATTGAAGAACCTCTGAATTGCGCTTTAGTTCTGGCAATCTCAAGCATATGTTCGCTGAAATCAGATGCAGTGATGTCATAACAATCCAATTCTTCCATCGAAAGCGCGAGTGAACCGGTACCACATGCAAGTTCAAGCATTCTCTGAGCGTCCGGGTGGTGCTTCTGAATTACGGCATCAATATAATCGGCCCAGTCATCGTAATCGATTTCGCGCATTACATCGTCGTATATGACGGCTAAGTGTGTATAAATCTCCTGATTTCCCTTCGTGAGAGGCATATTTGCTAGCTTTTTGATAGGTTTACTTTTAAAGTGTTCGATGCCATGTCAATGGCAAGTTGTATCGCTTCCGACATAGAACTGCTATCTGCGGTATCACTGCCCGCCAGGCTAAATGCGGTTCCATGATCTGGTGACGTTCGGATAATAGGCAATCCTGCTGTAAAATTTACACCACCACCGAACGAAAGTGCTTTAAATGGTGCCAGGCCTTGGTCGTGGTACATGGCCAGTACGGCATCATAGCTATTCCTGTTTCTGGAACCAAACCAACCATCGGCAGGGAAGGGGCCATCGCACTCAATACCAGAGTTTTGTGCAATCGCTATAGCAGGAGCAATAATTTCATTCTCCTCGTTGCCCAATAGTCCACCGTCACCTGCATGTGGATTTAGTGCCAGTACGGCTATCTTGGGCTTTTCAATTGAAAAACGTTTCTTTAGGGCCGTATTCATTATTGTGAGCTTGTTTATAATCTTGTCGGGCGTAAGATGAGCAACCACGCTGCCCAAAGGGATATGTGTTGTAACAAGCCCAACCCTTAAACCTTTGTCAACAAGCATCATCGTATATTCTCTGACATTGGTTTTCTCAGCAAGAAACTCAGTGTGTCCGGGAAAATGAAATCCGCCTTTGAAGATAGCCTCTTTAGATATGGGGGCTGTTACCATAGCATCGGCTGTGCCGTTTAGGCACATATTAACGGCATGTTCTACACACATCATAGAGAGTTTACCCACTTCGCCACATACTTTGCCGAGCTGGATGTGAACATCAGGAGGAGTAATATTTTCTGGCCACCAGTGCCCCAGAAGTACGTCTTGTGAAAATCTATCCTGAAATAAGTTAGGTAACCTTGCTATATCTGAATATACCTCAATCCAGTCGGGAGGACTAACCAAAACAAACCGCACATCTTTTTTTTCTTGTACGGCTTTTATCAATACTTCCGGTCCTATACTGTTGTAATCACCGGGGGTTAAGGCAATTGTGATTCTCATGTGGTATTAATACCGGACTCTGATACATCAATTAGTTGGGTTTACCAGTTGGAAGTCTCCGAAACCAGTTGTAGCACGAAATATAATTGTTTGGTTTGGGTATGTCCATACTTCTGTGGCAACTCCGCCGGGTGGAAGTCTTCTCTCTATATTATCCGGTGGACCATTAACAATATACGTTCTGCCTTGGTCAGAGTCGAAACCAGCGCGCGATGGTGTACTGAATTCTCGGTATGCGAAGTCGATTCTTCGATAATATTCTGCCATCAGCTCATTAAACTTAGTATCGGGGGTAGGGTTTCTTTGCTCCCAGAAATCTCTAAACCATTCTTCTCTTTCTTGTTGGCTGCTTCTGCGAACCTGCCTTAACTCATCACTGCTTACAATAAAGCGAAGCATATCTATGGCCACATCAAGGTTCAATAAACTGGTGGGCATATTAAACCATCTCGACTGCCAAGTAGTTTCCCCAATTTTTTCAGATTCACCGTCATTCCATTTGTAAACCTCAGCACGAAACCACGCATTTGCGAACCTATGATTGGGTATTTGAATGGTATGGTGTCGGAGTTCTGAACTATCATTAAAATGGATTTCAATTTCAGAAGTGCTGCTAGAAGCGTGAAAACGAATATTTCCTTTGTTAGTGTTATAGTCTGGTTGAATAAAGGCATTCCAAACGGTATTACCTCGATTTTCGGAGGAGGGGATGGCGCCAATTTCAAATAGTCGTATTTCAAGAGAGTCTTGCTGCATTTCTGAGGGTACGCTTAATAAAACGCTAAAATCCTCACCAAATGATACATTTCTTCCATGGTTTCGTGCAACCAACGGCTCTTGATCTCGCTCAAGCAACGTGATTCTTGCAAAGCTTCCAGTGTTTAAATCAGGTATTTCAACCAATCCTCGTCGCTGTTGTGCTTCTCTTGCTTCCCTTGCTGCTCTTCTGCCTCTGGGCGTGGCTACAGGCTGCGAGGGTTGCCTGCCTTGCTGAATAGCGGCAGCCCTTGCACCGGTTACTTCCCTGCCATTAATCGAGATAGTAGGAATGAGTCGGTATGTGTCTGGCGGAAGTGTAAATTTTGTAACACCAGACAAATATAACTCAGCGTTCTGTGTGTCTTCAAACTCGGCGACAGTTATAGTGGAACTCCAGGTTTCCCTTGCGATAAATGGTTCAGATGGTACAGGGTCAGAGTCTCCACTATAAAAATCGAACGTTATAGCCAGGTCAGATGTGAACTGCGTGGTTGTTCGCTCCTGACCTTGTATAAGCTGGCGTCTGAAATTTAAAAAAGGATGTTGAACTCTGTGTAATATGATTACTTCAGTATTTCCATCAGCTGCCGGTTGATATATGAAATCGAAATGTACATGGCTGTCTCTATTTTGATTCAACAGCATCTGGTACGTATAGCGGCTCTGAGACTGCAATGTTTGGGAAAAGCCCGTCAGCACTATAATGGTGATCAACCACACCGATTGGTATATTTTCATGATGAGAGGTTAACGTTGTTTGTTACATATGACTCATATAACGTAGAAAACTACGGCATTATGTTATACAAATCCTATTTCACACAGAATCATTCATAATTTTGCAAATTACATTGCGTAACTAACAATGTCTTTGTCTATTTTTGGCCACGTATGGAAGCGGTTTTCTGCTTCTCCTGCACATAATATTCATCGATAAATCGGACATTTATGTCGTTAATGGAACAGCATTGGCAAAGACTGCAGCGTATTGCAGGCAGTATTAAACTCGGAGGCGGTCAGCGCCGTATTGACAACGAGCACGCTAAAGGCAAACTGACTGCAAGAGAACGGGTATCACTGCTGCTTGATGAGGGGGATGAGTTTGAGGAGTTTGGACTTTTTGCTGCATACGAAATGTATCAGGAACAAGGCGGGTGTCCAGGGGCTGGGGTAATTACCGGCATGGGCAAAATATCTGGAAGGCGCTGTGTAATTGTAGCAAATGACGCCACAGTAAAAGCAGGCGCCTGGTTTCCGATGACGGCTAAAAAAAATCTACGAGCTCAGGAAATAGCCATGGAGAACCGTTTGCCTGTTATATATCTGGTTGATTCTGCAGGTGTCTTCTTACCCATGCAAGATGAAATATTTCCGGATAAAGAGCATTTTGGCAGAATTTTCAGAAATAATGCCCAAATGAGCGCAATGGGTATACCTCAAATTGCTGCCATAATGGGCAGTTGCGTGGCTGGTGGTGCTTATTTACCTATCATGAGTGATGAATCATTGATTGTAGATGGAACAGGCAGTGTATTTTTAGCGGGAAGTTATCTTGTTAAAGCCGCAATTGGTGAGCAAGTCGATAATGAAACACTGGGCGGAGCCACAACCCACACTGAAATAAGTGGTGTTACCGACTATAAAATGCCAGACGATAAAACATGCCTCGCAACCATAAGAGATCTTGTGAGTAAGCTCGGACCATTTAGCACGGCTGGATTTAACCGAATCGAACCAAGTGAACCAGAATATGACGCAAAGAAGCTCGATGAAAGCTTTCCTTTTGACCGTAACAGTCCTTACGACGTGATGCACATTATCAAGTCTATAGTTGATTCACACAGTTTTACTGAATATAAAAAGGGGTATGGTCAGACAATCGTTACCGGCTATGCCAGGGTCGATGGCTGGAGCGTTGGGATTGTAGCTAACCAACGGTTAATTGTGAAAAACAAGCAGGGTGAAATGCAAATAGGAGGCGTTATCTACTCAGACAGTGCCGACAAAGCCGCACGATTCATCCTCAACTGCAACCAGAAAAAAGTGCCTATCGTATTTCTTCAAGACGTCACGGGTTTTATGGTAGGTAAGCGAAGTGAGCACGGTGGTATCATTAAAGATGGTGCAAAAATGGTGAATGCAGTAGCAAACTCTGTCGTACCGAAAATAACAGTTATTACCGGTAACAGCTACGGTGCTGGTAATTACGCCATGTGCGGGAAGGCATACGATCCAAGGTTTATTTATGCATGGCCATCTGCCAGAATAGCCGTTATGGGTGGAGCGCAGGCTGCTAAAACATTACTTCAGATTGAAATCTCGAGTAGAGAGAAAAAAGGAGAAATTGTTTCGGAGGAAAAAAAGGAACAGTTTTTAGACGCTATAACTGAAAAGTATGACGTGCAAACCGATGTGAAATATGCTGCCTCAAGATTGTGGGTAGATGAGATAATACATCCTGAACAAACTCGAAAAAGAATTTCAGATGCAATTGATGCAGCAAACCACCAACCAGAAATACCAGTTTTTAAAACGGGTGTTCTGCAAGTTTAGTGATGATGGTTTGGGTTGCTGCAAACATGGGTGTGCTTGTTATTGCGATAAGTTGCATATGCCAGTATGGAAACGCCAGTAATCATGCTCGCTAGACGACCAATAAACGCTGCACCATCTGAAAAACTTGAAAATATCGCAGACATGGCGACGTCATGATGATGAGCTATAACGAACTGACTCAAAAGAATAAGTAAAAGACCCGTAGTAAAAATACCCAGCAGTCTGAAATTTTTATGCTTCAGCCATGTTGGGATGAACGCTACCAAACTAACAGGTATAATAGACAGTATGAGTATCATTTCAACAGTCTCGCCCATAAATGCAGAAAGAGCAGGCAAAAGCACAATGACGAAAGGCATGGCCAGGCAATGTAACAGGCATACCGAGGACAATGTTAGACTGACTCTTGAGAGTAACGTATTTTTTGAGCTAAGCGAATTTTGCAAAACAGTTGGTTCTATTGGCATGATGGACATACACCATGAAGTCTGATTTCCAGCTCTTTAACCAGAAAACCTTTCTTCATGGACTTAACACTTTGGCCGGACCCTTCGTCTATTGGAAAGCAGAAAATTTTATCACAATCATCGCAAATAAAATGAGCATGCGTCTTATCTGTGGCAATATCTGCATTATTCTCCGCAAGTACTGCGTACAACCAGCTTCTGTCTTCTGTAGCTACTTTATGAACAATTCCTTTTTCAGTAAAATGACTTAACGTGCGATATAACGTTACCTTGTCGAAATGCTGGTCTGATAGTAATTGTGCAATGTCTGCATGTGACATGGCTGTATCTGAATCAATCAAAACACGCAACACTGCTATCCTGACAGGGGTCACTTTGAGTTTGTATTTCTTTAGTATAGCGGGTATTGCTTCAGATTTCATATTTCGAAATATACGCCAAATGCAACTTAGTTGCAATAGAAAAGTGTATCTAAATATACGAAATAACAAAACAAATAACGACGACTGGGAGTTCAGATAGCTATTGTTACAAATTCTATAAAGATTTATGTAATTAACTCCCGATATTCTTGCAAAATAAAATACTACTACGATGGATAAAACAATTAAAATTGCCTCAGGTCAAGGTTTTTGGGGAGATTTACCAGTTGCGCCTGTTGAGCAGGTAAGAAATGGTGATATAGATTATCTGATGATGGATTATCTTGCTGAGGTAACGATGTCTATCATGCAAAAGCAGAAAATGAGAAACCCAGCATTGGGGTATGCAAGAGATTTTGTAGAAGTAGTAAAAGAGCTGCTTCCCGAAATAACGTCAAATAAGGTTAGAATAGTCAGCAATGCGGGCGGAGTAAACCCACAGGCCTGTGCTAAGGCAATACTTGAATTAGCAAAACAAACCGGAAAGTCAATTCGGGTTGCAGTGGTTGATGGAGATGACATACTCGAACAAATTACCTCATTGCTTCATGCAGGCTACAAGCTGGACAATATGGAAACCGGTGAATCTGTCGAAACAGTTCAGGAAGCTTTATTAAGTGCCAATGTCTATTTCGGGGCTCAGCCAATTGTTGAAGCACTTGAAGGTGGCGCTCAGGTTGTGATTACAGGAAGAGTTACAGATACAGGCTTATGTCTCGCTCCTATGATTCACGAATTCGGTTGGTCATTTGATGATTTTGATAAAATGGCGGCAGGAACAGTTGCCGGTCACATATTGGAATGTGGCGCACAGAGCTCAGGTGGTAATTTTACCGACTGGCAGCATGTGCCTGATTTTGTTAATATCGGTTTCCCAATAGTTGAAGCATCAGCCGATGGTTCGTTTGTGGTCACAAAGCATGAAAACTCGGGTGGTCTGGTTCATAGTATGACGGTAAAAGAACAGCTCCTCTATGAAATAGGCAATCCTCAACTATACATAACCCCCGACTGTGTGGCCGACTTCAGCTCCGTGATGGTAAAGGATGTAGGAGCAAACAGAGTGCAGGTAAGCAACATTAAAGGACAGCCTGCTACACCATTTTATAAGGTTTCCGCTAGCTATCTGGATGGGTATAAAATTACCGGATCTCTGACTTATTGCTGGCCTGATGCCTTGGTGAAAGCTGTTAAGGCTAAAGAAATTCTCTGTCAACGCGCAAAAAAACTGAATATTCAGTTAAATTCAATTCATTCAGATTTTATTGGATATAACGGGTGCGATGAAAAGAATATCGTCGTAAATTCAGACACCTCCGAACTTGACGAAGTACAGCTGCGTTTCTCAGCAACCTCTAACAACGATAAAGACCTCAACAGACTAGGGATGGAAGTAGCACCTTTAATTTTAACAGGTCCAAGCGGTGTTACCGGTTTTGCAGGTGGAAGGCCAAAAGCAAGCGAAATTGTGGCTTATTGGCCGGCTTTGCTCAGAAAAGAGGCCGTTACCCCAAGGGTTCATTTTTTTCAAACAACATAATTATTTAAGAAGTAGATTGATATGATTATTGCAATTGTTGGCGCTGGTCTCGCCGGTTTGACTGCCGGTAAAATCCTCGCACAAAAAGGCCATGAAGTTATTGTTCTGGAAAAAAGTCGGGGCTTTGGCGGTCGTTTATCGACTCGATATGCCGGGAAAGATCTTGATGTAAAGCTCGACCATGGAACGCCATACCTCGAGGCTAACGGGGAATCATTTCAATTGTTTATCAACGAATTGGTAGATAAAGGGGTGCTGGCACCCTGGACCGATAGTTTTGGATTTCATAATGAAGAGGGCTTTTTTGAATCACACCCATCACGAGAGATGAAGACGGTTTATGCGGCGCCTAATGGCATGAACTCAGTTGGGAAGTATTTGTCAAGGTGGGTTGATGTTAGAAATAACACGCATGTGAGCGGTATTACTATGGTTGCGCCTGGCTCAAAGTGGAAAAGACCGTGGATTTTAAACATGACAGACTCCAGCGTACTGGAAGCTGATGCACTTATTTTAGCCACTCCGGCAATTCAGGCTAGTGGCCTATTGCAAACAGCACAGGATGAGACTCCTGTAAGGGCTCTGCATGCGCTCACATCAACAATCAAATACGACGCTACGTTTACCATGATGCTTGGATATGGCGAAATGGATATTCCAGGTTGGAAAGGAGTGTATTGTCAGAACGATGTGATTGGATTCATCAGTAATGAAAGCTCTAAAAGAAACAATCAGGAATTAACTATCGTTGCTCAGACTAATAAACAATTTAGTTACACTTACAGAGATGTTGATCCGGCAGTGGTAAAAACACGGATGAGCGATGCTCTTTCTCAGATACTTGGTAAGTGGGCCGGCGTGCCTAAATGGAGCCAGTTACATTTTTGGAGATATGCACACGCCTCCAACAGCTTAAAGCAGCACTTTTTGGAAAGTTCACAAGAGGAAGCTCCACTTGCAATCATAGGTGACTATCTCGGCGGGAATTCTATGGAGTCTGCCTATGTTTCAGGATTGAAACTTGCGGAGTATTGGTCCGAAAAGCTGTCCGTGAAATAATACATAGCACCTTAACTTTGTGTGGGAATTACGAAAACTAAATAAATATTTCAGAAAGTATCGCAAGACGATCATTCTGGGCACGATATTTCTCACATTATCTAATGCGTTTCTGGTATGGATTCCTATTTTAATCCGCCAGACCATGGATGACATAGAATTGCTTAATCAAGAAAGCGACCTAGGCGATCACGGTGTCCTGCAGATTTTGTTTGGTCCTGAAGCGGGTTGGATTTTAGGTAAGGGGATTCTTCTTCTTTTACTGGCATCGTCTCTGTATGGATTTCTCTTGTTTTTGACCAGGCAAACCCTCATCGTAGCTTCCCGAAAAATAGAGTACGATTTGCGCAGCGAAGTTTACGATAAATTGCAACGGTTGCCTCAAGCATACTATGCTCGAAACAAAACTGGCGATATCTATGTGCGAACTACTGAAGATGTAGCAAGGGTCAGAGAGTATTTTGGACCAGGATTCATGTATGGCGTTAATACCATAACAAGAGCCAGTATCATCATTTCCATTATGTTTATTGTAAATGCTGAACTCACTCTATGGGCGCTCATGCCATTACCTTTATTATCTGTAATTGCATATTGGATGAGCAGCTTTATTCATCATCGATCCAATGAAATACAGCAACAATATGCAAAACTTGCCGGTCGTGCACAGGAAGCCTTTTCTTCAGTCAGGCTTATAAAAGCATTTGCAAGAGAAGATTATGAACAACATAGATTTAGTGAGGAGTCTGAAACCTACAGAAAGAAAAAACTTCGCCTCGATATTATCGAAAGTTTGTTTCATCCTACGCTCAATTTGCTTGTAGGTGTTTCAATACTACTTGTACTATGGAAAGGTGGTCTGCTTGTAATGGATGGTATTATAACTGTTGGAAACATTGCTGAATTTATTATTCACGTATTATTTCTTACCTGGCCAATCGCAGCGTTAGGATATACTCTGAATTTGGTACAACGTTCTGCCGCCTCCAACATAAGAATACAGCAGCTTTTGAATGAACCCGAAATAACTGATAATGCTACCGGCACAGAATCTGATTTTTCTAAAGTTAATATCGAGTTCAAAAATGTTAGCTTTCGGTATCCAGGGTCAACAGAGTATGCGCTAAAAAATATTAATATCACCATACCGGACGGATCTCGCGTTGCGTTAGTAGGTCGTACAGGGGCGGGGAAATCTACACTTGCACAATTAATCACGCGATCTTTTGACGCAACAGAGGGGGAGATACGTATCAATGGGATTCCTATCAAGGATTTACCGATTGACTTTTTAAGAAGCAAAATTGGGTATGTATCTCAAGAAACATTTCTGTTTTCGGAAACGATTACAAATAATATTGCATTTGGTAAAGAAAATGCTTCTTTTATAGAGGTGGAAAATGCAGCAAAGGCTGCATCCGTTTATGATAACATAAAGTCTTTTGAAAAGGGATTTGATACGGTGTTAGGAGAGCGTGGAATAACGCTGTCGGGGGGGCAGAAACAACGGACGTCCATCGCCCGATCACTTATACGAAACCCGAAAATACTTATACTAGATGACTCACTGAGTGCCGTTGATGCAAAAACGGAACAAGAAATAGTTAACTACATACAAAATAGTCTTAAAAACACAAACGTTGTACAGATCAGTCACAGAATACAAAGCATCCGAGATGCGGATGTCATCTACATACTCCAAAATGGAACTATAGCAGAACAAGGTACACACGAAAGTTTGTTAAATAAGAAAGGCCTGTACGCCTCAATGTACAACAAACAACAAATCGAAAAAGAATTAGCTGAATTATAAACAAACCATGTCCGCACCGCTGTATGATAGCAGCAAGGACAAAACAAAACCTGATGTAGGAGAAAAATTATGATAGTAATGCCCTTAGGTGTGGGATCTGCAACACCAACAGCCGACAGACATCTCGCATCCGTTGCATTATGGAGAGAAGGACGAGTATTCCTGTTTGATTGCGGAGAGAATGCGCAGATGCGTATGCTTCAGGCAGGAATGAAACGCTCAAAAATTGACTATATCTTCATCACGCACCTTGATGGAGACCATTTTTTTGGGTTGCCCGGTCTGCTAACTACTATGCAGTTGCAGCGTCGTGAGAAACAACTGACTATAGTAGGACCTAAAGGAATCAAAGATTTTATCGAAGCTGTTCTTAAAACAGTTGCGGTTGAGTTATGCTTCGAGTTAACCTTTACCGAAATTGAACCTGGTACAGATCATCAGGTAGTAGTGGATGAAAACGACTTTTTCATTGAGGCTCGCGAACTCAAGCATAACACGTATTGTGTTGGATACCGATTCGAAGAAAAAGAAAAGCCAGGAAAAGTTAATGCAGCACTGGCTACTGAAAAAGGAATAACCGAAGACGAACAATTTAAGGCTTTAAAAGCAGGAGACGACGTAGAACTCTCCGATGGTACCATTGTACGGTCTGCCGATATAGTTGGCGAACCTGTAAAAGGTGATGTTTTCGCTTATGTAACCGACACAGAGTTTTGCGAAAATTGTATCAGACTGGCTGAAAACGCAACCATTCTGTATCATGAAGCAACATTTGGTCAGGCTCTGAAAGATAAAGCCACTGAAACCGGTCACTGTACAGCTCAGGAGGCAGCTATTGTTGCTAAAACTGCTAATGTTCAACGTTTAGTTATTGGTCACTTCTCTGCAAGATATACTAATGCATTTGTTTTGCTCAAAGAAGCTAAACAAGTATTTGAAGAGACTTGGGTTGCCACCGAGCTACGACCAATTATGACGGATCCTGAACAAGAAAAAGGTATTCTCAAGCCAGCTGTATCAACGCAAGACTCTGCTCAGCAGCAAAGCCGTGGCGGCTCTTACGGCCAGAGACCACAAGGCCGTGGAAGGCAAGGCGGTGGTGGGTACCGACCACGCAGGGATGACAACAGAGGCAGCGGCGGTTTCAGACCACGACACTCAGGTGGTCGATATAACGACCGTCCACCCAGAAGATATGATGATCGAGGCGGAAGACCCGACTATCGTGATAATCGTGCACCACGCAGATACGACGATAGAGGCTCTGACAGACCACCACGTGATTATAATTATGATAATCGTCGTGACTATTCACCTCGCGATAGAGGCTCAGACTATCGTGGTAACGATAATCGCCCTCCGAGAAGATATGATGATCGAGGTACCCGACCTGATTACCGTGACAACCGAGATAATAGAGACTATCGAAGTGACCGCGGTGACAGACCACCCCGTGACCGCGACTATAATAACCGAGGTCGAGGACCAGATAACCGGGACAATCGAGACAACCGTGATAACAGATCCGGAAGGTCAGATAATCCGATGCCTATAACCCCGAGAACACCATTTGATGAGTTCGACAGGTTCTAAGCAACAAGCCACGTCAAAAAAAAATGATCGTAAAGCCGTTGATTCCAAGTTGATTCAACGGCTTTATGTGTTTCTGAAACCCTACAACAAGTACCTTGTTGTAGCTCTGATACTGACCTTAATTACGGCGTATTTAGGTCCGCTACGCCCATATCTCACGCAGATTGCCGTTGATGATTATATTGCCGTCAACGATACCCAAGGCCTATTGCGTATTGTTATTCTATTCGGTTTTGTACTGATTGGGGAGTTTATCTTGCTCGTTTTTGCAACCTACCTGACCAGATGGATAGGACAAGGTGCGCTCAATACATTGAGAACAACCGTTTATGCCAAAATTCAGCACCTGCATGTACAGTTTTTTGACAAAAATCCTATAGGTCGATTAATTACCAGAACAACGAGCGATATTGAAGCCTTAAGCGAACTTCTCTCCAGCGGTGTTATCAATATTGTTGGTGATATCTTTCGAATTGGGTTTATTCTGTTTTTTATGTTCAGCCTGAATTGGGAGCTATCGCTAGTCTCACTCCTTACACTTCCACTGCTGATTTATGCAACCATAATATTTAAGCGACTCGTTCGAATTGCATTTTTAAACGTGAGAGATCAGATTGCACAATTAAACTCTTTCGTTCAGGAGCATATCAACGGGATGAGTATCGTACAGATATTCGGTCAGCAAACCCGTGAAAAAAAGCGATTTGATGAAATCAATAAGGCTCATACCGACGCCCATATCAAAACTGTTTTTTACTTCTCCGTATTTTGGCCCATTGTAGAGATGTTGTCTAGTGTCGCAATGGCTCTGGTAATTTGGTATGGTGGTGCAAAAGCACTCGGTGATGCACTCACATTCGGGGTGTTATTGGCATTTATTCAGTATGTGCGTCTATTCTTTATGCCTATTCGGGATCTCTCAGATAAATTCAATACCCTTCAAAGTGCGCTAGCTTCATCAGAGCGTATTTTTGATATTCTAGATACCGAAAACAAAATAAAAGATCATGAACATCCTGTACCAATAGGCCGGCCTAAAGGCAAAATTGAGTTTCGAAACGTATGGTTTCGCTATGGTGAAAACGAAGACTATGTACTGAAAAATGTCTCATTCACATTAATGCCAGGTCAATCTATGGCCGTAGTTGGTGCAACAGGAGCTGGTAAAACAACCATAATTAACCTGGTCACTCGATTCTACGATATCCAAAAAGGACAAATTCTGATTGATGATGTTGATATCAAAAATATCAGTCTCCATGAACTCCGAAGCAGCTTCGGCCTGGTGTTGCAGGAAAACGCTCTCTTCAGCGGATCAATTCTTCAGAACATCACGTTAGGAAACGAACAGATTGAACGTGATTATGTTGAAGAAGTAATAAAAATGATCGAAGCTGACGGTTTTATAAATAAATTACCCGGCAAACTAGATTACGTACTTCATGAACGAGGTGCCTCCTTGTCGATGGGGCAACGTCAGCTCATTTGCTTTGTTAGGGCTTTAGTTTATGACCCAGCTATCATCATATTGGATGAAGCAACTTCCAGTGTTGATACGGAAACAGAAGTACTCGTAACCAATGCCCTGCGAAAATTACTCAAAGACAGAACATCTTTTATAGTTGCTCACCGTTTGTCAACTATCCAGCATGCTGATGTAATCCTTGTTATGCATAAAGGGGAGATAAGAGAGTCGGGCAGGCATATGGATTTACTAGAAATTACGAATGGAATCTATCGAAAACTTTATGAATTACAATATAAAGACCAGTCTGTGGTGGCAACGTAATCTCTTCTCATTTTTAATCCTGATGTTGGGTATTGGTTGTACAACCAATCAGGAAGGTACAACGAGTAATCGCGAAAAGGGCAGTACAATGATTGAAGCAACTTCCTTGTTGGGCGATGGCCTGATAAGACCTGATTTTGACGAGCAATCAATGGAAGTACTCACGAACGAGTTAAGAGAGGCTATAAACTTATATGACGGAACTCCAACTTCTATGGTATGGATAGCACGAAGAACCGCTGGTCTGTGGCGATTTCAAGATGCTATCGTAGTATTAACGGACGCCCTTGAAGAGTTCACAGGTAACCCTCATCTTCTACGCTACCGTGCGCAATATCTTTTTTTAATAAGGGAGTTTGCAGTCGCACAGAATGATCTTGACCATATACAAGGGAATCTATCAGATTATGAAGATTTTATTGAAGCTGATGCACCGGATGGAAGCGTTATAGAACCTGTATCTACATTTCATTTTTCTGTCTGGTTCTATTCAGGCCTTGTCATGTATGTTCAGGGCGATTTCAGTCAAGCATCTATCTATTTTGAGCGAGCAATAAACGCGGCACAAAATATGGATGCACAAATTACAGCTACTGACTGGCTGGTGTTTTCATTGATTCAGGACAACAAAAATGAACAGGCCAAAGCTATAGTGCAACGAATACCAGCCGACGCTCACGTAACAGATGCATCCGCGTATCTTCAGCGGCTTAGAATGCTGGCAGATACAGACTATATTCCACCTATCGAAGAATATGATGTTTTTGGTCAGATAACCATTCTCTATGGTAAGGCAATTAGGGCTAAAATTAATGGCGACTTCAATACGTATCGCTCAATACTGCAAGAAATTCTAGACACGAATATATGGGCTGCTATAAGCTATATTGCAGCTGAAGCAGAACTATACCGCATTAAAGTAGAAAGTACTACCTGATTAAATCTAAAGAAAAGGATTTCTTTCATCGTATATTTGGGCATTATTAACACGAATCTAACGAAGAGTATGCAAACGTTTACAACCGAGCAAACTGATGAACTCTTTCAGCGCGTTGATGCGTTGAGGAGGTACCTTTGACTACGACAGACGCAAACTAAAAATCGCCGAGCTTGAGCATAAATCTCTGGACCCAGATTTATGGAGTAATCCGGAAAATGCTCAAAAAGTGATGAAAGACCTGAACGCTGAAAAAGATTGGGTAAAATCATGGGAGACTCTCGACGAACACCGACAGAATATCTTTCTATTTCGTGAAATTATTGATGAAGGGGAAGATGTAACGGAAGATCTACAGAAAGAAATTAATGCGTTGCTCGTCAATGTGGAGGCTCTGGAGCTCAAAACAATGCTTAATGAAGCCGATGATCAGCGCCCCGCCTTACTAACAATTAATGCTGGAGCCGGTGGGACTGAAAGTCAGGACTGGGCCCAGATGCTGTACCGAATGTATACCCGATACTGTGAACAGGCAGGTTATAGTTATGATACTGTTGAGCTTCAATATGGTGATGTGGCTGGAATCAAAAGCGCCAGTATTGAAGTTTCAGGCAACTTCGCTTATGGTTATCTGAAGGCTGAGAATGGCGTACACCGCCTTGTTCGCATATCACCATTTGACAGTAATGCGCGTAGGCATACCTCTTTTTGCTCGGTATTCGTAGTGCCAATTATTGACGACGAAATTGAAATTGACCTGAATCCCGACGACGTTGAAATGCAACGTTTTCATGCAGGTGGAAAAGGTGGTCAAAATGTAAATAAAGTAGAGACTGGAGTACGTCTAATTTGGACTGGCAAGCTGTCTAACGGAGAGGATGCCAGAGTTGTAGCGGAGTGTCAGCAGGAGAGGTCACAGCTTCAAAACCGTGAAAAAGCCATGGTTTTATTGAAATCCAGGGTATATAATCTGGAAAAAGAGATTCAGGAAGCAGCGAAAGCTCAGCTTGAAGGCACAAAAATGAAAAATGAATGGGGTTCACAGATTCGCTCATATGTTTTCCATCCATATAAGATGATTAAAGACCACCGCTCTGAGTACGAAACCTCCGATATCGACAGCATTATGGACGGGGAAATAAATGAATTTATTAAAGCCTACTTAATGAGTTTGCGCGAATGAGTTTGAAATTCGATTTTCTGGTAGTCGGGAGCGGAAGCGCTGGTTTAACCTATGCACTGCGAGTCGCAGAACATGGAACAGTTGGAATTATTACCAAAAAAGACCGCGCTGAATCGAATACGAATTATGCTCAGGGTGGTATTGCTACCGTATTGGATAGTAGCGACTCTTTCGAGAGTCATATTCAGGATACATTGGTTGCCGGAGCAGGGTTGTGCAAAACAGATGCCGTAGAAATCATCGTTAAAGAAGGCCCTGATGTTGTCCACGACTTGATTGCAAAAGGAGCATCTTTTACCAGAAGTGAAAAAGGACTTGATTTAGGTCGCGAAGGAGGACATTCTGCAAACAGAATTGTCCACGCCGCTGATATGACCGGTCGTGAAATTGAACGTGTATTACTAAAGCAAGTAGCACAACATCCACAAATAACAGTGCTTGAGCATCACTTTGCTATGGAGCTGTTAACCGAGCACCATTTGGGGAAACTCGTTACACGGTACGATAACGATACGCACTGTTACGGCGTGTACGCACTGAACGTACTTGAAGACCGAGTTGAGAAGATTTATGCCAAAACAACACTTTTAGCTACTGGGGGTGCCGGTAGAGTCTATTTGCATACCACCAATCCGGATATTGCTACAGGCGATGGAATTGCCATGGCGTACCGTGCCAAAGCACGCGTAGCCAATATGGAGTTTATTCAATTTCATCCTACATCATTGGCAATCAAAGAAGCGGATTCATTTCTGATCTCAGAAGCAGTTCGAGGGCATGGAGCGTATCTACGCAATTCAGACGGCGAACGCTTTATGCATCTATATGATGAACGTCTGGAGCTGGCACCGCGGGATATAGTAGCTCGAGCGATCGACGATCAGTTGAAAAAAAGAGGGGATACCCACGTTTACCTTGATATAACGCACATACCCAAGACCGACATCATTAAACATTTCCCCAATATTTATAATGAGTGCTTGAAACACGGAATAGACCTTGCCACTAACTGGGCTCCGGTCGTTCCTGCAGCACACTATATTTGTGGAGGTGTAGTTACAGATTTTTATGGCCGTACTAGTATACACGGGCTATTCGCTGCAGGAGAAGTGTCGTGTACCGGTGTTCATGGTGCCAATAGACTTGCCTCCAACAGCTTGCTTGAGGCGCTTGTCTTTGCCAAAAGGGCTGCACTTAAAGCGGTTGAGTACACCCAAAAAGTCGCTTTAGAGCATAAGAAATTCCCAGATTGGGACGACTCCGGTACCATAAATACCGACGAATGGGTTCTGGTTTCGCACAACTTGCTTGAGTTACAGCAGCTCATGGCTGATTATGTCGGTATAGTGAGAAGTGATCTCAGGCTGGAACGCGCTTTTCGTCGCACTAAACTGCTTTATGAAGAGGTTGAGAGTTTCTACAGCAGAAATAAAGTAAGTGTGCCTTTATGTCAACTTCGCAATATCATATGTACAGCGTACCTGATTATTAGATGCGCTATGAAACGTAAAGAGAGCAGAGGGCTGCATTACACTACCGACTACCCGCAGACAGATCCGAATCAAGCTAAAGATACGGTTGTTTGATTATGAAGATCATTGGCATAACAGGTAATATTGGCAGTGGTAAGACATTATTTTGCAATTACCTGGAAGAAATGGGGGCCGTTATATTTTCCGCAGATAAGGTTGCTAAAGATTTAATGACCAATAACACGGATATTAAATCTCAAATTATTGCCGCTTTGGGCAATGAAGCCTATACCACAAACGGCGAGTTGAATAGAAAATGGCTTGCTGAACAAGCCTTTAAATTCGGGAAGTCGGGTTTATTAAACCAAATTGTACATCCTGCAGTTGCTACTGAAACAAAGAGGAGGGCACAGGTGGCAAAAAATCTAGATGTAAAACTATTTGTCAAAGAAGCCGCACTGTTACTCAATGAGGGCAGGGATGAAATTTTTGACTACGTTGTTTGGATTCAGGCGCCGCTTGATACGCGTGTTCAACGGGTAATTTCTCGTGATAACACAGACATCAACGAAGTTCTGCAACGTGATGAAAAACAGAAAAAACTTCATGAACTTGCCTCTTTAATTGACGAAATTGTCATAAATGATGGAACCACATACGATTTAAAGAAAAAAGCTATGCACCTTTTTCATAAATTGGTCAACTAAAGGTTTCTAGGATTAATTGTTTAGTAATTAGATTGAAGGAAGATGTTTCATGGTTAGTCAGTCGTACGCAAGGTTAATGACTCTAGAAGAATTCATAATTCAAGGTCAAAATAATTTTAAGGGTGCAACCGGTGAGCTGTCACAGTTGCTTCGTGATATTGCCCTTGCAGCGAAAATCATCTCTCACGAGGTAAATAAAGCAGGTATTACTAATATTCTGGGTTTAGATGGTAGTACCAACGTTCAAGGAGAAATGGTAAAAAGACTTGATTTATTCTCTAATGAACAAATGATAAGCGCTCTTTCTAGATCTGGAAACGTGTGTTTGATTGTATCAGAGGAAAATGATAAACCTGTCCGCACAAAATCCAGCTCAGGAAAGTATGTAGTTGCCATGGACCCGCTTGATGGTTCTTCCAATATTGATGTGAATGTTTCAATTGGTACGATATTTTCCGTCTTTAGCCGCAAATCTAATATTGCAGACGAACCAGATGAAAGTGACGCCTTGCAGGTGGGGACAGATCAAATTGCTGCTGGTTTTGTCCTATATGGATCTTCAACTACACTTGTTTACACCACCGGAAGGGGAGTAAGCGTATTTACTTTAGACCCCGGGCTGGGCGAGTTTTTTCTATCAGAACCCACCGTAAGAATGCCGGTGTTTGGCCCTACATTCAGCTTTAATGAAGGCCATATTCGTTCGTGCAGTGATGCAGTCAAAAATTATGTCTCTTGGTGCAAAAATCCGGACAAAGTGACGGGTAAGCCTCAGCAATGTCGCTATATAGGGTCTATGGTATCTGATGTGTATCGAACACTACTCAACGGAGGTATATTTATGTACCCGGAAACAGACAAGCTGCCTGACGGAAAGTTGAGGTTACTATATGAATGTTACCCAATGGCATTTATCGTTGAACAGGCGGGGGGTATTGCTATCGACAAGAACAAACGTCGTATTATGGAAGTCCCTTTGAGTGAAATTCACCAGCGCAGCTCCGTATACATGGGCTCATCTCGTAATGTCACTAAATTGATGGAGTTCATGGAGTAAAATCTCAGAACTCACTGTAAAAGTGAAAATTTGCTGGTAAATCATCGAGTTCTGCATCATCCATTCGTACGGTTTCAATACGGATTGCATCAATGGTGTACAAGCTAACCAGAAAACGGTCTACATAGGTTTCTTCAATGGTGAGTTTACCGGTTATGCGAATTGGCTCGTATACGTAATCAGGTTGTACATCCATGCTGTTTATCATCAGCGTTTCATTGGGTTGTGGCGGTGGTACGTGGAAACAACCCATAAATGGTGCTTGCAGTAGAATGAAACGATCAATCTTTTCAATACTGTCAAATGGAACCATATAGCCAACAATGGAGACAATCTGACCATTATGTTGTTTGAGATCAGCGGGAGCCTCACTTGCCCCCATTCTCCAGGTTCTCAAATCTTTGAAATATAATCGCGTCACGCTATTGGCATTTGCCTCAGTAGCTACACTTGCTGAGTTCACTGAGCTAGCGATGGTGCTATTGCCATTTGTTTTAGCCTCGGCTTGACTAAATAAGACTCCAACTAAAAAAAGGGATAAAGCAAGGTATTTCATATAGTTGTTATTTTCCTGATCCAAGATTTTGAACGGCATCGGTTCGATATGCTTTTAACGCCGGAATGGTTCCTACTAGTATTCCGGCAAGCACCGTTACTAATATCAGCAGAATTTGATTGAGTTCAATGTTAAAGGCTGTTATAACTATTCCAGCCATTTCGGCCAGATAAGCAGATGCATTTGCGACAATAATGTGGCCAAATAACAAACCGGCGAGTGCTCCTATAGCACATATAACCGCCGATTCCATAACTATAATACTAAAAATAGTACCTCTTTTTGCTCCAAGGGCTCTCATCACAGCCAAATCACGCTTACGCTCTTCCATCGTGTTATAAATAGCGATGAGTACGCTGAAAAGAGCGACAATAACAACAAACCATGCTACTAATCGCAATACTTGTTCTGCATTTCCTACAATGCTCATCAGGTTTCTGATCTGCATTGCCGGCACAACGGCCATAATGTCTTCTTTGTATGCAAAAAATGGATCGCGCATCATATTTCTTGCAAGTAGTGGATTATCGGGTGTCGGGAAGTTTATCATTCCGGCAATTTGAATAGCCGCTGCAGGATTTACCATTCTAACAAGAACGGCATCAAGCTCCTTTAGTTCTATTTGATTGATTACTTGACTTGCTGCCTGTCCATGTGTGTGATCGTGAGTATGCCCGTTTTCTTGCCCATGTGAGTGGCTATGGTGTTCGTGGTGACCGTGACTATGTCCGTGATCATGGTGATCGTGACTGTGTTGCTCGTCAGTGTGTCCATGATCGTGGGTGTGTTTCTGGGTATCATGCTCATGGCCATGGCTGTGTTCGTGGGCGTGATGCTCGTGACCGTGCCCATGATCGTGGTGATCATCGTGAAGATGGAGGTGAACGTCATGCAGTGCATGTGTAGTATATAAATCGGTGAATATTGCCCTGTCATTTGCAGTGCCAGATGGTTCCAGTATTCCAACTATAATTACAGGAACATCATCATGAACATGGGCCTCCGCACCCGGTGCCGGTTCACTGAGACCGTGTGTGATAAATATTTCATCTCCAATTTTGTGTCCTGTTCTACGTGCAACTTCAGATCCGAATACAGCCTCAAGTGGTCGCTCAAAGTTTCTGCCTTCAGCCATACGGAACGGTTGCCCTCTTCGCGGTTCAGCTTTTTCAATAAAGTTGGCACTGGTACCTACGACTCTGTACCCTCTGTAGCTGTCACCAACATAAAATGGGAAGGCGATTTCAACACGTGGGTCTCGCTTAGCGGCTTCATAAACACCAATTGGTATAATTCCAACGGATGTCTCTAGATGGTATAGTGTGTTTAAAGTTGCCTGAAGCTGACTTCCCTTCGCGGCAAATAGCAAGTCATAGCCCACGCTTGTTTGATTAAAACTTCGCTCTGTTTCCTGTTGGATGACAAGCACTGCAACTACCATTGCTATTCCAAGAGTAATGGAACTTATTGTAAGCGTTGTGCTTAATAGTCGCTTCTTGAGGTTTTTTAATACAATTGATGTTAGATTCATTTAACTGCAAGGTCCGGGCTTGGGGTTAGCGTTAGGATATCCAATACACGTTCGAATTGACTAATTACGTCAGATTCATGAGTTACAACGAGAAGTACTTTGCCTTCGGCAGCGTTTTTTAACAGACGAAGCACTTCGGCTGATGACGAAGGATCCAGGTTTCCTGTAGGTTCATCGGCCAGTATGATTTTTGGGTCATTTACCAACGCTCTTGCAACACATACGCGTTGTTGTTGACCGACAGACAATTGGGAAGGTTTGTAGTGTAACCTGTCTGTTAAGCCTACTTGAGCCAATACCTCCTCCGCTCTGGATTTTGACGCTGCTTTACCTGAAAACATCATTCCCAACTGTACATTTTCAAGTGCTGTAAATCCGTCTAAAAGGTTGAAGCTCTGAAACACATAACCAATATTGTCGGCTCTGAAACGGTCGCGCTGTGACTCGGAAAGTTTTGTGATATCTACATCGCCTATTGTAATGGTCCCACTTTCAGGGTTTATTAAACCTGAGAGTAGGTGCAATAAGGTGGTTTTACCCGTGCCCGAAGGCCCAGCAATTGCTGCATGGGTCCCCTCATTAATTTGTAAATCGTCGATATTGAGTATGGTTTGATAGGAACCATTTTCAGGATTTGTGTACCCTTTTTTGACATGGTGCATCCGAATCATTCTGATTCCTCCAGGTCGAAGTGAACTTTATAACCAAGATTTTCAATGGATTCCCGGATGTGAGAACGATCGGGTACCCGGTTAGATGGTACAGTAAAAACGACACTACTATCTTCTAAACTTACGCTAATATTGCTCACTCCGTTTATACGTCTCATTTCGTTAGTTACTGCTCCGACGCAACTCTCGCAAAACATTCCCTCAACATGGAAAACAACTTCACGTTCTTCTGTTGATTCTTTATTTGAGCATCCCATCAAAACAATTATCAGTAGGGTAGTGGTTAGCAGAAATTTCATAAGTAGTTAATTAGCGTGTATACGTAATAATGTGTCCAACTTGAATATCATGCCGCATTACGTAACCAGCATTAACCTCCAGTACGTATTTAGCAGGATAAATGGAATCTATCTGGTCACGTGTAAAGGGTTGAGCATTTTGATGAATGTGCACTATGCGCCCTTCACGGTCAGCAAATAGCAGGTCAAGTGACAAAGGCGTGTTGGCCATCCAAAAGCTTTGACGTTGTTCCGACTCAAATATAAATAACATACCACCGTCAGATTTCATTTCTTGCACATCCATTAATCCCAAACTGCGCGATTTGTCATCGTCGGCAATGGCTATATCAATGAGTGCGACTTCCTCGCCGGAAATGCCGCTAATTGCAAGAGTGGCCGTGTATTCTATGGTTCTTCCTGCAGACCGGCTGCTTTCGCCTTCATCAGGGGTACTTTGGTTGCAAGCCAGCAAAGCAAACGTGAAGAGTAGAGAATAAAAAAGACGGTGCACGTGATTCATTTTCTTGACCAGTAACAGTTGGTAGTGAAAAAGAAATTAAGTATACAAGATATTGCTCAAAAAGCATTCGGCTTTACAATATTTGATTATATCAGCAAACCTCCAAACATTTGTAAATCAGTACTATTAAAGCTATATTTGAAAGCTGAAAGGAAGTGAGCGCCATACGCCCTCACTTTTTTTTGTACCTGTAATCTTGAAATGCAATGCAAACACCATTACTCGAAACCCTTACTGAGCTTGTTGAGCCCATTCTTGAAGACACAGATTTGTTTCTGGTTGAGATTGAACTAAAGGGTAACGATAGCAACCAGCAAATAGGTATCTACGTAGATAACCATGATGGAGGTGTGAACATTGACCAATGCGCTGAAGTAAGTAAAAAGCTTGGTTTCATAATTGAATCTCAGGAATTGATTACAGGCAAGTACACATTGAATGTATCTTCCCCTGGGCTTGACCGACCTCTGAAAGACCGCCGCCAATATCAAAAGAATGTTGGAAGAAAGGCATCTGTAAAGTTTGAGGAGGAAGGGAAGATGAAAAAACTTAAAGGAACTTTCTCTGAGTTAACCCAAACCGGCGTTGTATTGGTAACCGAGAAGAAGGAACAAAAGGAAATTTCCTGGGAAAGTTTGACTGAAATCAAAATACTTCCCGCATTTTAATCACTTTATCTGCTGATTTCGGAGAACTGCATGCAAAATGATATTTCAAAACTGATTATTCACTCCTTTTCGGAGATAGCCAAGGAAAAAGGCATTGACAGAGATATGCTCTTGTCTATTCTCGAGGATGTTTTTCGATCCATGATTCGTAAAAAATACGATAGTGACGAAGCGTTCGAAGTTATCTTAAATGCAGACCGTGGTGAAATTCAGATGCTTCATGTAAGAGAGGTCGTGCCTGATAATGAGGTAGGTGATCCCGTTACTGAAATAGGTATTACCGAAGCGCAGAAATTTGATCCTGATCTGGAACTCTACGATGAGTTCGCACAAGAAGTCCATATTGAAGATTTTGGAAGACGCTCAGTTATGATGGCCCGACAGACTCTCGCTCAGCGAATTCGTGAAATCGAAAAAGATAATGTCTTTGAGGATTACTCCGACAGAGTCGGAGAGATAATCTTAGGTGATGTTTATCAGGTTCGCACCAAGGATATTTTGGTGAACCATAATGGTATAGAGCTTATACTCCCTAAGTCTCAGCAAATTTATAAAGATCGCTACCGGAAAGGTGATACCATCAGGGCCGTAGTTATCGAAGTAAAGCGCGAAAACGGCAATCCTGCTGTAATAATTTCAAGAACATCACCACTGTTTTTAGAACGACTTTTTGAGAATGAAATTCCGGAAGTATTTGACGGTATTATTGAGCTCATTAAGGTAGTGCGTGAGCCTGGCGATCGTAGTAAGGTTGCGGTGGTATCTCACGATGAACGTGTTGATGCTGTAGGCGCTTGCGTTGGTATGAAGGGGATTCGTATTCATTCTATTGTACGAGAACTTTGTAATGAGAACATCGATGTAATCAATTACACCAAGGACAAGAAAGAATTTATCAAGCGTGCACTTCAACCGGCCGATGTACATTCAGTAGAGCTCACCAACGATGAAAAATTTGCTAAGGTGGTGGTGCCCGCTGATCAGGTATCTAAAGCAATTGGAAGGGGTGGTGTAAATATTCGCCTTGCTTCCATGCTTACAGAGTGTGAAATTGATGTTTATCGTGAGATAGACGAAGAAGACGATATTGACATAAATGAGTTTACCGAGGATTTCGGTGATGAGGTAATTCGAATACTCTACGAAATTGGATGTGACACGGCACGTGATGTTCTTCGTATGGGTGTAGATGAAGTAGTAAAACGATCTGAAGAAAAGATCGACAAAGAGTTGGCGGCTCGAATCATCAAAACGATTGAAGTTGAGTTTGAAGATGAAGCGAACGCATAAGTAACACGAATAAACGGAAGGTTAGATTCAAAGAATGGCGGTAGACGCAAAACCAAAAAGACTGTTTAAAGTTGCCTCAGAATTTAATGTATCAACACAATCTATTGTTGATGCACTTGGGAAGAATGGGTTCACTATTGACAATAAACCTAATTCAAAAATCACCCAGGAAATGTATGAGGTACTTGAACGCAACTACGGTGAAGATAAAGCTCGTAGCAGGGAGCATGAACGCTCAAGAGAAGAATACGAGACTCGTCGTACAGCAATCTTATCTTCCAGAAACGAAAAAGTTACCCTGAATTCACTTGATTCTATTGATTCACTTGATCCTTTGGAACCACTTGACTCTCTGGAACCTCAGGATACTATTTCTGAACAGCCTGCACCAAAACCTACTGATGTACAGGAGCAACCTGAAAAGGCTGAACCTCCGAAGGCACCTGAACCACCTAAGGTTGAGAAGCAAGAAGTTGTTGTAGAACCTGTGAAGCCGGAACCGGTTAGACCTGAAGTAGAAACTACCCCAGATAAGGATGACAAAAAGCCGGAACCGGTTGAGAAGACAGAGACCGCTGAAGCAGACAAGCCATCTGACCCTGAACCAATCGAGGAAGAGGGCAAGACAGTTACTGCTGCTAAACCTCCTGCACCCGAACCGGAACCCACGCCACCTGCTGCTGTGGATGACGAGCCGGAAGAAGTTATTCGTGGCAGAGCACAGCGCTTGAAAGGTACCAGAGTTATCGGCAGAATCGACGTTGCTCAGACTGTACCTGAGGACGCAGAAGAGCCACTTAAGAAACGCAAAAAGAAAAAGAAAAAAGTAGTATCTGCAAAAACGGATGACCCGGTAAAAAAAGCAGAAACGACCGAAGACGATGGCGCTTCAAAATCACGCAAGAAGAAAAAAAGAATTACGGGTAAGCCCGAGAAAAAAGTTTCTTCGGAAGATGTAGATACGAAAATGCGTGAAACCATGGCGTTGCTACAAGGCGGTTCAGGAAAGAAACGTCAGAAAAGAAGACGAGCGAAGCGTGATGAAGCCGCAGCGGAGCGCGAGCTCATGGAAGAGATGAGCAAAGAACAAGGCTCTATTCTCGAAGTAAGCGAATTTATCACCGTTAGTGATTTGGCTGACTTGATGAACGTGACCGTCAATCAAGTAATTACTGCTTGTATGAGCAACGGTATGTTCGTGTCAATTAACCAACGATTAGACGCAGCAAGCATAGAGTTAATTGCAGTTGAGTTTGACCGGGAAGTTAAATTTATTGATGCCGAGCAAATGTCTGCAGAGCTGGTCGAGGAGGAAGATGACCCAGACACACTCGAACAGCGAGCACCCGTTGTAACCGTAATGGGCCACGTTGACCATGGTAAGACTTCACTTCTTGACTACATCCGTAAAACTCGTGTTACGGCAGGCGAAGCAGGTGGTATAACGCAACATATTGGAGCCTATGCGGTTAGTCTATCAGATGGAAGAAAGATTACATTTCTCGATACTCCAGGCCACGAAGCTTTTACCGCGATGCGTGCGCGTGGAGCTCAGGCTACAGATATTGTAATTCTAGTTGTTGCGGCAGACGATCGCGTGATGCCCCAGACTATTGAGGCTATCAATCACGCACAGGCAGGTGGAGTACCTATTGTCGTTGCAATTAATAAAATGGATAAGCCTGAAGCCAATCCAGATAAAATCAGACAACAGTTGTCTGACCACAATGTAATTGTTGAAGATTGGGGTGGTAAAACACAGGTTGCAGAAGTTTCGGCGCACTCTGGGGCAGGTATCGATTCTTTACTTGAAAAAGTGCTTATTGAAGCTGAACTCATGGAGTTAAAGGCGAATCCAAACCGAAAAGCAAGTGGTATCATTCTTGAGACTAAGGTCGATAAAGGAAAAGGTGTGGTTGCTAACGTTCTTGTGCAAAAAGGTAGCATGAAAGTCGGAGATCCATTTGTAGCAGGGCAGTATTACGGTAGAGTTCGCCTAATGGAAAATGAGCACGCCGAGAAACTCACCGATGCAGGACCATCAACTCCCATCCAGTTAACAGGATTCGATGGATTACCTCAGGCTGGAGACAAAATTGTTGTTACGGTTGACGAGAAAACGGCCAAAGAAATTGCCATAGAACGCCAGCAGATTAAACGTCAACAAGATCTTCGTAAAGTCAAACATCTTACACTAGATGATATTGCTCGCAGACTCGCACTTGGTGATATAGCAGAACTCAATCTCATTATTAAAGGTGATGTTGATGGTTCAATTGAAGCTTTATCTGGTTCACTTCAGAAAATCAGCAATGATGAAGTCCAGGTGCATGTGATTCACACTGGTGTAGGGGCGATTTCTGAATCTGATGTACTTCTTGCATCTGCCTCAGACGCCATTATAATTGGTTTTCAGGTAAGACCCACGTCCAACGCCAGAAAATTAGCAGAGAAAGAACAAATTGATATTCGCTTATTCTCTGTTATTTATGACGCTGTTGACGCTGTTAAAGATGCACTAGAAGGAATGCTAAGTCCTGAAATTGGCGAGAAGATTACCTCTAATGTCGAAGTTCGTGAAACATTCAAAGTGCCTGGTGCTGGAACTATTGCCGGATGTTATGTTACCGAAGGGAAAATTACACGTAATACAAAGATTCGTCTTATACGAGATGGTATTGTAATTTTTGACGGTACCCTATCGTCACTGAAACGTTTCAAAGACGATGTTCGTGAAGTGAGCAGTGGTTATGAGTGTGGTATGGGCATCAATAACTATAATGACATCAAAGTTGGTGATATCATAGAGGGCTATGAAATCACAGAAACCAAGCGTAAACTTTCTCAATGAGCATCCGTACCGAACGCATAGCGGCTCAACTCAAACGTGATATGGGACCTCTGCTGCAGAAATATCAGCGAGGCTCCATGATTACCGTTACCACAGTACGCGTGAGCGATGATCTGATGGTCGCTAAAATATATTTAAGCATATATACACCAGACGGTGATAATCAATCCGCATTTGAGTATGTACTCGAAAACGCAACGGAAATTCGATCTGAGCTGGCAAGTTTAATCAGGCATCAGGTTCGCCGTATTCCAGAGCTACACTTCTATCTGGATGATACCGCAGAATATGTTAATCGTATTGAGCATCTGTTTAAAAAGATTAAGGATGATCGTGACACCCGTCAGGGGTAAATACCTTTGAAATGTGTTCATCATTCGACTTCGCTTTTCCGATTTTCAACAAATCACTTCCACCGGTAAATAAAGACGTACCTGAGGCATCTGCTTACCTCGTTGACAAACCACTTGGATGGTCAAGTTTCCGTGTAGTTGGATTGATGCGTAAATTACTTGATATCAAAAAAGTAGGTCATGCAGGCACCTTAGACCCTATGGCTACCGGGCTTCTAATCGTCTGTGCAGGAAAAAAAGCGACAAAAGAGATTCATTTATTTCAGAATGCAGAAAAAGAATACCGTACTGAAATTACGTTCGGGTATTCAACTGCAAGCTACGATTCTGAAACCCCTCCGGTTGAGTATAAGGATTATGATCATTTAAAAATGGACGACATACAACAGTGTATACATCAACACTTCCATGGTGAAATCCTTCAAACACCACCGATGTTTGCCGCCATTAAACAAAATGGTGTACCTTTGTATAAACTTGCCCGCAAAGGTCAGATAGTAGAACGTGAGCCACGAAGAGTTTCGATTCACCATGCTGAAGTACATAGTTTTAAACCACCGGTTCTTGATCTGACGATTCGGTGTAGTAAAGGTACGTATATACGTTCAATAAGCAACGACTTGGGGGAATTGCTAGGTACTCGATCTCACATGAGTGCACTTCGCAGGACCGCTATTGGCAGTTATGCTGTTTCTGAAGCTTTAACCATACAAGAACTTTGTAATTATTTAGATCCTGATGGCAAATTTGATATATCTATCTGATGTAATTCGAAAATCCAATACGGTTTTAACGGTTGGTTCTTTTGATGGTGTTCATGCCGGACATCGCAGCATTGTGCAAACGGTAGTGGAAAAAGCAAAAAAAAGGAAAGCCAGAAGTATATTGGTCACTTTTGATCCTCATCCCAGGGATATCCTGAACCCAGGTAAAGATGGAGTCAAATTGCTTACCACTTTGGAAGAGAGAGCAGCAATTCTGAACGAAATAGGGATTGATCAGATGGTCGTAATACCCTTCAACCGAGATTTTTCCCTACTTACCTCTACAGAGTTTATTCGTGATGTGATTTACAAAAAAATTGGCGTATGCGAGTTTGTAATTGGTTACGATCATCAGTTCGGAAGAAATCGAGAGGGTACTATAGAAAGTTTAAAACAACTTGCCCCGGAATTGGGGTTTGATGTACATGTTGTGCAAGCACACGAAGTACAAGAGGTAACCGTGAGCAGCACAATTGTTAGAAAAAAACTGGAACAGGATGGAGATATACGTCTGGCCAAGGAATTTTTAGGCAGATGCTATATGCTGAAAGGAACGGTTATTCACGGAGATAAACGTGGCCGACTGATTGGGTATCCAACTGCTAACCTTAAACCAGTTGAAAAACGTAAAGTTATTCCCAAAAACGGTGTCTACGCAGTTAACGTAGCAATCGAAGGCAGTCAGAAGCAATGGCGGGGGATGATGAACATTGGTGTTAGACCCACCTTTAAAGAAGATATGAAGCAGACTATTGAAGTTCATCTGATTGATTTTAATGAAGATATCTATGGCAAAATACTGGAAATCGATTTTCTGAAAAGGATTCGGGATGAACTACCGTTTACAGGCATTGATGCCCTCAAAAATCAACTAGATAAGGACAAAATAGCTTGTTTACAGGTTGATTAATACGTAATTTGTAAAGATTGGCAGAAACACTGTCAATAACACACTAAATCTACTTTAGTATAGTAACATCTAAAGCGGAGTATTTCGTAATGAATATTACCACAGAAGAAAAGAAAGAGATTTTTGCCAAATTTGGTAAAAGCGAAGGCGATACTGGCTCACCAGAAGCGCAGGTTGCTCTGTTTACTGAGCGTATTAATCGTCTCACAGATCACCTGAAAACCCACAAGAAAGACCATTCAACACGTCTTGGTCTGCTTAAGCTGGTAGGTAAGCGTCGTCGCTTGCTCAATTATATCATGAAAAGAGATATAGAAGGCTACCGTAAGCTCATCGCAGAGCTTGGTATTCGTAAGTAATTTCTTCACGAAGGCACGGGAAAACCCCGTGCCTTTTTTATATGTGCTTCCCGCCTTAGAGTTGATTGAAATTTTCGGCATCACCGGCAATCTCAATCAACTCTCTACTGCGGAGCACAGCTGACAAAAAAAAGATAGAAAGATAGAAATAATGAAAGCTGATTTTAGATCCGTAGAATTTGCACCAGGAAAGGTGCTATCCATTGAAACAGGCCGTTTGGCCAAGCAGGCACATGGTGCTGTAGTTGCCCGAATGGGTGATACCATGGTGCTGGCAACCGCAGTTGGTGCTTCAGAAGCACGTCCAGGACAAGGTTTTTTCCCTTTGTCTGTAGATTTCCGCGAAAATTACTCTGCCGCGGGTAAATTCCCGGGTGGTTTTATCAAAAGAGAAGGCCGCCCCAGCGAAAAAGAAATTCTCTCAGCACGTCTCATCGATCGTACTATTCGTCCGATGTTCCCTGAAGGGTATCTGAATGAAGTACAGGTTATGGTGCAGGTCATCTCCTCAGACGGACAGAATGACGGCGATGTAATAGGCGGTACGGCCACATCACTGGCACTGCTTGTTTCTGATATCCCTTTTGAAGAGCCCATTGCTGAAGTACGAGTTGCTCGAGTAGAAGGGGAGTTTATCGTTAACCCAACCGTTGATGAAATTAAAAAAGCCGACATCGACATGGTAATCGGTGGTACGGCCGAAAGTGTTGCCATGGTAGAAGGCGAAATGGATGAAGTTTCTGAGAAAGAAATGATCGAAGCCATTCGTGTTGGTCATGCTGCTATCAAAAAACTGTGTGAATTCCAGGTTGAAATCCAGAAAGAATTCGGCAAAGAGAAGCGTGAAGTTGAAATTGCTAAAGCGGATGAAGCATTAGTTACGAAAGTTAAAGACATCGTAGGTGACCGTTTTCGTACCACTTCCAAAGCAGGTCTGGGCAAAAAGGAATACTCTAATGCCATAAAAGAGATTGTTAACGAAGTTCAAGAGAAGCTCCAGGAAGAATTTCCTGAGCAGGAAGGTGATATTTCTGAGATTTGTCATGACTTGCAGAAAGAGGCCCTACGTTCACTCATTCTGGATGATAAATACCGTATAGACGGACGTAAGCCAGATGAAATCCGCGATATCTGGACCGAGGTAGGCTACCTGCCAAGAACGCACGGCTCTGCAATCTTTACCCGTGGTGAAACCCAGTCTTTGGTTACCGTAACCTTAGGTACAAAGCGCGACGAGCAGTCTGTAGACACGCTTTTCGACACGGAGTCTAAGCGTTTCATGCTGAACTACAACTTCCCGCCATTCTGTACCGGTGAAGTGAAGATGAAGTTTTCTGTAAGTCGTCGTGAAATCGGTCACGGTAATCTTGCTGAGCGTGCTCTGAAACGACTCATTCCTTCCGCTGAAGAGTTTGCTTACACGATTCGTATTGTCTCCGATATCCTGGAGTCGAACGGATCATCCTCTATGGCGTCTGTCTGCGGCGGTTCTATGGCAATGATGGACGCTGGTGTACCCATCAAGAAACCGGTTGCCGGTATAGCCATGGGAATGGTTGTTGGAGAAGACGGTCGCACCGTAGTTCTCAGCGACATTCAAGGTGAGGAAGATCACTTCGGTGATATGGACTTTAAAGTTACGGGAACTGTTGATGGTATTACCGCTTGCCAGATGGACATAAAAGTTCGTGGCGTTTCTTTCGAAGTAATGGAAGAAGCTATGCTCGATGCCCGTAAAGGCCGTTTGCATATCTTGGAAAAAATGGCTGAAACCATTTCTATGCCACGTGCAGAACTTTCCCGTTTTGCCCCTTCTTTCCGCCGAATTGAAATCAACAGCGATCAGATTGGTGCAGTAATTGGTCCTGGCGGCAAAGTAATTCAGGGAATTCAGAAAGAAACTGGTACTGAAATCAACATCGAAGAGCAAGGTAACAAGGGTATTGTTATCGTATCTGCTGTTGATGCCGATGCCGCTGAAGCTGCTGTAGCCTGTATTAAAGCAATCACTGGATCGCTCGAAGAAGGCGAAATTTACGAAGGAACAGTACGCTCCATCAAAGAGTATGGTGCATTTATTGAACTGCTTCCCGGTAAAGAAGGTTTGCTTCATATCTCAGAAATCGATCACAAACGAATTGCCCGAGTAGAAGACGTGCTTCAGGAAGGCGATAAAGTAAGTGTGAAACTCCTGAAAATTGAAAACGGTGGCAAACTTCGCTTGTCCAGAAAAGCGTTGATTCCAAACGAATAAATCGTACAGTTTTCGTACCTTTCAAAGCGCCATCGGTTACTCATCGGTGGCGCTTTTTTTATTACAGATAATCCGAAATTATGTCATCAGAATTAGCCAATATCAAAAAAACACTACATCCTTCAGGAATACGAATTGTAACCGAATTTAATGATAGCGTCAGGAGTGTCTCCGTTGGAATATGGGTAAAAACCGGTAGCCGGAACGAGCGTAGTCAGGTAGCCGGAATTACGCACTTCCTCGAGCATATGTTATTTAAAGGCACCGAGAACAGGTCAGCATTCGATATTGTTCAAAATGTAGAGTCTGTTGGCGGGTATCTCAACGCTTTTACCTCTTCTGAATATACCTGTTACTACGTTCGTTGCCTCGATTCGGAGTTCAGCACAGCTTTGGATGTTTTATCAGACATGGTACAGCACCCGCTTTTCCCGGCCGAAGAAGTTGAAAAAGAAAAGAAAGTGGTCATAGAAGAAATGAAAATGTACCGTGATAATCCGGATGATTTTGTATTTGAGAATTTCACCGGACAGATGTTCAGTCAGCATCCGCTTGGAAGACCTATAATCGGCTACGAAGAAACGGTTTCTGCATTCACCCGCGATGATCTTATTAACTATGTTCGCGAACGATATGTGCCCTCTAATATCATTATTGCTGCTGCGGGCAATGTAAACCATGAGGAAGTAGTTGAACTTGTAGGCAAACACTTCGATACATTCTACGATGGTAATGGTGTAGCAGAGGAGAAGCAGTTATTAACCCCTTACGACCGATCTGAAAAAACATTATATCGCCCTATAGAACAGACGCATTTTGTAACCGGCAGACGATCACTTTCCAATGACGATCCAGATCGGTATAAGCTGTTGCTTGTTAACACCATCTTGGGCGGCGGTATGAGCTCCCGTTTACACCAGAATATTCGAGAGAAATATGGGTATTGTTATGCAATCAGTTCCTTTAACCAGGCCTATACCGATACCGGTATGTTTGGGGTATATGTTGGAACAGACAAGGAGTATGTTTCTCATGTAAGAGATCTTATACGTAAGGAGTTCAATGCATTACAAAACGAAGTGGTTGGAGAAAAGGAATTAGCTGAAGCCAAAGCTCAGCTCAAAGGAAAGTTGCTGCTTGCTCAGGAAAGTATGAGTAATCGTATGACTAGACTGGCCAAAAGTGAAATCTATTACGACCGATACATACCGTTGGATGAACTTGTAAATGAAATTGACGAGGTTGATGCGTCATCCATTATGAGTTTTTCTCAGCAATTCTTTAATGTTGACAAGTTTTCAGAAACCTTATTACTACCGGAAGAAAAATGAGTACAAAAACTACCTATATCAACGAACTGGAAAAATTTGAAAACCAACAGGCTACTTTGAAAGGCTGGGTTTACAACAAACGCGAGGGCAAATCTCTTGTATTTATCATTCTTAGAGACGGAACAGGTACATGTCAATGTATCGTGAATCAGCAGGATGTAAATGAGTCTGTATGGAACGCCGCAACCTCGTTAACCCAGGAAAGCTCGATTATCATAACCGGTAAGGTTGTTGAAGATGAACGCAGTGCCAACGGATATGAAATGCATGTTTCGGATCTTCAGGTTGTTCAAATTGCTCAGGACTATCCAATTACCCCCAAAGACCATGGAATTGAGTTTTTGATGGAGAATCGTCACTTATGGCTACGATCCCAACGTCAGTGGGCCATAATGCGTGTAAGAAATGAAATCATTTACGCTATCCACAAGTTTTTTCAGGATCGGGGGTTTATTCAAATGGATGCGCCCATTTTTACAGGAAATGCTGTTGAAGGTACATCCACCTTGTTTGAAACCAATTATTTTGATGAAAAAGCTTATCTCACGCAGTCGGGTCAATTGTACGGTGAGGCGATGGCTATGGCACATGGCAAAATCTACACTTTTGGACCTACATTCAGGGCAGAGAAATCGAAAACCAGACGACATCTCACTGAGTTTTGGATGATTGAGCCCGAAGTCGCTTTCAACGATCTGGATATGAATATGTCGTTGGCCGAAGAAATGATGGCATTCGTTATCGACAGAGTTCTTACAAGGCGTGTTGCTGAGTTGGCTATGCTCGATCGTGATACTACATATCTTGAAAAAGCCCGAAAACATGGCTATCCCAGGATCACCTATACAGAGGCCATTGACATTCTGACTAGTGATAAGATGCGTCTTTTGCTTGAAGAGATGGAAACAACCCGAAGAGAGGAAGAGCCTGTACTGAAAACTGAAATGGCTGAAATTGAAAAAGAACATGGACAGGCGAAGAAAGGCAGGAAACTGCAAATTGAAAAACGACTGAAGGAAATTCGCGCCAGACTCGATGAAATTGAAGAAGATCTGCGAAATATTCCAGTTTGGAGGAAATCGGCACTTGAGAAACAATGGGGCGACGATCTCGGTGGTTCCGATGAAACGCTACTGACCATGCAATTTGACACGCCTATCATGGTATATGGTTATCCCGCTGAAATCAAGGCATTTTATATGAAACGTGATCCCCAAAACGACAAGGTTGCGTTGGGTGTAGATATGCTGGCTCCTGAGGGCTATGGTGAAATCATAGGTGGAGGTCAGCGCGAGGAAAGTCTGCAGGTTCTACTCGACCGAATTGAGGAGCATCAGCTTCCGGTTGAAGCTTTCAAATGGTATCTGGATCTGCGTAAATTCGGTAGTGTTCCACACAGTGGGTTCGGACTTGGATTGGAACGTACCGTTGCCTGGATTTGCGGACTTAAGCATGTAAGAGAAACCATACCTTTTCCAAGAATGCTTGGAAGGCTTTATCCGTAATTCGAATTATTTCGATATGTAGCTGTTACATGGTATGAAAATATGATATAAAACAGTCAAATCTGTCTGATAAAGTATTAAAATATGGCCAAATCATCGACGAACAGTACGGCTCTTTACCACCAATTTGTAAAAGAATTGCGCTCCGGTTCACCTCGGCCGGTGTATTTTTTTTGCGGGGAGGAGTCTTTTTATAGCGATGCTCTTCAAGAAGAAATCGAAGCACTGTTACCAGTTGATCTGCGTGATTTCAACATGGATATACTTTACGGAACGGAGCAGTCGCTAGATAAGATTCTGGGTATTGTAAGGAGCTATCCAATGATGGCAGACAGACGTATTGTGATACTGCGAGAATTTTCCGGACTCTTTTCACCAGTTCGAAGAACGGATAGTAATGAAGAGGGCGAGGGAGATCCGGTTGAAGAGTCTATACCTGCCTCCACTGAAATGCTAATCGGATATCTGCTCAAACCGAATCCCTCTACTGTTCTGGCTATAATCGATCAAAAACCACCTAATGCGGGAACAAAACTTGGAAAAGCAATTATAAAGAATGAGGCCGTTGGTTATGCTAACTTTGACCCTATTCCCGAAGAGAGACTGCCTGAGTGGATTGTCGAGTGGGTACAAACAACCCATAATCGTCAAATTAAGCCACAAGCCGCTCAAGTTATGGCTCGGTTAACCGGAAGTGACTTAACGCTTGTGTCTAAAGAATTAGACAAACTGTGCACATTTAAGGACAATGGCGAAGCCATAAATGAAGCAGATGTAAAAAAGTTGGTGACACCATCGCGTGAATATTCGGTGTTTGAGTTAAAAGAAGCGCTATTTACTAAAAATGTCACACAAACACTCTGGGTTGCGGAACAGATGTTGCACACAAGTAAAACAACAGACGTTGGAGAAGTTATCCGAATCGTCTCGTTCTTTTACAGTGTGTTTACCAATATCTGGCAGATACAGCGGCTAACTCAAAAAGGATTACCCGCTGCACAAATCAGATCAACCATCGGTGTTAAAAGCGAGTGGTATTTCAATAACTTGGTGCGTGACAGCAGGGTTTTCCCCTACGAATCTATGCCCCTTATTTTTGAAGCTCTCCTTGACGCCGATCGCGCAGTAAAAGGCATGAGCAGAATGGAAGCCGAAGATATAGTATTCCTGATGTTCAGAAGAATTCTAGGATAGCGTAACATTTATTCCAGCGTCGGTAACGAATAATAGTTAATCCGACATGAATACGATGCACTCAGCGCAATTGCGCACTTATTCCGATGAAGATGTAATGGAGCTTTTTCAGGGTGGCTACGATGAAGCGTTTACTGAAATAGTGAATCGATACCGTGAACGCATACATAACTTTATCTTTCGATATACTCGAAATCACCTTGATTGTGAAGATATCGTACAAGAAACGTTCTTTCGTGTGTATAGAAGTAAACACAAATACGAACGCATTGCACGGTTTTCCACCTGGTTATACACCATAGCAAACAATCTCATCAGAACACATCATCGAAAGACTTCCCGGTATCAGATGGTATCTATTTTTGAAGGGGAGGACTCTGATAAAGAACTTTACATTGACTTGGTAGATGTAGCCAACACTCCAGACGTTTCGCTACACGAAAATGTAATGGTAGAATGCATTCAAAAAGCATTGGATAAGATTCCTTCAGAATTTCGAGATATTTTGATTATGCGAGACATACAAAGTCTTACGTATGAGGAGATCATGGAAATTACGGGCTTACCTATGGGTACCGTAAAATCAAGAATTAACAGAGGTCGCGCTCGTGTTCAGGTGCTACTACAAAAATATTCCGATGGTGAAACATATCTCTGATTTTCGTGTTTAATCACCTATACCTAAAAATTTCATCTTGATTCACAACATTGAAACACTCAAGAATTCATGAATATGTATGCGACTATGTAGAAGGAAAGCTCAATCCCGAGTTAATTCCTCAGTTTGAGGCTCTTATGCAAACAAACGAAATTCTTAAATCTTTCGTAGAAAATGCACGCAGAGGCAAAGAACACCTTCATACCTATGCCGGAATACTGATTAAGCAACAGGAAGACTCCAGTAAAACCAATGCTCCAACCGAAAAGAAAAACACCGCATTTAAACTTCGATTTCAAGGTTTATACGTGTTCTTGCCCCTTATTGCATTACTTGGCCTTTTTGTAAAAATAAGAATATGATTAATAAGACATCAGTCTGTTAAATACGTTATCGAGACGACTAACGGCAAGATAACCCTGTTCTAATTGCGTATTAGTAGGGACAGGAGTGTCTAGGGATGAACACCGCATAACAGGTGCGTCAAGCGTACTAAAACAACGTTCCGATATAATAGCTGCAACTTCACTCATTGGTCCCATGATAGCAGAGGGCTCTTGTAATAAGAGTACCCTGCCTGTTTTTGAAACAGTTTCGACAATCGCATCTATGTCAAGAGGTGCCAGTGAACGCAAATCGAGTATTTCAACGGAAACTCCGTCTTCTTCTGCTACTCTAATGGCCAGATCATTTGCCCAATGAACGCCCATTCCGTAGGTAATAATACTCACATCTCGACCTGAACGATGGACACGCGCTTTACCAATTTCTTCGTAAGGAATATTGTCTAATTTTTGTCCCCTCAGACTACGATACAGTTTTTTGTGTTCAAATATGATGGTTGGATTTGGGTCATGTAACGCACTCCAGGTCATAATTTGAGCGTCTTCTACAGTAGCTGGAACAGCAATTTTGATGCCTGGATGTTGCATAAACCAGCCCTCCGGACATTGCGAGTGGAAAGGTCCGGCTCCCACTCCGCCGCCGTACGGAGCCCTAATCGTAACGTTAATAGGAGGCGACCAGCGGTAGTGTGATTTACATAAATTGTTTACAATTTGATTGAACCCACAGGTTATGAAATCAGCAAATTGCATTTCAACAATGGGCTTATAACCGTCCAGTGCTAATCCATATGCTGCACCGATGGCACCGGATTCAATAATTGGGGTGTTTCGTACCCTATCTTTGCCGAACATTTCGGTGAATTTTTCTGTGATCTTAAAAACTCCTCCGTATTCTGCAATATCCTGCCCCATAATCAATGTTGATGGATCGGCCTCCATTGCAACTTGCAATACATGTCTAATTCCATCAACATAGCGAAACCCTTTGGTAAGCTGATCGCCCGGGGTGTTTTCTTTAGCTGGAGGAGAAGTGGGACCGGTTTTGGCGTCAACATATACTGCATTTAACTCTCTCTGTTCGTCAAAGTCGGGGAGAGGGCAGTCCAGTGCTTTTTGGATATCGTCTTTGATGGAGTCTTTTAGCTCTTCTTTGATAGTCTTAAATGTATCTCTGGAGAAACCATATTCGTCGACGAGCAGACTTTCGAACCGTAAAATGGGATCTTTTGTAGCCCATTCTTGAAATAACTCATCGGGGATATAGGCGGTGCCCGAGGCTTCTTCGTGTCCGCGCATTCGGAAGGTTTTTGCCTCTATGAGTACAGGTTTACCCTCGAGAGCCATTTCCCGGGCTTTTTTTACAGCTGAAATAACTTCCATGATATTGTTCCCATCAATAACCATAGATTCCATCCCGTATCCGATAGCCCGGTCGGCCAGTGATTCACAAGCATATTGTTCAGAAACAGGAGTTGACAAACCATATCCGTTATTTTCAATAATGCAAATCATGGGTAGCTTCCAAACAGCAGCGAGGTTGAGTGCTTCGTGAAAATCACCTTCGGAAGTTGCTCCATCTCCGGTAAAGGCAATGGCAACACGATTTTCCTTCTTTAACTTGGCACCGAGCGCAAGTCCGTCAGCCACGGGTATCATAGCAGCCAGGTGCGAAATCATACCTACAATGCGGTATTCAGTTAAACCAAAATGAAAGGATCGCTCACGCCCTCTGGTAAATCCATCACGCCGGCCAAATAGTTGACAAAATAAATTATATAGGGGAACCTTACGCGTTGTAAATACACCAAGGTTGCGATGCATGGTCATGATATGATCTTCGCTGTGTGCGGCTAACGCCGTGCCTACCGCAATAGCTTCCTGACCCATCCCGGAAAACCACTTTGAAATTTTATTCTGTCTTAACAGAATGAGCATTCTTTCTTCAATTATTCGTGGTAAAACTAAGCTTTTGTAAACCGATAGTACTTCTTCAGAGGAAAAATTAATTTTGGGGGCTTTCATTATGGATTTAAATATGCTTATCTTTTAAGTTCTGTAGAAAATTAAGCTGTAATATGCATGATGATTTGCAGTTACAGTGCTAGGATGTTAAGAAGATTTGTTGAATATCACATAGTGATTATATGAAATTCGGAACGCGTAACATCATCGTACTGTTAGACTAAACGAATATCCGGTTACTCAAAGGCTATACTAAAGAATTGAACATTTATGTTTTACGTTTACTGACGAGTTTGGAAGTTGACGCCCAGAACGGAAAGCCCGCAGGCTTGCCTGCAAACATTGGCGGCTTCGTGTCTGGTATGATCATAATGGCAATAATACGCCTGTATGCTTGTACTATCGACATGAGTTGCCTTTTTTCATTTTATGACCAACCCTCGGTTGTTAGGTTACAGCCGAGCCAACAAATCACTCAATAGTTTACAGGTAGGGGTAAATGAAAGCACTAGGTAGACAAATACTGGTTGAATATTACGACTGCGACGCTGATATCATTAATGATGTTGCTCAAATCGAAAATATTTTACTTTCCGCAACGCGGGCTGCCAAAGCAAGTATCATTTCGCATAATTTTCACAAATTTAGTCCTCACGGAGTAAGTGGTACTATTGTTATCGCTGAGTCGCATGTGGCTATTCATACATGGCCGGAGTATAACTACGCAGCGGTCGACATTTTTACATGCGGCGAAACAATTGATCCGTGGACTATACAGGAGTACATTAAAGACTCTTTTCTTTCTAAAAATGTATCCAGCATTGAAATGAAGCGCGGCTTATTTAAAGTTGCTCCAGGGGAAGAATTACTTTTTAAACCTAAAGATGCTGGCAAAGTAAATATTCTGAATTAATTTCTCCATTCTTAACTCGATTATAAATGTCAAAGACTTTCGGACCAATGGTCAAAACCCCAACAGTGTATAAACTTGTCAAGGGTTTTGGTGAGGGGAATATGCCCTTAAACGCATTTGATAAAGCACTCCTCGACGCTGGTGTGGGTGATACCAACCTGATGCGAATGAGTTCCATCGTGCCACCTGCTTGCAAAGAGGTGAAAGAGGTGAGTTTACCTAAGGGCGGTCTTATACCAATAGCCTATGCAACTATATCTTCTGATAAGCCAGGTGATATTATCTCAGCTTGTATAGCGGTTGGAATACCAGAAGATCCTACGGAGCCAGGCGTTATCATGGAGCATGAAGACCACCTTCCTTTGGCGCAGGTAGAAGCTACCGTTCGTCAGATGTGTGTAGATGCATTTGAGTACCGTGGCAGAAAACTTAAAGAAGTGAAGTCGCTCGGAATAGAACATACCGTTGAAAAGTGTGGATCTGTTTTTGCCGCTGCCGTGCTCTGGTACGACGAGGAGAACTAGCATATGCCGTTTCAGTATTTAGAGTACTATAACGGTACTACAGGGCTTTCCGTGGGTGTGAATAAAGTTCTGTTTTCAGAGCAAACCCCATTTCAAAAGGTGGAGGTATATGAAACAGATACCTGGGGTAACCTTATGACTATCGACGGAATGGTAATGCTCTCAGAAAAAGATGAGTTTGTTTACCACGAAATGATTGCACATGTAGCTTGTTTTTCACACCCAAATCCCAAGCGAGTACTCATTATTGGCGGCGGAGACGGCGGAACAGCCCGCGAAGTGCTCAAGCACACATCTGTAGAGCATGTTGACATGGTCGAAATTGATGAGGCCGTTGTTCGAGCTTCAAAACAATTCATGCCAGGTGTAGGTGATTTCGATAATCCGAAATTACATGTGCTCTACGAAAACGGACTCACTTTCGTTGATCATGTACCGCTTAAATACGACGTTATTATTATTGATGGTAGTGACCCCGTAGGACCCGCGGTTGACTTGTTCAAGCAGGAGTTCTACGATAAATGCCGCGATGCATTAAACGATAATGGTGTGCTTACGGGCCAAACCGAAAGCCCTTGGGTATCATCTTATCACGAAAGTATTCAGTCCGTTTTCCGTGCTGTAGATAATGCTTTTGAATTCTCCAGAATGTATCTGGCTTTTATCCCGCTTTACCCAACGGGTATGTGGTCTATGGCTTTTGCCAGCAAAGGTATCGATCCACTCAGTGATGAAGTACTTAATCGGGTAACTTCCGGGCTGAATCAATTTGGCGATACCCTCAAGTATTACAATGCCGACATGCACCGGGCGGCGTTTGCCTTACCAGGTTTTGTTAAAGAAATAATTGCTAAGTAACTTCCACTTACAAGCAAGTTATTTCTGGCAAAACCATGTACGCTGATGCGTTTACTTGCATCACTTTATATCTTGCTGCTGATGCTGACATACACTGTTCAGGGTCAGCAGCTTTTTTATTCTGAGTATAGTCCATTATGGATTAATCAGGAGTTGCAGGTTGATTCTATACATCGGCAATCTCTTTTCAATCAGCTGCAAATTCTCACCGATACCGGGTACTTTGATACTAAAATAGATTCCATAACACAGCAGGGTATATTTCTTTCCACCGGAGAGCGTTATCGTTTAGATAATCTTGTGTACGAGTTTGATAGCGAAGAATCGATATGTTTTCTTGTGGATGCTGCCTTTGAATCGCAGACGGTACAGCGGTTTAGCGATCATGTACTTAACGACTTAAAGAGTGATGGCTATCCGTTTGCATCCATCACGCTATTAGAAACTGAACTTGACGCACTCAATAAAGTGGTCTCTATGCGGTTTCGGGTTGAGGCAGGTGTTCGTGTGAATATTGTTTCCTTGCGATTTGAAGGCAACAAAGGATTATCAGACAGCTACTTAAGTAGGGAAGTCGGTTTCATCGCGGGCTCGGTGTTCAACCCAGACTTGTCAGAGAGGGTAGTCACAAAGCTCCAACGCTCTCCATTCATCAGTGCAGTTCAATATGAAGGCATTCTGGAGGTTGATAACGAGTGGATGATGGTTTTTACCGTTGAAGAAACACGCAGAAACGCCATCGATGTAATTATTGGGTACAATCCATCAGCCGACCAGTCATCTGCAATTATAGGTCGAGGAAATCTGAGATTAGATAATCTTATTATGGAGGGAAGCTCCGCACGATTTAGATTTGAACGAATGCCGCTTGACCGGTCAAGGCTAGAATTGGGCTATTCGCAGTTCTGGCTCGGTGGATTGCCCATCAATCTATCGGTTGACGGGAGGTTTCTTCAACAAGATTCAACCTATTTCCAGAGTCAATTTTCCGCTGAAACCCACTACAATCTGTCTCAAAGCCTATCTTTTGGTATTATGTTTAGTGGCGCGAATCTAACAACCACGCAACCTCAGGGGCTTTCAGCTATTCAGTCTGGTAGAATTCGAATGGCCGGTATCACACTGCAGTATAACACGTTAGATCGAAGGCTTTCGCCAACTTCAGGATTCAAGACGCACATCACAACCCGTCGGGGATACCGAACATTACCGGCTGATGCCAACCCCATATATGATCGTCGATATGATGTTAACGAACTGATTTCCGATATACAATATTATCACACGATTTCGCCTCGATGGATTCTTGTTCCTCGAGTACATGCACATTTTGTTTTAACAGATGTTTACTTCGAAGATCAGTTAGTACCATTAGGTGGGGCACTATCGCTCAGGGGATTTAGGGAAGAACAATTCCGGGTCAATAGTGTCATATGGTCAGATCTTGAAGCACGTTATCTGCTCGATCGCTTTTCTTATTTGTTCTTTTTTGGCGCCACGGGGTACATCAACACGCCGGAAGCGCCAGGAATACCGGGATCGTTAACAGACTCAACACAGTTGAATTCGGCAGGAATAGGACTATCGTACCGCATTCCGTTGGGGATGCTACAATTTTCGTACGCGGTTTCAGCACAAAGCCCTCTGGTTAACGGAATGGTTCATTTCGGAATAATAAACTCATTCTAGGTTATATAGCAGACTATCCAAAGTCAGATAGATCGTCACTCCCGTACCAATAAGAATCAAAGCAAGAGCAGGATTCCAGATTACGAGTCCTCCCAGCATTCCAAGAACCCCGCCCAGGTACTTGATGTAGTTGAGCTGGTCCATAGTGCTTGTTTTTATCAGCCATTCGAGTCGTTTTTCATCATACGTATTTAGATTTTCATATACTATGGATTGGATATCAATTTCATCGACCAGTTTTTGAGCAGCTTCGGTAATGTACGCACGAATAACCTGCCGGTGTTCTCTCAGAGACAGAGGGATACTCTCAATAATGTCATCGAATTGTGACCTGTTGTTATACAGCAAAGAGGGTATTTGTTGAATGGTCTGATTTAAAATAGATCTGGCTTCTGTACCTCTGAATTTTAGGTAGGTATTGAACGCGAGTTTTTCCACGGAACCCGAAGGTATGGCACTGCCCATTTCGGCCAACACCTGCTGTGCATAGGTATTTCGAAGTTCTTCGTCGCTAACCAGCTGATTCAAGGTGGCTTTAACCGATGTGTATATTGATTCACGGAACTCTTGATTACCAGTTAGTTCTGCTGTCTTATTTTCAATTGCGTTTAGAAGTTTGTCGGTTATGTGCTCATCCGCCATTCGCTGCTGAATCAACTCCGCATTTATTAGATTTTTCTGAATAGCCTGAGCCAGTTTTTTTGAAATAATATCCTTTTGCGATGGAATAAGTCCTTGACCTAATAATGGACGTTTTTCTGTGGGCCTGAATAGCATTGTGATGGCAATCCAATTTGTAAAAAAACCAATAAGTCCGCCAACACTTATCATTCGAACAATCCCTTCAAACGAGACGGTGTAGCCAAAAACATCTATAGTGTAAATAGGTAGGGTTATGAAAAGCGAAGAAACCAGGCTGACTACCAACAGCCATGGAATGATAACCAATAGCCTATATCGAAGAGGAGGAGTATTTGTTGAAAATGAGTTTTTCATAAAAGCCTGTCAGGTTTGATTATAGGCTTTTACGCAAGATGTACGAAATTAGTTAACGCTTTCATTTCCGCGGAGCATACTGGTATGGTTTTTAAACAAGGTATCATTGTCAAAGATGTGGTTTTCAACCAGTAGTTTAACTTTATCTAAGTCTATTGGCTCACTGCTTTGAAACATTACTTTCTCGATTATGTGTTCCATCGATTTATTATCCAAAAGACCGATATCAACCATCTCTAATAAATATCCGTAAGCTTCCGGTGAAATCAACATTCGCTCCGCAAAATGCAGCACACGGTGGCAACTTTTGTCTTTTTGAGTTTTCTTGTCTGAAACCGATGGATGTTTTTGCATAATCCAGGAATAAGCAGCGCTGATTTGAGCATAGTTATAGCCTTTCAGGCTATCCTGTTTGATATCTGTAATATTTGCTCCGAGCTGAATTTGCTTGGCTATGTAGATGATTAAATCAAGTAGGTTGTTTTTATGCATAACGTGGTTTATTCGGACAGATATGCGTTTTCTTTGCTCGTCATTACTTTTTTGAGTTCATAGGTATTGTCGTCGTACCCGCAAAGGTGCAGCAATCCGTGAATGAAGATACGTTTGAACTCTTGTTTTACAGAAACATTGAGCTCTTTCGATTGCTCAATTATTCGCGGAGCACACATGTAAATGGTGCCATCAATATCGGTTCCATCCAACGCGTTAAACTCGTCGTCTTCGCTGGAATACGTGAACGTGATGATATCGGTAATATAATCTCGACCGAGGTGATCTTGATTAACCTTTACAATTTCATCTTCGTTTACATAAACAATTTCAATGAAACCGAATGTAACATTTTCACCGTCTTGTATAGAATCCATTATCGCCCGATATTCTTCGTGCTTTAACGGGATATCTGTACTGCTTTCGTTGAATATTTCGATATCTGTCAATGATTTACTCTTCGTCGAAAGTGAAGCCTTCCAAGTCAATATTTTCTGTAAGTGATAACGCGATGCTGCTGGTCATTAATTCAGGTGGGAGCTTTGTGAAATCACCTTTCAAAATACTGTCCTCTACATTGGCGTAGAAACTGCATCCTGCTTCTCTTTCAATAATTAGTCCAGAAGTTGTGCCTTCTGTTTTTCCGAAAAATGTGACCTGATGCAACAGTTCACTGGCCACGAAACCTACACAATTCTGAAGTTGCAGAAAGGTATTGTGTGAATACACTGAAATCATACTGTTGATGACACCATCTACGACGAGCTCTGGTTGTATTTCAAGTACGAGCTTTGTTTTATCGTTGGTGTTCTCAAGCGAAAATCGATAAATGCCACCGTTTTTGCGTGGTTCAACACCAAGCACATCCGAGATGGCGTTTAGATTCTCTGAACTGAATTCGTGTACCATGACATAGGTTCCCGAGTGAAAATTTATCAATGTTTAAATATACGGAGGATACCGATGTTTTGAAATGTTCATACCGGTATCCTTTTTTATAATACTCCACTCTCAATCCCCATAAATGCGCTGAACCTGTCTTCTATTTTCATCGCGGGTAGCAGGGAAGGGGACTCTTCCACCAGTGAGTTCGTTTACAAGGACTGTAAGTTGCAGCGCCTCGTCATCTTTATCTGCGAGAAATAAGACTCTCTGCAATATCATGAATCGACTTGAATCAAATGAGATTTCTCTAACGAGGCTCTCACGTGTATTGGTCGCAGTGCGCAATTGCGCTTCAAGACGCTGACGACGCGACACATTGGCCCTGTTTTCGCGAATACGCTGGTTCAGGTTCTCAATGCGATCATCAACTTCATCAATCCGATTCACATTATGGCGCATACTTCGTTCAAGGCGCTGTAGACCCTTCTCGGCAATAGCCACACTTCGTACCGTTTCACCGAATTGTGCAAATCTATATGCATAACTGACCAATGAGGTAATGTCGCCATCAATGGTGGTGAATGGGATATTCTCTTCACCCCAAAGTAACCATTCCCGGGCTCTGGCGGTATCACCTCGCTGTGCAACAGTCAACGCCTGACGTGAAATCAACGTGCGGTAATTATCTACCATTCTGCGGATGTTTTCATCGAAATACGCGTTCTCGTTATTGATTTCTCGGAAACGGAATCCTTCAAGCCGCTCGCCGTGAATATCAGGATCGATCCAACCAAAGTCGTCACGCTGACGCTGAGGTACCACCCGGAAGGCCTTTCCTTCCAGTCTGAAGTAGTTTTGCAGATTCATCTGACCATCCTGAGATACGGTTACCGCGAAATAAACCGGCCGCTCCCAGTTATTGGTTCGTAATATGTCCAATACCATATCATCTTGAACGCGAGTAAAATACAGATCCTGACCAGAACGGTCTGTTCCCAGGAAGCTGCCTTCAAAAAACCACCGTACTTCCGTATCAAGCTCCTCAACTGGTATTCCAAAGTGCATTTCTGGGGCGAGAGGGAGCTCACCATCTATAAACTTGTCTCTACTATCGGTAGCTAAGTTGGCCGAGGTTTCGTTTTCAAAGATAGCTCTTAGACGATCGTGATCAACCGGAATCCGAATTTCCCCTGGGGTATGGAAATCAGTGGCCCGCTCAAACCTAAACTTATCTTCAATTCTATCTACTTGTTCATCGGTTAGCGATATGGGTACAGGAGGGGAGTCCCAGTTCCATCGGTTCTTCATCTGTTTGATATACCATGGGGTATTCAATAGACTCAGGTTAATCACTCGAACATCCCGGCGTACCCCTTCAATGTCTTGAAGATACCAAAGAGGGAAGGTGTCATTGTCACCATTAGTAAATACAATAGCGTATGGAGCAAGTGAGTTCAATAGATTATAGGCATAGTCTGGTGCCACATACTGAAGGCTTCTGTCGTTGTCTTCGAAGTTTTGTACAAGCATCCACATTGGAACGGCAAGAAAGATGATTGCCGCAGTTCCGGAAACGGCTGCGATGTTTTTTCGCAACAGATCTTTTAGCATGAACATGAGTCCAGACGCACCCATCCCTACCCAAATAGAATAGGCAAAGAATGACCCGGTATAGGAGTAATCCCGTTCACGAGGTTGAAAAGGAAACTGATTAAGATATATCACAATGGCGACCCCTGTTGCAAGGAACAGGGCCAGTACACTGAGCGCGCGTTTCCAGTCAGCCTGAAAGTGAAAGAACATTCCGATTAATCCTAGCAGGAAGGGTAGGTAGAAATATCGATTATGCGCAGGATTATCGCGATGGATACTGTCTCGACTTGAAAAGCCGGATATCCAGGCTGCATCCTGCAAATCAGAGTCTCGACCGATGAAGTTCCAGGCGAAGTATCGGAAATACATATGCCCTAGCTGGTAATTCCAGAAGAAGTCCAGGTCTGAGCTAAACTGGGCGTATTTACGTTGGTGATGCGCCTCCCGAGAGTATCTTCTTGGGAAGAATCGCTCGGTACTGGTGTCGATACTCCCGGTTGCGTTGTTGAAGGAGTTGCCACGCAATAACGGTGTGGAACCGTACTGCTCTCGTTTCAGGTAACTGATGAATCGTTCAACTGTGTCTGGTGAGTTCTGGTCGATTGAAGGATTTGCCAAAGACCGAACGTAAATCATGCTGTAGCTGGAGTAGCCTATTAAAATAGCGGTGTACGCTAGAAAGGCTACATTCAATATACGCATGCCTTTCTTATGCGTGTAATAAATTCCAGCTCCAACAAATAGAACCAGAAGTACGAAAAAGGAGGCCGCTCCGAAAAGTCCGCCCGTAAAACCTGAAAAGGCTTCTGCAATTTTGGGCAGGGTAATAATGGTGAAAGGGAAAATCATCAGAAATACACCAATCGAAGCCACTGCCGTAGTGATGAAACCCAGAATGCTGAACTCAAATTTCCGGAAGTAAATGATCAGTGCAACGGTGAAGATCGACAATAAACTCAGCAGGTGAACTCCAAAGGCGAGTCCGAATATATACGCAATTAGAACAATCCATCGCTCAGAGCCGGGTTTGTCAGCATTTTCGCTCCATTTTAGCGCAAGCCAAACCGACAACGAGGTGAACATTAATGACATGGCATAGGTTTCGGCTTCTGTTGCGGTAAACCAGAAACTGTCGGAAACAGCGAAGGCCAACGCACCAATCAATGCACCGGTGTATAATGCCACTTTATCGAACGTATCGTAGGTATCGGGGTGACCCTTAAGAATGATGATAAATCGTACAATAATCAGATAGAGTAGGGCGATCGCGGTAGCAGCCGATAATACACTCATCAGGTTAATACTGGCAGCAACGTATTCGGTAGGTACGAACATTGAGAATACTCGACCCAGTAAAAGATAGAGTGGTGCTCCGGGAGGATGAGGTATCTGAAGCAGATTTGAACATGCAATCCGTTCGGCACAGTCCCAGAAACTGGTGGTCGGCGGCATGGTAATCAAGTAAAGTAGGAAAGATGCCGCAAATGCGAACAACGCTGAGAATTTATTCAGACTTTTGTGATCTTTCTGCATAAAGGATATAATGAACTGAAAAGGCAGTTGTATATTGTGAGGCATAGTTGCTAAGCAAACAATAATAGGCATAGACCATGCAACTATCAAAAATATTGCCCACTTTTTACGTAATATCAGGCACTCATTTATGCGTTATTTCTTTCTCGTTTCCCTAGTTTTAATAGTTACGCTTGCGATTGGCTGTTCCACGCCTCAGCCCGTAACGCAACAATCTGAAATGGTTGATGCCGCCGACACGGTGGATGTAGTTAAACCGGTGCTTCCAGCTGATCAAGAGGTAACTTGGATTGTGCCCGATAGGCCGGAACAGTTTCTTCGTCCCCGAACATGGAATCTGGAGCATCAGAAGATATGGGTCAGGTTTGATTATGCTGAACAGGCTGTTATCGGGCAGACAGAACTTTTTCTTACCAGTTTCAGCAGTGTGAATGAGCAACTGATATTGGATGCCAAAACGATGAAGATCCATGCTGTAACGGATGTTATATCGGGTAACGCTCTTGAGGTTATTCAGGATTCTGCCACAATTACCATCCCGCTGCCCGTTACATACGCAACCGGCGATACCCTTATCATTCATGTTGATTACACGGCATATCCACCTTCTCGCGGACTCTACTTCGTGAATGCGGATGGTAGTGATCCGAATAAACCTACACAAATATGGACGTTGGGTCAGCCTGAAGACAACAGCTTCTGGTTACCCACCATCGATCATCCAGCCGAGAGAGCAACACAGGAGACCTGGATTTCAGTGCCGGACCGATTTCAGACGTTGTCGAATGGGGCTCTGATTGATAGCCGAATTTTACCCGGCGACAGCCTTCGAACGGATTACTGGCAAATGCCACTACCTCATGCACCTTATTTATTTGCCCTTGCCGTAGGTGAGTATTCCATTTTAGAGCGATTTCGTGAAGGGGTGGTGCTTAAGTATTATGTGGAGCCTTCTTTTGAACCCTATGCTGAAATTATTTATCGCGATACCGATGATATGATTCGATTTTTCAGCGAAAAGCTGAATGTGCCGTATCCGTGGTCGTTTTATGCTCAGGCTCCTGTCCATGATTTTATTGCCAGTGGGATGGAAAACACAACGGCATCATTTTACTTCAACAACATTCAGATTACTGAACGGCAGTCGATGGACGTTGACTTTCAGGACCTGATTGCGCACGAGCTTATACATCAGTGGTTTGGGAACCTCGTAACCTGTAAAGATTGGGCTAATCTACCCATTAACGAAGGTTTTGCGAACTACTTTGAAACACTTTACCGAAATCATCGCAATGGGTTTGATGCGTCTCAATGGAAGTCGCTTACGGACAGGAATAGTTATTTTAACGAAGCGCAACGATTCAGAAGACCGATTATAACCAATCGATACAATGAACCTGAAGATATGTACGACAGGCATACCTATGAAAAAACCGGATTAGTACTACGTATGCTTCATCACTATGTAGGCGATAATCACTGGTGGGGGGCTTTGAATGGCTTTTTGGAAGCCAATCGCTTTGGTGCCGTTGACTGGACGGATGTGATGGTAGCTTTTGAGAAAGAGACAGGCATGGTTTTAAAGCCTTTTTTTGAGCAGTGGTTTACTTCTATTGGCCACCCGGATATACATGTTACAACGTGGTATGACGAGGGGTTGGGTTATGTCAGGCTCCAACAAGTTCAAAACCTTACCCATCAACCTGTTTTTGACCTTAATATTGACATCCACTATTTCGATGAAATTGGTGAAAATCATGTCCGTACAGTACAATTTAATCGTCTCGATTCTACCTATGTGTTTGAGGATCCCACGGGTAAATTAGGTGAAATGGTCGTTGATCCGCATCGAATTGTGCTGGCTGAATACCGTGAAACACTCTCTTACGATGACCTTATCAGTCGGTTAGCACATCCTTCGGTACCGCTGCGATATGAGGCCTTAATGACGATTCGTAACAAGCCTATGGATGCATCTACCGTACAGGTATTGCTGGATGCGTTTGCGTTTGAGCAGAGTCCTCCGTTGCGGAACTTGATTTTAACTGTATTGACCCCTCATCTTTCTAAGGACCATGAGGAGTTCATACATGGGTTAACATCAGATAATGAGCCCTATTTTAGAGTGCGAATGCGCGCTGCAGACATCAGCCTCGCCCTGTTTGGGTTGGAAGAGAATTATTACTTAAATGAAATATTACATGATCCAAGCTACTATGTTGAAAAGCATGTAATTAGCCTTTTTGAAAACAATAAATAAATCCCCGCATATACATCAGCTGATAGCGGATAATTAATGGTTTTAGTCGACTTATGAAGACATCAACACACGAGAGTTTTGTCTCCAGGTGGGGGCTGATTCTAAGCGTATTGGGTATTGCAATTGGAACCGGTAACATTTGGCGATTTCCTCGCATTGTGGCAAATAACGGTGGGGAGGATGGTGCAGGGGCTTTTTTAATAGCATGGCTGACATTTCTGTTACTCTGGTCAATTCCGTTAATTATAGCCGAATATGCTATAGGTAGAAACGGTAGACGAGGAGTCATAGGGTCTTTTATTGCACTGTCGGGCGAAAAGTTTGCATGGATGGGGAGTTTTGTTGGTTTCGTAGCCATGGCCATCATGTTTTACTACAGCGTTGTGACGGGGTGGTGTTTCTATTATTTTGGATCGTCTTTGCTTTTTCCATTACCTGAGAATACAGATGCGGCATTTGCGGTCTGGAACGGATTTCAGTCGGGGTGGTTGCCTCTTGTTTTTCATGCACTTGCCATGGCGCTTGCTGCAGCGGTTGTATTGAATGGGGTTAGGGCTATAGAACGAGTCAACAAGGTATTAATACCAGTTTTACTGGTGATTTTATTGATATCATTTGTCAGAGCCGTATCGTTACCAGGAAGTATGGATGGTATCCGTTATTTATTTACGCCGGACTGGGCGACGTTGAAAAAGCCTGAGTTGTGGTTGGAAGCATTGACACAAAATGCTTGGGATACAGGAGCGGGATGGGGACTTATTTTGACTTATGCTGCCTATATGAAATCACGCGACAATGTTACCATTTCGGCATTACAGACCGGAATTGGCAATAATTTCATCAGTCTGTTTGCGGCAGTAATCATATTTTCGACTGTTTTCGGGACCCTTGGTGGAGCTATGAGCGACCAAGAAGTACTTTACATAATGCAAGAATCTGGACCTGCCAGTACCGGATTGACATTCATCTGGATGCCCCAGTTATTTCTAGAGGTGCCGGCAGGACGTATTTTTGCCGTAATGTTCTTTCTGGCGCTGTCATTTGCGGCATTCAGCTCTTTGATTTCAATGGTTGAACTATCCTCAAAAGTGTTCGTTGATATTGGGGTATCAAGAAAGAAAGCGGCAATATCTATTTGCGGAGCGGGGTTTTTACTTGGGATGCCATCGGCTTTAAACCTGAATATCTTTGCCAATCAGGATTTTGTCTGGGGTTTGGGACTGATGCTATCTGGAGCATTTATAGCATTTATAGCAGTTCGATACGATGTAAAGAAATTTACAAGCAATTTGGTGAATACGAATGCTAATGGACTACAAAGTGGTAGATGGTTGGGAATCCTTATTAAGTATATCATACCTTTGGAGGTTTTTGTTTTATTGTCATGGTGGATTTACCGATCAGCAGTGGAATTCTCTCCCGATGGGTGGTACAATCCGTTTGATACATACTCTGTAGCGACGGTACTTATTCAATGGGGTGTTGTACTGGGTTTGTTTTATCTCTTTAACAAAACGATTGCCCGATTGCATCGTTAGACCTTTAAGATCGGGCGTTGGAAGCAGTACGAATTTACATACCTGTCAATACCTGCGATTATATATCAAATGTCATATAATATATATTATGTAAAGTAATTAACGTAAAAAAGTGGGGAACCAAATAACATGGTCCCCCATCATAAAATCAGTATGAAGCGTTACATACTTTTAATGGTACTTTTGATAGCCTCAAAGTCTGGTAAATCACTGGCTTTCTCGAGTACTTCCGCGTAAGCTATTTCTCCGGTTGCAGAAACAACAAAAGCAGAACGTTTTGCAACACCTTTCATTCCGAAGAATTCATCATAGATGGCATCGTATGCTTCTGCCACTTCCTTGTTGAAATCGCTAAGTAATGGAAAATTTAAATTTTGCTCTTGCTTAAATTTTTGCAATGTAAAGAAGCTGTCAACACTTATTGCCAGAATTTGCGCATCTAACTGCTCGTACATTTCAAATTCATCTCGTACAAGGCACAGCTCTTTAGTGCAAACACCGGTAAATGCCAATGGGAAAAATAATAACACAACGGGTTTACCTGCATACTGCGTTAGTGCCACGTCATTTCCATCAGTGTCTTTTAATGTAAAAGCTGGTGCCTTATCTCCTTTTTTCAAACCCATATTTATGCCCTTAATTTATTTGTTTGTTTTTTGTAGTGAGTTGCTATGGATAATATACCCATAACAAAAAACATCATCCCTGTTATTTGACCATATTTAAATAGTGATGATGGCACATATGTCAATGCGAACCCAATTAAAAGTATAATCGTGCCTAAAAGTAAGTTTCCATACTTTCTCTCTCGAACATAAGCTAATGTAAATAGCAGCAAAGCAATAATTAGTGCAGATACGCTATACAGACCGAATAACAGCTCCTTGATTACGATAGTATCCTGAATTAAGGGATGTACCAGTAATAATAGAAACGGTAAAAATGATAAAATGGCAGGAGCTCTATTGATTCTGGGCTTAGACTCACGAATAGCGAGTCCTAAACCTGTTAAAATAAAAGACAAGGCCCCAATCCGTATCCAATCCGCAGCAAATGTTATCCAAGGATAAATGATATATGCCTGTTCATTGATATTTAGGTAGACTTTAAATACAGTGAATATGCTATATAAAACTGCTGTTAGAAGAATGAGAATGTCAGATAAGTTACCGTTACTTCTAATCCATAAAGTCAGGTATACAATGGTATAGAGTAAAACTGCTACGAGAACAATTTGTAAATATACCATGTGATTCTCTTTATTTTAGTCTTCTGATGTTATGGTAAGAATGTGTTCAGCAATTATTCTGAGTTGCTTTCTTTCAAAAATGATAAGTTCGGATAATCTCGTTAGGGCGTTAGTGAACGAATCAGCCTTTTCTATCAATGAGTTTCTATTCGCAAGTAGATTCGACAGCGTTTTGTCAATATCGGCTTCTCCCCTTGCCTCGCGTGATTTCTTAATACGTTCAACAATGGAATTAAAAGGTATACTTTCTGAATTCAGTATGGAGCACTGGGCTTCATCTATAGAGTACAAAAGCTCTTCTATAGATAATTCATTTCCGGGATTTTCATACACGGGTACCTCTTTAATCAGAGGCTTCAATGCACGGAGCTCATCTGTAAAATAAGAAAGATCATCCAGGAGCTGATCCCATGTGTAATTTTCAGGCATTTAAAGATTTCTCTTGTCGTTGTTTCTCCTCAAGCATTTCAACAAGTGAGAGACTGGTTTCCCAGCGTTTGTCACGGTTTCGGACCGAGTGAATATTGTTTTCCTCCTGAAAATCCCAGAATTGACCAAACTGCCTGTTTTTATACTCTCGAAGATACTCAAGCCGGTCTACCAAATCTTCTTTTGGAATCAGTAACTTCTCTTTGTCGTAAACAGCTTCTTCTCGACTTGTGAAGGTGATATCGTAATCCTTACTCATTACAATTGCTTCTTCGGGACAAACTTCTTCGCACAGTCCACAGTATATGCACCGGAGCATATTAATTTCGAAGAAATCAGGATACCTTTCTTTCGGATCCTCTGCATCTTCATTGGCCTGCATGCTAATAGCCAGTGGCGGGCATGCCCTGGCACATAATCCGCAAGCTACACAACGCTCTTTTCCATTGTCTTTGACTAACACAGGTCGGCCTCGAAAAATGGCCGGAGGGTCCCAACGCTCTTCTGGATACATCATCGTGAACTTTGGTTTAAACATTTGTTTAAACGTGTACCACATTCCTTTAAAAATTTCCGGAAGATAGATATTCTCCATAACGCTGAGTTTACGCTCTTTAGCTTGATCTTTACTCAGGGTATTTAGAACGGGTTTCTCAAGATTCTGAGGCATGATTTAAAAAGATGATGTATGACGTGTTGTTTTTGTCGCTAAAAGATACTCTGAAGTAGGTTCGAATTCAAAGTAATTTGGCAATTAATACCTATTTTTCTTTAAATACCATGGTGATAGGAACACCAGAAAAACCAAAGGTATCGCGTATACGGTTCTCCAGAAAACGGCGATAATTTGCGGGTAAGTCAGATGGCTTATTCATAAAAAACGCAAATACTGGTGGATTCGTTTTCACCTGAGTAGCATATTTTATTTTCAACTGCACACCTCTCGCTACGGGAACTGGTCGCTCTTTCGTCACATCCTCAATAAATTTGTTCAAGTGGCTGGTGGAGATTTTTTTTCCACGCTCTTCAAGAACCTCGTCTGTTAGCTCCAGTATTTTAAATATTCGTTGCTTCGTTAGGGCCGAAGTAGTTAATACTGGGATATATTTCATTGTAGGGATTTTCTCATAAACCGCCTCTACATAGTCTTTGAATGTGTTGGTGTCCTTTTCAACCAGATCCCATTTATTCAATACCAGTATAATTCCTTTGTTGAAACGCTCCGCTTCGGCAAGTATGCGAATATCTTGCGCTTCAAATCCTTGTACTGCATCAATTATGAGTACAACGATGTCGGCCTCACGAACGGCTTTATGTGTTCGGAGCGTGCTATAGAATTCAACACTTTCATTGACTTTAGTTTTTCTGCGTAATCCGGCAGTATCTACAAGAATATATTGTTTGTCATTATAGATTATATCTGAATTGATGGAGTCGCGTGTAGTACCGGCAATATCTGTAACAATGCTACGCTGATATCCTAGGAGTGCATTCACCATAGAGCTTTTACCGACATTAGGTCTTCCGACGATAGCCAGCTTCGGTGTATCATTTTCCAGGTGTTCCTGTGGTTCTGGAAATAATTCTACTACTCGATCGAGCAAGTCTCCGGTTCCTGTACCGTTTACCGAGGAAACACTGAAAATTTCATCGTAGCCGAGGGCGTAAAACTCGCTTGCCTGCCAGGAGCGCTGTTCATTATCTGCCTTGTTAGCAATAACAAGAACAGGCCTTTTTTGTCTTCTCAGCAAGTCGGCAATGTTTTTGTCGAGGTCGGTGATTCCAGTTTCAACATCGACAATAAATAATATGACATCCGACTCATCTACAGCCAGGTGTACTTGCTCTCGTATACCCTGCATCATTACATCCTGATCATCAGGTACGTAACCACCGGTATCAATCAAAGAGAATTCCCTTCCTCCCCAAAAAGATTCACCGTAATGTCTGTCGCGGGTAACGCCGGCCAGATCGTGTACAATTGCTTTTCTTTCACCAATCAGGCGATTAAATAGCGTAGACTTCCCGACGTTCGGTCGGCCAACAATAGAAACAACAGGGAGCATTTGTTTTAAATTCTTTGAATTAACTGAGTATATTCCGATTCAAAGTTACGCAATCTGAGGGTTTAATAACGGACCAGATTCCATGCTACAGTTCTTTTATAATGAATTCGGTTTTTTTGGATCCATTTTACTGGCTCTGATACTGTTTATCGCGTTTATTTTCTGGTTTTCTGGACTTGCCGGCCTTGCTGGGCAGCAAGGCAGCAATACCATGAGGAATCTGAAAATTCTGGCAGCTGTATTATTCCCACCTTTCGCCATTGGATGGCTTATTTACGATATGCGTCGTCAACATAAAATCATTAAAGGCAATAACAAGCAGATATGATGAACGAACCCTCGTTCCTGCCAGCTAATTGTGGCTGGATAGAAGTCATTTGTGGTGGGATGTTTAGCGGGAAGACCGAAGAACTGATCCGAAGAGCCAGAAGAGCGCAAATTGCAGGCCAACGTGTGGTGATTGTCAAGCCTCCAATCGATAAACGCTACGATGACGAAATGGTTGTATCTCATAATCTAACTAAACTTCCATCTCTATCGGCCGAAACGGCAGATCAGATTGTACTGCTTACTGGGAATGCGGAGGTAGTTTGTATAGATGAAGCGCAATTTTTTGATAATCGCCTGGTTGATGTTGCAAATACTCTGGCCAATGATGGTAAGCGTGTACTGGTAGCCGGTCTGGATATGGATTATCTTGGACGACCTTTCGAACCCATGCCGCAGCTTCTTGCTATTGCTGAGTATGTGACTAAATTGCATGCGATTTGTGCTGAAAGTGGTGCTGTAGCACACTACTCTCAACGAATTGTGAGTAGTGAAGATCGTATTTTGGTAGGAGAAACAGATGCATACGAACCCCGAGCGCGACATTGTTTTCGCCCTCCTATAGATAGCCGTAAGGGACGGCCCGTTATTCGGTACAATGACGAAACCTCAAACAAAAGCCCTCAATAATTCATGGATATTCTACGTGGTCTGATCGGCATGGCATTTATCATCGGTCTTGCTCTGGCTTTCAGCAGCAATCGAAAAGCCGTCAGTTGGAAACTGGTCGTAACCGGTCTTAGTTTACAGTTTGTTTTAGCTCTTTTTATACTAAGAGGATCGCTAATGGCCGAGTACTTCTCCCCTCTGGGCTGGCCAAAACAGTTTTTTAGTTTTATCTCCTCTTTTTTTGTAGTTGTTCTCGATTTTACAACGGAGGGCGCCATGTTTATATTCGGCGATCTTGCCAAGGGTCCGGGTATGGAGGGAAGTCTGGGTTTCTTTTTTGCCTTTCAGGTACTGCCGACCATTGTTTTCTTTGCATCCATAACGACACTACTATATCACTACGGTATTCTTCAGGCGGTTGTTCGGTTTATGGCTTCAGGGATGCAAAAAATTATGGGCACTTCTGGTGCTGAGTCGCTATCCGTTGTCGCTAACATATTTGTTGGTCAAACAGAGGCGCCGCTTGTCGTTAAGCCCTACGTTGAGCGCATGACACCCTCCGAATTAATGGCAGTAATGACGGGTGGTATGGCAACTATTGCAGGAGGTGTTATGGCCGCCTATATTCAGATTCTTGGAGACTCATACGCGTTGGCAAATGAGCTCTCTTTAGAAGTTGGTCGACAGCTTTTCGCAGAACAGTTGCTGGGAGCTAGTTTGATGGCTGCGCCTGCAGCACTCGTTATTGCAAAAATTTTGTATCCGGAAACAAAAACACCGGAAACCATGGGTGAAGTTCGAGTAGAAGTTGAAAAAAGAGACGCAAATGGTATTGATGCCGCTTCGTCAGGTGCAGCAGAGGGTCTGAAGTTAGCGCTTAATGTTGGTGGTATGCTATTAGCATTCATAGCCTTGCTCGCTATGATCAATAGTTTACTTGGTTTCATTGGATCGATACCGAACTCGTTGGGGGAAGTTATTGGAGTTGATATACCGATACTGGAAGTGACAATACAAGTTATACTGGGTTACATTTTTATGCCATTGGCGTTTATAATTGGTGTACCTTGGGAAGACGCTCTGGCAGTGGGCTCTTTGATTGGTACAAAAATCGTTTTAACGGAGTTTATTGCCTTTATTGACCTTTCCAGTCTTGTAATGGATGGTGCGCTACAGCAGAAAACAATTTTCATGGCTACTTTTGCACTTTGCGGATTTGCAAACTTTGCTTCCATAGCTATCCAGATTGGCGGAATTGGTGGCATCGCGCCATCCAGGAAAGCCGAGCTTGCAAGGTTTGGACTCAAGGCTGTTATGGCTGGTACACTTGCGAATATGATGACGGCAACGTGGGCTGGTATATTATTTTTTGGCTGAAAAGTATATACTATGCTGGCCGAAACAACGTTTATTCAAGCTAGCATCTTACGGACTTGCTTGTTTGCAAAAGCCTAATATCAGCATTGCCATTGCATTAATGTAGAAAACTTGTTTAACTAAAATAAATAACTAAATGTATATCAGTAGATTAGTCCTTTTTTTGTTCCCGGTTTTAGTGTTTATGTCGTGCTCTGGTACAGATAGCGCCTCAGTTTCTGACCCGGTTGTTGCAAATGTTGCCGGAGAACCAATTTTTTACTCACAGGTTCGCGCTCAATTTTTTAGCTCTGGTGCAAGACCAGAACAGGAAATGACGCGAGAGCAGGAAATTGAAGAACTCAGAGAGTTTTTACCCCTTTATGTTAACTACCGTGCTAAATTGGCAGAAGCACGGCTAGGTGGTTATTTTGTAAAGAATGAAATACTCAGCGAACTCGCAGTTTATGAGCAACAGACGGCTCAACCCTTCTGGTTAGAAAATCGTATACGTGAGCAAATGCTGGATGAATATATTGAACGTGCATCCGTTGAGATACATGCCTCACACATGCTTATCATGTTGCCCCAAAACCCTGTGCGAGCGGATACCCTAAGAGCTTACAACCGGCTTCTGGAAGCCCGGGATAAAGCCCTGCAGGGGGCCGACTTTGACAGTTTGAGCGTTGTATACTCAAGCATGCAGCAAGGTCGTAGTGTTGGAGGAGATCTTGGATACTTTTCAGTCGGATGGGCCGTCAAAGACTTCGAGGATGTTGTATTTACAACACCTGTAGGTGGTATTTCTATGCCTTTTAGAACACAGTTTGGTTATCACATCGTTAAGGTACATGATGTCAGAGAGACTGTTCAGGACAGAAGGTTATCACATATCTTCTTTCAAACAAGAAATGATTTAGACGTTGAAGAAGCGCTTCAATCTGCAGGTGATATATTTTCGGACTTAAGTCAGAACACCATTACTTGGGATCAAGCAGTTGAACAGTTTAGTCAAGACAGACAGTCTGCTGTTAATAATGGAAATATTGGGTGGGTTAACCATGGCCGATACGACCCTCAATTTACCAATGTCGTTATGTCCATACCGTCAGTAGGCGATATTACTGAGCCCTTCTACTCTGGATATGGGGTACATATTGTCAGGCTGGACTCAATTCGTACTTTCAAAAGTGATGAAGACTTTAGATCAGAAATGTTAAGCCGCCTTCAGGCGCTGCCAAGATATAGGGAAACACAGGAGTTTACAAACAAACATGTGCGGGAAGCTGGCAGTGAGTTTATCTACCGAGATGCTTTTGATGCTTTTGAGTCTCCAATTTATAATCACACAGGTGGTTTCTCCAGTGTCGTATGGGACGAAGACGTATTATCCGCCCCTGTTTATAGGTTGAATAACACTACGTATACCGCGGGTGATTTCAGGGATTGGGTTTTCGCTAATTTGGATACTTCAGCCACTACAAACTATCATTTCTCAGTGCGTGAACGTTTCATCAACGACGTAACTCAGAATCATATTGTTGATATTACCAAAGATGTGTTCCCTGAATTTGCCGCGTTAAGCAGAGAGTATCTGAACGGGTTGGTTATTTTCAGTATATCAGAAGATTCTGTTTGGAACTACGCCCGATACGATACCTTATCTTTACGCGGAATCTACGAACAGGATCCCGAACGATTCCAATTTGACGATCGGTACTTCTACTTCAGAGTTGCTGCTAATACAGATTCAACGCTGAATCTTGCAATCAGTAGATTACAAGATGGTATTTCACCAGATAGTCTTAGAAGAGAAATGCCTGGATTATTAATTCGCTCGGATGTCATTAATGACCTGTCTCAATCACCCTTCTCGTACTTGCAAGGCTTGCAAGAAGGTGAAATTTCACAGAGATTTGACTATAGAAACAGGCGTACGGTACTCTTACTGGACCGTATTGAACCGTCAAGAACAATGACTTTTGACGAAGCATTCTTCAGGATTGTCTCTGAATACCAGCCCATTAGGGAGCGGAATTGGGTAAATAGGCTTCAACAGACTCATAACGTAAGTATGTACCCTGAGAGGATAAACTAGAGCATTGTTTAGTCTGCATAAATACTCCAATCCAGTAGCGCTTATTTTTGTTACACTCTTTACAGTGCTAGCGGGGTGTGCAGTTGACAGGCCTCCGTCAGATGAGACCGTTATAGCACGTGTTGGGAAGAGTTACCTCACACTTGAACACGCACTTCGAGATATTCCGGCTTTTGTATTAGAGCAGGATAGTGCCTCTGCAGTACTTTCTTATCGAAATGACTGGATTCTATCTAACGTTATTCATCAAGAAGCGTTACGAACCGGATTGAACAATAATGAAGGCATCCATAACAGACTTTTAGCAGCTGAACGAGAAGTGTTGAGGCAAGCAATGCGTGAGGCTGCTATTGCTTCCTCACCTATTGCTATAACAGATTCGGAAGTGCGCGATTATTATAATCAGCATAGAGAAAACTTCGTTCTTCAAGAGCGCTATTTGCGTGTTCGCCATGTTGTTACCGAAACCTTGGACCAATCCAGAGATGCAAAAAATGACCTTTTAAGAGGAATTGGCTGGGAAACAGTCGTTGAAAGATACGCCTTAAATAAAGAAGAAACATTGGAGAAGGCCAATCAGTTTTTTCCAGAATCCACACTGTTCTTGGATAATCGGTTAATGAGAGATTATCTAAGAGTTATGGGAATTACGGAAATATCACCAATAAGGGGCTTTCAAGGTCAATATCATTTTATCCAAATTATGGAAGATAGAGCCGCTGGTGAACATCCTGATATTGAATGGGTATTTGAACAAATTAGAACATGGCTTGAAATGGAGAAACGCCGAAGAACAATCCGTATATTTGAACAAAATTTAGTGTTACAGGCCGAAGCAAACAATGAAATACAGGTCTTTGACGTAGTACAATAAGTAAATCAATTTTCAATACCCTATAATTATGCCAAAATTACTAATGATTGCAGTTTTGATGCTTTCATCTGCATCATTTATTCAGGCTCAACAGCGAGCCGAAATTTCAGACAAAATTGTCGCCGTAGTTAATGATCACATTATTTTAAAGTCGGAAGTAGACAACAGAACAGCTGAGTTCATGCAATCTCAACAAGGTCTACGTTTTTCCGAAGAATTGTGGTTTGATGTCCTTGAGTCTATGATAGACAACTTCGTCATGGTTGAGAAGGCGCGAATCGATTCAATTATTGTTTCTGACGATGAAGTGAACAGGCAATTAGACCAGCGTATCCGGGCTTTAACGCAGCGGGCTGGTGGTGAACAACAGCTTGAAAGAGCACTTGGCAGATCTATTGTTCAACTTAGAGCCGAATTCAGAGAGCAGTTTCGTCAAGACCTGCTAGCAGAACGTGTACGCGATCAAAAACGAAGACGAATTACAATTACCAGACCGGAAGTAGAAGCATTTTTTAATGAAATACCAACAGACTCTCTTCCGACAATTCCAGAAACGGTAGAATTAGCGCAAATAGTCATTATCCCCCCCCCTAAAGAAGAGGCTCAAAATAGAGCATTTCAGCTTGCAAGTGCTGTTCGTGACTCCATTTTGAATCATGGAGCCGAATTTGAAGCCATGGCACGCCGTTTCGGAGAAGACGGCACTGCAGCAAATGGGGGATTATTACCACTTATGCCAATGAGTGATTTGGTTTCCGAGTACTCAGCGGCCGCATCTGCACTATCACCAGGCGAAGTTTCACAGGTTGTGAGAACTCCTTTTGGGTATCATATAATACGTCTCAACAGGCGCGTCGCAGACCAGATAGAATCCAATCACATATTATTTCGAGTTGGTGATGATGAACTGGATGAAGAGTTTGCAATCAAAAAACTGGCAGCAATTAGAGATAGTGTTAAAACACAAAATATTCGCTTCGCAGATCTGGCACGTAGACATTCAGACGATAGAAATACAGCTCCATCTGGTGGCCGATTGTTAAATCCGCAGACCGGAGAACGTTTGTTGCCCGTTGATCAGCTAGATCCGAATTTATTTCGTACGGTTTTGCTGCTTGAGAATATTGGGGACATATCTGAACCTAGACCATTTAACACAGGCCAAGGTGGTGCCCAACAACGCGCATTCAGAATTGTTATGCTCAACAACAGGGTGCCAGAGCACATAGCTAATCTCAATGATGATTTCGAGCTAATTCGCATCTTCGCTTTGCAAGAGAAGCAACAACGTATACTTTCAGAATGGATGGCAGATCTTAGAAAGGAAGTATATGTTGAATATTTTATATACAATCCATTCTTATCATCGAACTGAGTTAAAACAGAAATATGTCTGACACCAAGCCGGATTTAAAATCAGAAGCAAAATCTTTTCAGAACTCCTTCGAATTACTTCAAAATGAAATCGGTAAAGTTGTAGTTGGTCAAAGAGAAGTTGTTGATCAGTTATTGATTAGCCTGTTTTCTAACGGGCATTGCGTGCTTGTTGGAGTACCGGGATTAGCTAAAACATTGCTGATTAAAACACTAGCACAGGCCCTTAATCTGGATTTCAACCGAATTCAGTTTACCCCCGATTTAATGCCCGGAGATATTACGGGTACTGAAATTATTGAGGAAAATTTCGAAACAGGTGCTAAGCAGTTCAAGTTCGTTAAAGGACCCATATTTTCGAGTATCATTCTGGCTGATGAAATCAATCGAACTCCACCAAAAACACAAGCCGCATTATTGGAAGCAATGCAGGAGTTTAAAGTAACAGCAGCAGGGAAAACATACTCACTCAATAAGCCGTTTTTTGTTCTGGCCACTCAAAACCCTATTGAACAAGAAGGTACCTATCCCCTTCCAGAAGCTCAGTTAGATCGATTTATGTTCAACTTGCGCCTGAACTACCCCTCGTTCGAGGAGGAAATAGATATCGTTCAACAAACAACCAGCAATCAGAAAGTTCAGGTAAATCAAGTGCTCGATGCGCAACAGATATTGCGGATGCAAGAGTTGACAAGAGAAGTGGCTGTGCCTGAGTCTGTACTTCATTTTGCAGTGAGACTGGTAAACATGACTCGACCTGCCTCAGACATTGCTCCTGATTTTGTTAAGAAATATATGAGCTGGGGTGCCGGTCCAAGAGCATCTCAAAATATTATCCTCGCATCAAAAACTCGTGCATTGGCACTTGGACGTTTTTCTGTGATTGAAGAAGACATTAAAGCATTGGCTGCTCCGGTTTTACGACATCGTATTGTTAATAACTATGCCGCCGAAGCTGAACAAATAACAACGGATATTTTGGTTGAGCGGCTACTAAACTCAGCCAAATCCTGAATGATTTAAGTTGATACATTTTGTCGATTGATTTCATCGGTTTTCAGTCAATGTTCCCGGTCTGGTTGCTGACTATTGCTATTGTTTTGGCGGTATCAATTAGTATATGGTCTTACTTAAATTATACGTCATTACCCCTTTTTTCCAGAATCACGTTGGCGACGCTTCGTGTAGGAGCGTTGATAATTTTATTTCTTCTGCTGATTAATCCTAGGTTTGAACGTGTTCAAACTATTGAGTCTACCCCAACAGTCTCTTTACTCATAGACGATACCCAAAGTATTGGAATTGAAAAGAATAACTGGAATGGTCTAAACGATATGCAGTCTGTTCTTAGCTCTGTTGAGCAGTCACTATCTGAACTGAATATTGCGATGAGGTGGCGATCTTTTTACCGAAATAGTGAGGCAGTTGATTCGTTTGAAAGTTTGCAATTTGATAAATCAGGCACCGACATCAATCGAGTATTAACAGAATATGACCAGATAAGCGATTCCGATATCTTTATTCTGGTAACAGATGGCATAAGTACAACCGGCAGAGACCCTGCTTTTGCAGGAAGAATGATGAATCGACCTGTATTCACTGTTGCAGTTGGTGACACGGCTTTACAAAGAGATATTGTACTCCAACGCGTTGATTACCCGAGGAATGCTTTTATTAATGCTTCCACTTCTATTTCGGCTGTAATCCGTAACGATGGGTATAAGGATGAGGCCATTTCTGTGATATTACGGTCTGGAAGTGATGTAATTGATCAAAAAGAGATTCAGACCTCTAGTGAAAGATCAACTCATCAAGTTGAATTTACGGTGGAATCGGATGTGGATGGCCTGAAATCTTTTACTATTGAAACACTCCCACTTGATGGAGAATGGTCACTCGTAAATAATACTAGAAATTTCTCAATCAACTTTATGGACGATGTAACCAGAATTCTATATCTGGCATACGAAATTCATCCTGACGTGGGAGCTTTTAGAAATATTTTGCAGACAAATCCTTCTGTTCTCGTAACACCAAGAACATGGATAACAGATGATCGATTTGTCGAGGGCATTTTGCCAAGTCGTACCGATACCTTTGATGTTGTTATTGTTCATGGTTTACCTGACTCCCAGAATGCTCAAAACAGATTGAAAAATATGGTTGAGCAAAACTCTGTCTTTTTTCTATTATCACCCATGGTCAGTTCTGCTGAATGGACAGAAGTAACAAATAGAATTTTGGGACGACCATCCTTGAGAGTTGACAGAGGGGTGCAAAACGTACAGATTAGACCATCTAATGACCAAAGTGGTCATTCTATTTTATCGCTTCCCCCTCTCGAGTTTAGCAGGACTCCAGCATTGCAATCACCTGTAGCCGGCATTAATGAATCTCCATCTGGAACCAATATTCTGTATGCTACTTTTAGAGGCGAGCCAACCACAACACCTTTATTGACTATTACGCAAACCGGGAATAATCGCAATGCATTTTTACTCGCGTATGGTCTCCAGCAGTGGTTCTTGCAGGGGGATGATGATCAACGTTCGTGGCTCGATGCACTGTTGACCAATATAACCAATTGGGTCGCGGCTGATATTCAAGATGAACTATTTGAAATCTCTACGATCTTGCCGGAATTTGATTCGGGAGAACCAGTGTTATTTGTAGCGGATGTACGCGATGAATCGGGAAACCCGGAGAGTAATGCTCAAATTGATCTCACTGTCATTTCGGAGGAAGCCGGTGTGAACAGATCTTTTACGATGCAATCTTCTGGTCGAGGTCGGTATAACCTCGATATTGGTGCTGTTCCAGAAGGTGTATACTTATTTGAAGCTGAAGCTAGGGTTGGGGCACAATTTTTGGGTGCACAAAGCGGAAGTTTTCAGGTTGGAAATTCTGCAATTGAATTCATAAATACGCAGCGAAACGATGATGCTTTACGTCAAATTGCTCAGGGCTCTGGTGGTTCTTTTTTTATATACGATGATCTGCAGAACTTTGCGGATAGTGTAAATGAAATACTGGAGCTTCGTTCTAGTACAGAACAGCGCATTCCAGGTTATGTTAACCGTTCTCCATTATGGTTTATAGTGCTTATTCTATTCTTAGCCGCCGAATGGTTATATCGCAAGAAGCTTTCCTTGCCTTAAATAGAAAGCTGTAACAGCGTCGTCTTAGCCATTTTGACACTACTTGACCTAGTCAGACGTCTATTCTCTTTAGATTTTGATCAGTGAGTGTGATGGGGCAATATTGTTCAGCTTTTCAACTCCATGTAAAAAGCAAAGTTCAATAATAAATGAAAACCCAATCACATTGCCACCCAGTTGCTTTACAAGGTCAGCCGCAGCACCAGCTGTACCGCCTGTTGCTATGAGATCGTCGTGAATAATCACATTCGCTCCCGACTTAAACGCATCTGCGTGCATTTCAACAGCATCTGTACCGTATTCTAGCTCGTATTCTGAACGAACAGTTTTATAGGGTAGCCTATTGGGTTTTCGAACAGGAATGAAACCTGCATGCAGGTCCATAGCAAGCCGAGGACCAAAAAGAAAACCTCTTGACTCAAGTCCAATTACATAATCGACAGATTGCTGAATAAAGGGCTTAACTAATAATCGTGTTGTATGGTATACAGCTTCTGGATTCCCCAGCAATGGGGTGATATCCTTAAACTGAATGCCTTTTTTAGGAAAATCAGGAATGGTGCGTATGTTAGCTTCAAGAAAGTTAAGAATCTCTTTGTCGATGGTACTCATAGTTGCTTATGTTTTGTGCTTGCAAAATTAACGTTCAATAATACACATAAAAAACTGCATTAGTATATGATGATGTCTCTTATTAATACCGCTCATGAACATTATCGATATATGTTACAAGCCTTTTATGAGGCCGAATCTGCTCTAAAGCAAAACGAAGTTCCTGTAGGTGCAGTGATTGTTCGAAATGGTATAGTTGTGGGTAGAGGTCATAATCTAGTAGAAACTTTGCAAGACCCGACTGCACATGCTGAAGTAGTAGCTATAACGGCTGCTTGTGAGACATTACAGTCAAAATACCTTCTCGACTGCACCATGTATGTAACACTAGAACCATGCCCTATGTGTTCAGGAGCTCTGGTATGGTCGAAGATTCCAAGAGTGGTATTTGGTGCAATTGATGAAAAGTCTGGTGGTTGTGGAAGCCTATTCAATATTTGCCAGCATAAAAATCTAAATCATCAAATCGAAGTATTGGGTGGCGTTATGGAGCAGGATTGTTCTGAAATATTGAAAAAGTGGTTTGCAAGCAGACGTATCTAGCTAATTGGAGTACAAATGGTTAGACTTGATGTATTTCATAACACTTGAAGGTATATTTTCAGACTCCCCGCTGGTCATAATTTCATTTCGTATAGATGTTGAGGATATCCCTACAGGAGTGTGCGTGACCAGTGTACAACGGTTTTGGATGTCTGATGGTACAGAATCTATATTATAATCAGGTCTGCTTGCCACAAGGAGCATCCATCCAGATAAGATTTGTTCGTACTGAAACCAGGTATTAAAACTATTCAAGTTGTCGGACCCTATACACCACATAAATAGTGTCTGAGGATATTTCGACTGCAAATGTCTTAGTGTCTGAAGAGTATATCCGGGTGAGGGCAAATGTTGTTCTATGTCGACTACTTTGACCCTGTCCATTTTAAAAAAGGCAAGCTCCAACATTTCTAAGCGATGCATGAAACTCGTTAAACCTTCAACACTTTTATGAGGTGGTTTGTAAGAAGGTACAACCCAAAGATCATCAATAAGCCCGCTGTTTAAAAAGGAGTTAACAATAGCCATATGCCCTGTGTGTACAGGATCAAACATACCCCCAAGTAAGCCTACTCGTTGCGTCATCTAGCTACCAATTCGATAAATGTTCGCTATTCGTTTACAGGCGTTCTTCGTGCTTGGGCTAAACCTTGGCGGGCGCGGTCTACACGCTCTTCAACAACACTCCTGTTTTCGCCACGTGGAAACAACTGAATGTACGTTTCATAACTATTAATTGCCATTTGGAATCGCTCAGCTTGACGTTCTGGCACACTATTTTCTGCAAACTGAATATAAGCATCAATTTGACTTGCCAAAGCTCTCTCTGCCCATTTTGTTTCAGGAAACATGTCGAGAACAAGCCCGAAGTAAATAGCTGCAGCCTGATATTGCCTTATCCTTAGATACATCTGGCCGGCAGAATATTCTTTTTGAGCCAGCTTATTACGCATTTCGTCGATCAGATTTGCAGCCTCTTGAGCTTGTTCCGTGTTAGGGTATCTGCCAATAAATAATTGCATCAACTCTATAGCTCTGTAGGTGTCGCTTTGATCGAGTTTATAGCGAGGGCTCAAGCGATAGTAACTCATAGCTTGTTTGAATTCAGCGTCTATTCGACGGTCTGAGCGCGGGAAGTTAGTAGCGTAACGCTGAAACTCGGAAGCAGCGATTAGATATTCTCTGTTATTAAAATAACTCATGGCTAGCAGGTACTGACTTTCCTGGGCTATTTCAGTACCACGACCGATGGAAAGAACCGTTTCAAATGATCTGGCAGCATCAGTAAAACGCCCCCTTTCGTAAAAGTTATTCGCTTTTTCAAAGGCCACTTCTAGTGAATCGCCCTGACGAATATGTCTGCTGCTGCTGCATCCTAGAATAATTACTAAAAGCAGAATGAAACTGGTTAATTTGGTTATCATGTTGGTCTTTGAAAACATAAAAGAATAAAACTAAAAATTAGTGGTCTCTGCTCATTAACTGATTCAGCATTGCATTTATTTCATCTGAATATCTACTTTTTTGAAATGTATTCAGGCTCTGCCTTGCTTCGTTGTATAATTGCTCTATCTTTTTTTGAGCAAATTGTAAAATATCGTACTTCTTATAGATGCCAATTACGGTATCGATATCGTCATCAAAAACCTGAGTTGAATTTAGAATCTGATTTAACTTGATCTTATCCTGTTCATTGGCGAGTTGCATGGCAGAAATCGACAGATATGTTTTTTTCCCTTCGGCGATATCCCCACCTGGCCTCTTACCAAATTTCTCTGGATCACCAATTGCATCGAGCAGATCATCTTGAATCTGAAATGCTATACCTGCTTTTAAACCAATGTCACCACACATTTGAATTTGTGAGTCAGTTCCACCACCTATTATGGCTCCTAACTGTAAACTGGCTTGCAATAAGGCTGCAGTTTTTTGCTCTATCATGAGCATATACTCGCTTAATGTTACGTCTGCCCTGCTCTCAAATTCCATATCTCTTGCCTGTCCCTCACATACAGTACGGCTCGCCTTCAAGAAAATTTGGTTGAGTTTTACATATTGTTCTTTGGTTATTGTATCGCGCGTACCATAGTAACTAAGCAACTCAAAAGAATAGGCAAATAAAGCATCACCGGATAGAATAGCAGTCGAATTGTCCCACTTTGCATGGACTGTCGGTAAGCCTCTGCGTTTGGAAGCATTATCCATGATGTCGTCATGAATGAGTGTGAAGTTGTGAAGTGTTTCTACAGCTGCGGCTGCATTCATAGCTTCATTAATATCCCCATCGCATAACCCGCATCCGGCCAGAACCATTCGAGGTCTGATACGTTTCCCCCCGATTCCCATAATATATCTAATGGGCTCGTAAAGCGTAGATGGATTGTCAGGGAGTGGAAGCTCCTTTAAGTATGATTCTAATTGATCCGGCTTTTCCGACTGCATTTTGAATTGTGATGTATCAATTTATATAAGCCTCTAAGATACAAAATACTGTAGCTTAAACCTTAGTGGTTTTACTTATACAGGATTTCCTCATTCAGGTCTTTAATATCAGAACACCCGGTCAATAATAAGGTGTAACGCATAATCGTTCTCCACTGCTCAACTAATTCAGTTAGAGCATTACTGCCGCCATGCATAACCGCTTGAATTACAGGCTGCGCAGTTGCAGCAAATCCTGCACCCAGGCAAATACTTTTAATTACATCATGTGCACTTCTTATTCCACCCGATGCGATAATATTTTCGTGGTTTATTCCTGCATTTCTCAAATCTGTAAGACAATCTACCGTTGTTATTCCCCAATCATTAAATACACGGAGATATTTTTCATCGGTCCGAAGGTTTTCTACTTTTGCCCAGCTTGTTCCACCCGATCCCGCAATATCAATAACCTTCGCACCAGCTTGCAATAGTAATAATGCGACTTTGGCAGATATGCCTGCTCCAGTTTCTTTTACTATTACTGGAACCTGAGTACATGAAGCAAGATTTGCTATTCCATCCAGAATACCTTTGAAATTTCTATCACCTTCCGGCTGCATAAGTTCTTGAAGGGGATTCAGATGCACAATAATGGCGTCAGCTCTAATTGAATCGATCAGGATATTGATACTTTCTACAGGTAAGTTGCCTGCAAGTTGCGCACCACCAATATTACCTGCAATAAAGGCATTGGGAGCTTTTTTTCTTACGATGGAAAAGCTTTCAATGGTTTCTGGTTTTTCTAAAATCGCCCTTTGACTACCCACTCCAAAAGGTATATTCTGTGACTCACATACAGAAGCGATGATCTCGTTAACTTGTGAAGCACCGGCAAATCCACCTGTCATCGATGAAATAAACAGAGGCATCGAGAACGTCGTCCCTAACAGTTTTGCCTCTGTACTGATATCGCTTAGGTTAAGTTCAGGCAATGCATTGTGCCGGAATCGATAACGTTCAAAACCGGCATTGAATGTGTAAGCTGACTGATTATCAACTGTTAGTCGGATGTGGTCAGCTTTCCTGTTTTGAATGGACATGAGCTTAGCTCAGCGTGTTGAATAAATGCCTGTAGTTCAGACTAGTTTTTGGGTCGTCTCCACACGGGCACAAAAGAACAAGCCTCACCATACATTATGCGTTCTGCATAATGTTGAAGCTTATTGGTAGCCAAAGCATATGCACTCGGGGGTATAGTTCTATCGCTGCACCCTTTTAACAAGATGCGTTTGTCTTTGTACTGTGACCAGTCATGTTTGCTAAGTCGGTCATTAAAGACCTTGTCTATAGTATAGTCTGGCTTGCCAACTACTATATCATCAGCAAAATGGCTTGCATGAGTTACGACTAGCATATAAGCCCATGGTGCAATAATTGCGTCACTGGAACAGTATACGGCTAAGATTGACCCTTTGTATTGACTCCAGTCATGATCATCCAAATACTTGCGAAAGTCTTTTTCCTTAAGCAATAAATCCATAAACAAGAAGCTTTTCAGGTCTAATGACATCATGTTGAAGTCACCGGCTAATTTCTCAAGGTCTATAGTGATTAGACCCGATTTAGCAACCTTGTTTTCAATCACAAATGGTTCATTCATAGTAGCATAGTATTTAGACTGAAAAAGATTCTCCGCACGAACAGGTTCGAGATGCATTTGGATTCTTGAAATGAAACCCCTCTCCCTGCAATCCGTCTGTGTAGTCAAGTTCGGTACCAGCCAGATAGAGGAAACTGCGCATATCTATAACCAACAAGGTATCATCAACTTCAAAGAGTTTTTGATCTTCGCCAGCCGTTGAAGGATCAAAGTCCCTATCAAAATCCAGCTCATAGGATAGGCCAGAACATCCACCGCTCACTACACCGACCCTGAGGTAAGTATTGTGAGTGATACCCTGTTCAGAACGGATTTGCTTAATTCGGTTTTGTGCTCTCGCACTTATTGAAATCATGTTAAACTGATTGAACTACAATTTCCGGATCAATTCGTCTTACCATACTCTCAATGGCATATAAAGTACCGCTAGTAGCTGTCGGACAGGTACCACAAGCTCCTTGATAGTGAACTTTGAGTGTATTGTCTACCAAACCTATTACTTTCAACCCACCACCATCTGCAAGTAGATATGGACGTACCTGTTCATCAAGCATTTGATTGATTTGCTTTAGTCGCGGATCATCACTTTCCATAGCTTCTTTAGAAGCATTTACTTCGTCGCTGTCACTTTCGAGCATTCCAACAGGCTCAGCTTCACGAATTGGTGGTGCAAGTTTGCGTAAAAGTTCGTTCCAATCTGAGCTTCCGTCTTGTGTAACTGTGACATAATTGTCTACATAGTACACTGAAATAACGCTTTCTATTTCGAATAGCAAAGAGGCAAACGGGTCTTTTGCTGCTTGCTCTGCATTTTCATAAGAACGTGTAATTCCCTGGGAAATGGGATCTTTTAAAACAAAACGCATCGCGTTTGGATTTGGTGTTCGCTCTATTTCTGCAATCTTTGGCATAATTCTTACTCCTGTTTGTCCAGTCTGATGTTAACTTAAATTCTTTCTTTACGGAGTTTATTCCGTAGTTATAATTTCTTTGCCTTTCAATGCTGCATCCAACGTATGCCAGGCAAGTGTGGCACATTTAACTCTTGCAGGAAGGTCTCTAACCCCTGCAAAGATGGCTAGTTTCCCTAGTTGATGTGGATGTTCAGCAATATCAAGCTTGCCAGTGCTCATGTCATGAAATTGATGAAATAACGTTCTAGCTTCTGCGATAGTTTTTCCTTTTACTGCCGTTGTCATCATAGATGCCGATGCTTTAGAAATAGCACATCCATCACCAGTAAAGGATACATCCGTTATAATATTTTCACTATCTATTTTTACATAGAGCTGCAATTTATCGCCACACAACGGATTGTGTCCTTTCGACTCATAGTCGGAATCATCCATTTCTCTGAAGTTGCGTGGACTCTTATTGTGGTCAATAATAAGTTCCTGGTATAGTTGTTTCATTCTGGGATCCATCAGCCAAGAACCTCCTTAACCTCGTGTAAAGCATTGATTAACGTGTCTATTTCTGACTTGGTATTGTAGAAGGCAAACGATGCACGTGTGGTAGCCGGAACATTGAAACGTTCCATTACAGGCTGTGCACAGTGGTGGCCAGATCTGACCGCAACACCATGAAAGTCAAGTATTGTTCCAATATCATGAGGATGTATGCCCTCAAGTATGAAGCTTAATACGGATGCTTTATTTGAAGCAGTTCCAATGATTTTTAGCCCTTCAATTTCTGCAACTCGCTGAGTCGCATAAGATAGAAGTTCATTTTCATAAGCTAGTATATTATCACGGCCTACAGCATCAAGGTACTCTATTGCTTTACCAAGCATTATTACCTGAGCTATTCCAGGTGTGCCGGCTTCAAATTTATATGGCAGATCATTGTACGTGATACCAGTTTCAAAAGAAACACTTAAAATCATATCACCACCACCACGATAAGGCGGCATTTCCTCCAAGTGTTCTGCTTTACCAAACAATATACCCGTACCGGTTGGTCCAAGCATTTTGTGGGCGGAAAACACATAGAAATCACAGTCTATATCGCTCACATTTACATTCATATGTGGAACCGACTGAGCACCATCTATAACAGTCACAGCACCTGCTTCGTGGGCTAGTTGTGTAATTTCCTTTACAGGATTTATTGTGCCGAGCGCATTTGATACGTGATTAACTGCAACAATCTTTGTGCGTTCACTTAGTAAATTTTTATAGGCATTTAAGTCTAATTCGCCTTCGTCAGTAATAGGAATAACTAGAATGTTGAGATTAAGCTGTTTTGATAATATATCCCATGGAACGATATTCGCATGATGTTCCATATTGGATATTAAAATCTCATCTCCTTCCTTCAGAAACGTTTTTCCATAGGACTGTGCAATCAAGTTTATACTATCTGTGGCACCGCTAGTGTAGATGATTTCGCGTTCTTCTTTTGCTCCGATGAATTTCTGTACCTTCTGCCTCACTTTTTCGAAAGCATCAGTGGCTTCCTGGCTCAGAGTATGAACGCCTCTGTGTACATTTGAATGATAGTTTCTATGATATTCGCCAAAGGCATCCATAACAACGGTAGGCATTTGAGAAGATGCTGCGTTGTCTAGGTAGACTAAGGGGTTGTCGCCTATACGACGCGACAGAATAGGGAAATCTTTCCTTATTCTGTCCACGTCAAAATGTACTTTTTGTTCAGAAGCGAACATGTGATAATTGTCCTTATTCGAGACCGCGTTTAGTGTAAGTTTCAACAGCCTTTCGCAAGTCAGCTTTAATGGAGTCAACAGGGAGTGACTCTATAACCTCAGTGGCAAAACCGAAAGTCAGAATTTCTTTCGTCTCAGAATCGTTTAGGCCTCTGCTTCTGAGGTAAAACTCCTGTTCACTATCGGTTTGTCCTACGGTAGCACCGTGGGAACACTTTACATCATCTGCGAATATTTCCAGCTGCGGTTTGGTGTAAACCATACCATCGAGGGAAAGTTGAAGATTATGGTTTTCTTGAAAAGCATCTGTTTTCTGGGCGTCTTTTCGTACAAATATCTTCCCGTTGAAAACACTGGTAGCTTTGCCATCAACAATAGTTTTGTGTAACTGGTGAGAAGTGCAATTAGCTACTCTGTGATCCATGATACTGTGAGTATCGGAAAGTTGGTTACTGGCAACCAGAACAAGTCCGTCCAGGGTCGCATGCGAACCTTCTCCGGCCATAATTGCCCTCACATCATTTCGGAATATCTCCGCGCCAAGAGATACGGTGTACGACTGAAGGTCGGCGCCGCGCTGCAGCTGACTTACAATTCTGTTCACATGATATGCCTTGAGGCCATCTTTTTGTAAGCGTACGTGAGACATATGGGCTTCTTCGCCAAGCATAATTTCTGTGAAGGACGTCGTTAGGTACGATTGGTCATCATCGCCCAGATACTCTTCAACAACAGTAAACTCTGCATGACGTTCTGCAATAATAAGATTACGCGGGAACGAAGCCGCATTTTCGTGCCCATGTGTTAAATAAACAAGATGAATTGGTCTTTCGAATTTGGTTTCCTTTGGAATGTATATAAAAGCACCATCCTCAAACATTGCAGTATTTAGCAATGAAAAGAAATCTTTTTCGAAATTGTTTGCCTTATTGAAACTGACCTCGATCAGTGCGGCATGTTTTTCAACAGCTTCACACAGATTGGTTACAATGATTCCATCCGGAATGTTAGTTACTTTTGACAGAGACTCACTGTAGATTCCATTGACAAAAACCAGTGTTGAATCTTTTGCCTCTGGTACGGTTGCCGTATCATAGGTAACCGCTTTAATATCTGCAGGAGCTGCTTGCACAAAAGCGGATCTGGATATGGCTTTGATGTTGGTGAATCTCCATTCTTCGTCGCGAGTAGTTGGAAAGGGTGTCGAAGCAAGTTCAACAGACGCTTCTTTTTTAATAGCATCCATTGATCTCAGGTTCATTACCGGCACCTTTCCACTATTCAGCGTATCTAAATTGAAAGTGGCATCCTGTGCGGTTGTTAAACTCATTACTTAGCCTCCACTACTTCTTCATATCCCTGGTCTTCAAGCTGATGTGCAAGTTCTTTACCTCCAGATTTTACAATTCGGCCACCCTTTAGAACATGTACAAAATCAGGCGTTATATAATTAAGGATACGCTGGTAGTGTGTAACTAGCAGCACACCTTTATCTTTAGATTTTATTTTATTGATGCCATCAGAAACAATACGAAGGGCGTCAATATCTAAGCCTGAATCAGTTTCATCGAGTAATGCCATTTTTGGATTAAGCACGGCCATTTGAAGAATTTCGTTACGTTTCTTTTCACCGCCAGAAAATCCATCATTCACGCTTCTATCCAGAAATTTGGGATCCATTTCTACCAAATCAAGCTTTCCGCGTACGTAATCATCGAACTCTAATGGGTCTAGTTCTTCTTCTCCATGTTCGCGTCGCATTGCATTGTAAGATTGTCGCATTAGCATTGAGTTGCTAACGCCTGGAATTTCAACTGGATATTGAAAAGCAAGAAAGATACCCATACGGGCACGCTCATCGGCATCCAGGTCTTCAATATTTGTACCCTCGAACAGTATTTCACCTTCGGTTACTTCGTAGGCTGGGTGGCCAGCGATTACTTTAGAAAGGGTACTCTTTCCACTGCCGTTGGGTCCCATTATCGCGTGAACTTCACCGGCTTTGATTTCAAGGTTTATACCCTTCAGAATCTCGATGCCATCAACATTGGCATGTAAATTTTTAATTTGTAACACGTTTATCTTATCTAAGAGTTAATATTAATAATATTTATTAGCCTACGCTTCCTTCAAGCTTGATAGACAACAATTTAGTCGCCTCAACTGCAAATTCCATTGGAAGTTCTTTGAATACTTCTTTTACAAAGCCATTAATAATTAATGAGACCGCGTTTTCCTCATCTAATCCACGTTGCTGTAGGTAGAATATTTGATCTTCACCAATTTTAGATGTCGTGGCTTCGTGCTCAATACTTGCAGTGCTGTTGGCCGATTCAATATAGGGGAATGTATGTGCCCCGCACTGATCACCGATCAGCATAGAATCGCAAACACTATAATTTCTGGCGCCATCAGCTTTTTTACCAATCTTGACGAGTCCGCGATAGCTGTTGTTAGATTCACCAGCTGATATACCCTTAGATATTATAGTTGAGCGTGTATTCTTGCCTAAGTGAATCATTTTAGTTCCGGTATCTGCCTGCATTTTGTCATTTGTCACGGCAACAGAGTAAAACTCTCCTATTGAGTTGTCACCTTGCAGAATTACACTAGGGTATTTCCATGTAATTGCTGAGCCGGTTTCAACCTGCGTCCATGAAATCTTGGAATTCACACCCTTGCAGATGCCGCGTTTTGTAACAAAATTATAGATTCCACCAACACCGTTTTTATCTCCAGAATACCAGTTCTGCACTGTGGAGTACCGGATTTCAGCATTGTCAAGTGCAACAAGCTCAACTACGGCAGCATGAAGCTGGTTTTTGCTGAACATCGGTGCAGTACATCCTTCGAGGTATGATACGGATGAGCCTTCCTCAGCAACGATTAGTGTTCGCTCGAACTGCCCTGATTCTTCGTTGTTAATACGGAAGTATGTAGACAGCTCCATGGGGCAGGCTACACCTTTGGGTATATAGCAGAACGATCCGTCTGTAAAAACAGCTGAGTTTAATGCTGCAAAAAAGTTGTCATTTGCAGGTACAACCGAACCAATGTATTTTTTGATTAAGTCGGGGTAATCTTTTACAGCTTCTGAAATGGAACAGAAAATAACACCTGCTTCAGCGAGTTTTTCACGAAATGTGGTAGCTACAGATACACTGTCAAATACAGCGTCTACAGCAACATTTTGCAGCAATTTTTGTTCATTCAGTGGTATTCCAAGCTTCTCATACGTTTCTAGAATGGCCGGGTCAACCTCGTCTAAACTATCAAGGGTCGGTTTTTTCTTCGGAGCAGAATAATATATAATGTTATTATAGTCTACCGGAGGGTAGTCTACATTAGGCCATGTAGGTTCTTCCATTTTAAGCCAGTTGCGATAAGCTTTCAAACGGAACTCAAGCATAAATTCGGGCTCCCCTTTTTTCTCCGATATCATTCTTATGATATCTTCGTTGAGGCCGCGCGGAAATTCCTCGTATTCAACCTCTGTTTTGAATCCATATTTATATGGTTGGGAGACGACGGAGTCTAAAGCATCTGTTTCGCTCATTAATCTTGCCTTTTGGGTTGTGTATTTATAATTCCTGTCACATTAAACAATTGGCCTTTGCATGTCGTTCGACATCCTTTTTCTTATTTCCCCTGTATTCCCGGAAAGTGACCAAATAGCTTATTTAGATTTAATAAGCATAATATAAGGCATTTCGTTCTTTATATGTGCCATAAATTGCGGTGAATTTCTAAATTAAACATATTTTACACCTATGCTGACAACACTTAAGCATCGAACAATATTTAACTGCAATGCATGCTTAATAAATAAAATTTAATTAAACACGCCATATCATGAGATTATTAATCTTTTTCTCCTTTTTACTGATTTATGCTTGTGGAAGCCCGGAAACTCCACAGGCACCTATATCAACTTCTCCGCCCGAGTGGAGCTATAATCAGACTATTTATGAAGTAAATATTCGTCAGTTCAGTGAGGACGGTACATTTGATGCTGTACGAGAAGATCTACCTCGCCTTAAAGAATTAGGTGTTGGAATTATATGGCTGATGCCTATTCATCCTATCGGAGAAGTTAACCGAAAAGGTACTCTTGGAAGCTATTATTCGGTTAAAGACTATTTTGACGTAAACCCTGAATTTGGCACGAAAGACGATTTTCGCCGTCTGGTTGAAGCTACACATGACCAAGGTATGTATCTCATTCTCGACTGGGTAGCAAATCATACTGCTTGGGATAATCCTCTTACTGTATCTAACCCGGCATTTTTTGAAACGGATGAAAATGGGGACTTCATCCCTCCTCGTGGAACAGACTGGGATGATGTTATACAATTAGACTATGAGAATCCTGAAGTTTGGGATTATATGATTTCTGCTCTCAAATACTGGGTGGAAGAATTCAATATTGATGGTTATCGAGCCGATGTTGCAGATTTGGTGCCAACTGCTTTCTGGAATAGAGCACGCAAAGAACTAGATCAAATTAAGCCAGTATTCATGCTTGCAGAGGCTGAAACTCCTGAACATCATTATGCTGCATTTGATATGTCGTACAGTTGGCGAATGCATCATCTCTTTAACGCTATAGCTCAAGGCGCTGAACCCCTTTCTAAAATTGATGAATATATAGCGGAAGACAGAAGTCTATTTCCACCAAATGCTTTTCGAATGCAGTTTACCTCAAATCATGATGAAAACTCATGGAATGGAACCGTATTTGAGCGTTTAGGCGATGCAGTGAAAACTTTTGCTGTTCTAGCAAGTACGATGGATGGCATGCCTTTGCTATACAATGGCCAAGAGGCAGGACTTAATAAACGATTAGAGTTCTTTGAGAGGGATCCGATTGAGTGGGAACACAATGAGTTCTTCGATTTCTACTCCAGGCTATTCAATCTCAACCTGCATAATGAAGCTTTATTCAATGGCGTGCGCGGTGGTAGAATGGTCCGCATTCCTACAAGTCAGGATGATTTGATTTATGCTTTCTATCGCGAAAAAAACAACGACAGAGTTATCGTACTACTGAACCTGAGCAATCAAACCACAGAGGTATCCTGGAATTACGAAGGCTTATCTGGACTCTATACGGATCTATTCATGGAGGAGAGCCTTACATTGGATGCTACAAGCAGCTTTAACTTGGAGCCATGGCAGTATCACGTATTTGTCAAATAGAATTGTTCAGCAGGCTTTATTTTCTATCGATAAAGCCTGCTGATTGTATCTCGGTTTCAACTATTATTCAGCCTGAAGAGCACTTACGGCGGCTGTATTGACAATATCTTGCCATGAACAACCTCTAGATAAATCGTTCATTGGTTTTGCCAGGCCTTGAATAATTGGCCCAGTTGCCACGGCTCCGGCCAAGCGCTCCGTAATCTTGTAGCCAATATTGCCGGCGTCTAGATTCGGGAATATGAAGACGTTGGCATTTCCTGCCACAGATGATTCTGGGGCTTTTTTCTGACCAATAGCGGGCAGTAAAGCTGCATCAAATTGTAGTTCTCCGTCAATTTCAAGATCGCTTGCAGTTTCTCGGGCTATTGCGGTAGCTGCAGTTACCAGCTGTGTTTTTTCATGTACAGCACTGCCTTTAGTCGAAAATGATAGCATGGCCGTTCTAGCTTTTTCACCAGTCAACTTCTGGTGTGTTCTTGAAGAGTCTATAGCTATAGAGGCCAGCTGGTTACTGTCTGGATACGGTACAACGGCACAGTCGCCATAAGTAAAAACGTTCCCGTCTGGCATTGTCATTAAAAATGTACTCGATACAACAGTTGACCCTGCTTTGAGACCAATCACCTGAATACCTGCCCTTAAAACATCGCCTGTTGTATTTACAGCACCTGCAACGCAACCATCTGCGTCATTGTGCACCAGCATCTCAGCAGCAAAAAACAATTCATTTAGAACCAATTCCCGGGCGGCATCGATGGTAAGGCCTTTATTTCTACGCCGTTCATAAAGATGCTGGGCATATAGCTCATTTTTTTTCCAAACCTTGGGTTCAATGATGGTGATATCATCGCGTAAAATCAGGTTTTGTTCCTCAGCTGCCCGTGTAATATCAACAGCGTTTCCAATTAGAATTGGTTTACAGATTTTGTGTTCGGCCAAATAATTGGCAGCCATTAACATCCTTCCGTCCTTAGATTCAGGTAAGACTATACGCTTTCCAGCCTTTCGTGCTTTATCTCTTATTTGTTCAATTAATGTCATAGTGGAAAATATTATCTGAGTGAAATGCTCAATTAGATTGATGCATAAGATTTACATTTCGGTTTCCAAAGAATGATGGATCCTGTGCCCTGTTGTGTAGCCGTCGTGAGGTAAAGGTCATATTACGCTGCATATACCGTATAATGTCATCAGTGTTCGTATTCCCATCTTGCAGTGCTCGCGCGAAGTAGTACGTCATAATACCATGAACCCGATCAGTTCTACGGTCGTTAGAAACATAAAGTCCTGCAAGTTGAGCTGGTCCAGATGCAAACAGAACCCAAGAGTTTTGATGTCTGCTGGTAATCAATGATGCCAGTTGATTGTAATCTGCGCGGAAATTGGTTGAAAAGCCTGTAGTTGTTAATTCTCTAAAATCAGCATCAAGCATAACGGTCACTTGCCGCAAACCGTTTATTGAGCCAATTATGTTAAATAATGATTCTAGAGATACACCTTCTCCCGGTAGTCCATCGACAGGAATTAACCCGGCAATATTTCGCCCATTATCATTAACAACACCACCACTGCCAGCATAAAAAACAAATAAATCTGAGTCAGGCTCTATCAGATGTCCGTGCAACGTACGTTCCCCACGGTTATACTTTATCAGATTTTGAGCAGATTCATCGGTTCTAAAGTTTTCAATGATTACGATACGATCGTCGCTGAATCCCAACGTTTCTCTTAGATATGTGCGCATCAGTCTCACCGATCGCTGAGCATGTTCATTATGTTGAGATGTATTTCTATACTGTTGATTGCCTATTAGGATCGCAATTGCATTTGGGTTTGTCTGGTTGGTCACGGGTATATCTCTTTCGACGTCGATACTGCCAAAAGCCATGTTTGATGTCGTAATAACCATATCACTATCATTAGACATAGCGGGCCGCCACACCACTGCGCCGTCGGATGCAGCTATATACGTTGGCGTGATTCCAAGCAGTACTCTGTGCCAGCCATTTTCATTCGTTTCAACCCAAGGCAACAGGCTGGCTTCTGCCACAGTGGTTATGATGTTATTTCCAGATACTACAGGTGCACTTCGCAATGGTGAATTACGTCTCGCCACTCTAACATACCGTTTAAGTACATCCTGTACAGGGAATGAAACCTCACTACGCTCAAATTCAGTTATAAGCTCCAGAGTTATCTCCCCGGGGCTATCTGGGGAGAATGTACGTAAGCCCAGCTCACTTATGAGGTTTAATGTATAACTCCCGTCTACTATTACCTGTAAGCCTCTGATAAGATCCTCACCTTCATGCTTTGCGTTTATAATGACATCAAATGCGGGGGTAGGCTTCTGAGTAGTATCGGCTCGGGTTTGGGTCCCTACTACATTCAGCAGGCGTTTTTCTCCAGTATATCGAGGTTCCCCATATGGTCGCATATTTAACATCGCTGCACCAAACACCACACCACCGGCGCCCATCAATACATTTTTTTGAGACCTGCTTAAATCTTCCTGAAAAAAACCTTCGGCATTAGCAAGATAAAATAGCGTCCCTGCACCAATCGTCCCAGCAATTGCCCAGCTATACCGTGGTCTGTATCGTTGTATCACCCTGTTGGCCTCAAGTCTGAGTGGTGATTCTAAAATCTCAACGGTATTCCCTTGCAAGGTCAAAAAAGGCTGTTCAGGATTAGGCAATGCTCCAATGACTAATGCAGACTTTGTCTCAATCTGCACTGTTTGGGATGCATCTGAAACTGGATCTTCCTCAATTATCCACCTGCTGCTTGTACATGCAGTACCAATAAATAATAGAATAAATAATGTTGATAATTTTATTTTCATACCCATGGCGACTGCATAGCAGCTGTAGCTATTTTTGCGGCATCAATAGCAATTACCATTTCCTCATCTGTAGATATGACATACACATCAACGCGTGAATTCTCCATACTGATAAGGTGCTGTTTTGTACCCGATGGAAGGTTGTTGTTTTTTTCTTCGTCAATTTCAACTCCGGCAAATTCTAATCCAGAACATATCTTCGACCGTATTAAAGCCGCATTCTCTCCAACCCCTGCAGTAAATATGATGGCATCACAACCATTAAGTGAAGCCAGATAAGAACCAACGTATTGTTTCGCTTTATAGCTATAAACATCAATAGCTTGTTCACATCGTCGATCGCCGTTTTCAGCTTCTGTTATCAAGTCTCTCATGTCGGCCGCATATCCACTCAGTCCTAGTAAGCCACTATTTCTGTTTAGCATCGCATGAAGATGATTTAAAGACATCTCTTCTTTCTCAATAAGATAAAACATTATTGAAGGATCAATGTCTCCGCTTCGTGTGCCCATCACCAAACCGGCTAGTGGAGTAAAGCCCATACTGGTATCAATACTCTTTCCATCTTTAATAGCTGCAATAGAGCATCCATTTCCCAAATGGCATGTGATTACTTTGGTTCCGATAGCTTTTTTGCCTGTCAACTCATAATACTTACGAGATACATAATAATGAGAGGTTCCATGAAAACCATACTTCCTAATTTTATATCTCCTGTACATCCTGTTTGGAATGGCATAAAGGTATGCCTCCGGTGGTAAAGAGTGATGAAAGGCGGTGTCGAATACGGCAACGTGTGATGCTTCTGGCAGATATTCGCGTGCAGCCTCTATGCCCTTCATGTTTGGTGGATTATGTAGGGGTGCCAGATCGTATGCCTGTTCAATTGCCTCAATAACACTATCATCAATAAGTACGGAGTCTTTGAAGGTTTCACCACCATGAACAACGCGATGGCCTACAGCTTTAATATCATCTATTGAATCAACTACCTTATTCTCAGGTGACAACAAATGCTCCATTATCTCCTTGAGTGCAATAGTATGATTATCAATTTGCATTGTTTTTTTTGTCGGTTTGGCGTCGGGTAATTCGTGTTTCACGATAGCTGTGACGGCGCCAATTCGTTCTACAACACCTGAGGCTAATTTTGTTCGGTTAGTGGTGTCGATTAGTTGATACTTAACGGAAGAACTTCCGCAATTGATTACGAGTGTTAACATAGTCAGAATGGAATAATAATATCGAATGATAGTTGTTGACGAAATTTAATAGGGTTTTCAGAGTCGAGGGGGTCCGACAACCAAAAAGGAATATCCCAACGCAGAGCAAAACCTCTCTCCCTGGCAAGTACATCAGGAACATTTACATATAATAGAATACCAGCACCTGCATTGGCAATAAAGTTATTGGTAATAATCTGTGCATTTTCCTGATATTTGACGATAGCCGCATCAGTAAATAACCTTGTTTTAAAGTGGACAAAATAACCGGCTACAGGAATATTTCGCAGATATAGATCTAATGGATTCGCTATCTCAACATCAGCCGATACCCCATGTAACGCAGCTATTGCATGTATGTCAGACGCAGTAAAACGTTTAGCATCGTGACGGCTATACCCTCTTATTGAAGACATACTTCCAGTAGTTACCAATGCTCCCGAACGTAAAGCCGCAACAGGAAGCGTTCCATGTGATCGAAACCAACTATTATCATGCCAGTGAATAGCTGGCTGGTAGGCAAGGTTTGTAGCTAATGCCGAGTAACCATCACTCCCTGTATGCACTCGTGAACCAATTTTGAATCCTATGGCGAGTAATCTGTTTATTTGATGATGCAGAGTTGATCCTGCTTCAAGAACGGCATCGTTATAGGTAGTACTCGTGGTTAACGATGCCCAGGCGGTGAAATAACGGTCTTTGAAGTTGTTTCTGTAGTATGTTGTACCTGTGAGGATAGTACTTGCTTTATCATTCCAGTTATGGGGGAATACCAGATAGCTGCTATCTTGCTGACGATGGTATATTGAACTCATCCGAAATGTTATAAAGCGATCATCATGGTTTCCAGAGTGGTAACGTTTTTCTATGAAACCACCATGACGATGAAGTCCATCTCGAAATCTGGACTGAACGCCCAAAATTAAGGGTTGGAGGGTAGAAGTTTGGCTGAAAAAAGGATGTTCAAAGCGTAAGTCATAAGCAACCGGAAATGTTGGGAGCGCTGTATTTACCCAGATTCCGGTAATTACTTTGTACTTGTCAAGGGTCGAGTCATCGAGATAACCGAAGTATCGAACTCCAAGCTGAGCTCCATCTACAGTATTATACCAAATTGAAGGTCGCCAACTTTGTTCAAAGTTGGATTCTTGTGCGTAAGCCCCTCCGATGAAAAAAAAGCACAAAATAAAACCAGATATTATTTTGAAGGCTTTTTCCCTAGTACGCAACAAGTACCAATTTTTAGCGATATCTAGCAATGGAGTTAACCTATATATTATCAAAATCCCTTATTTAGAAACACAGAACAAAATACCACATTATTGGCTGATTTTCAGATAAATGCAGTTACTAGAAAGTTAAAACTGCCTTTCTGTGTGCTCTTTATTGTAGGGTTCATCCCGCCGAATCCAATAAGATTGATGCTCTTCGGGATTGAAGTCAAGGTAGGTACGGTAAACAGATCCTTTTTTTTGCCTTCTTATTACACCAACCGGAGTCATCATAAGTAGGTATACAAGTGTAATAATGACCCTCGTAGCGATAAATCCAAGCCCTAATGCCAATAACATCCATGCTTTGTAAATCGGGAACATGTAGCGAGGCAATACCATGCACACAAGCATAAATACCCCGGATGCCTTAAAGAGATTGGATGCCAGAGGAGTGATTGCCCAGTCGTTTTTATAAAAAATAAATCCCGATACAAGCACACCTATAACAAAAAAAATGACAAGTCCGAACTCTCGAACCTTTCGATTATCTACGGGTATGTTATGCCAAATACTCATTGTTAGTCCAGTGGAAACTCTTCTTTCCAGCTATCGGATAGCGCGGCTTGAGGTTGCTCATTTTTCTTCAGAATGAAATTCCCTAAAACCAGTATATCCATATTTGTTCGCATAAAGCATCTGTAAGCGTCTTCTGGCGAACAAACGATAGGTTCTCCCCTAACGTTGAAACTCGTATTTATTAATACAGGTATGCCGGTTAGATCAAAAAAAGATTTAATAAGCTGGTAGTAGCGTGGATTTGTTTCACGATGTACCGTTTGTATACGTGCTGAATTATCTACGTGAGTTATTGCTGGAAGAGCAGATCTTTTCTGATAAAGTTTCTTGAATCCTTCTACCTCCTCTTCCGGAATATTTATTATTCGCTGGTGTACTGGGGATACCATCAACATGTACGGACTATCGCCTTCAAAGTCAAAGTACTCATGAACATGCTCTGCAAGTACACTGGGCGCAAATGGTCTGAAGCTCTCCCGAAACTTAATTTTGACATTCAACGTCTTTTGCATCTTTTCTGAGCGTGGATCTCCTAAAATAGAGCGGTTTCCCAACGCTCTTGGTCCAAATTCCATTCTACCCTGAAACCAGCCCACAACCTGTCCACCTGTAATAACTTCAGCAACATAGGGGAATAATTGTTTCTCGTTTAAGAAAGTATAAGGGATGCGCTCTGATTGCAGATAGCTCTCAATTTCTCCATTATTCCATTCTGGACCTAAATAAGCGCCTTGCATCATATCCATCGAACCTGATGTAGCTCTTGTATTCTCATTGTATTGATACCAGGCAAACAGCGCAGCACCTACAGCTCCACCCGCATCACCACTTGATGGCTGTACCCATATATCTTTAAATATGTTCGACTTGTGCAGTTTTCCATTAGCAACGCAATTCAGAGCAACTCCACCTGCAAGGCATAGGTTTTGGCAACCCGTTTCGGTTTTTGCGAACCGGGCAGTTCTGATAACTACTTCTTCCGTGACTTGCTGAATTGAAGCAGCAAGATCCATTTCGCGTTGAGTAATCGGTGACTCGGGTTTTCTTTCTGAGCCTTCAAACAGTTCGGCGAACCGTTTGTTGGTCATAGTAAGACCTGCATTATAGTTAAAATAATGCTGATTCATTCGAAATGAACCATCGTCTTTTAAATCTATCAGGTGGTTATAAATTATGTCTGTAAAGCGAGGATTACCATATGGGGCGAGTCCCATCAGTTTATATTCACCAGAATTTACTTTAAATCCAGTGAAATAGGTGAACGCGGAGTATAACAAGCCCAACGAATGTGGAAAATGCTGCTCTGCAATCTGGTTAATTCGATTACCTTGACCATAACTAACCGAGCTTGTGGCCCACTCTCCCACACCATCCATAGTAATGATGGCAGCATCTTGAAATGGTGAAGGGAAAAATGCAGAAGCAGCATGTGACTGGTGGTGCTCCGGAAATAATAGCTTGCCTTCAAAATTGAGTAGTGTTCGAATGTGATCAGATATCCAAAGTTTGTCCTTAATCCAAACGGGAATGCCTTTCCAGGCACTGTTCAATCCTTTAGGAGCATACGTGAGATAGGTTTCCAATAAGCGTTCAAACTTCAAAAAGGGCTTATCGTAAAATACTACCTGATCTACCTGTGAAATGGTATGTCCTGCTTGTCTGAGGCAATACTCAATAGCATTTTTGGGGAAGTTCTGATCATGTTTTATGCGCGTAAAACGCTCTTCCTGAGCAGCTGCAACTATGTGACCATCTTTGATAATGGCTGCGGCAGAATCATGATAGTAGCAAGAGATTCCCAGAATAATCATAGCTAAACTACTTCCTGGAAGTAAGCAAGGGTTCTTTTCAATCCTTCATTTCTTTCAACAGATGCCTCCCAACCTAATATTTCTTTTGCCCTGCGCGTGTCTGGTTGCCTGATTTTAGGATCGTCGTGAGGAAGCGGCTTGAACACGATTTTGGAAGTAGCACCGGTTAATCTCACAATTTCTTTTGCGAAATCGAGGATGGTAACTTCATCAGAATTACCAATATTTACAGGTTCTACGAAATTACTTTGAGAGAGTCTGTAAATTCCCTCTACCAAATCGTCTACGTAACAAAAGGATCTGGTTTGTGAGCCATCGCCAAATATAGTGATATCCTCACCACGCATGGCCTGCCCCATAAACGTTGGTAATGCCCTTCCGTCATCTAGTCTCATGCGTGGACCATAGGTATTGAAAATACGTACAATTCTGGTGTCTATATTATGAAAACGGTGATAAGCCATTACCATAGCTTCTGCAAATCGCTTTGCTTCATCATATACACCACGAAATCCTACTGGGTTAACATTTCCCCAGTAGGTCTCATTTTGAGGATGGATAAGCGGGTCGCCATATACCTCACTAGTTGAGGCCAGTAGCAATCTAGCTTTTTTTGCTTTAGCAAGGCCGAGTACTTTGTGCGTACCCAAGGAACCGACTTTTAAAGTTTGTATGGGCATCTCAAGATAATCGATTGGTGAAGCTGGAGATGCGAAGTGGAGTATTAACTCGAGCTCACCAGATACATGGATGTAATTGGTAACATCCTGATGTATAAAAGTAAAGTCCTCTCTTTGAAGTAAATGTTCAATATTGTCCATTCTACCTGTGAGAAGGTTATCCATGCATAATACTTCAAAACCTTCATTTAAGAACCTATCGCATAAATGCGAGCCTAAAAAACCAGCTCCACCTGTAATAAGTACTCTTTTAGACATTCACACTCCTGCGTCCGACACTTATGTAGACAAAGCCGGCTTCTTCCATTCTATTTAAGTCAAACAGGTTGCGACCGTCAAAGATTACGGGGGTGGTTAACGTAGCTTTTAGCTTTTTAAAATCTGGTCTGCGAAACTCATTCCACTCTGTGCAAATAACGAGTGCGTCGGCACCCTGAACAGCGTCCATAGCACTGGTCTTAAAGTCTATCTCAGCTGATTTCTCAACTCCAAAGCCTATTTTGAATGTTTCAATAGCTTCCGGGTCGAATGCTTGAACCCTGGCACCTGCCTTGAGCAATTCATCAACAACATACAGGGCCGGTGCCTCTCTTACATCATCGGTTTCAGGTTTGAAGGCCAAACCCCATACGGCAATATTCTTACCCTTCAAGTCTCCATTAAAAAACTTCTGAATCTTTGGAATAATTGAAACCTTTTGTGCCTCATTTACCTCCATAACCGACTTGAGTATTCTGAAGTTATATTCGTATTCGTCGGATGTGAAATCCAGAGCTTGTACATCTTTCGGAAAACAACTTCCGCCGTAACCAATTCCCGGAAATAAAAAACGTTTACCTATACGCGAATCGGTACCTATACCCCGTCTCACATTGTCTACATCTGCGCCTACCCGTTCACAAACATTGGCTATTTCATTCATGAATGTTATCTTGGTAGCCAGAAATGCATTCGCTGCATATTTAGTGAGTTCAGAACTTCGCTCATCCATTATAATTATCGGATTGCCGCTACGCACAAAAGGTTCATACAACTCTTTCATAAGCTCCGAAGCCCTGTCGCTGCTGCTGCCAATTACTACTCGCTCCGGTTTCATAAAGTCTTCTACTGCAACTCCCTCTCGCAAAAACTCCGGATTTGAAACTACATCAAATTCAAGATTAGTCTGCTCTTTAATCCGTGCCTTTACCTTGTCTGCAGTACCTACAGGTACGGTGCTTTTATTTACGATAACTTTATACGATTTTAAAAGTTTCCCAATCTCGGAGGCTACATCAAGAACAAAACGAAGGTCTGCCTGACCATTTGCTCCGGGCGGAGTGGGCAGACACAAGAAAATGATATCACTATTATCTACAGCTTTTTCCAGATTTTCTGTAAAAGTTAACCTTCCCTCACGAACACTTCTGTCAAAAATGTTTTTTAAACCCGGTTCATAAATAGGTAATACACCATTATTAAGGGCTGCCAGTTTAGCTGGATTGTTATCAACACAAATTACTTCGTTCCCTGTCTCAGCAAAACAGGTACCTGTCACAAGACCAACATATCCGGTTCCGATTACTCCGATTTTCATAGTATGAAATAGTTTTTATGATTGACGTTCAATATTCTTTACATCTAGCTTCAGTGTACCTGCAGGAACGGTAACATCTACACTATCACCAATCTTTTTCCCCATCAGGGCAGCTCCGATGGGCGAGTCTATGGAAATTTTCCCAACGTTGAAGTCTGCTTCTGATGCCGAAACGAGAGTGTATTTAACTTCTTTTCCGGAGCGGTGATTGAATACAGTGACTGTGCTCAGTATGTGAACCTTAGATAAGTCTACGTTTTTTTCATCCAGTACGCGAGCGTTAGCAAGAGCATTTTCCAACTCTGAAATACGCTTCTCCATGTATGCTTGTTCTTCTTTAGCTGCCTCATACTCAGCGTTTTCGCTCAGGTCGCCATGAGATCGGGCTTCATCAATTTTTGCAGCAATTTCTCTTCTTCCACGTGTTTTTAAGTCACGCAGTTCTTCGTTTAATTTGTCGAATCCTTCCTGCGACAGGTAGTTGATTTTCACAATGATTTAATTTTTTCTTTAAAAGGGTAATGCTTTGAATTGCCGGCCATTGACCCTCGTTCTTGGTTACTTTATTATTCTGTACTTTTAATCAAAGATTAAGATACCCAACATAGCCAATATTTAGAAGTAAATTAAAAGCACACGCAACACGAAAACCAATTTAGTCACATTGCAGTTACCTGGTAAATCATTAAAAAAATCAACTAGAGATATCTACTACTCCAATAAAGAACGTAAGGTACCTTCCGGTTTCGATTCAACGCTTCTGTGGCTTCACAATATTAGAAGTATGCACAATGTCGGCTCTGCTTTCAGAACTGCCGATGCTATGGGTATAAGAGGTCTGCTATTGAGTGGATATACCCCTTGCCCCCCACGTGCGGAACTATCAAAAACCGCACTTGGCGCAGAAGAGACCGTGAGCTGGTTTTTCAAAAATGATCCGGAAGAATGCGTTCATATGCTTAAAGAACAAGGATATGATCTGGTATCGCTTGAACAAACCGTGGTTTCGATTCCTATACATGAATTTGTTATTCCTTCCTCGAAAAAGATCTGTTTGCTCCTGGGAAATGAAATAACTGGGGTAGACGAGTCATTAATTATACAAAGCCAACATGTTGTTGAAATTCCGCAGTATGGCAACAAGCATTCATTGAATGTATCGGTTGCCGCAGGGATAGCCCTTTTCGCCTTTCACGAACTATACAGGTGCAGATAACCCTTTTAATTCGAAGACTATCCTCGTATTTTAGTAGGCTGAATGAGCTAACTACAGATTTTCTAATCAATATTTATGTCGAAGCGTACACTTGTAACATCTGCTTTGCCTTACGCTAATGGACCAATTCACCTTGGGCACCTTGCAGGAGCCTATCTGCCAGCTGATTTATATGTTCGTTACAAGCGTATGACCGGAGCGGATGTTGTATACATCTGTGGTTCAGACGAACATGGTGTACCTATAACCATTGCAGCAGAAAAGGAAGGCGTTAGCCCACAGGATATCGTAGACCGTTATCATACCATGAATGCAGCTGTTTTTGAGCAGATTGGTATAAGTTTTGATTACTATGGCAGAACCAGTTCACCTGTTCATTACGAGGTGTCCAGCAGTATTTTCAAAACGCTCTACGAAAAAGGTGTTTTCAAAAAGAAAACGGAGCTGCAGCTTTTTGACCCCGAAGCAGGTAAATTTTTAGCAGACAGATATGTGAAGGGAACATGTCCTAAATGCGCATATACGGAAGCCTACGGGGATCAATGTGAGAAATGTGGAACAAGTCTATCACCCGCTGAATTAATTGATCCGCGCAGCATGCTTACTGGAGCAAAACCAGAGCATAGGGAAACGGAACACTGGTACTTACCTCTAGGCGATCTACAACCAGAAATTGAGACATGGTTGAACTCCAGAGAAAATTGGAAGTCAAATGTTATGGGTCAATGCAGAAGCTGGTTGAATTCCGGCCTTACCGACAGAGCCGTAACTCGTGACCTGAATTGGGGTGTGCCTGTACCTTTGGAGGATGCCGCTGGTAAAGTACTTTATGTATGGTTTGACGCACCAATTGGATATATATCTGCAACCAAAGAATGGGGAATACAAAAAGGTGATCCAGATTTATGGAAAACCTATTGGATGGACCAGGATACCGATTTACTTCACTTTATAGGTAAAGATAATATTGTCTTTCATTGTATCATGTTTCCTGCTACACTCATGAAACACGGCGGATTTGTACTTCCTAAGAATGTGCCGGCCAACGAATTCCTGAATCTGGAGGGACAGAAACTATCTACTTCCCGCGGTTGGGCAGTATGGTTGCAAGATTACCTTAAAGAATTCGATGCAGATACTTTGCGATATGCACTTGGCACTACCCTTCCTGAAACCAAAGACAGCGATTTTTCATGGAAAGAGTTTCAAAGCAGGAATAATGGAGAACTTGCTGATATCCTGGGCAACTTTATTTTTAGAACAATCTCATTCACGAGTCGTTTTTTTGATGGTGTTGTTCCTGAACTCATATCACCCACTGAAAGAGATCAGGCTACATTATCTGAAATTACACGTTATAGAGACGAAATTGCCCGCGCCTACGAAAGGTTTCAGCTTCGTGAGGCGATTAACCTCACTATGAATCTTGCCCGTGCGGGGAATAAATACCTTACTGAAACGGAGCCATGGAAAACCAGAAAGACCGATTTACAATCTTGTGCTAACAGTATTCACGTATGTTTACAGATTAGCGCCTCATTAAGTTTGCTTTTTGAACCAGTTTTGCCACACAAGATGAAACAATTACGTGAATATCTGGGAGTTAAGATGTGTGAGTGGCATGAGATCAGCTCTGCTATGTTGCAAACTGGAAATACTATTTCACCGGGAGATATACTCTTTGCTAAAATTGAGGATGAGAAAATAGACCAACAAATAGATTTACTTCATCAGTCTGCAAATTCTGGATCTGAAAATAAATTCACGGCTTTATCAGATGAAGTAGAATTTGATGATTTCTTAAAATTAGACCTGAGAGTTGCCAAGATCATTCAAGCCGAGCGGATTCCTAAATCAAAGAAACTATTACGACTTCAAATAGACCTTGGTTTTGAAAAGCGACAGATAATTAGTGGCATTGCCGAGTATTTTGCACCGGATGAAGTCTTGAACAAATCAGTCACTATCGTTGCTAATTTAAAACCCAGAAAAATTATGGGTGAATTAAGTCAAGGCATGATTTTGATGGCTTCAAATACGGATGGAAGTTTGAAACTAATTGAAACTGAGGGCGAACCCGGAGCAAAAATTAGCTAGTGGTACAATCATTTCTTGAAATAGATCACGATATCCTTAACGTTATTGCTGAACGTTACGGAGACAATTATTTTGGTTGCACCATCAGAGGCAATCATACTACTTTTCGGGTGTTTTGCCCAAGATCACCCTATGTAGAAGTAGAAATATTCGACTCCTTCGAGCAAGAATCCGGTGATAGAAAGGCAATGGCAAGGAATGTTGCCGGCGTTTGGGAGTTGACAGTAGACGAGAAACTACATGGTAAATATTATGGATATCGTGTTGTCCCGCCCAATGATTCAAGACCTTCAGAGGGTACGGACGGCCTTATTGCTGACCCTTATAGCAGATGGGTTACTGTAGAGCATACCTACATGCAAGAAGGCAAAACATTGATTTTGAATGAAGATGAGTATGATTGGGAAGGCGATACATTCTTATCACCTGTTGACCAGAGAGATTTAGTCATATATGAAGCACATCTCAAAGACCTAACTTGGCAAACATCGAGAGTTGAAAAAAGCTTGTCATGGTATCAGCGATTTTTAAAGGTAGGAAACAATGGCGGGATTGAATATTTAAAATCATTGGGTATTAATGCCTTAGAGCTTCTTCCGTTGCAAAAATTCTCATATCTGGAGCCGCCGTATAAATCTGAAACAGCAGAGGGAGTGCATAATACGTGGAATCCGTACAGTTTAAATTACTGGGGCTACATGACATCTTTCTTTTTTATGCCTGAATCTTTGTACGGTTTGTCTAAGTTGCCTACACCCGGCGCACCCTACGGCAGAACACCCGATGCCATAAAGCAACTAAAAAATATGGTCAAAGGCCTTCATAAGGCTGGTATTAGTGTTATTGTGGATGTTGTATACAACCACACTTCTCAATACGATCGAAATCCATTGAAGTTTTTAGACCGAGACTATTACTACAGACACGATCATTACGGTAACTATACCTCAGAAAGTGGCTGCGGTAATGACTTACGAACGGAATCCCCCCTTGCCCGGAAGCTTATTATCGATTCGGTTCTGTATTGGATGAAAGAATTTCATATAGATGGATTCCGGTTTGATCTTGCAAACTTGATTGATCGCGAGACGTTGATTCGTATCAGAGAGGAGGCTCGTAAGGTAAATCCGGATGTCATTTTAATTGGCGAGCCTTGGGGTGGTGGATACAACCCAACGGGATTTTCTGAAATTGGGTGGGCATCCTGGAATGACCAAATCCGTAATGGAGTAAAAGGATCCGACCCCGTACACGACTCGGGATATATTTTTGGTCGATGGCAACAGGAAACCAGTCGCCTCTCTCTAGAAAATTTTATCCGCGGCACAATTCTACATCAACCTAATGGTCGTTATCATCGCTCGTCACACAGCGTTAATTATCTGGAAAGTCATGATGGCTATACTTTAGCCGATTTTATTAAAATTGCAACGAATCACGAAAATGCTTCTAAAGTATTCAAGAGCAGAGAAGAGCTCGTTACACTGGAGGGGAATGAACTCAATATTGCAAGGCTCGCTGCATTATATCTGATGGTGAGTCAAGGAATTGTAATGATTCATGCAGGACAAGAATACGGCAGATCGAAGCGTATTGCCGAAACACCAGTACCCGAACCCGAACAAGGTAAATTAGACCATAACAGCTACAATAAAGACGATGCTACTAACTACATGGATTTCAGTGACGTAAAGAGAAATGAGGCATTATTTGAGTATTACTGTGGTTTAATCCGGCTCAGAAAATCAAGTCCTGCTTTGCGCACATCAAAACCTGAAAATATATATTTTCAAAGCTATGATGATGCACTACATATCAGCTTTACAGTGAATAACGATGGGACTTCCGACCCATATACGTATTTTGTAAGTATGAATTCAAATGGTAAGGTTACTCAGACTGCGCAACTGCCGGAAGGCGAATGGGAATTAATGGTTTCAGAAACAGTTGCATCTGATGCGCCAATATCAGTTATTAGTGGCATCGTAAAAATTCCACCGTATTCAGGAATAGTGTTAAGGAAATTGTCGTAAATAGGTTTTAGTAAACCACAACCATCAACATATTGGAGACCACCTTTGGCAACATCAGAAAAGTCGCGAGGTAATTGGAATTCGAAGTTAGGGTTTATTTTGGCGGCAGCAGGGTCTGCTGTTGGATTAGGAAATATCTGGGGTTTCCCCAGTCAGGTAGCCGATAATGGCGGTGCAGCTTTCATCGTTATATATCTGCTTTGTTGCCTGATTATAGGGTTGCCCGTAATGATTGCAGAGCTTGCGGTTGGCCGATACAGTAAAAAAAACCCGGTTGGTGCATTTCGCTCAGTCAGCAGCTCGTGGTTTGCCCCTCTAATTGGATTCTGGGGTGTGATATGTGGTGTAATGATTCTTTCTTTTTATCTGGTTGTCGCAGGCTGGACGGCCGGATATGTGTTTGAAGAGATTTTCTTCTTTATGGGTTATCCTGAATTAGCATCCTGGTTCGGACAACTCGATAATGGGCTGAAAAACGCAATCTTTTCTGTTCTGTTCATGTTGGCAACAATAGCTATTATAACGGGTGGTGTAAGTAACGGAATAGAAAAAGCGACTAAGCTTCTAATGCCGTTGCTGATATTTATACTTGGGATGATGATATTGTATGTACTTACTCTAGAAGGCAGTGCAGAAGGCGTTCGTGTATACCTTAGACCTGATTTCAGCTCTATTAATACCGATTTGGTGTTCTCCGCTATGGGACAGGCATTTTTCTCGCTTTCATTGGGTATGGGTGCGTTGATAACCTACGGTTCATACCTTAGTAAAAAGCAAAATCTGGTTGAATCAGCTACATATGTGACGCTGGCAGACGTTGGGATTGCATTTATGGCCGGTTTTTTGATAATTCCTGCAATGTACGTTGCACAAAGTAGTGGTGTACAGATTTTTGATGCTGACGGTAACTTATTTGCCAGTACAACATTAGTATTTAATGTTTTACCGGAGATGTTTCATAACATGGGGGGAATCGGGCTTATTGCAGGAGTCATGTTCTTTGTTCTTCTGGGAATGGCAGCGCTCACTTCTACCATTTCTCTTCTAGAAGTGCCGGTGGCTTACATGATTGACGAACATAATGTTTCCAGGAAACAAGCAGCGTGGAGCATTGGCGGACTCATCATGTTTTTCGCAGTTATAGTGTCTTTCTATATCGGGCTTATTGATCTGCTCGTAGTCATCTTTAATAATATAGGTCTCCCCTTAGGTGGCTTGATGATATGTGTAGTGGTAGGTTATTTATGGAAAACCGAATCTGCACTTAAGGAAATTAGCCATGGTTTCGAAAATGTTGAAAACACATGGTTTGCCCCATTATGGTCATTTTTCATAAAAGTAATTTGTCCGCTAGTCATTGGTCTTGTATTCATTTCAACCATTTACAACATTTTTAACTAAATACGAACTACGTGTAAAATACTTCAATCAAACGGATACCTTTTCATAATTCAGTTGTTATCGAAAGGTAAGCGTGGTATTTTTGTATGTTGTTTAATTTTCACTTATTAAAATTTATGCCAAAGATTACAACTGCTGATTTCAAGAATGGGATGAATATTCTCATGAACAATGAAATCTATACGATTACAGAATTCTTACATGTGAAACCTGGCAAAGGCGGTGCTTTTGTACGATCTAAATTAAAGGGAGTGACAAACGGTAAGGTTCTGGATAAAACGTTTCGTGCCGGAGAATCAATGGAGTCTGTTCGTGTTGAGCGTCACCCATACCAGTACCTTTACAATGACGGCGAAATTTATCACTTCATGCACGAACAAACGTATGAACAAATTGGCCTTAATTCTAATCAGGTTGACAAGCCTGCGTTTATGAAAGAAAGTGAAATTGTCACCATTGTTATAAATGCTGACACAGAGCAGATTTTGTTCACAGAGCTGCCTGATCATGTAGTTCTGGAAGTAGTTGAAACCGAGCCAGGTGTAAAAGGTGATACTGCAACAGGGGCAACCAAGCCAGCTAAAATGGAATCAGGTGTTTCCCTGCAAGTCCCATTGTTTATAAACCAAGGCGACAAATTACGCGTTGATACACGTACCTCCTCTTACGTAGAGCGCGTTAAATCTTAATAAATCAGGATACTATGGACCTCAAACAGATAAAAAGTTTACTTAATCTGATTTCTGAAAGCGATGTTAATGAAGTTTATATCGAAGAAGGTGATTTCAAGATAAAGATCAAAAAAAACTCAGACACCATTCAGCATGTGATGCCTGCGGCTCAGGCTCAATACGCACCCCAACCCACTGTTGCCACAGTTGATTTGAAATCACCGCAAGTTCAGCAACTAAGTGAATCACAACAAGAGGCACAGCCTGCCAAATCTAGTTTGAACACTGAAGCCATTAAGTCTCCTATTGTTGGAACATTTTATTCAGCACCTTCACCTGAAGATAAGCCATTTGTGAGTGTTGGAGATACCATAGCTAAAGGCGATACCTTGTGTATCATAGAGGCTATGAAAATCATGAATGAAATTAACGCGGAAGTTTCAGGAAAAGTTGTTAAGGTATTGGTAAGCAATGCACAACCGGTAGAGTATGATCAGCCACTGTTCGAAATTGAGCCCGCTTAAAGTACTATGTTTAAAAAAATACTGATTGCAAACCGTGGAGAGATAGCTCTTCGGATTATTCGTACATGTAAGGAAATGGGGATTAAGACGGTTGCCGTTTACTCAACTGCCGATGCCAATAGCCTTCATGTAAAATTTGCCGATGAGGCCGTTTGTATAGGTCCAGCGGTCTCACGCGAGTCATACCTGAAAATCCCTCGCCTTCTAGCAGCTGCTGAAATTACGAACGCAGAAGCAATTCATCCAGGATATGGATTTCTTGCTGAGAATGCAGAGTTTTCGAGAATTTGCGCAGAGCATAATATCAAGTTTATTGGTCCAAGCCCTGAAATGATAGATACTATGGGCAATAAGTCCCGGGCTAAAGACAACATGATAAAGTATGGTGTTCCAGTTGTCCCAGGAAGTGACGGTCTGGTGAAAGACGCCAAAACGGGCCAAAAAATTGCGGAAGACATTGGCTTCCCAGTTATCATCAAAGCTAGTGCGGGCGGCGGTGGTCGAGGAATGAGAATAGTTAAAGAGTCGTCGGATTTTAAAAAGCAATTTGATGCGGCTACATCCGAGGCAGGAGCTGCATTCAGCAATCCTGACGTTTACATTGAAAAGTTCATTGAAGAGCCGAGACATGTTGAAATACAGATATTAGGTGATCAACATGGATACATAACCCATCTTGGTGAACGTGATTGTTCTATGCAGCGACGACACCAAAAAATACTCGAAGAAGCCCCATCTCCTGCTGTGGATAATGAATTACGTGAAGAAATGGGTCAAGCGGCAGTGCGGGCAGCGCAAACAGTGAACTATGAAGGAGCTGGAACCGTAGAATTTCTGCTGGATAAGCATAGAAAATTCTACTTTATGGAAATGAATACACGTATTCAGGTTGAACACCCTGTCACAGAAGAAGTTACCGGGTACGACCTGATTCGCTCCCAAATTGAAATTGCCGCCGGAATACCACTACGACGCAAACCCTTGAAAATGCGTGGACATTCTATTGAATGCAGAATAAACGCCGAAGATCCGGCGTATGGTTTTAGACCGAGTGCCGGTAAAATTACGGTGTTCCATCCACCTGGAGGGCATTCTGTACGGGTTGATACGCATGTATACAGTGGGTACATAGTACCACCTAACTATGACTCTATGATTGCTAAACTGATAGTTAGTGCTCCAACACGGGAAGAAGCTATCTTAAGAATGTATAGGGCATTAGACGAGTTTATCATCGAGGGTATCAAAACTACCATCCCCTATCATAAACAACTCCTTCGTGATGAAGGCTTTAATAGTGGTGATTTCAATACTGGTCACCTGGAAAAAGTATTCAAATTTAATCCGGAAATTTAATCATGTCGTATCCTTCAGAACTGAAATACACCAAAGATCACGAATGGCTTCGCGATAATGGCGATGGAACTGCTACCATCGGTATCACTGAGTTTGCTCAAAGTGAGCTCGGAGATATCGTTTATGTAGATATAGACACAATTGGTGAAACTATCGATCAAGACGCTACATTTGGAACTGTTGAGGCAGTTAAAACCGTATCTGATTTATTTATGCCAGTTGATGCCGAAGTGCTGGAGATAAATCCCGCACTAGATGCCAATCCGGAGCTTGTTAATGAAGATCCCTACGGCGAGGGCTGGATGGTTAAAGTAAAAATATTAGATGCATCTCAGCTCGCATCACTTTTAGATGCTGACGGATACCAGGAAATTATCGCCTAATCAATAACATAGCGTCAAATGCACTTTCAGCATCCCGAGTGGGTATTAATTTTGGATTTTGGGTCTCAGTACACCCAACTCATTGCCAGGCGAATTCGTGAACTTCATGTATATTGTGAAATTCATCCATTTAATGCTGACTTAAATACATTTAAAGACAACCCACCTTCAGGTGTAGTACTCTCTGGTGGCCCGATGTCTGTTAACGATGAGGGGGGGCCACATCTAAATACTAAAATTTTTGATTGGGATGTTCCAATATTGGGTATTTGCTATGGTTTGCAGATAATAGCACATACTACAGTTCCTAATAGTGTTGCAAAGGCAGATAAACGCGAGTTCGGTCGTGCCGAATTAGTTATTGATGAACAAAATGACTTATTTACTGGTATTACCGAGTCGACCACTGTATGGATGAGTCATGGAGATCATCTTAAACAAATTCCACCCGGCTATTGCGTGATTGCTCATACCGCAAATGCACCAATAGCAGCCGTCAGAAATGTATCTAAACCTATTTTTGGGGTACAGTTTCACCCCGAAGTAGTACACACAAGCGAGGGTAAGCTCCTCCTATCTAACTTTGTAAGAATAATTTGTGAGCTTGGTCCCACTTGGACACCCCATTCATTTATTGAATCTACCATACATGACATTAAAGAGCGAGTTGGGTCAGATAAGGTAATTTGTGGTCTTTCGGGTGGTGTTGACTCTACAGTTACTGCAGTTCTTCTGCACAAGGCATTGGGCGAGCAATTATTATGTGTATTTGTTGACAATGGTTTATTGCGTAAAAATGAATTTGAAAACGTTCTAAGTCTGTACGAGAAAGATCTGAAACTTCCAGTGAAAGGTGTAGATGCAAGTGAGCTGTTCTTAACCAGGCTCGCGGGCATAACTGACCCGGAAGCCAAACGGAAAATTATAGGAAATACCTTTATTGACGTCTTTGATGAAGCTATCCGAGACGAGGCATCCTATACGTACCTGGCTCAAGGCACCCTTTACCCGGATGTTATTGAAAGCGTTTCATTTAAAGGCCCCTCGGCTACAATTAAGTCACACCATAATGTTGGTGGACTTCCAGAAAAAATGAATCTTAAATTACTCGAACCAATGAGAGAGTTGTTTAAAGACGAGGTAAGAGAAGTTGGCCGAGAGTTAGGTATTCCTGATCACTTTATTGAACGACATCCTTTTCCGGGCCCTGGACTTGGAATTCGTGTACTATCAGATATTACAAAAGAGAAGCTCGAAATGCTCAGAGAGGCGGATGCCATTTTCATTGAAGAATTAAAGACATCCGGTTATTACACTGAAACTTGGCAGGCTTTCGTTGTACTTTTGCCTGTACAAAGCGTTGGTGTAATGGGTGATGAAAGAACGTATGAGTACACTGCTGCGGTACGTGCAGTTACTAGTGTTGACGGAATGACAGCCGACTGGGCACATTTACCATATGATTTTTTAGGCCGGGTTTCAAATCGAATTATCAATGAAGTACGTGGTATTAATCGTGTCGTTTATGATATAAGTTCAAAACCACCAGCCACTATTGAGTGGGAATAAACTACAGGCAATTAGAGTACTGCACCCGCGTTATACTTATTATGAAATCCAAAAGGAATTATAAGGCTATAAAAGCGCTGGTAGTGCTTTTAATCATTACAGTTGGTGCCAATTATTCTGGCTCTGCCGCACCAAGCAGTAGTGGTTTTGAATATATAGAGAGGCCTTTACAACCTACACCGCTACAAAATGGACTCCAGGCCTATCGTCAAAATAATTTCAGGGATGCCATTGAAATACTGGCTACAATTGATGACCCCATAGCTCGTTTGTTTCTGGCGAAATCAAATTATGCTATTGGTAATTATGCCGAGACAATTCAGGTATCAACTGATTTGTCTGTAAGACCACCCGTTCAGATTGCAAACGAAGCCCAGTTTCTCATGGCACTTTCGCACTACCAGCGTAAGGAGTTCTATCATGCCCTTGAGTTGCTATACGTTTTAAAAACGGACGCCCCTGATCCTTCCTTACGTGAAGAATCACTGAAATTTTATCAAGATCTTCTAAAATATTTAACAGCTAGTCAGCGGATCGGGGTAGTTCAGAGGACATCGAATGAAGCAATTAGAAGAGACGTACTCAATGTTGAAGTTGCTTACGCCATAACAGAAGAAGAACGGGGTTTGTTAGAAAACCTGATTCGCCAAATGCTGGGTGATCCTGAATCTAAATTTCAACTGGCTGGAAATGAGTCTTTGCCACCCCCTACCGGTACTATTTACCGAATTGGTATCTTATTGCCCGGATTTGATGAAAATGAGGAAGACAGAATTGTATCAAGAGGACTATATAATGGGCTTTTACTAGCTGCAGACGAGTTTAACAGGCAAAATGATAACCGAAAAATAAGTCTTAAGTTTACCGATACTGAAAAATATGGATCTAATCTCGGCCAGGCGGTTACAGATCTAATAGACCATTATAACATTGACTTCATAGTGGGCCCTTTATTCTCCGAACAAGTGAGCCAATTGTCGGGAATAGCAAATCGGCGTCAAGTACCCTTGTTTGCACCTTTGGCCAATTCCATTACACTATCACGCAATAACGAATACGTTTTTCAAATGAATCCTTCGTTCGAAGCACGAGGCATGCAGTATGCAGAGTTTCTTGTTGAAAACAGAGGTAAAAGACGAATTGGGGTGATTACAGAAACGAATAGCTTTGGCGAAATTGAAGCGAAAGCTTTTCGTGATCAGGCTATATCTTTAGGTGCTGAAGTACCCTTATTCTTCTCTGAGGATTTTTCCCGTACTGGTTTCTCCACATCTCACATACTTCCATGGTTCGCTAATGATATTGAACTCATTCAAGACACATTGAGCTTTCGTGCTGACTCACTTGATGCCGTATTCTTATCTTTCACAAGTGATGTAGCCGAGACACTACTGGATAATACCCTAACTGGTTTAGAGGCGTTTTTACCTGATTATACGATACTTACTAACGAAACTTTATCGTACCTCGACCATTCTATTCAGCGTATACGAAGGTTAGAGCTAATGTACTCTGATACGAATTATATTAGTGAGCAAAGTGAGAGTGTAATTAATTTTAGATACGATTATAGAAACAGAACTGGGTTTGACCCTTCGATGTTTTCTTATCTTGGGTATGACATCGGCAAATTTATCGTCAATTATCTTGACAACTTTTCAAATCCCGCGAATTTTGTACATACTGTTCCACAAATAGACGAATTTGAAGGCTTATCAACACGTATCTATTTTGGAGCAGACCAGATGAATCAGTCTCTTCAGTTTTTCCGCTTAACAACCCAGGGTATCGAACGTGTGAGCAGACAAGAGTATATTCAGCCTAAATATCCAGATGAGGAATCACAAGTTGATATTGAGTACTAATCTACAGAATTAAGAGCCCTGCTGAAGCTCTTCTCTTTCTCTCGCTTCTCGGATACGTGTTTGCTCAGTAAGCCAGTTTGACCAGCGACGCGACTCCCGTCTGTGGTCTTCGTATCTTGTTGTGAAGGTATGATAACCGCTGCCATCGGCAGAGGCAACCATGAAAAAATAGTTGTGCTGCTCAGGATAAAGTGCAGCCGTTACTGAAGTTAATCTGGGGTTATTGATAGGCCCTGGTGGCAAGCCAAATATGCGGTATGTGTTATATGGGTGGTCTATCCTGTAGTCTCGATTGAATAGCCTGCGCCTCTCACCTAAAGCATGAGCTACAGTTGGATCAGCTTGCAGTCGCCATCGGTTATTTAAACGGTTCCAGTATAAGCCGCTTACTTTCCTTTTTTCATCGACATGACGCACCTCCCATTCGATGATGCTTCCAAGCGTTACAGCTTCATCTATCGAAATTCCAAGCTCCGCAGCCCGCTCACTATACCGCTGCGTAACTGCCACATCAAACTCTCTGAGCATCCTACGGACGAACTGCTCAGGTGTTGTTGTCCAGAACATTTCGTATGTATTAGGAAGCATTCTCCCAATTAGTATATGCTCGGGTATTTCAATATCCGCGAGGAATATAGTATCCGTCATTGTCTGCCGGAGATCATCTTCGGAGAATCGGAATAGCCTTGCTGTTCGCGCAATAAATGAATTTACATCTTGCCCCCCAACGATTCTTGCCATAAACGGATCTTGCTCACCTCGGGCCAATTTTGACAACAATGCGTCATAATTCGAGTTCATGGGTAGTACATATCTGCCAGCTCTAAATGAACTCCATTGTTTGATATCAGCCGCCCAATAAAGGTGTGCATCATCAAAATCAACATTGGCTTCCCGCAATTGAGTTATAAGTCCAGGCAGGTCAACATTTTCATGTAAGAAAAGCAAGCCACCATCTGATGTGAAAGCAGTATGAGATTCCAATCGTACATAACGACTCATAAAAACCATCATAAAGCTGACTAAAAGTACAGCTATGGCTATTGTGAGTTCAACAGCTTTTTTATCTGACATAATTAATCTTAAAACAACTGATGTTTAAATACACTCCATGAAATAGTACCTTGAGAGATTGTGTACTCGAGTAAAAGAGCTCCGTTAATATGGCCATCTTCGAAAATTGCATATACCCATCCACCTGGTAAAACTATTATATCGCTGGCAGAATGAAATCTCATCGTACCGCCCAAAACAGGATCATAAGGTATAAGCTGAGGGTTAGACATCAAATCACTTTTTAAATCTTCCAATGGATTTTCCAAACCATTTCCCTGCATCATTCTGATCTCATAATCTGGCAGCATGATATTTACATGTCCTGACTGGCCGATAGTTGCCGCACGTTTTTCCGCAATATCAAGAAGAGCATCAATTTCTTCAAGTTGATCATTTTGCATATTAATCCAACTCGATAACTCTTTCATATCAGAGCGCACCCAAAATAACATTGCCGCCAGCAACGCAATGACAGTCAGCCATAATATTCGTTCAGTCCATTGCATGTAAAATGTATTTTTTAATAGGGTAATGATGTAGGCAGAATCTAAAAATCATGGGTAATTTTATTCTCGTATTAAAGCTATCAATTTAAATAAACACGATTTGAAATATTTATCGGTTTTTACACTTCTTTTGCCGGTTATTATGCTGATGTCACCGGCCTCATGCGCCAATGAAATCCATAAATCACGACTAGTTGAAATAGAATCAGCTCTGAAAGTAATTCAATCTGATTATGTCCCGGACCGGCGAATTGCAGTGTTTAACATGATTAAAGACGATGACAGGCCATCTATTGTAATTGTAGAGACTAATGTACCAGAAGCGGCTCAAGCTGTAGAAGGTTTATTTAATCTTACTCCTGCATGGAGAGAAAATATTGAAATACAACTTTTACCTCATTTCAGTCTTGAAGGTAAAACACGAGCGATTGTAAATGTCGGTGTGGCAAATTTGAGACGTGCGCCAAATCATCAGTCGGAACTTTTGGATCAGGTAGTTTTGGGAACGGATTTGAAAGTCCTAAAGCGAGAACGAGGCTGGTACTATATTCAGACTCCATGGGAACATCTGGGATGGGTTACGGCTGAATCGTTGAATGTATTGACAGAAGCTGAGCTAGATAAACTATGGCTTGATAAAGCACGGAGGTATGTAAACACTTTAGATACGCGCATATACTCGTCACCTGATCAAAACAGCCTTGTTTTAAGTAATGTAACGCTTGGTGCAACATTGGTTGTTTCGGGGGACCAAATAAGCGGCTACACTGCAGTGATACTTCCTGATGGAAGAAAGGGATACCTCAAAACATCTGAACTAATGGATGTTCCATCGATCGACAACACCCGTTCACCAGACGGTAGTGCCATTGTAAAAACAGCACTCCGGTTTCATGGGCTGTCTTACCTTTGGGGTGGAAACTCCGGAAAAGGTTTAGATTGTTCCGGTTTTACCAGCACGGTTTTCCGTCACCATGGTTTTATGCTACCTCGCGACGCTAACATGCAAGTTGAAATAGGAGTTCAAGTGAATTACGACGATACATTCACTTCTGTTCTTGAAGGAGACTTGTTATTTTTTGGATCGGATAACCAAATAACCCATGTCGGAATCTCGCTAGGTGGTGCCCGATTTATTCATGCTTCTGTTTATGTTATGATTAATAGTTTGTTGGAAAAAGATGATAATTTCAGTGATTATCGGCGAAGAACTTTGGTTACTGTGAGGAGAATTTAATCGGATGTTAATGGCCTGAAATCAATATCTACTTCTGATGTCATGCGACTTCGTACGGGTACCCTACTGTTTACAAAAACAGGTGATGCCGGCTCAAAAGGCGAAATGCTGCCCGGATTCCATTGAGCACTATTAGTTTTATTTTGAAAAACTACAAGGTGATAGTTTCCGGGAGCTAGATTTTCAATCAAGTAGTTATCTTCAAAGTCTTTTTTCAGCACAGACTCTCCACTACTGTTGTATACTTCCAGAAATAGCGGGATACCCGTAAATAGAGAGTCTGTGACGTTAATTTGAATCTCTCCGAGTTCAGTATCCCGTATTATTCGTGCTGTAACTTCTACATGACGTTGTTGAGCTGGATCCCAAGTTCTGATATCATAAGAATCGGCATCAAGCCACCGATTTTCCGGGAATATCTTAATAAGGTTGTACGATGTCTCAACTCGTACTGAACCGTCGTCCCTGGTTCTGTTTCTAAATACTTGTAGGGAGTCTAATATATCGGTTCCTGTCAAAACACCGGTATACATAATTTTTATCGGTTCGGTTCCTCTCACGCCTTCCTGGGTAAGGTGTTTTTTGAAACGTATAAATGTTGTGTCTGGCTCGCTAGAGCCGAAAAATGGTTCTAAGCTATTTATTTTTCTTCTACCGTTTCGGTCTCTGAATCCATGCAGATTGACCGTGTAAAGGGACAACTCATCAAGCTGAGTAGTACTATGAAATAGTGCTACATTTTCATCGGAAGGGTCAACAAATAACAATCCTGCGCGTAAGGTATCTGCATCGTCTATATTTATAATAGAAATTTCGGTTTCAGAATGGTAGGTTATAGGTCTAGAGAATCGCAATCTAAGCCTGTTTGTGCTAAGCAGACCAATACCTTCCAATACGGTACTTACCGTATCCATTCTTGCATAGTAGATGGTACCCATATCAAGTCTTTCCGATTCGAGCTCAAAACTACGTTGGCTGGCTGGTTGGCCATATTCCCTAGGTGGGTCCCATGTTCTGTTCCTGTTAACATCGTGGACCGCTATCGCTGCGTAACTACCGTTAGCTAAATAACTAAAATTGGCAATCCCTGCTGTGTCAGGCTCAGCAACATAAAGAGCAGGTTTGGTAAAGTCGAAAGGCTCGCGATAGAGTAAAATTCTGACATTATCAATGCTGATTCCAGGTCGAAGTGGTTTAAGCCGGATGGAGGCTTCTCCCATGTCTATTTCAGGTCCTGTTGAAAGACCTAATGAGATAGGAGAACGCAGCCTGTTCCCCCTAGTGTCTCTAAGGTCTGTGCCTAGGTTGAAAATTACGGTGGTATTATTTGGCAGAGGTTCTAAAAGTGAAATTGTAGCAGTTTTTCGCCGCCATGATACTTCGAATGGAACTGAAATATTGGGTTCAATACTTAGAGCCTGTCGAAAAGAGTTTCTGTCAACATAATCTGCAAAGGTGAATCGTATAACTCTTTCACGGTAATTAACCGTGTTATTTTCAGGTTGCGTTGAGACCAGTGCAGGACCACTTCTGTCGGGCTCTCCACCTGTTGGAGCTACAGGCGTTGCACACGCGCTTATCAACAAAACAAAAAAAAGAGTATAAAATTTAAACTTATTGACTTCTAACATTGTATAAAAGGTAAGCTGTAGTTGCAACTGTTGAAATTATTAGAACAGGTTCAACAAATCGGCGTATCCAGGAACGACTTGATATATCTTGATAATTATGAAAATGTGTTGCATACCAAGAAGAAGCTAATATGTACGGATCGCTTAAGTGTACAATATCTGTATAGCTAAAATTAGACCTGGCTGTACTTAAAACGAAGCGCGTTGAAGGATCAACTATTTGTACGATTATATCGGCTGAAAGGGATCGTTCGTGTGTATTACGAGAGATGGTACTCAATAGGTTATCAGACTCAACATACACGCGTACAAGCTGATTTGCAGTCTCTTTGTTATCTGTGATGGTTATATTATTTTTCAGAAGAGCTGACTGTAAGCCAAGTATTACAGGTTCATTTGCAGGAGTTATACTAATGTACAGTACTCCATTATCAATATCATTAGTCATTATCTGCTCGGTTATAAAGTTAACCAGCAGCGCTTCGTTTTTTTCATAAGCATTCGGGTTAACTGTGAGCAGAGCTATCAATATGTTGCTAATAAGCAGTGTAATCATATGCTTTTATTTATAGTGACATATCAAGTATACAAACAATAAAGGCTGACAACCACCTAAGATTGTCAGCCTTTATACAAAATCGCTTAAAAGTTAAAAGCGTATAATAAATCCGCTAAGAGCAGCGGCAAGCTTAGAACCATTTGACTCAGAATTAGCCACTGACATAGCTGAAAATGTAAATTCAAAGTTTCGCAGATTTACACCCGTTCCAAATGTATATGCTGTTGAAGCTCCACCCCCTGTTCGCATTCCAACCCGCAGTGGTAGTGCTCGGACAGGTCTGAATTCAGTTCCAAGTCCCAGGTACATATTTTCAGAATTTACGCCTCTGTTATTGAAACCTCTGCCTGTATCTAGAGCAAAAGTAAATTTCCCGAGGTCGTATGCTACTCCAAAATTAAACATACCAGGTAATGCTACGCTCAAAGAGCCGAGCTCTTCCGATTGCAGATTAAGATAGGTATCGTTTCCGATCTCATCATTGACAACATTATTAAAATATTCGCCTAGATCTGAATCAAATTCGTCAATTAGTCGATTTTGGTCTACATCTAAACCATCCCATTCAAACAAACCGGCATTGAAGAACCGGAAGGGTGAACTGTCAAGCTTAATGGAACCAAGATCAGTTAATGCCATGGATATCCTTACCCTGTGCATTCCCCGTGTTGCCCAAAACTGATAAGGGAAGTTGTCAAAATAGTACTCCGCTGTTACACCGATATCAAAACCAAAACCTGAGCCTCGAATTTCACCGGCATCATCAAACGAGTTATCGAAGAAACCATCTAAATCAGGTGCTTTACCGGTTTGTTGCCTTTCTCTCTGAAATCTTGCCAAATCTTCTGCAAAGCGACCCAAAGCGTGAATTTCATAGCTGAAATCGTGCGTTATCTGATAGGGATTGTCCTGAACACGTAACCTTGAATTAAGGTCGAATCGGTGGTAGTGAATAGGAATCAAATATTTTGGAGCAGCTCCAGCGAACACACGGATTGTACCCGGACTATTGTCACCCGCATTTTCCCAAACCTTGTAACCAAATCCCACAGATACCTCTGCGAATGAGAGTACTTCGTTGCCCAAATCGAACGGTTGAAAATTGCCGAAGTTTGCACTGTTAAATCCGGTAGATGATAAGAATACACCTCGTGACATACCTACATCTACAAGGGTACGGCTTCGCACAGCTAGCGCAGCACCCCAACTATTCCTTTGATGTGAAATACCAAAAGGAACAACGTCTATAGCGATACCAAGCTCTCGATAAGCATCTTCCCCACTGCCAAACCAGCGGTTAGCAGCTTCAAGATTCCTGGCAGGGGTTATTACTCCTCCTTCTGTGAAGTATTCATTATAAAGTGCGATATTGGCGAGTTCACCACCAAAAGTGGGACTAAAACCACCAAATAGGCCAATAGACCATTGGGTACGCTGGGGTATTGCTAAGTTAGCAGGATTTACAAAATTAGCCTGATACCCCCAAGCAGTTGCAGTTCCCGTACTACCCATTCCAAGGCCTTGAGTAGTGTTAAATTTTGCCTGTGAAAGTACTTCGTAATTACTTGAAACTACGAGAACAACAGCGAGGCCCAATATTTTTATGATGTTCATTGTCTTTATCATGATTTATATCCCCGTTAATCAACTCGTAGTCTGTTTGAAAACTCAGCACTCAACCCGATAGAAAATGTGTCAGTAGCTCTGATTTTTACTGGATCACCATTAGTTGACTGAAATTGAATACGTAAAGCCATATGGCGTGTTCTGTATAATTCATTCAACTGACTTTCATTGAGTGATATCGTCATTACGCCTCTGTTTGTTTGAGTAACAAAAGCAGTGGCAGGATCTACACTGGCCGGAGCTATTCTGTAGGGCCCATCACTTAATGGCGCTGATGTAACCAAGTTGAAGTTTTCATCCAAGAATTCCATACTAATATCTAGGTCTAGTGGCAGACCGTTATTGTATAGCAGATTTAATTTGCCTGAGATTAGCCTCAGATCATCATCAGGGCTTGGTAAATCAGAAAGATCAACCTCTACGGTATCTCTAGCTATGCCGGGGTTTGACGCTGTTGCAAAGTTCAGAGGTACATCAATTCCCATGGTGGTAGAAAAGTCAATAGGATCTACAACAAAACCTTCACCACCATCCGGGTTAACTAAAGCTTTACCGACAAAGCGAATAGAAGTTGGCAGAGAACTTAAAAAGTCTTCTACATTTGTCGTTGCAGAATTGAATGACAATGTGCGTGTTACACTTTCACCTTGTACACTCGCTGCATCGATACGAAATTTTATTAGATTTTCGACAGGAATAACAGCGCCTCTAGACAAAAAGCCAGCAACGGTATCTGTTGGTACAACCGTGAAAGGTGAGTCATTTATACCACTCAAGAACACTTCTTCACCAGATTCATTTACACCAAGAATTGCAGCATAAATTTCAGCGTCAACGCCAATGTTACTGGTGTAGGTTAGGTTTAGCGAAGGATTAAAGAATCGTATATTCGAAATTCTGCTCGATAACTCCTTGAGATCTTCGATATCTGTTATCTGAACGATGTTATCATTGAATAAGTCAAGAGGTCCTTCACCATCGGTTAGCTCTACAGATTTAACAGAGACTTCTCCAAATGCCCTTCCAACTCTCAGGTTTTGAATCTGAACATTTGCTTCGAGCATATCGGTACTTCTTACTGTTCGTTCTTCATCAGGTTTTCCCCTGGTTTCTTCCGTTCTGGCTACAACGTTATACCGAAGCTCGTTTCCAATTGCGTAAATTCTGTGACCAGCAAGTGAAATTTCCTGAGAAGCTGTAACGTTAGCAGACCTTCTCTGAATTCGGTTGTCTCCAATAAACGATATTACTAACGAGTCGGCTTCACTAAAGTTACCTCCTGGTCGTCTGATATCTGGAAACGATATAATCAGTGTATCGAGGTCAAGGTCAATTTGATTGATGATACTGGTGAAGTTCAAGATACCGCTTGATATTTCCACGAAGTGGTTTGGTGATGTCAATCGGAATTCGGCATCATCGATTTCAATGATACCAGAAGTATTGAAATCCTGAGAATCTAAAATAGCTGTAGCCGAGCTCAAGGTTACTTCACCAGTAATTCCCGTTCTAATAATATCACTAGAACTTATTGACACTGCAGTTGTCGTTCCGGGTGAAGAAGCAGATCCATCATAACGCATCCTATTGGATATACCTTTACCTGAAATATCAATAGACTCTGTAACAGAAGAATTTGGTGGAATCTCGAGATTACTGATCCTTCCAACTTCAGATCCAGTTTCAAAAAATCTTCCTGTGTTTTTTGCACGAAATGCTACAGAATTCTCAAAAACAAGATTATCTATGACAAGTGGAATATTACTGTCGTTTGTAAACGTAATATTTAACACCCCAGATTCAACTTCGGCATTGACAAAATCCCCCTCAACATCTACCTCGTCCTGAAGCAGGATATCACTTTGTGGGTCGATGTCTGAGGAAACCTCAGATATTTCCAGATCGGTTGTAATAGCGTTAATAATGAGGAAGTCTGTTGAGTTAACCGTAACCCTGTCTCCTCCGGTTGTTCCTACATTGATATCGTACGAGAGTACCTTTGTAAGTTTGGCTCCACTGAGATCAAATTCAGCTACCCCAGTTTCTCCTGGATCGAGACTTGTTGCACCGACGTTACCTTGAACAGCAAATGGTTGTTCAGAATCAAGAACCTCACCATCACTATTTCTTAGTGTCAGAGTAGGCAACCCCGAAAATGTATTATTGGTGAGGGGCAGCTGGGTTTGATTGACCAGAGATACGCGGATTTTATTAATATTGGGATCACTAGAATTTTCTAATATGGCGAATTCAAAATTTGGGTTATTAATTTCAATATTTGGAGTTGATGGTTCAATTACCTGTTCTGGAATGTCAGCCGTAGCACTGGAAACAATCAGATTATCGTCGGTTGCTTCTCTTACTACAAGGCTACCCGCGTCAGCTTGGGTGTTTTGCTCTAACCAATCTATTCTAACCCGGAATGCCAGAGGTACCTTTAATTCGTCTCCATTTTCAAAAGGAAATGATAAAATTGTTTCATCGTTATGATTAATCTCATTAACCACTGATGTTTGCGAAATCTGTTCGCCATCACTAAGCAGCTCAGATGTAAGCGTATTAATGTTGAATCCCAGCTCATTTCTGAAGACTACACGAATTGCTCCTGACTCAATCACGGCTTCCTGAAAATCACCTGCTTCCAGTTCAATTATGATGTCATCAGACTCACCGGCAGGCAACGGTGTACCCGAGGGTACATCATCGGGATTACTACCCGTAACTTCTTGGTAGTCAGCCGTACCAGAACCACTAAATTCTGCATTGAACGTTCCCACTTCGGCATTCTGAGCGTCAGCATCTTCAGCATCTAACTCAATGACACCTATTTCGGATTCAAATTCTGCTGAAAAGTCATCTATAACAATGTCGCCTATGGCAGATTCAATGGTGATTGGATCGACTTCAATTTCCGGTATAACATCATCCAGTTCCCCAATTTCAAATTCGAGTTCCTGAACAATACGCACGGTACCATCAGGATCTACAAGGAATAGATCTTCAAATGAACTGCTGGTTGTATCAACGAGTGCCCCTTTGCCCCCAAGAAATTCGTAGGTGATATTCTTTAGTATGGGAATATTATTTTGCTGTTCCAGAGTAAAATCGGGAGCGGAAGGTCTTTCACATGCCACGATGAAGACACCACCCATAATAATCCCCGCAGCAATTTTGCTGAGTTTCATAGTTTTTAGGCCTTTATAAGCTTTAGGTTATAATGCAGACAAGTTATTGACGGTTTTCAACCTTATCACACCTGATTGGCTTAAACTAGCAATAAGTTTTCTAAATACTAAAAAAAAAGACAAAACCCTGATCGGGTTTTGTCTTTCGAATGCGGAGAGGGAGGGATTCGAACCCTCGGTACCCTTTTGGGGTACACACGCTTTCCAGGCGAGCCCGTTCGACCGCTCCGGCACCTCTCCTACTGTTAAGCGGACGAAAATATACACCTAAAATCTTCGCATATCAATCTATTTTAAAGATAAATAGAGCGATTTCATCTGCCGAATGTAAACAGATGGGTGCTGATTGATCGCACAGGTGTACCATTGTTTTCAGCCGGTCGAAAACGCCATTGTACAGCGGCTTCTAATGTAGCTTCTACTATATCTTGTTGACTTTCCTGAGTCGTTTTAAACTGTTGAAGACGCGAATCGAACTGTTGTATTTCATTAACAAAAACATCTTCAATAGCTCCGTTTACATCTATAATAAAGCTCACATAAACCCTATATCGTTGACCTTCCTGAATCACTCGAGGTGGCGTAACAGGCTCTACAATTCGAAATACTCTTGCGGTTCGTTGGGGTGTAGCTGAAATATCTGAGTTTTCGGCATTTCCCCGTGGAAGTGGCAGTACCTCTCCTACTTCAAGCGAAATATCCACCAGTAATTCCACGTCGGGTTCTATGATTTCAGTAGTAGTATACTCAATGTTCAATCGTATACGAGGTCTTGGGGGAATAGCAGCCGTTGCCTCTTGCCTTGTGATATCAATAAGTGTAATCTGGTGTTCATCGTTTATATTAAAATCACTTATCTCGTGATTATACGTCCATTCTGTTGGGAAAAAGCGAAATAAAATAGAGAAGGCGAGAAGGATAATCGCCAGACTGTAGTTGACTCTATTGTTATATGGGATATTCTCGGGGTACGATTTTTTCATAACAGACCATGACGATGGCAACGCTTATGGCTATCAACGGCTGGTCATATTATTTAATTCCAATGCCATATCGTTATAGATTGCATCACGCATAGCATTTGCATCCTCAAAATCATCTGGGTGGTATGATTTCATCAGGGTCACAGACATTGCCCCTGTAGCACTGCTTTTCCAGGTGTCTGGCTTCATGATGCTGCGGGTCCCTGAAATCAATACGGGCTGTACAGGTACCCCGGAATCCTTACTTAGAATAAAAGCACCACTCTTGAATTTCAACAACTCACCGGTTCTGGAACGGGTACCTTCAGGGAACAGCATAACCGGAATGCCTTGGTTGATATATGGTTTTAACTTATCGAGAGCCTTCAAGGCAGCAGCTGTTCCTCTTTTTACACTGATGTGCCCAGACATACGCATGAACCAACCCAGTATTGGGATTTTGAATAGCCCGTCTTTTGAAACCCATTTCATCTGCCAGGGAAGCAGTGCGAGCAATGGCATATCGAGAAAACTTTGATGGTTAGCGATAAATATCATCGGTTTCCCTGGCTCATAGCGCTCAATTCCATTCATTTTTACCTTCCAGAATGGATTAAACCAAAGAAAAGACCTTCCAACTAGCATAAACAGCCAGTTTGCGCAGATTCTGTTCTTATCGAAAGGGTACGTTAGCAGATACACGAGGAAGGTAATTGGCAAGAACACCAAGAACATTAAAACGTAACCCAACCAGACGAAAATACTGATGATTATTCCCATAATTATTTTTCGATAGACTCCAGTGCGGCTCTTATAAAGCCATCATGCTCTTTAAGCAATTCATGGGCATTATCTTTTGATAGTGAACCCAATTCCATTACGATGGCGGTTTTTACATGATTGTCTGCTTTTGATAGTAATGTTGCGGCCTCATCATAGCTTAGCTTGGTAAACATCATGATAATTCTTCTTGCTCGCTCAACTAGTTTCTTGTTGGTCAATTTTAGATCAACCATCACATTTTCATAAACTTTTCCAAGTCGAATCATGGCTCCCGTAGTGAGCATATTACACACCATCTTTTGGGCTGTAGCAGATTTCATACGGGTAGAGCCCATAATCACCTCCTGACCTACTGGTATGTCAATCATGATATCAATGGTGTTATCATGTTTTACTCTGCCAGCAGTAACACAGCAAACCATAATAGTACTGGCACCTACCTCTTTAGCTTTTTTAATGGCACCTAGCACATATGGTGTTCTTCCGCTTGCGGCAAGCCCACATAACACATCGTTCGGGCCAATATTTACCCCTTCAACATCTCTGGAACCTGCTTCCGGGCTATCTTCAGCCCCTTCCTGAGCAACAAACATTGCATCATTGCCGCCTGCCATCAAACCGATAACCTGATCTGGACTCGTACCAAACGTTGGTGGACACTCAGCAGCATCCAGTACACCAAGTCTTCCACTTGTTCCGGCGCCTGAATAAATCAGTCTTCCTCCACTTAAGAATGCATCTTTAATAATTTCAATTGCGTTTCCAATTTCTGGTAATCGTGTTTTTACGTATTCTGCTACCATCTGATCTTGATCATTGATAAGCGAGGCTATCTCGGAGGAAGTCGCAAGATCTATATGCATAGTTGCAGGGTTGCGCTGTTCGGTCTCCAACGCTTTGAGTTCGTCAAATAAAGCTTGATTGGTATTCATTTTGTAGATGTCTAAACGTTTTATGGCCGGCGGTTTGACCACCATGTTGATGATGTATTAGAATTTGTGCTGTTTTCTGAGGCTATATTGGTAGCTCTTGTGTCTACCAGACTCAAAACAGCAGCAATGTCGCAAATGTGATTATAATCTATATTATCGGTAATAAGGTGAGGTTCAAAATGATCTTTAACAAAGTGCGTGTCGTACAAACCATTCACAAAAGACGGATGTCTCATAACAAAATTGCAAAATGGTATCGTAGTGCGAAGTCCAGATAGTTGATATTCATTCAAAGCGGCCTTCATCCTTTCTATTGCTTTTTCTCTGCTTTTTGCATGAGTAATGAGTTTCGCCATCAAGGGATCGTAGTTTATCGTAATCGTTTGCCCTTGTCTCACCCCAGAGTCTACTCTCACGCCTGGACCAGACGGTAAGTTTTGGCGATGTATAGTACCAGTGGAGGGCAAGAAGTTTTCTTCAGGGTCTTCAGCACAGATACGACATTCAATAGCATGTCCCTCTATTTGAATATCATTTTGATTAAATGATAACTTTTCACCGCGAGCTACACGCAATTGCCATTCCACTAAATCGTAACCCGTTATCATTTCGGTTACCGGGTGTTCTACCTGAAGACGAGTATTCATCTCCAGAAAATAGAAGTTCTTATGTCTGTCGGCAAGAAACTCAACGGTTCCGGCACCCACATAATTACAAGATCGTGCAACTTCAACAGCGGTGGCCGTGATATTCGTACGCATGTTATCATCTAGAAAAGGTGAAGGGGCTTCTTCCACTACTTTTTGATGTCTACGTTGAATGGAGCATTCTCTGTCGAAAAGATGGACAACGTTGCCATGTTCATCAGCCAGAATTTGAACTTCTATATGGCGGGGCTCTTCGAGGTATTTTTCAATATATACTCTTTCATCTCCAAAAGCATTTTTCGCCTCCGATTGAGCTGCAACCACGGCATCACGAATTTTTTCAGCAGAACTAACGATACGCATTCCTTTACCGCCACCGCCAGCTGCCGCTTTAATTAGAACAGGATAACCGATTTGCGTTGCTGTTTTTTCCGCTTCGGTAACAGAGGATAGCGCGGTAGTTGTTCCTGGTGGCAGTGGAACTCCTGTTTTTTCCATCAATTTACGCGCTTCCGTTTTATCGCCCATCACTCGTATGGAATCAACTGGTGGCCCGATAAATATCACGTCATTATCTTTGCAAAATTGAGCAAATACGGCATTTTCACTTAAGAAGCCGTAGCCCGGATGAAGTGCATCAGCGCCGCTTTTTCTGCATGCATCAAGCAGCTTTTCCATGTTTAGATAACTTTCGGATGACGTTACTCCTCCAAGCGGTATTGCAATGTCTGCCAAAAGTACATGGGGTGCCGTTTTATCAGGTTCTGAGTAAACAGCTACCGTTTTAATACCTAAGGATTTACAGGTGCGAATTATTCGCACGGCTATCTCGCCCCTGTTGGCAATTAAAACAGTCTGGATATTTCGCATGAATCCTCTTCGATTGGTTCATGCAAAGATAAGAAAGATGAAGATTTAAATCTTACAACATTGCACTAACCCATGCACGTGGGAGAATAGCCAGCTTCTGCGCGGCTGTTAAATGAGCCCGCTTGTCGTAAACCTCAAATCTGTTTTGTTCAATTCTATCAAGTATTCTACTGTAATTATGCCTTGCAAGATAAACTGGAAGCCTCGAATCTTGGTTGAGCATCTCGATACCTTCATCAGCCCGATTATAATAATCGCGGGCACGGTTAATCTGAAAAGTCATAAGGGCTGTGAAACGCTCATCTTTAACACGGTTAAAAAGGTCATTTTCAGACAGGTTGAACGCTCTTAAATCCTCGGAGGGTATGTAAATACGATCTCTGCGAAGGTCTTCACCTATGTCGCGTAGTATATTTGTTAGCTGCATAGCAATACCTAAATCTATTGCTCTGGGTATAGCTTCTTCATCCGTGTATCCAAAAACTTCACTTGTCATTAGCCCAACTACAGAAGCAACCTTGTAACTGTAATTCCAAAGCTCATCAAAGTTGCTGTATCTATTTTTTGTCAAATCCATGCAAACCCCTTCCATTAATTCCATTGGATACTTCCTTGGAATATGGAATGTTCTTAAAGTGTCGGCAAATGCAATGAGAATGGGATTGTCGGCCTGACCAGTATCATATGCCCGGTTGAGTTTAAACTGCCATTCATCCAGCAATTCTTTTAATCTTGAAGGGTTTACCTTTTCTTGTTGTATCAGATCGTTGGTCTCATCAACCAAATCGTCTACGTATCGACATAAGGCATAAATTGCGAAAATACTACGTTGTTTGTGGTTTGGCAGAAATCGCGTAGCCATGTAGAAGGTCTTGGCGTGTGTTTGCGTAATAAATCTGCAATGAGCGTAAGCCTCACGCAACTCCTGAGACTGCAATTCATCAATAACTCCTCTGTGAAAGGCAGTTCTCTCGTATACCGGTTTTACCAATAGATAAGGATATCGCAAAAATCCTGCGGTAGAAAAATAAGATTGATTGCTTTTGGTGCTCATATTACATTTAATTATTAAAATGCTCAATTCGTTCCATAGGTTGAAGCGGTTGTGATACAACAGAAAGGGTGCATTTCCTTTAGTATAATAACTCTATTTGCGAACGGCTTAATATTAATTTCGTTATTCTAATAGTCTATTTAAATAAATTTAACATCTTAGAAAAGAAGCACCTATTTAAAGATTAAAATCTACTATATTTACTACTGATGTGGCGCAAAAAAATATATGAACACGATTTACTCTAATCAATGCTATGGCCAAAAAGACAACAATCTATGATGTTGCTAAAAAAGCAGGCGTCGCAATTTCTACAGTCTCTCGAGTTTTAAATCAGTCTCCATATGTTTCAGAAGGCACCAAGTCGCGGGTAGAGAAAGCCATAAAAGAGCTTGATTTTTATCCTCAGGCAAACGCTCGGAAACTCGCACGTAAAGAAGCTCAGGTCATTGCTGTTGCTGTACCTACATTCACTACGCCTTTCTTTAATGAAGTTCTAAAAGGGGTAAAAGACGAAATTAAGTACCTTGACTTAGACTTTATTATTTTCAATACAGGGTCTGATAATCCCGAGGCAAATTTCATGAAATTCCTTGAAAAGGGAATTCCTGACGCGCTAATTATTTTCTCTATTGAGATTACAGAACCCATTCATTCGCGACTAAAAGATATACCCATACCCGTTGTCTTGGTTGGTTCAAACCATATGGATTATGACCATATTTATTGGGATAACTATAAAGGTGGGTTTGTTGCAGCTCAACACCTTATTGAGCAAGGATATACCAAAATTGGCATGATTCGCCCCCATAGCAGATCATCTATATCAGATCAACGTGAGCGCGGGTTCAGGGATGCCCTCAAAGAGTTTGGTATTCCTATGGACGAAGATTTTCTGGTTAGTGGTATAACCCGAAAACATGCGGGTTTTAGCGAAGAGGCGGGTGCTGAGGCTATAAATATCTTGTTTAGCAGAAATAAAATGCCCGAAGCACTGTTTTGTTCGAATGATGCTCAGGCACTTGGAGCCATACATGCCTTGAATTCACGAGGCTTACGTGTTCCGGATGATATTGCGGTAATGGGATACGATAATATCAAGATTTCCAAGTATCTTGATTTAACTACTGTAGATCAGAAAATGTATGAGGTTGGTAAGTCTGCGACACAACGATTGGCATACAGAATAAAGAATGCTGTAACTGAGCGGTGGCATACTTTAATTCAGCCCGAACTTATTGTGCGACCATCTACAAAAAAGCCAAAATAGTTACGTAATGGATCTTGAACGTGCTCTCAACGGTTGCATTGGGAAAACCTGTGTAGCAGAACTACCGGAACCTTATCGCGGAAAAGTACGAGATGTTTACAGGCTACCTGGCAATTTACTTGCCATTGTCTCTACCGATCGAATATCGGCATTCGATCATATCCTCAGACAACTAATTCCCTATAAGGGGCAAATTTTAAATACCCTTGCCGGATTTTTCTTTGAACGTGTTGAAGACATTGTAGAAACCCATATTGTTGATATTCCTCATCCCAATGTTACCATTGCACGATCTTGCAATCCTCTACCTGTTGAAGTCGTTGTAAGAGGCTACCTCACCGGACACGCATGGAGGACATATAGCCAGGGACTAAGAGAACTTTGCGGAGTTGAATTACCTGAGGGTCTCAGGGAAAATGAGAAGTTTAGGCAACCTATTCTGACACCAGCCACCAAAGCTACCGAAGGTCATGATGAAGATATATCTGAAATCGACATTCTTCGTAATAAACTCGTAAAGCCAGACGTGTGGGAAGAAGTTCGAGAACTTGCATTCAGTTTGTTCGCCCGCGGTACCGAAATCGCCGAAGAAAAAGGACTTATACTGGTCGATACAAAATATGAGTTTGGCCTACATAACGGAAAAGTTGTGCTGATTGATGAGGTTCATACCCCAGATTCATCTCGTTATTTCTACTCTGAATCGTACGATTCTCTGTTCCAAAAGGAACTTCCTCAAAAACAATTATCTAAGGAATTTATTCGTGAGTGGCTCATGAGTAGAGGGTTTCAAGGAAAAATAGGGCAACAAATTCCTGATATGACCGATGATTTCAGAATAGAAACATACCAGAGATATGAAGAGCTATTTTCACGGTTAACCGGATTCCCCTTCTCTCCTACGGATACCTTCAATTTTAATGATCAGTTACCTGAAATTATTAGCCCCTGGAGATTTGCAAATTAAGGAATTTGCAGAAACTTGTGAGTTTGCAATGAAATGCCCCATTGCGGATTTTTCTTCACAAAATCAACAATCAGGGGCATTGATTTAGGAGTGTCCCACTCTGGCTGTAACAACAAACGAGTACCGGGTTTGCACCGACTGGCATGCTCCTGAGCCCATGTTATGTCTTTTTTCGTCAAAACTACGACCTTCAGTTCGTCTACATATGGATAAACTTCGGGTAGTGCTTCTTTAAATCTTTTTGGAGAGAGGGTAACCCAGTCTAAACTTCCACTCAACGCAGATGACCCGCTTGTTTCAATGTGTGTTTGTAAACCTGCGCTATGAATACCTGTGGTTAGCGCAGATAAATCATGGAGTAATGGTTCTCCACCTGTAATTACAACAAATGCGGGGGAGTAATTTTTGATGTCTTTAAGTAAACTGTCTACAGTAATTTTGGGGTGTTTGGATTCATCCCAGCTATCTTTTACATCGCACCACCAGCACTTTACATCACAACCACCAGTTCTTATAAAATAAGCAGAACGCCCGGTATGCACACCTTCTCCCTGTACTGTATGAAAGTGCTCCATTATGGGATACGAAACTGATAACGACGAATTTAAATCGAGGTTATTATTTTCAGCAGATTTATACGGCATGATTAAAGGTTCTCGTCGGTATATTCAACCCAACTATCCGGCGTTTCCCAAATCGTCACAGTAAGTCTAATGCCATCGGGTATACGTTTGACCGTTTCCTGATGGATATACTCAGCCAGACGCTCTGCAGAAGTTGGAAAGTCAACTAAATCATTGAGATAAGCGTGGTCTAGACCACCTTTTTCAACATCTTTTCCGGCCCATTTCAGCTCCCTGAAATCACATACCATATCGGGCGATTTCAAGTATTTCGATGGGTTAAGTGTATTAGATTTTGCGGTCATTCTTACCCTGTAGGTATGACCATGCACTCGGCCGCATTTACCGTCATATCCGTCAATGGAATGAGCAGAGTCTATGCGGAACTCGGTATTTAGTGTCCAGGTTGGCATCTTTTTGTAACATAAAAAAAGCCTGCCACGGAATTGTGACAGACTTCAAATATACAAAAAATCAGTGCGATTTACTTACGCTTGATTGTGCAACCAATTGCCCTGCTGGTTGGCGTAGTTATGGGCTGTCCAGCTGCTAATTCCAGTATTGCATCTCTCAAGTAGGTATTCTGAACATCAGAAGCAGATCGACTGTTGTCGTCAATGGCACCCCTGAATACCAACACATTGTTGCTGTCCATCAGATACACATGTGGAGTTCTGGTAGCACCATAGGCATCAGCCAGCTGATGGTCTGTATCTATGGTATAGGGAACGGTATATCCTATCATTGTAGCACGTTCAAGGTTGTCTGCAATAGACTCCCCCCTGTCCCGAATGTCCTCATTAGGATTCACGTAGAGCATTCCGATGCCATTGGCCGCTGCAAGTTGTTCAATTTCGAGGTATCGATCTTCCCAAGCGTGTACAAAAGGACACGTATTGCAAGAAAAGATGAGTAGCGTACCATTCTCGCCCTTAACAGCGTTCATGGTAATCATATTACCATCAATATTCATCATTTCGTAATCAAACATGGGGCCAACCTGTCCGATTTCGAGCTCCTGCATATCGGTGGATGTTATAGCTGATCCTAAGAACATCAAAAGCATCAATGGAAAAGCCATAAAGTTGAAATATTTCATAGTCGTAAAATGGTTAGTTAATTGGTTGTAGCAAGGATTGCTAGTTCACGAAACTCTTCAAAAGTAGCCGGTCTTTCAAATGCAGCGATCTGCTCACCCCTAGTATTGTATACCACGGTTGCGGGTAACGCTCCTGTCCAATCCGACCAGACCGCGTCAATGAAGGGTTCATCTCGATCATTCTTAAGGTATGTCTGCCAGTAAACCTTATTGTCACCCAAAAATTGATAGATTCTTTCAAGTGCTTCCGGAAAATCAGCTGAAATAAAAACGACCTCAAGCTCATTTTTAAATTCATTTCGTACATCAACTATGTAAGGAAACTCTTCAACACATGGAATACACCATGTAGCCCAGACATTAACTAAAACAGCTTTATTACCGGCATAACTACCTATAATTTCTTTCACGTCAGATGCACTAATCTCAACAACCTCTTGAGGTTGGAAATGTATTGCTGTCTCTTGTTTTGAGCATGAAACTGCAAAAAAGCACAGTGTGAAAATCAGTGAATAGTTTATATTCATAGGATTATAGAGTGATAATGTAGGGTAGTCAATTCTTCGCTAACTGTTTGTTAATAATTATTATGGGTGGGTATCTTTTAAAAAAGTACGGAGCGGATGGTTTTCCTCTAGTGTTTCTTGTGCCAATCTATCTGATAGAATGGAATACAGTGATGCAATATTGCCATTATCTAGTAAGTGAAGGTGTTTTTGAACAGTTTGCAAGTCTCCTCTGCTTGCAGGTCCTGTAATGGCTTGAGGAAACCCATTCAACAGGATGTTTTCGAGTGTTTGAGAGGCAATTTTGGCAAAATGATGCCTTACAAAATTAGCATCTTGTTCAAGGTTGCTATTTTGCAATACATCGCCTGCTATTAAAAAAAGAGCCGCCATGAAGTTTGAAATGATCACCCCTGCCAAATGCAGATTTGTTTTCGTTTCTGCGTCTATAACATTACCTGTTGCACCCATTTCTTGAGCCAGACTCAATAGTGTTTCACATGCATCTGCACTTGAAGATTCAATACTTATATGCACCCCTTCAAATGCATCTATCGCATTTCGATACGTGAATGTCTGCATTGGGTGAAAAGATGCAACTAAAAAGCCCGCTTCTTTGAGATTATGTAACTCTTCAGACGAACGTGCACCGGAAACATGACAAATAATGGTTCCAGCTGCAAGTTTATTTGTAGCAAGGAGCTTATTGGCTACTTCATATATCACATCATCAGGAACGCATAAAAAAACAACTCCATCTAATAGTGGCGCTTCACTTACAGAACAATAGGTGCTGTAAAGTGATGCATTTTGCTTGTGTGTCAGTGAAATTACAGATGTAATTTTAAATGTATGAGATTCGTTCAGGGCTTTGATTATTGCCAATCCTAGTTTGCCAGCTCCAACTACATGAACATTCATAATTGCTTAGGTTCTAAAATGGCAAAACCTGCAACACCACTTTCATCTGTGCTCGTGGACTTCAAAAACCGGACCGATAATTCCCAGGATTTTGCTATCAAAATTCCAGCCATAAATGCAGCCGATCCGCTCATATTACACTCTCCGCTATTTACCCTGTTCATCATTCCTGAAATGTCCCCCGTTGCTATCATTTCTGAGAGTTCTTGAATATGTGAATCACTTCCAGGCATTGACGCAGCAATAACAAGCAGTACATTTCTGCCGCTGAGAAGTTCGCTCAGTACGTAGTCTACTTCACGTACAATGGCGGGATCGTCGTCGCATATGGGTACACTAACAACTTTAAACTCTCCCAACGCTTTCATCAAAAAAGGCAAATGACGATATATCTCCATGTCATTTCCGTAAGCGGCATCGTCAATGAAAAAATCATCATCCTCATCACAAAATTCATTTCTAATTGCATCGTTAACCTGCACTACACCGGCTTCCGTTTCAAACTCTGCCAACGAAGGCATTGGAATTTTTTTGGGTATATCCATGAGTCGCGACTCTATGAAAATTACCGTTTCAAATGATTGCCCCTCTACTGCTTGGTATATCTTTTGAATTTGCTCTGAACTGTTGTGGTGTTTATCGGGCACGAATAAAATCTGTACGGTTTCCGGGATGATTTCATTCACACTATCGACGATAGTAGGTTCTTGAGTTATCATGAGTGTATTTACAAAGTTAATGATAGTATGCTACTGAAATCCAGTGTGAATCAATCTCAACTGATACACAACGGATAGTTTTTTTGTTAATATGCGATTCAAAAAGTTCCTCGGTGATGCGTTTTACCGCAATTGATGACATATTTGTCCTTAATCCAGTACCGAAGAGTTTGAGTATTGACTCTTTAATTGTCCACAAACGTATTGAGTTCAATCGTAATGTAAAATGTTCATCGGGATGCAGCATTCTATTGCGTAATCTATCGGAGACTTTTCTGGAAACCAACTCAGCATCAATACCAATTCTATTTCCAGGTGAAACAGCGCACCAAAGAGTATCTGAAGTATGCGAAACGCTGAGCTCAATCTTTTTCCCATCCGGCAGTATTCCATAAGGTCTGCCCGATTCTTCTTTACAGAGGTTTAATTCGTTATACCCTATTGTATTACATACCTCCTTGAGAACAGTGTGACCAAATTCGGAGTACCCGTTTTCTAAGCGGTTCTGTTGCCAGTTGGTATCTGCGTTGCTAACATGTATACCCGCCAAAGCCATTTTAAATGGTAACGTTGATGGAGATTCGTAAAAGTGTATATGGTTGCCTAAATCTGATTTCATAGGTGCAAATTTACTGAAAGCGTTTCCAATTTAAAGGTACTAAATCGCAGGGATATACAAATATCATCTGTACATGGCGTTTTATAAAACCGTATCTTTTTTGGCAAAATGTGATAAATAATAACATAACCTACATGTCAGAACAAGAACAATCACCCAGTGAACTTCTTGCTTTACGCAAGGAAAAGCTTAACCAACTCTACGAATTAAAGATTAATCCATTTCCATCGTCTTTTGATGTAACTGCTAAAACTTCTGTTTTAAAATCTGAAGACTTTGCGATTCCCGAAAACCCTGAAGCGGGTGAGCGCGTATCTATTGCAGGAAGAGTAATGACCCGTAGAGTTATGGGGAAAGCTGCTTTTTTCAACCTTCAGGATGCAAACGGAACTATACAAGTTTACATCCGTCGTGACGATGTTGGAACCGATAATTACAATACCGTTTTTAAAAAGCTGGTAGACCTTGGCGATATAGTTGGTGTGAAAGGATTTATTTTTAAAACGCAGACGGGTGAGGTTACGCTTCACGCCGAGCATTTCGAGTTACTCAGTAAAGCGATTCGGCCTATTCCTATTGCTAAAGAGGTAGAAGAAGACGGCAAAAAAGTGGTTTATGACGCTTTCTCTGATAAAGAGCTCCGTTACCGTATGCGTTATGTTGATCTTATCGTAAATCCTCATATTCGTGAGACATTTCGTAAACGGTCGCAAATGGTTCAACAGATGCGAATGTTCATGATTGACCAGGGGTATCTGGAGGTGGAAACTCCAATTCTACAACCTATTTACGGCGGTGCGTCTGCTCGCCCATTCGTCACGCATCATAATACACTCGACATGAAATTGTATTTGCGGGTGGCCAATGAACTTTATCTAAAACGCCTGATTGTGGGTGGTTACGATGGGGTTTTTGAGTTTTCAAAAGACTTCAGAAATGAAGGAATGTCTCGATTTCATAACCCGGAGTTCACTCAAGTCGAGTTATACGTCGCGTATAAAGACTACAATTGGATGATGGACTTTGTTGAGCGAATGCTCGAGCACGTTGCGCTCAGTCTTCATGGTTCTACTGAAGTACCTGTTGGTAAGCACGTCATCGATTTCAAAAGGCCCTGGCCTCGAATACCAATGCTTGAAGCCATAAAAAACGAAACCGGAATCGACTTGGAAGGTTTACGTCTTGACGACCTCATATCGGCAGCTAAAGACCTGGGTATTCACGTTGATAAAACTATGGGTAAAGGTAAAATCATTGATGAAATTTTTGGTGTGCATGTGGAGCACAAGCTCATTCAACCAACCTTCATCACGGATTATCCCGTTGAAATGAGTCCGCTTGCTAAAAAACATCGGAATAAAGAGGGACTTGTTGAGCGGTTTGAAGCTATTTGCAATGGAAAAGAGATAGCCAATGCCTTTTCAGAATTAAATGATCCTGTTGATCAGCGTCAACGTTTCGAAGAGCAGGTCAAATTACGAGAAAAAGGTGACGATGAGGCGATGGCACTTGATGAAGACTTCTTGAGGGCTCTTGAATACGGAATGCCTCCTACAGCCGGACTAGGTATCGGAATTGATCGTCTTGCTATGATTATGACTAACCAGGAATCCATTAGAGACGTTTTGTTTTTTCCACATATGCGACCGGAGTAATAAAGTTTACCATGAAATTTGAGTGGTTTGTAGCCCGACGATACTTCAAAAGTAATCGCAAAGACGCCTCCTTTCTTTCATTTATAAAAATGATGGCCATAGGTGGCGTAGCCATTGGCGCGGCAGGGTTATTAATTGCACTTTCTATTGTTCAGGGGTTTAAGCATGTAATTGAAGACAAAATTCTAGGCTTTGGCACACATTTTACCATTGAGACGTACTCCGAAATGCCAATTTTCAGGGCAGATACCCTCATAACTTACTTACAGTCTATTCCTGATATTGCGCAACTTCAACCGGTCGTGTACGGTCAGGGTTTGTTGCAGGCAGGTCAACGAGTTGAAGGTACATTTGTTAAAGGTGTACCTGCTGACGAAGGAGACTTGAGCGATATACGCAACTACATAACTGACGGTAGATATGATTTAACATTGCAACAGTCGGGCCGGTATGGTATGGTTTTAGGCAGTCGGCTGGCCAGGAGTCTTGATGTACAAGTTGGTAGCACCGTTGCAGTGTATACGATTCAGGGTACACCTTCCCAAAGCAACTTGCCCGAAATACAACAGTTTGAACTTACAGGTATCTACCAGACTGGAATTGACCGATTTGATGATGTTTTTGTTCTTATTCCAATTAATCAGGCGCGAGTACTGTTTTCAATGACAAGTCCTGCTGCATCGATGATTGATATTCGGGTTAATGATATTTCAAATATTCACAGTGTTGGTGAAACTCTTCGCAAACGGCTGGATTTCCCTTTTTATTCACAATCGATTTATCAGCGTTACAGTAATATTTTTGCATGGATTAATTTACAGGCTCAAACAATTCCTCTTGTAATTGGGGTATTGGTAATCGTTGCAGCATTTAACTTAATCGGAACAATATTGATGATGGTGCTTGAACGTGTGCGTGATATTGGAATTTTGAAAACAGTGGGTACTTCCGATCGTAAAATCCGAAACATATTTTTGCTGGAGGGTTTTCTTGTTGGGTTTATTGGCTTGTCGATCGGGGTATTAATCGCCGCAACATTTAACTATGTCCAAGCCACATATCAGATAATACCGCTGTCCGAAGAAAATTATTATATGTCAACTGCTCCTGTAAATCCTCGCTTACAAGACTTTTTAATAGTCGGTGCAGTCACCATTTCATTGTGTATTGCAGCTTCTTGGCTACCAGCAAAAGTAGCCGCTCGCATAGACCCCTTACAAGTAACGAATTTCGGCAAATAATTCTTTGCGAACAGTAGAGAGTCGTGTCTCGTCCTACAATATGTCAACCTATTTCAGGACGAGACATTGACTGTAAATAAAAAAGGCAGCGATGCCAAAGCACAGCTGCCTTTTTTAAATCGTGTACTTTTCTAGATAGACTTGGTACTTGCCATAACATCGCTAACCGGGCTCCAGTCGAAATCAAAAGCGTCGGCAACATCCTTATAAGTGATTGTTCCGTAAGCTATATTGAGACCGAGCTCTAATTCTTTATTATCTAAGATTGCGGCTTTCCAACCTTTATTTGCCAATTGTATAGCATAAGGCAGGGTAACATTGGTTAATCCTCTTGTAGATGTATTAGGCACACCACCAGGCATATTGGCAACACAGTAGTGTACAATATCATCAACTACGTAGATAGGATCGTCGTGCGTAGTTGGTTTTGCTGTTTCGATGCACCCACCTTGGTCAATAGCCACATCAACTACAACGGCACCCGGCCTCATTGTTTTCAGCATATCACGTTTTACAAGATGTGGAGCTTTGGCACCAGGAATCAGAACTGCGCCGATTACCAAATCCATCTGGGTAATCATCTCCCGGATATTGCCTTCAGATGAAAAAACGGTGGTAATATTTTTCGGGAGTATTTCGTCGAGGTATCGCAGCCTGTTTGGGCTAATATCGAAAATAAATACGTTGGCTCCCATTCCCGCGGCAATACGTGCAGCATTTATACCAACAATTCCACCTCCAAGTACCATAACATTAGCGGGTCGTACACCGGGGATACCTCCAAGTAGTACGCCTCGCCCACCCTGCGCTTTTTCAAGGTATTTCGCTCCTTCCTGAGCAGCCATTCTGCCAGCCACCTCGCTCATAGGAATAAGTAATGGAAGCGATCGGTCTGCCTTTTCAACGGTTTCGTAGGCAATAGCAACCGATTTAGAGTTGATAACCGCTTCTGTTAATTCTCTTGAAGCAGCAAAGTGGAAATAAGTAAATAAAATTTGACCTTCTCTCATTAAAGGGTATTCCTGAGCAATTGGCTCTTTAACCTTCATAATCATATCTGCCCGCTCCCACACTTCCTGTGCGGTATCTACTATTTCGGCTCCAGCTTCAATATAGAGCTCGTCTGGAAAGCTGCTTCCAGCACCAGCATTTTTTTCAATGATTACCTGATGTCCGTGTTTTTTTAATTCGATTACACCGGCCGGAACCAATGCAACCCTATATTCGTGGGTTTTTATTTCCTTAGGTACGCCAATGAGCATGGGGTATTTCCTTCTGTTAGTGATAATATTTCGATAGGTTTAGTGTACAGATTGCCGGCTATAGGCAGTCTTTTTCAGTTCGTGGCAGCCGGAAAAACAATAATCTCAAACTTAGAAAGTTTTTTATAAATTAGACAGCCTAAACTGAATATACTTTTGAAGAAAACCGTATAAAAATCGCTTTTTTAACAATGTTTATGGCATAGTCGTACACTTCGGCTAACTCCTATAATTAACAGGCTTTTTCAACGGCTTACCAGCGAAGAAATGATATCAAAAGAAATTTTTAAAAAGGTTAGAAAACTAGAAATACAAACAAAAGGACTGGTTAATAATTTGTTCGGAGGTGAGTACAATTCTGCGTTTAAAGGACGTGGCATGACATTTTCCGAAGTTCGCCCCTATCAATATGGTGATGACATCAGACAAATTGACTGGAATGTGACAGCACGTAACGGCGAGCCATACATTAAAATATTTGAGGAAGAACGAGAGCAGACACTTATGTTATTGGTGGATGTTTCCCCAAGTAACTTTTTTGGCAGTGAGGGACAACGTAAAATTGATCTTGCTACGGAGCTTGCAGCCGTTCTGGCATTTAGCGCAATTAAAAATAACGATAAAGTTGGATTGCTCCTTTTTACAGATTCAATCGAAAAAATGATCGCTCCCCGCAAAGGGAAGACACATGTGTTAAGGCTTATCCGGGAACTATACACATATAGACCTATTGGATCAAAAACAGATATAAGTGCAGCACTGGAGTACACAAACAGACTTTTGAACCGAAGGTCTATTGTTGTACTCATCAGTGACCTTCAGTCTCCTGATTTTCAAAAGCAGTTACGTATATCACATCAGAAACATGACCTTGTTGGCGTGACCATCCAAGACCGGTTTGAAAACGAATTACCAGACCTTGGAATTATCCCTTATTACGATGCGGAAACGAATAAATATGAATTAGTAGATACTTCAAATGTCAAGGTGCGTGAGGCTTTTGGTGAGCGTCGAGAATTGAGAAGAAACCAACTAGCTGCTATGTTCAGAAAAAATGGTATAGACACCATCGACTTGCATACCAATCGCTCTTACATTGAGCCATTAATGAAATTTTTCAAGAGAAGAACAACCAGGTATTAATTATGCGATTTGCTGCATCTCTTACTTTAATATTCGTTTTTGCGCAAATTTCAATTGGTCAGACAGTGAGAACGTTCGTTACTCCCGACAGTTTAACCACTGGATCCACTTTTAACTACATTATAACTGCACAGTATGCTTCAAACCAATACAGTCCGGTTTTCCCCGATAGTACGGCATTTTCAGATGCTATCGAGTTTCGCTCTGTTCAACGTTTCAGGGGGGTATCGTCTCGAGATAGTGTGGTTTATGAGCTACAATTTTTTGCCCTCAACGATACAATTATAGGACCCAAAGAAGTTACATTTAACAGCTCAGAAGGTAGTGTTTCAGTCAATACCTCTTCGGTCAACTTGTATTTCGTATCGTTGCTTGATGAAACCTCTGCGGAGCTCAGAGACCTAAAACCTCTTTTTCTTTTTGGAAGGTCATGGTTTTGGCTAATGCTGTTTTTGATTGCTGTTTTTATAACTGCCATTCTACTTTACCGTTACCGAAGCAAGTTTGTTAAGAAAGAACCGATACAGGAAACTCCCAAGCAAGAGATTCCCCCCTTCGTGAGTCCTTTTGATACCTTATTCAGAGAAATTAATGAGTTACGCAATATTCAAATATACAGTGATGATAACTTTCGTGGTTTCTACACGAAGCTGAGCGACGCATTCCGGCTATATTTTGAAGATGTCTACTTTATTCCGGCATTGGAATCTACAACCAGAGAAGTAATCAGAGATGTGCAGCGAAAGGGTGTTGATGATCGCGTAGTCTTATTGCTAAATAACCTGCTAAAAGAAAGTGATATGGTTAAGTTTGCGAAATATAGAGCTACAGAAGATCAGGCCCTTAAGGCCTTAAACGTTGCTGAACAGCTGGTAAAGTTGGTACAGAGGGCAGATTATGATAGAATAAGTCAGCTTCGAATTTCATATCAGGCTAAATACGGGCTTAGAGAAGGGTACCACAAAACAAGTATCCAATCAGATAACGCTATGCTGGAGGGTAACTTATGATTTGGCAATCACCTGTTTTTTTTGCGCTGAGTATACTGGTTCCGGCAATCGTTCTATTAGGATATCTATATCGGAAAAGACGCAAGGTTGCTTCACTAACCTTCTCCGACTCCTCTGATCTTAGAAACTTACCTGGTAATTGGCGTGTAAAAGGCGTGTGGACTTATAATGCTGGGTATATCGTAGCACTCTTATTTATTATCGTTGCGCTGGCACGTCCACAGAGTTTAAACGAAACCATTGAGCGTACTACAGAAGGAATTGATATTGTCGTAGTATTTGATATTTCTTCATCGATGTTGGCTGAAGATTTGAGGCCAAACAGACTAATAGCCGCAAAGAATCTTACTGCTGAATTTTTGGATAAAAGGGTGAACGATCGTATTGGTCTGGTCGTATTTGCCAGAGATAGCTTTACACTTGTACCACCAACATCCGATTATCGACTTATTCGTCAACAGTTGTTATCTATAGACATTGGCATGGTTCGAGACGGTACAGCAATTGGCATGGGAGTAGCTACCGCGGTAAATAGATTGCGAAATAGTTCCGCATCCTCACGGGTTATAATTTTATTGACCGATGGCGAAAATAACGCAGGTGAAATAGATCCACTTACTTCGGCAGATATGGCCGCTGCAATGGGCATTCGAATGTATACGATAGGTGTAAGTACGGAAGGAACGGCACCATACCCTATTAGTGATCCTGTATTTGGCACTCGGTATCATCCAATACCCGTTGATATAGATGAGCCAATGCTTACGGAAATGGCAAGGAGAACTGGAGGTTCATATTTCAGAGCACGCGATAATCAGGCTTTGGAGCAAATATATCGTGAGATTGATTTGCTTGAAACTACTCCAGTCGACGAAATTATTTATGTCGACAGAGCCGACCGATACAGAATGTTTTTACTACCTGGTATTATACTTTTATTCTTTTCAATGATAGCAGAACGATTTTTATTCAGAAACGAGTTGCTATAAATCTGCTAACAAGCAGAGTCATTCTTCGTATTTTAAAACGCCATTATCTTGGCAGTTAATGTGCTCCAAACAAAACTTTGCTTGGAGCTTTCTTTGTTTAATCACTTAATTCTTTCATGTCTTTACCCGCCATTACAAAATTCATATCGGAAGCTCTGCCAATAGCGGAAATTACAGGTCAACTGAAATTAAATAAAAAAGCAGAACTCCAACGGTTTATAGGATCCATTCCGTCTTTCATACCATTATTATTAAAAAAAACGCATCCTAGAATACTTATTATCGCATCGGATGAAGATAGTGCCAGATCAATTCAGTCGGATATTATTGAAATAGGGACTGATAATGTTTACTATTTTCCGGCTACCTCATCTAAACCATATGAAAAGCAGCAATTAACAGATCCTTCTGTATTAGTTCAAAGATCTGAGATTTTAGAGCATATTTTAACACGAAAGAGTTTTGTTGTTGTTGCAAGTGTAAAAGCAGTTTTTGAGAAAATCACAGCTCCTGAGATATTCGAAAAAGCATCTATTCATATCAAAAAAGGTAACAGTGTAGGCCCTGATACCCTTCGCGAGACATTGGTAGAGCAAGGTTATAGTGTCGTTTCTTTTGTTGATTCCCCCGGGGAAATTGCTTATAGGGGTGGCATATTGGATGTATTTCCATTTACAGGGAATTATCCGGTTCGTCTGGAGTTCTTTGGCGATGAAATTGATTCAATTAGAGAGTTTGATCCGGCAACGCAAAGGTCAGTTGCCTTTCTCGATGAGGCACGACTGGTACCAGATGTAACCTCAATGAACAGCTCTTCCAGGAAAAGCCTGTTTTCTTATCTAGAGGAAAACGATGTTATTCAAGTAATGAACCCATCTTTGGTTGATGCGTCTTTCGAAGAGCTAACCACGCGTGCGCGAAATTCCTTTGAGCTAACTGATGATTCAAATTTGGATAAACCTGAACAAAAGTATGTCGTAACCGACGAGTTTCATAAAGCTCTCGCGCAGTTTCCGCATATTCGTGTAGGAGGCAGTGGTAGAATTACGGATGTAATTTCATTAAAAGCCAAACCCCAGCCAGATTTTAACAGTAGTATAAAGTTACTGCGAAAGAACATAGCTGATCTCAGCAAAGACGGGTTCAACGTATGGATATTATGTGATAATGATGGGCAACGAGATCGTTTTGAAGAACTGCTGGGTGATCGTAGTGATGAACTACGATACGAACTTGTTCTTAATAGCTTACACGAAGGGTTTATTCTGGAAGAGCAAAAACTTGCGGTCTATACAGACCACCAGATATTTAATCGCTACCATCGTCCTAAGGTTCGAGAAAAAAAATACAGAGGCGGTTTTTCTCTGAAAGAAATAAAGGATCTCAAAAAAGGAGATTATGTAGTTCACGTTGATTATGGTATCGGGCAATTTGAGGGTTTTACAAAAATCACAGTTCGAGGAACACAGCAAGAGGCTGTAATCGTACGGTATGCCAATGATTCCACACTTTATGTAAATGTCTCCAGTCTGCATAAACTTCAAAAGTATGCTGGAAAAGATGGTACAGCACCTAAAGTAACCAAGCTGGGGTCGGGCGAATGGGCAAGAAAAAAAGCCAAAACGAAGAGTCAGGTAAAAGACATTGCTCGAGAACTGATACAGCTTTATGCGAAACGTAAAGCCCAAAAAGCATTTGCATTTTCTCATGATTCATCAATGCAGATTGAAATGGAAGCATCTTTTGAATTTGAAGAAACACCAGATCAATTTAAGGCAATTGAAGATGTTAAGCGTGATATGGAATCTGAAATGCCGATGGATAGACTTATATGCGGAGATGTTGGATTCGGTAAAACTGAAGTGGCTGTGAGAGCTGCTTTTAAAGCAGTTGCTGATGGAAAGCAAGTCGCTATATTGGTTCCAACTACTATTCTGGCGGACCAACACGCTAAAACATTCAAAAGAAGAATGAAAGATTTTGCCGTAAATGTAGAAATGGTATCACGTTTTCGTACAGCCGCTGAAATAAAAGATATCCTAAAGCGAACTGCTCAAGGCAAGGTAGATATTCTGATTGGTACCCATCGAATTACATCTAAAGATGTGAAATTTCATAATTTAGGATTATTGATTATTGATGAAGAACAGCGTTTTGGTGTGAGTACAAAGGAGCGTTTAAAAGAATTTCGGGCAAGTGTTGATGTGTTAACACTAACAGCTACACCTATTCCAAGAACACTTCAGTTTTCATTGATGGGAGCACGGGATTTAAGCGTTATTAATACACCCCCTCCTAACAGGCAACCAGTATATACCGAGATAATGAATTTTGATTCGGTTGCAATTCGCGATTCAATTCTGCAGGAAATTAGCAGAAATGGCCAGGTCTATTTCATTAATAATAGAGTAAAAAATATTGAAGAAATGGCCAACATGATCAGAAAACTGGTGCCAAACGTCAGAGTTAGATCAGCACATGGTCAAATGAAAGGACCGGAGTTGGAAAAAATAATACTCGATTTTTATGCTCATAAATTTGATGTACTTGTATCTACAAACATTGTTGAAAGCGGTATTGACATAGGCAATGCTAATACGATCATAATCAACCGGGCAGACCATTTTGGATTATCTGAATTACACCAGCTTCGAGGTCGTGTAGGGCGTTCAAATAGAAAGGCTTTCTGTTATCTTGTAACACCTCCCCTATCCGATTTATCACTTGAATCCAGAAAAAGACTTATGGCTTTGGTTGAGTTTTCTGATTTGGGTTCAGGTTTCAGTATTGCAATGCGCGATCTTGACATTCGTGGTGCTGGCGATATGCTGGGTGCGTCTCAAAGTGGATTCATAAATGACATCGGATTTGAGCTTTATACAAAAATCCTCAATGACGCCGTTAGAGAACTAAAAGAAACAGAGTTTTCGCAATTATTTACGGGCGAGAAGTTTGATCTTGAACTACCGGAAACAACCGTCGAGTTTGACCATACGGCTCTGCTCGATAAATCCTACGTTTCAGATGATATTGAGCGATTGAACCTTTACAGAAGACTGGCACAATCACTAAAGGAAGAGGAAATTGATGAATGGGAGCAAGAAGTTATTGACCGATTCGGTAAGCTAACAAAGAACACAAAATTTCTATTGCTGGCTACCAGAATTCGATTGGCAGCATCTAAACTGTATCTCAACAAAGTTATTATAAGAGCAGGAAAAGTTTGGCTCGAGTGTCCGAATCCGAGAACTGATATCGGAGCGGTTTTTTTCGAAAAAGGTATGTTCCAGTCTCTGCTCAAACGTGTAGAGATTGTTTATGGGAAAAATTACAAAATCACCCAAAAGGACGATGTCGTTCGAATAGTTTTGGATCCGGTACATGATGCCTGGGCCTCACTGGAAGTGATTCAGAAAATAGCTGGTGTAAAATTAGATCCAGCTGTTACAAACCTTAACGTTAATTGAATTCTTAAGAATGATACCCCTAACAGATGCCGAATCGATTCAGGTAAATACTTACGCTCAGGTACTCCGTGGCGGAGGTGTTGTGGCATTTCCTACAGAAACCGTTTATGGACTTGGAGCCAGTGCACGAAATCCGGCGGCTGTTAAACGAATATTCGAATTAAAAGGTAGACCAGAAGATAATCCGCTTATTGTACATGTCAGTACGTATGCTATGGTGCTTGAATTTGCTGCTGAAATTCCCGAAAACGCCAGAGTATTGATGCAGAAATTTTGGCCCGGACCGCTAACGCTCATATTTGATAAGCGTAAAGAGGTTTTAGATCTTATTACTGGTGGGCTATCTTCTGTAGCTATAAGAATGCCCGACAACAATCTGGCATTAGCTTTACTAAACGCAGCAGGTCCACTTGTAGCTCCCAGCGCGAATAAGTCGGGTCGACCTAGTCCTACTAAAGCAGAACACGTCACACATGATTTCGGAGGAGTACTGCCAGTATTTGACGGCGGCAAATGCAATATAGGCCTTGAGAGTACCGTACTCGACGTAAGGCAGGAACCATTTAGAATACTTCGCCCGGGTAGTGTTACAGCCAATCTTATTAATCAAAAAACAGGGCTTTTTGTAATGGATTCGTTGCAGGAAGTTATTACTGAGGATCCCATGACAATACCCGAAAGTCCGGGTACCAAATATACTCATTATGCTCCGGACACCCCGGTAAGATGGATGACGGATGAAGAATGTGCCGGTAATCATCGAAACGACATTTTATATCTAAGAATTAAATTTAAAGAAGCTTGTAAAAAAGATAATGTTATATGCTTTGATAATAACTTAGAGCAAATGGCTCGAGAGCTATATGATTGGTTTAGACGAAGTGACGACACCGACTGTAGTGAAGTTGCTATTGAGCCATTTGAAGTTTCTAGCGATAACACTTTATCCGTTGCTCTGTACAACAGAATTTCAAAAGCTATAAAGAAATAATTGTCTGAAATTTAAAATTTAGGTTGACACAGGCCCAAGACGATGCTTATATTTGTTCTCTCTGAAAGAACAGAGAAAATTCCTCGGTAGCTCAATGGCAGAGCATGCGGCTGTTAACCGCAGGGTTGCTGGTTCGAGTCCAGCCCGGGGAGCTTCAATAAAAAGCCCGAATACATTTGTGTTCGGGCTTTTTTTATGAAGCCCCGTCTCGACCAATGTATTACTCATAAATGGTGTGAAACGTATTATTCAATGAGAATCAAATAGTGCTACTGTCCTCCCCCCCTTAACATAGTGTCTATATAGTGTGGGGATTTACAGGTAATTTAGATGATGAGAGCGGATTACGCTGACTGAGTTAAAAAACGTAGTGTTTAAGACAATAATTTCCAGGTAGCAGTATCATAGTTAACTCTATTAAGAAATAAAGCATGGGCGGGTGCCAAATACTTTGGATTTAAAATATTGGGCTGATTTAATCGTTGTAATAAATCTCCTAAATAAAGTTTTCCCTGCCCAACCTGTACTATTGAACCAACAAGACAACGAACCATACTGTGCAGAAAGCGGTTGGCTTCTACCGTATAGATATAGTTATATTCGTCATGAGCAGTCAATTTCGATTCAAATACGTTGCACTTCGTATTGTTCACATCAGGATTATTCTTGCAAAACGAAGCAAAATCATGTGTACCCTCCATTAGTTTACCTGCTTCTCGCATGCTATCTAAATGAGTTAACTCAGCTCGTAATACCCATTTGTATTTACTGTTAAATACATCCGGTCGTGTTGTGAAGTGATACTCATATCTTCTGCTGCCAGCATCAAAACGAGCGTGGAAATTGGAATCAACATGATAAATTTCTTGGAATAAAATATCTCGTGATGTAAGTGCATTTATGCTTTTGAGAAACTTTTGGGGATTTAAAATGTCGAAATGTAGATCTGCATGGAAAACCATAGCATGGGCGTGTACACCTGCATCTGTTCGCCCAGATCCGACTACGCTAATCTCAGAACCCGAAATTATGCTAAAAGCTTGCTCTATGTCGGCTTGAATAGTGGAATGTCCTGGTTGTTTTTGCCAACCTGAAAACATACTTCCATCATATTGTAATACAAAAGCATACCTAGGCATATCCTAAAAGGTAACTCGCAAGTTAGCTTGGAAAGATGATGGATATAGTGGTTGAGTAACAGTCAGGCTTATATTAGAAAATCCATAGTTCATGGCTTGAGTGTATGCATGAATCCCCGCAATAACTCTGTTCACTAACATTAAGGTAAGTAGAGCCGGTAATTGTTGTTTCTGTTGATCAATCCTGCTATTAAGCGAAGTAAACTCATTTCTGAGTGATTCATTGTTCCAAGACCAATGAATTCCTTCTGAGGCATCGATAATTAGATTCCAATTACGAGTTCGTTCTTGAAAGTCATTAAAATCATCCAGGGAATCAAAATCACCTACATAAATTCTGATGTTTCTATTATGCTGTCTTAAATCAATTCCTGCATGGCTTAAAGCAAACGAATTGCGATTTGATTCAAGTTGATGGGTATTTACCTGAATTCCCAGGTAGGTTCCGATTAACGCAACATCAGTCAATAAATGGATTTTTCCTCTCGACCAGTTCGTCTGGTCAACATAATACTGACCCCACCCTGGTAGTACCATAGATCTGAGCAACGCTCCAGCGGGGGATTTCTCAAAGTCTTGATCTTGGGCAACTGCTATATCAACAGTGCTGATTGTTATAACAAAGATCGATACAAAAGCAATTTTATGTATAAGCTTCATTCTCATCTATTAACTTGTCCCCTTTCTTTTCACGGTCTTCCCTTCTCTTCTGATCTGACCACCTTCTTACAATTGAGAAAGAAAAGCCGATCATTAACAAGATAGTACCTAACCAGACAACTGAAACAAAGGGTTTTTTCTCGATAGTTAATAGAATCCAATCTTTCTGCTCAACGACTCTGATACCTGAAAGTTCAAGCTCTATTTCTTCGGAATTTGGATTTACATTAGTAAAACGTAGTTCCATTGAACTATCGCTAATGGTTTCAACAGGCGCAAAGGTCACATTTTGTCCATTTTCTCTAATGATAGCAAATGTTGGCTTCACATTCTTCGACTCGCCGGATACCCTATCTGTAAGTGTCAACAGAGCCCTAACTGCGATTGTAGCATTTTCAGGATATTCTTCGGAATCCATAAATTCAAAGTCGCTGAATGACAGAACATAGTTATCAACCGTAATTGAGCTGCCTCTTTTAACTCGTACTGTTCGCGTTACGAACTCTCCATATTCATCGTATACCGAGGAAGCGACATTTTCGGTGATTGGCGAAAACTGTCCCTGCGTCCAGTTGTCGAATTCTCTGTCAACCATATATGACCCTGCTACATAAGCATAAATATCGCTGAATAGCCCCATTCTTACATGTGGGTCAACTGTCCAGCTTACATTTCCACCCATGGAGTTAGCGAGCATTGGATACAAAACAGGCTGAATGTAAAAGGTTCTATTGTTTCTTCGTGTGTCTATGATACGTAATGTATATTCCTGCTCACCGGGACGGTTTCTTTCAGTAATTTGGGCATCTACAAAGGTAACTAAGTAACGGTCGTCAATCAGCTTTGGCTCATCCTTGAATAATTCAATCATATTGATAGTTTGGATGACAGGAAAACCATCCGAATCAATTACATCCCCCCTCAAAACAGCCTGATTATACCTTCGCGTTTCATCGTCAAGCATAGGTCTGTCGAAAGCAGCGCCCATAAACCCAATCAGCATCACAGCAAAGCCAACGTGAGTTAGGGTTCCACCAATCATTCTGGGCTTTTTTCGGTATATATCTACCATCAGCCAACCATTGCCGATTAAGGCAAAGAAAGAGGCCAATAAATAGAGCATGAAAACTGGATTGCGAATATCTCCCAGAACAATTGTAATGACGGTTACAACGGAGGCAACAACAGTAGGCCATGTTAAGTGGGATGCTAGTGTTTCGGCATTATCTATCTTCTTCCACCACAGGTACTGTGTAACAACAGTCATCACTGATATAAGTATGGCAAATGGAATTGACCAGTTATTGTAAAATGACATTTCCGGTGGTGTGGGATGATCCACAAACAGGCGACCAATAATTGGTGAGCTCGTCCCTAGAATAATGACTAGACCCGTCAAAAATAGAACAAGAGCACCCGAAAACATCATGAACTCTTTACTCAAAATAGGGTCTTCCCTTTCTTGACTGGGCATTTCCCTGTAACGCATTACAAACAATACAACAGCTACTATAATCATTGTAAACATGAACATTAGTAACTGGTTATACAGGCCTAAATCAACAAAACTATGCACGCTCGATTCGCCTAACACGCCGGATCTTGTTAAAAATGTCTGATAAACAACAAGTACATAAGCCAGAATAGCAAAAATGATAGATGCCTTTTTCGAACTGGCACTACGCCGTTGAACTAGCATCGTATGTATACCTGCAACGCCAACAATCCAGGGGACCAATGAAGCATTCTCAACGGGGTCCCAAGCCCAATACCCTCCAAATGAGAGCGTCTCATAAGCCCAGTATCCACCTAAAAATATGGCTATCAGCAACGACAAGTTTGCACCTAGAGCCCACGGCAATGCAGGGTAAATCCAGTCTTGATATGCCCTGCGCCATAATGCTGCAAGTGCAAATGCATATGGGATAGTCATCATTGCAAAGCCTAGAAATATGAATGGAGGATGAATCACGATCCACGGGCTTCTGAGCAAATCATTTAATCCGCTTCCATCTGCGGGGACGAAGTCTGGGTTAGTTTGCCAAACAGGCAGATGTGGCATTTGTTCCTGCAAGGTTCTGAATGGGGAAGCGCCAATATGTACTCCAAATACTTCAACTCCTAAAATCATCATCAGTAGGAAAAACTGCGTTATAGAAAAGAAAAACAGCATCGGAGAACGGTAGGTCGGGCTTGTCCATTTTATAAGCGCAATACCCACCAAAAATGACATGATAATCCAAAGCATGAAGCTTCCCTCCTGACCACTATAGTAGGCTGCAGCCAGGTAGGTAGCGCTTAGATCCAGACTAGTATAGTTATATACATAGTAATACTGGAATTGATGGGTGAAAAGGAGATACAGTAAAATGCCGGATGCAGCAGTTAGAAAGATTCCCTTAAGAATAAAAAAAGTATGTCCTAGCGTACTTGTTCTTTTCGAAGGATTTCTACTATCAATGTAATAGAATACAATGGCAAAAATACTACTGATAAAAGCCAACATAATGAGGCTTTTCCCAATTATTCCAATCATATAGCTGACTCCGCCGCGGTCATTTCGAGAGACTGATCATTGTATTTTGAAGGGCATTTAACCAACATATCATCTGAATAAAAAATGTTGTTTTTCATTGTTCCTTTAACAACAAGCTGAATTGCGTCTTCAAAGTTCTGTGGTTTTGCGTTGTTGTAGACAACTCTCCTCACATTTCCTGCCTCGTCTTGCATGTAAAAATTGAAACTTCGAGATTGGCTATTGAACCCATGCGGCTTATCTCTGACCCATGTACCTATTACATAAGTAGAAGATCCGGATCTATAGGCAGCTTCTTCAAAGTTAACGTATGTTCCAATACTACCACTGAAATTGTAAAGTACCAGAGATGTAAACGCTACCATGAAAATAATTCCAAAGATTAAACGTGGTTTCATAATTCAATATTTTTTTGTGTCGAAAACTCTTTTTCGAGGCGTGTAATTTTTTTATCGGTAATAAATAGATAAACCAAAAGCGTAAACCATATAATCAAGCTAATTCCAAGTACAACAAATATCATGTCGTTAGATGTCATTAGTCTAGAAAATGCATTTTCGTTTGCCTGGTACCCTTCCCAAATTTCGGAATACACCTGAGTTAACGTATCTGCAGATGCGGTTGCAAACAGAAAGATTAAAAGTATGAGATTCACGAAGTATTATCCTTGCTGAAGTTTATTTTGTTGATGTTTGTATTCCAGCTTTTGAGTTCTGTACGTAAGATCATAAAGCCACATTCCCAATCCTATAAAACCTATGACTGCAGGGTAAAAAATTACTCGCAGTTCAGGGGCTGTCATATCGCTGAAAGCTGGGTTTCCGTCTGCGCCCGGATGTAAGCTTGGGAGCTGGCGAGGTATGATATAGAGTAAAAAAGGTATAGTAGTAGCTGCAAAAATGTTAAATACTGCGGAAACCTTTGCACGCTTCTTTTCATCTGTAAATGCACTTCTCAATACGAAATAACCTACATAAATCATCATTGCCATCGCCGACATATTAATTTTTGGCTCAGCGAAAGTCCACCATGTTCCCCAGGTGAACCTTGCCCATAACGAGCCTGTTAACAGTCCACAGATTCCAAATATGACACCAACTTTAGTGACGGATGCGGCTTTGATGTCAAAATCAATATTTTCTGACGATAAATATCTCAGACTATGTACTACACCAATAAAGAAGCAAACACTCATTGTCATCCACATAGGTACGTGCAAGAATAGATTTCGAGCAGTTTCCTCAAGTATGGGTATCATGGGAATCCGTAAAAGGAACCCAACAATTAGAACAAGTGTAAGCCAGATGGCAACGGCTATTTTCCAGATTTTCAAGATGATTCCGTCTTGCTTATGTTAATTACACAATTAATATACGAAGCTCCCTCTAGAAGTCTTAGAAATTTCGGTACAAAATCGGCATATTTGAGCATTCAATAGTCATTTATAACGTCAGGATAACATACTAATGTCAGATTTCGGTCAATCAATTACGCTAAAAACTGAATGGCGATATTATCGCAAACTCTTGTTAATTAGCATACTACTAATTCCCGTCTATGGTATAGGCCTTCTTTTTTTGATTCTATTATCAGTGAAATTGGCAACAATGAAATACCAGATAAGTAGTTCAGGTGTATCACATGGTAACACCTTTTTACCTTTTTCATCAGTAAAAACGGTGAAAGTTGAAGACTTCAGAGTCCTGAAAAGCGGTAACATTGCCACCGTTGTAGTAACTGGCAATAACACTGTATTGAAACTTTACGGCGTTCGCGATGCCTCTGCTCTTCAAGTAAAAATTGAAAACGAAGTGCAAGCACTCATAGAGCGGCAAAGATTAGAAGAACGGTTAAATAGAAAAAATGAGCCCATGCCCGCTGGAAACATGGAGCGCCTTAATGATCTGGTTGGGCTCTGGCAACAAGGGCTGATTACGGACCAGCAATATGAAGAAGAGAAAAAAAAGATGATAAGCTAGCAGATAAAAAATTATACTATTTTTTAAAAAAGCGCTTTCATAACTTAAATATATTGAAAATAATGGTATTAGTATTCATGCTATTTAGTCTAATTGTTCATATTGGTCTTATTAAATAAAGGCTGACGTGTGTAAATGTGAAATAGTCCTTAAAAAAATAACTATTTATGTTTGACTCAATGCGTTAAATAGCATACTCTATGTGTAGAGTTTAATATCTACTTATAAAGAATACATTGATCATTCAGACCTTAAATAAAGAAAACACCAACAAACTGCCGCACGTCCCGGTAGCGCGAGCACTTTATGTTGAAGTCTTTAAGTATTCTACAATTGTAGACTTTATTATTCTATCAGGAATTCTACTAATTAGCCTACTTATTCTAAGCTAAAATTAACGTCATTCCTGACTGCCTATCTATAAAATATGATGTAGCGTTTTCGGGAGTGACTTCCGAAACCAACCACAAAAAACCACGTGAATTACATCAATTATCATAACGCAAGAATAGCTTGCACTAGCAGGAATTTACTTAAGCGTAAATACTGCGATAATTGTTGTTTCATGAAACATCTATAGCAACAACACTTAGAATCATGTCAACGCATCAAACAACCAATACGAAGAGTTACATTGCTGATAAACAAAGCAATAACGGTCATGCCGACGACCATTTTGTCGAGTTGACCGGTGGCGAAATACTAATTCAAGCTTTACTTGATCAGAAAGTAGAAGCACTATTTGGTTATCCCGGCGGTGTTGTGCTAGGGGTTTACGATGTGATCTTTAAAAATCCTGAACTTCGACACATTCTTGTCCGGCATGAACAAGGTGGAACGCATGCTGCCGACGGTTATGCAAGAGCAACGGGCAAAGTTGGGGTTGCACTTGCCACTTCGGGTCCTGGAGCTACCAATACAGTGACTGGTATTGCAACTGCTTTTATGGATTCTATACCCATGGTCGTATTCACCGGACAAGTACCGTCTTCAATGATTGGTAATGATGCATTCCAAGAAGCCGATATAATTGGTATAACCAGGCCAATAACGAAACACAGCTACTTAGTGAAAGATGCCAACGAACTGGGTGACATTATAAAGGAAGCTTTTCACATAGCTGCATCAGGTCGCCCGGGACCTGTTGTAGTTGATTTGCCAAAAGACATGTTATTTACCAAGGGCAAATACTATCCATATCGCCAGCCCAGGTTTAGAGGTAGTTATCGCATTAAGCAGGATGCACAACAGGCCATTAAAGATGCAGCCGCATTGCTTATGACGGCTAAACGCCCGCTTATATACGCTGGTGGAGGAGTGGTAACAGGAGAAGCATGGCAAGAGCTTCGCGATCTTGCTTTTAAAACCGGTGCGCCTGTAACTACCACATTGATGGGACTTGGAACATTCCCGGAATCAAACTACCAATCACTCGGGATGTTAGGGATGCACGGTACATGGGCTGCAAATATGGCAATCCAGGAGTGTGATGTACTGGTTGCCGTTGGAGCAAGATTTGATGACCGTGTTACTGGCAGAGTTCCTGACTTCTCAACCAAATCAAAAAAGATCCACATTGACATTGATCCGGCCTGCATCAACAAAAATGTTTTTGTTGAGGTGCCAATAATTGGTAACGTAAAAGAAGTGTTGCCAGAAATCACAAACCTTGTCAGTGAAATCGATACGAAACAATGGTTTGTTCAAATTGATGAATGGAGAAAAACGCATCCGTTACGTTATAAGCAAAAAGACGGAGAAATTGCTCCTCAATACATGATACAGAAAATTTCAGACGTAACTAAAGGAGAGGCAATTGTAGTAACTGATGTAGGTCAACATCAGATGTGGGCTGCACAATATTATCAATACAACCATACCAGATCGTGGATTACTTCAGGTGGCCTGGGTACTATGGGTTTTGGTTTTCCTGCTGCTATGGGAGCTGCTGTAGGTTGCCCTGACCGACCCGTAATAGCAATTGTAGGTGATGGTGGATTTCAGATGACGTCTATGGAACTTGCTACTGCCGTGGAACAAAAGCTTCCGGTTAAGATAGCCATTATGAATAACGGATATCTGGGAATGGTTAGGCAATGGCAGGAGCTTTTCTACGGCGGACGATACTCCAGCTCTGACTTGGATGTGAGCAATCCAGACTTCGTAAAATTAGCCGAAGCATATGGTGCCATTGGCTTGCGCGCAACAACCCCTGAAGAACTCGATTCTGTTCTAAAACAGGCTATGGAGATTACCGACAAACCGGTAGTTATGGATATTTGTGTGACGAAAGAGGAAAATGTATATCCAATGATACCTCCCGGGGCTGCTGTTCATGAAATGGTAGACACTGAAGACTAGGGCCTTTTGAGTTAGATAAACAGGGTAAATAAAACAGGAAACAATCATGTCTACAGAAACGAACGCGGTCGTAGAATCAAACCATATTATTACGATAAAGGTGAGTAACAGCTTTAACGCTTTATCACGAATTGCCGGTTTATTTAGCGGCAGAGGATTTAATATCGACTCAATTAGTATCGGGGATTCCGAAATACCGGAATTGGCTAGCTGTACAATCACAACACATGGCGATACCAGAATAGTAGAACAAATAACACGACAACTTGATAAACTAGTTGATGTAGAAGAAGTTAACGATTTGACTAGTGTACCTCATGTGTCCAGAGAACTTGCGCTAATAAAAGTATCGGCGCCTGCTGAGGTTCGATCTGAAATTATGCAAATAGCCAATATATTCAGATCAAATATAGTTGATATTAGTCCTGTCACACTTACGATTGAACTTACGGGTAACAGGAACAAAATTGATGCATGTATAAGTATGCTGCGTCCTTTTGGACTCAAAGAGGTATCACGCACGGGAATGATAGCCATGTTGCGAGAATATCAGGGTGAAGTTTAGAATTACCTATTAATTGATTGATTAACACTAAATAAAGAAATACGATGAAATTGTTTTATGATTCCGACGCTGATTTGTCAGTACTGAAAGGAAAAAAAGTAGCCATTATCGGTTATGGTTCTCAAGGTCACGCTCATGCTCTCAACTTACATGAAAGCGGTATTGATGTTGTAGTGGGTCTGAAAAAAACCAGTAAAAGCTGGGCTAAGGCCGAATCTGACGGACTTCAGGTAAAAGAAACTTCTGAGGCAGCAAAACATGCAGATATAATTATGATTCTGATACCAGATCAAAATCAATCTGCTGTTTATGATGCAGATATTAAACCCAATCTACAAAAAGGAAATGCTTTAGTGTTTGCTCACGGATTTAATGTGCATTTCAACCAAATAGTCCCTCCTGCTGATGTTGATGTATTTCTTGTTGCGCCTAAAGGTCCCGGACATTTGGTTCGCAGAGTTTATCAGGAAGGTAAAGGAGTACCCTGCCTGTTTGCAGTCCACCAAGATGCGACCGGTAAAGCCCGTGAAACTGCCCTGGCTTATGCAAAAGCGGTTGGAGGTACTCGGGCAGGTGTAATTGAAACTACATTCGAAGAAGAAACCGAAACAGATTTATTCGGTGAGCAGGCCGTTCTTTGTGGAGGCGTTACGGAGTTAATAAAGTATGGTTTTGAAACATTAGTAGAAGCTGGATACAAACCTGAAGTAGCTTATTTTGAATGCCTGCACGAGTTAAAACTCATAGTTGATTTGTTTTACGAAGGTGGTATTGCTGGAATGTACTATTCAGTTAGTGAAACAGCGGAGTATGGTGGTATGACTGTTGGACCTAAAGTAGTAGATCCTGCTACGAAAGACAGAATGAAAGAAGCTCTTCGATACATTCAAAGTGGTAATTTTGCTAAAGAATTTATCCTCGAAAACCAGGCAAATCAACCTGTATTAAACGCAATGAGGCGCGAGCACGACCGACATCAAATTGAAGAAGTTGGACGTCAGCTTCGCCCAATGATGAGTTGGATAAAAAAATAAACGGGTATATATAATGACTGCCGGAAAAGTATTCTACTTTGACACTACACTGCGCGATGGAACTCAGGGTGAAAATGTAAGTTTTTCAGCCGATGATAAAATCCGTATTGCTCGGAAACTGGATTCAATGGGAATCCATTATATCGAGGGTGGTTGGCCGGGGTCGAACCCGAAGGATATGGATTTCTTCACCAAAGCGAAGGCGGAAACGTTTCACAATGCACGCATTGTAGCCTTTGGTAGTACGATACGATTTGGGAATACACCAGAGAATGATCCGAATATTCAGGCGCTTATTGAAGCCGAAACGCCGGCGGTTTCTATATTCGGAAAATCCTGGAACTTGCACGTGTCTGAGGCATTGGGTATTTCGCCCGAAGAGAATATTCATCTGATTAAAGAGTCTGTAAAATACCTGAAATCACAGGGCAGAGAAGTTATATATGATGCCGAACATTTTTTCGATGGATATAAAGCAGACTCAGATTACGCCATCTGTACCCTGCTCGCCGCTCAGGAGGCGGGTGCAGACTGGTTGGTTTTGTGTGATACAAACGGAGGCACACTAAGCAATGAATTATCGGAAATTGTAGGATCTGTGAGAAAACTTGTGAATGCACCACTTGGCATTCATGCCCATAACGATGCAGAAATGGCTGTAGCAAACTCCGTAGCCGCTGTACAAGCTGGATGTACGCAGGTTCAAGGAACAGTAAACGGTTACGGAGAACGATGCGGAAATGCTAATTTATGTTCAATAATTCCAAATCTTCAGTTGAAACTCAATTTCGCTGGAATTCCTCAAGAACATATTGCCAATATCACAAGTCTATCTGTTTTTGTATCGGAACTAGCAAATCTTTCACATTCAAACCAACTCCCCTACGTAGGAAAATCTGCATTTGCACATAAAGGTGGAATACATGTGAGCGCGGTTATAAAAAACCCCGATACATATGAGCATATACACCCCGAAGATGTTGGAAATGGTAGAAGAGTTCTGCTTAGTGATCTTTCAGGTAGAAGCAACATTAAGTTTAAAGCTGAGGAACTGAATCTAGATCTAGAAAAGTACCAGGAATATATTCCTACCATTGTTCAGGAGCTCAAGCAAAGAGAACACGACGGGTTTATGTATGAAGCCGCAGAAGCATCTCTGGAATTACTAATTAGATCTATTACAAAAAATGCTACAGAAACCTTCGACTTGAAAGGGTTTAGAATGCTTATAGAAAAAAATGAGGGTGAGCCCATACGTTCTGAAGCAACGATACGTGTTCTAGTAAATGGTGAAACGGAGCATACTGCCGCTGAGGCAGCCGGACCTGTACACGCGTTAGATCAAGCACTTCGCAAAGCATTAATAAAATTTTTTCCACAAATTGATGAAATGCAACTATCGGACTATAAAGTGCGTGTTCTCAATGAAAAAGATGCTACACAAGCCAAGGTACGTGTTTTAATTGATTCTACCTGTAATGGTCATACATGGGGTACCGTTGGTGTTTCAGAAAATATTATTGAGGCTAGCTGGCAAGCACTTATGGAAAGCTTTTGCTATTATCTGATTAATTATTATAAAACTGAACCAACTGCTCAATCAGCATCATGAACAAACATATTCAAATATTTGACACTACATTGCGTGATGGAGAACAATCTCCAGGTTTCAGCATGACGCACAGTGAAAAGTTGCGAATGGCGGAGCAGCTGGAAATCTTGGGTGTCGATGTTATAGAGGCAGGATTTCCAATTGCAAGTGATGGAGACTTTGAAGCTGTGAAAGCAATATCAAAGAGGATTACAAACTGTCAGGTTGCAGGACTTTGCCGAATTAAACATGACGATATCTGCAGAGCCTGGGAGGCTCTGCAATTTGCGGAAAAACCACGTATTCACACGTTTGTGGCTACTTCAGACATCCATCTTGTTCATAAACTAAATATGAGTCGTGAACAAGTTATTGAGGCAGCAATTAGCGGAGTCACGTTTGCTCGAAGCCTTTGTGATGTAGTTGAATTTTCAGCGGAAGATGCATCCAGAACAGACCCCGATTTTTTGTGTCAGATACTTGAAGCTGTCATCGAAGCTGGTGCAACTATCGTAAATATACCCGATACGGTCGGTTTTGCGGTTCCTGATGAATTTGGTTCTCTCATTCGCAAAATAAAAACGGAAGTACCCAATATCAGCAAAGCTACTATAAGTGTTCACTGCCATAATGATTTAGGCCTTGGCGTTGCTAATTCGTTGGCTGCTATTCAAAATGGTGCCAAACAAATTGAGTGCACCATTAATGGAATTGGTGAACGTGCGGGTAATGCATCACTGGAAGAAATTGTAATGGCGCTTGCTGTTAGAAAATCATTTTACGGATCAGAAACCAAGGTTAATACCGCTCAATTATACCCATCGAGTCAACTACTTGCCGAAATTACGGGTAATCAGGTACAGCCAAATAAGGCTATAGTCGGTAAAAATGCTTTTGCCCATGAGGCCGGAATTCATCAGGATGGTGTTCTCAAAAATCCTCTTACTTACGAGATAATGACCCCTCAAACAGTGGGTGTACCTCAAAACTCGTTGGTACTTGGAAAACACTCCGGTAGAAGAGCACTGGGTGACAGACTTGACAAACTTGGTTTTACCTTTTCAAAAGATGAGGTGAACAAAATATATCAGTGCTTCACTGTTCTTGCAGATTTAAAAAAAACGATAACGGATGAAGACTTAATATACCTTTCCAAAACCGGTATTGATCTGGCAGAAAAGCCCGACATAGCAGAGAACTTACAGGAATACATAAATCAGTAAATACAACCATGACCTTAACTGAAAAAATTTTAGCGCGCGCTGCGAAACGTAAAAGTGTAAATCCAGGCGATAACGTCTGGGTAGATGTAGATATCTTACTTACGCATGATGTTTGCGGCCCCCCTACTATCGGAATATTTAAAAAACAATTTGGACAGGATGCAAAAGTTTGGGATAAGGATAAACTAGTTATTATTCCTGACCACTACATTTTCACTGCAGATAAATATGCAAATCGTAACATCGATATACTTCGAGAGTTTGCTAAAGAGCAGGACCTTCCCCATTACTACGACGTAGGTACCGATCGGTATAAAGGGGTTTGTCATGCGGCGATGCCTGAGGAAGGATTTACGCGCCCGGGTCAGGTCTTATTTGGAACGGACTCCCACACATGCACAGCTGGAGCCTTTGGTCAGTTTGCAACAGGAATTGGGAACACAGATGCCGCATTCATTTTAGGAACGGGGAAACTTTGGGTCAAGGTACCTCCTACAATGAAGTTTATTTTTGAGGGTGAAATACCCCCTTATATTATGGCTAAAGACCTTATTCTACAGATTATAGGTGATATTGGTGTTGACGGCGCCAATTACAGAGCCATGGAATTTGCCGGAGATGGTGTGATGAATATGGATATGGAAGGTCGTATGACGTTAACGAATATGGTTATCGAAGGTGGTGGCAAGAATGGTGTAATTGAGCCGGATCAAACTACGCTTGATTATGTAAATGCGCGCACCAATACCCCCTTTGAGCCTCTGTTTAATGATGCTGACGCAGTATATCATTCCGTAAGAGTATATGACTCCAAAAAATTGGAACCTATGGTGGCAAAACCTCACTCACCAGATAACAAAGCAACTGTAACGGAAGTTAAAAAAACGCGATTAGACAGAGCTTACATCGGATCGTGTACTGGGGGCAAATTGTCTGATTTCGTTGCCGCAGCCCAAATTATTAAAGGAAACGAACTTCGGATTCCAACTTACATTGTTCCTGCGACTACACTTATTCGTGAGCAGATGAAAACAGAAACTATTGATGGCGAAACTATCTGGGATATTTTCGTAAATGCCGGCTGTAATATGGGAGAAGCATCCTGTGCAGCCTGTCTGGGTGGACCCTCTGACACATTTGGTCGGTTGAATGGTGCGGAAGTGTGCATCTCTACTACGAACAGAAATTTCCCAGGAAGAATGGGGTCAAAACAAAGCGCTGTTTATCTGGCATCACCTTATACGGTAGCAGCATCTGCTGTACAGGGTACAATTGCAGACCCGCGTGATTACTTACCGGTAACCGTTTAACTAGAGTTTATAATAGAAGATCATGAAAGAAACAATTAAAGGAAAAGTGTTTGTATTGGGTGATGATATTGATACAGATCAAATCATACCAGCTGAACATTTGGTTTACAGTCTCGAAAAAGAAGATGAAAAACGATATTATGGTCGCTATTCACTAAGCGGCGTTCCTGAAGCACAATCTGGATTACCTATGGGAGGCATTCCATTTACTCCTCAAGACAAGTTTGAATCGGAATTTACGATTATTGTTGCCGGCAAAAACTTTGGATGTGGATCTTCACGCGAACACGCCCCTTTTTCGTTGCAAGTGGCTGGGGCGAGAGCAGTAGTTGCATCCTCATATGCCCGAATATTTTATCGTAACGCCGTTGACGGTGGTTTTGTAATCCCTTACGAATCGTTTGACGATATTAGCTCTGAATTCAGTACGCACGATGAAGTTGAAATAGATAAAGAGTTGAATACCATCAGAAATGTCACCACTGGAAAGACATTTCCACTTCGCCCCCTTGGCGATGTTGCTGATATTGTAGAAGCCGGTGGAATATTCGAGTATGCACGCAAAGCAGGGATGATTTCATGAGAAAAACGATAGCCGTTGTACCAGGTGATGGTATCGGAGTTGAGGTTACGGAAGCTGCTCTGGATGTTCTCAAAGCCATGTTTAATGCAGAAAACATGGAATTACAGCTTGAAACGTATCTCATTGGAGGTGCCAGTCTGGATGCCTTTGGAGAGCCAATTAAAGACGAGGTCGTGGAGGCTTGTAAAAAAGCGGACGCTGTACTACTGGGCGCTGTGGGTGGTCCGGCTTGGGATAATCTTCCTGCTGAAAAACGACCAGAGAAGGCATTATTGCGTCTTAGAAAAGAGCTTGGACTATATAATAATCTACGCCCAGTTAAAGTCTATCCATCCCTAACCGATGCTTCTACCCTACGGGAGGAAGTGGTTTCTGGTGTAGACCTGCTTGTGGTTAGAGAACTTACGGGCGGATTATACTTTGGGTTACCCAAAGAAACGAAGCCGCATAAAGAGACCGGTGGCGAGCAAGCCGTGGATAGTATGGTATATCACACCTTTGAAATTGAGCGTATCGTGCGTGACGCATTTGAAGCAGCCAGAAAAAGGAGGCGTAAGCTGACCTCAGTTGATAAAGCAAATATTTTAGTAACCTCTCAGCTATGGCGCAAAACGGTTGAACGACTTGCAAAGGAATATCCAGATGTTGAAGTTGAGCATATGTTAGTTGATAATTGTGCAATGCAACTAGTTCGAAACCCAAAACAGTTTGACGTTATTGTCACTGAAAACATGTTTGGCGATATCCTTTCTGATGAAGCTGCTATGCTAACAGGTTCGATCGGGATGCTACCTTCAGCCAGCCTGGGTACCGGAACAGGAATGTACGAACCCGTTCATGGTTCAGCTCCAGACATTGCCGGCAAGAACATCGCCAACCCTCTTGCAACAATAGCATCTGTAGCCATGATGTTGAGGTTTTCTCTTGATTTACCTGCTATGGCAGATACATTGGAAACAGCTATTCAGGAAATACTTAGTGAGGGGTATCGTTGTGCCGATTTAACACAAGGTGCTGCCCACATAGTTGGAACCAGAGAAATGGCAGAGCTCATTAAAGAACGTGTTCTGAAAAAGGTCTGAGATGAAAATTCAACAGAACATTTCAATTATCGGATCCGGAAAAATGGGTGATACCATCATCTCCGGTCTCCTTCGAGCTGGAGTTGCTTCGGCCTCACAAATAATAGCTGCAGACCCCTCTTCTAAACGGCTTGATTATATCAAAGAGCGACACGGTGTACGAACTACCATTAATAACCGCGAGGCTGTTGATGCTGGTGACATCATTATTTTTTGCGTAAAACCACAAAATGCGGAGAATGTATTTACCTCTGTATCTGATCGAGTTCGAAATGGCAATATTGTCATTTCGATAATGGCCGGAGTTACCATTTCTCGAATGCAGAGCTGGCTACCGGATGGAAGCTCAGTAATTAGGGTTATGCCAAACACGCCAACACAGGTGAATGCCGGCATGAGTGCTCTGGCGCGTGGTAGTCATGTTTCTGAAAGTCAACTAAAGGTTTCAGAAACGTTGTTTGCTGCTGTAGGCAGAACAATTGTTTTAGATGAAAAACACTTTGATGCGGTTACCGGTCTTAGCGCTAGCGGACCAGCTTTTATATATATTATCATTGAAGCATTAGCCGATGGTGGGGTTAAAAGTGGCCTGCCCAGGGATGTTGCTATACAGCTGGCCGCTCAGATGACCCTAGGTGCAGCTACGATGGTCTTAGAGACGGGAAAGCACCCTGCAATACTTAAAGATGACGTAACAACCCCCGCAGGATGTACCACAGATGGTATCTTAGCTCTGGAAGAAGGTGGCGTTAGAGTAACGCTTATCAAAGCCGTAACTGAAGCCGCAAAGAGAGCTTGCGAATTAGGGTAGTAATTAGAATTTACCACTAAAACCAACCGTACGTATTTTCTGAGCTGGTTTAGATTCTGACTTTTTGTTTAGCAAGATGGCTGCCAGACATTTCTGTCTTAACTCGATCTTCCACTACAGGATTTGAGTTCTGCCAATTAGTTTCAGCTTTTGTTATAAAAACATGCCAAAATATTGCCGCAATCATAAGTAACCCTCCAAATAACATGATGTTACTTTGAAGGGTTATCACATTAAAATACAATAGACTGGCTGCCGTCATTACAGATACGGATTCAATCAACGTGAATAACAGCCATTCTGAGCTGAATACCCTACCCCGATATTCATCAGGAGTGCGCTTTTGGATAAGTATCGTGCTTATAACCCAGTTAGCTCCAGATCCTGCATGAGCGAAAGTTACTAAAATCAACATAATAATTAAGGTCGAGGAAAGTCCTACCAGTACGTAGCCAAACCCCACAAGTGCCATACAAACACCGATGGCTTTTATCCATTTAGATTCATCAGGAAAATATCTTCTTACAACCAGTGGGCCAATCGCTGTACCAAGTCCCCTGCTTGCATACAGTAAGCCTAATCCGATACTACCCAACATGAGAATCTGATCAGATACTAAAATTAGCATATAAACCAGTGCTCCTATAGAAATTTCAAGCCACGCCTTTGCCAATGCAGGTCGTAAAATTTCTGTATGAGACTTTAGGAATCGAAACCCGTTTATAATTCCCTGATACGGACTTGCTATACGTTGCAGATCACTTTCTGTACGCAGATAAGGTATAGCGGCCTTAAAAATAAACCAGGCTGATATCAAATAGGTAATAGAATTTAGAACAAATACAGCATCTGTTCCAAGAAATGCTGTTACAAATCCTCCGGCGGCCATTCCAAGAGTGAAAACTATGCTCCATGAAAGTGTTGAAATTACATTGGCTGTTACCAGCTCATCTCCACTTGTAATATTCGGTATTGACGAAGATTTAGCGGGTTCAAACACGGCTGCCATCATCATTTGAACTGAAATCAACGCATATATCAACCATATTTGTGATTCGGTTTCAATGAAGAGTAATCCGAGTACTATAACTGCTCTTCCCAAGTCACACCAAAACATGAGTTGCCTTCGGTTGAATCGGTCAGTCAGATATCCGGCTACCGGTGAAAAAACCGAAAAGCTCATAAGTTTGACTACAATTATCAGACCAATGAGAATTTCAGAATCTGTAAACTGCTTAATAAGTGCATAAACAGCAAGCATTCCAAACCAGTCACCAAAATTGGCTATAGATTGACTAAGCCATAACCTTCGGAAGTTTACGTTGGTTTTAAGAAGTTGAAAATATGGATTACCCGAAGGCATGTATTTCATCTCCCGGTACTGCCAAAACCGCCATCACCTCTGTCGGTACGATCGAGGTCTTCACTTTCAACGATAACAGCTTGTTGCACAGGCGCCATTATAAGCTGTGCGATACGGTCACCATGGCGAACGGTGTACGGTAATGAACCATGGTTTATTGCAATGACTTTAATTTCACCTCGATAATCAGCGTCTATTGTTCCAGGTGAGTTGAGCATAGTAATACCGTGTTTAATTGCCAGCCCACTTCTTGGTCTAACCTGCAATTCATAGCCTATAGGAATCTGGGCCTGAATGCCTGTTGGAATTAGGTATCGCTCACCTGGATGCAGAATGAGCTCAGGTTGTATTAGTGCAGCCCGAACGTCCATTCCTGCTGATTGCGGAGTTTCATACGACGGAAATGGTAAATCCGCAGCATGTTCAAGTTTACGAAGCTTCAACTTAATCATATCGCTCAAATGAAATTAATCGTACCCTTACATTACCAACCCAAACCCTGACGTGCGCTTCTAGTGGTACTCGAAGACCATCTGCCTTATGCCATGCTCTGTAAAATCCTGAGAAACCAAATGGACCGTCAACGGAAGCATTTCCACTGCTGAAATATGCGTCTACAGAACCAAAAGCAGGTACGTTTATACGCTCTTTTCTTGATGTAAAGTCCATTTGAACGCTGCCCTCCTCTTCGCTGATGTAAATAGGGAAGTCTATTCGTTCATCTAATCCCGCATACAGACGTGTAAGAAAAAACAATAGTGGTCCGCTATCAGCGGCCCGTGTAAGAGCGAGTGTATCTAAAGGTTCTTCATTCTGATAAATAAAAACCTTTTCGGCCTCATAATCATATACATATCGTGAATCATAAAAATCCCCCTTGGCAACATCATGCGTCCAAAAATTTAATCCAAACAATGAGTCTCCCCTGGCTTGAAACACAGAATGAAAATGTCGCTCCTTATTCCCGACGAACGGTATAGATGCATTTGAACGGATAATGGTGCGAAAAGTATGGGCGACTTCACCTTTATAAAGGGTATCTACTACAGCATCGATTTTTACCCATCCGAGCGTTAAAAATCCGTAATGAACTGAAAACTCAAGTACTTCTCGCTGTGCAAGCAACTGTTCCATGTTGGGCTGAGCTTGTAAACCACTCAAGAAGGAGCTGCTTGCCACAAAGAAGCATAGTAAAGCCAATTTCATCTTAATCCTCAATTTCGAGGAACGCCTTATATGCTTCTTCATCAAATCCAACCATGACGGCCCCATCGTTTACCAAAACGGGTCGTTTAATCATAGTTTGATGAGTAACTAATAGATCAAACAATTCCTGATCTGAAAGCTGATCAGCATTTAGATTTAAAGACTTCCATTTGGTTCCGCGTTTATTGAGAACCGTTTGCATGCTTAGCTTCTTTACCAGATCAAGCACTTCTTCATCTGTTAGCGGATTTTTCTTCACATCCTGAAAAGTAAAGGAAATGCCATTGGTCTCTAACCAGTTGAGTGCTTTTTTAACTGTTGAACAGTTCTTAATACCTACTACATGTAACATTTAAATAATAATTTTTAATTAATAGTACTTCGGATTAAAGTATAGAACAGCAGTCTTAAGCTAAAACGATCCCTGTCGGTCTTTTAAATATTTATACAGCATTTCTCTTGCTCTAAAAATATGAGCTTTAACTGTTCCTAAGGGTAAGTCCATTAATTCAGCTATTTCCTGGTAGCTGAGCTCTTCCATATGTCGGTACTGTATCACCATACGATATTTTTCTGGAAGTGTTTGCAACGCATCACGAATAATTTTCTGGCGTTGCTTTTGTATTACAGCTTCATCAGAAGAGGCATCCTCGTCTTCAACATCAACGCGCATCTCACCGTCTTTAGTCTTTACGGGATCATCTATTGAGGTAGTCTGAAGTCTCTTTTTTCTGAGAAAATCAATCGTATGATTGGTTGTGATGCGATATAACCAGGTAGAAAAGGCGAAACCCGTATTATAGGAATGGATATTATCAAATGCTTTAAGAAAAATTTCTTGCTGTAGATCTTCGATAACATCATCTCTATGAACCATTTTTAAAATATGGTAGTAAAGTGGTTGGCGGTATTTATCAAATAATGCCTTAAATGCGAGCTGGTCACCTCCTTGGGCTCGTTCAACTAATAGAAGGTCTGCTCTGCTGCTTGCAGAAGGACCCGCAGATTCGGTATTATGGTCAGATGTGTTAGACGAACTCATCTTTGTCTATCTAGTGCTAATCTGGGGTATAGGTTTATTGGACGGTAAACGTATCTAAGTTTATAAATTAGATATTTTTGGCATGACAAACTCAGATGTTTTTATATCTGTCAATCTATTTGCCACCTGGCCTTCTATAGAATTAAAAAACAATTATTTATTATTTTGTTTTATGGTAATTAAAGTTGTTGTATATTGCGTTCGTATTGTTTAAATGTACTTACAATACAACAGGTGTTCTGGACCAAATTACCTAAACACTTGATCACAGAAGTACTGATTTCTAGTTGAGGATTATATGAATATCTATGTAGGAAACTTACCATACTCTACTGATGAGCAGGTATTAACCGAACTCTTTTCGCAATACGGTGAAGTTACACGTTCATCTGTTATAACAGATCGTGCAACTGGTCGTTCAAGAGGCTTTGGTTTTGTTGAAATGGCAAATGACGAAGAAGCTCTTTCTGCTATCGAATCTACCGATGGCGCAGACTTTGGTGGTCGTTCGCTCGTTGTTAACGAAGCTAAGCCAAGACAAGAACGTCCGCAAGGAGGTCGACCAAGAAATGATCGTAGATATTAAGATAATTTCTTAACGTCTGGTTTTTTTCGAAGGGTAACGGTTTCCGTTACCCTTTTTTTTTGCCAATTATTAAGAGTACAATGGGGTCAAAAGTGCTCCATGGCGTATACCACCAGTTGAAACGAGAAAATAGTCAGCTCCAAATCGTTTTAATGCTTCGTCCAGAATAAGACACCCCATAAACATTAGATCTTCCCTGCCCTTCAAAAATACAGGGTTCAAACTAAGAATTTCATCTGGCGTCATTCTCGAGAGTTTATCCATTAAATCCTCTACATATTTAACGGGTATGCTTAATCCATTTATAGCCTCAGGCTTGTAGGATTTCATATTAAGATATAGAGCAGCCAACGTAGTTGCCGTTCCTGCAACCCCCAATAATGGCCGCCGAGCGAAACCAGCCCAATCTAAACGATTGCCAGATTCCGGTTTTCCGTCAAATACCATCTGTATGTACTCCTTTCCCGCAGAGAGTCTGTCGCTGCTATCATGAACAATATCCAATAAGCGAACAGTACCTATATTATATGAACAGCCGACTATTTCTTTATCAGATAAGAAACTAAACTCTGTGCTCCCACCTCCAATATCTATACAAACACTGTTTTTCTCAGCAACCTGTGAAACGGCACCTGAGTACGCGCAAATAGCCTCTTCGTTACCACTGAGTAATCGTACTCTGTAGCCAGTCCCTTCTTCTACCATCCACAAGAATTCCATTTTATTAGTGGCATCTCTAACAGCCGACGTCGCCGTAACGATCACCGGTATCTCACCGTAATTGCTAATTATAGACCTGTATTCCTGCAAAACCATAATAACCGATTCTATACCATCACTGGTTAGATATCCTCGCTTATGTAACCCTCTTCCCAATCTGGGTAATCTTTGTTCTTCGTGTATAGGATAAACCTTACCATTTTGAACATCTGCTATTAATAGCAATACGGTGTTCGTGCCAATGTCTATTGCAGCCTTAATCCCTGACTGTGACCATATAGCACTATATTTTGGGAAGTTATTAAAGTCAGGAAGCTGCATCGATTACCGTTTGTCAAACCTTAGGCATATCCATTCATTTTCCTGCAGTCTGTTCTGAAGCTTTAGAGAAGCGTACTCCGGTGACGATAAAATTACATGCTCGTCTGTTTCAAGTAACCCTGAGAGTAGTAATCGCCCACCATCACGAACCAAAGATACAATTTGAGAAGTTGTTTCAAGTAGCATATTTCGATTCACATTGGCCAGAACAACGTCGTATTGTGTACCAGGTGGAATTGTTTCAAATGAACCTTCCTTAACAGTAAACTGTTTTGAGACCGCATTGATTAATGCATTTTCCGTTGCATTGACCGAACTCCACTCATCAATATCAAAGCCAAAGGCTGTACTTGCATTTAGTTTAAGTGCGGCAATAGCCAGTATACCTGTTCCCGTGCCAATGTCCAGAACATGTTCACCACCCTTAATAGTCTCTGGCATCATTCTAAGCATACAGCGCGTTGTTTCGTGATACCCCGTACCGAAAGCCATTTTGGGGTCAATCTCAAGTAAATGTGCCCCCTGCGGAGTTTCAACAGGTGTCCAGGTAGGACGAACAAAAAAAGAGCCCACAAGCATTGGCTGGATGGTTTTTTCCCATTCCTCATTCCAATTTTTGGGTTCGTATATTCTCTCGCCTCGTATAAAACATGGTACGTTTTGAGCACTTACCCAGGTTTCTATATGCTCCCTGCTAACATCATTGTATCTACTTTGTGGGATGTAAGCTAACAAATAATCATCATGTTGCTCGAATCCATCGAAATCCAGCTCCATCAACTCGGATATTAATATTTCGTGATAGTCGGCTGGTATCTCAATTTCAATTTCCAGATAATTCTGATCAGTTTGCATTTACTTGTATTTGAGGTGCTACTCTATTGTACACAATTTCAGTGACTACATTACCTACGATCTGCAACGTTTCAATGTCGATGACATCCATATTATCCATATGTGTATGCCAATGTGACGGAAACTCTACCGAGCGCCCGTCACTGGTAAAATGTATGATGTTTATCATGGGTATACCAGCATATTCATTCACAATATAGTGGTCGTCTGCAACAAGTCCGCCAGGCATATCTAAAAAAGTATCTTCGTAGCCAAGCTCAGCAGCAACTCTCCAAACGTTATCAACTAAACTCCTAGCATAACGCATCGAGTACCCTTCTTTAGGAAATGTGGCACCTTTTGCGCCTACAATATCTAAGAGAATACCAAATCGGGGCGCGTATCCAGGTACGGGTGGATTATTAGCCCAATATCGGGCTCCAAGAAAGTATTTATGAAGATCACTGGTCTGACCGTAATCTTCACCGTCGAAGAGTATGATATCTACACCAATTGGAGGAGGGTTTTGAGCCATTATACGTGCCAGTTCCAGTAAAATACCAACACCGCTACCACCATCATCGGCTCCCAGTATGGGTTCTTCCCGCCTGACAGGATCGTAATCCTCTTCGGCTCTGGGACGAGTATCCCAATGTGCTGCCAGTAAAATTCTATCGGTAGCATGTGGATTGAATGCAGCAATGATGTTAGTCAACTCAAGTAGCTTATCGTCATAACCTTCCGCGGTGAAATCTTGGGCAAAGACATATTGACGACCAGCATATTCACGCAAAACCTCAATTAAGTAATTTCGTGTCTGTTGATGTCCGGCAGAATTCGGATTTCTTGGCCCAAAATCTACTTGAGCTTGGATAAAGTCATATGCCGACTGAGCTGAAAATGTTGGAACTTCTCTCCCCTGATTTTCCAGATGGAAACGGTCACTTATATTGTCTGATGTATTATTTCCACACCCATTGAATACAATTACAAAAAACGTAGCGAGATATAGCTTATACATGTCAACCTTTCCTGTGAATGATAGTTCCAGAAGATTGGGCAGTTGGTACAACAAAGGTGTCTAGGATATTCACATGAGGTGGTCTGTTCAACATAAATAGAATTATTTCTGCAATATCACCTGCCGTCAAGGGTTCTATGCCCGAGTAAACAGAATCTGCCTTTTTCCTATCGCCTTTAAAACGAACCATACTAAACTCAGTTTCCACAGCCCCGGGTGATACAAGCCCTACTCTAATATCCGTATGCCCCACATCCATCTTTAATGACCTTGTAAAAGCGTGTACAGCGTGTTTTGTTGCACAATAAATCGATCCCGAAGGATAACTCTCATGACCGGCAATTGAACTGACATTGAGAATATGGCCTTCATTTCTGGCAAGCATACCTGGAAGAAAGAGCCTGGTCATGTAAATCAATCCTTTAATGTTGGTATCAATCATTTGCTCCCAATCATCTATAGCTGCGGTCTGCACAGGATCTAATCCAGCTGCAAGTCCAGCATTATTAACCAGAATGTCAACCGGATGATCGGAAAATTCTTGGTAGAAATCTTTACACTCTTGCAGGTTTGAAATATCAAATGCGGATGTAAACACTTGTACTCCAGTTCGATGTGTTATATCATGAGATATATCTTCTAACCTATCTTTACGCCGGCCAGTTAATAGTAGATGTGCACCAGCGTCTGCGAGCTGGTATGCCAGCTCCTTTCCAATCCCGGAGGTTGCCCCGGTGATTATCGCAAATTTACCTTTAAGGCGATTAATCATGAACGTTTATTGTAGTTCTGTAATTCGGCCCGCTTTTAGGATACTTATTTCATCAAAAGCAGCACCCATGAATTGCATCCCGATTGGCAATCCATCAGAATGAAAACCAATGGGAATACTTATACCGCATATCCCAGCCAGGTTTGCAGAAATCGTATAAATATCATTTAGATACATCTTTATTGGGTCGTCCTGATTATCACCAAGGGGAAACGCTGTAGTTGGTGCAGTGGGAGAAACGATAACATCACAAGAAGCAAAAGCCCTGTCAAAGTCCTGGCGTATAAGCCTTCGAATTCGTTGGGCTTTGCCATAGTATGCATCGTAGTAGCCGGCACTTAGCACATACGTACCTAACATTATTCTTCTCTTCACCTCAATACCAAAACCTTCCGATCGAGTTTCTTTATAAAGTCGAATTAGTGGTGAATCTAGAGCATTGAGTTTCGTATGTATTAGTTGATTTGAAGCTTCATCAGCTAATTTGAGCTCATCTCTGAGAACTTTTTCTTCAACTTTCAACTCTTCACGTATTTTCTTTTGATCTGCTCTGTGACCGAACCTTACGCCATCGTAGCGCGCCAGATTACTCGATGCCTCTGCAGTAGCCAAAATGTAATATGTGGCAATAGCATATGGGGTATGCGGCAGACTTACAGGAACGAGAGTAGCACCGTCAGATTCAAATTGTTTAAGGCGATCTAGTATCTGTTGATGAATTTCGGGGTCGAGACCTTCAGAAAAGTACTCTTTAGGAACTCCAATACGCAGACCCTTTGCAGTAGCATTAAGTGCAGATAGGTAGTCAGGCACGGTATCAAAAGATGAAGAGCCATCATTATTATCCCTGCCGGCAATTACACTAAGAACAAGAGCGGCATCTTCCACTGTTTGGGTGAGTGGCCCTATACTATCAAATGACGAGGCATAAGCCACCAACCCATACCTTGAAACTCGTCCATAACTAGGTTTAAGACCTACCACACCACAGTATGATGCAGGTTGCCTGATAGATCCGCCTGTGTCTGACCCTAGCGCCGCATTAGCCATGTCTGCCGCTACAGCAGCGGCGCTCCCTCCTGAAGACCCACCCGTGACGCGATCTGGGTTATGAGGGTTTCGCGACGGACCATAAATTGAGTTCTCGGTGGATGAGCCCATTGCAAACTCATCCATATTCAAACGACTCAATAAAATGGCATCTTCATCAAGTAGTTTCTGTATAGCGGTAGCATTATAGACGCTCTTAAAATTACGCAACATATTAGAAGCGCAAGAAACGACCTTTCCTTTCTCATTAAGTACATCTTTTATACCGAATACAGAACCCGCCAGTGTTCCCGCTTTTCCGGAAGTTATCTTCTTTTCAATTTGTTCGGCCCTCGCAATTGACTCTTCTGGGTAATGCACAACAGAGATGTTTAGCTCTGCATTCTTTTGGTCAATCTGAGATATATAGTGCGAAACAATTTCCTTGAGGGACTCCCCGGCCAGTAACTGCTGGCGTGTTTGAACAATACTACGGCTTTTCAAAATAGGTCGTTAACAGTTGTGTTAAGAATTACTTTACAGCTTCGTCTTTACTTTTTTCGCTGTTTTTTTGCGTATCTTCCGCTCCCTTCTCAAGTTCTTTGCGTATTTCTGAGGAGGCATTTCGGAACTCGTTAATACCTTGTCCTAGCCCTCTGGCAAGTTCAGGTATTTTCTTAGCTCCGAAAAGTAACAATACTACCAGTGCTATGACAATCCATTCGGTTGCGCCAAACATAATATTTTAACTTTCTTATTAATAATTTCGGCATAAATACTGCCATTTATTGCTAAGATAAGAAAGATATGCCACAGCGTAGCGGATTCTGCAAAATTATTTTCAAATTACTCCGTTAGGCACTTGAATTTGTCAATTTCTCTACTTTATTAACGCTTGAATTATTAATTCACTAACCAAACATTTTTTTTATGATCTGGACTGTTGAACTAGCTGCTACCCTCGAAGATGCGCCATGGCCTTCTACTCGAAACGAATTGATTGAATGGGCCGAAAGAAATGGGTGCCCACAACAAGTAATCGATAATTTATACGAGCTTGATGAAGAGGACGACACCCCCTATGAGAGTATCGAAGAGATTTGGCCAGACTATATTATGAAAGAGGATTTCTTCCATGGTGAAGAAGATGACGGGTTCGATTACGATGACGTTTGATTTACCTTTGCAAGTCCTCAAGTATTAATTTTTAACAGAAGCGGATGCGTACGTTGTATGTGGTATCCGCTTTTTTTTACTTACGTGACCTCTATTCGAACCATCCTTATTTTACAAGTACTAGTTCTCATATTATGCCAGGACTTGTATGCTCAGACAAATACATCATCTGGCACGCAAATTACAGAGCAGAGTGAAAGTGGTATGCGTGTTGGTAGGGTGCGGTTTTCAGGGAACAGTGCTGTACGAAATAATACCCTGCAATCTATAGTTCGAACGCAACCTAACCGAGAGTTATTATCTATTCCCGGAGCAACCCTGTGGTACTGGTTAAATCAAGTCAATAGCAATTGGGGTGAGGCAGCCAATCAGCTAGACCGCCAGGTTGTTGCCAACGATATCGATCGAATCATTGCATATTACCGCTCAATAGGGTTTCTAGAAACCACCGTTGATACCATCATTGTTGATTTCAGTCGAAATCGTTACGAGGTGTCCTTTCTAATCCGCGAAGGAAATCCATCCAGAATACGTACTGTAGCATACAGTGGGTTTCCTGAATTTGAAAATCCTCAGCTGCTTAGTCGATTCTATAGAAGAAGTACGCTGGCACGTGGATCAATCAATGACACCACTTTTTATGTAAACAGGCGTTTCACCTATGATTTGGTTGGCATTGAAAGAAATAACATAATCAACCTTCTCAGAAATAACGGACACGCATCTGTGCAGCGCGACTCCGTGAGAATGGCCGTAAAACCAACGGATGACAATCCATATGAACTGGATGTGCTTTTTCTCATCCGACCCGGTAAAGTTTACAATTTTGGTGATGTCTTCCTGAATTTAGATGGCCCAGGAAATGTAGTCTCAGATGTGCGTTTTGATACGGTTGGAAGCCCTAGAACCGTTGAACCGACAAGGATATTCGCTCGAAAAGAAGACGAGGCTGCCACACGTTTCGAATTTTTATATGACATAATGTTATTCACCCCCGGTGAACAGTACAATCATGAGCTCTATCTGCAAACCATTCGGCGTTACCAAAGCTTAAATATGCTGGCAGTAAGGCAATTTGGGTTATCACAAGATGGAGGATTACCAGATTTCAGTAATGTGAATATACCGGTTAGAATAGACATGCAGTCGCTTCCTCGACAAAGCCTGCGTTTTGACGTTTTTGCTATGCAACGATTAGGCTTTGGGGCTGGAACTGGTTTAAGGTATGTTAATACGAATTTATGGGGAAGTGCTGAGACGCTAGAATTAGGTGTGAAAGCCAGCTTCGAAAATGCTCCGAATGTACAAGCAGGCTTTCTTCGTAGCTTTGAGGGCTCTATAGAATACAGTATTCCCAGATTAACGTTTCCACTTACCAGGCTAGCAAGTAACCCTGATTTTGCTAATGCTCGAACCATTTATCAGATTAATCTTGCTCAAATTAATCAGCTTAATTTTAATGTAAATGCTAACCTTAGGTTTAACTTAAAGTTCGAAATTTCACACAACGCTTCAACGACCTCAATTCTGGATCTCATCGAATTCGACTGGTTTGATGCAAGTCCCAGTTCGTTATTTCGGCAACGTATCGAAAATGAAATAACCGACCCGCTGCAACGTGAACGTATATTAAACGATTTCAGTGAGCAATTCAGCTCCACAATACGGTATACACTCAGGAGGAGTACAACTAATATTGTGCAAAGAAATTTTGGTTTCTACAATGAATTATCTGTAGAAGCTGGAGGAACCATACCCTACCTTATGGAGAAATATATTGTCAGACCTGGCGAGCCGCTACAGTCTACAATTCCATCTTTAACACTCGCCGATTCAACATTGAGCTACTCACGCTTTGTAAAAGCATATGCTGATCATCGCAATTATACATCCATCACAAATAATACCGTATTTGCATGGAGAGCTTTTGGGGGTGCTGCCATCTCATATGGTATGAACCCCCAACTCCCATTGAATCGACGCTTTTTTGCTGGTGGAAGTAATGATATACGAGGCTGGGCTCCTTTGAGACTCGGACCTGCAAGCTCCAGTCCCACACAGGCAACTATTAATGGTGCTGATATTAAATTGGCTGCATATGCAGAGATTCGACAAACTTTTTTGAGAAACTTCCTAAGTACAAATTGGCAATTTGCGCTATTTAGCGATGCAGGCAATATTTGGACAGGTCCGCGCAGCGAGTTTTCTGAGAGCAAATTCCGTTTTAATCAGTTTTATGAAGAAGTAGCATTAGGAGCAGGATTTGGTTTCCGACTCGACTGGGAGTACGTGATTTTCAGAATTGATGTTGCCTATAGGATACACGACCCTGCCATTGAGGGAGGAATCAGACGAGGGTGGTTTAACTCTCCAAATCCGTATATTCATTTTGGAATCGGCCACGCTTTCTGAAACTCAAACATCAAAGTGATTACCTATTTATGCTTGGATCAGACAAATTCAACTCCCTGAGATTACGGTCAAAGATTATTTTTAAATCCCGGTTTCTTAAAGTATTGAATCCGATGGAGCGCCACGAGTTCATGCAGTTATGTAACAAAAGAACCTACAAGGCCGGTGAATATATCTACTACCAGGGTGATCCGGGAACCGGAATGTACTTTGTTGAAAACGGCCTGGTGGAATTGGTAGTTGAAACTGGTAATGAAGGTAGTGATGAGCCGAAACCAACCTATAAAATTGAGCCTCCAGAAAGTTTTGGCGCTTTATCTATTGGGTATGAGATGAGAAGAATGTCATCTGCAAGATGTGTTACCGATTGTACTGTTTATGGCTTTTTCAAGCCTGATTTAACTACGCTGTGCAACAGGCATCCTCAAATCGGAATTAAACTTCTTCAGGTACTGAACATGATTGCTCTTAAACAACTTCAGATTACCGTTCAACAACTTGCAATACGTACCGATGTAGCTACAGCTCATTCCCTGCAATTTGAAACCTACTACACCGGAAATCACGTTTCCGAAGAATAACTTTATATGCTAAAAAAGGGAGCAGAAGTAACACTGCACATTGATGATGCCGCTTACGAAGGAAAAGGAATTGGTAAACTGGACGGTATGGCGGTGTTTGTACCCAACACTGCCCCGGGTGATACCATAAGAACTCGAATCATCAGGAAGAAAAAGCAATTCGCTGAAGGTCAGCTGATCGAAGTTTTGTCTGCCGGGCCTCAAAGGGTTGATCCGATTTGCTCGCACGCTCGATTTTGTGGTGGCTGCACCTGGCAACACGTCACATATAAAGAGCAGCTACGTTTTAAACGCGCGCAGGTAGAAGATCACCTCCATCGCATTGGGAAACTATCAAACATAGAACCAGAACCAGTGATTGGTTCTTTAAATGAGCTTCACTATCGGAATAAAATGGAGTTCACATTCAGCGACAGACAATGGCTTACCCCCGAAGAAATAGCAGGAGGAGAAGAAATACCGCGAGAACTCGCACTTGGACTGCATATACCAGGGCGATTTGATAAAATTTTAAACCTGAAAGAGTGTTATTTACAGCCACCTGTTTCTTATGAGATTTTAGATTTTGTGAGACAATATGCTATTGAACATAGTATTTCCCCATGGAACCCTATTAAAAAAGAGGGATTTCTACGCAATCTTATGATTCGAAATGCTGTGCACACAAAAGACCTGATGGTCAACTTTGTAACATTTACAGAGGATATGAGTATTCTCAGGCCGCTTTGCGACGCATTGTTATCAAAATTCCCACAGATTACAACTATAGTCAATAATGTAAATGATACCTTGTCCCCTACGTCTGTAGGACGCTTTGAAAATACAATTCATGGGCCGGGTTTCATCACAGAATTTATTGGTGAGCATAGTTTTCAAATAGATGCAAATGCGTTCTTTCAAACCAATACCCTACAAGCAGAAACACTGTATGAAGTAGCTAGAAGTTATGCCGAAATAAAAAAAGGAGACACTGTTTTTGATCTTTACTGCGGAGTTGGTTCCTTAACATTATTTGTGGCTTCAAAAGCATCAAAAGTAGTTGGTATCGAAATAAATCCGGTCTCTATTCAGAATGCAATCAAAAATCGTGATCGCAATGGAGTTGACCATTGCTTCTTTGAGCAGGGGGATATGAAAGACGTATTTACTCGCGAAATTATAGGGAAATACGGTAGACCCGATGTGATCATTACCGATCCGCCTAGGGCTGGTATGCATTCAGATGTTATCACACATTTAAACGAGCTATCTGTTGGCAAACTGGTCTACGTAAGTTGCAACACCTCTACTTTGGCTCGAGATCTGAATTTGCTACAGGAATCCTACGAGGTCATCAAGGTTCAACCCGTAGACATGTTCCCGCAGACCTATCATATTGAAGCGGTTGCTCAACTTCGCAAAAAAGAAAGCTAAACTCTGCTCGAATCCACTTTAACATCGCATGCATGAAATGCTGACAGAGCCGCCAGTGGTATACCTCCACCAGGGTGTGTGCTCCCTCCTACCAACCAAACGTTTTCTACATATGGTGAGCGATTTCTCGGTCGCATAAAAGCAGCGAACATGCTATTGGATGAAGTTCCATAAATACTCCCCCGGTTGGATTTATACTTATGGTAGAAGTCTCTTGGTGTTATCGTTTCTTTTACAACAATAGATTCTTTGAGGCCTGTTAATCCATATTGCTCCAGTTTATCTATGATCAGATTAGAATATCTGATTTCTTCCTCGTCCCAGTCCTGAGTTTCGTGAAGATAAGGGGCATTAACCAAAATGAATAAATTGCTGCCTCCTGATGGTGCGTGGTCAGGGTCACTGAAAGACGAGTTTGCTACATAAATAGTAGGGTTAACGGGCAATTTATTTTGTTTGAAAATATCATCAAATTCGGCTTTATAATTATTGCTGAAAAATATTGTATGATGTGCGAGTTTTTCATTCCATTCACGATTACAGCCCAACATCAGGACAAACCCCGAACAGGATGGTTCAGTTTTGTCAATCTGCCTCCTTTTAGCCGCTGGGGTTACATAATGAGGCAATAGATGTAGATAAGTTTCATGGGCATCTGCATTTGCAACCACCAAATCAGCCATGTAGTAACCATCTTCAGTGGTAACGCCTTCGGCAATATCATCATGCATATCGATGCGCCTTGCAATCGTATCTGTCTTTATCTTAACCCCCAGTTTTAAAGCTAATTTCTCAAGAGCCAGGGCTATCTGATAGAGCCCGCCTTTCACGTAATAGCCACCCTGGTTCATCTCCACATGCGAAATTACATTTATAGTAGCGGGCGCCATATAGGGAGAAGATCCGTTATAGGTTGCAAATCGTTTGAAAAACTGACGCATATATCCTGACGTCAACATTTTATCTACCCGCTTGCTGACCGTTGTAAATGCGTCAATTTTAAATGCATCCGATACCGGAAGTTGAAGTAAATCACGATACGATCGCAAAGGATGAAACAAAAAAACATCGGCTGTACGATTGTATATTTGCCTGGAATAATCCAAAAATCGCGCATATGCGTCCACGTCCTCTGGTGCAAACTTTTGAATTTCGTTCTGTGTTTTCTCAAGTTGGTCGAAGGCATCGAAGCGTGTTCCGTCATCGAAATAATATCTGCATACCGGCTCTAGCGGCAATAGTTCTAAATATTCTTCCATACGTTCTCCGCAATGCTCGAACAGTTGACCTAGAATACCAGGCATCGTGAGCAAGCTAGGCCCCGTATCAAAGCGGTAGCCGCCTTTTTCGAACTGGTTCATTTTGCCACCAACTCGTTCATTTTTCTCAATGATAGTCACCTTTGAGCCATTAAAGGCCAATAAACATGCTGCTGTGAGTCCTCCAATACCGGCACCTATTATTACTACGTTCCCGTATTTACGATTTGGATGCGCCATGCTTTTAGAATACATTTTAGTTTGAAATTTGTGGATGCGTTGCGACAATGAGTAACACTGTACCAACATACAGCCTAATAAACAATATTATACATTTTTATGGCTTTTCGATTCAAAAAAAATGATCGTGGATACTCTGATTTAACTTTTCCGTTGCTAAGAAAGCTGATTATAGCTCCCACTCAACTGTTTTATAGCCCTGTGCTGGTTAACCCAGAAAACATGCCAACTACCGGCCCTTGTTTTCTTTATGGAAACCACTCTCATTACATGGATCCCTTTTTTATAAATGTCTGGATGCAGGATGAGCCTACCGCTGGTGTTATGACTCGAGAGCAATTTCATAAGCCCGTTTCAGCATTGTTTATGGACAGTATAGGTATTGTTCCCACAACCAAGTATGTACCTGAGCCAGGTGTTATACGGGCGGTAATGAAAATGGCCGATCAACGCAGAATGATTGTCATATTTCCAGAGGGCGGACGACGATGGGACGGCAGACCAAAACTGCTGATTGAAAGTACGCTAAAGTTATTCTACAAAATGAACCTTCCTGTCCACCCTGTTCAATTACACGGTTCTTACGTGAATTGGCCTAGATGGGCGGATTATCCCCGATTTGGGCAGGTTGAGGTCCATTTTATGCCCGTACTTATCCCCGATCGTTTTGCTGACTACGAGACTTTTGCCACCATATGTAAGAAAGCAATCCGGTTTGATGAATACCACGATGTTCCCGAGCAATGTATCCCTAAGTGGGCTTACAAACCAGCTAGTGGCATACACCGGCTTTTGTATAGATGTCCAGAGAGCGGTCTTGATAACGCAATACACTCTCCCGATGGTCATCAGATTGTAAGCAGCGTTACTGGCACTCGTTACAATATGCTGGCAAATTCAAGGCTATTAAATACTGGTGGCGAAATCGTTTCATTACTAGACTTATTTGATACCATGAAACAATTACCAATGATAAAGCATAATGAGGGTTTTTTACTCCAGGAATCAGTTACTCCGCTTTTCCGTCTTACTTCAGAGTACGAACTACTATACAATGGTGATTACAATATTCGTTTGTACGATGACGCGATTATAGTACGGAACAGTTTTACCAATATGACTTTTAAGCTTGATGATTTGTTATACATATCAATAGAGCAAAACCATAAACTCAGCCTTACATTTCAATCCGGCACCTGGCAGTTTTATATCCGCAATGGTAGTGCACTACAATGGCAGCATTTTTTGCGAAGACTAAAGCTAGGTGAGCAATCCGTAAACTCGTTTTAATATGGACTTATGGTTGACAACGTTAAGAGCTGGCGACCTATTCACAGATTTCGCTGTTTTAGGATGCCTGTTGCTAGTAGGAGGATTTTTACAATATAGCGTTCCTGTTTTTAAACGAAACTACATACCTGCAAATGTTATAGCAGGATTGGTTGGTCTTATTCTGGCAACAACAGGGTTAACTTTTGGTTTAATAAGCAGTGAAAGGCTCGGTATTTACGTGTACCACTTATTAGCATTGTTATTCATCGCTCTTAGCTTGCGGGAGAATAAAAGTGGAACACGTGCTCAGAGTATCAAGATAGGGTTGTTGTTTATTTCAACATACCTCATACAGGCCATTGTTGGACTATCCGTTGCATTTATGTTAATCTACACTGTATATCCCGATCTCTTTGCGGGTATAGGTCTGCTGATGCCACTGGCTTTTGGGATGAATCCAGGAATAGCATTCAGTATAGGTCAAAATTGGGAATATTTTGGCTTTGAACAGGGTGGCACTACGGGTCTTGCATTTGCTGCAATTGGGTTCACTGCAGCATATACCATTGGCATTATAATGGTAAAAAAAGGGCTGCACCAAAAAACAAGTACTCATATTTTTGGTGATGATAGGCCTGAACCTACTGTATCGCTAAACCCCGAGACCAAGGTACTTCACTGGGCGTTAATTGGAGCGACATACCTGATTACCGTGATTGTATTAAATGGTGTGGAAATCGTTTTGAAAACTGTGAATATGGATCATGAAATTACCACGCTTTGGTCGTTTCACTTCATTTTTGCTGCACTGACAGCTCTATTATTCAGAAAAATAATCGATTTCATGAGCTTGAGTCACTGGATTCATGATAAAGAATTATCGGATAATGGAAATATATTAATGGATTTTATGGTTGTAGCGTCAATAAGTGCCATAACAATAGCAGTTATCAAGCAATATTGGTTAGCACTTATGGTAATGAGCATACTCGTTACCATAGTTACTTGGTTTTACCTGAGTAGAATTACACGAATGCTGTACAAGGAACAGGCTCTTGAACGTAACGTTGCCATTTTTGGTAACATGACTGGTACAATGCAGTCAGCACTTGTTCTATTGCGAATTGTAGACCCGGAACACAAAACCTCTGTTAGCCAGGAGCTTGTCTATGGAAGCGGTCTTGCGTTATTATTCGGCTTCCCCTTACTGCTCATCATAAATGCACCTGTACTTTACTTTGAAAACGTCCTAACCGGATTTTGGTTTAGTCTATTGCTGATTATACTATACTTAGCAATAATCATGCTGGCTATTTGGCGTTTACGCAGCAGGTAGTATATTTTTATCAACAAAATATTGAAAGAGACACCTATTTCATACCAAACAAACTCCTGAGACTATGAATAGCAAAAAAGGGCAAGAAAGCAGAGTGCCAATATCATTCAACAAAAGCGAGTATAGGGTTTTGGTTCATGCTGTTTACCAGCAATTATTCATGTTAGAGAGTCTTGTTGACCATCAAAACACTAAGGAATTCGAAAACTTGAATTCCCTCAGCTCAAAACTGATAAAATACGCACCAGAGTTTGCGTCTGGCGATCTAATTGCAAGAGATGTGATTGAGAATACAATATATCCTAACTCCGCTTTTTTGGATCTGGTGATGCAAATGATTAATGAGTATGATGAAGTATCTTTTTGGGAAGAGCTTACCCATCGCCTGGCCGAACGAGATTTATTAAGAGATTACAAGGGGAAGGAGCTTACCAAGCTATCTGAAGAAGAATACCTCGAACTTCTTTCCGAAAAACTTGTGTATTACACAAAACTGTTCGGTGAAAATGGTCTTGAGAACGTGGAATTGAAGGACTAACCTTTGCTGTCACTCAGGTTTACAACATCCATATTCTTTAGTTTTCCATTATCAACATCGAATCTGACTATAGTTCTGTAAAGTTGAAACCCATGTCGCCCTGCAGCACCGGGGTTCAGGTAGAGCATATTATTAAGTGCTCTGTCTCTCACTATCTTTAGAATATGGGAATGACCACAGATAAAAACGTCAGGGGTGTCAGACTTTAATTGTGGGTGCACCGGAAGTGCATATCTTCCAGGGTGGCCACCTATGTGAGTCATAAAGAAATCTACCCCTTCTACTTCCCTTCTCAGAACCAATGGAAATTCCTGACGAATATCTTGTCCGTCGATATTACCATAAACACCAAAAACGGGCGCAATTTCCCTCAACTGGTCAGCTATTGTTAGCGTACCAAAGTCGCCAGCGTGCCAAATTTCATCACACTCCTTAAAATAATCTGGGATACTCGGGTCTAGATAATTATGCGTATCTGACAAAAGTCCAATTTTTTTCATGTATTGTATTTTTTAAACATCGATAAATATACCGTATGCTTAAGAGAAGTTCGAAATAACTACTGGGATATTTCTATATTTTAACAGTTTATGCAAGGATTCAGCATCATTATTGTTACATGGAACGCGCTGCATCACCTACAGCGATTTTTGCCATCGGTAGTGCAGACGCAATACCATGAGTACGAAATTATTATTTCGGATAATGCATCTACGGATGGTTCTGCAGACTGGGTTCGCTCTGAATATCCGGAAATTAAAATAGTTACACATGAAGAAAACTATGGTTATTGTGGTGGGAATAATCGTGCGGTAGACGCTGCCCATTACAATACACTTGTTTTTTTGAATAATGATGTTGCTGTTGAACCAGACTGGTTGCAGCATGTAGCCAAGCTTATGGCAGATAACCCACTCATAGATGCTGTACAACCACGGATACGTTCTTATGAAAATCCTGAGCAATTTGAATATGCCGGTGCCGCCGGTGGATTCATAGATAAACTTGGGTACCCTTATTGCAGGGGGCGCATTTTCGATACCGTTGAGTCTGATAATAACCAGTATGATAAAGCAACTCCAATTTTCTGGGCTTCTGGAGCTGCTTTGGTAATAAAAAAAACAATATTCACAACACTCGGTGGATTTGAAGAAAGCTTTGAATTTCACATGGAAGAAATTGATCTTTGCTGGAGGCTTCAGTTGCGAGGCAGACAGGTCTGGTACTGTCCGAATAGTGTAGTTTATCACCTTGGTGGAGGAAGTCTATCGGCTGACAATCCAAGAAAAGTCTACTATAACTTCAGAAACAATTTACTGATGCTGGTTCGTAATCATCCCTCCAGGCACCTGTTTCGTAATATGCTGCTCAGGCTTTTATTGGATGATGTGGCAACCATTCGATTTCTTACTCGTGGCAAATTCACTCACGCACTAGCAGTTATAAAAGCATTTTTCGGCTTTCTACGCAGATTGCCAAAGGCTATGCACTATAGAAGAGGTAATGACGTTAATTCATCCATTTTGGTCGAACCTAGTAATTACTCTATTCTGTGGCAATATTTTGTTCGGAAAAAAGGCAACTACAACGACCTGCCCGGACACGATTATGTGCACTCCCGGTAAGCAATTAATCCACACCTTTTCAACATTGCTCCATTCGAAAGTAAGAATTTCAGTATCTTCAGCATCCCAAACACCAAAAGTTTTAAAAGATGAAATCTGATTTTAGGCACATTATCCCTATAGATAAAGTCGGGATTGAGGAACGAGTAGCGCGTTTTAATACCAGAAGTATAAAAAAAGAGTCAAAAATGTTCGCTATGCGTCTTGCGATGCAGATGATTGACTTGACCACTCTTGAAGGGATGGATACTGATCGCAAAGTTGAACAATTATGCAATAAGGCCATTCGTCCCTTCAATGGGCCGCACGAAATTCCCAAAGTTGCTGCAATATGCGTTTATCCTCCATTCGTGAGTACTGCAAAAAAAGCTCTTGGTGATTCTGGCGTACACGTAGCAAGTGTAGCTACATCCTTTCCTAGTGGTCATGCCAGCATGAGTGAGAAAATTGCCGAGGTTAAGTATTGTGTAAATGAAGGAGCCGACGAAATAGATATGGTTATTTCCAGAGGTGAGTTTTTAAAAGGCAACTACAATTTCACGTTTGACGAGGTTTGCCAGATTAAAGAAGCTTGTGGAAAAGCACACTTGAAGGTGATACTCGAAACAGGTGAACTTCAAACACTCGAAAATGTGCGCAAAGCTAGTGATATAGCAATGTATGCGGGTGCCGATTTCATAAAAACATCAACCGGAAAAGTATCCCCGGCAGCAACCCAACCGGTTACTCTTGTTATGCTTGAAGCTATACGCGATTACTATTTAAAAACAGGCATTAAAATTGGCATGAAGCCAGCCGGTGGTATACGAGATACCAAAACGGCCTTGCGTTATCTGGTAATGGTGAAAGAGACACTTGGCAGCGATTGGCTAAACCCAGATTTGTTCCGTTTTGGAGCCAGTGCACTAGCAAATGATTTAATCATGCAAATTGTCAAGCAAGAAACTGGAGTTTATCAATCAGGCGACTACTTCTCAAAGGACTAATTATGCAAAATTCTTCAATAAAAACGGGTGTAACCATCGATTTTAATAAAATATGGTCATACGCTCCTGCTCCCGAAAGTGCTGACCATGTACACATTAAACCCACCTATGATCTTTATATTGGTGGTAAATTTGTTAAACCTAAGTCAGGAACTTATTTTAAAACAATCAATCCGGCCAACGAACAAGTTTTATCTGAAGTAGCTGAAGCGAATGAAGAGGATGTAGATATTGCAGTAAAAGTTGCTGGAAAAGCCTTTCCTATGTGGTCTGGCCTTCCCGGAAGTGAGCGTGCTAAATATTTATATAGAATCGCTCGGTTAATACAGGAACGTGCACGTGAATTTGCAGTAATTGAGTCGTTAGACGGTGGAAAACCCATTCGAGAATCTCGTGATATTGATATACCATTAGCTGCGGCACATTTCTTTTATTATGCAGGTTGGGCTGACAAACTGATTTATGCATTCCCGGGTACAAACCCTAAGCCTATGGGTGTAGCCGGGCAGATAATTCCCTGGAATTTCCCCTTATTAATGGCTGCGTGGAAAATAGCGCCAGCACTTGCAACCGGAAATACCGTGGTACTAAAACCGGCCGAATCTACCCCATTAACTGCTCTTAAGCTCGCTGAAATTGTTCATGAAGCCGGCCTGCCGGACGGGGTGGTCAATATTGTAACTGGAGCGGGGAAAACAGGTGCTGCAATTGTAGAACATCCAGAAATCAACAAAATTGCTTTTACGGGTTCCACAAAAGTCGGCAAAATTATCCAAAATGCAGTTGCAGGAACAAATAAATCGTATACCCTGGAGTTGGGTGGAAAAACTGCAAATATCATTTTTGAAGACGCTGCAATCAATCAGGCTGTGGAGGGTATCGTAAATGGGATTTTCTTCAATCAAGGCCACGTATGCTGCGCAGGTTCTCGCCTTTTGGTTCAGGAGAGTGTTGCTGAGGAGGTAATTCACAAACTCAAACTACGCATGGATACACTAATTGTAGGTGATCCACTAGACAAAAATACAGATATAGGTGCCATCAATTCTAAAATTCAGTATGAAAAAATTAACGAATATTTGAAAATTGGTCAGAACGAGGGGGCCGTTATGTATCAGCCAGAAAGCAGCCTTCCCGAAAAAGGTTATTTCTGCAGACCCACCATTTTCACAGGTGTATCTCAGTCAAATCGTATTGTGCAAGAAGAAATCTTCGGGCCTGTTCTAACCATTCAAACATTCCGCACTCCTGATGAGGCATTAGAAAAAGCAAACAATACCCCCTACGGATTATCTGGAGGTGTTTGGACAGATAAAGGATCCAAAATATTTAACATTACTACCAAGTTGCGTGCTGGTGTTATATGGGCAAATACGTATAACAAATTCGACCCTACCTCTCCATTCGGAGGGTATAAGGAAAGTGGTGTAGGCCGTGAAGGAGGCTTACACGGACTTTTGGCCTACTTAAATTTGGATATTTAACGCCTACAATATTATGCAAAATAGAATTCCCGTTTTGAAAACGTATAAGATTTATATCGCTGGAAAATTTGAACGTTCTGAGTCCGGTCGATACTATGCCCTAAAAGATAAATCCGGAAACCAGATAGCAAATATTTGTTTATCGAGCAGAAAAGATTTTAGGAACGCTGTTGTATCTGCGCGTAATGCTTTTGCGGGCTGGTCTGCAAAAACAGCATACAATCGTAGTCAGATACTCTACCGTATGGCCGAAATGATGGAAGGAAGATCTGCGCAGTTTACGGACGAGTTAATGTTAGAAGGTTTAACAAGAAAAGCAGCCGAAACCCAAGTGGCTGAATCTATTGACTGTTTAATATACTACGCTGGTTGGTGCGATAAATATCAGCAAGTGTTTGGTAGTGTTAATCCGGTAGCATCATCACACTTTAATTTTTCTGTACCCGAACCAGTTGGTGTTGTAAGTATCATTGCTCCTGAGATGAATACGCTAATCGGACTAGTAACGGCAACTGCCCCCGTAATAGCTAGTGGGAATACGTGTGTTGTATTGGCAAGTCAAGAAAATCCACTTTCAACCTTAACTTTTACGGAGGTTCTGGGTACTTCAGACCTACCTGGCGGCGTTATAAATATATTGACTGGTAAAAAAGGTGAATTATTAGAACCGTTTTCTAATCACATGGATGTAAACGCAGTTGCATATCACGGTGATGATAGCGAAGAACGTAAGATGATTCAACAAAACGCTGCGCTAAATGTTCGCAGAGTTAAGATTTATGACAGCAAAAAGGTGTCATTGGTAAAAGCACAAAACCCGTACAGAGTAATGGATTTTACCGAGATTAAGACCACCTGGCATCCGATAGGTGAGTAAATTCAAATAATTATGGTGAGGCATTTTATTCTAGCTATTTCCTGTGTTTTTGCAGTTTACGGCTGTTCAACGACGGAAGTATTAAAGGAACCTGTTCCTGAAGAGGCTGAAACCCGTGAATCCATGACCGAAGAATTTCACTTTGGTTTTGATATCGACGATTTCAGAATTCGTCCGACGGATGCTTTTTTCTCCGTTGAAAATGAGATACCCGAAATTTTCCAGCCTGACTCTACCCTCATTAGCGAATCCGCACGTAACGCAGGGTTTAGAATACAAATTATTTCATCTCAGGATGTACGTGAAGTTGAGGAGCTCAGAAGAAAGTTTAACCAATGGATATTTGAAGAAATCCCGCAATATGATCCGGAAACATACATCCTTTTCCGGCAACCGTTTTTCAGACTACGCGTGGGCAATTTCAGGAGCCGGGCCGAAGCAATTGAATTCAACAATATAGTTAAGCGAAAATTCCCTGAGTCGTGGGTAGTACACGACCAAATTGATCCGGAAAATATAACGCATAGAATCAGCCTTGAGAGTAATGCCGAATGAATAGCTATGATGTAGCTATTCACAGTGTGTACTGCACTATACGTTGAAACGAAAGTGCATTACATCGCCATCAAAAACGGTATATTCCTTCCCTTCAGACCTCATTTTCCCTGCCTCTTTAGCTGCAGCTTCCGATCCGGCAGTAATGAAATCATCAAACTTTATAGTCTCAGCACGTATAAAACCTCGTTCAAAGTCACTGTGAATAACACCTGCAGCCTGAGGGGCTTTGAAACCTTTACGTATTGTCCACGCCCGAACTTCTTTTTCACCGGCAGTGAAATATGTGATTAATCCCAGCTCCCTGTAAGCGGCTTGAATGAGAAGGTCGAGTCCTGCACTTGGAATATTTAACTCTTCCAAGAAGACTTTTTTCTCTTCGGCATCCAGTTCAGCTATTTCTGCTTCAATTTTGGCGCATACAACTACAACTTCGGAGCCTTGTACTTGAGCGATTTCACGCACTTTATTGACGTACTCATTATTAAGTGCGTCAGGAAGATCATCTTCAGAGACATTAGTCACATAAAGTACAGGCTTTTCGGTGAGTAGGAATAAATCTGCATACGCCTGAGCATCTTCGGGCGTTACCTGAAGTGAACGTACCGGATTCCCGTCTTCAACATGAGTATGTAACCGTGAAACTACTTCCAAGTGCTGCTTGACGGTTTTATCGTTCGTTTTGGCTTGTTTACGAAGTTTATCCAGACGTTTTTCAATACTTTCTAAATCTTTAAAAAGGAGTTCAGCATCGATAATCTGGATATCTCTTGCCGGATTAATACCGCCTTCTACATGAATAACATCGTCGTCTGAGAAGCAGCGAACTACGTGCACGATAATATCAACTTCTCGAATATGCGAAAGAAAAGCATTACCCTTGCCCTTCCCTTCCGAAGCGCCTTTCACAAGACCGGCAATATCTACAAACTCAATGGTCGCTGGTATGGTACGCTTTGGCCTCACCAACTCTGTAAGCTTATCAAGTCGAACATCAGGAACTGGAACAATGCCAACATTTGGATCTATTGTACAGAAAGGAAAGTTGGCAGCTTCTGCGCCTGCGTTGCTTAGCGCGTTAAATAAAGAGGATTTACCTACGTTGGGTAGTCCTACGATTCCACATTTGAGACTCATGTTTGAGATAGATATAAATTTATTGATTAGTCAACCAGCCCTCTGCCGGTTTTATTAAAGCGACCCTGCTCTTTAAGGTTATCTCTGATTACATCAAGTAAACCATTAACAAATTTTCCAGAGTTACCCGTAGAGAATTTCTTAGCAATCTCAATTGCTTCATTAATTGTAACCTTCGTAGGAATATCATCGAAGTAAAGAAATTCACATATGGCTATGTGCAATACCAATCTGTCTACTAATGCAATCCTGTTCAAATCCCAGTTTTTAAGATTTGGACTGATAATAGTATCAAAATCCTCACTGCTACGGATGGTTTTCAGGAAAAGATTCTCGGCAAACTTCAGACCTTCTTTATCTTCTTTGGTTTCAGGTACTAGAATTGTTTTCAGAATATGGGCCGCATCCCCCCCACCTTGATGGTGAGCATAGACAGCTTTGAGTACGGACTCGCGGAGTGATCTTCTGTTAGACATAAATTGTTCTTGTGCAAAGTCTCAAATATACGAAGAAATGAACGACCTAAGATAATGTAGATTAGTTTTTGCATCTCGAGTATAAATATTTATGGAATATTTCATTGTTTATAACGCGCTTCAGTGATTATCTTAGGTCCTTGATGGGTCGTTAGCTCAGTTGGTTAGAGCGCCACGTTGACATCGTGGAGGTCGATGGTTCGAATCCATTACGACCCACCCCATCAGAAAGCGCCACCAACAGCGTTATTATTTAATCGTATTTTTAAAAGCAGTTATATGTCTTCAGGTACCATCATCCTGACATTTCCCGACGGTTCAAATCGTGAGTTTGATCACGGAGTTACAGGTTTCGATGTAGCACAATCGATATCTCCACGCCTGGCAAGGGAAGCCTTGTCGGTCACTATAGATGGCACCATTCAGGATATGGACCTTCCAATTACTGATAATGCACACATTACGATAAATACGTGGGATAGTGAGGATGGTCAGCAAACTTTTTGGCATAGTTCGGCGCATTTACTTGCAGAGGCTACTCAGGAGCTATTCCCTGAAGTAAAGTTTGGAATTGGTCCGCCTATAAGCAACGGCTTTTACTACGATATGGACTTTGGAGACCATAAGGTAACCGAGGCAGATCTACAGAAGATTGAAGCTAAGATGTTGGAGCTTGCCAGATTGAAGTCAACGTTCGAGCGTGTGGAAATCAGCAAGGATGACGCTATAAAATACTTCCGAGAGAAAGGAGATCCATATAAAATTGATCTTCTGGATGGTCTTGAGGACGGTACCATTACTCTTTATAAACAGGGGGGCTTTACGGACTTGTGTCGTGGGCCGCACATCCCGTCTACGGAGTCAATAAAAGCCATTAAGCTGCTGCATATTGCAGGTGCATATTGGCGCGGAGACGTCAAAAGCAAGCAGTTGACCCGAGTGTACGGCGTCACCTTCCCAAAGAAATCAATGCTAGACGAGTATTTGGTTCAGCTTGAAGAAGCCAAAAAACGCGATCATAAAAAACTCGGCCGAGAGTTGGGGATATACCTGATTGACTCAATGGTAGGTCGCGGACTTCCATTATGGCTGCCCAATGGCACACTTATTCGCAGGACTCTTGAGGCATTTTTGCGAGACGAACAGGTAAAACGTGGATACAAAGAAGTAATTACACCTCATATTGGCAATCTAGAGCTTTACAAAACATCCGGGCACTACCCTTATTACGCGGAATCTCAATTCGACCCTATTCAGGTAGAGGATGAGCACTACATGCTCAAGCCAATGAACTGTCCTCACCATCACCGAATATATTCCTCATCTTTGAGGAGTTACCGGGATTTACCACTTAGACTGGCTGAGTTTGGCACCGTATACCGGTACGAACAATCGGGTGAATTAAACGGACTATCAAGGGTTCGTGGTTTCACGCAAGATGACGCACATATTTACTGTACGCACGAGCAGCTTAAAGACGAAATAAAAAACTGCGTTGATCTTACCAGGTATGTATTCAATACTTTTGACATGCAGGTTGATATCCGATTGTCGTTCAGAGATGATAAAAAAGAAAAATATGGCGGAGATACGGCATTTTGGGACCGTGCTCAATCTGAAATTAAAGATGTTGCTGATGATTTGGATCTTAATTATACCATAGCACCTGGTGAAGCAAGCTTTTATGGGCCAAAAATTGATTTTATTATAAAAGATGCTCTGGGCCGAAAGTGGCAGGTAGGAACTATACAGGTGGACTATGTAATGCCGGAGCGGTTTGATTTGACATACGTAGGATCAGACAATCAGAAACACCGCCCCGTGATTATTCATAGAGCCCCTTTTGGTTCGATGGAACGTTTTACTTCAATACTAATTGAGCATTTTGCAGGTGACTTCCCTTTATGGTTGACACCTTTGCAAATGATGATTATACCGGTGTCTGATCAGTTTGCATCTACGGCCGCATCCTACGAAGAAGAGCTTAAGAAAAAGGGTTTCCGCGTAGAAACAGATAGCAGAAATGACAAAATAGGTGCAAAAATTCGTGATGCAGAGAACAGAAAAATCCCGTATATGCTTATTATTGGCGAAAGAGAACAAAATGATGGTACGGTTTCTGTTCGAAGACATCGAATTGGAGATATCGGAAGTTTGAAATTTTCAGATTTTATAGCTAAAGTTTCAGCTGAAGTAGAAAACAGGGAAAACCCGCCAAAACAGAAATAAACAGGAGAAAATAGCTATCGGAAAGCGATACAAAGTATATAAGGAAGAAACTCGTGAGCGTCTGAATGCAGAAATTAAGGCGTTGAAAGTACGAGTAATCAAACCAGATGGTAATCATGCGATGCTTTCATCTGCTGAAGCCCTCAAAATGGCTGAGCAAATGGAACTGGATCTTGTTGAAGTCGCGCCCAACGCAGATCCGCCAGTATGTCGCATTATGGATTATGGCAAGTTTCAGTTCGAAAAAAAGAAGAAAGAAAAAGAAGCCAGAAAAAAACAACATACTGTTACGCTCAAAGAGCTTCGCTTTCGTCCTCATACTGATGACCATGATTATGACTTCAAGCTTAAGCATGCCAAGAAATTCCTTGAGGATGGAGCCAAAGTAAAGGCAACGGTTCAATTCAGAGGCAGGGATATTATTTACAGTAAAAATGGGGAAGATTTACTCGCACGTTTTGCTGAAGATTTAACTGATTTGGGTAAAGTTGAACAAAAAGCAACTTTAGAAGGCAAACGGATGTCGCTCATCGTTGCTCCAAACAAGTAAACACCTCATCCCTCGTAACATTTCCCTCAAAGACACTGTATTGCACACGATAATGTGTTGTAATGCAGTGTCTTTATGTTTATATTGCGAGTCTATCCAAAATTCAAAAAATGAAGCAGGATTATGCCAAAATTCAAAAGTAACAGTGGAGCAAAGAAGCGCTTTAAGCTTACCGGAAGCGGTAGAGTAAAGCGTAAAAAAGCTTTTACTTCACACATTCTAACCAAGAAATCGCAGAAGCGTAAACGCAATCTGCGAAAATCTACGTTGGTGCATCCATCGGAAGAAAAGAACATTAAAGTTCTTATTCCGTATTTGTAAACAACCGGATTTAATTAACATTAACTAAATAATTATTACGCAAAATGCCACGTTCTACAAATCATGTGGCTTCCCGTCGCCGTCGGAAAAAGATTTTAAATCTTGCGAAAGGTTACTGGGGCGCTCGTAGTAAAGTTTATACTGTTGCGAAAAACACGGTCGAAAAAGGTCTTCTGTACCAATATCGTGACCGACGTAATCGTAAACGTGAATTCAGAAAACTCTGGATCATACGTATAAACGCTGCCGCACGTCTCAATGGAGTATCCTACTCGCAGCTGATGGGGGCCATGAAGTCCAAAAACATGGAAATCAACCGCAAGGTTCTGGCCGACCTCGCTGTTCGTGAACCGGAAGCTTTTACAGCTATCGTTCAGGCAGCAACCGGCAAATAATCCACTGCAATTTAACCGGCAAGTACTATCATATGTGCTTGCCGGTTTTTTTATTTCTACAGATCACCTTATGAAACTCGATACCGATTCCATACGCAAATCAATACGTGAATTTGAAATTAACAGTGCAGAGTCACTTGAACAATTTCGTCTGAAATATGTCTCGAGAAAGGGTAAGGTTGCCGAATTATTCTCAAAAATGGGAACGCTTGCCGCAGAAGAACGAGCCGCTGCAGGTAAAGTACTCAATGAACTTAAAAATGAAGCCCAGTCTCGTTTTGATCAGGCAAAGATTGATCTGGAGTCTAACTTATCAACTGAACGTGCGGCTTCTGATGACATTACCCTTCAAGCTCCTGCACGTCCGGTTGGATCGCACCATCCCCTTACGCTTACACTGGAAGAGATAAAAAGGGTTTTTTATCGACTCGGCTTTTCAATTGCTGAAGGTCCAGAAATTGAGGACGACTTTCACAATTTCACTTCGCTCAACTTCCCCCCTGAGCATCCGGCTCGAGATATGCAAGATACTTTCTACATCCATAAAGATGAGCACCAGATTGATAAAGACTTGCTTCTGCGTACACACACATCTCCAGTTCAGATTCGTAAAATGCTTGAACAAAGGCCACCAATACGCTCGATAATGCCTGGACGTGTGTATCGTAATGAATCTGTAACCTATAAATCTTACTTCCTGTTTCATCAGGTTGAGGCTCTATATGTTGACAAAAACGTCAATTTTGCCGAGCTAAAGGAAACACTAGTGATGTTGGCAGAAATGGTCTTTAATAGAAAAGTTGAATACCGTTTAAGACCTTCGTTTTTCCCATTTACGGAACCCAGTCTTGAAATGGATATATGGTGGGAACAACCTGGCAAACCTGGCAAATGGCTCGAAATACTTGGTGCCGGTATGGTACATCCTAATGTACTTAAATCAGTAGATATCGATCCAGAAGTATACTCTGGATTTGCACTGGGTATGGGCGTTGAGCGTATGGCTTCATTACGCTATGGAATAGATGATATCCGAATATTTTACGATAACGACGTTCGCTTCCTTGAACAGTTTCAGTAACAACCAAGCCTATTTTTTATGAAAGTCTCGTATAACTGGTTAAAAGACTATGTGTCATTTGACCAATCTCCTGAGCAAGTCGCAGAAATTTTGACCCTTACAGGATTAGAGGTAGAAGAAATACATAAAGTAGGTTCTGATCTCACCGGCGTAGTCGTGGGTAGGGTTACAGCTTGTGACCAACACCCCAACGCTGACAGGTTGAAGCTGTGTCGCGTAGATGTGGGAGAAGCGGAGCCTTTACAAATAGTTTGCGGGGCACCTAACGTTGATGTAGACCAAAAAGTGCTGGTTGCAACAATAGGAACGGAACTACCCGTATCGCTCCCTGATGGTTCGCCATTGGTTATTCGAAAGTCAAAGATACGAGGTGAAGTATCTCTAGGAATGATATGTGCAGAGGATGAACTTGGCCTTGGTGATGACCATGCTGGTATAATGGTACTCAATCCGGAAGCGGAAGTCGGTGCTTCGGCTTCAAGTGTTGTTAATACCAATATTGATTTCATTTTCGAAATCGGTCTTACCCCAAATAGACCCGACGCATCCTGTCATCTCGGTGTTGCCAGAGATTTAGCAGCTGTTCTCAACAAACACCTCAAAAAGCCATTCAAAACATTATCTAATCCAGATAACGCTGTTACCGATCATCCCGATATATCTATCACCATTGCTGATACAGATAAATGTCATCGTTATGTTGGTATTTTAGTTACCGATGTAAAAGTAGGACCTTCTCCAGATTGGTTGTCGAGCAGGCTGAAATCAATCGGTCTACGACCAATCAATAATATAGTTGATGCTACCAACTATGTCTTGCATGAACTCGGTCAACCGCTACACGCATTTGATTACAACTTGGTGTCTGAGAAAAAAATTGAGGTAAAAGCATTTGATAAAGAACGCTCTTTCATCACATTAGACGAAGTTGAACGCAAGGTACCTGCTGGATCGCTCTTTATATGTGATGGGACCAAGCCGGTTGCAATTGCAGGGATAATGGGAGGTTTAAACTCTGAAATTAATGACGACACAAAAAACGTCTTAATTGAGAGTGCTTATTTTGAACCTGTGGGTATCCGTAAAACATCTAAGCTTCTAAATCTTCAAACAGATTCTTCGTATAGGTTTGAGAGAGGAATAGACCCGAACATTACTTATGCTGCGGCTCATCGTTGTGCGACTATTATCAGAGATATAGCGGGCGGGAAAATTCAAGCCAAATATGTGGATGTTCACCCTGTTAAAACAGAGCCACGCAAAGTAACACTACGATTAAAAAGACTAAATAAGTTACTTGGCACCTCCTTTATGATCAACCAGGCCGTCTCTGTTTTACGTGCACTTGAGTTTGAAGTGAAGAAAAGCAGCAGTGACGAAATGATTTGTACTGTGCCCACATTTCGGCCGGATGTTACCGATGAAATCGATTTGATTGAAGAAGTTGCACGTATTTACGATTACAATAAAATTCCCAATCCGGATTATATACATATACCTCGGCCAGAAGTACTTCCATTTCGCGAGCAGTTTCTTACCCGCCTTCGTGAAGTCGCAAGATCTCTGGATTTCAGGGAGATCTACGCAAACTCATTGCTTCATGAAAATACTGCAACTGCGTTTGCACAAGATACAGACTTGATCAAGACGCTTAATCCTATTTCCAAAGATACCGCAGTATTAAGACCATCACTTATACCAGGTCTTCTGAAGGCTGCAGGGTATAACTTTAATAGAGGTGCAAAAAGTGTGCGTTTTTTTGAAATTGGCAACACATTCAAAAAAGGTAATCCAGGAACCTGGCACAATGGAATCATAGAAGAAACCTGGATGATGCTTGGTCTTGGTGGTCTGCGTAGGGAGGAATTTTGGTTTCACAAGGAAGAACCTTATACAATATTTGATTTGAGGAGTGCTGTAGAGGTTCTGTTAGGGTCTATACACCTAAATAAGAATATTGTAACCAAGAAAATTTCCGACCATGAATTAGGGTTGTATTATGAAAATAAATTCATAGGGTCTATTGCTGAAGTAGAGAAAAAAACGCGGGACTACTTTGATGTGAGCGCCCCGTTATTTGTTGCTACCCTTTGTGTTTCAGATATGCTCGAACTGGCTAAAAATCTTCCTCCAATGGTTTATAAACCTGTTCCTAAATTCCCGGGCATTGATTTCGACCTTGCTTTACAAGTCTCTAGTAATATTGACGCTGGTGACCTTGAACAAACAATTCGTTCAGTTGCTGGCTCAAGGTTAACATCAATCTCAACATTTGATGTATTTGAAGGTAAATCACTGGGGAGCGGGCAAAAAAGTATCGCCTTTCGACTCAAATTTATTGATGAAATGAAAACATTGACTATTAAAGATGTCGATAGTATAATAACTAAGGTTGTCAGAAAACTATCTGATAGCTACGGTGCTAAATTACGCAGTTAACCCAAGGCTAAATTTTGACAGAGCAACAACGGGCATATTATCAAGAAATTCGGGAAACTATAAAACATCTCGAAGATGCCTGTTACCAACTGAAAGACCAGGTTAATCGGCTAAAGTACGAAAATCAGTCACTCAAGGATGAATTGAAACAGCTGGAACATCAAAGAGAGCGTATTCCAATGCCATTTGATGACAATCATAGAACAGCGCTCAAACACCAGTTATCTGCCCATATTAAACGACTCGATGACATTTTAAAAGGTTCATGAATTCAATCCGTGTAAATATTTTGGGTAAAGCATATCCTCTTCGTGTAGAGCCTGGCGAAGAACAAGCTATGCAGGAAATTGCCGACTACGTAGATGAACGATTTAAATTGTTTAAAAGAGAGCTTTCGACCCAACCAGAACAGACAATAATGGTATTGGCTTGCCTAAGCATAGCGGAAGAGCTTTTCGCCCAACGAAGGAGTAACAATCAAGCTGCAGATCATAATACGAGCAGCGTTGAGCATGATCCTCATCTTGACGAAATATCTACCCGATTACAGAAGATTTTGGGTGACATTAATAAAGAAATTTAGCATATTACTTGTAATCAGTTTACGCTATTGAGGATTCATAGGTTAAGACATTAACTAACATTTATAACCTTGGTTTGCGTTCTTCGATTGGCTATAACATGCCTCACGCCTCGGCGTCTAGTGGAAGTTAGCCCCAATTGAGTCGCTTACCACATTATTATTGATAGGGTTATAGTTCTTATCCTTACCTCAATAGCGTTTTTTTATTATCGACCCGAAACTTTTTCATGGCAGATTCCATTCGCGTTCTTTTCATTTCCGATATAGTCGGTACTCCGGGAATACAAATACTGGACACGCTATTAGCCTCATTACTACAAAAGCACAAGCCCAATTTTGTTGTAGCCAATGGAGAGAATTCCCACGAGGGAATGGGCATCAATGAAGAAATCGTAAAGCATTTATATAGTATCGGTGTAAATGTAATCACCGGAGGCAATCACTCTTTCGACAAATGGAAGATATTGCCTTATATGAAATCGGATAAAAATCTTTTGCGTCCACTAAATTACCCTAAGGGTGTAAACGGATATGGGTATGGTATCTACGACGTGCCGGGTAAAAACATAAAGATTGCAGTTCTTAATTTACAGGGAAGAACTTTTTTGCCCTCAATAGATGATCCATTCAGAACGGCAGATTGGGCACTCGATCGAATTAAAGAAGAAACAAGTTTAATTTTCGTTGATTTTCATGCGGAAGCTACCGCTGAAAAAGTAGCAATGGGCTGGTACCTAGATGGTAAAGCCTCTGTAATGGTAGGCACTCACACGCATATTCCTACAAATGATGCGCGTATTATGCCACGTGGTATGGGATATATTACCGACGCCGGTATGACGGGCTCTTTTAATTCCGTCATTGGCATGGATAAAGACACTGCACTACGAAGATTTATGCTCAGTACGCCTCAAAAATATCAAAGTGCCAACGGAGACAATAGAATTTGCGGTGTAATTGCCGATATCGATATAGAAAAGGCAACCTGTGTCCATATTGAACCACTTATCTACCCCTCTTTTCCAACTTCTAAATAAGTGTATGGAATTGATAAAGGCGATAAATATAACCAAGACATATTCAGGTAAAGCTGGGGCAAATGACGTTAAGGTATTGAGGGGAGTCGCCATTGAATTTTCGAAAGGTTCCATGAGTGCTATTATCGGATCTAGTGGTTCAGGCAAAAGTACACTACTTCATATCCTTGGAGGTTTGGACAAGCCAACTACCGGTCAGATTTACTTTAAAGACCAGGACATATCATCTTATAGCAGTGAAGAAATTAGCCTATTTAGAAATCAAGAAATTGGTTTTGTTTTTCAATTTCACCATTTGCTACCTGAATTTACTGCTCTCGAAAATGTAATGATGCCGGGTTTAGCACGAAATTTCGAACTAAACTCCGTAAAAAAACGTGCAACCGAACTTCTTAGCGAATTTGGATTGTCAGATCGCTTATCGCACCGGCCAGGCATGCTCTCCGGCGGTGAACAACAACGCGTATCCATGGCAAGGGCTTTGATTAATAGTCCTTCTGTACTTCTTGCCGATGAGCCAACCGGTAATTTAGATGAAGCCAATACGATGCACCTGATGGACTTGATAACTGGCTTGAATAAATCGACCGGACTTACTGTCATAATGGTCACGCATGACAGTAACCTTGCAAGAGTATGTGATATACAAATCAGCTTAAAAAATGGCGTAGTTGCGTAGAACAATCAGTTAGCTTGATAATTGAAAAAGCTTTATTTTTGATGGCTATAGAATATAAACTAACTAACAACCACCACTCAATCTAATATGTCCAAACGATTATCTAAAGAAGATCTGGAGTCAGATGTACTCATAACTACATACGCCAGAATATCTATATATGTACAACAAAATACAGCAAAAGTTGTTGGTACAGCTATCGCTGTTTTAGTCTTGATCGGTTCAGTTGTTGGTTATACAATTCACAGCTCAAACCAGCAACAGGCAGCTCAGGCATTCCTTGGATATTCGGAACAGTACATAAATGTTGGTGATTATGAGGCTGCTCTATTTGGTACCGATAGTGTATTAGGAATTGGTCTTGTAGCCATAGTTAATAATTACGGTAGAACAGATGCAGGAAATCTTGCCCGATTTTACGCAGCAGTTGCAAAAAAAGAATTGGGTGACAATGATGCAGCCTTAAACTATATGCGAAATTTCAAAGCTCCAAACGGAGTATTAGGCGTAGGCGCAATATCATTTCATGCTGTTTTACTCGATAACGCTGGCAGACATACCGAAGCTGCTCGAGAATTCAGACGTGCAGCAAATTGGGATGTTAATTCGAGCACTACACCCCAAAATTTACTCCGTGGTGCACAGTCTGCCATTGCCGGTGATGATTATCGTCTCGCACAGGAGTTGGTAGAGCTAATTTTGTCCGATTATCCAAATTCGCCACAGGCAACAAATGCCCAACGACTCGCTGGAATGATAGCGGCACGGTAGTCAGGAAGCAATTTATGCTAATTCCAAAGCCTGGTATTTAGTGATACCGGGCTTTTTTTGTGCTTAGGCGATTTAAGTGCTATTTTGGGTAATCATCTAACCGAAATACACAATGTCAACGAATGAAATCAATAATCTACAGCCTACTATTGGTTGTTACATTTGCTGTAACAACCGCCAATGCGCAATTTGTATGGACGGAGCTCACTGAAGACGAAAATCTGCCAACCGGAGTTCAGCTATTCCGGGGCGTTGATTCAAACGATCGTGTTATAGCATATTATTTGCTCGCCGATATGAATGAGCCTTCTATTATAGTGCATCCTTTTTTAGGTCCTGCACAAGCAACCACTACTTTTACGAGTCGCGTAGGAGCAATTGCAGCCATAAATGCTGGATATTTCAATGTAACTACAGGTGAATCGGTAAGTGCATACGTGAGCCCGGGTGGTGTAGTTGGGGCAACGAATATCTTAGCTGTCAATAGAGATGGAGTAAGCTATCCTATCACCCGTGCTTTTTTTGCGATACATGAAGACCGATCGATGTCTGTTGACTGGATTTATCACTTTGGAAACACCATAAATGACCTTTATTGGTACAGCGAACCCGCCCAAAACAGGCCTGGTTCGCCAGCACCAACACCAACAAGAGATCAGGGCAACCTATATGAAAACCTGCTTATGGGAGTAGGTGCTGGACCTGTACTCGTTAAAAATGGAGAGGTAAATTACACCTATGTTGAAGAGGGATTCTTCGGTAATTCCGGTCTTGTAGGAGACCAGCGAAGACCTAGAACAGCCGTAGGGTTTACGGCCGATAACAAAGTAATCATGTTCGTAGTTGACGCAGGTTCAATTATTGGTGGCTTACCATATAGGGGATTATCACTTCCTCAAGTTGCAGATGTTATGATTTCGCTCGGTGCTGTAGAAGCTATGAACCTTGATGGGGGCGGGTCTTCAACCATGGCTGTGGGTAATAAGCTGATAAACAGGCCGAACGGGCAAACGACACAGCGCCCTGTTCCAACCATACTGAGTGTCATTTCAGCCGACTCACTTCAAATACCTCCCCCGCCGTTGGGCGAGGTGATTATTGATACAGAAGATGACGGTGTCACATTCACGGGCGAAGATTGGTTTCAGACAGCAAATTTTTCGGACTCTTACGGTGGCGCTGCTTCAGCATCATGGCTTGTAGCACCGGGCGACGGATCACAGTTTGTTGAATATCAACCAGAGCTATTGAACGCAAAATATGAAGTATTCGGATGGTGGTCAGCTTCATTCAATCGCACCACGAATACCCCCTATACCATTGACCATGCTGAAGGTTCAACCACAGTTAGAGTTAACCAGCAAATTAATAACGCTCAATGGGTCTCACTTGGTGAATTTTTGTTTACGGGTACACAAACCGATCGGGTTGTAATTTCCAATGATGCATCAGGTGGAGATTTTGTAGTAGCAGATGCTATTCGCTTCGTCCAGACAGAACAAGCTGTTGTTAGCATTGATGAACGCAGACAAGAAAGGGTTTCACAATTTCAGCTGCATCAAAACTACCCTAATCCATTTAATCCTTCAACAACCATATCCTTTAATTTGCCGGAAGCATCGCACGTTGAACTGCAAATCTTCGACGTTACAGGTCGACTTCTGCACACCGCGTTCGCCGGTTTCATGAGCTCCGGCAGCCATGCTGTTCAATTTAATGCTCAACATCTACCTAGTGGAAATTATTTGTATGCTCTTCAGACAGAGATGGGTAGAGAAATTCGGATGATGACCTTAATCAAATAAGCGTAATCAATACATCTAAGCCCTGCAAAACAACACTTATTGCAGGGCTTCTGAATTTAATGCTGTGAAGATTTTAAAGCACTAGCAATGTCGTTCTTGATGTCGGTTATATGCTCCAACCCAACACTGATTCTTATTAAACCATCTGATATACCCACAGCCTCCCGATCAGCTATACTTAATTTTGAATGCGTAGTACTTGCAGGATGCGTAACAATGGTACGTGAATCGCCCAAATTGGCCGTTAGCGAGCAAAGTTTAATATTGTCGAGAAAAGCACGACCACGTTCTAGTCCTCCTTTAACCGAAAAACAAACCATTCCTCCCCCACTTTTCATCTGTTTTTGAGCCAGGTTGTACTGCGGATATGATTTCAGATAAGGGTATTTAACGGATTCAAGGTGCTGCATGTGCTCCGCCTCTAACCATTCGGCCAGATGCATTGCGTTGTTAGCATGCTTCTCCATCCGTATTGACAATGTCTCCAAGCTTTTAGAAAAAATCCACGCATTGAACGGTGACATTGCCGGTCCAGAATGACGAGCGAAAAAACGTAGTTCTTTAACAATATCTTTGCGACCTACAATAATGCCTCCAATTGCCCTACCCTGCCCGTCGATGTACTTTGTAGCAGAATGGGTAATAATATCTGCACCAAACTCAGATGGCTTCTGCACAAACGGTGTAGCGAAGCAATTATCGATATTGAGAAGGATATCATGCCGTTTGGCTATCTGACCAAGCATCTGTAGGTCTAATAGATCGAGTCCTGGATTGGATGGTGTTTCAGCAAAAATCATTCTAGTATTGGGCTGTATGGCTTTCTCCCAATCTTCTTCTGAAGCGGATGTATCAACATAGGTGTGCTTTATTCCCCATCTCGGTAAGAGCATCGTTAATACCTGATGTGTAGATCCAAATACAGCCCTTGACGCTACTACATGATCACCCTGCTTAAGAATCCCTGCAAGACTCACAAAGACGGCGGCCATACCAGATGCCGTTGTTAATCCATCTTCTGCATCCTCCAAAAGGCACATCTTTTCAATTAACTCATTGGAGTTGGGATTTGAAAAGCGCGTATAGATATTTCCCTCGATTTCATCGGCAAACATGGCTCTGGCCTGCTCCGCATCGTCAAACATGAAACTGGATGTCATGTAAATAGGAACCGCATGCTCTCGGTTACCGGATCGTTCAGTTTGAGCACGTATAGCTATCGTTTCAGGATGAAATCCGTCTGGCAAATCATTAGGCATTATCAGGTAAATTGTACTTCGTGGGTAATTTCTGCAGTGTTTTCAAGCATTTTAGACACAGAACAGTACTTTTCCATAGAAAGTGCCGCCGCTTTAAGCGCTTTTTGCTTCTGATCTTCCTCTAAACCACCAAGCTTAAAAATAACATGGATTTTCTTGAACAAAGCGGGGACTTCTGCGGGATCTCTGTCGCCTGTAATCTCTACATCGATAGTACTAAGTTCGACTCTCTGCTTTCTTAAAATACTGATGACATCGATGCTACTGCATCCACCTACACCCATAAGCAACAACTGCATGGGTCTGGCACCAAGATTATGACCGCCAATAGCGGGATTACCGTCCATGTGAACCACATTTCCGGAATCATTTACAGCTTCCATGTGGAAGTCATTATCAATTCGTTTAACATGTACTTTCATAGTGGTATAAATTAATGAGCGTAATTAAAAACGGCGGCCTCTACACTTTCTTTGACCTTGAGTTCACCAAGCCAAGCACCTGGAAGAATTTCCTTTCCATGCAATGCACCAAGCAAACTGCCAAGATAGAAACCAACGGCTCCGCTGGTACCGCCAAGATTCGATGTAGCAACTAGTGCTTCTTCAAAGCTGTTATGATATTTAAAGAATGCACTTCCCACAAAGGCAAGCACGTTGTCTGCGTTATTATTGATATTTCCACAAGCTTCCGCAACTTTATCAAGCGGAGCGCTGAGTAAGGGTTCCGTGAGTTGCATTCGACGTTTCATCTTGTAGTCGTGCGGAAAATGTACTTCTGCCTCATCTGCATATTCAATGGCTTTTCTTACAAACATAATTTTGTCAAAACTGGAGGGATCTGATTTGAATAGATCAGCCAGTAACCTCAAATAAATCCACACACCTTGCTGCCAGACGACAGAAACTGGCGACAAACTTTTGAGCCAGTCGGCCATATCGCTTACGGAATTTTTTCCTGCGCACAAGCGGTAAGCCGCAGGCATTGCAAAAGCGAATGTGTAATGCCCTTCATCAGGGAAAGGAGGCCAGGGGAATGTAGCACTTTTGGGCCAAAGCATCTGAAATCGGTTAAAGCTGTCTTTAATGTTAAAAGCAAATCCTTGCAAATCGGGTAAAGGTCGTGAGGCTTTTAAGACGGCGAGCATCGCTTCAGTTTGGCGGGCTGTGCTTCCGGCAGGAAGGGCATAAAAGGTCTCGGACTCTGGTCTGGGCACAAGATTTTCAATCTTCGTAAAGGTAGATTTAACTTGATCGGGTGTCATTCCTTCAGCGGGTAAGGCAAAGCTTTCCCCCAATGAAGCAGCCAGACAGCTGGCTAAAAAACGGTCATTTAAATTCGAACTCATGATTGTGTATTAACCTGTATTAAATGAATTGCCTGATCATATCGTATAACTCAGTGCAATAATGTATGTAATTTATTTTCTTGTTTTGTTGATTCCGTTTCGAACCAGTTCAAGATTTCACCAATCTGATTGCTTTGACTTGATTTTGCCATTATTCCAGGTGAACCTTTTATTAGGTAACTGCTTTTAAGCTCATCGTGTACAAGCACTTTAGCATCAGATACCATTTTTGCGGCCAACCGATAAGCTTCTCTAAACGGCATACCCTGTGAAACCAATTTATTGGCCTCATGTGTGGCAAATACTTCCGCCGTAAGACTCCGCTCACAAGCCTCAACATCCACATCAACCCCGCGCAACGCCCGCTCAACAGCCGTAGCAAGCTCCTCAGCCGCAAACACCGCATCCATCACCGCACGCTTGCTGACCTGCAAATCCCGGTGATAACCCGACGTCAAATTAGCCCCCACCGAAGAAAGCTCCGCTGAAATTCCCGAAAACCGATGATACGTCGCTCTGATCAACTCCCAGGCATCCGGATTGCGTTTCTGAGGCATAATACTGCTCCCGCTCGTCTGATCTTCACTCAGGCGCAGATACCCAAAAGCAGGATTCACAAACAAAATAACATCCGCAGCCAGACGGTTAAACGTAAGAGCAGCATAACCTAAAGCATCCACCACTCGTTTTTCCAAAACGCCCCTACCCGGCTGAACCGCCGTCACAGGCCACTGCACTTCGCTGAAACCCATCAAGTCCGCCGCAAGACCCCGCTCCAAGCCAAAATAGGGAACACCGTATCCTGCAGCGCTCCCCAACGGAGACCTGTCCACTTCCCGATACACCCCCAACACAGAACGCATATCAGCCAGCATCAAATCTTGCCAACCGGCCGCCCACGCATCAACGGAAGAAGGCATCGCCGGTTGTGTATGCGTCATTCCTGCAAAAAAAACACCCTCATATCGCTCACCAAGCTCGCCCATCACCTGAAATATCCGTATCCACGAACCAACAAGCTCACGCATGCGGTGCTTTAGAAACAAACGCACATCCGTAGCAACCTGATCATTTCTGGACCTGCCGGTATGAATACGCTTCCCCGCCTCTCCACAATCCGCAATGAGGTGCCGCTCAACACAGGAATGTACATCTTCATCGTGTTCCTCCAATTGGAATTCACCCATTTCCCATGAGCGATAGTACCGTTTCAATGCCTGTGAAACGGCGTCGTATTCTTGCTGAGAATAAATTCCGGCTTGTTTCAGAATGGCTGCCTGCGCCAGATTGCCGAGTAAATCATAGGTTATCAGATACTGATCGTAGCTACGGTCTTCCCGGGTTGTAAATCGGTCAAACCAGTCGCGATTAAGCTGCGATTTATCGTCCTTTTGCCAAATTTTACTCATATCATCATGCCTGATTTATTCGTTCGAAATACATTTTAATAATGGATTTGTATAAAGAGACACCCGCATTCAATTGGGAGATTTCAATATGCTCATTGTGCTTATGTGATAACTCGCTATGACCGGGACCTATTTTAACAACAGGGATGTCCGACAAGAACACCCAGTCTGAGGCTGTAGGACTCCCAAAAAAGACCTGTCCTGATGCATCGAGCGCGCATTGTGCAATTATCGATTGATCATCGGTTTGCGTGCTGACAAAACGGTCACTGATAACCTCGACTTCGCACCCAATTGCTGATTGTATGGTATGAAGTATACGCTCATTAGGAATTTCCGGAATGGTTCTGATATCTAAAATTACATCGGTGCTCTCGGGCATTGCGTTGTTTACAGTACCAGCCGAAATCTTCGTGGGCGTTATTTTAATATTTCCAATAAATGGATTTTGCTCTGAAAATTGTAGGTCCCGAAGTTTTTGCAGTACATCTGCCATCTCATAGATAGCATTTTTGCCATACACGCGAGCAGCATGACCCGATTCACCTCTTGTAGTGAGACGCACAACGAGGAGTCCTTTTTGAGCAACACAGGGTGCTAAAGACGTGGGCTCACCAATAAGAGCCGCATCGGGTCTTGGAAGCCTTCCCTCGTCCATCAGGGTTCTCAGATAAGCCATACCGTTAAATTCCCCCGAAGTTTCCTCGCAGATTGTAAGTGCGAAGCTCACTTTTCCGGCATTGGGCTTCCAGCCTTCATGGGCAAGTTCAAGCAGAGATCGTAGCATTGCCGTTCCACATCCCTTTGCATCTGTTGTGCCCCTGCCCCAAATACACCCATCTCTTTCCTCCGGACTGAACGGATCGCCGTGGTGATTTGCAGATGGTGGTACAACATCGGAGTGGGAATTTAATAGCAGCCACCGACCGGGTTTCCCAGAGTCTATACTGAAAATGATATTGTCACCATAGCGATCCGTGTGCAAGAGTTTGGTTTTGGAAACAGCCTCCTCCAGCCAGTCGACCAACTCCTGTTCATTCGTGCTCAGACTTGGGAAACGCACCAGGGCTTTAAGTAATTCTTTTGGATCTTCCTGTAATAAGTTCATATCACGAATGGATTAACAGTGTTCCACGATGTTTCTTGAGGCCGGTCGGATTGGTTAGCCTTACAGCTCCTATCCCGGAAGCTAATGCTTGAAACCCGGTATGCAGCTTGGGTATCATGCCTTGGTTTATCCATCCCTCCTGAATGCCTTTATCTCGTAAATCGGATGTCATCCGCGCAATGGGTTCGCCGGTGTGCCCAAGAACGGCCTCAGGCTCCATTAACATAACGATTTCTGACGCATTTAAGGCTGAAGCAATAGCGATTGAGAACGTATCAGCGTTAATGTTTAATGTTCCTTCGTTTGCTGACCATGTAAGGCAACCGATAACCGGAATGAATCCTGCGTTGAGCAGTACGTGTAACAACGTTGGATTAACATGGTCAATTTCACCTACAAGCTGAAAATCTACTGGCTTTCCATCCATAAGCAGCGGTTCTCTTCGGAGTGCAGTCGTAAGCTCTCCATCCGTGCCATTGAGACCTACAGCGGAGATACCCTGTTTTCTCAGTGCGCTTACCAGGTTATTGTTTACACTTCCACCAACAGTGTACCGAAGCACCTCAAGAGCCTCAGGTGTAGTAACCCTCCTGCCCTGTACCTGTACCGATTGCTGTCCTAATTTAGCAGATAAAGCGTTTATCTGTTTACCGCCTCCATGCACAATGACAACAGGGCGCGTGTGTTGGATGCAATCATCTACAAAGGAAAATATATGCTCCAGCGCTTCAGGCTGATCGGTTAAGCTTCCGCTGATTTTTACAACGACAGGTCCCATAATTGCATTAGGATTGATTTTTGAACATGCAGGCGGTTTTCAGCTTCATCAATATGTCGAGCATTGGGACTATCCAGCACGTCATCGCTCACGACAACATTTCGTCGAACCGGCAAACAATGCATGAAATAGGCTTCGTTTGTATATTGCATTTTATCAGCGTCCAATGTCCAGTACTGATATTTTTCTTTGCGTAAACGTGCTTCTTCGAGCGGATTTTGATACACAATTGGAGATGCCCATGATTTGGCATATACCACATCGGCGCCGGTAAGGGCAGACTGTTGATCGTGGTCGATAACAAGGTTGTTTCCGTAGGTTGCACATTGCTGTTTAAATCGGTCTATAAACTGTGTATCGGGCACCATTTCGGGTGGGCAAGCCAGAGTTACCTGTATGCCACTTCTGCTAGCCATATCCAACACCGATACAGGAACCGCCTGTGGTAGTGGTGAGGGATGGGGCGCCCAGGTTAGAACTAGTTTCTTATCAGGCAATGCGTTCTTGCCAAATAACTCGCGTATGGTCATCCAGTCGGCCATAGCCTGACAAGGGTGCTCCATGGCACTCTCCATGTTGATAACCGGTACCTCGGCATAATGGGCAACGGATTTCATGAGGCGCTCAGTGTAATCGGCATCTTGGTCTTTTAGCGTTGAAAATGCTCGAACACCGATGGCATCACAGTACCTGGATAACACCTGTATGGCCTCTTTGAGATGTTCTGTTTTATTGCCATTCATAACGGCGCCAAATTCGGTCTCGAGTGTCCAGGAACCGGATCCGGGTGAAATTATGGATGAACCTGCACCTAAGTGAATTGCCGCAGCCTCAAATGATACTTTTGTTCGCAATGAAGGGTTGAAAAACAGCAGTCCGAGGACCTTCCCCTCTGCCTTTCGGCTTCGGTAGCGAAGTTTTTTTAACTCATCGGCCCGGTCTAATAAAGCCAGAAGGTTTTGATTTGACCAGTCGTTTAGACTTATGAAATGTTTATTTTGAGATGACATCAATCAGTTCTTTTGCAAACTCCTCAATGGTTTGCGTTGGTGTTATAATGGGGGGCATGATGCGCATGACATCTGCTACATCAGATGTGCCGGTAATCCAGCCTCTGTGGAAAAGCTCGCGCACAACGGTTTTCGCTTCTACTGGCAATTTGAGCCCGATAAGGCATCCCCTTCCACGAATTTCAATAGGGGTATCTTTTAGTGCCTCAAGGAGTGTGTTAAACACCAGGGGAGCATGTGCCATGTGGTTCTTAACATCGATTTCCTCCAGCGTAGCTTCACAGGCCGCGCTAGCCAGCATTCCTCCAGCAAATGTTGACCCCAGATCCCCGTTACTCAGCTGACCGGCGATTCGGTCGGGCATCAAAACTGCACCAATAGGGAACCCGGCCGCAAGGCTTTTGGCCAAGGTGATAATGTCGGGTTTCATATTCACATGTTCACAAAACGAGAAGGTGCCGGTTCGTCCTACGCCGGTCTGTATTTCATCGAAGATGAGTAGCACGCCGTATTCGTCGCATATTGCACGAACATCTTGGTAATAGGCATCTTCAGCCATATTACACCCATTTATGCTCTGAATAGGTTCTATAATAAATCCGGCAACATCGGTATTCATACTAAGAAATTCCCTTAGGGCAGATGCATTTCCAAACGGAACAAAGGAAACATCCGGCATCGCGAAACGATATGGTAGGCGCAGCTTCTCGCTATGTGTTACAGAAAGGGATGCAAGCGTTCTGCCATGCCAACCGCCTATCGTTGAAACTATTCGAGTTTTCCCGGTTATTTTCCAGGCCAGTTTGATGGCGTTTTCGTTGGCTTCCGTTCCAGAATTGCAGAAAAAAACTTTATCGAATCCTTCGGGGGCCATTTCAATGAGTTTCCGGGCTGCTTTTCCACGCGATGGATGATAAATTACATTGGAATAAAACATGAGCTGTTTAGATTGCTCATGAATTGCGTCAATCACACGCTGAGGGGAATGGCCTAGTATAGAAACGCAATGGCCACCATATAAATCGGTATATTTTTTCCCGTCGATATCGAACAAATAGATGCCTTCTCCGTGAGTAAATACAACGGGATATCGCGCATAGGTAGCCGCTTCGTACTGGTCTTCTAAAGCTTTCCAGTCTATGTTTATATTATTTGTCATACAACCTACATTATCTTTATGTACTACAATATGATACCTGGATACATGAGCCCGGTTTCTTCAGGTAAATCGAACATCAAATTCAGGTTTTGAACCATCTGTCCTGCTGCACCTTTCCCCATGTTATCAATGGCCACTCCGATGCTGAATATATGTTTATCCTGCTGCCATCCGATGTCTGTAAATGCTGTTCCAACTACCGGCTTGAGCTCTGGCAAAGAAGAACGAAGTCGCACCAGCGGCGAATTATAATAAACACTTTCAAACGACTCTGTAAGGTCGTGAGTTTTCTTTAGTTCACCGGAAATATTCATCCAGATTCCGCGCACAAATGGACCAGATACAGGGGTAAAATGTATATCGGCTTCTACGCCAGCGATGCGCTGGGTATGGCGACTAACCTCACCGAGATGCTGATGTTTGAATACTTTGTAGGCTTTCACGTTTCCAAATCGATTCGAAAAGTGCGTTGTTTCTGAAGGCTTGGCACCCGACCCCGATGAACCTGTCATTCCGGTCACAAAATACCGATTGGAGAGTTCCGATAGCATCAACGGCAGTATTCCCATTTGAAGTGCCGTAGCAAAACAACCTGGATTGGCTACGTAGTCGGCATTGCGTATTTGCGCGCGATTATACTCGGTGAGCCCGTAGGTAAATCGATTTAGTAATTGTGGATGAGGATGCTTACTTCCGTACCAGGTCAGGTAGTCATCTGGGTTCGGAAGACGGAAATCTGAACCGATATCGATTATCTTACCCTTATACCCTGCTTGGATGAGTTCATGCGCTGCATCTGCAGATTTTCCGTGAGGGAGAGCCAAAATCACAGCGTCGGATGCATCGGCGGCGAGTTTTGATAAGGGCAGTATCGTCTGATGAAGGATTTCAGCGAAAGCCGGGTATATTTCATCGACGCTCTTCCCTGCCGAATCGTGACCATAGAGATGGTGGATTTCAAATATAGGGTGCTGGAGCAGATATCTTATGGTTTCCATACCGGTATATCCGGAAGCACCTGCAATCGAGAGTTTAATTTTATTCATGGTTATACTCTAAAATCGTCGTTCGCAGTTGAAGGGAGTGTTAATGCCGACTCTGCGACCCACTCGCCAAGCTTTTGTGGATCACTCACGGCATTGACCGCACGAATACCCATGGTATTCTGAATAAACTGAATGCCTACCAGGTTATCCGTTACCGGACCGGTAATGATGGTGATTCCCCTGCTGTATCGCTTTCTGAAAAAATGGTCGGCTGCCCAGCATCCCATAAAGTCCTGCGCGGCTACAACATGTACTGAGGTAAATTTTTGAATTTCTTTGTCCATAAGCAGACTGTCTACACCGTATGCTCCGATAATACCATCTCCAAATTCCAAGACAATTAAATCGGGATTCTGCTTGTTCAGGTGCTTGATGAGTCCTTTGGCCATTGGCAGAATATTTTTCCCGGTAGTTGATACCAGTCCAGCTTCTGAGAAATGCGTACAGGCTATGGCACCCTGGTCCATCATAGAACGCACATCCCGCATCAACGATGCACCGGTTAGTTTTGCGGCGGCAACTTTGTACCCTTTGGCCGACAATTGTTTAACAATCTGAGTTGCGGCCATGGTTTTACCTACGTTCATGCAGGTACCGGTTACGGCAATCAAAGGTACACTATTCGTTAGTTCATATTCCCATTCAATAGCAAAATCTTGAATACAAGCGTGCTTCATGATGTCATCATCTTTTATCATCACAGCACCAACAACTTCCGCCCGCATTGCGGGACCGAAATCAGGATGTGGTGATTGACAGAATCCAATGATTCCACCCATATTGAGTATATGAAGTACATCTCCAGCTTTAATAGCACGTGGTACAACACCGCTATAACCGCGCAAGGCCTGTCGCTCACCGAGAGCACCTACAACGATATCTCCTTTTTTATAGGCAATAAAGTTGCCTTCTGCATTCTCAATTTTGTTATAGGTTTCTTTATCATCCAGCAGCTTAACCGCCACAACGTACCCTTCCTGGGCCACTATGCTTTTGGAAACTGGTAATTTCCCCTGCAGTTTAACGGCTCCTGAACTGGATGCGATAATATCGGCGGTTATGGTCTCAAATTCTGTAGTCATGATAGCTTATTCTGATGTGCAATTTTTGAAGTTAGGCCGTATAGTTTAGAGAAAGCGCGGGCTTCTTCGCCGGTCCATCCGGTGCTTTCTTCTCCATATTTTGCGAAGCTGGCATTCATAAGGCTATTTGGAGATGAAGCACCTAGTGGAAACAGGTTTCCATGACCAATGTATAGTCTGGAATCTCCCTTAACCAGCTGCTGGGAACTGTCAAAGAATGCTTCAATGTCGCGCATTACAGGGTCATAATAATGCCCTTCATGCAGGAGCATCCCATACATGTCGGCTTGTTGATCTTTTAGCTGTCGTTGCCACTTGGTTAACACTAGTTTCTCTAGTTCTTTGTGGGCAAGATATACAATGGTGGCGACTGGAGCTTCAAATCCAATGCGGCCCTTGATGCCAATAATGGTGTCACCCAGGTGCATTCCCCTGCCAACACCATGTTTTCTGCCACATTCTAGCAAATACTGAAGTAGTTCCTTGTTCTTCATCTTTTCGCCATTGACGGCAAATGGCAACCCATTGTGGAACGATATCGTGAGCTCCTCAGCCTGCTCTGTAAACTGCGATGGCGATTTAAGATGAGGAAATGCATCAAACGGTAGCGACTGATCAGAAGTTGTGGTTTCTTTACCACCAATGGTTGTGCCCCAAATACCGTCATTAATCGAATACTGTGTTGTTTTCTCCTCTACATGAAACCCCTTGCTTTGAAGATACTTCGTTGTATCGGTTCGCGTTAACTCTTTGTCTCGAATAGGTGTAATAATTTCAGCACCAGGAATTAACGTACGTAATGCCGCATCAAATCGAACCTGATCATTACCGGCTCCGGTGGATCCATGAGCAACAGCTTCTGCACCAATACGTCGGGCATATTCAGCAATCTGTTCTGCCTGAATGAAACGCTCTGCTCCAACCGATAGCGGATATGTTCTGTCGCGAAGAACGTTCCCTTTAATTAAATTTGAGATTATTCTATCGTAGAGCATGTCAAAGGCCGGAACACACTCAAAATGCGCTGCCCCCAACTCTTTTGCCCGCTTATCAACAAGCTGTATTTGCTCATCATCCATCCCAAGACAATCAACCAATACGGCATGAATTTCAGCCTGGTAGTTTTCAATTAAGTACGGAATACAAAAACTGGTGTCTAGTCCGCCACTATAGGCAAGTACAATCTTTTTAGTCATCTGTAAATATCCCTAAAATAAAAAAGGACAGAACCTTTTGAAGATTCTGCCCTTTCGATAAAGTTACATTCCACGATGCAAACAACATTAACTTTCGGACATTATCTTCTCAAAGGAGATTTCCCTGCGAAGACGGCGCCTGATTATAATATTAATTGTTTGGATCATGCGTAGTAGATACCAACTATTTCAACAGATTGCAACCAGTTTTTGTATTTTTTTGATAAAGAATTCAAGCAGCTCTGGCTGATCTCCAAATTAACTGGCTAAATAATGACGCAACAAGAAAAACTCACAGAACTTGTCAGGCAACGAGCGGCAGCTTTGGGTTTCGAGGCATGCGGATTTTCGAAGGCGCGCCGATTAGTTGAAGAAGAGTCGAGACTAGAAACCTGGCTCAAGGAATCGAGACATGGTAGTATGTCGTATATGGAGCGCAATTTCGACAACCGTTTAGACCCTGCTCGTCTTGTTCCTGGTGCAAAGTCAGTCGTTTCGGTTTTTTGCAGTTACAATCAGCCCAATTTGTTCCGGCAAACCAAGAACAGAGCAGACATCCCAAGAATTTCCAATTACGCACTTGGTGAAGACTATCATACCGTTTTGAAGGAGAAGCTATTCGAACTATATAACTATACCGAAGAGCTTACCGGTAGCGAAATTAACGGTCGAGTGTTTACAGATTCCGCTCCGGTATTAGATAAAGCCTGGGCACGGCTGTCGGGACTGGGGTGGATTGGCAAGAACAGTAATTTACTGAATAAAGAGATGGGTTCTTTTTTTTTCATTGGGGAGATGATTATAGACGTAGACTTTGAATACGATACCCCTGTAGCCGATCATTGCGGAAGATGCACCAAATGTATTGATGCTTGCCCAACCCAAGCCATTTATGAGCCATACAAAGTCGATGGCAGCAAATGCATTTCCTATCTTACCATTGAGCTTCGAGAAGCTATCCCCCAGGAGTATCATTCGGCAATGGGACAGTGGATGTACGGCTGTGATATCTGCCAGGATGTTTGTCCGTGGAACCGAAAGGCAAAAGCCGGAAGTGAACCTCGCCTTATGGCAGATGCATCCATAACCATGCAAGATGCGGTCTTTTGGGATGAGCTGGACTTGCATGAATATCGCAGGCTTTTTAAAAACAAAGCCATCAAAAGAGCAAAATTTGATGGAATAAAACGAAACATCGCTATTGTGAACAACAATCTGAGTTCATAAAACTCGTTTTCCATATCTTTAGCTAAGTATCTAGTTACCATATGCAACCTTAATGCCAGCTAAAAGAATACTCGCCTTTTTATTTATCCTCTCAATTGTGATCGGCTGCTCCAGAGACTCCGACCAGGAGGAATTTGAGCGTCAGGCTTTTTCTGCGCCTGAGAATATTACGCGCACCTCTGCATCTGGAGAGGTATTGCAAACAGACCCGGACGATTGGAGAATAGCTCCAATGTTTCAGGGGTTTGTAGAAGTCATTCAGCCACCTTATCCAAATCCATCTGCAGGACAGCGATTCACACTTGAGATTCTGATTACAGGATTGGAATCCATCTTCGGGTTGGAAGTTTATACCCGAAATGCATTCGGCAGACCGGTTATGATATACAATGACACCAGAAGACCATTGCCACCCGGAATATCAGATATTAATATTGAACCGTCTTGGTTAAGTACCAACGGCACTTACAGCGGAGCAATCGGGTTACATAGAATCTTTATTTATGATGGCAGTGGAAATATGATAACCTATGGCGACCTGGAGGTTCAATAGTGAGAAAACTAACACCCTCTGAGAGAGTTGTATTAGCCAAGCTTTACCATATGGAATCAATGCAGACCCTTCTGGATGAAACCGGTCTTCAGTACGGCGAGTTGCGAGATGATCTTACAAATTTAATCAGCAGTCGACTTATTGAGGTGTATGATGGCTCCACAGGTCCGCAGAACGGCTTTTATGATCTGGATAACCTGATGGATTATTATTTTCGAATTACACGCTTAGGAATTACTACATTAGTTACATCAAATGGAACTTCAAGCAACATACAAACGAACTAAGCGAGATTATAAGGTAGTAGGTAAAGACCTTCAAGCAAATCATCAGTCTATTGAATATTGGTTGGAGCCTTATGGAGACGACGGATATATTCTATCTATAAACGGAGATATGTACCAAGTTTATGATGTTGATATCGCTGAAGATACTATCTCATTTACACTTGATGGAGCTCGTTACTCTATAGGGTTAAAAGACGAACAAACATTGTTATTGGAAAAAATGGGCTTTAAGTCCGGGTCGAAGAAAACGGAAGGTAATATAAAAGCCCCGATGCCAGGAAAAATACTTCGCGTCGAAATTTCGGAGGGTGATTCAGTTGATGCGGGTCAGACTGTAATCGTATTAGAGGCTATGAAAATGGAAAATGAACTGAAAGCTACTGCCTCCGGAAAAATTCTCAAAATTTATGTAGCTACAGGTGAGTCAGTAGAAAAAAACACAACGTTAATTGAAATCGGATAAATTCATTGGATAAATTCATTATTGAAGGTAACACCCCACTCAAAGGGAATATTACTGTTAGCGGTTCTAAAAATGCGGCACTGCCACTCATGGCTGCAGCACTTCTTGGCAACACCCCTTCTGTTTTAGAGAACATTCCCAGACTAAACGATATTTACACATTCAACAATGTTCTACGAGTAACCGGAACCGTGGTTGACTTTAATGAGGGTGGTAATCAGTTAACTATAAACCCCTCAAATTTATCATTTCCTGAATCACCTTATGATCTGGTGCGAAAAATGAGGGCGTCATTTTATATGTTAGGTGCACTTCTAGCTCACAGCGGTTACGCTAAGGTTTCTCTCCCGGGCGGTTGTGCCTGGGGGCCCCGTCCTGTAAATCTGCACCTTGAAGGGCTTAAGGCATTGGGTGCTGAAATAACGATGGATAAGGGCTATGTTATTGCAAAAGCGCCGAACGGTCGTTTACCTGGTGGCAATTTCAAGCTTGAGCCGAGCAGTGTGGGTGCTACGGTAAATATCCTGCTCGCGGCCGTGAAAGCACAGGGAGTATCTGTGATTCGTAATGCTGCTCGTGAACCAGACGTAGTTTTACTTTGTCAGGCATTGAATTCAATGGGTGCCAGAATCAAAGGTTTGGGAACATCAGAGTTAACTATTGAGGGTGTTTCGGAATTACAAGGCACAACGTTCAGAAATGCGCCAGACCGAATTGAAGCCGGAACGTTTATGATTGCTGCTGCTATGCATCCGGAATCTGATCTTACCATAGATAACATAGATCCATCTGACTTAGGTCATTTTCGTCAAACTTTCGATCAAATAGGTGTAACCACAACCTATTCCGACAATGCTGTACGGGTTCAACCTCCTGAAAAATTGAATGCAGTATCCATAAAAGCTGAAATCTATCCAGGCTTCCCTACCGATCTGCAGGCCCAGTGGGCCACAATGCTTACGCAGGCTCATGGTGAAGCTACAGTGACAGACCATATTTATTATGACCGATTTAGCTATGTCCCCGAGTTGGGCAGATTGGGTGCCAATGCTGTATTACATGAAAACACAGTCACTATTAAAGGCAAAACTCCTCTTCAGGGAGCATCGGTGATGAGCACAGACCTCAGAGCAAGTGTAAGTTTGGTTATGGCGGGGATGGTGGCCGAAGGAACTACTGAGGTACTTCGGGTGTACCATCTGGATCGCGGTTACGAAAACCTGGAGAAAAAACTAAATGCGGCAGGTGCATTGATTTCCAGAGTATCTGAGTAAAGTCGTACAATACCGTAATTCTAGCATTACGAATTGGATATTTTATATCAGACAATATCGGTGTATATTGACACAACCTGAATACATCAGGCCAAAAACTTGTTACACCAATTAACGCTCCAGGAATATACATTGAATCAAAATCAATTATATCACGGTTTTATAGACGCTGCGACGCGTTTATTGGTAATACTTTTCAGAATTGTTCAGACCACTACTCTACCTGGTAGGTATATAATACCTGAACATTCGCCCGCACCCTATCCGGTTGGTCTACAACCAATTAACAGAAATTCAGAACCAACAGGTACTCGGTCTTCACAAGGGTCAACTACACCGTTTTACATACTATTTTTCAGGATGAGGCATTATATTGAATTAATGCCACGAAACTGTGCTGTACTGAGTACCTGCTTGCATATTGTCAAGTTAAATGAAAAATCAGATTATAATTCATGCCGCTGGAAAACAGACGCGCATCGCCTTACTTGAAAACAATGAACTAGCACAACTTTTTATTGAGTCTCCGGAGAATCAGCGTACAGTTGGCGACATATATGTAGCCGAGGTACGAAAAGTAATGGGTGGCATAAGAGCCGCTTTCATTGACATGAACACTCCCAAGGATGCCTTTCTTCACTACTCTGACCTAGGTGAGCATCTCGACGATTACCTTGTTATGCTCAATGGTCAAGACTCAGTACCTCAAGATGCTGTAAAGAGACTTCGTGAATACCGCGATAAAAAAGACGACTCTCAAAACACCAAAAATGGCACGAACGCAGAAGAGCAAAACCTGCTGGGAAATCTGCTTAAACCAGGCCACAAAGTCCTTGTTCAAATCGTTAAAGAGCCTATTGGATCAAAAGGCCCCAGAGTCTCTACAAACATCTCCATAGCCGGACGCTTTCTGGTGCTAATTCCAATGGGAGATTATGTAGCTGTATCAAAACGTATACGAAGCTATAAAGAGCGCCGTCAATTACGTCAAACTGTTTCAGACATCTTGCCTGAGGGTTTTGGGGTTATCGTTCGAACGGTAGCTGAAGGTGTTGACCAGAAGCTCATCGAGCAAGATCTCAATGATGTCTTAGAGAAGTGGAACAACATCGTTAAGAATCTCCAAGGGGCTAAGCCACCTACTCTCCTGCATCGTGACCTGGATATGACTGAAAGTCTGGTTCGCGATTTGTTCGCGAAAGATTTCGACCGAATATTAGTGGACGATTCAAAGATGCATAAAACGCTTAAGCACTACGTGTCTAAGATTGCCCCGAATATGCTGCCAAATATTGAATTGTACAAAGGTCGGAATCATATCTTCGACCATATGAATATAATGCAGGATGTTGAGTCGGTATTTAGTCCTAGAGTTAAGATGCCAAGTGGTGGTTATCTTATCTTTGAACAAACCGAGGCAATGTATGTGGTCGACGTTAACTCGGGCAGATATGCGGCAAAGAAAGCACAGGAAGACAACTCCCTGAAAACAAATCTGGAGTCGGCACGGGAGATTGCTAAGCAACTACGTTTACGTGATATTGGTGGTATCATTGTTGTTGATTTTATCGATCTGAGGGATGATGTAAATAGAAAAAAAGTTTATGACGAACTAAAAAAAGAGTTTCGTAAAGACAGAGCCAAAACCAATGTCTTGCCTATGAGTGACTTTGGTTTAGTTCAAATCACACGTCAGCGTATTCGCCCAAGTGTGGTAAAATCCGTTAGCCGCGTATGCCCGATGTGTGGCGGCGGCGGCAGTATAGTTTCTCAAAACACTATACTGTCTGACATCGAGAGTTGGTTGTCTAAATTCCGAAGCAGCACAACATTCCGTTCCGTTGATCTACATATCAACCCTTATATGCGAGGAATGCTCACTAAGGGCTGGATTAGTCAACATTTCAAATGGATGCTTAAATACCGTTTACGAATCGGCATAATTGAAGATTTGACTCTTTCCATGAACGACTACAAGTTTACCCTTGCGGGATCTGACATCGACATTACGGAGACAATACTTCATGAGCAATCTATAGAGTCGGCTATCAAGGCTGCAGAGAAGAGTATTGCTGAGCTGGAAAGCGAGCACAAGCGTGATAGTACAACGCTCGACATCTACAAAAAAGAGAAATCAAAGTCAGACCAGACACAAGGCCGCAGAAGTGATAATTCAAACAGGAGTGAACGCCGAAGCGATGTCGATAATCAACGCGGTGGACGTCGCCGAGATAATGAGCAGACTGCTGACGATGAACGTTCTAACCGAAGAGTTCAGCTGGATGTACCATCGAATCGACAGGTTGGTAAATCACCAATGCCGAAAGTGCAGGAAAAACAGCAGGAAGATCCTCTGAAAGAAACTGCTGCAACGACCGAGAGTAAACAGCAGTCGGATTCTCGTCGTAATCAAAAAATCTCTAAATACTATAAAAAAGAGAATGATGAGCAGACCAATAATGAATCTCCGCGTGAACGTGCCTCAAATAAAGAGCATGTAGTACAAACGCCAAAATCGCAGGACCAGGTAAAACCAGTTAGTGATGCAAGTAATGCTGAAATCCCAGAAGAACTAGCCCACTTGAGGTCAGCTTGGGAAGTAGCTAAAGAGTACAAGATTAAGCGAGATAAAGAGCTCCAATCTCAAAACGATACAGCTAAATCCACTAATCCTGAATCAGAAGAAAAGTCTGAAGAAGCGGGACCAGTATCTAAAAGTGAAACCATAGAAGATGTGGCACAAACTGCCTCTACACGTGAACACTCTGAAGATGTAGCACAAACTGCACTAGTAAGTGACGATGCTACAAACGTACAGGAAGTGCGCACAGGTTCAAAGAAAGATCATTCGGAGCAAGGACCTGACGACTCTACGATGCAAAATGTCGAAGATCAGGCCACAACTAAGCCTGTGAAAACAAAAAAAGCTCCGAAAAAATCTGTTGAGGCAGCTTCATCAATCGTTCAGGCGCTTGTTGCATCTTCTAAATTGAAAGAGGAAAAAGAGTCTGATGATAAAAAAACTGATGAATCAACCGAAGGTGGTACGTCTGGGAGTACAGAAAGCCCTGACAAAGCAGATATCACTTCTCAAAAAGATGTAGACGCAGCGGATAAGAAAGCCGCCCCTAAAGCAAAAAAGAAACCTGCTCCACGTAAAAAAGCTAAAACAGCAGAAGAGGTAGCGAAGAAAACAGCATCTAAACGAAAGCCTGCAGCAAAAAAAGAAAATAAAAAAGAGAACAAATCTGAAGCAGAAGACGTTACTAAGAGTGATGAAAACACTCAGGAGGAGAATTAAATGACTTTATCGCTTCACGCAACCACCGTTGTTGGTATTATTCACAACGGCAAAGCTGCTATTGGTAGTGACGGGCAGGCCACTTTAGACAAAATGGTCATGAAATCAACCGTTCAGAAAGTGCGAAAGTTGTACGATGGTAAGATTTTGGCTGGATTTGCAGGTTCAACCGCTGATGCTTTCACACTTTTTGAGAAATTCGAAGAAAAAGTAAATCAGTACAACGGAAACTTACAAAGAGCAGCTGTAGAGTTGGCCAAAGAATGGCGACAAGATCGTTACTTACGCAGGCTTGAGGCTCTTCTTGTAGTTATGGACAATCAGAAAGGTCTGCTTATATCAGGGCAGGGAGATGTTATTGAAACCGATGATCAGATTTTAACTATCGGTAGTGGAGGCTTCTACGCTTTAGCAGCTGCCAGGGCACTTAAGAAGCATGCACCACAACTAACTGCCAAAGAGATTATCAAGGAAGCCTTGGGAACCGCTGCCGATATTGACATATACACCAATCATAATATTACGATTCTGGAGATTGACTAATTTTGAAAAGTATTGATTCTCTTACACCCAGCCAGATTGTAGCCGAGCTGGATAAATATATCATCGGTCAGGGTAATGCAAAAAAAGCCGTTGCTATCGCGCTTCGGAACCGTTGGAGACGGATGATGTCTGATGATGCCATTCGTGACGATATCATGCCAAATAATATTATACTTATTGGTCCAACCGGGGTGGGTAAAACCGAAATTGCACGTCGACTAGCTCGATTGGCTAGAGCACCGTTTATTAAAGTTGAGGCCACGAAATACACAGAGGTGGGTTATGTTGGCAGAGATGTTGAGTCTATCATTCGTGATTTAACAGACCTTTCTATCACTATGGTGAAAACTGAAATGCAGGAGCGCGTTAAAGACAAAGCTGCAGAGAATGTGGAGGAACGAATCTTGGATTTGCTTATTCCGCCTCTTAAAAAACCAGCGGGTTTTGGAACGTCCACGCAACGATTAAGTAGCTCTACTGATTCAGAATTCAACCCTAATGTTGCTAGTGATGAAGAGTTAAACGAGAGAACCCGTGAAAAATTTCGTGAAAAGCTACGTAAAGGTGAGCTAGACGACAGAACAATTGAATTGGATGTTAAAGCAGGTGGAAATCCCACCATGCAGATATTTGGTCCGGCTGGTATGGAAGAGCTTGGAATGAATATTCAGGACATGTTGGGCAATCTCGCTCCTAAGAAAACCAAGAAGAAGTCCGTTAAAATTAAAGACGCCAGAACATTATTGCTTGCAGAAGAAGCTGAAAAATTGGTTGACAATGATGCGGCTGTTCAGGAAGCGCTGGAACGTGTTCAAACATCCGGCATTGTATTCATTGATGAAATTGATAAAGTAGCAGGTGGCATATCGGGCTCCGGCCAAGGTGGTCCTGACGTTAGTAGACAAGGCGTACAGCGCGATTTACTCCCTATTGTGGAGGGTTCATCTGTGTCTACAAAGTATGGCCTGGTTAAAACAGATCATATTCTGTTCATTGCTTCCGGTGCATTTCACGTTTCTAAGCCATCAGACCTCATACCTGAACTACAGGGGCGTTTTCCTATTCGTGTGGAAATGGATAGTTTGAATGAAGAAGATTTCTACAACATTCTTACAGTACCCAAAAATGCACTAACCAAACAGTATGAAGCAATGCTTGCCTCCGAAGGTGTGACGTTGACTTTTAATAATGAAGCCATTCGAGAAGTAGCCAAACTTGCCGCTGAAGTTAATTCTTCTGTTGAAAATATTGGCGCCAGGAGGTTACACACTATTCTTACTACCATACTGGAAGAGCTCTTGTTTCTTGTTCCCGATGACATCCATGAGGGCACGATTCTTATTGATAAAGATTATGTAACCAAACAGATCGGCTCAATAGTTAAAGACCGAGATCTGAGTCAATATATATTATAACTGCCGGAAACTTTTTTTCAATTCAATGCTTTATTGTGTATATAAAAAAGGTGCTGCATACCACATGCATTTTTGTTGCGTTTAAACAACATAACTAACCGAAATATCGAGTTTTATTTTTATGTCAATCCGTCGATTCCTCGCTCCTAACATTATAGCTGTTCTAATTCTTGGCTTTGCATGGTTTTTGGGCCACGAAAATATTCTTAAAGAAGAGCGTAATGATCAGATAAACCTTCAGAAATATATTCAGGTTCAACGCGTAATACTTGACAACCATTTCAGTGAAGTAAATGTAAATGATCTATACAGGAGTAGTTTAAAGGGCTTCATTAGAAACATAGAGACTGAAGGTCTCGATTTCAGTGCTACACCACTCGACACATCTGTCACGAATCACCGTGTGAGTACATTAAGAGAGGCTGTTCAAAGTTTTGAACGTGCGTATCGCTTTCTCGCAAGTGTTGCACCTGGTGAAGATCTTGCTGCAAGAACTGATGACGCTATTATTGGCATGTTTGCCATGCTAGACCCACACTCAAATTATCTGGAACCGGAGCGAGCTGAACGAGAACAGGAGCAATTTTCCGGGAGATTTCAGGGAATTGGTGTGCAATTTGATATCATAGCTGACACCATTACCGTTGTTTCAGCTATTTCTGGCGGACCATCTGATAAGCTAGGAATACAATCTGGTGACCGAATCATACAAATTGACGATGTATCCGCAATTGGATTTACAAATCAACAAGTTGTTAGTCATCTTCGAGGACCGAAAGGTACTACTGTAGATGTGGTTATAAGAAGGCCTCGTATGGCAAATCCTCTTAATTTTACTATAACCAGAGATAATATCCCTATCTACACTGTAGACTCAAGTTACATGATTGACGATGATACTGGTTATCTGAAAATCAGCAATTTTGCCACTACAACGTATGATGAATTCATGCAGGCGATGGAGTCACTGAAAGACCAGGGTATGAATCGTCTCGTACTAGATTTAAGAAGTAACCCAGGTGGATACCTGATTCAGGCTTTCAGAATAGTAGGTGAATTCTTTCCTGCGGGAACCCCAATTGTGGCTACAGAAAGCCGTCATGCCCGATTTATATCAGAGTACAATACCCAACGAAATGGACAGTTTAGAGATCTTCCCCTCATCGTTATGGTTGATGAGGGCTCTGCATCAGGATCTGAAATTGTTGCAGGTGCCATACAGGATTTTGACCGCGGGCTTATAGTAGGTCGAAGAACATATGGGAAAGGGCTTGTTCAGGTTGAGTTTTCGCTCGTTGATAACAGCAGTGTACGAATTACTACTTCTCAGTACACAACTCCATCAGGTCGCCTCATTCAAAAACCGTTTTTGGATGGCCGTGAAGCCTATGCCTATGAGTTGTTTGAAAGAGAAGATGCATTAACAGACGCTAGTCATTTCGTTGCTAACGTACCAGATTCACTTCGCTTTTCAACCAGAAGCGGTCGACCTATATTTGGTGGCGGAGGAATTTTACCAGATCACATCCTGCAAAGAGATACAACGCGTAGTTTTGTGTTTGGATTTATGAGACAACGAAACCTGAATACCGAATTTGTGCGCTCTTACATGGATGAATATGGTGACGAAGTTCGTTCTAGGTGGAGAGACGACTTCCCAAGCTTTTTGGAAGAATTTACATGGTCTGATGAATTTGTAGAAGGTGTAAGAACCCGTATGATTGCAAATGGTTTGGTGCTCACAGATACGGTATCAATAAACAGTCCCATACTGGAAGGAGATCAACTATTTATAAACCCAGAAGCTTTTGAGCGTGATCGCTGGATTTTAGAAGGCTCGCTGAAGGCTGAATTATCCAGACAAATTTGGGACACTCAACATTATTTTCAGGTTTTTAATACCATATTCGATACCACTTTGCGTGACGCTGTTACCCTTTGGGAAGAGGTAAATGAGCTAAAAGCACTAGCTGACCAATCATCCCCCCCACGAAGGTCATCTACCAGTTTATACCAACAGCAGTAACTTCCAAGCCGGACTCATTTCAGAGTTCGGCTTTTTTTTCGATATAACAAAAGTTATTTGCCGTAGATGTTGGCTGAAGAAAGTGATAACTTTGCCTTACCTATTTGCTAACTATACAGACTGAACATTTAAAGCACCCATGAATCTTCTTGATTTGGGCGAATATTTCGACCCAGCTGTTTTCGACTATATCATACTTCCTGCATTGATTTTCTTCGCCCGAATGGTAGACATGACCCTTGGTACTATTCGAATTATATTTGTAGCAAGGAGCATGAAAACAATTGCCCCAATAGTTGGTTTTTTTGAGTCGCTTATCTGGCTATTTGCAATATCTCAGATAATTATGAATCTGAGCAACTTAGCTACTTACATCGCATTTGCGGCAGGATTTGCAGCAGGCAATTATGTCGGAATTTATCTAGAGAGCAAATTAGCTGTTGGATTGTTATCTATTCGAGCGGTAACAACCAATGATGCATCGGATCTCATAAGTTATCTTCGTGAACATAATTTCGGAGTAACAAGTGTATCAGCCTTGGGAGTCACCGGCAGGGTTCGCCTTATAATTTCAGTGATTAAGCGTAAAGACCTTGATGAGTACATACAAATTGTAAAGAAATTCAACCCTAAAGCCTTTATTTCTATTGAAGATGTGAGAAGCGTACAAGAAGGTTTTTTTCCAACATCACAACAGAAAAGAGAAAGTCAGTTCTTTAAAACCTTTACGGTAAGAAAATAAGCATAGCATTTTTAAAGAACTCAAATAGCGTCTTATAGTCATCGGGGAATTATTTCAGAAGAGTCAGGGATCGACTATAAGATATACCGTTGACTCGCAAAATATAGTAATACACGCCAGAAGATAGATGACTTCCATCAAAAGTACGCTGGTGAACACCCTGAAATAAAAATTCATCAGCTAATACACGAATAGATCGGCCTATAGCGTCAAATACCTCCAACGTAACATCCGCATTTTCTGGTATTTCGAAGCGGATGGTCGTGACAGGATTGAACGGATTAGGATAATTTTGGTCTAATTTTACTTCTTGTGGGCTATTTACATACTCCTGCTCAACAGATACGGTCTTTGCGAACACAGCTGTCAGAGTTATATCATTTTGGTCAGGAGTTATTCTCATTGAATGGAGTGAGTCAGGATATTCCTGCCAGTAGTCAAATACCCATCCATCTTTTGGTACAGCGGTAACGGTAATTGTATTGTCAGTGAAATAAGCTCCGGACCAACGGGATGGATTGCCAATATTGTTAATTCCAGGAGTAGATTCACGTATATCTATACTGTTCACCTGTATATATCCCATTGTTGTATCATTTACTCCTGCATGCAGAGTGGAAAAACCTTTAAATCCGAGGTGGCGACGCATTTGTTCATTCAACGTATCCGGTCGGTCTACTGCAAATCGGCGCATAAAACCCACGGCTTCGTCCCACTCTTCAATCGTTTGTGGTAAACGCCATCGGTCATCGTGGAATCCCATTCGATTCATATGTTCTTGAATATGTGGTTCAATAGCATCAGCCATACGATTGATAACACTCAAGACCCTCTCCTGCTGAAACGCTGTATTCATCAAGTCCATGTGTGTATTTGCAAACTGCTCTTTAAAATCTGGGAAGGTTAACAGTGTTCTGAGCAGCCTGGTAGACCATTCTGATTCTCTTGAGACTCGTTCAATAGTGTTGGCATAGACCTGAGACAAATACGTACTCTCTCTGTGCGTATCAGTCCATGCAAAGCCCATATCGGTATCAAACATCATCCATCGCCAGCGGCCATCTAATGGAGGAGGTGCCGTCTCATCGAAACCACCCGGTGCTTTATACCTCCAGAAATCGATATTATTATGCGGCCAGTCGCGGTTATTGAAATAAATATTGGATAGCATATACTCCGAAAAGTTTTGCATATCCATTCGAGTCTTCGCCAGATTATATCTGTTTTGAGACGATATAAAAACTGCCTGCAAATGATCTAGCATGTTAACATAATGTGCTCTGCTGCCCTCAACAACAGATGCATTTCCTGTTAAGTAGTCGATGCGATCAGATTCAATTCCGTATTTAATTTCAAAGTAAAAATTATCGTAGCGCTCACGAATATTATGAATACCCCAGAACTCCCCATTTAAAAATAAAATTGCAGGTCTATAGGATTGTGTTTCAAAACTCAGGTGTTTAACCAGCTCCTGCATCATTGCATCACGGAACATCGTCTTATTCATGTCCTGACCAGAAACACGAAGAATAAGTCGATTATAGTTGTCTAACTCCTGATCCGGGAAAACTTGATAGCGAAAACGGGACGCACCATAATCACTTCTTGAATACAGTCTAAGGGATTTCAACCTCATTGCACGCGACAGACCACCATGTATACGAACACCAATATCCTGTGCGATCACCCTGCTGCCGTCGATTTCAAACATTTCAAAATGAGCAGGTTTTTCATGCTCTCTGCCTCTTCTGAAATAATTGGCAGGAACACTCCCACGAAATGTGAGATCCAGAAAACGGTTGTCGCCTGTGTTCCTCCAATTCTCAAAGTCTATTCCTGTAACGTATATCCCCTCTTCATGGCCAAAAAAATTGGTTGAATCTGTCGCTATAGACAGCACAGGTAGCTTGTAACGGTCAACACCGTCGGGATGTACCAAATAAGTAGCTGTACTGGTTCTGCTCCATTGACCGTCTCGGTACGAACGAGCCCTGATTACTGTAGCCATTTGGACGTTTCCTTTCGGCGGGGCATAGGTCATGTATCCGTGTGAAACCCTGTCAATTGTCAGCAGGTTGGGTGGTTCATCTGACCGGAAGCCTACAGGAATACCTGTGTCGTATTGATGGGAAGAAGAGTCGGGCTCGGAACCATCAATGGTATAAAATATTGTGTCATCATTGCCCGCTAAGAGTTGCACATTAATTGGATTACTATACACGCCCGCCTGAGGAATGAATAATGGCGGAATTGGTTGTTGTGCTGCGAGGGGAACTGCAGCTACCAACCATAAAAAGATCATGGAAAGACGTAGTGCGTAAGTTGAAATCATAATTTGGGGAGTCATTTACCCCGATAAGACGTTTCTCAAAGAATTGCCAGATGAATTATGGGGAAGTTTGCTGAGATGATAATATTGTAATAATGTAAGTGCTGCCGTCTCCGAACGCAACCTGTTAGTACCTAGTAAAACCGATTTTCCTCCAGAATTTACAACATTTTCGACCTCATCAACAGTAAACCCACCTTCGGGACCAATTAATAAGGTGGCTTTATCTAAATTTTGACTCATTTCAGGGGTGAAAACATTATCTTCAGTTTCATGTGCTAAGAGTATCTCAGAATGATTTGTGGTTGCTTCTTCAATAATGTCTTGTAGCGTTGCAACACGTGTTGTAGGTAACCAGGTTTGTAAAGATTGTTTCATGGCAGAAATCATGACGGATTCAATTCGATCCAGCCGGATTTTCCCTCGTTCTGTGCGATTTGTTTGAATCCAGACTAATGACCCTACCCCGAGCTCTGTTGCTTTTTCCGTCAGCCATTCCATTCTATCTTTATTTTTTAGCAATCCAACAGCCAGAGTAAGGTTCCTGTAAAAAGGTGCATCCGTGTTGGTTTTATCTAGTACTTTAAGATGTATTCTCTTTGATGTTACAAGCACAAGCTCTGCACGAAAAAGTAGTCCCAATCCATTGGTTACGTATATGATGTCACCAGGTTGATGCCTCAGCACCTTAGCAATATGCCTGGCTTCTTGATCTTTGATCTCCAATTCTGATTGCACTTCATTTATGCCGGCGTCGTAAAATAGCTGCATAATATCAACCCGTATTAGAACGCTTCAACGCGTTCAGGCTGAATTCAGTTTTTCCTGTATTCAACATCTCTTCGATGTACATATGACATAATCCACAGTTAGTACCACACCATCCCCTTTCTATCATAATTTTCAACGTATTCACGTTATTCAGCCTGGCGAGTTCTTGCAGCTCTTTGAATGTTCGTTTGTGGCAAACACAGCGACTTATCACTTCATCCTCCCTTGAAATGCTTGCTCAGCTTTAGGTTCTGACCCTGATAGTTACTTTTGATGTCGCGACCATAAATTTGGTCGGGTATTTCTGTGTTGGGTTCAAATACCATTCGGAAAAATGTTTGCCCGTCTTCAATCAGAAATGGAACATCGTGAGAACGAACTTCCAGTACAGCTCTGGCGCCGCCTTCTTCTACAGGTCCGCCGAATCCGCTATCGAAGAAACCGGCATAGTGGGTGCGCAACTCTCCGGAGCCGGTGTCATATGGCACCATTTCAGCAGCTAGGTGGGCGGGAATTCGGCAGCGTTCACGGGAGGCAAAGATGTAAAAAGCTTCCGGCTCAAGAATCAGATAGTCTTCAGACTGCGCGAAGATAGGATCCCAAAACTCTGAGACTTTATAATGATCTATTAAATCAAGATCTATTAAATCTCGGTTCTTTTTGGCTTTATACCCGACTACCTCACCCTTTTTACCATGCAAGCTAACGCTCATAAACAGTCCGTTACTAACCTTGAGATTATCAACAGATATGGGTTTTTCGTCTTCACCAAATAAGAAGGGATCACTGTGATGAGTTCTGAGAATATCCTCGTCAGACAGCACAGAGAATCCATGACGAATGCGAAGTTGGTTCAATCGCTGGCCTGTTCTAATTCGCACAGGAAATGATTTAGGGACAACCTCCAGATAAAGTTTACCTTTATAACCCGGAGTTATCTCTTCAAAACGATGTGAGAAATCAGTTATAACACGGGTAAATACGTCGAGCCGGCCTGTAGAACTTTTGGGATTTGTTCGCGCAGATATTTTGTCATCAATCACAATTTCCGGGAAATCTGTTTTCCGGATGTTATTCCCTGAAGGCAAATGAAGCTCTTCTAGTAACGGGATGATGTACGTGCAATTGGGTTCAAGCACCGCACCATCAGCAATAGAGAATGAATGTTGGGTTAATTTCTGAAGCTTACTTTCAACCGTTTCATTTTCGGGTAAAAAGCTACACCTTACCCTATACGCTACTTTTCCGAGCCTAAGATCCAATGAATTAGGTTGAAATTGTTCCGGTTGCAAAGGATAATCTTCCGGGGTTTTTATGATACCCAGTTGATAAAACAACTGGAGTTTCTGAATGGGAAGAACGCCCTTGGTGCGCAATACCGTTGGCGATGTAGACGATTTACTCATTACAAGTCCTCAGGGTTTAATAATATCTTCTGCACCGGCCAATTCGTGAATAATCTCCCATTCTTCATCGGTGAGTGGCTGAATAGACAGTCGCGAACCTCTTTTAAGCAACATTAAGTCTTCCAATCCTTTTACGTCGTACAGATTATCTCGTAGAACCGGTGGATCAAACTTCTGCACAAAGGTAACATCCACCAACATCCAACGTGGATTTTCCTCTGTACTTTTGGGGTCGAAATACTTAGAATCGGGTTTGAACTGAAGATAATCTGGATATGGCTCACTGCTCACATACATCGATCCGACAATAGCCAGCGGTTTCGCATTGGAGTGGTAAAACAGAACACCGTCACCAATTTTCATTTCATCACGCATGAAATTTCGGGCCTGATAGTTTCGTATACCGGTCCAGCGTGTGGTTTGATTTTCAGATTGTATCAAATCGTCGATACTGAATTCGTCTGGTTCAGACTTCATCAGCCAGAATCGTCTTTTTGCCATGAAAATAGAACTTGCGTTTGGTATGTCTTTCTTTGCGTTAAACGGTTCGTTTACGGTTACCAAATGTAACAAATTCTGACCGATTAATTAGGTAGTTTATCTTATCTAACTTTAACGTACCATGAACGCACTAACAGATGAAATTTAGCGGATTAACCACACTCATTGCCTTTTCAGTACTCGTATTCTCCTGCTCCGTTTCTGTACAGGAACCGCGTCCTCTGCAGCCTGGTGAACAAGTTACCATTTCGATTCTGGCAACCACGGATTTACACGGATGGGTTTTACCCTTTGATTATTCCAGAGATGAATCGGATGAACGATATGGTCTTGCCAAAGTAGCTACACTAATTGATTCTGTGAGAGAAGTAAACGCCTACACGCTCCTGCTAGATGCCGGAGATTTTCTACAGGGGAATCAATTTGCTGAATACTACGCCCGCGTAGCCGATGATGCGCCTTCTTACCCATTATTTGATGTAATGGAGTATCTTCAGTTTGATGCAACAGTTGTGGGCAACCATGAATTCAATTTCGGAATTCCCTATTTGGATCTTCGTATATCGCAAACTTCCATTCCTGTTTTGGGGGGGAGTGTATACACTGCGGGAACGCTTGAACCCTATTACACCCCGTATATAATTCGCAATATTGGAGGCGTGCAGGTTGGCATAGTGGGACTAACCACACCAGGATCTGCCGTGTGGGACAGACCTCGTACCCAAGGTATTGTCGACTTTGGAGACGGAGTTGAAGCGGCTGCTCGTTTTGTGGCAGAGGTTCGTGATGCAGGTGCGGAAATGGTCGTTATATTGCAACACTCAGCTATTGAACCGGGTTCGTCGTACGATATGGAGGGTGTTGCAATGGAAAATTTCGGCAGAGCCGTAATTGAAAACGTCTCTGGCATAGATGCCATGGTCACTGCTCACTCCCATCGCGTTGTGGAGAATGTAAGCATACAAAGTCCGGATGGACGTGATATTCCCATTGTTCAGGCCGGTCGGTGGGGGTCACATTTGGGCATAATTGAGCTAGAGGTGGAGCGATTGGATGATGGCCAAATCCGTACGATAGCCTTCGATAGCCGCGCCCACAGTGTTCGAAACGTAGCGGCCCACCCAGTCATTACAGCTATGGTGGAGGATTCACACCAGCGTGTTAGAGCGCATGTAAACCGGGTTGTTGCTCAGACACCTGACATCTGGGATGCTTCTAATGCCCGCATGCAAGACAATCCTATCGTGGATTTGATTCATACTGTACAGATGGAAGTTACAGGTGCACAACTATCAGCGGCAGCAGCTTTTAATACGAATGCCAAGTTTGGTCCTGGCGACATTACCCGTCGTGACCTTGCCCTAATCTATCCATTTGAGAATATGTTATATACAATGGAGATTACGGGAGCCCAGCTTAGAGCATTTCTTGAACATACATCGCAGTATTTTGCCGGCGTTCAAGATGGAGAACCATTAATTAATACCAGCTGGGCTGGATTCAATTATGACACCATTGCAGGAATCGACTATGAAATTCACATCAGACGACCGGTCGGTCAGCGAATTCAAAATATGCAATTTGAAGGTCGAACCGTTGGCAATTCCGATGTGTTCACAATTGCAATTAATTCGTATCGCGCTGAGGGAGGTGGTGGATTTTCCATGCTTTTTGACGCACCAGTGGTATGGGAGTCAGACGAGGCCGTGCGTACCTATATACAAGCATTTTTAGAAGAAAAAGCCAGCTTAACCCATGAAGATGTATTTGTAAACAACTGGCGACTGGTTTATTGAGTATGGCCTTTAACTAAACCTTAGCTTATACAAAAAAAGGCCGGATAGCTTTTAGCATTCCGGCCTTATTTATAATTCGTATCGCCTCGACAGTATTAACGCTCCCAAATATTATTAGATCGGTTGGTGTCGGGGAAATGTCTGTGAGCGTCGATTTCAACACGAACAACATTTCTATGCGGCACTGTAATAGTCATTGTTCGCTCACCTCTCAGCCACGGATTTATATCGTTTTCGATAAAGTCTATCTCTTCGCCATTCGACAGGGTGAGGCGTAAATGAACAGGCATTGGTGCATTTCCGTTATCTCGAATGGTAATTTCAGTAGCTCTTCTGGTTTCATGAACCGATTCTACCTGCTGATCCATAGTCCAGGTTTCATAGTACCATGATCTCCAGAACCAGGTTAAATCCATGCCTGATTCAGCCTCAACAAAAGCAAACCAGTCGTAAGGGCTCATGAGTTTAAATCCCCACACCTGATGCATTTCTTGATGAATTCGATAGAATGTATCCTCGCCGAGTACACCTCTTAAAGCGGTTAAAATCGTTGCTGGTTTAGCATAAGATGCAAATCGAAATGCCATTGGTGTATCATGGCTATCTGATCTACGCATCATTTCACCTTCCTGGCCAGTTAGCGCGAACCTAATATATGACTGACGGGTCATTTCACGGTGATTCATTTCAGGCAAATAATCTTCCTTGCCACTATCTGTATGAAATACCGTGTAACCTTCATCCAGCCAACTATATCGACGCTCATCAGTGCTGATAATCATGGGAATCCACATGTGAGCTATTTCGTGTAAGGTTACGCTATACAGTGCAGCTGGTCCTCGCGAGTTATAATCACCTATGAGCGTCATCATCGGAAATTCCATTCCTCCCCCGATTATATTGCCCGCCTCAACGGCTGTCATATGCGGCCAAGGGTACGGAAACCCAGTGTATTCTGACAAAAATGTGATGGAGTGCTGCATATATTCTATAGATTTCGCCCAGTATGGGGCTGAGTCACGCCAAAAAGAGTGTACCTGTATGAACTCCTCTGTTCCATCTCCCTTAGTATCTCCAATGGAAGCCCTTGCACCATCCCAAAAAGATGCCCTTGTAGCTGAAAATGCCATATCTCGTACCATTTCAGCGCGAAACTTCCATGTAAGGGTATCTCCTGGCTCTCCTAAAGTACTTGCATAGCCGAAATCATCAACAGTTACAATGTGAACTGTTTCATCGCTTTGAGCGGCTCTGTTGTATCGCTCCAATATGTGTTTGGCAAGCACTTCTTCTGGATTCAAAAACGCTCCCGTGCTCATGACCACCCAGTCGGCAGGAGCCGAAATCTGAATATTATAATTCCCAAATCCGTGATAAAACTCGGCCCTGGATAAAAAGGGATCAGGGTGCCAGCCGATTAAATCATCGTAGGTAGCCATCCTCGGATACCAATACCCTGCAAACAGGACATTGTCTGAATCATGTCCAACACGTCCGCCTGCACCCTGCTGTGGCATATGCAGTGTGAAATCAACCTCAATGTGAACACTAGATCCGGGCGCTACAACATTCTCTGGTACAATCATTAGTCGGGTAGCATTCACATTATATCGGGCCGTTCCTCTGGGGGACTGCTCGTAGGCGACCCCTTCCACCGCTACACGTTTAAGTGTAATCGCCTCCGTGACTTGTGCCGGTTCGATGCGAATTGTCCCCTCCTTATGCATATTCAGGTCGAGATCCAGTTCAAGTGTATAGAGTGTATCTGGAGAGTTATTTTGATATAAGATAGCAACACTACCTTCAATCATCTGTTGATCTGGGTGATACAATGCATTAATAGTATAATCCGAAAACTGTTGCCAGTAATTTGGCCCGGGTCTACCATCGTTGGTTCTTGTTCCATTCTCAACGGCCTGCAGGTAATACGCCGGCAGTTCTATCGGATTTATAAATGGCCGTTCCGTTTGCGGTACTTGTGAAAATACCGAGCCACAGAGGCCAAGACTCAGCAGCAAAACAGCTGTTAGGATTGTTTTGTATAGCATAGGTTTTTTGGTTATTGACGATTAAGCCATGTTCAGGCTTTTGAAAAGAAATCAGGTTCGTTTCCGGGCTTCCATTTAATATTACAGCCAATGCTGGGCACCTGCTCTTCTGGAATCTGCTCTCCTACCAGAAGCTGGTCTATAGCCCTAGCCATATCCTGACCGGTTACAGGGGTAACGTTTTTTGGTCGTGATGCGTCAAACTGGCCACGATAAACAAGTTTCAAATCCTTATCGAATAGGAAAAAATCCGGAGTGCATGCTGCTCGATAGGCATGGGCAACCTTTTGGGTTTCATCGTATAGATACGGGAAAGGATAGCTGAAATTCCGAGATTCCTCTGCCATTTTTTCTGGAGAATCGTCTGGATAGTTATCCACATCATTCGACATTATGGCTACGACACCTACTCCCTTGTTCATCCAATCGCCAGCCAGCGTTATAAATTGATCTCTGATATGTTTTACATAAGGACAATGATTACACCAAAAAGCAACTAGAAGTCCTTTGTCTCCCTTCACGTCGTTAATTGATAGTTTTTTGCCATTCGTATCTTTGAGCGAGAATTCAGGTGCTGTCGTTCCTAAATCTAACATGGTTGAATTTACTGCTGCCATAACTTCTTGATTTTTTTATTCATATTTTCTTAATCAGGCGGATTTTCTTCTACGGCCTGGATGATGGTATGTAATGTATCTTTTAGCACATCCATCGGTATGGTCAACGGAGGAGCGAGCCGGATAAGTGTATTGGAATGCAAGGTCCAGCCAAGTAATACCCCTTTGCGCATACAAACATTAACAACTCTTTCGGTCTGTTCGTAGGATTTAAGCTGCATACCCAGCATGGCCCCTTTTCCTCGAATTTCTGCTATATGGTCCGATTTCAGCACCTCCCGTACTTCGTTTTCTATCAACTTAGCTCGTTCAGGCAGATTGTCACGTAATATAACCGATAGCGAAGCATGCGCTGCTGCTGCACTCACTGGATGACCACCGAAGGTAGTTACATGATTTAAGGGAGGATTGTATTTGAACGCTTCAAAAATGTGGTCAGATGAAGCAAATGCACCTATCGGCATCCCCCCACCCAAAGCTTTTGCCATACATAATATGTCGGGAACAACATTGTAGTGCATGAAAGCAAACAATTCACCGGTTCTACCCATACCAGATTGGATTTCATCAAAAATCAAAAGAGCTCCCACATCCGAACATCGTTTTCTCACTGCCTTTAGCCAGTCCGCATCAGCTGGTATAATCCCACCTTCTCCCTGGATCGGCTCCATAATAACGCAAGCGGTCTGCGTATCGATAAGATTCAATTCATCATAGGCATTAAATGAGAGAAAGGTCACGTCCGGGAGTAAAGGTAAATAAGGATCGCGGTACACATCTCTGCCCGTTACACTCAAAGCTCCATGCGTATCTCCATGATAGCTGTCTCGAAATGCAACAAGCTTCCGACGACCGGTTGCCTTCTTGGCGAGCTTGAGGGCACCCTCGTTTGCTTCCGTTCCAGAGTTTACAAAATATATACGCTGAAGATTATCAGGTAATTGGGATGCAAGTAATTGGGCAAGTTCACTTTGTGGTTTTTGGATAAACTCACCATAGACCATAACATGCATGTGCTTAGCGGCTTGATCCTGTACAGCCTGAACTACTTCGGGGTGCGAATGCCCTAGTGAACTCACAGCAATACCCGATATGAAATCTGTGTACCGCTTACCGTCGGTGGTATAAAAAAACGGTCCACGGGCATATTCGATTTCAAGTCCAATGGGCGCATCACTGGTCTGAGCGATATGATTAAAAAAAGCAGTTTTATGTGAACTCATAACATATGTTAATGTTGGAGGAATATAAGGGTATATTTCTGCCTACAGGAATCAAAAGCTGTGAGATTATGTTAAAATGGATTCAACACTAAAAACAATATGATGCGTTTATTTCTGATATTATTTCTTTTTTCCCAGTTACATGCATTACAAGCCCAGCAGGCAACGAGCTATTTTCCGGAAACACCCGGTGCAGGTTGGGTCTATAATCTTACGATATCTCCAAACGACACCATTAGTCAAACTGTTCCTCGTGTTGATGTTTTAACTTCGGTTACGGATGCTGATGATGGTATAAGGAGGCTAAGTATTACCAGCTCGTTGGCCGGTGTACAAAATATTAACCTTCAGGCAGATACTGTACGCGCATCGTTTGATGTGGTTTTGGCAGCCGGTGTTATTCTTCAAGCTGACAGCCTCTTGACTTCTTTTCTGGATTTACAGTTACCGCAGTCTACACTTTTTGTCACCAGTGCATCAGTAAATAGTCGCAGTTCCATAAATTCATTTCGGCAGCGAATAGCGACACCGGAGATTCTAAAAGATGCCATTGAATCAGAAGCCGGATTATTTTCAGTTACACTTGATGACTCCCTAGATGTAGTGCTCACGCAATCATTTAAAAGACTACCCAACGCGGCCATTCAGCTACCAGCAGGTGAATTCAATGAAACTTTTGTGTTCGAGACTATTCTCGACATTGAAATTGAAATCGGTGCGAGAACGCCCATTACCGGCAGAATTACATTGACTATCCCTTTTCTTGATGACTATTCCGTCACATCCTGGTATGCCCCTACGGTTGGACTCATCAAACAAAGTGCACCCTCTCGTACACTTTCTATTGATGATAGACTGCTTCCCGTAGATGTTAACCTTGATACCATTCAAATCCCGGCTTTTGAATTGATTTTGGAAAGTTTCACACCATCACCAGTGACTTCTTTGGATAGTAACAAGAATATACCTCACGGAATAACACTTTACCCAAATTATCCCAACCCATTTAACCCTTCCACAGTTATCCCTTTTGAACTCCAAGAAAATGCATATGTAAATCTTCGTATTTACGATTCAACAGGACGAACTATTGCCACACTAACCGACGGTACACTTGCAGCAGGAAAACATCAAGTAACATTTAATGCCGGTGATAGTATAGCGTCGGGAGCCTATTTTATCGTCTTGCTAACTCAAACTTCAGATGGAAGTATTACCCGTTTACAACATTCGATGCTGTTGTTAAAATAGTATCCATTTCAGCGAACAAACTCTTTGACTTATCTGCAGCATACCATTTATGCAGGGCTTCCGCAGTGTGGTTACCGCTAACATCCTTTTCCTTTAATTCAAGTCGCAATGCTTCTGCAGGTTGTGGTCTCGGCCCCCAATATGCTAATTCATCCAGAGTTTCCTCGTCTAGTACTATGACTTTAGGGATAGAACGTGATCCATTAGTTAAATATGCATCCATAACATCTAAATGTTCATCACGCAGAATGACCTTCATTTCGAGCATCTCCGACAATTCGCAAATCTTTTGGATAACGGGCAGGGTTTGAGCAGCATCTCCGCACCATCCTTCCGATATTGTAAAAAATATGAGTTTTCTTTGAAGACCTCTTGCAAGTCTTGACGTTGATTCAGGCACAATAGTTGTTTTTTCATGCCTGCGAACCCTGGCCAGATTCATTTTTGTATAATTATGCAGTGACTCGGATTGATGTGGTCCAGTAACTTTGCCTTCATCAAAAAGATTTTGAACAAGAGATTTGTATTCAGTATAGCTCATGGCGTTAGCCACCAAATGGGGTGTAATAGTATTGGGCATCGGTATTTTCAATAATTAGTAAAGCATACAATATCGCAATAATACAGCAAATTCGGTTCCTCCATATAAAGATGATCGTTTTCGTATATTTGGAGATTACATTTAATTACCCCCTATGGTCGATTGGAAATTAGCAGAACAAGCTCAGAAGAAGCTATTGGAGCCCATAATAACACCATATCTGGAAGCTCGAAGCCATCACAGAAGACAGCCTGTCACTGATTTTCTTTTTGAGTACTATAGTTTCAGACCAGTTAAACTACTGAACTGGAATCCGGGAATCGGAGTTGTTGTGCCACATGACTGGGCTCCCACCGACCATCGCTATAGGAAGAACAGGGATGGTTGGAGTTTACACCCTGAAGATTTTCCTAATAAAAGGATATCAGCTTTAGAGTGGGTTATCTCATACCAAAAGGCCATTCTGGAACGCCCTCCTGCTTTTGGCTGCCATGGCTTACATGAGTGGGCCATGGTTTATCGAATTACAGATGTTCGTCACAATCAGGTTCCACTGCGCTTATCCAAAGATGAAATAACACAGTTTGTAGAATCTCAGCAAATACGATGCTCACATTTCGATGCATTTCGCTTTTTTACCGAGCCTGCACGTCCTTTGAATAATCTGCAACCGTCACGTTCAAAAAGAATTGATCTGGAACAGGGCGGTTGTATTCATGCAAATATGGACTTATACAAGTGGTGCTATAAATTTTTTCCATGGATTAGCTCTGATATAACCACAAAAGCGTTTCTACTAGCCTGGGATACACGAAAACTAGATATGATGGCATCTCCTTACGATTTGTCTGATGAGGGCTTGCGCCCGATTAAAATTGAAACTGCATCCGGGCGCGAGGAATACACAAGACTTCAAAAAGAAATTGCAGAGCGTGCAAGGCCTATAAGAGAAGAATTAGTCGACCAGCTTGAGTCGCTGGTCGACTGGATTTCATTACCGTTTAGTTAACCAGCAACTACACCAGCTGCGTCCAACACAAGGTTGAAGAGTGAATTGTTGTGTACCAGCCCGTTAATTGCTTCACTGCCAGGCCCCATAGCTGCCAATTCAACATGATCTGATGTATGAGCACCGCTAACGAAACTAACGGCCGTATGATTTGCCATTATGCCGCCCATAACAGCACCAGTTGAGCTTTGTCTGCTGTATGCGCTTCTAAATTCCCGACGCATTGCACTCCGTAACATAGTTGCTTCATCGACCGAAATAGCAATCTTGTTGTGCGCTTCAATAACTTCACGTATAGCTGAAATTGAGCTATCTCTGTTAATTTTGGGCAAAAGTACTGCGTTTGATGCTGTAAATTCAGATAACCTCATAAACATATTTTGAGTTTCCAAATAACCGGATCCGGTTCCATTCAATCCAGGATTTGCATTACCGTGGTCGGTAGTGATAATCAACAAGGTATCTGGGTTATCTTCTGCGAAACGTAGTGCCACAGCTACTGCGTCGTCAAATGCTATTTGGTCATAAAGCAAACCTGAAACGCAGTTTCCGTGAGCGGCATGGTCTACTCTTCCACCTTCAACCTGAAGAATAAATCCGTTTCTGTTATCGAGCTGCTGCAAGGCCTTGTCGGTCATCTCAGCGAGTGTTGGTACATTTGCTGCGAGATCAGGATTGTTTCGATGATCTACATCATAAGGAAGATGTTCCTGTGTGAATACACCCAAAAGAGGTTGGTCTGAAGAGGCACCATTCATTTCTTGTTTATTTCTAGCTACGTGATATCCATTTGATGCAAATTCCGAAAATAAATCACGTCCATCTTCACGTTTTTCGCCATCAAAAAAGCGATCACCACCCCCCATTAATACATCGGCACCGCGCTCTAGCATCTGAATAGCGATACCGTTTTCGTTACCCCTTCTTTCCATATTTACTATAAAGCTAGCCGGAGTTGCATGGGTTAAGCGGGTAGTGGTAACAAGGCCCGTTTTTTTACCGGCATTTCTAAAATGTGTTAATATGGGTGTATAAACTTCTCCATTGGCACCCATATTCAGCATTCCATTAGGTACCCGAACACCGCAACCCCAAGCAGACCCGCCAGCGGCAGAATCGGTCACAATCGAGTTTGCTGAAGCTGTGTCCATCATTGCACGCTTAACTCGATTTTCCTCGTATAGCGACATCCACGTACTCGCAGTTCCATATTGAATGCGTTTTAGCTGGTCTGCCATAGATAAAGTTCCAATACTCATTCCATCAGAGACCATAAATATTACGTTTTTAGCGCCTCCTCTCCAGTTGCCGGAGCTACCGTTACCAGCAACAGAGCAACCAGCCAGGGTTGTTCCGGCTAATAAACCTGCTAAACCACCTGTTTTTAAGAAATCTCTACGTGAAAAATTGGACATAATAATTGAGTTTAATTAATAGTTAATGGAAACTACAAAATTGATCAGGTTCCAGTGTTAAAGTTTTGTGAAATCCGTCATTTAATCTGCAAAACTTAGTCTTCCAAGCCGAACGTGCTTTATGTGTCCCTCATCATTGAGTACAGGTAGCTTATTGCCGCATATTAATTCGTTTGCCATTACAGCAAATAAAAGAGCTTCCTTAGCGTCTGGATTTACACCCGTTTCTTCAAAGCTGACCACGTTATTACCTGCAAAACACGCTTTCAGATTTTGCATTAATATGGCATTATGAACACCACCCCCACTAACATATACCTTAAAAGGAGACTTAGGTTGTACGAATGTTTCAACGGCTTCAGCTATCGTTTCGGCAGTAAATCTATTCAGTGTTGCAATCAGGTTGCTTAGTCCAATACTGATGAGACCGCTACGTTTCAAGGCATCTTGAACATATGATTCACTCAGCAGTTCAGGACCAGTAGTTTTAGGTGGTTTTTCAGAAAAGAAACGATGTGCTTTAAGTTCTTTCAAAAGCAACTGATTGACTACTCCATCAGAGGCAATTTCCCCATTGGCATCATAAAGCAAATCGGTTCGCTCTTTCTGTATTATTACATCCATCAACGTGTTGCCGGGTCCCGTATCAAACGTAAGTGGAATGTGGTCATCTAGTGCGTTTCCATCCAGAACAGTGATATTGGAGATTCCACCTATATTTAGCAATATTCGTAGCTCACCTTCTTTTGAAAACAGCAGCTTGTCTCCGTAACAGGCTAATGGTGCCCCCTCCCCACCTGCAGCAATGTGTTTTTGACGGAAATCGCTTACTGTAGGTATACCGGTCAAATAAGCAAGATGATCGGCATCCCCCAGTTGAAGTGTGGCGTTTGGCAAATGGTTTTTCTGATGTATTCTCCTGGGAGCGTGTCGTACAGTTTGTCCATGTGAGGCAATCAAGTCTACCTCACTAGCATCAACGCCCCATGTATGTAAAGCATTTTTTATCATTTCAGCATGCCAGTGAGCCAGCAGCGTGTGTCCTAGTGCAACATCCTGCATATTGACCACGTCACTGGATGCAAGATTTCTGATAAATGTTCTTTGTTCGTTGTTGTATGAAACCGTATGGTAGTGCAAAACCCGAGCTTGAGTTTCCCTTCCGTGGCCACTAAATGAACACAATGCCATGTCAAGCCCATCAATAGATGTACCAGACATGGTTCCTAAAATTAACCGTTGTTTGTTATCAGCTAGCCTAGAAAGTTTTAATAATGACATTATAATATTCTGTAAATGTGTTTGAAAGGTAAGTATCTAAATAAACTCTTGTATGAACTATTTTCATATTTAAGGTAAATTGAAGCATAATTATACATATTTCAATATTACCATGGAAACCGACGATTTAACGAATTTCGAAAACGATATTATTGACCTCGCAGAACAGTTGAAGGCCGCATTTAACTCCAATAATATGCGCTGGTTCCTACATGAACAGACCGATACGCTGTATATTGAGCTCTCAGGACTTGAAGATATGGAGGATGAGCTTATTGGTCAGATAGCCGAGCCCATTTTGGATGATCTGGATCTGGATTTTGATGAAATCATTCTCCTTCCTTACTCCTGAAAACGATGCCAGAATACACGCTAAACTGCTTCCTTTGTGGCAAAATTAATGACGAGCACGTTACCAGTACCTATTGTACTTCATGTGGTGGAGTGCTGACTGTAAACTATCAGTCGGTGCGAACCGAAATTCAATATCCGCTTAAGTCGACTCCTAAAGATCCCTTACGCAGCGGAATGACAGAACTCCGCTACCTCGCAAAACTAAGTGCGAGATATGATATCGAAATTTGGGCCAAAATGGAGCTTCAGAATCCTTCAGGTTGTTTTAAAGACCGCGGAAGCCATATAGAGGTACTGAAAGCACTTGAGCTGAATCGAGAAGCTATTTGCCTTGCCTCAACCGGTAATATGGCTGCGTCGGTCGCTATGTACGCACGTTACTACGAAATACCTTGCTATGTGTTTGTGCCTGAGAATACATCAGAAGGGAAGCTTGCTCAAGCGAATATGTTTGATGCTACCGTACTACGCATAAAGGGAGATTTTACTAATTGCGAACAGCTCTGTAAAGAATTCGCAAAGTCTGGGAACTACTACCTTGCGGGCGACTATGTATACAGGGAAGAAGGTCAGAAATCAGTGAGCTATGAGATAATCGAACAACAAAATGAAGAATTCGATTACGTATTAATTCCTGTTGGTTGCGGAACAAATTTTGGAGCAATTCACAAAGGCTTTAAAGAAGCTGCAGCTGCTGGTTTAATTGAAAGAATACCACGATTAGTATGCGTACAGCCTGAAAAATCGTCTCCTGTAGTTGAGGGTATTGCAAAACGCACTAAAATTGTCAAAGATAGCGTCATGACTATGGCCACAGCCGTTGCTGCTGCAGATCCTATTGATTTTCATAAAGTATTACATGGAGTTGATGATACTCTTGGTCATGCTAGTATCGCTACTGAAAACTCAATTCTTGAGTCACTCAGAGAAATGGCTGTTACAGAGGGTATTTTTACAGAGCCGGCATGTGCACTACCTTTAAGCGCCATCAAACATGATATCGATTTATACAGAAATAAGAGATGTCTGCTTCTTCTCACTGGAACAGGATTAAAAGACACAACGGTAGTTACGCGTAGTGTTTTACCCTCCCCAATTTTACCGAACGACGTTGCTCAAGTTTTAGAGTATCTTGATTCAGGCTATCCCGCACTCCAGTCAGAATCATTCGGGAAACCACGAGACACAGTATTGACTCAAATCAAGTTTTCTGACGATCGTCGAAGACTTTACGAAGACTACTTAAGCAGAATTGGTAAAAAAGGAAAATCACTGACGGTTCGTGAACGTGAAGTACTGCAAACCCTAGTTTTTAATGACGACGCTACCTTAAAATTACCTGTGGTCGTAACCGATTATCGTGTTATTATGCAAAAAAACGGGCTCGTAGCATCAACTGTAACAGCTATACTTAACGAACAGGAGTGTGAAACCGAACACGAGGGAGTTGGACCTTTAGATTCTGTTTTAGGGGCAATGACAAAACTCACATCCGCAAGTTTTCCGGTCACTCTTGTTAATCATCATCTTGAAATATTAGGTCCGGGTACAAACGCACTTGTGGTAGCTTCCATAACCCTGACGCATGAGGGTTTGGAAGTTGAAGCAAAAGCGGCTTCACCAGACGTTATTGAAGCGGGCTTGAACGCCTGGGTGAAAGCATTCTCAATACTCTATAAAAAATTCAGCTAACACAAAGATTATTCAGCTGAACTATCTGAATATAGTCAGGTATTTAGTTAGGTATGGGCGCTTCCGGGTTACTCATAAGTATAAACCCACGTTTCCTAACTGTCTGGATATATTCTTTGTCCGTCTCTTCGCTTATTTTCTTACGCAGATAGCTTACGTAAACATTTATGAAATTCGTTTGCGTATCAAATTTGATACCCCATACCTTATCCGCGAGTTCTTCTTTCTCAATTACTTTATCTACATGCTTCATGAAGTATGTCATGAGATTAAACTCGTTGTTGGTGAGCCATACCATATTGCCCTGAATAGTAAACTCGCGCTTGAGCAGATTGAGTTCCATTTCACCACACCTCAGCACTTCGGTAGCCCCACCACTACTCGAAACATCTGCCTGATCTCTCGAACGTCTGGTTATAGCTTCAATTCGGGCTATTAACTCTTTGTTATCGAATGGCTTTGTTAGATAGTCGTCCGCGCCGGAAGAGAGTCCGAGTACTTTAGTATCGATATTTTTTCTTGCAGAAAGTATCAAAATAGGAGTTTTTATCCCTTTGTCTCTAAGGTCAGCACAGACTTCAAGTCCACTTTTGTCCGGCAATGCCAGATCAAGTATAATGCAGTCATGTTGACTTTGAAGAGCAATTTTTTCTCCTTCAAGAGCCTGTGCTGCTGTTGCTACTTCGAATCCATTTTTTTCGAGTACCCGCTGTACCAATGTTCTTACTACATCGTCATCCTCGATTACCAATATTCGCATAAAATAATTGTGACTAGATTCTGAAATACTATTGTGCAATTCTAATGATTGTAAATATCAATAATCGTGAAAGAAAACAATAGCAGATGTTATTTTTTTTAAGGAAATCTTAATTTTCTAGTAACTCATACCCTTTTTCCATCAACCAGTTATGAGCTGCGTGAATATATTTGCTATTCAGCTTGTGTGTTTCATTTAAAACTCGGATTTCTGCTTGAACATTTTTTGATTTTAAGAAGTCAATTGCAGCCTGTTGCGGCGCCAGTTGTACAATTTCATCTTTAGAACCATGAATGGCAAGGATTTGCTGGTGCTTCATGTTCGATATCCGGGTTTGAGTTAGAACCTCTGTTTTTATCCTGCCGGCTATAACAATCATATCATTGGTATGTTTCCATCGGGTCATGCCAAAATAACCAGCCTGATACCCACCCATGGAATAACCAACGAGGCACAGTCTATTAGCTTGTATGAACTGCCTGACATGATCAACAATCTCCTGAATGAATTCAGCAGTATATTCAAGTGATTTAATAAATGAACCTTGTTTGCCATTATACAGGTACCACATATACCCCCACTTTTCTCTGTGCCCAGTCATCTCCGAATCGGCATAAGGACCCTGAATGAATAAATGATAGGCCCTAAACTTAAGCAAGGGAGCCATTGTTTTTTCAAACGTCTCAAGGTTTTGTCCTCTCCCATGCAGGTAAACAAGCAATGGCTTCTCTCCTCTGTCACCTGTTTCAATAAGTTTGTAGGGTACTTCTACTTTAAATGAGGTCTTCCCGGATATCAAAACATCCATGCAAAAAGCTTTTTAAAAATAAATTATGTCATTATTAATAATCGTGGGAATATACTGCTTTTCCGTAAAGCGATTGCATTCAAACGACTTAATAAACTGATATTGAATATGTTTTTTCGGTATGTAAACCTTAATTTAGCAATTGCCGAATTTAAACTTGACCAAACAAATATACTGAATGAACGATATTAGAAACGACTGGAGTATTGAGGAAGTCCGTCAGATTTTTGAAATGCCGTTATTGGAGCTGGCATACCAGGCATCATTAATTCATAGAAAATACCAGACAACTGCTGAGGTGCAGGTCTGTACGTTACTTTCGATTAAAACAGGTGGTTGCCCGGAAGATTGCTCATATTGTCCGCAATCAGCTCGTTACAATACTGAAATAGATGCTGCAGGGCTCCTTCCTCTAGATGATGTACGTGATGCAGCCCAACAGGCAGCCGCATCGGGAAGTACTCGTTTCTGCATGGGTGCAGCGTGGCGAAGAGTTCGAAATAACAAAGATTTCGACAGAGTACTCGACATGGTTAGAGAAGTAAATGACATGGGTATGGAAGTCTGTGCAACCCTGGGAATGCTAACACCAGAACAGGCTGTACGACTCAAAGAAGCAGGATTGACGGCTTACAACCATAATCTTGACACCAGCGAAAAGCACTACGGGAATATAATTACCACAAGAACATACGCTGACCGTTTAGAAACCATATCTCATGTTCAAAATGCCAAGATTTCTGTATGTTCAGGAGGTATAATTGGCCTCGGTGAAACCGACGAAGATCGCATCGCTATGCTTCACACACTCGCAACGCTCGAAGAACACCCCGAATCTGTACCTGTAAATGCGCTCATCGCTGTTGAGGGAACCCCTCTGGAAAATCAAGAACGTGTGACTGTTTGGGAAATGATGAGGATGATTGCAACCGCGCGGATTTTAATGCCTAAGGCGATGGTGAGATTATCTGCCGGAAGAGTTGAAATGCCCGTGACGGAACAGGCGCTATGTTTTATGGCCGGAGCTAATTCCATTTTTGCAGGTGAAAAACTTCTGACCACGGCAAACAATGATATCGACCAAGACAAAGCCATGTTTGAGCTGCTTGGTCTGAAACCTCGTGTTGCACACAAAACAAAACTACACAACGCCGAGGTTTAGCATACTCTCCTTGTTAGCAATCCAAAAAGGCATCTTTAGAAAGATGCCTTTTTTATTTTATTCAACATCTTTTCTGTCTGCTCGTAAGCCCATACCAATTCGGCTTCTGAAATACAGTACGGGGGCATTAAATACAAGACATCCCCAAGAGGACGTAGTAGCAATCCGTATTCAGGGGCTGTTGTTTTAATTTGAGAAGCTACGGAGTTCAAGTACCCCGCCTCTTCGCTAGTCTTTATATCTACTGCTGCTACCGTACCCTGAATTCTAGGCTTATTCAGAATCTCAGTTCTCTGTACAAGCTGTGGCAACAGATCAAAATGAGTGTTTTTAATCGCATTCCTTTGATCATCCGACTGTAAAAGCAAGTCCAAACTCGCATTTGCAGCTGCACAACTGATTGGGTTTCCAGTATAAGAATGTCCATGCCATAACGTTTTCATTGCATCGTCTGCATAAAAAGTATCGAAAACAGCGGCGGTACTAAGCGTCATTCCCATAGGTAAAAAGCCACCCGTTATTCCTTTGCTGAGGCAAATCAAGTCAGGTGATGTATGCGCCTCCTGAAAAGCGAAGTACGACCCTGTACGGCCAAATCCGGTCATAACCTCGTCGTAAATCACCAGTATCTCATATCTTTTTGTTAACTGCTCGAGCTGTTGAAGAAACGCCGGTCTACACATTTGCATCCCTCCTGCCCCTTGTATGAGCGGTTCAATAATTACAGCAGCGAAAGATTCCGGTGTAGATTCAAAAAGCAATTCGATTTCCTTCAAGACTTCAAATTCCTTGTCGGTAAAATCATGATCACCCAACCATGTTGACGGATATGCTACCCTGTCTACATCTATCATCCATTCAGAGAATACTTCATTGAAAACCGATGGAGAGGCAGCCGACATGGCGCCCAAGGTATCGCCATGATAGGCGTTGTTAAAGGCAAGGATACGTGAGCGTTTATGCTCCCCCTTATTTTTCCAATATTGGAAGGCTGTTTTTAATGCAACTTCCACAGCAGTTGAACCGTTATCACTAAAAAATGCATGTTGAAAATGGTAACCACTAAACTCTAAGAGCCTATCAGCAAGTCGTTCAGCACCTTCATGCGTGAATCCCGCAAATATTACATGCTCCAGACGGTGAGCTTGTTCGGCTATCGCACAAGCAATGTGAGCATTTCCATGACCGAAAAGATTAACCCACCAGCTCGAGATCATATCTGCAATTTTACGACCGTCTTCAAGCTGTAACCACAACCCATTGCCCGATTTCACAAGTAAGGGAGTTGTCATGCTTTCGCCCTGTATTGTAAATGGTCTCCAAATTGTAGGTTTTCCCCGGTTCATAACTTATTTAGGGCTACAGATATGTTATTTTCAAATCCTTGGGAATGCCATACACTCATGAGAACATCCGGCGTAACGTCTCCATTCAGTTTAGGTATTCTTCCCAGCAAAGGCACACCAGAAAAACTCACAACGGCTTTTTCGTTCTCCGCGTTTGGTTCGCCACTAAATACACAACCCAAAACGGAAATCTGATTTTTTTGAAGCGTTTGGATGGTAAGCAAAGAATGATTTATCGTTCCGAGTGTTGGCCTACAGACCACAATTACAGGTGCTCTGAGTTTAGCCATAAGCTCGATGAGTAAGGTTTTATGGTTCAGAGGTACATTTACGCCTCCAGCCCCCTCGATAACAAGATATCGACTCAATACCTGGCTGCTGTCTGGCCACGAAAAGTCATCCAAAGATATCTGCACACCGTCAAGTTTTGCAGCTAAGTGCGGAGAGAACGGTTGGGTAAGAAGCCATCGTTCTTTAAGAAAATGTCGATCACTTAGTCCTGTCAGGAATTTAACTCTCTCCGTATCTGTTTTGCCTTCATCCAGACCGCTTTGTACCGGCTTCCAGTATACAGCATTCAGCGCTTTTGTGATAAGGGCAGAAAATACGGTTTTACCCACTCCAGTATCGGTTCCGGTAACCCAAATTGGCTGGTACATTAGATCACTCCGAATCAAATTTGCGACGAATTCCACCAAAAGTGATCCCATAGGTGACCTGAAACTTCCGGGTGGTTTTGTGTTTCCAATGCTCATCGAGTTGAACTATAGCACCGGGGTTATTAGGTCGACCATTTTGCCGGGTTCCTGCTCCAATTCGCTTTAAGTTTCTAAAAAACGAAGCCGGAGTATCAAATATCTCTGTAAATAACTCCATAGAAAAAAACGCCCATTCAAATCGTTGTGCATCTATCGCTATGGGCTTGCAAGCAGGTAGAATGTTGCCTGTAAATGGAACTCCCGTTTCAGCACACAAGGCCTTCCATTCCGGGAAACATCGCTCGTCCAGATAAGAATAGATGAGCATACCACCGGGTTTCAGAGCTTCCAGATATTGTTTTAATGTATACTCCGTGTTATTAAACCATTGTGCTGTTAGCGCGGTAACAATTAATCCATAACGGCTATCTGTCAAGTCAGATTCGCCATCTCTTTCTTCAAAAAGGATATTTAAACCAGCTTTATCGGGTACATTCATCCGACAGGCCTCCAACATTTCGACTGACAAATCTGCCGCGATGTAGGTCCCTCCACCGATTAATTTTACGATGGGTTGAGTAATAAACCCAGTACCACAGCCAATTTCAAGGTAAGGAGAGTCGAGATCTTTAATGTATTCACCTGATAAGTCAATAAAACGTTGTGCAGCTTGTCGCTGAACGTGTGCATACATATTGTATGCCTTCGCCTTATCGCCGAAATTGCGTGCTACTTTTTCTTTCAACTCTGTTGTAGATACTTCCTGCATACTGTTTATAAATCCCTAAGTAAAGTGTACAACCGATAATATTAACGATGGATGTGTGTAAGGAATTCCATGCCCTCCATTGGAAATGAGTTGGGTGGACGCATTTAAATGGGAGGCTAGCTTTGCAGCATGCTCGACATGAACAATGACATCATTATCACCATGAAAGATAACTACTTTACGTATTTGAGATGCGCTTTTTGCTTCAAGAATACCCGCATCTAACAGCTTAAGATCATTAAGTAATTGATTTGAATTCAAAGTAGCTGCCTCAGATGATAATCGTTGTATGTTCTCCTGATTGTCGTTTGGATACATCATTCTCTTATGAAATGTTTGAAGAACTCCGGCAGGGTTAATTTTGAAAGACTCCATCATTTTTTTTAATGATCGACGCGAATAAGCTTCATTAACGTCATGAAATCTTCTGAAGCCGGATATAATAATCCATTGGGATGCAATCTGCAATAAATAGTCCGGTATACAAAAACAACCCAATGAATGACTTATCAGTATATGATTGTCTTTTTGGTCAAAGATATCTTTATCTGAGGAATACTCGGTCTCCGTATTAAAATATCCCCTGTTGTGCATTATAATCGTACTATCAGAAGGATTCCGTCTAGAGTGCAAAAGGTGAACCAATGGGTCCCAGATACGACTATCGCACCCCCATCCGTGAAAAAAATGAATAACTGTTTTCATAGCTCATAGGATTCACTTATGGCAAGAGGAAGTCGCTCTAAAGCATTTTCTGGCAGTGCAGATGATACAGTTAATCGCAGACGTGATGTCCCCTGTTCAACCGTCGGCGGCCTGATGGGTGTTGCTAAGAACCCTTTTTTTTCGAGTTTTTCAGCAACTCTGATGGAATCATTTTCATTACCCAAAACAACTGGGATAATCTGAGAAACAGATCCTGAAATATGATAACCTTGCTCTACAAGTTTACGTCTAAGCCAGGCAGCATTATGAATTACTTTAGTTCTGAGGTGATTGAGATCAGGCATTAATCTCAAAGCTCCCAAATTGGATCCAATAACAGACGGTGGCAAAGCTGTTGTGTAAATAATACCGCTACAGAAGTTTGTCAGGTATTCTTTCATTTTGGCAGAACATGCAACGAAAGCCCCAAAAGAACCGAATGACTTACCAAATGTGCCTAAAACCAGATCTACCCTTTCCATTCCATATGCAAACCCTCTGCCATCATCCCCCCATACTCCTGTTGCATGTGCCTCATCAACAATAAGTAATGCATTGTAGCGATCTGCAATCTCTGATATTACGCGTAGATCTGCCACATCTCCATCCATGCTAAAAACACTTTCTGTTACGATGATAGATCTGCCGTTAGTAGAGCTATGTCTCCGCAGCAATTCTTCGAGATGGCTATAATCAGTGTGTTTATAACGGTGCAGTGTACCTTTACCTAAAAGAGCACCCTGGATAAGACTATTATGATTTTTCTTGTCATAATAGAGATGGGTATTCTTGTCACTTAATGATGCAATAAGTGACACATTCATTTGATACCCTGAATTAAAAACCAAAACTGCCTCACGGCCCAGCCATACTGCTAATTCATCTTCAAGTTCTTTATGTAAGGGGGTTGTGCCGGTAATAAGCCTTGAACCTGTACTACCGCAGCCGTAATAGTTGACACACTCTATGGAAAACTCTTTGACCGCGGGATGCTTAGATAAACCGAGATAGTCATTCCCGCTAACATCAAAAAGTTTTGCACTGCGGTCGTTAAGAAGATAGCCCTCCATATCAGGCCGATATACACGTAACGTTCGCAGTCGGTCGTTTTCACGGCGGGCGACTAATGGTTGATCCATAAATTGATGGCGGTGATCCATTCAATTTACTCGGTTAGTACCCCTGATAGCGTTACGTCAAATTCGGGATTTGTTCGGAATGTGCGAGCAATAGCTTCAAATTGATATAAAAATCTTCGCTGCCGATATCGAGGTGAAAACTGAGCCAATTCCATCATGTAAAGCCTGTTTTGGTCTGGGCAATGAAAAACATAATTTATATATGGTCCTCCCATAGAAAAATCCGACATAACCCAGACACCTCTGGATTCATAGACCTCCATATCATTTATTCGCATAAACTGAGTTTTGTGATCTTGACGATAATCCGTTCGCACGTATGCATTTTCACGTGAGCCACGAATATAGATATTTAGAAGACTGTCGCGGGTATTATTTATCCAACGCTCGCTGATGAAATCAAGGTCGGGCACATTGTCTTTGTGCCAAACCCATATCCACCTGTCGTTATCATCTAGAAAACGACGCATAGATACGAAGTCGGTAGTGTCAACACCGATGATATAATCGTGCTGAACCCTAAAAGTGAACCCACGCTGTACCCAGAGACTATCGGAAATAGCTCTCACTTCCCCCCTCCTGTATACCTCCTCAGTCCACCTCGCTAATTCCATTTCATGCAGTGAGCGAATATGGGAGCCTGAGTTATTTCGAATACGTTGCTCAAGGGTATCCACGTCTGGTGCAGTATGTATGAGAATCCATTGGTCTCTATACCAGCGGTCTCTAAGTGGTATTTCGAATAGCTCACCACGTCTTACGCGGTCTTGTACGTCCTGACTGAGTAAAGATCGCAGATACGAACCTACATTCGTGTCTTCATCTATAGATGCAACAACCATAAGGTTACGGTGCTTCTGCGCAAGGTTAAGGTCAGCTTGAGTTCTGAGACCTGAAAATTTCAAGTCAAACCTTGGCTCTGGACGAGGCATGGTAAGCATAAATTCACCATAGACGTCCCTCAAAGCAGATTCAACAGGACTTTCGAAATGGGTTGAATCGATAAGTACAAATACTTCGGAGGGTAGCCCTTGTGCGCGTTGACGGAAATCGCCGCCGCAAGCCGTGATTAACAGTAATGTTCCTATCAATAGAAAGAGTAGTATCGTGTTTTTCATAAGTTATTCGTGTTGTTCACGGCATAATAAGGAACCCTGACGGCAGATGGAATTACATAATCATGTTAGTTTTGGGAACCGTACTTAATTGTTTTTACAAAAAGTTTAACCTGGTCTAGCCAGTCTGAGTTTGGATAGTTTTTTCTTATGGTGTCTATCAAAGCACTTCCTACAACAAATCCACTCAGACCGGAAGAAACACGCATTGCGTCAGTATGGGTTCTGATCCCAAAACCAACAAGAACAGGATTTTTCGTTATGTTGGCCTTAACACGTCCAATAAACTTATCTACAGATTGGGCAACTTGATCACCGTCTCTTGCTCCAGTTACACCTGTAACAGATACACAATAAACAAAGCCATTCGATTTTGAATCGATTAGTTTCATTCGTGAATCTGTGGTATTGGGCGCAACTAGATGAATCAGCGACATGTCGTATTTGGTGCAGTGTTCTTCAACCAAACCCGTTTCTTCAACAGGGACATCCGGTAAAATAAACCCATCAACACCAGATTCAGCTGCTTTACTAAAGAACTCATCAACTCCATAATGTAAAATAGGATTGATGTAGCCCATTAAAACAATTGGAATTTGAGAAGATTGCCGGATCTCACGAACCATCGAAAATATCATATCCAGGTCGGTTCCTTTTTCAATGGCTACCTCACTGGAATACTGGATGGTCGGGCCGTCGGCCAGAGGATCACTGAAAGGCATTCCAAGTTCAATTATATCAGCACCAGACTCTTCCAGTGCTAATACAAGATCAGCCGTAACAACTGGTTCCGGATATCCGGCTGTAATGAACATGGCCATAACAGACTTATCTTTACTATTTTTAAAAACGGTATGTATTCTTTCTGAGGGCATTTTATATAAATTTAGATATCGTAGCCATGTCTTTATCACCTCGACCTGAACAATTAATTACCACAATTTCTCCGGAGCTGGTTGTGGGCATGAGAGTATCCAGAAACGCCATCGCGTGCGCAGTTTCTAACGCAGGAATAATGCCTTCCATCGATGAAGTCAATTTAACACCCCTTAGTGCTTCTTCGTCTGTCACAGGAACATACTGTACTCGTTTAATGTCGTGTAAGTGAGCATGCTCAGGACCAACACCGGGATAGTCAAGGCCAGCACTGACCGAGTGTGCTAATGCTATCTGGCCTTGTGTTGTTTGAAGTAAATAACTCAGTGAACCGTGCAACACACCTGGCTTACCTTTAGCAAATGTTGCGGCCGTCTGACCTGACTCCACACCATACCCTGCAGCTTCCACACCTATGAGCCTAACCGTATCGTCATCGATGAATGGATAAAAAATACCCATCGCGTTTGACCCACCTCCTACACATGCAATTACATAATCAGGGAGTTTTCCTTCTTTTTCCATGAGCTGTTTTCGGGTTTCATCACCAATTATTCTGTGAAAATCGCGAACCATCATGGGGTAAGGATGAGGTCCAACAACAGAACCAATAATGTAAAACGTATCATCAACGTTAGTTACCCAATCACGTATAGCCTCGTTAGTAGCGTCTTTTAAGGTTTGTGAACCACTGGTAACGGGCCTGACCTCTGCACCTAACAAGCGCATTCTGTCTACATTCAACTTTTGTCGCTCGGTGTCCTCCGCACCCATATAAACAACGCATTCCATGCCAAATTTGGCGCACACGGTAGCTGTAGCTACCCCATGCTGTCCTGCGCCGGTTTCTGCAATGATACGCTTTTTGCCCATGCGCCTGGCCAGTAAAACCTGTCCAACGGTGTTGTTTATTTTATGAGCACCCGTGTGACAGAGGTCTTCTCGCTTAAGGTAAATCTTAGCTTTGCCGTAGTGATCGGTGAGGCGCTCTGCCAGGGTTAATGGTGTTGGTCTTCCAACATATTCACGAAGTAAATCAAGAAACTCTTCTTGAAAAGATGAGTCTTTCAAAATGGCTTCATAGGCAAGCTCTAGTTCCTCAAGTGCCGGTATTAATATTTCAGGTACGAATTTACCACCAAACTTACCGAAATAACCGTTTTTAGTAGGGCTGCTGTACTGCATAGTTTTTTAATTAATGCGCGTTATTAATGCGCTCTATTTCGTCAAAAAAAGCTTCCATTTTGGCAAAGTCTTTTACACCAGGTGATTCTTCCAATGAACTGGACACATCTACTGCGTAAGGCTGAACAGACTTAATAGCTTTTCCAACATTATTGTTATTCAATCCACCTGATAAGAAGATTTCATAATCGTGCACAAGATCTCCGATTACATCCCAATTAAACGTTTCACCGGTACCTCCATAGTGCTCTTTTGAGTATGTATCGAACAAAAAATGATCGACATGACGAATATAGGGTTCCATAAGATAACACAGATGATCCGAGGTCATGTCTGGGGTGATGCGAAACGCCTTTATTATCTTTACATGTTCAAGTTGCTCACAATACTCGGGGGATTCATCGCCGTGTAGTTGAACTACCGTAACTCCTGTTGAGGTGGCAACATCCCGCACAAACTCAATGGGCTGGTTTACAAATACACCTACACATTCTGGTCCCTCCACCCAATTAATTATCTCTTTGGCGTCTTCCGGACTTATGTAACGAGGTGAATTCGGATAAAATATGAACCCAAGATAATCGGCCAGTGCTCCGGAGGCATAACGAGCATGATCTAATCTCGTCAGGCCGCATATTTTTACTTTAGCTTTTTTTTCGTCTAAAAACATAATTGTATCTAATTCTGAACGCGTAACGGTTCTAATATTGAATCAAGTTCCTTTCCTGGATCGGCGGCTTTCATAAAATACTCGCCAATAAGTGCAGCGTGAATCCCTTCTTTTTGAAGCAATTGCAGGTCTTCAGTGGAAGATAGTCCACTCTCAGAAACAAGACAGACCCCATCGGGCGCCTCTTGCAAGAGAGCAATACCTTTATGAACATCGACCTCAAAAGTATTCAGATTTCGATTGTTCGTACCTAAAATACGAACCTGATTGAATGATACCTTGGCAAAGTCTTCTTTACTATAACATTCAACCAGACATTCAAGCCCTGCTTCTGTAGCTGCATGATGCAGTTCATTTAGCTGAGATTCACTGGTTATGGTTGCAATAAGCAATACGGCGTCTGCCCCAAAAGCTTTGGCTTCCTCAACTTGATATGGATCGATGATGAAATCTTTCCTCAATACCGGTACCTCGGCCATTCTGGATACATCCCTCATATAATTTAAATGTCCCTGGAAAAATGGTTCATCTGTAAGTACTGAGATGGCGGAGGCGCCAGCTTTCATGTATTGTTCGGCATGCAATTCCGGCTGAAAATCAATTCGAATAACTCCTTTTGACGGAGATGCCTTTTTTATTTCTGCTATTACACGCACTCCGAATGCAGACGTATTCATTAGTGACTCATACAAACTTTTTCTTTGTCGTTCGTAGTCTTCAAAGCTTCTGAAATCGGTAAAAGAAATCTTTTTCTTGCGTTTTAAGATATCTTCATGTGTTTGCGTAGTAATTTTTTCGAGAATGTTCACAGTTGCTCCTGACTGTTTAGGGTCGTAGTGCACAATGCGAAATCATTTAGCGCCTTTAAAGCTGCCCCTGAGCGAATACTTGCTTCGGCCATTTCACGGGCAACGGATAGCGACTCCGCTTTTCCGCTGGTGTAAATACCAAAAGCAGCGTTTATTTCTACAATATCATGCTGTGCCTTTGTAGAATTACCTGAGAGTATGGCCTTTATAATCTTTGCGTTCTGAACGGCGTCACCACCAAGGAAGGCGTCCTCATGGTACATGGTATAGCCCAGATCGGCAGGATCAAATCGAGTTCCGTCCGAAGACACACTATGCTTTAGCTCATAAATTTCGGTCAAGGTTGTAAGAGATACTTCATCGAGCCCATCATTAGCGTGCAACGTCATGGCATAGACCGTATCAAGATTGGCCAATATCCGTATCATGTCATGAGCTACATCTCGACTATATGTGCCAATTACCTGACGTTTAACCCCGGCCGGGTTCAATAGCGGTCCGAGTATATTAAAAAAGGAGCGCATTCCAAGTGATTTACGCGCAGGCATTACGTATTTCATTGCGGGATGGAATAATGGTGCAAACATAAACACCATACCCGTCCGCTCAAAACAAATCTTCGCATTTGCCGGACTCAGAGCCGGCTGCGCACCCAACTCTAACAAGACATCATAACTCCCGCTCAAACTTGAAATGCTTCTGTTACCGTGTTTTAATACCGGCACACCTGAGCCGGCAACAACGAACATAGCAGCAGTTGAAATATTAAACGTACCAGAGTGGTCGCCTCCAGTTCCACATAAATCGACAGCACCCTCTGTAATTACATCCAGTTTAACCGCATTTTCCCGCATCACTTGAACGAACGCTGTGAGCTCATCAATGGTCTCGCCCTTGGATCGCATTCCGAATAAAAAGGCCGCAATTTGCGCATCGGGTACGGTACCGGTAAGTATAGATGCCATGGCGTGCTTCGCCTCATCAGCAGACAGATTTTCCCTGTCGCTTATTTTTTGCAATAAGTCTGTGAACATCATGATTTTACCCAGTTTGCGATGAGTTTTGGTCCCTCTACGGTAAGAATGCTTTCAGGATGAAACTGAATTCCTTCAATTGGATACTCACGATGTCGTACGCCCATTATTACACCATCAGGTGTTTTGGAAGTCACATCAAGTACGTCAGGGAGGGTTTCAGGTTTAAGCACAAGTGAATGGTAACGCGTTGCCGTGAAATCTTGTTCAACATCTTGGAAAATGGATTTGCCATCATGATTAATAACGGATGTTTTACCGTGCATTAGCGATGGAGCATGAATTACATCCCCTCCAAAAACCATCCCAATAGCCTGATGACCAAGGCAAACTCCCAAAATGGGTATACGCGAACCGAATCTACTTATTAATTCCGGTGTGATACCAGCATCTTCCGGACGACCAGGGCCCGGTGATATCAATATTTTATGAGGTTTCATTTTTTCAACCTCATCCAAGGTAATTTTGTCGTTTCGGATTACGGTATAAACACTGGTGTGAGCTGCCACTAAATGGACCAGGTTATAAGTGAACGAATCGTAATTATCGATAATCAGTATCATGAGTCCTCTTTAAAAGTGTCGAACAAGACCAGTTGCCTTGCGAATGGGGTTCATAACTTGCTCAGCTCTATCCCGGGCTTTTTCTCCGCCCAAAGCAAGTATTCTGTGCACTTCATCTTCATTATTGGCAAGAACCTTTCTACGGTCACGTGCTGGTGAAAACCGCTCATCAATCATTTCAAGCAGCGCTTTCTTTGCATGCCCATACCCAAATCCACCTTCTCGATATTTTGTTGCGATATAGCTACGGTCCGAGGCAGATGCAAAGAGCTTAATCAAGGCAAATACGTTGCATTTTTCAGGATCTTTCGGAGACTCTAATGGAGTAGAATCTGTTTCTATAGCCATTACTCTTTTCTTGAGCTCCTTGCCCTCATCAAATATTCCAATCGTATTCTGATACGATTTACTCATTTTACGACCGTCAATACCAGGTACAGTGGCAACAGCCTCGAGTATACGTGCCTCAGGCAATCTGAGTAAATTTTGATTGTAGGCGATGTTGAGCTTGACTGCCAGATCTCGAGTGATTTCAATATGCTGTTTCTGATCTGCTCCAACTGGTACAATGTCAGCATGATAAATTAATATATCGGCGGCTTGTAATATCGGATAAGTAAACAGGCCTACGTTCGCAGATAATCCATGAGAAATTTTATCTTTGTAGGAGACAGCTTTTTCCATAAGCCCCATAGGACAAAGGCTTCCAAGTATCCATGACAGCTCAGTGACTTGTGGAACATCACTTTGTGCAAAGAAAGTACACGTATTATAGTCGAGCCCGAGTGCGAGGTAATCGAGAGCAATATCCAGTGTATGCCTGTGCATGAGCACACCGTCATGCCGAGATGTCATTGCGTGATAGTTTGCAATAAAAAAGTACGCATCTCCCTGGTCCTGCAAGTCTATGTGTTGCTGCATTGCTCCAAAATAGTTGCCTATATGCAGACGACCAGAAGGCGTTATTCCAGACAATATTGTTTTATGTATGTTACCTTCACTTTGAGACACCGTCGTATCTGCTTTATTAACTGCTTCTTGTTTTTCCATATAGGTGTGAATACAAATAATTTGTTAAGCGTTCATATTCAAGGCAACGGATAACGCTTCTACGAGAGCTTTGGCTTTGTTTACTGTTTCCATGTACTCATTTTCTGCAACTGAATCGGCTACAATGCCTGCCCCGGCTTGAATATATACCGTGTCAGGTGTAGCAACCATTGTCCGAATTGCAATACAAGTATCCATATTTCCGGAAAAGTCAAAATAGCCGACGGCTCCAGCATAAGGTCCTCTTTTGGAAACTTCTAATTCATCAATTATCTCCATAGCACGAACTTTCGGTGCACCGCTAACTGTTCCTGCAGGGAAGCAATGAATGAGAGCATCAACAGCTGTTTTCCCCTCATCCAACTCCCCCTCAACATCCGATACAATATGCATTACGTGGGAGTACCGCTCTATTGCATGAGATCTAGACAACTTAACTGTACCTGATTTACAAATACGTGACAGATCGTTTCTGCCCAGATCAACCAGCATAATATGCTCGGCTAGCTCTTTAGGGTCATTTATCAAATCTTTTTCATAGGCAATGTCTTCCTCGGTTGTTGCACCACGCGGACGGGTTCCAGCAATCGGTAGTACCTCTGCTTTATTGTCTTGTACCCGTACCAGTACCTCAGGAGAAGATCCAACCAATGCAAAATCATTGAAATCCAGAAAAAAGAGATATGGGGAAGGATTTACCATTCGAAGAGCACGGTACAGCATAAAATTATCCCCCTCATACCCTTTGGCGAACCGTTGTGAAAGTACCACCTGAAAGATATCACCTTCGTAAATGTAGCTTTTTGCCTTCTCCACCATATTAGAAAACTGCTCCTGTGGAGTATTACTGACCAAAGGTGCATCACTGAGGGAGAAATCTCCCATAAGAGGTTCGCGATGCAGAACAGATTGCATCTTCTCAAGTGATTTAAAAGCCTCATCATACTGTTCTCTTAAGTCTTTATTCTTGTCAATGAAGACTGTTTTAATGAGTATGATCTGGTGCTTAACATGATCGAATGCATAAATTTCATCATAAAACGCCCAGGTAGATTCAGGCAATTGCAAGTTATCAGCCGGTACATTTGGCAAGTGCTCTGTGTAGCGTATTGTATCATACGATGAATAGCCTACGGCGCCACCGGTTAAGCTCGGAAGTCCGGGAATCTTAGGTTCAGAGTGCTTTATTATCAATGACCGAAGTACGTCATAAAAGGGTACTCCTTCGTAACGTTGTATTGAGTGATCAGCATGTTTACGTAACTGTGTCACCCCGTTTTCGATTGTCAGTACCTGAAACGGATTAGATCCGAGAAAGGAGTATCTCGCCAGGTTTTCACCACCTTCAACAGATTCAAATAAAAATGGGTTTCTGGCACCCTGACGAAGCTTGAGAAATAATGAAACCGGCGTTAGAACATCCGCCATGGCTCTGGTGTATACCGGCACAGCGGAATGATGTTTAGAAAATTGCAAAAATTGCTGAAATGTCATGATTACCCTTGTTCTTTAAAACAAAAAACCCACAACAGAGTACTGATGCGGGTTCGTCAAAAAAGTCTTTGTTAAATAAACACAGCTTATGCGAACCGCTTTGCGAGCGGCCACCACCAGTTTACAGTATTTGCTGTGATTAGTAACATGGCGCCAAAATTATATGCTTGAGACGGCAATGTCAATGTAAATTATTCGTTAGCTGTAAAAAAATATGTGCAGACGAGCTGTCAGCTGTCCAATGTGTTGACATTCGCCGACATCAAGGGTATACTTTGAAGTCTTAAACATCCAATTATTTTGTATTGAAAGCTTATTTCTATCTCATTTTTACTGCCTGTGTTGTAATTGTTTCTTGCAGCGATATTCCTTCCAGAGAAGAAGCAGGTGAATTTATTCAAATTACTGATTTCTCGATTTCACCTGATGCGTTCGCCTTTAATATAGATGATGGTGTAGGTGATACCAGTGTTATCGCGAATCTAAACATTCGATTTAATGTCCTTTCAGACACAGGTGAATCACCAGCCAAGCTAGGCTACATTATCCGAGATGCAACAACAGACCTCACTTTATTTGAAGGTGAGCATGCAGTGGACTTTTCAACCAATACTGCCCAGATTGAAATACCACTTACACTCAGAACCTTCGACAGCAGAGAGCTTGGGTTAACATCTTTTTTTATCTCTGATGGTCGTTTACTTTCAAATGTAGCTACTGGAAGTATTCGCGTGAGGGGGTTTTCAGTGGGTTTGCCAGAGGTAGTTTCTGTAGAAAATCCTGACACTGTAAGAATTCCGGCAGCCAACCAACCAAACGTGGGTTTTAGTTTGAAAGCCCGTGTGATACATCCCGTAGATCAAGCACTAATAAATCGCGTATTGGTAGACATACGAGATCAGGGGAATAATCTACTTGCCGGCTCACCCTTTCAAATGTTTGACGATGGAAATTTAGCAACCTTACCTACCGGCAGCACATCAGGTGACGAAGTAGCCGGCGACAGCCTCTACACGCGTCTCTTTCAGATAAGTTCAGCAAATAATCCCGATGTTTACACCATGTTTTACCACGCTATAGATAATTTTGGTGCAAGCTCAGACACCGTACAGTCTACCATGAGGTTCATCCGATAAATGAGAGTACTTTACTTCATCCCTATTTTCTGGATTTCTTTCATTGCTACAGCAAAAAGTCAGGACAACGGCCCCCTTCCGGAGCGAATTGAAATATTCTCACAAAATAGTATTTCCAACATTGCTGCACTTGGAGACACCCTTTGGGTTGGACCATTACTGGCGAGAAATATTGACAACAGTTTCAACTGGTTTCTGCCAGAAACGGCAGACTCTGTAAACTCTGGCAGAGGTAGACTTTTTTCTATCGCCCTGGCACCCGATACGGTAGTGGCCGGACTTGGTTTTAACGATTTTGTAGCTGGGTCATCGGTTCAGACAGCTATGGGGTTTTATTTATCTACAGACGGCGGTGATAATTGGACGTTTATCAATCCTCCCCTCGACAATCCCGAAGAACTATCTGTCAGATACGGAGGACAAGACATTCAGTCAATTCCAATTATTGTACCACAGCAGTCTCCTCCATTTAACGTGGCATTTCGTGGTGAAGTAATATTTTCAGCTTCATGGGCATCCGGTATTCGAAGATCACAAGATTTCGGTCAAGCATGGGAAAGAATTTTATTGCCACCAACCGAGTTAGATGAACTTATTCCGGAAGGAGTCTACGATTTCATTTTTGATCCACGCGCACCTGCCTCTGGAACATTGGCAGCAGCCAGATACCCAAGAGGATGGCAAAACTTTCTGGGTTTCAGTACACATATTGACAAAGATGGCTATGTTTGGGCAGGTACTGCGGGAGGTATCAACATCTCTGATAATGCAATAAGCGCCCCGGCAGACAGTATACGATGGAGACGCATAGGCGCTGGAAATACCTCCGAGAGTATGCTGGGTAACTGGGTCATCCGAATCCGAGAAAACCCCTCTGACGGAAAAATCTGGTTAACTAACTGGGTTACCAACGCAGGAGAAAATCAAGGCCTGGTATCTACCTCAGATAAAGGAGCAAGTTTTAGGCGACATCTTCAAGGTGAACGGATAAACGATGTAAATTTTGTCGGCAACACAATTTTTGCAGCCGGAGATACGGGCCTTTTCATCAGCACAGATAATGGTATGAGCTGGGTAAGGCAACCACAAATACGATCAGCTAATTCATTTTTAAAGCCTAATCCTCAGTTTCGAACAGTAGCCGCAGGTAGTGGTGTCGTTTGGATTGGAACCAGCGACGGGCTAATCCGAACCTCTGATCGTGGAGAAACATGGCAGATAATTCGAGTTGACTTTCCTCTGGCTGGTAATAGTATCCATCAACAAGACGCTCCATCTGTGGATGCTTATGCATACCCGAATCCATTTAGTATAAGTCAGCATGGGATAATACGCTTCCGGTTCAACGCGAGTACAGCGGGTACTGCACAAATTGAACTCTTCGATTTTGCAATGAATAGAATCACGCAACTGCCTCCCAAAGTTATTAATCAAAGAGGCGTGTATGAAGTATCTTGGGATGGAAGGACTGACAACCGAATACGCGTGGCCAATGGTCCGGTTTTTTACAGAATAAAGATTGGCAGCCAGGAAATTAATGGCAAATTTTTGATGCTTGATTGATATGAAACTGTACCAGACAATTATATTACTAGCAATCCTTCTGCCAAATGTGAATAAAACATTCGCTCAGTCAGGATCTCCTGCCTCCTACAGTCAGATAGGTATTTCACCCCGTACCATAGGAATAGGCAATGCATATACTGCAGGTGGCGCGGAAGGTATATTCACGTTTCATAACCCTGCCATGACAGCTTCAACCAGCGGAGGTCAGGTTGATTTCAGCGGTGCAACTATGCAATTTGGCAGGAGTCTTGCCACATTACAAGTTGCTTTTCCACTGCCGCCAAGCGCTGGTTTGGCCTTAGATATAGCCTACGCAGGAGTTAGTGGATTCGATGGCCGCACACAAAGTGGTTATCATACGGAAGAGTTTAACACTCATGATATGCAGTTGGGTGCGTCATTTGGCCTGCAAGTAAGTACCCGATTTAGTTTGGGAACCCGCATATCGTACAGAACTATGCGTTATACACTATCGGGACTCGACACACCTTCAAGTATTGGCGTTGATATCGGGTTCCTTTTTCGCTTTAACGATAGAACATCAATTGGTTTTAGCGTACAAGACCTTATAGGAGAATTTGTTTGGGATACTTCTGAATATTACGGCACTACCGGAAGCCGGCAAACGACCGATAAAATGCCTATTCGCCTAAAAGCTGGTCTCTGGCATCAATTAAACACACCACTTCCCTTAAATTTGTATGCGGAATTTGAAAACCGGATACTGCGCAGCGAGGAAGTTTACGCTATTACAGCATACACAGGTAGCAGGCCTACGATACAGCAAAGACGTGAAGAGATATCTTTCGCTAAACAGTTCATTAGATTGGGTGTATCCAGTGCTTTGCATGAAAGGATTACAGCAAGGGTCGGCTGGCAATCAGATTCTGACGAGTCTTCCTACAACGCGCAGCGGTTTTCAGGTGGTTTTTCGATATCATTACCCTTTGATTTGTATGCTCCGGAAATAGATTACGCCATTTTACGTGAACCTGGAGGCGTAAGCTGGATGCATATGTTTGCCATTCGACTAAATTTAACAAACAGGTAATCATGGTGAGGCGAATCACTTTATTAGCTCTATTTTCCATTTGTACTACAGCACTAGTACAAGCACAATCCGGTGGTCTACAATTGCTCAGTATAGGTCCCGAATCTGTATCATTGTCTTTATCAGAGTCTGTTACTGCAGTTCATATAGGTCCGGCATCTATATTCACAAACCCTGCACAAACAGCGACAGATCAAGAAGCAGCTGTGTCTCTTTCACACACATTCTGGCTTGCTAACTCTGGAAATTCTCATGCTGCAGTCTCCATACCATCAGCCAGGTATACATGGAGTTTCGGAGCATTGAGCAGTACCGTAAGCGATATTGAAGCCAGGCAGACTCCCGGTGCACCAGCAGGAACGTTCGATGTAAACTACTACGCTTTTGCCGGTGGACTTTCAAGATCTTTTGGCAATATTTCGGCCGGTGTAACGGCTATGTACCTTTACGAGCAACTTTTTCAATTATCGGCCTCTGGTTACGGATTCAATGCAGGGTTGTCTGGTACGCTGATGGATGACCGCATACGGATTGGAGCCTCAGTACTAAATATGGGAAGAATGGAAGTTCTTGCTGAATCACGCACTCCCTTGCCAACAGTAGGCAAAGCTGGTTTATGGGCTGATGTTGCCCAGTTTAGTGTGAGTGGGTCAGCAGATGTACCCGTTTTAATTTCATTAGTCAGCGATTTACATATTCCCTTTAATGAACAAGATAATAGCATGTGGCTAAGTGGTGGTTTACAAGCTACATTTTCAAATATCGTTGCATTGAGAGCGGCCTTTCGTACCGGCGAAACAAAACGTCCGTTTAGTACTGGCATTGGCATAACCTTTGAAAAGCTGGTATTTAGTTATGCATTTGTACCATTTGAGACTGGATTTGGGCTTACTCATTCTGTAGGTATGCGCTATTTTTTCGATTTGTAAGCTTTTTGTAAGCCTAAATTAATGAACGATAAACGTAGGCTTATGAACACGGTGGCTTTTAAAAAACGGTAAAATCATTCCCTTACTTCCATTCTATACTTGCGCACACCGTAAATTAGGCTTGTAAATAACATTTGCCTATGAGACGATACGCTACATTTATCCTTACAATATTCCTATTCATCGGTTGCTCCCAGAACCGGAACCATTTTTCTATGCCTTTTTCATGGGTAAGCATGGAAGAAGCCCAAAACAATGCGCAGTTAGACGGGAAAAAGATACTCGTAAATGTTTACACAGATTGGTGTGAGTATTGCAAAAAAATGGATGCTACTGTGTACAAAGATTCATTAATTAAAAACAGCATTTCAACCTACTATCACTCCGTCAGAATCAATGCAGATTCAGAAGACACCCTAGTATTCAACGGAGTCGAAATTAGTCAACATGATTTGGCCAGAAAAATGGGTATAAGATCGTACCCAACAATACTCTTTCTGGATAACAGTGGAGATTTAATCCTTCAAATTAATGGATTCATGCCAATCGGCGACTTTAAAAACATGATTACCTTTATAGGAGAAGATATATTTCACAAAACTGACTTTCACGAGTTTGCATCGGGCGAGTGGAACAGATAGTCGGTTATTCGCTTAATTTATCTCACTATTATCGTCGCTTATAAGCTCAACCCAGTACTGATGCAAAAAAGTAGCAAGGCCTTTTATTATAAAAATGCTAAAGGCAATAATTAATCCCCACTCCTGCAGAATAATAATCACCAGTACGTAAAAGAGAAAAAGAATTATTTCATTTCGGGATTGCCTCAACTTTCCTTTTTCAAACCGGGGCACCTTATCAAACGGCACCGTACTTACCATAAGCAATGACAGCAGTATCACCATTGGGATAAGAACGCTGTTCATACCGTAATTAAAACTAGAAAATAACTCACTATCGTTTCTAAATGTGAGATAGAAGCCTACCGTCATAATGGCCTGTACAGGAATTGGCAAGCCTTTAAAGTATTTAGATTGTTCGACTTTAGTATCTACATTAAACCGGGCTAGACGTACAGCGCCACAAACTGCGGGCAATGCTGCAAGAATAAGACCAGGTATTTGCAGTTCATTTAAACCGAAATGATATAATAGAAATCCCGGAGCAACTCCAAATGAGACGACATCACTTAGTGAATCTAATTCAATACCAAATGAGCTGGTAGAATTAGTTATTCTGGCCATAAATCCATCCAATGCATCGAAGAGTCCAGCCAGTACGATTAACCAGGCTCCATAGTGCAGATATCCTTCTGATATTTGGATAATAGCCAGAAAGCCACAAAAGAGATTCATTAGAGTGAAAAAGCTGGGTACTACAACTTTCGGTATTGGCTTTTTGAACCGGCTTCTAAGGCGTTCGTTATAGCGTTCTCTAAATCGGGCTCTTTTTGCAGCAGGCGTCATCATTTTATAACCACCTCACCAATAATTGTCTCTCCTGCGACAATACGATCACCGGGTTTTACATTCAGACGGATGTCGTCTCGGTACAGTAAGTCCATTCTTGAGCCAAATTTCATCATTCCAAAACGATCACCAGCTTTGATAGTATCTCCCTGCTTGATATGAAATGTAATTCTTCGGGCTACATATCCGGTGATTTGTCGGAAGAGCATACGGGCACCAGATGCGTGCAATACACCGAATTCTGAACGTTCATTTAACTCCGAGGCTTTCTCGTGCCAGGCAACCAGGTATTCACCAGGATAATACTTAGCATACTCTATCAAACCTGAAATGGGGTTCCTGTTAACATGAACGTCCAGCGGAGATAAAAAAATACTTACTTGAGTAACTTCCCCTTTGAAATAATTCTTCTCCTGAACCTGCCGGATGTCAATTACCTTACCATCAGCTGGTGCAATAATATAATGTTCGCCTTGTGGGATTGAACGATCGGGATCTCTGAAAAAATAAAGTGTAAATAAAATGGTAAAAATACCGAGTACACCCAGAATGATCAGCCATATTCCTCCCAGCCATATTCCAAGTCCCAATAATATCGCACTAATCACAGATGCTTTTAAAATCACATCATAACCATCTTTGGCGAATTTCATTTAACCTCCAATAACCCTGAGAATATCATTGAATGTGACAAATATCATGAGGCCAATAAGCAGAACCATCCCAACCTGCTGGAGTGCCATACGGACTTTTAAGGAAGGCTCTCTTCTGGTAATACCTTCGTAGATTAAAAATACAAGATGTCCTCCATCGAGAACCGGTATTGGCAGAATGTTCATAATTGCCAGTGTGATACTTAACATAGCTGTAAACATCCAAAAGCCTACCCATCCACCACGATCTGTAGCTTCTCGTGTTACCGTTGCAATAGCAACAGGTCCTCCCAGATTTTCCCTTACCGATATACTACCTGTCACAAGGCGACCCAAACCTTGAACGATACCAACTGTATTTTCTTTCGTTGTCCGTGTTCCTTCTACAATAGATGTAAAAAACCCAAATCGAACATATTCAACCCCAAAGTAATCTACCAGGTCAACAGGAGCAATACCTATGGTGCGTGTATCGGGATTTGGCGTTACTTGAGCCTCTATTATGTCACCATCTCTGAGAACCTGAATATCGAGTGTTCCTTCAGCTGCACGTATGCGTGAGGCCATCTGCAACCAAAAGCTTATGGGTTCTCCGTTAATTGCAATAATTTGATCGCCTGACTGGAGTCCGGCTTCATAAGCCGGTGAACCACTTACTACCTGGCTCATTTTGCTTGGCAGTGCGTTTTGAATATCCAGAAATTCAGGGTTTCTGTTGAGCATATCCAGTAAGTCTGCAGGAGCAATAATTGGCAAGATCTCTCCATCCCTTTCAACCTCAAATACAACTTGACTTCTTGTAATTTCCTGAATGGAAATCATGCTTCCAAATCGGTAACGTTCGGGTACGTTCCCGTTCACTGTTACCAGCCTATCTCCTGTCTGGAAACCTAGTTCGTACGCTAATGAATGCTCCGGTATATAAAGTTTGCCTACATTTTCCGCAGGCACATGCTGTGCCCCATACGAAAAAAACATAGTAGCATAGATTACAACTGCGAGAATCATGTTGAAAATAACGCCTGCAGAAATAACTATAACCCTTTGCCAAACCGGTTTGCTACGATACTCCCAGGGCTGAGGTTCACTAGATTCAAATTCTGAATCCATACTTTCATCAACCATACCGGATATTTTAACATATCCTCCCAAAGGCGTTGCTGAAATACAATAATCGGTATCCCCCCTTTTTATACCGAACAAACGCGGTGGGAATCCGATTGAAAAACGCTCAACACGCATTTTAAAGAATTTTGCAGCCAGAAAGTGCCCAAGTTCATGAACAAGTACCAATATAAAAATGGCGGCAGCAAAGATTGCAATTGTCTGCAGTAAACTGAATAATGATTCCATGTAAGTATTAAATCGTCAATGTTTGCGCGAACTCCCTGCTATACTTGTCAACCTCAATTATAGAGTCGACACTAAGTGTGCTGGTTTCGTTAATTTGCTCAAGTGATTTTTCCACAATTTTAGAGATAGCAATATACGGAATTTCTTTGTTCAAGAATCTTGCGACGGCTATTTCGTTAGACGCGTTTAGTACAGCGGGTGCATATCCTCCGTCCTTGTATGCTTGAAGAGCAAGGCCGTAGCAAGCATAGAGTTGGGTATCAACAGGCCTAAACGTCCAGGTGTGCGCCTCACTCCAACTAATACGTGGTACATCTCCAGGCCAGCGATCCGGGTAACTAAGCGCATATTGAATAGGTAATCGCATATCGGGAATTCCCAACTGTGCTTTAGCTGACCCATCTTCAAATACAACCATCGAATGAATAATACTTTGAGGATGAATAACGGCTTCAACGCTTTCTAAGGGAAGATCAAAAAGCCAGCATGCTTCAATAACTTCAAAACCCTTATTCATCATCGTTGCCGAATCTATAGTAATTTTTGCACCCATACTCCAATTGGGGTGTTTCAGTGCTTTCTCTACAGTTACCTGTTCAAGTCCCTCCAAGGAATAGTCTCGAAAAGGTCCGCCACTAGCCGTAATTATAAGCTTTTCGATACTTTTTAACGGTTCACCAACAAGACACTGAAGAATTGCACTGTGCTCGGAGTCTACAGGAAAGACCTTTATTTCAGCCAGTCCCAGATGCTCTTTTATGAGCTCTCCACCCACTACGAGGGACTCTTTGTTCGCAAGGGCTACCCTTTTTCCGCTTTCCAGCGCTTTGCAGGTAGGAATAAATCCGGAAAAGCCTACAAGGCTGTTTAATACTACATCTATTTCAGGCTCTGCGACCAATGCAGCTATATATTCATGACCGAAATATAGCTGTGTTTGCTCATGTCTAACCGCGTTTCTAAACTGTTTCTCTGAAGCTTTATCGGCGAGAACAGCAACCTTAGGTTTAAACTCATTTACCTGCTTAGCGAGTAACTCCCAGTTTTTATTACCTGTTACACCAAATACAGTAAGTTTCTCGGGGTTATTACGAACTACATCGAGTGTTTGTGTTCCGATTGAACCTGTTGATCCCAGCAAGAATATAGATTGATTTCGCATTGAGGAAGATTACATCATTATTGAATATCGAATAACCGCTTCTTCGTACATAATGGCATGTGCCTGTACTGTTTGTTCAACCGTTGGTGCATACCCACCTGATAAAAGTAACACGATAGGAAGCTCTCTGGATGATATCAAACGCAGAACCATACGGTCGCGTTCACGCAACCCGTTAAGTGTCAAAGACAACCTGCCGAAGCGGTCTGTTTCGAGTGGGTCAATTCCACCCAAATAAAAAACTAGATCAGGAGAAAACTCAGCCAATATATCATTAAGATGTGTTTCAAGCGTTTCCAGGTAAACCTTATCCGTAGTTTTGTCTGGCAGACCAACATCTCTGGTCGAAGGTGGTTTTCGAAATGGAAAGTTCTTCTCACCGTGCATTGAAAACGTGTATACATCAGGATCATCATGAAAAATTGCTGCAGTACCGTTACCCTGATGAACATCTAAATCGATAATAAGTACCTTTTTCACCCACAAACTCTGCTTTAAAACACGAATAGCGACGGCTACATCATTAAACACGCAAAATCCTTCACCAAAGTCTGAGAACGCATGATGTGTACCACCGGCCAGATTACCGGCTACACCGTCTTCCAGAGCCATCATAGCCGCATTTAACGTACCTTGAACAGCCAGTTGTGAACGTATTGCCAGAGATTCGCTCCATGGTAAGCCCAATCGTCGGGCTTCTTTTTTTTCAAGATTTCCATTTAAAATGGCGTCTACATATCTAGGTGTATGTACCGTAAGCAAGTGCTCTGTGAGTACAGGTCTCGGATTAATAATATTACGCTCACGTACAATGTTTTTTTTTAATAGGAAGCCTCGTAAACCCGGGAATTTCCCCATCGGGAAAACATGTCCCTGCGGTATTTCAGCCAAATAACCAGGATGATATGATACCCTCATGATTTCAGCATAATTAGAGCCATCATCCTACCACTTTCCGTACCCTGCCTACGGTAAGAGAAAAACCTTGAATCGGTCACAGTGCACCGTTGATCAGCATAAATATTCTGGTGCTTAATATCACATTTCACAAGCTGATGCTCTATAAAACCCTGGAGATCTACCCTTGGTTTTTCGTAACCATCTGATAAAACAAAAGCGGATGGGAAAAAGCAGGCTACATCGTGACCGACCTCAAATGCATGGGTGCCAATACAAGGACTAATCCAGGCAGAAATCTTCTCTGCTCCCAATTCACGCATTTCATAGACACCTTTTGCAATTATTCCCGTAGCAGCTCCCCTCCAACCAACATGCAAAGCACCAACAATGTTGTTTCTTTCGTCTGCCAGTAAGACAGCCGCGCAGTCAGCCACCAGAATTGCAAGTGGTAATCCTATTATATCAGTAACCAAACCATCCGCTTGTCCTAAGAACCCTGATTGTTTAGCATATACGACGTCATTGCCATGTACTTGTTGAAGATATGCGGTTTCAGTAGTACTACCGGTCACTAAGCGAGTAAACTTGTCTCGGTTAGCAGCCGTTATTGCGGCTGGTGTTTTCGTATTGATCCCCATGTCGGCTTCGCTCAGCGTGGTTGCAGCCACAGAGAATCCACTGACTACCGTTTTGCTCTTACGCAAGAACGTATCGAAAAACGGTTTTTTATTTTTTTCTATTTTCTTCTGCACTGATTAAATAATGTTATTGACCTAAAGCTTTTAGCAAAACCGGTCTGACACGGTCTAACGGAAATTTCTGATTAAAAAACAGTTCAAATGCAAATGCTGCCTGACCTAGAAACATTTCAGTCCCATCTATACAAATAGCATGCTGTCTCGCAGCTTGACGGAGAAACATGGTCTGTTGAGGACGATAGACTATATCGTAACAGATTTTCTTGTGTAAGAATTCTTCCTGAGTTGGATTAACTACTGAACTTTCGGTATCTGGATACATTCCTAAAGGAGTTGTGTTTATAAGCAAACCAACAGAGTTTATTACGTCTGTCCATTGGTCATAACCTAGATATTTCACATAATCTTTACTCAGGTCGCCCACTTTGGAGACGGCTTTTCTGGATACGATGTAAATTTGCTTAATACCCGTCTTTTTGAGCCCATAAGCAATTGCATCTGAGGCGCCGCCAGAACCAAATATGATAGCATTTTTACCTTCCAGCAAAGTATTATACTCATGCAATGGCCTCATGAATCCTTCCACATCCGTGTTTTCTCCTTGCAAATACCCATTGACAGGTACGATGGTATTACAAGACCCAGTATGCCGTACAGTTTCTGAAATGGAATCTAAAAACGGAATGATACTGCGCTTATGTGGTATGGTAACATTTGCACCACGAAAATGTGGGTTTTTAAAAAGATTTTCGAGTCTGTCAAAATCTTTAAGTGATACATCTACGGGATAGTACGTCACATCACTTTTAATTTCTTTCAGAACATAATTATGTATGAGTGGTGAAAGAGAATGTTTTATGGGATGGCCAATTACTAAAGCAAAAGGTTTGTTTATTAAATCACTTGACAGAAAGTCTCGTAAAGGATATGAGCTGCGCATTTTAGGCAGTTTAATTAGGTAATCTAGTATCAGATGGGCAAAATTAGTGATTACCTTGCAGAGGAGGAAATAAAAAAGGGGGCCTTGTGAGCCCCCTTGAAAAAAGAGATATTACGCTGTAGCTTCCTCGCTGACAGTAGCATCGTCATTGAGGGTGCCAGCTTCAGCAGCTTCCTTGAACGCCTGTAACTCTGACTGAAGAGTTGACGGAAGGTTGTTGATGAATGCAGCTACTTCCTCGGATGGGTCACCAAAAAATGTTCGGTAATCTAAGCTGAAATCAACGCGTGTACGGGTTCCGTTATCCAATGGAGTAAAACGGATAGTACCTGTTTGATTCAGGTTACCGTTGATGGTAATCCATGCGAAGCGAGTATTACGTAAATCGTCGATAATATTGGTCGTCCAACGAAATTCTTCGCCACCGATTTGTGTTATATATTCGAACGTCTGAGAATTGATCTTGTTAACCTGGTTTATAGATTTCATGAATTTAGGAAAATCTACCGGTGAGCTCATTAATTCATAAACCTTTGCAAGAGGCAGGTTAACTTCGATATTTTCGTGCGCCATATGTACTGTTATGCTTCGTGGAGTTGTTAACTTTATCTTCGCGATGGCGTTCACCGCTGATCTTACGGATACACAACATGGTATATCCATAATTCAACAAAATTACGCATTTTATCTTTCATCAGCAATTTAATTTCAGTACTATTGTCATCTTCCATATCCTATACCTATATACCAGATGGCTTGAATACTTTATTTAGTATGCACGTACGGTGGCTTTTTTTATCATCTCTTCTGTTCTTTATTGTCACAACAGCATATACCCAGTCTTCTTTCAACGGATATCTGCGACATGAAACCGGCTTAGCCCATACTCGTGAACAACCCCTTATTTTTTCGAGAAATGTGGCCAATATTGACTTTTCAGCTGGAACCTCAACATGGCAGTTCAGGGCATCACCCCAGCTTCGTCAGAATCTTCTCAGCGAAAACCCTACTGGAACCGCTGAGCTTCGTTTACGTGAAGCGTATGTTGAGTGGTTTAGTGATAATTGGGATATTCGCGTTGGCAGACAAATACTAATAGCACCCAGTGGTGTAGTGAACCCGGGAAATGAGTTCTTCTCACCCCTCGACCTTTCCGAGTTTATTGCACAAGATATCAGTGATATACAGCTGGGAGTTACCGCTGCAAACATACAATACTTCCGGGGGAACAATTCATTTCAAGCCATCTTTGTACCTGTATTCGAAAGCTCCATCCTCCCTGACGCCAATTCCAGATGGAACCTACTTCCGATAGACGCACTAACTGGTGGTGTGAGTCCGCTAGGGCCAGACCTTTCGTATCGCAGCGGTCGTGATTTGCAGGCTTCTGTAGGTTGGCAAAACCGTTCACTTTTAACCTGGGATTTCAACTTTAGGTTGTTTTATGGCTATTACCCACTTCCAGGTATTCAAAAGGAAATTACTTTCTCATCTCAAACTGGGGCCCCAAACGACATTTTACTTCGTTACAGTTACGAAAAAAGTACTGCATTACGATTCAGCAGTGAATACCGTTCACCTGCCAACTGGATTATTGGTACCCAATTGACATACTGGCATGATCGGGTGTTCGATACATTCCCTCCTGAGTTGAGCGAAGGAAGTACGGTTTCACTGCAAGAAGTATTAGATATCATCGACTCCTACAACAGTACATCGTTTCAGGCCTCATCCCCATTCATTACCATGTCTGTATCAGCACAGCAAACCTGGCTGAATACACGCGTGTTGCTCCAATACCAATTCGAGCAAATCACACACCATAGATATGACATATTGCAGGATGAATTCTTTCATTCAGTTGACTTTAGTGCTTCCAGAAGCGTCTTTAACGACTTCATTCAATTTAGGTTAAATGGCAGGTATAACGTTAACGGCAGAGATTTTTGGGTAAATCCGAATCTTACATATACGCTGTTTGACGGTCTTAGCACTAGTCTCGGATCTCAATTTTTTAGCGGAAAAAAGCCAGACCCGCTCTACGCACACTTAAGCTTTTATCAGTTCCGCCAAAATAGTTTCTCTTATCTGAAACTAACGGCCTATTGGTGAGTGTTCTGATGTCTGAAACATCACGTCTAACAATTTACCTGTGCGCATTTTAGCTGATTTCATCCTGGCATTCCCCAGATTTATTATTGCTGTCATAATTGTACTTACAATTGGTGCCATTTTTCCAGCACTAAATGTGCAAACCGATTTTAACCTGGAAGGATTCTTCCCGGAAGATTCCGTCACTATTGAAGATTATCAACGCCTTGCCGAAGATTTTGGCAGAGATGACAATGCCATAGGAATTGCATTTAAGGCCCACTCTGTTTTTGATGATCAAACACTTCTACATATAAACAGCATTGCGTCACGGCTAGAGCAAATTCCAAATGTAGAAAATGTGTTAAGCATTGCTACAGCAAGTCGCCTCAGATCTGAAGATGGAATGCTTATATCAGAACCGTATGTAGATTTCAGCAGAGATAGTCAATACCTGAAACCATCTGAACAGATCGAGCTGAAAAACGATCCTTTTGTAAGTGACATTTTAATTAACTCCTCAGGCACAGTAACAGCCATTTACCTGGAAGTCAATGAACAGGTGAATCAATTTGTGGTCAGGAGACAGGTTATAGCAGATTTACAGTCGGTCTTATCTGACTACCAAGAATTTTATGATTTTAATATAGCAGGTATCCCTTTTTTCAGGAATATTTACGTTGAAATGCTAAATGCGGAGATTTTTGTATTCGTCAGCATTTCTTCAGTACTGATAATTGGTATACTCTGGCTCATATTCGGCAATATCAGAGGTATATTGATACCGATTCTAATAGTATGGCTAACCATTCTTTTCACCGTAGCTATTGTGGTATTGACTGGTGGGTACTTTGAAATTATGAGCTCCACCATTGCTCCGATCCTGTTGTGTGTAGGAGTGGCTGACTCGATTCACCTGCTCACAAAATATCAGGATGCAAGGGCTACGGGAATGTCTTCCGGGCCCGCTCTGCGGGAAACGATTATAATTCTAGGAAGTGCTACACTCCTTACAAGTGTTACCACAGCCATCGGTTTCGGAACACTGGCAACCTCCTCAGTTGTTCCTATGCAACGTTTCGGATACTATACTGCAGCCGGTGTTATAATAGCTTTTTTGATCACCATATTCCTCCTGCCATCCATCCTGCCTTATTTTAAAGAGCGAAGAAACCCGGAGATTAAACCAACAAAAATACATCAGCTTACGGGTGTACTTCTAAAGCACTCTTACGAGTTTGTAATCAGCCAGCACAAATTAATTGTAATTGGGACGTTCATTTTAACTGTTTTTTTCGCATGGGGAGCAACATCACTAAAGGTCAACGGTAAAATTTTTGATGACGTTGATGATGAACACCCAGTTATGATTCAGAGTCAATTCTTCAGTACTAATCTGGCACCTCAGTTCCCGCTTGAGTTTGTTATCGATACCCATAATCCGGATGGTGTATTCTCGCCGGAGTTTTTAAATGAGGTTGAAGAGTTTGAATCGTATTTACTCACATTTCCCGAAATCGAAAAGACCACCTCACTGGCCACACTGATTCGGCAAATCAATGGCGCACTGACTGGTAATAGCGAACTTCCTGAAAGCCGCGAAGCTATTGCTCAGTATATGCTGTTACTCGAGCTATCCGGTGCAGATGGAGCAGAAAGGCTGGTAGACTTCGATTATAGTACCATTCGTATAGCTACCAATATTCAAGACGTGGGTTCATACCGGGTCAATCAGATAAGAGAAACCATCCAAATATGGCTGGAGGATCGGTTTTTAGAGGAAAGTGTGATCATAACGGGTACGTCAATACTGGTTGGTGATATCACCCAAAAGATTGTTAGCTCCCTGACCTGGAGTATCGGGCTAGCGTTTGTGCTGATATCCTTGCTGATGGGCTGGCTCTTTAAGGATATCAAGTTGGTTTTGATATCAATTTTACCCAATGTAATTCCATTACTAATCATGGCAGGAACGATGGGTTATCTGGGCATAGATCTGAAACCATCTACGGCCGTAGTATTCACAATCGCTTTTGGTATAGCTGTTGATGATAGCATTCACTTTCTTGCAAGGCTTCGTATCGAACTTTCTAGACAAAGTTCCATGGCGCAGGCGCTGTCAATTACCACACAGAGAACCGGCAGAGCCATACTTCTCACAAGTATAATTTTAATGATTGGATTTGGGATATTGGTTACCAGTGAGTTTACTTCTACACTGCTGATGGGTGCGCTGGTAAGCCAGGCCATTGTAACTGCTTTGTTGGCCGATATTCTTTTTCTACCAGCATTTCTACACTGGTTAAATCCAAAATTGGGAAGTAGAAAAGGGTTCAAAGCTGAAGTAAAGGAAGAGTCTGCTCCCAGATTGTTTGATGAATCTGTTCAATAGAATCAGAAGCATCGACCGTTCTGTACCTTGGTTCCCGTCTGGAAATACTATCAAATCCGTAAATTACGTCTTGATAGAATTTTTCGCCCGATTGTTCCATTCTGTCAGCCAATTGATGTTTCAATCTTTGACGCGATAGCTCAACAGACACCCTAAGGTAGAATGTAAGTGATGGAACCAGTCCGTGTGCGGCGACCGCGTTTATACTATGGATTTTATCCAATGGAAGACATGATCTTCCATAACCTTGATACGCAACAGTAGAGTCGTAAAATCGATCTAGAATAACAACAATACCATCTTTAAGCGTTGGTATAACCTTTGTGGCAATGAGCTGAGATCTTGCCGCTGAAAACAACAGCATTTCACTTACAGGGTGAATTTCCATGCTGGTATCCAATAGTATACTGCGTATTTGCTCAGAAAGTTCGGTACCTCCCGGTTCTCTAAACACAGCCACACTTTTTCCGATAGACTCTATTTTGGTTTTGAGCAATGATATTTGTGTGGTTTTTCCACTTCCGTCTATACCTTCAAATGATATGAGCACACTACAGCTTTCTAAAATGGATGTTTGGGTTCTTTAGGCAAGATAACTCCAAGTACGAAATATAGTAGTATGGGAGCTCCGTAACCAAAAAATACGCTTGCAATAAATGCGATACGAATGAGGGTTGAATCTAGCCACAAATATTTCGCCACCCCTCCACACACTCCCAAAAATCGGGAATCGGATCGCGACCTGGTTAATTTTATCGATTGCATCAATGCAAATTCATCAAACCCCTGATCTGGTTTGGTTTTTTTACCAGACTTCAACTTTGGTTTCTTTAGACTCTGCAACTTTTTGGAATCGCTGTTGGTGCTGAATAACCCCATACCTATGAGCACAACCAGAACACCTCCAATAAGTGGGAGAACACGAATAAGGGAATCTAGTTGAGTTCCAACAGGAAAGATGGATTGCATTACGGCAAGGAAGCCTACAATTAAAAAAGCAAAACCTGTAAGCGTTATGATATTAACGAGTTTGGGCTGTTTTTTTTGGTCAATATCAGCATCCAGATACTTCTCTAACGTATGCTCAAGGTCATTGTCTTCTATATTAAAGACGTCCTGAATATCTGCATATTTATCCTTGCTATTTTCCACTTCAATACCTCTGCAGTTAAAAATTATACGTGAGTTATGATATACGTAAGGTATTCTTTTCGGTTACTATGTAGTTTAAAGGTATGTCATGCCTTTCCACAGGTATTTCTTCATGTAGTGTCAACATCGGACATAAGCCTATGGTTATAATATGAGGATACCTGGCCAAAAAACGATCATAATAACCTTTACCATAGCCAATACGGTATCCACTTTTATCAGCACCTAACATAGGAACAATTGCAACAGTTAACTCTTCTCCAGAAACGGACTCCAACTCCTTCGGTACTGGTATACCCCATTTGTCTTCTATCAATGATGTGTTTTGGGACATTCTGGAAGGTATTATATCATGAATTGAAGTTGTAACCGGAACGGCCACCATAATATTGCCGTCAAGACAATATTTCATGATATCATCAGTTGCGATTTCACGGTTTCTTCGAGACGCTAAATACAAAATAACTGATGTGGATTTTAGTTCCTGCAATAATTGAATGGCACCAGCCTGAATATTGGTTTCTATTTGATGCCAATCGTCTTTAGTAACGGCCTCACGTACAGATTTTAGTTTAATTCTGAGTGAATGCTTATCCATTTCATTTAAAGGTCAATCATCCGATGTGCTGTACCATCACTAATTTCAGCTTCCTGGATTATTTTATCAATAAAAGACCTTCCATATTTACACAATGGATAGATAAATGCCATTTCCCTCTCCTGTAGATTCATATTGGGGAACAGCGCCAATTGCACCTTCGAAATTCTTTTCAGTTGTACATCGAGCCGGTTTTTTTCAGATTTTATCATTTTTTGGCGCAATGTATGAACTGCATTAACTTGTTCCTGCCTTACCCTTACAAGAGTCCCTACTAAAGTGGTATCGAAACCGTCTACATCAGAAGTTCTTTCGTCTGCTAACTTTTCAATCTCTGTAATCCACTTGTTTGCAAATGCCTGAATATCAAATGTTTGCTCTTTTTCTACATACCGTTGTTGAAGATCTTCTACTCTTTCGGCGTAGTCCCCTATAGCAAAAGGCAAGCCAGCAAGGAATTTATTAATATTCGGCTCAATCAAAGTTGCACTTAGTCGTGGCACAATAACAGGCATGCTTTTTTTACATACCTTGTAAAGCTCTTTCATTTGAGCGTAGTAAGCGATTTCACCGGGTCCTGCTACATATGCTATATTGGGTAGTAAGGTATCTTGCAGTATAGGTCGGAGGAAGACGTTCGGAGAGAGTCGATGCGGACTTTTTTTAGCTACCTCTAATAACTCTTCTTTTGTGAAAGTCATATTGCCTGATGACCACTCATTTTTATGAAACTGCAGCTTTCTTCTATATCCTTTTTCGTCAAGAATGAACCAATTTGATGTAGAAACAGCAGCTTGTCTATGATAGCTGGTTTCCAGCAAAGCAGACTGTCGTTCAAGAGCTGCATGTACCTCGCCTGTGCGATCGATGAGATTTGTTATCTGATCTTTCAGTAATTGCTTAACTCCATTTGAAGAAGAGCCAGCCAAAATGAGACCGTAATCGGCAAATAGGTTCTGTATAATTGCACCAAAAGCCTGTGCATGCGTTTTCCCGGGCTGATAACCATCGGTTAGAAGATGAATGATATCGCTGGAAAAATCAGTTTCCGGCAACTCCTTTTTCAAGGCATCCAATAAAGAGTTTATTGAGTTTTCTAATGGTATTTTACCAACAGGCCACCCTGTAAAATCAGTTTCCGGGAGCTGGAAAGTATTCCATTCAATTCCCTTGTCTGGAAAGCCTAATTTGGCAATCTCATGAAAGTCGTGGTCTTCATCAGCAAGCCAAAATACAGGTATAATTCTTCTATTCAGTAACTCTGTGTACTTTCGACTCAGGGCGATTGCAGTTGCTGCTTTATATAATGTGAATAGCGGCCCGCCAAAAGTAGTTAGTTGCTGCCCCGTGACAACCGTCAAACTCTTATTGTCATCACGCAATGTTTTCAGATTCTCATCTACCTTTCTGAGTGAAGTATTGTTGTACTCCTTAATGGCTTCATAGAGATTGGTCCGTGATGCTGTAAAATGAGTGGATGCTGCTTTACTTTTAATGTCAGCGGGTTGAAATGGGCCGTAATCAAAAAATGACTGTATTGAAGTCGCACCTTTTACGTAATCTCGAAATAGCTTTCCGAAAGGTAGCGCATCGTAAGAATGCGGGTTACTGGTCACTATTTAACCCCTGAGCTTTTGGATTTCGTCGCGAAGTTTGGCTGCAAGTTCATAATCTTCAGCAGAGATTGCTGCATTAAGATTTTTCTCCAATAAATCCAGACGTGTAGCCTCTGAGTTTTTCTTTCTGGCTTCTTTTTCCGACTCCGTAGCTTTAATTACTTTACGCGGTTTCTCACCGGTGCTTTCGGACCCGGCTTCAGAGTCCAGACCGGCTTCTTCCAATACGGTAGAAGCAACATAAACCGGTGCATTAAAACGTATGGCTACTGCAATGGCATCGCTGGGCCTTGCGTCAATTGATACTGTTTCCCCTTTTACGTTGAGTTCTATTTGAGCAAAAAACGTACCTTCTTTCAATGCGTTAATATAGACCTCCGTAAGGGTCGCTTCAAAAGACTTGATAAGATTTTTGATGAGATCGTGTGTCATTGGTCGCGGCGGCTTAATATGCTCTAACTCAAGTGCAATAGCCTGCGCCTCATAAGTTCCTATGATTATTGGCAATCTCCGAGCACCTTCCAGTTCGTTTAATATTAGAGCGTATGCCCCTCCACTACTCGGACTAGTTGACAATCCGAGAATTTCTACCTGGACTTTTTCCAAAAGAAATACTCCCCTTTTACAATTTATTCGGTTTACATTTCATTGAGTATGTTAAACTGCAATATCTTCTAAATCATTCATAGGCATTGCATAATAATACCTCAATATTACGGAATTTTGAGCAATGCGCAGATGGATTTACCAATAAACCATAGGTTCTACATACTATCGATACAAGAATTCACAACAGATAATGAAAATAACCAATCTAAACTAATAAAGAATGCAGGCTTTGATTGACATTTCAAGCAGATGACCCTAATTTTGCGCATCCAAAAATATACATAGCCATTATGTTCGAACTATACTTCCCCATTCTTCTTTTATTGGGCCTCGCTGTAGTACTGTCAATCGTTTTGATGCTACTCTCAAGATACTTGGGTCCACACAGACCAAATAAGCCTAAACTCATGCCATATGAAAGCGGTATGGACCCTTATGGCCAGGCTAAAGACCGATACTCTATTAGTTTTTTTCTGGTAGCTGTAGAATTCATCGTATTTGATCTCGAGGTAGTCTTCATCTATCCCTGGGCCGTAACCTATCAAAATCTAGGTCCGGAATCTTTCTGGGCTATGATGGTGTTTATTGGAATACTATTTCTCGGGTTAGTTTATACTTTGAAAAAAGGAACCATGGATTGGAATGCCAAGCCAGAACCTGGAATACAGAAAATCATTTAACTTTACAGGATTTTAATTGTTATGGGTATGGATAAAGCTATGGGCGGAGAAGGATTTTTAACAACTAAGCTAGATGCTCTGGTGAATTGGGGGCGGTCTAATGCCGTTTGGCCCATGCCTATGGGCCTGGCTTGCTGCGCTATTGAAATGATGGCGTTTGCCGGACCAAAATACGATGCAGCCAGATTTGGCTCAGAAGTAATGCGTTTTTCACCAAGGCAAAGTGATGTTATGATTGTAGCCGGTTGGTGTACATACAAAATGTCACACGCAATACGGCGCGTCTGGGACCAGATGCCTGATCCAAAGTGGTGTATAGCTATGGGCGCATGTGCCTCAACAGGTGGAATGCACCGCTGCTATGGTGTAGTTCAAGGAGTTGACAATTTCCTGCCAGTAGATGTATACATTTCTGGCTGCCCACCACGCCCAGAATCATTACTGAACGCTCTAATACAGATTCAGGAAAAAATCAGAAATGAACATACGCTCAAATTAGACGCATAATGGCTAAAGAAACAATTATTGCAGTAAGCAAAGCCATCTCAGAGAAATTCGGGGAGCTGGTTCTCGGAACAACGGAGCATGCAGGCGATCACATCGTCATTGTGGACAAAAGCGTCATTCATGATGTTTTGAAATACCTTAAGGAAGAACATCATTTTATTTATCTGGCTGATATTGTGGCGGCTGATAGATTTACCGAAGATGATCGTTTTGAGGTCATCTACAACCTGTTGTCGCTGCGTGATCAGCACAGGATTTTCATAAAAACCAGGCTCCCAGAGGAGAATCCTTCTTTGCCCACAGCTACAGATATCTGGAGAGGTGCGAATTGGAACGAACGAGAAGCCTACGATATGTTTGGTATTCAGTTCGAAGGTCATCCAGACCCACGCAGAATCTTTCTTCCAGAAGATTTTAAATACCATCCGCTACGAAAGGAATTCCCTCTTCTTGGTGTTCCCGGCTCACTAGATCTTCCTAATACCAATCCAGACGCTGAGTAATTATGTCTACAGATAGTATTTCTACAAAACTGAAACCTAAATTTCAGAAAGAACACCAGCTCGCATACTACAAAGCGCTGGAAGACAAACATACTACCATTGATGTTGACCAGGATCCGCTTGGTACACGCATGATTTTGAATATGGGTCCACAGCACCCTGCAACCCATGGTGTGTTACGTGTACTTACCGAACTAAACGGTGAAAAAATTGTCAAAAACAAACTTGATATAGGATACTTGCACAGAGGTGTAGAGAAAATTGCCGAGAACAAGACCTATCAGGAGTTTATGCCATACACCGATCGTATGGATTATCTCTCACCATACTCAAATAATGTAGCACTTTGCACTGCTGTGGAAAAAATAGCGGGTATTGAGGTACCAGAACGTGCTCAATATATACGTATGGTTGGTGCTGAACTCGCCAGAATTTCCTCACATCTACTCTGGCTCGGTACTATGGTAATGGATGCCGGAGCTATCTCATTCTTCATATGGACGTTTCGGGAGCGTGAGCGAATCTATGATATTTTTGATGATTTCGCCGGTCACCGTTTTACAGTCTCACATTCACGTATCGGCGGTGTTGCATCAGATTTAACGCCTGAGGCACTGGAGAAGATTCGTGCATTTATAGCACAGTTTCCAGATGAAATACGAGATTGGAAAAAATTGCTGAATAGAAATCGTATCTTTATTGATCGCAATAAAGACGTAGGTACTATAAGCTACGAAGATGCTATCGATCTTGGACTCAGCGGAGCCAATATTCGAGCAACCGGGATAGCTTATGATATACGGAAAGTGGAGCCCTACCTGAAATATGCGGAAATAGACTTTGAGGTGCCTACCAGATTGGAAGGTGACAACCTTGCTCGTTATTTTGTTAGAATGGAAGAAATGTCAGAATCTGTGAAGATTATTGAACAGTGTCTGGCTAAAATGGAAAGAGGACCCATTCGTGTAGACAATGCGAAGAAAACCTACCCCTCTAAAGACGAAGTTTATTACTCAATGGAAGGTCTCATCCATGATTTCATGATGACTGATACTGGTGTTTGCCCACCAGCAGGAGTTGAAAGCTATCATGCCGTTGAAGCCCCGAAAGGTGAGCTAGGGTATTATATACAGAGTGATGGTACCGGTCACCCATGGAGGCTTAAAGTGAAATCGCCATCTTTCAGTAATCTGCAAGGTTTAGAGATTATTCTGGATGGTCAAATGTTGGCAGACACGGTAGTAGTAATCGGTGGTATTGATCCGGTAATGGGGGAGGCTGATAAATAATTATGGAAAAATTCGAATTTACAAAAGAAGAGCTGGCAGTCATTGATGAAATCATTGCCAAGTATCCGAACCCTCAACCTGCTGTTATGCCTGTGCTTTGGATGGCACAGGATAAATTTGGTCATGTAGAGCCGGATGTACAGAAGCTTGTTGCTAATACCCTGGGTTTACCGGAATCACACGTTCATGGCGTAGCCACCTTCTACACACAGTACTACAAGGAGCGAAAGGGCAAGTATGTTCTTGATGTTTGTACCAGTTTTAGCTGTCAGGCATGTGGTGCTTACGATACGCTTCATTATATAGAAGACAAGCTCGGCATAAAAGCTGGTGATACTACGGAAGACGGCATGTTCTCAATACAAAGTGTTGAGTGCCTAGGTGCCTGTGGATATGCTCCAATGATGCAAATAACCAACGATATTTACGTGAACCACCTCACAAAAGAAAAAATCGATACTGTTATTGAGGACCTAAAAAAAGATAAACTTCCCGAATTCGAACCCATTCCATTGGTTCAAAACCGAGAAATAGCTCAGGAGAAATAATATGTCTTCAATTGACTGGAAATCATATACGCCCACGCTAATACCAAACATCAAAGATTATCATAAAATTGATGTTTACGAAAAACATGGCGGTTACGGTGCGTTGAAAAAAATCCTAAAAGATCCATCTGCACATACTCCTGAATCCGTTACCAATGCAGTTAAGGATTCCGGCCTTCGAGGTCGGGGCGGTGCAGGGTTTAATACAGGTCTGAAATGGTCATTTATGCCAAAACCAGATGGAGGACCTCGATATATTGCTGCCAACGGCGACGAGTCGGAACCGGGTACATTTAAAGACCGTGTAATTTTTGAGTACAATCCGCATACATTCATAGAAGGCTCCATCATTGCGGCCTATGCTATGTCGGTGAGTACAGTATATGTATATATCCGCGGAGAATACCGTTCCTGGATAAGAATGATGGAAAAAGCCGTTTCTGATGCCTATGAAAAAGGTTATTTAGGGAAAAATATTTTAGGAAGCACATTCAGTGTAGACATGATTGTTCACAGCGGTGCGGGTGCTTACATATGCGGTGAAGAATCTTCTCTAATGGAATCTCTCGAAGGTAAAAGAGGATACCCGAGAGTTAAGCCCCCCTTCCCTGCTCAGAAAGGTTTATGGGGGAGACCTACCACCATCAATAATATTGAGTCACTTGCTAATGTTCCTCTTATAATGAACAAGGGTAGCGAGTGGTTTAAAAACATCGGTGCATCAACACATCCGGGACCATTATTATATGGTATCTCAGGTCACGTTAACCGTCCTGGTGTTTACGAATATCCTACAGGCATGCTCATTAGTGAATTAATTAATGACGTTGCTTTGGGAGTACGTGGCGGGAAAAAAGTTAAAGCTGTTATACCTGGCGGTTCGTCCACCCCACCATTACGAGGTGATTCTTTAGAAGGTGTTCGTATGGACTCTGACTCCCTCCGCGAAGCTGGATCTATGCTTGGAACTGCTGGTATGTGTATTCTCGATGAAGACACCGATATGGTAGATTTCCTCTGGAGGGTATCGCACTTTTATCATCATGAAAGTTGTGGACAGTGTACACCATGTCGTGAAGGAACCGGTTGGTTGGAAAAAACACTATTAAAAATAAAGAACGGTGAAGGTACAACCAGAGATTTAGATCTTTTGCTCGATATCTGCGGCCAGATGGAGGGTCGCACCATATGCGCATTAGCCGACGCTGCAGCATGGCCTGTTCGCTATACCATTAATCGCTTTAGAGATGAATTTGAAGCACGTGTAAAAAATACCGTTTACGCTTTAGCATAATTTGAAATACTACTTCGCTCATGGCTGAAATCTTTATAGATAATAATCGATACGAGTTTGAGGGACCTACAAAAGTTCTCCAGTTTATACTGGACCAAGGACTAGAGTTGCCCTTTTTCTGTTATCACCCGTCTCTTTCAATACCTGCAAACTGTCGACAGTGCTACGTAGAGGCGGGGCAACCTGTTATGAACCGGGAAACTGGCAAATATGAGGTTGATGAAGAAGGTAATCGGGTTATCCGATTCTTTCCTAAACTCATGACAGCCTGTAGCTTAGATGCAACTGATGGCATGGTAATAAAAACGCATGTCACATCTGAACTAGTGAGAAGAGGTCAAAAGGATGTACTTGAGTTCATTTTAATTAACCATCCTTTGGATTGTCCTATTTGTGATCAAGCAGGTGAATGTCCACTTCAAATTCAGACATACAAATATGGGCCTGAAGGCAGCCGATTCGAGCATAAAAAAGTTCATAAACCAAAACGTATTCAGTTAGGTCCACGAGTTGTATTGGACGCTGAACGATGCATTAATTGCACCCGGTGTGTGCGATTTACCGAAGAAGTAAGTAAATCAAATCAACTTACCATTGTGCAACGTGGTGACAAGAATTATCCTGTAACAGCGCCAGGCACAGAGTTTGACGACCCTTATTCAATCAATACTGTCGATATTTGCCCTGTTGGAGCACTGACTTCATCTGACTTTAGATTCAAAGCCAGAGTTTGGGAAATGAGTTCAACACCGTCTTTGGATATAACAAACGGGAAAGGATGTTCTGTGGATGTATGGACACGTGATAACCTTGTTATGCGTATCACCCCACGACACAATCCGCATATTAACGACTACTGGATGCCAGATGCCGGACGTGAAGCCTATAAAATTTATAATGAAAACCGTATCTCAAGGCCCGATTTAAATATTGATGGTGATAAGGTTAAATCGTCCTGGAATAATGCTCTTTTAACCATCGCTGAAAATCTCGACACTGTTAAACCCTCCGAAATTCTCGTTCTTGGCAGCGGTTATGGTTCTGTAGAAGATAATTACGTACTTGGCAAGTTTTTCTCTGTTCTGGGGCAAGAGCAAGCTCATTTTGTTCCGAATATACTTGCAGGTACCGGAGATAACTTTCTAATATCAGACGATCAGGCACCGAATACAAATGGTTGTCGCTTTCTTGGATTCAATGAGCTTAAGCCTGATTCAATAAATAAAGAAATCACTTCTGGCAAATATAAAACCATTATAGTTTTACAGGAAGATATTGTAGGTCGAAATTTAATTACTACCCAGGATTTATCTAATGTCTTTATGGTATACCTGGGTACCAATAATAATGATACATCCAGATTTGCCAATGTGACCATACCTGTGACTACTGCAATCGAACACGTAGGTAGCTATGTTAACGTAGACGGGCGCGTACAGCGGTCTATGCCAGCAAAGGAAACTGTGTATACAGATAGACGAATCAATCTAGAGATGTCAATGGGGCGGTTAGACCATTTCGGAACTCGTTTTGACAACTGGGTATCTGACAAAAACAAGGTAGATTGTATTCCTGCCTGGGAGTTTTTTGTACGTCTCGCTCATGAAATGAATAAGGAGTTTCAGTACAACGATGTAAGAGAAATTATCAGTGAGATTTCTTTGACGAACAAACACTTTAGTGGGGTAAGTTACGAGCGCATGGACAATGAGCTCGGCATTGATTTGGTAAATAAACAAAAAGAAGAACTCAATTTAGCCTGATAGCATGGAATTATTTACTCCTGAACTGATTAAATCTCTTCTAGTACTCCTTGGAGCTACTTTGGGTTTTCTTCTACCATCTGCTGCTATTGTAGTTTACGCAGAGCGTCGGGTTGCAGCATTTATTCAAAACCGCGTCGGGCCAAACCGAGTTGGACCATTTGGTTTACTACAGCCTTTAGCGGATGTAATTAAACTTATTATGAAAGAGGATGTTACTCCAACTCAGGGTAACAAAACACTTCATACACTGGCCCCATTGGTACCTGTGATTACAGCGTTAATGACTGTAGCTGTGATACCTTTTGGAGATGGTCTTGTTGTTTCAGACTTGAACGTAGGACTACTCTACCTCCTTGCAGTGGCGTCGTTGAGTGTCTACGGCGTAACAATCGCCGGATGGGCGTCTAACAGTAAGTACTCCCTGCTAGGTGGCTTGCGTAGTGCAGCTCAAATGGTTAGTTATGAACTTCCTATGGGTATGGCTGTAGCATCTGTCGCTTTACTCGCATCATCACTTAGCGTTGTGGAAGTCGTAAATGCTCAGGAAATGTGGTGGTTCATATTTCTAAATCCTATTGGAGCAATCATATTTATTATCGCTGCTTTCGCTGAAGCAAATAGAACGCCATTCGATTTAGTTGAGGCCGAGCAAGAATTAGTAGGAGGGTTTCACACCGAGTACAGTTCCATGAAATTTGGTATGTTCTTCCTAGCTGAGTATATGCACGTGGTTATTGCCAGCATGCTCATATCTACCCTCTTTTTTGGAGGATATCACCTACCATTTGCAGCAGCCTGGCTACCGGAATTGAGTCCTTTTGTGAAGGGTGTTCTTGATATTCACGTGTTCCTGGCGAAAACCGTTTTCTGGATTTTTGTATTCATCTGGGTTCGTTGGACTATACCAAGATTTAAATTTGATCAACTGATGAATTTAGGTTGGTCGCGGTTACTTCCACTTTCTATTCTGAATTTCATGGTAATAGCCATAATTCTTTACGTGATTAATTAATTACCAGTAAAATATTGTTTTTTAAAGGCCGGAAAAGAACCGGCCTTTTTTATTTTGGTATCAGGAAAAAGAAGTTTAATGAATGTGACTGTTGATTTACGTAGATTAGCACACTTACAGTGAAGGGTTAATTACCTCTTTTGTATAATCGAAATGACTCATATCGACAAATTATATACTCGTTTAATCCGTTATATTGATCAGCAAGAGGTATTGTATGGGAAGCCTGAGTTCCAACCGACGAATAGTAGTGAACACGCCCGCCCTGAACTCCCGAATATAAACTCGGACACAACGCCAACTGATGGACCTCTTGTTGAGCTATCCAATGACCCAGAAATGATAATTAATCCAGACATCACCGATCCTAAGCTGGCTAGCATACAAACCCTAGACGAGTTAAAACTTTATTGTGAATCATTAGATACCCTCAAAACAGACCTTTCGGGGACCAAACTTGTTTTTGGCAAGGGCAACCCCAAGGCTGACCTAATGCTTATTGGTGAAGCCCCGGGTGCAGAGGAAGACAAACTTGGGGAACCCTTTGTTGGACGTTCTGGACAATTACTTACGAAAATATTGGCTGCAATAAATATTAGCAGAGAAGATATCTATATAGCCAATATCCTGAAGCACCGACCACCTGACAACAGAAACCCTTCGCCTGAAGAACGAAAAAGGAGCCTACCCTACTTACTCAAACAAATCCAGATTGTTAATCCTAAGTTAATATTGTGCCTAGGAAAAGTTCCGACTGAAACACTCCTTCAGACAAAATCGAGCTTAAAAGAACTGAGAGGTACATTTCATCCATTTATGGAGAATTACGAGGTTTTGTTAACGTATCATCCCGCATATTTGTTAAGAGACCCGAGAAAAAAACATGATACCTGGGAAGATGTTCAGTTACTTCGTAAGCGCTACGATGAACTGGGATGTAAGCCGTAAACAGAAAAGTTTTATAACACGCTACTTCTATGGCACGAAATTTCAAAAAGAAAAATACGGATAACCCTATAACGGTATTGGAATCAGAGGGTAGAATTCCACCGCAGGCTGTTGAAATTGAAGAGGCCGTACTAGGCGGAATGCTTATAGACCGAGATGCTTCTCTGATGGGTATGGAAAGCCTCAAAGGTTCTGATTTTTACAAGCCAGCGCATCAGACTATTTTTGAGGCAATGACAGATTTGATTCAGCGGAAAAACCAGCTCGATCTACTCACACTTGAAAATGAGCTCAGAGACAGAGGTGCTCTCGATTCAATTGGAGGGCCAGGGTATCTGACTCAGCTTACACGTACGGTAAGTTCTTCAGCTAATATAGAGTACCATATTCAGATTATCGCTGAAAAGGCTTTAAAACGAAATCTGATTTTATCGTGCACAGAAGTAATCAAAGAAAGTTACGATCCTGCCAGCGACCCCTATGATGTACTTGAACTCGCTGAAAAAAGAGTCTTTGAACTCTCTAATACGAATAGCCGAGGTGCGGTTGAACCTATAACAGATACCATCAAACATACGCTCGAATACCTGGAAGAATTACGAGGTAAAAAGAGTGCTATTACAGGAGTTCCAACCAATCTGGATGTAGATAAAATGACCGCAGGCTGGCAGCGTGGCGACCTAATTATCATTGCGGCTAGACCGTCTATGGGCAAAACTGCTTTCGTTCTTACGATTGCCAGAAACGCAGCCTTACATCCTGATCCAGAAAAACGAGCTCCCATTGCACTCTTCAGTCTGGAGATGTCAGACCAGTCTCTTGTTCAACGTTTACTTACAATGGAAGCGCGCGTAGACGCACAAAAAGCAAGAACAGGTCAACTAAGCGACGAGGAATTTCAGCAATTGATAGACGCGGCAGGCAGACTCTACCCTGCCCCTGTATATGTTGACGATACACCCGGCATTAGTCTAATGGAATTACGCTCTAAGTGCCGTCGGATGAAAAATGAAAAGAATATCGGGCTTATCATAATTGATTACTTGCAGTTGATGACGGCTTCGGTGAAAGACAGTGCCAATAGGGAGCAAGAAATCGCTACCATTTCCAGAGGTTTGAAAGGGCTGGCAAAGGAACTCGACGTACCGGTAATTGCACTTGCTCAGCTGAGTCGGGCTGTTGAGCAACGCGGGAGAGATAAACGACCTCAACTAAGCGATTTACGTGAGTCGGGTTCAATTGAACAAGATGCAGATGTTGTGTGTTTTCTCTATCGGCCAGAATATTATGGCATTACAACCACTGATGAAGGTGAATCTACACATGGAATTGCGGAAGTAATCATAGGCAAGCAGAGAAATGGTCCGGTAGGAACGGTTCCCCTCCACTTTGTTAAAGAATACGCACGCTTTGAAAATCTTACCTCTGCATCATATTCAACTGACTATATGCCTAAAGATTTTGGTTCGGATGTTTACATGCCCGACGAAAGCGAGCCTTATAAGGGAAATAACAAAAGTAATCCAGCAAAAGGGTTGGGTCCAATAATCGATGATGATTCGCCATTTTAAATAACATAAGCTATTTAAACTTTTAGCTTCGATTATCTGCCCGGTAACATTTTGTTATTTATTAGAAGCCGAATTTACTATTTGCTCAAATAGTTCATCATATTCAACAATATGTCTCGACCAGTCGAGGTGAGCAATGATGTTTCGCAATGAAGCGAGTGGTAAAGGTCTGGTATTGCCGTTAATCAGCTTACGCAGTTTCTTAAACAAATCGTCTTCGTCATTGTAGAAAACAGCGGCATGTAGTAATGGTTCTCGCAAGGCTTCAGGCACAAGCTCGGGATAAGTCAGCCCATTTGGTAATAGTGGATGGCATCCACAGTATACCGCTTCCATAATTGCTGAACAGAAAAACTCGTGTGTTGACGTGGATACTACAATATCAGACTGATGTAAAAGTGTACTATACCGCTCAAAATTTTCCACATACCCATAATGTAGAATTCTGTCACCGTAACGTTTCCAGATTTTATCCAATTCTTTGGGTTGTTCATTCGTAGGATCACCGGCTAGTATCAAATCAAACTCACAACCACTGTCATCCAGTCGGTTCATCATCCTGAAAAACATAGCGGGATTTCGATCGTATTCCCATCGTTGGTTCCATAAAACAACAGGCCTGTCAAGACGTTTTCTGACCGTATCATAGGCTTTATGTGCATGAAGGTGCAGACCTGGATGAAGAACTATACTTTTGGCTGCTATACGGTCAATACTCGGCAAGTTTTGGTGATCTGGAAATGTTCGTAAAAATCTTGGGAGTTCTACCATCAGCGAGTCGTAATGAAACTGAGATGAAAAAACGAGCTTATCTGCAGCCAGCATGCTTAAGTAGTTGATATAACAAAAAGTAGTATCCCTTGCTTCACCGTCTGGTAATGGTATAGTAAGCTGATTTTCATGCATATACATAACCGAAGGTATATGGGCGAAACGCGGATTAGTTAGTGCTATGAATGCGGGGAGATTGGTCATTGAGCTAACCAACAGCAGATCAATATCATCTGTAATACCTTGAGATCTTTCCGCTAGTGTAACTGCACCTCCATGCAACCGCCACCTCATAAATTTATCACTCATTGTGAGCGGAATAATTTTATGAGAAGAATACCTCTGCATTCCATCCAAAAAAGATTTATGAGATCCGCCCAAAAAAGGATCTAGTGCGAGTATATTCATATTATTTTATCGGAAACGTGAGCGGATTTCATCTAGTGATAGATAAGAAATCGTGGGTTTATTAAGTGGGTCAATATAAGGTTGCTCACACGAAAATAACTGGTCAAAGAGGGTTTCCATCTCCGTCTGAGACAACTTTTTACCGCGCGGCATGGCCGTCTTGGAAGCCAGTGCCAGTGCTAGTTTTTGTCTTGACTCGAGCTTTAGTGTAGAAGATATATTCTGATATTGCTGTATAATAGATTCGATTAAACTGCGCTCGTCACCCAGCTGAATGTCAGCAGGAACACCATTAATTATAGCCGTAAAACCACTCAACAGGGAGATATCAAACCCCATTCTAAGAAGGTCAGGAAGTACATTTTTTAGCTCGGCATAATCTGAAGCAGATAATTGCAATGACTGTGGAAACAGGAGCTGTTGTGTACTGGGAATTCCGGACTCTATAGAGTTTAATGCTCTTTCATATATGATACGTTTATGAGCAAGATGCTGGTCTACTATACACATTCCTGCCAGCGTTTGTGTGACAAGAAATGATTGATGCAACTGCCAGAAACCAACGGCCCTCTCCCTTTCAGGTCGACTTGTACTACCCGTTAAATCAGGTGCATGACTACCCGAACCAGGTCTATACAGATCCATTGAATAGGAGCCGTACGTTGGATTGTTCCCAAATTTCGTTTTTATTTCAAGTTCTTTTCCAACTGCACCATCGGAGCTTTGCTGAAAGTTAATTCTACTTGGGAAACGCTGAACTGATTGACCTTCTGAACCCATTTCATTTCTACCCATAATCGGGAAGGGTTCATAATAATCGTCATCAGCCGGAAATCTCATATCAGGCACACTGTACCGCTCATTTAAAGCTCTTTTGACAACCGATTTGGTAAGCATTGATACGGTACGTTCGTCCTCAAATTTAATTTCCATTTTAGATGGGTGCACATTAACATCTACCTGTGTAGGGTCTACTTCATAGAAAATAGCAAAAAAGGGATACTCACTGTCGCTGATCCAATTTTTATATTGCTCCAATACAACGTGAGTTAAATGGCGGTGCATAATTGGTCTGCCATTCACAAATAAAAACTGTTCACCTCGATTTTTCTTTGTTAGTTTTGGATCAGCCAAAAAGCCATGAATTCTGACAAATCCGGCTGTTTCATCTACAGGAATAAGGCTAGCTTTATACGATTTCCCAAATATTTCAGCTATACGTTCTTCCAACGATTGTGTTGGAAGGTTATACACGGTCTCCCCGTTTGCCTGTAAAGCAAAACTAATAGAAGGGTTTGTAAGTGCCATTTGTTGAAAAACAATTATGGCATGCCGGAATTCAGTATTGTCTGTTTTTAAAAATGCCCTACGTGCGGGAACATTATAAAATAGATTTTTAACAGCAATTGAAGTACCATTGGCTACGGCTGCAGGCTCAAACGTTCGTTCCTCTCCTCCCCATACTTCATACAGAAAGCCTGATTCATCTTCAATGCGTTTTGTTTTGAGAGTTATCTGAGCAACAGATGCGATGGATGCCATTGCTTCACCGCGAAAACCAAGTGTTCGTATAGCATATAAGTCGTCTACTGATGTAATCTTGGAGGTAGCATGACGTAAAAAACAGTTTGGTATATCGGATTTGGACATTCCACAGCCGTTATCATCAACCTGTATTAACGTTCTGCCAGCTTGCTGAAGATGTACTGTAATTTGAGTAGCACCGGCATCTATGGAATTGTCGAGAAGCTCTTTAATTACAGAAGACGGGCGCTGTACTACTTCACCGGCGGCAATTTTATTGGCAAGGTCGGACGGAAGTAAACGGATTATGCCTTCCGTGGATTCGGATAATGATTCGTTAGTCAAAAGTGGCTAGCTGAGAGTTACTAGTAAATACAGAATTGCACATAAAAGCAATACATACGCGAGAACATTTCCACCTCGTCCCCTACGAGTACTGCTGTGCATACGCATGCGTTCGCGAATACGGTCATCTTTTGTAGGGTCATAATATCTTGGTTGGTAATTAAACCGTTTGTGTCGATATCGTTTCCCCAGAAAGTTATTTAACATAGCAAAACAACATATTTAATTGTGTTTTTAACGTTCTGAAATGATTAACGCAGGAATGGGTAATATATTCGATTTATGTGCGATAAGAAACAAAAAACCTCAAAAGTGAACGCTTAATTGTATTTTAACTACTTAAATTCAAAGCTTTAGTTAAGTTAGATGTCAATTGATTTTTAACCCTGCGGTATAGTTATGCATATACTTGTAATTGAAGATGATGTACGCGTTTCAGACCTGCTCAAGCGTGGTCTTGAAGAAAATGGTTACAACGTATCCCAAGCCTTTGACGGCACAACCGGCAGAAAGCTAGCCTTAGCAAATGCGTACGACCTGATTATTACAGACATTGTAATGCCGGGAATAAACGGGCTTGAGCTTAGCAAACAACTTCGAGCGTTATTGCCTAAAACACCCATTATCATGCTCACCGCGCTTGGTACAACAGACGACAAAATCGATGGATTTGAATCAGGAGCCGATGATTATATGGTAAAACCATTCGATTTCAGGGAGCTATTGGTTCGCGTACAAGCAAGACTTAAACGGGTTGCCAAAGCGGGCAATTTCCATGCAGAACAGTTAACATACGCAAACCTCATCATTGATTTAAAAGGCAAAACGGTAAAACGCGACAACACACCCATCAAGCTTACGCCAAAGGAATTCGCTCTGCTGCAATACCTTGTCGAAAACGCAGAACGTGTTGTAAGCAGATCTGAAATCGCCCGCGATGTGTGGGACACTCACTTTGATACGGGCACAAATTTCATCGATGTCTACATCAATTATCTTCGCAATAAAATAGATAAACCATTTGAACCTAAACTCATCCATACACGACAAGGCATGGGTTTTGTATTAAAGTCGGAACCATAACAGATGAAAATCCGAAACCTGTTAACTATACTATTTACCGTTCTAACAGCTGCTATTTTATTGGTATTCAGTGTACTTATGTATATCAGTGTCTCCAACGAAAACACCCGTGAGTTTTATAATACATTAAAAAAAGAAGCAACCACTAAGGCAACCCTTCTACAAGAAACCACGGTTGACGCTCAAACCCTGCAAACCATCTATCTGAACAACAGAGAAATTCTAAATGAGGTTGAAGTAGCCATTTACTCCCCAGACTTCGTCCTTCTGTATCATGACGCCGTTGAGATTGACTTTGTAAAAGAAACACCTGAAATGATAGATGAAATCATTCTGGAAGGTGAAATTCGTTTTGTTCAAGATGGCTGGAATGTTTTGGGTTTCCGTTTTGAACACAACGATGAAGTTTTTGCGATAACGGCAGCTGCGTACAATGAAGCCGGGAAAAATAAGTTGGCACGCCTGCGTCAAACTTTAGCCGGTCTGTGGGCATCGAGTTTAATAATACTTTTTTTGGTTGGAAGATATATGTCGCGGAAATCACTGAAACCTGTTAGCGATATGGTTGATAACGTTGAACAGATTACAGCTACGAACCTGGACCTTCGCATTGATGAAAGCTTCCCCTAACTAGCTACGTTTGTGATTAGAGATTGTAAGTTAAGTGACCTCCTCCCAATTTTAGCGTCACTCAGAAGTAGAGTTTTCGGGAGTTAGTTGGTGGGTTTGAATGAACTCTTCGGGAGTTAAATCTCCTAAAGAACTATGTGGTCTGAGGTGGTTGTAATCCCACTTCCATTGGTCAATGATTTCTTGGGCGTGTTCGAGTGACAAAAACCAATTCACCGACAAACACTCATCACGAAACTTCCCATT
>JAFIEZ010000005.1 GCA_020832235.1 Bacteroidota bacterium
CTGCTAATATTGTTTTCCTTCTGGTCTTATTGGAAGGTGGATAAGGTGTACAAGCAACTTCTGAAACAACGTGAGTGAATCCTACTTTCTTTACAAAGTAGGATGTACGTATACCTCCTGTTGACTATATAAAAGGTTGTACAGCTAGGGCTTCAGGGAGAGACTTCCTGGAGCCTTACTTGTGTGCTAAATCGTCTATGTATGCCATACATATTCTTAAGCGGTACCAAAAAAAGTTACACTTTCTCACTAGGTCTCGGCATTTATCTGTGTGGACTAACGCTAAGATTATAGACCAAGAAAATATGACTACCAAAAAGCTGCTGCGAAAAACGTTTCATGTAGTGTTATAATGGCCGATTTATGTGGGTGTTGAAAAAAAAAGTTGAATTTTTTTTGTAACAAATGGCCTCCGAAATACTCTTACAGATAGCTGCATGCAAAAGGATGCACTATTGTCCATGCGTATGCATGCAGGGTCATCATGGTTCGTCACCCAAGGTGACGGGCTGTCAAAATAACCTAAATTCAAATTCAATTATGAAAACAAAAACATTCTCTCTCTCTCTCTCTCTTAGTCGTAGTCTTGCTTAGTTTAGTCACCATAAAAGCCTGCAATCCGGTGGTCAATGCCGGAGAGGAAGCCGACTGGTTAGCGGAGTATCAGCAGACGCTCAGGCAGGTCCTGACTCAGGCCACGGAGTCCAATCAGCACATGGACATCACCGAAATGGATCAGTTTGCCGCCAACATTCGTCAGGCCTACATCGATGTACTGGGGAATCATGCCGATATGGAAGCCTTCGAAAACGGCTATCGTATGGCAGCTACCCGCGATGTAAGAGCCAAGGAAACCGATACGCAAGCAGAGTCAGTGGTTCAGGACATCATCCGTGAGTCCGATACGCCCGAACAGGCTTTGGAATTGCTCGATGAGCTGTTGGCAAGCCGTGATCTGGATGACAGCCAGCGCCTGGAAGCCATCAACACCCGTGAGTTTCTTGTCTTTCTTGCAGAAAACAGCGAACTGATTACCCAGCTGCGTGCCTCAAACGTACTTGCGAAGGGAGTGGGGGGTGTTGTAAATCAACCAACATGCTTTCAAGAAATACAAATACCGAATCAAGAGACTGGAACCGTTACAGTTATTCGTGTAGAAGTGCCTTGTGACCCCGATGATGGTACCCTCGGTGGTGGCGGGGGTGGTACCGATTGGAAGTGTGCTTTAGTCGTGATAGGCTCAACAGGTTCTGCAGCTTATGGAGCATGTGTCGCTACAGCTGCTTTATTTGCTTTGCCGACACTTGGTTTAGGTGCACCAGCGGGTTGCGCAACGGGTGCACTTGTGGGAGGTTTTTTTGCACTTATAACGAGTGTAGGACTAGTTTGTCTTTAACTAAAAGTGAAAATAGAAATGAATGATCAAAATAATATGAAGTTAACGCCAGAGAAGATGTACAAGAACTTGTTAATCTTTTATGTAGGATTAATAGGCCTCATTTCTTTGATTTACGGATTTTATTTCTGGAATGGTAACCTCTACAATGCGCTGCTTGTAGAGCAGCATAAGGGGCTTAAAGAATGGCTCATCATAATTGGATCAATTGGTATATCTCCGCTCATTTTTATGATTCTGATAATGAATGTAAAGATAGTCTGGAGTGGTTCATTGTTCACTGAGGAGTTTACTCTACGCAAAAAAAACTAAAGTTTTCATCATAAAACCGTACAGAAGGGCACTGTGAGGTCTGAGACTTGCGGTGACCTTCTACATCCCTTCGGAATAATTCAAGGCTAATGTTGGGGAGTATCAAACTCACCGTGGCTCTTCTTTAATAAATGCATTCTTTAGTGCTGGATTTTTTGGAGGTCTAAGCAAAAATGCCCAATTATTCACCTATTGAGGGAGGGTCTCAGATAATGAGGTAAGGTTTCGGGAGGGCTACCATCGGGTTAGGGGAGGTTGCAACTAGTTAAGTAATGATACATCTAGCTAAGTAGGGTAATATCTGATTAAGTAGAGGTTGTAACGGTTTGTGCCGTCAGGTATGAATATGAGTCGTGTTCTGTATTGCGATAAATATTTATTGATATTCAATAATAATTTATCTATAATCATGGTGTGATGAAACAATCAGACTACCGGTATTTACATTCCGGTCTGATGTCAACCTGACCGTTTTATACCTCAACGCAGATACCCAACGTATTACCAATCCTTCTGATATGAATCCCGAATCTCCAAATCAAACACATAACCCCCAATCGCCGAAAGGGGCGCTTAACGCGAATAACGGACCAGTCCCGGCGAAGGCACCGAAACGTATAACAGCGCTTGTGTGGCTGGTTAACATCAGCATCGTCATACTTGTACTTGGTTTTGCTTTGGCCATCGCTGTGCTCGTAACATTTCCACGTTTAGTCGACCACTCGCCGAATCTCACTGGTGCCACGCAATACAGTTTTAATGCGCATACCACGTTGTTGGGGAGGTCTTATCGATATGAATACAGACTAGATGGTCCTGGTCAGGAGCCTGTACAGCAGGTTCTCAAATTCGATCGAAGAAACCTGTTTGAGTTCTCTGTGAGGGATTCGGTCATGGTGAACTTGCCGCGACTTGAGGATGCATCTAACGATGAAATACTAAAAGGTTTTTTAGATGGTGTCACTTTTGGAAGCAACGCCGGCAAAAATGAACTAAGTGCGTATTCAGAAAATTCAGACAACGAAATTAATTCCCTGTTAAATGAAATAGAAAGTACCCTATCTGTAGGGGGTAATGTCGACATCACTGCATTGCAACGGGAAGTGGAGAGGGTGGTGGTTGAGGGAGGAATAGCCGATATCGCTAAACTGAGCAATTTGAGGGGCTTAGCATCGGTAAATATGAAGATATTCAATAGAAGCGAGTCCGTTCCTGTACGTATCGGTCATCCGGGAATTCCGCTAACGGTGGATGAGTTCAAGCGGGAGGTGCGTATCCTCGCTGTGGGATTGGCCCTTACGATGATCTACCTCATAGTGGTGATGTGGTACATCCGAGGATTCATTACCGGACTTCGCAACATGACGTTCTTCACCGAGGATAACCTCCGAAAACTGAATATCGCCGCCATTATGCTCACCGTAGGTCCCTTGTTATATGGACTATTCTCGATAATTTTCATCCCTCAATACCCTGATGTGTACAATGCCTCTTCCTGGGAAACGGGTCCGTATATCAATAACGGCGTGATTGTATTCCTGTTCGGATTACTTTTGCTGGCAATCAGCTGGTGTTTCCGCTATGGTGTTGACATCCAAAAAGAACAGGAGTTTACCGTATAATGGCCATCATCGTAAATCTCGACGTAATGCTTGCCCGACGAAAAATGTCGCTCACGGAGCTGTCGGAGGCAGTTGGTATCACCATGGCCAACTTGTCTATACTTAAAAGCAACAAGGCCAAAGCGATACGATTCAGTACCTTAGAAAAAATATGCGAGGTACTGGACTGTCAGCCCGGCGATATTCTGGAGTTTTCGGCGGATGTGGATGCAAACCCAAAATGAAGCCGAAAGTCGAAGCGAACAGCTTGGCTCAATTAAGGACCTATCTTTTAACGTGCCAAAACGAGAGTTATTCGACAACGATGTAAAAAGAGAATCACTTTGACGTACTAACAGACGATTCGGTTTGTGCAAACGTTGGATATATGGAACAAATGTAATAATATTGTTATAACATAAATTAGTCCACGAACCTATGGAAGCAAAAATTCGAAAAGTCGGAAACAGCCTGGGTGTTATTTTACCCAAGCAGATGATTGAGGAACTTCATCTAAAACCCGGGGATAAATTACGTATAGAACGAAAGGGAGGGAATCTCGAGCTTCATCCTGTTGACCCTGAATTTGAAGACTGGTCTGAAGCATACCGTCAACTTAATTCAGATTATAAGGACGTACTAAAAGCCTTGGCAGAATGATCCGTTTTTTGGACAAAGCTACCATTCTGTTATTCCATGGCGATCAACTTGAGCGTTATGGAGGAGCTATGGGAATTCGCGATGAGGCGTTATTGGATTCAGCGCTGGCACAGCCTCAAGCCAGTTTTGACGGTTCCTATGTACATGAAGATATCTTTCACATGGCAGCTGCATACGCTTATCATCTATGTCAAAACCATCCATTTTACGATGGGAATAAGCGAACAGCATTAATCGCAGCTTATACCTTTCTATATGTAAATGGATATCAGCTTGTGGCTGATAAAAAAAGTTTGTTCGCTATTATGATGGATCTAGCTAGTGGAAAGGTCTCGAAAGAAGAGTTAAGGTTGTATTTCAAGAAACATTCCATAAAAAGGGCGTGATTCGTACGACTTCTGAGCTTCGTTTGTATAACGTAGTATAGTCTTGCTGGCTTACTTTTTTAAACCGCTACGCTTCCAGTCAAGCGGACAGCGGTTACTTATTTGTTTTGATGCATCTTGCAGGCAATAACAATTATGAATCAGCATAAACGCGACAAGATGTTACCCCCGCATCCAAGCTTCGATGTCGGCGCGGGACTTCGGCACATCGGTCAGGTTTTCATGTCCGTCTTCGGTGATAATCAAGTTATCTTCGATGCGAATGCCTCCGAAATCGAGGTAACCGCGCAACGACTCTACATTCAGAAATCGAGCTTGTTCCGGATTCTCGAAAGCCGGCTCAAGCAGCGCCGGGATGAAATAAATGCCGGGCTCAATGGTGATCACCATGCCGGGCTCCAGCAGGCGTCGCGCGCGCAGATAACGCAGTCCGGGACGATCAATACGGTCTACACCCTTCGGATATCCGCCCACATCGTGGGTATCGAGTCCGAGAAAATGCCCCAAACCGTGCGGGAAAAACAGGGCGAAGATATTCGCCTCCATGAGTTCGTCAACTTCACCACGAACCAGTCCCAGATCAAGGAAACCCTCCAGCAGTAATCGGGCGGCTTTCAGATGAAGCTCCTCCATTTCCACGCCCGGACGAGCATCAGCGATGCAGCTATCGAGCATGTTAAGGCAGATATCGTAGATGGCGGCTTGACGTTCGTTGAACACCCCGTTAGCCGGATACGTGCGGGTGATATCGGCCGCATACCCATTGCTTTCCGCGCCGGCATCCAGCAGAAAAAGATCGTTTTCGTCCACCACGCGATTGTTATCGACATAATGCAGCACCGCCGCGCCCTTGCCGGAGGCAAAAATACCGGAATACGGTTGATGTCGCATACCGCTGCGGGTGCAGGTAAATTCGTGAATTGCCTGTAATTCGCACTCGTTCATGCCCGGGCGGATGGATTTCATGACCTCGCGATGGGCGATATTCGCTACATTGGCGGCCTTTCGCAGTTCAGCCTTCTCGCCGTCGGACTTGATGACCCGGCACCAGGCCAGCGCATCGGCCAGAATACTTTGATCGGGAGTATAGCCGAGCTCGCTGACGCGGGCGGCGTCGGTGTCGTTGATTACATGCACCGACTCGGGTTTTAGCGAAGCGAGCAGGTCGCCCAGCTCATCGGTGAAATGGATGTGGTCGGGGTTGTAAGCCTGTTTCAGCTGGTCCTGCGTGCGTACAAATCCCATCCAGACGGCAAACATGGCATCGCGACGGGGAGAGAGCAGGTGGTAGGCGCCGGTTATGGGCACCAGAATGAGAGCAAAGTCGGGTTCCTGCACACCGGTGAGGTATAAAAAGTTCGATTCCTGTCGGAAAGGGTATTCGAAATCGGTGTTGTAGCGATGCGAAACGGCCGCTCCGGAGATGTATATAATATGTCCGGGTTTGTCGGCGTACAGGCTTGCGAGTCGGGTGCGATGTTCGTTAAACATAGAGTTTCGGATGCTGATGGTGGAATTTATCTTGCTTTCACCCGAAAATATTCAAATTGCTGATGGATTGCCGATTAAATTCTCGATGGATTGCCGATTGCCTGTTGCCTGTTGCCTGTTGCCGATTACCGGCCCCCGAATCACGATGATGTTTGATGGATTACCGATTACCGATAATGTATGGTTGATCACATAGAATAGACGATTGATGCTCGATGCCCGATTACCTATGCCCGAAACGCGATTTCCGCTACTCAAAAGAAAAGAAAAAAGGTTGCCCGTTTGCGCCCGCGTTCTCTCTCTCCTCGGGCTCGGGCAACCATGTTCATATTAACGACGCAGACTTACTAAATCTAAACCGTTTGCGATGAAATGCGAACACGATACGAACAAGCTCTATTTGTAAAAAATGAGCGATTTATTAACTAATCTTTGTTCGTAATGATCAACTTGTATACATTATACATCAAGTAAAAAACGGTTTCTTAGTTTTTTTTACACAAAAAGGTCGTCAAGTATTTCAATGTTTTTCCTACTTGTAAATTATCGCTGTATAAAATAGGTTACGCATGGTTAGTAAGAGGATTTGCTGGATTGTATTGGGAATTCTTTTAGTCACACTATTCCTCCTACCCATAAAGGTACATTCAAATGGTGATACGAACCCTACTGCCGGTGGGTTGATTCAGGTAGAATACGGTACACATCTTTTCCATGTACCTCTCACTCGTTTTGTAACAGATCGACGAGGCATTCTGTTTTCATACGGAGCACGGACCAACCACTTTTATGTAAGGTTATTCTACGACCATTCTTCTCTGCATCAGTTTTCTATGGTTGATGGTGTTCGAGAGTCATTTCCGCTTCAGGATGTACCTCGCACGACCCGATTATTCGCCGAAGATCCCTCCACAGGTGAAGTTTTATTATGGGATGATTCTGTTGGACAGGTGTATGTACTAACTCAGGACGGTGACATCACCCGTTTAGATCAGTCATTCACACATAGAAATCAATATGGCCACGCCTCCTGGATCAACACAGATGGCTCTATTTTTGCATTTGGTGGGTACGGACTATTTACCTCAAAGTCTATTGTAACCTATTTCACCCGCTCCAACAGGTCATGGTCGTTGCTTCATATAGCAGACATGGAAACGGCACCACCGCCTCAGAGTGAAGCGCTAGCTATATCAGATTTGCAGAGAAACCAGGTGTATATTGTTGCAACAAAAGATCCTTTACATGCCACATCATTGACGCCTGGTTCCATGGATAATCAAGGTGTGTGGCGACTATTGCTGGATGCGAATCGATATGAATTTGTAGGTGATTTGCCGTTTTCGCGAATCCATTCTAATTACTCTCAATCTATGCATCCCTCCGGTGCATTCTTTTTAATGGGTATTTCAGTACCCGGATCTAATTCACACGACCTGATTGCATACTTCCCGGAATCTGGCAGGTCTATTCAATTCAGTGATCTTGGCATTCGCACGCATGTCACCGATGGAATCTTTAGTGTGTTCTGGTCTGATGTAGATGATGCATTTTACTTTGTACATAGTAAATGGTTGGTTGCCGCGGATGAATATAGTGTAACCCTAAATCGTATTACCATACCCGACCCGGAAGCATTCGTACAGGCTTATGGACTTCCCGAAGATACCATCCCCCTGGTGCGGTATCTGTTTATTGGAGCGCTCTTTGTGTTCGCTATCGTAGTACAATGGATGCGAAAGCGTGATTCAAAAGATGAGGAAAGTATGAGCGCAGATGATGTTGATCAGTTAGTAGACACCCCTCCAGCGCAGAATGTGTCCATTTCGGATGACGATGATAATCTTGAGAGTGGCTTTCTTGAAAAAGGTGGTTATGATGAAACACCATTTCCTATAGAGGATGGCTATGTATGTCGGGTGGTGATTCCGGAAGGCCACAGTTGTGCGTATCTGTATACGTCTAAGGGTGGTGAAATAGAAATCAATACTCCTAACGAAATTAAGCTTCTGAAGCTTTTAGTAGCGCATCACAATGAAAATCCGACCAGGTACACTACCAGCGATGAAATCGACGCTGTATTGATACCTGATCACCCTAGTCCGGATTACATCCGACGTATTCGCAATCTTACTATCAACCGCTTGACTGAAATACTGGATGAATCTGGTGAGCAAGGCTTGTTGCTTCGGCGCAAAGTAAAAATGGATAAACGTAAGGTGGAATATCGATTGAGTGACCGAGTGCAGACATATTAGTATTAATAAAAGAAGTTTAAAAGTAGTCACTTGTGTTCTGAAACTTGTTCTGAGTGTGATGGCAAGTCGGTCAGGTGAGGTTGCTCCAAAGCCTCTGTGATATATGTAATGTACATCTGCATAGCTGTAATAGACTTCGTTCATAATAGTTGGATTATTAGAGAGGTGATAATTCACTATCTATGCCGACCCTTACGGATAGCTACCAACTTTATACCGGAGTAAACTATGAATATATATTGCAAACTAACTGTAAGTATGGTTGGTTTCGTAGTATTTGCGGCCTGTGCAAGTACTAATCCCCCCAATCAACAGCTCACCGAAATGCCGCCAATGCAGAAATATCTCGCAGTGAAGTCGAAAGGCAGCAGGTTTTGCTGGATGTTCGCCAAAGTGAGGTTGAGCGTTCAGAAGCCAGAGCCAGGCAATCACAGCAGGATGCGAGCAGAGACAGAGCTTCGGCCGATTCGGCTCGTCAACGTGCGGATGAATCCCGTGTATCTGCTGAGGATGCCCGTCGACAATCGGCACTACTTGCAGAACGTATAAGCGAACTGGAGGCCCGTCCTACCGATAGAGGATTGGTGCTAACTCTCGGCGATGTGCTCTTTGAGTTCGGTAAGTCTTCTATGCGATCAGGCGGAATGAAAAGCATTGATGATCTTGCAGCTTTTTTGAATGAATATCCGGAGCGCAAAATTATGATTGAGGGATTTACCGATAATGTGGGTTCAGAGGCGTTCAATTTGGAGCTCTCTAGAAACCGAGCAAACGCAGTGAAATCAGAGCTGGTTTCCAGAGGTATTAGCGGAAATCGAGTTGATACCATTGGTTACGGATTTCAATTTCCGGTTGGCAATAATGCAACAGATGCCGGTCGACAACAAAACCGCCGTGTAGAAATCATCATTTCCGATGACAGTGGAAATGTCTCGAGGCGATCTCAATAACTCATTTAACGAACAATTACGGCGCAGCCTATCGATTCAGTAAACGGATGGTTGTGCCGAGTTGAGCGTTTCCCCACCGTACTTTACCCCCCCGAAGTGGCTTCCTAGCTGCTTGATAGCTGGCTTTTTGGTTCAGAAAAGTCAGCTATTTTTTTGTCTTGAATTGTCAAAAAACGTCACAGCATTTGTAATTACAGTCATTTAGGCTATTATAGTTTTTCGTCAACGGGGAACAACTATATATTGATTATGCATTTCAGACCGTTAAAGATTTTTTTGAACTTTGGGATGAGCGTCCTTTTCATGTGTGGGTTAGTCGGGTTAGGCAGTGCGCAAGCTCAGCACGGTCACCAAGGTACCCATCACGCAGATACCACTTTGCATCATGGTCATGGTACTCATCACGCGGACACCACTTCGCATCATGGTCACGGTACTCATTACGTGGATACCACTTCGCATCATGGTCCCGGTACCCATCACGCGGATACCACTTCGCACCATGGTCACGGTACTCATCAGGCGGACCGGCACCGGTCCCACACCGCGCAAACAGGCACAAATGGCAGAACAGCCGCTGAGCTAGAAGCCCTCTTCATGCAGCGACGTCAGAACGACCGCATGAATTTTGTGGCGGCAGATGTACATTTCATGGAAATGATGATTCCGCACCATGCCCAGGCACTGATTATGTCGAAGCTGGCACCCGAAAACGATGCCAGTCCGGCCGTTCAACGCCTAGCCGCTCGTATTTATGGTGCCCAGAAAGATGAAATAGCGCTGATGCAGACCTGGTTGCGCGATCGGGCACAGGCTGTGCCGATTATCCATTTCGACGGGGTGTATATGCATGTGGGGATGGAAATGCCGGAGGGTGTTGATGCACATTCGGTGCATGGCGGGCATGCCAATCACGGCTCACATTCAACCCATCATGATCACCATAGCGGGCATTCAGCTGAGGGTGTACACGAAGAACACCATCAGGAACATGACCACCGGAGCCATGAAGGTCACCGAGACGGGCATCAGGGGCACACAATAGAGCATACCCATAGCGGGCATGAGTCCTCGTCAGCAGATACCGGTCACTCCGGTCATTCGGGGCATGATGCACAAATTGATAGACACGCTTCCGACAACCATCGTTTCGAAGCACTGGGACACAACCACCTCCACGACCATCACGACATGCCCGGCATGCTCACCCAGGAGCAACTCTACGAACTCGCCACTGCTGAAGGACGTGAATTCGACCGCCTTTTCCTCACCTTTATGATTGAACACCACCTCGGAGCTGTCATCATGGTCAACGACCTTTTTGCCACAGACGGAGGCGCGCTCGACCGCGAAGCCTATCGACTTGCAACCGATATCTATGCCGAACAAATTACCGAAATCGATCTCATGCGTCTCATGCTCAGAGATTATTAATCCATTACAAACCATAGCTTTAGTCGTCAAAACATGATAAACATTATCAAAAAATCAGCCCTGCTGACCTCCGCTGCCTTACTGGTAGTGCTGCTCAGCCAATGCGCATCCTCCAGGTCCGAAATCCCCGCTTCCATGCAAGCCGAAGAACGCCAGCTTCAACCCATAGAACGCATTGGATTGCCATCGCCCGATCCGCGGGTTGGACTTCGGGCCGGATTATTCGACGCTGAAGAAGCTATTCTCAACCTCAGAATGATATCAACCACCCCTCCACCCGACGACTTCATCGGTTCGTTCAACACCGACCTCGCGTTCAAAGACAACTACGTCATTCAAGGCAACTACAACGGATTCATGATCTGGGATATCAGCAATCCTGAAGCGCCCGAACTGGTTGTGGATTTTCTTTGTCCTGCCTCCCAAAGTGATGTTTCCGTGTATGGAAACCTCCTTTTTGTGAGCGGGGAAGGACTTGAAGGTCGACTCGATTGCGGTGTGCAGGGCGTAGATACCCGGGTGAGTGACGTGCGCCTTCGTGGAATACGCATCTTCGACATCAGCGATATCCGCAATCCCGAGTACATCTCCAACGTGCAAACCTGCCGCGGATCACACACGCATTCCGTGCTTGTAGATCCAAACGACGACGAAAACATCTATATCTACATATCCGGTTCTGCGCCGGTACGGCCTGACGAAGAGTTGCCGGGATGTTCAACTGGTCTGCCTGATGACAATCCAGAAACCGCAATGTTCCGCATCGAAGTCATCAAAGTACCACTCGCAAACCCCGAAAATTCACATATTGTGAGTTCGCCGCGTATTTTTGAAGGGTTGGAAGCTCCCCCAGTTCACGGACTTGCTCCCGACGACATCGCAGCACTCGAAGAAGCCCGTGCGGCCGGAGCGTTGATTGCCAGTGTTCGTGGCATTGACCGTGTCATCTCTGCGGGATTTGAGCGCAGATTACTTACCCTTGCCGCAGAACGCCGCGGAAACACCGGTGAACCCACCGCAGCCGATCGTGAGTACCTCGTAGAAAACCTGCAAAGCATCGTAGACTCCATGTTCGGGTCGGCCGATGCGGAAGTTCGTCCTGGTCCGAACCAGTGCCACGACATCACGCTATATCCCGAAATCGGTCTGGCAGGAGGAGCCTGTGAGGGGATGGGGCTTTTACTCGACATCCGCGACCCTGAAAACCCGTTTCGACTCGATGCGGTAGCGGATTCCAACTTCGCCTATTGGCATTCGGCCACGTTCAACAACGACGGAACCAGCATTGTGTTCACCGATGAGTGGGGAGGCGGAACCCAGGCCAAATGCCGGGCCAACGATCCGATGGAATGGGGTGCCAACGCCATTTTCACCATCGAAAACGGCAAGATGGTGTTTCAGAGCTACTTCAAAATCCCGGTAGAGCAGACGGTAAACGAGAACTGCGTAGCGCATAACGGGTCGCTCATTCCGGTGCCCGGTCGCGACATTATGGTACAGGGATGGTATCAGGGCGGCATCACGGTATTCGATTTCACCGATCCGGCGAATCCTATCGAGATGGCGTATCACGACCGTGGTCCGATTTCCGATGAGCGCCTCGAAGTAGGCGGCAGCTGGTCGGTGTACTGGTACAACGGACTCCTGATCAACTCCGAAATCGCCCGTGGTCTCGACATATTCGAGCTCGTGGCCAGCGAATTCATCACTCAAAACGAAATCGATGCGGCCAACACCGTAGATGTGAGCAAGTTCAACGCTCAGGGACAGTTTCGCTTCGTGTGGCCCCCGAGTTTTGCCAAAGCCCGCGCCTTTGCCGATCAGCTGGAGCGCAATCGCGAGCTGGATATGGCCAGTCTAACGGTAATTCGTTCGCAGCTGAACGCAGCGGAGAACGCCAGCGGAAGTGCGCGCCGCTCGGCACTAAGCGCATTGGAAACAACAGTTACGAACATGGTGCCTCTATCTGGGAATCCGACCAAAGTACGTATGCTGGCCGACGCCATCGCGGAGCTTTAGGGGAGTAATGGCACGGATTAATGGCGTCTTTTTGCCGAAACAGCTGATTTTCTAATGATTAAACCACATTCGTGAAGGAAGGCCTCAGCATGGCCTCCGTCACGGGTGCTGTTTCCCTTTGCGCAACGCAAGCCTTTCTTACGGAAATTGAGAAGAGTTAATTCCGACCTACGTTGAATTGGTTTTATCCGTCTCACAAGTGACCTAACATCCATCACAAAGTGCTACAACTGCCGAAAAAGCGTGATTTTCATAATGGCCTGCTGGTCGGTCAGGCGGCGAACCGGCATCAGCGGATCGGCAACATCCCTGCGGCTATCGTTCAGCACGATGTATAAGAACGACATCGGCAAGTATTCCCATTGCAGTCGGCTGTTCACTATATGCAGCTGCGATTGGGTATTGTACTGATAAAAGGTAATCCACTGAAATCGGGCGTTCAGCGCCACCCGACTTTCGAGTCCGGCGATCTCCGCGCGGATGTCTTCACCGTTGGCGCCCATGCCAATCAGGCGATTAAACGTGTACGATCCGGTTAGCATAAGCTGGGGGATGGGTGCAAAACGCGACTCCGTTCTAAGCGTGCGAATCCGGCCGTTGAAATACCCTCCCTCCCTCATCGTGATACTCGCTGCAACCCGACGGGAATAATCGCTCGTGAGCTGCACCTGCTGCAGCCAATATCGGTAGCTGCCGGGCGGGATGACGGCTCCCAATGGTCTGAACGTGGACTCGAGATTCTGCCAGTGAGCCTCCATCGACCATTTCAGGCGGGATGCATCGCGTCCTATAATCGACAGCGGCGTAACGGTAAGCACCGCCTCGCGAAATCTTAGATCGTCGTATGAGCGAAAATGTGTGCCTTCGGCCGAAGGCTCCAGTTCCTGTATGACGGATGGAAGCCAATGGGGCTGGAGGGTGAGGGTATACTCGGCCGATGCCATGACGTAGTTCCGGTCGTCGATGAAACCTGTACGCGGATCGTACGTATCCGATACCGCAGCGGTTGTGAGTTGAAACCGGTTCCGATTATCGCGGTACTCGCCGAACAAGACACTCGACCAGCCGTGCTGCAGCAGGTTTTCGTCGGTATTATTGGTGTACGACAGCATGTAATGCGAATACACGGTGTTGCTGAAGCGCGAAAAGCCATCTGCGGTAAGGGTAAGGTTGGCGTTTGCCGGAAGGGTGTTGTTATTTTGTGTCGTGTTTAGGGCAACCTCACCAAGTTGTGAGGATTGGGAATTCGTTGATGAAGCGTTACTCAAACTGTGTTGACTGAAAGATGGTATGATGAACGCCTCGTCATGTCGCAAGGATGCCATGATACCCAGACGGTTACCGGGATTCACATTTCGGGTGTATCGTGCTACGGTGAACCAGGCAGCGCCCGATGACTCGCCGGCAGATTGACGCATCACCATTCCGCCTATGGACTGGTTCGTGCCCCGTCGCGTAAATCGCGCGCCACCGTTCAATGCCACCGGATTTCCTTGCTCATCGAGGCCAATTCGGCGCGAAAAGAAGGGCTGGATCAGGTCCCGCGCCGACATGGTGTAGATTTCGTTGCCCTCCAGGAAGAATTGGCGTTGCTCTGGAAACTGCACGGAAAAGCGCGTGAGATTCAGCACCTGCCTGTCGGTGTCAACCTGGGCAAAGTCAGTATTCCAGGTAACATCCAGCACCGAGCGGGTGTCGATGGCCCATTTAATTTCACCGCCCGCTTTGAGTTCGGGATCGCGCCAGCCCATGTTCGACGGGCCGCCATTAGAGCCTGTGCCCGATTCGCTGTTTGCGCTACCACCGCCGTTTGTACCGCTTCCCGCACCTCCGCCGGAACCATTGCCCGAGCCAGTCCCCCCATTCATCGCAGCGCTTCCCGATTGTTCGCTCGCCGACACCAGCACATAAGGGTTGACAATGATATTAGACGAGGGCGGCGGCGGACGTAACCCGGTAATCAATGCCCCATAGTCCATCCGGTAGGGATTCATAGCCCGGGGCAGGGCCGGCCAGGTAGCCCGCTCGTTCAGCCGACGTATAATGCGCATCAGAATCACCCGCATTTCGGTGGCCCCCTCCTCGTAGCGGATGCTTTTCCAGGGAATCGCAATTTCTGTGCTCCAGCCCCAGTCGTCGATGTGAGAAGCGACCACCCACAGCGTTTGCCATTGGCGGTTGAATGTGGTGGCATCGAGGGAGAGCAATTCGCGCTGAGCACCATACGGATTCGTCTGAAAAACCATGGAATTTCGTCCGTCGTTGAGTCCGTCCAGGGCAATGCTGAACAAGTCGTTCTCGAAGTAATCGAAATCGCGACGGATTACCGGTACACGGATTCCAGCCCTGCCCAGCGTATCGTACATGGTAGCACCGAAATACAGGTATTCATCATCAAACATGATGCGCACTTCGGTGGGCAGACTTACGGGTCCGCCCTGGTTCGGCTGAAACCTAGTAAAGGAGGTAATCACCTCAGCGCGTTGCCAGTCAGACTCATCCAGTCGACCATCTATACGAACCGGCTCAAGGGCACGAATGGCACGTACCTCGGGCAGCTGCGCGGGAGGCGGGAAGATATCCTGCGCGCGGGCCGGAACTGCAGCTACCAAAAAAAGCAGTGTAACCGTAACGACCCATTTTTCGAAGCTATTAAAAAGAAGACACAGACAGTAAACTAAACCCATAAAACGTTCACATTGGCGGGAAAAACCTCGCTGGATGGGTGCGCTCATTTAAAAAATGGTAATGATAAAAATCTGGCAGTATATCCTATAGACCGATTTCAATGCAGAATCCCCCAAAAAAAGAATATCAAGTCGGCCAGAAAACACCAATATTTGTTATACTAATACCGTTCAAGAAATCCCAAACCAATAGTAAACATGATGTTATCAGTCCGTCACCTTGTTCCTGCGCTCATCCTGGCAGCACTCTTATTCTCCTGCGCGCCCGCCTCCACCAGCGAGCAACCGTTTGCCGGACCTAACCCGTGGCCCGACATCCGTCAGGAGCGTATAACCACACTGCTTCCGGCAGCGATGGAACAGGCCGGTGTTGACGCATGGGCAATATTATGCCGCTCGAATAACAACGATCCCCTTGCCCGCCATGTGGGCTGCGAAAATGCCGTAGCTCCGGCCGTATTTTACTTCGAAAAACGGGGGGCTGAGGTATATTCCATCGTATTCACGCCGCCGGGCGAGGCAACAGCCCTCATCGAAATAGGACTTCACGACAGTGTTGCCGTGGCCGGACCGGGGTCGCCGGGCTCCCTGGCAGAAGCCGCGCTTTACATTACCCGTAATCAGCCGCGCACGCTGGCACTCAATTTCTCCGATCAGCTGGAAATTGCAGACGGCATCAGTCATTCTCAATATCGCCAGTTTACGGGATTACTGCCCGAATCGATGTGGAGTCGGGTGGTTTCATCCGAGAATCTGGTCTATCACTGGTTGTCGGTGAAGCTCCCGGCCGAGGTTGAAATCATGCGACGTGCCGCCGAACTCACCTCCCAATGGCAGTACGAGGTATATGCCACTGTAGTGCCGGGCGTTACCACCGATCGGGATGTGGCCGATTTCCTGAAAGCGCGTATGCGGGATGCGGGCGTGACCGATGCCTGGGCGCCGGACCAGAATCCCGCGGTGAACTCGGGACCTGACCGTGGCCACGCACATCCCACAGATCGCATCATCCGTGCCGGGGACGTTATTCAGATTGACTTCGGTATCCGGGTCTATGACACCTGGGTGACCGACATCCAGCGCTTTGCCTACGTGCTGCATCCCGGTGAAACCGAGCCTCCAGCCGAAATTCAGCGGTATTGGGAGGTGGCTCGTGAAGGAAATCGCAGGGCACTCGCCGCAATGCGTCCCGGCGTAACAGGTATTGAGGTCGACCGTGTTCAACGCGAGTGGATGCGCGAAAACGGGTCGATGGAGGTGCGCTGGAACACCGGACATCCCGTGGGGTATGTGGCCCATGATATTGGTCCGAGCCTCGGCGGTGCTCAACGCAACCGCACGCCACACGCAACCGCCTTTATGGAGCTTCAGCCAGGCAACATGTTTGCGTTCGATGGCTTCTACATGTGGGAGATTGAAGGCGGCACCAAAACCATATCGGTTGAGGAGATGGCCGTTGTGACCGAAACCGGCGCTGAGTACCTCATTGCTCCACAAGAAGATCTTATTTTGATTCGATCGCGGTAGTTAATTTCTCACTACACCTAAAGCAAGTACCAACACAGGTGGTGTTGATAGACACCATAAAAAAAGCCCGGTATGGAAATCCATACCGGGCTTGGCTAAACGGAAATCCGCATATTAAACGTCGAACCGGTCGGCGTTCATAACTTTAACCCAGGCTTTCGCAAAGTCGCGAACGAACTTCTCTTTGTTATCGCTCTGAGCGTAGAACTCAACGTATGCACGCAGGATGGAATTCGATCCGAATACCAGATCTACGCGAGTTGCTGTCCATTTGGTCTCACCAGTTTTGCGGTCAACGATGTTGTACAAGTTTTGGCCTGCAGGCTTCCAGTTGTACTTCATGTCGGTCAGATTCACGAAGAAATCGGTGCTCAGTACGCCTTCCCGGTCGGTGAAAACACCGTGTTTGGTGCCGCCATAGTTGGTGCCTAACACACGCATCCCTCCTATAAGTGCCGTCATTTCAGGGGCAGTTAAGCCCATGAGCTGGGTTCTGTCGAGAAGCATTTCTTCCGGTGATACGGTGTAGTCTTTTTTCACCCAGTTACGATAACCATCATGCAAAGGCTCAAGCACGTCGAAGGACTCGGCGTCGGTCATCTCGTCGGTAGCGTCGCCTCGACCCGCCGTAAACGGAACGGTTACATCAACGCCGGCATCCTTCGCGGCAGCTTCAACGGCAGCGGTACCGCCTAATACGATGAGGTCGGCAAGGCTTACGTTCTTGCTCAGTCCAGCCTGGATCTCGGTTAGCTTGTCCAGCACTTTCTGCAGGCGGGCCGGTTCGTTACCTTCCCAGCTTTTCTGCGGCTCAAGACGGATGCGCGCTCCGTTGGCTCCACCACGGAAATCCGATCCACGGAAGGTACGGGCACTGTCCCAGGCGGTGTTGATCAGCTCGGCGCGGGATAACCCACTGCTCAGTAATGTGGCTTTAAGCTCAGCAATTTCGCCTTCAGATAGTGTGTAGTCTACCGCAGGAACCGGATCTTGCCAGATGAGGTCCTCGGCAGGAACATCAGCACCCAGATATCGGTCTTTAGGACCAAGATCACGGTGGGTGAGTTTGAACCACGCGCGGGCGAATACGTCTTCGAAGTAAGCCGGATCTTTGTAGAATCGCTCGGAAATCTTGCGATACTCGGGATCCATTTTCATGGCCATATCCGCGTCAGTCATGATCGGATTCTGGCGTTTGCCGGGGATGTGGGCGTCAAAGGGCTTGTCTTCTTCTTTGATGTTGATGGGTTCCCACTGCCAGGCTCCGGCCGGACTCTTCTTCAGTTCCCACTCATAGTTCAGCAATAGGTGGAAGTAGGTGTGATTCCATCGGTCGGGAGTGGTTGTCCATGCGCCTTCAAGTCCACTGGTTACGGTGTGCTCGGCGTTGCCCTTGCCTTGCGGGTTGGCCCAGCCAAATCCCTGAGCATGAACGTCTTCGCCTTCGGGTTCCGCGCCCAACTTGGAAGCATCTCCGTTTCCGTGAGTCTTACCAACCGTGTGACCGCCGGCAGTAAGCGCGCAGGTTTCTTCGTCGTTCATTGCCATGCGCTTGAAAGTGGTGCGCACTTCGGCTGCGGTTTTCAGCGGATCAGGCTTGCCTCCAACCCCTTCCGGATTCACGTAAATCAGTCCCATCTGCACCGCAGCGAGGGGGTTTTCAAGGGACTCGGCATCGTTGTCGTCCCCATAACGGTCACGACCCAGCCACTCTTTTTCAGATCCCCAGTAGATGTCCTTCTCAGGATGCCAGATGTCTTCACGTCCGCCGGCAAATCCGAAGGTTTTGAAACCCATCGACTCATAAGCCATGTTTCCGGCCAGAATGAAAAGGTCGGCCCAGGAAAGTTTGTTGCCGTATTTCTGCTTGATCGGCCATAGCAAACGGCGGGCTTTGTCGAGGTTTACGTTGTCGGGCCAGCTGTTCAAAGGAGCGAAGCGTTGGCTGCCGGTACCTCCACCGCCACGTCCATCAGACATACGGTATGTTCCAGCTACATGCCATGCCATACGAATCATAAGTCCGCCGTAATGGCCCCAGTCGGCCGGCCACCAGTCCTGACTGTCGGTCATGAGCGCTTTGAGGTCGGTTTTTACCGCTTCGAGGTCCAGCTTTTTGAACTCCTCAGCGTAGTTGAAATCTTCGCCGTACGGATTGGTTTTGGTATCGTGCTGGTGTAGGATGTCCAGGTTGAGGGTTTTGGGCCACCAATTGGTGACGGATTCTTTAACTTCGGTATTGGTACCGTGGTGAAACGGGCACTTTCCGTTGCTTGTGTTTTCCATGTTCTAATATTTTTTAAATGATATAATTGTCGAAAATTGGAAGTGTCTTGATGGTGAAGTTAGCCTATCATTAATGGTTTCCCAGCATAATTATAGGTCTCTAATACTTTTTATGCTGATGAGGGCCTGCTTTTGGAGACTTCCTGCATCACCAATTTCACCCTTCCGATTAGTGGAAGATGAACACTATTTATGGTTGTAAATTTAGGCACTGTGTACGAGAGAAACTGTCTATTCTCGTAAAAGATTGTCCAACTTGTCGCGAGGTGTAAATCCGATTTTGTGAAAAGATTTTATTCCAGTCGAGAGAATATGCTATCGGGGAACCGTGTGCAAATGTTGATGGACTATAGTTACGATCGTGCAAACACCAACAGTGGTGCAATATCTCCGGCATCTGCTTTTCGTACGGCTTGAATATATATTTGCCTCATATACCCCTGACCAGATAACGACTCCATACCCCAGCTAAAGAGTGGCTTACCATGAATTTTATCAATAATTATATCGGCCATGATTCTACTATGTCGACCGTTTCCATTTGGAAAACAATGTATAGATACAATGCGGTGCTTAAAACGTATAGCAACTTCATCAGGAGGATATGTATTGTTGTTAATCCAGTAAAGCGTATCATCGCATAATTGCTTTAATGCAACTGAAATCTGCCATTTATCCACACCAATATTCTTGTTTGTTGATCTGAAGTTTCCGGCCCAACTCCATACTTGGCCATACATTCGTTTATGGAGATTACGAATAAACTTTTCGGACAAGATGGTTTCAGTACTTAGTTTTTTACCCAAAACCCACTGTAATGCTTCTTCAATATTTTGTTGCTCGAATTCATCTAACTCACCGCGTGTAGTTACAGTCGGTATCAATAAGCCTACTTTCTCATTTTCGTCCAGTGGAGTTTGCCCGTCAATAAAACCCAGATTTAATCCCATAGCGATTTCGGAAGCTCTTTCTTGATTAAATCGGTTCGCTCTTCGATGGCCTTAAGTATTCTTTCTTTTGAGTTCTCCTGTTCTTCCAATTTCATGTTATTTGAGGTACGAAGGACAATCCTCGTGGCTAATTCATGCGCTTTTTTGTCGATGTGATTATCTAGAGAGCCTTCCAAGGGGACAAAACCATAAACAAGTTCCATATCCATAGCCCGTGCTGTTTCTCGCAATGATTTTAGTGTAATGGATCCTTCTTTTTCTCTGAGCTCAATTTCTCTGGCACCCTGCTTTGTCATCGACAGTTTATTGGCCAATTGCAATAATGTCATTCCCAATGCCAATCGAATGGCTCGAATCCATCCCGTAGCCGGTGCAGGGTAAATCTTAGCTTGAGCAAGAATATGTATTCTTCTATCAAGCTGTTGTATCTGAATCTTTTTCTTATCCATTAGTAAGTATATGCATTGACTAAATTACATCAAAAGTAAACATATATACTTTTTAATGCAAGATAGATGTAATTCTATATGTTTACTTTGTGTCGTAGATTTATGTGGTATAGGTAGCAATGCAAACCACGACCATGCGCACATTCCTTGTTTTAGGGGCGATATCCTGAACTGCAAAAAAAATTTATCCCCTTAAATCGGCTCGCTCTTAAGGCACCACGCCATGCCTTTTTCCAGCAGAAGCATGCGTTCTTTGCTGCGTGCCGTGTGCATGAGGTACCAGGATGCGAAAAATGCGGCTATGAGGGTAACGCCGAGAATGGTAACGTAAATCATAAAATGTTGTTTTTGGGAGGGTTCTTGTGTGCTCTAACCCTTAGATGATCTCCGCGCCGGAAAGGTTACAAGTTATTTTTGTTGGATGTAGACTCATCTGGTCGCAATCGAAAATCACGTGCTAACCAAGGTTTAGTTCAGCAACTGCTCAACGTAGGTGGTATAGATTAGTCCGACTCGGATTCGGTATTTGTTCACTCTCAATTGACGGATAAAAAGTCAAGAAACAAACCCTTAACGAATTTGCAATGTTTTAAGATCTTGACTCCAATCGTGCCGCGGCTAACAGATCCAGATATGCGCCCTCGACCAGCCAATCGCCGTCAATACCCAGCTGTTTCATAATACGTTGGGCTTCTACCACGCCGGACTCGTACGCATCTCCATCCGCCAGAACGACTTCCAGTTCGAGGTAATCTCCGAGCCCTTCTAACACGTCGAGGTGTATCCGCGTGCGACCGACTAGATACAACCTGCGTTTTTTACGAACCCGGCCCAGTTCACCCCATGCCAGCGCGAGGGCTTCCCGCATCCCGGCCGGATCGGGCACCGGAGTTCGCACATAAAACGAGGATTTCGGACCTTTGTCATCGTCCCGCTTGTAGAAAATCAGCTCAGCGGAGCCGTCGGCGAACTCTCGCAGTTTGAGTCGACCATCCGAACACCGAAAAAAAGTGTCATCCTGCTGCAAATCAATCGGACCTTCGGTAGCGATGGATGCGGCGGCGGTCTCGATGGTTTCCACTGAAGGGATGCGGGCCTTGATTTCAATGTTTTGGGGCATGGGTATTGCTCTTAATCTCAACTGTTAACGGTATAATCACGTAAGAAATCGGCTGGACCCACTACTCGGATGTTCTCATTGTGCCCACGATAGTCGCTTAGGTTTCGGGTTATCAGAACAGCACATTGTGCATGAATAGCGGATGCATACTGAATAGCATCTTCAAGGTCATTCCAATTCAGCGACAGGGCGTGATCAATGACGTGGTTGTCTACTGTTGCTATGTTCAGAATCTTCCGAAGATTGATGATGATTCCGGTTATTTGCTTCGGAGAGTGATTTTTTCGGAGGAGAAAAGAAAGTGTATCAACGCTGATTGCAGCCATGTATGCATCAATACGTCCTTCCTCAGCCATGGAGATTATTTTGGACGCATCTTCACACCATGGAGTTCGTTGATAGAGTGCATCCATAATGATATTTATATCCAGAAAAACGGATTCTTTAGCCATATTTTTCGCGAATGGCTCTTTCTTTTTGGACTTTATAGTCGCCGTCGTCTTGTGGGTCAGCTTTGGCGACTCCCAGGAGTGATGCTGTTACGCTGTTAGTGGGCGGGGACCAACGTTGAGATGTCCCCGAAACTTGCGCCAAATACACTTCTACCAATTCGGAAACACTGATTCCTTGCTGGTGTGCAAATCGCTTTGCTTGTTCGGTTACTTGTTCGTCAACCAATAGGGTGAGTTTCTTTTTCATAACGTCAAGATAACAAACCCCAAAGTACGTACAAAATATATTTGATACGTACGCGTCATTATTTTCTTGCTGAAAGTGATGAAAATCCGTTGCGAGAATCCAAACCCCGGCTACCTCCCGTCATTCAACGGTGTTTTGAACATGCCTTTGACGGACTGATGCTCGTCGTCGTCCATATCGTCGAGGCCGAGCTCGATGGTTTCGGGCTTTTCGTTGATGCGGAAGGTCTTCGCCAGTCGATCCCAAACAGAGAACAGGGAGCTGTAATTGGAGTCGGTTTCGGGCTGCCAGCGGGAATGATGCACCCGATGCATGTTCGGCGTTACGATGATCAGCCTCAGTTTACGGTCCACCTTCTCCGACAGGCCGATGTTGGCATGGTGAAACTGAACTACGGCAAACATCAGGATTTCATACAGAACGAGCTCCCAAAAATACACGCCAAACAGGGCAATGAGCGGCAACCGCAGCAGGGAGGAAAACAGGATTTCGCCGAGGTGAAAGCGACTGGCTGTAGTGACATCCATTTTGTTGTCGGAGTGGTGAACGCGGTGAAATCGCCAGAAAAAGGGGATTTCGTGATTCATGCGGTGCCAGGCGTAGGTCCAGGCATCGAGCAATAAAATGGCTCCCAAAGCGTGTGCCCATAGGGGAAGTCCAGCCGCGTCTTGCAGCCAGTGAAGGAGTCCGAAACGCTGTGCCTCGGCCCAATGAGCGACCGAAAACCAAAGGGCAACGAAAATTCCGGTTACGAGCAGCGCATTCGTGGCGCCGACGACCAGGTTTCGAAAAGCATGTTTGCCCCGACTGCGCACGTCTCCACGGAAGTAGGAGAAAAAGGGACTCAACGATTCCCACGCGGCCATGACCACCAGTACGGCAATCAAGGTAATCAGCTGAGCGTCTTGAAGTATGTCGACGAAAGGGGGCATTATTCAGTGGTTTTACGGGTTATCTAAAAAAATTGTAAGGAAAATCAGATAACTCCGACATATTGATTGTATTCTAAAACTAACATTTTACAGCAGATATAGTTCAGATTATGGCCGAACTTTGGCAACAATTACTGACGTGGTTTATGGCGCTTGGCGAACCCTACGGCGTGAATCCCATTGTATTCGGCAGCATTTATGTTGGTGCCATACCGTTTTTTTGGATGGCAATCACCTGGCTCATTTATAACCTCCGCCGAGGCAAAAACGTTGCCGCACCCGTAGTGATGGCCTGTTTGTGCGCAAGTTCGTCGTATATATATCTGATTATTGTCGGACAAAACGTGCCTATTTGGGTGTATTTCATCATCGTGGCGTTGATCGGTTACGCGGTTTGGTCCACCCTGGCAACCATGCGCAAAAAGATGAAAGCTATCGATGAGGCGCCCATCGAACAGCCGTACGATTATCCTTCAAACCCTTAATAGAGCACGTTTCATGAAGTATGATTTCGACATGATTGTGATTGGCGGCGGCGCGGCCGGACTCACCTCGTCGGGCGTTTCTGCCGGATTTGGTGCGAAAACCATGATGATTGAAAAAGATCGTCTGGGCGGCGATTGCACCTGGCATGGCTGCGTTCCCAGCAAAATTCTGCTGAATGAGGCAAAAAAACAATGGATTTCCCGCGGTAAAGCTGATTTTGCCAAGATTTCGGAAAAGCTGCATCATATCCGCGAGGAGGTGTATCGGGATGCCGATCATCCCGACATCTTCATCAATATGGGTATTGAGGTCGTTTCCGGTGACGCGCGCTTTGTTAGTCCGCACGAAATTGAGGTAAAAAGTAACGATGGGAGGGTGGTCACATATAGCTCCCGTTATTTCATCATCGCCGCGGGCAGTCGGGCCATGCTTCCTCCGATTCCCGGCCTAGCCGGCACACCCCATCTCACCAATCACACCCTTTTTGAGCAGACATCCCTCCCGAAAAGTATGATGATCATCGGCGGCGGACCGATAGGCACCGAGATGGCCCAGGCGTTTAATCGACTGGGCACGAAGATTACCGTGATTGATATGGCACCGCAGATCTTGTCGAAGGATGAGCCTTCGCTGGCCGCAGAACTGCAGCAGATTCTTACGGAGGAGGGTGTTCGTTTCGAAATGAATGCCCGTGTGAAGTCCGTGCAGGGCGACGGGCAGGAGGTTTCTCTGACCGTAGAACGCGATGGCGCGGAGCATGTATTTCATGCGGAGCGACTGTTGGTGGCAGCCGGCAGGACCCCAAATGTGGAACACCTCGGGCTCAAAGCGGCCGGGGTTTCGTACACCAAAAGCGGGATTTCGGTCAACGCCCGGTGTCGGACCAACGTCTCGCACATCTATGCCGCCGGCGACATCACGGGGAAATTTCAGTTCACGCACATGGCCGAGCACACGGCAAAAGTGGCCGCAACCAATGCCCTGCTTAAGATTCCGATGAAGGTGGATGTTTTCCACATTCCCTGGAGTACATTCACAGATCCCGAGCTGGCCCACGTCGGCGCGACCAAAGCCGAACTCGACGAGAAAGGCACATCCTATACGGTTTACAGGTTTCCATTCAGCAAGATTGACCGGGCCATTACCGACGGACAAACCAAAGGATGGATCATGGTGTATGCCCGCAAGTTCGATGGTCGCATTTACGGAGCCGATATCTTGGGCGCGCATGCCGGCGACCTGATCGGACAATTTGCCCTGGCCATGCGCAACGGCATAACTTTGCGTCAGTTCGCCGACACCATATTCCCGTATCCCAGTTACGCACTCGGAGCGCGCCGGGCGGCCGACCAGTGGTACATCAAAAACCAGAGTCAGGGACTGGTGCGCTGGATCAAGCGAATGTTTCGATACCGGGGTGCGTTACCCGATGTAAGCGATCCGGACCGTATTGTTTAATTTATGGCCGAACAATGCTTAATGGCGCTTATCACTATAAATGTAACTACATGAGCAATTCCCGATTTAATATCAGTCATAAAGTCAACCTTTGCCCAGCGTTTTAGAATCGCCTTGAATAACAGTCGTTTTTTTTCAAATGAATCGCAGAACAACAAATCATAGAACACCAATAAAGAGTCCATTATGAGCAACAGTTATTATGACAAGTCCCACCTGGCAAAGTTTGGAAATATCACCGAGCTACAGGAAAAACTGGGCACCAAGTTTTTCGACTATTACAACGCCGTTTTTGAGGGAGGCGAACTTTCGGCGCGCGAAAAAGCCCTCATCGCCCTGGCCGTCGCCCACACCGTACAATGTCCGTATTGCATCGATGCCTACACCGAAACTTCCGTAAAACACGGCATATCCGAGCCGGAAATGATGGAGGCGGTTCACGTTGCCTGCGCAATCAGAGGGGGAGCATCCCTTGTTCATGGCGTGCAGATGATGGAGCAGGCCAAAAAACTGACGATGTAAGTGCATACCTGCATCCATGATATTGCCGTATTAGCACAAATAGAGACATAGTAATGAACAAGAACACCGTTGAAATCGATTTTCACCCCGAACTGGAGCTTCTTCGGAATCGAACGGAAACCCTTCGCAGTCTGCCGGCCTTCGACGAGAAACTGAACGAAACGGGACTGCATCCGCTAACCCCCACCGGTCTGGACATTCTGCAGGTGAATGTGGGCTACATGTGCAACATGACCTGTAAGCATTGCCATGTGGATGCCGGTCCGCACCGGAAGGAAATCATGCCGCGCAAAACCTTGCAACACTGCCTGGATGCGTACGATATGGGTGGATTCAAAACGGTGGATATTACGGGTGGTGCTCCCGAGATGAATCCCGATTTCCGGTGGTTCGTTGACGAGCTGCATCAGCGTGGGGCGCATGTCATTGTTCGCTCGAACCTGACAATACTGGTCACGAATCCGAAATACCGCGAACTTCCGGCCTTTTTTGCAGAGAGAGGGGTGGAGGTCACCTGCTCGCTTCCGTTTTACAACAGGGTAACGACCGACCGGCAACGGGGGGAGGGAACCTACGACCGTTCTGTGGAGGCGTTGAAGCTGCTCAATGACCTGGGTTATGGCAAAGATGGATCGGGACTGGAACTGAATCTGGTGTATAATCCGGCCGGGGCGTTTCTGCCTCTGCCCCAGCAGGAGCTCGAGGCCGATTTCAAACGCCAGCTTCGCGATAAGCACGGCGTCAGTTTCAATAATCTGTTCACGATTACCAACTTGCCGATCAGTCGCTATCTGGATTATCTTTTGCGTTCTGACAACCTCAATGACTACATGGTCACTTTGGTCAATGCCTACAATCCGGTTGCTGCTGAGAAAGTCATGTGCCGGAACACCATTTCCGTCGGGTGGGATGGCCGGATGTTCGATTGCGATTTCAATCAGATGCTGTTAATGCCGGTGGAGGCGGGTGATTCCAACGCAACCTATATTCAGAATTTCGATACCGAAACCTTAATGAAACGCCGCATTCGCACCGGACAACATTGCTTCGGATGTACCGCCGGAGCCGGAAGCAGTTGCGGAGGGAGTCTGGCTTAAGCCATAGGAACATGAATACGTTTTCGAACCAACAATCGCCCTCAACGGAAAGCGAGGCAACACACAAAACCGGGGAAAACGGGTTCAATCGCTGTGCCTTGATGGTTTTTTTGCGAAATCCGTCCCCGGGTAAGGTGAAAACACGCCTTGCCGCCGATGTTGGACCAGAAAAAGCGCTGGAGGTTTACCTTAAACTGGTCGATCATACCCTCGCGGTTTGCCATAATGCTCAAGCGGAGGTGCACCTGTTCTACGATCAGTCCTTGCCCGAACCGGCAGAGCGGATGCTAGGTTTTCACTACCATGTGCAGTCGAACGGAGATCTCGGTAAGCGCATGTTCGAGGCATTTCGTACGGTTTTAAGCACTGGCACCGATAAAGCCGTCATTATTGGCAGCGACTGCGCCGAGCTGACGGTAGATCATGTGAACGAGGCGTTTCACAAACTGGATAAAAAAGATGCGGTTGTTGGTCCGGCCCTGGACGGCGGATATTACCTGCTCGGACTTCGAAAAGTACATCCTGCGTTATTCACCGAAAAGGAGTGGAGCACTGATACGGTTTTGGAGCAAACCATGGAAGACATCCACCGACTTGGCTGGACGTTTTCGACCCTTAAGGCACTTCGCGATATTGATACGATTGATGATCTTAAGGAAGTGCGTCCCGACTGGCTGTAGTCATTGTTAAGTTATGGCTACAATTATAAAAAGATGGATATTTTTGCCATAACTGCCATAACTGCCATAACTGCCAGTAATGCTACTATTTAACAAACGAACATGGCCCAACCCAAATTCTCCATCATCATTCCGACCCTGAACGAAGCTGCTGGAATTGCACGACATCTGGAGTATGTGCTCGCACTACCTGATGTAGCTTCCGATGTTGAAATTATCGTCGTGGATGGAGGAAGCTCCGACGAAACAACATCCATCGCAGGGAAGTATCCGGTTCGAGTGATACCATCGAAGCCCGGCCGGTCCCGACAGATGAATGTCGGCGCGGAGGCATCCCGAAGCGAGTACCTGTTCTTCCTGCATGCCGACTCTCTCCCGCCGCAAACCTTTGTGCGCGATGTGATGCAGTTGATCGAGTTCGGGGCTGTGGGCGGATGTTACCGCCTTGCGTTTGACGATCCCCATCCCTTGCTGAAATCCTATGCCTGGTTCACCCGCTTTGACGTACAAGCTTTCCGGTTTGGTGACCAGGGACTGTTTGTTCCGAAGCATGTATTTGCTGCCATCGGGGGATTTAACGAATGCTACATCGTAATGGAAGACAACGATCTGGTAGCGCGATTGAGGCGGTTCTACAGGAATAAGGAGGGGGGCGCTCTCACCGATTTCACCATCCTGCCTTACGACATGATAACCTCTGCGCGAAGGTACCGCGACAATGGAATCATCAAGTTGCAGCTGGTTTTCGCTGCAATTTATGTGCTGCATCATGCCGGCATCCCGCACAGTGAACTCAAACGGTTTTTCATAGAGTGGATTCACGGCAGACCGGTGGCGTAGTGTCAATTAAGTATCCCTTCCATATACTTTTGCAACCAATTTGTGATTAAGTTTCATCTTAACAGATAACTTTTTTTGAGAAGCTCTCCATTTTTCTACCGATTATATACGTCCTAATGCCATGAATCGTGCAGTACTTACATTTTCATTATTAGCACTAACCGGGTTACTCAGCTTTTCGTGTGATTCTTCAGCCTCAATCATCCAGGGCCCCGATGTCAGCGACCCGGCATGGCAACGTGCCCAAACGATATCATACAACGATATTTCGGTGAATGTATTCATCGATAAGCCGGAAGGTCCTGTGAACACCGTATTGGTGGCTTATCATGGAACCGTCTGGTACGACAGCCTGATTAACGGTGCTGCACGAAACATCACCATGGCCTTCAGGCGAATTTTAGACCAGGAGGGAATACTCATCATTGGCGTGGCTTATCCGCAACAGAACAAGTTGATGGGAGACGGACTTCGTGAGGCAGAAGCCGCGTTGCTATGGGTTAAACATCTAGCCTCAGAAGAGCTTAACCTGTCTATGGAGAGGATTTTTATAGGGGGGCATTCCCAGGGGGGATATATCGTTACCCGTCTGAACACCATGCATGAAACCGATGGCGTGATTGCAAATGCTCCGGGTCCATTGGATTTTGAGTTTCGTTGCTTACTGGAAGAACGTGGACAAATTGCACCTGGCAGGGAATGTAATTTAATGCAGGCTGAGTTTGGTTTGCCCTCAGAATATCCGGATCCTTACATCGAGCGGTCGCTGTTATCCTTTACCGAAGGTTTTAAAGCCGACGTTCTATACGTTCAGGGCCTTAATGACGGACCTATACAAATGCGGTCGTGGCCGATGTTTCGTGATGCCATACAGCGCTGTACGAACTGCCAATATTCACAAATTGTGAATATTCCCGGGGCCGGACATGACGCGCTTTTTTCAAATGCACAGGCTAAGGGAGTCTTCAATACGTTTATTCAAAGCCGCAGATAGTCAATCTACTAATGGTACTCGCTTACAGTATTGGATTCGTTTAGACATATTATATTTCCACTCTGTTATATAGTAACATATGCTCTAATACAATGAACTCCAATTGATTAATTGCTCTATTGATACAAAGGTTAATAGTAACGATATGTCGGTGTCTTTGATTTTGTTGAAACGAAAAACGGGTTCATTCTTATCATTGGCCCGGGCCTGTAAAAGCCAAAGCTGTTGCTCCGAATCGATAAAAACTCCAGCAGCAAGATGACCGGTTTCGCCGACTTTTGTCCGTACAAAGGCGCCATTAATTCCCTTGATGAGGCTGTCTGCAATGGGAATGTACTGTGTTGTATCACCGAAGGTTGTCCAGAAGCGGGTAAGAAATGAAGCTATCGCTTCTTCAATGGGAACATTATTCGTGCCAACACCTTGAATAAGTGTCTTGTTGTTGGTCCATAGTCCACGCTCCTGCCAGTAGGTGATGGGGCGTGCGGAAATGATTCTGTTGCTGTCATCTGCATGTGCACTCCCTTCAGCGATAGTGCCCGGTTCAGTGTTTCCTTTCATCTTCAACGGAAAAACCGACCTAAAATCGGGCACATAGCGTGTGCTTCCATCCTCCTGAATGGCAAACAGCAAATCCCGTATACCGTTTGTGAGCAAAATGTACGGTGCGCGAATCTGGAGGTTATACCTTGCGGCCTGCATGGCGGTCTGCTCGCTGAGTTTCACCGATTCGGCCTTGCACTCCACCAGCAGCAAGGGACGATGAAACTCATCGAAACACAGGATGTCGGCCCTGCCTGCTCGCTCGCTGGCCTGCATCGGAACCGGAGGTTCTGTGCTCATCCGATTGGCGGAAAATCCCGCCTCCCGCACTAAAAACTCAATCATGCGCAGACGAACCCGCTCCTCCGGACGGTCAGCGGCGCGTACTTTACTCACAGGATTAAACCACTTACGGACGCCATCCTCAAAGCGAACAATCGGAAAATGTGATGTAATGAGTGAGGCCATGTTATGTTGAAATCGAAGTGTTACGCTACGAATGTATGCATGCTTAGAACGCGTTGGGTTGCCACCTAAAGCCAATTTTGTCAGACAGCAATTGTTTACGGGATGTTCTGAACAAAACAAATGATGTCGGAAACCTGACCTTGCGCAACCGCATGATGCACGGAAAGATAGTATAAAAAAAGGCAGTCCCGCGAATATGTGCAGAACGGCCTTATAAAGTGATGGATGAATGTTGTAACACCCCGGCGGATTAACCCGGTATAGCAGGTGGGCACGTAGCAGTGTGAGAGGTCGACTGCAGTAAAAACAGTCGCCTCATCTTAGTTCTGCGCCGGAGTTACTTCCCTTTCTTGGCGTTCAACGCTTTTTTAGTCTCCGCCTTTTGCTCTTTCTCCATTTCACGTGCTTTCTTCTTGTCGATGCCTTCCATCATTTTTACGTGGTCGATTTTCTTGTTGATCATAAATTGCTGACCAATAGAAAGCACGTTGTAAACCAGGTAATACAGCGACAGACCGGAAGCAAAGCGGTTGAAAATGAACAGAAGCATTACCGGGAATACGTACTGAAGGATCTTCATCTGCGGGTTGGCCGCGCCACCCTGACCCGATACACGCATTTGAACCACCATGGCAGCGGTCATCAAGAGTACAAATCCGGCCACGAAATCACCGAAAAATGGAATTTCGAAGGGAAGATTTAAAATCACATCCGGTGCCGAGAGGTCAGATGCCCACAGGAACGACTCCCCGCGGATTTCAATGGCATTCTGGAAAAATTTCCAGAGCGTCACCAGAACCGGCAACTGCAGCAAGTTCGGCAAACATCCACCGAGCGGATTCACCTTGGCCTTCTTAAAGAGCTTAAGCGTTGCCTCCTGTTGTTTTTGAGGTTCATCCTTAAACTTCTCCTGAATGGCCTTCATTTCGGGCTGAAGTTCCCTCATGGCCGCCATACTTTCGAAACTCTTCTTCGTAAGCGGGTACAGCGCAATTTTGATAAGGAGTGCAAACAAAATAATAGCAATACCATAGTTGCCCGTCCAGTCGCCCAGCGTTGTGATAACCGGCAATACTACCCATCGTACGAATGGTCTGGAGAACCAGTTCAGCAATCGGTAACCCACATCCACCATTTCGTATGCGTTGGCTGCAAATTCACGGATGGTGAAATACTCGAGCGGACCTACATATAGGTGCATGCGTAACACACCGGAATCCGGAACCCGTGTTCGCAGTGCGGTAGTGTAGATATGGTCGGTAAGTTCGCTGGAGGCATCTCCGGTAACTTCGCTGGTAACAATAGCACCGGTTCCGGGATTCTCAGGCTTGATAATCTGGGTGAAGAACTTCGTCTTTGTTGCCAGCCAGTCGACCGATCCGGTAATGATGCTCTCTTCGCGACCAGCACTGCTGAGATTGAACTCTTCAAGCACACCGCCTGAGTAAACGTAGGCTGCGCTGTACAAGGCTTCCGATGCTCTGCTGCGTTCGGTTGTATTTAAAGCCGACTTCCAGCCGAATTCAATATTACGGTCGCCCATATGCTGCTCAATGCTGTCGAATTCAATATCCAGAATGATATCGTAATTGATGGCATTGAAACGGTAGGTTTTCACCAGGCGGGAGCCGTCTTCAAGCTCCAGTACATAGCTCAGCTCATGATTCTGAAGCCCATCCCGCTGCAGAGTAGTGCCGGTACCATAATTCGTTTGTGCAAACAGAATCTGGTTGGTCTCTATGTTGTAGTTCTGCGCAGACAGAAATCCGATAGAGTAGGCAGACCGGCTCGTATCGGCAATGAGTTGAACCGGGGTACCATCCCATTTATTAAAACGATTGAGGGTAAACTCAACAGGTCCACCTCCAACATTGGAAAAGATAGCGGTATAAAAAGGCGTTTCAACGGTGTAAAAAACAGTGTCTGCAACAGTGGTTACACCAAATATGCCCATTTGCTCGAGAACTTGTTCCCGGTCGGGGGTTCTGCCGGTAATACGGGCGCCCGGAAGCTCGTCAATATCGTCTGGGAGGAAGCCGGTTTCAGCTTGAACGGCACGGATACTGTCTTGAACGCGTCGTTCTTCCCGCATTCTCTCCATTTCTTCCTGACTCGGTGTCATGTATGCGAACCATGCCATCATGATTCCGAACATCAGGGTAAGTCCTATAATCGTATTTCTATCCAAAACTACTCCGGTAGATTAGTGGTATTCGGGTCTTCAGTATGATTTTCGGTGCCGGGAACGGGATCGTAACCGCCATCGCTCCAGGGATGACATCTTCCGATTCTCTTTGTGGCCAGCCAGCTGCCTTTCAGTGCGCCGTGTTTCTCCAACGCTTCAATCGCATAATGGCTGCACGTTGGTGTGTACCGGCAACTCGGAGGAAAATACGGGGAAATCATGATTTGGTAGGCTCTCACAAGCAACACAAGTACCGATTTCATGAATTTTCCTGAGAGTTATTGATGTGCGAACGCAATCGCTCAAGGAGGTTGCCAACATCAGTAAAAATTTGGTGATAGCTGCTGCGGGATGATTTCAGGATGAACGCAAGGTGCACATAGGTGTCATTTTGTTCATCAACCGGATCCAGGAAGTGCTGTTGGAGCCGATAAGCCTCTCTGAGGAGGCGTTTGCCGTGGTTTCGTTGTACGGCGTTGCCTAATCTGCGGCCGGCTATAAAAGCAACTTTTAGCCCCCCGGCCGGATTCGGGTAAGAAACATACCGCAAATCGGCGTGTGTGCCTGCCAGGCGGATACCTTTTCTGAAAATCAACTCAAAAGAGTCTTTCCCCCGAAGTATACTCCTTCGGGGCAGACGGTATCCAGACCGGCTGTTACTTAGGTCCGCGCTCATCGCTAACGGTGAGCTTGTGACGGCCCTTCGCACGACGGCGGGACAGTACATTGCGACCATTAGCCGTTGCCATGCGTAAGCGGAAGCCATGCTTGTTCGTGCGTTTTCTTCTGCTGGGTTGGAACGTGCGTTTCATTGTAGTTCGTCAGTTAAATATGCGTTGTTAAAAGATTGCCCATCGGCGCCCAAGCCCTCATCCCTTAAATTCGGTTTGATGATATGCAAGAGGCCAGGCCATTTTCTCGAAAGACCTCAAAAATACGATAAATATTTTTAAATTCGCACATCTATTTAAAGGCTAATTCCCGATTGTGAACGTTATTTCCTGCAAAAAGCCTTAAAACACACAAAATTCACAGTAAAAGAGGGCTGCCCGAGTTTGATGAAGCCCTGTTTTGGCCGTACCTTACGGCGTTATACCATTTTACCGATTCTATCAAAAACATCATGTTAGATAAATTTTTCAGCAGTTTTGCCAAGTTATTCGGATCAAAGTCAGACAAAGATCTTAAAAAGATTCAGCCCATTGTTGACGAAATTCTGGCTTTCGATGAGCAACTCGCTGCCCTGAGCGACGAAGAGCTCCGCGCACAAACGGATAAATTCCGGAAGGCCATTACAGATGCAACAAGCGAAACCGACCAGCGAATCAACGAAATTAAAGCGAAGCTAGACGATAACGAAAGTGATCTGAGTGTTGAGGAGCGCCGTACCCTGGGGGAAGAACTCGAAGAGCTGGATGAAGAATGGCTCGACATTTGCGAAGATGTACTCGACGAAATTCTTCCAGAAGCATTCGCTACACTTAAGGAAACCTGTAGAAGATTTGTAGGTAAAAAATGGACTGTTGCAGGTAGTGAAATCGAGTGGAATATGGTGCCCTATGATGTACAGCTCATCGGCGCCATTACCCTGCACCAAGGTAAAATTGCCGAGATGAAAACCGGTGAGGGTAAAACCCTCGTTGCTATTTTCCCAGCTTACCTGAACGCATTGGCCGGAAGAGGCGTACACGTAATTACCGTAAACACCTATCTGGCAAAACGGGATGCCGAATGGAATGAGCCAATTTTCAATTTCCACGGGCTGCGGGTAGACTGCATCGACCGGTATGAACCCAATACCGAAGATCGTCGTAAGGCCTATCACGCCGATATTACCTATGGAACTAACAATGAATTCGGATTCGACTACCTGCGCGATAACATGTCGTTTACCGAAGACCAGCTTGTGCAGCGTGGACATCACTTCACCATTGTAGATGAGGTTGACTCTGTGTTGATTGATGAGGCCCGAACGCCGCTTATCATCTCCGGTCCGGTTCCGCAAGATAATCAGTCGCAGAAATACCTTGAACTCAAACCACGGGTAGCATCCCTTGTGGAAGCGCAGAAAAAGCTGGTGGCCAATTACCTTAGCAAGGTAGATTCCTATCTGAAAGAAGGTAATGAAGAGCAGGCTGGCCTCTATCTTTTCAGGGCCAGAAGAGGATTCCCAAAAAACAAGAAGTTTGAGAAGTTCATGCAGGAACCCGACATGCAGAAGCTCATTCAGCAAACGGAATACTTCTACCTGCAAGACAACGCTAAAAACATGCCTTTTGTAGATGAAGACATGTACTATGCCGTTGACCTGAAACTGAATACCATCGAAATGACCGATAAAGGTCGTGATTTAATTACCGGAACTCAGGAAGACAAAGAGTTCTTCGTTATTCCGGATATGGGTCTTGAAACCTCCATCATGGAAGAGGAGCTCGAAGCCAAGCAGAAACAATTGCTTGATGAAATCGAGACGAATGAAGCGTTTTCACCAGAGTACAGAGAGCAGCAAAAAGCTAAAATAACCGAAGATATTCGCCGCGAGAAGTCTGATAAAATGGCCGCGCTCTATCGTAAGTTTGCCGAGAAAAGTGAGCGTATTCACTCTATTAACCAATTATTGAAAGCTTATACCTTGTTTGAGCGTGACGATGAGTACATCGTTCAAGATGGCAAGGTAAATATTGTGGATGAGCACACGGGTCGCGTGATGGTTGGGCGACGATACTCCGATGGTTTGCATCAGGCAATTGAAGCCAAAGAAAATGTGAAGGTAGAAGCATCTACGCAGACATACGCAACAATCACCCTTCAGAACTACTTCCGTATGTATCACAAGCTGGCCGGTATGACAGGTACCGCTGCTACGGAAGAATCGGAATTTTTTGAAATTTATAAGTTGGAAGTAATTGAAATTCCAACCAACAGGCCCATCGCACGGCTCGATCATGAGGATCTGGTTTTCCGAACTAAGCGGGAGAAGTTCAACGCCTCCATCCAGAAAATCCGTGAGTATCATGAAAAAGGTCAACCGGTTCTGGTGGGTACTACCAGCGTGGAAGTCTCCGAGACCTTAAGCCGTATGCTTCAGCGAGCCGGTATTAAACACAACGTATTGAATGCTAAACAGCATCAACGTGAGAGCGAAATTGTTGCGGAGGCTGGTCGTCGCGGCGCGGTTACAATTGCTACAAACATGGCGGGTAGAGGTACCGATATCAAGCTTAACGATGAAGTCAAGGAACTGGGTGGATTAGCCATTTTGGGTACCGAGCGCCACGATTCCCGTAGAATTGACCTTCAGCTGCGCGGGCGATCGGGTCGGCAGGGAGATCCGGGCGAATCACAATTCTATGTTTCTCTGGAAGATAATCTGATGAAGCTCTTCGGATCCGACCGTATCTCAAGTGTTATGGATCGTATGAAATTTGAAGAAGGTGAAGTTATTCAGCATAGCTGGGTAACCAAGTCGCTGGAGCGAGCTCAGGGCAAGGTAGAGCAGAACAACTTCAGCATCCGTAAAAAGCAGCTGGAATATGATGATGTTCTGAACAATCAGCGTAAGGTGGTCTATGCCAGACGTCGCAATGCACTGATTGGCGACCGACTCAGCTCCGATATCTTCAATATGCTCCAGGATTTGGTAGATACCATATTGGATGACCATTACTCCATGGCTGAGTATGAAAATATTCAGGAGAAACTGCTCCGAATGCTCGCTGTGGATGTGGAAATCGACCGCGAAAAATGGTCATCTGTTGGTCAGGACGGACTCTCGGATCTCATTGTGGAGAAGGCACTTGAAGTGTACAAGGTGAAATCACGGTCGCTTACCGAGCCGTTCATGAATGTCCTTCGACAGATTCATGAAAGTGACATGCCGAATAAGCCAAAGCAGGTTCAGATGATATTTTCAGACGGCATTAAGCGCCTGCGTGTAGTGGTTGAAGTTGAGCAAGCCATGGAAACCAACGGTCGCGAGCTGGTGAAATCACTCGAACGCTCTGCGGTTCTTTCTATTATTGATGACAAATGGATGGAACATCTGCGCGAGTTGGATTCGGTGAAAGAAGGTATTGGCTTGCGTGCTTTTGGTCAGAAAGATCCGTTACTCGAGTATAAGCGTGAAGCATTTAAGATGTTCGGCGTACTGGTTGAGGAAATGAACAGCGAAATTATATCATTGATCTGGAAGGCTATGCCTGAAGGTGCCAATGATAAGCAGAAGCTGATGGAGGCGAAGGCCCCAACTCGTCGCAAAATTGACTTTAACAAGCTTAAAACCCAGCACGACTCACCGGTTGATATGGCGATGCGCTTCGATGGCGGAGGTCAGGGTGGCAATTCTGCTCAGCAGCAAATGGTTGCTGGAGGAAAGAAACAAAAGCAGGAGCCAGTTGTTGTAGGTGAGAAGGTTGGTCGAAATGATCCCTGCCCGTGCGGATCTGGAAAGAAGTATAAACATTGTCATGGGTTGAATGATTAAAAAGCAACATTAGCTTGAGGCCATTTTTAGCTAAAGCACTTGAAGTCAGTTCGAGCAAAAACGCTTGAGCTAGCTTCAGGGTATACACTTGAAACCAGGTTTCAACAAATACATCAACATACAAAGAGCCTGACAAGTTAAATGCTTGCAGGCTCTCTTCGCTTTGTATTCATTAAAGTTATATCGATGAAGACCCGTATACTCTTTTTTGGGCGTTGAACCGTTATATGCTCTTTTGATATCTGTACAATACCTTTCTATTGGGTATTAGTCCATAACTTCTATTCCCTCAGGCTCAACTTCCTTGTCATCGACACTTGGATCGCGCTCTACAACAATTTTTGCCTCTGTCATCATCAGCGCAATAAATGCTACCGCTGAGAGGAAGGGGGCCAGCACGATGAGTCCGCCAATACCTGCAGCACCGAATGTGAGGGAGGTCTCTACAAGTATTTCGCCGCGATTATTCTTAATCATCAATCGACGGATATTTCCTTTGCGAATGAGCTTTTTTACCTCCTTAAGCAGGTCTTCGCCGGTAACGATAAACTCTTCAAATATAGTTTTAGCCATGTTGGCCTCCTTTTACTGTGAAATTTGTGCAAAAAATGTAAGAAATCGATTTAATCTCACTCTATATGGTACGCAGTAGAAATTATAAAGTTAGCATGATTATCAGGTAGAGCCGGTGATATGTCGTAAGCATGATTGTATATAACGGTACCCGAATCGTTTTTGGTGCTGAATTCCGGTATGAACCGATCTTCATGCATTAAAATTTAAATTAAGATGTTAGCTACCGTACCCTGTGCAACAACATATGGCGTAGATGCACACATAATTAGTGTTGAAACCAATGTTGCCTTTGGCCTGCCCAAATTTTTCCTTGTTGGTCTGCCCGATCGGGCCATTAGTGAATCTTCAAATCGAGTAGAGGCTGCACTTAGAAACAGCCAAAAAGACTTTCCCAGAGGAAGAATAACGGTAAATCTGGCTCCCGCCGACCTGCCCAAAGAAGGCAGTGCATTCGATCTGGCTATCGCTGTAGGATTGCTTGTGGCTTCCGGGCAGTTGAGAACCAGCCGACTGATTGATACCGTGTTGTTGGGAGAACTCGCCTTAGATGGAGCCTTACGACCCGTTCGAGGAGTGTTGCCGGTGGCTCTGGAAGCAAGAAAAAAAGGATATAAAAACCTGCTTTTACCATCGCTCAATGCAAAAGAAGCATCAGTTGTAGACGGTATTAACGTTTTTGGATTTAACAGCCTTCAGCAGGTGTGTGCCTGGCTGGAGCAACCGGAGTATGACTCAGCGGTAAGAGTTAACATTGAAACACTCTTTCGGGAAAATACTAACCGATTCATGGCCGACTTTGGGGACGTTCGTGGACAGGAAAATGTTAAGCGCGCGTTAGAAGTAGCCGCAGCAGGTTCGCACAACATTCTTTTGGTTGGTCCACCAGGCTCCGGGAAAACGATGATGGCCAGAAGATTGCCGTCCATTTTGCCACCGTTAACGGTAGAAGAAGCTCTTGAAACTACAAAAATCCACTCAGTTTCCGGATTAACAACCAAAGATGGTACGTTGGTTACGGTTCGTCCGTTCAGATCACCACATCATACTATTTCTGGTATCGCTCTGGTTGGTGGGGGAAGCGTGCCTATGCCCGGCGAGCTCTCATTGGCTCACAACGGTATTTTGTTTCTGGATGAACTTCCTGAATTTCAGCGATCAGCGCTCGAGGTCATGCGCCAGCCACTTGAGGATGGATTCGTAACCATATCGAGGGCTAGAATTCGGGTTGACTATCCGGCCAGGGTTATGCTGGTTGCCTCAATGAATCCGTCGCCGGGCGGTGACTGGATTGACCCGGACCTTGCTTCAACTACAGATCGCCTGCAAATGCAACGGTATCTGAGTAAAATCAGCGGACCATTGCTCGACCGTATTGATCTACATATTGAGGTGCGTAAAGTTCCTTACAACGAGTTAATGATGCACAGGGCTGGTGAGTCATCGGCCCACATTCGCGAAAGGGTATTTTTGGCCAGAGAGCGTCAGGCACATAGGTTTATGGGAATTAAAGGCGTGTTCTGCAATGCTCAAATGGATTCAAGATTAACCCAGATGTTCTGCAAACTAGATCAATCGGGCGAACAGCTGCTCAAACGCGCAATGAATACACTGAGCCTATCTGCACGTGCACACGGTAGAATATTAAAGGTGAGCAGAACGATAGCAGACCTCGATCAGAAGGAACATATATTGGCTGCGCACGTAGCGGAGGCAATCGGGTATAGAAATCTGGACCGACAGGGATGGTTAGGCTGAATACAAGTCCAGCCCCGTGGTAATTAACTCGTTCGTCTCAGGGTCGCGATTTCCGATATTATACAGCTCTTTCTTTAATTCAGATATGAGTGAAGTTGCGTTGTGCCTGGAGGCCAGCTCAATAAGCTCCAGCCGGACTAGCCAGGCATCAGTGTGGTCTGTATGGAGTGCATGATGAAGGCGTTGAAGCTCAGTTGTACTTGTCGGAATGCGCCCTGCCCGCATGTCGTCTATCTGTTTATAGATTTCAAATAGCTTCAGCTGTTTATCGTTGTAAACTACTTTAATGGCTTTCTTTTCAGATTTAGGCGGGTATACATTGAACTTCTCCTTGTCGGCACTGCCAGAAAAGGCCGATACAATGCTGCTACCAACAGCCATATCGAAAGTACCCCATTCAGGCTGGAATATGATGTTGTTATCGCCATCGGTCACGGTACAGTCAGTAAACGAGAGTAAAATCAGCTTGCCATCCTTACGTAGCGTATCACTTAGTATACCCCGAACAGTAAAACCAGACACGAACTCCAGGTGAGACACTTCACCTGATATCAATCCAATACGGGCGAGATCCTCGTCAGCCAGCAAGTATAAGGGGGTATGAAGTCCTTTTACGGCACCCAATGGTGAAGAAAATCCGTCTAAGTGGTAGGCAATACCGTGTCCATCAAGTTCTATATCCTGGTAAGCAAGAGAAGTTTCGGATCTTGTTTTGATGAAACTAACGTGTTTGTCACTACCCTCATCAATACGGTCAATTACACCAGAAATTTGCAGCCCTGAGTCCAGCACCACTGTGCCCACATTATCGGAAGCCATAACCTGTTTAACGGATTCAATACCTCCCTTCCGGAAGCACATGGAGTCAGCGAATTCCTCAAGCACTTCAAGTAAGTGTTCGAAAGAGGCGGCCACGAATAACTGAGGTTGCATGCGTGTAATGTCGTAGTCGACCATTGCCGTTTCTACGGAGAGGGGGAGTTTTTTAACAGATGGATCCAGACACGCTTTACTCTCCCCAACAGAAGATAAAATACCTGCACCATAGATTTTGAAATCATCGGTTTTGCCAATAAGCCCGTATTCTACGGTCCACCAGTGGAGGCGGGCCAGATAAGCTGATTCAGAAGGTACCGTATTGGCGGCAACCTTTTGCTCCAGCTCCTGTTCGGCTGCCGTGACTTCCTCAGCTGAAGCATCCGGGTATTCTTTAATAATGGATAGCTGTCTTATGGCTTCATAGATTTCATAGTCGAGTTTTGAGAATACTGATTTGGCGCCATATTCGCCTATTTTTTGTAAATATGCAGCATAGGTTTCATCTGCTATAATTGGTGCATGGCCGGCTGCTTCATGTATAATATCGGGTGCAGGGGTGTACAGAATATTTTTGATGTTCCGAATTTCTGCTGAAATCACAAGAATTTTATGCGCTTGAAACTCCATAAACGCAGCGGGAGGAACAAAGCCATCTACAACCACAGCCTTCCATCCAATCTTGCTCAGACGGGCATTCATGTCTTCAATATCAGGAATATAGTCAAGGCTGATTCCTGTTTTCTCAAGACCCGATAAATATGCAGGATGGGCAACTTTACTCAAAAAACTCAGGTTTCTGCGCATAACATACCGCCATACAGCATGATCTTGTGGTGTGTACTCATCATAATGCTGTAGAACCACAAACTGGCGTAAGTGAGAGGGTATAGACGCGATTACAGATTCCTGACTGAATGACATAGTAAAATCTAGTTATGAATACTTTTTGACTATAGCGACGCCACAACCTTTTGGAAGCGCTTTTTTAGGTATATAGCGTTTAAAAATATGCATAAAACAAATAAACTCGCCCCACACTTGCACACTAAAACATCTATTAACACGCCACGTTTATTTCTTTACAATGAAGTATTCGATTTGTATCGTATAGAATGTATAACTGACAGCCGTTTAAACGTGTCATACTCAAGAGGAGTGGGCACATAGAAGAAACTATGGAACAGAAGGCAATAGACAGGCTAATCGATGAGATTAGAGAAACCGACGTTTATAAGGAATACGAGCAAGCGTATGCTGAAGTAACAAAACTACCGTTAATAATACGATCCAAAAATCCGGAGGAATTGATACCTGCCGGTATGGACAACGAAAATGAGTTTTGTGCCTTTATGCGAAAGCATAACGATAGCTGTAAAACATGCTTACATCTTGGACAGCAGCTTCCTGATGGACAAGATGTTTTGAAGCAGGTTTGTTTTGCCGGCGTTCACGTTGCTGCCGTACCCATAAGAGTCAACAAAGAAGTAATAGGATACCTGCAGACAGGGGAAGTATTGCTGGAAAAGAGTACATCCATAAAGTTAGAAGATACAACGAAGCAATTGCTCGACTGGGGTATAAAACTAGATAAAAAAGAGCTGGAAATGCTTTTGGATGCAGGAGCATTACTATCACCCAAACAGTATGAAGCCGTAATTAAAATGCTTGAAATATTTGCTAAACATATTTCGGAGATTGCGGCCCGGTTATCTGTTATACCGGAAATGTCTGAACCAGACGCTATACGGCGTTCACGTGAATTTATTAGAGATAACAGCAGCGATAGAATTTCTCTCGACCAGGTTGCCTCTGTTGCTAATATGAGTGCAAGTCACTTTTGCAGGGTCTTCAAAAAAGCGACGGATATGAACTTTTCTGAATATGTTGCTAGAGTGCGCATAGAGAAAGCAAAAAACATGCTTCTCGAGAGTAATTATACAATGACTCACATTGCATTCGATACCGGTTTCAATAGCGTTACAGACTTCAACCGAACATTCAAAAAACTAACGGGAGTTACCCCTACCGGCTTCCGAAAGCGCTCTACTACTTAACACCAGATTAAGCTATTTTTACCGGTAATTTTGCAAGATAGCGAGGCTGTTGAAATTCCGGCAATGACGTAACTGATGAAGGGTTGAGTGGCGCCGGATGGAATCGGGTTAAACTCATGCACTGTAATTGTTAGAAAAGGAGTATGCTATTGTCGGATTAGCAGAAAGTAATATTTGATAATTAGTATCTTACGTACGATAATGTACCGCTAAGTTGACGTAAGAATCTTTAAGTCTTTTTTGATGCAGAATCCCATTTCAATCTTATTTTGTGAAGACAGTCAAGATGACCATTTGCTGATGCAATTGGCATTGAAAGATCTTGACCTTCAAGTTACCGACGATGTAGTATCAAGAACAGAAGACTTACTTGAGGCACTTAAAGAGAACGAATACGATCTGTTCATCGTAGATTATAATATTCCGGGGTATCACGTTCACGACTTTCTGGATATCATCCATAATCACGACCCTAATGCCTCCATAATTGTGGTGTCCGGTACTATTTCAGAAGATCAGGTAGTTGAAACGCTAAAGAGAGGTGCCAGCGATTACGTGATGAAAGACAATCTGAAACGGCTTCCGAATAGCGTCAGAAATGAGTATGTGAACGCTAAAATTCGAAGGAGACTCGACGTAGCCAGCAATCGTGCTAGCCGTACCAATGAACTTTTGCGTGTTTACCTTGAAAATGTAGAAGATGTAATAGCAACACTTAGTCAGGAAGGTGAAATTCGATATGTGAGTCCATCCTGCCGGCTTATGTATGGGTATTCAGATGCTGAGTTTATTGAAATGGGATACTTTACGACCATTCATTCCGATGATCTTGTAACGGTTCAAGAGACCTTTTCTAAAGCTAAAACCCAGCAGATAGGTACCCGAACGTTACAGTATCGCCGTCAGCATAAAGACGGTTATTATATTTGGGTAGAGACTAAGGTTCGAGTTTCAATTGACCCACGTTCAGGCCAAAAAGAACTTATTTGCACCAGTAAAAACATCACGAAAATAAAAAATGCAGAATCAGCCCTGCAGTTGAGCGAGAAAAGATTCAAGCTGATTGTTGAAAACTCATCCGACATCTTTACAATGATCACACCACAAGGTAAGATGTTGTACAACAGCCCTTCTTTTTACGCCATTTTAGGGTACACGGAAGATGCGGTAATCAATAAAAACGGATTTGACTTTCTACATCCGCAAGACCGTGAAGCAGCCATTCAAGTGCTTTACGAAAAGTTGCCCGCCAATGGCTATGCCAGTGACTTCCACGTTTTTCGATTCAGAGCGGCGGACGGTCGCTGGGTATACTTTGAAAGCCGCGCATCTAATCAGCTCGATGATCCGGATGTGGGCGCGATTGTTCTGAACTCCCGGGATATTACCAAGCGAGTTGAAACCGAAATGACAGCGGCTTACCAGGAGCGTAATATTGAACAGTTGTCGCAGGCTACTATTGGTTATCTCGATCTGGGTATCGACGACGACTTGTATAGCTACATCGGTGAACAGCTGCAGAGCCTTATTCCGAACTCCATTATCTCTGTTAACAGCTATAATGCTGAAAGCAGATTATTGGTGTGCGAGTCGTTACGAGGTACGGAGGTACTAAATAAGACCCTTGCTAAATATGCCACACAAATATCGGAGGGAAGTGTGTTTTCTCCTACCGATGAAGCCCTGGAATGGTTTAAAACAGGCAAGCTTGAAGAGGTTGAAGGTGGGCTGCATACCCTGCTTTTCGGTGCGATTCCCCGCCGTATAAGTGAGTATGTGCAAGATATGCTTGGAATCAGAGCCATTTATTCTATCGGACTTGTGTGGAAGGAGAGTTTTTATGGAAATGTGATAATTATTGCTCTGGATACCACTCCGTATATCAATACAGGCGTAATCCAGACATTTGCCAATGTTGCCTCTGTGGCTTTGCAACGCAAATTTGCCGAGCGAAATTTGGTACAGTCGTTGCGAGAAAAAGAGGTTATGCTCAAAGAAATTCATCACCGTGTTAAAAACAATCTGCAAATAGTCAGCAGCCTTCTTGAACTGCAGGCATTTCAATTATCAGATCCCGTTGTGCGCCTGCTTTTCAATGAGAGCCAGACCCGCGTTCGGTCTATGGCCATGGTTCACGAGAAGATTTACCAGTCTGACGACCTCAGTAATATTAATTACAGAGACTATATTGAGCAACTTATGGCATATCTATTTGAATCTTACATGCCTAAAAATATAAAAACAGAGATTGATGCAGATGATGTTATGCTCAATATCGATACAGCTGTTCCGCTGGGAATTATCGTAAATGAACTTATCACCAACAGTCTGAAGTACGCGTTTCCGGGAGGTGAAAAAGGTACTATTTATGCCCGTTTACGTAAAAGAGGTCCAAAGGTGGAGCTTGTTGTGGGAGACGATGGGGTTGGACTACCCGTAAGTATTCAGAATGGAGAAAAAACGACACTAGGATTGGAGCTGGTGAACGCGCTCATTCAGCAGCTGGATGCTGAGATGGAGATCAATACCGAAGAGGGTACCCGCTTCACCATACTGGTGGATAACGCGTAACCCTTTTCGCAAATTAATTCTAGCCGTGTTGTGATTCCAGCCAGCGCTCCGCATCCATGGCAGCCATGCATCCGCTTCCTGCCGCCGTGATTGCCTGACGATAGGTATGGTCTTGGGCGTCGCCACAGGCAAATACACCTTCAACGTTTGTATAGCTGGACTTGTCTTTGGTAATGATGTACCCAGTTTCGTCCATGTCAACTACTCCCTTGAACAAATCGGTATTTGGCTTGTGACCAATTGCCAGAAAGACGCCGGTCACATCTTCAAGAACTTCTGTCGCGTCCGTTTTTAAGTTTTTCACACGAACACCTTTTACAACTTCATCACCGAGAACGTCGTCCACAGCGCTATCCCATTTAACTTCAATTTTGGGATTGTCAAACAAGCGCTGTTGCATAACTTTAGAAGCGCGGAACTCATCACGTCGGTGAATAACGGTAACTTTACTGGCGAATTTAGTTAGAAATGTAGCCTCTTCCATAGCGGTATCACCCCCACCAATGACAACAACGTGCTCATTACGGAAAAAAGCACCGTCACATGTAGCACAAGCTGTAACGCCTTTGCCGCGGAGCCGCTGTTCGTTTGGAAGGCCAAGCCATTTCGCTGAAGCACCGGTAGCAATGATTACAGATTCTGCAAACAGTTCATTTTCTTCATCAACAACGAGTTTGAACGGTCGTTTGCTCATATCAATATCTGTTACTACTCCCCAGCGGCAATCAGCACCAAACCGTGTAGCTTGTTCGCGAAAATCTTGCATCATTTTCGGACCCATTACCCCATCCGGATAGCCCGGGAAGTTTTCAACATCAGTTGTTGTGGTTAACTGACCTCCAGGCTCAGGACCTTCAAATACTATGGGAGCCAGATCTGCCCGCGCGGCGTAAAGGGCTGCCGTTAATCCTGCAGGTCCACTTCCCACTATCACCACTTTAAATGTTTTACCTTTGAAATCGCTCATTTTAATTAAATAATTGGATTTTTTTGTTGTATTTGCTTTAAAGATACGGCTTTTCAGAGTACAGATTTATTTGGATGGGGGTTTTTAGCATTGAAACTGCAAAAATATGTTAACATGTAAATACAAGCTACTTGCAACAACGTTTGTTCACAGGGAAATCATGAAGAGTAGCCCAATAAAGCAAGGAGTGTAGCTCAATAAACCAATCAACCCGGGATATAGCAGTCAAACCAAGATTTGATGATCATCCTAAGCCCCAGTAATACAAAACCCGGGATATGAAGACCATCCTAAGCGCCAGTAATATAAAACCGAAGAAATGCTTACTTAAACGATACCTTCTTTAGTTTCCTTAATGAGGTGGTCAACTACGGCTTTCATTTCTCCGGTTTGCTCAAATACTTTCAACTGGCGGTCGGCGGAGTTCCCTTCCGTAACAATATTGTGGATATACATCACTTCATCTCTGATACCAACTTCATCTACCACATCATCAACGAATGTTAATAGCTCGAAAATGAGTTTCTTGGCCTCAACTTCTCTTTTACGACCCAGATCAAGCAGTTTGCCATTAAGGCCATACCGCACCGCCCTCCATTTATTTTCCTGAATCAGTTCTTTACGGTATACTCTCCACGACATGTTGTTTCGTCTCAGCTTTAGAAGTTTTGCTACCAAGGCTACCTTAAGTGCACATATAGCAATGGCTTCGTCAACTTTTGTGCATACATCACAAATTCGATATTCGAGTGTTGGAAACTTGGGCGATGGCCGCAAGTCCCATCGTATTTTGGTAGGTTCATCAATACAATTTGTGCGCATTGCCACATCGATATACTCCATATAGTCTCCCCAGGAACGCATTTGTGGGGGTATCCCGGTACGTGGGAGAGCCTCAAATACAACAGAACGGTAGGATTGTAGGCCGGTATCGTATCCGTCCCAGAAGGGAGAGCTTGCAGAGAGGGCGAGAAGGTGAGGACAAAAATAACTGAGCTGATTCATCAGGTCGATGCGCAGATCATCATCTTCTAGTCCTATATGCATATGCATGCCGCAAATCAGTAACTGGCGGGCCAACACCTTATTTTCCGTTACCAGTCCCAGGTACCTGGTTCGCTCCGTAATATTTTGATTGGCCCATTTCGAGAACGGGTGCGTTCCGGCAGCGATGATGGCCAATCCGTGGCTTTCAGCGATTTCATGTACCGTTCTGCGGGCATGAATAATTTTCTCGCGAGCTTCCTGAATCGATTCCGCCACGGGAGTTGCTACTTCTACCTGACACTGTAGCATTTCTGTTGCAATATGATTCCCCAGCTTATCGTGACCATCTTTGAGGATGTTTTCAATGGCGGAACTAAGTTCGCCTGTATTCGGATCCACAATCAGGTATTCTTCCTCAATACCTATAGAGAAATTGTTGATTTTGTGGGGTACTACTTTCATCTGATTGACTCCTGCCCGTAATTACCTGTTTCCCGTAACATGAATATGCATCGACACACGATGTTCGGCAATATAGTTAAAGATGTCAGAAATTCAACAGGCTGAGGCCGTGAATCAGGGCTGATAGGCAACTTTTTTTCGTAAACGAGCAACGATTTTTTCGTAATAAGCCTCGTACATAGCTACAACATGGTCCAGTTCAAACTCTTCTGCTCGTGTTCTTGCAGCTTTTTGCATACGCGCATGGAGGTCGTCATCCGAAAACATAGCGATCACTCTGTCGGCCATGGCATCTACATCTTCAAGTTTGCATACGAAGCCTGTAACACCGTCGCGATTCAGCTCGGGTAGTCCTCCGACATCGGAACTCACAACGGGAACCCCACAGCTCATAGCTTCCAGCGCCGCCAGACCAAATGTTTCAGATGCAGACGGCATAAGAAATACATCCGACAGTGAGAGAATGTCTTCAACATTTTCTTGCTTGCCCAGAAAACGAACATGTTCGCAACACCCCAATTCACGGCACAATGCCTCAACAGTAGATCGTTCCGGTCCGTCGCCAACAAAAAGTAGCTTAGCCTTAATTCCGGCGTTTAAAACGCGTGAAAAAACCTCTGCAACATCGGTTACACGCTTAACTTTTCGAAAATTACTCACATGGGTAATGATTTTTTCCCCATCCTGTACAATCGCTTTGCGGAAATGTTCTTTCACATTGCGTTTAAACCGAACCAGATCAACAAAATTGGGGATTACCTCAATAGCATTGTTAATTTCAAAACGCATATATGTTTCATCCCGCAGAAATCCGGATACTGCCGTTACCCCATCACTTTGATTGATAGAGAAATTGACCACAGGTAAATAGCTCGGGTCACTGCCTACAATCGTAATGTCTGTACCATGGAGTGTGGTAATAATGGGTACATGTGCAGCCTTGGCACCCAGAATTTGCTTCGCTAAAAAAGCACTTGTGGTGTGAGGAATGGCATAGTGAACATGCAAAAGGTCCAGTTTCTGATACTCAATCAGATTTACCATATGGCTGGCCAATGCCAGATCGTACGGAGGGTACTCGAACAGGGGATAGGCGTTTATCGAGACCTCATGAAATGAAATATTAGTCTCAAATGCGTCGAGTCGCTGCGGTCTTGCGTAACTCATGAAATGTACTTTATGACCTCGCTGTGCAAGGCCTTTACTTAGCTCAGTAGCTACCACACCACTACCACCATAGGTCGGATAACCAACAATTCCTATGTTCATATGCAAGAATAGGTTAGAATCAAAAAAAGTGTTCACTGTACCAATCAATATAACATTACTAACACACCGTCACACCGGTATTCGTTCCGTTTGGCTAAAGTAAACATCACAAATATCCGATAAATGCTATAATAATTAGCATATTGCGTGAATAAATTTGCTACTATTGAATTGAGTGAACCTACTACGTTATATCAAACGGGCCAAAACCGTATGAATCAGCCGGTACCAACATATCTGGCCAATTCTTCTATACTATCTGTGGTCATCATGGATATTGAAGGCTACTATCGTTACGCAAATTCTGCCTTCTATACACAATTTCCGTTCTTATGTAATCCGGTGGATGGCCTACACTACAAACAGTCTATTCATTCGGCCGACTGGGATGCGCTAACCGATGCCGCCAGGTATTGTATTGAAAATCCGGGAAAGTCGGCCCATCTTCAGCTGCGCAAGGCTACGCCCGAAATGGCAGAATACAATTACAGTCACTGGGAGATATCGGCCCATCTCAACGAAAGCGGAGAAAGCACGGGATTTTTATGCATTGGTTACGATCTGGGTGTTTTAAATAAATCCCTTTACGACTCCGAAAACAAGCTAAGGGCCCTTCTTAACAGCACATCCGACAGCAATGTGCTGCTCGACCTAGACAAACGCCTAATTTCCTTCAACACGGTAGCAGACGCTTATGCCCGAAAGTACCAGAACCAAACCTATCAGGTTGGTGAGTATTACGAAAAGTACGTCCTGCCCGATTTTAGAAGCGCATTTCATGCCAATTTTGATGCCGCCGCAAATGGTTCTACAGTAACATTTGAGCTTGAAGTTAATTTTGGTGACCGGCTAGGCTGGTTCTTCATGAAATATGTACCGGTTTACGACGAGAATAAGAAATTGATTGGGGTTAGTTACTCGGTCAGCGATATTACCGATCGTAAAAACCACGAGCAGCGTATCATGGAGCAGAATACGCTGTTGCGACAGATTGCCTGGGAGCAATCCCACACCGTCAGAAAGCCTCTGTGTAATTTGATGTCGATAATAGACCTGCTCATTGAGGAGCCACCTCAATCGTCACACACCTTATATTTAGAAGCACTTCGCAACGAAGCCATAAAACTGGATAAGATTATCAAGGGCATTGTTGACCTCACAGATGATACCAAATAACATCATATCGGTTGCTTAACTTCGTTTTGCTGTAAATATGTATCTTTCGGCAAATAAAAATCGTCTGAGTTGCCTGCCGTAATAATGGCTACCCGAAATGAGGCAATGACTACACAATCAGCAACAAAAGTTCTACAACACGTATGGCTGGACATTCGAAATGGGCTAATATCAAGCGACGTAAAGCTGTAGTTGATGCAGCTAAATCTAAGGTTTGGACCAAGGTAATCCGCGAAATTAATGTAGCAGCTCGTGAAGGGGGCGGAGATCCTGCCGGAAACCCGCGCCTGAGCCTTGCAATTGATGCGGCTAAGGCGGCTAATATGCCGAAAGACAACATCGAGCGTGCCATTAAAAAAGGTATTGGCGACGATAAAGATGCCGCTCAATATGTAGAACTGCTCTACGAAGGGTACGGTCCGGGCGGTATCGCTTACATGGTGGAGGCGACATCCGATAATACCAATCGAACTGCTGGGGAAATCCGGCACATATTCTCGAAATACGGAGCAAGCATGGGTACCAGTGGATCTGTTGCCTATATGTTCGACCGTATTGGTTTAATTACCATAAAACTGCAGGGGATTGATGAAGACGAAATCACCCTTGCAGCTATTGAAGCCGGTGCCGAAGACATCAAAACAGAAGACGAGGTATTTGAAATAACAACGCGCAGAGAAGACCTTTTTGCCGTTCGCAATGCCCTTGAGCAAGCCGGTTATACAATCGCCTCAGCTGAATTGCAGTACATCCCGGGGACCATGGTTAAGGTTGACGAGGAAACGGCTTTGGGTAACTTTAAGTTGATGGAAAAGCTCGAAGAAAATGACGATGTTGCCAATGTCTTCAATAATATGGAGCTCGACGAGACCGCTATGGCAGCAGCTGAAAAGCTGTAACGCAACCCGGGCGTTGCGCAAAGCATTTTTGTATCATAAATCGACCGCTACAAACGTTACCCTCTCGCTATGAAGATCCTGCTACTTTTACTGATGTTTCTGCAGCTGTCGGATGGTGCCCGAACAGGAAACGAAGCGTATAACCGCGGAGATTTTGCGGCGGCAGAATCCGCATTCCGGGAAGCTATTGAGCGAAACCCCGATGATGCCCGACTGCACTTCAATCTAGGTAACGCATTAGCCCGTCAGCAGAAATTTGAAGAAGCTATTCAGGCCTACGAGCGGTTTAAATCACTAAGCGACAATGCGCAAGACCGTGCCCTGGCAGATTATAATATCGGCAACTTGTACGGGCAACAGGAAAATTGGCAACGCGCCGCCGACCAGTTCCGTAATGCGTTACGGCAAAATCCGAACGATGTGGAAGCCCGGTTCAATTTTGAATTTGCAAACCGCAATCAACAACAGCAAGAGCAAGAGCAGCAGCCTGAAAGCGGTGATGATCAGCAGCAGCAAGACCAAAATCAAGACCAGCAACCTCAGCCTGATCAGGGGGAAACAGAGGGTGATTCCCAAGATCAGCAGTCCGATCAGAACGATAGCGAACCCTCAGACGATGGTCAGATGGATCAGCAGGCACAACCTCAGACCGGAGAGATGACAAGGGAGGATGCGGAACGACTGCTTAACGCCCTTGAAAACCAGGAACAGGACCTGCTAAGAGATTTTCATAAGAACCAAATACCACAGAACCGTCGTCATGCCAAAGACTGGTAATACACCACTATTGCAGGGGCTCGAGTGCTGTAATTGTAGAAACCTCAATCAATTCATTGTCGTGTTTATCTAAGCTAAAATTATGAAAACAAGGTGGCTTCATGGTATTGGTACTAAGGCACATACATCCAGAATGGATAGCATTATCTATATGCTTGGATTATTGCTTGCTGTACTTATAGCCCCACCACCCATTTATGCCAACGACATCAATGTTGTAGCAAACTTCTCGGAGACGCAGATTTTAACTGGTGAACGTTTTACCATCCGTATAGAGGTGCGGGGGAATAATTTTCGCAATGTAAACAGACCCACAATTCCATCCAATCTCAGAGGTGTACGGTCGATTTCGCTGCAACCATCCACAAGTACGCAATATTCACTCATTAACGGAGTGGCGACACGAAGTTTCACCTATACCTGGACCTTCGTGGCGGAGTCGGCCGGAACGTTCGAGTTTCCTCCGGTTACCGTTGAGGTAGATGGAAACCGTTTCCGAACAGCACCGGTTTCGTACACCATTATCGATCGAAATGCATCGGCGGGAAGCTCTGGTCAGCAGGCAGCCGGTTCTCAACAGCAAGCCTCTGGTCGTCCTGATGTTTTTTTACAGATGGAGATTTCTGATCAAAACCCTGTAATTGGGCAGCAGATTTTTGCCAATCTGGTGATTTACTTTAAAAATCCAGTGGAGGTGGTAAGTTATCAGGCAAGTTCGGCATGGAGCACAGACGGATTCTGGAAGGAAAACCTTTCGGATGGGAGTACGCCCCGGGCCGAATCTGTAATTCTCGGAGGCGAGCGCTACCGAAAGGCTGTTCTTTCCAGACACGCCCTTTTTCCTACGCGTGCAGGAAACCTTACCATTGGAGAGGCAACTATTACCACAACGGTACGGTCGGGCGCCCGGTCTAATGATCCGTTTAGTAGCTTTTTTAGTGGTTTCGGAACCAATCAGCGTACCATCGAACTCAAAACTGAGCCGGTTAACCTTTCCGTGCGGAGATTACCCGATGCGGGTGATAGAAAAACGATTGGAGCCGTAGGAAACTTCACCATTACCCGAAGAGTAAGTCCTTCCTCGGTAATGGCTGGTGAAGCCCTTGAAATTATAACGGAGATTCGTGGTAACGGGAATCTGGCGCTTATCAATAAACCTCAGTACGACCTGCCGGATGAATTTGAAGTATTTCAGCCTCAGGAAACCCTGAATATTGTCAGAACCATGGATGGTATTGGGGGCAATCGAACCTTCAGGGATATCCTCATTGTACGACGACCGGGTGTTTATGAACTTCCCCCTGTTGAAATCGCCTATTTTGATCCGGCTCGCCGCAGATACAATACACTGCGTCTGCCGGCAGAAGAAATACAGGTACGCCGCGATGAGGCAGCTGCCACAACGGCGGTTCGTGAACGCACGTTCAGTGTAAATCCCGTTACCGGTGTTGTACCCTGGAAGGCGGTATCGCACGGCTCGCTGCTTGGGAAATGGTGGATGTACGTTGGCCTGGTGCTGCCTGTTTTGCTGCTCATTCTTGCCTGGAAGAAGAAGCGGGAGGATGACCGCCTTCGTAACGACAGCAGCTATGCGCGAAGAGTTCGGGCCAGAGATAATGCAATGGAAGCCTTGCAGAAACTACGCAGCACCGTTCAGGAAGGAAATGCAGATGTGAAACAGATTATGACCGGTATTCATGCTGTTTTGTATCGGGTTGTAACAGATCGTCTGGATATTCAGGAGGCGGGTCACTCTGATGCAGATATCCTCCGGTATTTACGCGAGCACAATGTACCGGAAGATACATCTAAGCGTATGGAGCGATTGTTGAATAAATGCAGTACGATACGTTTCGCACCGGTTACAGCACGAGAGAATCTCCCTTATGAGCTGGATCAGGCTGAGGAACTGGTTAATGAACTTGCAGGAGCACTATGATGAAATCGATCAAAACGGGGCTTCCTTTCTATTTTTTAATGGTTCTTATCATCGTATCTGCTGGTAATACCGCAGCGGGTTTTAGCGTGGGAGAGGTTCAAGATGAGGAAACCGTAACAATAAGCGGATATGCATTGAGCGCGCAAGAGCGCTTCGCGGCTGCTAACAACCTCCTCAATGAACATCGGTACAATGAAGCTCTGGCAGCATTCCGTACGATTGTGAGAGAGGGTAAGCATAATGGCCCTCTGTACCTTAATATGGGAATTGCAGCCACCAGGCTAGACAGTCTGGGTCTCGCGCAGGTTTATTTTACGATAGCTTCCGGTTTTTCTGAAACGGTAAGAGCATCACAGGAAGGGCTTGATTTTGTCACAGATCAATTGGCTCGTAGAGGGGCTCAGCTTCCGGAGTTAGGCTGGATATCCATTCATAACCTGTTCTATTTTCAAATCAATTACGCGGTGTGGCTGGCTGTGGGTGTACTTTTGGTTAATGTGGGTGTAATCTGGTTTATTCTAGTCTGGCTGCGCGAGCGGTACCGCCCTGTAAATCGAAATGCTGCTATTGTTACGTCGGCTGCAGGACTGTTAGTAGTTATGGCAAGTATCGCTTTCTCGCTGCAGGCCGACCGGTATGAACAGGGTGTGCAGATTGTTAGAGAGGCCTCTGTTTATGTAACACCCGACTCAGAATCGGACGTAGTGCAGACGGCCTTCGAAGGATTCCGGTTTATCGTGAGTATTCCGGAGTCCAATTCGTACGATGGCTGGGTGCGGGTTCGTATGGTGAATGGTGCCCGTGGTTGGGTGCGAGAGGAGACGATTTATCGGTTCTGAATCATGGTGCACCGGGATGAGGCGTTATATCGGTGCTGAATCATGGTGCACCGGGATGAGGCGTTGAATCGGTTCTGAATCATGGTACACCGGGAAGAGACGTTCAATCGGTTCTGAATCGTGGTGCACCGGGATGAGGCGTTATATCGGTGCTGAAACCTGCCGCCTCCGCACAGAGAAACTGTCGCGAAACTGCTATATTGAAGGCATGAAATAAAAACATGGGGGCGGTTGTGGCGCGCAAGCATTGCCGGGCAGAAGCAACCTTATCCTACAACCTTTTGAAATACTATTATGGCTGGTTATTTGAATTATATTGATGAGCATAAAGCTCGATTTGAGCAGGAATTGTTTGATTTGCTTCGGATTCCGAGCATCAGTGCGGTGAAGTCGCACAAGGGCGATGTACATCAGGCGGCGGAGTTTATCCGGGCGCAGTTTGAGCAGATTGGTCTGCAGGATGTGCAGCTGATTGAGACGCCGGGGAATCCGGTGGTGTATGGATCGTTTCTGGAGGCCGGACCGGACAAGCCGACGGTGTTGGTGTATGGGCATTATGATGTGCAGCCGCCGGATCCGCTGGAGTTATGGGAGACCGAGCCGTTTGAGCCCACGGTGCGTGGGGAAGATGTGTATGCGCGGGGCGCGAGCGACGATAAGGGTCAGGCCTACACCCATGTGAAGGCGATTGAGGCCTGGTTGAAGACGGAGGGTCGTTTGCCGGTGAATGTGAAGGTGATTATTGAGGGCGAGGAGGAGATTGGCTCGCCGAATCTGGTGCCGTTTTTGGAGGCGAATAAGGAACTGCTGGCCTGCGATATGGTGCTGATTTCGGATACATCGATGTTTGATAAGGATGTGCCAAGTATTACGTACGGACTGCGCGGACTGGCGTACATGCAGGTGTTTGTTCAAGGGCCGAACCGCGACTTGCACTCGGGGACCTACGGCGGCGCGGTGCAGAATCCGCTGAATGCGTTGTGCGAGATTGTGGCCAAGCTGAAAGATGAAAATGGTGTGGTACAGATTCCGGGCTTTTATGATGATGTGATTGCCTTGTCGGATGAGGAGCGCGCGGAGTCGGCCAAGCTGCCTTTTGATGAACAGGCGTTCAAAGACTCGTTGGATATTGAAGACGTTTTCGGCGAGAAGGGATATACTACGTTGGAGCGGAAGTCTTCGCGGCCGACGCTAGATGTGAACGGCATCTGGGGCGGCTATCAGGGTGAGGGCGCCAAAACGGTGCTTCCGGCGAAAGCGGGAGCGAAGATTAGTATGCGTCTGGTGCCCGACCAGGAGCCGAAGAAGATTGCCAAACTGTTTGCCGATTATGTGATGAAGATTGCGCCAAAGGGTGTGAAGGTTACGGTGGAAGAGCACCATGGGGGCAATGCGGCCATGACGGATCTGGGCTTTTATGGCCTCGAGGCGGCCTCGAAGGCGTTTGAAGACATCTATGGCAAGAAGCCGCTGTTTACCCGTGAGGGGGGCTCTATTCCGATTGTAGCCGATTTCAAGAAGGTGCTGGGAGCGAATTCTATTTTGATGGGATTTGGCTTGAACAGCGATGCGATTCACTCGCCGAATGAAAAGTTCTCTCTGGTCGACTTCCAGCGGGGTATTAAAACTTCGGCCCGCTTTTTTGAGGCCCTCGCGGAGATGAAATAACGTATGGTATCCTGAAAGAAAAAATGAACCTTCTTCGTGTATACATTAGCTGCGAACCCGAAGTTCATATTTGATACCAATTTGGTGTTTTCAACGAATAAAACACTTCATATTCCCTTACATTTCTTTCAAAGCACTGCCCTTCGTGGGTGGTGCTTTTTTTATTTTAATCATCTGGTAAAGATAGGATAGTTGTGCATATCATTTTGTTTTAGTATTGTGTGTTAAGCACTGTTTTATAACGAATTAAACTGAGGGTCTATATGGTCAATATGCTACAATCTGCCTTGAGAATATGGATGGTTGTATTGATCCCCGTTACGCTCTTTGGGCAGCAGGTTAATGATTATACGGAGTATCTGGAGGAGTTGCAGGGATACACCTATAATAGTAGCTTTAGTAAAGTGTCGGACACTGATGTGATAGCTACGGGTGTAACTTTTTCGGAGGAGTTCTACAGCCCTGGATTTTCCTACATCATGTATGCGACGTATGCGGATGGTAATAATATCTATTTTGGTGGTACCTCCCGTTTTCTAGGTCAGACACAGATTAACGGTATCGCTCGGTTTACCGGTGGTAATTGGCTGCCAATGGGTTCGGGTTTCAACGGCTCCGTTGTACAGATAGCCGGGATTAACGGTGATGTATATGCTGTAGGCGGATTTACGGAGACAGGTTCCGGATCGGAAATGCGTCGCGTTGCCCGGTGGAATGGAACAGCCTGGGAGCAGGTGGGTGAAGGCCTCGACGTATTTGCCTTTTCTATAACTGAATTTCAAGGTGACATTTATATCGGTGTTGCAAATGGTGTTTTTCGTTGGGATGGATCCTCGATGCAACGCATTATTACCACCTTTGCCGGTGTGGAGGCAATGGCTGTATATAATGATGCCTTATATATCGGCGGTTTGTTTACGGGAACTGTTGAAAATGCAGGTCTTCAATATATCGCCCGCTGGGATGGTACTACCTGGAGTGCGGTAGGACAGGGTCAATTGAATGGTTCGGTGCGCGCATTGGCTGTTTATGATGGCAGCCTGATTGTTGGTGGTTCATTTACGGAAATTGGCGGAAGCCCACTAAACAGACTGGCAAAACTTGATGGTAACAACCTGGTATCCTTAGCTAATGCCCCAATTATTGAGTTTGGTAGTATACTTGCGCTTCAGCCTGTAGGGAATGATTTGTACATTGGGGGAAGCATTGGCACAGCCAGAGGGAGTAATGCGATTAAATATACCGGGGATGACTGGAGTGGAATTGGTTTTATAAGTACAACGGTCTGGGACTTTTCACATGCAAATGGCACGACTTATCTGGCGGGTAACTTTGCCTCAAGTGAGACAGCACGACTCAGTTTTGTTGCCGCTTATGATGGGAATCAACAAGTCCCGGTTCCAGGTTTGCCTGTAAATACAAGCGGATTAGGCCTGGGTGGTGATACATATTCAATATCATCTGGTCCTGGCAACCAGGTAGCCGTAGGTGGTTTCTTCTCTAATGCTGGTTCTAATGCAGCTTTTTCATTTGCCCGTTTGGTGGATGATGACTGGATCGGTGGATTCAATTTTAATAATGGCAGAGTCGAAGCGGTGTACCGCACTGGCAATCAACAGTGGATAGTCGGCGGCAACTTTAATACCATAAACGGGTTTAGCCGAAACAGAATAGCACGGTTTAACGGTACCGCTTTCGAGCAGATGGGAACAGGCTTTCAAAGTGGCCTTGTTTATCACATCAATGAGTTTGAAAGTGATATTGTAGCTGTTGGCTCGTTCACCACAACCGGCGATGGAGGAACGGTTTTGAACAGCATTGCCCGTTGGGATGGTCAGCAGTGGCGACCTTTCGGAGAAGGCTTTAACAGTACCGTATTAAAGACGCACGTGTTCAAAGGTGAACTCTATGCAGTTGGTACGTTCACCATGTCGGGATCGGATGCTGTTCGTGGCGTTGCCCGGTGGACAGGCAGCCGCTGGGCTCAGGTGGGTGATGCCGATTCACCCTTCTTAAACGGAGCACCCAGCCTGCAAATCTGGTCGCTCAGTGACTTTAATGGGCAGCTCGTTGCCGGCCGATTGAACAATCCGATGAATCCGGAGGAGGAACCCATCGGCGCGTTAGCTACATTGAGCCCTCAGGGTGAATGGGTAACACTGGGTGATACCAAGTTGGCCGGCACCGTGTACGACCTTGAACGTGTAGGCAACAGTCTGTACATCGCAGGAAGTTACCGGGTCGAAGATTCAGGATTATCAAATCTGGTTAAATTCGACCTCGATGGATTTCAGTATGCGGGAAATCCGAACCGCGTGGTGTATTCACTCAGCTTCAGCGGGAGCACCTTGTGGGCCGCCGGAACCTTTGATTTGGTTAATGGCCTTGCTTCCTCCTCAATAGCTGCATTGGAGGGTTTCGAGCTGTATGACATTGGTTTACTATCAGATAATCAAATGGTTACCCTTGGCGACACCCTTGCGCTTACCGTATATGTTGGTGGACCCAACAGGCCACTGAATAATTTGAGCGGTGTTGGATTTCAGTTGACTTATGATGCCGACGTATTTAGCTATATATCTGCGGAAGCTACCGGGCTATTCAACAACCAGAATGACCTCGAATTTGTACATACCACCATAGATGGTACGGTTGCCATGTCGGTATCTAAAACGGGTAGCTCTACTTCACAGGGTAATGGAAACATTGCGGTGATATATTTGAAAGTTGACGATGTTGACCGTTTCTATGAGGCATACTTCAGTTTGCGTGAGTTCGAAGCAAGGGATGTGAATGGAAACGCATTTCTGCTGAACGACAAGTCGGTGAGTGTAGATGTGTTTGAGGTAGCCGTTTGGCCGGGTGATACCAACAACGACGGGACGGTTAACCAGAACGACGTACTCGTTGTAGGCCAGTTTTTTGGTACAGAGGGCCCCGCTCGTAGCGAATCCACCGTATTCTGGGAAGCGCAACCTGCTTCTCGCTGGTATATTGACGGGCAGCAGAGCCCTGCTGTCTACGCGGATGCAACAGGTGACGGACGTGTAAATCAAAACGATATTCTGCCCATTGGTATACATTTTGGCCGGTCGTTAAGTATGATGAAGTCTACAGATGTTGCTTCGGATCCGCTTGCACGATTGACTATAGATACAGCCATGGGTCCGGGTGAGTCGTTCTACATACATATTGAATTGTCTGGCGACACCATTCCCGAAGTTCTTGGCATTGCCGGCAGTGTACAGTTTGAAAATCCAAATCTTTCGTTTGAAGATTTCTATCTGATGGGACCCATTTTGCCCGAAAATCCCTCACATTTGCTTGTTTTCTCGAATGAAGATGACGAAACCGGAACGTACAGTTTTGCAGCATCCCGCCGCGCTCAAGATGGACTGGTATCTTTCGAAAACAGCCAGGTCACGTTACTTCTTACAACGACAGCTAACATTGTGGAGCCGTTTGATGTGATAATTAACGAAGTTGCATATAGTACACTCGGTGAAATTGTTGTCAATCCAGAAATAATAGTCTCCTTTGTACACCTTGTTTCAATTGAAACGGGTGGAATTGATATTCCAATAGCATACGGTCTGGAGCAGAACTTCCCGAACCCGTTCAATCCTACCACATCGATTACTTATCATGTTCCGAAAAGCGGAGAAATCCGACTAAGTGTTTTTGATATGTTGGGTCGCGAAGTTGCCGTTGTGGTTAACGGTACCGTAAATGCAGGAACGCATACGGTAAATGTTGATGGTCGTTCGCTGTCGAGTGGAATGTATATCTATCGCCTGCAGGCCGGGAATCAGGTTATTACACGCAAGATGACGCTTGTGAAATAAGATAAACACCTTTCATCGCAACAAAAGCGCGTAGAAAAGCGCCAGATCTGGTGGTCTGGCGCTTTTACTTTAAAAAAAACCTGATTAGATTAGTGTTCACATCAAATCACAACGAGTTTTTACTCTGCCTATCGAATAATCGTTACAGATCGCAACTTTAAAACAATACGTGCTCTTGCTTTGACGGCGTTAATCCATTTTGATCTGCATGAAACGATTTCCTTTATTTAAGCTACTGTTTGTAATCCTGTTTGTATCCGTCAGTCTGGATGCGTGGGCACAGGGTTTTCAGCGTGTTACCAATGCCGATGATCTGTTTTCGGTAGGAGGTGGCGCCCGCGCATTGGGTATGGGCGGTGCACATGTTGCCCTCGTTCAAGATGTAACCGCGGGTTTCTGGAATCCTGCCGGCCTAAGCGGAATAACCAATCGCGAATTGGCCTATATGCACTCCGAACGTTTTGGCGGTATAGTGGCTTACGACTACGGCGCTTTTGCCATGCCATTACGCAATGAAGGTGACGCCTTGGCAATAACCTTTTTCCGCCAGGGAGTAGATGGAATCAAAAACACACTCAATGCCTGGGACCGTGAGCGCGACCGTCCGCTTGCCAACCCACAAGACTTCATCACCGAGTTTTCCTCGGCAGATATGGCCTTTCTGGTATCATACGCTACACGATACAATGAGCAACTCAGTTGGGGAACCTCCGTTAAACTGCTTTACAGCCGACTCGGACCATTTGCTCAAGGATTTGGTTACAGTGTAGACGTTGGCGGTCAATACCGATCGGGCAGATTTATGGCAGGAGCAACCATCCATAATCTTACAACATTGATGAAGCTATGGAGTGTAAACGAAAGCGAGCTCGAGCCCTTGCGTGACTTCTTCTCGGATGAAGCGCTGAACGCGAGTTTCCCAACCGGACAAAACGAATTATCTCTACCTTCTTTGCGGTCAGGTGTAGCATATTTCTGGGATATACAGGATTTTCGCGTACTCGGAGCGTTCGATATGGTAACTCATTTTGAAGGACGCAGAACCTATTATGTGAACGCCGGTCCGGTTAGTTTTCAGCCACATGTCGGCACCGAAGTATCGTACAAAGAGGCTGTTTTTGTACGGTTGGGTGTTACTGATGTATTTACCGATTCAAGTTCCAGGCTGTATGCTTCGCCAACCCTAGGTGCCGGGCTCAACATAGGAATCGTAAAAATTGACTATGCTTTCAGCAGTTTTGCAGGAGCAAACTCAAATCTTGGTTATACTCACAGAGTTTCAGCTAACATCGGGTTTTAAACAGTCAACCCAAAAACATGCATCCTCGCCGAATCATAATTCTGGTCTTGGTCACTACGGTTTTGATAGCCTTATTACTCTCCCAGGCGGGTTGGGTTATTGCAATAAACAGGCTGGATGACGTCTTCGTACCTCGCCATTGGCCGCTGCTGGGAATGTCTGCAGCGTTCGTCATACTCCTTGGGGCAGCCTACCTGCTGTACCGGTATGTGCTTAGAGATGTCTATCGTGTTGGAGATGAATTAACGTTAATTCGTGCGGGAAAATCAGATGCTGCTATACAACCGGTACGATTTCAGCCGCTGAACAGAGTTATTCAGCATATTAATCAGCTCCTTCATACGCATCATATCCAGCAACAGTCTGAACTACCCATCTGGCTTACCCAACACACATTCGTTGTATTTGACACAGAAACGACGGGTCTGCGACCGTCACACGGCGATGAAATCATTTCAATAGGTGCAGTAAAAATAATAGGAGGAAAGCTTCAACCGCAGCTCTATTTTAACGAGATCGTACACCCTGGCAGAACCATTCCTGCTGAGTCACAGGCTATTCATGGCATAACGGATGCCCATGTTTCCGGAGCTCGACCTATTGAGCCGGTACTCACCGACTTCCACACCTATTGCTCAGATGCCATCCTTGTAGGCCACAATGTTTCATTCGATATGCGTTTCCTTCGTTTAAAAGAATCGCGTGCGGGGGTGGTCTTTAATACGGTTGTTCTCGATACACTCCTCTTGGCAAGTGTGCTGGGCAAACATCTCAAAAGTCATGATCTGAACGAATTGGCGGGACTTTTGGGAGTTACGCTTGAAAATCGGCACGCTGCCTTGGGCGACGCCATCATTACTGCAAGGTTGTTTTTAATACTAGCGGAGATGGCAGAACAACAAGGCATAGAATCGCTCGACAGCCTGCAAGAAGCTATGAAATCTTCACCATATGCCGGACTATCTTACTAATTGTTTTGTATTCAAAAATATGCTCCAATTGCATTTCTGAGCATGGTTCTTGCCAGTAAAACCCCATCCAAAGCCTGTAATAGAACGGTTCTGTCGTCTGATGAGAGCGCGTTGTAACGAAGTGTATTTTTGGGTTCTTCCCCTGCTCTGATAGCAGTAATCTGTGCACGTAACCGAAGCCAGGTGAGTTGATCGTAAGCCGTGGCAAGCGTATGTGCTTTCTCAGGTTGTAGTCGACTCAGATCAAACAATTCCTGTAATCTTCGCCCTGTATGTTGTTCCGTAATACCGTTCCGCAGCGCCATAATACGAGCAGCACTGCTGATAGGCAAACTCAGATGCTTAAGGTCAGGCTGAGGGTAAAACCAAAGCCATAACTTTCGCAATGAAGCCGGTGGCACCTGCACATTCAACGAATTCTGGACCATGTGATAAAAAAATAGATCTTGTTTTTCGGAGAGCATATCAAGCATGAATAACTGAAGCTCCTGAGTAAGCTTGCGATCTCCCGCCCCGTGACGTATATCAAAAAAAATCGTACTTTGCATCACTGCCATCGGACTGGGTTCACGTACCCATCGTCTGAAATACTGCTTCCAGGTTGAAATAGGAACACACCACTTCGTATTTCCTGCCATTATACCACCATTACAATACCGATAGCCCGAAGCGTTAAGTGCATCGTTCAGTGCTTTTCCGAAGGTTGTAAACCACGCAATGATATCTGCATTATCAAGAGCCTCATCGCTGAGAATAATGGCATTGTCTTGATCTGTACGAAGAGTCTGCTCTTTTCTACCCTCACTGCCGAACAACGCCAGCGCCCATGGTACGGGTGGCTCTCCCATTTCGCCGAGCAACTGTGCCAGGCGCTTTTGAAGCACTGAATCGGCGAAATCAGTTATGAGCCCGGTTGCTCTTTGCACATCGTCAGGATGTTGTAGAATATCGCTAAGCGGTTCTAACAACGCATAAAATTCGGGCTGCTCAGAAGGTTGTGTCATAGGAACGCATCAGGAAAATGAATACCACTGTTGTCTAATTTAATGATTGACTACTTGAATATTTTTTATTTGTTTATCGTGATGCTTCGCTCGCTGTTCATAGATGGGTATGGCCTTGTCTTTTCTGGTGGTTGAACGTATAGTGAATGGCAGAAGTACGCATTATGGGTCGTTAATGGTAAAAACGTAATCGTCAATATCTATGAATGAAATATATGCTCAATACTGGAAGCGGCATCTTCGCATCATTGGAGTTTTGCTATTTATCTGGTTTCTGGTCTCCTATGGATTTGGAATAATCTTCGCCGATCAGCTTGATGCTATTCGCATCGGTGGATTTGGACTCGGATTTTGGTTTGCACAACAGGGGTCGATGTATGTCTTTGTGGTCATCATCTTCCTGTATGTGGTACTTATGAACCGACTCGACCGAGAATTCGGCGTAGACGAAGAATAGGAGGTACGCTATGGATATTCAATTTTGGACGTTCCTTATTGTTGGTATAACGTTTTCTATTTATATCGGAATTGCCATCTGGTCGAGGGCTGGTTCTACCAGTGAGTTTTATGTTGCCGGTAAAGGCGTACATCCTCTGGCTAACGGAATGGCAACTGCAGCCGACTGGATGTCGGCAGCCTCATTTATTTCCATGGCGGGTATCATTGCATTTCTAGGCCGTGACGGATCTGTCTATCTGATGGGTTGGACGGGCGGTTATGTTCTTCTGGCCCTGCTTCTTGCACCGTACCTGAGGAAGTTCGGCAAGTTTACGGTGCCTGATTTCGTAGGAGATCGATATTACTCGAGCACGGCGAGAATGGTCGCTGTTGCATGCGCTCTGTTTATTTCCTTTACCTATGTAGCAGGACAAATGCGCGGTGTTGGAATTGTATTTTCCCGTTTTCTGGAGGTTGATATCAATACGGGAGTGGTTATAGGAATGATAATTGTGCTTATTTATGCTGTACTAGGTGGTATGAAAGGTATTACCTATACTCAGGTTGCCCAATATTGTGTTTTGATATTCGCTTATCTGGTGCCGGTAATCTACATATCCATTATGATGACCAATAACCCCATCCCACAGCTTGGTTTTGGAGGTACGGTTGCCGATGGGTCGGGTCAGTACTTGCTGGATAAGTTAGATGGACTGCATATTGCGCTAGGTTTTGATGCCTATACATCGGGGGTGAGGCCTACGCTGGATGTGTTCTTTATTACAATGGCATTAATGGTGGGCACGGCAGGGTTGCCGCATGTAATTGTACGTTTTTTTACCGTCCCACGCGTAAAAGATGCACGTATATCGGCCGGATATGCGCTTATCTTGATTGTATTACTGTATGCAACAGCGCCGGCCGTTGCTGTGTTTGCCAAAACAAACTTAATTACTACCATCAATGAAGTGCCTTACGACGAAATGCCTGAGTGGGTAAGCAACTGGGAGGCTACGGGGCTCATCAGCTTTACCGATAAAAATGAAGATGGCATTATTCAATTTCATGCAGATCCTGATATCAACGAAGTGCACGTGGATCGGGATATCATTGTATTGGCAAATCCCGAAATTGCAGGCTTACCGAACTGGGTAGTTGGTCTGGTGGCTGCCGGAGGTCTGGCGGCTGCTCTTTCAACGGCTGCCGGGCTATTGCTGGTTATCTCTACCTCTGTATCGAGGGATTTGATAAAACGAACCTTGAAACCCGATATATCCGAAAAACATGAGTTGCTTACAGCACGATTTGCCGCGGCAGGTGCAGTGATATTTGCCGGATATTTTGGTATTAATCCTCCCGGATTTGTAGCACAAACAATCGCTTTCGCGTTTGGTCTTGCGGCGGCTTCTTTCTTTCCGGCCATATTATTGGGCATATTCTACAAGCGAATGAATATGCAGGGTGCGGTTAGTGGGATGATTGTAGGTATTACATTCACAGCAGTCTATATCGTTTACTTTGCCATGATACGACCTGATTTGAACACCGCTGAAAACTGGTTGTTTGGTATCTCGCCGGAGGGTATCGGAACACTTGGAATGTTGCTCAATATGGCGGTATCCATAGTAGTTTCCAGGTTCACCGCTCCGCCGCCGCAAGAAATTCAGGAATTGGTAGAGAAGATTCGCATTCCACGAGAAATTGAAGAAGCTGTAAAGTAAAGAATAAGACGGTAAAACCGTATTGATAAAAAAAGGCGCGTCATCCGACTGTCCTGCAAAATGGTAATCGGCTACGTGCCTTTTTTATAGTCTCTGGTTGGCGATACGGGGTTGCTTAGCCACCGTATCGTAACTGTTGGCGTAGATCCGTTATTTGGATGTGTTAACCTATTCAGACTGTTGGCGTAGATCCGTTATTTAGATGTGTTAACCTATTCAGGCTGTTGGCGTAGATCCGTTATTTAGATGTGTTAACCTATTCAGACTGTTGGCGTAGATCCGTTATTTAGATGTGTTAACCTATTCAGACTGTTGGCGAATCTGCTTCATCGTTTTGCCAGATGCCGCTTCGCTCACGTTGATTACATGGTCGGCAACCTTCTCGAGCCTGTTCAGGATGTCAAGATATACAATACCCACCTGAACGGAATACCTTCCGTTCTCGAGTCGCTGATAGTGCATATTGCGTAGCCTGTTGCGCAATTCGTCAACTTTGTTTTCAGCCTCAATCGCTTTATTCAGATCAACTTTGATAGCGGGGAGCGATATATTTTCTTTCATGACCGTAATCGTATCATGAACGGCATCGAGCATTTCTTTGAGCTCTTCCTGGGCTTCTTCAGGGAAGTCTTCCTGTGTTTCAATAAGCCTTTCAAACGATTTCGACATTTGGAAGTATAAGTCTCCCACACGTTCCATATCGTTTACCATAGCCTGCATTCCACGGATCCGACGAACAGCTTCAGTAGAAAGGGTGGCATTTTCGGAGACCTTAATAAGGTATTCGGCAATTTCTATTTCGAGGCGATCTGTGATTTCTTCACGTTTGGCAATTTTTTTAAGAAACTTTCCTCTTTTGCTCTTTTCCTTCAGAATTAATCCTGCAAAGCTGAAGTGCATTTTTTCGATAAGTCGAGCAAACAGGCTAAGTTCTTTCTTGGCCTGACCAATAGAAAGCTCAGAAGATGACATAAGTCCGGCACTGATGTACTCCAGGCGGAATTGATCATCGGATCCGCCCCTATCGGGTTGTAAATACTCAACAAACCGAATGATTAAAGGTACAAATGCAAACAGCAAAAGGACGTTCATCACGTTGAACATGGTATGAAAAAGAGCGAGAGCCAGTGCGGCCGTACCCCTTGAAGCCTCACTAGTATCGGTTAATACCGAGTAATCAACTTCTGTAAATGAAGTAATGATGTTGTCTACCATGTGCAGAAATGGTGTTAACACCAGCAGCATCCATATAACACCAATCACATTAAAAAAGAAATGAAAGCGGGCCGCACGTTTGGCATGAACATTACCGATGAGGGCAGCGATATTGGCGGTAACGGTAGTACCGATATTCTCACCAAGAATCATAGCGGCGGCAATGGGGAAGGTAATCCAACCTTGTACCAACATAACCAGCGTTATGGCAGTGGCTGCCGAGCTGCTCTGTGTGAGTAGTGTGAGTATGGTCCCAACCCCAACAAACAGCAGTGTTGACCAAATACCAAAGCTGGTATAACTGTCGAGGAAGGCGAACATGGCTGGATTATCATTGATGTTTGGAACGGCATCTTTGATGAAATCCAGACCGATGAACAAAATCCCGAAGCCTATCATGGCTTCGGCGATGTTGCGCAATTTAATGTTGCTGACAAACAAAAAGGGGAAGAACAATCCGATGGCAACGATAGCTACGCTGGTAATCTGAAACTTGAACCCGAATAATGATACCATCCAGGCTGTAATGGTGGTGCCGATGTTGGCACCCATGATGACCCCGGTAGACTCAACAAAGGTGAGCAGGCCAGCGTTTACGAAACTGACCACCATGACCGTGGTGGTGGTGGAAGACTGGGTTATAGCGGTAGTTCCGAAACCTGTGAGTACCCCGGTTGCCCGGTTTCGTGTCATCCCCTTTAAAATCTCCCGAAGTCGGCTTCCAGCAACTTTCTGCAGACCATCGCTAAAAATTTTCATCCCAAAAATAAAGATACCCAGCGATCCGACCAGCTGCAGAAAGTCAAATAGAGAATAATTCATATAATAGGTTTAGGCCTAGCGTATGGGTCTGCAATACGTGTTATTACAGAGAGCTTAAAAATAGAAAAAAATGTGTTAACGGAAAGTTAACATTGCAGGTTTATCGCTTTAATTGCCACGTGTTTTTGTTTGATAAAGGAATTGTAAAAAAAGGATACGAATTATCATATAGCGGAAAAAATTTCCGTCTTAATTAACGTGGTATTTAACCGAATAATGACCTTTATGGGTTATAATGACCGTTTTTAAAGTTGCCTGAAAAAAAATCAAAAAATCACTTAAAGAATTTAACGTGCTTCCGATAATATATTCAGACTCTGATATTAATGACGACTTTGAACACACGACTAAGAAAATAACAAATTGACTGATTGTTATGCCAAAAAGCCAGCCTGAAAAGCTGGCTTTTTTTATTTAATGGAAATACAAGATGAGTGCTAAGTCTCTTGCCTTATGAATACTGCACAGGTGTGAACTGATTATTGGGATGCCGATTGCGTTTAATTGTGGCAAACAATCGGCAGAGTTTAGTCGATTAACCAACGGTGCCCACAAAAAAAGGCAGCGAGGTTGGCTAACCAAGCTGCCTTGTAATGATTGCGCCTGCGTCTCTCTGATGAATGGTCTCTCGTAGTTTGCGTGTATGCTCGAATAGCGGATGCTGCTCTTTGTATTTCGTTACAACGGCCAGATCACGGCTTACTTAATTAACGTCATGCTTCTTGTAATCGTAGCCGTTGGTGTGCTGATGCGGTACAGGTAATGGCCACTCGAGAGCATAGAGGCATCAAATTGAACCTGATGTGCTCCTGCAGGCATAGCCTGGTTCAACAACACGGCTACCTCGCGACCAAGAACGTCGTAGATTGCAAGTCGAACCATTTCGTTTTGAGGCAGACTGAAACCAATGGTAGTACTTGGGTTGAACGGGTTCGGGAAGTTTTGGTCGAGCGCAATGACCTGCGGAGTAGTTTCAGTGTCAAATTCGATAGATGTAGGAATTGCTGGAAAGCCAACACCCTGAATGGATGAAGGAAGCTGTGCCGTACGGTAAATAATGGAGTATTGGCCTCCAATAATCGAACCATCAGGACTTCTGTTTACAAACAATGAAGAGTCGCGGTTGGCCGATACATTTTGATAAAGTACCGATTCAAGGCTCACATATGCGTTCTCCGTACCATAATTCACAAATCTGCGTGAGGCCGTACCAAATGACTCTGTAGTATTGACTATCGCATCAATTAACGTTGTGTCATTGGTTGCAAGGTTGATACGATACATTAAAGACTCTCTGTCCCAGGTGGAGGTTTGGGATGTTGGTGTGTTCACAGAGCGATTTTTAAACGCGAAAGGAGTTCCAGCCAGCGCATCTTCACGACTACGGGTGTAGGTTTCCGTGATGTTTATACCCGTGGTGGTATTGGTGATGCTGTACTGCTGTGTTGTGAAGTATGTAAATGGTCCGGCACTATTAAAAACGGCTCCATCGGGCAACACAGCCTGGTATGTAATGGTTTTTATTACGTCCCCGTCTGTTCTTCTGGAATTAATCGTTATGTTGCCTAGAACATCACCATCAGCATCGAAAATAGCGCGGATTGTGGAGTCTGGCGCAACTGTAATGGTAGAATCTGTGCGTGATAGTACATATGACTGTGTCAGGCTAGCGAAGCTGTACTGTATCGTGACTCTTGAATTTCCATCTTCTTCAATAATGGAACGGTTCAATACAAGTTTGTCACCATTCGGTAAGAAAGAGACGGTAAGGATAGAGTCGATTGTACCCGCCGTGTTGAAGTACTGATAGGTGGCTGAGTTGAATTCGTTAGTGGCAGACACGCCTGCGTATGTGATAACCACGTTAGGACTGTCTCCCTCAACGATGTATCGAAAGTCGCTTGAGCCGGATGCTACAAACTGGTTGGCGATAATGTTTGGTTTTGGGATGCGCTCATTCGTTGGATCCCCATCATAACCATGTAATACAACCGAATTTAATATCCATGAGGTATCAGCCGCATTAAACGAGAAGTTTTCTCTTTTTTCTACATAGGGAGCCTCTGTATTGTACCGCTCAATTATCGGTAAGACGGTCTCATTCGGCTCGATAACAGATTGGCTAAAAGCATTGCCGGTAAGTACGGTAATCGACAGGATATATAGTATCGTTTTTTTCATATTTCTACGAGTTAGTTCTGGTTAAACGTGTGTTCGAGTGAAAATCTACGCAAAAAAATCGTGCGTGCATATGAACGTTGACAAGTATAACCCGCCGTGTTGAATTTCGGTTACGGAATACCCTTGGAAATGATTCAACGGCAACTTGCAGTGAGTTAACGGTAATTGTAGAAGAGCTTGAGCGTATAGTTGATTATTAAATAGACCGAGCGAGGGGTTTTTCCTACAAATCACCCCTTACGAAAAGTAATACCCCTTTAATTGATATCTGGCGTTGCTGTGTTCGCCCGTCTTTCTTGCTGTTTGTTACGAGTATTACTCGTAGGGTATGTAGGGCAAACGGAGTCGGGTAACCCACTTATCGTTTTCTGCCCCGAAGCGCAACATGTTACTGTCGTGACCTAAATTATGAAAGGCAATCCAGTTACGTAAACGGTCCTGCATCAGCTTAAGTCCAACAGAACCTTTTTCACGAACCAAATCATGATGTCCGGCAGATAATTTAACGCCACGCATACTGTTTGAAATCGTTATTTCGAGAACATCGCCAGTTTTACTGATTTCGCAATGAATTTCCAATTTCCGGTCCTGGCTTTTGCCATGTGTCAGCGCATTTTCAAAGATGGGCTGTAGCGTAAATGACGGAATAGCAACATCATACAGTTTAATCTGCTCGTCACTATGTATCGTATAGTTTAGTTCGATTCCTCTGTTGGTTGCTTCCAATGATAGGTAGTCGTCTATCCAGCGTAGCTCCGACTCCAGATCAATATCAATTTCGAAGGACTGATCTACCAGAACACGAATAACCTGAGCAAATTTGCCGATGTAATCAATGGCGTCATCAGCCGATTTCCTCATGAGCGAACGGATGGTAGTGAGGGCATTAAACACGTAATGGGATGTAAGCAGTTGTGTTACAGCCACTCGCTCAAGTTTCCGGATTTTATCGGCGCGTTCAAAGGCTGCAACTTTCCTCTTTTGCACTTTCTTCTGAACAGAGTACGTCACGACAATCCCCAACGAGATAAATGCAACAGCGATGAGTATGAGTCCTGATACAGTTTGCCACCAAATCGGTTGTTTGTAAACCTCGAGGGTTGTAGCTGCAGGAACCCCACCGGTTAACAGGTCTCGAAAACGGAAGTCGTATTGGCTCTTGTTTATTGGTAGCTGAGCTAACAAAACAGAAGGTTGACTCAATTCAATCCAGTTATCTTTATCGGTATTCTGTCGAAATTCGAGCACGTACCGGTCTGCATTTTGATATCCGGTATTGGAGAGCTCAATTCGAAGCTGATTTATGGTGTTATTTAATTGAACCGTACGGTCAGGGTTCATTTCAACTTCATCCACAAATAGACGACTAATGTTAATATTGGGCACGAGGTTGATATGAAGAAGCACATCAAGCGGTACTTGTACTACCCCGTTTCCGGTTGATAACCAAAGGTTGTCACCAACCAGACGAAAATCGCGAATGGTTTGTCCAAGGCCGTATGGGCGAAGGGGAATGTCGTAAAAATGCACATTGTTGGTTTCCGGACTAAATGATGCAATGTCTACCAGGAAGGCCCCCATACTTCCGGATACGCCAACCAGATTATCAGCAATTTTGCGAACGAGAGTCCACGACTGGTTTTTTGCCGGGTTTAATGTGCTGAGCAGGTGTAATTTCTGTGCATCGGTATCCAGCATGAGCAAGCCATCACTGGCAGTAGCTACCACAAACCGGGTACTATCTACAGCAATAAGGTCGTTTACGGTAAGGTTCCAGTGGTTATCAATCTCACCCGTTTGCCTGTCTACAATGAGCAGTGCGCTGGGCTGCCCAACCACCAGCATGTTATTTGCGGCAAAGCCAACTGCAGTAGCTCTTCCGGGTACATTAAGCAAACTCAGGTCATGTACACGATCAATTATAAATGCACCATTTGGGGTGGCTAACGCCAACAGGTTATCGTTATCCGCCACGGCTTGCTTAACCGGTGGTTGAATAACTACCGGGAACTCAAGACCGGTGTACCTTTTGATGTACCGTTGTTCATGAGCATTGTAGATATCGAAGCCAGTAGATCTTGAAAAAAAAAGTTCCTGCCCGTTAATCCAGCTGGCATACTCACTGTTTCTATCAGCTTGTGTTATCCAATTATCAGAAGTGATATCGATTGTATAGGAACTGTTAAATCTGCTGGATACGATGCCTTTGCTACCCTCGTCAAATACATCAGCAAAAACCACCTGCTGTAATAGTGATCCATTTATGGTGCGGATATCGGTGAATGACCTGAACCAGGGCTGAAATTTAAGTATGCCACCGTTTAGCGAACTAACCCATACAGCGCCGGCGTCATCAACGGTAATACCGGTGAAAAACTCATTCTCAAAGATGGTTTCTATGTGCTCTATTTCTTTATTTTCGTTGACATAAACGATTTTTAGTCCATTACTTTGAGTGGTAATCCATAGTTCGTTGTTGGTAACCCATGCATGCTGGGTGATAAGGGAGCTGATGTGTAATTGTTTGTTTGTGAACCGCGGCTGCAGACCGTTTGGGGTCATTTCCTCAATGCCTAGAGAAGTAGCAACCCACCCTCCGTTACGAAACGATGGCTTTCCAATAACAGCATCGCGTAAACGAACAAGAGAAGGTCGGTTACCTTCAATTTTCCAGCTGCCATTTGTTGTGAAATAAATAACATCATCCTCAAATTCTTTTATAGCGGCAATTCTGCGCGGTGTTCCTTTATCGGGAGGGAAGTGTATTTGTCGCCAGTTTCCTTCCTGATAAAACAGAACCCGGCCATCACTGGTACCGATAATAAGCTCACCATTTATTTCCAGAGCCGACATGGCGAAAGCCTGCAAACGCATAGAGTCTGGCAGTATAAGTTCTCTGGTTGAGGAAATGTTGCGGGTATTCAGCAGGTTCATGGTGTTGTCAAAAGAGAGGACCATTTTAAGGGAGTCGTTCACCATGTTGGCAAAAAGCATTTCTTTCCCAGAAAGCTGGGGGATACGTTGAAATTGAAATCCGTTGAACACATAAACTCCGATATTGGTATGTGCCCAGATGTATCCATTGGGACTGTAGGTGATTCCGTATACTGAAGTTGCGTTTAACCCGTCGCTGAACCCATACCGTACAATGCCAATATCGGTGCTTTCAAACCCAAATCGGTGCATATTTTGGGGTTGAGCACTGGAAATGTCTGCTGAGGCTAAAATAAGAATTAGTAGTGTGAAAATGCTTAAGGAGTATCTCTTCATTGTGCCATGAGGAAGCGTTTTGTGGATGACCTTCTAATGACGCAACCGTTCGGTAATTTCTTTAACTCTTCTGCGTGCTATGGGAATCTGTTCACCGTTTCGCAGGATGAGATGAGCATGGTCGCCTCCTGCAACTTTGTCAACATATTCGCGATTGACAAGGTATGATTTATGTGTTCGCAAAAATCGATCGCTGATGAGGGTTTCCTCAACTTCTTTGAGCGTCATGGATGCTGTAATACGATCTTTGGTGGCGGTATGAAACCTGCTGTAGTTGCTGTCTGCCTCCACATAAACCAGATCGGCGTAATAGATCAGTTTGAGCGAGTCTGTCTGGCGAATTGCGATACGATCGGGTTTGAAGTCACGATTAACCTGAACGGATTTAAGCAGGTTGGTTGCCTGCTGATTTGTCTTGCGCTGGGTATCGTTGCCCAGGCGAATGATGAGATTTTCGAGCTCATTATCGTTTACGGGCTTTAGCAGGTAATCGGCAGCGTTTACTTTGATTGCCCGTAAGCTGTAATGTGCCATTGCAGAAACAAATACTACAGTAGGATGGGGTTTGGGTAAGTCTGCAAGTATGTCGAAGCCGGTTTTCTCACCCAGTTCTACATCCAGAAAGATGATATCTGGCTTTCGTGTTTCTATGAGCTGCATGCCGTCTTCGTATCCGTAGGCTACCCCAACTACAGATACTCTGTTTTCATGACGTTTCAGTTGCTCAGACAGATCGTCTACGCAATGCTGTTGGTCATCTATAATGACACTTGATAATTTTTTCACAAAATAAAAACTAGGTAGCCGATCTTCTTCATCACAAGCTGGATTGGCTAGTTTCAGACACAAAAAAGTTTAAATACTACGATTGAGACAACATAAGCTACCTCAAAAAAAGGATTTCTAAAACAGAAAAATCGGGTTGAATATTTTTTTCTGTTACTTCATTAACGAGGTAAAAAGAACTTGGTTCCCGTAAAGATGACCAAGTGTTAAAATTAAAATTTAACAGGCTGTATTTGCGCATGCACGCGTTTCAGTGCGGATACATTGACTTTACGGTACAATCTACTGAAAGGCTAACCGGTTGTGTTACGGCGCCATGTATGACGAGCGGTTGCTATGGGTACGGGTAGGTATAGGCACGCTAGTTGCCTTCTGGCGCTACGCATTTTACGGATGGTTGCTATCTGTGCACGCTACTACTGAAAGGCAAACCAGGTCAGAGATGCTCCACCGAATTCAAGTGCGGTAGTGAAGTGGGTACCACCGGGGACTTCGATAAAATTGAGCTGGCTAGAGCCGGCCCCAATCAGGCTTTGAACCGCTGCACGTGTAGGCTCAATCGGAATGATTTCATCGGCGTCGCCATGATACACACGAAGCGGAATGTTAACACGCACTTCATGTAGACTATTTTCACGTAAGCGTGCCTTAAGTTCTGTTTCGCCGTCGCCAAGCATAGCCTGAATGAACTCTTCGCGGAAAAGTTCGCGAATGGTAGCGTTAAGTCGTGCCGTTATTTGCTCAAAACTGAATGTGCCGCCAAATAAGTTCTCGTTCGTGATACGATTGGCATAAGTCTCGTTGAAAATGGTATTCAGGTTGCGCTCCGGAAAATAGGTTCTCAGGTATGAGGTGAGCAACAGCGAAATATGTGCCGCCCCGGCGATAGTTTCTTCATTTAGCAGGTGACTGGCAATAGCGTTGAGGTCGTAAGCGCCACCACCGGATGTTGCTGCAACCGGAGTGAAAGGCAAGGTTTCTCCATCTTGCAGTGCCTTTAATATAGCCATTACCGTACTTCCTCCCTGGGAATAGCCGGTAAAGAAGAGTCGACCAGAGGGTATAATTTCTTCCCTGTCGAGCAGTTCCTCGAGAGCATATAAAAAATCGATACTAACTCGTGCGTCAGACCCGGTCACAAAGAATGGGTGTTCGCTGCCGGATGTTGCCCCATAGCCAATCAGGTCGGGCATGGCTACGATGTATCCGAATGACCCGATAAGAGGAGCCAGATATAGCCAACCGGCATTGTTGTTGAGTTGTGATGGGTTAAACTGAGAGGGTGCCTCGGTAGTAATAAAGGTCGTTCCGCGGTGAAGGCTGAGCACCGATGGTGTGGCTCTGCGGGGAATAATGACCAGTCCACTAGCCTGAATTTCGTTGCCATTAACATCCCGGGTATTGTAAACAACTCTCCAGCTGTCAACGGTACTGCTGGCCAGGTTGGCAAACTGCGGAGTGTCTGCATATACCGAACGAAGGTCGGCTGATGAGAGACTCCCGATAGACTGTGCGTCTACCAGATATTGATATTGTGGATCCGATATGGAGTTATCGCTGCAGGATATTGCCAGTACGGCGAGCAGCGCAGTGGTGATTAGATAACGAAATCGACCCATAGTTTTGTTTAAATGAGGTAGTTAAGTAGAGCGAAGGGTATTGCAATCATCATGCAGAGCGGACTCCCCACCACGATGTATAGAAATTAAAAGGCGGGGAGACAATCAACAGTTATTAGTATAACAAAAAAACAGGTGAATCCGCATAATGAGCGAATACACCTGTTTCAAGTTACCGTCTCTCTGTTAAAAATTCTGTACGATTACTTAATCAGGGTCATTTTCATGGTTTGAGTTTGTCCCGGAGTTTCGAGGCGATAGATATATATTCCACTGGAGAGTGAGCTTGCATCGAAGGCTACCTCGTGCTGACCCGCCGAACGAACGCCTTGCTCGAGTACCTCAATAAGCCTGCCGGTTATATCATATACACTTAACCGGATGTCGGTTGTTTCTGCCAGTTCAAAACGAATGGATGTGCTTGGATTAAACGGGTTAGGGAAGTTCTGCATCAAATTGAGTTGCTGGGGTAACGATATCGATAGCCCTTCGTCAACACTAACCGTAGTTGGGTTTCCGATAACGAAACTCATCCCACGCACATCTCTGCCCGAAAAGAAGGCCGTTGATCCAACGTTTTCTGCAGATTGTGGATTTCTATATCGTAAACTGGGTGCTCCGACGAAAGGAGCAGAAGCCCAAACAACCTTGCCCATTACCCCATTGTATTGTAGTCCATAAATGGGGTTGAAATCACCCATGAACGTGGTTAAACCTGTACCATCACGGTTTACAGAAGCAATGCCGATGTCATTGTCTTCGAAGTAGATCACTTCATCAACTGGATTGTAGGCCAGCCCTGAACCGAAAAATCGGTCACCCTGTGCAAGAATGAGTTCGCACGACTCCGCATCAGCAGCGCAGGCGAGAATCCCCTCTCCATCTACGCTCACATAGATTACATCGTTTTCATAGTCAACATCAAAAGACTGTATACGCCAGACGCCGGGGAAGTTTTTTTCAAAACGTAGTCGTTCTACGGGTGTAGCTTCCTCGTCGTTGAGGTCATATTCCCAGATGTTATCGAATGACCCAGAATCACTGTAGCCCATGATAAACAGCCGATTGGCAAGGCTGTCGTATTTGATTTCCCGCTGCTCATATACGAATTCATGCATAATTTCCCTGTCTGTACCCTGATTGTTCATTTTGAACAGGATGGTACGTGAGCTCAGGACAAAAAATCGATCGATTCCGTAAATTGTCTGCGTGTCAGGGTCAACGGCTATATCGGTTACATCACGAAGCCCGTAGTTGGCAACTTTTTTTGTTTCAAGATCATATCCACGTAAGAAAGAAAATGGAGAGTTATTACCGCCATTGGTGAACACAATTTCATGCCTTACCGGATTATAGTGTACGTGATTTAGCTCCTGAGTGAAGGGAATGGTGAAATCAATTTCTGCATCCAGATTATTGATGGGCGTTTCATAAAGTATGTTTCGTGAAAATCCACTCTGTGCGCTCGAATACATGACTTCGTTTTCACTGTCGAAGCTCATGGCAATTTCAGTCTGAGAGCCGAATCCCATGACAAATAGAAATTCCGGCTCAGCATCTGGATCGTTCAGATCATACCGATATAGATTGTTCGCATACACCAGATACAGATGTCCCCTTTGGTAGTCCATAGCCATACCGGTAGTGACGTTTGTATAGGAGATTAATGTTGAACGTTCATCACGGTCCATCTGGTGTTTGAGCAGACCAACACCATTGAGCGCATAATAAACAGCGTTAGAATCGGCATGAAAAACCATATAGCGAGCCGTTCTGCTATCTAATTGTATGGACTGACCACCAATTTCATCGAAGTAACGTACTCCTCGTCGCGCTGCCATGTTGCTGGTACGTGAGTAAAAGTATCGGCCTCGCTCAACGTCATGCGCTACGGCAAACACAAGGTCGCGGTTGGTGTTTACAACACGGTAGGAGGTGAAGTCGCTGCTTAAGTGGAGAATCCTGCTTCGCTGGTTGTCGGCTACTATATATTCATCGGTTTCGGGGACATAGCCCATGGATATAATATTACCAAATGCAATACCAAGAGTATCTTTTTGCTGGCCACTTAAGTCAGAACGTATGATGCTGCGGGCAGTTGAGCTTCCGTCCATGTGCTGATTAATGTAGAACACCATATTTTCCGGTAGTTCACTTTGCTGGGCGTTTGTTCCGGCAGGATGAGTTAGCAAGAATATGGTGGCGACGGTAAGAATTGTAGCGAAAAGCTTCATCGGGTGTTCGTGTAGTTAAGTTGGTGATTTAAGAACTAGGCTGAAGCTGGGAATGGTGTCTACAAGGTATTAATCTCATAAACCAAGGAGTATATCGAACCAAACAAGCGACAGTTACTTTTATAAGCGCAGCTTTGAGGCTAATTACGACACTTACCTAACAATTAACGTGAAGATATCTTTCCTGAACTATTTGCTAAAACAAAAAAGGCTCGCAGTGGGTACTGCGAGCCTTTAGAATTCACGGATGTGTGAAGTATAGTGTTAGGAAGCAATGGCGTTGGTAACTTCCTCAGCCGCTTCTTTGAGCAATACAGCCGAAACTACATTCAGTCCGCTGTTGTCAATAATGACCTTGGCTTCCTCAGCATTGGTACCTTGAAGGCGTACAATAATCGGAACACCTTTCACTTTAGCAGCGATTTCAGGATCGGCAACGGCCTGAACAATACCATTCGCCACACGGTCGCAGCGCACGATACCACCAAAAATGTTAATTAAAATCGCCTTCACAGATGGATCACTCAAGATGATCTTAAAGCCGTTCTTCACTGTCTCAACATTGGCTCCTCCGCCTACATCCAGGAAGTTTGCCGGCTGACCGCCCGCAATTTTGATGATATCCATAGTTGCCATGGCCAGTCCTGCCCCGTTTACCATACAACCCACGTTGCCGTCGAGCTTGATGTAGTTCAGGTTATACTTACCGGCTTCCAGTTCAAGCTCGTTTTCTTCGCTTTCATCGCGAAGCTCAGCCAATTCAGGATGACGGTACAGCGCATTCTCATCGAAGTTGATCTTGGCATCCAGGGCAATCACATCACCAGCAGGAGTAAGCACCAGCGGATTGATTTCAAAAATGCTGGCATCCGTTGAATCAAACGCATTATAGAGGGCAATAATCAGTTTAACAGCCTGCTTGAACGCATTGCCTTCGAGGCCGAGTGCAAACGCAAGGCGACGAGCCTGGCTCGGGTGAATCGGGTGACCGGGAACAACCCATTCTTTAACAATTTTCTCAGGAGTTTCTTCTGCAACCGTCTCGATTTCCACACCACCTTCGGTAGAAACCATAATTACGTTCTTGGAAACGGCACGGTCGAGGGTGATACCCAGATAGAATTCCTGCTGAATATCAACACCATCGGTTACATAAAGACGCTGAACCAGCTTGCCTTCTTCACCGGTCTGAATAGTAACCAGCACATCGTTGAGCAGTGACTCAGCAGCAGCTTTTACTTCTTCAACGGTTTTGGCCAGAATTACACCTTTGGCATTGTTCTTCTTGGTGCGACCTTTACCCCGTCCGCCGGCATGAATCTGTGCTTTTACAACAAAAAGGCTGGCGCCATTTGCTTTCAATTTTTCTGCAGCTGCAACGGCTTCATCAACCGTAAATACAGCGATACCATCGGGAACAGCAACATTGTACTGCTTGAGGAGTTCTTTGGCCTGATACTCGTGAATATTCATAAAACGTGTGACTTAATGATTTTTAAACAATGATGGAGGAGGGTCTGGGAGAAGACGTACCTGAGCGCACATTTCCACTACCCGAAAAAGATTTTGGCTAAAGGTAATCTTTTTTTTTGAAAAATGGCGTTACGATGTTGCATCAACAGCTTACGCCCGACGCGGATATTTACGATACGCAGGGATTTCAGAGACCTGATTTGGATTTTCGCAATATCACGTTTTGCTTAGAGTCGACTTGTGGGTATTAAAAGACGATGCCTGCAGCTTGTTAGTCGTACCTTGAGGATATTGACTCATGTATTTAGATGCGCCCGAACCGCATCCAAAAGCCTCGCGAAAACCGGTATGTCGTGTGCCTTGATCCATTCCATGTCTACCGTGTTATAATGCACCGATTTAACGAGATACGGTTTCATACCAAGTTTTACAGCCGGTTCGAGGTCGCTTTGTTTGTCGCCGGCCATGGCACTGCGCTCAAAAACATGTGTATACATAGTGGCAATCTGCGCACCAATCTCCTGACGGTGCAGGAGGTCGACAGGCTCGGCACCCTGCGCAGCAGGCACAATCTGAGGGGTGCCGTCATCGGTGAGCCGCACTGTTTCCAGCACCCCGGCATGAAAGGGAACGGGGATATATGCTTCGGAACCGGCAGTTTCCACATGATTTGCATCATCGTTGGCAGACTCTTCAAGGCTGGCATCCGGTACACCCGTTTTGCCATAATCTTTTCCATCCGCAGACGTAGTCGGCTTCAGGTGGATGTGATTATCGTCCACATTCTTCTGTATAAACCGGACCATCGCCCGTTCAAACATGCCGGTTTCGGGCTTGCGGTCGTGCAGCAGTACCGGATGCCGCCCTTCATGCATATTCGGTCGCCACGGAGCGATATACCAGGCATCTATCCATGCACCATGCCGGGCAAGTTCGGCATCCACCCATCGGTGCAGCGCTTCAACCTGCGCCAGGGTAAAATGACGTCGTATAATTCCGGTCTGATTCGTAACCACAACTACTTGATAGCCATGATTGTTCAACAAACGAATAGCTTCAATAGCCCCGTCACAAAACGTCCATTCCTCACGTTTGTGCACGAAGTTGTAGTCTATATTGATGGTCCCATCGCGGTCCAGGAAGAAAATCATAGCCAGTTATGTTGTCGTTACTTCGCGGCGTTTTCGGGCACGAATGCGATTGGCGATAAGGGCGATGATGAACGCAACACTCAAACCTCCGATATAGCCGAACCAATGACTGTAGGGGCGTTTATTCACCACGACCTGCCGGCCTTCTTTGCCCTGATACCTGGCAGGAATGGCGGGGAGCATGCCTGATGTTGGCTGTGTAGATTGCGACATAAGGTAGTCGGTAACGGCCTGCCAGACTTTATACTCGCGACCATCATAATATAATATGCGCTCTTCCAGGGAATTTATGGGATTTCCCTGCTCATCTTTCAGGGTAATGGCCAGATGGGGCACTACATCGCCTACCATAGGGAGGAACTGCGCAATGTAAAAATCCGATACCACATGGTAAAGCTGTTCGTCGGTGCGGGGCAGTTCCACAAATCGGTCGTTAAGACGGCTTGGCATCACCGACATCCCGTTTCCACGGTAGATCCATGCTTGCTGTATAGCCCGCCCGCTGGGAATAGGGGTTCCAAGGAAGGGAATGGTGAGCCATAGGGAGCGCTCCGGTGCATACGTCCAGCGAAGTCCGGAGGTTTGTAGAAAATAGGTGTCGCCCATGAGCTGCGAGAGCAGTATGCTGACTTCCCCAGCTCGTCGCAGCTCGGTGCCGGTGAGGTAGGCCGATATCATAGGATACCCGGGCTTGTTGTCCGGACCGCTTCCCAACCCGATCGTTTTGGCCAGGTCGTGAAAGCTGATCTGACCCTTGTTCACATCTGTTCTTGCCGGCTCGAGATTGCCACGAATAACACCACTTGCCTGAAAAGCAACATCTACTTGCCTGCCGCTTACAATGCTTCCCTGGTAGAGCATGGCATCGGCCACCAAATTACCCATGGGCGTTTCGCTGAGTCGTGGATTTCGGCTCACGGTAAATGCGCTGTACACAACGGGTTGTTCGTTGCTCTGCAGTATGCCGGAGGTCATATCAGCCAGCATCTGATTCAGCTGAAGTCGATATTCGTTTACTCGTTGTTCTACCGCCGGATGAGGCGGGATGTCGTCGTTGATGGGAATGAGGTAGGGCTTATCGGTTACCGTCGGATGATTACGCATCACTACTCTGCCGTTTTCGAAGCGAAGCTCCAGCTTACCCAGATACTGATATTCGGTTCCGGTCTGAACGATGAGGGTAGATCCCACGCGAATGGGCATGGCCAGAATGGCATGAGTATGCCCTCCAATGATGACATCAATGCCGGGTACGGCCGCGGCGAGTTCCTGCTCTTCCGCCTCACCAGAATGCGAGAGCAATACAATTACGTCGGCCCCTGCGTTGCGCAGCTCGGCAACCATCGCGCGGGCTGTTTCATGCTGATCGGCAAAGGTTATGGATTCGGCCATGGGCGCAACTGAGTCGGCATGCTTGCCCATGAGTCCAAAGAAGCCCACGCGCAGTCCATTATCAAGTTCACGGATGTAGGTGTTTCGAAGCCCGGTTTCACCCAGCGCATGACCATCGGGAATAACCGTATTGGAGGCAACTATGGGCAACTTCGCAGCTGTGGCCGGGTAACCCAGTCGTTTCAGGTACTCAGCCAGGATCTCCGGACCGTAATCGAATTCGTGGTTGCCAAGCGTCACAACATCATAGCCAGCCATCTGCATCAGGTCAAGCTCGGGTGAGCTTTCATTGAGTACCAGCCAGCTAAATGGCGACCCGCTGATGAAGTCCCCCGACGACACCACGAGCACCTCCTCGCCAGCTGCCGATTTCTCGGCCCGAATACGCTCAATAACCATAGCCACACGCGCTATGCCACCCCGGGTTCGCGCCCCGGGACTGCCAAACTCCGCTACCGGACTCGGCACCAGTGCTGCATGTTCATCGTTCGAGTGCAGAATCGTGAAGTCTTTGTGCGTAGTCATTGCCGGAGCGTCTGTTGAGGATGCGGCTGCTGCTTGAAACGTAACTGCTCCAAAAAGCAGAAGTGTTGCGATGCGTGTGAGCATGAAGTTGTAAAAAATGGATGCTTGGCGATTTCTTATGACCAATAAGTTAACACATCCACAGGTAAAATCAGTGTACACGTCTTCATCGCATATCAGGCGATGTGAACAAATGGTTACACATCCACAGTTACAATCAGTGTACTTGCTCTGTAACTGCTTAAGCGATTCGTCCACACGTACTTCAGCAAGCTTGGTTGCGCAGGAATTCAGCCCGGAAAAACCATTCTCCATACATCTTAACAATAACGTAACACTGGCTTAACACAGAAGTAACGTTAGAGCGAGAGTTTGTGTGCATCATAATAAATGAGGTACAATGCGATACATACTCTTACTCTTAGTGTTGCTCGGCGCTCAAACAGTCGATGCTCAAAGTGTTACATTCAGGGGTACAATTACGGAATACGGATCGGGTGATCCACTTACCGGAGCCACTATCGTGGATGTTGCCAACAGCCGGTATGCGGCCGTTGCTGGTCTCGATGGCAGTTTCATCATCCGTAATATCCCTGCAGGAACGTACACGTTCCGGGTTTCCTACATCGGATTTCAGTCTGTTGATATTGATGTTCAGCTTACAGGCGGTACCGTTACGCGCGACTTCCAGATGCGTTCGCAAACTACGGAACTCACCGAAATTCTGGTGGGTGGTCGACGAATGAACGATACCGACGAGAGTGCCAGAACATCCGAGCGTACGGCAGATAATATCATAAATGTGATTGCAGCCCGCTCTATTGAGGTGTCCCCCGATATCACCGTAGCGAATGTTGTGCAACGGGTTTCGGGAATTTCGCTGGAGCGTAGTAATAACGGCGATGGTCAGCATGCGATCGTTCGTGGCATGGACAAACGGTACAATTACACGCTGGTAAACGGCATTAAAATCCCGAGTCCGGAAACGAAAAATCGATTCGTACCTCTGGATATCTTCCCTTCTGACCTCATCGACCGTCTAGAGGTTACGAAGTCGCTGACCCCATCGATGGAAGGAGATGCCATTGGAGGCGTTATCGATATGCGTATGCGAAATGCGCCTGATCGACTTATGTTTCAAGCGAATTTAGGTACTGGTTATAGTCAGCTATACACCGATCGCGACTACCTTGGATTCAACGCCGGATCTACGCCGTCTCAATCGCCCCGCGCCCGTTTTGGTCCGCAGCATCAGGCTACTGTGGGCGACTTTACGTTTAACAACCTCGATTTCCGCGATCAGAGTGCACCAGTTAATCGGGTTATGGGCTTGGCTGTGGGAAACAGATTCTTCGGGGGCCGGCTCGGCGCTATAGCAGCGGCATCGTACCAAGAGACCTATCGCGGTGCTAATGGACTATTCTTCCGCACCGATACCGATCGAGAAACGAATGGTCCGGTCTATTTTCAGGTGCAGTCGCGTCAGTATTCCTCGACGCAGGAACGTGCCGGCATCCACATAAAAACCGATTATCAGTTTAACGCGAATCACAAACTCGATTTTTACAACGCGGTTATCTCGCTCAGCGATATTGAGACCAGGGCCAGAATTGATACCAACTTGCGAATTGGTCGTGATGGGGCCGACTTTTTGGGTACTGGCCGACTGGGGTATTCGAACCGAAGCCGTCAGCGTGACCAGCAAATCATGAATTCTACGCTGCAGGGTACGCATATGCTCATGCCAACACTTGAGGTGCAATGGTCGGCCGTGTATTCACTGGCCACATTCAACGAACCTGATAGGGCTGAATTGGATTTCATTTCAGGTATTCGTCGTGATACGCAGGGAAATTTGGTTAGCGAGCCCATTTTATACGACCGAGATTTACGTCGACGCTGGACCAATAACTCAGATCAGGATTATGCGGGTTACTTAAACACAACCTATTACCGGTCGGTATTCGGCACGCAGGTACAGTGGCGTGCTGGAGGGATGTTTCGATTAAAAACCCGTGAGAATGAGTTTAACGAGTATTTGCTGCGGGCGGCTCCTTCTGAGCAGGTTTGGGATGGAGATGTACACAATTCTACCTGGCAGCTTATAAATCCTATTGGTACACCGCGTGATGCGTTGAATTATGAGTCGGAAGAGACTATAACGGCAGCTTATCTTCAGGCGCGTTTCCAGATTGGTAGAATGCAGATTTTGGGTGGAGCCCGTGTGGAAAACACCGATTTCAGCTGGGTTACCAACGCGCCAGACCGTACTCCGGGCCGAATTGGCAGTATGCAGTATACCAATGTGCTTCCATCGCTTCACCTCAAGTACATGCCCTACGATAAAACGAACTTCCGCTTTTCGTACTTCGCGTCCCTAAGTCGACCGAATTTCTTTGAGGTTATTCCCTACGAAATCATTGATGAAGATTATCGCGAGAAGGGAAATCCGTTTCTGGAGCACACCCAGGCGCATAATATCGACCTTCGGTTTGAGCACTTTCCTACGCCGGTTGACCAGATTATGGTGGCGGTATTCTACAAGAATATTCAAAATCCGATTGAGCAGGCTCTTTTGATTGAGGCTCAGCAGATTTTCATGCAATCGAATAATTTTGGTACAGCGAACAACTTTGGTCTGGAGGTAGATTACACGAAATACTTCCGAAACTGGGGTGTAAGGGCGTTTTATACCTTTACGGAGTCGCGCATTGAGACCTCCAAAATATTCAGGTTCCGTGATGATAACGGCAATTTCACTTCGAGGCAGCAGCAGCAGGTTCGACCGCTTCAAGGGCAGTCGCGTCACATTGCCAACGCTTCCCTCCTGTATAAGAATGGTCGAACCGGAACTGATGCCCAATTGGCAGCCGTGTACACCGGAGCCCGTATCAGCAGTGTTTCACCTTACTATGAAAATGACATCTGGCAGCGTGCATTTACCCAGCTCGACTTCTCCTTTGATCAGCGTTTGGGTTTCGGAATCACGCTGTATGCCAAAATCTCGAACATCCTGAACACCCCGATGCGCGCCGATATTCGTCGCCCGAACGAGGTGAATCCACATCAGGTACCATACGTGAATCAAACCAACCGCGTACTGGTGCGTGAAGACTTCTACCAACAGGTATATCTGGTTGGACTTAGATACCGATTGTAAACGCATAACTGCAAACAAAACAACAACAAAAAGCATCATGTTACTAAAAAAATCACTTCTACTGGCTACCTCAGCCGCATTCATGTTAATGCTGGCTTCGGCTTGCAGTAATTCAACGTCAACAGATTTGTCGGATGGTGACGATGACGAAGTTACCACTATCAGTGCCAGTACCACCGAATTGAGTGGTCCTATGAGAGGTACGCTGCTTCGAGGCCGCACCTACCAGATGACTGGCGACCTTATCATTCTTCCTGAAGAAGAAATTCGTGTTCAGCCAGGTGTAACGATCATCGCTCAGCGTGATCCGCAATCTGGAATTGGGTTTCAAATCACCAACGAAGGTTCGTTTATCGCTATCGGTACTGCTGCCGAGCCGATTTTGCTTTCCGTACCGGAGGCTGATCGTACCGAAGCCAATATCTTCGCCGGACTCTGGGGTGGAATTCAGGGCAGCGAGACTACTAAAGCCATTGTTCTAAAGCACGTTCGCATGGAATACGTTGGTGCTATCGGTGGGGAAGGTAACGCACGTGCCGGTAGAATCCGTTACGGACTCTGGACACGCAGTGACCAGACTGAAGTGGTCATCGAAGATAGCTGGTTCTATGGTTCAAAAGATGATTTCTTCCGTCCTGTAGGCGGAAAACTGAACATCGTTCGTAACGTGTTTGAATTCATGGGCGAAGATGGTGGCGACATCATCAACGTGAAAGGTGGAACAGTAGGGAACGTTGCGTACAACCTGGTTATTGGCGCTGCTACTAACGCATTCAAGCCTTCAGATGATGGTTCAAGTACAATTCAATCTAACATTGGTATATACAACAACACCATCCTGAACAGTGGTTTTCGTCGTGCAGGTACCAATCGTGGCTCTAACATCAACTTCGAAGAAGGTGCACGTGGATTTGCGTACAACAACATCCTGGTAAACAATAAGAACGGTCTGCGTGTATTGGCCAGTGCGGATGTTGCCAATGTTCAGTACGATAACAACCTGAAATACGGTTCACACCAAGAGATGGTTGATCTGTTCTTGAATCCGGATTCAGTAACGGAGCGTCAGCCTGGTGATATCTTTGGCGGTGTTGGTGAAAACAATCCATTGTTTGTGAACTACGACGTAGATCAGTTTACATTTGAGCAGTTCAACGCCGGCGTTAGTCAGCCACGTGCTATGAATATCGTTGGTGGGTATAACTTCCGCCTTGCTACAGGATCTCCGGCGATTGGCGCAGGACGCACCAACTTCCAACCGGTATCTGTACAGTTCACTCTTACAGGCGATGCAGCTCCGACCATTTTGCCACCAAGCGCTGATTTGGGTGCATATCCGGTTAACGGTGGTGGTTTAACGCAGAACTAAGATTGTTAAGATTTTTGCAAATTGAGGTATTACCTATATAAGCGCAATAACTTCTAAATTTCTCAGGGTGTGGACTCATAATCCACACCCTTTTTTATATAAATCAATCGTATGTATATCCGTCTATTCACAATCTTGATCAGTTTTACAGCTTGCAGTATGTTCGCTGTGCAGGAGACATCAGAGCAAGCAGATCAGATTCAGGCGTTATACACAATGCACGATTTAACGGTAACGGAGCTTTTTGAAGGTCCTTTTACCATGGGAGAGTTAGCGAATAGTCAGATTGATGAAGCCTCCGGACTGGCGTATAGTATCCGTAATCCTGGTCACTTGTGGACGCATAACGATAGTGGTGATTTTAACAGGATATTTCTGATCGGCAAGGATGGGAGTGACGCAGGAACCTTCCGGATATTGGGTACAGGCAATCGTGATTGGGAAGATATGAGTATAGGGGCGGGGCCGATTGATGGAATACCGTATTTATATATCGCAGATATTGGAGATAATCGGGCTCAGTATGACATAAAGCGAATCTTTCGTTTCCCGGAACCGAAAGCCGATGACTATGATACTTCTCTTAATCTCATCAATGTTCCCTCCGACTCGGTAGATACCATTCTGTTTCGCTATCCGGATGATGTTCAGAAAGATGCGGAAACACTCATGATAGATCCACTCACACGTGACCTGTATGTTGTCACTAAACGTGAGTTTCCTGTAACTGTATATATAGCCCGATATCCATACCCGTTGGATGAACTCTTTTATCTGGAGCGACTTGGTGGTTTGCCCGTTACAGACATAACTGCGGGTGATATATCGCCAGACGGACGCCGTATTCTGCTCAAAACCAAAGAGCGTGTATTTATGTGGAGCAGAAATGAGGGAGAGAGTATTGCATCCGCATTATCCAGGCCCCCCGTCAGGCTACCTTATGTACCTGAACCGCAGGGAGAGGCAATTACATGGGATTCAGTTCAGGAAGGCTATTATGTGTTAAGTGAAAGCAGGAGTGTGACTCCTGTTCTTTACTATTACCGAATGTTGTTGCAATAGCCTGATAATTGACATTGCACATCAGCAAACTTTATCGGATTTTGCTGTATACAAAGCAGTCAATCCAGTCGAAGCATTTTTGTCTATTCTGAGGTACTCAAAAACATCTTCTCAAACAGAAAAGGACAATACAAACTGAAGTGACATGCTATGATTCTGTTTTTCAATATGACGTCTCATGCTGTTATTTGCGCAACTTATCGAATCAGAATGGATTGAAGGCATTCGTGCCGGCGATGAGCGTGCGTTCCGTAAACTGTTTGATCGTTTCTATACTCCTTTGGCGGTATTTGCCGCAGAACATGTTGGGTCGTACGATGCCGGTCGTGAAATCACTCAGGAAGTATTCATCAAAATATGGAACAAACGTGCCGACTGGAATCCGGCTGCTGGTGCGTTGAAAACCTATTTGTACCGGGCTGTCTACAATCAATGTCTTAACTATATCAAGAAAGAAACCACCCGCAAGAAGTATGAGGAAGAATCGAGTCAGCTAGTGCTTGCGGTGTCTGACCCTGCCGACGACAGTACGATGGAGCATGAACTCATGGCGGCCTTAGACAGGGCCGTAAAACGGCTGCCTAAAAGACGTCAGGCTGTATTCGTACTGCACCGGCAACATGAAATGTCGGTTAAGGAGGTTGCTGAAGTGCTGGATATTTCCCCAAAGACGGTGGAGAATCTTATGGGATTGGCCCTTAAGGACCTCCGTATGGCGCTCGAAAATTTCTTAAAATAAATTTTGGGGGAAAGCGCTTCCAGAACGGTCTTATGCATATGAAGCAGTCTAAAAACACATTACAGGAGCATCATTGGGAAATGATGATCCGTTATTTTGACGGATGTTCTTCCTCAGATGAACGCGCACGAGTTGATCAATTGATTCGTGAGGATGCAAATTTTGCCCGCGAAGTGAACCGCGCACATGTGATTTGGAAAGCATCCAAATATCGCCCTGTTGAGAGTGCTGTACTCTCTTGTGATGTTAACAAAGATTGGCAGCGTATATTCGGAACAGTGCGAAATGGTGCTGATCATCCTCGCAAGTCTGCGATGTCTTCAACCCGGATTTCGCGCCACGTGCACCGCCGCTACGTTCAGGTTGTCCGTTTGGCGGCTATTCTGCTTATTACCATTTTGAGCAGTGTATTTATCACATACATGGCATTATCGCCGGCGGAAATACCATCCACTCCGGAAATTGTATTTCGTGAAATTCAAACCGATCGTAATCAGCGGGTGAATCTGTTGCTCAGCGACGGTACCGGCGTGAGCTTGTCTGTTGAAAGTACGATTCGTATTCCAGAAAAATTTGCCCCAGACGTACGTGAAGTGGAATTGGTGGGTGAAGCCAGATTTGACGTCGCACATGCTCCATCAAGGCCGTTTATTATTCGCAGTGGAGATGTGACCGTAGAGGTATTGGGAACCGATTTTGGTGTTCGTGCATATGAAAATGAAAACCGCATTGATGTAGTAGTTAAAAGTGGCAGCGTTGCGGTTGCACGCGAGGTAAAAGAAACCCCTGAACGAGTGGTATTAACTCCGGGTCAACTCGTAAGTGTGTACAGGTCAAGCGAAACTATGCAAACCCGATGGGTTAACCCAGAAGATTATCTGAGCTGGATGAGCGGAAGAATGAAGTTCTATGAAACACCTTTTATTGAGGTTGTTCGTCAGCTCGAGCGTTGGTATGATATTGAAATTCAGATTACCAACAATGCCATTAACGATTATTCCCTCACCGCATTATTAGATATGCGGTCGATGCAAAATGTATTTGAAGTAATTGCACAGTCGCTTAAGCTCAACTATTACATATCAGACCAGACGGTTGTTCTGTCGCTGGATGAAGATATGTATTGAGCCGTGCGCCTGAATGGTGCTTAAATGTCGAATAAAACGGTAACCGAAGAAGAGGTCTAAGGTTACCATAAGGGTCAAATAAAAAGAAGGTACGTCAATGATACATAGATGGATTACAATGTCTCTGATGGTGTCTCTGTTGATTCCGGTTCTTGCTTTAGGGCAGCGAGCCGATCAACGCGTAACGGCACTTGCCGCCAGTTCACTTACATCACAAAGTGAATCGGCTATCTTCTACACCGTTCGTGAATACCGCGATGATATTGCGGAATTACAGCGTCGTGTAGACGGATCGTTTGTGAATCAGCCCCGGAAGCAGGTTCTCATGGAAATAGCACGTCAGGGTAACCTGGGATTGGTTATTAATCCTGATATCCCTGCATTAAATGAGCCCGTGAACATGGAGTTTGCCGATATTACGGTAGCCGATGCGCTGGCTCTCACACTGGCAGCTACTCCGTTTGAAGCTGCTTTGTCTCGCCATCGTGAAATTGTTATGGTGAATAAGCCTCTGCCTACACGCAGTGCAGCCAGAACAACACAGCAGCAAGACAGAACACTAACAGGTACCATTGTGGATGCTGTAACAGAGGAGCCGCTTATTGGTGTAACCATTCAAGTGCGGGGCACCACCATTGGTGCAACCACAAACCTTGAGGGTTTCTACAGTTTGAACTTGCCTGAAGGGGCTGAAGTTCTGGTGGTGTCTTACGTTGGTTTCCGAACAGAAACCATTACAATTGGCGGGCGCAACGTGATTAACATCCGTCTGCAACCCGACGTATTGGGTCTTGAAGATCTGATTGTAGTAGGATACGGTGTTCAGCAGCGTCGGGAAGTAACCGGATCGATCGCTTCGGTACCCATGGAGCAGATTCGTGAAATTCCTTCTGCTAGTTTTGAAAACGCCATCTTGGGTAGAGTAGCCGGTGTTCAGGTTCAAGAGCCTTCGGGTGTGCCGGGAGCCGGACCTGAAATTCGTATTCGGGGTGTTGCAACCGTAACGGCCGGTACAGATCCGCTTTATGTAATTGATGGGTTTCCATTCACAAGAAATCCGTCGTTACAAGGTCGAAACCTGAGGTTGGGTGCCAACTTTACGGAGCCTGCAATTAATCCGCTGGCAACCATCAATCAAAACGATATTCAGTCTATTGAAATTCTGAAGGATGCTTCCGCTGCAGCGATTTACGGTTCGCGGGGTTCTAATGGTGTTGTGCTAGTGACTACCAACAGAGGTTTCCGGGATGGCCGCCCCGCACGTATTAACTACAACAGCTATGTAGGTGTGCAGGAAGTCGGTCGGCGCATTGACCTGATGAATGCAGAAGAACTTATCGATTTTGTGATTGATGCACGAAACAACAACTTTCGTCAGAAGTATCCCAATCTCACGCTGGTGAATCCTAGAACCAACGAGGGTCGCCCTAACGACGGGAACGTACTCATTCCGGAAAGCTTTATAAACTGGGATGGTACCGACACCGACTGGCAAGATGAAATGTTCAGCCGCGCCCTCACCAGCAGCCATAACGTATCGGTAACCGGAGGTAACCGTGATGTTGGGTATTACATATCAGCAGGGGTTTTCTCACAAGACGGTATTGTTGAGCGTACCGGCTTCGACCGTTACAGCCTTATGAGTAATGTTGAAGCGCGTGTTAACGATCGCCTGGAAGTGGGTATGACGTTTAACCCGTCGTACGCCGACCATAAGCGACTACCTGTTAACAACCCCTATTTCTCTCAACCACCGGGGGTAATATATTCCGGTATCGTTACCTCACCGACTGTTGTTCCACGCTTTGCTGACGGAACAATTAACCAGACCAATAATCAGGCACATATTGGCAATGGTATGACCGATGCGAGCAACCCGATTGCCATTATCGAGTATGTTGATGATCAGATACGTCATATCCGTGCTTTCGGTACGGCTTATGCCAACTATAAAATTTTCGATAATCTGGTATATCGCGCTTACTTCGGTGTAGATGTAAACGATTTCAAGCGTGACTTCTACCTTGCCAGAGACTTCCGTTTCCGAACGCAGACAACCGGAAACCCATACGCTCAGGCAAATGCTTCTCGGTCACTGAACTGGCTAACAGAGCACACGGTTAATTTCAACAATGAAACAGGCAACCACCGGTACAATATATTGGCGGGTTTTACAGCCCAGCGTGAAGAAGTAACGCAAAACATGGTATTTGCAGTAAACTTCCCGGATGATCTTGTGCGAACGTTGAATGCCGGTCAGATAGCCGGTGGATTCAGCCAGGCAGAAGAGTGGTCGCTGCTGTCTTACCTGTCCAGAATTAACTACACCTATCTCGACAGGTACTTCACAACGATCTCGATTCGTGGTGACCGGTCTTCCCGATTTGGTAGAGATAATCAGTGGGGCTTCTTCCCGTCTGTTTCTGCAGGCTGGCTTGCCTCGGAAGAAAATTTCTTCCAAGACATCCGTCAGATTAACTACCTGCGTCTACGCGCAAGCATTGGTCAGACAGGGAACTTCCTCATCCCCAACTATGGTGCTATCGGACTTCTCGGAGCTGAGAACTATCCGCTTGGAACCGCCGTCTTTGGAGGAGTTGCTCCTAATACCATCAGTAACCGTCAGTTAAGTTGGGAAACAACAACACAAAGCGGTATTGGTCTGGATTTGGGCGCCCTTGAAGACAGAATAACGTTTACGTTTGATTACTACTATGCCGTAACGACAGACCTGTTGTTGAATGTAAATATACCTTCAGCCTTTGGCTACACTACGGCGCTCACCAACATTGGTGAAGTTCTCAACAAAGGATTTGAAGTGGCGCTTACTACCCGTAATACAACCGGTGCGTTCCGTTGGTCTACCGACTTCAATTACTCAACCAATCATAACGAAGTGTTGAAGCTAGGCCCTGAGGGAGATCCTATTCTTTCTGCCGGGGGTGCTGGTATCCGCCATATTACCAAGGTCGGCCATCCGATAGGCAGCTACTACGGATTCGTTACAGACGGGTTATACCTCACACCGGAAGATCTTGCAAATCGTCTGCCAGATGCGTTTGCACCAAATCCAGGTCTGGGTGACTTCAGATTCAAAGATATCAACGGTGATGGCGTTATCGACTCGAACGACCGTACTGTAATTGGTAATTACATGCCGGATTTCATCTTCGGTATTACCAACCGGTTTGCGTATCGCGGACTTGATGCAAGCATCTTCTTCCAGGGTGTTGTCGGTGGAGAGGTTCTCAACCTAACCTCCCGCCACCTCAAGAACGGGGAAGGTAACTTCAACAGTTATGCAGCGTTCAACGACCGATGGAGATCTCCTGAAGATCCTGGCAATGGGAAGTTCCCGCGTGCCGATCGACAGACCGGTGCCTTCGGTGGAGGAAACGATCGACCTTCAGACTTCCAGGTAGAAGACGCCACGTATTTCCGAATCAGGAATATTACCATGGGTTACAACATCCCAAGTCGTGTCTTGGGCAACTCCATAAGTAGTGCCCGTGTGTATGCTTCGGTTAACAACGTGATTACCTGGACCAAATACCTCGGATTCAATCCTGAAGTAAACAACTGGTCGGGAGCAAGTATGTTAACACAGGGTGAAGATTATGGTGCGCATCCAATGATTCGTACCTACACGCTCGGCATCAATGTGTCATTATAACGTCAAGGATAAACGAGGTATAACCATGAAAGCAAAATTAACAGTTATCATCCTGGCGTTGTTTGTGATCTCCTGCGGAGATGATTTCACGAACCTGGCGCCAATATCGCAGCGTAACGTAGATAATTTCTTTACGAACGCAAATGACTTCGAACTCGCTTTAAACGGAGCTTATTCTGCACTGCATCTCGATGGGATGTACAGTCAGAGCCTGTGGGTGATGTTCGAAATGAGATCTGATAATACAGATCAGGGACCGGATGTTACCGGTTTGGCAAATGAACTGGCCGTGATTCACGCATTTAATGAAAATTCGCTGAATCAATTCCTGGGGGATATGTATCGCGATCACTATGTCCTGATAAACAGGGCGAATGTGATTTTAGATCGTATCGATGGCGTGCAGATGAATCAGACACAGCGCGATCATATACGTGGTCAGGCGCTGTTCCTGCGATCTTTGGCGTACTATAATTTGTCGCTGGCTTTTGCCAATGTTCCACTAATTCTCACCGAGATAACCGACATCAACCAGCGAATTACGCAAAGTAACCGAAATGCCATCCTCCAGCAGGTCGCTCTTGATCTTGCAACGGCGGAGGGCTTATTACCGGATGCATATCCAGCAGGTCAGTTAGGTCGTGCAACCAAAGGCGCCGCGGCTTCACTTCTGGGTAAGGTACACCTTACGCTGGGCAACAACTCAGAAGCTGAAACGGTGCTTCGCCGGGTGTTAACTATGGGTTATAGCCTGGTTACCGATTACGCGGACCTTTGGGGAGTTGGCAATAGCAACAATTCAGAGTCTATCTTTGAGGTACAGTACCGGTCTGGAGGCCTTGGTACCGGTTCGCCGTTTACCAACTATTTCTCTCCGAGTCCGTTACTGCAAAACGGCTTAGGAAATGCCCGAAACCGCCCTACGGAAGAAATGTGGGCCGCTTATGAGCCCGGAGATTCGCGAAGAGATGTGTCTATGGCCCTCACGTATGTGAATCCCAATACCAACGCAGTAGTTGAAGCAAGGCATATTCTGAAATATCGAAGTGAGCCGTTTCAGAACAATGATTCTGACATCAACTGGCCTGTAATTCGGTATGCAGATGTGCTGCTGATGCTCGCAGAGGCTATTGGTGAATCGCCAGAGGCGTACGGTCTGATTAATCAGGTTCGTAACCGTGCTGGCCTGAGTCCGATAGATGCGAATACGCCTGGAAGTTTTGAAGATAAACTTCTGCAGGAGCGCAGGGTTGAGCTGGCCTTTGAAAATCACCGATGGGCCGACTTGCTTCGCTTCAACCGAGCAGTTCCAGCGATGCAAGAGTTAGGACTCAATGCACGGTTGTTGTTCCCGATTCCGCAACGTGAAATTGATGTAACACCTGGTTTCCAGCAGAACCCACAATAATTAAAAGCTCGAAATATGGAGGTTGCTGCCCACATGGCAACCTCCATTTACTACAACATAACGTCTACTAACCCCGGAAAACTATCATGAAGTATTTACTCTCCTTTGCCGCAATGCTGCTCTTGGGTTCGGTGTTTCTTGCTCCGCCTGTACAGGCACAGGATGACCGACCATTGCGTATCATAGCTATTTTTGCTCACCCTGATGATGCTGAAGCCAAGATGGGCGGTACAGCAGCACTTTGGGCCCAGATGGGTCATGAAGTGAAGTTCGTATCGCTTACAAACGGTGATCATGGTCATCAGGATATGGGAGGCGGTCCTCTCGCCAACCGCAGAAGAGCAGAATCGTATGAGGCTGCCCGTCGTCTTGGCGTTAAGGAATACAAAGTGTACGACAATCATGATGCCCAGTTAATGCCTCATCTTCATATTCGTCATGATGTTATTCGTGACATACGTAATTGGAATGCGGATGTCGTTATTGGACTTAGAACCAACGATTACCACCCCGATCACCGCTATGCTGGTGTTCTTGTAATGGATGCGGCCTACATGGTAGTGGTTCCCAATGTTACACCCGATACACCACCGTTGGCCAGAAACCCTGTGTTTCTCTACATGCAAGATCGTTTTCAGCGGCCATACCCATTCCAAAACGATATTGTTGTGGCCATCGACAACGTGATAGACCTTAAAATCGACGGCCTAGACGCCCATGAATCTCAGATGTACGAGTGGTTGCCATGGGTTGCCGGAACACTCGATCAAGTTCCGGAAGGTGCTGCCGAGCGACGTGCATGGCTGGCACAGCGATGGGTTCGTCCAAATGTTACCGATGCCCACATGCCTGCACTCGAAAAATTCTATGGTCCAGAAGTAGCACGACAAATTCAATACGTAGAAGGGTTTGAAATAGCTGAATATGGTCGTCAGCCTTCTGACGAGGAAATCAGACGATTATTCCCGATGTTAGGCAATTTCTAATGGTTAGGGTATCCGGTTATTAGCCTGGCTTTTGCCGGATACCTGCTTTTTTACTGATGGTGATCTTCACCTATTGGCAAAATCTGCCATAATCTTTCCCTCCTTTCCAGTCTATATCTAAACATCAGGCCGATTATGCTATTCAACAGATTTCTCAACGTCTGTGCATTGCTTCTAGCTGCAGTCCTCATCTTGCCAACCTATTCCATTGCACAATCAACAGGAAGTATTCCTCTTACAGTTGACGCTGTGCCGGGAAGTCCGGTAACCATGGGAATACCATTTCCCCAAGGTGTACTCCATTCGCCAGACCACATCCGGATTCTCGACAATCGTGGCAATGAAATCCCTGCACAGGTAACAGAGGTTTCTACCTGGGAACCAGCCGACCATAGTATTAAATGGGTTTGGGTGTTCTTTTTTGCGGAATCTGGGGATGCGTATCAGCTGGAGTATGGTGAAAATGTTCGGCGCCATGCGGTATATCCCAATCGCGTAATTATCAAAAACAATCAACGTGAAACAGGGGGAATAGAAGTAGATACCGGCACACTTCGATTTACGGTTGATAAACGCAATGCTGGTGGTTTTCTTGATAAAATTGAGGTGAACCCATCGGGTAATGGCTACAGCGATGAGCACCTGCTGGCGGGAAGTCCACTTGGAAGAGGTTCATTCCTGGATATGCTCGATGAAAACGGTCCTGATTCTTCCCGTGCCGTTATTGACCAGATATTTGTTGAAAAAGGCAGCGGACCTTTGCACGCCATCATCCGAATTGAAGGTGAATATCGATTCAATAGAGACGATAATCCCACATCCCCATTTATCACACGTGTGCATGCGTATGCCGGTCGTGAATACATCCGGGTTTATCATACCATTACATATACAGGTACCCCCGACCAGAGCGAACCTCTGGGCGATAAGCAGCATCCTGCCGTTGCCACCCGGTTGGGTCCTATGGTTGACGAGGCTGCCCGAGAGCAGGATCAGGGGTTAACCAAACCTCAGGACATGATTAAGGCTACAGGGCTTACATTTTCTCCGAATTTTACTCCAACCCTAGTACGTACCGGCTATTTTGAGGGCTCCTGGTATGCTCCGGGAAATGAACGCACGTATAACGGTGAAATTGCAGGAAGCGGAATAACCTCGGTATTTCAGACGGGACCTAAGCCAACCGGAATTCCGCCTGTGCCCAATTCAACACCCGATGAACGTATAAACGGCTTTATTGGCAGTATTTCAAATTCAGGAAGTGAGGCCGTTTCGGCGGAACGTATGGCGGGTTGGATGCACATTTCGGATGGTCAGCGAGGTATCAGCATGGCTATTCGTAACTTTGTGGAGGAATATCCGAAGGAGATTTTATTTGACGCCGACGCGGGTATTTTCAAAGGCTACCTATGGTCGCCACAGGCCGGACCCATGAGCTTCGAGCGAGCCAGCACCCGTCGCGACGGCGATATGGTAGCCAACTTTGCTACCGGACTCACGAAAACCACGGAGCTGAGTTTTTATTTCCATCAGGCCGGCGTTCGAGAAGATCAGCTGAGCCAGGCTCACGCACTTGTACTGCAAGTGCCTGTTGGGAATGCGCCGCCATCGTGGTATGCCGCTTCAGGTGCCTTTGGGAATATGGGTCCTGCCAGCGAGCGTTTTGCGACGTACGAGCGCGGGCTTTCACACAAATTCGATTGGTTTTTGTTTAATCAAAACTGGGAGCCCTGGTATGGTATGTTCTATTTTGGCGATGGTAAAACCAATTTTTACAACGATAACTGGATTATGTGGGGCTTGAACGAACCCGCCCAGGATGGCATGTGGTGGTATCAGTTCATGCGCACAGGTGAGAGCAAATATTACCGTGCTGCACAACACATGAGCAGGCACTCGATGGATATCGGCAATATACACTGGCCTGTAAAACCTCGTTTTCGTGGAGATACCAACCTCACCGTAGACTGGTTTGAGCATGAAGCTCTGCCGGAGTCGAGTCCTTACGTGGGAATGGGCAGAAGGCACGGTGCCCAGCCCTGGACGTCCGTCTTATCGGCTCACGTATGGACACCCGGATGGGTCATGGCCTACTATCTGGATGGATATCATCGTGGTCTGGATGTTGCAAAACTTACCGCTGACCACATTGTAAGGCGCGTTTGGGGTGAGCACGATTATCGTGGACGTCGTTTGTATCTGGGAATTTTCAACATGGCAGCTGTTTACGATGCTACGAAAGACCCGGTATACTTTGAGGAACTGAGCTATAGAGTTGAGCTTGCTATGCAAATCCAGGCCACAGACGGGTGGTCGCTGAATATTGACCGGTACGGATATGCACAGATTTATAACTCCCATGGGTTGATGCAGTTTTACCAGATGACCGGCGATGAACGTGTGGCGCGTGCTCTAATAAGGCATGCACAGCGTGTTCGCGATGTAAAACCCTTCGACCATGATATGGAGTCCTATTTGTCTAGCATTCACAGTCTATTGGTTGGCTATGAATTAAGCGGAGAGCGGAGTCTGTTAGATACGGCCATCCGTCGTTCACGTTACCTGCAGACCGACGCCCTGTCAGCTCCTGTAACAGGGGATATCACTCAGCGGGCCTATGCCGAGCTTTTGGAACAAGCCAGCAATTTGCCGGGCTTTGATGAAGGTCGTGCTCACCCATTCTTCGGTACGCGGCCGATTTGGTCGGCATCCAACGGCTTACGTGTATTTGGCTGGACTCATGCTTTTAACGTGCCCTGGTTGGTTTATTATCTCGATAAATACGACATCGATCCAGAAACAAACTAAATCACGGTGCCCTATAGCTGGGATGTTCTACGCTTAACGCACCACGCATTTAGGGAAAATTGAAATCACACTACCCAAAACCTGTCAATAACATAATCTTAATTGTACACGGCTACTATCTCGTTTCCATTGACTCAACCAAGGCATCACGACTATTCATAGGCAGATGCCTCCTCGACACAAAGAGCCACCAGGGGTAACCTGCTGGCTCTTGTTTTTTGTTACCCTAAACAGAGTATGTAACTTCACGCGATGAGGTTAACTATTAGGGTGTACCTCCCAGTCGCTCTATACCTTCCAGCCACACCGGCAGAGCAGTCAAGTCAATATCCCAAAGCCACGGAAGGAGGAATGCTGTCAGCAATACGATCACAATAACGCCAATAATATTAAGCCAAACTCCGGCGCGTGCCATATGAGGAATAGTAACAAAGCTGCTCCCGAAAACAACAGCATTGGGAGGGGTTGCAACCGGAAGCATGAATGCAAACGAAGCCGCGATAGTAGCAGCAATCATAAGTCCGTAAGGATGTACGCTCATTGCAAGAGCCATACTGGCCAGAATTGGCATCATCATGGTAGCGGTGGCGGTATTGGAGGTCACCTCTGTAAGCATGATGGTAAGTAGTGCAACAGCCAGAATCAAAATCACCAGATTGTACCCCGAAAGGAACATCAGAGATTGTGCTATCCATGCAGCCAGACCGGTTGTACTGAACCCATGTGCCAGAGCAAGTCCTCCTCCGAAGAGTACCACAATACCCCAGGGTATTTTTACCGCTGTTTTCCAGTCGAGCAGGAATTCACCCTTGGCATAATTCGTGGGCAGCATAAACAGCACCAGTGAACCTGTTATGGCGATGGCCGCATCGTTGAAATTGCCAAAATCCACAAATCCCCTGATAATCCACAAGGCTGCAACCACGGCAAATACAACCGAAATCATAATCTCTTCTTTGGAGATTTTGCCGAGTTTCTGAATCTCTGCCATAATGAACTCATAGCCGCCGGGCAACTCCTTCAAACGAAGTGGAAAAGCGAACTTTACCAGATAGATCCAGCAAATGAAAAGCATCACAAATGCCATGGGAACACCGTAATACATCCACAGTGCGTAACTGATCTGCTGATCGAAGAGGGTTTCAACGGTTCCAACGAATACAGCATTCGGAGGTGTGCCCAATATGGTCGCTACGCCACCTATTGAGCAGGCATAGGCGATACCCAGCATGAGGGCAATGGCAAAATGAAAATTCTCAGGACGGGTATCGATGTCGGTAATATTATTGAGCTTCACGATATCGATAGCCTGTTTGATTACAGCCAGACCAATCGGCACCATCATCATGGCTGTTGCCGTATTACTAACAAACATGGATAGTATGGCCGACGCAATCATGAAACCCAGAATAATCATGGCCGGGGAAGTTCCTACCATGCGTATTACATTCAACGCTATTCTTCGGTGAAGATTCCATCTTTCCATAGTAATGGCGATGAAAAACCCCCCGATAAAAAGGTATATAATCTGATTGCCATATTGAGCTGTCACAGCTCCAGTCGGCATTACACCCAGCAAAGGAAATAAACTGATAGGAATAAACGCAACGGCAGCAATAGGCAGCGCTTCGGTGACCCACCAAACGGCCATCAACACAGCTATTGCGGCAACGCTGTGCGCCTCCGGACTTAGCCCCTCAGGTGTGGGTAGCAAGTAAGTAATCAAAAATAGGATAGGACCAAGAAAAAGACCGATGCGAGAGCGGGTGCTGTTTTGTGACATAAGACCAGCCTAAATGGTTTAGCGAAGATTCTGAATTTCTGAGCAAAAAAAAAGTCCTTTACAAAGGTTGAAGTACCCTTCTGTAAAGGACCTAAATTAGCAGAAAACAACACTAAAACAAGTGTTTGTGCTGTAAAAAATAACCCTTCGCTGACTCGAGGGATTTCGGAGTGCATCCTCCAGTTTCAGCACCTCTCGCATCAGAGAAATAGATGAATCCCGGATGAGATTATGCCTGGTTTTCCAGCGCTGTTTGTTCCGGCTTGAGCACCTCGCTCGTCGCAGAAGCAGCCAAGCCCCGAGCTTCGGCCGAGCCTAGTTACCCGGCGCTGCCTGCTCGAGTTTCAATACCTCTCGCATCAGAGAAATAGCCGAGGCTCTCGCCACATCCCGAACCAATTCACGAGGGGTGTTATCACCCACTTCATACGTCACCCCATTGTTATTAAAGGTGTGATATTTCCAGTTCTTGGCAACCGGAGATGCTACCCCAAATGGCTCTTCACGGATTTCATAATCGGGTAGAATGGTATTAATTCCCTCCAGCCATCGATCGGTCAATCCTGGAATATTGGTAGGAATATCCTTGTTCATGGTATAAAACACATCATGTATGGTGCTATGAAAATCGAGGCCATACAAAGCGAAAACTCCCCGCTCTTTATATGTGAGTAAATCATCGGCTACGGCACGTGTTTCAGGCTGATTAAAATCCCGCCAGTCACGGTTCAAGTCAACCCCGCCGAAATTATGTCGCCAATGTCCGCCATCAACCCCATCCGGATTCAACAAGGGATACGCCACAACCTGGTAACGGGCCCTAAAAGCAACAGCCTCCGGCTCATCACCGGTGAATGTATTCATAAAGGTCTCAAGCCCCAGTGCACCGGGAACTTCAGGCGGATGCTGCCTTCCGGTAACAATAATCATAGGCGCATCGGGATTTCCTGTGGCATTCACCACCAATTTGATGATGTCTCTGCCCAGGTGCGACTGACCCACCACGGACTGCTCCACATACGGGAGGGTGGCGATGGAGTCGGCCCAGGTATACACCCGGTCGCTGGTAAAATGCTCCTGGGCGGAAACAAAGAGCTTTTCAGGACCCACATCCAGTGTCAATGTTGCGGTTCCGGCATCGCGGTCATGAACGAACTCCGTTGTGTCCAATGCCGTCCAATTGTACCCATCCACGCTGAGCTTGGGAATATATCGGTGAAATCCGTTTTCGTACGCCAGCTCAACCTGTATGGTCTGCTCCGTTTCGCTCCAAAGCTTAAACGAATACCACGAACTCCAGTTGATGGGAGCATTTTCCGGTCGGATGGTAACGCGATAAAAATCCCCGTCCACTCGATAAAAATCACTCATTCTGCCGGCCACAAACTCATTACTTGCCCAAACACCGGTTTCGCTCACCCCAATGGTACGCGCATGATTCTGATGCGGGTCGAGGGGCTGCGTGAGGGTTGTTCTCCCGGGAGGATCGTACGAAATGATGCCGGTGTCGGTCGTTTTACAGGCCTGTAAAACAAACAAGATTCCGGCGAATATGAGAAGTCTGTTACATGATTTCGACATTGCTAAACTATATTTATGGTGTTAAAAATGATTATAAAAAGGGAAATGATAAACGTTAAGGGACATCTGGTTAGGAAAAGAAGTATTTTGCCGACTTATTTAAAGGTGATATGGTTTTCTGGATGGTAACAAATTGAAAATGCGACTTTTTACCCAAAAATTCGCCACTTTTATGATATTTTTCATTTGGAAGCCTACATTGTGTACTATTCGTCAGTTATAATCGTAACCTGTACGAAGCATTCATCACATTATAAACGCCATTGCACGTTCTATCAACCACTTTACGGAAAGCTTTCATTGCGCGAATCAGGTCATACTATTACGCTTGTGTACCTCACCTGATAGTGCTGTACATCGATTCTTTGGAAGCCTACTTTCGTGGTGAAAAAGTGAACACTCGCCCACAACGCATCTTTCCAATACACACGGTAAAGGTACGTGAACGGAATAATGAGCTTCCAGACATCAAAAAACGCGTAGGGCCGATACAGCGATACGCCTCACTTTGTATACTCCTCACAGGTTTTCTGATTGCGTTTCCAGGTGGTGCGCAGGCTAACAACGATGAAACCCCTCCTCGGGTGTGGAAAGTATCATTTACCGGCAATGAAAGCTACAATGATGTAGTGTTGAGTGAAGTAGTTGCCAACGAATCGGTCAGTTTTCTCAGAAGGAGGCAATTTTGGCGTAGGAGTGGAGAAATATATTCAGAGACGGAGGTAAGAAGGGACGTTATACGTTTAGAACGCTTCTTTCAAAGGCGGGGTTTCCCGGATGTACAGGTAACGTACACCGTTGACGAGGGTAGAAAATCATGGAGGCGCCATATTGATTTTCGAATCAATGAAGGTCGTCCTATACGCGTCAGCTCATTTAGCTACAGCTTCGCCGAGAATACTCAGAATGAACAAGATATTCGTGATTCCCGGGAGTTTACGCGACTGATGGAACGTAATCCATTCAATGAGGGACGACGATATCGAATCATTCGTGAAACGGATCTGGAGGGTGATATTGTGAGGATGCTTAAAAACAAGGGCTATGCCTTCGCAAATGCATCCGTAACCGCCCGTATTGATTCACTGCGATACGAAGCACATGTTGAGCTAAGCATCGATCCCGGGCGCATAACCTACTTCGGTGAGCTTACGATACAGGGGCAAACGACCGTACGCGACGATCTGATTCGAAAAGAGTCGGGAATAAGTTCCGGTGACAGGTTTAGTCAACGCAGTCTGGGCCGGGCACAACAAGAGATATTCTCTCATCATCTTTTCCGATTTGTAACCATATCCATCCCCGATCAGCCGCGCGACAGTCTCGTCGACCTGAACATCCGAGTGCGTGAATATCCATTGCGCACCCTACAGGTACGAGGCGGACTCGTAACCGAAGAATACGTTCGTGCTGCCGTTTCCTGGCAACATCGAAACCCCTTCGGCAATGGACACGGTTTCACCGCAACGGCACGAGGGTCATTCATAGAACAACGCCTGAGTATGGATTACCTCGTCCCCTATGTTTTCAACACCTTTAGCGGATTTATTATATCCCCATTTGCTCAACGCATAAACGAGTCGAGTTACCTCCTGTACAGTATCGGAGCTACCAACAGCTTTATATATCAATACAGTCAGGAGCTGGCCGGAACCATATCCTACGAGTTTACCTTCAACGAAGAGCTTCAGCGCGACATTACCTTCACTAGCCGCGACAGCTCTCAGTTCTTTAACCAGTCGGTTCTGCGATTCTCCGGCTTCTACAACGAATCGTCTATTGAGCGTGGTGAAGGCTGGGCGGTTCGACCTTTCTTTGAAATTTCAGGGTTCTTAAACACAGGTACCTATCAGTACAATCGAACCTCGCTGGATGTGCGTCGGTTTCTGGATGTAACAGGAACAACCCAGCTGGGTTTGCGGACGAATGGAGGTATTCTTTTCACGGATTCTCTCGATGAAATCCCCTCAAGTATTCAATATTATCTTGGCGGAAACAGCACGGTACGGGGTTGGAGTCGAAACGACCTCGGACCCAAAAGGGCCTCCTTTGATAGCGAAGGCGATTTTCGCGGGTACCTGCCCATCGGCGGAAGAGTGAGCCTGCTTTTCAACAGCGAAATTCGTCAACGCGTACCCTTTATTCACCGAAACTTCGGTGTTACCCTGTTTATGGATGCCGGTCAGGTCTGGCGTACCCGCGATGATGTAGATTTAGCCGATATTCAGTTTGGTACGGGTGCCGGTATCTGGTATCAATCGCCCATTGGTCCCGTGCGTTTCGATGTTGGGTATAAGGTTAATCCGACTGATGAAGACCTGAACCGCTACAATGGGGTAGATTATGGCCGACCGCTCGACCGATGGGGCTTTCACTTTAGTATCGGACAGTCCTTCTGATGAGCGAAACCACCACACATAGTACCCCGAAAAAAAGAAAGATTTGGCCATGGGTAACCATCGTGCTCCTCATGTTAACCCTTGGCGGACTTCGTTGGGCATTGCAGTCGGATGTTGTTTTAAATGTTCTACGTGAACAGGCAGAACGTATTGGCAGTGAGCAGCTTAACGGAACACTTTCTATTGAATCCCTGCGCGGAGATTTACTCGGTGAGCTTACCGTAACCGGGCTGTTGATACAGGATGATATCGGAGAAACGGTTCTCGAGGCCGATACCCTGTATGCGAGGTATCGCATCTGGTCTTTGGTTCGTGGTCCCTTCGTTGTCAACGAAATATCGGTGAACGGACCAAGGGTTTATGCCAGTCAGCCAGCCGAAAACCAGTGGAATATTCTGAATTTACTACCAGAATCAAGCGATACCACCCAAGCAGGAGAGGTTTTTCCAGTGGATATACAGACTATTCGGGTAACCAACGGTTTCATTAGCGTGTATTCCCCTTATTTGTTGCCTGACAATGAAATATCGGTAGACTCACTGCATGTAAATGCAGCCTTTTCCATTGAAAAAGACGGATTCAAGGCGAATTTGTCGGCCCTTGACCTGCGCTTAACCGAAGGCCGGCTGCCTAAGCCGCTTGCCATACATCTGGTCGCCACGGCCGACGAGAACCGTTTTAATCTGAGTCAGCTCACGGTTGCTACAGGTCGATCGTTGCTGGACGCAACGGCACATTATGCCGAAGATGGAGAAGATCTGCGCCTCGATGCCGGACTGCGGCCGCTCTCCTGGCGCGATGTGCTGGCCTACACCGAAGAGCCATTTTTCGTTGAGGATCTTACACTGGGCCTGGAGGTGCGCGGCGGCCTGAGTGATTTGCAGATCGGGGTGGAGGTAGATGCGGCCGGGATTCAGGGTCTGAAGCTGGCCACCAGGCTGTCGCTGGCAGATACCCTTGTGGTGCGGCGGCTGGAGTTGACGTCGGGGGCGCTGGATGTGGCGCGGGTAACGGGGAACGCTGCGTTACCTCAGTTCTCGAGCCTGCAGTTTCTCCTTGAGGGTGATGTGCGTCCGGATTACCTGGAGGCTTCCGTTTTTGATGGCAGCTTTGCGCTTGGCGGTATCCGTATGGCGCCGTATAGTCTGGATCGTGTGGAGGGGCGTTTTGCGCTGGATGAGGGTGCGGTGGAGGCCGACCTTGTGGCCCTGCTGGGGGATGAGCGGATTGGGTTGAAGGGGGAGGCCGGCGGAGTCTTCCAAGCAATGCCAACCTGGACTTTATCCGCAGAGTCATCTCTCCTTGATGTCGGCATGTGGGCAGCCAACCCCGACCTGAATATCTTTGCTCAGGTAAATCTCGAAGCCAGCGGCACAGGACTTGAACCTGGTCCCGAGGAGGATTTCAGCCCATGGAATATCAATGCAACGATAACCGAAATGCTCGTCAACCAGCAACGTGTAGAATCAGTAGGAATGCAAGCTGAAATCACCGCATCAGAAGCCCGATTGTACACATTGTCGCGTTTGGTCAATTCCGAAATACATTTTAATGCAGCGCTCGAGCACTGGCAGGAACCCGAAAAAATAGCGTACAGCTTCTATCTTGAAACAACCCGGTTCGACCTCCGGGAAATTGTTGGCTTCGAAGACTTTCCAACGGCGATCAACCTCATCGCTTTAGGCAAAGGAACGGGCTTTGAACCTGAAACGATGGTCGTAGAATCCTCTCTTGAAATAGATGATTCTGTCGTAAACGGTGCCGACATCGAACGCTTTCAGGCCAACCTCAACCTACAAGAGGGGTTGCTTATTCTTGATAATACCTTCCTGAAAAGTACGTTTGCCACCGGCGAGCTCGACATCCGGCAGCGAATCAACGATGCGTACAGCACCGAAAACCGTGTGGATTTCAATCTTGAAATTGGTCAGTTAAATCCACTCGCACCCCTTGCCGGGCTCAGCTTTCTGGATGCATCCGGTCAAATTCAGGGCGTTTTATCTACAGGAAGAAACGGAATACCAAACATAGAAACTACACTGCAACTGCGAGACGTCACCGTTAACGATGTATTCGTGCGCAGAGTTGAAGGTCGTGCCAATGTTCGCCTAAGCGAAGAAATTGACTATGAGCTGGATCTGCGGTTTTCTGATGCAACATCCGGGGAATTTAGACTGGAAAACGTACAATTGGCTACACGCGGTAAGCTGATTGAAGACCTCGTTCGGGGGAGCTATCGCATCACCATCAATTTCACGGATGATACCCGTTTCGAAACACAAGCCGGTTACACCGTTCATACCAATACCGACAGCCTTTCTGTAATACTCGAAACCGATGTATTTGAACTCCGGGATGCATCCTATCGCTACTATCTGAGCCGCTCATTCAGTGTATTTTACCAAAATGAGCTTGTTCGTATGGAGCCTCTTGTACTCGTTGGAGAAGAAGGTGTAGAACTTACCGTTGAGTTTGAACAGTATCTCTCCGATGCGTTTCGTGGTCGGTTCGAAGCCAGCGATGTTAATCTGGCTATTTTACAGCGCATATTCCTTGATGAAGTCATCTTTGACGGTATGATGAACGGATCCATATTCATGGACGCTGACTTGGCGCGAGATTTTTATCAGGTAAATGCTCGTTTTGGTATCAGAGAATTCGACTTCCAAGGGTTCCGCCTCGACCTGCTGGATGCTGAGCTGTTGCTGGAAGAAGGTCGTATTACATCCAGGCTTAATGCCATCGAAAACGGCGATTCTTTATTGACTGCCGAATTGAACATCCCCTTTCAACCGGGCGACCCGCTCGAATTCGATGATTCCTTTTTTAGGGAGGAAATTTACGCCAGTATACGTTCGGCCGAAATGGTGATTGAAGATAATTCCGCCCTGGCCCATCTGCTCGGACTTGAGGGTGTAACAGGAAGAGTAAGCCTGTTGGGTTCAGCCAGTGGCACTGCAGGAGAACCGGAGATAGAGTCTGTATTCCGCATGGAAAACGCCAGAATATCCGGAGTTGCGGTGGATTCGCTTACTTTTAATGCGGCATTTATTCATGAAACCTCCCGTTTCACCATTAATTCCCGGGTTGTATCGGGTGGTCAGCTTGCGGCACGTCTTCAAGGTTACATCCCGCTGGCTATCGATATGCGAACCTTCGATGTGACCTTTCCAGACGAGCAGAATCCGATGGATATCCGCGTGGTCACCAACGATTTTAATATGGCAACGTTTAACCAGTTTACTGACCCCGCTCTTGTCAGAAACATTGCCGGTCGCATCAATGCCGATTTAAATATTGGCGGAACGTTTGACGATCCCGAGTTGGTGGGAAATCTGCGCCTGTCGAGAGCCAGTCTGTACCTGACCGATAACAATGTTACCATACGCGATATAGAGAGCGATGTAACGTTTTCATCCGAATTTATTGAGTTAAACAGCCTTTCTATGGTCAGTTCGGGTAGCTTGACCGGCTCGGGACGCATTTCTCTGGATGGTTTCATGCCTCAGGAGGTCGACATTAACCTGCGCGCGCGTAATTTCCGGGCTTTCAACACACGCGACATTCAAGTGATATTTTCGATGGATACTTCAATTCAGGGTGGGTTCGATAATCCGAAATTAACGGGATCAATTCAGCTGGATCGTGGCTACCTGTATCTGGATAATTTCGGTGAGCGTACTGTAGAAGAGGTAACCCTCGATGAGGAAGAGCCATCGCTGTTTGACGGGATGGAGTTTTATAACAACCTCGAAATGGAGCTGGTTTTTAGGACAGAGCGAAATTTTTGGGTGCGGAATCGGTCCCGCCCTGAGATTCAACTTCAACTGGCCGGTGAGCTGGATATTGTGAAATACCGCGATGAAGATGTACAGGTATTCGGAGCAATGCGGGCCAACGACGGGCATGTGACTCAGCTTGGTCGCCGATTTGATCTGGAAGAAGCGGAGGTCATGTTCAGTGGCCCGCCGGATAATCCTCAGCTGAATGTTCGAACCCTGTATGAGCTGCGCCAGCCTTCTGACATTCGCATCTGGTATACCATTGGCGGGACAGTAGATGAACCCACGTTTACGTACGAAAGTGATCCTCAGATGGAGTTAGGTGACATTATCAGCTATACCCTGTTTGGCAGGCCGTTAAACGCCTTGGCAGGATGGCAGCAATCGGTTGCCGGTCGGTCGGAAGGTGGAATCGGGGATGCGGCTTTTGATATTTTGCTCGATCGTGTGGAGCAACTGGCCTCTCAGGCGCTGGGTATTGACGTGCTCACGATTGATAACACCCGAACGGGTGGTCAGTCTGGAACGACGATTAAAGCCGGAAAGTACGTCTCCGATCGTATGTTTGTGGCATTAATTCAGGAATTGGGCGCTACAGTAAGCAGTCAGGTGATGCTGGAGTATCAGATTCGCCGAAACCTGGAAATTATCATTACCGGGAGCGACAATAACCGGAATGGACTGGAAATTCAGTGGAGACGGGACTATTAAGCGCGGTGTCGGTGTACCACGATGGTGCAGGTGAATGTATTAAATGAGGTATGTGCGCCCAGATAATATGCAGACAAGACTATTAAGCGCAGTTTCGGTGTACACAGCTGCACAGATGAAACGATTTCGTGAGATTGGCTCGCCCAAATCCTCGTTTTTAATAATTGGTACCCAACAGTGCGTTTGCTCCTCCCCGATGCCCTAAACGTACGATAGCACAAAGAAGCCGCAATCAACTCGGCGCGATAGCTGCAGTTAAGCCGGATATTCCCGTTTCTTACGGCTCAAGTTCATTCCAGGCAACATCCAGATTCGCTGCCAGCGAAAGGCGCGGACCAAAACTCACATAGTCTTCGAAGCCCGCTAAGGTAGTAATGCTCAGGGCTTCTTCTCGGGATTGACCGGCCTGCATGCTTTGCTGCACATGTTCTAACAAAGCCGAAAGATAGTCTCGCATGTTCAGAACATCTTCTTTGCTGCCAATAATACCTTTAGAAGGTTGTCCGTGGCCAAAGATATAGTGTGTTTCATCTGTGTATTTCGTGGCAACCGTTTCCAGTAAAACAATCCAGTTAGCGATGTTTGCCCCTCCACCTTCATCAATAAAGGGATACACCCCGTTAAAAACCAGGTCGCCCATGTGAATAATATCGGCCTGTTCGAAGTGAATAACGGCATCGCCGCCGGTATGGGCCGGACCGTAGTGTTGGGCTGTTATTGTTTCATCGCCGATTTGGGTAGACCATTCGGATGCAAACGTGGTATCGGCATAAGCATTATCGGAGTCGCCGCCCCTCATCTGAGATTGCATGCGTTGAAGATCCGGCACATTTTCGTGTGCAACAATGCGCTCCGTTTGCGGACGAAATACGCCGTTGCCACCGGTATGATCGCCGTGATGATGGGTGTTCAGAAGGACATCCACCATAATATCGGTGATTTGGGCCGAGTGAGCAGGTTGTCGACCGGCTGCAATGGATGATCCATCCACTTCAGAGGCAATCAATTGTTCGAGTCCCTGAAGGCAGTCGGCAGCGGTATCGGCGAACTGAGAGTCAACAACAACGCATCCATCCTGATTCACCAGCCACCCTATGGTTCCACCTCGATTGGAATAGATGCCTACGTTTCTGCGCAGCAATGTAAAGTTATCAGGTGTGAGGCGTGTTTCTCTCGCGAAAAGATGGCGCGTTGGAACAGCTGTTGCGAGAGCGAGCATTGAGCTCAAACGCAGAAAATCACGACGTGAATACGACATAGACAGAGGAGTTAGTTTCGATTAACACTATCAAAGTTTGTTGAGCCCCAAATGGTCCTTTAAAACACCAATATATAACGCGTGATTCATATTCCTATTGCAGCTTTTGGGAAAATGCTTGCTAATGAACTGGTGCCCAGTTTATAAGAAGGTAAATAGTGCCAATAAACATCACAGTACCAAAGGTATACATATAAACGATGTTCCCGATGGTCCATGTTCTCTATGAACGTTTGGAGTGGTATCATCTTGTTGGACAGGTTCCCCATACGGGTTTATTCTCTTCTGTAAGTGGTGAGAAGGCTGAGAAACCATACGGTTCTGAGGTTATCTTTGTGACACACCATTGATTGATGGGTTGATTGAATGGTGTACCCCAAAGCATTTCTCTCATATCCGTCACCGAACTCACATCCCAATCCCCTATAGGTTGATTGAACGGTGTATTCCAAAACATCCAGTTCATATTCGTAACCGAACTTACGTCCCAATCACCGATGGGTTGATTGAATTCAGAAAAATCAAACATGTTAGTCATATCCCTTACCGAACTCACATCCCAATCACCGATGGGCTGGTTGAATGTTGAGCTTTTAAACATATACCTCATATTCGTAACGGAACTCATATCCCAATTCCCTATGGGTTGATTGAACTGGGAAATATGAAACATAAAACTCATATCCGTAACGGAACTTACGTCCCAATTCCCGATGGGTTGGTCGAATTCGGTGATAGAGAACAACCCTCTCATATTCGTAACCGAACTCACATCCCAAGTTCCAATGGGTTGATTGAATGGAGAACCACCAAACATATACCTCATATTTGTAACTGAACTCACATCCCAGTTTCCGATAGGTTGATTGAATTGGGAACTAGAAAACATATCCCTCATATTGGTCACAGAACCAACATTCCATTTTTCTATAGGTTGATTGAATTGGGAATTTCTAAACAACCCACTCATATTGGTGACTGAACTCACATCCCAATTCCCAATGGGTTGATTGAATTGGGAACTAGAAAACATAAAACTCATATCAGTAACAGAACTCACATCCCAATTCTGAATGGACTGATTGAAAGAGGAGAACCGAAATAAACTTCCCATATCGTTGACCATACTTACACAGACTCTACTCAAATCGGAGTTTGTACCTATTTTTGAAATAAGTAAGTCCCTATCTACAATTTCGTATTCAATCCCATCCACTATTCCAATTTCTCCTATAATTCCGTTGGGACACTTTATGGTTACACCATCTTCACTCAGAAACACGGGGTTCTCAGTAAAAACACCTGTTAAAGGATTGTTCTCTCTTCCACAAGAAAGAACAAACAATCCGATGCATAGAGTATAGAATAGGTTTTTCATATTGGTCAAACTGATAATAGGTTTGAAAAATATAGTCAATCCCATTTACTATATCAGATGAACATTGAACCCTGTCATCGTTGAGAACAACTACACCTGTAAGTCAACTCTTGGTGGGTACGTGGGAAGTAATATGGGAAGTAAACCCAAATAAAAAAAGCTAATCCATTGAACAGCAATGGATTAGCTTCTAAAAAAGTCGGGATGACAGGATTTGAACCTGCGACCCCACGCCCCCCAGGCGTGTGCGCTACCGGGCTGCGCTACATCCCGAACAGAATTCAAATATACGGAGGTGTGAGCTTTTATGCATCCTCATTGTGCAGCCCAACTGAAATACTGATTTAATTTCGTATACATAGCAAAATAAACCAAACTTAGCTCTGCTGATTTGACCATCAAGCCGCCATGAGTTATGCCTGAATACATTCACTTGCAACGTGGCGCTGCACAACACGCAGATGGAAGCATGTTGCTCCCACCTGCCTCATTAACACTAAAATCGCTCGCTCACGCCAATGATGAATCGCGCACCGAATTCGTCCTGCACGCCATGCAAATAAAACGGCATCCGCACGCTCAGCTGCAGGTCTTGCAGTAACCGACTCTGTGGTCGCCAGCGATTGAACACGGGCAATGCTCCCACATCGAAGGTGACCCCGGTTCCTATACTAGCCAGCATCGGATCAGCGCTCCCAAATTCGGGGAAGTCCCCGGTAAAGGTGCCAACCCAGCTTTTGCCGGCCGCGGCAAAGAGCTCGAGTTCCATCAGGCGCAGTGTCCGGCTGGCCGCAAACGGTCGCCAGGTATTCCAGATCGTGCCGGTGAAGTAGTTATTCCCGGCCACATCCGTCGACCCGATGCCGGTGAGACCGTAGCCAATGAGTCCGGTTCCGTCGTTGGCCAGAAGCTGGAGGTCGTCGGTGAGGGAGGCGTCGAGGTTGGCAATGCCGGTGAAGGCATGATTACGCCAGAGCTCCTCCGCGGTGGGACCGCTAAGTGCCCAGCGATACTGCGCCGGCATCCATTCCGAGCCAATACCAACCGAGGCGGTGTATCGGGTTCGGAAGTTGCGTGCCCAAAAACGGGTGTGCGTGGCGGTAAAGGTAGCGAAACTAGCCGCAAAGGCTCCATCCGATGAAGCCGTACGGAAGTCGTAGTTAATGCCCGAAATTCCCATATCGCCCACGGTGTAGGTCAGCTGCATACCGACCGTACTGCCTTCCTGCCAGTCACTTTGCAGTGCCGGAATCTGTCGTTCGCGCCACGCGCGCTGATGAAACGCCCGAAATTCGAGCATACGCTGCAACGGCTCGCGCACGCCGAGCGCTCCGAGGTGCTTACGAAATCCGATCGACTCCTCGCCAATGCCATAATACCGACGCACGCTGGCGGTGGCAAAAGCGCCTCGACCAAAATACTGCATGCTTCGTTCGTAGCTCAGGCTGTAGTCCACGTCGATGGCGTTCACGCCCACATCGTCGAGGTTGCCACTGGTGAGCATCAGGCTTCCATCCACCCGGTGCTGACCGAACAGATACTCGCCCTGAAACGCAATGCCACCCATAATGCCGCTTTCCTGACCGTACCAGAGGGCAGGACGAACCGACGCCCGGTAGGTGTCCCATCCGCCACGAATAGGTTGGGCAAACTCGGTGATAATCGGAAAAGGCCAGGTGTTGTTGAGACGATTTACATCCGCCAGACGGAAGGTGGGATCAATCATGACCTGCTCCACGCGTGCGCCCGAGCGTTCCAGTTCAATGCTGTACGTGCCGTCAACCCAACGCCAGGCTGGCAGCTCCGTGCGGGACATGGATCCGTAATACTCCGGCTCAACGGGTTTGGTGCCGAGCATGAGGTGCTGGGGAACATACAGCAATTCGGCAGATCCATCGTCGTAACGCACCAGAATATCCAGAGGCATGATGTTTTGTCCGTGCCGCTCGAGGTCAATGCGCAGGATGCCGTCGCGGTGACGCACGCGATGAATGCCATAATCAATGGTGTGGGTGGTATTCAGCCAGTCGTCGAAGTACCAGTCGAGGATGAGTCCGCTCGAAAGCTCGGCGTTTCGACGAAAATCATCGGGGGTGGGATGACGAAACTGCCACTCGCTGTAATAATCGCGCAGGGTTTGTTTGAGGGCCTCCTCGCCGATGATGTAACCGAGCTGATGCAGCAGCATGGCGCCCTTGCGGTACGAGGCCATGCCGTACGCCCGATTGGTCACGAAACGGTCGGCGTGCAGCTGAACCGGCTCCTCGATGCCGTCATTAACCACGCCCAGGTAACTCATATACGAACCCCAGTGCGGATTCCCTGAACCTCCGAACAGGTATTGCATGGTGATGTCGCTCATGTACACCGTCATGCCTTCATCCATCCAGTGGTACCGGCTTTCGTTGGTGGCAACCACCGACTGAAACCACATGTGGAGGAGCTCGTGTACGGTCACGCCGACCAGACTGCGGATGTTCCGGTTGCCGGTGATGAGGGTGGCCATGGGATATTCCATGCCGCCGTCACCGCCCTGAATTACGGTAAATTGCTCGTAGGGGTATTCGCCCAAGTATTCGTTGAGGAATTGCATGGCTCGGATGGTGAATTCACCTAGACGTTCCCATTGCCGCGTGGCGGGACTTTCAACATAGAGCAGGTGGATGCGGGGTCCGTCGGGCACCTGATACACCCGATGCGTGTATTGATCGTCGGCTGCCCAGGCAAAGTCGATGACATCCGGGGCGAAGAAATGCCAGGTAAGCTCGCTGCCGGACCGTGCCGGGGTAGTGTTCCCGAGCGATGGGGCCGCCGAGCCGCGGGCCAGGTTGGCGGCCCGTGCCTGTGGATCGACCTCGCCGTAGCCCTTGCCAATAGCCTCGGGATTCTGCAGGTAGCCGGTTCCGCCGATGGTGAAGGTAGAATCGATGGTGATACGCACGTTGAAATCACCGAATGTGCCGTGGAATTCCCGTCCGATGTACGGACTGGTAGCCCAGCCTTGCTGATCGTAGGCCGCGATGCGCGGATACCACTGGGTCATGCTGTAGGCGATGCCCTCGCGCCCGTATCGTCCGCTGCGACGAATCTGAACTGGAATCTGCGACTCGAAGGTCATGTCCATCACGGTGCTGTCGCCCGGGGCAAGCGGTTCGTTCAGGTGCACAATGAGCACGGTTTCGGAGATCTCGAAACGCACGTCGCTGCCGTTCTGCTGCAGGGAATGGATGCGTTGATAGCCGATTTCGTCCTCATTGAGATGGTAAATGCGGTCGCGAACCCGTGCGTCGGGATCGGTGATGGTGCGTGAGCGCACATCCATCATGCTGCCGGGCTGAAACGCGTTGAAAAACAGGTGATAGTACAGCTTATCGAGCGTGTAGGGCGAGTTGTTGAAATACGTTAGCTGTTGGGAACCATCCACGCGATGGGTGTTCACATCCAGACGCACATCCATTTCGTAGTTGGCGCGCTGCTGCCATTGAGCGCCGGATGCGTGCACGGACGAGAATGTGGATAGTGCTAGGAGGAAGATTGCCGCAGGCAGAAGGATTCCCGCGAGGCCGGATTTGGTAACCGTCATGACGTAAGAATTTCGAGTGTATGTTTGTGCAAAGGGGTTGGCGGCGGTCATCGTAAAGTACCGTCATTCAACCCGTTTCAAAGCCTGAAAGTAAGCAAAATCGAGGATTATTGACTGTAATGGATTGTAATTCGTGAGTGAATTTGGTTGCTTATTTTTTAGTACTTAGCTAATATCAGCTAAGATGTTATCGCTAATCAAGTCAAATTATCATGACAAGCCCCTCGACCATCGAAACGGTAAATATACATCAGGCGAAAACGGAGCTTTCGCACCTGGTAAAAGATGTGCTATCCGGAAAACGCGTCCAGATTGCCAGAAACGGTAAACCTGTGGTGGAATTACGCCTCATTGAAGACGAAATAATGAGGGAGCCTGGCCTGATGAAAAATCAGATTTGGGTATCGGAAGACTTCGACGACTATTCGGCTGACATAGCCACGTTATTTGAAGGGGACGATCGAGATGAATGATCTGATTGTCGCCCGGAGGCAATGCGATGAATGATCTGATTGATACCCACGTTTTGATACAGTGCATTATTCTCAGGTATTCGCTAAAATAGCTAACAGAGCTTTGTTGATGTATAAATTCTCTTTACCCAATTTTTCTGATTCTAGTATCCCTGCTTCCTCCAATTGTGACAAGTAGTTTCCCACAGTCTTCAAGGTGCCCAAACCTGCATCGACCAACACCTTGCGCTTTGTGTAGGGTAACTCGTTGTAAGGAGTATCTGCTTTAAACAGGGCTTTAATAAGAGTGTAATCTTTACCTTCGTTCTAACAATCAGGGTAAAAATCGATAAAAAATACCCTCGTTATAAAAATGGGTGTAAAAAAGCGGCATAATTACCTTTGTCGGAGCCGGACTGATGGAGGCAAACAGCGTTTGGAACCGGGTTGAGATCAACTCATGCTCCCGCATTTCGAGCTGCTCGACTGCGGAGGCGTCATCCACATCAACCCTTCTTATTTTGCGAATCGAAACAATCTCCGCAAAATTTGCGAAGATTAAAACGGGTATTCTCCGCAAGGTTGGATTAACGCGTAGCGGTATCAAATTTCAGGTTGCTGGACCCTTCGCCGGTTCCAACGATTTTCCGCCGGGATATCCACAGATACGATGAACCATCGTGCCATCGCGCGAACTGGTACTGTCGGTACACATAAATCCCCTCCCTCGGTAATTCTTCATCGAAAATGGCGTTGTTGTTGAGCTCGTTGGATAACGCTCCCATGTAGGTGGTTTGCTGCTGATCCGGGTGTCTTAACAGTGTGCCCAGATGCAGTTTATTGGATGGTTGCCCCTGTTCGTTTTGTACGGGCAGGAGGGGGAACCAGTAGTCCGGCACATCGGTAGCGAGGGAGTATTTCAACATGGTAGCATCACCATTGCCCGTATTTTCGGCATCAAATCCGGGTTGCCGGTTATGGTATTTCTCGTGGCGATTTATGGTTGATCCGGTTGTTTTGTCCTGCACAATGTGTTCAATCAACCAGGCGGCGTTGACCATTTCATCTCTCATAAAACGTACCTCTTCAATCGATTCGCTGTGCAGGTAGGGTCCCAAAGCGGGTGGCAGGAACAGAAAGGGCTCGTTGTTCTGAACATGCTGCTCAGTAGCGGTGGAAATGTGGAACATTCTCCACGGGGACTTGCCGGATTCTGTACCGTTATCGTTGCCCTGCACAGAACTGTGACTGGCAGTCAGGGTTTCGCCAAAGGTATTGGTAATCTCCAGGCGTTGTATTTTGGCGAGGGACCCAATCGGCAGTTCCATGGGAATCGAAAACCAGTTATTCCCGGAAATCAATGCAAATTGAGCCAAAAGCATGCGGCCTATGTCCTGTGGAGCCGTTTCCAGCGTTCCAAAGTCAACATTGTTATCATCAAATTCCCACCATCGTTGCGACGGCATACCGGCAATTTCGACAGGCATGGGAATGAGCTCGAGGTTGATTTCATTTGCCGGTGGTTTCGGTGATGTACCTGTAAGGATATCCGATTCAACGGAGAATGCTGGCCAATCCAGATGGCCGCCCCGGTACTGATTCACGGCTAGCGTAATTTCGTCGCTGTTTTCGTCGAGTCCGTGAGAAGCTACTGAAAACGCAAACTCCTGACGTTCGGGATTCCAGGCTCCATCATGCTCCGATCCGAAAATGGCTTCGTTAGCCCAATCTTTCCATTCCGAGAAGGCTTTTTCGAGGGATTGTTTCTGCGTATTGCTGAGGTTGTCAAACGTCTCTGAAACTTGCAGAACCTCTAAACCCATCAGCGTTGCTGCATCGATGGACTTTTTCAAATAGGGATGCTTTGAAGCGTCATCCTGGCTTGGGAACCCGGCGCTGTTAATGAGTTTTCCCCGGTCGGGTTCCGGCAAACCGCCGGCAGCGATGAATTTAAAAAACTCATTTCCAAGCTCTGCCCGAAGTCTTTGATCGAGTCCGCTGAGCGACTTTTTCTCCTGCTCCACAGCCACCTCAAGCGGAATGGACTCCGGATTATAATCAAGAACGCCGGAGGATGACTTCGCAGCAAGGCTGTCCAGCTGAACGAAAGTGGCATCAATTTCAGCCTTTACCGGTGATGCGGCATCTTCACCCTCAAACTCGCCAATTTGCCATTGCCGGGCTAACATCCACAACGGATCGTGAATTCTTGCCTGAAGCGCCAGTTCATAGTTTGAACTTCGTTGCTTTGGCTCAATCCTGTTCCACGATGTAATTGATAATGATTCCTTCATAGTTATCAGGTACTCCTTTTGTCCTTCTTGAAGTCGATTTTGATGGTGGTGTCATCGTCGAGGTTGTGAGCGTAGTACAATGCCGGGAGGAAATGTCCCAAATGACGCAGTGATGCACTGTCAACGGCTCGAATCTTGGCTAAGGCCATGGTTTCGGCGATGGTTGTAATGAGGTATTCATCGCTCCAGGGCTCATTGGTTCTTCCCCCATCGGGAGGTATGGCCAGTAATACGGCCTGTGCCGGCCGCGAGGCGGGCGCGTCGTAGTGGAAGGCTACAGCCGTGGTTTCGTTTTTGTTTGGAATTACTTCAACCCACTCGTCAATTAATAGTCCGCAAACCGGTAACGTGAAGTCGATGTTGCCCGAAACCGGCTGATGCAGTGCCAATGAAACACACCCATTTGGATAAGGTTGCGCGTTTTTCTCGAGACCAATCCAGAGGTCCTGATCGGTAGCTTTCTTTCCGGAAATTTGCGATACCTGGAAATCGCCGCCATACTGCTGGTCGGTTTCTTTGAGGAAAATGAGGTCGTTTAGTCGCTGGAATCCCTTGCGGATTCTGCTCATCCGCATGCGCCAGGTATTTACGGCATATGGATTTGGTCCCAACAGTGACTTCCTTCGGTCGGAATCGAACGCCTCGGTCAGTTTGTCAGCTACATCTTCTTCGAGGGTAAATTTGGGCACATAGATAAACTGGTCGCCGAAAAGGAGCTTCGCCTGCGCGGTGAGCACTTCTTGCTGCGTCATTTCGCTGCCTGCACCGGCCAGGCGGTCAATTTCATCGATTATCTTAGCGGCCTGTTTCAGAACGGCGTACATCAACACGAGCATCTGCTCTTTTGGGATGAATTCTCCGACTACATCGCCCGCAAGAACACAGTCGTCAATGTTAAAGAAGGACAGCCTGTGTAACCTCGACTTGAGGTCGTCTATGTCGGCATCCTGTCCCGGATAACCGGGTTCAAAGTAAACCTTTGCCAACGCTTCCAGGTTTGCGGCACTGGGCAACTCATGTACATACACATCCGAGGTGACGGGCTCAATTTCCAGCATATCCCAGAATTGCGCGTTTACCTCGGAAACCTTAATGATGAAGGACTGTCTGATGTGCGAATACTGGGCTTTGAAATCATCAATGATTGACGCTATCGCTGTGTCGTTTACATAGCTGACATTCAGGTCGTCTGCTATTTCGGGCAGGGTAACATCCGACGGCTCAAGCGCACGCGTATTGGCCAGCAGTTTTTGAACGACAATGAGGGTTTCCTGTAATTCAGCGAGGGACTTCTTGCCGTTACTTGTTACTTCCGGCTCAATGGCGATTCGTGCACCCTGAAGCGATGGGGTGCCTGCATGCTGTTCCTGCGCGGTTTTAATCATTCGTTTTACTAACTCCGGAGCCTCGCCTGTGCCCATTCCGCCCATGAAAACGAGGTCAAGCGCACAGATGTTCAAATCATCGAGCGTTATGTCTGCCGTACCGGTCTCCTGATTATCGTCATCCAGAAACCGAATACGGACGGTGTAATCATCCGGTGAACCCAGCAGGTTTACAGCCCACGATTCCAGCGCCGGCTGAGCCTTCGCTTTAGGACTATCGGCATTCCAGCTCAGGACTCCATCACCAGGGAACATCGACAAAACACGATAGATATTGGAGACTCCGGTGCGCGGCGTTTTGGTTACTTCGATTTCAGGGACGGTCACTTCACCGGCAGACAAAGCCTCCAGTGTTGCAACACTCCGCATCTGATTGCCTTGCACGCTTTGATGCACGCTTTCCGAGAGCAGCAGGTCACTTAGGGCATCAATGGTATCGTGTAATTGCAGCAGCAGCTGCGCAAGCTTGGCCTTCTCTGAGGCGTTGCCCGGAGTAAAATCTACATCCTGTTGCGTGAGCAATTGCAGAAGTTGATCCAATGCAGCAGCCTCTCGTTGATCTGCAGAACCGTCGGCATTATCCCGATACGTGGACCACTTCTTGTTCAGTTTTAGTCCGTGAACCACATTTCGAGCGGATATGCTTTCGGTTGGAGATCCATCGGTTTCATCGGGCCCTGCCTCTTTTCGCAACAGCGGGAAGGCGAGTCGAAAGGGGTATATGAATCGCTGAAGCGCAGCTTCCTGCAATCCACGCTCGAATTGGTAGCCTAATAATGCTCCTAATGGTTGTCCTTGCCGTACTCCTTCAAGCAATTGCAAAGCACGTTGGGTTCTTGCCGAGGACAGGTCAATGGACAACGGACTTTTACCTTCGACATCCTTGTACGTCAGATAACCGTTGTAGAGAACAGCTGCAGTTGCGGCGTGATTGAGCGACGGGGCATGAATGTACCCTTCCGATTTGCGCGACTCCCTCGGGGCGAGATTTTCGACGTATCCGTATCCGCCCAGGTATAGTCCCTCGGAGTTTTGTTGGCGAAGCTGCTTGAGTTTTGCGGTTGCGATGGAGGTCACCCAGGCATCCAGTCTATGTGATGACAGGTCAATCGTTTCGGCCACTAAACGCGCTAATTCAGCCGTGCTTTTGGTAGCCAGATTGCGCAGTGCATCCTTCACTTCGTCGATGCGGCCGCTGTTGAAGCTGTCTGCAGTGGCTGAATTCAGGGCCCTCAAAGGGGTCTGATTGAGATACTTACCGCTCGTAATCAGCAACTCTGGCTCGGGAGGACGATTTTCAACCAGCCAGGGCAGTCCAACTTCGCTGTCAATAATGCCGTTCGTATACTCCCAAAGCAGCGAATGCCGCAGCATATGGTACAGGAGCGGGGTCGGATTTTCATGATCAAAATTCAGGGTATTATCCCTCAGATCGGCAATCAATTCTTCGTGACCCTGTTCACTCAGCCAGGCAATGTAATTGGTTTCGTAATGATCGCTCAGGGACTCATCTTCCCGGGGAGGCTTGCCTGAAACGATGGCCTCGTTAATGCTGAAATCACAAATGGCATGTAAACACCTCGCCAGAAACGGGGATAAATCAGGAAGTCCGGCTCGGGTCAGATTTTGCACGGATCGCTGCCGGCTTTCTTCAAAGAACGTCTGTAGAATTTGTGCCTCGTTGGCTGAAATCTCCCCCTTATTTTTGAAGAAAAACAGATTCTGAAGGAAAACAGGTCCCATAACCGATCGCGCCTTAAACACAAGCGACAACGGATTCATGCTCAGCATATCCAGCAGATTCTTGCCCGGATCGCCTTCTCGGTGTATGCTTGGCACCCCGCGTACAGAGTCCTGCCAGACGGGATAAAGCTGGTGCAATATCTTCTTCAGCTGAATTTCATGAATCGAATCTTTGAACTGATCGCTAGGTACAGGAGGCGAAGATACAACGGGCATAACGGGTATCACACCATAAGGCTGATTGCCAATTCTGATAGCAGGCAATGGTCCCCGGCTTCTGACATTGTGCATGTAATGCTGCCGTAGCCAGGACATAAACGACGGATTTGCCGCCCTTCTGAACTCGGTAGCTTGCAACATCTGTGCAATATAATACTCCCAATTTCCGGCCCACATCGCGGTATTCATGTCGCGGGCGTTCGACTGTTCGGTCAATTCGGCGTTCTCCACATCGTGAAAGGGATAGTATGGATGACGGACCTCCGTTGAGCCGGAAGGTAATCCAAAAGCGCGTGCCAGTTGTCCGGCATTCGAGTCAGCGCTCAATTCATCCGATGCTGAAGCGTTCAGGATTCGCTTAACGATATCCTCATAGTTGTGGTTGTGGAATCCATATCCCGAGGGAGCATCTTCGGTATTGTTGGTTGGCGTTCCCTGCTTTATGATGCCAAGTCCGGAGGTATAATGATGCGCCTCCATCAGTTGACGGAAGGATGTCGACCCGGTTTTGGTGTCGCTTTCGTGCCGAACTCCCAGAACAAACAACTGATCGATGCCCTGTTCCACGTTCCCGAAATCAACGCCATACGGCACTTCCAGGGCCATACCAACACTCAGGGCCTCCTGATAATCTACCATCCATGTCAAGCCTTTATCATCGCGTAGCGGATCGAAGCCATCGTCGACATCATCCACGGTTTCATCTTCACCAAGTACAGGACTCGGCCCTATAGCCAATTCGTTCGGGATTTTATTACCGGTTACAGAAAACACCTTCTGTCCATTTCGGTAGCCTATGGCCGTCCAGTAATGCGGAAGTGCGTGCGTTACCGGCGCCTTGGTCCATGAATACTCCTTTTTGTTCCCGCTCAGTATATGCTCGCTCTGCTCCAGCACGCTTTTCGTAATCCATCCGGCCCTCTCAGGACCATAGCGATCGGCCAGGTCGGCCCAGGCACCCGGTAGTTTGTCGGAATCCGGGTCATCACGCAGCAGCTTTATAAAGACCAAACCGGCCTCAATTTCTTCCTCTGTAAGGTCGGTCTCGTGCGTGTTAACGTGGATGTCATCCGGCAGGACACGGATTTTGAGTTTATTATCCAAAAACCTGGTTTCAAGCCGTACCGGCAATAAAGCGATGGGCGTTTGAACGTTAAGCCGATCAAGATTGGGTATGTTGGAATGAATTTCTGGCATTGGTTTAATCGTTAATCAAGCCATCTGCATGAATAGCAAACAACGTGGGCGTATTGTAAATAGACTTGGCTACATCGGCCGCATTTGGATTGGATTGTGCAAGTGTTGCGAAATCAATGTTTTGAGGCAGTTTGAAACTGAGATCGGAAACCGGCTCTTGCAACACGAAGAACCAGCCCTGATGATCAGCTGCGCCTTCATCGCTTATGACCTCATCGGGCGCCAGGTTGAATCCGAAAAAGGAGATGTCGGCCTCCATCGATCCCTTGAAAATGGGCATTCTGATGTTGTTGTCGGTCGATGCGTCTGGAACTCTGTCGGTTGTGCCGATTCCGGTTTCTTCCGATTCCTTCGCTTTCACAGCATAAATAATGGTGTTAGGATATCGGCGCAGTAAATCTCCCCGAACCATCAAAACCAACGGGGTTGTAGAAACGTCGTCTTCCGAAGGGGAGGGATGTTCACCCAGATGATCTCTCCAGCGATGGATGTAATCTATGTCTTTCATCCGGTCCGCATTCTGTTCGTCGGACAAATTTTCATCGGGTATGCTATCGCTGACATCCCAGAATTGACGGAAATACGTGGCCCTCAGTTCGGTTGGGAATCCCCTCCAAAGCAACTCTCGACCCATTTCGTGATTCACGCCCGTCATGTACGATTCGATGAAGGCACGGTTTGCCTGGGCTATAGTAATGGTATTCTGGGGGATTTTCTCGAGCCCCGAAAGGATGTAATCTTTGGAGAGGTCGCGCAGGGCAATGTACATGGGCTGAGGAAAGTACGGTGCGGCTCGTATCGGTTCGATGGGATCGTTGGGGTCTGCAAGGTTGCCCGGTATGGAAATGCGACCTCTAACCCGCTTGGGAATGGTCTTCACCGGATCCAGCTCCTGCAGCAGATGGGTTCGGATGCCGTTCAGATTTAGCTCTTTTTTTGGAGCCTTGGTTTCGGCGGGGGTGAAGTAGAGGTCGTCGAGGGTCTTGGCCGCTGCCTGCTGAAACGTAGTTCCACGTATGGTGACGGTCGCTGATCCATCGCCTTCGCCCATTGCAATGTCCATGCTGTCGGAGGCGTCTGTGTTTCGAATCGCGTCCCCGGTGTACGACTCCGGATTGAACTTATCGCGTAATGCATCGTTTGGGAGCCGGTCCCTCAGCCATTTAACTGCGTACGAGAACCCGAGCAAGAGTACAAAAACAACGAGGGCAATCGGAATGAGGTCAACAAATACGAGCAGGAAAAACAGGATTAACAATCCAATCGCAATGGCGCGGACGATCTTCTTAATCTCGGCTACGTTGCCTTCCAGCCATTTTGGCACCGGAATAACGGGGATGGGAACCTCTGTCGACTCGGGGGTTACCATTCCATCGGGCGGGGTGTCGTCGGGTTCGGCACTAATTCGGCCCGAGTTGATGTCATCCATCAGTTTGGACACGCCATCCAATGCCTTATCACCGAACAGACGTTTTGCGATAGCACCATTCGGACGAAACAATCGCTGGAAGGCGCCCGAGAAAAAGGCGGCGGGGATTCTTCCCGTTTCGAGGGTGCCTGCAACGGTTTGACCGTTATTCTCCTGGTCAATAACTCTCGACTGAACGGTGCGTGTGGCTTGCAAAAAGGAGGTCAGGGGCAGGTTTTTCAGATGCTTTTCGTGCAGCATGGTTCCGGCCGAGCGGGCGACCTGAGCCTGCTGGAAGTACTCGTTTACACTTTTCAAGTCACCAACCTGCTCCCAGGCCGAGTGCATGAGGTGTTCCTGGTCGTTTTGGATGACGTTGGTGCCGAGTCCGGCCGTTGCGCGATTTCGCGGGTCTTCATTCAGCGTGTTGAACCATATTCGGGAGGTTTCGTCAACATGCAGATGGTCCCGGTCTGCCTGGTTGTTTCCGTAGAGCGGCGGACCAAGCACGGGACCGGTAAAGTCCTCGGTTACGGGCTTGTTCAAGTACTCCCGCAATTCAGATTGAATGGTAGAGGGATTTTCATCGCGATTAAATCCGGGTGGCACCAATGCGCTTTCAAACAGCACCGGTGAATGGTCCGAAAAATCGAGCGTTGCTCCCGGACTGCTTACATCCATTTCCCGGGTTCCTACGCCATCCGGAAGCGGCCTCCCTCTCAATTGTCGAACCAACGTCTTGAAATCGCCCTTATCTCCGGTACCAAACTCCCAATGATAGTAAACCGGAAGGCGCAGCGAAACCTCGGAGCCTGTCCATGCCGGATCACTTTCGTCGCCGGTAAAGGCCTCTCCAAGTCCGGCCTTCACCCCGGACTTATACGCTGGCACCAGGAAAGCCTTGTATTTTTCGTTCGCATCCAACGCTTGCGGGCTAACAATGCGGGAAATGAGCTTCTCGGGGGTCTGCTCCAGCAGAGCTTCCCAATTCGTGTTGCTGTCGGGCACGTCTTTATCGCCCTGAACATGTGCGAACGACCAGGCCTTGTTCAACGCCGGCAATCCGGAAGGGTTGTTTATCGTGAGGATGGGAAGCGGATTTCTGGGATTGTTGCTTACATCGGCATCGCTCGACTTTACCACAATCAGCACAATCCACGGCCATAGTTTATCGCCATCCGGACTCACCGGCGTAAACATCCATGGAAAGTCAGGCCGGGAGAACTCAATGGCCACCAGATTGGTCGTTTCGAAATCATACACGTGTTTTTCCGGGGATGTACGGATAATCAGTCGTTGATCAATACCGATGATATCGCCGGGCCCATACGTGGATAAGTCCTTCGTTAGGGTCTCTTCAGAGGAGGTTGAGCCATCATCATTGCTGCGTTTAATGGTTAAACCCAGCGAAAGCCTGCCATCCGATGAGGACCCTGCCGCCAATCCCTTCCGAAGAAACGGGAACAGTTTGAATTCAGCTAAGATATCGTTCATGGCAAGAGTTCATTTTGGTCAACGACCTGGTGTGTGTTTTGGCCATCCATCTGGCGAAGTTTTTGTGCTGTTTCAGCGTAGCTGCCTGCCGTAAAGTCGACCGGCTGCATGGACTGCTTGTCGGTAATGGCATAGGCTTTTTCCTTCAGTTGAATTCCCATGGATGGAGCGTTGTACCGGGCGAATCCTGTTTTTGTGAGGCTTTTGCCAATAGCGGCGCGGTTGCGATTCATCACCGTCTGGAACTTAGGATGCAGGGTCAGTTTGAGTGCCAGCGGCACATCCTGCGGACCATCCACCACAATTTGCTCATATTCCAGCGTTTTCAGGGTGCCATCGGGGGCAACGGCGGTGCTGGACTGAATCTCGGCACCGGCGGTAAACGACTCAAACGAAGGACGTGAAAGCTTTTCCTTATCGGTTAGCGACAAAAACTGAGCAGGGGCAAAGTACTCTTTGGTTTCGCGGAAGGAGGCATCGTTGCTGTTGGACGTTATGCCCTCAATGCGGAATGTTCGGGCCCCGGTTGGCAGCGCATTCCCGAATTTCTCGATTTCCAGGTTAAAAGGAACAACCTGCTGCCGGAACTGAATAACGCCAAGAGGATGCACTTTTTCTGAACTTCCCTCTTTGAACATCACGAAGGCATCATCCTTTGATGGGAGCTCGGCATACCAGTTATCATCGGCTTCAAGCGCACTTTTGAGCAGAGGCCAGACATCGGCGCTCGGCAGTTCTTCCGGCTTCTTCTTGCCAATGGTAAGATCAAAGGAAATGGATCCCTTGAACAGGAGAATTTTGATGGTGGCCTTGCCTTTTGCCCTCCATTGGTTGGGACCGGACAGGGTAAACGAAACCGACAGTCCCATAATGTGCTTCGATTTTCTTCGCAAAGCCACCGATCCATACACATCTACGATGAAATAAAACGGCGAAAACTGAAAGAGAGCATCGAAACCCAGGGTTCCGGTAACATTCCAGTTACCCGCTGCCGCGTATAGGTCGAGCCGGGCTCCGACCTGGGCTGTGTTCGAGGTCAGTGCCAGGTAGGCCTCCAGCCGCATTTTGGGATTGTTTCCCGAGGACAGGCTAATGGCCAGTCGATCAAGTTCCGGAAAAGCCGGCGGTCTATTAAATGCAGGATGCATGCCTCCCAATGAGAGCGCAAACGCGGGTTTATTCCCGTATTTCATGCGCATTGCCATATCGCCCGAAAGCGTGTATAGCGTTAATCGGGAGTCGAACAGGGTTGCGTCAATGGATATGGTTTTCTCGCCAAAATCAATCACTCCCAGCATATCCAGGTTGATTTTCACCAACGCGGCCTGTTCGGTAGGTAAGGCCATCCGGATTCTGCCCAGAATAATCAGGCGCAGCGGTGATGGCATATCCAGCAGTACACCCAGCTCAATGGTCAATATTTTTGGTGTTCCCCAGGTGATGGAGGCCATGGGACCAAAAACGTAGCGGCTTTGCTGCACCGGGAATATGGAGCCGAGGCTGCTGATGAGTGCCGGGGCGTTGTTCACCGGATCTTGCGGGAAGAGAATGCTGCCCAGACTGTTGGTGCGTAATCCTTCGCGCATCGCCTCTACCAGTACATTGCGGTGGGCGCCAAACAATCCGCCGACTTTTGAAAGACTAAAGCCAAAGCCCAGCTGGATGGATGGTGTGAATTCAGCGGTGATGATGAGCAGCAGTGAGTAGCCCTTGGATCCATCCGGCATTTTGGTGTTGAGAATCCCGATGGCGTTGAGTCCCACTTTGGCAAACTCGAGCTGCAGCACTCCCGCATATTCGCCCTTATCGGGATTAAAACTGAGGAAACCTCCACCGGTGACCGCTCCGGTATCTATGGTTAAGCCAATGGCGGATGGGGGCCTGAACGAAAGGCTGAGTCCGTAGCTGTCGTTCGAGGACCCATGAAAATTGAGCACATTGAAGGTATCGGGGTCGGTTCGTCGGCCTATGCTTGCCTTTAGTCCCAGTCCGTCAACCGACATGGCCAGGGGACCGAGTTTGACATTTCCGGTGAGCAGGGCCTCAATATCCAGCTCCTGATTGGTAAATGCCCCCGATAATTGAATGGTGCTGACATTAAGCAGGCTCGAAGGGGAGCCGGTATTCAGGGAAATGGTCGTAGATAAGTCATTCCCATTCTGAAAATACAGGCCGTTTTGGTCGTTGAAGCCGAATACGATATCAAAGGTATTCTGTAAGCCATTCTCCGGCAGTATCGTAGCGATGAAGCCGTCGGGATTGTCAGGTTGCAGCGAAAAAGCGACATCCTTCAACTGAAATCGAATATCGTAGGATTTATCGTCGTTTTCGACCTCGAGTTTGGCCCCGAGATCCATCCCGTTAAACGTTATGTTTGCAAGTCCGGGCAGCGAAAACAGGGAATGACCGGGCGGAGGGGCGATGTACGTCAGGTTTGATGCGACCGACAGTTCTGTTGATATAGCCCCGTCGTTGAGGTTGACGGTTCTGAATCTGTTATCGGTAAACTCGATGGCGGCGTCCAGATCTGCTGAAAGAGATGATTGCAGGGCCCATTTCAACGTGTTGGACAGGGTTCTTTCGAAATTTAAGCCCGCGTTGCCGAAGAAGTTTAGTCGGAGCCCGGACTGGTCGCTTTGATCGCTGTAGCCTGACAGAAACGCGCCGAGCTCGGCAGTCTGGGGCGGGGTGTTGTTCTGTAATAATGTAAGTCTGATGGCGTTGGATGTAAACTCGTCATCAATCAGTTGAATCAGTTCTACGTTTTCGGTCAGGTTGGTTAGTGCGGAATACAGCCTGATAATCAGGTAATCCGGATTGAAAGATGAAGAGTTCGTGTCAAAAATATTGCCCAGCTCTTGTAATGGATCCTGAATTATCTCGGCGATTCTGGAAAATTCGATTTTTTGTCTTTCCGAGCTGTCGGTTGTAATCAGCCCCGCGAAAACGGATGCGTGATACACGGATGGATGGTGCCTTTTAAGAAACTCTACCGCCAGGTAATCGAAGATTTTGCCAAGAATAACATCAGGCGGGTCGGCCTCGGGATCGGTGGTATTCAGGTTGTTCTTTAGCTCGTATAAGTGATCCAGCGATTGTTCGATCGTTTGGATGAAATCACCGTTTCCGGACTCATGACTTGACCAAATATCACCTATCAACTCTATGGAAGCGAGGGTTTGTTCAGCGATCAGGGTAGCATTTCCCATATTCACCTTGGCGGCCTCGAGAAAATTGAGCGTCAGGCTGAGTTTATTGGTAGAGATGATTTCCGACTCACCCGTGGTAACATCATGCAAGGGTACTTCAAACGTAACAGGTGTGCTCCTTGCAATAGTGGTAATCGGCTCGAAAAACTTCTCGAACTGTTCTAGAATGTTCTCAACGCTGGACTGACTCATTCGTGCTCTTGTTTAAGATTTATAGTATTCCAATAACTTTACCTGGTCGTCGCCTTCACCAATGACTGCAGTCATTTGATACCATTTTCCTACTAATTCATCCATTTCGTCATTATCTCGAGATATTGAGGTTTCTCCGTTTGAAAAGAGCCTTCTCATATCCTCTCTATCTAAAAAGTCCTCATGAGATCCACCATTCTCTATTGGTCCGACATCGAAATGCGTTGTGAAACTTCTCTGCAGCCATCGGTGATGAACGCCATCAATCTCTCTGAAAGGTTGAAATAAAACAGAGAAAGTGTATCTGCCTGTTTTCAATGAAAAGTTGAGCGGATTTAAAAATGTCTGCATCCTGTTTATTTGTTCTTCCAGTGCAATTTGTGGATCAGGATGATCAAAGTTGTAGGCTACATGGTCCGGCTCATTATTTTTTGTGGCAGCTATAATCCCTTTTGTTCCGAAGTAGCAATAGTCTGCAAACTGTTCATAAACACTTCGTTGACCTCGTGAGATCAAGGCACTTCCAATTAATGCAAGTGTTGAAATGATTAAGCTAGCAACCCAAAATTTTGGCCCGCCAGCTATGGAAAGAACTCGCATATAAGCTCCAAGACTGAAAGACATTACAGAGCCTGAAACGACAACTAAATTCCCGATGATAACCATGTTTTCACCGTAAATCGCAGCGTAATGTATATTTCGGCCGGCAATTACAATGTCAATTACCACAATGATGAATCCAAGTCCTAAACCTATTCTCTTTCCGTTTAACTTTCTGTTACTTCCAGTCTTTAGACGTTTCGTAACATTCTCAGTAATAACATTAACAGCGTTAACAGCCTTTTTTACATCTTCAGCACTAATATTTTCTTCATTATTAAAACTAGATGCAATTACTATGGTTGATTTAGCTCCTGCAATGATAGACAAGGCGTCAAAAGCAAGGCCCACCATAGTGCCTAACTTCGTTTCGAACTTAGATATCTCTTCGGCTAAATCTTCATCAGTTGTTGCATTGTTAAACGCTTCTATTGCACTTGCTGGGAGTACTAACAAGAATAATTCATTAACAATATCTTGTGCACTATCTGTCAGTCCATGGGTAAGATCATTCTCAACGGTTGACCGATACAGAAGCGACATCCATACAAATGGAATCACATCTTTAGCAAAATAACTCAACAGGGTGAATGCACTTACTACAGGTGCACTGTTTGTGGCGGGTATACTAGCCGCTATATCCCTTTGGAATTGCTCACCAAGTTCAGCATCAGCAAAATTAAGAACAGGAACTCCGTTAGGGTCTTCATCAACCTTTACGCCAATGTCACCAATTATTCCCTTAATTCTTGGAATTTCAAGTAACTCTCCGGACAGTGTCGAGGTTTCCTTTAAGTAGTCAATTCCTGTTTCAGTATAACCCAAAGCACCAATTACGGTGTTGAGGAATTGGATTTTGGCAACAGTATTAAGCTCGTCGAATGCTGAAAGCAAGTCACCAGTTTTAACATTAGTGATTATGCTGTTCGTGTAGAATTCCATCAGGTTTTCAATCGTAAACTCAAATTCTTCAAAAGGTTTGCTTTTACTTTGGTCTAGACTACTACGAAATTTGGATAAAATTTCGCTACCATCTTCACCACTTGACTCCAAGGCTTCCGTAAAACTTTTTATTGACTGGAGTAATCTGATTTTTTCTTTTCGATTAGAATCAGCATCAAAACGTAAGCGCCCTGAATTTACGTTAATGTGTTGTTCCATGTCGCTTTCAGAGGAATTGAAAACTTTTTTTAACAGCTCATCTTTAACACTTTTTTCGGGGTCATGACGTATTTCCAAGCCTGTATTCAAATACTTGATGTGCAAATCAAGGATATACTCAATTTCAATTGCCATCAGCACAGTGGCTGACAAACGTTGTGATCCGGTTGTATTACTCATTGCAGCTTATTGTTGGCATACGAGCTTAATTCAGCTTGCAGCTTATGTTTGGCATGCGAGCTTAGCTCGGCTTGCAGCTTCTTGTTGCGGACTAATTACCAGCGGCAATCTATTAACGTGTACCTTGATAATGTGAAACTCCTGCCTGAATAAGACTTTTCAGGAGCTATTGCTTCAATTGATGTTCAGAAGACAGGTCTTAATTGCTGGTTTAAAAGTCGTTAGCATTTTAGGTCATGCGACTAAATACAAAACATATTGAAGGATGTCAAACCAAATCGAGTGTTTTGCCGGGATAGCTATTTCGGGGGATCTCAATCCGGCCAAATTTGAGCCGGATTGAGCAAATAGTTGCCAAGTTCAGGTGCTTATTTTGGTGGGATGATTGCGAGATTCAGGTTTGTTGTTCGTCGGGATGGTTGTCCGCTTTAGTTTTTATAGTGGGGTTCTTTCCCACTGCAGGATTGTTTTTTGGTGGGATGGTTACCTGCTTCGATTTTATTATTGGGAGGGGTGCCCGCTTAAATTTTCATTTCGCCGGAGATGGCTGCCGGCTCACTAAGCTCCAATTCTTCAGCTGCGGACACATCCTTCTTGTGCTGCAGATACACCAGCGAAGCGCCGATGCCCAGGGGCAATAATCCTACGAGACCGACTATCGGGTAGATACTGTAATCCATATCCGCAAACATCGGGTCTGTTAGAGCGGGCGAGTTTTGCATCAACAGCATAAATATAGCCGAGCTGACCATGGCGCCGCCAAACCCCGCGATGGTCCACCCGAGAACGGCCTGCCAGCGCATCCATCCCCATAGAACGATGCTCAGAGTAAACAGCAAAATGGTGGGAATACTGATTACGATTATGACGATAGGTGGCGAGGTCACTTGAGACATGAATAGGAATACGATCATGATAAGGAGAAACATGGCCGCAAAAAATGCCGATATCAAAGCGAAAATCTTGGCTATCACGCTTTTGCGTTTTTGGGCACTGCGGACGGATTTCATTCGAATCTGAAGTTCGCTATCGGTGTACGTTCCCGCAAAAAAAGCGGTGGTAGTCGGCAGGAACAACAGATAAGCGAATAGCATGTAGATTATGATGCTAAACAGGATGAAAGGCAGCTGAATATCCATCACCAAAAAACTGGCTGCAAACGAAAGCGGGTAGTAGGCAAGAAAAAAGGTCCTGATCCAGGCTTGTTTGTTCAAAAGGAAATACCCTAATGAAAACATAACGATGCCGCTCACCAGGTTGAACATGATCATTCCGGGGATGTTGGCTCCGATATGTTGGAGGCTATTTGCGGTTTCAGGATTTACAAAAGTGAGGAGTCCGTAAATGGAGAAAATTGCGCTGACGATGAAATACCATCCCAGAATGGTAACAACGGTAGGGCGATTTTTATTTTCGAATAGTTTTTCGACGGAGGTGTCGTTGAAAATAGCAGTGATGTTCATAGGTTTTCGGACTGGTTCTAGGCGACTAAGTTGAGTGAATATAAAGTTGTCAAGCTGTGTATAGGTTAAATATTAAGAAATTTAAATCTGGGAGATAAGCATGTCAGTTTGGCGAATATACACACGTTTTTTTGTCTTAAAACGTGCCATTTCATCTGATTCGCTTGTAATGCAGCTGCGTTAAACCGGTGTCGAACGACTTCGCGCTCACAAATTCGAGGCGTTGTTCGGGTCGGTTGTCTTTGAATAGTCTCGTTCCGTTGCCGAGCAAAATCGGAATAACGGAAATAATCAATTCGTCTATCAGGTCGTGCTGAAGCAGTTCATGAATGATTTCGGCGCCACCATCGCAATAGATGTCTTTTCCATCCTCTGACTTGAGTTGCTGGACCAATGCCTGCACGTCGCCTGAGTAGAACGTCGTTTTGCCAACGCTCGGCCTTTCCGTTCGGGTGATTACATAGACGTCGCGATGGCCGTTATCGTAATGTTCAGAACCGATTGCTTTAAGCACATAATCGTAGGTCTTTCTGCCGAGAATAATGGTGTCGATGTTAGCCGTGAACTCGGCGTAGCCGTAATCTTCACCATCCTTCTCAACTAATTTCAGAAAGCTCAGGTCGTCATTCGGCTTGGCGATGTATCCGTCTAAACTAGACGCTATGAAAAGGGATAGTTTCCGCATGGTTGGTTGATTTTTATACGAATTTCTATCCAATCACTCTTTCAAATACTCCAACAACTCTGAAATTGACTATTCCTTCTTCTATAAGCACTATTTCTTTATACCTATCTTCACTTGATAGTGGCTTCAATATGATAGATGTATGCGCCCAATCATCGTTAGAATCGTTTTTTACACTTTGATACTCTTTAACTGTGTACCCAGAACCAAAATCTGCGTCATGAATATCAGAGGACTCTACTAAAACGATTTTACCATTTCTTGAACCTCCTGAATAACGTCTGAATAAACAATATGAACCATTAGGAATACGCTTATTCATGGACTCCCCGACAACTTTACAGATAAAGTCCCCTTCACGTATTGATATGCCCTCTGGTGCAGTGACCCAGTTTAGCTCCGAGTGAAGTTGATTTTCCGAAAAATTGCCCGCAGCAGCCTGAATGTCGACCAGTGGCACCGCATTTTCATAAGGTTTTACTTTATCGAAGTCCAATATTTCAAAGACGGATGCTTCTGGCTTTTGTTTCTTGGTTGTACTCTTAACAGATGCATCACTTTTTATATGAGCGCTTAAATAGTCTCGTAGATCAGGATCGCATGCGTAAACCAAAGTTCCCTTAATGCCACGGTACATGATTGTTTTGTAGATGTTAACTATGTATTCTTTCAAGTGCTCATCGTTATCTATACCGGCACTTCCATTTCGATCATAGTAGTTTTGTCGGATGATTTCAATCCGATTTAAAGGTTTGTTGTACGTAATCTCCTTGCCGAAGATAATTCCGGCGTAGTTTAAATCATATCCCTGCGTTGTGTGAATACAGCCTACTTCGAGCTCTGCGTTGGCTGAGTTAATCCAGTCGATATTTACGTTGTTCCACTGTAATTCTTGTCCTTCAATTACAATGTCGTACTTACTTTTGTCCTCTTTTGAAATCCAGGACCAGGAATATCCGGCAATAAGACGACATAGCCCCATTTGCTTTTCTTTGGCTACGATTTCATTGTGAAATTCACGGAAAGAGGTAAACAGTCGGAAATCATAGTCATCAGGAATGGATAAACCCTGTAAAGGTTGACATTTTAAGAGACGATCAACAAAGTTGATGTAGTCATTGCCTGCAGAAACCCGCATTTGCGAGGTAAGTTTAATGGGCTTAATCGATTGGCTTTTTATTGCTTGAAAACGTTCTTTTGGGATGTCAGATGGCTTTATGGATTGTGCTTCATCATAAAAGAATATCTGCTGTTTACTGTTCATTAAAATCCAATCAAGCTGGGTGCCCTCGTTTCCTAAGCCCATTAAACGGTTAGTAGCGTCAAATGATCCATAATTAGGAATGTTCTTTCTACGAGCAAGGCGATGCGCTTCATCCACGATGAGAATGTCATACTTCTTTTTTACAACATCGGATGGACCTATGACCATATTGGCACTTAGACCCCCTATCGCTCGGAAAACAGTTTTTAGACTTCCTCGAAGTGAAGTCATGGGTACTACCAACCCAATATTCACATCTTTAAATCGCTGTTGAAACGTCTCTAATAAACGATACTCCTGCAGACGATACCCCTCAAGGTCTTCAATTTCATCCGGTGCCGGAAGCGGCGAATGCAAAAGCTTCATCAAATATGTTGCAAGAATGGTTTTTCCGGTTCCTGCACTTCCTTCAACAAAGAGATTTGGTTGCTGACGGCTGTTTAATGCGTTAATAATCTCCATCACGGAAGATCGTTGGTCATCTGACAGCGCTTTGTAAGGTGAGTATTTGAATAAATCGGAGTTCTCGATTTCTTCTATAGACTTGCTAACTAACTTTTCACTTCTTAGTCGGTTCCAGATTTCCTCAAATAATTCCCGATATAGTGGTTTTTCGTAGTAGTTGTGATGGGTTAAGCCCCCATTTCCGTTTTGGAGGATGTATGTATTCTCGGCAGAGAGATATTGGATAAGCTGAGATTCAATGTCTAATGTTGCTGATTTATTAAAACGGTCAGAACCAATCAAGGTAATGGTATTCAATACCGTGCGGTCATCATTAGCGAAGTGATTCTTTATGCGATTGTAAGCATTGGTGGTTTCCCCAACATACGCCAATTTACGAGAGTCATTCTTAATGATGTAAACCAGAGGCCACTGACTCTTGACCCATTTATTTTCTGCAATTTCAGAGAATGCATTTTTATTGAAAGGGTACCTCGCTAAATCAACAACGATGTTCGTACCGAGGCTCATAGCTCATCATATTTCTTGGCTGTTCCTTTCGCTTTTTCGATGGGGTATTTCTTCCCGTTTCGCTCCACTTTCTCAGCGACGATATCATAGACATCGAACTGATACTTATCTGCTAGTAAAAACGCATAAGCAAATACATCAGCCAACTCCTCCTTTACTTTATTAACATTGGCATCCTCGGCATTTTTCCATAGATAAGCCTCTAATAGTTCACCAGATTCAATGTTCAATGCAATTGCCAAATCCTTCGGGTTGTGAAATTGTGCCCAATCTCTCTGGTCTCTGAATTCAATCAATTTTTCCGTTAGCTTTTTGATATCGCTCATACTATTAATGATTCAGGCATTTATGTCTATTAGTGTCCTAAACTTAAAGGGGATTAAAGCATTACCCGTGAAATACCAATCTATTTCATAAATAGCAAAGTATGAAAATGGAGTGTTTCGATATCATAGGATAGCGATTTATTGTTTCATGCTTAAGTATTATGGCAAAAAACGGTAACATCCAGAACTAGATTGGATATATCTATTCAAGATGTCAGCTTGTACTATGGTTTCTAATGACGTAAAAGAAGTTGACGACCTTTGTCGGTCAGACGGTACTTTTGGAGCCGACTTTTTGGTTTATCGGGAATCGTCATCTCTACGAGCTCGAATTCCAAGGCTGGCTGCAAGTATCGATCGCGAAAGTTAGCTTGGCTTTGAAGATTCATGGCAATTTGTAATTGTGTCCGTGACACGGTCTGATCAGACAAATACTTGATTAATGCCATTACTTCATCTGTTACTTCGAGTGGCACATATGGGGTGACTTCACCTGTGACTTCACCTGTGACTCCTCTATAACTCTTCGAAGCGGGTTCGTACCTATCTGGTGAGGGCGTCCATTTTCTCCAAATAGTTGTAATCCAGAATCCACCTTCGATTCGGATTTCAGGTTCGCGAAGCCCTGCCTCATTACATCGCGTTATCATATCACGGATTCCCGTGCCCATACGCTCAATATACTTGGTGAGATATAGCGGTTCGGCAATCAAAGGGTTATGCGGTACAGAACCGTGGGGCTGTCGAAGCATTTCCACAGTGAGACTTGGAGGCAGGGAACCCGGATTCCATACTTCCAATCGGTCTTTAAAGAGCATCACCTGTACACTGCCATTGCTGGTGTAATCACGGTGACAAATAGCATTGACGATGGCTTCCGAAACTACTTCTTGTGGAATTTCATAGGAAGTTGGTACCTGAACTCCTTGAGAACGGTCACCGGTCCACAAGTCAATTTTGGACAGTACAAAGTCCTTTGACTGATCAATTAGGTCAAATAATGTCCCTTTATACACCTGGTAGGACGGTATTGGCTTTTCTATATCGAAGCCATGAAACCTAGCGCATTTTACCTCCGAGCTGATTACAAAATGCTGTGGAGACTTGCCAAACAATAGTATGGCAGCATGCGTTGGACGAGATTTGTCAAGTAAGTTAAGATGTGTGAGTACCTCAATGGGCTGTGTCCCATCCGCAAGTGGGAAACTGCGTGCATTCCGCGCATGGATTAGAAACCGGTTGATTTTGTCGTTATCAAGATCATCTATACTTGCATTACGGCACCAAGTGGCATCAAACGGAGTATAACGGATGATTTCGCGTTCCTCTAGGATTCTAATCAGGCTGGCATAAACTGCAGAAACAAGTTCTTCAGATGCATTAAACCTTCGGCGAATTAATGATGCGCCCGCTTCGTCAATCAAGGTTGACATTTTCGGGTGTCTGCCGGCATTTCCAGACCCTTTTACAAATATCAAGCGAGTCTTACCCAGCCGTGTAGCCTCCCGAAATTCGTGATGTGTTGGAGAGAGTCCGTTTTCATCTTGCCACCCATATTCATTACCGAATATGCCCAGATAGAGGTCACAACGTGCGACTTCATCGAGGTATGTCGTATCAGCGCGTTTATCTGCAGCTGGGACATCCTCAAACAAAAAAACATCGAAAAATTTACGTAGCAGAGCATCTCCAATTAGAAAATCCCGTATAGCGCGACGTTCGTCGGCTAGTTCTTTTTGCACACTACTGATAAATATGCGAAGTACGGTCATTTGAACGCGGTTCTGCTTTATGTTTTTTTGTTAAAGAATACATTGAAATTCTACGATCCAAGTATCGACTTCATCGGCCATTTATAGAGTTCGTTATGACAATTGTGTTGGTACTTAACGAGTATATATAAATAAAGAGAATATAAAACTCACTACTGAATCTTGACCACATCAACCCCCCTAAAACGTCACTCTCCCCGCGAACGCGCGGTTGAGCGTGGCTTCGTCGATGAATTCGAGCTCGCTGCCGACCGGAATTCCATGCGCAATCCGAGTCACGCGAACCCCAAACGGCTTCACCATTTTGTTGATATAAAAGGAGGTGGCTTCCCCCTCGGCATCGGGATTCAGCGCTAAAATGAGCTCCTCAACGCCTTCATCCTCATCGTTTATCCGCGCGATGAGCTCTTTGATGCGGATGTCGTTCGGACCTACATTCTCCATCGGTGAAATCACCCCTCCCAACACGTGATACCTCCCGCGAAACTCATTCATTTTCTCAATCACGTACACATCCTTCGGATCCTCCACCACGCAAATGGTGCCCGTTTTGCGCTTGGCATTGGTACACACCGCACACGGATCGGTATCGGTCACGGTAAAACACACCGAACAGTACTTGATCTTGGTTTTCAGGTCGATGAGGGACTGGGCGAGCTGATTCACACGGTCATCACTCTGCTTCAGCAGGTGCATCGCCATGCGCTGCGCCGTTTTTCGACCCATGCCCGGGAGTTTAGCCAGCTGTTCGATGGCGTTTTCCAGCGTTTCGGAGGTTAATTGCATGCTGGCTCGCGACTCCTATAGTCCGAATTTGCTCAGGTCCATGCCCGGAATGCCACCACCCGGAATCATGCCCTTGGTAATCTCCGCCATTTTCTCTTTCCCAACCCTGTCGGCCTCGGCCAGCGCCTTGTTCACCCCGGCCACAATCAGGTCTTCCAGCATCTCGGCATCGTTCGGATCGATGACGTCTTTGTCGATTTTGATGCTGCGCAGCTCACGGTTGCCCGTTGCGGTCACTTTCACCATGCCGCCGCCAACCTCCGCCGAAACCTCCAGCTCACCGAGCTTTTGCTTGGCTTCTTCCATTTTGCGCTGCATTTCCTGCACTTTTCCGAACATATCGGCCATATTGAAATTCATATCATTCTCGCTTTTTGTGGATGTCGCTCCGAAAAAGAGGGACATCACCAGGTTATCGTTATTTTCTGAAACCAACGCTGCGAAACGCTAAACCGTTTTCGCGGATGGCTGTTATTTTCTGAAACGGGTACAGCTAAACGTGTGAACGTTGTTGCTGATGTCCGATTTCTGAGTCCCGGGACATGCATGACGCCCGGATGGTTAATACTCCAGCTCCGCGCCGAACATGTCCACAATCATGCGCACTTTCGGATCGGCCTGCTGAAGCTTCTTAAATTGGGTATACGGATCGTTTTTGTTTTCACTTGCCTGCTGCTGGCGCACACTCCCCTCGATATACAACGAGGTTCGAAGCACTTTTTCGAAACAGGTGGTGAGCTGCCGCTCGTTTTGCTTGATGAGCTGCAGCGTGAGTTCATCCTGACATTCCAGATGAACCATTTTCTCGCGAATATCGATCAGTTTGGTGCGACTAATGCTGTAAAACACCAACTGAGGGCACTCGCGCTGTACATATTCGAGCCACCGCGGCCAGGCTTCCTGCAATTCGTGAAGCATAATCGTGCGGTTTTCGAGGACGTCTTCGATCGGCTCATCATCGGGAAAGTACTCGTTGCCGGAATCGTCGGTGTTGTCGGCGTCGAGGGTGTCCTGAGTGTCGAGGTTGTTTTGACCGTCGAGCGCGTTTTGACCGTCGATAGCGTTTTGCGCATCGCCGTGGGACTGATTACCGTGGCCGTCTTGTGGGTCGCGGGAGGCTTGTCCGTCGAGGTTACCTTTGCTATCGAGGTTACCTTTGCTATCGCGGTTGCCTTTTTCATCGAGATTTCCTTGTCCATCGAGGGGGGGGGGTTCGTGAACGCCTCCCGGGAAGCCGGTGCCCTCGGCAGCGTTCTCTGCCTCGCCGGAGGTGGTGTTGCCAGCGGAATTCGCGGTATTTACTGAGCTTCCATCATTAGGGCGGGATGCCGACGTTGATGCCGATGCTGCTTCGCCATTGTCGATAGTGCGCTTTTGAACCCCGGTGTTCATGGGACGGTCCAGTGAAGCGGCGCCTGCGTTTGTCGGAGTGCCGGGCTTCTTTTTGATGGCGGACTTGCTTAGATAGCTGTTGAGCAATGATCCGGGTGCGCCATTGGTGGAGGCGGGCTTGCCGGAAGTCGCTGCGCCGGATGCAGGTTTGGGCGAAGTGGGCACGGCGGATTCAGGCTTTGCTGAAGCAGCTGCGCCGGAAGCAGAATTAGATGGCGCAGGTTTCGCCGCCGCGCTAGAACCGGGCTTGCCGGAAGTCGCTGCGCTGGAATTCGCCTTCGCCGCTGCCCCGGAAACTTCGCCGGACTTTTTAGGCAGTGGCTTCAGAAAGGAGGGCGCTTTGTCGGAGTTGGCTGCATCATCAGGACCAGTACTCCAGTCTGCTGCAGAACTTCGTGTCGGGGCCGGACTTCCCGAAGCCACCGGGCTCCCCGAACGCTCCGAAGCACTATCAGCGTCCACATCCCCCGAAAAAGCGGCATTTTGGCCGCCTACCCCTGACTTATGGAGTTTTTTTTTAAGGTCGCGTATCTCTGATAGCAACTGCTGAAGTCCCTCTGAGCGATCCATCGTGGTCAGCTTCAGAATGGCAATCTCCAGCTGAATCCTGGGCTGGTGCGCATCCCTCACCTTATACTGTGTTTCACTGGCCATATGCATCATACGCAGCAAATCCTGATCGGTGAATCCATCCGCAGCGCGTTTCAGGCGGGACTTCTCCTCATCGGTGGCTTCCACCAGTCGAACACTGCCCGCATCCTTAGCCAGATACATATTGCGCAGATGCTCGGTCAGCGCGCCGAGGAATTCCTGAATATCGTGACCATCGAACAGTAGGGTATCGATGATTTCCATCGCCCGCCGCGGATCGTGGTTCTTCGCACAGTCGATAAGCTCGAACAAACGCTCGTTATTGACCACATTCAGCGCATCCAGCAGGATGTCGTGCTCGATGTTGTTGCCGCAGAACGCAATGGCCTGGTCCATAATACTGAGCGCATCGCGCAGCGCCCCATCGGCCTTGCGCGCAATGACGTGCAGCGACGCTTCATCAATCGTTATGCCTTCTTCCTTGCAGATAAAACGGAGGCGGTCTACGATCTCGCTGACTTTAATCCTGCGGAAATCGAAGCGTTGCACCCGCGAGAGCACCGTCGGCAGGACCTTGTGCGGCTCGGTGGTGGCAAAAATGAATTTAACGTACTCGGGCGGCTCTTCGAGGGTTTTGAGCAGGGCATTAAACGCCTGCTTGCTGAGCATGTGCACCTCATCAATGATGTACACTTTATAGGTGCCGTTCTGAGGGGGCACCCGAACGCCGTCGCGCAGACTGCGAACGTCGTCAACGCCGCTGTTGGAAGCTGCATCAATTTCGATAATGTCGAGGGTACGTCCGAGTTCTTCCCCGTCTACATCCATACTCACGCCGTTGATCATTCGGGCAACCACACGGGCCATGGTGGTCTTGCCCACACCACGCGGTCCGCAGAACAGATAGGCGTGCGAAATCCGGTTTTGAGCTATGGCATTGCGCAGCGTACTAATGACGTGATCCTGCGAAACGACATCGTCAAACGAGCGCGGACGGTATTTCCGGGTGAGTACTTTGTAGGAATCTGACATGCTCCGAAGGTACGGAAATTCGTGCAATGTTTGGGCAGTCAAGATGGGAATTTCAATCAAATTTCTGGTTCGGCGCGTTTGAAAATCCTGCAAATATGTGGGGCGATGCGGCTGGAATTTCATCCTACGTTTGGACTTCTTTCGATGCAACAACGGTCACGTTTTGGCCAGATTAGATGGGCATTTCATCCAACGTTTACCCCCTCAACATGAACAATATAATTTGTACTATTGTAGAATCATGGGCTTTCTGCCCGGTATGCACGTATTTAACTACTATATAATGCTAACGGAACTCCTTCTTTTTTTCGCGATGTCGGCCAGGGTGCCGGATGACGACGGGCATGAACTGGCTGCCCTTATTCGGGATGGGGACAAGGAAGCTTTCCGGCGGTTTTTCGACCTCCATCAGTCCGCACTGATGCGGTTTTTACGTTCCCGGAACATCCCTCAGGAAACCGCAGAAGATCTGGTGCAACAGGCTTTCCTCACGCTGTGGGACAAGCGCGCGAATATCGATGTGTCAAAAAGTCTGCGTTCGTTTTTGTTCACTGTAGCGTACAATCGCATGCTGAACACCATCCGAAATACCAAAGGAGAGACGGTCGGTTTAGCGAACACTCCCGATGAGTCGGACCATCAGACGCCCGAAACCCAGGCTATGGCTTCTGAGGCGATGCAGGCTATGCACCTTCGACTCGCCGCCATGCCCGAAAAGCGCCGAACCGTGTTCGATTTGTGCTATCTGCAGGGACTCAGCCACAAGGAAATCTCCGAAGTGATGGACATCAGCACCAAAACCGTTGAAAATCACATGGCTATTGCGCTTCGTGAACTCCGCGAGTCGCTGAAAATGTACATGGAATAATTTTTTTGCTGTGGCATTAGGGGGAGGGAGGCACTTGGGTGTATAACAGTCAGCTAAACAAGGTGAATGCGGCGCTACATATGGCGCCGCATTCGCGTTAACCAGGGTGGAGCCGGTGTTAAACAACGCGAAACCCTACGTTTAATGTCAACCATTTAAGAAAAGCACTATGAAAACGACCTTAAAACTCAAGATGCTGATTCCTGCTCTGTTGCTATTCTGGACAGGCTGTAATACGCTGAGTCCGGACGGATCAGACCTCACCGATGAAGAAATCGAAATCGCATCGCAGATTATCGCTGAATCGTTGGCTGATCAGTCCGGTGGGATGTTATCCAGTTTGTATGACGCCCTTTCTACCATCGAAGAAGATCGTATTTCCTACGGCCGTGATGGCAATGCCTCGTTTCAACCTAGAGATGGCGCACCAAGCATCCAGAATATGGGTAATGCCAATGGACGTGGAGTTGAACGTGGCTATGTTGCCTACTACAATCCCGAGACAGGCCAGCACATCGTATCATTCACCCGAAGTGTTGTGAATCCTGCCGTGTCTATGTCGCAAACCGTACGAAATGTCTACATCTATACCGATGAGGATGGAAATTTCCTTGAGTTTCCTGCTCGACAAAGAGAGCTGATAGCCGCGATTTCGTTTATAGGTCAGCGTACTGGTACCCAGCAAGGACCGGTTCGTCAGGCCACATCCACCCGAACCGATACGTTGTTTGTCTCGGGACTTCAGGGATCTTCCGATACGGTTTCGCTTGAAGGTGTTCATTATCATGAGGGTTCTGCAACCATGACCCTCCGACGTGCCGAGCGTGAGGCTCAGCGCACCTTCAGCAATTCATTTCGAATGGAAGATGTGCGCATTGATAAGGCAACAGTACGCGAAAATGGCAACCTTGAGAATGGAGTTACGGGCTTAATCAGCTATCGACTCATCATGCGAAGTGTTAAAGCTAATGGCGATACGGAAAGTCGCGATATTCAGGGATTTATTGAACTGGAAGGCGATGGAACGGCTCTTTTGCGCTTTGGAGGTGTGAGTAATTTGTTCCGAATCGTGCTTTCTACAGGTGAAGTTAACTAATCGAAAGATTGCCGGGGGATGCCTTCGGGCAGTCCCCCCTCCCCCGGGTTTGTGAATCTTGGGGGAACCTCTAGCCTTCACCGACACACACAATACGATGACCACCACGCAACAACATACAACCCCGGAACCCGACGAGCGCGATGTGCTTCTGGCACGAATGCTTTTGGGATTACAGGCTCCGTTTGAGGATGCTCCGTTTGACGGTGTTTCGACTGAGGATGATTCGGTTGACGCGTTGCTCGGTTTTCTGTCGGAGTATAAAGCAGCTGTGCAGGAAGGTCCGTTTGACTCGGTCGAGTCTAGCCCGGATGGTCAGTTAAAACCGGACGGACTTAAATCGCAAGATCAGCGTAAATCAGATAACGCGAATTCTGACGACGCATCGGCACGAATCTGGATGTCGATTTCTGCCGAAATGGACGCTTCAAAATCCCGCGATGCTGTTATTACACCAATTGGTCGATCTGCTCGCAACAACACGCGAACGCGTAATCGGATGGGTTCTCCTTTGCTGCGCATTGCCGCTATGTTGATGGTAGCTTTGGTCGGCGGACTACTGCTCTGGACTATCACATCAACTCCCGACACCGATCTGCTAGCAGCAGCATCCACCGAATCCGTTGTGTTCACCCTGCCCGACGGATCGCAAATCACGCTTCGTCCCCACTCCAATCTTTTCAGTGCCTCGGATATAGCCTCCGATAGAGTTTCTGATGGCGCTTTCGACTTCCGCCTTGAAGGCGAAGCCTACTTCGATGTGGTTCATAATCCAAATCGAGCGTTTACCGTACATACCGGTTCAGCTATGGTACAGGTAACCGGAACCCGATTTGTTGTTCGGTCTTATTCCAGCGATGAAACCGAAGTTTTTCTTGAAGAAGGCGGCGTGACTGTCCAGTCACTCATAACCGCGGAAGTACTTGCAATGCAATCCGGACAGTCCATCCGTGTGGCACAAAATTTGCCTTTACATCCCGAATTTGCCGAGGCCGACCGGTATTTACTCTGGATGTCGAACGAAATGCTGTTAACAAACCGCACCGTTGCCGATGTTGCACGAGAGTTGTCGAATCATTTCAATATAGATGTCCGCGTTGCACCAGGGTGGACCGATGAGCAACTAGAAGGCCGCATCCTGCTGGATGATCCGGAGCAGGTTCTGCAAGATATCGCCCTCGCACTTGGCGCCCGAATTTACATCCAAAACAACGTATATTTGATTGAATAATACCTTTTTTGGCCTCCATTTACATGAAGCATGCTCCTTTCGTTTGGTATCTGCTAGTGATACTCGCTGTACTGCATGGTGGGAGAGGGGTATTGCATGCCGAAACGGAATCGTTTCCAGTAAATGCCAGCAAGTTTGCTGCCGAGATTGCAACGCTGCACGACGCACATGAATTTGTGCATAGGTCGATACACGCTGTAGGAGTGTTAACCCCATTTGAGAGAGACGTTTTGCCCGTGGTGAGTACCGAGCGGAATGCCGCCGAAACACAGCCACGGGCACTAAACGCCATCATAAACGATATTCAGACGAAGTCCGGGTATCGTTTTTTGTTTCGTGAAATCCAGGTTTCGGGCATCACCGTTGACTTTAGCTACACCGACAACTGGGCGCAAGACCTCGAGGATGCCATCTCCGCACACGGACTCGCTTTGCGCGTGAGCCACTCCCGCCGCCAGGTTGTAATGTACACCAGCCAAAGAAGAGCACCCACACGCGTGGAAACCGCCACCACCGAGCCCGATCCCATCCTGGTTATTTCCCCCGGAATCATCGTTACGGGGCAGGTTTTCAGCTCGATATCCGACAGTCTCAACGCCGTCATCCTCACGCACAGCCGTTTTGGACCCCTCGGCGAGGGCAACGCCATTCGCGCTATGCAACAGCTGCCTCAGGTGACGATGGGAGGCTCCCTCAAAGACGGCATTTTCGTGCGGGGTACCAACGACGATGCGTTTCAGGTGCTTCTCGACGGATCCATGGTCTACAATCGCTCGCATTTGTTCGGACTTATCGATTCGTTCAATGCGGATGTCATCCGCACCAGCGAGATGTATTACGATATTACCCCCGCCCGATATCAGGGTCCGCCGGGCGGATTGCTCAGCCTCACCACCCGAACCGGGTCACTGCAGGATGTTCGCGGGTCTGCGGCCCTTACCGCCACATCCATCCGTGGAAACATCGATGGTCCCCTGCAAAAAGGGCGTTCGAGCTGGCTTCTGGCAGGACGCACATCCCTGCTGAATCAGTCCGACATCCTGGGTACTTCCGATATGGTATCGTGGGGACTTGACGTAAGCCGGCCCTCATCCACAGATAACCTCGATGCTCAACGCGTTGTTACCGGACGCGACTTTAACGCGCGATTTCATGACCTTCACGGGAAACTGTTTTTCATCGTGGGTCCATCGGCGAGCCTGAGTTTTTCGGGGTACTCCGGGTTTAACGATACCCGTCAGGAGGTGGACCGTTTAACGCGCGGCTCAACCACAACGCTGCCGACCACGGGAGTCGGATCGGACCTGTTTAATTTGCAGCTTTTTGGTTCCGAGCGGTTCGAAACGAGCAATTCGTGGGGCAGCAACACGGTAGGAGCTCAGTTCGATTACCTCACATCGCGGCGCACGGAAATCGCCATCAAGGCCGGATTCAGCTATTACGTTACCGATTTCAGGAAAGAAGATTTTGCCTATCAGCGACCCGGACAAAATCCACAGAGTCCAACGCTGCTTATCAGTCCGTTCCGCAATGCGAGTGAGCTCAACCATGGACATTTCGGGGTGGATGTGCAGCCGTTATTGGGCTACCGGGTCGGCGCGGCGGTGCACCGGTATCGAACCGCCTACCTCGAGCAATCGCTGAACAGGTCCGAGTTTTACAGCGTGACCGACAGCTGGCTGAGCGAGGTGTATGCCGAAGACACGTGGCGTCCGCTGGATGCGCTGGAGGTAGAGGCCGGTTTTCGACTTCAATATTTCAGCAACGGCGAGTATCTGCGGGGATCGCCCCGGTTGCGGTTAGGACTATGGCCCGATCGGCGCGTTCAGGGCTCGGTGAGCTATGCCATCACCCATCAGTTCATGTATAAACTGGGCTTTTACAACGCCACCACCACCGATATGTGGGTACAGTCGGATAGTGACCAGCCTCCCACTCGTGCGGAAACGGTTTCTGCGGGCGTGTCTGCCCGACTTTGGAGGGGAGCTTCGATGTCGCTCGAGGGTTATATGCGCCGCCAACAGCATCTGCGCCTGCACGAAATCAACATCCAGCTCATTGAACGTCCCCTCGAGGGATCGCCCTGGTACACCCAAAACGAGGGATTTAGTCAGGGCTTGGAGGTTTCGCTGATTCAGGATCTGGGTTTCGCGCAGTTGATGCAGGCCTACACGTGGAGCGAGGCGAAACTTCGGAATCCGCTCATCGCCGGCGGGGACTGGTTTTATGCAGGGTTCGATCGCCGGCACCAGTCGACCACCACGGCAACCGTGCAGCCGGCACGGAATACGCAGGTGGGATTGAGCTATGTAGCAGCGAGCGGGGTGCCGGACCGGCTGGACTTCGGAGGCTCCGCGCAGCAGGGCAGGATGGGAGTGTATCGAAGGCTCGATGCCTCGCTGAGCTATCGGGTGGTTACGGGAGGGAGGAGTGCTCTAAATGGTGATGCAACCAGCGCCTCGGGCTCAAGGACTGTCCGTGATGGTGTGACGGTCGACATCCAGCTTGGCGTGTACAACCTGCTCAACACGAAGAATCCGTGGTATAGCGAGGTTGTGCAGCTGGTCAGCGATGAGGGACCATGGTCGAGGCTGGTGACTGGCCGGGCCGTAGTGTATGATCTGGGCGTGCAGCCTTCGTTTTCGGTGCGCGTTAGTTTTTGAGGCCCATCAAAACCGATACGTAACCCGGGCATAGAAATCGGTATCGCGCTGGGTGAGTGCCGCGTTGCTTCGACGATACAAATCGGTGCGCAGTCTGTAGCGCATCTCGAAATTAAACCGGGAGCTGAATGTAAACCGGTAGCGAATCTCCGACATGGTGTTATTCGGACGAAAACTGGAGGATATTACCCAGTTTGGTTCGGTCTGTCCGTATAAAATTCCGATGGTATGTCGATTGAAGAGGTCGTTGGCGTAGGCCGATACTTGCCATGCCATTGATGCAGTCTCCGACAGTACCGACGCGACCGGAACACCCGCAGAGGCCGGTGTCGGTGCGTTGGGAATTAGACCTAGTTCACCTCCGGCCCAATAATCGCCCGTTGAGGCGTTTACAGGTAATCGCAGCATCGCCCTGCCGGTTACAACGGTGAGCGTTTGCCAGCTACCATCCCGCTGAAATGAACTCGGATACACCGATACGCCCAGCTCGCGCTGCACCCATAGTCCTGTGGTGTTGCGGTGTGCGATGTTGGCGTAACCTCCAACCCGGGATGCCGACTCGGTGAATCGCATCGGATTCCGGGCGGCGTGGGAGCTTCCTTTTTCGTGGTTATGGTGCAGAATGGCGTCGATGCGCCAGTTTGGATTGGCATTCCAGCGAAACCAGACACCATCGGTGTGCGAAATACTCAAGTTCGCGGCGTAATAGCGGTCCATGCCTTTGGGAATGAATCCTGCCAGGGGGAACCGGCCCTGAAATCGACCGGCTGTTATGCGAAGATTGGCGCCGGGCTGCCATTGCAGCTGCAGGATGTCGATGGTGGTTGCTCCGGCATCGTAACTGCCAGATCCGCTGGTGTATCCGCGCAGCGGGAAGTCGAATCGGCTCTGATTGGTGGCGTATCGACCTGCCAGGCGGGAGGTGAACCTAAGATCCGGTGAAAGCGTGTACTCGAGCTGCAGGTGTAGTCGCGCATTCATGGCATTTTCGGTAGTGAAAGATCCGTCCCAGTTGCGGGTTTCAACATGGGTGAAAACAGGACGGATAGCGCCGGAAAAGGAGGTGTTTTGCGCCAGGCCGTGGAGTGGATAAATAAAGTTGAGTATCAGGAAGCCGAGTAATAATTTCATGGTATGCAATGCCGGTAATAGTATATGTACTGCTCTCTGTAAGCATACTATGATTCTGATACAGATGCCAATGAATTACATTCGGTGGCGTGCAACGGTTACTTGGCAATCGGTTAGCCAAGGCTATTCATCGAGCGAATCGCGACGTTCATCGAATAAAGTTGGGCTACTCCAAAAAAAGGGTTGCTGCAATTAAGCAACAACCCTTCGAGGTCGGATGCGATTAAACAGAAATGTTAGTTGGCATCAATGTTTGGATTCGCATCAATTTCTGATCGTGGAATCAGAAAAGTCCAGCGCGGGTCGTCGGCTGGTAGCTCAAAGAGACCCCCAGTTGCCTGGGTACTGTGATTTGCACCCGTTCTGTCGAGAGGTTCTGCCAATCGTTTTAAATCAAAATAGCGGAATCCTTCTCCCCAGAGCTCGATACGTCGCTGTATCATGATTTCATCAATCAACGCCTGACCGGTATTCGAGCTTCGAACATAGTCAGGGTCGCGGGTTGATACCAAATCAAAGAGTACATCAGCTGCTGTTGGGTCGTTCAATCGTGCTTTAGCTTCTGCTTCAATCAGATACATCTCGGCAGCACGCATATAGGGTACATCCATTCGGCTATCTTGCTCACTTACAGCAATGAATTTTTGATGTGTGTAAGGATGTCGGCTGAAAGCTCCCGGTAATTCCAAATCAGTGTGCTGACCGGTTGGGTCGAACCACTGGCCACGAACATCTGTTGCGCTTATCTGAGCAAACAGACGTGTATCAATAGCACGTGGATTTGTACGCGTAACAATGGTGCTATTATTACGGGACATGTTCGCACCGAAGTTTCCGAAACGATCGGATTGATCTAATGTGATGTGCGATCCCCACATCCACTCGCCGATGGTATAATCGTTAAAACCCCCAAGGAGTTCACCGTGACTCATCAAAGGATACCCCGAACGGGCCTGAGCTGCGTAGGAGGCTGCCTCAGTATAGTTACCCTGAGCCAGGTAAGCCCGTGCACGAAGCCCGAGTGCTACACTACGATCCATGTGTGATTTATTCGGCCGATTGTAGGATTGCAGACGGCGTGCGGCTTCATCCAGATCGTCGTGAATTTGCTGATAAACAGCCGCTACAGGTGAACGTGGTTGACCTTCGTTACTTGGTGTTGTTACAATAGGTATCCCGTCGTGGTTGTTAGCACCACCTGGAACATAACGGTCTGCATACATCTGAACCAGCATTAAGTGGCTGAATGCTCTGTATACAAGGGCCTGGCCTACGGCTACATCAACCAGCGACTGATCTCCGGTAACGTTCGCTTCACCTGCTATGATTACATTTGCATTACGCACAATCTGGTAATAAAACAGCCAGGGGAACAAGTTGTCTCTTGCGTTGGCATTTTGCTGTACGTTGAATTGATACAAGCCGTAATGCCAGGTAGATGTTGTACGTGTCATGACTACGTCTTCGCCCATGGCGTCAGCGAAAATCATTAGCGCTCCAAGACCAACACAACCCTGACAGGAGAGATAACGAACGTACAAAGAACGGTGAATTCCGTTAATTCCCAGCATCATATTAGCCGGTGATGATGTAACAACAGCATCAGAAACGTCCTCAGTAGGCACCGTATTCAGAAACTGGTCATCACATGCTGTCATACTCATCATGAGTACGGTCAGACCTGCAATAAGAGTAATTTTATTGTATTTCATAAGTATATCCTGAACTCGATTATAATGTGAGGTTTATGCCCACAGTGAATACACGCGATGGGGTGTATCGGTGCTGTGTGGTTCCGTTGAACTGCTGAGCAGCTTCAAGACCTGTTCTGGCTGTATTCTGGAACAAGTTTTCGGCATTCGCATAAACAGTTGCTCGGCTTACACCATATTGTGTGGTGAAGGAGCGAGGCAGCTGGTAAGATAGGTTAACATTACGCAATGCAAGGAAGTCAGAGTCAACCAACCATCTGCTGGAGGCAGCGTTGAATGACGATGCTTGATTGGCATCCAGACGTGGAACATCTGTTATATCTCCAGGATTTTGCCAGCGGTTAAGGATGTCCCTGCTCATAGCACGACCGTAGTCGCTTCCGGGATGCATCAGTAATGCATAATTACTATCGTAGGTTTTTCCGCCAACCTGATAGGTAAATAACGCACTTAATGTAAAGCCTCGGTACGATACCGTACTGCTGAAGCTGCCAAATAAGTCAGGAATGGCCGTTCCAACAAAGTCAAATTCGGCATTGTTGTGATTGGTAGTTACCATTGTGCCGTTTACTTCGCGGATGTCGGATCCATCTGCCGCTATAGCGTCAGGACTTGCAATGTATAAAGCAGACCCGTCAGTAGGATCAACACCGTACCATTGACGCAACCAATAGTCGTAAATGGACCGTCCTACAACGAGCTTCTTCGTTCCGGTAATGATTTCATCTTGAGGAAGCTCTTTGAACTCATTGCGCAAGGTGGAAGCATTAACCGTCAGATTCCAGATGAAATCTCTATTGCGAACAATATCGGCTCCAACGGTGAGCTCTATACCACGATTGAACATCGTACCGATGTTATCAGGATAGGAATCCAGACCGGAGGAACGTGGAAGAGGAACATCAAAAATCAATCCGGCTGTTTCACGATTGTAATACTCGAGAGTACCAATCAATCTGCTGTTGAAGAGTTCAAACTCAACCGCCACATCAGTCTGATCATTAGATTCCCACTGTAATAATGGGTTACCTGCAGTACTTAGCAATATACCAGCTTCTGTCGCATTGTTATATCCGAGTTGATAAAGGGCCTGATATGCGTAGAAAGACAGAGCTCCATGACTGAGGTTTGAGTCATTACCTACCTGTCCGTAAGATCCACGTAGTTTCAAGGAATTAACCCAGCTTACATTTCGAATGAAATCTTCTTGATCCAGTCTCCACGCCATCCCTATCGACCAGAAGTTGTTCCAGCGAACATCGCTGCTGAATCGCGAAGAAGCATCTCTTCGAAGCGATGCAGAAATGTAATACTTACTGTCTAAATCGTAGTTAACACGTGTGAAAAACCCTTCTTTCCTGTACTCGCGAGTGTTTGATGTTCCAGCAAGAAGATCTACATAGTTTATGAGCTCACTGTTACCATCCGTTACTTCACCACCTCTACGCGTAAACATGTAGTTTCGCTCATATTGGAAACTTTCATGACCGAGAAGAACAGCTACATTGTGACGGTCGAAGCTTTTGCGATAGTTCAGCAACTGACTAAGCGTTACACCTGTGAACATGGTTGCCGTTCTGTACGCGTCTCCACCCGGAGCAGCATCACCGATAATCGGGTTTCGGTAGCGATCTACGTTCAGTTGACGTCTGTCAAGAGCTGCATTAAAGGTGAAGGTAAAGTCATTCAGGAAATAGAACTCACCATACGTACGAACATTTAAGTTTGTATTTTTATTGAGTTGGCTGTTTAACAGGTTTTCCTGAACCACATTACGACCTGTTTGTTCCGGACGGTTAATTCCAGCATCAAAACTGGTACCCGGCACACGCTCACCCGTAACCGGATCACGCACGAATAACGGATAAATCGGTCCCATCAAACGGGTACTTCGATATGGGTTAACAAAAGAAGTATTGCTAGATACGCCATCAACCGCCTGGTTAGATTCACCAACGGCAACCGCAGTGTTAATTCCAACTTTCATCCAGTCCCGAAGCTGAGAGTTTACATTCAATCGGGCATTGTATCGCTCAAAATCGGAGTTCACTACATAGCCGGTTTCATTCAGATAGCCGAACGAAGCAAAATAATCGGTGTTGCCAGCCAATCCGCTATACGACATGTCGAAATTGGTTCGGGCACCAACACGGGTAATCTCATCCTGCCAATCATCATCCCAAAGAAGACGCGCATTGGCATTCAGCGACCCATCGGTGCCTACAATCTGGTCGTTTGGAACACCATAAGGATTATAACGAATCAATGAAAATAAGTCTTGAGATGCGGTTGCGCTCGCTGCCTCTAACGTTTGGTTACCGGAGTAATGCAAACTATTTCGGTACGACTCCCAGATAAGCGGAGCGTATTGCATGGCATTCACGCGCTCGTACTCAGGAATAGATCTGCTGGTGTAACCCTGGCTCATTCGAACATTTATTTGCTCGCGGGCGGCACCTGTGAGGGATCGACCAGATTTGGTCGTAATCATAATCACCCCATTGGCAGCACCAGATCCATACAACGACGTTGAAGCTGCATCCTTAAGTACGGTAATGGTTTCAATGTCATTTGGATTTATACTGGCCAACTCACCGGCAAATACAGAACCATCTACTACAAGCAGTGGAGCATTAGACGTTGAAACCGATCCAATACCACGAACACGGATGCTTGGGGATGAACCCGGCTGGCCACTACCTGGCGAGATAAGAACTCCGGCAGAAGCTCCTTCAACGGCCTGTGTTGCACTGGTGATTGAGCGTTGCTCAAACTGCCGTCCACTAATCTGAACAGCAGAACCTACAAACTCTTCACGATTAATTGTTCCGAAAGCGGTAACAATTACATCTTCAAGCTGCGTGAAATCTTCACGCATACTTACATTGACTGTCGTCTGACCGTCAATGGGTATTTCTACACTTACAAAACCGATATAGCGGAAAACAAGCGTTTCGCCGTCAGATACCTGAATTGAATATCGACCTTCCAGGTCGGTTATCTGACCACGGGTTGTATTTTTTACCAGTACGGTAACTCCCGCCAGAGGCGCGTCATCTACGGCTGTTGTTACAACACCGCGTATGGTACGTTCCTGTTGAGTTTGTGCAAAAGTGGATGCAGCAATCCCAAAGAACATACATAATAGTATAAGTGTTCTTTTCATTAGCTCACGTTTAATTATTTGATAAGTACATCATTGATCGACTCGTAAGAAGCTTCGCTCCTGTTTAAGAGAAGTCACCGATTTTACAGTATTTACAACTGTAAAACAATATTTAAAGGGAAGATTTTTGTTTAACGTGAATAATATCAACGCCCTGCTACGTATTTTTACTTTGTTTCTACGTATTTATACGGATGTGAGTACATATACTTTACATTCATTTACGCCTGTTGTGTAGTAATCCAACACATCAATGGCGAATTTGTGTTTTTACATTGTGTCTGTTTACTAATCCCTGCTCTAATGCTGAAACGTATATTCCTTTTCTTAATCGTCTTTTCTGTTGTCTCGACTTCCTTCGCTCAGGATGTGTTCACATTTGAAGATGTCATGCAATTCGAAAACCTCCAGCATCCGGTTATTTCGGATGATGCTTCGTGGATTGGCTACAGTGTGTGGCCGGAGCGGGGCGATGGTGAGGCTCGGTTTGAACCCTTGTCCGGTCGCAGCAACCCTATTCATATTGAGCGCGGCGAACGTCCGCAGTTTTCGCGAGATGCGCGGTTCGGAGCCGTCATCGTTCAGCCTCCGTTTATTGAGGCGGAGAATGCTCCTCGAAACGACCGACCTCGTCAGGGCGCCGCTCTTGTGCGCCTGCAGGATGGATCGCTCACGGAGTTTGAACAGGTACAGCGGTTCCAGTTTTCGCCAAACAATCGATGGCTGATTCTGCATCATCATCGTCCGAAGTCGCTGGACCAGGCGGCGCGCACCAACAGCAACATCGGCTCTCCAATAACCCTGGTTGAGCTGGCATCCGGCGAGCAAAAACGCATCGATTTTGTGAGTGAGTCGGCCATCGACAGTACCGGTCGATTCCTGATCGTTGCGATTTCCGATACCGCAACGGTGAACAATGCCCTGATGATGGTCGATTTATCGACATCGGAGGCGACATCCACCACCATCAGTGCAGCCATGCTGGCACATTTTGGCAACATCACGTGGGACGATACCCGGCTGCGCATCGCCTACACCGCGGCGTTGCTCGACACCGCGCGAAAGTACTCCCCCGGCGACGCCCATATTGTTCAGTGGTCGGCCCCGGCCCGAAACCGCGCAGCTACTGGTCCCGACACCTTGCTATCTCCCTCGCAGGTACCCGCCGATTTCAGGCTTCGTTCGCGCAACTCCCTCACCTGGACGCGCGACGGACAGCGACTGTTTTACGGTCTCATGGCGGCTGAAATGGTCGCCCTCGACGAAATCGAAGCACCCAAGGACTCCGTTACCGCCGAAAACCTGTACGATATCAACACCATTCTGCGAGGCGTGAGCAGCGACGTGTGGCATGTGGATGACCCGCTGATAAAAACCAACGAAAAGCAAACGTGGAATCGACGTAAAAATCATCTCTATGATGGAGTATTACATCTTGGTGACCGTACAGTCACACAGTTGGCGACCCTAGACATTCCAAACGTTGCAAGAACCCACAATCCCCGCGTAGCTATCGGACAAAGCGACCTCCCGTACCAGAAACTCATCACCTGGGATGGACGCTACAGCGACTATTATCTCATCGATATGCAGACCGGCGAAGCCACACAGATACGTGAAATGGCCCGATTTGGCGGACAATTATCCCCATCCGGCGCCTACTATGCGTTCTTCAACAACGAACACTGGTACCTGATGAACACGGAAAGCCGGGATGTTCGTCCACTCACCTATGACTTACCGGTCACATTTGCCGATGAAGAAAACGATCGTCCGCAGCCATCAGGCAGTTATGGCATCGCAGGGTGGGTTGGAAACGACGAAGCCGTGCTCATTCACGACAAATTTGACATCTGGCAGTTCGACACCCGCACCGGGTCCGGCCGAAATTTAACCAACGGGCGGGCAGACCACCGCATTTTCCGCATCCGAGACCTCGCCGAAAATCGCATCACCTATGCCCGAAACGAGCAATTACTGCTGGAGATGTACAACGACCGCACCAAAAACTATGGGTTTTACAGCGGACAAGTTGGTCGACCCGGCGTTACCCAACTCTTAGAAGATGATGCCCGGTTCCGATTCATTGCCAAAGCCGCAAACAGCGACCAGATTCTGTACACCCGCGAGCGATACGATTCCTACCCAAATTTATGGATAGCCAACGACAGCCGGTTTCGACGCACGCTCAAAGTAACCACCCTCCACGACAACCTCCATCAGCGCTGGAAATGGGGTAGCGCCGAGCTCATCAGCTGGCTCGACCTCGACGGACGAGAAACGCAAGGCGTGGTATTTTATCCCGGAGATTACGAAGAAGGCAAGCGATATCCGGTGATGGTGTATTATTACGAGCGATTCTCCCAGCGCCTGCACGATTTCAACCACCCGGTAACCAATCATCGTCCGAACACAGCCCAGTACACCAGTGACGGCTACATCGTGTTTTATCCGGATGTGTGGTTCGATGTGCCGCTTCCCGGCTACTCCGCCACGAAAAGTCTGGTGCCCGGAGTTCAGAAACTCATCCAAATGGGTGTAGCTGATCCTGCCGCCATCGGACTTCATGGTCATAGCTGGAGCGGATACCTCACGGCGCACGTCATCACCCAGACCAATATCTTTGCAGCGGCGGTTGCAGGAGCGCCCGTTTCAAACATGACCAGCGCATACAGCGGCATTCGATGGGGCACAGGACTAGCCCGGCAGTTTCAGTACGAACAGGCGCAGAGCAGACTAGCCGTTAGCATGTACGAGAATTTCATGCCGTATATCGAAAATTCGCCTGTGTTCTATGCCGATCGCATCAACACCCCACTACTCATTCAGTTTGGTGACAAAGACGATGCAGTGCCGTGGGAGCAGGGAATCGAGCTGTATCTAGCCATGCGGAGACTGGGTAAAGAGTCGGTTTTCCTGCAGTATCACGGTGAGCCGCACCACCTTCGCCAGTTCGCAAACCGGCTGGATTATGCCATCAAAATGAAGGAATACTTCGATCACTACCTGAAAGGAGCTCCCGCGCCGGCATGGATTACCGAGGGTGTTCCTTACCGAAATTGATGTGTGATCTTGAACTAAAATGGTCCCGCCTCCCCCATTTTGCGGTACTTCTGCCCATAATCCTGTTTATTTTTGCGGGATGTGAGAAGAAATGGTGGGATGTGGCCCCATTTAGCAGTCGGGTGGTAACCGAATGGCCAGCCGACACGACCATCTATCTCGGCAATAAATCACAAATTGTGATCACGGCCGTGGGCGATATTATGGTCCACGGTCCACAGCTCAGGGCGCAGTTCAACGCCGCGGCCGGAAGCTATGATTTTAGCAACAATTTTCGATGGGTGTCATCCTACCTGCTGCTGTCGGACATCGCCATTGGAAACCTCGAGACAACGTTCGCCGGCGGGGAGCGTCCGTATGCGGGATTCCCGCTGTTTAATAGTCCCGATGAGCTGGCCAGAGACCTTCGACTTGCCGGATTCGACATCCTCGTAACCGCCAATAATCACAGCATCGACACCGGAATCGGCGGACTGAGGCGAACCGCACAGGTTGTGCGCCGGAATCGACTGACGCCCCTCGGCACCCGATCCAGCTCGGAGCAACCGGCCTGGGTGCTGCGCGAAATCCGCGGAATCCGTGTTGCATTGACGGCATGGACCTACGAAACACCCCGCCTCCGGGGCGAGCGGTCCATCAACGGACTTCCCTTGCCGTCGCGGTACGAAAATCTCATCAACAGCTTCAATTTCAGGGAATTGGAGACGGACTTCCCGCGAATGCAGCAGCAAATTGAGGAAATGCAGGCTACCGGAGCCGACATCCTCATATTTTATATGCACTGGGGGGATGAATACGTTGGAGAGCCCAATGCCGATCAGCGCCTGTTGGCTTCCATGCTCTCCGAAAAAGGGGTTGATATTATTTTCGGCACCCATCCACATGTGGTGCAGCCGGTGGAGTTTATCAACGAAACCCTCGTGGTGTGGTCCATGGGTAATTTCCTAAGCAATCAGCGTTATGAAAGTCTGCAGCGCCGGGAGGTAGAAGATGGGCTCATGGTCAGCGTGCTCATCGAAAAAGACCATGATGGGATGCAAACATCGATTAAGGAAGTCCTTGGGATGTCGACCTGGACGCATCGATACTGGTCGGGCGGGCCGGATGGTCGACTGGTGTATCAAATCCTGCCATCGCGAAATGTGCTCGCATCGCCGGATTATTTCGGAATTGAAGATACGGATCTGCTGAGGCGGATTCAGCGCTCGGCAGATCGAACCGACTCGCTGCTCACGGCGGGCGTGCGAAGTCGACAGGAGAGGGTGGACTAGCATTAAGGTTCTTTTTGACTATATTAACTACGCACCTAACAATCAAGATTACTTCAGTTACGCCTACGATGCCAACGGTAACCTCACGTATTTCGAAAACGGCGATTACACCACTATAGTAAACATGTACCACGACGCCTACAATCAGCTCATCACGGTTGATGATTTCTGGAACAGCGCCACGCAGTACCGCTACAATGCTTCCGGCTCGCGTTACATGCGCAGAACCGGCACGCAGGCGGCCGTGTACACCTTGCGCGACGGATCGGTATCGGTGGGAGAGTACTCCGGCAGCGTGAGTACAACCAACTGGAACATTCTGCTTCCATCCGGAGAGATTGTGGGTCGCCAGCCATTCAGCTATAACACCGTGTATTACCTGAAAGATCACCTTGGCAGCACCCGGGCAACGATTTCATCAACGGGCGCGGTATTGGAGTCGGTGGACTACTATCCGTTCGGACTGGAGATGCCGGGACGGGTAACGCTCAGCGGTCAGCCAACACTGCAGCGCTTCACCGGCTACGAACGCGTAGATGGCGAGCGATTCGACTATGCCCAGGCCCGCTGGTACGATCCGGTCATCGGCCGGTTCTTGAGTGTGGATCCGTTGGCGGAGCACGATATGCAAAGAGACAAGTCTCCATATGCTTATTCTTGGAACAACCCGATTCGATATAATGATCCAACCGGTCTATGCCCTGTTTGTGGTGGAAGCTTCGAACGTTATGTAGGTGGCTTATTTACCTATTCGATTAACAGGATTAGTGAAAAACCTAAGAAAATAGCGGATAACGTTTCACAAACTGCTGATATCATTTCAGATGTCATTGGTTCTGAAACATTTGATAATTCTTTAGTTCGCACACAAAATTCTATTGACATTGCAGCCGATGTTTCAGGTGTTGCAGAAACTTCAGCTGCAATAGCTTCATTAAGTGTGAAAGCACTCCCTGCTTCTGGACCCATTTTTGCTGCCTCGTCGTTTAAATCAAGTGTATCTGACATTAGTGCTGACCTCCTCCCAATTTTACCGTCACTCAAAAGTAGAGTTTTCGGGAGTTAGTTGGTGGGAAGATGGCGCTTACTTTTGAGGAAATATGTTGGTTATTTGGATAGATATGCATACACTTATGTACAAGTGTATGCATATCTATCCACATTTATGAAAACATCAAAACAAGCTCTCGATTACTTTAGAACCCGTGGCGGTATGCTACGAACTTCTGAAATACTTTCTGCAGGTATACATCCCAGAACCCTGTATAAGTTGAGAGACGAAGGTGAATTAATTCAGATTGAGCGTGGAGTATTCAAGCTAAATGATTTCCTACCTCTCTCATCTCCAGATTTCGCAATAATTGCTGCAAGAATTCCGAATGCCACTATTTGTCTCACTTCAGCTCTAGATTTTCATGAGATGACAAAAGAAATTCCTCATAAAATTCATATCGCAATAGCTCGTACACAACGTGACCCCAAAATTGACTATCCACCTATTCAGGTATTTCGTTTTGCTAATAAAAGCCTCATAGAAGGCATTGAGCGACATATAGTAGATGGACTTACAATACAAGTATATAACCCCGCTAAAACTATAGCCGACTGTTTTAAATTTCGCAATAAAATCGGAATTGACATTGCGCTTGAGGCACTGCGCACTGGTTTTGAAAAGAAAAATATTGAGATTAAAAAACTCCTCTATTATGCGAAAATATGCAGGGTTGAGTCAATTATGAAACCCTACATCGAAACATATTTACATGGATAAGCATAAATACGGTAAAGCTACTTCCGTCCATCAAAAGCTATTAAACAAAGCTCGCGTAACGAATCGGCCTTTCAATGAACTTCTGCAATACTATGCAAATGAATAGTAGGATGAAAGATTTCTATGATATCTGGTTTTTGAGTAAAAACCATCAATTTCATGGAGAGGTGTTACAAAAAGCCATTAAACAAACTTTTATGAGAAGAAGAACTGAAATTCCTGTCCAAAAACCAGTAGTATTTACGGAGTCATTCTATGAAGATGTTTCTAAAATAATTCAATGGAGAGCATTTAAAAATAAAATAGGACAGGAGGAATTGCCCAGCGAGCTGCAAAGAATAACAGAAGAAGTTGAGAAGTTTCTTTGGATGCCGACGAATAGTATCCGACTAGAAGAAAAATTTACTATGACATGGTATCCCGATAAAGGTTGGCTCTAGTTGATCTTAACCTCATCAAGATTCTATTTAGCCTATATCGCGTAAATTGACTTTAATACATCTACATACATATTGGCTAAGTTGATAACTTACGCGTCTACGAAACTCGTTCAGAAACTCAAACATCCCTAAAATGGAATTCACCTTCGTTACCGTGGTAGGACTTATGGCAGCAACCTGCACTACCATCGCTTTTTTGCCTCAAGTTATCAAAACATGGAAGGCAAAGTCGGCTAAGGACCTCTCGTTGGGAATGTTCTCCATTTTTTCCATCGGTATCACGCTGTGGCTCATTTATGGCCTGTTTATCGGTGACTTGCCCATCATTCTGGCGAATGCCGTAACACTGGTGCTGGTTCTGGTCTTGTTATACTTCAAACTGACGATGGACCGTGTCGGCAAGTCCTGATGCTCACCTAGATTTCAGCAAGTGTTATCTCTTTAACGGACTTGAAATCTTTGGTGTTTAATGTAGCTACTTCGTGTATTCCATGTGCCAAACCGATACTGATGATTTCAAAATCGTGAACTTTCAGTCCTATTTCCGAGCCCTCTATGGCTCAAAAACCGGTACATCATCAGGCAGACGGGGGTGTGCTATTGCCGGGAATTCGCCTTCGAGGGTACGTAGAAAAGCAACGATTTCCCGAACTTCCAACACATTAAACGGTCTGCGTACCTGCTCGTTTACCATCATACCCACAGCACTTTCTATAGTAGCAACAGAGCCGTCGTGGAAGTAGGGATATGTAAGGGTAACATTCCGTAGCGGCGCTACTCGAAAAACGTTTGCTTCATCAGCATGTCCTTCTAAATTACCTCTGCCCCGGTCGTCTGAAATTCCGTGGGAAAACTCCATGAAAGTATTACCACCAAGAAGAGGGCCGTAGTGACAAGTGGCGCATTGAGCCTCTTGAAATAACTTCAGTCCCCGAAGTTCTTTTTCACTCAAAATCTTGTGGTTACCCGCCAAATACTGATCAAAACGAGCGTTGGGCGTAATCAAGGTCCGCTGAAAAGCTGCCAATGCAAAGGTTACGTTTTGGTAAGAGACCGGCTCATCCTCATCAGGAAAAGCAGAAGCAAAATAGGGTAAGTAACCGGATGCCAGAAGACGATTTACCAGCTCCTCTGGCGTCATATCCATTTCATGATGCGTAATCAGTGGCAAGGCCGCCTGTTGCTCGAGGGTTTCCACACGACCATCCCAAAACTGCATGGGCAGAAAGGCGGCATTAAAAACCGTAGGGGTATTGCGTGTGCCTGCTCGATGCTGTTCACCAACAGACACCGTACGATGGTCAACACCCGCCCCCTGAAGGATATGACAGGTGTTGCAACTAACGGTTTTGGATCGCGACAGGCGAACGTCGAAAAACAGTTTATGTCCGAGGTCAACTTTCTCCGGAGTTCGGATGTTGTACTCAGGGTCAGGAGCAGATTCGGGCAAGGCCACAAGTAAGGGATACACCTCAACCGGAGGACTGCTAAATGGTTGGGTATGGATGTACCACCGCGCAAGAAAAAACGCAAGCACGATTCCCACAAAAATGCTCAAAAAGAGCACACTATGCGGTACAAATGCAACCCACATGCGTGGCTTGACCACCTCCAGCCAAAGCCGCTTGATTTTTTCTGTACTTGGTGTTTCCATAAAATCGTTATCGGACGGATTATGGAAGACATAAATTTATGGGCATGATATGCCCTGCCAAATGCAATTAAACCAAGGTCGCTTCTTCTTGTGATTGTGATTCAAAGAGTTCACGCATCGCAACACGTGCTTTATCAACCGATAGCTGTATGGATTCCAGGTTCTCATCAATATACCGCTTGCTCTGCGCAAGAATTTCGCACAGTGCGAGCCCTTCTTCCATATTCTTGACCACATTGCCCAGATACTTCTTGGTTTTGGGCTCGTTCAGATCACTCTGCGCGACGATGCGCTGCAGATAATCCACATTCATGTCGATTTCCTTGGCAAACATGTGCGGCCGTTGGGCAGGGGTGAGCGACTCGCCCCGACCATAAATATGGTTAACCATTTCTTTCAACGAGTAGGGACCTTTAAACCAGGCCAGATTCGGCCCCGGACAGATTGCTTGCCGGCCATGCGTTTCATTTATGATACCCAGCTTAATGAGGCTTCCGTTACCCAGATGATCGCAAAGGCAGGCTTTATCCAACGTTCGTTCCCGCTGTTTTTGCTTCTCATCCTCGGATGCCTCAGAAGAAGCAATTTGTACCAGCTTTAGCAATTGATACTCGGTGGATGCCGTACAAATCGGGTTTTCTGTGAATTCGGTGTTCGTTTTCAGGAAGCCTTTCGGACATGGAGACCCAGGTTTGTCTTTTTCTACCCGATCGCAATGCCACTGATGTGAGCCCGTATTGCGTATATTGTTAAACGGAACGCCAAGAGGAGAAACATTACTCAGATAGAAGTCTTCCTCACCGCCCTCAATCAGCTGCTGCATAGTAGGGTCGTCAACAGGAGTAGCCTCCGGAACAACCAAGAACGGAGAACCCCAACCGGTGGCGTCAACCTGGTATTCATCCAACAGACGGAGGGTTTCACCATGAATGCCTATGCCGCCTTGTACCGTGATACGTGGTTCTTTGGGTGCGTGCTCATTAGCATATTCCCATCCCATTTTCTCGTAAAATGCCTCAATCATCGGACGAAACTGGGCATTGAGCTCCGATTTCTTCTCGCGAAACTCATCCAGAATAGCTGGCAGGAGGCGACCATCGCTGTAGAATGCATGTCCGCCGCAATTGAGCCCCGACTCAATCCTGAACTCGGCCACTTCCAGTCCACTTTTGGCCAGGAATTTACCTTGAATGAGGGCGGAGCGAAAGTCACTTACTTTGAGGATGATTTTTTTGCGGAGGTGCCCGCTGGCATCGCGATAAAACTGAGGAAAGTTCGAAATGTATCCATACAGACGGGGGTTAAATCCGGCAGATAACACAACGGCCGAATCCACCACGCTTTCGGCATACCCGCGCAGGGCAGCGCAGGCGTCGCTGAACTCGGAACTCATGGGTTGTCCGGTTTCGTCATTGGCCAGAAAGTCCACTTTAGACATAATATTTACGTCAATTGAACCCGGTTTCATCATGTTGGTAAGCATTTCCTGCAGGCGGGATATTTCACCCGGGTTCTTCTCGTGCAGCATTTGCTTCCAGAGTACCTTGGCCGGACTCACATCCGGCAGTAGCTCAAAAAAGCGGGTTTTGGCACTATCTTTAGCGAACGAACTGTTTTTGATGTCTTCGAAACGCGTTTGAACAATCTGGTGAACGGTATCGAGGTAGGCGGTGATACGCTGAGCGCGACCGTCAGTGGCGTTTCTCGCAATTTGAGTAAAGGGGAGTTCGAACTCTTTGCTGTAGTGTTTGCGAATTCGTTCTACCAGGAGGTCGTCAACAATGGAAATTACGGAGTCTATTCCGAAGGGTGCTACCCTGATCGGGGTGTCTATAGAGTGGCCGGTTCCCATCACCGGTATATGAAATTGATGCATGAAATATAAGATTTGTCAAGTATTCGGCATTATGGGCGGGATTAACTACCTCGCCAATATGCAACTTAGCCCGAAACAAGGGGCAATACTATGACAAATGTCATGTTTTGGGAAAGCAGCAGATCATCCGTTTTCGGGATTTAAGTCCGATGCTTTAATTGCATCAAAGAGCGCATCAAATTCACGTTGGAAGGCCTCGAAATTGGCCTGTGCCTCGGCAAGGTTTTCTTCTTTACCAGCGGTCTCCATATTTAACGCAATTTTTCGGAGTCGTTCACCTCCAACGGTTGCCGCCACACCTTTGAGACTATGCGCAGTATGCAAAATTCCTGAAAGGTTGCCCTCATCCAGAAAGTCTTTAAGAACGTGAACCTGTTCGGGTATAGTCATCAGAAAGCCTTCTACAACGGCCATTGCGATGTCATTATCGCCACCAATTCGGTCTAGCATTCCCTGTCGGTCCCATACCGGGAGATCTTCCAGATTTTCACTATTTGTCATACATCCAAATGTGTTGATATTACGTAATTACTGCACCGACCTGTGTACTTAATCATGACCGGAGACGATGCCCTGTTTTTGACAAGTATACTCAGGTATCGTCTACTTTACAAAGAGCTAAAGTGACACTAAACGATACCTTGAGCGAGCATAGCTCCAGCAACTTTTTTAAACGCAGCTATATTGGCCCCTTTGATATAGTCAGTGTGATTGCCATCTTTGCCCTGGCGGTAACATTGCTCGTGAATATTTTTCATAATTTTCTTGAGCTGTTCGTCCACCTTTTCTTTGCCCCACGACTGGTTATATGCGTTTTGTGACATTTCGAGTCCGGAAACGGCGACACCACCCGCATTAGCCGCTTTGCCGGGACCAAATAAGATTTTATCCTTACGAAATATATGGATGGCTTCTTGTGTACACGGCATGTTGGCCCCTTCGGCTAGAAGCTTTAATCCATTTTTCACCAGTGATTTGGCCTGGTCTTCGTCAAGCTCGTTTTGGGTTGCACAGGGCAGTGCGATGTCTGCCTCTATTGTGGCAGACCAGACAGAGGCGTTATCGGTGTAGGTAATATCATCGAATTCGTCTGCTAGCTCCGATATACGACCTCGTTTTTCGTTCTTGAGCTTCATCAAGGCTGCCAAGTGTTTGCTGCTAAGCCCGTCTTCACAAATAATATATCCACTGCTATCGGATGCCGACAACACCCGGGCGCCAAGTTCAAGTGCTTTTTCGATGGCATACTGGGCTACATTTCCTGAGCCGGAAATGAGAACACGTTTATCGTCGAGGGACTCTTCCTTTTTTTGAAGCATTTCAGCTACGAAGTATATAAGTCCGTACCCGGTTGCTTCGGGACGCAGCTCAGACCCACCCCAGTCAAGTCCTTTTCCGGTGATCACCCCGTTGAATTCGTTTTGTAATCGTTTGTACTGACCAAACAGATAGCCTATCTCTCTTGAACCAACGCCAATGTCTCCTGCAGGGATGTCTTTTTCATGGCCAATGTGGCGGTATAACTCGCTCATGAAACTTTGGCAAAATCGCATAACTTCGGCATCGGATTTACCCGATGGATTAAAATCAGAGCCACCTTTTGCACCTCCCAAAGGCAAACCGGTAAGCGCATTCTTGAAAATCTGCTCGAAGCTAAGAAATTTCAAAATACTGAGGTTCACGCTGCTGTGGAAACGAAGTCCCCCTTTATAGGGCCCCAGTGCCGAATTGAATTGAACGCGATAGCCTTTGTTAACATGAACCGTCCCATCGTCATCTACCCAGGGAACAGCAAAAATGATTACTCGATCGGGTACGGTAAGGCGCTTTAAAACAGAAGATTTCTCGTACTCAGGCTTATCTTGAATAAATGGGAAAACAACCTCTGTTACCTCTTTAACTGCCTGTAAAAACTCAGGTTCGTTTGGGTTGGTCTGTTTAACATGTGCTGTGAATTCGTGTATTGTTTCTGACGTTGTTTTAGGCATGATATATATGTTATAAAAGTAGGGCTGACTCTTCTGGCTTTACTATTCTCTGTTTGTAGAAAGCCGTTTGGCTGTCGAATCGTTCAGTTGCAGGTGGGGGTAGATTATGGAGATACGGCCACATGAATTTCATTTGACATCGAACTTGAATTATTAAGTCACTTTTTACGTTGTAGAGATAAAGTGGATGAATTCCAACAATTTAACGAACACCTGTATGCAAAAAAAAACGATACAATATTTGATAATTTTGCTATCGATTACGACGATAATCAGCGCCTGCAATGAAGAAAATCCGGTAAATGTATTACCCGACGAAGTAGCAGGAAATTATGTATTTACGGAGTTCAGATTTGTACCCGATGCCGCAGCAATACAGCCCGCTGATATCTTAGATACTCTGGTTACAGCCAATACCTATCTGCGTTTGATCGCTGGAGGTCAATTCATTTTGAATTACCAATTCATTGGAAGTAACGAGGCGATTATTTCAGGTGACTTTAGTATAAGTCTTGATAATATACGACTTCGGGCTGCACCCGGGTCCGAAGCGCGACTGGTTTCACTCTTACTCAATTCTCCGCTCGACCTTAAAAGAGTATTTGATAATGGCGAAGAGGACTCTTTTGAGGCCTCTGTTCAAAAAACCGTTGATCTCGAATCATACTCATCACGGTACGCAGGAGTTCCGCCTGTTCGGGGTACGTTACGTTTACGACTCGTTCGCGCGACCAACTAACGGCAGCTATTCTCCTTTTGAACACCATGCGAAATAAAGCTTCTTACTCACTATCGTTGTGCCGCATAATTGTGGTTTTCCTCATCATTATTTTGTCAGGAGCAGGAGTTGTTAACGCCCAGGTTTCGGGCGTAAGCTACACATTCTCACCAGTAGGAGAGTTCATTCAGTGGCACAATAACGCAGGTATTACCAACGGCTACGGCTATGGCGGCAGTATGGGTATTGGTTTTGGTCAATATCTGGAAGTTCATGGAACCTATCTGCGCAGTCGCGACATGCGTAACGATTTTACCCGATTTACCATCCCCGATCCCTTGCTTGAAGACCGCTTTGATCTACTTCCCTCTAACGACATCCAAATTGAACGTTTTGGCTTAACTACCAAGCTGAATCTGTATCCCGGCGCTATTGTGCCCTATGTAACGGCAGGTTCGGGCATTATTCGTATGCAACGAAGCGGTCTGAGAAACAGCGAAAGTATCTACATCTCTGGTGGGGTAGGACTCATGGCATCCGTTGCTTCGCGATATACCCTCTTTGCTCAGGCCAATCGTTTCGGCTATCAGTACAATCCAGCCTCAACATTTCTCAGTGGTACCGATTTGAACAATGCCACCCTGCAACCGGCCAACTTTCGCCAGGTTGAAACAACCAATTGGTCGTTCACGGTCGGGGTGAAGACCTATCTGGGAGGTCGATCCTACGATGATACGTCCCGCGATGAAATCCTGTTTCTCGACAGCTTCACCGGTGGTTTAGCCAATTCACGGTTCATGATTAGTCCGATTTACGGCCAGATCAATTTTGACGAGTCACTTGGTCTCAGATCTACCCAACATATCGTTGGTATCGGCGCTGGACTTGAACTAGGCCCGTTTGTGGGAGTTCATGGATTTTATTGGAGGGGCGTTGGCGAGGAACCGGGCGGAAATGCCCTTCAGATTGATAAAATGCACATGTTCGGAGCTGAATTTAAAGGCACATTTTTTCAGACCATGCTCACGCCCTACATCAGCTTTGGGGGAGGGTACCTGGCTGTTTTGGATGGATACACCAACGAAGCCAATTCCTCACCATCTAATCAGATATTCGGACTTGCCGGAGTTGGAGTCGATTTTGATTTATCCGATCGATTCGAAATTACTACGGGCTTGCGTACGGTTATGACAACTACGGAGGGATTCGACAACTCCATCGCACCAAATAGTATTGAGCTTAGTCCCATGTTTTCGTTTGGCGTGAATATCCGCCTGGGCTCCGTGGGGAAAATCGTGCCTAGCCGGAGGTCTACGGAGAGCGAACGTACCTCACGATGGACTGTTGAAGAGCCCACAAACCGGGCAATATTGAATGAAGAACAGCAGTTGGCTATAGCCCGCGAAGCTGCTTTGAGTGCCGAGATAGCGCGCGCAAATTCAGCCGGTGATTCGCTAGTGGCGCGAGAACTCATGCGTGAGCGTGATGAAATCCGAAATACGATACGGCGACCCGAGGGCAACCGTCAGGTTGAAGATACGCGTCAGGTTGAAATCGATAACCGCACATTTACATTGCCTGTATTGCAGGATGGTGAAATCTATATACGTTTTGGTAGTCCGGCTCCCGCTGCCGCGCCTGTGCAACCTTCCAGGGCTGCAACCGAGGAAGAATCTTCACGCACTCGTCAAATTGAACGTTTAGAAGATCGTGTTGCAAGGCTTTCAGATGATCGAGCACGTGTTCAGGCTCCAGAATCTGTTATGTCGGAAGAAGCGCTGGAACGAAGGCTAAATCAGTTTGAGGAGCGTATTCTGCGACTGCTTGAAGATAAAATCTCTCAGCTTCCAGACAGGTCAGAAGCGTCGGAAGACAGTGATCTTGATGTTGCTCCCGTCTTGCGACCTATTGTTGAACCCGGTGATTCGGGTGAGGCACCGGCAGGAGAACTGGTGGGAATAACGGGTTATTTCGGCGTAGGGAACCCACTTCAATTTTTACTTGGTGTTCGGGCTGACTATGGTACGGTTTTACGGGGAGCTATTTCCTTGCAACCGGAATTTGTACTGGGTTTTGGTAGTGGATCAAACATGTATAATGTAAACATCAATGCCTTCTACGATTTGCCGTCTATACGATACATCAAACCTTTTGAAGCATATACCGGACTTGGGCTTGGCATTCTCGCTTACAGTAATCCCCCGGCGGATGTTGCAGGGATTCAGTTCGTGTGGTCGCATACGCTTGGCATAACCTATGACATCGGTCCGGGTAAGGCATTTGTTGAGTACGCGAATTTGAACTTCTTTGGATTTAATCGATTTAATGCCGGGTACAGGTATTCCTGGTAATTTTTTATGAAAATCCCTGGCCTGTCGGTCTTTGTTGTCTCAGAACTGTCTGCCGGCAATCTTAATCGTTAAGAGCATGTTTGTCGAAAACTTTCTCTCCGCCTACCCAGGTTTCAAGTACTTGAATTTGCCAGATTTCCTGATCGGAAACTTGAAAGTAATCCCGATCTATCACGATGAAGTCGGCCCATTTCCCGGGTTCCAGCGTGCCCACAATGGTTTCCATGTGTCCGGCATAGGCGGCGCCAATGGTAAATCCGTGCAAGGCCTCCTCCCGGGTTAGTGTTTGCATCGGGTACCAGCCGCCCTCAGGCCTGCCTTCATGGTCCATGCGGGTTACAGCAGAGTAGAGTCCGTGAAACGGATTGCTTAGCTCAACAGGAAAGTCTGAACCGGCCGCGATAATGCTGCCCTGATCTTTGAATGTACGCCAGGCATACGCGCCCAGGATTCTACTTAACCCAAGGCGATCTTCTGCCATGTTCATATCGCTTGTGGCGTGAGTGGGTTGCATTGAAGGGATAATGTTGAGTTCCTTGAATCGTGGGATGTCGGGTAAAGCCACTACCTGACTGTGCTCAATCCGGTGGCGCAACCCCTGTTCGCCATGTTTGGCACGTACGCGCTCAAAAGCATTCAAAATCACACGGTTCCCCCTGTCGCCAATAGCATGCACACCAGCCTGAAAACCTTGTGTACTCACTTTTTCTATCATGGCTGTGAACTCGTCTTCGGTATAGAAGAGGAGTCCGCGATTGCCCGGATCATCGCTATAGTCTTGCAATAACGCTGCACCTCTGCTGCCCAGGGCCCCATCGGAGTATATTTTCACACTGCGCAAGAAGAGTTTATCATTCGCATAGCCAATAATCGGCCCATCGGCTGAAAGTTCATCGAAAACATGGCCAGCGCCGCTTATCATACCGTAGATACGCGTCGTTAACCGACCTTCATCCGCAAACTGCCTGAATAAGTTGAAATCCATAATACTGGTACCGGCATCGTGGACACCGGTGAGCCCGACGGATCGCATTTCCTCTAAAGCAAGGCTCAGGGCAATCTCCAGCTCCTCATAGGTCCGTTGAGGGATGTGTTCCCGCACAGGGTACATGGCCCGGTCGATGAGTATCCCGGTTGCCCGACCATCAGGGTCACGCAGTATTGCTCCTCCGGTTGGGTCGGTAGTTTCGTCGGTGATTCCTCCTATTTCCAGGGCCATTGTATTAACCCAGGCGGCATGACCGTCAACACGGGTGAGATAAACAGGGCGGTCGTTTACTATAGCATCTATATCTGAAGCTTCTGGAAAATCCTGATCCCACAAAACCTGATTCCAGCCCCTGCCAACAATCCAGGGTAAATCAGGATACCGCGTTGCATAATCCTGTATTCGCTCAAGTGCTTCGGCAAGGCTGCGGGTACCCATCAGGTCAACCATCATAAGCGACTCCCCGAGCCGTACCACGTGAGCATGGGCATCAATGAGCCCGGGTAATACCGTTCGGCCTTCTCCATCTATTCTTCGGGCTAGGGGATAAGCCAGAAAGAGTCCATCGGCGCTGCCTAACTCTAAAATTTTCCCATCTCTGAAAGCCATCGCTTCAAAGTTTCGTAAGCTACCATTTTCTAAAAGGGTATAACCGTTCAGACTATGATATACGATGGTTTCTGACCTACCGGAACAGGCTGCCATTATAAACATGGCGCAAATAACTACAAGAACACGCATAAAAGCTAGTTTGATGGAGGCATAACCCGAATAAGACCTGTTTAAAACCGGGTTAATACGTTTAATCTGCAATAATGCACAATCCTATGCAGATAAACAATCTTTCCCAACATATTTTACACACTGTTTGAACGGGTTGGTTCTGTTATATTGCACATGTAAACCATACTTAATTTCAAGTACGCACGATGGAGTCAAAATCTCTTACTTATACCAGCTATCTGAAAATCAATGAGCTACTCAGTCTGCAGCAGTGTAAATCGAATCCGGAGGAGCACGACGAAACCCTGTTTATTATCATTCATCAGACTTATGAGCTTTGGTTTAAACAGATGTTGCACGAAATGGGCTTGCTTCGAACTGAACTGCAGTTAGGACACACGTGGACGAGTGTGAAAACCATGCGTCGCATCCTTACGATTATGAAAACATTGGTGGGTCAGGTGGATATATTAGAAACAATGACACCCTTGTCATTTAATCAATTCAGGAAGTTTTTGGATAGCAGCAGTGGATTTCAATCGGTTCAGTTTCGGGAGCTGGAGATTCTGTGCGGATTGCGATTTTCAATGATGGAAAAGGCGCACACAGAAAACGTACCGGCCCTTCAAAAGCTTCGAAGTCGTATGGAGGAAGTGACGCTTTGGGAGGCTTTTTGCACGTATCTGATGGTGCGAGGTTACAACGTACCCGCACCACAGCGCGTTAATACGAATGGGTTGATATTTAATCCGGATGAGCGCACTCAGGATGTGCTTGTACAGGTATTGCATACCGACCCCGAGGCATCGGTTCTAAGTGAGCTAATGGTCGACTTTGATGAAGGATTACAAGAGTGGCGTTACCGACATGTAAAAATGGTAGAAAGGACAATAGGAACCAAGAAAGGCACGGGTGGTTCTGATGGCGTTACCTATTTAAAAAACACCACCCACATGGCGATATTTCCCGACTTATGGGCTATCCGCTCAAAACTATGACGGACGCCTCTTGAATATTAAATGCCAGCTAATCCGGTGTTACTATATTTTAAGCAGACTGTAATCTCTTTAAAAGATAATAAATATAGATTAGCTGAATTGGTGATATGGGAAATAACCCATCGTGCAGCGCGGGTCAAATCACGAGTTCTTTTGTTCAATACTGCAGGTATTGACACCAATAAGTGTGTATAGCCCACAGAAACTAAATAAACTAGTTCCAACCAGCACCCCGGCAGCTACAAGTGCAACAACCCCAATGGTTCCGGCTAAAACGCCAGTTAAATTCAGAACTACCAATACCAGTGCTAAGGCAATTCGAATTATTTTATCTGTTGTACCTACATTTTTTATCATAGCAGTATTAATTGAATGTATAAGAGTTAGTAATATACCTATTACGAACAGAAACCGGTGAGTCTTAATTCCTTAGTTACGTAGCACTTCAGCATTTAATACTTCTATTAGTACTCGTCCGTCGGAATAAGGTAAAGTTAAACCCAGTATGTGTGCGATTGTCGGTGCAATATCTACCATACTAATGATTTCATCAATAAACTCATCCGTCTCAATAAAGTTACCGGCTGCAATAAATATGCCAAGCATATCCTTATGTGTATTCAGATATCCGTGTTGCCCAAGAGCAGTTTCCCCGCCTACGGCTTCAGAAACCACAGCCCCTTCTCCAGCCTGTATATTGAATGCATACCCTGGAGCGGCAAAAAGAGCCAGCTGCCCATCTTGGGTAAGCGGCAATCCAAATTCTTTAAATTCATGTGAATCGAGTACACGCTCAATTCCATCTATTTGCATCATCAGTTCTTTGACCTGATGAATAGTGTTTTGGTCGTGCGGATCTTCAAAGTAAACCATCGCAAACCCGCCTCCAGAAACAACCTGTGCTAAACCTGACTGGGGGAGATTGTTTTCATTTACGATTAGTAAACCCTGCTCCCTCAGCAAGATATTTGGACGAATAATATACTGTACACCACCCATGCCATGGTCCGATACTACCAATATGGTGGTATTGGCTCTCTTACCCTCCCGAATCAATACTTCAAGAAGGCTTGCTATACGTTCATCGGTATATTCTAGTGCAGCCACTGCCTCAGGCGAATGTGGCCCAAACTGATGCATGGTTTTATCAACGTTCAGTAAGTGAATTGCCATGAATTCTGGCATTCTGTTTTGGATAAGATAGTTGGAGGCCTCAATGTATAGAGAATCCCGGCCAGCATGATTAAACCTCCATAGCGCGAAGTTATTCATGTGGTTGAGAATACCGGCATCGAACAAGTCCCACATGAAATCTTCACTCATGCTGTCAATAGGGTCTGGAGCATCGGGGAGGTTGTCGTCAATTATGGTACTGTTACGGGTTCCCGGCCAATTGATTCCAGCCGTGGAAAGGCCAGCCTCTGAGGCTAAATCAAATAATGTGGGTACTTGTAGTAGATCGTCACTATGAACACGACTTGTTACCTGTACCGGTATACCTTGGGTAGGCACTCCATTAAATAGCACTCCGTGATTGGAAGATGCCAATCCGGTAACCAGGCTAACATGATTAGGCCAGGTGTTACTAGGATTAATGGGGCGTAAGCCCCGCGACCAGACGCCCTCCTCCGCAAGCATGCGCAGGGTAGGAAGTTTTATGGTATTATCCCATAGCATTTCAGCTGGAAAGCCATCGATACTTATGAGTATGACGTGTCTGTCTTGGCTGGTCTCCTGGTAATCAATTCCCGTTAGCGTTAAAAAAAAGGCGAAGATGATTGCAAGCATGATGAAACTCCACTGTAGCCGTGCAGCAGGTATCGCATAGATACAGCTTACCCGCTGTTACTCTGAACGTTATGAGAAATGGTCGCTCAGAAATATACTTCAAATTACAGCACATCTGAAAGAAGGACATGATATAGCTACACGATCATCCGGTAGTACCCAGCCCGCTGGCAATGGCATTTAAGACAAGGAGCATGCCGGGCATCATTTCAGCTGCAGCTTTATCATTACCCTCAGATTTCAGCGTTCTCCAGGTCTGGAGCTGTTGGATCTGTAAATGATGTAGTGGTCGCAACTTTTCATCGCGGTAGCCAATCATGGAATGCATTCTTGCACGTCGTTCGTTGAGCTTTTGACCGTACAGAAGTTCGAGCATTTCTTTGGTGCGCTCAAATTCAGAGGTAATTTGACTCAGAATTGTTGTACGAAGTGATTCGTCTTCTACCATACCTGCGTACGATTTCATAAGCTCGGTGTCGGTGAGTGCAATAGCACTAGATGCATTGGTAATGATATATCGAAATGGATAGAATCCAACTGCGTGATCTGTGAGCACTTCGAATTCCTTTGGTGACTCAGTCCTGAGCCGGTTTAGAGCAGTTCCTACCCCATACCATCCGGTTAGAAAAAAACGGGATTGGCTCCAACTGAATACCCAAGGTATGGCCCGAAGGTCTTCAAAGCTTCGTTTACCTGTGCGACGCGCAGGCCGAGATCCAATGCTGCTGTTTTCAATGATATCGAGTGGAGTTGCCTGAGCGAAAAAGCTTACGAAGCCGTCGGTTTGAATCAGCTCTTGATAATGTTCAAGGCTGAACTGGTACACCTTCTCAATAATAGGTTCGAGTTCGTGGTAAAGTTTTTTTCGGTCACCTTCAAAATCGTGAGGCTCGTAGGCGCCCATAGTCAGACCCATAGTACCGGCCTGAAGTAATTCCAGATTGTATAGAGCTGTTATTTTGTTCGCATACTTTTGCGAAATGACTTCTCCTTGTTCCGTTACCCGCATATCATTACCAATGGTTCCGCCCGGCAAACCGGCAATGAAACGGTGTGTAGGGCCTGCACCCCGGCTGATGGTGCCACCACGACCATGAAAATAACGTATTCGAACACCAAGGTCTGAACCTGTTTTGGTAAGATTGCGTTGCGCTTTATTCAAGCTCCACAAGCTCGCCATAATGCCACCGTCTTTGTTGCTGTCGCTGTAACCCACCATGACCATTTGTACAGGATCATCGTGACTGATTTCCTTCAGAGAAAGGGGCCCATCCGAAAGAGTGATCATCTTTTCACGCAATGCCGATTGTAACTTAAGACTACGTTTGGTGACAGGATGGGACAAAAACTCATGAAGAATAGCCGGTCCCTTTTCCAGGTCACCAATTGTCTCCAGTAGTGGTACCACAGGTAGAAATGAAGCCAAACCCTCGTCGGTAACCTCAAGTAACCCAGCTTCACGTCCTAGCACATACACAACTAGAAGATCACTCAGGCTGCGGGTCATACTAATGATTAGAGAGCCAATTCCAGCAGTTCCATATCGAATACAATGACGGTAAACCACACGATAACAGTCTAAAACGGCATCGGCTTCACCACCGAGCTTGAATCTGCGCCGTACAAATGGTCGTGTACTCTTTAGTTCTTCATTCAAAAAAGCCAGACGCCGCTCTTCGGACCATTCAGGAAAACTTGCTGCATCTTCAATGCCTGCAGCCATCATTAATTGTGAGATTGCAGCATCATGAAACCGGCTGTTCTGCCGAATGTCAAGCGCCATCATGTGAAACCCGAACGTTTGAATTTTACGAACCAAAGGTTCTACGTCGGTACGTAAGATGAGTTTTGCATTAATAGCGCGTAAAGACTCCGTTAGTACACGCAGATCGTTGAGCAGTTCCGTTTCACTAGCGTAAAAGCGTTTACTTGCCGAGTGTTTTGTTGTCTGCTCATGTGCGTCTGGTGAAATATGGCTTTTAAGCGGATTGTCCAACTCATCCAGTGGAAGCTTCTCTAATATAAGATTGAGGAACTGTCTCCAAGGTTCATTAGCATTGCGGGATGCGGCCTTAATACCAGTTTCACCCAAATCAATAAGAAGGCGGGCTATGGCATTGGTAAGGCATTCAGGAGCATCAACTTCTAGTTCAGAAATACTGATTTTACGAGCCAGTTCGCGCAGGTCGTTCTTTATCATTGTGAGCGCTGTCTTACGTAATTCAGTAAGAGTATTCCTGGTCACTTCTGCAGTAACAAACGGATGCCCGTCACGGTCGCCTCCAACCCAGTTACCAAAAGAAATCTTTGGAAGCTGATCGGAGCTGGATATCACCGACATATCTAAGCCATTCTGTTGCCATGCATCTCGTAGACGTTGATCCAGCATTGGAAGTACTTCTGGAAATACATTTTTCATGTAATGGAGTACGTTGCGTAACTCATCTTGTATCGTAGGTTTTTGAAGGAAAACTTGTCCTGTATTCCAGAGTCGCTGCATGGCAGCCTGAATCTCATCGGCAATATGTTGTTGTTCTTGCTCTGTGTAAACCGGATTTTCTCGCCGAACCATCAGAACATAAATTGCCCGGAGCTGATCAATGACAGTAGACCTTTTCGACTCGGTCGGGTGAGCCGTAAACACAGGTTCTATCTTGTTCTTGGGTAGCTGGGCTGCAATTTGCTCTGCAGTTAGTCCACGTGCTTTTAAATCGCGAAGCGTTTTACCCCATAAACCGGATATTCGGGACAACCCGTGTTCGTTCTCAAGCTTGCGGCGAAGTTGAACAGCCGCATTTTCCTCTGCAATCGTAAGAAACTGAAAATATAATGAGTAGGCCTTACTGACTTTATGAGGGTCGATATCACCGCTTAAATCGCCATCAAGCCGACGGGCAACATCATGCTCCCCAATTTCCTCAAGCATATTAGTGTAACAAGATCGCAGAAAATCTATATCGTTCTGAATTTTTTGAAGATCGAGGCTGTCGTCGGTAGTGCTGAAATACATGATGAAAGTGGCGTTAGTGAATCATACAGTGCGATTATTAGATAAATCAATATACTGAATAAACAAGAAAAGCCCGAAAGAATCGCATCTGTCGGGCTTTTTTAAGTCAATAATATTGAGGACGGAGTGGCAATGCATGATTATTTAACTTCAGAACCAACCTGCCCTACAAAAAACGGGTGTTGGGAGGTAACACGCTGCCAAATTTCTACCGAATAACCTGCGCAACTACTGCTTCCATTTCAGCAGCAGCTTTTTGCATAACGTCATTGATGACGCCGCCGAAAGGTTTTGCCATTAGCTGGGAATCCATTCTTGCTACGTATGTTTTTCCGTCACTCTTTTCGTAAATAGCGATTCTACAAGGCATCATTGGTGTTACAATGCGCTCATCGTCAAGTTTCAGGATTTCTGCGGAATATCTGGAAGAACAAAGCTCAAAAATCTTTACCCCTATAACGTCATGTCCATGACCTTGTAAGATTTCCTGCATATCGTGTGTTACCACAACACTCCACCCCGCCTCTAATGTCTTTTCTTCAAAAATTTGAACGGTTGTTTCAAAGTCATATCTGGATTCATCTTCCATCATCATCATTCCGGGTAAACTGTAAAACCCGATAATACCCGTTAATATGGCGCCTACGACCAATCCACCCACTGCTGTAAGAATTACTTTTGTATTCATGTTTATATTATATTTGTTATTACTACTTGTATTTACATGTTAATATATAAATGATTTTAGTTAGTGTCAATATGCTGACTTTTGGAGGCACTGAATTCGGTAACAGCGTTTAAAACAGGCTAAATACGCATATGCCTTTACGAAGTTCCTCTCCGATAGCAGCGTAGTGTTTCGTGCAACGCTTCCGTTTGCCGCATACCTAAGCAAGATGCAATTCAGATTACAGCGCCCATGCGATCCACACTAATTGGATTCCCCGGGAACCTCACCGATGAATTGAACGTGACGGGTTCTGCGTGGTAAGTGAATATACTCCTGAGGATAAGTAATCATTCGGCAACTGCCCAGGTCGTTGAGCGGACCAACCGTAATACGGATCACATTTGATCGTCGTTCAACGCGTTCTACCGCATTTGCGTAATGCGTACATCCCGAGGGTTGCTGGCCCCAAAAAATCCCGACCAACGTATGGGTGTCAAAGTCGAAGGCCGGTGCCGGGGGAGGTTCCGTATGATGAATACCGGAGTAGTGCCTTCTGAAGAACATCGACCACGACTCGTAATCGTTAAATACCACGACCATCGGTTCTTCAACCCGGGTAGAGGTCTGCAGGCTTTCAAAGTCCATTTCCTGAAACTCTGTACTAACCAGCTCGCATCCTGAAAACGTCAGAAACAGTAATAAGCATACAATAATTATACTATTTATGGATTTCATTCTTGAAATATGATATTAGTGCCTGTAATTTGGATGCTTCTCGGCCAGCGCAGCTTGCCGCAGTGCAGGTTGGATGTGCACAAATAATCAGCTGTCCCAACTTAGAATCTGATCAATATGAGCATATTCTTCATTCGAGAACGATAGATGCTGCAGTGCACCCAGATTGTCTTGAATCTGTTCTACGCTGCTGGCACCAATCAGCACACTGGTGATTTCTGGAATGCGAAGCACCCAGGCCAGCGCCATTTGCGCTAACGATTGCCCCCGTCGTTGCGCAAGCTCATGCAAAGCTGAAATTTGCTTCATGCGACCCTCGGTAATCGCATCTTTTCGCAGAAACCCGTGCGGTTTATCTGCGCGGGACCCTTTGGGGATTCCCTTCAGATACCTATCGGTGAGCATTCCCTGAGCCAGCGGCGAAAACGGAATACATCCCATACCGGTATCACGAACCGCATCAATCAATTCTTTTTCAATCCATCGGTTAAACATATTATACACCGGCTGATGGATGAGACAGGGGGTGCCCATTTCGCGGAGTATAGCCGCTGCTTTACGGGTTGAGGTGGCATCGTATGAAGAAATGCCCACATATAGAGCCTTGCCCGACTTTACGGCATGGTCCAACGCGCCGAGCGATTCCTCTAATGGTGTGTTTGGATCCGGTCGATGGTGATAGAAGATATCTACATATTCAATGCCCATGCGTTTCAGGCTTTGGTCGAGACTGCTGAGCAGATGCTTTCGTGAACCCCACTCCCCGTATGGCCCTGGCCACATCCCGTATCCGGCTTTGGTTGAAATAATGAGTTCATCCCGGTGAAATTTGAAGTCCTTTTTCAGGATGTTGCCAAAGACTGACTCTGCTGATCCCGGTGGGGGACCATAATTGTTTGCCAGGTCAAAATGGGTTATGCCATTATCAAAAGCATAATGAATCATCTTGCGGGCGTTATGGTAGTCGTCCACTTCACCGAAGTTATGCCACAATCCCAACGAAATCGCCGGCAGCAAAAGTCCGCTCCGGCCGCTGTGTCCGTAAGGCATGGTCTCATATCGATGTTCGCTGGGTGTGTACATGGTTTTTTAATCTTGTAGGTTAAATGGATGTCTTCAACTTCTGTTCGTTTTATATCAGTCATACCTCTTGTAAGCAGATGCCTGCTGACCGCTGTACGAGACTTGTCTTTAGGCGAAACTACTTCCGGAGGTTAATGCCGAACAGGCTCCCGTTAGCAGATACGTACTGCCGGAGGTGAATACCGAACAGGCTCCCGTTAGCAGATACGAACTATCAAAAGTGAATGCTGCGCGGGGTTATTTGTTAGGTAAAACAAAACAACAACAAGTTACACAAAGCTGAACGATTCTCCGTCAAAAAGACCCTTATCGCTGAGTTTGAGTTTGGGAATGACCAGCAAGGCCATGAAAGAAATGAGCATAAATGGGGCCTGGATGGTGCTGCCCATCTCCCGTGCCATCTCCGTCAGACGCTCATATCCCTTGGCCACCGCCTCTCCGTCTGCCACGCTCATAATTCCGGCTACAGGTAGCCCTACCACGTTTTGCTGATCGCCGGTCACTGCCGCGATACCCCCTTTTTCAGCCATAATCAGATTCACCACCCGACTCAGGTCTTCGTCGGAGCTGCCTACCGCAATGATATTGTGCGAGTCGTGCGCTACCGATGAGGCAATGGCGCCGCGTTTAATGCCGAAATTTTTGATGAATGCCACCGAAACCGGGGCTTTTTGATACCGGTTCACTACAGCCACTTTGAGGATGTCTTTGTCGATGTCGGGCTGGACATGCCCTTGTACCACAGACAAAGCATGTTGCTCTCCGCCGGTTACAATTTCTCCGTCGTGGGCTATTATAATATGGCGGACTTCGGCTGTAGGACTACTAATAGGCGTTTGGAAATCCGATGCTACAGCATCTTTACCTGACGTACGTGCTACCGCATTACGTTCTTCCCGCAAACCAGCGTCCGATTTTGTCGGTTCTCCCCGAAAACACGCAGATTCGGCATCGGCATCGGGATGGGCATCGGCATAGGCATCGGCATCCGAATCGATCGGCAGCGCAGCACCCCAGGCCGGTACAGCAAAATCACCGGGATGTACCTTATACGAGGTAAAATGATTAACCGGAACCACAACTGGCCGCTCGAAACGCACCTCTCCATTTTTGAATACTGTATTGCCATCAATCCAGGTCTCCATCACGTTGAAATCCTGCAGGTTATCCACCACTACGAAATCAGCCGGATCGCCGCGGCGAAGCAACCCAACGGACAGAGAATAGTGTTCAACCGGTTTTACACAGATAGCTCGCAGGGTATCGAACACATCATGGCCATAAGCCACCGACCGTGCCGCAATGCTGTTCATGTGCCCGCGAATAAGGTCGTCGGGATGCTTGTCATCGCTGCAGAACATGACATGATCGGGATGGTCGTCGAGCAGGGTGTGCAGGGCTTCGTAGTTTCGCGCGGCACTGCCCTCGCGTATCGCAATGAGCATGCCGGCACGGATTTTATCAAGAGCTTCCTCCCGACTCATGCATTCATGGTCGGTACTGATGCCGGCCGCGGCGTAATGCCGGGCCAAGTCGCCGGTGAGTCCCGGGGCGTGACCATCAACCGGCTTGCCGCGATCAATCGAGGCTTTGATTTTGGCCAGAATATCCGCATCGCGGTTTAATACCCCCGGCCAGTTCATCATTTCAGCAAGGTAGAGGATCTCATCACGATCGAGCAGCCGTTCAACCGCAGCCACATCCAGCGCAGCACCCGCCGTCTCGAAAGGCGTAGCCGGTACGCAGGAGGGAGCCCCGAAGAAGAACTTAAGTGGAACCGTATTCCCGTTCTCGATCATAAAATCTACTCCCTCCATACCGCATACATTCGCAATTTCATGCGGATCGCTAACGGTCGCTACGGTTCCGTGCTGCACCGCAAGCCGGGCAAACTCCGATGGCACCAGCATGGAACTCTCGATGTGAATATGGGCATCCACAAATCCGGGCATGATGTAGTGTTGGGGAACAGGCTCGTTTGTTTCCTCAATGGCTAAAATTTTGCCCTGCTCAATAGAAATTTCCCCTGGGAAGATGCGACGATTGTGAAGATCGGTAACGAGACCTTTGAGTTTAGGCATACACTTAATATTAATTAGAATGAGGCGGGCAGCAAAAGGCGATTCATGGACCGCAGCGGACCCGGGCATACGTTTTGATGACAGGCGATGCACGACGACATCACGATATTAAACTGCTGCCGGGGATTCTCGCTCGTGAATATATCGGCGTACATCGACTCAAATACCATAAAGAAGTCCTGATATTCCGATACGTCATCCACATGCTCTGAATGTGGTAGTCCTGCAAAGGAGGTTAATGGCTTGGCAACGGGTGTTTTCCCTGCTTCCAGATCGGCATGAATGCGTAACATATCACTCATGCGCTCTTGCATGGCTTCACGTAAATCCTCGGCAAGTTCGTAAGCCTTCTGAGTGGTTAAAAAGGAAGTAATATAGAACCCGCTCAATACAGCCAGTGCTATGAGGAGGATACGTTTCATCGAAGCAATACACCTTTGGCTTCGAATGTGTACTCAATTTTTGGTTCAGTAATAGCGGCTATCTCTTCAGCAGAAGCATGCTCGTCTTCGGCATAATGGCGAAGTTCTTCTACACTGCTAACTTTTTTGAATGCTAATCCTTCGGCTACAATTTCACGTCCTGCTGCGTCAATAGGCAAAAAGAAGCTGTAGTTGGCAAAGGTCATACGCAGGGATCGACCGTCAGCCGTTTGCAGGGTTGTCCAGCAGCCTTTGTTCTGACAAACCCGCTCGAGTGTGCCGCTGATTTTCATGGATTTTTCTTCGTCATCTGTGAATTGATCAATGACTTCATCCAGAAGGATGTGGTCGGTTGTCGTGATGTAATCGCCAAAAAGCTCCCACCCTTCATTCGGATCTGGTTGACCGCAGGCAGTGAAAGCGATAATGGGCAAGATGAGGGCAAGGCTGAATCGATAGGTTTTCATACGTATGTTGTTAGTGAGCCGGTAGGAGCAGGAATCCTAAGATTAAAAAAAATCGCTTGGGTTGTGGCACTCGATTATAAACATGTCATGTTGCGAATCTTCCGCATGATGACAGTATGTTCAAAATAAAATAAATACCCGTCAAAGAGAAGAGTGGGCTCCTTTTACATCCTGGAGTTCAAATTCGAGTTTGAATGTAGTTCCCTTTGCATCATTACCGATTGAATACGATCCCATCAACTGTTCGGTGAGTGTGTGCAAAAGCTGCATCCCCAGACTGTTTATCGCATCAAAATCGAAATCATCGGGGAATCCAACGCCATTATCGGTGATAGCTAAGCAGAACAGCTTGTTATCTAATGTGGTGTTAATACACACACAGGGTGCATCAATACCCGCTTTAAAGGCATGTTTATAGGCATTGGTTACCACTTCATTGACGATGAGCGACAACGGTACGGCCTGATTGATATTCACCCGTATGGGTTGCAGTGTGTAGCGTACATCTACCCGATTGCTTCCCTGCATAATGCTGGAGGCGTAATCAACCAGTCCCCGTATGGTTTGTTCGATATCCAGATAGTTGAAATTATCGTTTCGGTAGAGCTCCTCATGAATCAGCGCCATCGATCGAATACGGGTGGTGCTGTCGAGCAGCTGCTCGCGAACCTCATCATTACTGGTTTCCATGGCCTGTAGCTGCATCAGGCTCGACACGACCGCCAGATTATTCTTTACCCGATGGTGAATTTCCTGCAGCAAGGTTTCCTTTTCGAGGAGAGATTGTTCCAATTCCAGCTCTTTCTGCAGGATTTCAGCGTTGGTGAGAATCTGTGAGATTTGATCGGCGATAGTGGCTGTAAATTGTATTTCATCATCAGACCAGTGCCGAGGATTCTCTACGCTTTCGAACCCAAGTATAGCTCGCGGAGAACCCTTTATTCGGATAAGTTGGAGCATGGCAGACCTGATATTAGCTGGTTTGAAATAGGTATCAGCGGCAAACAAATTGACGTCTGTACTTTGTGTGTCATGAATAATACTGCTCGATTCTCCATCAAGTAGATCCATGAAAATACCAGAAATAGGCTGAGGTCGCTCATTTGGTGGGATGGTTTTGTCTTGATAAACACAAGCTTCGCACGTCAGCCCGTTTTCTTGCAAAATCCAAATGCCACCCCAATCTGCCCTCAAGGCTAGAGTCGCTTCCAACAGGGTCTTGTTCAAAGACTTGTTCTTGTGTCTGCCCGACATTATTTCTTCATCGGTTGCAATTTTCAACGCGGTATCGCGAAGCCGGTTCCGGGCCCGTTCAATGTCAATGATTGGTGTCATATCTTGCATGACACCAATCATTCGACTAGGTGTGCCATCAGAGTCACGCAAGATCGTAGCACGATCATATACGGGTTTATAAGATCCGTCAGCACAGCGGTAACGATATCTCATTTCTACGCGGTTTAGTCCGTTGTCGAGCGCGTTAGCCAGGCTGTCTTTTACAGGTTTGACATCTTCGGGATGCAGGTTGTTGTACCACCATGAAACCGCGCCATTAACTTCTTCTACCGTATATCCAAATACAGACGTGATACGATCGTTGTAACGAATCGTATTGTTGATAATATCATGGTCCCAGATGGTCTCATCTATAGCCATACTTATGGACTGCAACCGCTGGGATAGCTCGTCTAGAAGCTCTGATAATATCTGTTCGTCTTTTTTCATGTATCCGAATCTGCCTCTTACATACGCCTTGTTGTGGATTCTTGCCAACACGATTGAAATCGTCCCAATCAGCTAAGGATTTGAATTCACATCAAACGACGTCACGCCTTAGACCATCTCAAACTACTTAACACCTAGAGTGTATACTATGCATGTTCTTCTGTATCTCACAAACACAGTTTAATGAAAGATGGTTCATCATTAGTTTTATGTTCATGTTTATAGAAGTGATCGACACCGACACTGGTTCGTTATCGGCACTTTCCCGAAGGCCTAAATCTTTCATTTGTGTTAGATACCAGCAGCCTACCAGGCCATTGTAACGTAAAAACATCGCAATTAAACGGTTAACCGAGCTCTAAGTCGCTTTATTTTAGTAATTTTCCGAGCAGTTTAAACCAAAACTCACATTTAGCTTTTATGAGAACTTACCTGACTACCCTTTTGATGGTCTTGGTCACCAGCGTTGCTATGGCTCAGATTAATCCGCAATGGATTCGTTACCAATCGATCTCTCCTGATGGGAGAAACATCGCTTTTACGTATATGGGCGATATTTACCGGGTTCCGGTAACCGGAGGTGAAGCCCGTCAGCTCACCTTCCATCAGGCCCATGATTTCATGCCGGTGTGGAGTAACGACGGATCGCGCATTGCCTTTGCCTCCGACCGATATGGCAATTTCAATGTGTACACGATGGATGCGCTAGGTGGCGCGGCCGAGCGGCTTACCTGGCATTCTAATGATGAGCTGCCTTATGCCTTCACCCACGATAACAGCTCTATCTTGTTTGGTGCGGTCCGACAAGACGATGTGAATCACCGTCAGTTTCCGGCCGGGTATCTGCCCGAGTTATACAGCGTTCCCGCAACCGGCGGCAGGGTACAGCAGGTATTCACCATTCCGGCAGAATATGTGCAGGTAAGTCGCGATGGCAGCAAGATCATTTACCACGATAAGGTAGGGGGCGAGAACGAATGGCGAAAGCATCATCGTTCGTCTGTTGCACGTAACATCTGGTTGTACGATGCCACAGAGGGCACACATACCCAGTTAACCACGTTCGAGGGGGAGGACCGTCAGCCGATATTCAACAGCGATGAGTCCGGAATCTACTTCCTCAGCGAGTATGCGGGCAGTTTCAACGTCTGGTTCATGCCGCTGGATAATCCGGCCAATCGCCGCCAGGTAACGTTTTTTGAGGACCATCCTGTTCGATTTTTAAGTTACGCCAACGGCACCCTGTCGTTCGGATTCGATGGCGAGCTGTACACCATGCGAGAGGGCAGTGAGCCGCAAAAAGTAAACGTAATTGTGCGCACACAGCAGGTTTCCAACACCGACCGCTTCATTAATATCAACGGAGGGGTGCAGGAAATGGCGATTTCGCCCAATGGAAAGGAAATCGCTTTTGTTGCCCGAGGCGAGGTTTTTGTTACCTCAACCGATGGCAACTTCACCAAACGCATAACCAACACGCCGCAGCGCGAGCAGTTTGTAACCTGGACAACGGATGGTAGCGCAATAGTGTACGCCGGCGAGCGTGACGGAAAATGGACCTTGTTCAAAACCGAACGTGTACGCGCCAGCGAAGAGCCTTTCTTCCATGCCTCAACATTACTGCGGGAGTCGGTTTTTCTGGAGGAAGATGGGGATGTGTATTCACCATCTTTCTCGCCTGATGGCAAGCAACTGGCCTACATCTACAATCGCCGCACGTTAAGAGTACGCGATATGGACTCCGGCAATACCCGTGATTTGTTAGGTCCTCAGGATTTGTTTCACATGCGTGAGGGCGAGCACTATTTTCAGTGGAGTCCCGACGGGAAATGGATTGCTGTGAGCTGGCGCCCCGTGCTGCATCGCAGTGAAATCCTGCTGCTGGCTGCCGACGGGTCACAGCGTGTGAACCTCACCGAGAGTGGCTTCAGCGAAACTACACCAAAATGGGTCGGCAATGGCGACCGCATCATGTTCTTCACCAATCGAGATGGTATGCGAAGCTATGCCACGAGTGGCTCTGTAGAGCGCGACGTGTATATGCTCTTTTTGAATCGCGATGCCCGCGACCGGCACAACATGAGTGAGGCCGACTACAAACTGATGCAGGAGGTGAACAAAGCCCTGGAAGTAACCAAAGACGAAGATGCCCCCGTAGTGTATGAGTTGGAAAATGTGCGCGACCGCATAGCCCGAGTCACCATTCACTCCAGCAGTCTGGGCGATGCGGTGTTGTCTAAAGATGGCGAGAAATTGTACTATCTCACCAGTTTTGAGGGGAGCGCCAACCTTTGGGAAACCACCATCCGTACCCGTGAAACCAAGCAGCTTATTCAGCTGAATGCCCGTGGAGGAAGCCTGCATTGGGATAACGACATGGAAAACTTGTACCTGCTTTCGGGCGGGAATATCTCCAAGCTGAACTTAAGCGGTGGAAGCTCCTCACGCATCAGCATCTCCGGTGAAATGGAGTATGATGCCGTAGCCGAGCGCCATAACATGCTGGATATGATTTACATCCGCACGAAAAATGTGTTTTATGAGCCTACCTTTCACGGGGTAGACTGGTCGGCCCTGGTTGATCATTACCGCAAGTTTATTCCACACCTTGGCAATTCCTATGAATTTGCCGAGATGGCGGCTGAGTTGCTGGGTGAGTTGAACGTTTCCCACTCCGGTGCGCGGTTTAACACCTCCATCGACAATGCCGATGCTACGGCTTCGTTGGGCATTTTTAAGGATTACAGTCACGAGGGCAATGGAATTCGTGTGGCGGAGGTGATCACCGGCGGTCCGCTTGATCGTGCCGCATTTGACGTACAGCCGGGCATGATCATCGAGAAAATCGACGGGGAACTGATTACGCCTGAGCATGATGTGGCCCGTTTCCTGAACCGCAAAGCAGGGCAGTTTGTGCTGTTGGAGATTACCGGTCCGGGTCGTAACGATCGCAAGCAAATTACCGTGAAACCCATTACGTTGGGCGAAGAGCGCCGGCTGTTATATCAGCGTTTTGTACGCATTAACGAGCAAGAAGTACATGAGCGCAGCGGCGGCCGATTGGGCTATGTACACATTCCGGGCATGGGTGACGGTCCATATCGAAATGTATTCATGGAAATGATGGGTCGATGGATTGATCGTGAAGCGGTGGTGGTGGATGCACGTAATAATGGTGGAGGTGACCTGGTAGCCGACCTGGCCATGTTCTTCACCGGAGTGCCCTTTAACACGTACGCAACGGCCGACAGAGATGTGGGAGGAGAGCCGACAGCTCGCTGGACCAAACCTGTAATTACCCTGTTCAACGAAGCGATGTACTCCGACGGTCATTGCTATTCCGAAATGTATCGCGAGCTGGGACTTGGAATTTCGGTAGGTATGCCGGTTCCGGGTACTTGTAGTTTCGGTGGCTGGGCGATGCTGCCCGATGGAACGCGTTGGGGCGTTGTACCAGTAAGTGCGCGAAACAAAGCCGGTGAGTGGATGGAAAACCTGCAAACGGAGCCGGATATTCGCGTGAAAAACATGCCGGGCGTGATTGATGCCGGTAGAGACGAACAGCTGGAGCGGGCCATCGACGAGATGCTCGGTCAGTTAGACGCTGAGTAAAGGTCAGACTACGAATTACATTTTGAGTTAAGCGACAGGTATTCGCACCGAATCAGTTTGAGGAGGAGCGAATACCTTTTTTTCGAACTAAAAGGGGTGAAAGGCTTGTTATGTACTCAGTAGTAACAAACATCTCACAGACATATCAAATTCGCAAAATGAAAAACGCACTCGTAACAACCGATTGGTTGCAAGCCAATCTGAAAAACCCCGAAATTCGAATAGTAGAATCAAACGAAGACCCGTTGTTGTACTTCGACAAACACATTGAAGGGGCCGTACATATTGATTGGACCAGCGACTTGAATGATCCTCTACGTCGAGACTATCTTAATAGAGAGGAATTTGCAAAGCTTTGCTCTCAAAAAGGAATCACCAACGAAACGCACGTCATCTTTTATGGGGATAAAAATAATTGGTGGGCAGCCTACGCTTTTTGGGTATTCGAGCTTTTCGGACATAAAAAAATGTCGTTGCTTGACGGAGGGCGACTCAAATGGACGACGGAAAACCGTCCAATGAATGATGTTATTCCCGAATATGAATATACCACGTATACTGCCCAAGAGAGAGATGATGTACGTAATCGTGCTTTTCGAGATGATGTACTTAAGCATCTTAACCAAAAAGGGGCGATGGTTGATGTGAGAAGTCCGGAAGAATTCAGCGGGGAACGACTTCATATACCAGGATACCCTAACGAAGGGGCGCTTCGGGGCGGCCATATACCAGGAGCACAGAACATCCCCTGGGCCACCGCCGCAAATCCGGAAAATGGCACGTTTAAAAGTCCCGAAGAGCTGGAGCTGATATACGCCAAAGATAAACAGCTCGACAGAAATAGTGAGATAATCACTTATTGCCGTATTGGTGAGCGCAGTGCACACACCTGGTTTGTCTTGAAGTATATACTTGATTACAAAAATGTACGCAACTATGACGGCAGCTGGACCGAATGGGGGAATTTAGTCGGGGTACCCGTTGAGAAGTAGTATCCTAATAACATAAGCAGTGAATATGGCCTCTGCGTGAAGAGGCGTTCGCTGCATAATAAAAAAATACTTTAGTTCACTTTACATGGCCTATCCTGAAAATTTGCAACGAGTTGTAGACTATTTCGCCAGAATTACGGATAATCAAACGCGTATTCAAACGCTCATCAGCTATAGCAAACGCTTCGTTGAAGTGACGGAGGATGTTGCTGTACGACCATTCGATCAGAGGCATCGTGTGCCCGAGTGCGAGTCGGATGTTTACGTGTGGGCTATTGTAGATGATAACCAAAACGTTACCATACATACAGCCGTTGAAAACCCCGAGGGACTTTCGGCAAAAGCATTTGCTGCGGTACTTCAAAAGGGATTGAAAGACGCTACGGTAGATGATATTGAAAAGCTCGACACCGAATTGGTCTATAGCATTTTTGGCAAGCAGCTATCGATGGGTAAAAACATGGGGCTCACGGGGATGATACAGATGATAAAAGCACAAACCCGACAGCATCTTGCCGGTTAATTTAACCAACACGCTTAACTAATTTTTCAAGATAAAAGGTTTATAAAACCCAAGTATGCATAGAGAGCGATTCTAAGTACACATTGCTAGTTTGCCACGCTAAGTGTAAAGCCATAATCTCAAAACTTTTGAGACGGCAATGCCACAGGATTAATTACAGCAATAGCTCAGGACTTTGGTGAAAATTTCGTCGTGCGAATGATTTCCACATCCATTAGATAGACTATTCCGGAATATTTGTCAAAATATTTCTCAACCACCTTCTTGCTGATTCGCTCAGCCACCTCCCGGTCGGCTACTACAACCTCAATCCTCACGGTAGAAAAGTCATCAACCACAGCGGCCCTTTCAGAAGTGTAATGACTCCCGTGTTCCCCTTTGCCCCCGGCCTGCACCACGGTATAGCCTTTGCCGCCTTGCTCTTCAATAACAGCTGCAATTTTAGATGCGATGATTTTTTCAGCAACAATCACCACTTTTTTGGCTTTATGAAATGTCATTGTTGTGTCCTCCGGATGGTGTTCCATGGCGATGATTTAAAGGTCGAAAACAAGTTGAGCAAGTGCGATAAACAGGGGTATTCCCACCGCGATAGAAACCGGTGTTCCCACACTGGTGGATGCTCCAATATAGGCAGAAGGATTGGCTGAGGGAATGCCGGCTCGGAGTGTGGGTGGACCGGAAATATCGGAATTGGAGGAGGCAATGACTGCCAGAATGATTACACCACCCGGACTGAATCCAACCAAAACATGGGCGATGTATCCGAGTCCGAAAGCGATAAAACCGTGAATTAATGGTGCGATACCGGCATAAATGGCATACCAATGTGCCACACTGCGGAGTTCTTTGATCCTGTCGTAAGCCTCCATACCCATAATCAGCATCAGAATAGATAGAAATCCTCGAAAAAGCGGCTCATAAAATGAGGTGAGAATCGGTTCTGATTTGGTAAATAACCCGAGTGCGAGTCCCAAAAGTAAGGCAGATAGTGCCGAACCCCGAAGGCTTTCTTTGACAATCTGCCAGACCTCTACTTTTACTTCGCTGCCGCCGGCTTTCTTTTTTTCATGAATACTTGCCAACACAATAGCCAAAATAAGAGCAGGTATATCCATAAAGGGATATAATGCAGGTGCCCAGGCCTCAAATCCAATGCCTTCCTCCTCCAGCATCACAATGGCTACGGCTAGAGTGGAAGCACTCACTGCTCCAAATAAACCGGCAGTAGCAAATCCATCGGCTTTGTTTACACCCGGCAGCAGTCCGAAAATGAAAATTCCCAGCCAAACTATGACCACTCCAATCAAAACAGAGAAAAACGCCGGTAATGCCATAGCCAGTAAATTGGCCTCGCGAATTTCAATACCCCCGTTTAGTCCGATTTTCATCAGGAGCATGAACACAATAAACTGATAAATTGCACTGGGTATTTTCAGGTTACTGCCCAGCGCAGCAATGAGCATGCCGCCAATAAGAAAGCCAAGCGTGGGCGACTGAAACTGTACCAGAAACCGAAGGAAAAAATCGGCTAAAAACTCCATCTAATCCTTTTCCTCTAACTCAGTAGTGGACGAATATAGGGTTAATAACTTTAGATGTTTTTTCTTAACGCTACTTGGCTCAATAGCCTTTAGAATCTCGAAAAATTACTGAGATTCTCTCAATTACCAATGATTTTTGAAGGGTATGCACACGATTATCCATAAGTCTAGTACTTGCTTGCTCTTAAACTCGTCCTTTCAGGAAATCCTGCCGCAGAGGCTCATCAAACCGCTCAATGGCATAGCGAAGCATGGTTCGTGGCATACGGCTATACCGCGGCACGAGGAACTCCAGCGCGGCTTTCAGGTCTTTTTTGGCGGCTTCCCGTATCAGCCAGCCCGTGGCCTTGTGAATAAGGTCGTGCGTATGATTCAGTAACATATCGGCTATGTCGAACGTGTGTTCGGTTACCCCCTGCCGGATGTAGTACATGGTGGCCACGATGCCGATACGCTGTTCCCAAAGGTGATTGCGACGGGCAAGTTCGTACAGGTGGGAGGGATGTTCCGGATAATAATGCATCCCAGGGAGATGATACGCCGAGGAGTCTACCAGGTCCCAATTATTGATGTAATCCGTATTGCGGAAGTATAGGTCGATGAGCTCCTCACGGTGCCAGTCGTTATTGTAGCGATGAATTATCATAAACAACGCTGTGAGCCGGCATTCGTGTATCGGATCCTGCAGCAGCGTTTCGAGTTCGAGCAAGTCAAGCTTCTTGTACCAGTTCTTGGCGATAGCACGCTGCCGGGGTACGGTTACAGCCAGGAAGATGTCCCCCTCCCCGTAACCTCCCGGATGACACTGAAAATATCGTGTAAGATTCTTAACCCGGTCGGGTCTTCCGGCTCTCTCCAATTCTGATTTTACACCATGTACTGCGTTCATATCTAATTATGGTGATGGTTAAACAAAAAAAAGGATGTCATCGATTTTCTACATCAACAACATCCCTTTCAAAATAGCTTTACGCTCCGCTTTTTTTGGTGTTCAATCAGCTCTCGCGCTTCTCAAACTCATCTTCTATACGTTGCGCCAATTCGGCATCCATCTGAGTCCCCATGGCAATCATTTGAAAGCGCTCAACACTCATTTCTTCTTCCTCAATCTTGGCCAACACTTTTTGCTGTGCTTCCATGGTTATTTGTTGCATTACCGGACCAACCTTACCTAAGATTTCCATTTCCTCTTCGGTGAGGTCTAGCTGGGCGGCAGCCTGTGGGTCTTGCTGGGCCATCGCAATCTGCTCGAAACGCTCGGTACTCATGCCCTCTGCGTTTATGGCCGACAGAACCTGACGGTCGACATCGGCCTGGACCTCATCCAAAGCTTCTGCAATATTGGCAAATTTCACAATTTCTTCGTCCGATACATCATCAGACTGTGCGTATGCCGGCATCTGGGGTTGTTGTCCACCCATCTGAGCCATGGCGATTCCTGTTACAAAAAGTACACTGAGTGCTCCCATCAATACTCGGGAAAGCTGTTTCATCTGAATTATCCTTTCAATTTTAAAATAGTATTCTAGTATGCTCTAGAAATAAGCATCTTATTTCGTTATTTCAACCCCTTTTTTAGGGGACACAATCCTGCTAAACCCATCTTTCAACCCACAAAAAGGCCAAACCAGTTTATAAATGTTTGCTCCCCCGACACTTAAACCAGGTATAGATGTGGCCAATGGTGGTTGGTATTAAACTATTTATGTGTATTAGATTATGTTAATACTATGCCATAAAGCGGCTTGTGGCGCTGTTGCGAGAGTGATAAAACTTTCAAATGAGCATTAAATTATGTACATTGAGTTGAAGTTTGGGATAAATACTATCAAACTATTATTTAAACCAGAGGCTTCGTGAAATCGCCCCGATGCGGCGATGCACAATGCAGGCCCGTATCGAAACCAATCGTATTATTTACGCGATTTCCCGACGTTCTCGTTCAAGAATCACGTTTAAACTATTACGATTATGTCTGCACAAAGTGGTAAAAAAGCTGTCCTGGATCTGCCTTTCCTGACACAAGAATCCCCATCATGTTATCGCAATTTCACAAATGGGGAGTGGATGCACGAAATTAACGTTCGCGATTTCATTCAAAAGAACTACAAGCCTTACGAGAACGATGCGTCATTCTTGGCCGAGCCTACCGACGATACCCGTCTGCTGTGGCAACAAGTGCTCAATTTAATGATTGAAGAACAGAAACGCGGCGTTTTGGATGCCGAAACCACAATGGTTTCTTCTATCGTTGCTCACGGACCCGGCTACATCGACAAGTCCCTCGAAAAAGTGGTTGGTCTTCAGACCGAAAAGCCACTCAAGCGCGCGCTCATGCCTTTTGGTGGGGTTCGTATGGCTAAAAACGCCCTCGAAAGCAACGGATTTGAATTCTCCGATGAAACACAGGCCGCTTTTGATGCTATCCGTAAAACCCATAACGATGGTGTTTTCGATGCGTATACCTCCGAAATCCGCAAAGCTCGCTCTTCCGGTATCGTAACCGGACTCCCTGATGCCTATGCCCGTGGACGTATCATCGGCGATTACCGTCGTCCTGCCTTGTACGGCGTTGACCGTCTTATTGAAGAGAAGCACGAGCAGCTCGATTCTCTTGAAATCGCAACCCTCGACGAGCACACCATCCGCCTGCGTGAAGAAATAAACGAGCAGATCCGCTCGCTGAAAGAGCTCAAAGCCATGGCGAAATCCTACGGATTCGATATCAGCCGTCCAGCCGAGAACGCAACCGAAGCGGTTCAGTGGCTGTATTTTGCCTACCTCGCAGCAGTGAAGGAGCAAAATGGTGCAGCGATGTCCCTCGGACGTGTTTCTACCTTCCTCGATATTTATTTCGAGCGTGATTTTGCCGAAGGCACCCTGGATGAGGCCGGTGCTCAGGAGCTGATCGACCAATTTGTGATGAAACTCCGCATGGTACGCTTTATGCGAACACCCGATTATAACGAACTCTTCTCCGGCGATCCGACATGGGTAACCGAAGTTGTGGGCGGAATGGGTGTTGACGGACGAACCATGGTAACGAAGTCCTCCTACCGCTTCCTGCACACCCTCGTGAATTTAGGTCCGGCACCTGAGCCAAACCTCACCGTTCTGTGGAGCGAGCGTCTGCCCGAAGCCTTCAAGAATTACTGTGCCGAAATCTCCATCAAAACCTCTTCGCTTCAGTACGAAAACGATGATATGATGCGCGGTTATTGGGGCGATGACTACGGAATCGCGTGCTGCGTGTCGGCCATGCGTATCGGTAAGCAAATGCAGTTTTTCGGAGCGCGCGCGAACCTGGCGAAAACCCTCCTTTATGCCATCAACGGCGGTAAGGATGAAATCACCGGTGAGCAGATTGGTCCTGAAATGGCGCCTATCACCGGCGAGAAACTGACCTACGAAGAAGTGATGCCGAAATTCGATGCCATGATGGACTGGCTGGCGAATGTGTATATGAACTCGCTCAACGCCATTCACTACATGCACGACAAGTACTACTACGAGCGTCTGGAAATGGCTCTGCACGACAGAGATGTGTTCCGAACCATGGCCTGCGGTATTGCAGGACTCTCAGTAGTTGCCGACTCCTTCAGCGCCATGAAATTTGCCGATGTTCGCATCGTTCGCGACGACCGTGGACTAGCTGTAGATTATGAAGTAACCGGCGAATTCCCGACCTTCGGTAACGATGATGATCGTGTAGATCTCATTGCCCGCGATATGGTTAAGATTTTCATGAACAAACTGCGCAAGCAGCCAACATACCGTGATTCAGTAGCAACTCAATCTATTCTCACCATTACATCCAATGTGGTGTACGGTAAGAAAACCGGCAGCACACCGGATGGACGTAAGCTCGGCGAGCCATTTGCTCCCGGCGCGAACCCCATGCATGGTCGTGATATGAACGGTGCTGTTTCCAGCATGATGTCGGTTGCCAAAATGCCATACGAATATGCACAAGATGGTATTTCATATACCTTCTCCATCGTGCCTAAGGCGCTCGGCAGAACCGAAGCCGATCAAGTTTCTAACCTGGTAGGACTCATGGATGGATACTTCGGTAAAGGCGGACATCATATCAATGTGAACGTCTTCGATCGCGAGACCCTGGTTCATGCCATGGAACATCCCGAGTTATATCCACAGCTGACGGTCCGGGTTTCGGGCTACGCGGTGAACTTTAACAAGCTCACCAAAGAGCAGCAGATGGATGTGATTAATCGTACATTCCATCAAAATAACTGATTAACTTGCCGAAGCAGGGTGTTTCACAACATCCTGCCCTCGGTAAATCTAGCCTTAAGGTAAGGTCAGACCTCGGGAAGTGTTGTATTCAGTTAATTCTGCTTTTGGCAGGTCAGAAACGCGAATACGCTTTGAATGCCGGATGTTGTTCCTGCACCACCCTTCGTGGTAAGCCATCGCGGAAACCTAACAAGAAAATCTGAGGCCAACCAGTGTGGTAAATGCCGTGGAAAATACGCACGGTAAACTCCTTTGGCTAACCAGTGTGGTAAACGCCGTGGCCAACCACTACGGCCCAATGTTATTCCTGTGCGGGTGGGCGATTACGCAGACAATCGCCAATCTGTGAACAGATGCGGGTCCCGGCCGGAAAAGCCGGGACTCTTTTTTTTGTAATAAACAGATCGTTTTATGAACAATCCTACCGGATATATCCATTCAATTGAGTCGGGCGGCACCGTTGACGGGCCCGGCGTTCGGCGTATTCTGTTCCTGCAGGGATGTCCTTTGGCATGTTTATATTGTCACAACCCCGACGCCCGTCCGTTCAAACAAGGCCGCAAAACCGATGCCTATTCTGAACTACGGGAAATCGCCCGTCAGAAGGATTTCTTCGCCTCAACCGGTGGGGGAGTCACCATTTCGGGAGGTGAGCCACTATGTCAGCCCGATTTTGTGAAGGCCATTTTCGACGGATGTCAGCGAATGGGGATTCACACGGCCCTCGATACTTCCGGGTTTACCGGTCATAAGGCCGACGATGAGTTACTCAGCTACACCGATCTGGTGCTACTCGACATCAAGCACAGCGATCCGGATAGCTACAAAGCGCTTACCGGCGTGAAGCTGCAGCCAACGCTGGATTTTGCCAATCGACTGGCGGCCATGAACAAGCCCGTGTGGCTGCGATATGTGCTGGTGCCAGGCTATACCGATCAGCCCGAAGCCATTGCCACCCTGGCCGAAATGGTGCGTGATATGCCCAATATTGAACGCGTTGAAATCCTGCCCTACCACAAAATGGGCGAATACAAGTGGAATCAGCTTGGCGTTGAGAATCAGTTGCGGGACACCCCCGAGCCAACCCCCGAAGAAACCGAAAAAGCACGGTCTATATTTCGGGATGCGGGATTGACGGTGTATTAACTATAGCATACGTTCCGATTCGCCGTAGTGTTTGTACCGTCTTGCCTATAGCATACCTATCGACTTGCAAACCGTGCCGTTTCCATCTACGGAAGTTTCGGGTATGTATTTAACTGGAAAAGAATCTATTCGAAAGGTTTCCTACTGCAATAGGTGTTTTGCTGCCGCGTTAGAACCGTATGATTTAAGTATGTTAAGCGATGCTCAAGAATCTCCCCCTGTTATTACTCGCCGTATTGATGCTGACCGGTTGCGCTGTATCCAATCCGGATTTGTTTCCGTCGGATGTTGAGGAACGTCCGGTGGAAGTGGTCATTGTACGACATGGATGGCACGTGGGACTTGCACTTCCCGTCGACAGCACCTTTGCTGCCGTGCTACATCCCGATTTACACGCTCAGGAATATCGTTTTGCCGAGTTTGGTTGGGGAGACCGCGATTTTTACACAGGCAACAGCCGCAGTTTGTGGACAAAATTGAAAGGCGCGCTCTGGTCCACCCCCTCGGTGGTGCATATTGCAGCTTTCGACCTCCATCCGGATGTGCAGTTTCAGGGGTTATCGCGGCAGTCGGTTCGCTTGTCAACCGATGGTTACAGGGAGTTGCTTTATTTTATAAAGCAAACGTTGGATGCCGATGAATCTGGCGCACCAGTTGAACTGCAACCCGGACTCTATGCCAACGGAATATTCTACACCTCGTCAAGGGGGTATTTCTGGCCCCGAACCAGCAACACCTGGGTAGCGCGATTATTAAACGAGGCTGGGGCACCCATATCGCCATTCTGGTCGCCCAACGCCGGCAGTGTGATGCGTCAGTCCCGTGGATTAGACGCCCGTTTGTAATCAAGGCTCACATTGCCAATAGCAGTAGTGCATGACGGACGTGATATCGGAAAGTTAAAAAGCCCCACACCTGCGCCGGCAGTGTAAAATGCTAGTTCTATGTATAGAAGTTATCTCAAAGAATAGGCATCTGCTCCGACATCATCGAAGTAAGCCAGCAGTAAGTCGACCACAGCTCCGTAACTGCGTACACCATCCACCTGCATGTTTGAGCGGAGATAGGCATCGTTAATGCGGACCGAGGCTTCCGCTATTGGTCCCTCAAACTGCTGCCAGAATGCCATTCGGGCCGTCAAATCGCGTGCCACACCCGGTCCGGCCAGCTGTGCGGCCTCGAACCAGGCCTCCCGGTTAACCCTCGCCAAAGCATTCGAAGCGTAAACGAAGGCATTGAGCCAGGCCGAATACACGAAATCGGGATTGCTATGCGTCGTCCCGGCCAGAAACGCCACGAATTCGGCCTCATCCTCACGAGCGAATCCAATGGTGTGGGCCAGTTCATGCATGGTTGTTGAGGGAATAGAGGAATGCGGCATGGCAATATTCACGTTGGCTTCTACAAAAAACGGGAAATACATACCACTGATGCGGGTGTAGGACCACCACCGAGAGGCCATAACACCTTTGGCACGGCGTGTGGGAATGCACAGCTCCGGCCATTGCTGCGCTGCCTCCTGAAATCCCAGGTATCCGGTAGCCAGCGTCATGGAGATGCTATTTTGCAGCCGCATCACACCGTTGGCGTCCTCAAGAATGTGTTCGCGGGCTTCGGCCGTTTGTCGTGCCAGAAAAAAGGTGAGCGCAGCCAGTTCCTCAACCGAACGGTCATGAACATCGATTTCAAACACATCGGCTGCTGGCATGCGTGCATAGTTGAATCCGAATAACAGCATAAAAACCAGATACGCCCATGAAGCCGTCCAACCCGTGGCCACAAGGGCCCGCACCCACACTTGCGAGGGTTTTGTGAATGTGTGATGATGTGATGAATGACTAGAGTTGTTGTCAAAGGCCCCACCTTGCTGATGGTTTCCTTTTCGGGATGTCTGTTCTGATGGGGAACTAAACGTTTCCAGCCCTGCCGGGTTCATTAGGAGCTGCTCACGCTCCATTTGTATCCATGCGTTTGCCGCTTTCTCCCGAACATTGCGGGTTTTCAACCATATACGAAGCAGGATGATAACCAGCAGCGGGAGGGCGGACCATACCAGCGCTTCTGTCAGCGAAAAAGGCACCAGCGACGATACCCACGAAACCGGATTCGATATCCATCGAAACAGCTTTCCGGTAAACCAAACCTCGGTAAACTGTGGGAATCCGGCCAGTATTCGCTGCACAGCGAATGCAACCAAAGCAGGCAAGAATAGGAGCAGGTCTTTGAGGCGAAAATAAGGATGGAATCCAGATACCGTCATGCTTTTGAATAGGTCGTTAGGGTTGAACAATGGCAAAGGTGTTGATTCAGAGGCGATGTCTCGGAGTCAACATGGTTAGGCTCCGTAATGCGAATGGGGGATATATGCACACCTTAAATGGAATACATTCTATTAATATTATAATTCTTCTGGATATAGCTCTGAAATGTAGAGAGTGCCGTTAATCAAATCTTGTTCAGCGTAACTGCCTACCCACATTAAATAGCTACCTTCGGCGGGATTTTCAAATGAAATTAAAGGATTCAATGCATTGATAGATCCACCGGCGTCGTCATTGCAATGCCACGCACCATCCGGTGATCGCACAATAAGCGTTGTATCGTCGCTATTATTGTCGGCGGAAAAATAGATGTACAACAAATCGCTGCTTCCCGACCACTCGAGCCGATAATCAGGTGCTGTGGCGGCATAACCGGTACAAGAAGGACCAATGGTACGGATACGATTCTCTCCACCGGCAAGAATGGAGACCGAGCTCAGATCAGGCACAAATCCTGCCGCAAGCGGGATGGTTCCGTAGAGGGGATCCATTTCGGGGTCAAGTCCATCGTTTTCGGGGAAGAAATCTTCCCAATTGTCCATCACATTGTCTGACTCCAATGCAGCCCAGACAGCCTGCATCGACAGCAGAATACCCAGACTGGTGGCGGTTTCGGTCTCGAAACGTACCAGGGCCGGCATCCCGATAACTTGTCCGGCTTCATTGAAGGCCATGCCTCCGCTATTGCCGGACGAAACTGTGGCGTTGGTGCGAAACAAAACCGGCATTTCGGTGCCGTTAAGGTCCTCGTAGAGTACTGAAGCGATGTGACCTGTGCTGAAAATCAGCTCATTATCACCGATTCCGGGATAACCCAGAATAGAGACGACATCCCCCCGCCGAACGTTGGTGAGATTCCGTTGAAAGGTGAGATCGGGCAGACAAAATGTGGTGGTATTGCGTCGACAGCGCAGATCACTGGCAATAACCGGCCTCCCATCCATATACAAGGGTACTCGAAGCAGGGCGGCATCCACATCGGGAGAAAAACGGTGAAGCAGGGCAGTGAAGGTCGTGACGGCCGGTCGATTGGGGTTTTCCAGAATACCCACACCAAATTTGGTGAAACCCTCCGCTACATGCCGGCTTGTGAGAATCATCACCTCGTTGTTTTGAATGAACATGATGCCTGACCCGGTACCGTCGGGAGCATGGATCTGAACAACGGCTTTGGAAAGGTTATCGAGGTTCTGTGCTATACTATAATGTGGCAGGAGTAACGTCAGTACTGCGGTAAGAAATACTGAAACCCGAATAGATTTGCGCATGAGGGTGTACATTTGGTTATAAACTAAAGACCGGTGATGATTTCGAGCGTGTTCACAAAGGTAAGATTCTGCTATATTCAAGGCATCGAATAATATACAGTAAAGAGCGGGTTACCCAAATGAAACGTCATCTCGGAATAGCAATCTTGTTAATCATTTTCGCAAACAGTGCATTTGCCCAGCAGCGGGTTCGCGACCTGGGTGTGCAGCCCGGAATCCTCACGCCGGGACAATACAACGCTATAACCGATGTAGCTGGTGTTAAAGTCGGGCATCAAACGCTGATTGAGGGTGATTCTGTGCGGACCGGAGTTACGGTAATTTTGCCGCATGATGGGAATGTGTTTCAGAGTCGGGTTCCGGCTGCGGTGTATGTCGGCAATGGATTCGGCAAAGCGGTGGGATTTACCCAGATTCAGGAGCTGGGCGAGCTGGAGACACCTATCGGCCTTACGAACACCTTAAGCGTGTATGAGGTAGCTGCGGCGCTGGCCGACTACACGTTGCGGCTTCCGGGTAACGAACAGGTTGGGTCGGTGAATGCGGTGGCCGGAGAGACGAACGATGGATGGCTGAACGAAATCCGCGCTCGGGTGGTACGACAGGAGGATGTGTTCGCTGCGATTGCCAACGCTTCGGGAGGTGTGGTAGCCGAGGGGAATGTGGGGGCCGGAACCGGCACCCGCGCGTTGGGATTTAAGGCCGGGATTGGCACGTCCTCGCGGGTGCTGCCGGAGTCGCGCGGCGGGTACACCGTAGGGGTGTTGGTGCAGAGTAATTTTGGCGGCATTCTGGAAGTTGTCGGCGTGCCGGTGGGCGTTGAGCTGGGTAATCACTACTTGTCGGGCGAGGTGCCGTATGCGTTGCCTGAGAACACATCCCGGGGCGCTGCCATTCGTGAGGATGAGCCGGTTGATTGGATAAGTGCCCTGAACAAGGCTGTAATCCACGCTAACGCTGAGCGTGCGGAAGGTTTACCAGCGTACGATTTCGACGTTGACGGATCGGTTATGATTATTGTCGCTACCGATGCCCCGCTGACATCACGCAATCTGGAACGACTCGCCCGCCGGGCTTTTATGTCCATCGCGAAAGTGGGTGGATTTGCCTCCAATGGAAGCGGTGATTACGTCATTGCTTTCAGCACCCATCCCGATGTGCGCATCCATCCATCCGAAGATGAAGGGATGCTGCACAATCGAGAACTGGCCAATGCGGAGGTAACTCCTTTGTTTCTGGCGGCTGTGGAAGCTACCGAAGAAGCCCTGCTGAACTCACTATTCATGGCCGAAAGCATGTCCGGCACCCGCGACCGAACCATGCCGGCGATTCCCATCGATCAGGTGAAGGAGATGCTGCGTAAATATGGGCGCATCGCGGATTAAAATCTTACGATGCGTAGCAACTTGCCTAATGAGCGTCTGTTATGCCTCGAATTTGTTTTTTTTCCTAAAGCAACCAGGAGAGGTAAAGTATCTATCCGAAAAAAGTATTCGTTTAAGGCTGATTATACCTATTTCCCAATATTCTCCGCTTTCAGATACTCTTCAACGCTAGTCCAGTTTACATCCGCATATCGGTCATTATCATACTCCTGGAAAATGATTCGACCTTCCATCATATCGCGCATGTATTGCATTCCCTGCCAGGCTGGATATAACTCATCGTTACCCGGCGAGAAAAATCGCGTGAGCCGAATGATGATGTTGAAAAGCTTGATGTTGCCGGGTTTAAACAGCTTGAATGGCTGATTGGTCAATCGGGATAGTAACTGTACGAAATCGTTGCACGATAATCGGTCGCCAGCTATACGCAGATAACGGGGTGTTTCGTCGTCAATTGCGGCGCAGATCGAGATTGCGGTTCTGTCCTTCAACGAGGTTCGTAAAATCAATGGAGAAGTCGCTAGGTATGAATCGCTTAACGCCCGCTTCAACGGCTGCATCCAGCAGACATTTTTGTGTGTCTATGATGGTGTCCCGAAGTCCGGCGAGGGCCGAAACAACGCAATGAGCACCCTTTAAAATGGGAACCAGTTCGCTGGTATTGTTCAGATCTGCCTGGTGAAAAACAACTCCCTTGTCTTTGAGCAGGCTGATTTTGTCAGTATTGGTTTGCTTCCGCACGATGGCGGTAACCTGAACGCCCTTAACTAATAATGCATCAATAATTTTGCCACCCAGATTGCCAGTTGCCCCGGCTACAACGATATGTTTCATGAAATGCTTTGTGATTAAGGTTTATATAGCTTTAAGGTGTACGATAACGACGGTTCAAACTGAGCTTCAGGTCCTCTTTCGGACAGTACTTCAGGCTTTACTTCAGAAAGTTCTTCCGTCTTTACTTCAGGCTATTCAATTTCGCAATGTAACACTATTGTCATGGAATTAATTCAAATTGCGAACGCTAACACAATGAATTACAATGAACTAGATATAATTCAAACATAATTCAACGTTTTGCATGCGTTATACTGTTCGGGAAGGTTTACTGTGGATCGGGTTATTGCTGTTGCTTCATGCGGCGCTTTTGGTGCTCTTTGTGGTTGATCCTCCTGACGAGAGCCGTGGATTTTTGTTCGAATTCGGGGCCGGACTCGGCTTTCTGGGTATGGGTTTTTTCGTAGCTCAGTTCATAACCACCGGACGTTTTCCTCGGGTGGCGCCAAGCTACGGCTCCGACATTGTGCTGCAATTTCATCGCTTTGCCGGCATCGCAGGTGTGGTGCTGATTGTGCTGCATCCGGTTTTTATCATCATCGCCGATCCTTCATATGTGCGATTTTTTGATCCTACCGACAATTTCTTTCGCGCCGCCGGGATGTTTGCTGTATCGTTTTCCATCATGGCCATTCTGCTCACCAGCGTTTCAGGGGTGCCGAAATGGATGAATTACGAGCACTGGCGACTGACACATGCTGCGTTGGCGGTAGCCATTGTATTTATCGGGATGGTACACGGACTTCAGGTCGGACATTACCTCGATACCCTGTGGAAACAACTGATCTGGGTGGCGAGCGTCGTGTTTTCCATCGGTTTGCTGGTGGAAGTGCGCCTGCTCCGACCGCTTCGTATGCGGCGGCATCCCTATCGCGTGGTCTCGGTGAAACCGGAGCGCGGTAATGCCTGGACGCTGGAACTGGCGCCGGTAGGGCATGAAGGACTGGATTTCGAGGCCGGACAGTTTGCCTGGATCAGCGTGGGGGACAGTCCTTTTCAGCTGCAGCAGAATCCCTTTTCAATAGGCTCGGCCACGGGCGATACCCATCTGCTCTTTACGGCCGCCGTTGCCGGAGACTTTACTGCATCGTTGCCTACACTTAAACCGGGCGACCGTGCCTGGATTGACGGGGCTTACGGCTCGTTCACCATCCCCGAAAATGCCCGTGGACTCTACTTCATAGCCGGGGGAAGCGGTGTTGTTCCGGTGCTGAGCATCCTCCGCACGATGGACAAGCGCAAAGATTTGCGTCCTGTTACACTTCTTTACGGAAATCCCAGCCTCGAAGAGGTACTTTTTTACGATGAACTCAACGATTTGCAATCGCGTCTGAATCTGAAGGTTGTTCATTTTCTGGAGGATGACGTTCCGGATGAAGACGGATTCGAAAAAGGGTTCATCACCAAAGACCACATCGACCGGTATTTACCCAATGACGAAAATCGTTATGCGTATTACACTTGCGGTCCGGCTCCGTTGATGAACATCGCCGAGAAGTCCCTGCGCGAAATGGGGTCGACTGGCGGCGCATTGTTCCCGAGCGTTTTGACATTATCTAAACCTGCATAACACGTAAATCAGTACTAAATCGTACGTCCCGGTCAGGTATGCTACCTGATACGCCATCACATCAATGACATCCTGAAGCGGATTTTACTCCATCAAATTCAACTGCTATGCTGCACAAATACATCCGAAATATCGTCATTGTTTTAACCCTGTTGCTCGTTGCGCTTGTCGGTGTGCTGGCTTCGGGATGTTCCCGCGAAGAGCCTCTGCCTGTTCACGACCGCATCTTCAGCAACGCAACCGTATGGGATGGGGTAGGTGAGGCCTTTCAGGAAAATCGGGCCATTCTGGTGCAAGATGGACTCATAACCGGAATTGTATCCATGCGCAATTTACCGGAGCAGCCTGTAGCACCGGTCACCGACCTCGGAGGGATGTATGTACTGCCCGGGCTCATTAACGCGCACGGACATGTGGGCATGGCCGACGGACTGCAAACCGGATCGGAAATCCACTCCCGCGAGCTGGTATATCGTCAGCTGAAACTGTATGCCCGTTACGGCATCACAACGGTGGTGAGCCTGGGCGATGAGCCCGAAATCGTATTCGATGTGCGCGATACTGATTATGGCTCGGAGCGGGGTATGGCGCGAATCTGGACTTCCGGACAGGTTTTGAATCCCACGACACCGGAGGAGGCCCGTCGCATGACGGAAGAGCACATGCGCCTGAATCCAGACTGGGTGAAAATTCGGGTTGATGACAACCTGGGCACCCGCGAGAAGATGTCGCCCGAAACCTACGCCGAAGTCATCGCAACGGCGGGGAATCATACCGTGCCTCTTGCGGCCCACATTGTAGATCTCGAAGATGCCAAAGGCGTGCTGCGTGCCGGAGCCGAACTCATTGGTCACAGCGTGCGGGACTTGCCGGTTGATCAGGAGTTTATCGATCTTATGCTGGCTGGGAATCATTGCATTACCCCCACACTGACCCGCGAGATATCGGTATTCGCCTATGCGCAGCGGCCGGATTTCTTCGATGATCCGTTCTTTTTGGACGCAGCTGATGCCGATGTGGTAGCGGAGCTTCAACGTGCTGAGGTGCAGCGCCGGTTCACAGGTCGGGCAGCGGATTACTTCCGCGAGGCCCTGCCCCTGGCAACATCCAACATGATGGTGCTACATGATGCCGGAATTCGGGTTGCGTTAGGCACCGATAGTGGTCCGCCAGCGCGGTTTCAGGGGTATTTCGAGCATATGGAAATGCAGATGAAACAGGATGCGGGTATGACACCGCTGGAAATTCTGCAATCGGCCACGGTGCACGCGGCCAACTGCATGAATCTGGGCCATCTCATTGGCACGCTTGAACCGGGTAAACAGGCGGACTTCATCGTAACCCGTGAAAATCCGATGAACGACATCCTGAACCTGCGCTCGCTGCAGTCGGTGTACATCGGAGGCGGACCGGTTGCGGATGTCGTTGTAATTGAGTGAGAACCGGACAGCGCCTTGGCGTTATCCGGTTAAAACGAAAAGCCGTTATTTAAGTAAGGTCATCTTTTTGGTAATGGTTTCCCCTCCGGCCTGTAAGCGGTACACATACACGCCGCTGGCAAGCGATCCGGCGGCTTTAAACGGCACGGTATGCGATCCTGCCGGCATCGAGCCGTTGACCATAACCATGATTTCTCGTCCGGTAATGTCGTAAACCGACAGGCGAACATCCGAGTGGCTTGGTAAGGTGAACGCAATGGAGGTGGTTGGATTAAACGGATTCGGATAGTTCTGCATCAGACTGACCGCAGTTGGGAGGGATGTCGTTTCACCATCATCAATTGAAGTAACAATCACCTCCTGCAGAAATACACCGGTAAAGGCATCGATGGCATAGAATCCGGTTACCGATGCTATATCTTCGTCATCATCATCAAATGCGAAGTATTGAAACTCGATCAGCCAGAAGGGATTTGCTGTGTCTATGGCAACATCGAAGTCGAGCGCGTATGCGGTGTCACGACTCAGGCGATAGCTAATCTCCCATTCAGATAACATACCACGGGTGTTGTCAGCGATGAGGTCTGTTGCTCCGTTTTGAAGGGCAATCATAACAGCCTGATCGGAGTCGATCATGGTGGTGTCGGCAAGGTTTGGCAAAGGTGCGAAATCAAACGTTGTCATGGATCCTGTGGGTATAACAAATATTTCGTCCAGAATCCGGAGTGCCACGACTTCGGTTTCTTCGGTTTTGTCGAGGAAGCGGTATAGCCAGCTGGTTGCTTTGCCATCGGGTGTGAAAGGTCCCGAGAACGCACTTCCCTCCCAATACGCTGTGCCTTGAATTACGTAGAGTTGGGCGTCGGGATAGAGATGCGATACCTCCTGTGTTACATCCGAGTAAATTTCAAAGGCTGTTGTTTCGGAGAAATCAAAGAAGTTCAGGTTGAAAACGAAAACGGTGAAGTCAATATCGGTGATGGATGCTCCGCTTACGTTAACGGCGAGGGGTTCATCATCATCGTCTGTGTAGAACCCGAATCCGACTAGTCCTCGTGGATCATCATCGTCGTCGCTAGTCAGGAATTCATCGCCCAGAAAGATCGCGGTTACATAGTATTCTCCGTCGTTGAGTCGACCTGCGGAGTAGCTTCCGGTCATGGCATTTACTGTGGTGATGGCGTAGACAACGGGTTCGTTCTCGTCATCGGCAATGGTACTATCATCCCAGTAGTCATCGTCGTCATCATCAAAAAATGGAACGGGTCGGTCGGTGATCAGAACGATGGTGCGGCGGCGGAGGTCTTCATCATCGGGTAAGTCGCTGATGGACGATCGGTTTGGGATGGTTTTACCGAGGGAGGCGATTCGTTGCAGGGTAGAGAGATCGTAACTGCTTTTGTTGCGTTGTTTTCGGGCGGTAGATTCATCCCAATCGGAGTCATCCCAGTCGTCATCGAAATCGAACTCAGCCATTGCATAGTCGATTGTTCCGCTGATGGAGTGACTTCCTGAAAAGGTGCCTGTGGTGAACGTGGCCGTGAATGCCTGCGTAAGGGGGATGGCAACACCATCGCCGGGTAGTCCGAGAAATGCGAAGTGATAGTCGGTATCGGCAGTGAGGTTCACCGTTAGTGTAACGGTAAGCCGGTCTGTGCTTATGGCAACATCGGCTACATCAAATGCTTCTTCCGGGAATATGATCGTAACCGGCTCCATGATGAAACCAACGTCTTCGGGTTCAACGCTGGCCGGAATCGGGGTGTCAAAGGTAATCGAAACGGTGGTATTCAGCGGAACATTCTCTGTGCCGTCGGCGGGAGAGAATGAGGTGATGGATTGTGCCAGGGCGACGGGCACTAAAGCCACGAAAAATAAAGCATACAGTAGAAGAGTTTTCATAGCAGTGATGATTGGGTTGTATTGATCCGAGGTGTTGATTTAAAAAACGGCATTGTATACAAGGCTAAACGGTGAATGAGCGTAAGGATTCGTGTGGATTTGACGTAATCTGTTCAGTTTGAACCGTTTACGCATTCCTTTGTTCCCGTCTCGTTGTGCTGACCGTGCTGCATTGTGCTGACCGTGCTGCATTGTGCATTGTGCTTTGTGCTGCATTGTGCTTTGCTCTTTGTGCGGAACAGGCATTCAGGTAAACCTATATTCCAAAATAAAGGCGACATTCGTTATTGGTTATTTACGCCTAATGTACTATTTATTAATATGATAAGTATGGGCCCTACTCCACAATGTGCCAAAAAAAGCACGAATTCTTTTAACGGACTACGAACTTCGCTTCAATCGGATCGAGCCGTTGCTCTATACCATTTATGAATATCACGTTGGGATGTATCAAAACGATGTAATTGCCGGGTTCCAACGGTAACGTTTGTATTTGACTTGTCTCGAAATTATATCTGCGCTGAACCATCGTGAGCGATGCGTTTAGCGTAATTGCGTCGTTTTTGGGGAGTGAAATATGCCCACTAATTCCAGGCCCGCCCGAGTGTGATCCGGGTACATTCAATACGCTTCCTCTCGGCGATTCATCCTTGAATACAACGATATCTGCAATCGATGGGGAAGCGGTAACCAAATGAACATCTTCAATACGGTAATTGCGCAGTTGCACGGTAACGTGCATGGTTTCAAAGGGACGTACCGACCGCTCGCTCAAATCAACCCGAAGTTGCAATCCGTACTGCATACTTTTGTCATCGTTAGCGCCGGTGACATTGCAGGATGTGAGCAACATCGACACTAACATCAGTGCAACCATACTTTTCATGCAAGCCAGGGTGGTGTTTACTGCTGTTGTGTACATACGTGAGGTGCATTTAGCATTGAGCAACAGGTTATTGTCCGAACGATTTGTGCCAGACTCGACTCCGGTATGTAATCTGAACGGCCTCTGCTCGCAATTAACGATTTTTTAAACGAGGATGTTGATGGAAGTCGATAGTTTTATGGTAATCATTTAAAAAGAATTTTTCCATTTATGTTACATACGAGACTTTTCGCCCTCACGCTGCTTCTTACTGTAGGCTTTTTCACGGCCTGTTCCACTCCTGCACCGGTACAGCAAACGCAGGATACATCCCATCGCAACATTACGCCTTCTGCAGAATGGACATCCATTCAGACTCCCGAGTGGTACGACTACACCCGATTCGATACGATTTCGGTGCTTACCTGGAATATTGAGCATTTTGTGGATGATTTTGATAGTCCGTACATCGACCATCCCCGCGAGAATAATCCGGCCGAGAACCTGCCCGAACGCCGTCAGTTGCTGGCCGATGCCCTCAAACAAATTGATGCTGATATCGTGGTGTTTCAGGAGGTGGAAAGTTCGGCGTTTATTGCCGCTTTTGCGCAGGAGTATTTCGAGGAGCTGGGTTACCAGCTGTTTACCAGTCGCGAGAGCGATACCTGGTACATGAATGTGGTGATTATGAGTCGAATACCACTAGGAATGCTCTATAGCTATGCGAACATCTATACCTATCGCAGCGATACCTCTCTGCAAAATCATACCAATAACCGCATGGTGTCGGTAGATGTGCTGGTGCGTCCCGGATATAACTTCCTGCTAACCGGTGTGCATTTGAAAGCGGGTAGAAGCGAGACTGACCGTAACTGGCGGGTGGGACAGCTTAACGTACTGCGCGATCATTACGCCCAGGTGCTTGCGATTAATCCCGATGCCCGCATCCTGCTCACCGGCGATTTGAACATCATGACCGGACATTCCGAGTATTACCACATGCTGGGACAAGGCACTGCTGTTGAGTTTGTTGATCCCCTGGGGGATGTAGACTCGTTCACACATCCAGCCGATAATCCGACCCGTCAGCTTGATTACGTGCTTCCAAATACTAACATGAAACGGGATATGGTGCCGGGATCGAAGCAAATTCTGACCCCGTTTGATGCAACGACCATGCGCCTGATCAGCGATCACCTTCCGGTTGTTGCGCGATTTATAACGACCGGCCGGTAACGAAATGTCGTTGTTTTGAGCTATGTGTTTGGTGCTGTAGCTCGTGAATTCATCATTTGGCGCGATTTGGCCTTGTTGTGCAACTATTTTTCGGTATAGTTGCACAGTGCAAGCGACACGATTTTAACGTTGGCGAATTACTGGTCGAGCAAAATCCCTGCGAGTACCGAACCCAGACTTTGTTTCATAATTGCGTGGTGGGATTATTGATCCAGCAAAATCCCTGCGAGCACCGAGCCCAGATGCTCTTCCATAATTGCGCGGTATCGGGGAGTGGAGGTGAGCCCGCCATCGGCATTGAACCATGCATCCAAAACCGGTTGCCAGGTCGTGCCCAGCGGCATGATGTAACCGAACTCCTCGGCCGATTCGTCGCCGGCGGGATGTCGCTTAAGCGGTGCGCCGCGTTCCGCCGCTCGCCAATAATTGTACAGATCGATGTAGGCGAAATAGCGGTCCCCCTCGCTAAGCCGGTCAATGATTTCGTCGTTGGAACGGACCAGTTCAATGGCTGCATCCGCATAATAGGCATCGGTTAGCGCGCGGAGTCGCTCTTCATGGAGGGTTGCTTCGAACGCGAGTGCTGTTCTGCCAGACCATACTGCCCCCATCTGACTAAGGTCTTCGAGCAGGGGAGCATTTTCATGCGTGATGAGGGAGGCGATGTTGGTCATGTAAGGCAGACTGAAAGCCAGTTCACTGCGCCGGGCTTCGGTTATGGTCACATTGCCCATACCGATGACCCCATCCTTCGAGGCCGCTACATCCGCATAAAACGTTCGCCAGTTGGTTTCCTCTACGAAATTCAGGGTTAAGTCGACGCCGTATTCCTGACGTACAAAGACGGCAAAGTCGCGTAGAAGCTCGACGGTTACACCCGTGAGAAGATTCTCTTGCATCTCGGTCTGGGGGATGGTGGTATCGTCGTAAGTCAAGGAATTTGGGAAATAGGCGAATCCCTCAGCGGGGACATACACTGCCGTCAAAGTTCCGTGACCGCGCTGTTGAACGTCCGTCCACGAGTCGCCGGTGTAAGGGGGCTGCTCGGCGGGACCGGAACAGGCCATGAAAAGTATTGTTAGAACGAGTAGCGGGATAAAACGCATGATGTAAAGATAGGTGTGATGCAGCAGCATCACAGTGTAACGGTTTAAATGTATTGGGGGGAATATCCGCAATTTCGGACTCCCCCTCAATAAAGTATTGTTACACGTGAATCATAACTCACGTAAATTTAGGTGTATTGATATTGAGCTTCCTGAACCTTTGTTAAGGATTACAACTCGAATCTGACCACAATCCATCGAGTATTACACATACCCGTTCATCATTACGTGACGGTACAAGCGTTTGAGTCCGTGCACTTTGAAATCCCACCATAGGCGGGTTTCTTTCGTCGGCTGGAAAATCCACTCGTTAACGAGCTCTCCGTTGTAACCAAATTCGAACATCATGCATCTGCCGTATCGCGTGAGCAGAGGACAGCCCGAAACTCCGTCATAGGCATTGCTGGGCTCATAGCCCAAAATAGCATCAACGATGTTTCCTGCCACCACCGGCGCTTGTTTACGGATAGTTGCCGCAGTTTTGGGTGCGCCCGTTGCCGCGTTATCGCCAACACCGAATACATTCGGATATACATTATGCTGGAGTGTAATACGATCTACATCCAGCTGACCACCGATACCCTCTCGTGTTAGTGGTCCTTCGCGCAATGGTTTAGGTGTACGGAATGTTGGCATCGGATGGAGCAAATCGTAATGCTGGCGAATCTCACGCACGCTTTCATCAGGCATTCGCTCTTCAAAAATGGCCGTACGCGTTGAGATGTCTATTGCTTTGAGCACTTGGTGGTAATGATTCTGAATTCCACGGGCTTCAATTAGCGGTCGAACTGCGTTGTCAACTTTGGGTACAATCGGGAACAGGGAGTTTTGTGGGGTATGGAAGTGAACTTCCACCTGGTCACGCATGCCTGCACCCCTCCACAAGTCCTCGGTAAGCCAGGTTATTTTCTGGGGAGCGCCGCCGCATTTCACATAGCCGGTAGGGTAGGTAAACACGGCTTTTCCACCGCCGAAATTCTGAGCAAGATTCTTGAACTTTATGCCCGACTCTAGTTTGTAGACATTCGCTACGTAGGGAGTTTCCAGTGCTTCGGCTAGGTTTTCAACGCTGTTCATATTGGTTTCTACCCCAAGACCTACAACGAGATAGTCGTAATCGATTATATCGCCCTTGCGCGTGATAACCCTGTTTTGGTCGGGTTCGAACGCTTCCACATAATCTTTAACCCACTTCATGCCAGGCATGAACAGAGATTTCTGGTCAAAAATCACTTCCTCAGGTTTATATACACCTGCTGCGACAAGAGTGTAGCCGGGCTGGTAGTGATGCTCATCTTTGGGTTCTATAATGGTAATGTTGGCATCTGGCACGGCACGCATTAGCCTTGCAGCCACAGTAAGTCCACCAATACTGCCACCGGCAACAACAATTTTGGCATTGCGGACTTTTGCCGCATCGGTTCTGGATAACTGCAGGCTTTTCCTGTAACCGTAAAAGCCACCTGTTCCTGCAAGCAACAGGCCTCCGCCACCCAGACCGATGTATTTTAAAGCATCACGCCGCGAAATTCCACCGGAGCCGGATTCAGTTTTTAAGTTATGATCTTCCATCTGTCTTCTCCACTTTTGTAATTAGGTGCTTTATTTAGGTTGACGAGCTAAGACATGGCAATGCTTTTTAGAGTCGGAGTGTAAACAATACCATCTCAGAGATATTAATTAATAACGTAAATCAAAATCAGAATGTAAACAACCGCACACGGGGATTACGCATAAAGGCGGCTACTTCAGGTGGTGCAGCTGCACGGATTCCTTCGAGTAAATCATCCTGTGTTGCATCTCTGTTTGGTAAGAAAATACCACAGACTTCAACAGTAGCGCCTCTTTCTATCAGACCCGTAAGTAGTTGCGAGGGACTCCTGTCGGCCGGTGCAAAGGCTGGTGACTGGTGATCTTTTAATGCAAGATTTCCCCCCTCGCTGCACAGCAGTACACGTACAGTTGCTCCCTGATTTGCCGATTGTGTGGCTAGAACCAAAGCCATCATCTGTGTTTCCGCATCACCGGTTGTGATGACAACGAAGAGGGTGTCTTCTGTTTCCATATCTGTCGAAGCAGCTATCCCAGCGGTTCCGCCGAAAAGGACTAGCAAGGCTGTAAGCATTAAAAAGTTGGTGGTGTTTTTCATTTAGGTATCTCTCAAATTGGGTTAAGGTGGGCTGATACAAACATCCTTTTTCGATGAGGTACTCAAAAAGATGGCTGTATCAGCGGATTACATGTGTACGTGAATGTTATCAGGCCTTGCCGGGCAAGGGCAGCACGGTTAAGGTCCACATCGCAAAGATGGTCAGAATAAGGGTTGCCATCATCACCGAAGGCCAGACTTTTTGTGCTGCTAGTGCAGGAGTAGTGAACGCGCCTCCCTTATACTTCACGTATAGTTCAATGCCTAGCAATGCCGTTGTTGCAGCAGCCGAAACCATACAGAACGGACAAATGGCGCCAATCACAAAGAGCTGCAGATATACAAATCCCAATGAGGCTACAAATCCGACTACAGTAATGGGGAGCAGCAGTTTTTCAACGGTTTCGCTTTTGGATGTCAGCCACATCGCACCCATGGTAATCATCAGCATGTAATACACAGCACCGATGGTCGCCAGGGGAATTGGTCCCATATAGGCCCATTTACTGGTAATTACCAGCATCGGACCACGAAGCGCAGCTCCTTCCGGAATAATGGGGATGGTCCAGAAGTGGATGGCTGTTAAAATAATACTGGCTACCCAACCCAGCATGGCGATTACAATAAAGGTAATAATTGGTTTATTCATGGCTTTCTGACTTTAATAATTATGATACTTTCGATTTAAAAATTCTTAATGAACCAAGATCTTTCCTGAAGCTGTTTCATCCACTGATTCATCACTCCAGCTTCCTTAATGTCAACTTCGTTGTTATAGAAATCTCCTCCAACTTTACTAGCCTTACCATCGCCAAGATCCATAATGTAATTTCCTTCGGCTTTAAATAGCTTGTCGGCGCTTTTGCCGTAGATTTCTCGAACGATATTATGAGCTACCACTTGTGCCTGATGTTGTGCAAATACACCGGCTTTCGGAAGCTGCGTACTCTCACCTAAGGTAATCGTTGTGATATCACCTATAGCATAAACATGATCAAAATCTGTTTTTAGGGTATCGCGGTTCACTTCAACCCAACCCGACTTTCCGGTTAATCCAGCTTGCTGAATTACGGTTGGACTCTCATGCTTTGGAGTAAAAGTCAGAAGGTCAGCAGTCAGAGATTTATCACCCTCAGCCGTGGTAAATACAAGCTCTTTCTCCCGAGTGGCCTTAAACTGATAACCGGGAAGATAATTGATCTCGCGGGCCTCCATGAGCTTGAGGATGTTCTCAGAAACCTCTTTTCCTGCAAATGGCATAGGCTCATTTTCGGGCACAACTACCGATATTTGTGCTTTTTCCCGAATTCCTTTTTCACGAAGATAGTTGTCGATCAGCATGGCCGCTTCATAGGGAGCAACGGGCGACTTGTACGGAAGCGATGAAACCATCACAACAACATGTCCGCCACGGAATGATTTGAGTGACTCATAAAACGTACCGGCACCATCTACGGTATAAAAGTTATGTCCATGTGCATCCAGCTGCTGCTCAATAACTTGCTGAGCTCCCAGCGAAATAACGATATGATTTCCTTTGTAGGTTTTACCACCGGAGGTTACCGTCAAATTTTTTGGATCTACGTTTTCAATGCTGCCGAAAATAAATTCAATGCCATCGCCAGATGTGGTGTTCAGTTCCCGTTCTACCTGCCATTCTTTACGTTTGCCTACCATCAGCCAGGTAAGAGAGGGGGAGAACGTACTTTTTTGCTCTTTTTCAAAGACCAGGATTTTCGCAACGATTGCGTCACCTTCATTACCAAGTTTAGCACTGAGCTCTCGTGCAGTTCTGAGTCCGCCGATTCCACCACCGAGTACGAGTATTGTTTGTTGTTCCATCACGTTGTTTCCTTTTATTTTGTTGTTTGTCTGAAAAACCGGCGAGCGTTAAAGCGCCCTTTTTTCAGCTAAACAGTGTTAATGAGTGCGGATTTCATCCTGCATCCGCTTCGATATATCTGCTGTAATTTGAATCATATATTACTGTTTGATCTATTCGAGCTGCAGATTAGTGGTCTCGTGTACTACTGATTTTACACCTACTACTTTATGTTGCAAACCTATGTTGCTACTGCTTCTAAAGCGATCCCGAACGATTCACATTCAGGCACGCCGACATCCAGACGATATGCCTTGAATCCGCTTCGATTCAGCAGTTGTACCACATTGTCGGCCATCATACAAAGCGGTCCACGGCAATAGGCCACAATCTCTTTGTCCACCGGAAGCTCTTTGAGGTACTCACGAATTTCTGTGTATGGTATTGACACCGCGCCCTGAATGTGACCTAAGCGGTATTCTTCGTCCGGACGCACATCCACCAATATGATATCATTGGTTTCAAGTTTCTGGATGAGTTCTTCGGCACAAATCACCTGTAAATCCTCGCGCTGCTGACGATACTCATCCACCAGTTTTTGAACTTCTTGATTTTGATTAAAACCCAATTTGCGCAGCGATTTCCACACGTCATACACGTGATCGTTACTCAAGGCGTAAAAAATGTACTTCCCTTTGCGCTCAACATTTACAAGATTGGCTTTCTTGAGTACCTGCAAATGTTGCGAAGCATTGGCTAACGGCAAATTGATATGCTCAGAAATATATTCTACAGGAACCGGTCCCTGAGCCAAAAGATCTAGAATCTCCAGTCGATGTGGATTTCCTAAGGCCTTCGTTACAGTTGCGATTTCTTTGTAAAGTGCGGTTTTAACTTCTCGTGAATTCATATATCATTCAATTAATTTATTGAATGAATAATACGAAGCCGGAGAATAACAATCAATAAAAATATTGAATGTTTTTAGTAAGCTTTTTTTTTAACACTTCAGTTATAAGAGTTGACGAATGTATGACGAATCCCATTGCAGCGTTAGAAAGAAGCTAAGAGGGTACGAATAACCTGTGAAGTAAGTGTTTTAGAGTTACTTGAGGTGGCATTTTTTATTAACGCTGATTTTACCACCAAATTTAATTATACTAGCTAAACTGACTGATCATCAACATTCTAGCTCACAACAACCAATCATAGGAAATCGACATGGAATATCTTGAAATTGCACTTAAACTGATTGTAGGCCTAAGTATTTTGAACGTATGGTTGTTACGTGCCGGCAAATCTACCGAATGGCGTGGAGGGAATGCAACTAACATAGCAGAAGAATTTGAGGCCTATGGACTTCCAAAGTGGTTCATGTATGTTATCGGCACGCTGAAATCCATTCTGGCAGTTATGTTGATTGTTTCAATCTTGTACCCTCAGGTTGAAGCCGTCGCCGCTTACGGGATCGCATTTCTTATGGTAGGAGCCGTGGCCATGCACGTTAAAATTGGTGATGAGCTAAAAAAGTCGTTTCCTGCATTTACCTTCCTGGTACTATCGCTTATTATCGCACTTACCTGAAAACCGGTTACAGAGCGCTGTAGAAAACGGTTGCAATCCAGCCGTTAAGAAAGAGGAAAATCAGCGATGGGGCGGACTGAAAAAATCCGTCCTTGATTTTTATTCTTACGGCGAACGCAGATAGCATCATCAACGCCAGTCCAGAAGCCGCTAAAAAGCCCAATAAAGGGATGAAAAACCCAACGACTACTCCTGCCGCCCCAAGCAGTTGAAGAACACCAGTAGCTATACGTTGAGGTTCCGTGAGCCCAAATCGTTTGAACTCCAGTTTCATCACCGGCGAAATGAAGCATTGCAGTCCGTACAGCAGAAAAAACAATGCATTAATTGAAATGATGATCTGCGAAAGAGTTGACAAATTGTGTTCCTGTGGATGGATGGAGTCGAAATATAGTGCTTTAAATTACTGATTTATGATCCCGAAAACTCAATTATGCACAAATTACCTTTTGCGCGTTTCGAAACTGCGATGCACTCGCCAGTGTGAAGGGAATTACCCGCATTAACGTCGCCCGCCATGGGTGTATAAATGCCGATTACAGTCCATAATCCCGTCATTTCGATATTGGTCTTTTTCTCTCAACGTATATGGTGAACGCCATGAGGTCATCATCCTTATCGATGTTTGATGCTTCAGACCACTCAGAAACACAATATCGACGTATCCGGCGAGGGTCCTCATTGTATCTGCTTCCTTGCTAGGTCCCTCACACCACTCATTCAAACTAACCCGCAGCTACGAAAGTTCTGGACCTATCCCGCATAGGCCCTAACATCAGCCATATCAACCATGAGTTCAAAAATGTCGGTATTTCGCACGAATGCAGGAATGCGTTCCGAGCCCGGTCCCCAGGCCGCAATTTCAACGAAATCGGCCGTGTGGTTGGTCCCTATGAAATAGATGCCGTTATAATTGGCCAGCACGCCGGCAATAACGGATGCGGGCGCTTGACGGTCTCCAAACGGCGCGCGGAACTCGCCCTTGAACGCGTGGGTAATCATATCGGCTTGAGCGGGAGTAATAACGGTATTTGTAGCATATTCCACCACATCACGCACCTTATTTGAGGTTACGGTATCGATAGACGGCATAGTCCAGTGATAGCCAAGTTCCGCATACACCCATTCCAGGCTCTGGCGGTAGTTGTAGAGGGATTTCATGAGGGAGGGGGAGTTGCGATATCCGCTTCCAAGTCCAACAAGGCCCGGATTGGCGTTGCCATGATCGGTAGTGAGGATGACCAGAGTGTCGTTTCTTCCCTCGGTAAATTCGAGCACGGTTTGAATAACCTCATCAAAGGCGATTTGCTCGTAAACAAGGCTGGCGGCGTCGTTTGCGTGGGCGGCGTGGTCAACGCGACCTCCTTCCACCTGCAGGATGAAGCCGTTTTCATGGTTTGCGAGCCGTTGCAATGCGGCTGTGGTCTTCTCCGCCAGGGTAGGGACAGATTCCTGATAGGCGCTGTCGCTGTTGTAATCGACCATGTAGGGCAGATGGGTGTCGTGAAAGAGTCCCAGCAGTTTGGTGTTAACCGGTGCGTTCTGCAGCTCGCTTCTGGAGTTGACAATGGTGTAGTTGTTCGACCGGAATTTGGCGAGAAGATCAACGTTGTCGCTGCGTCTTTCGCTGGTGAAATGTCGCCGACCTCCGCCGAGCAGCACATCATACTGGCGGTTGGCATATTGCGCGGCAATCTCGTCTTCCATGTCGCGCGAGGGGACGTTGGCGGCAAATCCTGCGGGAGTGGCATGGGTAATACGCGTTGTGGTCACCAATCCCGTTGCTTTGCCCGCATCCCTAAATATCTCGCAGATCGGTTTGTGGGTTTCGCCTGTTGGCCCCCAGTTCACGGCGTTGTTGTTGATGCGTTTACCGCTTCCCCACGACGATGCAGCCGCGGCTGAGTCGGGAACGGTGGAGTCGAGCGTGGCCATATCCATGAGGCCTCGGTGGAAGGTGTGGTCGGACTCGTACAGCTTAATCCAGTTGGTTTTGGTGCCGAATTGGTCTTGTTTTACCAGGTCGGCAAGGGCCATGGTGCCGGCACTCATCCCATCTGATACTAAAAAAATGATGTTTTTAGCATCGCCATAAGATGATGGGGCGGGATGGTTGCGCGAATTGGCTCCGGTGATGTGGCCGCCCAGGGCGAGCGTTGAAAGCGCCCCGGTTTTTAAGAAATCTCTGCGAGTGAATCCGTTGTTGGGCATGGGGGAATGTGCTTGGACTGGAGTAAAAGATTGGTGGCAAAATTGAGGTCTAGCAATGGGGTTGCATTGAGGCCTAGCAATGGTCTAAAATTCAGACGTTACGTAAATCAGGTCAAGATCATTGTCCGATTTTGTAAGCTACCACTTCTGCATTTGTAGTTCCTGCGAAAATAAAGCCGTTATCTGCATCGATATCGAAACTACCGTTAAGCGGGGTTTCAGTGTCAAATATATAAATTTTGTGTAGTTCGCCCTTTGAGTTAAATGCATGAATCTGCATCTCTTGTCCGAAACTGGTATTGGTTGACAGGTATACAAACTCGTTAGCTACTGCACCCTGTTGATATACACGCATTGCAGCCATGACATCGGCTTGTTGCAAAATCTGGTCCATAAATTCAAAGTAAGGCAGTGTTATTGAATCCTGGATGGCAGGTGAAGCACCACCTGATTGCCAATTGAGATCAAAACCGCTATAGCTGCTCAAACTACCTAGTGCATCATAAATAATCACATTTTGTGAATAATTGGGAATTACGAAAGCGTTGTTCATAAAGAATGTCGGGACTCTTTTGTCCTTCACAGCGCTTCGGAGTTCGACATAATCAATCTGATTTGTTGATTCGGGGATGGGGATGCCGAATGATCCGACTTCTTCGCCACTCCATGTGATCATCCTGAACAGATGCTCATGGGTATGATCGGCAGGAAGGTAAACGTGACCTTCATGTCCTACGCTGACCTTATTAGTAGGATTGCTGGTTAACTGACCGTAATTGAACGATTCCCGGAATATTCCGCTGTCGGAGTAGGCATGAACCAATAGCTGAATATCATCTACGAGATAAATGGTGTCATAACCGAAATAGATTCCACTAACGCGCTCAAATTCTCCGGGACCTTGACCCGGTTGACCGATATTACCTAGAAACGATCCATCACTACCTACTCTAAACACAGCTCGTTGCCTGTTGTCGTAAATATAGAATTCGTTTTGAGCAGGGTTGAAACGAATGATAGATGGGTTAATCATGGTGAGGTCGTCACTGTCAACGACGGTCTGATAGGGAACCAGCTGGATATACGTCACATTTTGTGAGATGTCCTTTGGTTGACATCCGCCAATAACAAAAGCAATGCATAAAGCGAAGATCGAATGTAAAGCGTGGCGAAATCCCTTAGCCATCATTACTGACACGCACTGCGTGCTGATTCAGCGACTGTTGTACGTTGAAAACCAACTCCATTGGGGCCTGTGGGGAGATGCTCAGTTCAGCGGAGATATCGAACTCCTCATTGATGGCGGAAAGAACGGCATTCAGGTAGTCTATGTGGACTTCTTTCGCGTCGAGCAGCAGCACCTGGGTGTCGGTAACCTCAATGGTTATGGCTTTGGTTGATTTCGAATCGTTAGCGGCAGGGGCTGAATTACATGCAAAGGTTCCGAGTGCAATTACAGCAAGGAAAATGATTAAACGTGTCATAGCTCAGGTGGATGGGGTTCAAATTGTTGTTAAACCGTCAGTTGGTGCAATATAGTTATGTTTGTTGCAAAGTGAGAAAAAATCGAGGTTTTAATGGGGCTCTACTGCACGATATACAAGAAGTTCGATTCGGCAATCTGTGTGCCCGAAAAGAGCAAGGTTGTTGATTCACCAATTGTGAACGCAAAGTGTTCTTCAGGTAGTGAGATTCCGTTAAGTTGTTCAATCTTATGGATGTGATACTCCTGCGGATTATGCTGATCTATCAAAACCACCCCGTAATCGAGACCATTTAAATGGTCACCAAATGTGAACGCCTTTACAGTATTATGGTTTGCTCGCTGCCGTTGTACCGGTCCCGGACGGTGACCATAAAAGCCAAACCGTTTTATTTGTTTGAAAGAATGTGCGCCTAAAACGGTGTCGTTATAGAGAATGGATGTAATTGTTCCATCATTATGGATGAGATGATGTGCCGCAGCGCCCTTTATCACGACTAAAATATGATCCTCAATAGGCTCAACGAAGGTACTTAACATGAACATTTGGATGTCTCTTAACGCATCCATGTCCTTGTTTACAAAAAGCCGGTTTGCCGGGAAATAAATCGTGCGCAAAGTTGATCCATCCCAGGATATTTCGGCCCCTATAGGGAAGGACTCATCGGATGCCATTTGCGGCTTATTGTAGATGATTCTTTTACCAATGAACAGGCTTTCCGTTGTGCATTGTATCGATGTTGCGGCTGCGTGCGGAGTTTGAATTTCACGAATGAGTGATAACCGAGAATCGTAGATGAGTAATTTGCCGGATGATGTAATGGCCACAATGTTGTCGTTATGGGCACATTGGTTAACGGCTTGAATTCCTCGCGCTTCACCGGGACCATCGCCTTCCTGTGCTACCTTACGTAGAATATGGTCGTTTGGGGCATCGAAAAGTACAAGGTGATGATCTTCAAATTCACCTACAATGGCATACATATCTCCATCCAAATGCAATACGGTTTGAATATTCTTGATGAAGTTATCGCTAAGCGTGATACTCTGGATGAGTAGCAGCGAAATCAAGGTGAGTTGCGTCATTATTGGACGTTGCTATTTGTTAAAAACTTCAACCATGTTCAATCTGAAAAACTGATGTTCATGGTTGCTCCCTAGATAGATCCAAGGGTACTGAATTGCCATACTTAACCACTCTAAGGGCTCTCCGTTTGAACCCAAGATTTGGTATGATCCGACATACTCAATCATCGTATCTCGTTTCGTTAGATGGATTAATTGTCGGTCATGGGTCTGACGGATGAATATATGATCCTCATACTGTTTGATTTCTTGAAATAACGGACTTGCCCCCACAGACGGGAATTGTGATCTGGGTATTTCCACCGGCGGTAAGTTGAATCCACCTCCAGGCATAGCCATCGAGTCTAATGAGTCCGCTTTCTCCACACCCTCTCCAAAAAAACGAATAATTTCTGGTGCCTCATCAATTGCCGCTCGGTCATATAAAAACATCAGAGGTAAACTTACATTCAGTAACGCAATTGATCCTGAATGTGCAGAAACTAAATGTGAGTTGTATACCGCTGGTTGGAATCCCTTATTTATGATGTATCGATGAAATAATGTCTGATTTTCATTGCTATCAACCGCATGCATACGGTATAAAGTTGATGAATCTGCCCGCGTTGCGTATATGAGCTCACCGGCAGAATATGCAATGTCGCTCAAAACATTGATGCCAGAAATTACGTGTTCATCTACGAAATCGAGCATGGATGTAAAACGAAGCACTTTCTGAGAGAACTGGTCAAGCGCAAAGATGTATCCATCGTAGTATGCCAGATTCTTTAGGGACTCAAATTCGCCCGGACCGCTGCCAATATTTTGTACGCTTCTGATAACCATTCCGGAATGCGGATCAACCAGACGGATAGCATTCCTCCGGGCATTCAGCCCAACAATATGATATTCCGTGGCGACAAGGGCTATAAAGCTATATTCCAGTGAGTCCTTATGGGATAAGTGAACGACCTCATACGATTCGGGTAGAAGGATGGATGGTGAACCCACATGAACGACGTGTATGTTGCTTCCCGGAAACTTATCGAAAATGGGTTGCATCGGGTCAACTTGCGAAGAACACGCAATGAGCAAGCCAAAAAAGAGTATGGGTAGGAAGAATCTCAATTTGAATAAATGGGTCTAGTACAATTGGATGTTTGTCTGCTTCCGTAGGCTTTACTCCCTTTTATCTACGGATGCTTAAACCAAAGTTGGGATTTGATAACGTTACGAAATCCTGTGAATTATAGTGGTTTGATAATTCGATAGGGCTGGAAGTCGAGCTTTTATTTAATTGCAATAAGTGTAGATCTCCAAGCCATTCGCTCTCAATGGTACGTAGATTATCTGCCTGCATTAAACTGTCGAGCAATTCCTGGGTTCTAGCCTGACCTAACGACTCCTTAAACGAAACCAGAAGTTCGTTTGTCAAAAACTTTTTGTCACCTCCCGGTAATTCAAAAATGGGCAGAGCAAATACCACGCTTTCCGAATTTCCAAAAGCATTGGCATCCAATCCACCATACCTTGTATAGTATGCTTCAGCAGGCTTCCTTTTTACTCTAAGTACTGACCTATAATTGTATTCAGTGGGATCAACATTGGAATTCATAAACAGTAAATCATGATCTGATACTAGCTGTTCAATTTCATCACTTGTCAAGCTATCAGCGAATTGAACAACCAGGTAGTTCCTGTTTCGAGTCAAGACTACTTCCTTATCACCATCTCTAAATACTACATCATCTAGTACACCAAAATCACCTTTATTATTAGATTCAGGTAAAAGTGAACATCCGCTTACTAGCAAGAATAGAGTGAACAAATATGCCAGGTTTTTCATAGAATTTCCGATTAGATAAAACGTATTGCATTACTATATGGATTTCATAGCTAAGTACGTAATGTGAATGAGAAATGCTGCAAAACGAGTAAACTTCAGGCCCGGGCTCAACAATATAGGGTGGAGTGTTCTATTCCGTTATACTGTATCGAACCAGATGAATATCGTCATCGAAATAGTGAAGGGTATAGTAAAATCCATCGCTCATGAGCATACCTCTTGCGCGATGGGTGGGTCGAATGTACGAAAATTGATAGGTGCCATCATCCCTGTCGTATAAATCCACATACGAACTGGGTTCAAAGTCGACATCCCCGGCATGTTCCACACAAAGGAAGTCACCACACACAAACAGGTGGGTTGCCGAGTAGTAAGCCCCTTCGGCGTAACCCATAATCCTCAGCGTTTCTCCGCTCACTGATGAGATGTAATTGAAATCCGACTCCGGATTCCCGACGGTTCCGACGGAGAACAACTCCTCTCCTTGGGGACTAAATTTCTTAATGATGTGTTCTGCAAAACCGGCGTAGTATAGGTTGTCATGCTCGTCTATATCCAGGTAACCGTATAAGCTGAGGTGGTTGAAATCCTGCTCATTAATATCGCCGAATGTGCCTTCCGGCTGACCATCGGTATTGATGAGGAAAAAGAGGGGGTTGCCGAGGTACCTGATCGGATTCGAAAACAGGAGCATGAGTCCGTCCGATCGAAACGCATTCTTGCCTGAAATGAAAAAATCGGTCACGACTTCATGAATGAAATTCCCATCCAAATCGAAGCGTACGATTTTTTGCTGATTCATATCTGAAAGGAGCACGTTTCCCTGATTTACAGCCAGACTCCTAAGCGATTGCGGTTCGACTTCCCCAGGTCCCCGTCCGTACGAAATGCGAATAGTTTGATGGAGGGATAGTGATGACTTTGTTATGATGTAGATCAGCGCATAGTCACTGGATGGTCGATCGGCGATGATGAAGAAATCTTCATTCTGATGCAGTCGAGTCGGATTGAGAATGCCGAAGCGCTCATTGAGATTAAGGGAATCGGTGACTTCGAAACTACCGGAAATGATGCGGGTGTTTGCCGTTTGCTCGGATTTATCCCAAAAAGATGATGACTCATCGTGTGGATTGCATCCGATGAAATACAGGAGGCAGAATAAAAGGCTTAGTTGTCTGCGCATGGGGGAATATAATGGTCTGCCATATATTATCCCACCGAAGGCATGCCTTTTGATATTAATACTCATACGCCTCGAGCCCGCCAGGACCTGAGATTCGTGGTGAAAAATGGATATCTTTACGGGAAGGAAGTTGATGAGAAATCGGGAGCGGAGTTTATTGTGAAGTACCGGATCGACTTGGTGTAGTTTGTCGCGGTAGTCTCCACTGCACCGACGTATACATCCCGGTATTTACTGAAATGGTATTTAGATTCGTGAATGTGTGAATGGCTAACCTCAAACGTGAAGTCACATCCCAGGCGAATTGAATATCAATAGGGATTCCCACGGCAAATCTGATTTCATTTTGATCGGGTTGAAATCCTAATTGGAAGGCCTCAATGGTGGCATCCTCCACATTGGAGATTGGTGATTCTATCGGCATATAGCCTCTGTGTAAACCCTTGACGCCAGTACCCACCGAATTGTCAAGCATTGAAGCACGGTGTGGAATTCCAGTTTGAAACCCCTCGAAGCCCGCGTCCGTAGGCTGTGAATTAAAAACAATTCCACCGGAGTAGGCGCCGGGTCTGGCTGAGACAAAGACCGCTGAGATGCCAAGTCCACCCTCGATCATGAACGAATTGAAGGATAGCGTTTTGCCATAAATGACATCGATGTGTGTGTTGGCGGAGTATAAAAAGGCGTTATCGTCACTGAAACTGGTAAGTAGTCTGAAATTGAGTGCGTATGGTCCGGGACGATAGTGAGCGCCAAACTGTAGGGTTGGTCCGAATGTTGAGAGGCCAACGCCAGCGTGAATGTATGTGTTGGTTATGTTCTCGGGGTTTTGGTTATTCTGGACATGCGCATCACTTACGAAAGTGGTATGGTCATAGCCCCCAGCCACTCTCGAGATTGACGCGAAAAAGACGTCATAGTATCTCCAATCCCAGTTTGCACTTGCTGAGCCAAAATAATCGTAACGATCGGATACAGATACGTGATGATTATATTTTGCACCCATTCCAAAGCGAAAGTCGGAAACGCGAAATAATCCAAATAAGCCAAAATCCAATGCTTGAACGTTTACTTCGCTACTAAATTTAACGCCACCTGCCGGATAATCCCCAGAATCTCTCCCTCCAAACTCGTTATATCCAGCAAATGTGTAGAGTCCAAAATGTGATGTTGGGTTAAGTCCTATAAACATGCGCACAGATGGCATGACTGAAAAAGCAGTGCGATTATGCATCGCTGGTGAATCTGATTGCATAAACAATTGATTATAACCGGCACCAACTTCGATGCCATATTCAAATATTGAATTGGTGGAATTCTGCCCAAATACGGATAGTGAAATTGTCAGCAAAAAAACAGTTGAAACCAGTCTTTGATGAATTTTGTGATTCATGATCATAGGGGTTACTCTTGCATGATGTAGATACGCTTCATGTGCAAATTCATAAGACTATAATAAACGGTACGACATCGAAGTAGTTATGGTTTGCTAACGACCAGGCAAATAATCGGCGCGGCTACGTCTTTGAATTTAACTATTTAACAATAAACGCATCTGATTGATTTCCTTTGTTATGCCTTGAATCCATCTATGGACTCTTGTTCCAATCTAAAGACTATCAATCACCAATGTCTTTTAACCCAATCATCCTCAGGGGCGATAATGATGAAGTCGTAATTCTGAATGACCCGCACTTCCCAGTCAGTTCCATGCAATGTGCCGTTTAGTAATTGTTCTCTCAGAGGGCGGAGATCTGTTAATGCCCACTTCTCCCGGTTACCTACGCTTAAGAATCGCTCAGAGCTTTCCCATCCTCGTTGGCCTTTCATGTCCTTGCCTTCAAAAAACCGGTTCAAATAGTAGATATGGACTGATGATTGCCCTTTGGATTCAGCCAGCTGATGAATATGGTTTCCAATATCATAGAGATTCAATGGGCTACGTTGGCGTCCCATATGAAAAGAGCCCATTTTGAGAAAGACTTTGGGTTCCTGGATTGCTTGCAAGGACGCTTCAAAATGGCGATTGAAATTTTCTTTGAAATAGTTGATTCGAACAGGTTCGCTGGTGTGGCCCTTCTCAGCCATGCAGTAAATTTCCATTGTCTTTTGAAGAGCGTCTGAAATCTGCTGAATATCGGGGTCGTCGGAGGTCGCAAAACTTTGCAGGTACGCCTGAAAATCAGCATCGTTTTTGAGGCGACAACTACGATGGAAGCTGCTGATGAATAATTCACTGAACTGATTACGCCTATCCAACCTCGATACTTTGCGCGTCAATTTTCTATGCAGCCTTAGCTGATTTCGGGTAATAGATTCGCCCGCCAAAACCGCAAGCTCATCAATCAGATAGGCGTAAGAAAAGTAGAATTCCTGATCCAGCCCCCAAAGTTCATAGCCCAGTGAATCGGCGGCGGCAAGAAAACGCAGATCGGTTTGTCCTTTAAAAAAGGGTATGGGGATAATGTCGAACAACCGAGATGAATACTTTGCATAAATCGCGGATACTTCAGGTTTGTCTGCTCGAATAAGCTTTTGCAGTTTTCGGGCAGAGTAAGGTCCGGTTTCAACGGCGAAGTGATTAAATCCATGGGGCTCCAGCGTGTGTAACAACGCTTCTGTTAATTCGCCGAGCCTGGTTCGGTTGTGTAGCTCTCCTAATGCGACAAAATGGGCTTGTTCCAATGAGGAGATCAAGGAATCTGCACCGATGAAAGCTCCATGATGAATGTCAAAATAAACGGTATGTTCTGCTATCAAGCCCTCACTTAAATCGAGTATTTCCCGTTCAGTATCAGGAATTACAAAATCAAGACTAAAGATGATTAGTA
>JAFIEZ010000009.1 GCA_020832235.1 Bacteroidota bacterium
TTTCCTGCTGAACCAGTTGGCTTTGGGTGTTTTTTAAATCTTCCAGAGATTGATTCAGCTTTTTGGTTCGGTCGGTTATTTCACTTTCCAGGGAGGTAAAGAGATAGCCATAGCTGTTTGCCACGTAGAGGGTCATTCCCAACGGAAACAGTGTGTAGAGAAATGCGATCATCACACTAAGAACTTGAAAAGATTGTTCTAAAATCCCAATCACAAGAAACATATAAACAATGACTAAACTCAGCGTTCCCAAAGCACCAAATGCCACATACCCGACACCTCTTTTCCCTGATTGGTACGCTTTCCAGCAGATATAGCCAACCAAAAAAATTGATATCGAATAAATTAAAATTACTATATAATTGACAAGTGTTTCATTTAAAAAAGTTGATAGTACAATCAATGGTAAAGCAGCGATCAACCAGAGTACTTTTTTTTGCTTCTCCAGTTTGAAAATCTCAACGATAACATAAGGCAGGAATAAAATTGCAAATGAGGAGCTAATCTGCCAAATCCAAGTCAGAATAGAAAACCAATAGCTGGTTATATCTGAGAAGACAGGACTATAGATAGCCACAGCAGAGACCAGCAATAAACCTACAATAACAGAGATGAAAAGGTTGGACCGATCTTCGGGAAACTTATAGAAGAGCATGAAATGAAGCAGGAACAATACAAAGAGCACAGCCGCAGAAATAAAGAGGGTAAAACTTTGATAGGTGATTGATTGAGCCCTGAACTGATTGATTGCATGCGTTCCGAAACCGAATCCGAAACCCAAATCAGCGGCATTGACCTTTATTATACTGTTATAGCTCTTTGCCTGATGGTGGGAGTATCGGATCGCAAGGGTATGTGTTTCCTTTTCTGTGATATTTATCGGAGGGTAGACTGCAACTGACGGTGAAAACGTCCGCTCTTTGTCCGGATCGGTAGAGAAGTTTCCAAATTGGTGTACCCGTTGTCCATCCAGGAATACCTCTGCCGCACCCCACCCAAAAAAGTAGAGATTCCAGTTTTCGTTGTAGAATGAGCTGTCGGCGGTAAAGGTGTACCGCCACCAGCCATAGCCGTTCCAGAGCGAATCGGGCATGGCATCAATGGCAAGGCCAGCGGGGGGTATCGCGTACCAACCGGAATCATCAAACTCCGGGTCGGCCCATTGCAGGTTATCGCCGGGCTGGTATTTCCATGCCACAGAGTTGCTAAACGTCAAGAATCCGTTTTGATTCACCCTGTCAGCGGAAAGTTGAGGGAGTGTTCCAAACCCTAATAAAAAGCCTAAATCTTGTGTATCTTTTTTAAAGAGCCTGCTGTATTGTTTTGCCTGATGGTGGGAGTACCGGATCGCAATGGTATGCTTATCATTTTCATATATATCTACAGGCAGATGAATAATATTTCTAAGAGAATAGGTATTCTCTTCATCCGGGTAGATGGAAAAGTTTCCGGCCCGATGGACAAGTTCTCCATCCAGGTAGACCTCTGCGGCACCCCACCCAAAAAAGTAGAGATTCCAGTTTTCGTTGTAGAATGAGCTGTCGGCGGTAAATGTGTACCGCCACCAGCCATAGCCGTTCCAGAGTGAATCGGGCATGGCGTCGATACTCAGTCCGCCGGGAGCAAGATCGTGCCAACCGGAATCATCAAACTCCGGGTCGGCCCACTTAAGGTCATCCCCGGGTTGGTATTTCCATTCCTCAGAGTTGCCAAGTACTATGTTGCCAATATCATTAACCATATCAGCGGTGAGTTGAGGCAGTGCCCGTTCCTGCGAATAGCTATCCATAGGGAAAAACCACACGGCGAACGCAATAATTAAAAAGGAGTATTTCATAAGGATCCTGTTGTTATTACATGAAAATTATCGCCGCAGGTACAGGCCGGACATGGTTGGTTGTTAGAAAAGAACGTTGGCATGGGATTTATGGATGAAGTTTGATGATGAAAACCGTTTGCCCCGGTTGTGAATGCACGTCCAATCTGCCCCCGTGCGCCTTGATGATATCATTGGTAATACTCAGCCCAAGCCCGGTTCCCTGGGTCCCTTTCTTGGTCGTAAAAAACGGCTGCAGGATGTTGTCTTTGATGTCGTCGGGGATGCCGGGTCCGTTGTCCTCGATTTCGATGAGGACTTGGCCGTTTCCGGATTTGGTTCGGACCGTGAGTTTGGGCACATACCCGGTATCCGCTCTTCCATCCCCCGTAAGCTTGTCCCGCATCGCGTCAAATGCATTATTCGTCAAATTCAACATCACCCTCGAAAAATCCTCGGCTATCAAAGGCACCTCGCCAACGCGCTCATCCAGCTGCAGGTCAATATCTACGTTAATAGCTTCCTTGCCGGCTCGCATCCCATGGAAAGCGAGGTTTACATACTCTTTAGTAAGGGCATTTAAATCTGTCGGCTCCATTTTACCTGATCCACCGCGACTGTGCATGAGCATGGACTGAACAATACCGTTTGCACGGGACCCGTGCTCGTGAATTTTGGCCAGGTTGGATTTGATGTCGGCCAGGATGGCGGCCGTCTCTGTGGCGTATTCGTTCTCGCCGATTTGCTGCAGCTCCTCCAGGGCTTCGTCGATCATTTCGAGGCTCACCTCCGAGAAGTTGTTCACAAAATTGAGCGGATTCTTGATCTCGTGGGCGATGCCGGCGGTGAGCTGACCCAGAGAGGCGAGCTTTTCCTGCTGTACGAGTTGGTCCTGCGTGGCTTTGAGGTTTACATAAGAAGCTTCAATTATGGCTTTATCCCTTTGTTGCCGTCGATTGCTTCTGTAGGTAATCAAGCTAATCAAAAACAAAACCCCGATTCCGGCAGCCAGTCCGTACATTCGTATCCGGCTCTGGTACAATACCTGTTCGGTTTCCAGTTCCTTTAATCTTAACTGCTCATTCAGTCCCAGAACCTGAAATTCTTTTACTCTCCCTTCTCTGTTCATGGCCGAACTCAGAATTACGCTCCTTTTCATGTGGTAGTAGGCGCTGTCGACCTGAGCCCGGGCATCAAACATGGATGCAAGGGTTGAGTGCGCATTGATCATGCCCAGCGAGTCGCTCATGGCACGGTATGTAGAAAGGGCTTTATGTGCTAATTGGTAACCGGAATCAAGGGAACCTGTCTTTTTAAATAACTCGGCCAATGCCAGGTATCCATATCCAAGAAAATCAGGACTATCCAGTTCGATGTTGGTTGCCACACTCAATTCATAATACTTTTCTGCTTCGCTGTAATTGCCTTCAGCTTCATAGATTTTCCCGATGTTGCGGTAGGTTAACCCTACATATATTTTATATCCGGAGGACTGTGCATATTTAAGCGCCGCCTCCAGTTCGGTTTTTGCCAAATCATATTGCCTCAATTCAATATAAGATTCCCCTTTGTTCATGTGCAGAAGTGAAGTCATTACTTCATCCTGTCTGATTTTATTCAATTCGGCCGCTTCCTGATAGTATTCGATGGCTTTTGCATGATTACCAACGAAAAAATTTAGTATCCCGAAATGGTTAATGATGTCTAAAAGGATTGTCAGTCGGGCACTGTTTGCATCACCATCATCGGTTAATAGGTGAACGCCCCACATGTTCATGCCGGCTTTAGGATCTGACGCAACTTCGCGGGCAGCCAGGAGGTAATTTAAAGACCCGGGATAGTTTTGTATCAAACTTAAAACATAACCAATCCTGCTTAAGGCTTCAGCTTCCCATACTTTTTGATTTAACCCTTTAGCAAGCTCCAACTGTGCTTTAAAATATTCGAGTGCAATAAATCGGTTTCTCTCCGAGTAATACAGGCCAAGCTGCCGGTTGATATGCATCTTTAATGAATCATTATCTGTGGTTTGAAGCATAACCTTAAAACGGTCGGCTTCGGCTGCTGTAGGTTCCTGCCAATATGGGTTATTTTGACCAAAAACTTCCAAAGGAATGATCGCGAGGAATAACAGTACGGCACTGATTTTCAAAATTTTCATAGTCCTTATATCGGCAAATAAATGGTGAATGTGGAACTCTTACCTGGTAAACTTGTAATCTCAATACTCCCACCATGGGCTTTCACAATATCATTGGTAATACTCAGCCCAAGCCCGGTTCCCTGAGTCCCTTTCTTCGTCGTAAAAAACGGCTGCAGGATTTTGTCTTTGATGGCGTCGGGGATGCCCGGGCCGTTGTCTTCGATTTCGATAAGGATTTGGCTGTTTTTGGATTTGGTTCGAACCGTTAGTTTAGGATTGTATATTCCCCTGGTCTTCCGCCCCCCGTCCTCCCTCACTTCTCCCCCGGTCTTCGGTCTTCCGTCGTCGGCCAGGCTTTCAGTGAGTGCTGTTTGAATTTCTTCCGTCGATTTACCTTTGATTGATTTTGCTTTCATGGATTCCGGCTATGTTAATTGGTAAATGTGTAGGTGTATTTCAACAAGATAGTTCGATTATTCATAATGGGTAATATCGGTTCTAATCTGTCGCGATGGGTATTAGTGGCTTCGTTGAAAACGATATAAAGGTCATTCCCCTCGCGCGGGTTATATCGTATTCTAAGATTTGAGACAATGCCGTTAGCCAAACTATTATACTGCGAAAAGGCCGAAACTGTGAATTTAGTATTGACCATATACAGCATTCTTAACCTTGCAACGGTTGCAGTTAAACGCTCGTCCCGATCCGGAAAGGTGATGTAATTGACCTCTAAGAATCCGAAAACATTGATGCTGGGTGAGATACTCCAGGTAGGGGATAATCCAACCGTATGCCTGAAGCCATCAAAAAATGTACCGGTGTACCCACTGATTGTAATTCCATATAATTTTGCTCTCGAAGTTTGATACGAAAAGTTACTTCCGAAAAACTCATAGGTCCCCGCCGGAACGGTAACATCACTACCCAGGCTGAACGCTGATGGGACATCTTCATAGAAGTATTTAACGCTAAGACTTAAGACTTGATCCTTTCTTGTACTAAGAGAATAATTCGGACCTACTTCAGCCGACTCTGTCAATCCGGTTGTATTGCTTAGGACCAGAAACCCTGTAGTGCGCAATTGGTGGCGATTTATAAAAGAGTGACCCCTCGGTATCCAGCCAAACCCTACGCTATTTTCTAATTGTGTAAAATTTGACCTATTCTGAAATCCAAGAGTGGGATTATAGTCTACTCCAGAATAGGAGTAATCCAGATGGTAGATAAACCCTGAGTAATCTCTATTTTCAAGGTTCATCCTGAATCTGGTAGGGTTCGCAGAAAGTAATGATATGTTATCACCATCATTTAATGTTTGAGCCCAGGCTGTGGTTAGATAACTTTGTCTGAATAATTTAAAGACACCATCCACCCCGTATCCGATATTTTGTGATCCGTCTGCTCCGATGTCCGAAGTTATCATACTTCCCAGGTACGAGTTTTCATTAATAACCTGCCGGCGCAAACGAAGCACGCTATTGTTTTGGCTGCTGATGTCTCCGGTTGCCTCAGTTTGCATCGATATCAAGCCAAGATCCCAGGAACCGACTCTTCCAACGACTCTGGCGCCTCCATAAATCCGGGAAGGTTCTCCGTTTTGAATACCAATTCTACGGCTATAGAACAGCCGGTCTTGTTCGCCGAAACCAAAGTCGAATGTGCTTGTTCGTTCCAGAAAGAAAAGTCGCTTCTCTGGAAAGAATAAGGAAAAGCGGGTAAGGTTTACCTGTTGGTCATCGGCTTCGACCTGGGCAAAATCGGTGTTTATGGTAATATCGGAGGTGAGATTACTGGTGAGGCCGAATTTAACATCGAGACCAGGTTCGAATGTATGGGTGTTTTCCAATGCATATCCTGTTTCCTGATCATTCAGGAGATTTCTCTGCGTAATACCACCCAACAAATATGGAGCGATGTAGAGAGGCTTTCTGCTGTTCAGGCTTTCAAATGTAATTTCAGCATACTGCGATGGTTTAAAGAGGCTCCAAAAGCCCCATTGATTTGAAATATTGGGATAGCTGCTCCACTCAGAAATTCGGGGCACAAAACGAGTAAAGGTAAACCCCATAGTTGTCAACCCATTTTCATCCTGAAAACGAAGACTGGTTATGGGAATCCGCATCTCCACAGTCCATCCCTCATCGTTTTGGTTTACAGCCACATCCCAGAACGTGTTCCAGTCTATGTTAGCTGGGAAATAACCCTGTGCGTCATTATATATTTGATAGTCGGTTCGAAGGCCAGAGGGTGTTGTAAAAAAAGCCAATGCATTCTCCTTGTCGTTGAAGGTATCCAGGAAAATGCCAAACCAATCATTGTTTAACCCAAGATCATCTCTTTTTTTAGTGGGGGACTGAATTTTACTGGCATCACTATCCCACATTTTTCCCGCCACATACAGATACCGGTCATCATACATGATGTATGCTGCTGTTTGCTCTGTGGGTTTAATTCCATTTCCGGGACTGTGCATAAAGAATTGAAACTGAGCAGCTTGTTTCCATGATTCTTCATCAAGAATCCCATCCAGAGTGATTTGAGCATTTACCTTTGGAATAACAACGGGCTGTTGAGCCTGAACAGAGACATGAAGAAAGGGTATGAAAAATGCGATGATTATTATGCCCTTAATTTTGGAAAAACGAGTTGATGCAAAGACACCCTCCACGCTTTGATGTAATGTGTAAGAAACTTTGTTTTTTACACATCCGTGGATTGACTTCGATATCATTTTATTTTGTTTCATTTTTTCCTTCAAGCTACCGAGCAGCACATGGTAGCGTGTAGATACTTTTATACACTGACTTGATTTATTCTCTAATGCTATTCACTTCTTTCCTAAAGCCATCAGGATCCTGAAAGGAAAGAGTGACGTTTTTCTATTCCTGACCTATAGCCACATTTAAAAACGGAACAATTCGTGCTTTTTTATGAATTAATTTCAGTTGGTAGTTCTCGTATTGGTATGTGTACTGCTCAGCGCGAAGCTTTCTCATCCAGCATTTTCTGCACTTCCTCTTTCAGCGTGCTAAAATCAATTGGCTTGGTGAAAAACTCCTTGGCTCCCGAATTAATGGCTTTTTTATAGTTTTCATCGTCGCCATATGCTGAAATCATACTTACCTGTATCTGCGGATATTCCGTTTTTACTTTTTCCAGCAGCTCTAGTCCCGACATGCCGGGCATATTGATATCGGAAAAAATATAGAGTACATCGGGTGGCTGGGTGCTTTGAAGGTGCTCCAGGGCTTCTTTGCCCGAAAAAGCAAATTGAAGTTCAATGAGTCCGCTTCGGATCTCTTTTCGAAATTTTTGCCGGAACAGCATTTCTACGTCTTTTTCGTCGTCTACTACTAAAAATTTCATGGGGTTTTATTTTGATCTTTGGAGTTATCTGGCATTGCAAAAATTCGACTTCATCTTCCGGTATACCGGTTGTATATATATGATGCTTACACATCAATGTTAATCAATTTAGTAGAACAGCCCATGTGATGATTGCACAATTCACGCAAAAGTTTGGACTATTTGCGCATTCATGTACATTTTGGTGGTTTAAGAGCAGATAAGGGGGGTTGGCTCTGTCTCCTGTCATCACCGGCTGGGTTTTCATGCTTATAGAGGAGAGGGCATTCAACCTCCGTTCGATTTGAAACGTTGGCTTAATTGACGATTGATCGGGGCATGGCAATTATTATGGACCGTACCTGGCGGCCTTACATCCGGATCAAGCTGTGGACCTGAACCATCGCTGACCGTACAGGAAAAAGTTATCGCTGTTCAGGCCGGATCGCTTTTCTGACCTGCTCAACTTTATCTATATAGCACTCAACGCTCCAGAGGAAGGTGTCTTTGGTTTAGCGTTCATTCAGTTGCTGGCACGATACAGCACGCTTAGCATTCGGCTTATCATTGCAGGGATTACAGACATATGACCTTCATCTTCAAAAATATGCGCTGTAAGTTTTAATCCATCGTAGTTTCTACTATTCAGGGAGTCTGCAAATGCAGTCATTCCGGAAGTCATACTTGCACCTTCCCTGCTGCCAGCTGACAAAAATACTTTCGCAGACAGATCCTGATGCTGTTCTGAAAATGATTTTTCAATATTGTAAATCTCTCCACTTCCCCACCAGAAAGACGGACTGTTGATTCCGTATCTGCTGAAAAGATCGGGGGCTTTAAAAAGAGCGTAACTGACAAATAAACCACCGAGAGAATGGCCCGTAATTCCACGGTTATCGGTGGTTTTATACTCCGCATCAATAAAGGGGAGAATTTCAAATTTAAGTACATTTAAAAAATCAGAAGCCCCGCCGGAACTTTTATCTCCTTCACTTAAACCAAATGGAATTAAAAATGCAGGATGATTATCCGCGGCCGGATCACTACTAATGGTGAAATCTAACCACCTGTTGGCAAAGAAACGGGACATGATGCGGTCCACATCGTATTCAATTCCTACAATAATTAGATTTTCCAGACTGCGAGTTATATCCATAGCCGACCTTACAGCGTGCGCGATGGGAAATCCAAAATTGCCATCTAAAATAAATAATACGGGATAGCGCGACGTATCATCTGCTGAATAGTGCAACGGCAGGGATACTTCCAGTTTGTACATTTTTCCATTGATTTGGGATTCTAAAAGATGAGAATCAAGCTGATTGAACGTGGTGTTTGCGTTGATTTGTCCAAATAGTTGATTGCTTGTTCCTGCAAAAAACAGAATCAAGAGCGCAATGCTCTTAAAATTTAAAATGTATGTATTCATATTATTGACGTTTTGATCGGCTAAAGTTCATAGCTGAAGAGATTCATTATTTTTTGAGTATTTCCTTTTCAAGCCATTCAGTTGTTCGTTTCATACCCTCCTCGTAAGAAACCTGCGGCTTCCAGCCAATAAGGTCTGCTGCTTTCTTGTTCGGGAAGTCTTTGTCGGAGGTAGCCATATCTATAAATCCCTGATCAATCGGGGTGGTAATGCCGGGGATTTTGTTTGCAAAGGCCATCAGGCGGGCAATAAATAACGGCACGTTTTTGAGATCTTTGCCGCTCAGTTTCCCGTAATGGCCCATAAATTCACTCCAGGTTGTGATTCCGTCCGCAATATTAAACGCCTGCCCGGCTGCTTTTGGATGCTTGGCACAGAGGATGATGGCATCTACCACATCATCGTTATAAACAGGATTAAAATTTCCGGAGCCGTCGCCCAGCATCACAGGTTTTCCTTCCAGAACATTCTGAAACATTGTTTCTGACCAAAATCCGTGTCCTGGCCCATATATCATCGTGGGGCGTACAATCGAAAGTTCCATATTGTAGGTTGCGGCCATTTCGATGGCGCGCTTTTCTGCTTCTGCTTTTGTTCTCGGGTAGACTGAAATGTGATTAAGGGCTAATGGAGCTGCCTCATCTACTAAATTCAGTTTTGCCATGTCGCAAGCCCCGACGGTACTTACATGAACGAAACGCTTCACGCCTGCTTCACCGGCAAGCTTCACCAGGGTTTCGGTGGCTTCAACATTCACTTTTTGAGCCGTTTCCGGATCAGTCTGCAGAGCAGCGGCCGTGTGAATGACAATCTCTTTTCCCTCAACCAGTTTTTTCAACTCATCTTCATTCATCAGATCTGCAGCCTGAAGAGTTACTCCGCAATCTTTGAGGAAAGTGACCCGGTCCAGGTTTCTGCCGGTGCCGGTGACCTTTGCTTTTTCCCGAGTAGCCAGTATCTCAGAGAGGCGGGAGCCAACAAAGCCTGTTGCTCCTGTTACCAGGACTGGAATATCTTTAAGTGATTTCATTAGTTTTGTTTTTTATTAGTGTTGAAGTCTCACGATTTCGAGGAAAAAAGCCAAATAATTGTTAGGGTTGGATATTTCAGGAATCAAATTTAAAAGTCATTGTCAGATTAATTTCTCACAGTATTTTGATGCAAGTTGAGCTACACTCATTAAAGTTCATATGGTTTAAACCATCGTCATTTTTTTTTATTCAATCCAATATCCTTCAAGCATCACTCGATTTATGCTTTGGGAATTCCGGACATCCTCCAGCGGATTGCGATCCAGCATCAGAAAGCTGGCCACTTTTCCTTCTGCAATGCTACCCATTGTATCTTCCAGACCTAAGAAACGGGCAGGATCAATAGTCGCTGACCGAAGTACATCTGCGTTTGTCATGCCGGCATCTGCCATAAACTCCAACTCTTTGTGGGCGCTGTAGCCGGGTATGATGGTTGGATTTCCTGCATCAGCCCCCATCAGAATGGGAACGCCGGCCTTAAACATCGTTTGAAAATTAGTGAGCATGTAGTTTTTGTGTTCTTCAGCGTTTTTTTGCCAACTGCTTGACATCATGGTTCTGATTGCCCAGTTTTTCAGGCTTCTGGCGGTTCTTTCTGAATTGTATCGCTGAAGGAAGGGGTCATCCAGAATTTCAACAGTTTCTGTGAATTGACGCAGATAGGCGATTGAAAGTGTAGGAACCAGATAGATGGAATCAGCCTTCATCTTTTCGAAGGTTGGTTCCATATCCGTCAGAATCTGATCGCTAATGGTATGAGCAATTGCTGTGACGCCTGCATCAACAGCATCTTTAAAATCAGCCTGTGTTGAGGTATGGGCAAAAACCGGAAGATCGTACCTTGCAGCAGTTTCCACAATTTTTCTCGCCAGATCGTTTGATAAACGGGGAACATCGCTCTCACCTCCTAAACCGGATTCTACCATCACTTTCACACCACTTAGCCCCATCTCTCTCTTTAATGAGAATACTGCATCCAAATCTGTTTCCGGTGTAACAATCACAACACCTTGCTCATCTAAATCGATCTCTTCTTCTGACAAACCCGTTAGTCTTGCAATAAAGTCGATGGGATACCCATTCGGGGCAGTCAGGAGATCGCCGGTTGCGAAAATTTTTGGTCCAACCAGTTGCTTGTTTTTCTGCATTGTAATCAGTTCCGCTGTAACCTCCTGATTAAATCCCATACCGCCAAGTGTGAATATCGTACTGACTCCATATTGGGCAAACTGTTCAAGTGCTTTCAATCGGGTTGATTCGTCAGGTGGGATCAATCCTCCACTGTTTAAATGAGCGTGCATATCAAATAGTCCCGGCATAATGTATTTGCCGGTTGCATCTACCGAAGTGAAGCGTTCTGCAATGCTGTCGGGAACCGATCCTGTAAATATCCGGTCGATCACTCCATTCCGAATCAACAGATTCTGAGCTTCATTTACACTGCCCGACTCCACATCGACAATGTTGGCATTGGTAATCACATAGCCTTCGCCATGATCGGCGTAGACCGAAACGGGATCGAGCTGCAGGGTGTGCTCATAAGGATTGTGGAACCAGGCAAAAAATGCGACTACTCCGGCTATTAAGAGAACCCCGATGATGGCACCGAGAATTTTTAAAAATGTTTTCATGGTTTTGATGGTTTATTTTGTTCTTTCATGTTTATAAACAACACCCTCTTTCATCACAAAAATAACCTCTTCTACGGTTTTGATGGTTTCCAGTGGGTTTTCTCTGACTGCCACGATATCGGCCAGCATACCCTCTTTTAACTGTCCAAGTTCACCCTGCATACCAATCAGTCCGGCGGCATGAACGGTGGCCGCTTGCAGTGCGTGCAGGGGGCTCATGCTGCGGCTGACCATTGCATGAAATTCGAGTCGGGCATCGCGGTGCGGCATAACGCCGGCATCACTACCCAACGCGATGTTGATACCGCTTTCGAGTGCCATTTTGAAGCTACGCTCGACGTATGGCGCGAGATACTCGCTTTTCTTCACTACCCACTCCGGGGTTTCAGGCGGCAGCGGTATGTCGTTCAGGTGAATAGTCGGTATGTAATAAGTACCCCGGGCCTTCATCTCCCGGACAATTTCCGGTGTCAGCATCGAGCCATGCTCAATAGAGGCCACACCGGCCCTCACGGCTGCCAGGATGCCTTCACTGCCATGCGCATGGGCCATCACCTTCAGGCCGTGCCGTGTAGCTTCTTCTACGATGACGTTCAGTTCCTCATCAGAATACTGCTGGGCACCGGGGCTGTCGCCCCTCGACATCACCCCTGCCGTGGCGCACACCTTGATAACCTTGACGCCGTGTTTGGCCTGGTAGCGTATCGCTTCAAGGATCTCATACCTGCCGTTAGCGATGCCCTGCTTTGGGCCGAGTTCCATAATTCCCGGCGCGAATCCGGTGACGTCGCAGTGTCCGCCTGTAATCGAAAGATAGTGTCCGGCCGGAATGATGCGTGGCCCGATGATCCCGCCTCTATCAATAGCCCGCATCACCGCAACATCCGGGAAACCCGGCCACGCGCCGGCATCGCGAATAGTCGTGAATCCGGCCATGAGCATATCACGGGCGAACTGTGCACCGTACAGCGCCCAGTCGGCCGGAGTTTCCATCACCGCAGCGGTGGTCCAGTGGTCACCTGTGAAAAAATCCAGCGTCACGTGAGTGTGCATATCCATAAAACCGGGCAACAGGTACTTGCCTGAGAGATCAAGGATTTCAGCATCACCGGGCAGTGATGATGGATTGACGGATGAAATGATTCCATTGTCCACCACAATGTTGGCAGGGGTGATGAGCTCACCGGAAGCGACATCTATATAACCGTCAGCCTGAATCACGATGATTTGGGCTGAAGCCGGTAATGCAATCAGCATCATCAAAAGAGTAAAAAGAAGCTTTTTCATTATGTTATGATTTCGGATCTGTTGGAAGAATTTTAGCATTAGTTAAGCATTACAAAAAGCTGGGATTGTATTTTCCATTCACCGGATACACGAATCCACTGTGCCGCATAGTTTCCGTAAAAAATTGGGTTTTCTTCATTCGGGTCGTTAGCATAGTATCCGTGCCAGATGCCGGTTTCCCACGCCAGGCCGCGATATTCGTTTACAATGATTTCGTCAGGTGTACGGATCCAATACATGGGCTCTGCATCCGCCGCGGATTCGATAAAGGCCTTCAGCTCGTCTTTTCCGCACAGAAGCGTACCGTTTCCTGTTGTGATCAATACATCATCGGTTAAAAATTCGAAGTTTGCCTCTTCATCCAGGGCTTTCAGTGCCGCATTCGAGGCTTCGCGAACGGCCCGGATACTGTCTTCACCCGACTGTGCAAAAAGTGTCCCGGCGTGTGTGGATAAAAAAAGGGCCACCAGAAGGATCCATCCGGTTATGCTACAATATTGACTTATCATACATTTATCTCATTTAAACGTTGGTTAATTTTTGTAGCGATTTCATAATGTAGCACATCCGATTTAAGGATTCGGACATAAATTATAGGGATCATAAAAATTCACTCATCTGTGTTTTCAATCAATCCACCCCTCCACTTTTTCCCGCAACATCACCAGGGTGCAGATCCGGTGCTCCCCACATGACACTACTCTTCCGGCTGGTTAGAATTGAAAATATCCCTGAACATTTTCCATCTGCCGTCTTCTTTCTTCCAAAGGGCGATATACTTCTCCTCTGAAACGGCATTACCATCCACAAAAAGGGTGAGTTCACCTTCTGTTGCGATGAGGTCGGCTGTTCCGTAAATATTTTCGACTCTTGTATCAAGCCCTGTAATGCCCGATTCAAGAATCTCTGACATCGCTTTTTGAATATCAGCTCTGCCAACGACCGCCGGCGCTCCGGGACTCATGAATTTTGCATCTGCTGTGAAGCAGTCAGCCAGGCCGGCGGCATCACCGGATGAAACCAGCGCCATGAATATTCTGTTTTCCTTTTCGATCTCAGCCCGGGCGGTTGTTAAGCTAAACCCGCCTGCTGATTCTGCTCTATTTGAGTGCATAACTGATTTTTCTTTTAGACTTTGAACACTCTTTTGCATCATCGCTTTTAAAGCGCTGACTTCCTTTTTTGAAGTGGAATGTTTCCAGGGTTCATTCTTCTGTTTTCCACCCACTTCACGATCGGATCGTTTCTTTTTAGTCAAAGCAATAGGTCTTTAGCATTTATCTACCGGTATTTTCGATTTTGAAAACCAATCAATAAAGTCTGTATGTGTAAGTAAGACCTACTCTTTCAAAGTCATGGTGCCCGTAAAGCAGCCTGTTTCATCGCTTACTTCCGGTGCAAACAGTCCACAGAATGAGGTCTCTCCACTCATAAAGTCGGCATATACGACAATATCTGAATGTGTGTGTAAATCCTATTCTTTTAATGTCATGACACCTGTATAGCACCCAAAATTCCCGGCCTCTAAAGGTACTCCCAATCCACAAAATGACGTCTCTCCGGTCTTGAAATCAAAATATGCGACCATGAACGAGCTGTTTTCCTCAACAAAGGAGGTTAATAATCTGTGTTCATCGAGCCGGATGGATTTTGTTGGATCTGTTTCGAAGTTCCCCCCTTCCCAAAGCTCACGAAAAGTGATCTGGTCGCGCTCTATTGTAACATCCATGATGAATCTCGTACCGTTCTCAAAAGAACCATAGTCAAAGAACAGCTCTTTGCCGTAGGCTTCTTCAACGGTGAGCCCTAATTCCTGATCTGACTGTACAGCCATACGAACGGCCTGAGTATCTTCCTGTGCAACAACCGATTCTGTGATAACTACCAAAAATGCAGCCATTAACAGGGTGCATAGTGTACTATTTAATTTTCTCATTGGTTTCTCGATTTGTTAGTAGTGAACATTAAGATGAACAGCTCTATACCAGAAGTGTCCCATAAACATCTAAATACTACAGAATCAACCTTATAGAATTTATCAACTATGATGCGGAAGTTTTAGATGAGGGTGTATTTTTGTCCGAAATCACCTACATTAATAACGATATTTATTGCTTTTCACCTTTATGACGCGATGATGAACATTGGGAGTAACATCTCTTCATGTAGCGCATTCTTGTCAAAAATCATTGGCTTGATCACTCTATTTGTATGTTTTCATGCAGTTGCTTACTCCCAGGATATCGACGTGCATTCATCTTATGTATTAGATCAATGGACGGTGGATGATGGCCTACCCGTAAACAACGTTGTTGACATTCTCCAAGCCCAAAACGGGTATTTATGGCTGGCTACTTTCGATGGTCTTGCCCGGTTTGATGGGGTAAAATTCAACGTTTTTCAATCGGAGCAGTATCCCGGGTTGCCATCGAACCGAATTGTGGAAATTACAGAAACTCCGGATGGTTCGATCTGGATGCTAACCGAACAGAGTTTTATCGTTCAGTTTAGAGATGGGCAATTTATTCATCATCGGGAAGAGACAGGGTTAAACGGCGACTTAGCAGCCGTTTTTTTCGTAGATCCGAATGGGATGCTTTGGATAGGATCAAACCGAGGGATTTCAGTTTATGATGGGGATGAACTTAAACCATATCGCCCAAAGGACATTACCGGCTCGATTCAATACGTTTTTGCTGAGAAGAGTGGAGCCGTCTGGTTTAAAAAGTTTGGGGAACGAGTTCTCACCAGAAAACAATCAGAACAATCGAATTCCATTCCAATCTCGGGTCCGGATGCCCAGCGATTTTTACCGATTTATCAGGATCCTGAAACAGAGATTGTGTGGATAGGTTCCAGAAATATGCTTTATGGTTTCTATGAAGGAGAACAGATTGTCCAATCTCAAATTCCTGATTCTTTAAGCATTGCCGGTATCGGTTCAGCTCCAAATGGAGATGTCTGGTTGAGTGATTTTGGCACCAATACCTATGTCTTAGATGGGCTCGAGACTGAGCTTCAAATGAAGAGAATTCCCCAAAGTTTTGCCGTTAGAAGCCAGCAAAGTTTTTTGCAAAATAGAGAAGATTTTTGGGTCGTAGATCAGCACAGTGTCTGGAAAAATGGGTCACTTATCTTATCCAATCCTGATCATAACTACAGTTATACCTTTGACAGGGAAGGAAATCTTTGGATCGGGACCAGAAGAGACGGATTGATAAGGTTAAAAAAGAACCTCTTTCAGATTTTTGATGAAAGTAACGGCCTGCCTTTCAATAACACTTATGCGTTGGCTGAAGATTATAACCAACAGATTTGGGTAGGCACATATGGTGGCGGAGCAGCTTTGATTCGGGATGAAACCGAAATAGATATAATTGACTTTAATGATGAAGAATTCACACACTTCAATCTGTTATACTCGGCAACCGACAGTACGATGTATGCGGTATCGGGAAGATTTTTGACATGGTTGAAGCCGGGGGAAGAGATATTCAATACAGAATATATTTACGAGATGGATAAGCCGATGGCTGCTTCTGCCATCTATGAAAGCCCATCAGGTGAATTTTGGCTGGGCTCCCGGTTTGGTGTTTTCATCGGAAATGTTGGAAACTGGGAAAAAGTTGATGAGCCCCGCTTTACCCATTTCCCGGTGCGGTTCATCAAAGAAGCACCGGATCATTCCCTCTGGCTCGCCACTAATGGCGCAGGAATTGCCCATTTTCAAAACGATACATTCTCGTTTTATGGGAGCGATGAGGGTTTTAGCAGTAATATTATTCGCTCATTGTATATTGATGACATTCAGGATCCGCAAAATTATACCCTGTTGGTGGGCAGCGAAGATCAGGGACTGATTCGGGTTGAAGTCACCTCAGGGCAACCCAATATGGACAACGTGACTCGTTATGGAACCCAGGCAGGTATGCTGGACTACATCATCCATAGCATTCAAAAGGATGATTTTGGTTTCTTCTGGTTTAATACAAATCGTGGGATTTTCAGAATTGCACGAGACCAGCTTGAGCAGTACCACTATGGAGAAATTAACAGGCTGAACGGGGTCTCTTTTACCGAAAGTGATGGGCTCAGAAACCGGGAGGGAAATGGAGGGAATCAGTCTGCGGGACTAACGGCCTCTGATGGTCGCATATGGTTCGCCGGTCAGGCAGGAGTGGTGGCATTCGATCCTGCCGATTTTGTTGAATTGAATAGTGAATTTATTTCTCCCGTGGTCGTTGAAGAGATCGCAACAAACTTAAGAACCATTCTAAACACTGGAAACCAACCCATAGAACTTGATAAAATAGAACGGGATTTTGAAGTACATTTTACCGCATTGAGTCTGATTTCCTCTGAGCGGAATAACTTCAGATACCGTTTGCGGGGCTATAATGAAGAATGGATCGAAGCGGGTAGACAGCGCACAGCTGTTTACACAAATATACCCAAGGGAACCTATACGTTTGAGGTGATGGCATCCAATAATACCGGAATGTGGAACCCGGAGCCCGCCGGTATAACATTCACAATTGCTCCCTATTTTTATGAAACCATATGGTTCAAGATTGGGATATTAGCGTTATTTGGGTTGCTGATTTTTGCAGGATTTCAATGGCGATTGCGTTCATTAAAACGCTATGAAGAGCTGCTTAAACAGCGAGTGGATATTCGAACCATTCAGCTGAAAAAAGAGAAAGAAAAAACGGATAAACAGGCCGCTTATCTTAGAGAACTGGATAAATCTAAAACACAGTTTTTTACCAATATCAGTCATGAACTGCGTACACCGCTTACACTCATCATGAGTCCGCTGCAGCAAATGCTTTCTGAGAATGGAACCAAATTTGATGCTGAAACAAAAGAAGAATTTCAGCGCATGCTTAGAAATAGTGACCGTCTGCTGCGGCTGATTGATCAAACAATGGAAATAAACCGCTTAGTGAGGGGCAAAGTTCGCTTGAAAGTAAGCAAACTGAATCTGCGGGATTTTGTTGATGGACTTATTGAACTGTTTGTTTTTGTGGCAAATGAAAAAGAGATCGATGTGCATTTTCACAGTCGAGATGGGGACTTTACCCTCTATGCTGACCCGGATAAAATGGATGAAATCATTGCGAATCTATTGTCAAATGCTATAAAATTTACTCCGGAGGGTGGAAAAATTGATATTTCTATCATCGAAGAGAATGAGGTGCTGGAAGTGAAGATAGCGGATACCGGAATCGGAATTAGTTTTGAAAACCTGGACAGGATATTCGACCGCTTTTATCAGGTGGATTCTTCGGAAACGAGAAATCAGGAAGGTTCCGGTATTGGGCTTTCGCTGGTTAGTGAGTTTGTGAAATTGCACCAGGGAGAATTATCGGTGGTGTCTGAAGTAGATGTTGGCACCATTTTTACACTCAGGTTCAAAAAAGGGTTCGATCATTTTTCCCGGGATGAAATTGCTGAAGAGATAAGTCCCATCTCACTTCAAAAAATATCAACAAATGGAGTTCATGAAAATGGAGTGCCGGAACCTGAGGAGGAGTTATCCAAAGATCAAACAACCGTTTTGATCGTGGAAGATAATGCCGATCTTCGAGCTTTTATCGCAAAAATTCTACGTGAAGAGTATCGGGTGTTGTCGGCGGCCAATGGGGAAGAAGGTTTGGAAGTGGTATCCAATGATCTGCCGGATCTTATCATTGCAGATATCATGATGCCTAAGATAGATGGCATTACGTTTAACCGGATGTTAAAGCAAAATCCGGAGACCGCCTCTATTCCGCTTATCTTTTTGACTGCAAAGTCGACCAAAAAAAATAGGATCGAAGGATTTAAAGAGGGGGGTGATGCATACCTGACCAAGCCTTTTGATCCGTTAATTCTGAAGGCTCAGATTCACAATCTTATTAGTTCACGATTTCGATTGCGTGAAATATTGGCGGGAACTGATCATAGAAAAACAGAGAATGGTCAGGAGTTGAGAGATCTTTTTGTAGAGAAAGCGTTGGCTGTTCTTGCACAAAATTTTACCGATCCTGATTTTAATGTTACTAAGTTCTCGAAGGCATTGTATTTAGACCGGAGTCAGGTACTCAGGAAGTTAAAGGAGTCTGTAGATCTCAGCCCAAGTTCCTTCATCAAAAAATATCGAATGGATAAGGCAGCGGAGTTATTACAAAATGAGACCGACAATATTTCGGAAGTAGCTTATGCTGTAGGCTTCAAAAGCCTCTCCTATTTCAGCTACTGTTTTAAAGAGCATTTTCAGCTAAGCCCTTCCGACTATTTGAAATCTACCAAGTCTTAAATAAGTCATTGTAATAAAGAGTGTCCTCTATATTAAATCAATAATCACTGAATCAACCATCACATAAACTAGGAGAAGCAAGAATGGTTCTGTGTTACGGAGGCATTTTTTGCACTTACTTCTAGGGTACACTCCTTCTTAAGTGCATATTTTACAAATAAATCACTTGTTTTAAGTCGATACCTTATGAACTCTGCCCTAAGGAGGATCATATTTAAATCAACTTCAGTCTTAAAAGTGTATAGCATTGGAAATGAGTAAGCACAATGACCTCCGAAATAGCCACTATGATTTTAGAGGTAAATAGACGGAGAATACAGAACCCTCTCTGGGTTTAGATGCAACAGTGATGTCCCCACCATGTGCTTTTACAATATCGTTGGTGATTGAAAGCCCCAGCCCCGTTCCATGGGTACCCTTCTTCGTAGTAAAAAACGGCTGCAGGATTTTGTCTTTGATCTCATCGGGGATGCCCGGGCCGTTGTCTTCGATTTCGATAAGGATTTGGCCGTTCTTGGATTTGGTTCGAATGGTTAATTTGGGCTTGTACGTTTCCCCGGTCATCCGTCCCCCGTCATCCGTCACTTCTCCCCCGGTCTCTGGTCTTCCGTCTTCGGTCAGCTTGCTCCGCATAGCACTTCGACTACGCTCAGCACAGGCATCAAACGCATTATTACAAAGATTCAAAATCACCCTTGAAAAGTCCTCGGCAACCAGCGGTACTTCGCCAACATTCTCGTCCAGCTGCAGGTCAATTTCAACATTAATGGCTTCCTTGCTAGCCCGCATTCCGTGGAAAGCCAGGTTTACATATTCTTTGATTAGTGGGTTGAGGGCAGTCGGTTCCATTTTGCCATCCCCGCCGCGACTGTGCATCAGCATGGACTGAACAATACCGTTTGCGCGCGAACCGTGTTCGTGGATTTTCTTTAGATTGGCTCCAATATCTTTCGAAAGCGCCAGTGATTCGTCGATATCTCCTTTATCAAGAGCTTCGATTAATTCGGTAATCATCTCTTCGCTCACTTCCGAAAAATTATTCACAAAGTTGAGCGGGTTTTTGATTTCGTGGGCGATACCGGCAGTGAGCTGGCCGAGGGAGGCGAGTTTTTCCTGCTGGACGAGCTGATCCTGGGCAGATTTTAGGTTTTCATGTGCGACTTCCAGATTTTGGTACGCTTTTTCAATTTCTTTTGCCTGCGCCAGCTCTTTTTCGCGGGCACGTTCTCTCTCTTTCTGTTGAACCCTTCTGCGCTGAACCCTGTCAATGGCAACAACTCCCACAATGGACAGCATCAAATAGAAGCCGTATGCCCACCAGGTTCGCCACCAGGGCGGAAGCACAGTAAACGACACGGAAGCTGCCTGGGCGGAAGTGAGTCCATCCGCATTTACAGCCTTTACATGAAACGTGTAGCTCTTTGGGGGCAAATTACTGAACTGCGCAAATCTTCTGGTGCCGGCATCCACCCAATCGCTGTGAAAACCCTCCAGCTTGTACAAGTAGGTGGTTTCCCCCGGGTTGCGGAAATTAACGGAGACAAACTCCAGGCTTACCGAGTTCGCACTCCAGTCAATATTTATAGGTGCTTGTCCGTCAGCTGCGCCGGAGAGGTTTATGGTGGCATCTCCGGATTCCAAAAGCACAAGGCTGATGAGCGGCGGCTCTTCTGAATCCCGGATATCCTCCGGATTAAAATAGCTCAGCCCGCCAACTCCGCCAAACATCAGCTCCCCGTTCTCTCGTTTGTAAAAGGAATGTCGATTCATCCGGGTAGGGCGCAGGCCATCATTTCTGCCAAAATTTCTGATTGATCCGGTCTCCGGGTTGAGGCGGGAAATGCCATATTCTGCGCTTATCCAGATCATACCCAGTTTATCTTCAAGCGAACCGAACACGTTCAGATGCCGAAGGCCGTCTTGTGCATTAAAAAATGTTGCGCGATTGGTTTCCGGGTCAAACCGGACCAGTCCGTTGGATTTGGATACCCACACCTGGCCGCGGCTGTCTGTCATCAGATGATTGAGGGCCCCGTTGCCCAAAGCGGACAGGTAGGAGTCATTGATATCCGGAAATACGGTTTCATTGGATATCGGGTCGTATCGGGCAATCAGAATGCCTTTCTTTGAATGGGAAGCATCCAGCGAAGCATTGTTTATCCCCAACCATACCTTCCCTGTTGAATCAGCCGCCAAATAGATAATATTCGGTTCCTCGCCGGCCGGAAAGGGAACTGATACATCAATTTTTGTAAACCGGCCGGATGACGGAGACAGTTCCCACAGGCCTCCGTTGGTTGCAATCAGAATCACCTCGTCTGATAAATGCAAAAAATGGTTGATCCTCACCCTGGCTGCTGTACTTTCGTTGAGATCGTATTGCTGCTTTTCCCAGGTTTCCAGATGAACCCGCTCGATGATATTCTCAACGGATAAAAGCCAGGCATGGCTTCTGCCGTCATAGGCAAGGGGTTGCTGTTCAGATATAATATTATCAGGCAGTTGCTTCCAGGTATTGGTATCCCGATTCCATAAAATAGCCGGGATTCCATCACTGGAAATCAAAAACTGATTTGAACCTGCCTCTTCAATTCCGTAAAAATTATTGATCACGTTGTATCTGTTGGTTGGGTCTGGCGTAAAGGCGTTCATCCGGATTTGTGAACGATCAGCTCGCGCCAGTCCCCGCGATGTGCCCACCCATAAATTTCCGGAATGATCTTCAAGAAGAGAGGTAGCAAAATTCCAGGGAATAGATCCCGGGTCGGTGCCATCGTACGAATACCCGAAAAAAGTATTTGATCCATCGTCATATTGCCTGACACCCTCTGGTGAGCCACCAAATTGTGAGATCCAAATCTTCGTGTCTCGTGTTTGTTTGAACTGAGAAATAAATGCCCATGAAGGATGTCCACTTGCCGGGTTGTAGAGATAGTGCTCTGCCGAGCCGGTGTTCAGATCTTTCTTCCACAAACCGCTGGGGCTTCCTGGTGTTATATTTTCAATGAAAAAGCTTCCTTGTTGATTCTCACGACGATCGTAATTAACCCAAAGCACCTCGTCCTGATCTATAAACAGGTTAAGGATATAGTCATTGGGAAGAGTATGTACATCATCAGGATCATGCCGGAGCCAGGTAATGGCGCCTGTTTCAGGGTTCAGGATATTAATCCCACCTCCGTTGGTTCCTATCCATAGTCGCCCATCTGCGCTTTCGGAGATCGATGTTACCTCCGGATGGCTAAGTGCTGAGCCCTCTTCCTCGCCCGCAGTGATCATTCGAAATTCCTGTTGCCCAACATCATAAACAGCCAGTCCTCTGGTAGTACCGATATAAAGGGTACCGGCTTCAGACTCATGAAATTTGCTAAACCTGCCCAAATTTAGGTATGCGCCTATATATAACTGATAGCGCTTGAAGGATTGGGAAGACCGGTTGAACCGGTCAATCCCGGCCTCTGTTGCTATCCAAACATTATTCTTCCGGTCTGTATGAATAGCAAAAACGTTATTGCCGGATAAGGTCGTTGAATCGGCGGGATCATTTCTGAAAATTTCAAACGCATACCCATCGAACCGGCTTAGACCGGAGCTTGTAGCGACCCAGATGTATCCCTGCTGATCCTGTGTGATATCTCTGACCCAATTATCCGAGAGTCCGTCTTCAATGGTATAGGTTTGAAAATAGAGGGGTTCTCTCTCCGGGCTCTGTGCAAAGAGCGCAGAACCGAATAGTGAGATGCAAAAAAAGAAAGCTGTAATCAGTACTGAATGTCTCATTTTGGTATATAAATTTTAAAGATGGATCCTTTGGCACCAGATTCTATATTCAGAGAACCACCATGGGCTTTAACAATATCGTTGGTAATACTCAGCCCCAGCCCCGTACCCTGCGTCCCTTTTTTCGTGGTAAAAAACGGCTGCATGATTTTGTCTTTGATCTCGTCGGGGATGCCGGGGCCGTTGTCTTCGATTTCGATGGTGATGGTATTGCCGTCTGATTTGGTTCGAACCGTTAATTTCGGCTCCAGACCTCCAAGGTTTTCAAAACCTTGGAGGTCATTGCTCGTAACCCTCTCCCGCATCGCGTCAAATGCATTATTCGTCAAATTCAAAATCACCCGCGAAAAATCCTCCGCTATCAAAGACACCTCGCCGATTGAATCATCCAGCTGCAGGTCAATATCCACGTTAATGGCTTCCTTGCCGGCCCGCATGCCGTGGTAGGCCAGGTTCACGTACTCTTTGATGAGCGGGTTCAGTGGCGTGGGTTCCATCTTGCCATCGCCGCCCCGGCTATGCTGTAGCATCGATTTTACGATGCCGTCGGCGCGGGAGCCGTGCTGGTGAATTTTGGCCAGGTTCGATTTGATGTCGGCCAGGATGGCGGCCGTCTCTGTGGCGTGTTCGTTCTCACCGATTTGCTTCAATTCCTCAAGGGCTTCGTCGATCATTTCGAGGCTTACGTCCGAGAAATTGTTCACAAAATTGAGCGGGTTCTTGATCTCGTGGGCGATTCCGGCGGTGAGCTGGCCGAGGCTGGCCAGCTTCTCTTGCTGGACAAGCTGATCCTGGGCGGCCTTCAGATTCTCGTAAGCTTTCTCGATCTCTTTGGCCTGCTCCAGTTCTTTTTCACGGGCACGTTCTCTCTCTTTCTGCTGAACTCTTCTGCGCTGAACCCTGTCGGCGGCAACAATTGCTGCTATCAAAAGCATCAGATAAAATCCATACGCCCACCAGGTTCGCCACCAGGGCGGAAGCACCCTAAACGAAACGGAAGCTGTCTGGGTGGAAGTGAGTCCATCGGCATTTACCGCCCTTACATGAAACGTGTAGCTTTTTGGCGGCAAATTACTGAACTGCGCAAATCTTCTGTTGCCGGCATCCACCCAATCGCTGTGAAACCCCTCCAGCTTGTACAGGTAGGTGGTTTCCCCGGGGTTGCGGAAATTAACGGATACAAACTCCAGGCTTACAGAGTTTGCACCCCAGTCAATATCTACAGATGATTGTCCGGCTATAGCGCCTGAGAGGTTTACGGTTACATCTCCATATTCCAAACGTACAAGGCTGATAAGCGGCGGCTCCTCTGACTCCCGGATATTTTCAGGATTGAAATAGCTCAGCCCGCCAACTCCACCAAACATGAGCTCCCCGTTCTCTCGTTTATAAAAGGAATGTGGATTCATCCGGGCAGGGCGCAGACCATCGTTTCTGCCAAAATTTCTGATGGAACCGGTATCCGGGTTGAGCCGGGAAATCCCATGCAATGTGCTTATCCAGATCATACCCAGCTTATCTTCAAGTGTACCGAACACGGTCAGATGCCGAAGGCCGTCTTGTGCATTATAAAATGTTGCGCGATTGGTTTCCGGGTCAAACCGCACCAGGCCGTTGGATTTGGATACCCACACCTGGCCGCGGCTGCCAATCATCAGATGATTGAGGGCCCCGTTGCCCAAAGCGGACAGGTAGGTATCATTGATGTCCGGAAATACGGTTTCACCGGATATCGGGTCGTACCGGGCAATCAAAATGCCTTTCTTTGAATGGGAAGCATCCAGCGAAGCATTGTTTATCCCCAACCATACCTTACCTGTTGAATCAGCCGCCAGGTATTTAATATCCGTTTCATCGCCGGCTGTAAAGGGAACTGGCACATCAATTTTTGTAAACCGGCCGGATGATGGAGACAGTTCCCACAGGCCTTCTCTGGTTGCAATCAGAATCACCTCGTCTGATAATCGCAAAAAATGGTTGATCGTAACTTTGCCTGCTGTACTTTCATTGAGAACGTATTGCTGCTTTTCCCAGGTTTCCAGATGAACCCGTTCGATTACATTCTCAACGGATAAAAGCCAGGCATGGCTTCTGCCGTCATAGACAAGGGGTAGTTCTTGAGGTATAATATCATCAGGCATAGGCTTCCAGGTATTTGTATCCCGATTCCATAAAATAATCGGACGTCCTATACTGGAAATCAAAAACTGGTTTAAGCCTGCCTCTCCAATTCCGAAAAAAAAATTGTTAATGTTATATCTATCGGCAGGATCCGGCGTAAAAGCGTTCATCCGGATTTGCGAGCGGTCAGCTCGCGCCAGCCCGCGCGATGTGCCCACCCAGAAATTTCCGGAATGATCTTCAAGAAGAGAGGTAGCAAAATTCCAGGGAAGAGATCCCGGGTCGGTAACATCGTACGAATACCCGAAAAAAGTATTTGATCCATCGTTATATTGCTTTAAACCCACTGGTGCGGCGCCTTGTTGTGACATCCAGATCTTCCCGTCACGTGTTTGTTCAAAATGAGAAATGAAATCCCATGTAGGATGTCCTCTTTCCGGGTTGTAGAGATAGTGCTCTGCCGAGCCGGTTTTCAGGTCTTTCTTCCACAAACCGCTGGGGCTGCCTGGTGTTATAATTTCAGTGGAAAAGGTTGTTGTGAATTGATTCTCAAGACGATTGTAATTAACCCAAAGCACCTGGTCCTGATCTATGAATAAGTTAAAGATATAGTCATTGGGTATCGTATGTACATCATCAGGATCATGCCGGAGCCAGGTAATGGCGCCTGTTTCAGGGTTCAGGATATTAATCCCGCCTCCGTAGGTTCCTATCCATAGTCGCCCGTCTGCGCTTTCGGCGATCGATGTTACCTCCGGATGGCTAAGCGCTGAGCCCTCTTCCTCATCAGCGGTGATCACTCGGAATTCCTGTTTTTTATTATCATAAACCGCCAGTCCTCTGGCAGTACCTATATAAAGGGTACCGGCTTCAGACTCATAAAATTTAGCAAACGTACGCGCCGTTAAAGTGTACGCACCTGTAACTACCTGGTAGCGCCTGAAGGATTGGGAAGACCGGTCAAGCCGGTCAATCCAGGCCTGTGTTGCTACCCAGACATTATTCTCCCGGTCTGTATGAATAGCCCAAACGTCATTGTCGGATAAGGTCGTTGAATCGGCGGGATCGTTCCTGAAAATCTCAAACCCATACCCATCGAACCGGCTTACTCCGGATCCCGTAGCGACCCAGATGTATCCCTGCTGATCCTGTGTGATATCTCTGACGAAATTATCCGAGAGTCCGTCTTCAATGGTATAGGTTTGAAAATGGAGGGGTTCTCTCTCAGGGCTCTGTGCAAAGAGCGCAGAACCGAATAGTGAGATGCAAAAAAAGAAGGCTGTAATCCGTACTGAATGTCTCATTTTGGTATATAAATTATAAAGGTAGATCCTTTCGCACTCGATTCTATATCCAGAGAACCACCATGTGCTTTAATAATATCATTGGTAATACTCAGCCCCAGCCCCGTACCCTGCGTCCCTTTTTTCGTGGTAAAAAACGGCTGCATGATTTTGTCTTTGATCTCGTCCGGAATGCCCGGGCCGTTGTCTTCGATTTCGATGAGGACTTGGCCGTTTTCGGATTTAGTTCGAACTGTGAGTTTGGGATGGTAGGTTTCCCCACTCTCAGCTCTTTCCTTTTCGATTAGCTTGCTCCGCATTGCATCAAAGGCATTATTACAGAGGTTTAAAATCACCCTCGAAAAGTCTTCGGCTACCAGTGGCACTTCACCAACATTTTCATCGAGCTGTAGATCGATATCTACCTCTATGGCCTCCTTGCCGGCTCGCATCCCATGGAAGGAGAGGTTTACATACTCTTTAATCAGTGCATTTAAATCTGTCGGCTCCATTTTACCTGATCCACCGCGACTGTGCATGAGCATGGACTGAACAATACCATTTGCACGTGAACCGTGCTCGTGGATTTTTTTTAGATTGGCTCCAATATCTTTCGAAAGCGCCAGTGATTCCTCTATATCACCTTTATTTAATGCTTCGATCAACTCTTCAATCATTTCGTCACTCACCTCTGAGAAATTATTCACAAAATTGAGTGGATTCTTAATCTCATGAGCTATGCCTGCTGTGAGTTGGCCCAGCGAGGCGAGCTTTTCCTGCTGAACAAGCTGCTCTTGGGTAGCCTTCAGATTTTCGTAAGCTTTCTCTATCTCTTTAGCCTGCTCCAGTTCTTTTTCGCGGGCTTTTTCTCTCTCTTTCTGCTTAACTCTACTGATCTGGACTCTGTACACCGCCCAGATTCCTGCAATGAACAGTATCAAATAAAGGCCATAGGCCCACCAGCTAAGCCACCAGGGCGGAAAAATGCGGATCGATAGTGATGTGCCTTCTTCATTCCAAACCCCGTCGGCATTGGAGGCTTTTACCCGGAAAATATATCTACCCGGTGAAAGGTTGGTGTAGGTAGCTTTTCTTTCTTTGGAAGGTGCCGACCAATTATTGTCATGGTTTTCCAGCTTCCAGCTATACAGGTTGTCTTCGGAACGCAGGTAGTGCAAGGCCACAAAATCAAAACCCAGGTTTTTTTGCCAATGCTTCAACTCAAT
>JAFIEZ010000007.1 GCA_020832235.1 Bacteroidota bacterium
CAGACGTCGAAGTTCACTGGTACCTAATCCGCCGTACTTCTTCTTCCAGTTGAAAAAGGTGGCTTGAGAGATCCCAAACTTTCGACAGATCTCCTCCACTCGGGTTCCGGTCTCGGCTTGTTTGAGGGCAAAGGCAATTTGCGCCTCGGTAAATTTTGATTTTTTTACGGTCTTTCGGGTTTGATTTTGGGATGTTCCCACCTTCCAAATTACCCGAAAAACTCTATTTTACAACGACTCTATTTTGTGGGAGGAGGTCACTAACACGCGTTACTCTTAGGCAAGAATCAAGAATTATTACGTATTTCGATTTTTGGGCGTACGATTTCAAGAAATGGCGACCTCCATTTTTTAACATGTACTCCTAAACGGTGGTTTTCGGGCCATGTTACCTTCTCTGGATGCTGAACCCGTCTGTAAGAGGGTCCGCAGAATCATACAATATGGACCTTTTAACCCAATAACCGGCAGAGACATTGATTCGTTTTGCGGTCATCGTCTCATCGAACGTGACCAAACGCTCATCTTTGAATCCTTAGTGCAAATCGTCGCCAAGTTTAACATGTTGCTAATGCAGCACGTTTGCTGTATACTTGCAATCAGAAGACTATAGTAAGTACCATCCAATTATACCGCAATGAGCAATCTAAAGGTTTTCGACCCCAAGAAAAGTATCCGACGAGCAAAACGTAACAAAGCTCTCGGGCAAAAATGGAGTATTGCCGTCACTAAAGGCGAATATGAGTGGTCGACACGAATGGATAGAGTGGATATGATTCGAAAAAGGCTTCCGTATGAGGCGATAGAAGTCATCAGTACGAAAGCAAATCTTCCCGTTAAACACTTCTTGCAGCTTTTAGGTATGCCTCAGACTACGTACAATAAAAGAAGAAAAGCCCAGGAGTTGCTAAGTAGCAGAGATAGCGAAATCATTCTTGTTTTGGCAGAATTGCTCGATTATGGATTGTCGGTTTTCAACAGTGAAGAGGACAAGTTTTATCGATGGCTCAAAAAACCGAATATTTCGCTGGGTGGAATTTCACCGGAAAGCCTTTTTGATTCGCTAACGGGGATTCAGGAAGTTAAGAACAGTCTGACCCGGCTGGAATTTGGGAATATGGCTTAATGAGGGTATTTCGCATTGAACGAGAAAAGTATCTCGACACCACGTTAAAAGGTATCGGGGCTGCTTTGACTGAAGGGTTTCGGTGGAATAGTTTAAATACGTATTTAGTTTATACATCTGAGTCTCGGGCGCTGGCAACGTTGGAAATTGCCGTTCACCTGGATCTTAGTGAAGATGTGCCGACGGACCGGTTTTATGTCGAAATTGACATTCCGGATTCTGTGGAAATATTGGAATTAAAGCAAGAAGATTTGCCCAAAGGGTGGGATGCGAAGCCACCAGCGTTGGAATCGCAATATATTGGAGACGACTTTGTGCGTGAGAATAGCGCTGCTGTATTAAAGGTTCCCAGTAGTATTGTTCCGTTAGCGTTTAACTATTTGATTAATCCTCAGCATGCGGATGCCGAAAAAATAACGGTAGTGTCAAAGATCCGTTGATTTTCGATAAGCGCATCAAGCAAACGAAGAAACGTAGCTAAGAAGGTTTTCCGGCTAGGTTTTGTAAATTATTGCAGTAATATAGATTTGTAATACAGTCTTGATAGCCGGGAAACATAACCAAGACGCGAAACCCATTGAAATCCACACATCCTTGAAATGAAAAAAATCGCAATTATTGGTGGTGGTATTGGCGGTCTATCCACCGCTAATTGTTTACAACATCACGGCATCGACTTTGACGTTTTCGAGCAAGCCCCGGAACTCACAGAAATCGGTGCCGGAGTAGGCCTGTCAGCCGCCCCGATTCAAATACTGTCATACCTCGGACTCGATAAAAAATTGATGGCCGCTGGAGCCCCTATCAGCGGGGCCTGTATGATGGATAAGCATTTTCACATTATACGGCAGATTAACCTCAGTCGTCTCAATGTCTGCATCCACAGAGCACGATTAATTGACATTTTGAGTGAAAATATTCCATCAGAAAAAGTTCACCTCAACAAGAAAGCCTTTAAAATTGAAGACTCGACCAACTCTACGACTGGTGCAACACAGGTAAAGATTTATTTTGATGATGGATCCACATCGGTCTGCGATGTATTGATTGTAGCTGATGGAATCAATTCGGCTATTCGGAGGCAGCTTTTCCCGGAAATTGGAATCCGTTTCTCAAACCATGTAATTTGGAGGGGCATTACAACGCAACGGTTGCCGGGTGATCTGGTTGAAAAATTTATTGAAATTTGGGACCGTGGAAGGCGTTTTTTGTGTATTTCGATTGATAGTGACCGATCGTTTTGGCTGGCACTCGATCGTGGTAAGCCCGGGGGAAAAGACAATCCCGACACGATCAAACAGGAGTTGCTTCACAAATTTGCCGATTTCGATGGATTTGCCGGCGAATTTATTCGCAATACCGAAAACATCATTCGGAACGATTTGGCGGATTTGGGTGGATTCACCCGTGATTGGCACAAAGGAAATGTCGTTTTTGTGGGAGATTCGATACACGCGACCACCCCAAACCTCGCGCAGGGTGCTTGTCAGGCTATTGAGGATGCGTGGTGTTTGGCCAAGTGCCTGAAAAAAGCGTTCGATGCTGCTCCTGCAAGCGGGACTATCAATCCGGGTGAAATTTTTGCCGACTATCAAAAACGCCGCGAAAAGAAAGTGATGGAAATTGTGCGGATTTCATGGTTGTTTGGAAAGTTGGCACATGCGAAGAGTCCGGCGGTGAACGCTTTTTCACGACTGATGTGGCGGTTGTTGCCTAGTTTTGTGATGCGCAAGCAAGAGAAGCAGCTGAATGATTTGTCGTATAATGATTAGTTATAAAGGAGAAGTTAGTTCAACTATAAATCAGTCCATAGAAAGGTTTCAAGTAGGCACAAAATTTTGTATCATATATGCACCACATTTAATACATATCAGGCAATTATGGCTACAAATACGTTATCACTGGAACAGGATATTCAACCTCTTTCTGAGTTTCGCCGTAATTCGGCTCAGATTATATCAAAACTGAAAAAAGAGAACCGAACTATTGTTCTTACGCAGCATGGCAAAAGTGCTGCAGTTTTAGTCGATGTGGCAGCTTATCAAAGAATGTTGGATAAAATGGAACTCATGGAAGAGTTACTTGAAGCCGAACGTCAAATCAATACCGGCGATGTGGTTTCACACGATGAAGCGAAACGCCAAATTCTGCATAATCTGGAGAAATGGAAGTAATTTGGACCAGGCAAGCTGTCCATCAGTTGAATAGATATGCTGACTACATCGCGCAAGACAATGTATTAGCCGCTGAAAAATGGGTTTTGAGTTTATTGGGCAAAACCGATCAGCTAAGTGAATTGCCTAAAAGTGGACGAATTGTGCCGGAGTATAGTGATCCCAACTTAAGGGAGATCATCGAGGGAGATTATCGGCTTATTTACAGGATTAAGGACAAAAAAGTTTATGTTCAGGCGGTTCGACATACGCGTCAGGATTTGAGAAAAAAGAAGTAAATCGTTTTCTGGTTCGATAACTTGACTTGACTATCTTATATTGATAGGACCTCACTCCGTCAATCGATGCGAAAATCGTATAACTAGTTCGTCAATGGCCATTGTAGTTGGTAAAATACAACCCTTGAAAAAGCTGAGAGAATCTCTGGAGAGGCAGGGAATTACAAGGTTCAACTCGGTAGGTGATATCAATCTGTTCCTCATGAGCTATGATACTGAGAAGAGGGATATTCCAAGTGCCGAAAAGAGCAAACTCGACAGCGAAATCCATACACTTCAAGAGTCTATTGAGGTAGCCCTGCCGAGGATGAATGAAAACCTGTTCAATAGAATCTATTATGGCACAAAGGTTAAATATTACGCTTATCAAAAGAATAAGCTTGAAACGTACTACGATAAGATTTTATCAAAACGGTGCGATGAATCGATTAAAAAGCTCGAGCACATAAAAGAAACAGTAGATGGATTGTATCCAGTCATTTCCGGTGCGATTGGAGAGAATGCAGTTGTTAATGAGCTCAGCCTATTGCCCGATACGTACTATCTGATAAATGATTTTTCAGTGACGTTCAATCCACCGATTTTCAATAGGAAGAACAATGATAGGATTGTTAGTATTCAGGTAGATCACTTACTGATTGGTCCGGCAGGAGTTTATATTATCGAAACGAAAAACTGGGGTGCGCAGTCTGTGCAAAATCTTGACCTCAGGTCCCCGGTTGATCAGATCAAAAGATCGAGCTATGCCTTATTTGTGTCACTAAACAGCGCTTCGGATGTAGGACTAGCGCAGCATCATTGGGGTCGAAAGAGGGTTCCCATCCGAAGTATTATCGCTATGACGAATAGTATGCCTCGGGAAGAGTTTCAGCACGTGAAAGTTTTGTCCATCAGTAAGATCAATGCCTACATTACATACTTCGAGCCTATATTTAGTAACACCGAAGTTGAGGGTCTTTTTAATCACCTGTACCGGTTATCAAATAATCCTAAGGAGTAGCAAATGGAAAATCATGCATCAAGATGCCTAATCGCGTTTATTGTGCTCTTTTCAATCGACTCCTCGAGAAAAGTGAACATCCTCCCAAAACCTATTATTTCGAAAGTTATATTGCGGATGACGTGGATGACGTGGATGACTTGGTTGGTGGATTCGGATTCGAGTTCGTGTTTAGTCGACCGGGCGCATTAACGGAAATCATCTTTCTGGAAAAAGAACTGTCGTGCATAGACTTAGATGGATATATTCCGTATACCGAAACAAAGGTTATCAAACTGGTTCTGTAAGCATTGCATAACACGAAACCTATACAAGACGTCATCCGGATAGATATCGCATGCTTTTACTTACATGGACATAACCAATAAAGTACAATGAACTACAGAAGTATCGCCTCCGCAGCAATAGTTGTCCTGTTTATCGGGTGTTCGGAGCAGGAAAAAGTGAATCTCCCTAACCATGTGGATGAGCCTGATAATTTAGTGGTCTACTCCCCGGATGCTGAGCCTGTTAAGAATATTCAAATAGTACAAGAAGTTAGCTTTGGCGATACGGATGATGTTATTATCGGAAGGCTTGGTCGCACCACGGTCGATGATCAAGGACGAGTTTATATTGCTGATGCCTCCCAACAGGTTATTCATGTATTTCTGCCGGATGGGAGCTATTTGACACAGATTGGTCGCGAGGGTTCCGGACCGGGTGAATTTCGTCAAATTTCGAAGATGCAAGTTCAATCAAATCAATTGTTTGTTCATGATGCCAATCAGCATAGAATCGTTGTTTTTTCGATGTCAGACACCGGTGAAAATCCTGCTGATATAGCAAGGTATTCACATAATGTGAATCTTTCGCCCGAACACTGGCGCCATGTTGAGTCCCTGAGCAGGGCTCATCCGAATCAATTTTACGTGTGGGATGAGCATACTTTTTTAATTGGATTTGAACGAATGCTCAGTATGGATGAGCGGTATGTGAGCTATTATCTGCTCGATATGAACGGTAGCCTAGTTTCTGATGAGCTTTTGGAGCTCAGAGATGCCAATTTCTATAGTCAGGTTATGAACGAAACACCACATGTATTTCTGGTGCCTTTCACCCGCAAGCCGGTTTTGGCCATTGGTAACGGACGCATCCACTCAGCCTATTCGGATGAATTTCTGGTCCGATCTCATGGTGCGGAAGGAGAGTATTTGGGCGCTTTTTACTATCCGAAAGATGTACTCAACTTTGAGCGGGATAAAGTGATGGGCCAACTTTCGGAGTTCAATCAACGGCTTCTTCAGAACGTTACATTTCCCGACACCTGGCCGGTATTAGACAAAATGTTTGTAGATGAGGAAAACCGGTTTTGGATAGCCAATGTATCCGATGATGAGGAGCATCTTAGTTGGTGGATACTTGATGAAGAGGGATTGTTTTTGGCTGAGTTTTCGTGGCCGGGATATCGCATGGGACGATATTATCAGAATCGAAATCCTAAAGATATTGAGGAAATCAGGAACGGATCATTCTACACCCGTGAAACCGACGATTCTGGACTGGAACGGATTGTGAGGTACAGTTTTGAGATAGTTAATTGAATTTGAGAAGTCCTTATTCCTGATGCTCGGGATAACCAATGAACATTGATTATCTGCATTATGCATTTACTCGAATACCCATAAAATCACGCGTTTATTTACCTGTTCAATACGTGAGTTTTATAAGAGGGAGAGCACGCCAGGTTTATGTCAGAGGTGACGGTGTAGTCACTTTCCAAACTGTTCGAGGTGGTGCGTTAAATGTTTGCTGTGGAAGACCTGCCACTCGTCGTACGTCAGCGGACCCATTACCGGATGTACAGGTCGCGAGCCGGGGTATTTTTTGAACCATCCTTCGAAGGCGTTGATTTCATCTTCTAGCGCATCGATGGCTGCGTTCAGGCTTTCATACTGATACGGCAGGGTTTCGTTTTCGGGCAAAACCGGGGCTTTAAATCCTTTCGGAAATGCCATTTCCGACTCAAGCAGCCTACGCTTGGTGATATTAGCCAATCGTTCGGGAGTTGTCTGGGGGATTTCCCTCCGGCCATTCGACAGGGAGAACGTCAAGCAAACATGTTCGACCATGTGCTGGGCCGTCATCAGTCCGAAAACGGGCGCACTGTCGGGAGAAAGCGTTCGGAATCGATCAAGCAGGCGTTTCCGGTCGGAGGGGGACATGAAATAAGTCATTGAAGTTAGATTGGTTTTTTGAGTAGCATCACGTAGGTAGCTGTTTATTATACCATAAATTGCAGCGAAATGTGAGTAAATGTGGGACTTGGAAATTTATTGATAGTGTGGTTTATCTGACTGGAAAATAGCTGCGCGCTTATTCCTCGTTGAGGGGTGCATATTTCAGAATGAGGCTCAGTATCACCGAAATCTGAAGGACATTGATTAACCAATGCGGTGTTGACTTTCATGCATGCCGTAATTACATTGTATGTACATTATAAACTAACATTCAATCATTATGAAAACCAAACTCATCCGTATTGGGAACTCAAAAGGAATCCGCATTCCAAAGCCTGTACTTGAGCAATTAGAGCTAACAGATGAGGTAGAGTTAATTGTCGGAGTTGATGAAATTATTCTTCGATCTGTTTCCAGTCCACGTGAAGGGTGGGATAATGCATTTAAGTCCATGGCCGAAAACCGTGACGATACGTTGTTGGATGTGCATTCACCAAGTCTGGATGATCATTGGAATGAAGACGAGTGGACATGGTAAAGCGTGATGCCGTGCGCCGGTTTGACGTATATCTGATAGCTTTAGACCCAACAGTGGGGTCTGAGATTCAGAAAACACGACCTTGTGTTGTCATTTCACCCGACGAAATGAACCGTCATATTCAAACCGTAATTATTGCTCCACTGACCTCAACGGTGAGAGCGTATCCGACTCGTGTGAATACCACATTTCAGGGCAAAAAGGGACAAATTGTGTTAGATCAGATCAGGACGGTCGACAAAAAACGGTTGATAAAGAAAGTTGGAGCTATAAACGAAGCAACGCAACGCAAGGTTTTTTCTGTACTATTTGATTTGTTCGCTCCATAGGACTAAGCATGGTTAATCTGTGAGCGTTAAAGCAACAAACCCTGAACGGAAAACTCACGGGCTCATCAAAATCAGCAGAACGCATAAAAACACTTCCATTCCAAGTCGATTTATAACGCTATTTGATTTGCCAGCATTTATATTGTAGACGGTGTTCCATATTTGCACCAATCAAGTTTATCAATCTATTTTTGGGAGACTCAAATGAATGTTGCTGTTTTCAGTACCAAAAGTTACGACCGTGACTATCTCAACAGGTTCAATCAAAAAAACGGTCTTGAGCTGGTCTATTTCGAGGCGCAGCTGAATATCAACACAGCGGCACTTGCTGATGGAAGTAAAGCCATCTGCGTTTTTGTTAATGACGATCTGAGCGCGGTTGTTCTGGATAAACTACACGCACTTGGAGTAGAACTTATTGCCCTAAGATGTGCTGGTTTCAACAACGTAGACCTTAAACGCGCCGCGGAGCTGAACATTGATGTAGTACGTGTTCCAGCCTACTCTCCCCGGGCAGTGGCAGAACATGCTGTAGCGCTGATGCTCACAGCGAACCGTAAAACCCACAAAGCTTATAACCGTGTACGGGAGCATAATTTTTCGTTGGAGAACCTTGTAGGATTCGACATGTTAGGTAAAACAGTAGGTGTAATCGGTACCGGGAAAATTGGAGATGCGTTCTGCCGTATTATGCTTGGATTCGGTTGTCGGGTACTGGCCTTTGATGTCTACGAAAATGAGGAACTGAAAAAGATAGGCGTTCAATACAGTGACGTGAATACACTATTTGCAGAATCAGATATTCTTTCCCTTCACTGTCCACTAACACCGGAAACCCGTCATATCATCCGCGGCGAAACCATAGCCAAAATGAAAGATGGTGTAATGATTGTAAACACCAGCAGGGGCGCACTTATTCATACCCGAGATACCATTCACGCACTTAAGAAGGGTAAGATAGGGCACCTGGCTATTGATGTATATGAGCAGGAGGAAGAGCTCTTCTTTCGTGACCTCTCCAATGAAATTATTCAAGATGATGAAATCGCCCGTCTAATTTCCTTCCCCAATGTTCTGATTACAGCGCATCAGGGGTTCTTTACCCAAGAGGCACTCAGTCAGATTGCACAAACCACCATCAACAACATTTCCGAATTTATGGATGGTGCCGAATTAACGAACCGGATATCCGAATAAACGCCTAATATTTTACGGATGGACCTTACATTATTATCGCTGCTGCCTTTTTTAGTATTAACCTGGCTGCTGCTGGTTCAAAAACTGGACGCGGCAAAGACCCTGTTTATCGTTTCCGTTCTAACCGCAGGACTGTTGTACTTTTTTTGGGATGCGAGTGCCGGCCTGTTAATCGCGGCTTCGCTCAAAGGCGTGGTTATCGGTATAGAGCTTTTCCTCATTATCATCGGCGTGATGCTCTTGTTTTTTTTGCTCAAGCACAACGGTCGACTCGATGATTTAGAACGTTTTTTTAAAGCTTATTCAGAAGACGAACGGATTCATATCATCATCATTGGCTGGTTTTTTGTCTCGTTTCTGGAGGGTGTTGCAGGATTCGGTACACCGGCAGCCATTGCCGCACCGTTGCTCGTTGTGCTGGGCATTAAACCCATATTGGCGGTCATTCTTACCCTTATGGCCGATAGCGCCGCCGTTGCCTTTGGGGCGTTTGGCACTACGGTTGTGGTAGGCATCGCGAATGCAGTCCCCGGAGCCGATTTAGCAGCTGTAACCGCAACAGCCGGCATCATTACAGCCGTGGTAGCGCTGTTTATGCCGCTATATATGCTGTTTATCTATAGTTATTACACCCAAACTCCACTGACACGAAACTACGTGACGTTCGCTTTGGCCTCCGGCGCTGCATTCAGCGTTCCCTTTCTGCTCACGGCCTTGTTTATAGGTCCGGAACTACCCTCTGTAATAGGCTCCACGGTTGGACTGGTCATTATTATGGCGCTTCTTAAAAAAGGATTCTTTTTCAAAGAAAAGAAACAGCTACCGCCGGTGAAACCCGTCCTTGGTGCGCTTATGCCCTACGCCATTGTAGTAGCTTTGCTGTTCATCTCGCGCGCCAACCTGTTGGGTTTTGGCGACGTTCTGTTCTCTTTGGGATTTACCATTACCTTCGCTGAATATGTGAAACACACCCTAAGTGCATACACGCCGGGGGTTCTCATACTCGTGGCTTTTGGCATTGCCTATTTTATGAAGCCCAACCGTAAGAGCTTTGAGGCTTTTGGGAAAGCATTGCCAGCCTTGCTGGTCCTCATTCCGACGCTCGCTTTTGCGCAGCTTATCATTACCAGTGAGCTTACCTCCGAGCAGGGTATCCCTCAGCAGGTAGCATCCCTTTTCACCGGTACTCATTATGTTTATCTGTTATTTGCGCCGTTGATAGGGGCATTCGGATCGTTCATTGCGGGAAGTGCAACGGTATCTAACCTGATGCTTGGCGCGGTGCAGGCATCTGCAGCCGGATTCAATGCCCTGCCCGAAACCCTTGTCATTGCCCTCCAGGTGGTAGGCGCAGCAGCGGGGAATATGATTGCCATTCACAATATTGTAGCTGTTCTGGCAGTTGTGAACCTGCAGGATGGGCTTCCGGCCATCATTCGGAATAATTTTATAGTCGCCATCTGTTTCGTGGTACTCGCCGCGCTAACGGCAGCACTGCTATTGGCAGTGCAATAAGTTGCTGGAACTATACCCATTCGTATTCAGGTTTTTATAGATGGTAATGCATTCTGCGGTGAAATACGTATTATTCTTAGCATGCCTTCCTTAACTATGTTACCTGAATTTACATCAAACCTATACTAAATGGCTCTCAGACAAATTGAAATAGTAGTTCCTGAGGAAGGTATTGAAATCAGTAAAAAATTGGTTGAAAATGAAGCCGTGCACCACTTTTGGCAAGACAGTTCAGAGCTGCAAAAAGGGTACATGGTAAAGGTATTGGTGGAGGCTTCAGGCACCGAGGCTTTCCTCGACAAAGCCGAAGAACTTTTGGGGAGCTTGAGTACTACCGCTTGGTCATGTTGCCGGTTGAGGCCACCCTCCCTCGCATTGATGAAGAAGAGGAAGAAGAAAAACAAAAAGAATCTTCTGATGAAAATGAACCCTGGAACGCCCCCCGCAGCGTATGCGTGTAAGTCGGGAGGAACTCTACACCGATATCACCGATGGTCTCGGCGTTTCCTGGGTTTATATCGTGATGGTTATTCTATCCACTATCGTGGCTTCGCTGGGCGTCATTCGTGATAGTACTGCCGTTGTAATTGGCGCCATGGTAATTGCTCCTTTGCTTGCCCCCAATGTAGGATTGGCGCTGGCGACTGTACTTGCTGATATCAAACTGGGCATCATGGCCCTGAAAACCAACGGAATCGGTATTTTAGTTGGCCTCCTGCTTTCTGTTTTCCTCGGATTTATTCTGGAGGTGGATAGCAGTGTGAACGAAATTGCGATGCGTACCAACGTGGAGCTCGCTGATATTGCGCTTGCTCTTGCTTCCGGGGCCGCTGGTGTTTTGGCGTATACCCTCGGGATGTCGGCCGCTGTTATCGGTGTGATGGTGGCCGTTGCACTGCTGCCTCCGCTCGCCACGGCCGGAATCTTGCTCGGAAACGGGGAACTAGCTCTTGCAGGTTATGCCTTTCTGCTGCTGGTTACCAACATTATCTGCGTGAATCTGGCAGCCATTACCACATTTATTTTGCAGGGAGTGCGCCCACGTTCGTGGTATAAATCGGCTCGGGCGGATCGTGCAAACCGAATTGCTATTGGATTATGGATAAGCCTGCTGATCATTTTAGGTGTAATTATATACTTCCTGTAATCAATTTTGCTTGTGCCTTTGTGTTGCCAACACATGCTGAAATTACTGTCAGACCTTTTGATCTACCCCCCGCCAACTAACTGACCTCCCCAACAAAATAGCGTCGTTTTGAAGTAGTGTTCTTCGGGTAATTGGACAGGAGGTCACATCCCGAAAGCGCTGCTTTTGGTTGACGTTAAAATTGGGAGGAGTCCACACTGGGTTGCGGATTGCGGTTCTGTTGATGCAGCTTTGTAGTCGTACACTTCGACAAAAATAATTACGCCCGAAACGTAATTTTGAAGGTAGTACCTGCGTCTATCTTACTATCTACGGTGATGCTGCCACCCAAACTGGTAATATGATTATAGACCAGGTACAAGCCAATTCCCTTGCTGTCTTTGTTATCGTGGAAGGTTTTATTCAGTCCAAAAACCCGATCTTTCTGTTTTTTACTGTCAAAGCCGATTCCGTTATCCGAGAAGAATAGTGCCTTTCTTCCCTCATCAAAAGCTGTTCTGATTTGGATTTCAGGGGAGCGGTCAGCGTGGGCGTACTTGATTGAGTTAGAAATGAAATTCAGAAAAATGCTCTCAAGATACTTGGGGTTAAAACGCACACTGTCGAAGGCACTCAAATCAATATGAAATGTAGCCTCAGCATCTCTGATTAGTGATTTCAGTGTTTTTTTGACGGTATCTATAGCATCTGAAATGGAGACATCCGTTAATTCTATAAGGCGTGAGTCCTGACTTTTAATTTCATCCACATGGTTATCCAGTGTTACTTTCATACTTTCGGCCGACAATCTCAGCAACTCGATGAGTTGGCGTGTTTCCTCGTCGTTGACATGCGATACATCCAGCAGACTGAAAATGGAAATCAGGTTACTCACCGGTGCCCGAAGGTCGTGTGATGTAGTGTAGTTGAGCTGGGTTAACTTATCGTTGTTTTTGCTCATTCAGTGAGCAAAAAATTACGCTCCGCCTCTAGCTGTTTCTTAAGTGTAACATTCTTGGTAATTGCGTAGATCAATTCTTCTTGGAGTACAGGAATAGAGGTCCAGGAGAGCCATACAATATTCCCCTCTTTAGTGATGTAACGGTTTTCGAAGTTAATCAGAGGCTTGCCATTCAGAATGGGTTCACGTGTAATACGGGTGACTTCCCGGTCGTCGGGATGTTGAAAATGCTTAATGGGTTTGGCCATCAACTCTTCTTCCGTGTACCCGAGAATGTGACAAACCGCGGGGTTAATCCGGCGGAAGTAGCCATCAAAGCCGGCAATGCAGAGTAAATCGTGCGATAAGTCGAAGATAGGTTGAAGAGAATACTCTTTATAATTCATTGCGGCTATTATTATTCCACGCTTTTTTACTTGCTGGCTCGTTGAAGCCAATATAGTAAAGTCTTCTTGAAATTATTGTGAGGATAAGTAAGTAAACCACTTACACAAGAATTACACTGAAAGGAGTATAGAGCGCTGCCAGATAATTCGGATTAAGCCCGATCAGATACACATTATCCGGGAACGTATTTCTCAAAAAAATCAGTATAAGATGACAGATGAACAGAAAAAAAGATAAATATACGGTCCAATGTTCGGCCTTCTTTTTTACAGATTCATCGCTCAGTATGTCGTATAAGTTGTTATTTTTAAGCATTTACGAGTCAACAAAACCATAAATATATTCATTCCATGAATCTAGAAATTGATCACCAGCGTTTCCTCGTTACCGGAGCCAGCAGCGGACTGGGCAATGCCGTAGCCCGCCAATTACTGAAAGAAGGTGCCCATGTTGTGGTAGTAGCCCGCCGTGCCGATATGCTTCAGGATGTTTTCAGTGCCTGGAGCGACAGTACGACTATTATTGAGGGCAACATCCTACATCGCGAAACCATCGACGCCATTGAAAAAGATGCGCGCAAAAACGGACTTCACGGGGCGTTCATCAACGCCGGTGGTCCGCCTACAGGAACGCCGCTGGAAACGACCATGGACGATTGGGATGCAGCCTGGCAGCTCGTCATGCGCTGGAAAATTGACCTCAGCCTGCGGCTGGCACCGCTTATGGTGGAGCAGCGCTATGGGCGCATTGTTTTCCTCGAATCGCGCTCGGTGAAGCAGCCGTTGCCTGTTCTGGCCCTCAGCAATGCATTTCGTGCGGGAGTGGTGGGCTTCGCGAAGTCCCTCGCGCTGGAGGTGGCCTCAAAGGGCGTGACCGTGAATGTAATTGCCCCCGGGTCGCACGATACCCCGGCCATTGAGCGAGTCATTGAAAAAAGTAAAGGCAAGACAGGCAATTCCTACGATGAGGCCAGGAAAGCAATGGAGGCGAACATTCCGGTCGGACGTATGGGTAAGGCTGAGGAACTGGCCACACTCGCTGCCTGGTTATTTTCGCCACACGCTTCTTTTGTAACAGGACAAACCATCAGTCATGACGGGGGAGATGTTGCCGGACTATTCGGATAAGTACCCCCCCATGTGATTTCGTTTACTCGCCACGGTGTGTTAATGGAATTTCAAGTGTAAACAGTGTTCCCACTTCAGCCCGTGCGTAATGACTTTTACCACCAAGCTGATCACTCAATGTGCGAATTAGCTGCATCCCTAGTGTTTCTGTTTCCTCAATCGATATGTTTTCTGGCAGTCCAATTCCATCGTCTTTCACTCTTATTTCAACAATATCTCCCATTAACTTCGTACTCACCTCAATATTTCCGGCACCTTTGGGGAAGGCATGTTTATAGATATTGGTAATGACCTCATTTAGTATTAATGCAGAGGGAATAGCCTGATTCATATCTAATCTGAAATCTTCCAGATTCAGTACGGTACCGACCTGTTGGTTGCCCTCAACAAGTCCCGAAATGCTGCTTACCAGTTTCTTCACAATATTACTGAATGTAACTTCGGCAAAGTCACTAGTCTTATAGAGATCTTCATGAATAACCGCCATCGTGCTTATGCGTGTGATACTGTCCGTAAGCTTTTCTATTACAACGGTATTGGTTTCATCCATGAGCTGCAGCTGCATCATCGACGATACAACCGCCAGATTATTTTTTACTCTATGATGGATTTCCGCCAGCAGAATCTCTTTTTCCTTGAGTGATTTGCGCAGCCTCGTTTCGGCAAGACTGAGCTCTTTGTTACTTTTCAGCAGGTTTTTTTCGAAGTCATGGCGCGCCGTTTCGTCCTGAATAGTACCAAATAACTTAACGGTTCTGGTGTGTATGGTTATTGGCTTACAGGTGATGCGAATCCATCGCTCTTGCTCAATACCCGTCTGCACTTCCAGGTCAAAGGGCTTCCCACTAGCCAGCGCTTCCTGTATGGCTCTTTCCAGGGCAAGGGCCCCTTCGTCGTTGAACGTACTGTACATACGCTCAAGGGTAAGCTCAGTTTCCGGCGACATCTGAAAAATGTTATAGCTCTCCTCGGTGAATGTAAGTGCATGTGTAATCGAATCCAGTTCCCATCCACCTATATGCCCCTTCTCCTGGGTCACGGTGGCCAGATGCTCATATTTTTTGCTTTCTGTAATGTCGTGGATTGAGGTGATTTTAAACCTGCTTCCATCCTCGTATTCTAACAGACGTGCTGTGGCGAATACATCGATTCTGCGGCCATCTTTTCGTTCCACAACCCATTCGGCATCCAGTTCTTTTTCACCGCCGATGAAACGGTCATGAAGTTCTGTGAGCGTGTCACCAAATTCCTCGGGAACTACACTCAAAAAGCTTTGACCGACCAGCTCGTCACGGGTATATCCGTATATATCACAGTATTTGGCGTTTACATCCACGTAGCGGCCTTTCTCGTCGGTTATACAAATTCCCGCGCTGGTTGTATCAAAAATAGAGTGCAGCAGGCGCTCTGTATGGCTGAGTTTCTGCGAAAATAATTTTTTCTCGGTAACGTCTATAAGTCCGCACGATACGGAGTCTACTTCATTGTTGTGACCGAAAACAGGGGTGAAATTATAGTTAAGCCAGATATCTTCACCATTGGTACCGGTTTCTTTTATTTCGCCGAAGACTACATCACCGGTAAACGCTTTCTTAAGTTGGTTCAACCAGAAGGAAGTGCGTTCAGATGATCCGAACATAACCAGGTTATCGCTGACTGCGAGTGCTTTTCCTGAAAGCTTGAGCGCAATTTTCTCAGCTGTTTTATTAAATTCAACCACCCGGAAGTTTTCATCAATCAACATGAATGCCTGCAGGGTGTTGTTCAACAGGGCACGTTGATTTTTTTCAATGACACGAAGACGATTCTCCTGAAATTCGAGTTCTTTCTTGGTGATGTCTAATTCGCTGTAAGCAATCTGAATCTCTTCATTCGTACTTTGCAGTTCTTCGTTGGTGGTTTCCAGCTCTTCGTTACTGCTTTGCAGCTCCTCATTACTGCTCTGAAGTTCCTCGTTGAGCGATTGCAGTTCTTCATTACTGGTTTCAATTTCCTCGATGTACGTTTGCAGGTGCTCTTTCGTGATTGCCAGCTCGTGTTCGAGTTCCTGAACACGTACATCGTTCAGTGCTTCGTCCCTGTTTTCACTGCCTTTATTCAAATAGGGCTGAATATCCAGTCCCTCAAAAACTACAATAAACAGGTTTTCAGCATGTCGTTTATAGAGCAAAGGTTTACACGTGATGCGCACATAATATTCTTTCTCAAACAACACAAACTTTCGCACCCCGCTACGAACGGTTTCTAGTTTACTGATGGCCTTACTGATAACAGAGCGCCCCTCAATCTGCATTTCCTGATTCATCATTCGTAGCAGATTCGACTGCATACTTCCCTTGGGCAGACTCAGATACAAGCGGAGATCCCCGTTACTTTCTACAATATTATATTCACCATCGATAACCACATAGGGATGTTCATACGAGTTGAACAGGGTCTCCTTGACCATATCGTCGATAGACATTTCTCTTACCCGAACATTCTGTGATTGTACCGGTGGTGTACTGCCCCGACGAAAATGCTGGAAAGATGCGAAGCGAATAGGGTTTTTATTCCGGCCAATTCTACGGGAAAACAGCTTCGACTTGGCATCTATCGTACTGAATAAATCGGTGAATTGCCCGACTGTTTCGGACTTGCCCAGAAACAAGAGGCCGTCGGTATTTAGGGCGTAGTGAAAAACAGGGATCACCTGCTTTTGCAACGTATCACCGAAGTAAATAAGTAAATTTCGACAAGATATAAGATCGAGCTTCAAAAAGGGCGGATTCCGCGTAAGGTCGTGCTTTGAAAACAATACCATCGAACGGATGTTTTTGTCTAATTCGTACGTATCGTCGCTTCGTTTGCGAAAATACTTGCTGATATGATGGGAGGGGGTGTTTTTCAAGGATTCCTTCGAGTAGATGCCTATGCGTCCTTTCCTCACGGCCTCTTCATCAATGTCGGTTGCGAAAATTTGAATGCTCTGGTTTTCCCTCGTATTACCAATAAATTCTTTGATGGTGATGGCAATACTGTATGCTTCCTCCCCTGTGGAACAGCCCGGAACCCACACGCGTATAGGTTCTTGTACAGGCTTAGCTACAAGTTTTTTATGGAGATGCTTTGTAAGCGCATCAAAAGCTTCTGCATCTCTGAAGAATTCGGTTACACCGATAAGGATAGACTGAAACATAACATCCAGTTCGGAAGGATGACTATCCAGATACGTCAGGTAATCGCTTATATTCTAGATGTTGAGTGCATCCAGTCGCTTTTTGAGGCGGCGTGCGATGGTTGCTCTTTTATAATTAGAAAAATCGGTCCCCGCATGACTTCCCAGCATATCGAAAATTTTCTCAAGGTCGTCGTCGGTGCGGATTTCAGCTACCGTCTCGGGTACACGTTCTGGTTTACGGATGTAGTCTAGTATACGTTCTGCAATTTCCTCGGGTGGTAGTACCGCATCATACATTCCAGTTTGTATAGCTGCCTGCGGCATCCCGTCGTATTTTGCAGTTGAAGGGTCTTGAATCAAGACGGTGCCACCACACTCTTTGAGGGCGCGACTGCCGGCAGCGCCATCGGTACCGGTGCCGGAAAGTATTACCCCAATGATATTGTAATCTTTCTGCTCGCACAGACTATAAAATAGCGTGTCTACGCTGGGTTTAGGGCCTATTGTGGTATCGGGCTTGCGCAGTACAATTTTATTTGCACTAAAAACAATTTGTTTGTCGGGAGGTGTAATGTATACCGTATTGGCTTTTAAAGAGGAGCCATGCTGTGCTTCAGCTATTCTCAGCTTTGCATCTTTACTGAGGAGCTGTACCATCATGCTTTTGTGGGTAGGACTCAGGTGCTGTGCAATAAGCATACTGGCTTACCGATATCTCCAGGCAGCGCTGAAATCAGTTGCTTGATGGCTTCAAGTCCGCCGGCGGAGGCTCCAACGGCAATTATCGTATGGGCCTCCAGTGCTGAATTGTACTGCTTGTTCGCATCCTTGTCGGATGGCGAATTTACTGCAGCTACGTCGGGTGGTGCGTTTATTGCAACTACGTCGGATGGGGTAGTTCCTGCAACTGCATCGGATGGTGCGTGTATCGCATCAACCTGAGATGGGGTATCCATCGCGAGTGCACGTGCTTCATCAGCAATATGATTTTGATTGCTGGTTGCATCACTTTTCTTTGTCTCTTCCATCAATACCTTCTTCCCCAAAATACGAATTAATCAGCCTCATGAACCCGCTGAAAGACTACGCCACTAGTTAAATACGATTCTTTTGCAATTATCGGCAGGCCCTAATAATTTATAAATAAATCAGCAATTTTGTCGGTAAAGCTGGGCGTTGTGCGGCCGCAAGTAATCGCCCGTTCGTCAGCTCCCATGAGCACGCTCAGACTTAAGGCTTACCAGTCGGATGGATGCCCGCCAGCTGACGGAGCGCTTTTTCATCGAGCAGCCGTACCCGTTTGCCCGGTGTTTCGATAAAACCTTCCGACCGGAAGTCTGATATCAGCCGGATGACTGTCTCTGTTGCAGTACCAACCAGTGATGCAAAATCCTCCCTCGACAGATGAACATCCAGCATTTTATCGTCATCGGGAGTAAACCCGTAGGTATCGCGCAGCAGGATGAGTGCGTCGGCGAGACGTTCCCGTACCGTTTTTTGAGCAAGCCTTAAGATACGTTCCTCGGCCTGGCGCAGGTCACGGCTGAGCGTCTGTATGAGCTCCATGGAAAAATCCGAATTCATTCCGATGTACCTGAAAAACTCGTCAGCAGGTACAAAACACACCCTCGATTCTTCCAGCGCAACAGCTGAAGCATAATAAGGCTCCCGACTAATCAGGGCCCGATAGCCAATTGTATCACCTCCCCTGGCCAACCGCACAATCAGGTCGCGGCCTTCCTCACCGGTCTTGAACACTTTAATTTTACCCGAACTCAGGCAAAAGAGTCCTGCCGCATGCTCCCCTTCACGGAAGATAAGCTCACCCCGGCGGTACACCTTGCTTCGCTTATTGGCACTCATCGTACGCACCTCATCAATATTCAGGGCTCTGAATATATTTTCCATTCTGCAGCTGCAGTTTTCACATTGAAGATTTCGTTCGGATGTTCGCATAGCTGAGAATATAACCGTTTCACGAGCCTAATTGTAGCATAGGATGATATTTTGTATATATAAAGTCACTTACATCATGTAAAAAATCTATTTTTTTATCAGCGATTCTACTTTTGAATCAACAGTAAATCTTACCATGCTAACCGATGCCGACAGATCAAAACTGACAGACATCCTCGAAGCGCATATCGCCGAGGCCGCGACCGACATAGCCGGTCTCGAGGAGGCCACCCGACCTGTCGCACCTGAGAACTCCATAGGACGTATCTCGCGGATGGATGCCATCCACAATAAAAGCGTCGCCGAAGTTTCTCTCCGCGAGACCAAAAACCGCCTGAAACGCCTGAATACCGCACTGTCGAAAATCGATTCCCCATCCTTCGGTAAATGCATACGCTGCGGTGAGGACATCCCCATGGGTCGACTCGAATTCATGCCTCACACCACCCGCTGCGTTCAGTGCATGTAATTCAACCAAGGCTTTGTGTCGCTTTCAGTGCATGTAATTCAACCGAGGTCGTCTATCGATCAACCCGCTACGGATCGGTACATTTAATTCAACCGAGGCTTTGTGTCGCTTATTCCGCTGCGTTCAGGGTATACCCACTCCGAAAACATGTCGTGCAACCCCAGCTTGTGAGATCGTTAATTGACCCAATTCTCACAAAGAAACGCTATCAAACGTAAACGATAGCCCGCAATCCCCACATCGGTCGAATACTGTACGTATATTACCGTGTTCTCGCGTCATGAGAACAACTGTAGATTATCACGACCATAATTAACCCGCTTTGCGCTCTTACTTAGACTTCCTCAAACGCAATTTCGAGCCGGTTTTCTTCGGCTTCCTGCTCACCTTCTTTTCAAGTTTCGGACAAACCTTCCTTATCTCCCTGTTTGTTCCGTTTATTCTGGCCGATCTGGCCTTCTCAAACTCCGTTTTCGGTGGATATTACGCCATGGCCACCATCGTTTCCTCACTGATCATGCTCCGGGTCGGACATGTCATCGACGACCGTCCGGTACGTCCGTTCACCATCCAAACCACCATCCTGCTCACGGTCGCCTGTGTTTTGCTGGCACTGGCCTGGCATTCCGCGGTACTTTTCGTGGCTCTTGTAGGACTTCGACTCGGCGGACAAGGCTTGCTCAGTCACATCTCCCTGAGCACCATGTCGAGATATTTCAGCAAAGATCGCGGCAAAGCCTTGAGTATTTCCAGTCTGGGCTACTCGGTAGGCGAGATGATATTTCCGATACTCATTGCCACGGTGATTGGTGCTTTTGGCTGGAGGGCGGGCGCGATGGCAACTGCGGTGATGGCGCTGCTGCTGCTGGCGATTATGCCCCTGTTTCGGGTTGAGCGGCTCGACTATGTGCCGGGCAAGGGTCGAATTGGCAAGGCCAGTCCCATCCCGTCGCGGGTAAGCAATATGGATGCAACTGCGAGGCAGGAGGGGGTATCAGCGAAAGAAATACCAGGCACCGTGAGCGATCAGTCTGCTGAACAATGCGCAGGTAACTCCGAAAAGCTCGCAGATAACACCGAAAAGCTCGTCACCGAGACTGGATCTACATCAAGAGAGGCTGAAAAACCCACCGGAAAACGGGCTTTCTACTGGCAGATGCTAAAAGAAGCCCGCTTCTACATCCTTGTCACGCCATCCTTCATGCTTAGCTTCACCGTAACCGGATTCTTCTTCTACCAATACCTCATGGCCGAGGTGCAAGGTTGGCCGATATCCGTCTATACGTATTTATTTGCCGGATATGGTTTCATCCGGCTGCTATCCGGACTTTACGGCGGCGTGCTTACCGATACCTACCGTACAACAACCTTGTTTGTGCTGCACCTCATGCCCATGGCGCTTGGGATTCTGGCCCTGGCCCTGGTTCCAGGACTGCTTGCGGCCGGACTCTTTCTGTTTGGAGTAGGTATAACCACAGGAGGAGGGATGGTCGTTAAAAATGCTATCGTGGCTGAGATATACGGTGTTTCCAGAATCGGACAGGTCCGAAGCCTGTTTATGATGTTCATGGTTTTCAGCACGGCCCTGGCGCCCTTGCTTTTCGGCATCCTGCTCGACAATGGCATTACATTTGAACAAATTGCATTGGGATCGGCCGCCACTCTCGTACTGGTTACACTGCACACCTTTCGCATTTACCGGTTGGAAGCGGCAGCCTCATAAACCTTTATTAAGACTGCACACCTATCAACGGTAATATTCGGTCTGCTTTTAGCGTATCAGTAGCATGGTGCGCGTTTCAGTGTAAGATCCTGCCTCCAGACGGTACAGGTACATACCACTGGCCAGGTCTCCGGCATCGAAGATAACTTCATGCCTGCCGGCCGGCATACGATCGTTATGCAGGGTCGATATCCGCTCGCCGGTCACGCTATAAACTTCCAGCGTTACCTGTTCGCTTTCGGCCAGTGAAAAAGCAATGCGGGTAGCAGGATTAAACGGATTTGGGTAGTTCTGGGCCAGCTCCGTTTCCAGAGGTTGTTCCCCTGCGATGATATCTACCGAAGAAGCCGTGGCAAATACCCATGTCTCGCTCCAGGCACCTGCTGTATCCGGTGTTTCAGCCCGGACCTTCCAATAATACGTTGTAACCGGATCCAGTTCGAAGGGCAACGCCAATCGGGTGGTGTCAATTCCGCTGGAGTCCGCTAGTACAGAACCTGGCAGAAAGTCGGAGGTTGTAGATAGTTTCAGCTGATAGGTGACAGGGTAATCTTCATTCATTACTGGTTTGCTTCCTTTTTGTGCTTTCTTCTGCGCAGCGAAATCCACTTCATTCCATTCGAAAACGGGACGAAGATCTACCCCCCGGTCATTCAGAGACGGGCTGGTCAGTACAACTTGCTCCGGTACGGCAACGGGAGGCATGGTGTCCTCCACTTCTTCCACACCTAGATGCCATAACCCGCGTGGATTAAACACACCCGTTCGGGCGGAGAAGTACACCGTGTCGTTCAGATATACCAGGTTTTCGAACGTTGTGAGGGAATCACTGGCCGGACCTATACGTACGGTGTTTGCGTTGGTGCCTCTGGTATAGCCCAGAGCGATTCCGGTAGAAAACCAGGCTCCATGCTCTGTATTAAGCATGTTCGAAACCACATTACGGTCTATGATATTTCCATCGAACAAGAGCTCGTCATAGGCTTTTGTTTCCGGATGTACAGACCACCATGATTGGTCAGAGGAACTTATAAACAGTACACGCTCGCCTACTGGAATGAGTGGTAAGATTGCCGCTTCCTGACCGGTCCAGCTGTACGGAAACAAATCTTCATCCCAGATATTTTGTACGGCCTGCTCACCGGCTGCCAGACTAAAAAGTTGCCATTGTACTGAAAAAGCGCGTCTGTCAGCATTCCATGGTCTGGACTTAAAATACAGATGATCACCGTCGGGAGTTAACTGCAAAGCACCCGAAAGCTGTTCATTAACGGGATCGAAAATGGTTTCAACGGTGCCATCCACGTAACGATATAAGCCTTGTCCGCTCCCCGCATTGGCGGCGAAATAAAGTTGGTTACCGGCTATGGTAAGACTATTTGGAGGGTAGATGATCTCACAGTCGGGTCCGGAGTTCCATACTTCGGTAACAGTTCCTGATTGGTCAACGCGGTTCAGCAGGCAGCGTTGCGTGTCGGGGTTAAAAGCCGATACATATAGGTTACCTTCAAATTCGGCTGTGCGACCAAAGGTAGAGTTGCTAGCCATGTTCAGACCTTCAACGAGCTGCACACTCTGGGTGTCATCATCGATTAAAAAGAGTGCCGCCCCGCCACCGTCCGGGAGGTCAGCTACTATTGCGGCTGTCTGTCCAACGGAAGTCAGGCTAACAATTCCGCTGTAACCGGCTGTTTGACCGTCAACAACCTGAAGGGTACCCTCTGTGGTCCCGTCGGTGCGCCATACACCCCAGCTGCTGATGCCATCGGCATCAAGATCGTTAGCTACGAAATAAAAAAAGTTATCAATAAACACGTAGCTTGGATTTCGTAAAGGGCCTCTCACACGTTCGATGATATTTTCGGGCAGCTGTATGCTTCTTGTATTATCGGAAGTACCGTCGCTCACCCAGAGCACGTTGACAGAAAAACGGAGTGAAAAGTACATTCGATCTTCACCGACAGCCAGATGATCAAATCCATTTCGGAAGTCTTCTTCCGGTGCCACCTGCAAGGCAGAGAGATTAGCCAGACTATCTAAGGAGGGAGGAGGCATCTGAGCGCCTGCAATGCTCGTGAACGTGATTAGCCATAGTACCGCCAGGCTGATAAAAACTAGAGAAGACTTTCTGGCGGAGCGTTGCGCGGTAGCTGAATAAACGGTTTTGAGTTGATTAACGGAGTGGGGATATGCACGAGAGTGGTTTAGTACAGACATCGTAATACGTTCGACAGGTATTTTTATGGATATTTATTTCCTAAAAGCCTAATAAAAACTTGGTAGGATGTAAACTGTTTTAATAGGGTTTTACAAGGTTGGTCTGACTTGTATCAATGAGAAGGACTGCTTAAACTGCAACCTGATGTTGGTATGCTGCATTACCTAGTTGAAAAAATATGGTGTAGAAACTGGAGCCTAGTATGAAATATTTCCTGGTTTTACTGCTTTGCTGCATGAGTACGCAGCTCACCGTTGCTCAACAACATGAAACGCCCGAGTGGTACCAGACCCCTTCAGGTTGGCTGGAGTCGGAGGGCGTACATATTTCGGTTGCATCGGGCGACACCCCGATAATGGCGGTAGTTGCGGCCCTCGGGACGCTCTCGGAGAACATGCGTGCTATCTTTTCAGTAGAAGACGATGTCATTTCTTCTATATCAGCATTTCAGTGGCAGGATGTGTACGTCTATCAGGAATTTTCAACAACATCGGCTTTTTTTGAATCTGACATGGATGAGGCCCCTGTCCGTATTCAGATTCGCCTCATAGCCGACTTGGATGATGGTTACTTCGCCGTTGACTATGTTTTTAAGGAAGATGCTGACGGTTACCGTGCAGACGTGTCTATTACCGAGCGCAATGCGAGCTTTGCTGAGGTGTTGTCGTATCTTGAAGATCTTGGACTTGAACTAACTACAGAACTGTATCCCGATATTGCTTACGTAAAGCTCCGTGTTTCAGAAGAGCAGCTTCCTGTCCCCCTGGAAAATATCAGCGTACGACCGATACGGCCGTATTGAAATGATGGTGGCTTTCGGTCAGGTGGTCAGAACTAACACTTGGCCATTTAGCTCCGTGGCCATCCATGCTCGAAACCGATTGTTTGAGTCACAGCTGACAGAACACGCCATGTAAAAGCATCGTGCTGCCGGATACTCTATCAATAGTATCGTGCTGCTCGCATTCTCCATGTAAAAGTATCGTGCTGCTGAAACACTCTAAGTAAAAGCATCGCGCGCATTATCCACCTGATGCTTCCTCAATCAAAGGCTGCATCGCGCACTACAACCGGTACGACCCGCTCAAGTTAAAAGGCAATCGGCTGGACTCAAAGAAAGGGAGGTCCAGATCAACGGTACCGTTTCCGGTCACCTCATAATTGAACGCCTGAGAACCGGTAAGCATGCGATATACCGACATCCCCAGCTGACCCAGGTCGAGTCGGACAGGAACCGTTACAATCTGTTCACTGCGTGCATCTACCTGAATTTGCTCACGAATTACCGAGGAAATCCATCGGCTTCCATCCACATTCAAGGTGTAGTCCACATCCGAAAGCGACATGCTGAAATTATTTGGATTGTTGAATTTCAGGCTCACCAATACTTCTGCGCCCGATAAGGACAGGCTTCCAACCGAAATATTTTCCAGCGACAGGCGTGGCAGGCGGGGGATAGGCAGATAGCCGGCAGCCGAAACCGGCACTTCGCGTCGACCCAGCACGGGAATGTCGAACGCAAAGGTGGAGGCAACACCATAGGCGATGCTGTCTTGTGTTGCGATAGCCGAAACGGAGTTATATAACTCCCGAAAATTCAATGAAATCGGTACGGTAACGGTGGATGCCGACCGGGCTGCAAGATCGATGCCGCGATCACTGCTTCCGCTCAGGAACTCGTTCCCCTCCACGGAAAATCCGTAGGTATAGCCAAGCGCACGAAGGTCGAGACGGTTCGGATTATCCACTTCGAAGTCGAAATCCAGCGTTACGCCATCGAAACTCAGGGAATTGAATTTCATGGATGTATACGTGACCTCGGGCGTTTGTACGGAGCCGGAAAGCTGTTGTACGAGCGAACATCCGCCTATAAGAATAAGGAAGGCAGCAGAAAGGAGGAGGGGAGTGTAGCGTTTCATCGGGAAGTGGACTTTGTTTTGGTTTTTAGGCACAACTTTACAGATTATTGGATTAAACTAAATTACGGCAATATTTTTTTATAAAACCGGCGTGTTGGATTCATTAGCATTGGCAGCATTGGCGTTTTCAATAAACCAGTCAATCCAACGCTCTAATTGTGTTCCCAGGTAATAAGGTAAGTTTAGCAGTTTAAACGGTTTATTACCCAGGTTGGTCGTATGCTCTTCTACTGAAAAGCGTCCCGCGTACATTCGCACGGCTAAATTGTGGTTCGTTTTGTCGATGTACGTATGTAAGGATCGCAATGTACCCTTCTTTCCGGACTTAATTTCGATGGGTATTGCCAACCCGCCCCGCACAAGTACCAGGTCTACTTCAGACGAAGCACTGGTTTGTTCGCGAACCCAAAATGCAGGTTTGATATTTCGGAATTCCCGGGTCGAAGTGAGTTCCTGAGCAATCAAATGTGGTATAATCGCACCTTTATAGGCTGCGTTAAGATCATCGAGGGAAAGCATATCCGATTGAATGCCTAACATGTGATTCACCAGGCCTGTATCCAGGAACTGTAAACGTGGAGCTCTGCGCAGGTTTTGAGTCAGGGGTGGGACTGTTTGCGTCACCGGATAGATTAACTGAATTGCTTTGGCGCGGTCGAGTGTGTGAAAGGCCTGCGATACCTCTCTGGATTTCAGGCCACTATTGGCGAAATTCGCAAATGTGATGCGTTCGTCCAGAAATCCGGCCGCATGATCTAGAATGAAGTTAATGGTATCTCGCTCGGTATTGTTCGCCGCATATTTCGGGATGTCTGCTTTATACATCTCCCAAATACTGTGATAAATGGGATCTAATTCTACTAAACTGTCTGAAGTCAGGAAGTTTTTTACAGCTTCAGGCATCCCTCCAATAATGGCATATTTATGAAATTCACTTAGCAGCAGTGGATGAGCGGCCTCACGTATCGGAATTTTCAGCAATTCCTCATACAGTAAGGGATTTTTTGCCTGAAGGTATTCACCAAAATTAACGGGATGTAACCAGAGAAACTGGATTCTCCCGACAGGGAAATTTTCAACGGAACCCAGGGCAAATTCAAGTAATGATCCTGCTGCAATTACATGTAATTCGGGCAATTCTTCGTAAAAGTACCGAAGAAGCTTAATAGCCTGAGGAGATTCTTGAATTTCATCGATGAATAGTAATACCCGGTCTCCGTGCGAAATTTGGTGCTGCAGGAAAAGTCGGTCACGGATAACCTTCACGTCGTCTGTAGATGAGAATAATTGCCGGTCGTCGGACCGCTCTAGGTTCAGGAAAATATGTTGTGCGTATTGTTTGGCGAACGATTTTATAAGTGTTGTTTTACCAACCTGACGTGCACCTTGCAATATCAGGGGTTTGCGATCATTCGACTCGCTCCAACTGTGCAGATACTGCACTATATGTCGCTGAATATGCATGGTGTTTATATTTAATGCCTTATCCTATTGTTAATATATGTATTTAAGTCAGTATTTGGCATTACTATTCAATACTTATGTTACAGAATATAGGTATTTTATGACAAATTTTGTAACAAAATATAGGTTGTTTGTGTATTAATTTGTAACAAAATATAGGTAACATATCTACTGGATCTACTGGATCTACTGGATCTACTGAACATGCTGAATCTGTAGTCGGCAAGCCATGAAGACAATCTTGGGCACACGTTCGGGCGATCTTAAACAGGTACTGAGAAAAGAAGAAATAGAGGCAGATACTGTAAGTAACATTTAACTGAACGATGCCAATGATAAAGCCCCAAGCATGCTAATATGGATTCCGACAGCGTGTCCGAACCAAACAAAAAAGTGCATTATTTTGGAGGAAATAGTCAAAAAAAACGAGTGAATTTAGCCCTGAACCCCTAACCTCATGTACTGCAAAAACCTACGGGAGCTAAAAAAATCGTGCTAAATTGAAACGATTCACAACTTTCAATAGTTATTGAAAGTGCAGTTGCAGTAATGCAGCTGTCAATGCTACCTGAGAAGTGCCACCCTGCCGCGGCTTGCCAAAGCAGGGTGGTTTTTTTATGTCCGGTTGACCGAATACTTCACGCTCTGCCTCAAAATTGGATGCAGCGCCCGTCTGGAAGGGCTCTACTTTTCATCTGCACACGATACCGTCTACCATCCACAAAAAAGCCTGCCTCCACAATTCATTGAAGAATCGTCAAGGCAGGCTCATTATGGTTTACCGGAAGAAACAGCTGACTACTCTGGCTTCACCAACCATTGCCCGTTAATCATCACACCTGTGGTACTGGTTAAATACTCAAACGGGTCCCCGTCGAACAATGCAATATCAGCGTCTTTGCCCCGCTCGAGCGATCCAACCCGACTATCAATGCCCAAAATACGTGCTGAACCGATGGTGATGGCTTCGAGTCCGGCCAGAAATGGGAGTCCGTTCGCAACGGCAATGGCCGCCTCGTAATGCACAACGCGTGTTTTAGGCACATAGCCTTCGAAACCCGCCTGAAACGCAAAGGGGATGCCGGCTTCGTGAAGCTTGGCGGCGGTGTCCCAGCTGGCATTCACGGTCTCGCCTGTAGTTCTCACCATGGGCGGATGTATAAACACGTGCACGCCCGCCGCTTTGATCTGATCTAAAACCAGGTACGCCTCCGCAGCTCCGTCCAGCACCAGGTCGAATCCGAATTCTTCCTGCAATCGCAGCGCCGCTAAGATCTCGGTGGTTTGCTGGGCCGTGATCATGGCTCTGATTTCGCGATTCAGTATGGCCATCATGGTTTCCATTTTCAGGTCGCGGGCAGGCATCTTGGAGAGATCTCCGTCCGCCGCATCTACCCGTCGCTTGTACTCCTGAGCTTTGATGAACTCCGCGCGCAGCATGGCAATGGTGCGTGAGCGGGACCCGACTTGTGTGTAATTCCGCCCAACCGAGGGACCTAACGTAAAGGCGACCATGGTCACCGAGTCGATGAGGGCTTCGTTGATGGTGCCTCCGGTGGTTTTCACAATCATGGTCTGTCCACTGGCAATCGCTCCCGGACCATGACCGGTATGGATGGTGGTAATACCCATATTGCTCACAAACACAACGAGATGCTCCCGGGCATTGTAGGCGTCAATGGCGCGTAGGTCCGGCTGAAAGGGATGCGAGCGCTCCAGCTGATCTTGGTCGTGCGGTACGTTGAGCGCTCCGGAGAGTCCGACCACAGAATGGGCATCGATGAATCCTGGTGTAACGACCTTCGCCTGAACCACCTCAACGCCTGAAGGAATACGCACTCTGGCGGCGGTTCCAACCTGCTCAATGCGTCCGTCCCGCACCAGAACCACACCGTTGGTGATCGGATTTCCCGCCATCGTGTACACGATTTCACCCTGTATGGCGTAGGTTTGTGCTTGTACTTTATTTTGTAAAGTAATCAAGAGGAGGAGGGTTAGAAAGACTGTTCCCATACCTAACGAAAACCGGCCAGCATGGGTATTTCCAGTCATGCTATTGCCACGACTAAAGCGCAAGAATGCGCCATTTTTCAAAGGCTTCGCGTTTGTCCATTCGGCAAATCCCGCAGCACGTATATCCAGTATCATATTCAATAATTTCATAGGGATGTTCCTTAGTTTGAGTCGGTGCTGTAGTGATCAAAAAACTCGCCGCGGAAGACTTCCCATCCTCCGGTGTTGAAAACACGCTGTGCAGGCACCGAGCGGTCATACACCTTGATTCCTTCAATCCAGGTCTGCTCCACAAAGGTGTACACACTAAACGGATCCCCGCTGAGGATAATCAGATCGCCATCTTTGCCCACTTCCAGCGAACCCACACGGTCTTCCATGTCCATCATGCGGGCGCCGGCCAGGGTGAGTCCTTCCAGGGCCTTCTCGCGCGACATCCCTACGCGTACCGCCTGCGCCGCCATGCGCAAGAACAGACGTGAGTCGGTCACACCGTCATCTGTGTGAAAGGCCACATCCGCCCCGGCCTGCTCCAGTGCCCTGCCGCTGATGGGAAGCAGGTTCATGGCTTCCAGCTTTCCGCCGGGAGAATCGATCAAAATGATGGAGCTTCCCACTCCGGCCGCAGCGATTTCATCGGCTACTTTCCAGGCTTCGCTCACGTGATGCAGTACCACCCGAAACCCGAATTCCTCGCGCAATCGCAGCACAGTGAGGATGTCGTCGTGGCGATGGGTGTGAAAATGAACCAGTCTCGTTCCCTCCAGAACCTCCACCATGGCCTCGAGCTGCAGATTACGCGCCGGCATCTTATCGATATCGCCATCCGCCTGCTCAATCTGCCGCTGATAATGCTGGGCCCGCACGAACAAGTCGCGCATCATGGCTGCACTGCGCGCCCGGGTGCCCGGAAACGGCGCTCCACGCAGGGAGTTGGTTCCGTTGGCCATCTTGATGCCGCCAATCATGCCGTTGGTGATGTCGGGATTCACGAGCATGTCGTAAATGGTGTTGGCATGACGGAGTTTCAGGTACACGGTCTGACCGCTGAGGAGGTGTCCGCTTCCGGGCATGACGTTTACCGTTGTTACCCCGCCTGTGCGTGCCTTCCGGAAGGTGTCGCTGTTCACGTCAATGGCATCTACAATGCGCACGTCAGGATGCAGGGCCGAGGTAGCATCGCCGCCATCACCGCCACCGATATGAGAGTGGGTGTCGACGAGTCCGGGCATGATGACTTTCCCGCTGGCGTCTACACGCTCGGCGTTGGACGGGATGCGGGTAGTGGCGTCGCCCACGGCGGTGATTACACCATTGTGCACAATAACGACGCCGTTTTCAATGGGAGGGGAGCTGATGGGATACACCGTTGCGCCGGTGAAGGCCACGGGACGATCCTGCGCCGTGAGCACCGAGGTGCCCGCCAGCAACAGCGCCAGTAGGAGACTAAGATTTCTGATCATAGCATTTGGATTGGTTTCGATTGATTGATTTAAAAAAACGACATCATGATTGTGCCTTACGGGCATGCTCACCCGGTGGTATTACCCTATTAACCAGCGCATCGGTTAACAGGCACCGAATATTTGGATAGGGTCACCTTACCGTTCACTGCCTACATAACGCTCAAAATACTCGTAAATCCGCAGGATTCTATCCATACGCTGCAGCGGTTCCCCAGTGCGTGACATATCATGGGCAGCACGCGGATAACGCACGTATTCAACGGGTTGCTCGCGGATTTTCAATGCTTTGTACAGCATTTCGCTTTGGATGACGCCCGTGCGAAGATCCACATCCCCGTGTTTGATGAGCAGCGGTGTACGCATCTGGTCCACATAGGTCATGGGGGAGTTCGCCCGCAAGACGGAATCGATTTCAGCCGACTCCCACGGGAAACCACCAAAGTGACTCGGAATCAGTCGCCAGGCGTTGCCCTCGCCCAAAAACGTGTGCAAATCGTACACTCCGCGCTGGGCAAAGGCGGCCTTGAACCGATGGTCGTGGCCTATGATAAACGCTGTGAGATAACCGGCATACGATCCACCGGTGACAACCAGTCGATCGGAATCGACCCACTCCAGCACCGTGGCCACATCCGTAGCCGCGAGTACGTCCCGCTTCGGACCAAACCCCCAGTCGCGGTTATTCCCAAATTGAAAATCGCGCCCATATCCGCCCGATCCGCGGGGATTGCTATACACCACCCCATAACCACGGGCGGCGAAGTACTGAAATTCAAACCACATCGAGGCCTCGCCCGGTCCCCACATGGCCGAGGGACCGCCATGAATCTGCAGCATCAGCGGATAGGTTTTTCCGGCTTCACGCACTGTAGGTTCCATGATCCAGTATTCAATCTCGAAACCATCAACGGCAACCACACCCCGCTCCGGTCGACTAATATGCTTGCCTTCCAGCCAGCTTGCATTGAAATCGGTGATTCTCGTGGGATTCCTCATGCCTTGCATAGCTGTGAGGTTACGCCTTGGCGCCAGCTGAGCGGTATATAACTCGAAAGGATTCTCAATCGTTGTGAGCACATAGGCCACCCGATCGCCGTGCAGGTCAAAGCTTCGAATACCTTCGGTAAAGCCGGTTAATTGCTGTACAACAGCCGAACTGCCTCCAACCGATCCACGGTACAGTACCGTACCTCCGTTGCTGTTTCCGGTGAAATACACAAATTGACTGTCGCCTGACCAGGTAACACCGCTCATCGACCGGTCGAGGGGCTGGGAAAGTGCCCGGAAATCACTTTTGTCAGTACGCACTACTGAAATCATGGTCTGAGCGTAGCTCGGGTCGTTGATATCAGACTGACTGAACGCAACCCAACGCCCATCCGGGGAAACCACGGGATTAAAAATGCTGTAGTTTTCAACATCCAGAAACAGCTCTGGTTCACGGCTTCCATCGGTTGCAACACGATACAGCCGGCTCTTGAATAGCCGGTCGGGATGGGTTTCGCCATCGGCGGAACTATGCAGATACACATACCGTCCGTCGCGGCTCCAGCTACCACCGCCCCAACTCATGTAGCCTGCTGTTAACGCCGTGGCTTCAGCCGGCTCTTCGGGAAGGCGGTTTACATTTACATCCACCACATAACGGTGGGAAAAGCTCAGGTTTGGCTGCAAATCCGTCTCCCCCTGAAAATTCAATCGGGTTAAAACGCGGGGATTTCGGTCGGATTCGTTGCGATCCAACCAGGCCCGGATTTCTGCGAGGTTTCCGTCCGGATTCGGGGTCACATCCCCATGATTACGCGATGCCAATGTGCGACCATCTTGCTCGGTCGACCATGAAGGTCCTGCGCTGAACGCATCCGTTTCCAGTAAATCCTGCATGCTCATGGAGGAGGAAAACAGGAGGCGGCTCCCGTCCGGACTCCACAGCGAACTCGTCGCACCGTTCGCATGGTTTGTAATAGGTTGGGGCTCGCCTCCATCCAGCGAAAGCAACATAATCTGCGAGCGACCGTCGATAGATCGGGTAAAGGCTATGTGTCGTCCGGCGGGATGCCAGGCGGGTTGAGAAGCATTCGCCCGGTCGCTGGTCAGTGCCCGTGCCGGAGCGCTTCCATCGGCCGGAACCAGCCAAATGCGGTTACGATAAGCGTAGGGCTGTTGACGATCGTCCTGCTCCATAATCGCGTTAACCGTAAATAGAATAAACCGACCGTCGGGTGAGTACTGTACACTGCCCAGCTGTTGTAATTGAAGCAGGTCGGTCAGTTGAATCAAGGAATCATCATCACCGATGGAAGCCAGCGCTGATGCCGGCTGAAATGTGAGTAAAGCGCAGGTAATACCCGCTAGCAGGAGCAGCTTAGGCCCCCTGCTTGTCCAGTTGAGCATAATGACCAGGTTAGTTAATTGTTGGGCTAAGAATTTAGCTAACTAACAGTTATTTTATCGAGAATCCAAACCACGATTACCGCTCACCAGTAAAAAGATTTTAAGTTTTAAACCAGTGCAATGAAAGAAATCACGGCCGATATTCTAAATCACATAGGTCTAAAACTTATTTTCGACTCATCCATCGGTGGAGGCAGTATCCATCAGGCAAGTCGACTCATTGAACCTGCTACCGGCAAGTCATACTTCCTGAAATCCAATTCAGCCGATGCCGCTGCGATGTTCGAAGCCGAAATGCGTGGACTTCGTCTGCTCAAGGAGGCATCTGAGCGACAGCAGTCGGCAATGGTCGTGCCAGAGGCCCTGGCATCGGGTAAAGTTGCCAATACGGCCTGGCTGCTGATGGAATACCTCCCTGAAACCCGACCTTCAGGTGAGCACTGGATGGATATGGGCCGTGCATTAGCGCAGCTTCACCGCGATCCACCCGCAGATTTTTCATACGGACTGGATCACGACAATTTTATCGGAAGCTTGCCTCAGCATAACACGTCCAGAAATCAGTCCTGGCCTGAGTTTTTTATCCTCAACAGGCTCGAACCTCAATACGAGCATGCCATCAATCAAGGGAGGATGGGGGCATTGAAAGCCTGGTCGAATCTGTGCAGCTGGGTACAGGAAAACTTTCCTGATGGACCTCCGTCATTGGTGCATGGGGATTTATGGAGCGGGAATGCTATGTTTGTAAATGCTCCGGAAGGTCCGAAACCCGCAATTTTTGATCCCGCTGTATATGTCGGTCATGCCGAGGTAGACCTGGCTATGACACACCTTTTTGGCGGATTTCCACCCTCGTTTTATCAAGGTTACGAAGAAACGACGCCCACGATTCCCGGCTTTCAGGAGCGTCTGGATGTGTTGAATCTGTATTTCGTTCTGGTTCATGTGAATTTGTTCGGAGGCGGGTATGTACGCCAGGCCGAACGGGTAATCCACCGATTCGATTGATTTTACAGTGACTACGAATACCCGTAACTTTCGGCCTTCACCTCCCTATCAAATGAACTCTGAACGCGCGTGATTCTAACCCTCATCCAGCTAATTGCCGGTTTCGCATTGCTCACCTATGGTGCGGCCCGTCTGGTAGACGGCAGCAGCGCCCTCGCCCTCAAAGCCGGACTTACTCCGCTGGTTGTGGGCATAACCGTAGTGGCCTTCGGCACCAGCGCACCCGAACTGGTTGTCAGCATTCGGGCAACGATTGCCGGCAACAGCGAAATTGCCATAGGGAATGTGATTGGATCGAATATTGCCAATATAGCTCTTATTTTGGGAGTTACGGCTGTCATCCGACCCATGATGATACACGCCTCTTTACTCAAGGTTGATATCCCCTTAATGATGGGGATTACTTTTCTGGCCTCCGTTTTTATCATAAATGAGGTCATTGGCAGATTAGAGGGGGCTATCTTATTTGCCGGACTTATCGCCTACATCGTGTACAATATCCTTAGAACCCGTTCATTGCCCAAAGAGCTAGTGGAGCAGCTGGTGGAGGAACCTGATGAAGACGCTGTTGCGATGGGAACCGGTAAAATTTGGTTGTTGATAGTATTTGGAATGGCCCTGTTGATTGCAGGAGGCGAGCTTCTGGTAAGCGCTGCAGTGAGTATAGCCCGTGATCTGGGTATCAGTGAGGCTGTCATTGGCATCACCATCGTGTCGGTGGGTACAAGTCTGCCCGAACTGGCCACCTCAGCCGTCGCCGCCATCAAAAAGGAAGCTGATATTGCGGTAGGAAATATCATCGGCTCCAACGTGTTTAATCTGCTGAGTATTCTGGGTATAACCGGTCTCATTCATCCGCTCGACAGCAGTGCCTTCGGACTGGTAGATCTTTCGGTGATGCTTGGGGTTACCATTGTGATCTGGCCGCTGATGCGCCGGGGCTTTGAAATAAACCGCCTGGAGGGCGCTCTGTTGCTCTGTATTTACGGCGGGTATATGGCCTGGCTGTTGCTTTGAATGGCTGATATACCGAACGAGCATGACCACTTTACCAAGGACGCATGTTATGTTGCTTTGAATGGCTGATATACCGAACGAGCATGACCACTTTACCAAGGACGTAGGTTATGCTGATGCTTTCAATCCGTATCCCGTCGAAGTGGTTAAGGAAACGGTGGTCTGGTTACCGCTTTTAAACGCTCAACTTATTCTGCTAGCTTCTCTTCTTCAATGAGGCGCATCGTACGCTGATATCCGTCATCTATGGTGGGCGAAGCCTCGTCGTAGTCGAATAGTCCGAGGTGCCCTACTGCAGGATTGATATACAAATCGGCCGGGCACTTCTCGAAATTACGGCGGGTAATCTGCACACTCATAATGTCAATTGAGAACGCCAGTGCATCAAAGATCGACGGCCCTTTTCCTGCTTTATCATCGGCTTTCTCATCGTCATCCATCCAACGCCCGAATGTGTCGCGCACCGAACGCTCCATTTCTTTGAAGCTTTTCCCCAACGCACTCATTACAAAGTTGGAGTGGGTACCCACAAGACCATGAAGGTTTTCGGCTTCTACCGGATTTGGCTCGGCCTTTACCTTTTTCGATTCCTTTAATACTTTCTTGCTCTTTTTAGAACGCTTCTGACCATTCGCATCCAGAACATCGTTGTTTAAGTCAACAGCAATTACAATATCTACATCCTGCTCGCGTACCACGCTCACCGGTACGGGGTTCACAAGGCCGCCATCTACCAGCCACATGCCCTCGTGTTTAACAGGCAGAAAGATGCCGGGCAGTGAGATACTGGCCCGAACGGCGGTATGCACATCACCGGTGTCGAGCAAAACCTGCCGACCGGTATGGATGTCGCAAGCTACAGCACTGAATGGAATCGACAGCTCGCTGAAATCACTCACGGGAATAATTTCATGGATGAGCTCCATGATTTTATCTCCTTCCATGAGAGCCTGACGAGGGATGGTGAAGTCCAGGTAGTTGGCCATTTTGCCCAGGGTAATGGTGCGCATGAGTTTTTCAACAGCGTCCAGATTGCCGCTGGCATACACCGCACCAATCATCGATCCTATACTGGTTCCGCAGATGTAAGCCGGTTTGATGCCGGCATGATCAAAGGCTTTGAGTACACCGATGAGCGATAGTCCCCGTGCAGATCCGGCTCCCAGTGCAAGGCCAATTTTTTTGCTCATAACTAAATAGAATTGCGTTCGGTAATGAGCACTTAAATTACGTGTATTACCCGGTGAATTCCAACTCAAACAATGTATGAGGATCTCTGCTGTACTTGAGTGTACCGTCGAGCTGACGTGTGAGTGAGTCGATGAGCTGCATACCCAGGGTGTCGGTATGTTCCAGGGTAAAGCCTTCGGGGAGCTTATTTCCATCGTTACCCACGGTTATGCGTACTTTTCCATCGTTTTTATGCAACGAAAGCCACAAATTGCCTGAGGGCTGATGTTTAAGTCCATGCTTTACCGCATTACTTATAAGCTCATTTACAAGGAGACCACAGGGAATGGCCTTGTCAATATCGATTTCAACGTAGTCAACATCGAAATGCTTTTGTACAACGGAGTCTTTGCCCAGCCAGGTGTTCATCTGGTCGCCGGTGAGTTCTATGATATAATCGTCGAAGGCGATACGAGACAAATTCGTAGACCGGTAAAGTTTTTCGTGTACCATCGACATCGACCGAACCCGATTCTGACTTTCAATGAGAATATCTTGAATGAGCTTATCGTCTGTTTGCATCGACTGTAAAAACAACAGACTGGAAATAACCTGCATATTATTCTTAACCCGATGGTGAATTTCTTTTAGCAGGACTTCTTTTTCACTGAGTGACTCTTCGAGTTCATCCTGAATTTTCTTTAGATAGCTGATGTCGGTAGATACCCCGATATACCCGATTACTTCCTCGTCGTCACCTAGTAATTTACGGTTACTAACCAGAGCCGGAAAGCATGTGCCGTCTTTGCGCTCGAGTCGTATTTCGCCTTCCCATTGACCGGTTTCAATCATGGCTTTAACAGCCGCATTGGCAATATGGCTATCTTCGTGATAGGTAAGTTTCCCGGCTTTATTCCCCATCATTTCTTTGGCCGTGTACTGATAGAGTCGTTCAGCGGCATCATTCCAGTACATTACCTTCTGATTTTTATCCAGTACTACCACACCGTTTTGGATCTGGTCCAGCACAGATGCGTGCAGTAACATGGTGTTCTGTACATTTCGCTGACGTGTAATGTCGCGGTTCACAGACATATAGTGCGTGAAGGAAGCGTTCTGAGTGCGAAGGGGAGTTAACGTGATTTCAACCCAATAGGGTGATCCGTCCCGATGATAATTCTTCATTTCAGCACAGAAAGATTCATCATTCAGCATCGCCTTATAAATTTCATCAAGGCGCTCATGGTCAGACTCTTCACTGTTTAAGATTTTTGGTGATTTGCCAACCAATTCTTCCGGAGAGTAGCCCGTTAACTGCTCAACTCTGGCATTTGCATATTCAATTACGGGCTCAACGCCAGCACTCTCAGGTTTTCTAATAATCAAAATAGCGTCTTTGAAATGCTCTACAGCAACAGAAAATAATTGACTATCCAATGAACTCAATCCTTTCATAATAATTTTGGAATGATGTATTACTCGCTAAAAAAAGTAGCTGTTTAAAAGTACCCCAATTAAACATATAACTAATATGCGTTCTCTTTAAGCATTATCGACCGATTCATGTTTTGTTCAAGGTATTAATTTAAATTTTAACAGGCACAATAATCCCATCTTCGTTTACCGTGCGTTGTGTTTTTGTTGTAACAAATATGCGATCATTCTCGCCAGCTCTTACATCCGATAAACCCGTAAAATGGCCGAAAGCGGGCAATACACCAACATTATCCCGAAACCAGTAACAAGGCAGTCTGAGTCGCTGCCGGCCTTTCCCAGTTAAAGCAACACCCGGGTGCAGGTGCCCGCAAAAAGTATACCCGTTCCCCCCATCCTCTTGCGGAGGCTCGTGCTGCAGGCGGATGGTTCCGATTGTAAGTACCGGTGGATGCAACAGTATACCGGCCTCCAGATAGTCGGATGCGTTCAGTATGTCATGGTTGCCGGGGACCAGTTCCACCGGCAATCCCATTTTTTTCTGGTGTAGGCACCAGTCTTTTACTGAAATCCAACCTGCATTGATAACACTATGAAAGAAGTCACCCAGTATAATACATCGACGCGCTTTTGTTTCTCTTATCAGTGACGCGAGTTCGTTCATTCCCTGCTTGTCGGCCCCATCCGGAACCGGAATACCCCCGCGCCGAAACGTGTCGGTTTTGCCGAAGTGCGTATCCGCAACGAGTAAAATCTGCTCTTCCTCCCAGAGCAACGCCCTGCCCGGGAGCATTTCGAAGGTGTTATGATGGATGGTTATGCGCATCAGCCTAATCTGCCGTAAGTTTGGTGTACATTTTCCGGATGCGATCTTCCAGTTTCTCACTGCTGAGTTTAGAGCGCAGGCGGTCTACCATAATAGGGAAACTGAAGGGGGTAAAACGTTCGGGATTCGTAATTATGATGGTACCATTTCGGATGCGTTCTAAGGTGTTGGCCAGGCGTTGGGTTTCAATCTGGCTCTGCATGATTTCTGCGTATGATTGCAGGATGAGACGATTTTCGGGTTCATACTTTTCGAACACATCGAAAAGTAGTCCTGAATTTGCCTGCAAATGGCGATTTTGCAACTTCTTGCCCGGATACCCCTGGAAGATGAGTCCTGCGATGCGGGCTATTTCTCGAAAATGCCGTTTGGCCATCTCGGAGGCATTAATAGCCGAACGAATATCATGTTCGAGGTCTTCGGTACGGAACAGGTCGGGCTCATGAAACAATTCTGGCGGAACGGGCTGATCGGACAGCAGTTCAAAGCCGTAGTCGTTCATAGCTATAGAGAATGAAATAGGCATTTTCTGACCTATTCGCCAGGCGATGAGCGACGACAACCCCTCATGCACGGCTCGGCCGTCCAGAGGAAACACAAAATGATGCCAGCCTTCACGAGTACGGATCTGTTCAATGAGCAGCTCTTGTTGTGTGGGCAGATGAGAGCGTTCAGACTGTTTGTGCAGGAGGGGTATCATGGCCTGCAACTCCGTATCCAGATGGATGTGGTCGCTTTCGGAGATTTCCTGAAGCAGCACCCGTATATGGTGGGCCAGCTGGGAAGATAGCTGCATCCGGCCTCCCATCCACCGGCTGACCGCCCCTTTGGTTGCGCCCGACTTTCGCACATAAACCGTGAGGTCTTTGAGGCGTACGAACTCCAGATATCGACCTGCAAAAAGAAAGATATCACCGGGTTTCAGGCGCGCTATAAACGATTCTTCCACGCTGCCAATGCGTCCTCCTTTAACAAAACGAACCGATAGGCTGGTGTCGGAGAGTATGGTGCCAATCGATAGGCGGTGACGCATGGCGGTTCGGCGATCTACGATATGAAGCGTTCCGTTTTCCGCCCGCTTCACCCTGCTGTATTCTTCATAGTGCTGCAGTACCGATCCGCCGTTGGTTAGAAAGGCTACAGCCCAGTTGAGCTCCTCTGAAGTAAGCTCGCGATAGGTATGGGTGCCGCGAAGCTGATTAAAAAGCTCTTCCGGCTCACATCCTGCTCCGGTAGCCAGCGTACAGATAAACTGTAGCAGTACATCCAGCGGTTTGTGCAGGGCAGGGCGACTTTCAATCTGATCGGTTTTCATGGCTCGCTGCAGAGCTACGGAATCTAATATTTCCAGAGCATGGGTAGGCAGAAAGTAAATGGTAGAAGTGGCCCCCGGCTGATGACCGCTACGGCCTGCCCGTTGCATGAATCGTGCTACACCCTTTGGAGACCCCACCTGAATGACGGTCTCGACGGGGGCAAAATCAACGCCTAGGTCAAGACTCGACGTACAGATAACCAGCTGCAGCTCTCCATCGTGCAAGGCTTTTTCAACCCAGTTACGGATGTCCTGACTCAGGGAACTGTGGTGAATCGCCATTCGTCCGGCCAGATCGGGGGCCGCATCCAGCAGATGCTGGTACCAGATTTCGGTCATGCTGCGGGTATTGGTAAAAAGCAGGGTGGTGGTGCTTTCCCGAACGATTTCGGCAACCCGAGGAGCCAGTTTAAGCCCAATATGGCCGGCCCAGGGGAACTGGTCGATGTGTTCAGGCAATAACGTGTGTACAGCAATGTTTTTTTGAATATCTGCTTTGATGACGACCGCCGCTGGTTTAAGTCCCAGTGTTCTTGCCGATTCTTCCATGTTGCCGATGGTGGCTGAAATACCCCACAATTGAAGCGCAGGACGCATTGCACGCAAGTGAGCTATAGCCAGTTCGGTTTGCACGCCACGTTTGGTGCCCATAAGTTCGTGCCACTCGTCTACGATGATGCCGTCTAACCGTGAGAAAAGAGTGGGATAATCGGCCTGACTCAGCAACAGATGCAGTGTTTCCGGGGTTGTAATCAGAACTTCAGGCGGAGATTTTCGCATACGAGCTTTGTCTGCTGCGCTGCTGTCGCCCGTTCTTCGTGCAACCTGCCAGCTAACACCCAATTCCCTGGCCGACTGCTGCAAGGCCAGCTCCGTATCACGAGCCAGGGCACGAAGAGGGGTAATCCATAACAAGCGAATTGCAGGTTTTGTACGCTGATTATGTTCAGACAACGCTTTTACCGCAAAAGGCAGCCACATCGCCAAAGTCTTACCCGATCCCGTGGGGGCATTTAATAATCCATCGTTGCCTTCAAGTACAGCATTCCAGCACGCTCTCTGAAAATCAAATACCTCCCATTTCCGATTATGAAACCAGGCATCCAGATGTTTCAGTAATGGTGCGTAATCACGGTCTTGCATAGATTAAAAATAACCGATGAATCCCTGTCAAAAGTTTCCATGAATATTGAATATATTGTACTAATCATATCAACTGGTTTATGGAAAAATGAGTAGAGAAGAACCCAAAACCGATTACAGCGAAGAGCTTCTGCATAAAATTCAACAGTACAACTCAGAACTTGAGCAACGTATACAGGAGCATGTTGATGAACTGCGAGAAGAAGTACTCATCCGTAAACGATCCGAGCAGGCACTAAGAGAGAGTCAGCGAAGATTTCAGACCCTGGTAGAGAAAATCCCGGAGGTTATCTTTCAGCTTGATACTGCACAGCGCATCCGCTATCTCAATGGCGCATGGACATCCACCACCGGTATCCGTTCAGACGAGGTTATTGGTGAATTTCTGCCCGACCTGTTCGATGGGGAATCGCGCGACCAGTTTCGTGCCGCTTTGAACGATCTCACCGATGGTAAGCGGGATTCTGTTGGACTCGAGTGCCGGTTTATGCGTGAAAATGGCACTGAAATTTGGTTTGATGTATATGCTGATGTAGAACGTGGTGTTGATCAGAAAGTGACCGGTGTTTTTGGGATGGCTTACAATATTACCCGGCGAAAACTTGCTGAAGATGATATGCGCAGGGCCTTGACGAAAGAGAAAGAGTTGAGCAGACTACGCTCGCAATTTGTATCGATGACATCCCACGAGTTCCGTACGCCTCTGGCCAGTATTCTCACTTCTTCTGAATTACTCGAACATTACAGCCAGCGCTGGTCACATGAAAAGAATTTACTCCACCTGAAACGGATTCAGTCATCGGTAAAGCATATTGTACGCCTGATGGACGATGTGCTCATACTCGGCAAGTCTGATGTTGACCGACTTAACCCGGAACCTGTTCCTGTTAGGCTCAAAGAACTGATTCGGACGCTGATTGACGAATATGTTGAAAGTCATGAAGCCACCCAAAATGTTGTATTTGATGACGAGATGGATTGTAATGAAACCGTTCTCGACGATAAATTATTTCGGCAGATATTCGGCAACATTTTTTCCAACGCCTTGAAATATTCTTTGCCTGACAGTACCATAACGGTATCGCTGGCAGGTAACTGCGAGATGCTCCGCCTTTCGGTAAATGATGATGGCATCGGGATACCTACGGAAGATATGAACCAGTTATTTGAGCCTTTTTATCGCGCAAGAAATGCAGGTAATGTTAGTGGTACCGGGCTTGGTATGAGTATTGTAAAACGTTCGGTTGAAGCCATGGGGGGCACCGTACACGTTAGCAGTGAAGTTGGTCGTGGTACCCGGGTACATGTAATTCTAGACCTTTCTGATAATAACGTAAAATTCAAAAATGCATGACTAAAATACTATTGGTAGAGGATGATCCCGACGTGAGGCAGAATCTGCACGACCTGCTGGAGGCAGAATCGTTCGATGTTCGGATTGCAAAAAACGGAAAGGAAGGGCTCACTGTTGCCTATGAGGTGGTTCCGGATTTGATTCTATGCGATGTAATGATGCCTGAAATGGACGGACATGAGTTTTATAAAAGGCTTTCCCAAGACACCCAGATGGCTTCTATCCCGTTTGTTTTTCTAACCGCGAAAGCCGATCCGACTGACCAGCGGGAGGCGATGGACATGGGTGTAGATGACTACCTCACAAAACCGTTTACCCGCGAGAGACTTTTACATGCTATTGAAACCCGCCTTAGCAAAAGCAATAAGATAAGTACGAATTACAATCAACAATTTGATGAACTTCGTACCACCATTGCTGTTTCTTTACCGCATGAACTGCGCACACCGCTAACCGGTATCATGGGCTTTTCAGAGTACCTGCTAGACAATATTGAAACTACCAGTCGGGAAGAAATCGTTGAATTTCTCACAATGATTAATAATTCTGCACAACGGCTCAATCGCCTCATTGAAAATTATATCACGTACAGTGAGCTGCAAATAAAGCAGTACGATGCAGAACGCATGAAACATATCGTTAACGTGAATCTGTCATTGGTTGAATACCTTATACAGATTGCAAAAACAGTTGCTTACGAATTCGATCGTGACGAAGATCTGGAGATTGATATTGATGATGTGGACATCGCTGTCTCACAGAAAGATCTTCAAAAGGTTTGCGAAGAGCTGTTATCTAATGCTTTTCGGTTTTCCCAAAAAGGTCAGAAAGTTCATTTATCCAGTAAGGAGAAAGGAGATTTCGTTGAAATCTCTATTCGTGATCATGGCATTGGAATGGAAACGTCAAAAATTCGGTCGTTGGGCGGTTTTGTGCAGCTCGATCGAGATAAGAATGAGCAACAGGGCAGCGGTCTCGGTTTTACTATAGCCAAACAGCTGGTTGAACTGATGGGAGGATCGTTGAAGGTCGATAGTAAACCCAACTACGGTACAACGGTTACCTTTCGATTACCTGTAAAGCCTGCATCTTCTGCCGAATAACTCAGATTATTTGAATATCAATCATTACCTGCTGCACTCCTGATATGATTCATGTATGGTACACGGTGTCGTTCCTGTAGCGAAGACTAACGGTATTTTAGAAGTCAGTTATGATTCATGTATTGTGCATAGTGTAGTGAGTTCATCTCAGTAGAGAATCGTGGGGCATATAACCACGACGATTCCATCATCCGATGGCCCCGCTCAAAATCCACGTTGCTGCGCCAAAGTAAATCATAAGACCGGTAACATCCACAAGCGTAGCTACAAAGGGCGCCGAACTTGTAGCGGGATCAAGCCCGAATCTGCGCAGTATAAAGGGCAGCATACTTCCGGCCAGTGAGCCCCACGAAACTACACCAACCAAAGCTATGGCTACCGTGAGTGCAATGAGTGTTGATTCTGCCCCGTAATCAGACCAGCCAAAGTGCTGAAAAAGAACCACGCGTAATAGTCCGATGATAGCCAGGAATATACCCAGCAATACCCCGGTGATAAGTTCCCGACGCATAACGGTAAACCAGTCGCGCAGGGTGACCTCGCCAACAGCCATTGCACGAATAATCAGCGATGTTGCCTGCGATCCACTATTGCCTCCGCTGGAAATAATCAGCGGAATAAAAATGGCCAGTGCAATAACGGCCTCCAGCTGTCCTTCGAAGTTTTCCATCGCAGAGGCTGTGAGCATCTGACCTAAAAAAAGCACGGCCAGCCATCCGCCTCGCTTTTGGAACATGGTCATAATCGATGCCGACATGTAGGGGGTATCCAGCTTTGATACACCACCCATTTTCTGAAAATCTTCTGTTGCCTCTTCTTCGGCAACATCCAGAACGTCATCTACTGTTACAATGCCTAGCAGTACACCCTCAGAATCAACAACCGGAAGTACAACTTTATCATATTTCTGCATCATTTGAACAGCTTCTTCACGGTCTTCAGCGGCTTGGATGTACACAAAAGTATCGTCCATGAGGTCTTCAACCGTTGCGTCGGGCCGGGCTAGTATGAAATGCTGCAGTTCCAACGCATCCAGCAGTTTCCAGGACGTGTCGGTAACGTAAATCATGTTGATGGTTTCCGAACTCTTGCCCATCTTGCGGATGTGCTGCAAAGCCTCTTCTACCGTCCACCCCGGCCTAACCGCTACGTAGTCGGGGGTCATGAGCCGGCCCACCGACTCTTCAGGGTAGCCCAGCAGTTGCCGTGCTTCTTTAAGATCCTGAGGATTCAGGAAGTTGAGTAAACGTTGCGTAACCTGACCGGGAAGTTCACCTAAGAGTGTTGTTCGGTCATCAGGACGAAGGTTCGCAAGCAGGTGACGTGTTTCCTCGGCGGTGAGTTCGTCGAGGAGGGCATTTTGAAACTCGGTTTCCAGATAGGAAAACACATCCGAAGAAATATGCCTGGGTAATATGCGAAAAAAGATAACACTGTCGGCGGGGGACAGGTCCACCAGAATATCGGCGATTTCAGCTACGGGCCACTCCTCCAGAATTTCCCTCAGTTCTTCCCACTTTTGCTCTTTGATAAGCTCAATGATTTCTGGCTGGAGCAGTTCTTTGATCATGGGCGTCCTGTTTTAGCAATGAGGGTTCTAGTGGATGGTCGTGCTATGAGAGCCGGCTACTGAGGTTTTGATGTGTATTACAACACGCTGCCTCAACAACGTCTATGCTGACGGGAGAAATGTAAAATAGGAGATTTCTTGCGATTTATAAACTGACATGCGTGTTCGGTGAATATTTCGGAAGTAAACGGGGGTTGTTGTGATGTTCTTATCGGGGTATATTCCGTTACATCTACAAGTAAAAAAAATCGCACCAGCGATCTAAACAGCCACGAAACCACCTGTATTGTATGAAATTAACGTACCTCGCATCATGTATTCTGTTCCTGTTGGTAGCCTGCAGCTCTCCGCAACAAATCGATTTTGAACAGCTTGAGGCCGAGCTTCGAGAAAAAGCGAATGCTTTTGCCGGTGATGCCGGTATACATTTTAAACACATACCAACCGGCCGGGAAATTGCCATCAATGCCGATACCCTATTTCCAACCGCCAGTACCATTAAAGTACCTCTGGCTGTACGTATAGCTGAACTGGTTGATGAAGGCGTATTGCATTACGACAGCCTGCACGTCTATGAAGACCGATTGTTTTACCCCGGGTCGGATCTGGTTGGAGCAATGCGGGAGGGCGAAACGATATCATTGCGGAAAATGGTTTTTCTGAGCCTTTCGTTTAGCGATAATACGGCCAGCTTGTGGATGCAGGAGCTGGGTGGTACCGGTACGATGGTCAACGAAGCCATGGCCCGTCTCGGATTGGAACATACCCGTGTGAACTCAAGAACGGACGGTCGTCAGGATGACTTTCGCCGTTATGGTTGGGGTCAGACAACGCCCCGTGAAATGTCACAGCTTATGGAAATGATTTTCAGAGGTGAGGTGATTAACGAGGCACGTAGTGAGGAGTTATACAGACTTTTGTCAAAAACACTGTGGGATGAAACAGGTATTGCCCCTATTCCCAATACGGTAAATGTGGCCTCTAAACAGGGTTCCGTGCGTGCTTCAAAATCGGAGACCATGGTCGTGAATGCTCCCGGTGGAGACTATATCCTCACGGTTATAACAAAAAATCAGGAAGACAGGTCCACAGGTAGTGAGAACGAGGGGTTTGTGCTGATCAGAGACGTTTCCCGGATGATTTGGGAGGCTGTTGGAGAGTAATCGCTTATTTTCCGGTGCATTTCGAGGAACTGCTCATTCCACTGTAGACAGATAAGACACGCATCATTTAAGGCTAAGATTCACTTTCGCCATGGATGTACTGTTCCCCTGACCTCGAATCTCTTCTTTAATGCGTGTTTCAGTGCTTTGAGCGGATGCAGATGAACCTGTCAGCTGCGTGCAGGTGACAGGGCAGGAACATATCGCTGAGCCAGTTCAAATCCGCCGAAAAATACACCGGTAAATACTAAGTCCCCGGCAAGTGTATTGTGGAAGAACGGAATAGCAGCAGTGTAGCTCATCATGAGACCTTCAAGTGTGAGCGGATAAAATACGCCTCCTCCTGAAATCCACACAGCAAAGTTGGTCACGAGGAAAAACAGGATAGAGCCGCTTAAAGCACCGGCAACCACAGTTCCGAACGTTTTTTTGCGTGATACCAGAATACCAATTCCAACCATAGCGATGAAGCAAAGATAGACAGCCCACATCAGACCGTGGAAGCCCAAAAATAGGTCTGAAATTAACATGGCTGCCAGTGGCAACAGAAATGCCAGTCGCTTGTCGGCGAAATATGCACCACCGAACATGGCCATAGCCGCGACCGGTGCAAAATTAGGAGGGGTAGGCAGGAAGCGGAACAGTGCTGCAACGGCTATAATGACGATAATGGTGATAATGCGTGGATTTAACATATGTCCCTGTATTGCTTGTAGCTTGATTAAAAAAGAAAATAGAAGTTACGATGTAATAAAAAAAATTGGTGACGAAACAATTAGAATGTACCGGGAGCTCCGAACGTATTGGTTGCGGCAACACGATTGGTAGAAGGTTTCCAGTAAACGGTTATTTCGTCACTCATTGAACGGCCAAACTCGTCTATAATTACCAAGTCAAACACGGTAACAGGTCTTTCAAACGGAGTTTCGTCATATATGTCTTCGAATTCATAGACTCTGATTGCATAACCGTTTGACGCGGGAACCTGATTGATTATTCTTCGATTCAGGTGGTCGCGTATGGCGTACTCGTCTATTCGTAAAAAAGCAAGATCATCACGAACGACAACTAAGGAAGTTATAATGGTGTCGAAACCAGCCTCCCGGAGACCTCTTTCCAGAACGATATTACGTGTACTTAACTGAGCTGTTATCGTCTCGTGTTGACCATCCCCGTTCATATCAACAGATGGGATGATGAGAATGTTTTCAGGTAACGGTCGTGCGGGAACAGTTCCCGAGCTAGCCTCAGGCCCATACGCTTGTGCCAGGTCTAGCAAAGGCATCAGGCGGGGGTGTAGTGGCTGGGCATCCAAAGTCTCGGTCTCTTCCGTCTGAGCGGGTGTAGGTTGTGGTAAGTTCAAAACTCTGTTCATCAACACACCCGCAATAACAACTACCACAAGAACTCCGGAGACAATAATGCTCATAACTCGTTGCTGCGCTTTCTTCCTGCTGGAAGATTTGCGTTTCCGACGCTTGCCAGTAACTATTTTTTTCTTTCGGCGTTTAATTTCTGCCATCTGTTGTTGTGGCTGATTACTAGTTTGTTACAAGTAGTAAAAATAGTGTTATATCTCAGCAAATTAAAGTAGAAATGCGAGCTCAATCAAGAGTTCGCATTTCCAGGCAAATGATAACGATACAGGTAGTTGTACGCGGGAATTCGAGAGATAATTACCTATTTGAGAAGCTTCTGAAAACGTTATATTCGATTAAAATTAGCAGTCAGAGAGTCGTGCTCAGTACACGTAACTTACTTGGTACGGGTTACTTCCAGAAAGATGTCGATGTTTACATCCTCGCCAACTACAGCAGTTTGTACAAAGCTGCCGCTGCCTACACCGTACTCGAGTCTGCTGAGCGAGGTATTGGCTTCAAAGCCAGCCACAAGTGTATTCTCGCGCATGGGATGGTCCATAACCCCGAGAAGACGAAATGGTAGTTCTATGGTTTTGCTCACGTCGCGAATGGTCAATTCACCGGTGGCAATAAACTCATTGTCACCAGCGGCACGGATATCAGTACTTCTGAAGGTCATTTCCGGCCAGGTAGTCACCTCGAAGAAGTCCGGATCACGAAGGTGTTCGTCGCGACGGGTGTTTTGTGTGTTTACACTGCTTACATCGATGGTTACATCAATTTTACTACCCGCAAGATTTTCGGGATCGAAGTGGATAGCGCCCGACCAGCGCTCAAATGTTCCCGGAACCGGTGTGAAGAAATGGCGGATGTTGAATTTTACAGAACTGTGAGCTGCATCGATGGTCCATTCCGCCGCGGCAGGGGTTCCATGGTGATCGTTTCCGTTGGCAAAAGCTGTAGCACTCAACAAGAAGGCGAGGGCGATAGTAAGCAGAAATTTCATTATAGATGGTTTCTTTTTGGTTAATATTTGTTGAAACAAATAACTTAGTGTTACGGCATGCAACGTGCATGAAACTGGACTTCGTTCCCGTGGTTCTTTTTTTATAAATTTCATGCTATGGCAAAATCCAATGCAACCACACCGCTGATGCGGCAGTATTTCGAAATCAAAGACAAACATCCCGGAACTATACTCTTATTCCGGGTGGGTGATTTCTATGAAACCTTCGCAGATGATGCGATTTTGGTGAGTAAAGAGCTGGGCATCACGCTTACCAAGCGCAATAATGGAGGCGACATGACGCCACTAGCAGGGTTCCCATACCATGCGCTGGATACCTACATGCCCAAGCTGATCAAGCGGGGACATCGGGTGGCGGTCTGTGAACAGACCGAGGATCCGGCCACGGCCAAGGCGCAAAAGCGCAAAATTGTAGAGCGGGAAGTCACCGAAATCATGACTCCCGGCGTTACGCTCAGCGACAAATTGCTCGAACATAAACGCAATAACTTTCTCGCCGCTGTTCATATAGATGGTCAGACAGCCGGCGTGGCCTTCAGCGATGTTTCAACAGGGGAATTGGCCCTCACACAGATGCGTCGCGACGCTCTGCCTTCGTTTCTGAACTCTATTTTGCCCTCGGAGCTGTTGCTTTCCAAAAAACTAAAGGCCCTGGCCGCCGATCAGTTTGCCGGTTACATCATCACCTTTGTCGACGACTGGATTTTCGAAGGGGAATACGGATATGGCCTGCTGCTCGATCACTTTAAAACGCATTCTCTCAAAGGATTCGGCGTGGAAGAACTGGCCGTTGCCCGCGTAGCTGCCGGAGCCTTGCTCCATTATGTGAAGGAGAATCAGAAGGCGTCTCTGGCACAGATTCGACGGATTTACGCCTTCGAGAATACCGATTTTATGATGCTGGATGCCTCCACCAAACGCAACCTGGAGCTCACCGCCAGTCTGCAGGAGGGGGGCAGTGAAGGCACGCTTATTTCGATTTTAGATGAAACCCGAACGCCCATGGGCGGTCGGCTCCTGCGTCGGTGGATTATGCGTCCGCTCAAGCGCCTAATTGAAATTCAGCACCGCCTCGATGCGGTGGAAGTGTTGCACAACGACCACGAACTCCGATCTGAGCTGCGCGAACAGCTCAAACAAATCGGGGACCTGGAACGCCTCATGTCTAAGGTCATGGTCGGCCGGGCAAATGGTCGTGACCTTGTGCAATTAAAACGATCTCTTGAGCAAATTCCCCTGCTTAAGGAATCGCTTGAAGGTCAGACCGACCACATGCTGCACATTATCAATGCCCGTTTGCAAGCGATTGATGCGCTCCAGCAAGACATTCAGGAAACCCTGGTTGATGAACCTCCGGCTTCTGTGCGGGATGGTGGACTTATACGGGACGGATACCATGAAGAGCTGGAGGAATTACGCGATATCACCCGGAACGGAAAAGAATACATCGCCCGCATCCAGAAAGGACTTATCGAAAAAACGGGCATTAATTCTCTGAAACTGGGTTACAACAAAGTCTTTGGCTATTACATTGAAGTCACCAATTCCCACAAGGAGAAGATTCCGGAGTACTTCATCCGCAAGCAGACTTTGGTGAATGCCGAGCGATACATTACCCCTGAGCTCAAAGAAATTGAAGAGAAAATTCTTTCGGCAGAAGAACGCATTGTTGTCCTGGAGGCCCGTTTATTTGAAGAATTGTGTATTCGAATAACCGAATATGCGGATGCTGTCTATGATAATGCCCAATCCATTGCTATGCTTGATGTACTTCAGGGTCTTGCCGAAATTTCGGTAACCCGAGGCTATTGTAAGCCCGAAGTGCACGAAGGTAGCGAGCTGGACATTAAAGCAGGTCGGCATCCCGTGGTTGAGCGGTTTATGCCCATCGGCGAGACGTTCATTCCCAACGACATCTACCTCGATAATTCCACTGAGCAGATTATGATTATCACCGGTCCTAACATGGCCGGTAAGAGTATCATTCTTCGTCAGACCGGACTGATCGTGCTGTTGGCTCAGATTGGCAGTTTTGTGCCCGCAACCCAGGCCCGAATCGGCATGGTGGATAAAATTTTTACCCGTGTGGGAGCCTCCGATAACCTGGCTGCCGGTGAAAGTACCTTTCTGGTGGAAATGAACGAGGCGGCCAATATTCTGAATAATGCCACGCCCGATTCCCTCATTTTGCTGGACGAAGTTGGCAGGGGAACGTCCACCTTCGACGGACTGTCTATTGCCTGGTCGCTGGCCGAGTACCTGCACAATCAGCCCGATGTTGCTGCCAAAACACTCTTTGCCACGCATTATCATGAACTTAACGAATTGGAATCGCTCTACGAACGTATCGTGAATTTCAATGTTCAGGTGCGAGAGCACAACGGCAAGGTTATCTTTTTAAGGAAGCTTGTAAGGGGGGGGACCGACCACAGTTACGGAATTCAGGTGGCATCCATGGCCGGACTCCCCGATACCGTTATTCGCCGGGCACGCGAGATATTAACCAACCTGGAACGGCACAGTCTGGATATCACCAATAAAAATGGAACCGCCGGTGCGGATGGAGGCGCGGATGAAGGCGCTGATGGAGGCGCTGATGGAGGTGTTACCGCAGGTGCTATCACAGGCGCGGATGCAGGTGCGGATGCTATCCTTGATGCACAAAAAGATACAGGCAACGTCGCCCCAAATCAATCGGCGCCCGATAAGGTCGCCACCGCCCGTGCCGCCACCCGAAAAGCACTTCGGGAGGTGGAAAAGCAAGAAACGTTGCCTCAGCTAAGCCTGTTTGCCGGAACAACCGACCCCCGCTGGGAAACGATTAAAAATCGACTCGAAGGCGCCGAACCAAACCGAATGACACCCATCGAAGCCCTGCTGCTATTAACGGAGCTCAAACGCGAAATGAATTCATAAGCACCGATTAAGTTCGTATTTTTAGCACTCTATACGAAAAGTGGAAAGACAACGGGTTGCTCGCACATCGCGGCTATCCGTGAATGCAATAAAATTACGATGGGAAAAACCGAAATCATGGCTCCAGCCGGTGACTGGGCCTCCTTTAATGCTGCCATTCAAGCCGGTGCCGACGCTATCTATTTTGGTGTCGAGCAACTGAACATGCGCGCCCGCGCTACCAATAACTTCACCCTGGATGACCTCCCGAAACTGGCCGAACTGGCCCAGGCGCATGGTGTAAAGACCTACCTCACCCTTAATACCATCCTCTATGATCACGACCTTCCGCTCATGCGCAACGTGATTGATACCGTGAAATCATCCAGTATTACCGCCATAATTGCCGCCGATCAGGCAGCCATTTCCTACGCATTCTCCAAGGGCGTAGAGGTGCATATATCCACGCAAGTGAATATCTCCAATATCGAAATGGTTCGGTTTTATGCCCATTTCGCCGATGTGGTGGTGCTGGCCCGGGAGCTGAGTTTGCGTCAGATGAAACACATCGTAGACGGCATCCAACAGGAACAGATTAAAGGTCCTTCCGGCGAGCTGGTTCGTATCGAGGTTTTTGCCCACGGGGCACTTTGCATGGCCGTTTCGGGTAAATGCTATCTCAGTCTGCATGCCTACAACTCCTCCGCCAACCGCGGCGCTTGTCGACAGAATTGCCGGCATAGCTATACCGTAGAGAGCACGGAAGATGGTACCACGCTGGAGGTGGATAATGAATACATCATGTCGCCAAAGGACCTGTGCACGCTCGGATTTATGGATGAGCTGCTGCATACCGGGGTAACCGTGCTCAAAATTGAGGGTCGCGGTCGTTCGCCGGAGTACGTTAAGACCGTAACGCGATGCTACAAGGAGGCCGCCGAAGCGGTTGAACAAGGCACTTTTACAGCCGAGAAGGTTACCCAATGGATGGAGCAGCTGGAATCGGTATATAATCGCGGATTCTGGGATGGATACTACCTCGGTCGCAGACTTGGGGAGTGGAGCACTGTGTATGGATCGGCTGCAAACCGGCAGAAAATCTTTGTGGGCAAAGTCCTGCATTATTATCCGAAAGCCGGTGTAGCCCACCTCCGCATTAAGACCAAGGGGATTAAAGTGGGCGATCCGGTGCTGATCATTGGGGACACCACGGGCGTGGTGGAACTCACGGTAGAATCGGTTTATGTGGATGATAAACCTGCTGATAAGGCCGTTCATGGACAGGAATGTACCATTACGGTTGCCGAGAAAGTACGTGAGGGAGATAACCTGTATTTGTGGGAAACCCGCGAATCTGAAGCAGTGGTACCCGTATGAAAATCCTGTTTCATCGGTCAAAATGCATTGGATGCAACTACTGCGTAGAGCAGGCCCCACAACGCTGGCAGATGTCGAAACGCGACGGGAAATGCGTGCTGCTCGGTGGCAAGGAAAAAGGCGGAATGTTTCAAGTGGATGTGGGCGAGGCGGAACGGGAATCTATAGAGAAAGCCGTTTCGGTGTGCCCGGTTCATGTTATCCGAATTGCCCGGTAAATAATTACAGACTTCTCTCCAGGCTGTACAGGTTACCCTGCACGTTTACAGACTTCTCTCGAAGCGGTACGGTTTGTGTAGTAAAACAAAAGCAGATTGAGATACGATTTACCATTGCTGGTGTGCCGTACGAAATGTCCGACGAGCGGGCCTGGTTGCCAGCAGCTACTCTACACGGAGATCGTAAATAGCACGGGTTAAATCCACAAATTCTAAAGGGGTGAGCTCCTCTGCGCGACGCGACAACCCTTGAGCCGCGGCAAAATCCGCTCTTGTTTCAGCATCCGGAAATCGCTCTACAAGAATGGATTTCAGCGCGTTAGATAGCGTTTTGCGCCGCTGATTAAATGCGGTACGTACAACCATTTTGATTTTGCCGGCATCCACCTGGGTATCCAACCGTGTATTTTCCTGTGGTTCTGTGGAATGGTCGAAGGTGAGACGCACAACGGCACTTTCCACATTCGGTTTTGGCGTAAACACATGCCTGGAAACACTGAAAAGGTACTCGGGCTTCGACCATAACTGCGTCTGCACGCTCAAAATGCCGTAATCTTTGGTGCGGGGCTTGGCTACCAGTCGTTCAGCGACCTCTTTCTGCATCATAAAAACGGCGGATGAAAACAGCTCCCGGCGATCCAGCACAGAAAAAAGAATAGGAGAGGTGATGTAATACGGAAGGTTCCCCACAACGCTGATGGGGGATGTGGCCAGTCCCTGCCAGTCGGTTTTCAGCACATCCTGCTCATGAATTGTAAGGTCTGGATACACGTCACGCAGGTAATCCACCGCACGCGAATCGATTTCAATAACTTCGAGGTCGGCATAGCGTTCCATGAGCAGACGCGTAAGGGCTCCGGTTCCCGGACCAATTTCCATGACCTTACCTCCGGGTACGGGCTCAACTGCATCCACGATTTTTCGGATGATGTTGGTGTCGGTCAGGAAGTGCTGACCCAGACTTTTCTTTGGTTTTACCTGCATCCTTAAATATACACCCTGCAATGCTCACAAACTGCTGTAAATATGTGCGCTGGTTGATGGAGGGTGGATTTCCCCGCGGAGGATGTTTGCAACTGTACTTGCCCGTTTTTTATAGTATATTCGAGGGCAACCCTAAATGCATTCGTTCACTTTTACTCTGGATAGCAGCATGGAGATTCTAAATCCATCAGACATACAATCTCAATATGGTCTGAAAACACTGGAAAAACTCAGCCGAACGGAATCCAAAGGATCTTCTCTGGTGATAGGATTCCCGAAGGAGGTCAGCGCCGATGAAAACCGCGTGTGTATCACTCCCGGAGGTGCATCAGTACTGGTAGCTAACGGACATCAGGTACTCATCGAAACCGGTGCGGGTGCAGATGCACATTTTCCAGATCAAGAGTATGCCGAAGCCGGGGCGCAGGTGTGCAATACCGCGCAGGAGGTTTTCAAAAAAGCCGAAATTATATCAAAAGTGGCTCCTCCAACTCAAACAGAGCGTGAACTGCTGCAGCCTGGACAAATTCTGATTTCAGCGATCCACTTAGGTAATGTTACCATCGACCTGTTTAAAGAACTTATTGCGCGCAATGTAACCGGAATTGGATTTGAGTTCATTCAAAGCGCAGATGGCAGCTATCCGATTGTTCGTATGATGCACGAAATCACCGGATCGATGGCTGTTCAAATTGCGGCGCGGCATTTAGAGACGAATCAAAACGGCCCCGGGCTTATTATCGGTGGTATATCGGGTGTGCCCCCGGCCACAGTTACCATTCTGGGATCGGGAATTATAGCCGAATACGCGGCCCGAACAGCGCTGGGTTATGGCGCGCAGATATTTGTGCTGGATACCGATCTGAGTTCGCTGCGCAGACTGGAAAATGCTCTCGATCGAAGAATTATCACGGCTGTGGCCAATCAGCAATATCTGAACGCCGCCGTGAAATCGGCCGATGTGATTATCGGAGCAGCACTTACCGAAGGGCATCGCGCTCCCTGCTGGGTTACCGAAACGATGGTGGCATCCATGAGAGCTGGATCTGTAATTGTAGATACCGTCATTGACCAGGGAGGATGCGTGAGTACAAGCAGACCCACCACGCACTCCAGTCCTGTGTTTACCGAACACGGTGTAATTCATTACTGTGTGCCCAATATGCCCTCGAATGTTGCCCGTACGGCTACCTTTGCGCTTAATAATGTACTGGTACCTTATTTGATGAGTATCGGTGATGCTGGCGGACTTGAGCCTGCATTGTGGCAGAACCCCGATCTTCGGAATGGCACCTACATTTACCGACGCACCCTGACCAAAAAGTCATTGAGTACCCAGTTCGATGTGCCTTATCGAGAAATCGATATGCTTCTGGCCAGTCGGATGTAGCACGTTTTCTGTACATGGCCGAATCAAGACTACGATTGAACAGGCTAGTATGGCAGGTTTTTCGCCGGGTTTGGCGCATCAAACGCTGTTCAGGCGTACCCGAACGAGTGAGTTTTTGAAATCTCTTGCTACCGCTTGCGAAGTATCGCCGCAGTAAAGAGCGAAATTACCACTCCTGAAATGAGTCCGAAAACGATATTCAGCTGTGTGTACCTCTTCAGATTGAAATGCTCACGGGCCATGTCTTCTGTCATGCGCATCTGATCAATAGACATACGAATCATCGCTTCAAAGAAATCCTGATTGATGAAGCTATGGAAAACATAGTTCGTGAGCGGACTCACCAGCACTGCCACTATGGTGATGTAAACACCGCTTAAAAAGAGCTGACCATATGTGATTTCGCCGTTGTGAAACTCCTTGCGGGATTTCATGCCCTGGTAAATAACCGCAATGGCTACAAAAAGAAACAGAAAAGAGGCGTAGGTGTGCAGTACGATATAGGTGGAGTGGAACCCCAAAAGGTATTCAATGCTGATCCAGATCAGGGTGGCCGCTGCGTAAAGGAGTCCGAATTTAAGCTCTATCTTTGTCATATGCTGAGTCCCGTTTGGGAGTTAATTGAAATTCAAAAACAAGGGTTACGTGCCAGAAGGCTGGTCGGGCCAAATCCGCTTTTATTAAAGCATCAACGTGCCGAGTATCAGCGTGCCGAGTATCAGCGTGGCCAATATCAGCGTGCCGAATATCAGCGTGCCGAGTATGAACGTGGCCAATATCAACGTGCCGAGTATCAGCGTGGCCAACATCAGCGAGCCGAGTATCAACGTGAGAGCAGTTTTTTGAGTGCTTCCAGGTTTTTCGGGTGATGCATACTTTTGGCCTCGGGTAAATAAAGATACTGCATCAATCCTGAGTAATGCTCTTCTATTTTACCACGAACCATTTTTAGTGTCGAGTTTAGCATAAGATTGTCTTCAGTGAAACTCTCCGACAAAAACCCAACGGTACTGGGTAACCATCTTTCGGGGAACATATCGGCATATCGTCCACCCGATTTATAGGCGAGCACTTCGGCCTCAAGCAGATCAATGGCGCGCGAAACGGCTGCATCTGAGTTCACATCTGTAATACCTTCTTTTTTCAACTTACCGATAAGCGCTTCGCGGTTGGGTACGATGAGTCCGATGGTGAAGGGATCCTGATTGTTGTGCAACATCACCTGATCAATGAGTGGGCTTTGGTCGGCCAGGGCCTCCTCAATCGACTCGGGCGAATATTTTTCCCCATCGTGACCAATCAGCAGGCTTTTGTATCGACCCAGCACGTACAGGAATCCATCTTCATCCACATAGCCCATATCGCCTGTGTGTAACCAGCCTTGGCGGATGGTGTCTTCTGTTGCCTGGGGATTCTTCCAGTAGCCCAGCATGACATTCTCGCCCTTAATGACGATTTCGCCCTTTTCGCCAACGGGTACATCCTTACCGTCTTCATCCAGAATGCGCAGCTCCATGGGTTTGACCAAAGTTCCCGATGAGCCGAGTTTGTGCTGGTGGGGCACATTCGATGAAATGATGGGGGTAGCCTCGGAAAGGCCATATCCTTGAAACATGGGCATGCCGAGGGCATAGAAAAAGCGTTGCAGTTCGATGTCGAGCAGGGCCCCGCCCCCAATAAAGAACTTGAGTTTTCCGCCGAAATTTTCGCGAATTTTGCTGAAAATCAGCTTGTCGTAGATCATCAGTTTCATACGGGCGATGATATTCCACCGCTCTTTGTTGAATCCCTCCCGATTGTACTGGTAGGCGGTTTCCAGGGCGTCGTTGAAGAGCTTCTCGGTGAGGCTGCCCTTGGCCCGAATGGCCGACTCAATACCCTTTCTGAAATTCTTGGCCAGCGCGGGTACACTCATGAGCAGGTCGGGCTGGAGTTCTTTAATATTCACGGGAATATTTCGGAGGGTTTCCTGCGGGGTTTTGCCCAGCTCAAGAAACCCGATACTGGCCCCTTTTACCATAAAGCTGTAGATACCGGCTGTGTGCGCAAAAGAGTGATCGAGCGGCAGAATAAGCAGGGTGCGGTACGCCTCGGGGATGTGCATGAGCGACTGGGCCTGCTCTACATTGGCTGTATAATTGCGGTGGGAGAGCATGATGCCTTTAGGATCGGCCGTAGTGCCGGAGGTGTAGGAGATGTTGGCACAGTCCGCAGGCTTTACACCCTTACTGCGTGAGGCGACCTCTTCAGGGTGTTTTTGTAGAAACTGAGCGCCCATTTCCATGACCTTCTTCATACTCATTTCGTTTTCGCGGTATTGTTCGCGAGGGTCGAGCAGAATAACATGGCGGAGTGCGCCGAGGTTCTTGCGAATGTGCTCGTAGTTGGGGTATTGTCGCTCCGATATGATCAGAACGGAGGTTTCGCTGTGCAACAGTCGAAACTGCAGCTCCGAGGGATTCAGTTTCACGCTGAGGGGAACGTTGATGGCGCCGGCGAACAGGATGCCAAACTCGGAGATCACCCAGTGGTTGCGACCCTCGCTGAGCAGGGCCACGCGATCGGCTTTCTCTACGCCAAGGGCCATGAGTCCGGCAGCGAAGGTGCGGGTGTGCTCGAGCGTCTGTGCATAGGTGGTGGAGTGGTATTTGCCAGATTTCTTCTCCCACATGTATGGATTGGCTGCATAGCGTGTGCAATTGCCTTCAATAAATTCGATGAGGGTTTTCATAGAATGGATGATAAATATGCCTTTAATGATGATTTAACGTCGATCATAGGAGTAATAAATGGTAAGTCCATACTACTTGAATCCGTCATTAGTTGCAATCAAAATGAGCGGATGTACAGGTGTTTTTGCAGGGGCTTGAATGGATGGAGCAGAACAATGACAGAATCATTTTTAGCACTCCTCGCATTTTTTTGCTAAATTGTAAAACTGCAGACTTGACAAAGAATATCACTGATTTTTAAATTTGACGAACAAAAATTTATTAGCACTCTATTCGTTAGAGTGCCAAAGCCGGGCGAAAAACCACAGGAACACAGGGCATTTTCGCTGCAGGCGCCGATTCTCGATAACAAAAACAAAACCATAACAAAATAGGAGAAACACTATGGCATCTATCAAGCCACTTGGTGATCGCGTACTGGTAAAACCAGACGTAGCCGAAGAAAAAACCGCATCCGGTATCATTATTCCTGATACTGCTAAAGAGAAGCCACAGCGCGGAACTGTTGTAGCTGTTGGCGGTGGAAAGTTCGAAAACGGCACCAAAATCGACATGATTGTCAAAGAAGGCGATAAAGTGCTTTACGGAAAGTATTCCGGTACCGAGCTGAGCCTCGACGGTGAGGACTTCCTCATCATGCGTGAAAACGACATCCTCGGTATTGTAGGGTAACATCCTGCCGATTGCCCTCAGGGGTAATCGAACGCTGGCTGAACGCACTGCCTGAAAAGGCGAGATTTCAGCTGGCATTAAGAAATTCAATAAAACAACATCTAAACCACAGAAATAACTATGGCTAAGAATATTCACTACAACGTTGAAGCACGTGACGCGCTAAAACGCGGAGTAGACAAACTGGCGAATGCTGTAAAAGTAACGCTTGGTCCTCGCGGACGTAACGTAGTAATCGAGAAATCTTTCGGTGCTCCCCTTGTAACCAAAGACGGTGTAACCGTTGCCAAGGAAATTGAGCTCGAAGACAAAGTTGAGAACATGGGTGCACAGATGGTGCGCGAAGTAGCTTCCCGAACCAGCGATAACGCCGGTGATGGTACAACTACCGCTACTGTTCTGGCTCAATCTATTGTAACTACCGGACTCAAAAACGTAACAGCGGGCGCAAACCCGATGGAACTTAAGCGCGGTATCGATAAAGCCGTTACGGCTGTTATCGCTGAGTTGAAGAACATCAGCCGTGACATCAGCGACCGTAACGAAATCGCTCAGGTTGGTACCATTTCAGCGAACAATGACGAGACTATCGGTAACCTGATTGCCGATGCGATGGAAAAAGTTGGAAAAGACGGTGTGATTACTGTTGAAGAAGCCAAAGGTACTGAAACCTACCTGGATACTGTAGAAGGTATGCAGTTCGACCGCGGTTACTTATCTCCATACTTCGTGACCAACAGCGAGAGCATGACTACTGAGTTGGAAAATCCATACATCCTTATCTACGACAAGAAAGTAAGCAGCATGAAAGACCTGCTTCCAGTGTTGGAGAAAGTAGTTCAGTCTGGTCGACCATTGCTTATCATCGCTGAAGATGTTGAGGGCGAAGCTCTTGCAACGCTTGTTGTAAACAAACTGCGTGGCTCACTCAAAATCGCTGCTGTTAAAGCTCCTGGTTTTGGTGATCGTCGTAAAGCTATGCTCGAAGATATTGCCATCCTTACCGGTGGTACTGTAGTATCTGAAGAGCGAGGATATAAGCTTGAAAATGCTACCCTCGACTATCTTGGTCAGGCTGCAAGCATCACCATCGACAAAGACAACACCGTTGTAGTTGATGGTAAAGGTTCTGCCGACGACATTAAGGCACGAGTAAACCAAATCAAGGCACAAATTGAAAATACAACCAGCGACTATGATCGTGAGAAGCTCCAGGAGCGTCTTGCTAAGTTAGCCGGTGGCGTTGCGGTTCTCTACATTGGCGCTTCTTCTGAAGTTGAAATGAAAGAGAAAAAAGCACGTGTTGAGGATGCGTTACATGCTACCCGCGCTGCTGTTGAGGAAGGTATTGTTCCTGGTGGTGGCGTTGCCCTGCTGCGTACAGCTCACGTTATTGACGGACTCAAAGCTGATACAGCCGATGAGAAAGTCGGATTTGATATCGTTCGTCGTGCGATTGAGTCGCCGCTGCGTACGATTTCAGCTAATGCCGGTGTTGAAGGTTCTATCGTTGTGCAGAAAGTAAAAGAAGGCAAAGATGCCTTCGGATACAATGCACGTACCGAAGTGTACGAAGACCTCATCAAAGCGGGTGTTATTGATCCTACCAAAGTAACCCGTACCGCTCTGGAGAATGCAGCTTCTGTTGCAGGTCTCATGCTTACCACCGAAGCGGTGGTTTCTGAGAAGCCAAGTGAGAAGGGTGATGCTCCTGCTATGCCTAATCCGGGCATGGGTGGAATGGGCGGCATGGACTTCTAAGAAATCCATCCACTGTACATTTCGCTTTCAGGCGAAACATTCGAGGCCGGGCTCCGCAAGGGGTTCCGGCCTTTTTTTTATTTTCGGAGTATGGAATCAATATTAGTAAAGTTTAACGGCGTTTTAACCGATAGTGAAATAAGTAACGTTAAGTTAAGAATACTTAACTGATGACTGATATTGCCGGTGACTATATTTAGTCGTTCTTACTACCCATACAGCTATATGCAATGAAAAAAAACTACCTTTTCCCAATAATGATTGTGGCACTTTTATTTGTGCTTTCTTGTCAGAATCAAAACAATCGCGAATTATCAACATCGGAAAGATATACCATCGAGAATAACAGGTCGAGTTTTGATAATAGGATTCAACCGGTAAATCAACCGATTACACTAACAGGTGGTACACTTGCGAAAGCAGCAGCAGGTTCAGCCCCAGCAACATCAATAGAGTTAACGCTGGTAGCATCGGTCTCTGCCCCGCAATTGAGCCAGCAAACGCTGTATGCTAGTCATGTCGGTTACCATGGAAATCGTAGCTATGTCACTTATCATATTCCCGGAGAAGCGTATTCCGGTGCCATCGAGATTTATGATGTTACCAATCCTGTTCAACCGGTCATCGTAAGCCGTATCAACCTTCTCGACAGTGACTTTTATACCCTCGAACTTACATCTGATGCCTCGCAATTGTGGGTTGGTGGAGCTCGTGATATTTATACGAATAACTATCTGAATACGGTAGATCGGCATGCCGGTGCAATATTGACACGTATTCAACTGAGTGATGGAATCTTTACCGATCAAATTGTAGAAAATGGTCAAGCCAGTTTTGCGGTTAACTCTGTTGCAATTAACGGGGATGAGGTTTTTGTAGCAACAGGAGATGTAAATGGAACATTTTCATCCGTTAACCGATTCACCGGTCAGAAAATCGAGGAGTTTGAAGGAATACAAAATGCGGAGTATGTCGTTGCAAATAACCAGTATGTTGCTGTTTTAGAAGGCAGCGATACCAATGCCTACTTACATGTGTTTTCAAAGTCAACATCCGGTTTATCCAAAATTGAAACCGTAAATTTAGCCATACCTTCTACCTTTGTCGGCAAAAACGGCATTGTGTTACACAACAATACGGTATATGTAGGTGCGGGCGATGAAGGCATAATCAAACACCAGATCAACGGTTCGCAGCCCGTTCAATTGTCGACACTCACCGGTGGCAGCCACGTGTCGGGTCTTACAGTTAAAGGTAACCTGCTTCTGGTGGCTTCAGGAGTATCCGGACTTCAAGTACTCGAAATGAACAACGGGTATGCGAACCTTGGTAGTTACATCAGCTCTGCATCGGTCAACTATGTCTCATCGAGTGGTAATTATATTTTCCTCGCTTCAGGTAATGCGGGACTGGAAATATTGCGATTTGAGCAGCCGCTGAATCCATTTTGTACCAATCAAACCGTTATTGTTGAAAACAGCAGCCTTACGATAAACAATCGAGCCGTTCTCACAGCTATGGGTACTTACCTTGAAGAAGGGAATACTCAAAATAAACGATGGAGAGTTCGCAATCAGTTTGGTGAAGAAAAAGTGATTCATTGGGAGATCGTTGGCGGTAGTGAGAGTGGTCAGTTTACACTATCCTCAAAAGAAGAAGTTCACTTTTCTACCTTCTCAAGCGGCACCTTGCGAATTCGCGATGCCGCTGGTACACAACTTGATGTGAAAGCGCATGGCGGCAGTGTTCGTAATCTGCAAACAGCTTGTAACTAGCAGATACCTTATCTGCGTTTCGACTATAGTTCAAAGGCCGGGCTCCGAAAGGGGTTCCGGCCTTTTTTTATGACTGGTACTTTCTAAGAAATTACCTCGGAAGTGCACATTTTTATTGATTTTATTTACTTATTATAACGTCAAATAAGCCCTGTGTTTTAAAAGTCTGCTTACCTGATGCCGTTTTTACTAACGTTATTTCTACTGTTTCCGGAACTCGTCTTGAGTCTAGATATTTCGCGTGAATCTTTAAGTGAAGTTCAGGTTGAAACGTCTTTTGCGTCACCTTCAGGTTTGGCTGAATACGATATCGCGGTATCATCGCCTGATATCACGCCTGCTTCGATTACCGTTGCCGACACGAACGAATATGGGTTTATTATCTTGCATGCTTTTCAAGGGTGGCAGTTTACATCCAATCCACCTGAGAGGGTTATAAACGGCAGAAATCTGCACAGTACCATTCCCGCCAATATCGGTGATATGACCAACCTCCGGGACCTGCCCAACTGGAATAACTACGGCTGGTTTGAAATCGAGCTGATCGCCGACTCAACCATTGCAGGGCGACCCCGCATGATAACGTACAACGGTATGCAGGCGATGCGACTATGGCACAACGGTGTGGAGGTAATCACCGCCGGAAATCCATCCAAAAATCCACGCGAAGAAGTACTTTCCCGCTTCTGGCACGAGGCTTTCAATACCATAGCCTTCACAGAAGGTGTCAATTACTTCCTGATTGAATACTCCGGACATAACGTTTCCAGCCATTTTACCCGGTTTCAAATTTTGCCGGATGGACTTCTCGTGAGACTTTTTGAGCCTGTAGAACCAAGCTTACGCCGGTATCGTGCATTTATCTTCGGAGGTGGCGCTACGTTGCTATTGCTGCTGGTAGTTATACACTCCTTTCTGGCATACAAATTCAGAAATGCCCACCATTTCTGGGTTACCTTAACCACTCTGTTCCTGCTCATCCATATTTTCGTGTCGATGAGCGACACCTTAATAAACTGGACCTTCGCCTACATCACGCTTTATGAGTACGTGAATGCCGTTGCATTCATTTTAGCCATGTACTTTTTCCTGATCGCCATCCGTGAGGTGCTGAAACTCGTCATACCCTGGAAAACATTAACCAGTATCTTGGGTGTTTCCGTTGTTCTGGCCATCATTTTTATGTATGTGAGTCCGACCTGGTTGAGTTTACTGCACTCCATTTTAACCATTGCTATTATGGGGTACGGAATATATACGCTCATTGAAGCCAAACGGAAGTCGCCCTCAACCACGATATGGATTATCGCTGCCGGACTGGTCCTCACTGTAAGTGGAGCTATGTTGTACGTACTTCCGTACCTCTTACTGGGTATTCATCACGATGGACTGTTTATAATTGCTATTATTCTGGCCTACACAGGAATTCCGGTGGCACTAACCTTTAACGTGGCTAATAATTATGCCGATCTGATTGACACGCTGGAGGCCAGGGTTAAGGAGCGTACAATAGAACTGGAGGCCGCCAACGAATATCAGAACCGGTTTTTTGCCAACATTTCTCACGAGTTCAGAACGCCGCTGACCATCGGGGAGGGGTTGGTCAACAAGTTGTTGCGCGTCAAGCAGTACGAGTCCCGAAACGTACGCCATGACCTTTCGGTGGTGAAACGGAATATGAATCGCCTGCACGATATGGTGAATCAGATCATCGACCTCACGAAATCCGACGAAAACCACCTCACGCTGCGTCCGAGTTACTATCAGGCCGACAAACTCGCGTCCATTTCGGTGGAGTCATTCCGGTCCCTGGCCGAATATCATGGTCATCGTTTTGTATTTCAACCGGGCGCGCCCGATGCCGTGCTGTATGCCGATCGTGCCAAAGTTGAAATCATGATCAACAACCTGATCTCCAATGCGATCAAATTTACACCGGAGGGAGGGAGAATTACGGTCAAGACCTTCCTGGAGGATGGAGCCTTTGCACTCACCGTGCTGGACACCGGTTCGGGCATTCCGCCCGGCCAAGAGGAGATCATTTTTGAGCGATTCCACCGCCTCAAGCGCGAAGACGATGAGTATGTAGAAGGAATGGGGGTCGGACTTGAGCTCAGCAGAACCCTGGCGCGGCTGCACGATGGCGAGATTGTAGCCTTGCCTGGTATCAAAACCGGAGCCCTGTTCAAGCTCACCCTCCCCACGGTAGAACCGGCTCACCCCGACGAAATTCTGCCGCTGGACACCCTCGACGATGAACTGCTGTATGCGGATGCGGGTACAGCCGAAGATGTCGAGTCGGACGAGAAGCAGGAGTCCTTCCACATCCTCATTGTAGAAGACAACGACGACATGATGGAGTATGTAAGCGGAATCGTGTCGGGACTGGGGACGGTACGGCAGGCCGCCAACGGCAAGCAAGCCCTGGAAATGCTCCGTAGCTACACCCCCGACATCATCATCACCGACCTCATGATGCCCGTAATGGGTGGACTTGAACTCGTGGAAACCCTTAAAGGTCACGAAAAATGGAGTCTGATTCCGGTGGTGGTGCTCACGGCCAAAGCTCTGGAAGAAGACAAGCTGCATCTGCTGCGCATCGGGGTGGTCGACTACATCACCAAACCGTTCGTGCATGAACAACTGGTGCTGAAAATCCGCAATCTGCTTGCCTACTACCATCGCAGAAACGACATCCGTTTGGAGCTTTCGGCGGAGGATGTTCCCCCGGTGCCTGTACTCGCCGACAAAGCGGCAGCCTTCGTGCGCGAACACCTCCGTAATACCCAGTTATCGGTAGATATGATGGCGGATGAATTCTCGCAAAGCAAGCGGTCCTTTTATCGCAATTTGCAGCTCGAAACCGGCATGACTCCCGCTGAGTTTATTCGGGAGGTGCGCCTGGTGACGGCCAGAAGCATTGCCGCTGCCAACAAAAATATGCTGCTCAAAGAGCTGGCGGATGCAGTCGGGTACAAGAGCGCCACCAGTTTCCGGAAAGTCTATGAAGAGCGCTTCGGAGAGCATCCTTTGGGATGATCAGGCAAAAACGCTGCCTCAATCCACATTCAGGTAATAACGGGTATAGCGTAGCTCCCCTGTTTTGACACATGCGCCCATTTCGACAAGATGTTGCAAATCACGAGTTGCTGTAGCTCTGGTTGCTCCCGTAATCCGGATGTAATTACTTGCACTTAAGCCGCCTTGAAACCCTGAAATCCCTTCCCTGAATATCCGGGCAATGGCCTTCGCCTGACGATCATTCAGCTGGCTGGCGAATCGCTGATAGAATTTTCCTTTTTCGATAATAAAATCGATGGTTCTTTGGGTACGCTTTTGCGCATCCAAAATCATGCTGCAAAAGTAATGCAGCCATTCGGTGATCTCCAGACTTTTTGACGCCTTGTGTAAAGCCCCGTAATAGGATTTTCTGTCGGCCTCAATAGCTGATGAAATAGCAATTAAGGTTGGTCGACGTAATTTTTGAGACAAGGCTTTTTCTGATATTGCCCTGCCAATACGACCGTTTCCGTCTTCGAAGGGATGGATGCTCTCAAAATACAGATGTGCCATACCAGAACGAAGCAAAGCGGGCAACTCCGATGCCTCCCCCGGACCGGTGCTGTTAAACCAGTCAATAAATCGATCCATTTCTGTCGGAATATCATCAGATGGTGGAGCTTCAAAATGCACCGTCGGTCGGTCCATAGAGCCGGAAACCACCTGCATCGGATCGGAGTGTGTGCGGTAGGCTCCAATTTTTTGCACATCTCTTCGTCCATTCATAATCATCTTGTGCCAGTTAAACAGGATGTCGTGATGGAGTGGCGCTTGAAAGTTTTTATATAGGTCCACTAGCATTTCTGCAATTCCGTGTTCAGCCGGGGGGATTTTACGATGGTCGGTCTGAAGTCCGAACTGTTTTCGGATGGATGATTGCAGGGAGTCCCGATTCAGAAGCTCCCCTTCGATTTCAGAAGTTTTGTAAGCCTCGTCGCCAATCAGATCAATCTTGAGCAGTTCCTGATCATCTGCCGGAATATGTTTCAAACTGCCAAGAATAACCCCGGATTGTTGGAGAAATTCATTCTCGTATTCGGCAAAATCCTCTTTGCTATAAAGAAATTCGGGCCAGTCTTTAAGTTGCCAGTTCCAGGTCATGACGTATGGGGTTTAATTCTATGCCTCAATATAGGCATTAAATATGAGTTATAGAAATGGGTTCTATTCCTCATATATCATTTATAAGCGGATTTGGCACGTTTGCGCAGCTGATTGGCAAGCCTGCGCAGATGACATCGGTGTATTTTTCTGTAACCCTCATTATTTCACCAAACTGCTACTATGTTGTTTCAAAATACTATCCGGTCTATGTTCCTTGTCGTGCTGCTGTGTTCCACGGCCCCGGCCGTGCTTTTCGCACAAACTACCATTCAGCCCAGGGACCAAATTGCTGTGGGCGCGTACCACAGTGTGGTACTCAACGATGCGGGGCAGGTCTTCACCTTTGGTACCGGTATAAATGGTGTGCTGGGTCAAGACCAGCAAGATAAGCGCATGGATCTGGCCAGACCGCTTGAGGTTCCCGTTTTAGACGGGAAAACCATCGTAGATGTGGCGTTTGCTGGAAACAACTCTGCGCTCATTCTAAACTCTGCGCTCATTCTAACCGATGACGGGAAGGTCTATGGCTGGGGAGCGTCGAGTAATTATCAGTTTGGCTCCGCATTGCAGAGCGTGGGACCGCTACTTTCGCCAACGTTGATTACCCACCCGGCTCTTGATACGGTTAAGATTATTCAAATTGACTTAGTGATTGACGGCAATGTTGGCATTAATTCTGCAATGCTCACTGAAAACGGTGATGTGCTGGTTATGGGCAGTAATGATCATGGATTCATTGGTACAACTAATTTTGCTCTAATAATTACCGACCCCACACCGATCGACCGCACCAATCTCGGCGATGAAAAGGTGGTTCAGCTTGCAAGAAGCTTTAGTCACAGCTTGTTTCTGACCGAATCCAATAAGGTCTTTGCCCTAGGTTATAACAATTCCGGACAGTTAGGTATTAACTCAACAACGCTCCAAGAATACGTGGCCGTCCAAATCCCTCAGGAGTATTTTGCAGATAAAACAATTTCGAGTCTGTATGCAGCTGCGGAATTCAGTTACGCCCTGGCAACCGACGGCACGTTGTTTAGTTGGGGTGGCCAAAATAGAGCTTTAGGTCAAGGCGAGCTAAGCGGGAATGTACTCGTTCCCACACCGGTCACCCATACTAGCCTGGACGGGAAAGCGGTAGCGACGGTTTCCGTTTCAGATCAAAATACCGTGATGCTCACCACTACCGACGGTTTGGTGTATGTGGCCGGAGCTAATCCTAGGGGCATTTTAGGAATCGGCACGTTGGATAATGCACCGGTCACCAGTTGGACCCAAATCCCGAATGCCTATTTTGATGACAAGGACATCGTGGAGGTCAGCCATAGCGCTACGTTTTCCTTGTTTCGCGCCAGTGACGGCGCCTTATTCGGGGCCGGATACAACGCCGGGACCGGTTATGACGGTAATCTCACCCGCCCGTTTCCGCTAAACACCACCTTCATCGAAGGAAAAACCATTACCAGGATGATAACCAGCAACGGTGACATGGGGTATGGTATACTATTAGACAGTGATGGTGTTGGTTACATGTTTCAGAATAATCAAATGCCAGAACGTATTTTAAGTAGATTATCTAACCCTCTTGTTGGACGAAATATCAACAGCATCATCGATACGCCCACGCTGCTGGAGCACCCCAATTTAGACGGACATCGCATTACCGCCGTAAAAGCCGGCGGGCGTAATACCTACCTGCTCACTGATGAAGGCAAGGTATTCAGTTTTGGCTCGGGTCTTGCCGGCACGCTGGGCACCGGTGACAGTCTGGATGTGTATGTGCCCGAACTTATCGATCACTCCAATCTGGACGGGAAAAAGATCGTGGATGTGGTGGTGAGCTATTCGACAGATGGAAACAGGTCATCCCACACCCTGCTCCTGGCTGATGACGGGAGCCTTTTTGCTATGGGTAGCAACGACTTTGGTCAATTGGGATTAGGCGATACCCAGCCCCGCTTTGTTCCCACGCCCGTCACTACCAATCTGGAGGATAAAACCATTGTGAAAATAGCCGCAGCCATACAAAACAGCATGGCCATAACCTCGGATGGGAGTGTGTATCTTTGGGGCAGAGGTGGCAGCGGAGAGATGGGCTTTGGCAACACCGATGATTTGCATGTTCCCACACAGGCCGATCACACTAATGTTGACGGAAAGAAAGTGATAGATGGTGCTATTGGTTTTAATACCACATCTGATCCTCACTTCCTGATTCTCCTTGAGGACCATACCTTGTACAGCTTTGGGAATAACTCAAGAGGAGGGTTGGGTTTAGGCAACCCAACGAATACGAACGTGCCTACCCAGGTAGACCCGGACAACACCATTTTTGCCGGCGAAACCATAGTTGCCATACAGGCCGGCTCCTTCAACACCAGTATGGCCCGGACTGCCTCGGGTAAGCTCTTTGGCTGGGGGATAGGCCAATTGGTTGGAATTTCGCGTTTTCTCCCAGGCATTGGTGTAGCTTTACCTGAGCTGATTACAAGCCCCGACATCGACGGGCAACAGGTAAAGGTATTATCCCGACAGGTAAATCATAACCTGGCGCTATTGCAAGATGGTAACCTGCTGAGCTTTGGTAGTTTTGCTATCGGGACAAGTCCCTACGGCGCTTTTGGCACAGGCAATACAGGAACGGGGGAGTCATTAAGTGATTATCCCAACCAGCGTCCGCCCACCCTTATTCCAGATTTTACCCTGCTTGCCCCACCCATCCCAACGACCAATCTTGCCTTGTACCTAGACGCGGGGCGTGGCGTGAATGCGACCGACAATGCGGTGAGCAGCTGGCGTAACCTGGCCTTTAACGGATTTAATGTTGCACAAGGTGTTGAGGCGAATCGACCGGTACAGGTGGAAGCGGCCATCAACGATAACCCTGCCATTCGCTTTAACGGGTCCACCTCCTACCTGAATCTGCCAACCGCATCGCAGCTTGGCCTACAAAATGCCGACTACGAGCTGTTTATCGTGGTTCAATCCACGAGTCCCGAGATTCAGTTTTTACTGGGTGGAGAAACCTTCGAACAGCATGAACTGCATCTCAATGGCGATGCCGGCGCGCGGTTTATTCCCACCTCCGATCCGGATAACTTTGTTGATGTGGGCGCTTCGGGCGATTTTACGAATGGTACCGCGAAACTCCTGAATGTGCAGGCCACAGATGCCTCCGGTAGACTCAGCGTAAACCGGACCCTAACTACGCTTCAAAACACCAATTCGCATAGTGCGAACGGCGGCGTTCTGTACCTGGGTCGACGCACAGATGGCTCATATATCCTAGACGGCGACATCGCCGAAGTAATTATTTACCGGGGCATACTCTCCGATTCCGACCGCGGCCGTCTTGAGGATTACATGTTCGCCAAGTACGGCATTGTGAATCAGGTGAACGAGTCGGTTACGCTCACCGGCACCGAAGGCTGGCGACTACTGGCTTCCCCGGTGATTGATTCGGGCTTTGGTCCGCTACTCTCAGGTCTCTGGACGCAGGGATTCCCTGGCGCGAATTCCCCGGATTTCGGCACACCCAATGTGTATTTGTGGGATACGAGTACCGGCGATAACGATTCCTCCAACTGGTCGCCCCTTACCGACATAGCCGCTGTACATCAACCCGGCACCGGCGCGCTGGTCTACGTGTTCAGCGACGATAACCACAACGAAGAAGGCGACGCCGGCTTCCCTAAAACCTTGTCGGTATCGGGCATTGAGCCACGGGGTACCCAAACGCTCACCGACAGGCTAAATCCCAACGTTTCGGGATGGACGCTGCTGGGTAATCCCTTCCGCTACGACATCAACTGGGATTCTTTTACCCGCGATAACCTGTCCGACGCAGTGTACGTGTGGGACCATAACACAACCCAATGGAAGACCTGGAACGGAGGTGTGGGTGAGCTTAGCGACGGGCGCATCGGCGCATTTAATGCCTTTTTTGTGGAAACAACGGCCGCTGATCCGGCGCTGTCGATTCCCGACGAGGCACGTACCTACGAAACCGGGTCGTTTCTGGGCAAGCGCAACGGCGAAGAGCCCATTGCCTTCTCGGTGCAGGTGCACCACGAAGACGGACTAAGCAGTACAGCATGGATGCAGTTCTCCGAGCAGGGTGATTTTGGCATCGATGCAGCCGACGCGTATAAGCTCGTTCCGCTGAGTCCATCGTTTGTATCGCTGGGAAGTCAGTTGGAGGACGGCAGGGTGCTCGATATTAATCACCTGCCGCTGGGCGAAGCGCTGTACAACATTCCCTTGCAGCTGGATGCCAGTGTGGGCGGAGCCTTCACGTTCTCGCTGAAAGATGCCGGTCAGCTGCCCGAAGGCTGGGTGGTGAGCGTGCACGACAGCGAAACGGATGTTACCACGGTGCTGGACGAGTCCTACCACGTTGTGCTGGATGGTCCGCGTGCGAAAACGGCAGTGGGAGGTCCTGCGCCTGACCAGCTCTTAGCTCCGGGTAAGCTGGCCACACCGATGCAGGCCAGTCTGCAGGATGTTCGCTTTACCTTGATTGTTTCGTCATCACAAACCGTGAGTATCGATGGCGTATCGGACCTGCCCGCACACGTAGCGCTGGAGCAGAACTATCCGAATCCGTTTAACCCTGTCACAACTATACAGTATGCGCTGCCTGAAGTAACGAGTGTGCGACTGGATGTGTTTGATGTGATGGGCCGACGTGTGGCTACCCTGGTCAACAACGACCAGCACGCCGCGGGTTATCATACCGTGAGCTTTGATGGAAGTCGCCTTGCCTCGGGTGTGTATATCTACCGCCTTCAGGCCGGAAACACCGTGATGACGCGCAAACTTACGTTGATTAAGTAACTGAAATCATAGTTTAATACAATTTTGGCACGTTTGCGCAGATGATTGGCACGTTTGCGCAGCTGCGCATTCTTATATTTGATGATGAGAGGTGTTTGTCATGTTTCTATTCTGATTTTAATAATGCGTTACTCAAGGCGCATTCTTAGCAAGACATTCTCCGAATCAAATTTGTATAACATGCTGTTTCCATACCAACTGCCTTATTTGCAACATCCTTTCGGTACCGTTGTCCTATTTTAAATTTGTCAAATACATCCACTACTGCCTAAAGCTATACCCATGAAATCAACGCTATTTATTCTTTCCGCCTTAACACTTGTACTCGTATTTACATCTGTGGTACTTGGTCAACCGCCAAATTTCCCTCATGATCCGGATCAAGCCCCAATTAGCGGCGGACTCGGTCTGCTTGCTGCCGCCGGCGGTGCCTATGCCTGGAAGAAGCTGCGCAGCAAGAAAGCGGACTAAACTACACACGAATTAACCCCTCAAATAAGAAAGCGAATTAGTAAATTGGCCCGCAATGGCGTTATCCCCAGTTCAGAGATAGCGCCATTGCAAGATCGTTGATGCTTAAGGCATTGTGGTGAGCCATGGAACTGTAACCCTTAGCCCTGTTCTACAGCTCTATAGCGGAGGTGAGGTGAATATCGCGGGAGGAGTTGCCTACCTGGATTTCATAGCTGCCCGATTCCATTACCCAGCGAAACTCCTCGGGATGAAAATACGAGAAAGCCGAGGCGTCCAGCTCAATGCTAACCCTGGCCGAAGCTCCGGGTTCCAGATGTACCTTGTCGAAGCCTTTGAGCTCGCGTACCGGTCGGTCAACCGAGGGATTCTTATGATGCACATACACCTGCACCACCTCGGCTCCGGCCCGCGCTCCGGTGTTGGTCACCGTGCATTGCACCAGAACCTTGTCACCATCCTTGCTTAGCGTAAGATCCGAAAAATCAAATGTGGTGTACGACAGTCCGAATCCGAAGGGGAACACCACCTCTTTATCATGGGTGTCGAAATATCGGTACCCTACGTAAATATCTTCGGTGTACGCAACGGTATTTCGTCCCGGGAACTCGCCGACCGAATGGGAGGGGTAGTCCAGATGCGAATTGGCGAAGGTCATGGGCAGCTTGCCCGACGGATTCACCTCACCAAACAGGATTTCAGCTATGGCTCGTCCGCCTTCCATACCCGGATACCAGGCATGAACGTAGGCCCGGGTGTCGGGCAGCCAGTTGTTCATTTCAACGTTGCTTCCACCCATCAACACGACCGCAGTGTTCGGATTCACCCGATTGATTTCGCGGATGAGCTCTTCCTGACCGAAAATCAGTTTCAGGTTCAGCTTGTCCCGGGCTTCGGCATCGTACGTGCCCTCGCCCCAGGGCATCCCTTCGTGACCATGAATCCATCCGCCCACAAAAATCACGGCATCGGCACGTTCGGCCAGAGCAATAGCTTCCTGCTTGAGGGACTGATTGGCCGTCCTCGCCAGCTCCACATCCCGCCGGTTCTCGCGGGACTGCGACGCGGCGGCGCCGGAGATATCTGCGAACAGGCTCTGATCGTAGTACGGCTCATAACCCTCGGCATACACCACCTCGATATCGTTGCCTACCAGATTTTGGATGCCTTCCAGAGGCGTGATTTCGTACAGCGCCGGGACCTGCGAGCTGCCACCACGTTCGGCAAACAGCCGGGTTGCGTTATGTCCGATCACCGCCAGCGTTTGGATATTGGATGTCTCCAGGGGTAGTAATCCGTCGTTTTTGAGCAGCACGATGCCTTCACGGGCTACATCGAGGGCAACCTGCTGATGCTCGGGCACATTGCGCTTGCCCGGACCATGGTCGTTCATCGCTGTAGTCCGCAACATCAATCGAAGCACACGACGTACCTTATCATCAACATAGCTTACGTCGATTTCCCCGCTTTCAATCATCTCCCGTGCCGGACGCGCCAGATAAAACTCATCATATACCGGGTTGTTGAAATCCCGCACCAGCTCCGTTCCCATTTCAATATCGGTGCCGAACAAGAGCGCCTCACGGGTGTCTTTAACCGACGCCCAGTCGCTGACCACAACCCCGTCAAACTCCCAGTCACCTTTGAGCACCACGTTGTTCAGGTATTCGTGATGGGTGGTGTACTGACCGTTGATTTTATTGTAAGCCCCCATGATACTCCAGGCGCCGCCATCCTGCACAACGGCCCGAAATCCCGGGAAGTAAATTTCATGCAATGCGCGCCGGCTCACAATCACGTCAATATTATGGCGGTCTGTTTCCTGATTATTGGCAGCATAATGTTTCGGACAAGCCGCTATGCCCTGGTCCTGCAGACCCCGCACATACCCCACAGCCATGGCCCCGGTGAGAAACGGGTCCTCGCTGAGGTATTCGAAATTGCGACCGTTCAGCGGACTGCGGATGATATTAATACCAGGTCCGAGCAGCACATCTTTGCCTCGTTCTTTGGCCTCGTTACCGAGGACCTCCCCATAGATATATCCCAGATCTTTGTTCCATGTAGACGCCAGGCTGATGCCCACCGGCAAATAGGTCGACCGGTCATCAACACCATCCAGGGCAAACCAGCCTCGACCGTGTTCATGGCGAACTCCGTGCGGTCCGTCGGAAAAAACCAGCTCAGGAATACCCAACCGCTCAACGCCTCCGGAAGTAAACGAAGAACTCGCATGAATGAGGCTTATTTTCTCATCCAGCGTCATCAAGGCGAGTAAAGAATCAATCGTCACTTCCGAAACCTCCCCCAGATTAGATGTAGCGTTCTGCTGACCGGTATTACATGCTGTTAATGATATTCCAACAGCTAAAATGACAAGGATAAATAGATTTTTCATAATTTGCGTTTCGATACAAAATTGAATGACTACCCAGGTAGTAATGTAACATTTTTAGTCCAAACGTGCCGAGCGGTAATCTACTTAATTAGGGTCATAGGTTGTACCGTACAGTAACTTACTTTATCAGGGTCATAGAGTTTGCCGAAAGGTAATCTACTTAATTAGGGTCATAGAGTTTGCCGAAAGGTAATCTACTTAATTAGGGTCATAGGTTGTACGGCCCTCCATAACACGTTGTTTTCCGTATTAATCCGGATTTCGGCGAAATAGACTCCCGAAGCAAATCGCTGCATATTCAGTATTTGCTGATGTCGACCCGCCGGTAGAAGTCCGGGCGATATCGAAATGACCTGTCTTCCCAGAATATCGTACACGGTTATGGTTACATCCCCAGCCGATGGCATGTCAAAGGGCAGGGTAGTAGAGGGATTAAACGGATTCGGATACATCGGTCGTACCGCGAATTCGGTTGGGAGTTGTGCCTCTGAAGGTGATAGCGAGGTACCAACGATGATGTCGGCTTCATTTTTCATGGGCTCCCGATTACCGGCATAATCATACGCCAGGCTGAAAAAGCGGTATACCGTCTCTTCGCTACTGCGTCGCACCAGATGCGGACCATCTCCATTCGACAGGCTCACACGCACGAACGCACCGTCATCCACAGCCATATACACATCGGCGTGCGAGAAGCCGGCTCCCACATCACTGCCGTTCCAGTTCACCTCAATCACCTCAGCATCTACCAATACCTCAGCGGTACTTTCCGGTAAATCGGCATCAATAGTATTGAAAATAGGAGGGGTGACGATGGGAGCGTTGTTGTCGAAGAAAATCGACGCCTCGGCATGAATTTTATCACCGGTTTTGGCTTCCGGATGAGCCCGGATGGAGTACGTCACGAAACCCTCCCCAACGCCGGTACTGTCGTTTACGGGCAGGTAACCGCCCATAGGATCGGTAATCAGGTCGCCGGTAGCCGGATCAATCGACCGTAGCAACCAGAACGCCTCTCGACGCTGCACGTCCAGTCCGGCCACGATGTCAACAAAGAGCCCGTGCGTGCTGCGTACATCCAATCGGGCGCTGAACGTGGCCACATTATCAGGTACGCTGAACGTAGTGTCGGCAAAGCCGAAGCTACCGAGCCGGAACGCCCGAACATCGGTGTTTTCATCCAGCGGATGCACAATTCGAACTACCTGGGCAGGTGCACTGGCTAATTCGGGATCGTTTTCGTAGCGAATGCGGTATTCCAGTTGCTGCGTGACGCCTATCCAGCGCTCCTCTCCGTAGCCTTCCGGACCAATAATATCATTCGGATCCTTCGATTCCACGGCCTGGGTGGTGCTATGGCGATGGGCAATGTGGTATCGGTCGATTGCAACGTCGTTCAGTCCACCTCGTATTAAAGGTGTAGCTTCATCAATTAATGCATCCTTCGTTTGCTTCGTCCCCCACATGGTAATCAGAGTGCCACCAACAAGGCTCCCGAGTCCGACACCGGTGGCCAGCAACGCAGTGGCAGGATTGGTGTACATTGCAGCTACCAATATATATCCGACTGCTCCACCACCAACGCCGCCTGCCAGTCCAGCAGCACTAGGCATTCCCCCTTCGGCAAAGATGGTAACCATATCAACCAGTCCGTTATACCCGGCATCCCTCATCATGGTACGTTCTCCTGTAACTCGGATAAGTTCGTCAACAGACTGCTCATACATGTAGTTGAGCATACGGAACCCTACAGCTGATTCAATGTCGGATAGGGCACCACTTCGTGTGAAGTCACTTTCCGGCATGGGGATGATATGGGGCATGTGGTAAATCGTTCCACCGGCTCCACCACGTGCAGGTGCACTTGCGCTGTGCTCAACTCGTACACGAAACCGAATAGAACCTTCGGGGGGGATTTCATAGAACCAGAACGGAATAGCATACGAGCTTTCCAATTTTACAGTATGATATCGTGAATTATAAAAGCGAGGTGTGTTGCCGAGTTGCTCGGGGAACTGCTCTTCTATACTGAAAAAATAAACGGGTAAATAGTCGCCATCACGACCCCAAGTCTGAATTCCGAACAACTCCACAAATACAAAATGATCGAGTGCGTTCGTGTCACCGGTATTCCGAATGTGGACCGTAAACTCATATTTCTCTTCACTGCGGATGTGAAGCGGAGAATATATAAACGTGCGAACATCTGGCCCCGAGCCTGTAATAATTTCAAAACCTCTATCCAGTCGGGTTTCGGTGCCGTCAGTATTCACCCCAACCACATCGTACTCCCCAATGGCCACACCATTGAGCTGATACCGCGCCAGGATTTCATTACGGCTGCGGGTAAACGACTCAAATGCCTCCACCCGGTTTCCATTGCGGTCCTCTAAATACACCCGGGTGCTGTCGGTGAATCGAGAACCGTTGAAACGAACCGTTACCGGACCCACATTTCCGCCCATGGCTGGCTGCAATCCGCTGATTTCAAAGCCGCGTACCTGCACATCAACCGTAACACCGGTCGTGTCGCTATCGCTGTTTTCCAACTGAACCATAGCGTAGTAGGTACCCTGTCGAGAATCCGGTATACGCAGCTGCTGTGGCGATGTAAACGGCTGGGTGGCAGAGCGATCATGTCGTGTTCGGGTAGGAGGCTGACCGTACCTTACATACATATTCACCGTAGCGACCGACCCGTCGGTGGTTCGTGCGGTGAACAGAAGATCCTGTCCGGCCGGCGCATCGAAGGCGAAAAACTTCGCGTCTCCGGGCAGAAAGGCCGACATAACGGGAGTCGACGCTTGTATTTCCGGCAACGAAACCTGCAAGCTATCGTCGCTTAGCATAACATTATTACTGCGGTCCGACTCTGGTATGGTTGACCGGATGTTGGTCTGCACGGCTACTTTGTAGAATCCGGGCTCTACTCCGGGCATAGAAACGGTCAGCTCGCCGTCCTCGCCCGTAATCCACGTGCGGGATGCATCCACATCGTGACGAAGGCGCAGTCGCTCCCCGGGAGCCAGATCAATATCCCGCTCTGCAACTCCCAGCAAAAATGCATTGCCCAAACGTACGGTTTCGGTGGCTGCAGGAAGGAGGTATACCCCGTCGCGTATACGTCCACGGGCGGTGTTGCTGCCGGTATTCTGTATTTCCCAGGTAACGGTGAAGGGCTCTCCGGCCAACGTTTGCTCGGGTATCTGGATGTCGGTGACAATAAGGTCGGTTTCCGGACTCAAACTCACATCCACCGGTACGATAAACCGATTGTTGTCGGACGCCTGATATTCGAATACCCGGTTGCGGGTATTGGTTACGATCACCCAATAATGCTCACCTTGTGTATTTACCGGGATTTCAACTTCGACTGTAGCCGTGTAGCTATCACCGGCGTTCAGTCCACCCGTATGGTCCCATCGGGCCATTGGACGACCCCGACCGGCTGTTTCCGGATCTTCAACCAGATAAATAGTATCGAACCAGTCCTGATCGCCGGTATTATCGGCACCCTGATTGGTCACCGTCCAGCTGAGCTGACGTATTTCTCCGGCGGCGGCTTCGCCGGGCGCATCACTTTGCGTTATAACCAGATCTATCCTCGGACCCGGATCCATATTAATGGGTAACGCAGACCGAAATGTTTGTGTCTCTGCGCCTTCGGATTCCGGCGTTACATACGTTAAGGCTATGGCTGCGTAATGAGGATGGTCGAGTCCGTTAGGCAGTGTGTAACTTTGTACACGATTTCGGCTTGCTCCCGGTTCCAGCGGCGCAGAGCGACGAATTTCGTCCAGTTCAATGACCTCACCCAGCGTTGTATCGGCCGGAATCAGCAACACCCGCTCGGTCCACGGCTGGTTGAGCATGCTTCCTGAACCATCATTGCTCACCGTCCAGCCGATTTCTATAGAGGTTCCGGCAACGGCTTGTGCCGGCACCTGGATATTTGTTGCACTCAAGACGGCACCCTGATACTCCGCCACTGCGAAAGGGGCACTTCCAAGTATGTTATTGTCGGATACGGGCCATTCGAAGATGGTGGTATCGGCGTTGGTCTGCACAAATACCCAGTATTCGCCGGCCGGCAAGCTGGCAGGAAGCCGAACGGCCTGGGTCATGGTTTCAACGTCATCAACGGCGAGATTCCGGTTCGACTGTGCAAAGCCCAGCTCCCGGACTTCCTCCACATTGAATTCACCCTCCGTAGTGATGAAAATTCGGTCAGTGCGCAGTCCCGCTGCCGCAGCTGCTCCAGTATTGGTCACGTCCCAGTCAATGCGAAGACGTTCCCCGGCTGTGGCTCCATCGGCAACGGCAACTCGAGTGACGGCCAGATCGGGATAATCACTTCGATTCACGCTGACAGGTCCTATGGCACGGGTGTTGTTGTTATCAAAGGTGAACTCAAATACCTGCCCCGAAAAATTCGTGTACACATGCAGGTAGTATGAACCTTCCAATCCGTCGGGCAATCGAAATGATACCTCTGCATCGTACGAGCTATCGGGCAGCAACGGGGAAGGTTGGTCGATGGTGGCCGCCCTCAGTTGCACAGCTTTTTCTGCATCAAAATGCTCCGATTCCGATAAAAACACGACATCCTGCCAAAACGGTGTTCGTGTGCCACCCGGGCCTTGATTCTCAACCGTCCAGCTCAATGTGTACGAACCACCCGACTGAAGTTGAGCCGGCACGGGCTCCCCGGATTGCCCGCTTCCCGGCTGCAATGGGGCATCGGGATTCGCCGCCGATGCCGGAAATCCTTCCAGGCTCGCCCCGGCTACCGTTAAATCGGGAGGAGGTGTGAGAATAATGTCCATCGGAGCCGACCTCCAGTTATTCGTTTCAAATAAAAACTCAAAAACATCACCTCCGCGGGCAGTAGTATTTCCATCCGGCTTATCGGTAAATACAAAGATGTGCCGCTCGCCAATTTCGCTGTCGGGCAGCTTGATACGACGTGTTACGGTGTATGATTCGCCGGGCTGAAGGGCTCCATCATGCTCAAAAGAGGTCACAAAAACATCGTTTACCTGCAGTAGCTGACCGCTCAGTCCAAAGAAGTTGAAATCGAGTTCCTCGCTTTCTCCCAGATAAATGGCGTCTGTCCACTGCGAAGGCACGGTAGGACCGGTACCAAAGTTCTTAACTGTCCAACTCACATTAATGCTATCGCCAGAGAAGGTTGTTGCCGGCGCCACAACGGAAGTTACCTGCAGATCGGGGTAGGGACTGGTGGTAATTGTAATGGGGATGGGTTCAGATACGTTGTTACTCGTAGTATATTCTGAAACTCGCTGTCGGGCATCCGCATCCACCATGATGTAGTATTGTCCCTGTATGGATTCCGGCAGGGTTACCGTCTGTCGTGAGGTATAAGACTCCTGCGGACCGAGCGCACTGATATATGCAAACTCTCGCAAATTATAACGAGTGCCCCTAACGGCGGAGGGTTCTGTTGAAAGAATGACTCTATCGACCCATTGAGCTCCTGTTTCCGTTTCCCCTCGGTTTTCAACGGTCCATTCCAGCTCTATCTGTGCGCCCGAAAAACCACCGGCAGGTGCCTCAGCACGGGGTATATGCAGGTCGGGGGGAATCGTGTACGTATTGGGATGATTATCTGAAAGAAATTTCATTTCCAGATTGTCAGCAAGTCCGCCATTTGCCATTATGAAACGAGTTTCAATGCCGCTTGCACCTTCGGGTATCACAATACTCCACTCATCGTAGAGCAGTTGCGTTTGATCGTTCCTGTCTGCACGGGTAATATTGCCAACGGTGCTGCGTGACAGAAGCCGACGGCCGCCATCGAGGATGTCTACTTCAATACGTACACTGTCGTCTCGTCCGGCAAATCCGCCGAACCATCCCGATACGTGCAGGGTAATGGCGCCCTCTGCAAATTCATCAGCAAAATCGCGAACTAAAATATTCCGATTCAGCTGACTGTGCATGTCAAAGGCGCCCCAAAAGAACTGATTTCCAAAATTTACCGCTTCGTCGATTGGCCTATTAACCTGGTAGCCATTTACCGTGCTTCCCCACGCTGAAATTTTGATTTCTCCCCGGAGGCTCTGATTTTGTGGGAGTCCGCCTTCGTGCGGGGGGCGGTACCCAAAGGCGGGTACATCAATCGGTCCCAGCTCGGCGTCGCCATTAAGCAGGTAATTTGCGCCAAAGAAGCGCTCTTCAAGTAGGGAGCCAGGGGCTTGTGAGAAGGCGGGGAGGGTAGAAAAACATAGTAAAACAAGCAGTAAAAAACGTTTCATACATCAGATTTTGAAATAGCTGCGCGTTGGTATATACCTATAAGCGCTCAATCATTTCAAATTGCGACACCCCGCCACGATATAAATTTCCCTCTAACTCGCCGCAAGAAACGACCTAGCTAAGGTTCCGCTGAACCCATCTCAAAAGTAACATAGCGGCCGCTATTCCACCCCGATCGTTTAAATGCATCCCGTCTATGAGGGTATAATAGCCGTAATGATCGGCAATTGTATTCCACGACTGCATCATCACAAACCGCCTGTACGGAGCTATGTTAATCTCGCGTTCCACGCGCGTTACATCGTAACCCTTTAATTTTTCAAATCGAGCAGGGCGTTCTGCAATAATCTGCGCCAGTTGATGCTCATCGGAGGGAAGCTCACCGTAATGTATGCCCCTGATCATCCGGCGCTGCGCTTCATGAAGCTCCAGAACCGTAACACCAAGCTCTGTACAGAGAGTAAGCAGCGCCAAATTGTAGGCTTCAACAGTTTGGTTGATGGCATCGGTATCTGTTTCGCCGATCATCGGGATGGTATATACTGCAATATGCTTAATTCCAGCCGACCTCAGCGATAGGATGATTTCTCGCATCGTATGTATAAATCCATCCAAGGAAAGATTCACAGACACCGGAATGTGTTTACTCCTGCGATAGGAGGCTTCCATATTGGTCGATTGAGCGGCATTCACGTCGTTGGTCCCGGCCAGAATAGTCACGGCATCGGGTTTGCAGGCAATCACATCTTGTAGCCTCTGCAGCATATTCCATGCGGTGTCGCCATTGATACCGGCGTTAACGACCTCCCATCCCGATTCACGTATTTCATCACGTACCCGCTGCACATAGTCGTCGCTGCATCGACCGTGCGTAATAGAGTCGCCCAGGCAGACCAGCACCTTCGCCGGATAATCGGCTGTTTTTTCGAGCGTTGCATCCACACGAGCAGCCGTATCGGTTAATTCGGCCGCCTCACTTTCCTTTATCCACTGCTGAAGCCGCTGAAACGGGGTGGATGCATGCGAATCGGCGCTTGTTCGGTAATACCGTTTGAGAAAAGCACCGGGGTGCATGATTGGCAGGGCGCCCCCTCTGGCATATACCTGATGCCGGAGGAAGCGATATCCGCCATAGAAAATCAGACCGTAAACGGTGTATTGGATGAGTATGGCAATCATAGGTTGTTGCAGGTAACAGGCTGTGAGCGTAATGCTAACGTCGGCAACCTGCCGGATTGATTAATGTATGAAAACCGATGCCGCCATTGTACGATACCCATCCGGTTGATTTAGTTGTTGTACAAGGAAAACGGATTCAGTGCAAGGTCCAGAAGCACCGCCATTTCCCTGCGCGTCACCGTCTGATTGCGAGTGTTGGCCGACCAGTGGGGCATGAAACTTTGCGAGACGAACCAGGAGTTTGCCAGTGCGATAGCCTCTGTTCTACCTGTGCGGTCGGATTCGGCACCCGGCATACCCGACCACTCCCACAAGGCTCGTACGGCCAGCTGCTGATCTACCGGAAGATTAGATCGATCCATCGCACCCAGTCGATGAGGATGACCCTTACCAGCCAGGCGGTTGTCGATGGCGGCCAGTTCAACACGGTCTACATTGTTATCGGGATAAAACCAGGTACGGTTTGCCCAGGCCACAGGCTGACCGGTTCCACGCATGATTCCGGCCAACCCAACACGCTGTATCGACTGAAAATCAGCCTCATACGGCCGCGTATCCACAAAGGGCATTAGCCAGGTATCGGCATCCAATAAGGTTTGCTGCAAGAGGCGAAGATCTAACTCGCGTGGTTCCACGCCTTCACGGAGACTTAATGCAGCGGCGGCACCAGCTGCCTGACCCAGCAGCATAACTACAGGTTGTAAACGCGTTGCTCCGTTCACAATATGCGTTACCGAAATGCTTTTTTCGGCAACAATCAGCCCGTCGATATGTTGCGGAATCATGGTGTAGTACGAAACATTGTAGGAGGGAATGGGAGGTTTGTCTTCGGTTCGGGCATCTACCTCAAAACCTTCCGGTTTACGCTCATGGTGCAAGTCCAGTGGATAATCACCCACTGCGATGCCCGACATAAATAGTCCACCCGCATCTTCGCTGTACGGACTTATCATATCTTGCGTGCGCATGGTTCTCATACCAACTACTCTCCGACTTTCACGGATGTAGGGAATAAGTGGAAAGTGGTCTTCCGTGGGGAAAACATCTTCGGCGATGCCCATATTTCGGTACCCGCCCGCGGTTTGAACGTGATAAATCCATTTGAGGGTAAACTGCTTGGCTTCTTCCAGGGCAATTTGACGCTCTTCGTGGCTCATACTAAGGATGTCGATGAAGAAGTCGTTACCCATGATAGGCCAGTTAATCATGAAATGATTATTCGGAAGCTCACCGTAATTAAACATGTACAGTTCTTCTCCGCTTTCAGGTCCGCAAGGTACTACTTCCCGCTCCGGGTCGCTGCAAAGCTCCCGGCAGGTGCAGTCGAATACAGAAGGGTCGTACCCCTCCGGTCTGTCGATAGTCATATCGGCATCGGGACCAAAATCGCGTAAAATAGCTACATAGGTGAGGTCTTGAATCAGGCGATTTCCAGTTTCCGGTGCAAATTCATCACCGAAGTCGGCTCTTGTCTCCCATCCGTACCGGTATTCGGCACCAGATAAAGCCAGCGCGTCGCCATATTCATCAGAAGCGATGGTAACCGTGGCCTTAACTTCCAGCTTCCTGCCGTCTTCGCCCACAAAAATAGCACCGGTTACCCGCTCGCCCTCACGCAGAACCTCGGTTATTCTGTACCCATGGATACGGGTAATATTCAGGTGTTCGTCAATCATTCCGGCCAGAAAGCGTTCGCCTACATGGGGTTCGAAAAGGGTATTGCTAACCCATCCGGTTTCAACGGCATCAGGACCACCATAATGACCATAGAGTAGTTCACGGAATTCGCCCCATAGTCCGGAGGGCATCATGTGGTTACCATCAATGGCGGCTACACCTGCAGCGGTGAGCATTCCGCCGACCCAGGGTGTTTCTTCAATTACAATAACATCGGCACCCAGGCGGGCCGCTTGAATGGAGGCCATGGTACCGCTGGCACCGGCCCCGATAACCAGTACATCTGTTTTTAGTTGCTGATGCGTAGGACTGCAGCCCCAGAACCCGACTGCCATCAGTAGCATGAATGCTGAAAAAGATAACTTCATGAATATAACTCGTGTAGTGTTTTGGTTGGATGAGCTGATAAAATACCAAAAACACGGTTAAAATCTGACACCAGTCGGCACGCGAGTCATAACGCGTGCCGACTTCCGGGTGGTGTCTGTGGAGCTCATTATAGGTCTCTCTCAACCACGAACCTATGAATAGATTTTTTTTCAAACCCGCATCGCTTTTCACACAATACGGGCCTTATCAGAATAACTGGACTCACCGGAGGTCAATCCGGTAGTCCTGATTAGTCATTAATCTTTCTTCGACACATAGCTAAATACATTCATCATGCCACGTGGGCCACATCAACGCATTTATGATACCAGTCGTTGATGCGCTGCGAAGCACGTTTGAGGCGGTCGGTATGTTGCAAATCATCCGCATCCAGCGGGAGTCGAACATCTTTGCAGTCGATGTACCCTTCCATTTCGAGCAGTGCCTTTGCAGGAACCGGATTAGACGCAATAAATAGGGCATTGCTGGCATCCTGCCACATGGCTACTTCTTCGCAAGTAAGGGCACGTTCCAGCGCCATACGGGTGTAAAGTCGCGTGGCTTCGGGCCATACGTTGGATGCAACCGAAACAACGCCGGAGCAACCCAAAGCAGCAAAATCCCACATCATGGCGTCGTCTCCACTAAAGACAGGAGCACCGAGTCCGGCACCGACGTATTTCGGGAAATCATTTACCGATCCGCTGGCTTCTTTAATTGACCAGAAATTCGGGTGATCTCGCAGCGCTGTTATAACTTCGGGCAAAAGCGGTGTTCCCGCCCTGGATGGAATGTTATAGAGCATACACGGACGTTCTACGGCATCCATCAAACGCTTGAACCAGCCAATCTGGCCTTGAACTCCGGGTTTTGCATAAATCGGAGTTACCATGAGATAGGCATCAACCCGACGGGTTTCCAGCCAGGCGAGCCATTCCAGCGTTTCATGAAGGCCATAGCCTCCAACCCCGACCATAACCGGTACATCGAGGTTCAAATTACAGGTGAAATCAATGATTTCACGTCTCTCGGCAGCAGTAAGGTTCAAACTTTCTCCGGTACTGCCAAGAATTACGATGCCGTTACCGGCACGCTCCTGCCTGCGAAGCAGGGTTTCCAGGTTGTCAAAGTGTATCGATCCGGAAGGCAGCATGGGGGTAACCATGGCCGTCCATACGATGGTATTATCAATCATTATATCTGAGTCTAAGGGTGAATTACATTGCTGTCACCCGGATGCTGCATAGAAGGGCATTGCGTTATTACCGCATGAGGCCATCTCTGAAGTCCGGTTGTAAGCGGGAATCCACCTTCAGAGGATGTATGCGGTAAGTGAAACTACGCAAGCAGCATCACCTGGAGCGCTCCACACAACCCATTCCCATGGGTTATATGACAGTAGACGGGATTCAGCCCGGACTACCAACCACGTAGGCTTCCGACACCTAAGTGATTTCGGCAAAACGTCCCATCGGTTGTCGTTAGCGGTTTCGGTACCTTCTACAACTTACCTGACGTTTGCACCTCTTCAGGAATACGAAAATATACTAAACCAATTTTAAGTCACAAAGTAAAAATCTTGCACCTGCGGGCAGATGGTATAAAAATCAGGCGGTTACGGCGAAATACATAACTGGAAATCACCCTGAAACCTAAGGTATTCATCAGCTTCGGAAAGATATCCGGTATTGGCCCGGCGTAACGCCAAAAGTTTTTTTAAACGTCTGAGAAAAATGAGTCACGCTCTGGTACCCGAATTCATAGCAGGTTTGGGTAACACTGTCACCTTTGCGAAGCTGGATTGCTGCTTTATTCATGCGCTCTCGGGTGATGAACTCAACCGGTGAGCATCCCATCTCCTGCTGAAAGTACCGATAAAGGCTGGCTCTGCTGCAGCAGGCAATCTTTTCGAGTTGCTCAATGGCAATGCGGGTGTGCAAATTTGCGCGGATGAATTGGATAACCGCTTGCAGGCCGTTGGAAGCAGACGATTTCAGGGAGCTGTCGAGTAAAATTCGGCGTGCCTCCGACTGAAGCATATGAATGATCAGGCGGGAAGTGTTCAAATCAATAAGCACGTCCCTGTACGGCTGTTCATCGGTAAAGCAGTGAATAATATGATCGAGATTCTGATTCAGTCGGTTGGTGTTGCTGAAATGCGCGTAGTGTCTGTCGCTGAATTCCCATTCGCCCGAATCCTGCATCCTGGGGTACTGCTCATTGAGCCTGCCTACAATTTCCTGCACTTTGTCGCGGTCGATTTCAATCGTAACACATTGGGTGGGCTTGTTCATTTCGGCATCGGGGAAGTCGATGTGGATGGTCTTTCCAGACGGCACTACAAGCGACTCGTCGGGAACAAATTCGAAGACTGTACGCTCGTCCATGTGAATCACTTTTCGCCCTGTAATCATCCCGCAGTACAGCGGATTATTAGCCGTGAGTTCTACCAGCTGGCAGGTTTGAAAGGTATCATAGATGGAGAACTCGACGTCTTTGCCTCCGTAAATGCGTCGATTTTCGATGAGTTTGTCGGGTTTCGAAGGAAAGGGTAAGGCGTTGATCATACACGTTGACCTTGACTAAGATGGCTTGAGAAAGTTGATACGATACCGATAGGATTTGAGACAATACAGAAAGACTAACGGCACTTTATATGGTATCTATAAAAGCGCTTTTTTATCACAATTACAAGGAGATCATATGTTACACGAAACACCTACATTTAAGGCCAGATACGATAACTTCATCGGGGGCAAGTTTATACCCCCGGTTGATGGTGAATATTTCGGTGCAAATTCCCCCATCGACGGCAAAGATTTTGCTCAGGTAGCCCGTTCCAATCACAAAGATATTGAACTGGCTCTGGATGCGGCTCATGCTGCAGCCGACTCCTGGGGACGAACATCGCCAACCCAGCGGGCTATCATTCTCAACAAGATTGCCGACGTTATGGAGGCTAATCTGGAGTATCTTGCCCGTGTAGAGACCGTTGATAACGGCAAGGCTATACGCGAAACCATGGCGGCTGATCTGCCCCTGGCCATCGATCATTACCGCTATTTCGCCGGAGTCATCCGCGCTGAGGAGGGGAGTGTTGCCGAACTCGACGAACACACCGTTTCCATGCTGATTCCCGAGCCACTCGGCGTTGTCGGACAAATCATTCCCTGGAATTTTCCTATTCTGATGGCGACCTGGAAACTGGCACCCGCTCTTGCTGCCGGTAACTGTGTTGTTATGAAACCCGCAGAGCAAACTCCGGTGAGTATCATGGTGCTGATGGAGCTCATTGGCGATCTGCTTCCACCTGGTGTGCTGAATGTGGTGAACGGATTCGGTCCGGAGGCGGGTAAGCCCCTGGCGCAGTCCCCTCGAATTGCCAAAGTTGCCTTCACCGGCGAAACAACTACCGGTCGACTCATCATGCAATATGCTTCTGAGAACATCATTCCGGTTACCCTTGAGCTCGGCGGCAAAAGCCCGAATATTTTCTTCAACAGCGTTATGGATGCCGATGATGCATTCTTCGACAAGTGCCTGGAAGGTGCTGCCCTATTCGCTCTGAATCAAGGCGAAGTGTGTACGTGTCCTTCCCGAATTCTGGTGCAAGAAGATATCGCCGACGCATTTATTGAGCGACTCATAGCCCGTGTGCAGCAAATAAAGCGTGGTCATCCGCTCGACACCAGTACTATGGTCGGAGCGCAGGCCTCGCGCGACCAGTACGAGAAAATCATGAGTTACATCGATATCGGCAAGCAGGAGAAGGCCGAAATTCTGGTTGGAGGCAATGCCTGGCAAAGCGCAGGATCCGATATTAACGAAGGCTTCTATGTAGAGCCCACCATTTTTAAAGGACATAACAAAATGCGCATTTTCCAGGAGGAAATCTTTGGTCCGGTTGCCTCACTCACCACCTTTAAAGACGAAGCAGAGGCTTTGGAAATTGCTAATGACACGCTGTACGGTTTAGGTGCAGGAGTGTTCACCCGCGACATGCATCAGGCATACACCGTGCCACGCCAAATAAAGGCCGGTAGAGTGTGGGTAAACTGCTATCACTTGTATCCGGCTCACGCTGCATTCGGGGGATATAAAAAGTCCGGTTTTGGCAGAGAAAATCACAAAATGATGCTTTCCCATTATCGTCAGACTAAAAACTTGCTCATATCGTACAACAAAAATGCGTTGGGCTTCTTTTAAGTCGATATACTAATAAAGTTTATCGATTAACTATGTCGATGGATTTTAAAATCGATACATCAATTAAGTGGATGTATCCAATTAAGTCGATACATCAATCAGCCCGTCCTGCCGGCCACTAACCCGGGACGGGCTTAACTTCTGCACTATGGATACCCGAAAAGTGATTATGACGGAGGCTGCTGAAAAAGTAGTAGCCGATCTTCGCCAACGATATGGACCGCTCATGTTTCATCAGAGTGGAGGGTGCTGCGATGGCTCGTCGCCCATGTGCTTCGAGCTGGGTGATTTCAAAACGGGCAGCTCCGATGTACTGGTAGACGAGGTTGAAGGCTGTCCTTTCTACATCGCACGCGACCAATATGAGTATTGGAAGTTCTCACAGCTTATTATCGATGTCTCACCCGGACGGGGTGCAAGCTTCTCGCTGGAAATCCCTATGGGAGTTCGCTTTATTGTGAAATCCCGCCTATTTACCGATGAGGAATGGGAAGCGATTTCCTCAGAATCCACGTAACAGCTACCGGTATGTAGTCTGAGGTGGTCGAAGTAGCCTGATGCAGGTGGAGCAGTCTGCTTTGGAGGCTGAAGCCTGATGTACACGCAGGAGTAGTCTGCGTTGGAGGCTGTAGCCTTATGTAAACGCAGGAGTCTGATTTGGGCGGACTAGCCTAAAGACTAACACCAAGACCGGGACCCGCTGCCAACATAAAAAAGCACCATCCTTTAAGGGAATGGTGCTTCGTAATTACGAGTCGGATAACCGACGTTACGTGCAGTACATCTGCACTACATATGGCAGTGTACAGGCTTGTAAGCAGATTGTACGCCGACTAAAAATGCCACCGCACGAAAGCTTCCATCGCCTCATACTCAGCTAAGCCGAGCTGATCGTAAAGGCGAGCCGTATTTCGGTTTCGGTCTTCAGCACGCTCCCAGAACTCCCGTTTATCGGTGCCCTGGAACATCACATTGTCTTTCTGCGACTGATGCTTGAAAATAGCAGTACGCTTTCGAATCAGTTCTTCCGGACTGATCGGCACAGCCATTTCGATTTCCTCAATGTCCCACTCGTGCCACGCGCCACGATACAGCCACACCCAGCAATCTTTCATGAAATCCTCATGTTTGAGGTTCTCAACAGCTGCAAAAATGGCTTCAAGGCATACCTTATGGGTTCCGTGCGGATCGGCCAGATCGCCGGCTGCATAAATCTGATGGGGCTTCACTTTTCGGATGATGTCTTCTACAATTTTGATATCGGCCGGACCAACCGGATTTTTCTTCACCTTTCCGGTCTCGTAAAATGGCAAGTTCAAAAAATGAATCTGTTCATCCGGAATGCCCACACTGCGGCAACCCGCTTTGGCCTCGCCACGGCGAATTAGTCCTTTAATGGCACGAACAGCCTCACTGTCTACCCCGGCCTCCGATTTATCGTCAACAGCCGACTTAAACGTATCGTAAAGATTTTGCAGCTCCTCATCCTTCACATTAAATATTTCCGCATAATCACTGATGAAATCGGCAAAACGAAGTGCATCTTCGTCAAATACAGCGATATTACCCGACGTCTGATAGGCTACATGAACTTCATGCCCCTGATCAACGAGTCGAATGAACGTTCCACCCATGGAAATTACATCGTCATCGGGGTGAGGGGAGAAAATAATGGCACGCTTCGGAAACGGCGCCTTCCGCTCCGGTCGATTGCTATCATCGGCGTTGGGTTTACCACCCGGCCACCCTGTAATGGTGTGCTGCAGCTGATTGAAAACTTTGATATTGATGTTATAAGCCGGACCGTGCTCGGTAACCAGCTCACCTAAACCGTTTTCGTTGTAATCCTCATCCGTTAGCTTTAAAACAGCTTTGTTAACCTTCTGACACAGCCACACCACCGCTTTGCGCACGTTGAAATCATCCCAGTCGTGCGAACCTACCAGCCAGGGAAGTTTATTGCGGGTGAGGTAGGAAGCGGCTCCTTCATCCAAAATAAACAGCGTATTTTTGTGCTCCTGCAGGAAGGTAGCCGGAATCTGATCGTTGATCGGACCTTCAATCGTTTTTTGAATGATGGGTGCTTTGCTGTCGCCCCATGCCATGAGTAAAATGCGCCGCGCTCTCAGAATGGTTCCCACACCCATGGTTATGGCACGGCGAGGAACGTTATTCAGACCAAAAAAGGTAGCGGAGGCATCTCTTCGAGTGACAATATCCAGGGTGACCATACGAGTAATGGAGTCGCGTATGGAACCCGGTTCGTTGAATCCGATATGACCTGTGCGACCAATTCCCAGAATCTGAATATCCAGCCCTCCGGCTTCATCAATCTTGCGCTCATAATCGGAGCAGAACTGAAATACCTCACTCTGGTCGAGGGTACCATCCGGAATGTGGATGTTTTCCGGCTTGATATCGATGTGCTTGAACAACTGCTCGTTCATGAACTGCACATAGCTATGCACGGAATCGGCCGGCATAGGGAAGTATTCGTCCAGATTGAAGGTGACTACGTTTTGAAAGCTCAGACCTTCTTCGCGGTGCATACGGATGAGCTCGTCGTACACTTTAATCGGGGATGAACCGGTGGCCAGTCCGAGTACGGCGTTTCGCCCTTCTTCCTGACGTTTTTTGATGATGTCTGCAATTTCATGTGCAACGGCAATAGCCCCTTCTGATGGACTTCCCACCACTACGGATGGGATGCGTTCGTACATGGTTTTCTCTGACTGTGTAGCTTTAAGTGCCATAATACGTGAATCTTAGGTGTAGATGATAAAATCGGAGTCGCTCCGATATGATAATGATAAACTAGAAAAAAAGGTATTCGAAATGCAGGTAAGGTGCTTAATTCAGATGCGGTTTATGCTGCCAGCCTACCGGGGGTATCCGTGGAAAGATAAACCTCAGACGCAAAAAAAGGAGACCTGCCAAAGCAAGCCTCCTGTCTAAATGTACTAAGCCATTTCAACGTAGTGTGCGAAATCTACACCGTCTACGTCGTCGATAGCTTTGAGTTCGTCTTTGTTCAGTTTCCGGTCTACACGAAATGCCGTGATGGCTTCCAGTCCTTTGGCCGACCGGCCCAGACTGAGCGCTGCAATATTCACATCCCGTTTCGACATTTCTGCACTTACTGCAGCCAGCATCCCGGGCTTATCGATGTTCTTGTACAGAACGATAATCCCTTTAAGGGCCAGCTCAATGCCAAACCCGTCAATTTCCACAATTCGGTAATCGTTTTCACCAAACTGAGTGGCTGCAAAGTCCTTAAACTTTGACTTACCCTGAATTTTAACACGAATCAAATCAGAATAGGTCTTGGATGCCTTACTGGTTGTTTCCTTGAACTTGAGTCCACGGAAATCGGCCAGGTAACGGGCACTAATCAGGTTTACAGACTCCTCAGAGTAGTTGGTGAGATAGCCTTTCAGCAGGGAATCGGTTAACACTTCACCGTGCTGAGCACACTTTCCGTAATACTCGATTTCCAGGAAGTCGGTATTGTCGGGTACAACCTGAGCTACAAAATCACCCAGTTTCTCAGCCAGTTTCAGGAAGGGCTGTACTTCTTTGTTGGTGCTCAGTGCAATGGCCTTGCCGTTGAGCGTGCCTTTGAAATTCTTGAGCTCAAGGGTGTCGGCTATCTGATGAGCAATCTGTACAGCCACTTTTTCCTGCGCTTCTTCTGTGCTGGCACCCAGGTGAGGGGTACAGACCACGTTCGGGTGCTTAAGCAATGCTTCGAAGGAAGCATCCGGCGGTTCCACGCTGTACACATCCAGGGCTACCCCGCCAACGGTTCCATCCTCAAGAAGACCCAGAAGATCGCCTTCGTCAAATATTCCGCCACGGGCGCAGTTTACCAGGCGAACACCTTTTTTGAGTTTAGCAGCATTGGCCCGCGATACCAGTCCTTTGGTTTTCTCAGTAAGGGGGGTATGAACGGTAACAAAATCGCTCACAGCCAGTAATTCTTCGATGTCAACCAGTTTTACACCCATTTCTTCGGCGCGTTCATGGGTGGTGAAGGGATCGTAAGCTACAACATTCATCCCAAATGCCAGCATACGCTCTGCAACGCCGGAACCAATTTTGCCCAAGCCTACAATACCCAATACTTTGTTTGAAAGCTCCGAACCGGTGTACTTTTTCCGGTCCCAGGCACCGTTTTTAAGCGAATTCACAGCGTTAGGAATGTTCCGTGCCAACGACATCAGCAGGCCGCAGGTATGCTCGGCGGTAGAGATGGTGTTACCATCGGGAGTATTCATGACCAACACACCCATTTTGGTAGCCATCGGGATGTCGATATTATCAACCCCAACGCCGGCACGACCAACAACTTTTAGGTTTGGCGCCGCTTTGAGCAGGGTCTCGTTCACCTTGGTAGCACTGCGTACCACAATACCATCGTAATCTTTGATTCTGGCCAGCAGCTCGTCGCCTGCCAGCTTGGGTTCCAGGTCTGCCTGTATACCGCGTGACTCCAGAATGTCTTTGCAATTCGGATCAATACCGTCTAATAATAATACTTTATATGCCATTTGATTCCTGTTCCAGTTTTAGTCTGTGTCGTAGTTGTTGTTAACGAAGTCCGATATTAATTCCCTAACCTGTTCGATGCCGTCTTTATCCTCTGATGAGGTAAGCAACACCGGGACTTCCATGTTCATGTTTTTAAGCATTCGTCGGACCCTCGAAGTGGCCGTCTGTTTCTGATTTGCTGTTAGCTTATCTGATTTTGTGAGAACAATCGCAAAAGGGATTCCGTTGCTTCCCAGCCAAAAAACAAAGTCTTCATCCAGCTTTTGTGGTTCATGCCGGCTGTCTACACAGGAAATGACCAGCCGTAAGGCTCCCCGATTCTTAAAATAGGTTCGTGTTTCGGTATCCCAGCGCTCGCGTTCGCTCTTAGAAACCTTCGCATAGCCGTAACCGGGCAGGTCAACCAGAAACCATTGCTCGTCGATGCGGAAGTAATTCATCGCCCGTGTCTTCCCTGGCACGTTGGATGTTTTTACCAGCTTCTTCCTGCCAACTACGGCATTAATTAACGATGACTTACCCACGTTAGATCGCCCCGCAAAGCACACTTCAGGCAAGGTCTCGGGTGGACAGTCTTTAAAAGCGGGGGCACTCAGTACAAATTCAGCGGTCTTGGCACTCATGAATTTAAATCGTTTTCGTCTTTTTCGATGCCGTTTGTGACCGGAACCGGATAATTACCGGTAAAACAGGCCGTGCAGTAATCCATAGGCGACTGATTGGCAAATTTCACAGCTTCAACAAGTCCTTGCGGCGATAAATAATGCAAACTATCAACGCCCAGACTCTCGGCAATTCGATTGATATCCCTGTCGTAAACATTAGCAATGAGTTCACTGGGCGATGGGAAGTCCATTCCGTAGTAACAGGGCTCAATTATGGGAGGGGAGCTGGCCAGAAAATGAACCTCTGAAGGATTGGCTTTCCGAATCATATCAACCAGATGGCGGGAGGTCGTTCCACGCACGATACTGTCGTCTACGATGATTACGGGCCGACCTTCCAGCACACCCCGAACGGTATTGAATTTGGTGCGTACTTTCAGTTCCCGCGATTCCTGTCCGGGAGAGATAAAGGTTCTTCCAACATAATGATTTCTGATGAGACCGATTTCGAAGCGACAATCTTCACCGAGTTTGTTACTTTCATTGGCATAGCCCAGGGCCGCCGTGTTAGAGGAATCGGGCACGGAAATAACCACTGGCTGCTTTTCAGGACGGGCCTCCAGTAAGAAGCTGCTTATGGGATGCTCTTTAGCCAGTTGTCGACCGATGCGCCGGCGCACTTTATCAACGTTTTCACCGAAAATGCGGCTGTCGGGACGTGAGAAATACACAAACTCAAAAATGCATCCACTGGTAGGCGTTGCTTCCTGCCGCGGAATAAACAGCGACCGCATGTCCTGCTGGGTTGCACTATGGCGATCAATAATGAGAATTTCACCGGGTTCTATATCGCGTTCATACTGTACATCATTGATGTCAAAGGCACAGGTTTCACTGGCCACAAACCAGGCGTCGTCTTTTTTGCCGAGTGCCAGCGGACGAAATCCGTTCGGGTCGCGCACAGCAATGAGCTTGTCGTCGGTTAATATCACCAGGCAATAGGCTCCTGTAATTTGAGATACCGCATCCACTATTTGTTCAACCTGAGTAGACTTCTTACTGTGGGAAATCAGATGCAGGATGAGTTCAGTATCGGAAGTTGACTGAAACAGTACGCCTTCCTGAGTAAACCGTTCGCGCAGCTGCCGGGCGTTGGTCAGGTTTCCGTTATGTGCCAGAGCCAGGTTGCCGCCACGGTAATGCACGCGGAAAGGCTGGATGTTGGCCGGATTTTTAGATGAACCGGATGTGGAATAGCGGTTGTGCCCAATGGCCGAAGCGCCCATGAGCTTATCGGTAAAGATTTTTTTATCATCAAAAACATTCAGAACCAGTCCGAAATCTTTATGCATGGGCATAACCGGACGTTGGTGGTTTTCATCGAATGTGGCGGTGACGATTCCTGCTGATTCCTGACCACGGTGTTGAAGGGCGTGAAGGCCGTAGTACGTGAAAACAGCTGCATCGGGATGATTGAAGGCACCGAAAATTCCACAATAATCGTGTGGCTTGTCTGGCATGAAACGGATAAATGGGGGTGATTTTTCAGTGAAGCCCCAAATTACGATTTTACCTGCTCAATATGAACTGCTAATTACATCATATATAGATACGGTTTCCAGGGCTCCTGAACACTGCCCATATACTCGCGTAAAAACATAATATGATTGGGACGAAAAGGTTCACGAAACAGGGGCATACCCGCTTCCCTGGGTGTTCGATTTCCTTTTTTGTGGTTACAGTTGCCGCATGCCGTCACCAGGTTTTCCCAGGAATCTCCTCCGCCACGGCTTCGTGGTACAACGTGGTCGATGGTCAGATCGGATGTTTTACCGCAGTACTGGCACTTGTTTCCATCCCGTTTCAGAATATTCTTGCGCGTAAGCACAATATTTTTGAAAGGGATGCGGGCATATTTGCGCAACCGTATAACCGACGGGAAGGCAAACTCCGAGCGTACGGAACGAATTTTCCGCGCCGGATCGTCGTGAAGAAGTTCAGCCTTGTCCAGGAATATGAGCAACAATGACTTACGAACATCACAAACGCTCAGTGGCTGGTAATCCTGATTCAAAATCAACACATTACTATTAAGCATATCCATGATTTTATTGGACGTTAGTTCCGGTTAATCACGATGCTACCTACAATAATGTAATTTGAGAAGGATTACAAAAAAGGTATTGTTAAATAATTGCCTGCTGACGTGCGCTAATGGCCGCCGATTTCATATCGCTGTTGGTTTGAATACCGGCAATGGTAGATGCCAGCCGCTCATTGAACTCATACCGGCTTGCCTGCTTTCTGCGCTCATCAATAAGCTGAATCTGTACATTCCCGGAAGCATGAAGAAGCTTGCCTTCGCCCACGTAAAAACCGACATGGGTAATCAGCTTTTTGTCTTTGCCATGGAAATAGATAATATCGCCGTACTCCATGTCGTCAACGGTTATGCCCTCTTTGAGTGGAGCAAATTTGAATTGTTGGGATGCATCGCGGGGCAGGTGATAGCTGTGCAGGCTGTAAACCATCTGGATTAAACCGGAACAGTCTATACCCGAATCGGTTCGGCCACCCCAAAGGTAGGGGACTCCCAGAAACTGCATGGCGGTATCCATAATGGCATGCTCTTTGAGCTGGAGGGGGGTAATTTCAACGTCCCATCGGCCATCAGGCAATTCTGCATCAAAGCCGTTGAAAACAACCGGGGCCCCAACAGGAACAATCTGCTTGCTCTTGCCACGGGTAATACGATAGGTGAAAAACGGTGACCGAATGCGCTCTGGATTGGCTATCCAGGCCTCATAAGCCTCATTGGAGCTAAACCGCACCACCTGCCCCACACTAATCCAGCCCTCATAGCCGTCAAAGTCACAGGTGATTTTATGCCATCGCTCTACCGACTCGTGAATGGTAACCGTTTCGCCAATCAGGGCCTGTGTTACCATCTCTGCGGTATCAGAAGCTTCTTTTCGTACAGGTGCTATGCCCGAATGGACATAGGCTTTTTTAGATAAAATTGATTTCGTAGTCATCTGCATAATATAGCGTAAATCGCACTTCTAATCTTGTTTTCGCTGTATAACTAACAGAAAAATAATATTGCCGTGGGTAACAACCATGTATTTCACGCATTTAAACCGCAATTTCATACCCTCACTGATCCAGCTTCAGTAACCGTAAAAGAAAAGCGCTTTTTTGATGTATATAATATAACATTTTGATGCATACTTGTTTAAAATCTCCCTAACTTTGCACCGTTCCATCTTACTATGATGCTTTCGGACTTTGATGCGAACATAGATGGGTACCTGTGGTTTTCCGGACCATAACCTGTTTACTGCCAAACCGAAAGCATTTCAACGAACCTATTAACTTTTACTTCAGTACACCTACCAATCATGTCAAATCAAAAGGACTTGCTCAGTTCACCTTATTACAAAGAACCCGGCCCGAAACTCGATAAAGAGTCGCCCTTTGAAAGTATGATGGAGCGATTTCGCTTTGCTACCGACCTTCTGGAAATAAAAGAAGGAATGTTCAAGTATCTGGCATCACCAGTTCAAACGGTCACCGTTTCTATTCCCATTATAATGGACAGCGGTGAAATCGAAGTATTTGAAGGCTATCGCGTAATTCATGATAACGTATTAGGTCCGTCGAAGGGAGGAATTCGCTACTCACCTGATGTTGACCTGGATGAAGTGAAAGCCCTGGCCGCATGGATGACCTGGAAGTGTGCTGTGGTAAACGTGCCGTTTGGAGGCGCAAAAGGTGCTGTGAAGTGTGATCCCCGCAAACTAAGTCAGCGCGAACTGGAACACATTACCCGGCGGTACACATCGGCCATGTTTGATGTATTTGGGCCAGACCAGGATATTCCCGCTCCCGACATGAATACCAATGAGCAGACGATGGCCTGGATTATGGATACCTACAGCATGCATTCGCGCAGAACGGAGAATGCTGTAGTAACAGGTAAACCGGTACTTCTGGGAGGTTCACGTGGCAGAAAAGAAGCCACCGGTAGGGGTGTCGTTACGGTTACGTTGGCTGCGCTTAACAAACTCGGGATGGCTGCCAACCGCTGTACTGTAGCCGTACAGGGATTTGGTAACGTAGGCAGTGTTTCTGCGCTCCTCATGTACGAGCAGGGCGCCAAAATCGTCGCCATCAGTGACGTGAGCGGGGCTTATTACAACGCCAACGGGATTGATATTTCACAGGCCATAAGCTACTCTGCCAACAACAAGGGTACCCTTGAAGGTTTTGAAGGCTGCGAGACCATAACCAATGCAGAATTGCTTGAGCTGGATGTAGATGTACTCATTCCTGCAGCCAAAGAAGACCAGATTAATCGCTACAACGCATCCAATATTAAAGCAAGAGTTATAGCGGAAGGTGCCAATGGACCTATAACGGCTTCAGCCGATGCTATCCTTGATGAAAAAGGCATTTTGATAGTGCCCGATATTCTGGCCAATGCGGGTGGTGTAACCGTATCGTACTTCGAGTGGGTGCAAGACCGTCAGGGTTACTTCTGGACCGAAGAGCGTGTAAATCGCAGATTAAACCGAATGATGCGTGAAGCCTTTAACCTCATTTATAATGTTAAAGAGCAGTACAATATTACGCTGCGTCAGGCCGCCTATGTATATGCCATCGACAAGGTTGCCAAAGTCTTACGTCTTCGTGGCATATACGGTTAAAAAAACCTAAATTTACTGTTCAGCTGCAGACAATCCATAAATTTGGACTTGTCTGTGGCTGATTTTATGTATATTCGAAAAATTCTCAATTCCGAAATGTACTCATGACGAAACAAAACCTTTACGAATTTACAAGCAGCTACGACAATCTGAGTAGGCTGGAAGGCATTGTTGATGAGGCAACCCGGGAGTCGGGGTTAAGCGAAGATCAGAAAGAAGCACTAATGCTCGTTGCTTCAGAGGCCATGACAAATGCGATAAAACATGGCAATAAATTAGATGAAGAAAAAAAGGTCACGATTTCCTGGCAAATAACAGATGGGGAATTGAGGTTCAGTATTCAGGACGAAGGCGAAGGGTTTGATGCCGACGCCCTTCCAGATCCGCTCAATCCGGAAAATCTGCTCAAAGACAGTGGTAGGGGGGTGTTTCTGATGAAAACCTACTGCGATGACGTTCAGTTTGAGCTGGAAGGGAGAAAGGTCATACTCGTTTTTAAAATCTCCTGATTGAAATAATCTGCAGCTGGTCGATAACCACACTGTATCTACGCATGGCATGTAGTTGCCGTAAACCAATTTTTTAGCATTATGGGGAATAGCTCAACCGGACTACACGGTTCGGACCAGAGTACCAATTTCGATAAGCTTGGTGCCAACATACCAGGTGTTTTGTATCAGTTTCAGCTCATGAAAGACGGCACGTTCGTATTTCCTTATGTTTCGGAGGGTATACACGAAATGTTCGGAGCTACCACGGAGCAGGTACGTGAAAATGCTATGGAAGTGTTCAGTCTCATACATCCCGATGACATTGCACATGTGAATGCGTTAATACAAAACTCTGTCCGAGATTTGTCGCTATGGGAATGTGATTTCAGAGTTAACCTGGAAGGCAAAGGACTCCGATGGATAAGCGGGAAGGCCCGCCCGGAAGCCCTGGATGATGGAAGTATTCTGTGGCATGGTTACATCTACGATATAACCGATCGCAAAGAGGCCAGTGCTATTTTCCAGGCGGAACGTACCCGGTTAGATAACACCATAGAGGCGGCTAATCTGGGCACCTGGGAGCTCATTACCAAGACCAACGAGCTGGTTATTAATGAAAACTGGGCTGCTATGCTCGGCTATCGGCTGGAAGAACTGGTTCCTTTTACCCTGGAAAAGTTCCTTGAATTGCTGCATCCCGACGACACACAAGCTTTTTTGGAAGCGGCCGAACAACACATGAAAGGGCACACAGATATCTACGAGATACAGTTTCGCCTTCGTTCTAAAGAAAATACCTGGACTTGGATACAGTCACGAGGCAAAGTATTATCGCGTGATAAGGATGGCAACGCGATGTCGATGTACGGTACCCATATAGATATCACCGGGCAGAAAAAAGCTGAACTGGAGCTTGAGAAAAATAAAAACCTGATGGATTTGTTTTTTGCTCAGTCGCTTACCGGATTCTTTTTTATGATGCTGGATGAGCCTTTAGACTGGGCAAATAGCACGGATAAACAAGCCCTTGTTGACTATGCAATTGAAAATCAGCGTATCACGCGTGTAAATCAGGCCATGCTGGATCAGTACGGTGCTACCGAAGAACAGCTGCTAAACGCGAAGATACTTGATCTGTTTAATAACAACCTTGAGCACGCCCGTAACGTCTGGTATGAGCTCTTTGATAAGGGCACGCTGCATATTGAAACCAGAGAGAATAAACTGGATGGTACACCCATAACGATTGAGGGAGATTATATCTGTCTATATGACCAGAAAGGGCGTATAACGGGTCTTTTTGGTGTGCAGCACGACGTAACCCGGCAAAAAGAACTCCTCAGAAAAATCGAAGAAAGCGAGCACTATCACCGTTCGCTGAAAAACAGCATCCCCGACATGTTTTTAGTCACGGATTATGATGGGAAATATCTGGATTTCAAGGCGGATGGTGTCAATTTATACGCTAACCCTAAAGAATTCTTGGGGAAAAGCTACCGCGAAATTATGCCTCCTGAGTTGGTTAAACAATTCGATAAAACGTTTGCCCGGGCCATAGAAACAGGAGAAGTGCAGGAGCTGGAATATGATTTGGAGGTAGCCGGTGAACGCAAGTATTATCAGGCACGAGCTGTTACCTTTGGCGGTAACAAAATTATAAACTTCGTGCGTGATATTACTCCATTGAAACGCTACGAGGCCGAACTCAAGGAGGAGCGGGCACGCGCCGAACAGGCGAATCAGGCGAAATCCCGTTTTCTGGCAAACATGAGTCATGAAATACGTACCCCGCTGAACGGTGTTATTGGTTTTACAGATTTGCTGCGCAGAACAAAACTGGATGGTACCCAGCAACGATATGTTGAAAATGCGAATACCGCCGGGGTAGCGTTGCTTGAGATTATTAACAACATTCTGGATGTATCCAAAATAGAAGCCGGAAAGCTTGAGCTTGAACTGGGCATGCACGATTTGGTGAAAATTTGCGAGCAGGCCGTTGAAATCGTTAATTATCAGGCCACCGAGAAAGGACTTTCTCTGAATCTTAGTATTCATCCCGATGTACCCCGTTTTGCCGAAATAGATGCTGCGCGAATTCGCCAGATTTTGCTCAATCTGCTTGGTAATGCCATTAAATTCACCGAAAAAGGTGAGGTAAAGCTGCATGTAACCTTTCAGCAAGGTACATCACCCGACACAGGCCTGTTTCAAATTTCAGTTAACGATACCGGCATTGGTATTAGTGAAGATCAACGGACCCGGCTGTTCAAAGCATTTTCACAGGCCGATGCGTCCATCAGCAGGCGTTATGGTGGAACGGGTTTAGGACTGCTTATTTCGGATATGCTTGTGCGTAAAATGGGTTCAGCCATTGAGTTGGACAGCAAGGTTGGAGAGGGAAGTACGTTCTCTTTCAGTCTCCAGACACGCATTGAACGTGGGGAAGCGGTATCGTCTGATCAGTCCGATACACAAACAACGACGCTTAATGACGGCTCGGCTGTTGTACTCATAGCCGAAGACATTGAAATGAATATGCTCTTGACCAAAACCTTGGTTAAGCAGATACTGGCTGGTGTAGAGACCATTGAAGCGCGTAACGGAATGGAGGTGCTCGATATTCTGAGAACACGCGAAGTTGATCTCATCCTCATGGACGTACAGATGCCGGGCATGGATGGACTGCTGGCAACACGCGGCGTTCGTGAAATGGAGCAGGGCAGTGGCAGGAGGGTTCCCATTGTTGCGCTCACTGCCGGAGCCCTAAATGAAGAGCGTGAACGTTGTATCGATGCGGGCATGGACGATTTCCTGTCTAAACCGATTGAGCTAAAGTCGCTGTCGGCCAAGCTGAAAAAGTATTTGTAGTATATCCCCGTGGCTTTTTGAGGCGATGGTAACTTTTTGGCGTGTTTAAGCTTCCAGAGAAGCTTCCCGTTGAGACATTTCCTGCAAAAATCGAAGCGAGAGTCGGTTAAATTCCTCCGGTTTTTCGATGTTCACCACGTGTCCGCAATTCTCTACTATTTCCAGGGTCTGGTCTTTGAATCGTTTCACCATGTTCAGAATAGGCTGCAGGAACATATGGTCCTGGTCGCCCATGACGTATAGGGTTGGGATGCCGGGATCTACTTCTTCGAAGAGCTTGAGCTTTTCGCCGACGTGTCGGGTGAGGTTGAACCAGCGAATGAACTCTTTCTGAGCCAGTTTTCGGGCTTCGCGTACGAATAAACTGCGCGATTCTTCATGTCCGTCGAGGGGCATGATAACGAAGGCGAACAGGCGGTACAGCCACATGTAGGGGATGAAGGACTTGAACATGCGTCCCATCCGTACAAGGAAGCGGCTTTTCAGGGAGAGGCGGGTGATGGCGCCTACAAACACGATAGATTTTACGTAGGAGGGGGCGATGTCTACCAGCTGACGGATGATGATGGTGCCCAGAGACACGCCTACGAAGTGGGCTTTGGGGATGTTGAGATGGTTGAGTACATCGATGACGTCGGAGGCGATAGACTCGAAGGAGTAGTCGTGCTTGCCGAAGGCTGGTCCGTCGGCCGAGCGACCGTGCCCGCGAAGGTCGATGAGCAGGAGATTGAAATGGGTTTTGTAGTCTTTAATTTGCTTGAACCATACCGCGGAACTTCCTCCGGCGCCGTGAATAAACACGACCCAGTCGGCATCCTTCGAGTGTTCTATAGTGCGGTGGTAGAGCATGACATACGAAACCGTAACGGCGTTAATAATCGTTTCCTTGTGCGGCTAATGATAGGGAATTTGATGCGATATTGAAACGGGAAAGGGCTAATCAGATGGATTGTTTCGCTCAGAACACTACATTTATAGAATGGGTTTGTGATAGTAGTAGCATCCATTTGGTGTAGTTATCGCATGTTGAAGGTTTAATTAAACTACGAATCAAACGCTAAAATTGATTTTGACGTCAGCCGGCCTCAGCTTTTGGGGAGACTGAGACCGGCTTGGTCGTCAAAAATAAAAGGCATGTCATCCTTGGGGGGTGGATGCTGGGGAGATAAGCTTACATGCCTTTTTTGGGGGGTATATGCTTAATAGAGTGTTTCATCGACCATTTGTGACAAACTTTTTTTGAAATAATTTCCTCATATTTGGTAAGTAATTGATATTATTACACATATAACGAAAAAAAAAGTTGAAATATAGCCTTCTGTACGTTATCGCAAATCGCTGTATTCGGAAAATCGGATTGTTTTTCCCATTTTGATGTCGGATTTAGTCGTCACTTTTCGCTTACCATTTTAGTAATCACAACGTCTAACGGATGTAATGTTTGCCCAATCATAAATGTATGTCTAGGCTTTGTTGTATTCTGACAAGTGGCGATTACAACACCTTGTTTTCTATCACACGCTCAATACGGTCATCATGCCCCCTCTGGTCATGCTGTAATCAGTCAACCGGGCAACAACCAATCAGCTATTAACACAACCATAAGTACGATGCCTTCCATGAAATACAACGGTCTTATACTCCTCATCGCTCTCCTCGCTGCGGGATGTGCTTCCTCCAGGCTTCCATCCGTAGAAACCACAGCCGAACAAGCCTGGACACACGAGTTTCGTTATGCCACCACAGGGGAAAGCAGCTGGCTGAATCAGGCCTACCTTTCCGACGACGGTCAGGCCATTGCACTAATTTCCCCGCTTGGATTTGAGTCCATTGATGCCGATGGTGGCCGTGCAAGCATCTCCGCCAACCGTAATTCCATGTGGGCCGTATATACCGAAACGGCCCGCGGCATGGAGCGCATTAACGAGCAGAAGGTGAATTTTATCTACGTTCCGCATCTACACGCGGTACTGGAGTTTAATTACGGCAGAAGAGATGAGTCGGTTGCGCTTATCAACCTGGAGAATGGTGCGCCTTTGTGGATTAATACCGACATCCAGTGGAGTATGGAGCGTCATCAGGTAATGGCACGATCGCTGGCGCATGGTTTTGGGTTAACCAACTCTGTGGGCGGTGCTATTGGATCGGAAGCGGCTTCCCAAATTCTTTTCCCGGAGGTATACATCAATCAGATAACCAGCATTATCTACGAAATCAACAGCCTGCTCATCAAAACCCTGGATGGAATGGCGCTCATCAGTCTGGACACCGGTGAAACCTTGTGGGAAACCAGCGAACTGAAGGGGAGTCCGGCCGCTCTGCTCTACCACGAGCCTACCCATAGTATCATTTTTGTGAACGACGATACCGGTCTGCTGCAGGTAGAGGGATTTCAGTTTAATAAAGAGCTGGCGCGGGTGGATGCATCCACCGGTGAGGTGCTGTGGAAAAGCCGCTACAACGGCGATATCCGCTCTAAAGTGAACGGATTCGGCGACTGGGACGACCGGGAGCTGGATATTCGTCTGATGGGCGATTTCATTATGCTGAATTTCCTGAATGTAGAGGTGTATGCTGTAGAAGATGGGAGTCAGGTATTTCGGTCAACGACCGGGGCCGACCGCATGCTAGATCTGATTGCTCCAGAAGGGCAGGTGATGAACTTTTTTGCCTTTCCTGTTAGTGATGGCGACAGGTTATTCCGTGTGAAACATGGCAATATTCGTCTCAGTGGTATTGATGTAGAGATGGAAGCTTACGACATGCACAGTGGGGAGCGTATCTGGGAAACAGGTAGGCTAAGCAGTAATAACAATATCATCGATTTGTTGTTGTCGGGTGATATTCTGGTTGCGGGGTTTGATGGCAATGGCTCTCGTGAAGGACTTATAGCTATGGATGCCCGCAGCGGCGAGAAATTGTGGCAGGTTGATCTGGGCAGAAGCGGTCTTACAGAACCCTTTATGTGGCACGATGGTAAGATCTGGGTGTTTTCAGACCGAAGAATGCGTGTGGTGGATGTCGTTACCGGAGAGGTTACCAGCGAGTTTACTGTTTCCGAGTCGATTGGTCGACTCCAGGACGTGAAACAGATAGACGATAAGATATTCATGCTGGGCAGAAGTGGTCTGGCAGTGCTGAATATGAACGATGGAACAGTACTTTCTGAAACGTCAGCGCCCCGAACAAGACAACTTCTGGATCATGGGGATATCATTATTGCAATGAATCATCTGGATTTCGGTCGCTCTACGGTACATGCCTTTGATCGCAATGGCGAGCTGTTATCATCTATTGAGGGATCACGTAATCGAAATACCATTCTGATTGCTCCCGATGGCAGCGCCGTATACAGTTTGCGTAACAATAGGGTAACGCGGTATAATATGCGATAAAACAGGGCTGCTGCGAAGCCGGTATAATAAAAACTGCAGGTCATGTATTCCTTTTTTGAGGAGTTTGCTTAAATACACCTTGACAACCGCAACGATACATCCTTATATTTAAGGCTCTCAAGCGAGAATAGCTCAGCTGGTAGAGCACAACCTTGCCAAGGTTGGGGTCGCGGGTTCGAGTCCCGTTTCTCGCTCCAATTGCCTCTCATTTGCTAAGGCGACTTTGTACTATTCAAAGTCGCTTTTTTTTTGCCCGTTGTTATTGTTCACTTAAAATATTTCAACTGTTTTGCTGTTACGTTTTTTGTATTTGTTGATTGTTCTATTGCTCGTTCCTGTTGTCGTCAACGCTCAGGTTAACACCGAGGCTATGCGCGTAGCCACCGACCAGACCGGATTTAAGGGATCGGTTTCACTCACCGGTAACGTGAGTGCGGGTAATACATCCATCTACGAAGTAAATACAACCGGTCGACTCGATTACATCCTTCCCAGCAATCGCAGCTTCATTGTATATAATTATGTGTACGGCTACAAAAACGGAGAACCTTTCAAAAATGCCTTCTTCGTAGCGCTGCGGAACACCTGGCAGTGGCAGCCACGCGTGGCTGTAGAAGGGTTCATGCAGCAACAACAGAATGAATTTATCCGCCTCAAAGATCGTAAGCTTGTAGGTGGAGGCGTACGCCTTACAGCTGTGGATCTGGAAAATGAGCAAACGGGCTGGCGATTTCGCACCTTTGTTGGTCTGGCAGCCATGGGGGAGCGCGAAGTGATTGATGCGAGCGGTGATTTTGATCGCTTTAGCACAAATCTGGTACGCAGCACCAATTACCTAAGTCTGACCCTGGGCAGGAGCGACGATTTTTATATATCCGCGGTGCAGTATCTGCAGTTTGTACCCGATGCCCTGTCAGATTATCGCTATACTGCAGACGTGAACCTCGACGCACGGCTGTACGGAAACCTCTCTCTTCTGTTTACCCTTAGCTACCGCCTCGATAATCAGCCTCCTGCCAACGTGCGCCCATTCGATCTGAGTTACAGTACGGGGCTTCGATTCCGCTTTTAGAGCGTCCTCCGTCATTATACCTACGTTATATTCCGCTGTACCTTTAACGGAGTTTCGTTATCTTGCATCCGTATTGGTGGGAAGTGCTTAGGGTGCACCACCGTGTCGGGTCCGAACGGCTGATTTCAAAAAGGTTGAGCCCGATTAGAAATATAAAACCACGAATTTAAACGGGCCAGTGCCCGCAAAACGGTTAGGGAACAGATAACGGTATGAAGGTATATAAATTTGGCGGCTCCTCGGTCGGAACACCCGATCGCATTACATCTATCATCCAGCTTATTGCTGCACAAGCTCAGCGCGAAGATGTTCGCGCCGTCGTATTCTCGGCATTTCAGGGGGTAACCGATCAGCTTATTGAAACCGCAAACCTTGCCGCCGCGGGTCGACCCGACTATACCGACAATCTCAAAAGCATTGAAAATCGTCATCTCGATGCGGTACGTGCCCTCATCGACATCCACCATCAAAGCAACACGATGGCCGTGATTAAAATGATGCTCAACGATCTGGATGACATTCTGCAAGGGGTTCATCTCATAAAAGAGCTTTCCCCGCGGTCAAAAGATTTTGTTCTGAGCTTCGGCGAGCGGTTATCGAACCTGATTATCTCCCGTGCCCTGGTAAGCGCCGGACATGACTGCGAGTTTCTGGATGCCCGTAAGCTTATTAAGACCGACGATTCCTTTGGTAACGCACTGGTGCTGCAGGATGAAACCCATGAAAATATCAGACGTCATTTCAGCGAGCATCCCTTGCTGCAGGTGGTTACCGGATTTATTGCAAGCACGGCCAAAGATGAAACCACAACCCTGGGGCGGGGCGGATCTGACTACACGGCTTCTATTCTCGGCGCGGCGCTGGACGTTGATGAAGTTCAGATCTGGACCGATGTAGACGGTGTGCTCACGGCCGATCCCCGAAAGGTATCCCGCGCGTTCCCCGTACCGGTTATTACCTATGAAGAGGCTATGGAAATGTCGCACTTCGGTGCCAAGGTGATTTATCCGCCTACCATACAGCCCCTGATGTCCAGAGGAATCCCCATCCGCATTAAGAATACCTTTAATGCGGCCGGGCATGGAACCCTCATTACGGCCAACGCCGATCCGGGTACCTACTCTATTCGTGGCATTTCCTCCATTAACGATGTATCGCTCGTGCGCCTGCAGGGTACGGGTATGGTGGGCGTGGCTGGTGTAGCGCAGCGTATTTTCGCAACCATGGCCCGCAATAGTATCAACGTAATTCTCATTTCCCAGGCCTCATCGGAGTATTCGGTATGTTTTGCTGTGAAGCCGGAGGATGCTCCACGTGCCAGAATATTGCTGATGGAAGAATTTGAGCAGGAAATGGAGCGGCGGCGCATTAACGAAGTGAGCATAGAGTCGGGGCAGTGTATCATTGCCGTTGTAGGTGAGAATATGCGCGCAACGCCCGGTATAGCCGGGAAGGTGTTTCAGGCGTTGGGAGAAAATGGCGTGAATATATCGGCTATTGCTCAGGGGTCATCGGAGCTCAATATATCTATGGTGATTGCTCAGGATGATGAGAAGAAAGCCCTGAGCGCCATTCATGATGCCTTTTTCCTGGCCGGCCTTAAGACCTTGCATCTGTTTGTAATCGGAGCCGGACTCATTGGAAAAACCCTTATTGACATGATTGGGCGACAGCGCCGTCAGCTGGGAGATGACCGTCATCTGGATATACGGGTAATCGGACTGGCCAATTCCCGTAAAATGTACTTCGATCTGAACGGGATTCCGGAGTCGAATTGTATAGAAAAACTTGAACAAAGCGGCGGGAAAATGGAACTGGATGCGTTCCTAGAGCATATGTTGTCGCTTAATTTACCCAATAGCGTATTGGTAGACTGTACGAGCAATGAGCAGGTGAGCAGCCGGTATCTGGAGGTGTTGGACCGCAGTATTTCAGTGGTAACTCCGAATAAAAAAGCCGCTTCAGGGCGATATGTGTATTACCAAGAGCTTCACGCCGCCGCTCAGCGCAGCAACGTGCGGTATCTTTATGAAACCAACGTAGGAGCAGGATTGCCGGTTATTCGTACCGTGCGTGATTTTGTAGGTGCCGGAGACCGAATTCAACGTATTGAAGGGGTGCTTTCGGGTACCATCAGCTATCTGCTGAACACCTTCCAGCCCGGGATGAAATTCAGCGAAATCGTGTCCAAAGCACGTGGAATGGGCTACACCGAGCCCGATCCACGCGACGACCTGAACGGAATGGACGTGGCACGCAAGATTTTAATCCTTGCCCGCGAGGCCGGACTGCAGCTGGAGCTTAGTGATGTGCAGGTAGATGCTGTACTGCCCGATACATACTTTGATTCAGGCACTGTAGACGAGTTCATGACCAGACTGCCCGAGGTGGATGCGCACATGGATGAACTGGCTGCAAAAGCCGCCGCTGATGGTAAAAAATTACGCTATATTGCCAGAGTAGAAGGGGGCAAGGCTGAGGTAAGGCTTATGGCCGTAGGATCGGAGCATCCGGCCTATGCTCTCACAGCCAGCGACAATCTGGTGATGGTTAACTCCGATTGCTACCACGACCGGCCTTTGGTGGTCATGGGTCCTGGTGCCGGTCCGGAAGTAACGGCCAGCGGCGTTCTTGCCGACATCATCAAGGTGTCGTAATTAAATCAGTTCAATACACGAATGAAAACCACTGAAATTACTGTTTTTGCATCAGCAACGGTGGCGAATGTAGCCTGTGGATTCGATTCCCTCGGTTTTGCGATCAATCAGCCGGGCGATGAAGTCACGATGCAGCGTACCGACTCGGGCGAAGTACGCGTTACAGCTATCACCGGCGATAACGGCCGGCTTCCTCTGGAAGCCCGTAAAAATACAGCCAGTGTTGCCGTGCTCACAATGATGGAAGAGTTGCGAAGAAGAGGGCACGAGCACGCCCACGCCGGTTTCGACATGCAGGTAAAAAAGATGATGCCCCTGGGTAGCGGACTTGGTTCTTCTGCCGCAAGTTCGGTCGCTGCAATCGTTGCCGCCAATACGCTGCTGGGTGAACCCTTTACTCGCGAAGAACTGCTTCCTTTTGTAATGGAATCGGAGAAGATCGCCTGCGGTGCGGCACATGCCGATAACGTAGCTCCTGCACTGCTGGGCGGTTTTGTGCTGGTGAGGTCTTACGATCCGCTGGATGTGGTTCAGCTGCACGTGCCTTCCGACCTGTGGTGTGCCGTGGTACATCCGCATATTGAGCTGCTCACCGAAGATGCCCGAAAAGTACTTAAAAAGAACATTCGCCTGGATGATGCTGTTGTGCAGTGGAGCAATCTGGCCGGACTCATTACCGGCTTGATGAAGGAAGATTATGAGCTCATTGGCCGCTCATTGGATGATATTATTTTTGAGCCGGTACGTTCGCTGTTAATCCCCGGCTTTGATGCCGTTAAGGGCGAGGCCCTGGCTTCCGGGGCGCTGGGTTGCAGCATATCGGGATCAGGTCCATCTATTTTTGCTTTATGCCGTGGCGAAGACAAAGCCCGGGAAGTTGGCCGCGCGATGGTCGCTGCATTTGAACCATATCAGCTGGGAACCGACTTGTTCGTCTCTCAGGTAAATCATCAGGGTCCGGAAATACGTTAATGAAATTAGTCAGTACGCGCGAAAGCGCACCCCTCTCCTCATTTAAACAAGCTGTATCCCGCGGAATGGCACCCGATGGTGGACTTTACATGCCGGTGCGCGTGCCTCAGCTCAAACCCGACTTTTGGTCGGGACTGCGAGAGCAGTCGATTCCTGCCATAGCGGAGGCCCTCTTTAACGAACTCATTGGTGATGAATTTGAGGAGGGGTACTTCGGTGAACTCGCCCGTGAAGCCTTCAATTTTGATGCTCCGGTTGTCCCGCTCGACGATCGAACGGGCGTGCTGGAGCTGTTTCATGGTCCAACCCTTGCGTTTAAAGATTTCGGGGCACGGTTCATGGCCCGCGTGATGCCGTTATGCAAAGTTTCTACGAACGGAGAACCCCTCACCGTACTTACGGCCACCTCCGGCGATACCGGCGCGGCTGTAGCACAGGGTTTTTATAAAGTAGATGGGGTTCGTGCTTTTATTCTTTATCCGAAAGGCAAGGTAAGCCCTCTTCAGGAGCGTCAATTTGCTACACTGGGACATAACATCACTGCTGTAGAGGTAGACGGGACTTTTGATGACTGTCAGCGAATAGTTAAAGAGGTATTCGCTCAGGATAACCTGAACAAACGGTTTAACCTTACATCCGCTAACTCCATTAATATTGCCCGACTTATTCCTCAGATGGTGTATTATGTGGCGGCCTGGGCGGAGCTCACACGGGATGATATCTACCGTAAACTGACTTTTATAGTGCCCAGTGGGAATTTTGGGAATGTCACGGCTGGTGTTATGGCTGCCCACATGGGGATGCCGAATGTTCAGTATGTTACGGCAACCAACGCCAATGATGTGGTTCCGGAGTTTCTTGAAGGTAACGCGTACACACCACGACCGTCTGTTGCCACAATATCGAATGCGATGGATGTAGGTAGCCCAAGTAATTTTGAGCGCCTGGAAGCGCTGTACGGAGGAAATCATGCCGCTCTGCGCAATTTCCTAAAAGGCGACCGTGTGAGTGATGCTCGAACGCGGGAGGTCATTCGCGAGGTCTATGAGCAGTTCAACTACGCAGCTTGTCCTCATACTGCTACAGGAATCGAGGTTTGGAATCGATTTAAGTCATTACAGCGGTATGAGTCGGACTATGGTGTGGTGCTGGCCACCGCGCACCCAGCTAAGTTTATCGAAGTGATGGAGCAGGAGTTGCCGGGCGCGGTGGCTATACCGGAGCGTCTGGCCATATTGCGCGATAAGGAGCTCAAGTCTATCCCTATCGCTGCTGCTGCGGATGAGCTTATCGCTCTGCTTTGATCCCCTCCGAGTGTAGTCGCTAATTGGTTATCCTGTATAGGTTTAATGCAGCACCATCGCAGAAGGGTATGGCATGTTTTCTATGCTGGCTGCCCCGTACATATCGCTGCGTTGGAACCGGAGCGCACATTTGCATGTGATAAGGGGAACTTTTGCGCAAAAAGTCGTATTTTTACAGGCTAATGTAAACTCAATCCAGATAACACTATGAGCACGAAGGGCCGCGTATTGGTTGCAATGAGCGGGGGCGTTGATTCGTCCGTTGCCGCTGTGATGTTGCGCGAACAAGGGTATGAAGTCATCGGTATTACGATGAAAACGTGGGACTATAGCTCCAGCGGCGGGAAATCCAATAAGGAGACCGGTTGCTGTACGCTCGAGTCGATGAACGACGCACGTCAGATTGCCCTGAAATTCGGTTTTACGCATTTCATCGTGGATATACGTGAAGAATTTGGCGACTGGGTAATTGATCGGTTTGTAGATGAGTACATGGCCGGACGTACGCCGAATCCTTGTGTGCTTTGCAATACCCACATCAAGTGGGCGGCGCTGATGCGTCGGGCCGATGATTTGGGATGTGATTTCATCGCCACCGGACATTACGCCAATCTTCGTGAAGAAAACGGTCGTTTTGTAATCTCCCGTGGGAAAGACCACAACAAAGATCAGTCTTACGCGCTCTGGGGTGTTGAACAAAAGCATCTTACACGTACTAAATTCCCCCTCGGACAGTTTCATAAGTCCGAAATCCGCCAGTTTGCCGCCGATTACAATCTGCTGAATGTGGCCAACAAGAAAGATTCCTACGAGATCTGCTTCGTGCCCGATAACGATTACCGCCGTTTTCTGCGCGACCGGGTGCCCGGCCTGCAGGAAAAAGTGGATGGCGGACTCTTTGTTGATAAAGAAGGCAACGTGGTCGGAAAGCATAAGGGCTACCCGTTTTATACCATTGGTCAGCGCCGCGGACTTCATCTGCCCATGGGCAAACCGGTGTACGTAACCGATATTAATCCCGAGACCAATACCATCACTATTGGCGGGGAGGAAGATCTTATTAACACCACCTGTATCGCCAAGGATGTGAATTTCGGCAAGTATGCCTCGGTGCCCGAAGACGACATGCGTTGCATCGGTGCCATTCGCTACAACGACGACGGGGAGGAGGGTTTTCTTACCCAAACCGGCGATAATGAGGTTGCGATGCGCTTTCCGCAAGGTCGAGCGGCCATCACGCCCGGTCAGGCCCTGGTCTGCTACGAAGGCGAGGATGTGTTGCTGGGTGGATGGATTAAAAAAGTGACGGAACAAGTCCCGCAGTAACCCGTACAGGTAGTTCGAACCGGAGCGTTACTTCACCATAAGCTCATATTTCTGGTTCGCATACCGAGCTGCGGTTCGGATGCGTTATGCAACTGTGTTGTTATATTGCAGCAACCACCCTGCATGCCGGTATCATGAACGGTGCCGGGTAGTGCGGTGGCAGTTGACGTTTAACAACCGCAAGACGACGAAATGAAACGAATGTCTGGAAGCCGGGCGCGTGAGCGGGGCCTTCCGGAGTCACCCTTATACACCAATCGATCTACTTTATGTTACGTTCTCTTAGTTTTTTTGTTCTCATGATGGCTGTGGCGATGCCGCTATCAGCACAGTCTTATTTTACCGGGAGTTTTAATGCGGTGTATAGCGCTCCCGACAGCGATGAAGCGACTACAGTTCGTGTGATTACTTCGCCGGAGCGGATGCTGATTGCCGGTCTGGCCGATGTGATGCCTTCGGCACCGGCTTCTATGCCGGGAATGAGTGCAGAGCGGCTGTTACTGCGAATGGATCAGCAGGATATCGTTTTTTTGTCGGATCAGCCCACAGCGCTTCGCATGCAGACGCAAGAGATTAATGCGGCTATGAATTTGATGGCGGGGATGCAGCGTCAGGTGGCTAATGCGCAGCAAACGGCGGTAGATATTCGTGAAACTAGCGAAACGCGCCGTATCAACGGGTACGCGGCACGAAAGTGGGAGGTGCGCTCGCCGGATAATGATGGGCTTATGCACGTTTGGATCAGTGAGGATTTCCGCGTGAACTGGGGGATGTTTGCATCGATTTGGCGAATGATGACCAGTAATGGCAGCCTTTCGGGTATGGCCGACTTGCTGCAGGGCGGACAAACCCCGTTGCTGGCCGAGGCGTTTGATGAGGAGGGAGCACTGATTTTCAGGGCAGAGCTCACGGATATTCGTCAGGGTGCAGCGTCGGGTGCGCTGGATGTTCCCTCTGGTGTACGCCTGGTAAGTTTGCAGGACATGATTCTGGAGCAGATGCGCAACCAGCGATAGTAACAGGATTTTACGGGGCGTTTTGCATGAGAACTGCTATATTGCAAGCTTCAGAAACGGATTTGTACGCTCATTAAAGTTTACCTTATTTTATGTCTCAATCCAGTTATCGTCTGTTGATGCCCGCCCGTTTTGCCGGTTTCGTTCTGGCAGTATTGTTTTTGTCTGCCGCATGTAGTACTCCGGAATATGCCCTGCAGCTTGAGTCGGCCACCGATGAGTATCTCCAGATAGACGGCTCGCTGCCCGATGATCCTGAAATGGCTCGTCTAATTGCACCTTTTGTTACGGAGATGGGTGCCCGTATGAATACGGTAATTGCTCATTCAGAAACCCCCATTACCCGTGGTCGACCCGAGGGTACCCTGAACAACCTTTCTGCTGATATTTTACGCTCAAGGGCTGTGCGAGAACTCCGGCACCCGGTTGATATCGGAGTGGCCAATTTTGGCGGTCTGCGCGCGCCACTGCCTCAGGGCGACATCACCGTTGGTAATATCTATGAGCTGATGCCTTTTGAAAATACCATTGCCGTGCTCCGACTTACCGGCGAGCAGGTTCAGATTATGGCCAATCAGATTGCCGTACGCAGGGGGGAGCCCGTGAGCGGAATCCGGTTTCGCATTGAAGATGGTCGCGCGGTGGATATTCTGGTAGGACCGGAGCCCTTACGCAGGGATCGTTATTACTGGGTGGCAACGAACAGTTTTGTGGCCGATGGTGGCGACGGAATCGGGGTGTTTCTGGAGGCTCAGGAACGTATTGACCTTCCGGTGCTTATTCGCGACGCGATGATTGAGTACATCCGTCATCGCCGTCATCTCAACTACGAGCTGGAAGGGCGCATCAGGTTTACGGAAGATTAACCCCGCAAAAGCAATTTTCACCGAAACGATTTCAGTACCATGGATAGAAAAACATTTTTAAAGCGTATGTCGGCAGCCGGACTGGGTCTGGGATTAACTTCCATGACGCCATTGTTGAGTTATGCCGGTACCGGAAATCGTCAGCTTACCATTCTGCACACCAACGATACCCATTCGCGCATTGAACCGTTTCCGGAGAATGCTTCTCGTTTTGCTGGTCTTGGCGGGGTATCACGCAGGGCTACGTTGGTGAATCGCATCCGAAATGAAAATCCGAATGTGTTGCTGCTCGACGCCGGTGATGTGTTTCAGGGAACTCCGTATTTCAATTATTTCAACGGCGAGCTGGATTTCAAAGTGATGTCGCAAATGGGCTATGACGCATCTACGATCGGGAATCACGAGTTTGATAATGGTGTACAAGGATTTGTGGATGTGGCGGATAAGGCCGATTTCCCTTTCGTGAATGCGAATTATCATTTTGGGGACTCTCCCATGGCCGACTATGTGAAGGAGAATATTGTTAAGGAAGTAGATGGTATTCGTGTGGGTATTTTTGGTCTGGGAATCGATTTTGCCGGACTTGTGCTAGGTCCGCTGCATGAGGGCGTTACCTACCGACATCCGGTGCGTCTGGCGCAGTACCAGGTGAATCGGCTCCGTAACGACTTTAAGTGCGATCTGGTGGTGTGCTTGAGTCACCTGGGATATAACTATAACAATCCTGCCCGGGTAGATGATGTTACTATTGCGCGGGAAACACGTGGTATCGACCTGATTATCGGGGGGCACACGCATACCTTCATGGACGCACCGGAACGCATTCGTAAGGATGACGGCAGTGTAACGATTATTTCGCAGGTTGGTTTTGCGGGAATCGTGTTAGGACGTATTGATTTCGAGTTTAATCGAAGCCGGGAAGTGATTCGTGCAACCGCTGCCAATCACACGGTATCGTAGGTATTGGCGCGATACACGTAACAATACGCGATACACGTAACAATATCCGATACAGGTAACAATACATGAGGTTGATCTCAACCGGATGCCGGAATTTGTCTTGGTGGGCAACTTGTCCTACGCATCGTCGCCTAGAAGGTGCAGTTTAAAGGCCGGAATTCCGCTGGCACTCATGCTGAAACTCCGAAGCCCCATTTCCAGCAACCTTTCGGTAACTTCGGTATCCCGCGCCATCTCCCCGCACATAGAAACCGGTACATCTTTTTGGATGCAGGCCTTGATAACCATTTCAATGAGGTCGAGCACCGCAGGCTGATGGTAGGAGGCGAGCGCGGCCACCCGTGTATTCATCCGGTCGGCAGCCATGATATACTGCGTCAGGTCATTGGTACCAATGCTCACAAAATCAACCTCCTCAAGGAAATCCTGAATTCGAATAGCGGCAGAGGGAACTTCTACCATTATGCCAAGCTGGATGTTTTCGTCGAATGGAATGTTTTCGCGCTGCAAATCTCTTTTCACTTGCTCAACGATGGACACTGATTTTCTCCACTCTTCGGGGATGGCAATCATCGGAAACATAATGTGGAGCGGACCGTGAGCGGAGGCGCGCAGCAATGCCCGAAGCTGGGTTGTGAAAACTTCAGTCTGTTCGAGGGAAAATCGTATTCCGCGCCAACCCAGAAAGGGGTTCTCTTCTTTTTGAATGCTAAGGTATCCGACGGGCTTGTCGCCGCCAATGTCGATGGTACGGAAGGTCACCGTCTTGCCATTCATCAGCTCTACAGCCTGACGATACACCTCATATTGCTCCTGTTCGTCTGGTGCCTGACTTCTTCCCATATACAAAAACTCGGTACGGTACAGGCCGATGCCTTCGGCGCCTCGACCCAGTGCCTGTTCTACGTGTTTGGGTTCAGATACATTAGCCAGCACATGAATGCGCTCACCTGTTTTGGTAAAAACAGTACTATTTTTTCCTGCATCCGCCATTTTTTGTGATTTGAGCCAGTTATCCCGTCTGCGCTGCATCAGTTCTAGTTGGTCGGAATCGGGATTTATGTACAGCATTCCGTTATCCCCATCCAGTATGCATGCGTCTGTGTTGTTGACGGAGCCGAGAATATCATTAACGCCAAATACGGCGGGTATGCCTAAGGATTTTATGAGAATACCGCTGTGTGATGTCTCGCTGCCCTTTTCACAGATGAGCCCAACGATATGGTCGGGGTTGAGGATTGCTGTATCACTGGGACTCAGTTCATCGGTAATTAGAACGACGGGTTTGTCTGAATCAGGTCGATCTATCGGGATACCGGTGAGATGTGATAATACCCGCATCCCGGCATCCAGCACATCCGCTGCGCGTTCTGCCATTAGTTTTCCAGGAGCATTTTTATAAAGGGCTATGTACCTTGAAATGGTTTCGCGCCAGACAAATGCGGCGGACATGTGTTGTGATGCAATTGCTGATCGGACTTCTTTAACTAACTCAGGATCGCTGATAATGAGTTTATGTGCCTCGAAAATGGCGGCTTCTTCTTTGCTTATCGAGGTGTTTCTGGCGTTGATCAGCTCGTCGAGTTCATCAATAACCCGTGCAATGGCATTGCTGAGTTTTCGAAATTCTTCATCGGTGTCGGAGATTTCATCGGGGGAGACATTCGGCAGCGTTTTTTGGAATACATAGGCATCTCCAATGGCTACACCGCCGTTAATTCGGGTACCTTTGAAAGTCTGTTTAATGCGTTTTTTTTGTTCACCACCAGCCGGTATATCTTCGGTGTACTCTGTTTTGAGTGTTTCAGACCGGTTTGCATCACCCAGGTTTTTTACGGTATTATCCTGATTTCGTTTGTTTGGAGATGCCGTATTTCCGCCGGAATTTTCTTTAGGGCTAAAATGGATATGGAACCGGTTGGTAATCAGCATGGTATTAGGATGTGAATTGGAACCTGATACAGCGGTAAGCGTGTGTATTTGCCTTCAGTGTATCTACGTTAGCTGATAAAGTACGAAAAGAACCTGTAAGGATTAAAAAAAGCCTGAGCTCCTCAAAGATTAACATTGAAAAGACACAGGCTTTTTGGATTCCGAGTATGAGGCCGACTTGTTGAGTTAACCGATGCCGGAAGTTTGGGCAAAGGTCACCCGCCAGTAGTCACGGAATGTTTAGCGGTTTTAATCTGGTCGCAACTATCATCGAATACCTTATGGTCGTAATGTGAAATGTTGTGACCTGATGGCCGTTCAACCGTAGTCAGATTCGCTTTTAAAAGCTGATACTGGCAGCAGTAAAGATGCGCTCTGTTCTGGGGTTTACCACAAGCGATATACCCAGAGGTACTGAAAATGAATCGGTTATTCGCAGCGTACGGCTTGCTGAAACCCCTATCTGATTTACCACAAATTTGTCGTTATAACCCAGATCAACGAAACCGGGACCATCAGAATACTGGCTGGACAGAAACGCGCGTAGCCCATAGTCCCCTGATGTGAAGCTGTATCCGGCCTCAACATAAACAGTTACCTCTACTGGCGGGCCAAATGCATATCCAATGAACAAGTCGGGTGCTGCATCGCCTTTACCAGCCAGTCTGGCCGATGCTTGAAACACGTGGGTTGAGGTATTTTCATCCAGATCGAACAGATCGGAGAATGCATCAAAGTGATTCTCAATCTGAGGTGTTAACGTGAAATCGCCTAAATCGAGCGTGTAATTTGCCCAGAATTTCACCTCTTTGTAGGCCCCGTCGTCCTGGCCAAGGCTGTGTGAGCCCCAACCGTAAAACGAGAAGGCTCCTGTATTTACACCTATCATGGCTTGTACATTGGGGGAATTTCCCAATTCTATTCCGCGATATATAAACCGGCTTGTGAGTGTCATTCCGGCATCAACGGATACCTCCTGAGCCGATGCTGTTTGTGCGGGAATCGCAAGCATGGCGGCCATAAGGAAAGAAGCTGAAGTTAGAAGAAGTTTCTTCATTAAAAAGTCTCCAATTTTTCAAATTTGTGATTTACCCTAAATTAGGGTTTAAAAGTGCAGGGGGATATATGTTAACCGATCCCCCTGGCGTGATTTTGGGATGTTCGTAGTAATCAGTGATTACACTGTCACTGTAGCGTGATTATTCACTATGAAAATGCCATGAATAAGAAAGCTGCCAAAAAAGCGCCGATAACAGGACCAACGATGGGTATCCAGGCGTAGCCCCAATCACTGCTGCCTTTGTTTGGAATCGGCAAAATAGCGTGCATAACACGTGGTCCGAGGTCACGGGCAGGATTAATGGCATAGCCGGTCGGTCCACCCAGACTTAAACCAATTGCAAGTACCAGAAGACCCACAGGAAGTGCAGAAAGAGAGCCCAGACCAAATCCTACTTCCTGACCGTTAATAACAATAGCTTCCAGAAACTGCCCTTCGGCCGAAGTAAAGCCTGGGCTTGCCAGATAGAACACGCCAAATACCAGCATTACGGTTCCAATAATCTCGGTTGTGAGATTAGACCCGGTATTGCGAATGGCAGGACCGGTGGAATGACAGGCTAGTTTAGCGGGTCCGTCTTCCGTTGCGGCAAAATGATCTTTATAGGTTAACCAAACCAGCAGGGAACCGAAGGCTGCACCCAACATTTGAGCCCCGATGTACATGGGAGTCATTGCCCAGTCGAACAGTCCGGCAGTGGCCAGAGCTATGGTAACAGCGGGATTAATATGGGCACCACTGAATTGTCCAACCACGAAAACAGCTGTAAAAACAGCCATTCCCCACCCAAAGGTTATGACTATCCAGCCACTGTTGTTTCCTTTGGTTTTGTTTAACACAACGTTTGCAACTACGCCATTACCTAGTAAAATGAGGATGGCGGTTCCAATAAATTCACCTAAAAATGGACTCATGTCATGAATCTCCTAATTGATTATTTGTTAAGGTATGTCTTGCTTTTTTAGACATAGAATGCCCCTATATGATGTATGTATCATTTTTCGGGGACCGGTTTTATACCCCGGGCGATTGAGGTGAGTGCTGCCCGGGGAGTTCACATACAAGGTTATTTATCGTCTGCCCAGACCTGTGCGGCTTTAACAGCTCGCTTCCAGCCCTTGGTTAGATCGGCTACTTTATCAGCATCCATTTCTGGCGAGAACTTGCGCTCTTCCTGCCACTGCTTACGGATTTCGTCTACATCTTTCCAGTAACCCACAGCTAGTCCGGCCAGATATGCTGCACCAAGTGCCGTTGTTTCGGTTACTTTAGGTCTGCAAACAGGAACCTGTAGAATATCGCTCTGAAACTGCATGAGGGTGTCGTTGACGGTAGCACCACCATCCACACGTAATTCAGCGATATCAATTCCGGAGTCTGCTTTCATAGCGCCGAGTACATCCAGTGTCTGGTAGGCAATAGCATCCATAGCCGCACGGGCAAGGTGAGCGGCTGTAGTTCCGCGAGTGATTCCAACCATAGTTCCGCGAGCATACTGGTTCCAGTATGGAGCACCCAGTCCGGCAAATGCTGGAACCAGATATACACCATCACTATCTTCAACTTTATTTGCGAAGTACTCAACGTCGCGCGACTCGCGTATAACACCCAGGCCATCGCGTAGCCACTGTACTACCGCACCGGCAATAAAGATGGAGCCTTCCAGCGCGTACTCAGTTTTGCCGTTTATTTTCCAGGCAACCGTTGTGAGCAGGTTGTTTTTGGATGGAACAGGCTTCTCACCGATATTCATCAGCATAAAACATCCTGTACCATAGGTGTTTTTGACCATACCGGGGGAGGTACACATCTGACCAAATAGAGCGGCTTGCTGATCACCGGCTATACCTGCTATGGGCACTTTACTGGCGAAGATGGTTGTTTTGGTGTTACCGTACACTTCACTGCTCTGCTTTACCTCAGGCAGCAATTCGCGGGGGATGTCCATAATTTCAAGAATATCATCATCCCAATCCATTGTGTTGATGTTGAACAACATCGTTCGGGATGCGTTGGTTACATCGGTTATATGCAGTTCGCCCCGAGTCAGATTCCAAACCAACCAGGAGTCGATGGTACCGAAAGCCAGTTCGCCTTTTTGGGCTCGCTCGCGGGCTCCTTCAACATTGTCGAGAATCCATTTGACTTTAGTACCGGAGAAATAAGCATCTACTACCAGACCTGTTTTCTGCTGAATTTTTTCCGCTAGACCTTTGGCTTTTAATTCATCACAGTATGCTGCTGTTCTTCTATCTTGCCATACAATAGCGTTATGAATGGGTTTCCCTGTTTCTCTCTCCCATACAACGGTTGTCTCACGCTGATTGGTGATGCCTATTGCGGCCAGGTTCTGACCATTTCCACCAATGGCGGCTACGGCTTCTGCCGCTACACCCGCCTGCGACGACCAAATTTCCTGTGCATCGTGTTCAACCCATCCGGCTTTTGGATAAATTTGGCGAAATTCCTTTTGTGCTACCGAAACTATTTCGCCACTGTTATTAAACAGTATGGCTCGTGAACTTGTGGTTCCCTGATCCAGGGCAAGAATGTATTTTTCCATGTCTAATCCTTCAGTTATAAGTTTTATCGTAAATCAACAATCGTATGACAACTCTGTGACAATCAGAAGATAATTTGAAATACAGCGCTTAGAAAAGCGGTTTCAGTTGTATAGACAATTAAACAATTTGACAACTAAAATAAAAGCGCTTTCATCAAATAATTTCCGATTTTACATTTCCGGTCGGCCCCAATAATGATCGGTTTCAAAAAAACAGTGCTCTGCACGAAAAAAACGCCGTATTTTTCTGTCATTAGTTGCGGAAGCCGTGTGAAAAAAATTTTCAAACACCCATAAAAAGTCATCTTTTGAACACCAAATATCTCGATCTTGACCATAAACTAGTAGACAAGTTATTGGCTAACCGTCTGCGTCTGGCAATACTTGCGGCTATGTACCACAGCGATGAAACCGACTTTACGTCTCTTCGCAATGCGGTTAAAGCTACCGACGGAAACTTAAGTGTGCAGCTCAGGCATTTGAGGGAGGCGGGATTCATCATCGTGAATAAAACCAGTGTTGATGGTCGGGAACAGACGTACATGGCTTTGTCTGACAAAGGGCGCATGGCGCTGCTCAACTGGAAGCGTCTAATGCAGCAGTGGTTCGACTAAAACCAACATCGGTTAAGGCAGAAAGACACATTTGTCGGCTCATAGGTGTTGTATTTGCTTACCTTTCAAATCCAAATCAGGTACATACAGCCCTTATGCATCATCTTTAATACTGCATTTCGGAATTATACTGTGTATTTTTAATTCATAAATAAGCAGCCTGGTCATTCATTCACTGCTGCACTCATTTTTACCCTAATCCATTATTTTTTATGAGCATTCTTATTGTTGGATCCGTTGCTTACGACGGAATCGAAACCCCCTTCGGGAAACGTGATCGTATTCTGGGTGGCTCGGCTACGTACCTTTCCATAACCTCTTCGTATTTCACAGGGGATGTAAATCTGGTTGGTGTGGTAGGACATGATTTTGAAGCATCTGATATCGAAATCCTACGCAATCGCGGTGTAAATCTAGACGGACTCAAAATCGATAAGTCTGGCAAGACCTTTTTCTGGGCCGGTCGCTATCACTACGACTTAAACTCTCGCGATACGCTAGACACCCAGTTAAACGTCTTTGAGACGTTCAAACCTGAGATTCCAGAGAACCTGCGTAATGTAGAGTACCTCTGTCTGGGCAATATCGCGCCATCGTTGCAGTCGCTGGTGCTCGACCAGGTGAAAAGCCCGAAGCTCGTGATCTGCGATACCATGAACTTTTGGATAGAGGGTGCACGTGAAGACCTGCTGAAAACACTGAGTCGGGTTGATGTACTTATAATCAACGATTCTGAAGCACGAGAGCTTTCCGGAGAACCCAATCTGGTAAAAGCTGCGGCTCTGATTCACGATATGGGTCCGAAAACGTTGATCATCAAGAAGGGCGAACATGGTGCCTTGTTATTCACCGGTAATGAAATATTTTCAGCTCCCGCTTTCCCTGTGCTCGATATATTTGACCCTACCGGCGCCGGCGACACGTTTATGGGAGGTTTTGCGGGATGGTTGGCAAAAACGGGTGATCACAGTCCTGAAAACCTGCGTCGCGCTGTAATTTATGGATCGGTAATGGCCAGTTTCTGTGTAGAGAAATTTGGTCCTGAGCGCCTTCTGGAAATCAGCGAAGATGCTATTAAAGTTCGCTACAATGCATTTAAAGAGCTAAGCGAAGTTCCTGCACATGACTAGTTCCCGTAAGGTCGTACTGGCTACCCGTAACAGGGACAAACTCTCCGAAATGCAGGCGGTGCTGGCTGATGCCGGCATCGAACTGCACGCTGCCTTTGATTTTCCAGGGCTTGAGGAAGTGGTGGAGGATGGCGACTCTCTGGAAGCAAATGCCTTGAAAAAAGCGCGTTATACTTTCGAAATAACGGGTTTGCCCAGTCTGGCGGATGATACTGGTCTTGAAGTTGAAGCGTTGGGTGGTGCACCGGGCGTGTACTCGGCGAGGTATGCGGGCGAGTCGGCAACCTATGCTGAAAATGTAGAAAGACTTCTCTATGACCTGGACCGCCATGAGCGTAGACAGTTTCAGACGGTTTCGCGCAGGGCACAGTTTCGTACCGTTATTGCTTATGTATCCGCTGAGGAAGAGCTTACCTTTGAGGGTGTATGTGTAGGACAAATTACCCGTGAAATTAGAGGAGAAGGCGGATTTGGCTACGACCCCGTTTTTCTGCCACTGGGTTACCAGCAGACCTTCGCTGAAATGGACGCCGTTGAGAAAAATAAGATTTCTCACAGAGGACGGGCCATTCGTTCGCTCTTAGCATATTTCAATAAAAAAGAGTGACGGCGAGCCGCAGCATTACACCGCAGCCAACCGTCACCTCAATTCATGGGTCTGATTAATCTGCAAATCCCAGTATAATGTGGAATGTTAAATCAGTTTCAGGCCTGTGAGTGTTCACCAGGTCAATTTTGCGATTCTGATTTAGTCCAGCACATAATGTTTGGTTACCTCATGATAAGCCTCAACCTGGGCTTTCTTCCAGGCCTCATCCTTACCGAGTTCCCCGGCCATCAGTTCTGCAACAGTTTCGGCCATTTCAAGACTAGCCCGTGCATCTAGCAACTGAGCCCGCGTTCTACGTGCCAGAACATCCTCAACCGTTCTGGCCATCTCGTTTCGCGTAGACCAGATAACTTCAGCTTTGATATACGGCAGGTCCTGATGCAGCTGCTCTGCCATCGAAGGATCTTTACTGATGATGTGTTTTACTCCCACAATATCAGATCCGTACACATGAAGATGGTCGTCGCGGTCAACATTTTTTAACCAACCGTGAATACGCATACGCTCTGTGGCACATTTTTTCTCCTCCAGGCCAGCTACAATCAACGCCTGGTCTACGGTATCTTCTGCCATTTTACGATAGGTTGTCCACTTACCGCCGGTTATGGTTACGAGTCCGGTGGCAGAAACCTGCAAGTGATGACTTCGTGAAATCTGTGATGTATTCTTATTCTCCGGAGGTTTAACCAGCGGTCTTAATCCGGCAAATACACTTTTAACATCGCTGCGTTTCGGATCTTTACTCATGTATTTTGCAGCATGTCGAAGAATAAATTCAATTTCCTCTTCCAGTGGCTTGGGCTCCAGTTCGGCTTTGGGTACCGGGGTATCTGTTGTACCTACAATTACCTTGTTGTGCCATGGAACGGCAAATAAAACCCGGCCATCGTCAGTATGTGGAACCATGATTGCAGTGCTGCCCGGAAGGAATTCTTTGTCCAATACAACGTGCACTCCCTGAGAGAATGCAATCATCGGTTTGGAGTCTTCCTCATCCATTGCAACAACGTCGTCGGCGAAGATACCGGTGGCATTGATCACTACATGACCATTTATTTCGTACTTCGTGCCCGTTTCTTCATCCGTTGCATTCACCCCTATTACGTAGCCTTTGGGAGATTTCAGCAGACTGTTTACTTTCATGTAATTGAGGGGAACACCGCCATTGTCGTGTACCGTCTGAGCGAGGTTTACGGCAAGTCGTGCGTCATCGAACTGCCCATCGTAGTAAACAACACCCCCACGTAAGCCTTTGCGCTCAATAGTTGGAATTTTTTCGAGGGTATTTTCCAATGAGAGCAGCTTGGATGGACCCAGTCCCAGTTTTCCGGCTAATAAGTCATATACTTTCATACCTACACCGTAAAACGGTCCGTTCCACCAATCGTAACTTGGAACGATGAATGCCTGATTAGTAACCAGGTGGGGTGCATTTTGGATGAGTAGTCCTCGCTCTTTCAAGGCTTCAATAACCAGCGATACATCGCCTTGCTGTAAATAACGTACGCCTCCGTGAACCAGTTTGGTACTACGGCTGGATGTTGCCTTGGCAAAATCATGCATTTCCAGCAGGAGTGTTTTGTAGCCACGAGAAGCTGCGTCAACCGCAACGCCCAGCCCGGTAGCACCACCGCCTACAACGATGACGTCCCAGTATTCTGAGGTGTCGAGGTGTTTAATTAATTCTTGTCTGTTCATGTCGAGATAATTTTGAGGTGATACGTTGGGAGAGTATTTCCCAACACAAGTAGTGTGCTCTGTTCCGATTGTTTGGTTGTCTATACAAGTTGATAGATGTAATATGTGAAACCGCTTCCATTAAGTCAACTTTTATTTTATGAAATTTGATAATGTCGATGGGGTGGTAGCATTACCTTCGAATTTCTCTTATGTGCAAGATGGTTAAATCATCACAAATCCCTTGCGCTCATCACCGCTAACACAGTCCAGCTACTAGGAATGATGCGTTACACTATGCATACATCTACGTTACACCATGCATACATCCAAGCATGGTTCTCGCATAGAAACCCACCGCAGTTACGATTGGCGTTTGTAACAGGCGCCGGTGTGCATTTTAAGTAGCTAGCTGAAATGTATCGTTACTCGTTTTTCATAAGATCCAGCGGGAGGCCATGCGAGTCGTGCTGGTCTTCATAGGGGAGTGTACGGGTGGTAAAGGTGATGCGGTCGCTACGGTACACATCCTCCGAGTACTGAAAATAGGTGCCGTCTTTGGCCTGAATAAAGCGTTTCATGAGCAACAGGGGAGTGCCCAGGTCTACGTTGAGTAATTTGTGTTCCGACTGACCGGCGGCCATGGCCTCAATACGTTGCATCGCATAACCGAGCCTGGTGGTGGTGTGGCGATATAACAACTCGAAGATGGAGTTTTTCTCAAGGTCCATATCGTAAATGGGTCGAAACAGTTTGTACCGAAAAAAAGACCGTTCAATAATCAGAGGCTCCTTATCTCCATATCGCAGACGAATAATCCGAACTACTTTTTCATCATCTGTAAGCTGCATGACCTGTTTGATGTTCGGTGCCGGATCAATAATTTTTTTTTCGATAATCTTGGCGCTGGCCTTGATACCGTGCTGTGACATGACCTCCGTAAAACCAATCAACTTATACGAGTCTTGTGTGATTTTTTGATAGGTGATGAACGTACCTTTGCCTTGCTCTCTTACCAAAAATCCTTGCTGAATGAGTAGTTTAACAGCCTCTCGAATCGTACCTCTGCTAACATTGAATGACTTTACGAGCTCCGTATCGCTGGGAAAACGATCTCCTTCGCCGAATTCTCCTTGTCGAATCATAGCAAGCAAGTCTTCGTAAATTTGATAATACTTTGGTATCAGGGGAGGCTGGTAATTCATAATACTTGTATAGTCAATTGGTTGTTTAGCAAATTACGGACGTTTATTGTTGTGCGCAAGTAAACAACGCATTATTGCATGATGTTACCCATCTGTCATCCCAGTTCCTCCAGCTTCTTCCACACCAGCCATAGCGCTCTTGGAACATGAAAACAACCTTTGTACGGTCCACCCTTAAACCGATGGGTTACTTCACCACGTCGGTTAAGGTATCCAAACCATTCCCCATGGTACGGATCACTGAATTTGCTGAAAGCGTATTCATGCACCTGTAAAAAAGCCGCTTTGTCTGCCTCATCGCCTGTTATACTGTAATTCAACAAGTGTGCATAGAGCGCCTCACAATGTGGCCACCACAATTTCATATCCCACTCCAGCAGGGATGGACTATATCCTTTGGAGTCGAGGAAGTAAAAAATTCCTCCGAATTCCTGATCCCAGCCACGGTCATAACTCCACCGCACCATATCAACAGCGGTTTTGCTGAGGTCGTCGCGTTTCAAGTATTGAGCCCAGTGTTGTAAAAACCATCCGGCTTCAATAGCATGACCCGGATTCAGCAATCTCCCTTCCAAACTATCGATAGGGTCACCATCCGGTGTTACCAGCTCGTAGACGGTTTTGGTTTCGGGATGTACATGCAGCAACATCCGGTTTATGCACGATTCCGCTTCTACCCGGTAGGTTTCTTTATCATCACCGGCGACCTCTTCAATAAGATTGAGCAAAATCATGGGGATGGCGAGCGACTGGGAGGGCACTTCTCCATCAAAAGAGGGGCGACCTACCTTAGAGAGGTCTGTGCTCCAGTCCCACACGTTTTCCAACATAATTTTGGCTTCATTCATGGCCGAAAGGTCACCACTGGCACGGGAATATTCTGCCAGGGCCATAATCCAGAAACATTCTGAAAATATCTTGCGCTGAAGGTGTACCGGTTTGCCATCTTCTGTCATGCTGAAGTAAACGCGACTGTCGGCTCGAACGGCTTTTTCCCGGAGGAATGTTGCCCCCAACCGGGCTATTTCCAGCCACTCGGGGCGTTGCTCAACCGAATTGTATAGCTTGCTGAACATCCATGTTTGCCGACCATTCAGCCACATGTATTTTTTGGTATCGTACTTGCTGCCATCCCGATCCAGACAATTCCAAAACCCGCCGTTCTTACGGTCGATGGAGTGTTTCTCCCAAAATGGAACGACATGGTTAAGTAATTCTATTTTATAGACTTCTGTAAGTGAAGATAGGTTCATGGGTCCGTGTATTTGCCGAAATAAAAACAGGCGGCTTTGCCGCCCGTGTTGGATGATGCACAAATGTACGGAATTACGAAATTATTTAATCAGCGTCATTTTTTGGGTTACCGTTTGACCGGCTGCATGTAATCTATACATATAAATTCCACTGGCCAGTCCATCTGAAACAAAGGTAACCTGATGCATACCGGCTGGCAGCATATTATCAACAAGGTTCGCTACCAGTTTTCCGGTAAGGTCAAATACCTGAAGGGTTACAGCGGTATGTTCGGGTAATTCGAATTGAATTTGAGTTGATGGGTTGAATGGATTAGGGAAGTTTTGGTAGAGTTGAATCGTTACCGGTAAATAGGCTGTCGGTTTCGTAGATGTCTCTACTCGTTCTCCAATAACTTCTCCGGTCAGCCCATCTAATAGAATGGCCATGTCTTTATAGATGTACGTTCCGAAGACGTTCATATAGGATGCAAACACTTCAGCTACCCAGAATACCCCTGTTTCACTGTCGGCCAGATCTGTATAGTCCCACCATAGGTCGGCGAGTTCATAGTCAATCTCAATAAAGAGGTCGTCTGGGGCATTAATCAGGATGTCATTGAGTTTTTGGGTACGAATAATTTCTGCAACCTGATCGGAGTTTATGAAATGCTCCGGAACGGTTCGCATATCATCTAGCGGAATTCCTGGCAGGTCTTCTTCGTCCAGTTCTGCAACCAGTATGGTTTCATGATCGGTAACGGCTTCATCATATATACTGATCAGATGAATGGCTTCTGCCTGCTGATCGTAGAAAACGAACCACCATTCATATGCCAAACCGGTAGGAAACGCGCTGTAGCCCTGCTGAGTTGGCGTAGGCAGGTATTTGCTGACCAGGCGATGCATGGTATGCTCGTGCATTCCTGCATGCCTTTCGTAGGTACCAAGTGCCAGGAGACGAGTACCGGCCTGGTGGTCGTTAATATAGTCGATGGCAATTGCAGCCGACGTTCTGGCATCTGACTTCTCACTTACATCAGGACCATCATAGCCTTCATCGGTGAATAAGGTAATGAACTCCCCACTAACAGCGTCAATGAGTGCGATTACCTTGGTGTACTCATATCGGTTGTATTGCTCGTTCCACTCTCCAAATTCCAGTTTTACTTCCCAGAATGGATGGTCTCCCTCCGATATGTATTCGCTGTAGGCAAACCAAAATGGTATAGCAGCATACGATATTTCGTAGCCGGGATATGTTCGGGCAACATCAATATAACTTCCCATACCCATGTTTATGGCGGTATTCAGGGCATGTGTGTTGTCAACAAAGTCAACAGGCAAGCCAGGTAATGTTTCGATGGACACCGGTGGACGTTCGTCTTCCGGTATTTCGCTGATAACCATTCGAATTGATTCAGCTATGCCATCTATATCTACAAAGAACAGCAATACTTCTTCATGATTTTCTGACACAAATACGGTCATCCATTCTGCCGTTTGGCCTGTTGGTACGGGCCACAAGTCTGTTGAAGGGGCTTGATCGTTGTCGGCCCAGAAAGCCTCTTTACTGTACAGCTGAAAAAGATAGCTGCCGGGGAGGCTGTCTTGTGCTATAGGTGCCGCATAATTTACGGCTTCACGCGCGGTTAGCCCCTCTTCAGATGCTACCTTATAGCCGGTTATGATTTCAGCGTGCCTGTTAAGCAACTGCTGTGCATGTGCAAAACTCGAGAAGAGCAATAAACAAAGCAGCATCAAGCCAAAAACGAGTAAGCGGTGCTGCAGCTTTTGAGGTGAAAACGTTAATGATTTCATGATAACCCCACTTTTATTTTACCAAATACTTTTTCAATCCTGTAAAATGTAAACGTTGATTAAGCGTTTACTTTCCATTATAGTTGCACAATACGTTCAGATAGTGCCACCTATGTCTAACTGTTTAATAATATCAGCTTACATATATTTATAAAAAAAGCCAGCAAAAGTCTACAGTTGGCGGTTGGTAAATGCACTAATAAGAGCCTTTTTTACACCCCCATCCATTGGCGGTATTGCCTGTAGAGTCCGTGTGCTGAGGGGTACATCGAATGAGGACTCATAAAGTGAGAGAATTCGAAGGTGATGAGCTTATCTACGCCCGCTTTTTCGGCTGCCTCCATCTTGAAGCGCAGGTTTTTGAAATGAATAGGAGGAAAGTTCCAGGGCATATCCCGATCGAATGACTCTACATTACTCCAGGTTGTAAGTCCATGACGGGATGCCAGCTGCTGATTGATGTGCAGGTATTCTTCCAACTCATGGTAATGTACCTGACCATCTTGAAATGCTACGATATCTACGTGACCGCTGATTCGGGCAAATACCTGCTCCCATTCCTGAGTATGCTGCGATAAGGTGATGGCCTGGTCGCCAAATTGCTTAGACCCTTTTACATACGGAGAAATAAGGATGGGGATTTGTTTGAGCGATCGGAGGTGGGAGGCCAGCTGTTCATACACCTGCATCATCCCATCGTTGAAAGAGTGTATTTCGTGGGAGATGTACCACCCTTTAAAAGCCTTTCGGTGGCCGTACGTTTCCATCACTTCGTCGCAGAATGCCCTGTTGATGTCGCTTTCTTTCTGATATTCACCATGGGTCCAGTATTTTCCGGAATCATAGGTGCCAAAATAAAAGTCCATCCCACAACGCTCGGCCTCATCCAGAAAAAGATCAACCAGATCGGTATATACCGGAAAGATCTGCATTTCTTTTTGCAGAACGGATGAATTAAACGTGGCTTGTTTGCGATATCCGGCGCGGATTAGTATTACGGTGTCGATGCCAACGGCTTTCATGGCATCGAAGTCGGCTCTCCATTCGTCGGGGGACCAGTTTTGAGCGGGAATATCGTGGGTTATTTCATCCAGAAAAGTACCGGTAATGGGTTTCATATTGATCAGAAATAATAGGGGATGAGACGGTCGAGTAATTCGGTATCGATCACAATATCTTCGGGACGGTAGTCGCGCGGCAAGAGCTCTCGATGTGCTACAAATACCCTGCGCTCGTTGAGCAGCTGCATAACCTGATCGCGGACCTCTTCGAGTGGTACCCAGGTTGTTTGCCGGTCGGTGGCTTTGATGACACCCCAGTTTGCCCGGGCAAACGGCCCCGTGAGGATTTCAGTACTGTCGGGATGGGATACGGGCAGGGAATGTATAGGGAGGTCGGTGTACTCCAGTGTGGTGGCCACACGGTCTTCTACGGTGAAACTTCCTGCCGGCATACCTTGCAGAACCTGTTGCCAGTTTTGCAGGGCCATAAAGCGTTCAACGGCATCGGTTGCGGTGAGGCTGTCGCGAAAGGTGTACATGCGGTATGACGTAGTGTGATAGGCCACAAACTGTTCGTTTTTCCATACATCGTAGTACGCGTCGACCAAAGGAGCGAGGTTCAGTGTGTCGGCGCCCTGTTGCAATGCCGCATAGTATAGGGCTGTATATTCGGCAACTCTTCGATTCAGACGAACATCCAGCGTTGTATCGGGGCGTACGCGCTCGGATCTTGCCGCCAGGATGGAATCTCGAATGGCTATTTCCAATGCATGACGAAAATCGTTAACAATCCATTCTACGGGGATGTCTGGCAGATGGTACATAAACTGACCGACGGTAAACTCGGCGCCATCAACTATGGCAACGGTTGTTTGTTCATCAATTTCTGGTTGCATCAGGTTGAGCTCATTGTTGAACCGAATGATTTCTTCCGGATGGGAGCGTTGAGGCATTGAGGGCTGAATGATATCGTAAAGCGCCCCCAGCACCTGCATATCTACGGCCAGATCTGTGCTTAAGATTTCTTGCTGAATGAAACGTGCCGTAGCCTCATCAAACCGACGCTGAAACACCTGGAATTCGAGTCGGTCGCGAATATTGTTAAAGGTGGATTCATCCAGGAAAACGGTCTCTTCTTCGTCCCAGACGCGGAAAATATGCCACCCTCTGAGCGACTGTACTGGTGGAGAAATGTGATGACGGGGCGTTGCAAACAGCACATTTTCGGGCTCTTCATCCAGATCGTTGAAGGTTATCCATCCCATATGTCCGGCAGTACCCATACCTGAGCCAGCCCGTATCATGCTTTCTTCTGCGAGTTGGTCGAAGTCGGCTCCTGCATGGAGTTTTCTGTACAGGGAGTCGATTTCGGCCTGACTGGAAGCGTAAATCTGCTGGGCGCGAAGCCGGGCGTTACTGCGGCGGAATGCGGTATAGATTTCATCCGCACCGGGTTCCTTCACGGTTGGTCGAACTTCGGTGTTGAAGAGGTGTCTGCGTGAAGCCATATCTACGCGGCGTTGTACAGCGTGGCGTACATGGCGGGTAGTGTCGAGCCCCGCGTCCCGCCCTTTTTCTGCGATAATCATGCGCTCCAGCATTACTCTGGCGTAGTGCCGGCGCACTTCAGGGGTATCGCGAAAGGGAGCATAGGTACCAAAAAGCTGATATTCCTGTATGAAATGCTCCCCCACAATTTCAATACCGTTCCAGCTGGCTACAGGTGCGAGTAAGTCGTCGGATGTGTCGCGACTGCACGATGAAAAGACCACAAGCGCCACCACCAGTATCATGAACAATGACTTGGTGATGGCTTGCGGTAGTGACCCCGTAGCATTTCTGCGGGATTGATTCATATCGTCAGACCGTTTCTCGAGTTCTAAGAACTATGGTTTTAATTTCATGCGGACTCAAATGGAGGTTAATTACCCCGGGTGTGATGCAATCGCGTATGTCGGCATCATTCCAGCGTTCGTACAAATCGGTTTCACTCCATTTGCTAACTGGTAAATTGCAACGTACGGTAGTTTCAACCTGTTGATCAGACAAGTTGTACACTCTTAACACGGCTGTATCGCCGTCGGGATGCAGCCTGAACGAAGACAATGCTATTTCGGGGTGCTCGATTTCAATGATTGATGCCGAACGGGGTAACTGTTCTCCAGATTTCAGGTGGGGGAGATAGGGCATTTCGCGTACCCAGAGCGGATGAGAGAAACTTCTGGCCTGCTTAATGGCTTCCTCTTTCTGCCCAGAGAGGACGCAGCCGAAGCTGAGTTCCGCACGGATTTCCCTCAGGCACTGTGCGCCCGGAACAGCAATGGCAGGACCGGCCTGAACCCGGCGTATGCGTCCGTTTCCGGTTGATAGCAGCCCTACGGAGCGGTTAATCGTGACGGCAACAAGGGTTTGGTCTTCATCTTGAAGAAGCTCAAATTCATGAAGTCCTCTACCGGCAAGCCAATAGCGGGTGTGTTCATCATCCAGCAAGATGAAATCGTTCATGTGCTGCGTACGGTACTCCAGTTCACCCGGATAGGATTTGTAGCGGTCGGGATTGGATTCGGGTGTATGATAGGCTACGGTTTGACGTTCAGCTAATCTGAAATGACCGTCGGCAGCGGCCGTCTGTGATTGTAGTCCGGCCGGCAGAATGACCCGTAAACGAGAATCCTCGCTATGATTCGTGTAGTTTACCTGCACACTAACCGAACCGTTATGCTGCAGTTCAAGCGTGGTTTTGATATCTATAACGACAGGGGTTTCATCCTGTAAAGAGCGGGCTATGGTTAAATTATGTGTTAACTCGATTTGGGTTTCGTTTTCTGGAACGGGTTTAACAGCAGTAAGCCGTGCCCTTTGTATCCCTTTCTCCGGTACGGGCCCGAAGGTATAGGTATCGCCGTTATCGTGCTCAAATTCGAATAGGACAAAATCGGAGTATTTCTTGCCGGTTGCCGCGAAGTGGACTTCATAGCTGGTCTCAGATGCTTTTAATGTGGTTTTGTTCCGCTGTATTTCGAATGGTGCAGATCCTTTTTTTACCGGCTGTGCGGGTTCGTCTTTTTCGAATATATGCACGATATGGTAACCGCCGGGAGGTACTTCAACTTCGAAGGCAATATGGTAGCGTCTGCCCCAGCTGGTTTCCAGGAAGTTATTTCGAATACTATGCTCATTGGATGAGAGCGTTTTAACTGCTACCGTGTTGCCATTGGCATCGCAACCGCTCAACACGCGTTCCGGAGTGCGATCGCCTTGTTCTGCTTTTGCGTTGGCGAAAAGCACACTGGTTGTAACATACTGGGTAACAGGGAAAGGATTAGGATTATAGACGAAAACATCGCTGGACTGCAGACCAGTTGTTGCAGGTTTACGGATACCAGTTTTCATCATCGCTTCCAGCTGTTCTACCATGAGCGACTCGGCAAGCTCCTGAACCTGTCGGAAACGCACTTCATCGTCTTCATGAACCCCATCTGTGCTGCATCCACAAATATCGTCGTGCGGATGATTTTGCAGTAACAGCTTCCATCCATAGGTCAGAAAGTCAGATACATCGGGCCTTCCGGTGTTAAAGCGAGTCCATAAAGCCAGGGGTTCTATATGTTTCTCCAGCAATGATTGCGACCGGTGATTCTGCTGTTTGAGGTATATACGGGTAGAAAAAACACTGGAAAGAATGGGATGGTCGGCATTGCCAAGTAGGTCACCCCGAATGATTTCGTGGGAATGGCCCTCTGCGCGTACGGCTTCAAAGAAATCGTTGAATGTACCGTGCCTGAAATCAATTTTAGTGCCATTACGATTTATGTGGGCCAGTATTTCCGGCAGCTCTGGCTGCTCGGGCATGTGATCGAAACCGTTGTTGATAAGGAAAACATGCTCTTTCTGCAATAATTGGAGCTTTTCAATGGCTTCGTTAATGCGTTTACTGGCCAGTTCAACATCCGGTTTAAGCCCATCAAATCGGCCGTATTGATCTGGGTATCCCAAAGCAGCTCCGTTGAAGTATCCATCAACCAGATAGGTTGTTAAAACGCTACTTCCGTTGGGACTTTCCCACTCAAAAATACTCCCGGCCTTTTCTTTGCTGTCGGCATCGAGTCCTCTCATGAATATGAACGAGCGGATACCGAACTGATTGAGCACCTGAGGGAGCTGGGCGAAATGACCGAATGGGTCGGGTACGTATCCTTCCTGCATACTCGAACCATAGCTTCGGGCCGTGCTTAATCCTATTTGAAGGTTACGAATGACCGATTCCCCGCTTACCAGAAAAAGGTCGGGCAGTATGTACCACGGCCCAACGATTAATTTACCGGTGGAAATGAGCTGGCGGAGGATGGTTTTGTTATAAGGTTTGATTTCAAGGTAATCGTCGAGTAGAATAGTCTGACCATCCAGCGTAAAGGAATGGTAATGCTGATTTTGTTGCAGCAAGGGTATAAGACGGTCTATCATTCTGACCATTCTGTGGCGGAATTGCTGAAAGGTAAGATACCACGCCCTGTCCCAGTGGGTGTGAGATACTACAATTCCGATTTTTTGTTGATGCTGGGTTTCAGGCATTACACTTGTTAAAAATTATATCCCTTGTGTGATAACGTATGTGCCAGGCTGCTAATTAATGTTGATACATACATAAAGTACACAATGGGCTGAATTAATAAAATTACTTTTGAATTGGGCGTGTAAAATGATGTCTACGAATCATATTCATTTAGTTTTAAATAGTCAATAAGAAACTAAAAGCGCTTTTTTAAAAATTTTAGAATTATTTTTTTGACTTAATGATATAGGTGATATACATTATGATAAAGTCATAATAGGCATATGTATTATGCACATTGAGTTGCTTTAATTCGATAATGCTCGATGTGCAATGGTCAACATGTCTTTATTTACGTCTTTTACAATTGAATACCCATCACTAATAATAGGTGTATATGAAACAAATACTACTGTTTGCTTGCGTTTTAGCCTTGAGTTTCGGAAGCGCTTCGAGCGTATTTGCTCAAGGTACGGCATCTGCCCACAATCTTATTGACATTGCATACAATGGGATTCCTGTTACCGTAGACGGTGATCTAAGCGACTGGGATGATGCTCATTTTGTATTTATGAGCCAGGACAGTCCGTTCTTCCTTCAGATTACCAACGGCCAACCTGTACAGGGAGTGCCCGATAGTCCGGCTGATTTCAGCGCGTATTTTGCGTTGAAAATGACGGATGAGGCTATTTATGTTGCCGCGCGGGTACGCGATGAGGGGGTTCCGCTCTTTGATCAGCCTGCCGGACCAAACCTGGCCTTCGATTTTGACCATATCAGTTTATACCTGGGGCTGTACGATATAGGTACCCGTCCCGGCAGTCCTCACATTGAAGGGCCAACTACAACCAACTTCAATCATATCAATCCGGTTACCGAAGAGTCTTTTGAGTCTAATCGTCATTATCGCATAGCATCACAATATGACGACACCGAATCTACGCTCGGACCAGATTACCAGCTGTTGCTTCGTGCAGTCGAGCATGATCCTGCAACATTTGTAAGCCGCGATTTTACCTATGCCGGCGCGTATGTAGATACCACTCTCGGTGGTACAACAGCGGCCGTAGTTCTGTGGGATGATGAACTTGGCTATAATATTGAGTGGAGAATTCCATTCACATCGCTCGCCGGAAAAATTGCTAAAGGGAGCGGGCCATTCGCAGAATTTGAATGGCCACTGTTTCAGCCTGCAGATGGCATGATTATTCCATTTGATGTAGATATTACCGACCGAGATGAGCCGAGTCCTCCAGACGGCTACATACCGAATACCTATCTGCGTGCCGGACAGTACCCTGCATTATGGCGTGATGCGCATAATTTTGGTATGCGTGGACGAATCGTAGACCTTTCTGCTAATCCATGGGACCGTCCTGATTCTAAATTCTATATTGACTACAAACCGGTTCAGAACGTCACTATTGACGGTGACTTGTCAGACTGGGCTGATGCAATGTTTTACGGAAACAGCCAGGATCACCCACACTTTCTTCAAATCACCAACAATATGCCGGTCCAGGGTGTTCCTGCCAGTCCGGCTGATTTCAGTTATTATTTCTCCATGAAGATGGATGATGAGCATGTGTATTTCGCTTTGGTAGTTCGCGATGAAGGAACACCCATGATTGAAACGCCTGCTACGCCAAACCTGGCATTCAATTATGACCACATGAGTGTGTACTTAGGCCTGTTTGATATCGGAAATCGTCCGGGGAGTCCGCATGTAGAGGGTAACAGCCCGGGTGCCACGAACTTTATGTTCACTAACCCGGTAACAGAGGAAGAGTTTGAAGCAAGCCGACACTACCGTATTGCACCAGAGTTCGACAACACCGAAACTACGCTTGGTCCTGATTACCAGTTACTGATTCGTGCACTCGATTTTGGTGCTATCCCATTTGTGAGTGAAGAATTTACCTACAACGGCGCCTACGTTGACACGACTATTCAGGGAACGGTTGCCGCTACAGCCTTTTTTGAAGACGAAAATGGTTATTTCCTGGAGTGGAAGGTGCCCTTTGCCTCACTTGCCGGACAAATATCCAAACGTCAGAGTCCGTTCGCAGACTTCACATGGCCACTTTTTGAGCCTGCTCCAGGTAAAATCATCGTGTTCGACGCAGATGTAACCGATCTGGATGATGGTGATCGGGGCAACAACCGGTACCTGCGTATGGGACGTTACCCTGCACTCTGGCGGGATGCGCACAACTTTGGTATGCGTGGACAGATTATCGAAGCTGGTCTGCCAAGTACCGTGAGTATTGATTACACCGAGAACCGTACTGCGGAGCGCCCGTCTTCTATCGAGCTCTCTCAGAACTTCCCGAATCCGTTTAATCCGTCTACCACCATTCGTTTCGCATTGCCTGAGTCACAGCAGGTACGCCTGAGTGTTTACAACATGCTGGGACAGGAAGTAGCTGTACTGGTTAACGGCGTGCAGCCTGCTGGTGTGGCAACGGTTAATTTTGATGCATCCAGCTTGAGCAGTGGTATGTACATCTACCGTCTTACGACCGGCGCTGAAACGGTAAGCCGTAAGATGCTATTGCTCAAATAATACATTTTCATAGCGAGTCTCTCTCAAACCAAATACCGGTACAGGGTTGAACGCCCTGTGCCGGATTATTTCTTTTCTAGCCATAATCATCCAAAAATCTTGCGGTATTCATGGTACGTATCCGATTGTTCTTACTCTTGCTTATTACCATCCTCACAGCAGGCTCTGCACTGGCTCAATCCGGTAAAATTGAGGGGCGTGTTGTTGATCAGGACGGGGAGCCGCTCATAGGTGTCAACGTTATTGTGGAAGGTACAACCCGAGGGGCATCTACCGATCTGGACGGGTTCTACTTTATTCTGAATGTTCGTCCCGGCACCTACAATCTGGTGGCCTCTTACCTGGGCTTTGATAGTGTCACCATCACAGATGTAGAGGTTTCTACCGACAGAACAACCACCATAAACTTCGAAATGTTTGAATCGGGACTGATGCTCGGTGAGGTCGTGGTGTCGGCACAGGCTAATATGATCGTACGCGACCGAACCTCGGCTTCTGCGCGGGTGAGCGGTGAAGACCTGGCTATTTTACCGGTCGACAATTTCCAGCAGGCCGTTTCACTTCAGGCGGGCGTAACTCGTGGACAGGGCGGTTCTATTCATATCCGTGGTGGTCGTGCCAGCGAAGTTAAATACTATGTGGACGGAATCGCTGTTTCGAATCCCTTCAATTTCGGACTTTCCGTACCCGTCGAGAATACAGCTATACAGGAAGTAGAGGTAATCAGCGGTAGTTTCAATGCAGAGTTTGGTCAAGCCAACTCAGGAATTATCAATATTGTTACCCGTGAAGGCGGCGACAATTTTCGGGGTACTTTCGTAGGCAGCACCGGCGGCTACTTCTCAAATCGAGACGATATTTTCTTTCAGATTGGCGAAGCAAGTCCGGTAGGAATACGCTCATTCGAAGGATCATTCTCGGGCCCCACACCGTACCGACCGATCAAGTTTTTTATCAACGCACGGTATTCTGAAGACCAGGGGCACCTGTTCGGAAGACGTGTATTTATGCCAGCCGACAGCTCTAATTTCAGCAGTGCGAATCCGAATTCATGGAACATTGTGACTACCGGCGATTCATCGGTAGTTTCTATGAACGATCGGGTTGGATTAACTACATTGGGCAAACTTACCTGGGATGTAACCCGCGACGTTAAGTTGTCTTATTCATTCACCAGGGGCTACACCAGAGCTAAGTTTTACAACCATAATTACCGGCTGAATCCCGGTTTTATGCCAACGCAGCGCAGCGAGAACTTCAATCATTTGGTGACATTGAACCATGTATTATCGAACCGGTTATTTTATAATCTCCGGCTGACAGCGAATATGACCAATTTCACACAGTATGTCTACGAAGACCCATTTGATCCGCGATACCGCAACATCTTTGGACGAGGGAATCAGCCCGCATTTATGTTTAACACCGGTGGGGTAGATAATTACTACCTCGACAGAAGCAGCGCCACCTATGCTGTTCGATTTGATATTACCCGTAAAACAGGTCGGTACCATCTGATTAAGGCTGGGTTTGAGTACCGACATAACGAGTTGAATTACGAAGACTTCCGCATTCAGGTAAATCCTTTTACCTTCGGCGATTTTACCCCTCGCATTCAGTTTAATGATGCACGGTTATATCGACAGTATAATCGAACACCATTAGAGGTTTCAGCGTACATCCAGGACAAAATTGAAATCCGTGATCTTATCATCAATGTAGGGCTTCGCTTCGATTATTTTGATCCGCAGGCCGATGTGCCCACCGATTTACGTGATCCGGATAACTCGCTCACGAATCGTCCTGCCGAGGAAGCTTTCACCCGGGCCAGTGCCAAATGGCAGTTTAGTCCTCGCCTGGGCTTTGCGTTTCCTATTACGGCTAACGGTGTAATTTATGCCTCTTATGGGCAGTTTTTTCAGATACCCGAATTTCAGCGGCTGTACGAGAATCCGCGTTTTGCTGTTCGCGGTGGTACCTTTAATACTATTTTGGGCAATGCTGATCTGGAAGCACAACGTTCTGTACTCTATGAAATCGGCTTGCAACAACAGTTAACTCCTTTTCTCGCAGTTGATCTGACGGTTTATCACCGAGACATCCGAAACCTGCTGGGCACCGAGTTGTTTGAGGCCTATTCCGGCGGAGATTCGTATGGCGTGTATCGAAATGTTGACTTTGGCTCTGTTCGAGGAGTAACCGCAGCATTTTCTGTCTTTGAACCTACATCAGGTCTTTCGGCATCTATCAACTACACGTATCAGTCGGTTCGTGGGAATGGGTCGGATCCTCAGCAGGCATTTTTTGATGCCCAGAACAATACCGAGGCCACATCTGTGCTGGTGCCGCTGGCCTGGGATTTACGTCACAACGTAGCCGGTACCATTGCCATGCGGTTGCAAAACTGGAATGTGGGTATTACCGGTGAGTACCGAACGGGCTATCCGTTCACGCCCCGCGATATTGTAGGGTCGTCGATTACCGAACAGCGCAACGCCGCCCGATACAAGCCCGAAACGTATTTCGACATTCGTATGTCGCGCATAGTACGCATTGGTGATACCAAAGCTCAGTTATTTATCATTGGTGAGAATATTCTGGATTTCTACCGCACCGATCGTTACCCGAATCTGCGACGCGATGAAATCGAGGCCAGTAGGGCCAGTGGAATTGAACGGGTGAATACCCGCGAAGACTTTGTGCGCAATCCCCTCGTGCAACCTACGCCCAGAGTTGTCCGTGCCGGGCTACAGTTTGACTTTTAAGAATTTAACCCCATGAGTATTCAATCAGCTATGCATGTTTCCCTTGTTCATAAACTTATTGCCTGTGCTTTTTTTGCTTCGGCATTCGTTTTAAGCTCAGACGTTGCAGTGGCACAGGATAATACCGGAGTATTTGTTGATCCCAACAGAAGTGAACGGCAGTTCCGAACCAATCTGAATATCGCTGGTAACGATGTGGAGTCTATTATTACCAATTTCGGTACCATCGGCCGCGGAAACGAAAGTATAAATCAGGCTGGGGTCTGGCCAAGAGGAACCGGGCATGGTCACCTGCATGAAATGACCGGATTTATCGGCGCCGAGGTGAATCTGAATCGAGGCGGTGTCATTGGACCGAAACAGGTTGTAATCTCCGATGGCTATCGAGATGGCGGTGAAACTATAGATCCTGAAACGGGTATTGAGTGGAAATTTCAACCTTTACCCGGTTATTTGAACCTGAGCGCTACACAGGTTCAGATTGCCAATTCCCAAAATCCGAACAGCTGGCCCACAACATGGCCCGGTCGTGATGCCACCTGGGATGGCGCCTGGAATGGTTTCTTCGGATTAAATCAGTTTAATGCCGATCAGGAAGTTTTCTATGTAATGGATGATGCCTGGAACCGCGAGTATCAGTTTTATCCCGATTCGCGCGACTCTACCAAACGTGGACTTGGCGTACAGGTAAATGTGCGGCTTTTTCAGTGGAGTCAGGCCCTGGCTAAAGACATCCTGTTCATGCAGTATGAGGTTACCAATACTGGTACAACCAACTACACGTATAACATGAACGATAACCCCATCTTTTTCGGAGGATATACGGATGTAAACCCATCGGGAGCCGGAGCAACGGATGATGCCGCTGCTTTCGATAGGTCTCAGAATATTGTGTACGGCTGGTCGGCCACCGGAGTAGGTTTGTGGACACAGTTTCGAGAAATCCCACCCGGATATATTGGCTGGAAGTTTCTCGAGAGCCCGGGTATAGCTGATGATGGTATTGATAACGACGGTGACGGTATCATCGACGAACGGCGGGATAACCCGGCGGGGGAGTATGTATTCGGTCCTTGTGGCATCTATGATGAGCCTCAGTTTCGCTGGGAGGGGGATGAAAACTGCAACTGGAATCCGCTCACCGACGATGTGGGCTCCGATGGCATCGGTCCGCTGGACCCGAACTATCCCGGACCTGATCCCGATGGAACCGAAGGCAACGGCAGGCCAGACCAGGGAGAACCGAACTTTGGCCGCCTCGACAAAAATGAGTCGGACCAGATTGGTCTTACCTCATTTTTTGCACCGCTTTTTGGCACAGTGAATATCAACAATGAAGAGCAGATGTGGCCTCGCATGCAACCTGGTTTCTTCGACATCCCGCAGCAGGCCGTAAACCAGTACTGGATTTTTGCATCCGGACCGTTTACACTGAGGCCAAATCAAACAGAGCGCTTCTCTACGTCTTTTGTTTTTGGCGCCAATGAGCGTGAAATGTTTCGAAACGCTCAGGTAGCCCAACGTATTTACGATGCTGATTACCGCTTTGCACGTCCGCCACTGCCACCAACACTTACAGCTATTCCGGGGGATGGTCGTGTCGTGTTACAGTGGGATGAAACGGCTGAGTTTTCATTCGACCCAATTTACGGGTTTGATTTTGAAGGGTATCGGGTGATTAAAGCTACGGATCCGAGTTTCAGAGATGCCCGTGATATCACCGATGCCTTGGGTACACCCCGATACAAGGTAGCCATCGCCCAGTTCGACATCGTGAATGGGCTTGTTGGTCCGCATCCGCTTCAATTGGGCGAGGAAATTGGGCAGCCCACCGGAGTACATTACTACATGGGTGATGACACCGGCCTGCAGCATTACTTTATTGATGAGGACGTGATTAACGGCAGAACGTATTACTATGCTGTTGTTTCTTACGATCAGGGCTACGATCTGGACTTTTTTGAGCGGGGCATATCGGAGTTGGATAACCTGTTCCGGATTTCCCCATCAGAATCGCCGGCCAGTATTACGGTAACCAACGGAGTTATCACCTCCTTTTCGCCGAATACGGCGGCGGCACGTCCAAACACGCAACCCAGTGACCTGGTTGAAGGCAGCCTCGATACCGATGCTCAGAATCGCATCGTACGAACTGGGGGGGTCGCCACCGGAAATATTCGTGCTATTGCCGTATCGCCGCAATTGTTCGAGGATGCCGCCTTTACGGTGATTTTTGAGGAGGCGCGTCGGCCCGGAAGACCATCGGTTGAAACCACCACCACTACCTATACCGTAGTAGATGATTTGGGTAATATCATTGTAGACGCAGCCGAAGTTCCACGTCGCCTGAATGGTGATCCACAGCGGATGTGGACCCACGAGTTACTTGATCGTGGATTCATCCTGCAATTCGATAATCAGGAGCCGTCATTGGCGAACACCCAACAGAACTCAGGCTGGGTTGAGGGCAGTCAGTCGAACTTGAGAACCATCATCAGTACTGTTCCAACCTTTGCCTATCCTGATGCGCCAATCTGGCCCTTATCGGTTGTGGTTGAGTTTTTTGATCCGGAAGGAGAGCCGGTTGACTCGCACTTTACCTCAACAACAGGGAATATTTCGCGTCCTGTTTTCTTCAAGGTGTACGAATATGAAACCGGCCGTCCGCTCGATTTCATATTGAATGAACCTACGGCTACCAGGAACAACGGCGTAATCGACCTGAACGAAAATATTCAGATTGTATTCAAGGATAATCCTACCGATACGCGCTACATCCCTTCCTGGCAAATTACTTTTGAGCGCCCCCGCAATAGTGCCGGTGACGACCTGCCTGATGAGCAAGTCATACTTCCGCAGGCGGGTGATAAGTTCATCCTCCGCTCACAGATTCCCTTTGGAGCACGTGACGCTTATGCGTTCAGGTCCAGCGCGCGGGTAGCCGATCCCAATGCTGATGAGTCGCTACTAGACAAGATTCGGGTGGTACCCAATCCGTATGTTGCAGCTACTATCACAGAAGGGCGGCCGTTTCTGCAGGGCAGAGGTGAGCGCAGAATTGAGTTCAGAAACCTGCCCTCCCAGAGTACAATACGCATCTACACAGTAAACGGAACCTTCGTTCGTGAACTGCCCGAAAGCGCCGGTTTTGCCGTATGGGACCTCCGAACCAAAGATAATCTTGAAGCTGCTTTCGGACTATACTTCTATCACGTCAGAGCAGAAGGAATCGGCGAAAAAGTTGGCAAATTTGCGATAATTAACTGATGAAAACCATGAGAACACTGAGTTTATTATTGATATCAACAGCGCTGATCGTAAGTTTGCCCTCGCTGGTGCATAGTCAGAGCAAAGTAGGTACAACAGCCGGCGGGTTTCTTGAAATTGGTGTGGGGGCCCGGGGAGTTGCCATGGGTGAAACCATTGTAGCCGCAACCGATGACGTGATGTCGCTGTATTGGAATCCGGCAGGCATAACCTCCATAACGAACGGTCAGGCAACGTTTCATCATACCAGCTGGATTGCCGGAACTCAGTTGAACTATGCTGCGGTTGCCCTGAATGTGCCGAATATTGCACATTTCGGAGCCCAGATTTACATCTTCGATTCCGGTGAGATGGAAGTAACCGACATTTTATTCCCCGATGGAACCGGTGAAAACTTCAACGTACAAGACATTATGATTGGCCTCACGGCCGCCCGTCAGCTAACGGCGAACTTCTCTATCGGCGGATCGGTGAAATATATCAACTCTACAATCTGGCGGATGTCGGCCTCAACCATTGGTCTGGATCTGGGGATGCAGTACCACACTCCACTAGAAAACCTGCGCATTGGTTTCAATATTTCAAACTTTGGAGGAGAAATGATGCTCAGTGGTGATAACACCCTCAAACGCATCGACCTCGACCCGAATTCATCCGGAAATAATGATGGTCTTTTAGCCAATTTAGCCTTACGTTCGTGGGATATTCCGTTAACATTTCGTCTTGGAATGGGGTACACGGTATTTGAAACATCCTGGCACCGACTGCTTATCGTTGCCGATGCACTATACCCGAACAGTAACAACCCATACATGAATGTCGGTGCGGAATATGGGTTTAACAACCTCCTGTTTGTACGTGGCGGAGTCTCACAGGTTTTTCTGGACGATGCTGAAGGACTGCTTCGAATGGGTTTTGGTCTGAATATTATGAATCGTATTAGGGCAGACTATGCATGGAGCGACCGTGGGCTTCTTGGCAGTACAAATATGGTAGGGGTATCTATTGCTTTTTAATCCACACACATGATTCTAGAAGATACATCCGAAAAACTATATAACCAGGTAGCTGAAGACATTCGCAATAAAATTATGTCGAATGGGTATGGCTCCGACGGTCGACTGCCTAATTTCAAAGAGCTGGCCGTATCGTATGATGTGAGCATGTCTACCATCAAAAAAGCCATGCAGATTCTCAGTGAACAGAATCTGATTGTGGCTCGTGTAGGCAGGGGCACCTATGCGAATATGCCCGATAACGGAAGTGCACGTTCGGTACGACCGCGACGTAAAGTTACCCAAGACGCTATAGGTCTGTTGGTTCGCGATATTGACGGCCCTTACTTTTCCGGCATCCATAAGGGCCTGGCTGACTCGGCCAAAGCCTTGGACAAACGCCTGTTGGTAACCGTAGCTGTAGATGACCATCATCATGAAGACATGATGTATCAGATGCTGCAGGAGCAAGTTGAAGGGGTTATGGTCACAACCATGCGCAAATCACTGCATGGAGTAACGATATTCGACAAGCTTTCTACTATGCAAGCTCCCTTTGTGATGCTACAGGATGTGTACGATACCCCTACGTTCTGCTTTGATGTAGATAATTACAAGGGTGGAAGACTTGCAGCCGAACAACTGCTAAAAAGAAACCTGAAAAAGTATGCCGCTATTGTCGGTGAAATCGGTTACCGCGTGGACGATATGCGTTTGAAGGGGTTTACAGACGGTTTGCGCGATGGTGGCGTGAACATTGACGAAGATTGTTTTGTACTTCGATGTTCGCTTGGTTCAGAAGCAACAGCATTTGATGAAGGGTACAAACTCGGGATGAGCCTCGATATTAAAGGGATTGGCTTCGAGGGCATTCTCCTGTTCAACGATCTTGTGGCAATGGGCTTCCAGAAAGCACTCCTCGAACGGGGACTCTCCATTCCGGAAGACGTCGCCGTTGTGGGCTTCGATAACATCGACCGATGTTCAGAAGCCCGTGTACCCCTTACAACCATATCGGTCCCACGTCGGGAAATTGGTCAGGCAGCCCTCAAAAAGCTGGTCGAAATCATTAACAATGAAGTAAAAATCCAACCTGAACGCATTCTGCTGGAACCCGAACTGGTCGTTCGCAGCTCAGCATAATGCATTACGGAGTCACTATTTATGTATCGTATTTTGTTTTTTCTATTAGGGATGGGGATGTTCACACAAGCCTGTTCAACAGCTACGGTTGATGTAGCCGACGATCGCCTGCGGGAGATGAGAGGGGTGTGGGTAACCAATGTAGACAGCGAAGTGCTGTTTAGCCCGGAGGGTATTATTGAAGCCATGGACTACCTCGCCGACCGTGGATTTAATCTGATTTTTCCTGTAGTCTGGAATAAAGGCTATACACTGTACCCAAGTCAGGTGATGGCCGATTATTTTGGAGAAGAATATCGCATTGACCCTCTTTTTGCCGAACAAGGTCGTGACCCGCTGGCAGAGCTCATTGTAGAGGCGCACCGTCGGGGAATGGAGGTGATGCCCTGGTACGAGTTCGGTTTTGCCTCCTCGTTTGAATCGGATGGTGGTCACCTTATAGCGATGCGACCGCATTGGGCGGCAAGAGACAGTTCCGGTGCGTTGCTTAAGAAAAATGGATTTGAATGGCTCAATGCCATACATCCGGAAGTACAGGATTTCATGCTGGCGCTCATTCAGGAAGTGGTTGAGAACTACGATATCGACGGCATCCAGGGCGACGACCGCCTGCCGGCCATGCCAAGTGAGGGCGGATACAGCGAATTCACCCGCGAGCTTTACCTGCAGGAAACGGGTAGAGAAGTTCCTTCGTACTCCAGAGAAGAGCATTTTCTGCAATGGAAGTCGGACAAACTCAGTGATTTCGGGGGGCGTCTGTACGAAATGGTGAAATCGCATAACGAAGACCTGATTGTGTCGCTTTCGCCCAGTGTGTACGATTGGTCGAAGCGTGAATATCTGCAAGACTCTCCCGAATGGATTCGCCGCAATCAGGTCGACATCCTGCACCCTCAGGCGTACCGTTATGAAATTGAGCGGTATCTCACCACTGTGGATGATGTAGCACGATTTTCCGGTTATATCCCCATGGAAGATGGAAGCTTTTATGTAGAACGCGGCAATGCTCTTGTTTCCCCGGGAGTCTTGATTAAGTCTGGTCCCCGCTACAATGGTCCGGAATATGTGCTCCGTGCCATGGAATATCATCGGGAACTCGGACTTCATGGGGAGGTTTTCTTCTTTTACGAAGGCCTCCATCATGCCAATCAATACCTGGCCGATTCCATCTACACACATTTTTATCATGAACCGGCTGTGTTGCCCTACCGTGAAAACCCAGACTGGCGCTTTCCGGGTATTCTATTGGATGCAGACCATGACCGTGCTCAGATTCCGCAGAGCGGGACTTACCGCGTGATGGCTGCGTTTCCCGTTGGCGAGCATTTCGATGGCGCCGTGGGTATAACGCTGAATATTGACGGAAGTGATCGTCGTGTGTCGCATTCTGCATTCACCTCCGATGGAGGCTGGACAGAAATAGCTCAATTAGACTTCAACAATGGTGCAACTGTTCGGCTGAGTGAAACAGAAGGGTTATCCGAAGCCCGTATCATGTTCCTTATACGGCGTAATTAATCATCTACAAAACGTATTTCTCGTGCATTATTTTAAATCAATAGCCTTCATTTCGGTAGCTCTAACGATGCTGTTAACCGTGGCACCCCTTTCAGCGCAGACCCCACCGCCAGAAACAGCGTACGCCGAGGAAATCCGTGGTGTTTGGGTTACCAATGTAGCCTCGCCTATGCTCTACAACAAAGATAACATCGCCTTCGCGATGGATTATCTTGCGGCGAATGGCATCAACGTGATTTTTCCTGTGGTGTGGAACAAGGCCGAGACGCAATATCGTAGCCAGATCATGCTCGATCGCTTCGGTATTGAAATTGAGGATGTATTTGCAACCCAGGGGCGTGATCCGCTGGCAGAGCTTATTGTGGAAGCTCACCGAAACGGTATGGAGGTGATTCCGTGGTTTGAGTATGGATTTGCCGCTACTTTTGGTGATGAGACGGGCGGTCGACTTATTCGCGAAAATCCGCACTGGAAAACGCGCAACGTTGACGGACAATTTTTTTCGAAGAATGGATTTTTCTGGATGAATGCGCTGCATCCGGAAGTGCAGGAGCTGCTGATGAGCCTGATTCATGAAGTCATCGACAATTACGACATTGACGGAATTCAGGGCGATGACCGTCTGCCAGCCATGCCTTCAGAAGCCGGTTACGATGAGTTTACCGTTGAACTATACAGAAGTGAGCACGATGGTGCAAATCCACCACTGGGCTATCTGAATAACAGCTGGCTGCTTTGGCGAGCCGATAAACTGACCAATTTCCTGGGCCGACTCTACACCAGTGTGAAAGAGAAAGATGAGCACCTTATTGTTTCTATGTCACCCAGCCATTATAATTTTTCCCTGCGTGAGTATCTGCAGGATGTTCCCCGCTGGCTAGATTCCGCCTATGTAGATATGATACATCCGCAGCTGTATCCTGCACAGCGAACGGCTGAGCAGTACCTGCAGCGACTCCGAGAAACGGTTGGTCCGGCACCCGGCTCAACCGGAGGCTACATCCGCCCGGAATTTCGACATAAATTAGCACCCGGAATGCTAATTCGCGCCGGTAACGAAGTGGTGGCACCGTCGGTGGTACGGCAAATGGTGGCGTATAACCGTGAGTATGGAATCAATGGAGAGGTGTACTTTTTCTACGAGGGGATGGGATCAGCCAATCAGTTTCTGGCCGATACACTTGGAGCTACGTTTTATTCTCAACCAGCCATTCTTCCGTTCAGAAAAGGTCAGCTCCGTCGGCCGCCGGCAACTATTGTTAATGAAACCGATTCGGGGGTAAGCAGAACAGGAAGCTGGCAGGCCGTAATTCCCACGCCCGCTCCACCGGGGTACGAAGGTCGCTCGCTGCGCGGTCAGGCTGGAAGCGGAGCAACCATTACATATAATATCGATGTTCCCTACGATGCCTGGTACCGGGTTTATGCCTACACGCCCTGGGATGGTCAGCTAAATCCGGGTACTGCAACCCGCATGGCCCCTTATAAGGTTTTCTACAACGGCGGAAAAGACTCGGTAGTTACAACCGTAGATCAGTCTGCTTTCCGAAACCGAGGATGGGTGCCCATTGGAAATGTATACCTGAATGCCGGTACCAAGCCTGTTGTACGTATTGAAACCAACGACATCACCGATAATCGTCCTGTTTTTGCCGATGCCGTTATGCTCATTTTAGACCGAAGCAAATCGCCGGATGTACAGATTCCCGTTGCAACGAGCATACCTAACGAACGTTTGGAAATTGAACGACCCAGGGCAACCGCTTTGCACGCGGCTTTCCCAAATCCTTTCAATCCTTCAACAACCATTCGCTATCAGCTGGAAGAATCGTTGCCGGTGAAGGTAAGTGTATATGACGTTCTGGGCAGAGAAGTCGCAACTTTAGTAAATCAGGTAATGCCTTCAGGTACACATCAGGTTGTATTCAATGGAGATCAGCTGGCCAGCGGGATGTATATCTACCGACTGCAAGCCGGCAATGAAGTCTTTACACGCAAGATGATGTTGCTGAAGTAAACGCGTTGATGAAGTTTATCTGGCGAGAAATTTTGCGGACTGCAAATGGAGTAGCCCCAGTTCGCCTAGTCGGTACAATTAGGTCGGAGAAAAAAATAACCATTGGATAGTGGAGATCATTTGTGATTTTAATTGATTACATCATCATTGTCGGTTACCTGCTGATTCTTATCGGAATCGGTATATACCTGCAGCATCGAGCCTCTCGCAGCACCGACAGCTTCTTTCTGGGCGATCGTGGACTCCCATGGTGGGCGCTGGGCGCCTCAGGGATGGCCTCCAACCTGGATGTGTCGGGAACCATGATTATTGCCGCGCTGGTGTATGCTATGGGCGTACAGGGCTTTTTCATTGAAATCCGCGGCGGGGTAGTTCTGATTCTGGCCTTTTTCATGATTTTTATGGGGAAATGGAACCGTCGCGCTGAGGTGATGACGATTGCCGAGTGGATGGAGTTCCGGTTCGGTAAGAATAAACAGGGGGAAGCTGCACGAATTCTGGCGGCTGTTGCCCAGCTCACCTTCGCCATCTGGGCGATTTCGTATTTCATACAAGGCGCAGGAATTTTTCTGAGTCAGTTACTGGACATTTCGCCTGACCTGGCTGCCATCCTCATGATTACATTGTGTGCTTTTTATGCGGCTTTGAGTGGATTGTATGGTGTGGTGTATACGGAAGTGTTTCAGGGAGCTCTCATCATGGTGGTGATTATTTACGTGGTGTATACAGTAATGACAACCATAACCCTACCGGAAACATTTGTGGTTTCGGTACCAATGGGCGATGGAACATTCCGCCAAATTACGCATCAGCTGTCCGACTGGGCGAATTTTATGCCGAAATGGGAGATGAATATGCCCGGTGAGTATAGTCAGTACAACCTTATCGGACTGGCAACTATGTTCTATCTGCTGCGCTCTACCATCGACGGAATGTGCGGATCGGGCGGATATATGATCCAGCGTTTTATGGCCGCAAAAAATGAGCGTGAAGTGGGTTTGCTCAGTGTGTTCTGGATCTTCCTGCTTTCTTTCCGGTGGCCATTTATCATGAGTATTGCCATACTGGCGATATCGCTCAGTGCTGCTGGTCAGGTTATTGAAAACCCGGAGGTTGTTCTGCCTACGGTGCTTATGGAGCTGTTTCCGGCCGGAGTGAAAGGACTGCTGGTGGCGGGACTGCTGGCCGCGGCCATGTCGACCTATGTTGCTATTGTGAACTCGGGAGCCGCATATTGGGTAAATGATCTTTATCAGCGTTTTTTACGCCCGGATGCTGACCGAAAACAGCTCATATTTCAAAGTCGACTCGCATCGGTGGCCATTGTTCTTTTCGGGTTAATGTCTACCTACATGTTCGATAGCCTCAACGACGTTTGGGGATTTCTGACTATGGGGTTCGGTGTGGGGCTCATTGTTCCTCAGTTCATCCGCTGGTACTGGTGGCGATTTAATGGTTATGGCTATGCCGGAGGCACGTTTGTGGGCATGTTCACGGCCATTTTTGTACGCTTTTCTGGGCTGGTATCGCTCACCGAGATTCAGATGTTCTTTGTTACAGCCCTTGTAACCTTCATTGGCAGCATCGTGATTGCCCTCATGACGCAGCCAACCGATGACGAAACCTTGCGGGAGTTCTACAAAAAAACCCGTCCCTTCGGATTTTGGGGTCGAATTCGCGACAACCTCACCGATATCGATATGGATGCGGTACATCGTGAGAACCGTCGTGATATCTGGTCCACCGTCATTGCGGTACCCTGGATGTTATTCATGGGTATAACCCCCATGCTTTTTGTTACCAAGCAGTGGGAGTATTTCGGGTATGCCTCAGCGCTGCTTGTCGTGCTGAGTATCTTTCTATATTTCAACTGGTATCGCCACCTCAGCAAAGAAGGGATGGAGTAAACAGCTGCATCCTGCCACAAAAACACGAAGCTTCAATACGTATGAAATCCATTTTACTTACGCTCACCCTGTTGTTTTCAACAGTTACGTTTACGGCAGCTCAGACGTTGGAGCTAAAAAACCATGGGGACCTACACCGGTTTTGGAATCTGCCCGTTACCGCCGATGGCACGGTTGGTTTTGATGGTTTTCCCGGAACAGGACTGAATTTCATCAACCAAATGGCAACCCGGTTTACAGCTGAAGAAGGACAATTTTCGGCGGTTAACTTGTATATAGATGGTATTACGTCTGGCGTAAGGGACTCGGTGATTGGTTATGCCGGTGAGGCTGCAGCCTTTGCCTGGCCCATGCCATTCAATCACGTACCGCAGACGTTCCTGAAACATGCTACCCGATTCACGGCGCCCGGTGAGTCCCGTTTAACGGAGGTATCCATTTTTGCCGGTGCCAACAGTGCTTCATCAGACGGTTTCAACGATACGCTGAAGGTGTCGTTTTTCCGGCCGTTTCAGCCGGCTACTACAACCGTAAAATATGGCAACGAAAATGCGGAGAATAATCCAACATGGGAGTTTAATTTTCCGGTAGGGGAATCGCGCAGTGCCTATGGTACCCGGGTAACTTTACCGGGTGGATCGTTACTGGTGGCCACTGAATTCTGGGTTCAGAATATGAATCATAATACGTTTTTGCCTGAAGGCGATGCACAGCCCAACGATGTATTCGTTGTGAAGGTGTGGACCTCCTCCGAGGGATTGCCCGGCACCCAACTGGGTGAGGTACGCTTGAACCTGGCCGATTTAACCATCAAAGAATGGAACCGTGTCACGTTGCAATCGCTGAATATTGTAACCGAAGTGGAAACGGATTTCGTGATAACCTTTGAGCTGGAACGTGTTGACTTGCAAGATCATGTGGCGTTTTCCGCAGGTGCGGCTACTTCCCCTGTTATCGGGCGCTCTGTGGTTCGGGAAAACGGTAACTGGATTACCATTTCTGAGTCGGCCTCTTTCGGTACTACTGCTGCAAAAGGATCCGAACTTTGGATACGTGCGCAGTACACACCCGTATCGCAAATCGTAAATGACCCTGGAACTCCCGACAATACCCTGCCAGTTGGCGAACCCATAAAAGTAGTACTCAGCGATCTTGAACGCAACGATTGGAATAGCCTGCGATTACCCGGTAATGGGATTGAATTAAAAAGAAATGAAGATGTGTGGATGGTTACGGAGTTAATTACGGTGGGATCTGTAGACGTTCTGGATTTAATCTCAGCAGGGGCCGAACCACAGGTCCGCAACCGCACGGCCGTTTTTCTTATAGACGAGCAGGGAGTGATACGCTGGCGATTCATGCAGAACACGCAGTTCAATAACGAATACCTGCTACGCAAACGGGCCACCTTCACAACCGAAGACAATACTCAAATCACAGATACCATTTTCCTGGTTCTCTACGACGACAGCGATGGTCTACCCGGGGACTTCCTCGAACTGGTTGAGCTCCCGCTTGCCGGAGTGCAGCAAGGGACTTTTAACCGCATCGATGTGTCAAGCTGGGGCGCTTTGCGACCCGTATTTCATATCGGGGTAACCTCCGCTTTTCAGAACAACCCTTTTGCTCTGGCAACAGACGATGGTACTTTTGCCAGCGGTGATGAACACACCACCAGCGTCTATCTAACCGGAACCGAAGAATGGGTGAAACTGTCATCACTGGAGGGCGAAACCGACGGAAATCTCTTGCTCAATGTAGAATATGTGAAGGGTACTAATCTGGAAACCCGAGATCAGCTGCCGTCGGAGGTACAACTCATAGGCAACTTTCCGAATCCGTTTAATCCCACAACTACCATCCACTTTTCCCTGCCGGAATCCAGCCATGTATTGGTGGAAGTGTTTGATATGATGGGCCGACCCGTTGCTAAGCTTCAGGATGCTCCACTAGGCGCCGGTGTGCATCAGCTCGAATTCAATGCTGCCACACTGGCCTCGGGCACTTATCTGCTCCGACTGCAGGCAAGCGGTCAAGTGATTACCTCCAAAATGTTGCTCATTAAATAAAGGGTACAGGTATGCCGCCGGGCCGCGCCTACAGTCTTGATGCTTTACGTGGTCTGGCCATACTGCTGATGGTGCTTTCCGGAATTGTACCGTTTCGGGTCCTGCCGGCGTGGATGTATCATGCCCAACTACCTCCTCCAACCCATGCGTTTGATCCACTCCTCGCCGGACTCACCTGGGTTGATCTGGTCTTTCCCATGTTTCTGTTCGCCATGGGTGCGGCTATTCCCCTGGCTTTAGGACGAAAGCTAAGTCAAAACCTGCCCCGGTACACACTTCATGCCGGTATTTTATCGCGCGGGGCTATGCTGGCTTTTTTTGCGATTTTTCTGCAGCATGTACGGCCGTTTACGCTCAATCCCGAGCCGGAAGGGCTAACCTGGCTCACCGCACTTGCCGGATTTGTGGCTCTTTTTCTGGTCTATACGAAGTTGCCCGTATCGTGGTCTTTCTCCAGGCGATTTACCGTTAGAATACTGGGGTGGGGGTTCGCTTTCTATTTGCTGTGGCAGGCTAGCTTTCCCGATGGCAGTGGCTTCCGGCTGACACGCAGCGATATTATCATCATCGTTCTGGCGAATATGGCCGTTTTCGGCGCATGGGTCTGGCTGTGGACCCGTGAGCAGTTACTCCTCCGTCTGGGGGTGATGGGCATACTGCTTGCTGCAATATTGTCGGCCTCTGTGGAAGGAAGCTGGTTACATACCCTCTGGAATACCTCCCCGGTCCCTTGGGTGTTTCGCCTTTATTACCTCAAATACCTGTTCATTATCATTCCCGGGATTATAGCCGGGGAATACCTGATCAAATGGCAACAGGTATTAAACGATTCTACGTCCGGCTCATGGTCCACCCCTCGCTATACGGCTATAGTATTCATTTCTATATGCTTAGTGCTGGTTTGTCTTTTCGGACTGCAGATGCGGTACTCGTTTATCACGTTTGTTCTTTGCTGCACTGCTGTGGGCGGCATGTGGTTGGTGGTAAGGCAAGCCTCCTCAAAAGGGGAAGAGATTATTCGATCTTTGGTAGGCTGGGCGGCATTCTGGCTTGTACTTGGTCTGGTTTTTGAGCCTTTTGAAGGCGGGATCAAGAAAGATTGGAGTACGTTCAGCTACTATTTTGTAACCAGTGGGCTATCGTTGTTCATGCTCATTGCATTTATGGTTGTGCTGGACCATTTTCAGCGACAAAAATGGTGTCGATGGCTCATTGAAAGTGGTCAGAACCCGATGATCGCTTATGTTGGGATGATGAATGTAATCTACCCCGTTTTGGGTATAACGGGACTGGATGTTCTTATTCAATCCATTACACCCGCACCGTGGGCCGGCGTTTTTCGTGCGCTGATGTACACCTTGCTGTTGGCATGGGGTGTTTCATTGCTCACACGTCGAGGCATATTCTGGAAAACGTGATGCGCTGATCTGCTGATGTGTAGCATATGATGTAAGTTCATTCAGTGTGCTTATTCTTAACGCTTACCTCATCGAGGGTTTCTATACGTTACGCTAACCTGTAGTCTCATCGAGAGTTTCTCGCACCCTGTTGCTACATCGAGGTACCGCTAACCCCCGACGCTAAATTCAGGGCCATCTTATACTATACCCATCATCCTTTCGGTTCATCCAGCATCGATTTCAGACTTCGACGAGCGAACACTATCAGTGCAACCGATAACATGCAAAGCAACAGCGCCACCACAGCCAGCACGTAACTGCTGGCAGCGAAATTTTTCCAGGCAAAAATCGCCAGAGAAGTAATGGTCACTACAAACATGAAAACCATTGGAATGAGGGTAAACAGGGGATTAATGCCCGACTTGTATAACCAAACCGTGGCCGTAAGCAAGGCGATGGCAGCCAGAAGCTGATTGGCCGACCCGAAAATAGGCCAAAGCTGTTGAAATTGCCCGGTAAACAGAAGGGCACAGCTAAACAGAATCACAATGCCGGTGGCCAGGTATCGATTTTCACTCAATACTCTCGCGCCGATGGAAGATTGCTTCTGAAATTGCTCTTGTACCAGAAACCGAGCCAGACGCGTACAGGTGTCCAGTGTGGTCACTGCAAAAGCTGAAACCGTTAGGGCAACAAAGGCAATGGCCAGTGGCGCAGCAATACCCAAAGAGGAGATAAATCCGCCAAGTCCCTGCGAGTATAACGTTACCGGACCCAGCTCTGCCAGCGAGCTCATATACTCTTCCCGGGTGAGAATAATTACCGTGCCGACCGAAACCACAGCCAGCATCGACTCAATAAGCATGCCTCCGAAGCCAACTTTTTTGGCATCAGTTTCGCGATTGATCTGCTTACTCGTTGTTCCCGAAGCCACCATCGAATGAAATCCCGAGATCGCACCGCAGGCAATAGTCACAAACAGCACAGGGAAAATATAACCGAGTGTATCTACCTCAAATTCAACGGCTGTGGTCATTTCAATCTGAGGGTTGGCCCAGAAAATACCCAGCAGACCAAACAGCATCATCCCATACAGCAGAAACGAGTTCAGGTAGTCGCGCGGCTGCAGTAACACCCAAAGCGGCGCAATTGCGGCCAGGAAAATGTATCCCATCAGAATAAGTATCCATGTCCAGTAACTCAATTCCATCGGATATATCGTACCCAGGTACACCATGAAATACATGATAGCCACACCCGCTATCGTAAGCACAGCAAACGGAATACGAGCACGTTTCATAACCACACCAAATACCAACGCCAGACCCATAAACATGACCGACGCACTGGCCGCAGATGGTACGCTCACGAAGGTGCGGGCCACAATATCCATAAATACAGCAATGATGAGAATGAGCGTGGCAAAGGCAAAAATCATAAACAGATTTTTGCCGGATATGCCGATATAGCGCTCAATGACCTCCCCAATCGACTTGCCCTGGTGACGGATGGATGCCATCATGGAGGTCAGGTCGTGCACCGCTCCGAAGAAGATTCCTCCAACGATAATCCAGATTAAAGCGGGAATCCATCCGAACGCCACTGCAATGATAGGACCAACTATAGGGCCAGCCCCGGCAATAGATGCGAAGTGATGTCCCAGAACAATGGGAGTTTTTGTGGGCATATAATCAACATCATCACGTAGTTTGTGCGCCGGAGTGATGTTTTCATCGTTGATTTTGAGCTTATTACTCACAAAGGTGCCATACGTGAAATAGGCGATTGTGAGCAGAATAATAGCAATGACGATAATCGGAATCAGACTCATAGAGGTGATATTTAGGGGAAGACCTTGTACTGACGCAGTTGGATGATTTTCTAAGCGCAGATTAGTGAAAATTGACGGGATTCTCAAAGCTGAATTCGTATGGACGTATATTTTGGCACATCAATTTGTTACCTTGCAACGTTACCCATTTGAACTTTTTTCACGTGAGGATGTAAGATTTTCCAATCTGCAGACTCATTATAAAGACCGGAGATACGCATGAAGGATTTGACAGGAACGTTACTACCCATTACATCAGGCGTTTCTCTGCAATAACAGAATTAGATTATGAAAATATTTTTACGAATCGCGGCGGTGCTGGCAGGCTTATTGGTCGTTATCATCATAGCCCTGAACCTTTATCTTACCGATGAACGGCTCAAAGAACTCATCATTCCGCCGGTCAACGAAGCGCTGGGTACGGAAGTTGAAGTCAGCCGTATCGGATTTACCATATTTCGGACGTTCCCGAACTTTGGTCTGGTAATGGAAGGGTTTAACCTGCCTGATGAAACCGGCGAATCGGTTGTGCGCTTCGATGAGTTGCTGCTTTCGGTGAATCTACTTCCCTTGCTAGGTGGCGAGGTAAACATTAATCGGCTGGATGTCATTCGTGCTGAGGTACTCTATCATGTACGCGCCGATGGTACTACCAATATCGACTTTTTACTCGGAGAACCGGTTGAACAAGAAGAGCCTGCCGGAAGTATGGTGATTGACGTCAATCAGATCAGAATTGTGGATGCCAATATCCGCTATCTGGATGATGCCGAACATATGGAGGCTTTGCTGCGTGATCTCGATGTAACCATGTCGGTACGACTGGGTGAATTTATTGAAACGGATGTAGATGCGCGTCTGGCTGGACTTACCTTCCGCTCGGAGGGAACAACTTTGGTGAATGATCTGGCCCTGCGACTCGAACAGACCTCCACATTGGATCTGGAGGGGGAAGTATTGGAGATCGCCTCAGGGGTGTTCAGTATTCGAGGCCTCGGGCTCAGTATGAGCGGGTCTATCGCCGATTGGTCGCAAGATGTGATGCAGATGAATCTGGATTTCCAGTCGAGCTCCGATAATTTTGGAGCATTGCTTGACCTGGTGCCCGATGAATACCGCGAATATGTAGCCGGGATTGAATCCCGCGGACAGTTGCAGCTATCGGCCTCTGTAAATGGAGGTCTGGGCGAAGATCAGATCCCCGATTTCCTTGTGAATCTGCAGGTAGAAGATGGTTTTCTACGACACCCTCAGGCAGAAAAACCGGTTGAAAACGTCTTTATCTCACTGCAGGCCAACAATAATCTGATTGAGCTTCGACAGTTTTCAGCTGTAGCGGATGGCAACCGTGTTTCAGTGCAAGGCCGGGTTGATAATCCATTAAGCGACAATCCTGCGTTTACGCTGGATGCCGATATGAATATTGATCTTGCTACCATCGAGTCGTTCTACCCTGTATCGGAGCTCGGTGTTGAGTTGCGTGGTCGTCTGGCAGTTGTAGCCGATGCCCGCGGTGTTGCTGAGGATGTGGAAAATACCCGATTTAATGCCAATGTAACTCTTGAGAATGGATTTTTCCGTTATACAGAAGCACCCCAGCCCGTAGAGGACATCCAAATTCAGCTCACGGCTAATCAAGACCGTATCGATATCGAGTCGTTCCGGGCCCGTGCCTCACAAAACACCCTTCAGCTCAGCGGCTCGATAACGCAACCTTTGGATGAAGCCCGTACGGCATTTAACATGAATGCTGATGCACGCTTTGATTTGGCTACCATCAAAGATTTCTATCCGATTGATGAAGATACCCTACTCGTGCGAGGAATGTTTGTCTTTGATGGTTCGGCTCGTGGTACCTTGGCGGCGCTGGACAATGCGGCCATCAGCGGAACCATGAATCTGACCGACGGGTACATTCGTCACCGGGATATTGCACACCCGATTGAAAATATTCGTATCCGTTCGCAGCTCACCGCAACCGAGGTGCGCCTGTCGGATTTCGGCCTGAAAGCAGCCGATAATACCTTCGAAGGCAGTGGAACCATACGCAATTACATGCGTGGTACACCTGAGGTGAATATTTCAATGAAGGCGGCTATGAACCTGGATCAGGTGGAAGAATTTTACAGCCTGGAAGAGTTTATGATGACCATCGGCGGACGTGTTGATGCCGACCTGACTATTCGTGGTCCGATCGATGATTTCGACAGAATTCGTTTCAATGGTGGTGTACAGGTACGCAATGTTCATATTCAGGCCGACTCATTGTTGCCGGTGCCTTTGCGCGAGATGAACGGTAGTCTGACCTTCACCGAGCAGGATGTTCGGCTTCAGGAGTTTGCGATGTTGATGGGAAGGTCTGACTTCTTCTTTGAAGGAAATCTGGCACGATGGCGTAACCTGCTGGAAGAACCGGGTACTGTACAGCCGGCTATGTTAACCGCCACGTACCGCAGCAGGAAGGTAGACATCGATGAGTTTATCAACTGGGACGAAGAAACGGAGTCCGAGCCATTTATTCTGGAATTGCCGAATCTGGAGACCCGACTAACCGCCTCCGTTGATACGCTTATTATGATGGGTATTGAAATCACCGAAATACGCGGCCGGGCAGAGTCCGACACCCGTTCCATTCGTATGCCCGAGGCAACGGCCCGTATGTATGATGGTGGGATTGGTGGTCGACTCGTTTGGGATGTAACCCGACCCGATTACTTTGACATTCACTTTGTTGGTGAACTTAATGATGTTCGTGCCGAGACGTTTCTTCGCGACTTCCAGATGGGTGGTGCCGGTAAGCTCCATGAATACCTGAGCGGTGGATTTTCTGCCACCACTGACTACAAAGTGGGCATGGATGCCATGTTTGAGCAGGATACAGCCAGTATAGTCGCCAGTGGCAACTTCGGCGTGGCTCGTGCGCGTATGCGCAACCATCCTATTCAAAATGGTTTGGCCGACCTGCTTGGGAATAATGAATTTCGCGATATGTCGCTGGATACATTCGATGCACAGTACACCATACGTGATGGTATTTTGACCTTAACCGACCTGAATATTACCAGTCGTGATATCGGGATGGTGATGAATGGCACCCAAAACCTCATTGAAGACCGCCTCAATTATAAAATCAGGTTGCGCCTGCCGGAGCGTTACGATGCCCAGCTCGGTCGACTCCTTACCGCTCAGGTGGTGGAAGCGCTTAAAGCCCAGGAGGGGATCGTGGTATTGCCGCTGGCGCTGGTAGGCAGCAGCGAAAACCCGAGAATTACCATCGATCAGGATGAGGTACAGCGTATTGCAGCAGAGTACCTTCGACAGCGTGGTGTTGACTCGGTAGAGGATGCAGCCCGTAGGCTCATTCGTGGTCTTCAACGAAATTAATCACCCGTAAACAATACACGTGCTCGAGTATTCCGATAAGAACCCGTCTATCCGTGAACCATTAAAAGGGCAGGACTTTGATAAAGTCACCAAGTTGCTCAAAGATTTTCAGTTTGCTCTGGACGAGGAGATTGCTGCTGTAAAAGAGCGCCCCTCTCAGGATACACTGGAGTCGGGGACGTACACCTCCAACGGCTCGGGTAAAGACAGTGATGAGCACGATTATAAATTTAAGTCGGGTAATTCGGGTTTGCGCTTTGCCGAAGTTATTCGCGCCAAAGCCGGTGACAAAGCCTATACCATCAGCTATGTGGATGCCAAGGAAGACGAAATAACCCTTCGCTTTCCGGAGCATCTGGGTCCGCAGATTACCACCATCGATCTGGAGTGGGAAAATGATTTTGTACTTCGCAAAATGCAGGATCAGCTCAGACTCATTCAGACAGCCGAAAGGGATGAGCATTTCATGCGCATCCGTGATTTATTTTATCCCACACCGGTCTCGCGCATAGAACCGGCCAAAACGGAGTATGCCCGTAAACTCTACGAAATGGGCGAGATTGAAGTCACACATGATGGAAAACGTAACGAAGCCCAGTTGGAAGCCGTGCAAAAAGCCCTGTATAATCCGGTCAGCTTTGTCTGGGGACCGCCTGGTACCGGTAAAACCAGTACGCTTGGATACATTGTAGCCAACTTTATGCAACGCGGCGACAGAGTGCTCTTTGTTAGTAACACCAATCGCGCCGTGGATGTGGGTATGCTCAGCGTGATGGAGGCGCTCATGGCCACCGGAGCTTCCGCCGATATCCCCAACATTACCCGTTTCGGCGATATTGCGTTGAGCAGCGAATCGTTGGACCGTATTCATCATGCCCGTCAGGCAGATGCTCGAAGAACCCGTCTGCGTCAACGTGCTCAGCGTTTCCAGGAGCTGCTGTCGCGATTCAAAGTATTGCAGGACGAATTGGAAGCTCTTGAGCTGGCCGGCGACGTTCCTCCGGAAGAACTGGAAGTGCAGATTGATGCTTCTCTCAGTGAAATCCGGCGCTACGGTGGCATCCGAAAAATGGAAGACCTGGTCGATAATCTACAGCAGCAGCTTCAAAATGCCGACTATTACGAACTTATCTCCAAGAAGGCCGTGGGGACTACACTGGCTAAAGTGTGTACCTCAGACCTGTTCTTCGACCTCGAGTTCGATGCGGTAGTGATAGACGAATCTTCCATGGCGTCACTGCCATACTTGGCTATTATGGCCAGCCGCTGTGCGAAACATCTGGTTGTAGCCGGTGACCCTATGCAGTTACCGCCTATTGCCATCACATCTAACAAAGAAGCATCGCAGTTGCTGGAACAAGATGTGTTTGCATTTGCCGCCCGGGCCGAACAGGTTAGTGAGCTGTTCGACTGGCACGATTTCAACCCCTTACAAACCACGTTCTTTGATGTTCAATATCGCCTCAAAGAAGACCTCGCCGAAATCATAAGTGAAGTCTTTTACGAAGGCAGGCTTCGAACCGGTGTACCCTCGAAACGATTAGCTCTTTCAACGGACAAGACCATCGAAAGCGACCTGTCTGTAAATAAAACGCACGAATCACCCGAACCATCGACCCCAGTTAAAAAGCGAAAAAAATCGTCGGCTGCATCGAAGTCAGCCAACCTAAAAACAGAGGTGGAAGGTAACCTAACCGCATCCTACACCGTTGTAGATACCAGTTTCTTCGAGCCGGTTCTCACTAAACGCAATAACGACTATGGGTTTAGTCCTATCAACGAAATGCACCAGAAGGTGCTCACCGATACCGTGTATCAGCTCGTGGCCAAAGACCTCATCCCGATGGAGCATATTGGTGTTATTGTGCCCTTCCGTTCGGCCGTCTGGGACTTACGTCGGGCCTTGAACAAGAAAGGACTCACTGAAGTGGAGGTAGGAACCATCCACACATTTCAGGGACGAGAAAAGCGGGTTATCGTTTTCGATACGGTAATGTCGGGAATGGCCGAACGGGGTCAGAAAAGACACTTTACCGTAAGGCCGTTCGATGAAACCAAGAACGGACTCAGTGTACCGCGCCTGTTGAATGTGGCCTTTTCGAGAGCGAAAGAACAGCTTATTATACTGGCCGATATGCAACACATCCGCAAAGTGTACTCCGGGAAGTTTCTGGGCAAACTACTCGATCGCTTGTCCGGTATCTGAGTAAGATCGTTGCTACAGCGACAACGCAAGGAGGCCTTCGATCTGCGGTACACGTATTCTGTTGGGAATCCCTTCTACAGCGCAATTTGTGTGCGTTCTCTAATAGGCATACATCTGGATAAACGGTCTGCCATTTTTACGATAGAAAACAGGTTACGTACTATCCCGGTAAGACGGCACGCAAAAGCCTGTTAAGCACTGTATAATCATGTAAATCCCTGACTACCTGCAATTAGGACTTAAATTGCAAGTACTTGTTTCCGTTTGATTTCAGTAGTATAGAACGATTGAAAAAGTAGAAACACGTAAGCATTGATTAAAAGGAGTTAGGTTTGCCGGAAACAACCGGAATATCACCAGCTATTACATCCCATACGCACCCTGAAAACGACCCGCAAAAAGAGCATTTATCACCGACCAATCCCATTCTGTTATTCAAGTACGGTGGCAACGCCATGACCGACAGCACCCTGCAGATAGAAGTTCTGCACCGCATTGCCCTGCTGAAATCCGACGGATATGACGTCGTAATTGTTCATGGCGGAGGTCCTTTTATCAAGGAAGCCCTCAGCCGCGCCGGAATCCAGTCAGAGTTTATAGATGGTCACCGCATAACGACCCCCGAAGCCTATGCCTATGTGGAAATGGCCCTGAAAGGTCAGGTCAACAGCACCCTCACGGGTATTCTCAACAACCTTGGTTTCAAAGCCGTCGGTCTCTCCGGAAAAGACGCCCATATGGTCACAGCGGCCAAGCGCTGGCATTATCGTCACTCTGAAAAAGGTCGGGAACAGATCGATATCGGGCTAGTAGGCGATGTGAAATCCGTGGATACCTCGTTCATTAATCTATTGTTGCAAAACGACATCATTCCCGTAATTACCTGTCTGGCAGCCGGTGACGAGGGTAATAGTTACAATATCAACGGTGACATGTTTGCCGGACATATCGCCGGAGCCCTCGGTGCCCGCGAGTATATTATCCTCACCGATGTGGACGGACTCCTTCGCGACATCAGCGACCCTGCCTCACTCATTTCCGACCTTCGCAGCAATGATATCCATGAAATGATTCGCGATGGGGTTATCGCAGGAGGGATGTTGCCCAAAATAGAGAGTTGTACCATTGCCTTGAAACTGGGCTGCGCCGCCGCACGCATCATTAACGGCACCCAGCCCGACCAAATCAACAATTTACCGCAAAGCGGAACACGTATCACCTTATGAAAACCCTCTTAGAGCCTGAAATGGACATCCAGAACAACGAAAATCAAGATCTGCACACCTCCGATCAGGATCATTATCTGCAGACATTCCGCCGTTTTCCCATCACCATTGACCGTGGGGAGGGCGCTACCGTGTGGGATATCAACGGCAAATCGTACATCGATATGCTTGCCGGAATCGCCGTAAATAACGTGGGTCACGCCCATCCGAAGGTTGTAGGAACCATCCGCGAACAGGCCGGAAAAATCACACATATATCCAATTTTTATCTGAGTCGACCACAAGCTGAGTTATCCGAGCGGTTGGTGCGGCTCTCCGGGCTCGACCGTGTATTTTTCACCAATAGCGGCGCTGAGTCGGTGGAGGGTGCCATCAAAATAGCCCGGAAGTACGCTTACAGTAAAGGACGGGGCGGAACCATTATTTCCATGGATGGATGCTTTCATGGCAGAACCATCGCCACCATCAGCACCGGTAAAGCATCGATGCAGACCGGGTTTGGTCCCTTGCCGGAAGGTTTCGTGAAGGTTCCATTTAACGATATTCAGGCCGTACATGACGCCATCGTCGAAGCCGGGCCGGATCAGATCGCGGCTGTGCTTATTGAACTGATTCAAGGCGAGGGAGGCATCAACGTGGCCAGTCCTGAGTTCGTCGCCGGACTCCGAAGCCTGTGCGACAATCACGACATCCTGCTCATCGTCGATGAAATCCAGTCTGGCGTGGGGCGAACCGGCAAATGGTTCGCCAGCGAACATTACGGTATCAAACCCGATATCATGACCCTGGCCAAAGGACTTGGCGGGGGTGTACCGATTGGCGCAATTTTATCTACACAGAACGTTAGTGACGCCATGGACTACGGCGATCATGGAACAACTTTCGGTGGTAATCCGCTTGTCACCGCCACTTCACTAGCCGTGCTGGATGTCATCGAAGAAGAACAGCTGCTGGAGGCCGCAACAGCAATGGGAGAATACATCCGGCAGCGCATCACAGCCATGAATCATCCGGCAGTGTTGCAGATCAAAGGCATAGGACTCATGCTGGGCATCGAGTTCGCGCACGAAACCAAACCCATGGTAGCCGCCTTGCTGGAAGAAGGGGTACTGGCCAACGCAACGGCCGGCAATGTACTTCGATTGGTACCGCCGCTGAACATCACCCATGAAGAGCTGGAAAAAGCCATGGATGCCATCGAAAAAGTAATCGGAGCGCTGTCATGAAGAAGTTTAAGATTGGCATTATCGGCGCAACCGGGTATACCGGATCGGAGCTGGTGCGCTGGCTGCAATATCATCCTGCCGTGACCATCAATGCCATAACATCGGAGTCACGAACGGGCGAGCTGTTTTCGGATGTGCATTCATCGTTTGCCGGAGTGGCGGATTTCAAGCTCATAAGCGCTGCTGATGCACTGGAAATGTCGCTCGATCTGGTCTTTCTGGCGCTGCCGCATGGTGTTTCGATGGGCTTTGCCCGCCAGTTTTTAGAGAAGAACATCCCGGTTGTGGACCTTTCCGGAGACTTCCGACTATCGTCTGCCGCGGTATACACGCACTGGTACAACAAAACGCATACCTATCCTGAGGGACTGGAAATGGCGGAGTATGGTATGCCCGAGCTGAACCGGGTGCATATTGCCGGCGCTCGCCTCGTGTCTTGTCCGGGATGTTATCCAACCGGAAGCATTCTGCCGCTGACGCCCTTGCTAAAAAAAGGAGTAATCCGCTCAGGGAGCATCATTATTGACGCGAAATCCGGCACCACCGGTGCCGGCGTAAAAGCCTCCGAAACCACCCATTTTTCGAATGTGAACGACAATTTTCGTGCATACGGACTCAAAAATCACCGCCATACCGTCGAAATCGAGGAAAAATTGCAGGAGGCGGCTTCTCGCCAAACATCGGAGCTGAGTAGTACTGCGGTTCATATGCCGGAGGCCGGTAATGTAGATGCCTTGTCGCACAGGGCGCATACGGGCACGAACAAAGGTCAAGCAGATAACAAACGCGATAATTATCAAAACGGTACTATCGGACCGGTTCAATTCACGCCTCATTTACTGCCCGTCGATAGAGGAATCCTGAGTACGATCTACGCGGAACCATCCGAAGCGGCAGCCGGCAGCATGACTCGGACATTTCTCACCGACATCCTCACCGAAGCCTACGTCAGTGAACCCTTCATCCGAATCGGTAAAACACCCCCATCCCTCAAAGACATCCGGGGCACGAACCTGGTGCGCATTTACGCCGATTTTGATGAGCGAACCAACCGAATGATACTCGTCAGTGCGATCGACAACCTCGTTAAAGGCTCGTCAGGACAGGCCATTCAATGCATGAACCTCATGCTGGGACTGCCCGAAGCCACTGCACTGCAATCCACCGCATTATACCCCTAACACCATGTCAATGATTAAAAATATTACGAACGTACGCGGCATCCGATGCTGGGGTGCTCACTCCGGTGTGAAATCCCTGCGCCGTGACCTGGCCATCATTTATTCCAAGGTTCCCGCCACAGCCGCCGCCGTTTTTACCCAGAATCAGGTCGTGGCCGAACCGGTGAAAATATCGCGTGAACACATCAAAAATGGCCGGCTTCAGGCCATAGTCTGCAACGCCGGAAACGCCAATGCCTGCACCGGTGAACAAGGTTATGCCGGTGCCGTGGCCATGGTAGATGCCGCCGCGGAAGAGATGGATATTCCCAAAGAGGATGTGCTTGTTGCCAGCACGGGTGTTATCGGTGAAACCTTCCCTACCGAAGATATCGTGAAAGGAATACGCAAATCGGTGCCGAAACTCACGAACAAGTCGAGCGCCGGATCCTTTGCCGCGAACGCCATTCTAACCACCGATACCTTCGCCAAAGAAGGATTTCTGGAGTTTCAGGTAGACGGGAGGGAAGTAAACATGGGTGGTATCGCCAAAGGGTCGGGGATGATTCACCCGAATATGGCTACCATGCTTGGATTTATCGTGACCGACGTGGCCATCGAAGCGCCGCTATTGCAGAAAGCTGTGAAACAGGCCGTGGACCGCACGTTCAACATGATAACCGTAGACGGAGATACCTCCACCAACGATATGGTGGTGGTTATGGCGAACGGACTGGCCGAAAACGAAATCCTCAAAAGCGAATCCGATGAGGGATACGGTATGTTTTATGCCAAACTCCTCGAAATGATGGAGCATTTGGCGAAACTAATTGTGAGTGATGGCGAAGGGTCGTCAAAATTCGTGGAATATCAGGTGGTTAACGCTGCCTCTGGAAAAGATGCGAGAATCATGGCTCGAGGGATTTCTGCATCCTCACTTGTAAAAACGGCTATGTTTGGGCGTGACCCGAACTGGGGTCGTATCGTCTGCGCGGCTGGTAATGCCGGAGTACCATTTGATTACACCAAAGCCGATCTATTCATGGGCTCCGAGAAAGAACTCGTGATGGTGCTGGAGCAAGGAAAACCCGTTTCCTACGACCGGAACTATATGAAAAAGTTGCTTCGTGAGTCGCATATTTTCGTGAAGCTGGACTTGCACTCAGGTGAGGCCAAAGCCACAGCGTGGGGGACCGACCTCACCACCGATTATGTACTGTTTAACTCGGTGTATACAACGTAAACGGTTCTCTGGCCACATCGTAACAGTTCACGTTATCAAGTCCATCAATTGGCATTTGATGACGGAACGCATAGATGACCAGAACTGCTAGCACATGCGCAAGAACGGGTCAATCTTACGAAACTCCCTGCTATCTCCACAAAATGTACCTCCGAGCAATGCTACGCAGATCGCAGTACCGCCAGCGGACTCTTTCGGTAGATATCCCGGCTGTTAGCCAGTCCGATTGCTACCGTAATGCCCATAACTCCGGCGATAAGCGCTAATAGCGTTATCCAATTAGGAACAAACGTGGTTTCAAAAACCACCAGTGATAGTCCCCATGCCGCGCCGTATGCCAGCAGGATGCCCGTCAGTGCCGAAATCAACCCGAGCACCAGATACTCAACCGACATAATCCCGAGTACCTGCTTACCCTGAGCCCCCAGTGTTTTCAAAAGAACACTCTCCTGAATCCGCTGAAAACGACTCGAAACCACCGCTCCCGTAAGTACAATTAACCCCGTGAAGATGCTGAACAAAGCCATAAACTGAATCACAAAACTCACCCTCGACAAGATGGCATCTACAGTCCCTAATACCAGATCCAGATCGATGATGGAAATATTCGGAAACGCATTGATCATGTCACGCTGCAGCTCTGCGCCCGTTTCCCGGTCAGGCACACGGGTCACAAATACGTGAAATTGAGGGGCATATTCCAGCACCCCCGCCGGGAAAGTAAATATGAAATTAGGCTGCACCTGTTGCCAGTCCACCTCCCGTAAACTTGCTACGTAGGTCTGCATAGGCACACCCTGCACGTTGAAGGTGAACTCATCGCCCAGTGATATACCCATCTGACCGGCAACACCTTCTTCCATGGAAATGGGCACCAGTCCGTCGAAATCGTCAAAGTAACCAATCCACTCGCCGCTGGTGATTTTCTCGGCATCGGTAATCTCCTCCCGGTAGGTCGCACGAACTTCCCGTTGATACAGCCAGTTGGGAATGCGAACATCGCCGGTATCGCGTAAAGCCTCCGCACGAACCCCGTTGATGTGGGTCATACGCATGGTGACAATAGGTACATCCTGACGAACCTCTAACCCATAATCACGTTCCAGCAGATCACGAAGCCCCTCACGCTGGTCCGACTGTATATCAAAAGCCACGAAATTTGCTTGATTCTGGGTAAATCCGGTATCCAGCTGGGTGAGCAGCATGTCGCGACTCAAAAACAAGGTTGCCAGCAGAAACGTGCTGAATCCAAGCGTTACCACCATGGCCAGCGTCTGATTATTCGGTCGGTATAGATTGGCAAGTCCCTGCCGGACCACATACCGGCTGTTTCGGGGGAACCACTTTCTGAGGGCACGGGTAAGGCCAACCCCGATGAGCGAAAGCAAGGCAAAGGCGGTAATTACCGCCCCGAAGAAACCAAGGCCAATGTCGATGCGGTCGGTAAGCAGGATGGATGTCAGTAAAATTCCTCCTGCGGTAATGGCGTAGATCGCCCAACGGAGCGGATCGGACGGCTGACGTGCTCCTCCCGATTCAAACCGTCGTCTGATGGCCAGAAGGGGTGAAATGCGTCGGACTTCCAGCAGGGGCTGCAAGGCAAACAAGGCTGTAATTACCATACCAATCAAAAATCCCGTTGCAATAGCCATCCATGAGATTCCAAAATCAATATCCACAGGCAAGAAATCGGCTAAAACAATTGGAACCAGACGCTGTATGCCCACGCCCAAAGCAGAACCAATGGCCGCGCCGATGAGTCCCATACCCATCGATTGTACCACATAAATGCCAATGGCCTGTCGCGTTGAAACGCCAATACAGCGCATAACGGCAACGGTATTCACCTTCCGTTGAATGTACACATGTACCGCGCTGGCAATGCCCACACCACCCAACAACAAGGCGATAAATCCAACCAGATTTAGAAACCGTGTGAGGTTGGTAAGTGCGCGCCCCAGTGCCAGTTTTCGGTCTTCAACCGTGTCGGCATCCACCCGAAGTTCGTTGAGCTTGCCTTCAATGCTGCTCACAAGGGCATCTACGTCGCGGTCGTCATCAAAGCGGAAGTATTGGTAGAAATACAGCTGACTCCCGCGCTGTATGAGTCCTGTGGCATCGAGCGTTGATTCCGGAATAAACACCCTCGGACCGGCCAGTCCTTGCGCCAGACTTTCCCCGGGAATGGAAAGCAGCCTGCCGGCAATCACATAGGTGACGTTGCCCACACGAATACTATCGCCTACTTCGATGCCAAATTGCATCATCATGCTGTCGTCTACCAGGGCGGCTGTATCGCTGTTATGAAACGTGGTTGCGGCATTTTCGGGAATGGTTTCCAGTTCGCCATAAAAGGGAAATCCGCCGCGCAATGCCCGGATCTGACCCAGTCGGGTGCCGCCATTAGAGGGGAATTGCACCATGGAGGTAAAGCGTACTTCGTAGGCCTGCTCTCCGCCGAGGGAATCGAACAGGGCCAGGGCAACCTCATCAAAGGGCATGCGACCGTCAATGACTAAATCTGCCCCAAGCAGGGTTTTGGCCTGGTCTTCGATAGCTTTGTCGAGGTTTTCGCCAAAGGAGGTGATGGATACCAACGCCGCTACGCCCATTACAATGGCCGCTATGAACAGCAACAACTTACTTATGCTGCTGCGCGTCTCACGCCAGGCCATTTTCCAAATGAACCTCATACCGTTTGCTCCCGGCTTACGGTTGAATCAGATGGAGCATCATCGACAATAGTTTCCTCCTCAGCTGAGGGTGCTGAGCTCGTTTGCGACGCATCATCTGTTTGAGAACCCGCAGTAGGGTTAGTATCGGTTGATTCACTTGGTTTCTGTGCCGCTTGTTGAGCAACAGGAGCGTTTTCGGTGAGTTCATCCGATAAAATATGACCACTGCGTAATCGAATGACCCGATGTGTGCGCGCGGCCAGTTCAAGGTCGTGCGTTACCATAACCAAGGTCGTTCCGGCATCACGATTCAGCTCAAACAACAGTTCCACAATGCTTTCCGAAGTGTCGGAGTCGAGGTTTCCAGTGGGTTCGTCGGCAAACATCAGCACGGGTCGATTTATAAATGCCCGTGCAATGGCGACCCGCTGTTGCTCTCCGCCCGAAAGCTGGGCCGGATAATGATCCAGCCGGTCGGCCAGTCCTACCCGGGTGAGCAACTCCGCAGCCATTTTGTCAGCCCCTCGCTCCCCGCGAAGCTCCAACGGAACCATCACGTTTTCAATGGCCGTGAGGGTTGGAATCAGTTGAAAACTCTGAAACACAAATCCCACCAGCTCGTTACGCAGGGCCGAGAGCTGGTCTTCGCTCAGACCAGTTAATCGTCGATTGTTGATATACACATCACCGGATGTAGGGGTGTCCAGACCTGCACAGAGTCCCAGCAAGGTCGTCTTTCCGCTGCCTGAAGGACCTACAATCGCGCACATTTGTCCCTGAGGGATGGAAAAACTAATATCATGCAGCACTTTGAGCGATCGCTCGCCGCTTTGATATACTTTGGTAATCTGATCAACGTTTAACATAAGGATAGAATAAAATTCGGGGGATGTGTACAGGGTTGAACGGTAACGCTTTCATAACGTTGCACTATTCTTGCATAAATCCCGGTCGATAATAACTTTTTACCTCCATTGCAACAAAGCCGGAATCCATATTGGTTCCGTCAACGTTATAATCATTGTAATTCACGTTTGTCACGGCTATTATTACCTCAAACATGCTAAAAGAAGTACTCGACATTATTAAAAACTGGATCAGCGGTCAAAAACCCGTTCCCATACCCATCCCTGTAGATTCCGGCAGTCGTCGCTCAGGATCTGCAAAAAGCTCGCATCCTGGCACGTATCGTTTCATGCAATGGCTCCCCATTGCCATGTTGCTGGTCTTTCTTTTTCGGGTGGATGTTGCCGCGCAGTCAGGAACCATCCTATTTCTGGGCGACAGCCTCACGGCGGGTTATGGAATTGACGAAAATCAGGCTTATCCGGCCCTCATCCAGGAACGCCTCGACGAAATGCAGAAAGACTGGACGGTTATCAATGCCGGACTATCAGGCGAGACCAGCAGCGGAGGACTTCGACGTATTAATTGGTTGCTCCGCACCGAAATTGATGTGTTGGTTCTGGCTCTCGGAGCCAATGATGGACTCCGCGGCGTTGATTTAAGCCTAACAGAATCGAATTTACAGTCCATTATTGACCGTGTGCGCGAAAAAAATCCCGATGTACGTGTTGTACTGGCCGGTATGCAGGTCCCACCCAACCTTGGCACCAGCTATACCGAGCAGTTTAGAACGATGTTCCCCCGACTGGCTCAGAAAAATGATGCGGTGCTGATTCCTTTTTTGCTGGAGGATGTGGCTGGTATTCCCGAATTGAATTTACCTGACGGAATACATCCCACACCTAAGGGACATGAAATCATGGCTGAAACCGTGTGGACGTATCTGAGCCAGGTTCTCTAGGATGAGGTGAGCCGGGTTCTTTAGGATGAGGTCAGCCAGGTTCTTTAGGATGAGGACAAATTTACGGAATAACGATGTTGTGTTAGAAATAGCCGATACCCATGAGGCGGGTGCGAATACCTTGACCATTGAATATTGACGCGACGGCTGTAATCTGAGCACAATTTTACTTCTCTTTACGCTCAGTACTTGCAACTAAATTGCACTTAGTTCGTTCTATAGCTATCTTGCACACAATTATAAACAAATATTTTAGCTAACTATGAAACGAATAGCATCATTTTTCATCCCATCCATAGCCGCATTACTACTTATTTCAGCTTGTTCGAGCGGTCATGATCACCTTGATGTGAACGGGTTCGATGTTTTCCTAGATAACGAAATCGTAGTATCTCAGCGTGGTACTACATTAACGGGAAATGTGAGTGTGAATACCGGAAGTACATCACCGGAAATGCGTGTTGTTTTTATTGATCCCGATGGTGCCGAAATGGTGATTACAGACTCCGATTACCGTCTTGAGGTCAGCAGCTCAAATGAAGATGTGCTTGTCGCCAACCGAACCGGACTTTGGACGTTCACTTTGCAAGGCATTTCGGCGGGGACAGCCGAATTAAGTATAGGTATTATGCACGGGTCTCACTTTGACTTTGAGTCACGTCCCGTTCCCGTTTCGGTTGTACAAACACAGCAGGTATCTGCTTCTAATTAAAACGTACACAACGCTCAGGTACGCGTGTGAAAACAAATCTCTATAAAGTGGCAATTACAACCGTATTTGCCACTTTTTTTATGGTGGCAGGGATTAAAGCGGATGGGTTAACTGTTTCCCAACAATCGCCTTATGAATCAGGGTATCAGGAGGCTGATGTTGCCGAGTATTTCCTGACAGATGTTGTTGCCGGTGTTGAACAACCCTTTGAGACCATTGAATTGCGTGAAACGGCTGCAGTTGAACAGCCCCTGACGCATGCTGTTGCCGGTGAAGCCGCCCTTGACCAACCCTTGGAGGCCGTAGATTTGCGTGAAACAGCTGCTGTTGAACAGCCCCAACGCGGATCAGTTACAGGTACAGCTACCGACGCTGAAACCGGTGCGCCCGTTGCCTACGTAACGGTTGTCATCTTAGAACTGAACAGGGCAGGCACCGGTCATGAAGACGGTTCGTTCATCGTGCCCAATCTTGCCCCTGGCGTGTATACCCTGCGCGTACATAGGGTAGGCTACGCTGTTCAGACCAGAAATGTGCGAGTTGAGGCCGGACAAGCCACCCGAATTGACTTCAAGCTACGTCCCAGCGCCTTTCAGTCCAGGGCAATAGAAGTAACCGGTCGGCGAATCAACAATGGCGAAGTGTACACCCCTGAAATCCGTATTTCTGGTCGCGAACTTCGTCAACACTTAGGCCGAACCTTAGCCGAAACGCTGCAAAACGAGCCGGGCATGGCGCAGAGCACGATGGGTCCGGCCCCGGCTCGACCCGTACTTCGTGGACTCAGCGGTGATCGTCTTGTACTGCTCGAGGATGGCCGTACCACGGGCGATGTATCTACCTCGGCGCCCGATCACGCAGTCACCATCGACCCGATCAACTCTCAATACATTGAAATCCTGCGCGGCCCGTCGGCGCTGATTTACACGTCCAACGCCATGGCTGGAGTGGTTAACGTGGTACGCGGACAAATTCCTACCGAGCTTCCCGAGCACTTTCATGGTGCGGCCAGTGTGCAGGGTGAAACGGTGAATCAGGGCCTATCTGCCGGACTCGCCACGTACACTTCCCGCGGAAACCTGGGTATTCGCGGCGATTTGGGACTTCGACTGGCATCCGATATCCAAACACCAGAGGGTAGTCTCGACAACACCGCCATCCAAAGTCTGCACGGCGGATTAGGTTTGTCGCGCATCGACCATCGCGGACTCCTCGGTTTCTCGGCCAACGCTTTCTTATCCTCGTATGGAATTCCGGGTGATTTTATAGGGTCACATCCAAACGGAGTAAAAATCAATTTGCAGCGCTATCAGGCTGATGTGCGGCGCGATATTGATGCCAGGGCCCCCTGGCTACGGAATATTCGACTGAATTACACCTTTTCGTATTACTTTCATGAAGAACTGGAGTTCTCGCCTCAACGGCAGGCCTTCGACATCGTGGGATACCAGGCAGAGCTGCTTACCAATACCTTCACGGCTCGATTTACGCATGATGAACTTGGTTTGGCCACACGAGGTACATTCGGGGTATACGCCCAGCATCAGTACAACCGTCCTGGTGGATTTACCTTTACACCCCTCACGAATGATCTGAGTCTGGCATTATTCGGATATCAGGATATCCGCCTGGGCGACTGGAATCTGCATGCCGGACTGCGCGCCGACGTGATGACCATTATTCCTATCGAGGAAGTGGAAACGGCCATTGGTCTTCGCCGTCAGCGAACCCTGGCCAATGTATCGGGTGGACTTCAGGCCATGTATCCGCTGAGCTCCCGCCTTTCGACATCCATCTCGCTGATGCGAACCGTTCGCATGCCCGGTGTGGAGGAGCTCTTTTCGGAAGGTCCACACCTGCCGGCTTACTCCTATGAAACCGGCAACCCCGATCTGAACGAAGAAATTGGTCACGGCGCCGATTGGATGCTTCGTTTTGCCGCCGAGCATTTCGGTCTGCAGGCCTCGGTCTTTTATTACACCTACAGCAATTATCTATATCCTCGTGCCACCGGAGAGGAGAGCGTTCGCAGGCCACTTCCCATTTATCAATTCACCGGCGAACCGGCCCGTTTGATGGGTGCAGAAGTACTGGCGGAGGTAGATATTTTCAACGGACTTCGTCTTACAGGGACATTGAGCTATGTGGAGGGCGACCTCACCCGACGCAATGAACCCATCCCGTTTATTCCCCCTCTAACAGGTAAGGTCGACCTGAAATACACTCGCGGCGTGTACACCGTCGGCAGCAGTGCGCGGTTTGCCTCTGCCCAGAATCGACTGGGAGAATTTGAGGAGCCTACAGACGGGTATCGTGTGTTCGACGCCTTTGCTCAGGCACACTTCACGCACGGAACCCACATGCACACGTTTTCGCTCACCCTCGAAAACATCGCCGATACCACCTATCGCATGCACCTTTCGCGGGTAAAAGCTATTATGCCGGAGCCTGGCCGCAATATAAAATTGCTCTACCGTATGTACTTTTAGTGGCGTAAGGGTCAATATGCCTTAGCCGGATTACATTACTTCATCACAGAGGTTTCTTTGATTGTTTAAAGTCATCGTACCAGTTCAGTGGCTACTATTAAAATATTCTGTCTGAGGTACTTTTAGTGGGGGATGGCCGTTCTTGACAGTGAATCATGTTTACGTAAATCCATATCTCTTCACGTCTTAAAGCTAAATAGGCGGTAATGAGATTTCTCACTTTAATCAACGAGCGCCTATGTTTACCACCATCCGCATCGTACTGGCCACCGCGCTGGTTACACTTCTATCGTTGCCGCTTACGCTTACGGCCCAAGAACATCAGCACGGAGAACTCACCCTCACCATCTATCAGAACGGGGTGACCCTCGTTCGCGATGCACGGGAGGTTACCTTATCGGCGGGGACCAATCAGGTTTCCTTGTTCGGACTCCCTCAGCAGCTACAGTTTAATTCGATTCTGCCCTTATTAAACGGCTCGGTTCAGTCTGTTAGGCTAGATATACAGCGTCCCGGATTTTCGTCGCTTATGGAGCATCTGGTTGGCAGCGAAGTCCGGCTCGACCATACAGATGGGGCCTCCATTTCGGGTATTCTTGTGCATTTTCGCAATAATCTGGTCATTGTGGAGCAGACGGATGGAAGTCGGGTAATCCTGCCCGGACTTGACGGGTATCGCATTTCCGCCCGCGAGGTCCCTAATCCTGATGCGCCATTCCCGCGAATCGACCTGGATCTGAATGCAGAGCGTCGCGGTACGCAGTCGTTGGAGCTATATTATCTCACGCACGGACTTCGTTGGGAGACCGAGTTCACCCTTGAGATTTCCGAGGATGAGCGCTCTGCGGTGTTTAACGGCTGGAATGTGCTGGAAAATCGCAGTGATTTTGCCTTTAATCAGGCCCGTGTGCACCTTATTGCCGGTGAACTGAATATGGGTCGAGGCGGGTCTGCGCCCCGAAACGATATGATGATGCGTGCGGCTGTGGCCGAGTCGGTTGCCTTCGACGGTGGACAGGAAGCCTCATCCTTCTTCGAGTTCCAGCGGTTTACGCTGCCGGGCCGGGTTAGTTTTAGTCCGAACGAAACCGTTAAGCGGGCGCTCATCCCTCAGCGGATGGTCCCGGTAACCAAGCGTTATCGCTATGCCAGTTCCGACCGTCGCATGGAGCTCGCCCAGTCGGGAATGGTACAGGTGCAGTTCGACATCGATAATGCCCGGGACGGAGCGCTGGGGATGGCGATTCCCTCCGGACTCGTACGCATGTTCCAACACGACGGAGAGTCGCTGCAGCTTATCGGACAGGACCAGATTGCCAACACATCTGTAGGAGGGGTGCTCCGACTCACCACCGGCATGGCTTTTGATGTGCTTGTGCAGGAAAATGTGATGCAGCAGAACCGAATCAGCGATCGCATCCATGAACAAACCAACGCTCTGGTACTCACCAATGAGCGGAGTGAGGCCATTACGGTGCAGGTAACCCGCACGGTGCATACCAATCAGCGTATTACCCAAAGCTCGTTGCCGTATACCATGGCTTCGGCAGGGCAGGCCGTATTCGAGGTGGCCATTCCGGCCGGAGGCAGTACGGCGTTGGAGTTCACCCTCCGAACTGAGCGCTGAGATGCATATAACGTTGGAGTTCACGCTATATGCCGAGCGCTGAGGGGGAAGAGTGATATCGTCACTCATCCCTTCTGAACTAACACAAAAACCCAGATAATAACAATCTATCCCTCCGGATTATACTCCCGCCAGATTTCACCGCCATACGCCTGTACTTCGATGTACTCCCCATCCCGCTTCTTGAATCCGTTCGGGGTGAGGGGAACCTTCCCGTGGGGCGTGTCGAGCACGTAGGTGGGTATGGCAAAACCCGATATGCGTCCGCGCAGCTGCTCCATGAGCTCCATGCCTTCCTCGATGGTGGTGCGAAAGTGACGGGTGCCGCCAATGAGCTGAGCCTGATACAGATAGTAAGGTCGCACACGCATTTTTACCAGGTCTTTGAACAGGGTTTTGAGGACGTCGGCGTTGTTGTTGATGCCTTTTAGCAGCACGGTCTGGTTACCTAGCGGCGCTCCGGCCCGGGTTATGCGGTCGCAGGCCAGTGCCGCATCTGCCGTGAGTTCTTTGGGATGGTTGTAATGCGTGTTGATCCAGACCGGATGATACTTCCCAATCATTTCGCAGAATTCAGGCGTGAAGCGATACGGATTCAACACAGGAAAGCGGGTACCAATGCGGATGAGCTCTACATGAGGTATGGCCCGAAGTCGGGAGAGTATCCATTCGAGGTTGGCATCGTTTAAAATCATGGGATCGCCGCCGGTGAGCAACACATCGCGGATTTCAGGGTGGGCGGCAATGTAATCGATACCTTCCTGAAGCTCGGTTTTATTCATAGCATATTCGCCGTCGCCAACCATACGTTTTCGCAGGCAGTACCGGCAGTACACCGCGCATTCGGCCGCCACGCAAAACGCCACACGATCGTTGTAGTTGTGCACCAGATTCTTGACCGGACTATGCGCCAGTTCCTCGAGCGGATCCAGAGAGAGAATATCAAAGTCATCATCCATTTCGTCCATCTGGGGTACAACCTGCCTCCGAACCGGACAGGTTGGGTCATCACGGTCCATCAGCGAAGCATAGTACGGCGTAATCTGCCATCTGAAGTAGGCTTTGGTGGCCTCAATGGCCTGAATTTCGCTGTCCGTAAGATTGATCCAGCGCGCGAGCTCTTCAGCTGTGCGGATGCGGTTGCGAAGCTGCCATTTCCAGTCCGACCACTCGGGGCGGGATTTCAGTTCGGTGATGTCAACGGCGGGTATGTCAGCGATATTCACAGGATAAACGTTTTTGCGTGATGGGGTCATCTAAAAAATACGGAATATTTCAGCCAGCTCAGATAGGGTAATCACTCTGCATTGGTTTTACTATTACCACCCCTGAGTCATATGTGTTATATTGATGCAATCAGGTAATAGTCATTTTTAAAAACAATCAGGTCTTATGTCCACTTTTTTTACCCGCACAAATGCCGGAATTTCGGTCCTTATAGCTACAGTTCTCTTAATTTCTGCCTGCGGACAGGCCGATGAGTCCGCAACAGCCTCCACTCTTCAACCCTATGAAGCCTGGTTTGCATCCATGGCCTCCCATTGCGGTAATGCCTATGCCGGTGGACTAACCACCATGCCGCCGGGAGATGACATGATTACCTTTGACGACTACCTCGTGGTGCACTTCAGGGAATGCAGCGATGATATACTCAAGGTTCCCTTTCACATTCAGACCGTAGCCGACGGTCAGTGGGACCGGTCGCGTACCTGGATTTTCACCAAGCACGAAGACGGACTCGAATTGCGTCATGATCACCGCAAGCCCGATGGCAGTGACGACGAGGTGACGATGTATGGCGGATTTCAATACGGAGTTAACGAAGCCGGCATGCAGATTTTTCAGTCCGTACCCCGTACCGAAGAAACCGGTATTTTCCGCGGATGGAGAATTGAAATCGATCCCGGAGTTCGCTACACCTACGGCACCGTACGTGGCGACGACTGGAGCTGGCGTATTGATTTTGACCTCACCCAGCCTATTGATACCCCGCCGGCGCCCTGGGGACATGAATAAGAACCGGTACAGAATCTACCAGCACCCTGTCGCCGACTTTTTTTGGCGCGAGCAGAATCAGATAATGCAACAATAAACAAGTGGCCTGCCTATTGTTGCATTATTTATCAGTTCAAATTCTTTTCTTCCAGTCCTCGGTGCTCTTACGCGTATTGAAAACAGCTAACACTTGAAGGTTAGCTGTTTGCGGGCTTCATCCCAGGGAATTAGCTTTTCTTCACTCAATGACGCGATACGTTCCCTCACGATGGCTTTATGCTCTTCTTGGATAGACGGCTCTGCTACTATTTCAAGACCCACCCAATAAGGCCTCTGAAAGCACCCGGGCGAGAAAGTCTTCGTAAGCCACACCCTCAAGCTCAGCCAGAATGGCAAAGGTGTTGTCAACGGCAAACGTAGGAAGGGGATTGATTTCAAGAAAGAATGGATTACCCTCCGCGTCGCATTTGAAGTCGAGTCGGGCAAAGTGTCGCACACCCATCGCAGCGCAAAGCTGCAGCGACCATCCCTTTAAATTGTCTTCCAGCTGCGTTGTAAGACGGTTTTCGAGCCTATAATCACCCGCTCTACCCAATACATCCATCACATGAAATCCAATACCGGTAGCCGCGTCAACGCCACGTTCCAGCACCGGATGCGCTCGTAAAGGACTCCCCGTAACCGCAACAGTGTACTCCGCACCCGGCAAAAATTGCTCAATGAGGAGGTCCTGATTGTATAAAGACTGAAGTCGTTCAACCTCAGTGTTCATCTGAGCGGCATCCCGAACAATACTCGATTCGGTGATGCCTTTGGCCGTGCCTTCGTAGCGGGGCTTGATAAACAGTGGGATGTCGGAGGTGGGCACTAACGGTTTGATAGTGGCGGGATGAATGGAGGTGGAATTAACGTGTGCTATCTGCCGGTCGGACGGAGGCGCGAATGACTTGCTAGTGGCGGGATGAATGGAGGCGGTATTATAGCCAATAACCTGCCAGTCGGAGGTGGGAATGCCCAGCGAACGAGCCAGCTGCTTGGTCAGGGCTTTATCCAGACTCCAGCTCAACGTAAGCGCATCGCTGCCCAGAAAAGGAATGCCATACAGTTCGCACAGCACAGGTACCCATCCCTCACGATTTCGGGTTCCGTATCCCTCAGCAATGTTCCAGATCAGGTCTACATCCGGCTTCCCGCCCAGCAGTGCGTATGGTCCGCCCAGTCGAACCGGCTCGTGACCACAACCGCGCACTGCCGCCTCCATAGCCAAAATGGTCGACTCCGGCTCAAATTCAGCAAAGCGATCGGCCGGACCATCAATGTGGTCGTATTCTTCAACACGATCGTAACAAATTCCTATGCGCACTGCAGATTAATTTACGTTCTGGTTACTTTAGTGAGGCAGCCTTATCAGTTTTTGGGGCTAATATAAAAGGGTATTCAATAAAGAACAGTACTGTTATAAGGATGAATTTCTTAGCGTCATACCTGCGCCTTGGACTCGACTTCATTTCTGCGATCACATGACACAAACGCCGCTGTCACAAAACTGCCGCCACCAATACATCCCGAAAGATCATGTAAATTTACACATAGTTGTAAGCTTCCCCAGCCTCCGTTTATCACTTCTCGGATTGTCTGAAATCTTGCTACCTTTCCGCTATGAAAACCGCCAAACACATAGCCGACCGCATCCGACTGATGATCTCTACCAAACAGTTTCAGGTGGGAGAGACGCTGCCAAGCACTCGGGAGTTGGGCAAACAGCTGAATTCCAGCTTTCATACCGTGCGAAAAGCCTATCAGATGCTGGTGGAGGAGGGGTTGCTGCGCAGTGAGCGAGGCAGCGGATATGTGGTGCACCGCCAGTCCACCTTGCTCGATAAGTCCGCCCGACTCGAAATGGGTGCCGAAAAACTACGCTCCGTGCTCGAAGAGCTCGTAGGGTACGGACTGGATGAAGACGAGGTTGAAACGCTTTTTGAAGAACAGCTCATGTTTATGGAGTGGCCCGATCGCTTAAATACCAGCGCCACGGTAGGCGCTACCCGCGAAATAGGCGACATGATATCCAGAGCTATCCGCGATCAAGTTGGCGTTAAAAGCAAAATCATTACCATCATGGACTATGAAAAAGCCGTGAACTACGACGCGCTTTTTGTACCCCTGCAATATGTAAGGCAATTCAAAGGTGAATCCGATTCAGGACTCGTACTTCCCGTTGTCTACAGCCTGGATGCCGCTATGCTCATCGCCATAACCGACCGCGCCGCCGTGAACAACATAGCACTGGTTGCCCGCGAGCAGGGATCATTAACCGTACTCAGCAACGAACTTAAAAATGCCCTGCAGTTCCCGGGAAGTATCGTTGCAGGCGTTACCGATGGTCGATTCCTCCCGCCTTTTGTTAAGGAAGCAGACCTCGTACTCTACACTCCTGACTGTGCTTCGCTGGTAGAAAGAGCCCTGCCCGAACGCAAACGCCTGCTGCTGGCCTACCAGATATCCGGGAATACCTCCGAAATCATTCGTTCCGAGCTCTGGGATAATTGAGAAAAACTGGCAACACCATTCGTTTCATGCGTAACCAACCCGCTGAAAATCGGTACAGCACTGTTGACTATTGTAAAATTACGTTATGAAAAATCCAGCATCATAATCGTGGTGTGCAAATAAAACAAGAATTTAAAGAAAGAGTAGAACCCAAACACAAGTCAAGTTTCCGACGAGAACCTATCTTTTTTTTGTGATTACTTGCGATGCCGATTTCCATTATGTACTTTCGTTGTAAGCGCTTTTCCAGGGTCAGTTGGATTCAACAGTGCGAATCAACACGAATCAATAGATTAGAGGTTTACTATGAAGATGAAGTCTTGCATTGCAGCTATAGCAATGGTGGCTGTGGGACTGTCTATGGCAGCACCGGCACAGGCACAATCGCCCGAGGGTATGAAACTCTACATCACCAGCAGTGGTGAACTGAATCTAGATCAGGGCTGGCTAACGGCTATGACCAACCACGGAAATCGAATCGATATTCCAGTCCCCATGTACATCATCGATCACCCGGACGGACTCGTTGTCTTCGATACCGGTATGAATATCGCTGTTGTTCCCGACAATGGCGCCGAATACTGGGGACCGGTTGCCGGAGCTTTTACCCCAACCATGTCACGTGAGCAGGGAATCGATCGTCAGCTCAACCGCATTGGTAAATCGGTTGAAGATGTACGCTATGTAGTGCACTCTCACCTTCACCTCGACCATGCCGGTAATATCAGCATGTTCCCGAACGCTACACATATCATCCGTAAAGCCGAGCTCCAGAATGCATGGTGGCCCGAGCGATTTCAGCGCGCCGCATATGTGATGGACGATTTCAAGAGTACCTATCAGCTGAATATCATCGAATTAACCCGCGATCTTGATCTCTTCGGCGACGGAAGTGTAGAACTTATAGATACCAAAGGTCATACCAAGGGCCACCAGTCCATGATTGTGCGACTGCCCAACAGCGGCACCATGATTCTGGCTTCCGATGCAGCCTACATGGCTGAGAACCTGCAAGGGACCGTTCCAGGTATCGTATGGAATGTGGAATACGCTATGGACGCCATCGAGCGTATGAAACTTATCCGCGATATTGAAGGAGGTAAGATCATTCTCTCTCACTCTATGGAGATGTATAACACACTCAGACATCTGCCACAGTATTATGATTGATTACCATTTGATGTAACAATTCCTATGTGCCGGTTGTATCTCGCAGCCGGCACATTTTTTTTAACCGGAGGATGTGATGAATCTGCTTACACTTCTCGCTATTATCATTGCCGTGTATTGGGTAGTAATGATGATTTACGTTTACAAAAAAGAAGATTGGACCTAGATTTAAAGGAGTCTGATATTGGAAGAGTTTAGCATTGGTAACTGGGCGTGGTTCTGGCTCGTTTTCTTCGTAGGAGGTACGATGGGTCTGGGCTTATATGCCATGACTAAAACAAAAACGGATGAAGATTTTGCAGTTGCAAGGAATTCATACGGTCCCTGGCTGCTGGTTCTCGCCTTAGCCTCCACTATTGCCAGCGGCGCTACATTTATGGGTATCCCGGGAATGGCCTACTCGAAAGGTTTTCCAGCGCTCTGGTACCCTGCCATTTATCCCATCGGAATTTATATCGGCCTCATACTTTCGGTCCAGTTAATAAAACGCGCCGGCGATATGTTCCGCTCGAACTCCCTGCCCGAGTTTTTAGGACAGCGGTTTAACAGCGATTTTCTTCGCATTGGCTTTGCCCTTCTCTCTTTGCTGCTCATTTACTACATCGCGGCACAGGTTGTTGCCGCTGCCACCACTTTCGAAGTACTCCTTGGTGTAGATTATCGTATCGGAGTAGTGGTTACCGTACTCGTGATTGGTGTCTACATTACCATTGGCGGATCTCATGCCGACATCCTAACCGATGCCTTTCAAGGATTTCTGATGGTGCTCATCGCTTTGCTCATTACCGGACTTTTCATCTTTGGTGTGGGTTTCGATGGAGGAGGAGTTTCAGCTATTAATGCCTCACTGGAATCGCAGGACCCAACCCTGGGCTGGAGTAATTATTTTTCACCGGGCGATCCTATTTTTGGCAGCTTCCTGTTGGTTATGCTCATGTTTATTGCCCACCTGCCATTTTCCATGAATCCCCATATCGGCAATAAAGCATTTGCCCTGAAAGACTCTAAACAGCTTCGCACCTTCCTGCTGCTGGCCATTCCGATTGGCTCTATTCTCGGCTTTGCAGTACTCGGTGGACTACACTCCCGTGCACTTTTAGGACCAGACCTGCGTCCAGACGCTGCTATTCCCGCTTTATTTGTAGAGCTTTTCCCACCTGCTTTTGCCGGTTTTCTGGGTATAGCCATTTTATCGGCTATTGTGTCTACTGCCGACGGTTTATTTGTATCGGTTGCGGTTATTTTTAGTAATGACTTATACCGCAAAACATTTGCCCAGAGAATACATCCTCATAAATCCCAGAAAGAAATTGACCGTATCGCCCTGAACATCTCGCGCGTGGCTACCGTTGGGACGGTTCTGGCAGCCATTGCCATTGCCTGGAACCCACCGGAATTTTTGGCGATACTGCTCTGGGTTGGGGTTGGAGGAATCATGTCGGGTGCGGCCGGTCCGCTGGTAATTGGTTCAATGTGGCGTCGTTCTACACCCACTGCAGCTATTGCTTCCTTCCTTACAGGTGTAATAGCCTACGGTGTTATTTATGTAATCATCGGATGGCAGAATCCCTTTGCTGTAGCCGGTGTGTGTACCATTATGGGTAGTGTAGTGATGGTGGTAGTCAGTTTGTTTACCAAACCAATGGAGGAAGAAAAACTCAATGAAATTTTCTCTCCGGTACGAGAACCTCTCGACTCATAAGTAAACCTTTTATGTTGATACAATGTGCATCGGAGCAAGACTGGTCTGATGCCGAAATCCGGCATCAGATTAAGCGGTTGTACCCAATGCGGTACATGCTCAGGAGGCCTGCGTTCCGTGAGCCTTACGTACTCTGGTATCCCTGGTATATTTGTCCTGCCGTGGTAAAAATGGATACCGCCTTGATGCGAGGACAAGTTCATGCCGACCGCGTAGCTGTAGACTCGGTAAGGCCTATGCGCGAGCGACTAGACCGTGTACCAGATATTATTCCAAGGGAAATTGATGATGTCTGTGTTGTACCTTTTCGCCTCCGCTGTGAGCAAGCCCGTGAAGAAGCACACGATTTGCTAACCACAGTTGTTATTAATCGTAATAAACTCCTTATTTCGCATGAAATTTCAGTAGGAGAACCACAACTTGTGTACTTTCGGGTCTTAATTATTCCTGTAGAAGGACTCGAAGAAGATGACTGGCCTGTAATGGAAGAATTTTTTGGAAACTCCTATCGCCTTGCAAGACGACGCGAACTACGTTCTGTCTTGAAGGAAAACATGCTAACTATGCCATGAATATAGACTTAACTACACTTCGGTCGCTGCTTTTTGTGCCAGCCACCAAGCTCAACAAGATTACACAGGTGTCTGAAAGCGGCACAGATCTCATTATCATTGATCTGGAAGACAGTGTAAACGTGGCAGAAAAAGACAGCATGCGACAGGCCGTAACTACGTTCTTCGAAGAGTGGGAGCCTGAGAAATTCGGCGCAGCAATCGGGGTACGTATTAATTCGGTGCGATCTATCGATGGAGTGCTCGATTTTCTTTCCATCATGGATACTCCTAATCTGCCCGATGCCCTGATGCTGCCAAAGGTTGATTCTGTAATGGAAATTGATCTGGTGGCTGACTGGATGGAAGACATTGACATCCTCATGCCCGTGATTCCGATCTTCGAGACCCTCGCTGTGTGGGATGAAATCGACGAAATCATGGCCCACGACCTGGTACCCTGTGGCGTTTTTGGCGGTATTGATCTGGCAGCGGAGTTGGCAAGCGACCGTTCGTGGGAAAGTATGCAGCTGTATCGTAACCTCTTGCTTCGTGCAGCCCGAAGAAGCGATAAGGCCTGTCTGGATATGCCCTGGTTCGACCTGAACGACGAGGCCGGACTGCGCAAAGAAACCCTACGCCTGCAGTCTATGGGTTACGATGGCCGCGTTGCCATTCATCCGGCTCAAGTAGCGGTCATTCATGAATGTTTTCGTCCCGACGACCAGGCGGTAGTAGACGCACGCGCCATGATCGATGCGTTTGAACAAAGCAGCACCGGCGTAGTAACCTTCAAAGGTAAAGTAGTAGAAAAACCCGTCCTTATGCACGCATATAAATTAATTGAACGCGCGCAGCGCTTCACTTGAAACTAACCTATATCAGAAAGAAGTCCATGCAAATTGATCTCAGTAATAATTTTGATGCATTACGGCAACGCGTACGTGCCATTACAGACAAATATCCCGGTGAATATTGGAGAGAACTGGACGCTGAACGCAAATATCCGTCCGAATTTGTAGACGAGTTTAGCAAAAGCGGTCTCCTCTCCGTGCTGATTCCCACCGAATACGGCGGCGAAGGCAGAAGCTTGAGTGAGGCGGCGGTTATCATGGAAGAAATTCAGGCTGCAGGATGCAACGGGGGCACCTGCCATGCCCAGATGTATATCATGGGTACGCTGCTTCGTTATGGCAACGAAGACCAGAAGCAACGTTACCTTACTAAAGTCGCGGCCGGAGAGCTGCGCCTTCAGGTATTTGGCGTCACTGAGGAGCATACCGGCACCGACACCACCAAACTGCGCACCTTTGCTGAAAAGGTTGATGGCGGATTCAAGGTTAACGGTCATAAATTTTATATTGGTCGGGGACAACATTCCGATCTTATGTTGCTGCTTGCCCGCACCACGCCGCTCGACCAGGTTAAGAAAAAAACCGAGGGGTTGTCCATTTTCCTGGTAGACATGCGTGAGGTGCGCGGGAAAGAGTTGGATATACGTCCCATCCGCACCACTATGAATCACTCGTTGACTGAAATCTTCATCAAGGATTTATTTATTCCCGATGAAAACCTCGTGGGCGAGCTTGGTAAAGGCTTCCGTTATATTCTCGACAGCATGAACGCCGAGCGGCTGCTGATTGCCGGTGAGTGCATTGGCGATGCCCGATATTTTATTGATCAGGCAACCGACTGGGCCAATAAGCGCGAGCTTTTTGGCAGGAAAATAGGTCAGAACCAAGGCATTCAGTTCCCAATCGCCCGAGCCTATGCCAGCATGAGAGCTGCCGAAATGATCGTTAAAAAAGGAACGGCCATGTTTGATGCAGGTCAGAAAGTTGGGGAGGAAGCCAATATGGCCCTGCTGCTGGCATCAGAGGCATCGTGGGAAGCAGGCAATGCGGCAATTCAGACTTTTGGTGGCCGGGGATTTGATGCCAATTATGATATTGAACGTAAATTTCGCGAAACCCGTCTCTATCAGGTGGCCCCCATATCAAAGAATATGATACTTGCATACCTTTCCGAACATGTTTTGGGTCTTCCGCGCTCGTATTAACGTAAACACGTGGCAACAGGAATCATCCTGCCGCTTCGCAACCTAAAACATCGCTTCGCAACCTAAAACAGATAGAGATAATCGCAGTGTTTATCATACTTATTAACAGGTATTTATGAAAGTTTTTCGTCCTCTTGAAGGATTAACGGTAGTTTCCATTGAGCAGGCTGTCTCTGCGCCGTATGCTTCGTGCCGACTGGCCGATGCGGGTGCACGCGTCATAAAGATAGAGCGCGATACGGGAGATTTTGCCCGACAATACGACGAGGCTGTAAATGGTCTGGCGACCTACTTCGTGTGGATCAACCGTGGTAAAGAATCAATCCGGCTGAACATCAAGGATGATGCCGACCGTACTATATTTCTGAATATGATCGACCGCGCCGACGTATTTATTCAGAACCTGGCTCCCGGAGCCCTTGAGAAAATCGGTCTGCATTCCGCCGCCCTGCGCGATCGCAACAATCAACTCATTACCGTTGATATTTCAGGGTATGGTGAGGAAGGCGATTACAGCAAGATGAAAGCCTACGACAACCTGGTTCAATGCGAGAGCGGACTGGTGGATGTAACCGGCGACGGGGAAATGCGTTCTAAGGTGGGTATTTCCATAGCCGATATTTCAGCAGGTGTACATGCCTACTCCGCCGTTCTGGAAGCACTGCACGAGCGAAATAGAACCGGAAAAGGTGTAGGCATTAAAATCTCCATGTTCGACTGCATGGCCGACTGGATGATGGTTCCGTATCTGCATCAGGAATATGCCGGAAAAGCACCATCCCGAACAGGCGTACATCATGCCGCCATTTCTCCATATGGGCCATTTCATACGCGGGAAAACAAGCAGGTTGTGATTGCCATCCAGAATGAAAGGGAGTGGGTGCGCTTTTGCGAAACCGTAACGAATGGGGCAATCCGTTCCGACGATGCGCGTTACATACGTAATTCGGCACGTGTTGCCAACCGTGATGAACTCAATGCTACTATACAACAGGTATTGCAAGAACTTTCGCATGAGGAAGTTATTTCCCGACTTGAGCAGGGTTCCATCGCTTATGCCAGGCTGAATACGGTAGCTGATTTTGCGCGGCACCCTCAGTTGCGGATAAAACCGGTTGATTCGGAGGCGGGCCCAGTGCGTATCGTCGACCGTCCGGCAAAATTTGTAGGATATACAACATCCTTCGAGCGTATTCCGGATCTGGGCGAACATGAAGAAGCATTGAAAAAGGAGTTCACCATATGAATAAACCGTTCAGCGAATGGATTGGTAAAACCCGGCAGTCGTACGATAGTATGGCCGCTGAGACCATGAAACGTTACGCTGCAACCATGGACCGCAATCCGGCCCTGGTAGTAGATGACGACCCGCTGTCGCCATGTGCTCATTGGTTCTATTTCACTCCGATGGAAGCTCTTTCAGAGCTCGCTGAAGACGGACACCCGCATAAGGGAGACTTCCTGCCACCTATTGAGCTTCCACGAAGAATGTGGGCCGGAGGCAGGGTGAAAAACTTGTCTGCATTACGTACGGGGCGCCCTGCCACCAAAACATCAACCATTACGCGCGTTGAGCAGAAAAACGGTCGAACCGGCTCGCTTTGTTTTGTAACTGTAGTGCATCAGCTCGAGCAGGGTGGTGTACTTTGCGTAGAGGAAGAACAGGATATCGTTTATCGCGAAGCAGCGCCCAAAGGGGTGGCTCCCAAAAGAGGACAAGCTATGCCGGGCCGTACCGACTGGACGGAAGTATGGAAGCCCGATGCGGTACAGCTGTTTCGATTTTCAGCCATCACGTTTAATGCGCACCGCATTCATTATGATGCCGATTACTGCCGCGATGTAGAGGGATATCCAGCTCCGGTAGTCCACGGACCGCTGTTACTGCACCGTATATTACAAGCATTCACATCCCGCCATACTTCCCGTTGTGTCACCCATATCAGCTACCGGGCGATGGGACCGGTTTATCTCGGTGAGACGGTGAAGGTAGGCGGGATTGATGCTTCTGCCCAAACCCAGCCTGAATCTCGCAACACAGCTTCCTCCGAAACAGCCGATGTGGCTGGAAAAAAGCTTCCTTCCGATACGCCCGGAGCAAGCGATGCATCCCCAAAAGGCGATTCAACCGTTCATAGCGGAGTAACAACCATGTTTATATTTGGCTCAGAAGGTAATATCGGCATGCAGGCCGAACTGAGCTGGGAGGAGTCTATTTAATGAAAACAACCCTGTCACTAACCCGGCTGCTCAGTCGTGAGATGCGCGATCGTGTCATTCGTCGCAAAGATCTCGACGTTGCACTCTATTATACCCTGGATGTTCTGGGGTCGTATGTGGCCGGAGGTGTAACGGATCAAGGTCAGAAGCTGCGAGAGTATCACCGAATTAACACATTGAAAGGGGTAGAGGCCGAAGCATTCCTTGCAGCAGCCTTATGCCATATTACTGAAACCGACGACTTGCACAGAAGCTCGGTGACACACCCTGGCTGCGTGGTCATACCGGCCGCTCTTGAAATGGCCCGCCATCTGGATCTCACCGGAAAAATGGCTCTGGAAGCCGTCGTGGTGGGTTATGAAGTGATGATTCGCATTGGCGATGCTCTGGGCGACAAGCACTACACGATTTTTCATAATACGGCCACGGCCGGTGTTTTCGGTGCAGCAGCGGCGGCGGCTTATCTGCTAGAACTCAACGAAGACCAATGGGTCTGGGCACTTGGTAACGCCGGTACACAAGCGGCAGGGCTCTGGCAGTTTAACGTAGATGCAACGATGAGTAAGCATCTGCACGCGGGTCACGCAGCGCAAAGTGGCATACGAGCTGCTTTGCTGGCCATGCGCGGATTTACAGGTCCGGAACAGATACTGGAGGGCGAGAAAGGGTTTTTCAAAGCGATGTGTCCGGATGCCCGACCACATGCGGTGACCCGCAAGCTCCGAAATTGGCGAATCGCAGAGACCTCCATAAAACCATATCCATCCTGTCGCCATACCCATCCGGCCATTGATGTGGCCCTCGATCTGCGTGAACAGCTCCGCCAAAAAGGCCATACCCACGAAGATATTCAACAAATTCGCATCCGAACGTACGCCACATCACAACGTTTTACCGACAACCAAGAGCCTGAAACTACATTTGCAGCAAAATTTAGCATTCAATACTGCGTGACGACCAGCCTGATTAACGGGTTTCCGGTGCTGAGTGATTTTGAGGGTGAACGCTTGCATCAACTCAGAACAAACCCTCTGCTGAAATTAATGCAGGTTCAGGTAGATGAGGGGTTCTCGGAGCGATACCCTAAGGAGTGGGGTTCAGCCATTGAAATTACGTTGCTCAACGGGTACACTTTTAAGGCGGAAACCTTCGCGGCGAAAGGCGACCCGGAGAAACCCGTCACGCAGCCCGAACTCAGATCAAAGATTCTGGGAGAATTTACATACGCGGGTTTATCGCAGAGGGAGGGTGAGGACCTCTACACAGAATTTGAGGGGTTATGTACCTCAGAAACCATCCCTCAGCTCGTGTGGAATAAAACGAAGTCATAAGGAGGCAAGGGCGCAGTGGAGTTGATTCCCTTCATGCAGACCTAAAACCCTTAAGCCAACAAAACAGTTTAATCAGGAATAAAATCTAGGAGAATACAATGAGTAAACCACAAAACTACATCAACGGAAAATGGGTAGACGGTTCGCTGGGAACCATGGATATGATAAACCCGTCGCATGATAGCGTTATGGGCAAGATCGCACGCAGCGACGCACGGGATGTGGATGCCGCCGTGGCCGCTGCCCGCGCTGCCTTTGAGGGTGAGTGGGGACAAACGCCAGCTGCCGAACGGGGTCGCCTCCTGCAAAAAGCCGCACAAAAACTTTATGAGCACGCCGAGGAACTGGCACAAATCGAGTCGGCCGACGCCGGTAAACCACTCACCCAGGCCCGTGGTGACGCCCAGCAGATAGCCCGATATTTTGAATTTTACGCCGGTGCTGCCGATAAACTGCACGGGGAGACCATCCCTTATCAAAATGGGTTTACCGTATACACCACCCGTGAACCCTACGGCGTTACGGGCCATATTATTCCCTGGAACTACCCCCTCCAAATGACAGGCAGAACCCTGGCCCCGGCCCTCGCTGCGGGCAACGCAACGGTTCTTAAGCCTGCTGAAGATGCCTGCCTGGCCATTGTACGCGTGTTTGAAATTCTGGATGAAGTCGGTTTTCCTGCCGGCGCCCTAAATCTGGTTACCGGTCGCGGAGACGAGGCCGGCGCTGCTTTATCTAAAAACAGCGATATTGATCACCTTGCTTTTACGGGTTCGCCAGAAGTGGGAACCATCGTGATGGAGACTATGGCGAAAAATTTGCGTCCTGTTGTGCTTGAGCTTGGCGGTAAGTCGCCTCAGGTTGTGTTTGAAGACGCCGATGTTGAGGCCGCACTACCCGTAATTGTAAAGGCCATCATCCAGAATGCCGGACAAACCTGCTCAGCCGGGTCCAGATTGCTGGTGCATGAGTCCTTGCATGATGAGGTGGTTGGCAAGCTCATCGATCGATTCAATGCCGTTAAGGTAGGTCCCGCCGAAACCGATCCCGATATTGGTCCTATCATCAGTAAAAAACAACTCGAACGGGTTACATCTCTGGTTGATCTGGCAGTGAAAAACGGAGCCAAAATACTGGCTCAGGCTGAAAAACCCGAAGGTAAGGGCTATTTTTATCCTCCTACATTGCTTGGAGCGGTGAACAACAATCATGAAGTAGCGCAGAAGGAAGTATTCGGTCCGGTTCTGGTTGTTATTCCCTTCAAAGATGAGGCCGAGGCCCTGCATCTTGCCAATAATGTGCCATATGGACTGGTAGCCGCAGTATGGACGCGCGATAATGGTCGTGCTCACCGCATGGTAAAAGGTATTCGCGCCGGACAGGTTTTTGTGAATAGCTACGGCGCCGGCGGTGGCGTAGAACTGCCTTTCGGTGGGATGAAACAAAGCGGCTTTGGACGTGAAAAAGGTTTTGAGGCCTTGCACCATGTCACCACTACGAAAACAGTAGTAATTAACCACGGCTAGGAGGAAGCTATGAAAAGTTTGCAATTAACGGATTTTGGCAAACCCTTGCAGTGGAATGAATACGAAACTCCGGAGCCTGTCGGTAAAGAGGTTCTTGTTAAGGTATCTGCCTGCGGTGTTTGTCATTCAGATCTGCATATCTGGGAGGGATACTATGAGCTTGGTGGCGAGGAACGCATCTACGTGAAGGAGCGGGGTGTGAACCTGCCTCTTACGATGGGACATGAGGTTGTGGGTGTAGTTGAAGCCGCTGGACCCGATGTAACGGGAGTGAAACCGGGTGACAAGCGTCTGGTATATCCCTGGGTTGGTTGTGGAACGTGCAAGTACTGCCGAAGTGAGCGTCCTCAGATGTGCTCGAAGCCCAGATCGCTGGGAGTTTACACGAATGGCGGATACAGCTCTCATGTGCTGGTGCCCGATGCGCAATACCTGGTGAACATCGACGGCCTTCGCGATGAACAAGCCTGTTCGTACGCCTGTGCCGGACTTACGGCATACAGCGCCCTGAAAAAAGCAATGCCGCTGGAGTCAGACGAAACACTGGTGCTCGTTGGCGCCGGCGGGCTCGGCCTGATGGCGGTTCAGGTAGTACGCGAGCTCACCGACGCCCGGGTCATTATGATGGACATCGACGATGAGAAGCTCGAGACCGTTCGCTCTCTGACGCCGGGCGTGGAAACCTTGAACACCTCCCAAAAAGATGCCGTATCGACTATTATGGAGATGACCGCAAATGCCGGTGCGAATGCTGTGATTGATTTTGTGAATAACGAGCATACGGCCAAAGCCTCTTTCGGCATGTTAGCCAAGAATGGTCAGATGATTATGGTCGGTCTTTTCGGTGGGAAACTTACCTTTCCAACACCGGTGCCGGCACTGAAAAATCAGACCATCAGAGGATCCTACACCGGAAGTCTGGTAGAGCTGCGAGAACTGATTGATATCATCAAAGAAAAAGACCTGCGTCCGGTACCGGTAAAGACTTATCCTATGGATGAGGCTGCCAGTTTACTGGATAGAGTGAAAGATGGCAAAATCATTGGCAGGGCTGTCCTGACCCCATAAATGCTGCAAGTACCTGACGAGTTTTGTGCAACGTACATCATCCTGATTTTCTGCTAAAGAACATCATCGTATGTACTTGTCGAGAGTTTTTTTGTGGTTTCGCTCTTACACTGCTTTTTGATGACAATCATTCATCTGAACTTATTTAAATGCCGGATCATCCGGTTATACCATGATTAACGTACAGTCACTTACCAAGAAAATCGACGGCAACACCATCGTCAGGGATATTTCCTTCGAAGTAAACCGCGGTGAAATCATGGGGTTTATTGGTCCGAACGGGGCCGGCAAAACCACCACACTGCGCATGCTTTCATGTGCCATGGCGCCTACATCGGGTACGGCAGAGCTGGCAGGCTTTGATCTGAGAACGCAAGACCATGAAATCCGTCGCATTTTGGGATATCAGCCGGAAACCCCACCTCTGTACCCGTACATGAACGTGCTGGATTACCTCAAGTTCATGGCCGACCTCCGCCAAATTCCGTCGGAAAGCAAAACCAAAGCCATCGATTCGGCCATCGATAAGTGTAAACTCGCGGAGATGACCGGCAGGGAAATCGGTAAACTCTCGAAAGGGTATCGCCAGCGGGTAGGACTCGCCCAGGCCATTCTTGCCTCCCCCAAAATACTACTGCTCGACGAGCCCACGGCTAGTTTAGATCCCGAGCAGATTAACGAAACAAGGGGAATTATCCGTAACTGCGCCGAGGATGCAGCCGTTATTTTCAGCACCCACATTATGCAGGAGATTCAGCATTTGTGCGACCGTATTGTGGTTATAAAGCAAGGACAGGTTCGATATAAAGAGCACATCCGGGTAACAAGAGCTACCGATAACACCCGCCGTCACCTGGTGATTCAGGTGCGCGGGAACACCGATATCAATGAATGCAAAATACAAGACATTCTGGCTGATTTTACCCAAAGTGAGCATGTTAACGTCGATGTTCGTGCCGGAAGTGGGTCTGCACCCCATGCGAACCCGGGTGAGACCGATGTACACATACTGAAACTCTATGCAGCCATCCCCGACGACGACGCCATGCAGTTTCAGCTGTTGCAGTGTCTAATCAACGACGGAATCCCTATTCTTACGGTAATGCCACGGGAGAGTGAACTCGAACAGACCATCCTCCATTACATGAAAAACTGAGCTTATGTCGACCTATATTTCTATGATTCGCGTTATATGGAAGAAGGAGCTGCATAACTACTTCTGGAGCCCCATTGCATACATCATCCTGCCCATCTTTTTGCTGGTGAGCGGGTATTTTTTCTCCTTCAGTCTCTTTTACCTGCAAGTGGCCACAATGACAAACGCTTTTCATAATATGGCCATTCTGTTGTTGCTCTTGGCCCCGGCCATTACGATGCGCCTGATGGCGGAGGAGAATCAATCCGGGTCCATGGAATTGCTTTTTACCCTGCCGATTTCCTATGGTACCATCATTTTGGGCAAGTATCTGGCTGCCGTAACGGTGCTGATAATTGGACTATTGGGCTCGCTGGTCTTTTTGATCCCCCTTTTTGCCTATGGCGACCCAGATCCGGGACCCATTTTGGCCGGTTATCTGGGAATCTTTCTTTTGGGTAGTGTTTACCTTTCGGTCGGAATTTTTGTTTCATCCCTGTCGAAAAATCAAATTGTGGCCGCCGTTGGGACCACCGGTATTCTAATCATATTCTGGTTCGCATCCTACCTGGATAATTTCAATGTACTAGGGAATATCGGCATATCGTTCAGATACATATCGGTTTCATACCACCACGGGGAGTTTGTGCGAGGAATCGTACCCCTTGCTTCCGTTATTTATATGATCAGCCTGGCAGGACTTTTCTACGCGCTTAGCTGGTTCAGCCTGTACCGAAAACGATATATAGTGTAGGTTCGTCTTATGAAAAAACAACACATTTACCTTACTACTGCACTTGCTGTAGCCGTTGTGGTTCTGATCAATTTGATTGGATCGGCTTCCGGTGTGCGTATGGATACTACACGAGAAGGGCTCTATTCACTTACACAGATATCACGAGATATTCTGGAGCGACTTGAAGAGCCGGTGGAAATCACCCATTTTTATATTGCAGCTGACCCCAGATTTCGTCCTACTTTGGAGCTTTTGCGTGAGTACGAGCGCAGATCCCCGCTTATTACTGCACGTGCCTATGATATTAATACCCATCCTTCCGTGGCTCGCAGTATGGGCGTTACCTTTCAGGGTACAACCATTATTCGCATGGGCGATCGGGTGCAGGAGGTTTCCGGCGGCGATGAGGTGAGTGTTACCAACGGTATTTATCGCATGCTCAACACCCAGGGAAGAACCATTTACTTCACGGCCGGTCATGGTGAGTACGATCTCTTCAGCATGGTTTCGGAAGATCACCTGGAGGGAGAAGGGGACGAAGACCGGCCCATCTTTTTGCACGAGTCACGCGGACTGGCCAAACTCCGTGAGCGATTGGAACTGATGGGACACACGGCGGAACAGATTTTTCCTCAAACCGGTCAGCCCGTACCCGCAGATGCCGACCTGGTTGTCATCGTATCTCCATCAGAAACCTTTCCTTCTGAATCACTGCAGGCTATTCGCGACTATCTCGATGATGGCGGTCGGTTGTTCGTGATGCTGGATGCTTTTCGGGATGGCGGCCTCGGCGAAATTCTTTCTGAGTTCGGTATTGTGCCTCAAAACGATCTGGTAGTAGATTTTGGCAATCACTTCTGGAACGACGCTACGGCACCAGCCACCGGTCGGTACACCCGTCATGCTATTACCGAGCGCCTCCCGCTTACATTTTTCCCGGGCGTGCAATCGCTGCAAGTGGCTGAAAATCTCCCTGACCATATAAATGTTACAACCTTGTTCAGTTCTTCCTCACGAAGTATTTCTGTGTCGGATATGGAGCAGTTGAATCGGCTGCGAAACCTCGATTTACCGGTTCAATCGTACGACCTGATGATGATCAGCGAGGTCGGGCGGGGCGACGACCGTACAAAAATTGCCGTTATCGGCGACGGTGATGTCGCGGCAAACGAGTACTTGTCGATACTGGGGAACGAACGCCTCGTTGTAAACACAATAAACTGGCTGATGGGAGCCGATGAGCGCCTGGATTTACCCGCGGCTACGTATGAGCTACCTATGGTAAACTTGACGAACCGGCAGATGCAATTTACGTTTATCATCAGCACGGTGATGATGCCGCTGCTTTTCATTCTGGCAGGTGTTGGTGTTTGGTGGGTGAGGAGGAAACAATGACATGGCCCTTGAGTACCCGGATGCTGGCCGGTACTGTTGGTGTACTGAGCGTAGTCTATGGAGCCCTGCTTCTTCACGGTGACCATGGGCACGGTGGCGGTCATGCGCATCACCACCATCATCATGATCATGAGCACATGGAGTACACAGCAGTGCTGGATGCACGACCGGAGCAGATTACGTTCATCGAGGCAGTGTATCCGGCCGGCAGATGGCTGCTGCGTCTGGAAGACAGTGTGTTAAATCTGTATGAAGGTGACGTCCGCTGCGACGGGAGCTTGCCCGATGAGACGCCGGTGCAGATTGCATCGCGCCGTGAAGATCGATTGCAGGCCCAATGGCGCACGTTTTTTTCCAATATGACGCCTGATGCACACATTGAGCCCGAAGCAAAAGCAGAATCATACGGACTCGACAACCCCGTGAGCTGTATGCGCATCGGTGTCATGCGTAATGACGGAGAAGAGGTTGTACGTATACAATTCGGTGACCTGACCGTACAGGGCATGAATCAGTACATCGTTGTAAATACTACCGAAGACATCTTGCTTATTCCGCGGTACTTCTGGCAGCAAGTGCGCCTACAGATGAATTCTTAGTTAGTATCTCGGTCAACCGGTTCTTTCACCATCGACCAGGCCAACGCTGAAATCCCTACTGTTATCGCGCAAATCCACAGCGTAATACTTTTATCAGCAGCATTATTTATAGCCTCGCCAACGCCCAAACTAGCTACCAGCTGTGGAAGTACCACACTCAGGTTAAACAGACCCATATACAAGCCCATCTTTGCTTTTGGAATCTTCTGTGACATAATGGCGAAGGGAAGTGAAATTGTAGCCGCCCATCCAACACCCACAACGGCCATCATGATGTATATCATCACAGCATTCACACCAAGGAAGAGCACACCAAGATAACCGAATGCCATCACGGCAATAGAGATCATGTGTGTTTTTACGCGACCAATTTTGGCGGCATACGGTTCCAATACGAAGGCTGGTAACAGGGCACCAACCAGGTTCAAAAACAGAAAGCTGAGAGAAACGATTCTGCCTAACTGCAGGTCTGTAATTTCCGGAAAGCTGAAATCAACATAGGCATACAGATAGATAAACATGGTTTGCACGCCGATCCAGGTGAAGGAGTGTGCGGCCAATACCTTCTGAAAACCGATTAAACCTCCGACCTCACGTGAGTGTCCCTCTTCTTTGGTGAGCAATGCTTTGGTTATAAGCAGCAACGTTGCCACACCAAATACAATTTCCATGATGTAGTACGGTACTGCCGGAACACCCAGCCGTGTGGCTAAAGCATACACCGAATACCCCGCAAAACCCCAAAGCGGATAAATAATACGGATGATTTCTTCGGCCGAGCTCCCGTCTGATTTGTGATGCTCTTCAGCCGCCTGTTGTGCCGAGCCCCCGGCCGCAGAGGGTGTTAAATCCGCCGGATCTTCCTCAGCCAGAGTCCGTGGTTCCTTCACAAAGAAAGGGGGTATCAATGAAAAGGCCAGTACCAGGAATACACCAAAATAAATTAACGCGAAATTGCCAAAAACAGCGCCAATAGCGTAAGCTAAAACACCAAATGAACCGGAAACAGTCTGCATCCAGGTATAGCCCTTGGTTCGAGGTCGCCCTTCAGGTGTTACATCGGCAATAATTGAGCGGGTAGGATTAAAACTCACATTTATTGCCAGGTCAAGCACCAGGGCAATGGTAATAGCTACCCCCAGAATACCATCAATACCCAACGCATCCGTAATGACACCTATATTTGGCAGCGCCAGCAGCATAAGCGCCGAAAGAACCCCTCCAATCAGAATGAAAGGTCTGCGCCTGCCATCCCAAAACCAAACTTTATCGCTGATGATCCCTACGATAACCTGACCCAGAATTCCAGCTATCGGTCCCGCCGCCCAAACGAGCCCTACATCTTTGATATCCAGCCCGTATTGCGTACTCAGAATCCAGCTAAGTGCCGAAATCTGTACGGAAAGAGCAAAACCCATAGCCGTTGCCGGCAAAGCGAGAATAGCGTAGAACTGGTTGGTTAATTTTCGTTGAATCTCTAGCATGATGTTGGTGCAATTATTCTTGTATAAGTTGTCGCCTCAGCGATGATGCCTCACATACCGCAATGTGACCTAACGTAAAAAATGTATGCGCTTACATTGCATGTAGTTGCATAAATTGCGGGTTTTTCGTGACTATTCAAAGTTAAAATACCATTCGGTAATACATTCTGGATTTGTGCAGTTACTGAATGATTACTAGGTTACAATCGTTTGTTTGCAAAACTCCTGAAATAAGACCATTAATACCATTGGAATCACAAAAAAAAGACACCGCAGACCGGCTCTACGATATTCTTACCGACGATGAACTTCGTTCCTGTGAAGCCATTCCCGAAGAGGCCTGCACGGAGGTGCCCCGCAATTTTACGCTGAATGTAGTCAACGGATCCAGTACAAAGCTTGCAGAAGAGATAATCAGCCCCGGCGTAACTCTTCCATGGATTCTCTCGGCAATAGGGGCTCCTGCATTCATGGCTGGTCTTCTCGTGCCTATCAAAAATGCGGGATCGCTCATGCCTCAGCTGCTGGTCTCTGGTAAGATCAGGGCATTTCCTATTCGCAAATACTTCTGGGGAGGAGCCGCCCTCGTACAGGCACTTTGTATGCTGCTGATGGGGGTTTCCGTGTTGCTTCTGCCCGGTGTCGCCGCTTCTTGGTCGTTAATAGGCCTGCTCTTGCTTTTCAGTGTGGCAAGCGGCGTGGCATCGGTAGCCTTTAAAGACGTAGTGGCCAAAACAATTCCGAAAGGCACCCGAGGACAAATGCTCGCCTCCCGCGCTTCTTTTGGTGGTGCGCTTTCGCTGGCTGCCGGACTAATACTATTCTTCTTTGTGGGTGAGGGTGCCGGCAGTGGAACCTATGCCATACTTTTTGGGGTAGCAGCCGCACTTTGGGCCGTTGCCGCCGTCTTGTTTTTTATGATTGAAGAAGAGCCGGGTGCCGTTGAGGGAGGCAGAAGCCCTGTCTCTGAATTTACCAAAGGACTTGAAATTCTTAAAGAAGATGCGAATTTCAGGATATTTGTGATTACCCGGGCACTGCTGATGGCAATTCCCCTGGCTACTCCCTTTTATGTGATTATCGGCAAAAACTCGGTGGATGACTCCCTGGCAGCGTTTGGATTGCTTATCATAACCAACGGGCTTGCGAATATTGTATCGAGTCCGTTCTGGGGACGTTATTCCGACCGTTCATCCAGAAAAATGATGATTGTTACGGCTGCACTGGGAATCGGAACCGGACTATACGTACTTAGCTTCGGCTTGTTGCCCGACTCATGGCAGGTAATGTATGCTTTTGTACCGGTCTTCTTCCTCAACGGAATGGCTCATGCCGGAGCCCGCCTTTCACGCAAGACCTATCTGGTAGACATGGCACCGGAAAAGGAGAGACCCCTTTATGTCTCACTATCCAACACGCTAATCGGTTTGTTCACGATTATCGCAGCAGGTATCGGGTTGATCGCTGAGATTTTTTCGATTGAAGCGCTTATCATATTTTTCCTCGCTATGATGGTGCTAAGTGCACTGTTGTCGTGGCGACTAAAGGAAGTGTAGCAGGATGAATGATGAAACGACTTCGGTTGTTTATTAACGTATACAATCATATAAACATCAAGAAGCCAATCATTCACCTAAATAGAAAACATACTATGAATATTCCCTCCAATTGGAAACACGATAACAACATGCTGGTCAGAGAGTTTACACTAGGTAACTTTGTGGAAGTTGTTGCGTTCGTAAATAAAATTATGCCACTGGCTGAAGATGCCATGCACCACCCGGATATTGACATTTACGGGTACAAAAATATCCGTGTAAAGCTCACTACTCACGATGCCGGCGCTACGGTCACAGATAAAGATATAAAGCTGGCCGAAGCCATTAATGGCATAGCGGACTAACATCATACGCTACAGGGTTTTAGCTTGTCAGCTAAGACCCTAAGCGTATTCGGGGCTTATTTTTTTGCCAATTTTCGTCGCTTTTCACTCAAAACCCAGTCGGCAAAAAGGTATTCCAGAGCAGCTGCTTCATACCCTTTCCAGGCAGCAATCATCTTTTGAAACGCCTTCTCACTCGTAGCGTTAGGGTTTCCGCCGTAATTACGGATAATCCAATAACGCAACCCTCGCTCCTCACCTTTTTCCAGGCGACTTGGAAAAAACGCATCAGGTCGGTTTCGATACAGCATCAGATCTTGTGCGGTGGTAGGACCAAACCCTCGAATTTTGGTGACGCGCTCATAAAATGCTTCCGGTGGTAAGACCTCCAGCTCATCCATATTCACATTACCCGACATAATTTCATGAGCGAGACCCACCACATATTCACCCTTCCGCAATGACAGACCATATTTTTTCATAGATTCAGGGTCTGCACCTATGAGCTGAGCGGGCCTCGGCCAACTAGCTACCGGACCGCCTTGTCCATCCAGCCGCTGCCCATATCCCTCACGCACGCCATACACCATCTTTCGGGCCGTAGGTTTATGAGAAATCTGCGTTTGAATTACCCGGTTCATGGCATCCTCGAAGAAATTAGCCCGCGCCATACGCTTGAAACCGTGAAATTCTTGAAATTTCGGGGCCAAAACCGGATCATTCGCCGCCGCTTCATACAGCGGGTTCAGATCAATATCACATCCCAGAATACGACGGATAGCTGTCGTGGCGGCTTCCTGCTCTTCTCTACTGACGGGATCATGGGCCGAGATGGTAAACTCAGGGGTCTCCGGATCTCCGTTAAAACGTATGGTCATGAGCACATCTCGTTCGCCAACGGGTATAGGGCGCGTGAATCCCTGCTCAAAAATAAGCATCGGATCGTGTTCATGATCGAAATATTGGTCGATATCCAGACACAGGAAAAAATCGTGAGGTGCGATGGATGGTATGGTCCAATGCTGCATGTAGTGATATATTTTGATAAAAATTTGGGTCTTACGCTGCTGCTATGCATTACCTAATCGAAGGACTGTCCAAATACAGATACGTAGCAGGCCTGCACTAGGGTGCTATTTCTGTAAAACAAAGACTACAACTATCTGTTAAACGCACTCACAGCCACGCCATAATCGACATTCGTAACGCTATTGCAATAACTTGATCGCTCTACAACGACCTTAACCTTAATATACATTCAACAGTTTCATGGCCAGAAAGAAGTACACGGAAACAGCAACAGCCAGCCATGGACTGGGTTTGATGGGGATGTATTTCCATCGCGATAAGGTCGGGAGTACCACGAATAAGAGGAATACGGCCAGCATCAACATCCAGATACCAACCTGGCGAATCAAATAAAGCCGGATCCAATCGTACACAACCCCCATCATATTGCCGAATGCCGACCAGCTTTGAAAAGCACGCCCTAGTCGGGACAAAAAGTCCACATCCCACAACAGCAGGTGCAGAAAGAGACCTATCAGTATGACAATGGAGTATAAAATAGCTTGCTGACGCTTGAGCATATGAAATCGCTGAGTTTGAATCATCGGTGGACGGATGTCGAATTGAAGTGCGTGAATTTACGCAAATTTGACTTACGGGATGCTAAATGCAGCCTGGGGTATGCGCTTTTTGTCAGCTTTTTCGTTGAAAAGGCGTTCTACCTCGGCGAGCGAGTCGGTTTCGCGCGGAGATTTATCCCATCGAATGGCTCTAAATCGTGGAAATCGCAGCGTGTAACCGGCTTTGGTGCGTTTATTGAGCTGAATTTCATCGAACTCGATTTCGACCACGATGTGAGGTTCGATGGAGAGGGTTGGGCCAAACCGCTCTCGGACTAGTGGCTTAATTGCTGCATTCAGTTTCTTGAGCTCATCGTCGGTATATCCTCCGTAAGCCTTACCGATGGGAACAAAGTCTTGTTCATATCGCTCGTCGTCACTCACCCGAATGCCCAGGGTGAAATCTGAATAAGTCCCCCCACGCTTTCCGCTGCCGGCTGTGGCATAAAGAATCACAGTGTCCAGTGAGCCGCCGGGTTTCTTAACCTTTAACCACGATTTCTTTCGCTGGCCAAACTCATACGGACTATCTTTGTGTTTAAGGATGAGTCCTTCATTGCCGTGTGAAAGGGCTCGTTCAAACAGTCGATCGATGTCTTCCTGTGATTGTATGGTTTCCTGGTCCACCAATGGGATCTGATACTGAGTACACAATGCCTCAAGTATTTGTCGCCTCAGACCAAGGGGCATTTCGAACAATGTTCCGTCGCCATGAATACGGCCTGCGTTGTCTTCGGCTGATGCAACCTGAGGTTCTGCATAAACCACATCGAAAGCAACGAAAATAACGGGATGTTGCTTCAGCAGTTTTTGGGATGGTTTCTTAACCCCCATCCGTTTTTGTAACTGCTGAAAAGACTGAATCGTATTCTCCCTGAAAACACAAATTTCGCCGTCGAGTACCGTAGGAGGGAGGTTTTTACCGGTATAGATTTCAGTAATTTCCGGGAAGGAGGCGCTGATGTCGTTCAGGTCCCGCGAGAACAGCATCACGTTCTCGTGGCTCACATGAAGCTGACAACGCATTCCGTCGAACTTTTCCTCGGCGATGTAGGCTGAAATATCTTCTGTTGCGCGGGATTCGACCGGGGAGGCCAGCATAAATGCAATAGGCTGAAACAGGGTGAATCGTGCCTTTTCAAGGGTTCTGTTTCGGGCCATAACCGCCGTTTTCCCCAGGCTTCCGGTGATCATGTGGGTGTAGCGAATGGTTTCGGCATCGCAGTTAAACGCCTCCGCAATGGCATTCAGAATGCTGCGGGTTTCAAAGCCTATGCGAAGACTTCCTCCACCCAGTACACGCAGGAAATACTTGATTTCCATAGGGGACAGGTCGCGCCAAACCTCCATCAGAAAGGCCTCTTTATCCTCACGTTTTCGGAGTGCCGCCAGCGTTTCGAAACGTTGCTCTACATCGTTAAGACTCAACCGAACATCCACCCTTCGTTTGGTTCGGGCCACGTCGAGATTCTCCATGAGCTTTTCGATGGTTTCGGAGGCGCTGCCGGTGGCGATTCTACTGGGACGAAACACCAGCTCGTAGTCGATCTCCAGAAATGTTGCGGCGCAGACAGCGATAGTTCGGTGCCCTATTGCGGCGCGACGTCCGGAAGTTGTGCTGAAAGCGCCTTCTCCGAGGAAGCCCACGGCCCGGTCAAGGTCAGTATCCTCCGTCAGCGTTTGTAGGTATGCAGCGCACAGGCGAACTTTATCAGTGGTCCGTCGCGTTTCGGCCAACTCCTGGGCAACCCGTGCAAATTCGTAAAAGTGTGAGGATGTAGACATACACAAGTATAACCATCAGCAAGTGATATTGCGTTTCGCATCAGGGTCTTTCCGTGAAGGGGGAAATACTCCCAAGGCTAAGACGGCACCTTACTATTCCCTTCTGAGCGCTTCAATAGGATCCAGCCGCGCGGCTTTCCAGGCGGGATAAAACCCGAAGAATAGTCCTACCGCCGCCGATACACTCACGGCCGTAAACATGGCTTCGGTTGAGAACAGCGCCGGCCAGCCGGCATAGCTGGCAATGAGTTCCGTTGCAATGGCGCCAAGCGCGATGCCGCCAAGTCCGCCGAGCAGACAAAGAATCACCGATTCGATGAGAAACTGAAGCATTACGTCGCGCCCGCGGGCACCTACCGACAACCGCAGCCCTATTTCGCGGGTACGCTCTGTTACACTCACCAGCATGACATTCATAATTCCAATGCCGCCCACAAGCAGTGATACCCCCGCGATGGATGCCAGCAGAACGGTCATTACTCTGGATGTTTCCGTGGCTGCCTGAGCAACTTCTTCTTGCGTCTGCACGGTGAAATCATCTTCCTGGTACGGGGCAAGTCCATGCCTTTCGCGTAGCAGGTCGGTGATTTTAGCCTGGGCTATTTCCATACTTTGCTGATTGAAAACCTGCACATTAATGACCATGGCGTGTGAGCGACCCGATATCCGCTGAAACGCCGTGGTGTAGGGTACCAGTACGATGTCGTCTTGAACCGAGCCCATGAGCGACATCCCTTTCGGTGCAAGCACACCAATTACAGTAAGAGGAAGCCCGCGTACGCGGATGGTTTCTCCAATAGGGTCGGCTCCCTCAAAGAGCTCATCCACAATGGTCTGACCAACAACGGCAACCAGCGCTGCTCGCTCAACGTCTTCCTCGGTGTACATTTCGCCGCTTTCAATAGGCCATTGCCTGATTTGCAGATAATCGGCCGACTGACCGTAAATGCGCGTGAACCAGTTACGGTTCCCATACACAAGTACGCGTTGAGATCGTACTTCCGGACTGGCCGCGATTACTTCCGGGATTTCATCACGGATGGCGTGTGCGTCTTCAACGGTTAGGGTGTTGGCGCTGCCTCCTCCAATGCTGACCCCACCCAGTTGCCGGGCACCGGGGAAAACCAATACCACATTCTGACCAAGCCGGTTAACCTGTTCTTCAACCTCCGACTTGGCACCTTGTCCCAGCCCGACCATGGTAATCACCGCCGCCACACCAATGATGATTCCTAAGGCCGTGAGCAATGTTCGCATGGTATTGCGGCGCAGTGCTTTAATTGCAGTTATCGGAACAGCAGATAGTTTCATGATAAGCTCTCCGATTCGTCTTTCCAGGTTTGCAGTTCCGAGGCAGCAGAACGCTTCTGCACCTGCTTGTCGGTTTGTATAAGCCCATCGCGCAGGATGATGATACGATTGGCGAATTGGGCAATATCCGGCTCTTGCGTTACCATCAGTATAGATAATCCCTCATCATTGAGCCGTTGAAACAGCTCAATAATTTCAAGACTGGTACGGCTGTCAAGGTTCCCGGTTGGTTCGTCTGCGAGAAGTAGTTTCGGACTGGTAACCAGCGCCCGGGCAATGGCCACGCGTTGCTGCTGACCGCCCGATAGTTGAGAGGGGGTATGATCCATTCGGTCGGCCAGCCCTACAATTTCGAGAGCTTCTGCAGCTTTCTGGCGTATTTCTTTCCAGCTTAGCGGGTCGCGTTTGTAGAGCAACGGGAGTTCCATATTTTCGAGGGCAGAGGTGCGCGGCAGCAGGTGAAAGTTCTGAAATACGAATCCTATGGTTTCGTTACGAATCGCTGCCAATTCGTCACGTTTGAGTGCGGAGATGTCGGTCCCGTTTAGCAGATAGCGGCCTTCGGTTGGCTTGTCGAGACAGCCCAAAATGTTCATCAAAGTCGACTTCCCACTGCCAGATGAACCCATAATTGATACGAAGTTGCCTGCCTGTAATGTGAAATCGATGCCGCGCAGGGCATGAACCGCTACGCTGCCGGAGGTGTAGGTTCGGGTAATATGCTGCAGGTCGATTACAGCCATGTTAAAATGTTGCCCGGTTACCGCCGAAAAGTCCGCCTCCATTGCTTCCACTGCCCGATTGTGTGAGTGAGAGTCCTACGGCGAGGGTATCGCTGGCCGTAATACCGCTGATGATTTCAGTGTTGACTCCATCCGAGAGACCGGTGCGAACGGGCGTTGAAATCAGGCTATTCCCGCGTTTAACGTACACTCTTCCGTTGTATCCATCGGGTAAATCAGCGTCATCCGGACGAAGTCCGTCGGGTAAGCGTGCCCGCAGTGCGGTGTTTCGTACACGAAGTACATCGACGACTTCAGCGGTCATACCGGGTTTGAGCAGCAGGTCGCTGTTATCAACAGCAATGATGGTCTCGTAGTGAACTACATTATCCATAATCAGGGGATTATTTCGAACCTGAATCACCTCACCCTTGAATGTTCGGTTGCGATGAGCATCTACACGAAATCGTACAAGCTGACCGTCCTGAACTTCGCCAATATCGGCTTCCGAAACGTTGGCGTGAATGAACATCTGCCGGAGATCTGTAGCCAGATTGAACAGTTCCGGAGCACTCAGACTCGCCGCTACAGTCTGACCTACATCCACATTCCGGGAGATTACAATGCCGTCGGTGGGCGCGATGATGGTGCAACGGTCGAGTTCCCGCTGAGCGCGTTCCAGTGCCTGTTTACGTACTTCCAGCTGGGCTTCGGCCTGTAACAGCGTTGCCCGTGCCTGTTCTACTTCGCTGGGTGCAATAAATTGTCTTTCCCGTAGTTCAAATACCCGATTGTACTGTACCTGAGCCAGTTCAAGTCCTGCTTCAGCCGACTGCAGCTCGGCACGTGCAGAACTTACCGCCGCTTCAAACGTGGAGGGATCGATCAGGGCCAGAACTTGTCCGCGGCGCACCACGTCGTTAAAATCTACTCGTATCTCTTCGATAATTCCTGAAACCTGACTGCCCACAGTCACCATTTGAATAGGCTGAAGGCTGCCAAAAGCCACAATGCGTGATGATACGTCACCACGATCGGCAACTACCGTGTGCATGGGTGGCAATGCGCTGGCCGAAGTGCTCCTGGCATCCAGATAATACCAGGCTCCGACGCCCATAGCCAGCAAAATGACAAGGTATATAATTGGTTTGGTAAGTTTTTTCATCATATCAATCTACACACTTACAATGTTTAGAGTTGTAAAGGCATGTTTATTAAAATGATTTCGGGCACAGGTATTATGCCTCGTCGTTTCCGGCTATATCCAGACTTTCTGCTATAAGTCCGGCCTGTTGCAAGTAATGAATGACTACATCGGCATTGGGTGTGTGTGTGATATATACTTTTTTTGGGTTTAGCTTTTTGCATAAATCAATCAGCTCAAAAAAGTCGATATGGTCAGACAGGGGAATGAGTTTATCAACGATAATCTGCGACCGCCGCGACTCCAGCGATGCCCACCCACTGCAATAGGCAATACGTTTTTTGCGGATGGAGGTAACCATACTGGTATCTAGTGTGCTCAAAGGCGTAATGAGCGCGCCCTCAGCTACAGTCTTTCGATTATACCGGCTAAAATTACCCAAGTTCATCCCGTATCGCGTGTATATTTCACAAAGCGGGTAGCCTGCGCCGTGAATTTGAACCGGGATGCCGGTAGGTTCCAGCGCCATCATAACCTCCTGTGCCTTGCCCAGGTTGTAAGTCAAAAAGATGGGTACATCTCCGCTAGCTCTGGAATCTTCAGCAAACGTACGAATCATGTTAAAGAGCACATCGTGCGATTTCCATCGATAAACAGGCAACGAAAACGTAGCCTCAGTGATGAAATAGTCGACATCAGTCGGACAATCAAACCCTTCTGTGCACGGCGACGGTGGAGTGCGATAATCTCCAGTGTACAACACATTGCCTTCGGGAGTTTGTAAGTAGGTCATGGCAGAACCCAGGATGTGTCCGGCAGGATAAAATGTGACAGTAACTTTTTCGTTCAGAACGACGGGTTCATGAAAGGGAAGCAGGGTTATCTTACCGCTGAATCCTCGTGCTTTCATAAGATCTGCGGTGGGCGGTGTGGCGAAAACCGGTATTCGCCGATTTCTTGGAACATGATCGGCATGAGCATGCGAAATGAAGATGTGTGTGGCATCAGGCTGGTCGATGTCTAATCCAACATCGAAATCCGGCAGTAAAATGCCACCGTATCCGTGTTTTTGAATGCGTATCATGGTACTAATTTGTTCCGGAAATTATCCGAAACCACAGTATCAAACTCACCATTCCGACTCCACTAAGCAGCCAGCCTGTTTTAACCATCATCCGCCGCAGGCTTTGCTCTTTTTGCTGAAGCGCACCGCGAACCGAGTCCCACATCAGTAACAGGCGACCCGCAGCGAAGATGAGCCCGAGCATAACAACTGAAAACAAAAGTTCCGACAGGGCAAGAGGGTAGATAGATAGCACTGCGGAGATAAAGGTGAACATCAAGGCGTATCGTAATATTTTCAAAAGAAGTCGTGGCGGGCTGGAAGATGCTGCCGATGTAATCAAATAAGCGGCAGGGATACCAGGCTGTCGAATAAATCCGGTACCGTACCATATACAGAACACCATCAGAACGAAATAGTAAATTAGGAACCAACCGTACTGCATAATCAGATATTAAACAAGTTTCGTGCTGTTTCAGTAGTTATAGCATCGATTTCTGCGAGCGATTTTTCATAGATGGCACTGAGCTTAATACCTACAAGCTGTGTGTATGCAGGCTCATTTCGTTTGCCTCTGTGGGGAGCAGGAGCCAGATAGGGTGCGTCGGTTTCCAGCACGAGACAGTCAAGAGGGAGGTCTGTGAGGGTTTTATCTACACCTCCGTTTTTAAAGGTCACCACGCCGCCGATACCCAGATGAAATCCCAGATCTATAGCTGTTTTCCCTTCGTCCGAACTACCATTAAAGCAATGCCAAATTCCACGTAACCTTCCATCTTGCTCTTCCTCTAGTATGGCAAGCATATCGAAGGTGCTCTCGCGATTGTGTATTACCAGAGGTTTGTTGAGTTCGCGCGCCAAACGACAATGAAATCGAAATGAGTCTTTCTGCTCCGGAATGTAATCGGAACTCCAGTAGTAATCGAGCCCCGATTCACCGATTCCAACGACATCCGGCTCATGTGCCCACTTCCAGAGGGCTGTTTCCTCAATTGTACCCTTTACGTCGCAGGGATGGATGCCGGCCATGGGGTGAAATCGGATACGGTCATGATGCATTGCTGCCATAGCGGCTTTGGACGTCAGGTCGATTGATGGCATCACGATATCGGTGATTCCCGCTTCAAATGCGCGGTCTAAAACCTCGCTGAGGTCGTCTGTAAATTGTGGTACGTAAATGTGGCAATGCGTGTCGATCATGTAAATATTTGGACTTCTGTTTCCACCCGGGGTTATGTTCTCCCGAATTCTAACAGGTTTTTTATAGCTTTTGCTACTATCAGGGCGACAGATGGATTCGTTTTTTGAAATGACGCCCCTTTTTATGAAGGATGTCGGTATGTTTCCTGTAAAATATACGCATCCTTCGGCTCGGTATGAATGTGTACAAACTCCAAAAAAAACATGTAACTTTTCATAATGAAGTTCGTCAAGATGCCTTTAATTCATTCCTGAAATCAATCTTTTTCTAATGCGCTATTTTTCTACGGTCATCCTTATCCTGTTATCAGCTCAACTCGGCATGGCGCAGTTCGCCCAGCCATTTGGTTTCAATCTCATGAATGAGCGGAATAAGCCGCATATTCAATGGCTGTCCGCTGAAACGGAACATTTTATCATTACCTATCCGGCACATCTTGCCGGGATTGAAGCCGAAGCGGCAGCCATTTCAGAAGAAACCTATGCAGCGCTTTCAGCCGGTCTTAATGTAACTTTCGACTATAAAATAAGAGTCTACCTTTCCGATGAAGATGAAATCATAAATGGTTTTGCAGTACCGTTCTGGAACGCGTATACCAACATCTGGGTAAATCTGAACGACGTGGCCGTGGCATGGGCGGGCCAAGAGAAATGGATGCGAACCGTACTTGCTCACGAACTTGCCCATATTTTTCATTTTGAAGCCATCAAGTCGAACCTGCCTTTTCTTGGTATTTTGGGTACCGGACCTTCCCTCCCTGTACCCTGGACAGAGGGTATTGCCCAGTACTTTACGGAACCCTGGCATGCGTTGCGTGGCGATATGCTGCTCAGACGAGCATTTTACGATGGCAGGCCTTCTCATCAGGACGGTTCATCGGTTTTAAATGGACAACTTATGTATGCTGCCGGTAACGCACAGCTACGGTATTTTACCCAAATTCACGGCGACTCTACCGTTGCAGAAATTCTCGCCTATCGTGATTCTCTTTTATTTGGCCGTATTACAGTGCATAACTTCAACAAAGGATTTAAGGAAGTTACCGGTCAGTCTTTTGCTGACTTTGAAGATGAATGGCGGCGTCACATGAATATTTACTATCACACACTGGCTTCACAGATGGAGCGCAGCGATTCCTTGCTGGTCAAACCTCTGAGTGTTAACGGGATGTTCGTTCGTTCATATCGTTTCAGTCCCGATACCACCCGCATAGCGGTTGTTTCCACGGAATCTAGTATTCGACCTGTTACTCGGCTGGCCATCGTAGACAACGATTCCACACAAAACCATCGTGTCATTTTTGAGGGGAGTATAGGATCGGAGCTCAGCTGGAGCCCAGATGGTTCGCATATCGTATATGGGGCAACTGCACGTGGAGAACACGGCTCACTTGTCAATGATCTGTACCGAATTAATGTAGAAAATGGCAAAAGAGAGCGGCTCACATTTTCGGCCCGTTCTACCCGACCTGCCTATATGCCCGATGGTGAGCACATTGTTTTTGTTCAAAATCAGATGGGAACCGGTAATTTGATGCGTATGAATCTGAGTTCCGGTGAGCAATTACCGCTTACCCAGTATACAAACGACACCCAAATTGGTCATTTTGATATCCACCCAGAAGGCACGCACATAGCCTATGCAAAATTTGATGAACTTGGGCACCGCACCATTACATTGATACAAATGGATAATGGCCATAAAACGGAGCTTACCAATCCAGCTATAGACGACCGTACGCCCATTTGGAATCCTGAGGGAACGTTGCTTGCTTACACCAGTCTTCGCGACTATGTTTCAAACGTTTTTGTAATCGATCCATTTGCTGAAAACCCTGTTGAAGAGCGTATTACCGGTCTTTTTGCAGGTGTCGCTGCCTGGCAGTGGCTCCCCGCTGACTCTCTGAACACGCAAGGCACACTCATTGTATCAGGATCCGATACGAAACGGGATTTTTCCGTATACCGTATTGATGCTTCTCGCAGAGTAGTTTTGGATGAACCCCGCGTCAACCCATCCTATACAGCCTGGTTAACCAAAAAACCGGATAATCCACTGCCTGTCCATATACCGCCCAATGACGCACTCATAATCGATCGCTATACGTACAGCTCTTGGAGAAATATTTCTCATGTTTCCACCATACCGTTTCCCTATTTCAGCTCGGCTAATGATTACGGACTGGGAGCAATTACGGTATGGGGTGAGCCGTTGGGTAAGCACTTGTTCACTGCAGTCGGAGCCCTATCCTTCACAGAATTTGCAGATAATAGCCTGTTGTTCGCAAGCTATATAAACAACCAATTCCGTCCTGTATGGAGCTTAAACGCCTATCACAACAGCTTTACGGGCCGAATATACGAACGCGATTACCTGGTTACCACCAATTCCGGTGGGTATATTCTGGGCTCGCTGCCGCGCGACTGGGTTGATTCACCCTTTGTTCGTACCGACTTATATAGCCGCTTCCGGGCTGAATACACCAACGCAACCCGCTTTTTTACCGTCCCCGACAATCCACAGCTTCCCCCTCCGGCTGATGGCTGGCAAACCGATATACGTATCGGACTACGCATGACAAAAGCCAAACCACACGCATTTAACTTGATTCATCCGCTGGATGGTCGGGGAGTGGAGCTTCGTACTACGTTCGCATCTAAAGCAATGGGTGGGGAAACAGAGTATATACGTCCGGATGTGATGGCATACACCATACTTCCAGGATTGGGTGACAGTAGATTCTACGTTTATGGCCGGGCATTGGCACAATGGGGAGACAGCTTTCCTCAAGATTATATAGGTTTTTCGCGCTTTGACGATATTCAGCTAGGAGGGTCACTTCCCGGATTAGATATTCTCTATGCCGATGCAGAGCGCGTACGAGGTTTCAGCGATTATGTTGTTGGGAATCGAATGCTTTTTGGCACAATTGAGTATCGGATGCCTTTCGCAGACAATCTGAACACCACTATTCTTGGCTTAGTTAGCTTTGGCAGAACTACCTTAGCCGCATTTGTTGACGGTGGTGTCGTATGGAACGATGGATTTACTCCTGATGCTGCCGCAGTTGCACGAGCCGGTGCAGGAGCGGAGTTAAAAAATGTCTTGAGTCTGGGCGCACTCTCAATTGTCCAGAGCCTGGGTTATGCCCAACCCGTTCCTGACCTTGCCACTTCTCGCAATCAGGAAGTCTATTACCGTATTCGTGCCGTAATCCCGTTCTGATTTATCGTACGTATGGAAACTCGATGTACTCAGTACACAAGGCTTCCAGGTAGGATTTTTGATGCGAAGAGACCAGCAGGATGTTGCCTTTGGAAACAAAGTCTTTGAGAATATTCATGACCGATTCAACGGCCGACTCATCCAGCGCACGGAATGGTTCATCCAGCAGCAAAATCGATGGGTTACCTGCCAGAGCGGCAGCAATCATCGTTTTCTGCATCATTCCGCTCGAATAGGTACCAATAAGGCCAGTTCGTCGTTCATCCAGCTCAACCAGATCAAACAACGCAGCTTTTTGCTCGGGAGAGTTTTTTTCGTCCCAGACACCCCGGCTTCGCATAACAGCTTCTACGAGTTCGTCGGCAGTGAGAAACTGGGGCATGTCACTTGTATCACTTACAATCCCGACATGCTGCAGATAACGATGAACGTGCTGATGTATGTCAAATCCGTTGAAAGCGACTTCACCCGATGTTGGAAATGCTGCCGCTGATATTAATCGCAGGAAGGTCGTTTTTCCGGCTCCGTTTGCCCCCACAAGCCCGGTAGCCGAACCGCCTTCAAAGCGATGGGAAAGCCCCGATATAATCAGCGAGTTCTCACCATATCGTTTTTGCAACTCAGTTATTTGAAGTAAGGGTGTAACAGCCATATCAGTTAAATTGGTATCGTAAACGATGGGTTAAAATCCGGTTCATGTATGCCGCTGTGCCAATGACCAGAATCAAGTCTGCAGAAATCCAGAAAAACAGCATATGGCTGTTTACAATGGGAGACAACCATGCGGCAAGTCCCAAACCGGCAGCCATAGGGAAAGACCATCGTAGTCCGGCAAAGAGGCGGGCAAGCAGCCATTGTGTGGTGGTGCCAAGCTGCTGTTGAAATCGTACCGGTGTAAACACAGCCTGACCCATACGGAGCATCAGTGCATTTTTTGCTGCAAGAATGAAAACTGGAGAAAGTATGACAATCAGCGTATCCTGTACGCCACTGTACAGCAGCATCCAGTATACAACAACACCGGTAATAACCAATCTGCCAACTGGAACCTTACGGTCCATTTGGCGAAGCATGGTCCATACCAAGGTGCGAATATTGCGCGGAACCCAATACAGGGCGGCATATGGAAGTGGATCACGACCTCCGTCGGCGCTTCCTCCCGGGTTGCGAAATAATTCTTGATAAAATGCATGTGCATGAAAAAAGGTAACATCAGCCGTACGCGAGCTTTTCATCCATCCGAATAGTCCTGCAAATCCTAACAACAACGCACCGGCCGCATTTAAAGGTATACCGCTGATGCCCTGCAGCCACGCTCCCAAAACAACAGCAAGCATGCCAAATGCCGCAACCACAACGGTTGTTGTAATCGTTGGTATAGATCCCGCAGGAACACCGGTACTTTTACCGGATTCTTCCAGAGACTTCAGCATGTTCTTACCCAGCTTCCCCTCTTGCCATAATTGTGAAACCGGACCAACACGCAGATATCGGTAAGAGGCATACAGCGTAAGACCTATAACTCCGGTAAGATTTTCAACAGCGAGTATCAGTACAAATGCCGCCTGACCGTCAGACTGCATCGCACCCCACATTGGTATAGCAAGCATCATGGCAATGGCCGGTAGATAAACAACTCTTAGCCGCCTGAAAAGCAATCGTACAAGGGTTGACGGCTGCGGATTCAAAGATTGATACAGGTAGACCGATACCTGTGGAAACATCGCCCATGGCGTAGCAAAAGCCAGCACACCAGCATACACCATCATCATAAACCGTGATACAACCACCAGCTCGGCACCGGTGTATGTTCCGGCAATTCCAATGCCTGAGAGCAAGCCTGCAAAACTTACAGCCACCAGCTGTATTCGACCAACAAGCTCTTGCTGTTTATATGGTTTTAAAGACGATTTCAATTGGAAAGCAAGATATTAAGTTCCGGGAACTTACGCATCAGTTTCTCCGGCGCCCGGTAATTGTGATATTCTTTTCGCAGCGGTTCTGAAGTGCGTAGTGAAACGAAGAGTGCTTCTAATTCTTCAGAATCTAAACGAACCCCTTGTTTCAACTGAGTACTCAGTTGAAACATCGGATGAATCTGTTCCAGTATAGCCGGTAAAGAATCCGGCAAGCGTTTTATTAAGGAATGTTCGTATCCATCCAGATAACGTTGTACTTTTCCTTCGGAATCCGTTAATGCCGGGGTTTCCGAAGAATCGAGATAGTCATGCTCCAGACCGAAATGAGCGTACAGCTGCTTTACAATCATGGCCGTTGCCTGTACCTTGGCCTCAACCGAATAGCCGGCAATATGTGGTGTAGCAAGCCATGCATCCTGTAATACTGCGGCAACTGGCACAGGCTCCCCTTCCCATACGTCTAGTATGTAATCTTGCAGATCACCCGATACATAGGCCAGCTTGAGTGCGGTTTCATCAACAACTCCTCCACGCGAAGCGTTAAGAATAAGACGAATGGAGCTGTTTGTTATGTGATCAAGTTTCAACCAGTGATGGGTTGCATCCCGCTCTTCTGGTAATTCGGCGGCGTAGGTTAACGGGACATGAAATGTAATGACATCGCACTTGAGTATGTCTTCTTTTGCAGCACTTATAAAATCAGCTTCTTTGCGGGCTTTTGGGGGATCGTGAACAACGGTGACAAATCCTAGGGATTGCAGTAAACGGATAGTGGCCTGCCCGGTATGTCCTGCGCCTACCACGCCCACACGGAGCCGTTGGGGGGGTATCTGGTGCGCATAGCACCAATGAAGCAGTCCCGTAGCGACATATTCAGCTACGGCGCGGGCGTTGCATCCGCCTGCCGAGGCGAAATGAATGCCTAGGTCTGTTAAAAATGCCCGGTCGATATGGTCGGTACCCGCCGAAGCCGTGCCCGCAAAGGTTAGCTTTTTGAGTAGATTCTCCGACATTGTGCCGGAGTTCAGAGCTGTAACCGTGCGCACAAGGAGCGCATCCGCAGCAATATTGTCAGGTATACCATCGCGCGGATCAAATGTCAGCAACCTGGCATCGTCACGAAGAAAACGGGTCAGAAAGGGGATGTTCTTGTCGGCAAGTACGGTAATCACAATAAACTTCTAGACAAAGTTCTGTACTCTGCGCTTCGATACCGGCTTGTCGAGAATTTCTTTCATCACATAAAATTCACGTAAACGCTGTGGGTTTCGAATATCGCTGTATACCGTAAAGTTTTTATCTGAACTTTCGTCTTGTATTTCAGGGGCAACGGAAAGACTGGTATAAATCGGGTTTTCCGATTCCATGAGTTGCTCCACCATTTCCTCAGCGGAGGCAAGCTCTTCCGGACGAATCGTTCGGGTTTGCTTCAATGATCGTGTAGTCATTCCCTCAAGCTGCGTTCTGCGCGTATTGGCCGTCTCAGGATTCAGGCGCCCACCCGAGTGCTCACGCGACTCGTTATTTCGCAGCATAGCTTCTCTTCTGCTGGATCCGATTTCAGCCTGACGGCGCAATGCAGCGCCTCTTGAGCTCCCATCTTCCTTCGATCGCTCAAGATTGGCCATTCTTTCGGTACCTTGCTCAATTTCCTTTTGCGTGGGCTGCGATGGACGCTCCCCCGTGAAAATCATTTCCAGCTCTCGCATTGCCTGGTCCCAATCCGGTTGGTCAGCTTTATTCCGGCGCGGCGACTCTGAGAATGGGTCATCAGCTGTATCATATGGGAAGTCTGCTTCAGAATCGGGATTCTGATTGGGTTTGTTTTTTTCAAGGAAACGCTGAATTAACGGCCAAAGGACGAACAGCAGAATCAGGATTTCAAAAAGAGGGATATTCATATCAATTCTATTTACACTATCTTCAGATGGTAAGATATTGAAAGGAAGCGTGCTTTGCACCAACCTGTTTACTTTATGTTAAGCAGTTTTTCCTGCATAATTTTTTGTTTCAATCAATACTACAACATTATTTATACGCAGATACGTTCTCATGGGTTCAACAAGCTTTAATATGGTTACGCTTATCCGAAAGAAACGAGATAAGCAGGAATTAAGTACAGACGAAATTAAATATATCATCAGCGCATATACCCGCGATGAAATTCCCGATTATCAGGTCAGTTCCTTGCTGATGGCCATCTTTCTGAACGGTCTGAGCGACCGTGAATCGGCCGATTTAACCTATGCTATGCTGCATTCTGGCATAGTCGTTGATCTTTCGGATGTACCGGGAGTTAAGGTAGACAAACACTCAACCGGAGGGGTAGGAGATAAGCTGTCTCTTATTCTGGCACCTATCGTAGCCGCCTGTGGAGTTCCGGTACCTATGATCTCTGGCAGAGGACTAGGACATAGTGGTGGTACGCTAGACAAACTAGAATCCATCACCGGGTTTAATGTGAATCTCAATCTCACCCAGTACGCAGAAGTTTTGAAAAAACACAACCTCGTATTAATCGGTCAGACTGAAGATATAGCGCCAGCCGACAAGCGAATGTATGCTCTCAGAGACGTTACGGCTACCGTTGAGTGCATTCCGCTTATTGCGGGCAGTATTATGAGCAAGAAGCTGGCCGAAGGTATAGATGCTCTTGTTCTGGATGTGAAATGTGGTTCAGGTGCGTTCATGAAAACCCCTGAAAATGCCCTGAAATTGGCTGAAAAACTCGTTTCAATTGGGGAAAGTTTCGGTAAAAGAACCATAGGCTATGTTACCAACATGGATCAACCACTCGGTACCACTGTCGGAAACTGGCTGGAAGTGCGCGAAAGTGCGGAAGCTCTGCAGGGACACGGAGAGGCCGATATGATGGAGGTAACGCTCATGCTATCGGGTACAATGATTTATCTGGGCGGAAAAGCAACGAGCGTTGAAGAGGGTATTGCCATGAGCAAGGCATCGATTAAAGATGGGTCGGCATTTCAGAAGCTTATTGATATTGTAGATGAGCAGGGGGGAAACAGCGATTACCTGCGAAATCCGGCTACTTATCCACAATCTGGACATATTTATGACGTTCAATCTCTGTCTGATGGATACATTACTTCGATGGACTCCTATGAAATCGGCATGACAGCCGTTGAACTGGGCGCAGGTCGTATTCGTAAAGAAGATACTATTGACCCAACAGCTGGAATTGAGTTTCTGCGCAAAGTTGGCGATTCTGTAGAAAAAGGTGAAACAATTGCACGCATTCACACGAACAATAAGAATATCATATCGGCATCGGTGGAAAGACTTTTGGCAGCTATAACGATTCAAGCTGATAAACCACGACCTTTGGCCATGATTACACATCGTGTAGATGCCGACGGAGTACATGAACTTTAGATTTTCGGAACCAACAGTAAAACCAAACACATAAAACCATGTGGAAACGATTTGTACGCGCAATTAAGTCACTCTTTGGCGGGGTGGTAACCTCTTTGGAAGACCCCAAACTGATTTTGGAGCAGAACATACGCGAGCTCAACGATCAGGTGCCTAAAATGAACGAGAATATTGCCACGGTGAAGGCCAACGTAATGTTGCTCAGAAAGGAGGTCGCTCGCTACGAGAAGAACCTAGATGAAATTACATCTAAAATTAAAGCAGCCATCAACGCCCAACGCGACGATATTGCCGAAAATTATGCCCTTCAGCTTCAGAAAGCCCAGGAAAACCTGGAATCGAGCAAGGCACAGTTAACGTACGCCGAACAGGCCTACGAAAAAGCCTTGCAGGTGAAAAAAGCATTTTTACGTGAGAAAGACCGTAAAATTCAGGAAGCTCGTGAAGCTTTAAGGGCCAGTGAACGGGCAGATTGGCAGGCTCGTGTAGCCGATACCCTCGAGCAGTTCGAGGTAGGAGGAGTAGATGCAACCCACACAGAGATGATAAATCGCATCAACGAACGCACAGCTCTTAATGAAGCCCGAATGGAAATTGCTCTGGACAGCGTTGATACCAAAACCATGGAAATTGAAATCGACGCAGAAAAAATGCGCGCATCAGAGCTGGTAAAGCAGTTCAAACTGCAAATGCAACAAGATGATACCGCTACGCCGGCATCCCCGGAAAACGTGAATGAATCCGACGAAGTTGCTTCCGGAAAAACACTCGGCAGGAATAAAACGAAATCTTAAAATCCAATGGGCAGCATTGAAGACAGGGAAAAGCTCAAGGAGGAGTACAAGGCTCATTATCGTGCCTTGAAAGACCTGCGCCAGAAAGCTGCAAACGTCCGCAGAACCGCATCGGTCAATAAAGCACTTGAAGCCATGCAAAGTGGCCAACTGCTTCAACGGTTTGATGCGGCCATGAATGCAGTAAATGAGCAAATCGCCCGCGCAGAAGCCCGATTGGAAGTGTTTTTGGATGCCGCCGCCGAGAAAGAACCAATTGATGAGGCTGTTATTGAAAAAGAGTTGGCCCGGCAGACCGTCCAGAAAATGCGCTCTGAAATAGGACTCATTCACGATGAACTCGATGAGCAATTAGCCGCGCTGCCCGATGTAAAAAAATCAGTTGGAGTTGATTCTACCGCTGATAAAAAGAAAAAACAACCAGCTAACACCAACGTAAACAAAACACTGGGACCCAGATCTAAAACCCCATGTCCAGCCCTCAACAACAAGCAGAACCGGTAATAAATTACACCAGAGAAGCCTTCATACATCCTATGAACCTGGGTTTTCTGTTTGTGTCGGCACTGACGGCTTTCTTTGTGAACGATTTCGGCAACATGGCCAATATCGTATTTACGATGGCAATCGGAGCAGAGCTGGTATATCTGGGGGTAGTGCCCAGAACAGACGCATTTCGTAAGCGCATCATGGAAAGAGCGATGAAAGAGCGCCCGCGCGATCTCGAAGAAAAAGAATTGTTTTATAATCTAAATGCTCCTGCTCAGAAACGCTTTCTTACGTTAAAACACGTAGCAGATAAAATAGAGACGAACTTTAGGAAGTTTCCAGACACTTCTAAAGGACTTACCGCACAGATAAAAGCTAAAATCGACGGGCTTCTTAGCAATTATATTTACATGCTCGACTCTCGCGACCGATACGATATGTACATAAGTTCGACCAGGGGAGATGAACTGGAAAAAGAAATTGAACTGGTTACAAAAGAGCTCGGAACGCTAGAAAGCGAGAAAATACGCGATATTAAAAAAAGACGACTGCTTATCCTCAAAAAACGAACGCATAAACTGGTTACGGCACGTGAGCGGCTGGAGATATGTATATCTCAATTGGAGACCATCGAGGATGCTATGCGGTATATTTATGAGCAATCAATAACGATGACCAATCCTGAACAAATTGGCTTCCAGCTCGACAACCTGCTGACCGATGTTGAAGAGACGGTCTCCATTGTAGAAGACCTTGACGATAATACATTGCCGGGCTTTAATATCATTGAGAATATGGATAATTTTGACGATGATATATTATCACAACCGAAGCAATCAAGGCAAACACAAGAGCGTAGTTAAACCACCATGACGCAACCTTACCAGACGATAACCATCGAAACAGATAAGAAGGGTATCGCTGTACTCACAATTAATCGTCCCGATAAGCTAAATACCCTCAATAATGATGTCATGAACGACCTTGAGGGTGCCCTGATGAAATTACGCCATGACGACGACGTGAAAGGAATAGTTGTTACCGGGTCAGGTGATAAAGCCTTTGTTGCGGGTGCCGATATTAAAGAACTCGCCGGATTGAACAACTTTACCGGAACAGTTCTCTCTGAACGCGGCCAACAGATTTTTGCACGCATCGAGCAGTTGACAAAACCGGTTGTCGCTTACGTAAATGGGTTTGCTCTTGGGGGAGGATGTGAACTGGCTATGGCCTGTCACTTACGTGTTGCCAGTGAAAATGCCCGTTTTGGTCTTCCAGAGGTAACACTGGGGCTTATACCGGGTTATGGGGGCACACAGCGGTTGACACAGCTGGTAGGCAAAGGAAGGGCAATGGAACTGATCTTAACAGGTTTACCCGTTAAGGCCGACCGTGCATTATCCATTGGCCTGGTGAATATGGTCGTCAGTCAGGAAGAAGGCCTGACAAAAACAAAAGAGCTTCTGGAAACCATCATGCAACGGGGACCAGTTGCAGTTGCAAAGGCAATTGAAGCTGTAAATGCCGTCTTCGATAAGCCGGGCAAAGGATATCTCGCAGAAGCAGAAGCATTTGGTGCACTATGTGGTACCAAAGACTTCAAGGAAGGAACCCATGCTTTTCTTGAAAAGCGTAGTCCTTCATTCAATGGTAACTAATCTGAATATTTTTGGAACCTCCGTCTAGTCCGGGAGCCACACCATGACAGAGTGGCTCCTTATTGCCGTCGTAGTTCTCCTGAGCGGATTCTTCTCAGGTTCGGAAATTGCGTTTGTGAGTGCCAACCGTCTCAAACTGGAACTTCGTGCGCGTAAAAACACGATGAGCGCCCGTTTTTTGTCGTTCTTTGTGCGCAATCCAGACTCATTCATGTCAACTACGCTCATTGGTAACAATATCGTGAATGTAGCCTATGCTACGCTCATGACACTCTTTTTAACCGATAATCTGGTAAGTACATACGAATCACTTTTTGGTGTTCCCCCAACCGAAGCCATGGTTTTGATTATGCAAACAACCATCGCTTCTCTTATAATCATGGTCTTTGGAGAGGTACTTCCTAAAGCCATGTTCAGGACCTATCCGGATGTCTTTATAGCATTTTTGAGCGGTCCGCTACGTGTGCTGAGTTGGCTTTTTTATCCCTTTGTCTTATTTACAAACAGTATCGCTCGCTTTCTTATCAATCTCATTCAGAAAGAACCAGCTCAGGTTGAAGAGTTTTTCCGCCGGTCTGATATTGAACTACTCTTCCGAGAAATCGGCACAGAATCTAACGGAAGCAGTGACTTTGATGCAGACGACTCTGAAATACTTACGAACGTCCTGGAATTGCAGAATATTCGTGTGAAAGAATCGATGGTACCCCGAACCGAAATTGTAGCACTTGAGAAAACAGCTACCATACGCCAGGCAACCGATACCTTTATTTCATCAGGATTCTCAAAACTACCGGTATACGAAGAAAGTATTGATAACATAATCGGTGTCGTATTCGCTTACGACTTATTCCGTCAGCCTGAAAACCTGTCTGATATCATACGACCCGTTAAACATGTTCCGGGTTCTCAACGGGCTAAAGCTCTTCTGGCTGAGTTTCGTCAACAAAATATATCACTATCCATTGTTATTGATGAGTACGGAGGTACGGCTGGACTGGTAACCATTGAGGATTTGCTCGAAGAAGTTGTAGGCGACATTCAGGATGAGTATGACGAAGATGATGAATTCATCAAAAAACTCGCTGATAATACCTGGCTCATCAGTGGTAATGTTGAAATTGACAACCTAAACGACTCACATCCTGAAATTGCAATTGATGAAACCGACGATTACGAGACGGTCGCCGGATATATCATTCACATGGAAGGGCGTATCCCAAAGCTAAATGAAGAAATTATTATTGGGAAACACCGATTTATCATCACAAAAGCTACGCAAACTCGTATAGAAGTTGTGAAAATGCAGTTTGTAGAGAATCCAGACTAAAAACAATCTGTTGTACAGCCAACCCGACTGATCCTCAAAATCATCAGGTTCCATCCTATAATAATTGTATCTGTATGTATCAGCACTATCCATCCTGGGCACATGAGTTCGCCGAAAAGTACTTTAGTAAAACACTAAATCAGTTTATTCTGCATGGCAATATTCGTGATGTAGTACCCGTAAAGCGTGATGAGACGTATGAGTTTATGCGCTTTGAAAACTTCTTGTCTGAAGAGCTTTTCGGTGCTCGTGATATTGTGCTGTATTACGACCGTTCTTCGGGAATTCGGTTTCGTGACGGTAAAAGTATGCAAGACTTCCAGCGTGCGGTTGCCGGTTACGACGCCTTTGGCGGAACAAATTTTGCAGGCAAACTGCCAAAAGACCCTGTGCGGGTATTGTCTCTTCTCGAAAACTTCTTCAGACTTCGGTTGGGCGACGGTAAGAGTATAGCCTGTATTATCGACTACAGTGAAACGATTGTACCCATGAACGATGGGGGTGCAGCGGGTTCCGAAGACAGAAACGTGTTGGTTGCTCTCCAAAAATGGGCGCATGATCCGCTTTTCCTCGCGGCTGATTTTACAGTGGTCTTGCTGGCCGAAAATGTAACCGACCTCAATAGAAATCTCATCCAAAGTCCCTTCGTCTCTTCCATAAAAGTGCAGCTGCCCGGTGAGACTGAACGCACGGCGTATATCAACACCCTCACAGAGTCCTTTGATGATGTTTCTCAAGTACCGCTGCCTGTTCTCGCACAACAAACGGCAGGCCTCTCGTGTATCAATCTGAAAAGTATTGTTTCGGGCGCTGTTGAAAATCAGTCCAAAATCACGTTCGCATCCCTAACCGCAAATAAAAAAGAGCTCATAGAAGCCGAAGCTTACGGATTGCTTGAATTTGTTGATACTCGTTTCACACTCGACGATGTGGCAGGGCATGCACGCGTGAAAGAACACCTGCGCGATGCAGCCCGAAATCTGAAGGCTGGTAGGAGGGATGTGATGCCTATGGGTTACTTGGTTGCCGGACCTGTCGGCACGGGCAAAACCTGGATGGTTACTTGTTTTGCCGGAGAAGTTGGCATCCCGATGGTCAAATTAAAGAACTTCCGCTCTCAATGGCAGGGCGTTACCGAAGGCAATCTGGAAAAAATTCTGACCCTGCTAGACGCCATGGCGCCCGTTGCCGTAATGATTGATGAAGCTGATGCATATCTGGGCGACCGGAGTTCTGGCGGCGACAGTGGTGTTTCAAGCAGAGTATTTGCCCAAATTGCCCAGTTTATGAGCAATACCATCAACAGAGGCCGTATTGTCTGGTTTCTGATGACGGCGCGTCCCGATCTCATGCCAATCGATTTGAAACGTCAAGGTCGTGCTGAAGAGCATTTGGCATTATTTCATCCATCCAGTGAAGAGGAACGATTGGAGTTATACCATGCCATGATACGTAAAACGGGCTTACAGCTGAGTGAAGACTATGTTCCCCAAGAACTGTTAAACGGTGATATTACACTTTCTGGTGCCGATATGGAGGCTGCTCTGACCAGAGCAAAATTTCGGGCAGCATCCCAAAGCATGACGGTCGTCACACCGGAAATACTGGATGCTACCTTTCAAGATTTTATTCCGCCATCGTATCCCGAAGAGGTTGAGCTGCAGACACTGATTGCTGTAATGGAGTGCACATCGCGGGCGTTGCTGCCCGAACCATACAACAAAATGTCTCGCGAAGAGCTTACATTTCGATGTGAAGAGCTGCGCTTGTCTTTAGGACAATAAGTGACGGCTTGCCCTGCTCCACTATGCTGGTGAAAAAAAGGTGTGCATCTTCACCCATCTTCAATCCCAGCCTTTTGTACAGCTCATCGGTAGATAGAGGAAAGCCGCGCTGATGGATGTGAACCTTCGTTCCTTTGAGTGCCCGACGCAATTCTTTCGGCTTATACAAGTACATATCTGAAACAGGATAGCACTTTGCTGCCGGGTTTGCCACCGGTCGCCCGACGAGGTAGTCGGTAGCCAGATTCAACCGCATCAGTCCAAGTTGGTAGCCCAGTGCATCGGTAGCACGGGCTTTTATTATCGCAGGATCGGGCACAAAAAGCGCCATATCTTGAAAAAAAGTATCCCCTGATGTTAAGTTCTCGGTTGAAATTGTAGGTAGCCTTGCTGCTTCCTGTTTGATGCTGAACCCACCCGGCAGGCAGACGGCTATAACCTCCGCCTCACTATGAATGTCAGAATTGCAACCTGCTTCGCTGGACTCCATCGGCGAAACAATTGCCAGGACTTCCTTTACTTCTCCGTCAACGGATACAACATGTATATTGGTAACTCCCGGCAAATCACGTTCCACGGCATGAATATCGAACATAGGCGATAGTTTTACCATAACACCGGTCGATTTTTGCCGAATTTTATTCCAAAGATTCACTATGTCAGGCTCGCAATCTTTGAGCAGAAACACCCGTTGAGATGGATTTCTGCGGGAGGGATCTATATATATCCAATCCACCTCCGGCATGGTCGTAAGGGCCTCCTCCGCGCTCATCAGATGATGTTGAATGTTCTGTGCTCCACCAATTCGATGATTATGGCAGGCCAACAGGTACGGTTGTCGAGCGTTCTCTACATAATGAACGGTATCAAAAGCAGAGCTGAACGCCATAGAATCCATGCCAAGACCGCCCGTGAGATCAAGCAGTACCCTTCCTTCAATTAAACTTGCTTTATATTGCGCGGCTATTTCCCCGCTGCTTTGCTCCAGCGCCAGCCTGGTGTATGCCATACCAGATACATGCATGGATGGAAACTTCTTTACAGCTTTTGGGTAGCAATTCAGTTGTTCGGCTACAATAACGTCGCCGGGATTGGATAGCAAATACTTGCCTGAATCTGTATTTTCGGCTTTTTGTAATCGCTCCAGCCATTCAGTTGCATCATCTGCAGGGTTAAACACCATCTCAGGTACGTTGTTTCTTCTTTTGTGCGGCAGGGAAGAGCACGTTATTGAGAATAAGGCGATATCCAGGGGAGTTTGGATGCAGACTTAAATCGGTTGGCGGATCACCCACACGATGGGTATAGTCTTCTGGGTCATGACCGCCATAAAAGGTAAAAAACCCTTCTCCAAAATTGCCGTGTATGTACTTGGCCTCATTTCTACCCGGAATTTCAGCAAGAATGACTACAGAGCTTTTGATGGTTTCTTTGCGAAATGCAGTGGTTTGACCGTAGAACCCTTTTACACTGCTTACATGATTTTGAGTAAGCATAGTAGGAACAGGATCCCATTTTGCAGAAAATTCAAACAAGGTGAAAAAATCCATGCTTTCATCAACCTCATTGAGCCTGACGGGAACATCTATATTTGCGTGGCGATACTCTGCAGGGTCTCGCTCAAGCTCGAAGTCACGGAAAGCAAGCGTGCGACTGAAATCAAGCTTTTCCTGCGCATTGGGGTCCATAGGATCTCCGTCAAAAGGTGTAGGTACGATATCAACACCATCGGCAGCCAAAGCGATGTCGAACGTATCGGTTCCCGAACACATCGCAAAAAGGAACCCACCGGCACCGATGAAATCACGGATGGTATTAACTACTTCTTTTTTCATCTCCGAAACTTTGGTAAAACCATTTCGGGCAGCCATTTCCTCAAGGTCACGTACTTGTCGCTGATACCAGGGAGTATGACGAAAAGCAGCCCAGAATTTGCCGTACTGCCCAGTGAAATCTTCGTGATGGAGGTGAAGCCAGTCGAAATTGTTTAAGTCACCGGCCAGTACCTCTTCGTTGTAAATCGTTGTGTATGGTATTTCTGCATACTCTAGTGCCAGTGTCACGGCATCGTCCCAGGGAAGGGCATGTGGAGGTGTGTACACCGCGATGCTCGGCGCTTTTTCCAACGGGACTGCCGCCATATTTACGTCATTTCGCTCAATTTGGGCTATAATTCGTTGAGCTTCTGACGTGCTGAGGACCTCTGCATAAACACCCCGAACTCTGGCTCTGCGCAGCAAATGATCACTGTAAGGAGCCATGAAGCTGCCTCCTCTGTAGTTCAGCAGCCATTGAGCCTCACTACCTTCAGCGATATGGTTATAAATAATGCCATAGACCTTGAGGTGATTTGTTTGTGAGGCATCCATGGGAATTAGAATCTGACGAGCATCAGCGGTGGTGCCAAGACCGGTACCCAATACCAGTAAACTTGTTAAAAATGAAAGAAGAAATGTTTTTGAAATCATGAGTTAACTCGGTCTGTTTTGTTGGAGTTGAATAAGTCGGGCACGTATTGCGTCGGCGTAAAACCCCTGAGAAAATTCGAATAAAATGTCTTCATAGAGCTGCATGATATGCTGCTGTCGCGAAGCAGTACTCATGCCAACCAATGTCTGTTCTGATGCACATCCCGAAAAGAATAGTTCATGAGCCGTACAGCCGGTTCTGTCTACAGACCATTCTACAAGAGGCATAATGTAAGAGGGTACAGACTCGCCCAGGGGCTCATTTCGTATTTGTTGTTGCAGATACATCCCATCTGCAATGCGGGCTCGCTCCCACATGAGCCGCTCACGCTGGGCTCCGCGAAATCCGTCTTGAATGACTTTATCAAGCAGGGCAAACGTTGCTTCCGGACTCAAAGTCCGCAGGTAGTCGGCGGCCATGAGAATAGATTCACCCTGAAGAGGTACGGGTTGCGAAGCTGTTATCAGAGGAATAACCTCGGTAACAGCTTCCTCCACAAATCCGGCAGCAAACAGATAGCGGGCGTTGGAAAATGTTTTCAGCTCAGGTAAAGGGTCGCCCTCGTGACGACCTTCCTGAATCCATAACCGTAATCGGAGCGCATCATTGGCATAGTTACTGGTACTTTGTCGCTCAAGCGGACGCATCTGCAATGCTGCAAATTCGAAATCACCCGCGTAAAAGTCGTTCAAGGCAAGAAAATACCTCGTTTTTTCGGCCAGCTCTCCGGATCGTGCATTTCTATTGGCACGGGTAAGGTGGACTCGTGCCATACTGTGTCTTCCTGAACCCATGTAGATTCTCCCCTGTAGATAGTCAATGAGTATTTCATGCTGAGGGTTCTGTGAAATAGTTCTGAGCTGTGTAAGTTGTTGTTCTGCACGAGAAAGGTCTTTGAGGTGATCTAAAGCAATTTCGCCTTTCAATACCAGAACCTCTGCTCTGCGGTTGTAATTTGGATGCGAAACGAGTATCTGCTGAAGCAGCTCTTCAGCACCTATGTATAGATCTCTGGCTTTTCCGTCGTAGTCGAGATTTCGCTCCGTAAGCGACCTGCTCCACAACATCATCATATGGGCACGGTCTTCTTTACTCCGTGCCTGCAGTGGGTGGTTCGCCTTTTCGTGATAGAATTGAAATGCATCATCGGCCAGTTCAAATTGGTTCTGGGCCCTCAGGCGGTTGGCAATATTGTAGACCGGCCACGATCCATCCGGGGTAACAGCCTCCAACGAACGGGCAGCAGCTAATGCGCGGCGAAACAACTGTCTTTCCATGAGCAGAGCGATAGATACCTCCCGGAAGGCTATAAACTCTGGTGAGCCGCTTCGTAATTGCCGGCTACGCTCATCCAGCTCTAAAATCGCCAGCTCCGTTAATGCACTGTCATCAAATCCGATTATCTGACGCTGTATAAAAGTGGCGTTATTGGGAGCGAACTCAAGAACATCAGCCAATGTTTCTACCGCTTTGTCGCGTTGATTTAACGACATATAACCAGATGTTATCTCTGAGAAAAACAGCGTCTTATTTCCGAAGCGTTCACGAGCCGATTCGTATAATTCAAGGGCAAGTGCTATTTCCCTTCGGTTTCGCATGAAATCACCAATGTATCGGTAAGCTTGCAGGGATGATTCGTTTGCAGCAATGGCATTCGACCATATTTCAATGGCTCTGTCGCGATTGTTATTCAGGTGGTAGATTTCTCCTAGCCTGGCCGCAAGCACAATGTCTCCGTAATTGCCACGAAGTCTGCCCTCGGCCAGCTCAATGGCCTCATCGTAGCGTTTCAGCTCAACCAAAGCAGTGAGCGATTGGTCCAGAATCATGTAATTATTCGGGTCGCGCTGAAGTAATTCATGTAAAATTTCATAGGCCTTTTCAAACTCATTCTGACGCATAAGCTGCGTGGCTGTGGCATATTCAGCACTTCTTTGAGCATGCAGGTGAATGGGAACCAGCCATATAAAACCCAGAAGCAGCGCTGCTGAAATCATTTTAGATACAAACGGCATTATCATGAATCGGAATTGGTAAACAAATGTTGTGTTAATTGCGGGTTCATCTTTCGAAGCTGCCTGTAAAGGTGCTGCAATGGTAATCCTACTACATTGTAATAGTCGCCTTCAATATGTTTAACGAACAAACAGCCTAAATCGTCTTGAATCCCGTAAGATCCTGCCTTATCCATAGGAGAACCACCGGCAACATAGGCGCTTATTTCATCGGGGGTGAGTTCGGAAAAGGTCACTTTTGTAGCCTCATGAAAAGCTACAGGCTCACTCCCGCTTCCGGCAGGCGGTACCAGTACAACACCTGTTATAACGGTGTGGGTTTCGGCACTGAGCATACGCAGCATTTCTTCCGCATGAGCAACCGATTCAGGTTTGCCCAGAATCTGACCATGTAACACTACAATGGTATCTGCTCCAATGACCAGCGCATCGCTGTGTTGCGCGGCTACATCGTTGGCTTTTTGGATAGCCAGACTTTGTGCTACTTGCTCCGGAATCTCATTCTCCGGTATAGTCTCTATAACAGAAGAGGGTATAACTTCATGCGCAAGGTTTATCATTTTTAACAAAAAATGGCGTCTTGGACTGCCTGAGGCCAATATGATTCTCATAGACTTATTGTATACTTCGATTAAGGAAGAAAAGTAAGGCTTTTTGCTGTCAACCTCATTTATTTGAAAAAAACGAAGTATTTTTACCTTACTAATCATGAACACTAAAGTCCTCAACTATGCCTAAAGGAACGTCGCGCAGGGCAAGAGCGCAAAAGAAAATAGTTAAAGAACCCATGCTTTTCGATCGTATGAACTACACATACCTGCTTGCCGCATTGGTTCTCATATTGGGCGGATTTTTGGGGATGTATATAGAAAATGAGTTTCTCGGATGGTTCTCTCTGTATATCGCTCCAATAATGATTATTGGCGGTTACATTGTAGTTGCTATCGCTATCTTGCGTAAGTCCGATAAAAACGTGCAGTCTGGTGAATTAAGTTAATTAAAAGACCAGGTGTCAGACCGCAAAATTAACTATATCATCATATTTGCAATCATCGCACTTTTTGTGCTTGAAGCAAACGCATCAGAACGAATCGGTTTGCTGCTTGCGGTCATTGTAAGCATCATCGCAGCATATACGGCATTTCTTTTCAATACCCTTACCATTGATGGCAGCAGGGCTGCTGTGGTAATTGGAATTATTACTTTAGGCTTCGGCGGACTGGAACCAACGGTAGTGGTGGCCGCTTTCTTTCTGAGCAGTAATATTGTGGGGCCTATTTTTGGCAAACCTATTGGTTCTAATCGAATAATGGCTGAACGAAGAACCGGGGCGCAGGTATGGGCAAACTCTTTTTGGTTTGTTATCAGCATAATGCTTTACTTTGTAACCAAAGCCGATATGTTTCTGGTCTCTGCTTACGCAGCAATAGCCGCTGCCAATTCAGATACCTGGGCAACGGAGGTCGGTACCCGTATCAAACGGGGTAGTACACGATTGATTCTCGGGTTTCAAAAAGTAAACCGGGGTACGGATGGTGGGGTTAGTGTTGCCGGAACTTTAGCAGCATTTTTCGGAGCTGTTTTTATTGCCGTTATATCGTTGTACTTTCCAAAGAATTTCATGCTCATAGCGGCCGTATCCGTTGTTAGCGCAGGCCTCCTCGGAAGCCTGACCGATTCATTGCTGGGTGCCTGGTTTCAGGCGGGAGGTCGCCGTCTGCCGCCTTTACTTGGAACTGAAGGAAATCACGAAAACAATACCGTAAACTTTATAGCTACCGGATTCGGCATGCTATACGGATTAACCATTTACAACATCTTAGTCTATGTCCTGGTATAGAAAACTTCACTGGCAAATAATTTTAGGTCTCATTCTAGGACTTCTGTGGGGGCTGTTCAGTACACAGTTTGGGTTAAATGCATTTACAAATGATTTTATCCGACCTTTTGGTACCATTTTTGTAAATCTGCTCAAATTAATCGCGGTACCACTGGTGCTTGCGTCTCTGATCGTGGGAGTCGCTAATCTCAACGACATTACAAAGTTATCTCGAATGGGCGGACGTACAATCGGGATTTATCTCGTAACTACGGTTTTCGCCATCACCATCGGCTTGTTGTCTGTAAATCTCGTACGCCCCTGGACGGCACTACCTGAAGAGACGAAGCAATCTCTAATGCTCAGCTATGAGGATAACCTGGAAGGTCGTACACAGTCTGCCGATGCCGTTGCCGACCGAAGTCCGCTTCAACCGCTCGTTGATATCGTACCAGAGAATCTGTTTGAGGCCGCATCCAATAATGGTGCCATGCTGCAGGTTGTTTTTGTAGCCATCATTTTTGGCATAGGTATCATCCAGATAAAGAATGAAAAAAGCGCTGTTCTGGTCAATTTCTTTGACGCTATGAACGATGTGATTATCAGAATAGTAGATGTAATTATGCTTATGGCCCCGTATGGGGTATTCGCATTGCTGGCTTCGGTTATCGTAGATCTGGCAGGAGATGATCTGTCGCAAGCACTAAATTTGCTTATGGCTTTGGGTTGGTATATGCTTGCGGTCATTCTGGGACTTCTGCTGCATGTAATATTGGTGTACTCTACCTTGTTTAAAGTTTTCAGCAGTATGCCGCTGAAAGACTTCCTGCGTGGAATTCGACCTGCCTTGTTACTTGGTTTTTCTACAAGCTCCAGTGCTGCAACACTTCCGGTAACCATGGAGCGGGTTCAAAAAAATCTGGGTGTAGAAGAGGAAGTCGCAAGTTTTGTGCTACCTGTTGGTGCAACCATCAATATGGATGGTACCAGTCTTTATCAGGCCGTGGCGGCCGTATTCATTGCTGGTGCAGTCGGAATAGAGTTAACCATTTTTCAGCAAATCACCATCGTTCTCACAGCCTTACTGGCCTCCATAGGTGCAGCCGGCGTCCCAGGCGCCGGAATTATCATGCTGGTTATTGTTTTGAAGTCTATTGACGTTCCCGTTGAGGGTATCGCACTTATCTTGGGTGTAGACCGAATTTTAGATATGTGCCGAACGGCAGTGAATATTACCGGTGATGCCGCTGTATCGGTAGCAGTTGCTCATATGGAAGGAAAGCTGGGCGAAGCACACTACGACGACTAATCGTACGTTATTGGCTTCATGACCCACAAAATGATTTCTTTATCGGGAATGGCAGCTGTAATCATGATCATTACAGCTGTCCTGCCACAGATGCTCATCGCTCAGGTAGTAGTTCCTGCCTCTGCAACCTCTATAACCATAGAAGACGACGCTTCATTTGAACATTATCTCGAAGCTGCCATTGAATCGTTCTATCAATCTCACTGGGAAGAAACCCGCTTACTGTTGGGACAACTCAGACACTATGACAGTGACGATCTCCGGTTATATTTCTTTGAATCAATGATTCCATTCTGGGCGTACTTTTTTGGTGGTAGTCGATCAGAAGATGCCAATTTATTTTTCGATTACAGCGCCAGAGCTATTGAGAAGGGAGATAGAATTCTTGCCAGCACTCCCCAGGATACATCAACTATTCTGCTTTTAGGCGGACTTCACGGGTATCGTGGCCTAGTTGCCGCTAGCGAACGCCGATTTCGAACAGCCATATCCAGCGGCATAACCGGCCACTCTTTCACAAGAGTACTCATGTCAATGGATAATGATGATCCGAATACCTTGATGGGGCAGGGTGTTTTTGAGTATATGATTGGGTCAATACCACGCGAGGGTAGGTGGATTGCGCGCCTGGCCGGTTTGTCTGGTGACGTAGAACGTGGATTCCAGATACTCGAGGAAGCCGCTCGTAGTAACAGCTATGTCCGCAATGATGCCGCCATGTTTCTCGCCTATTTTTACGAACAGGAAGGTCGGCTCAACGACGCCCTCAGGCATTTACGCATTTTATCGGAGCGGTATCCTGATAATATTATTTTTGGCTATAACAAAGCCAGGTTGTATGAGCTCCTGGATGAACCGCAAAGAGCAATGACTATTTATAGTGACATAGCCGCCAGATCAACAGCCTCTGTACCCTTGCTGGTTACACGTTCAAGAGAACGCATACAGGCTTTGCAGTAAAGTTGGTAAATCCGTAATGTTCACAGATGCCGTGTACAGTTTGTACGCAGCCTGTCTATTCTGTTTATCATTAAGTTTATCATCATGCGGTTTTTATTATTTCTACTTACAATCGGCTTGCTCAGCTCATCGGCAAATGCACAGATTTATCCCGACTATGAAATGAGGGGGGCATGGCTAACTACAGTAGTCAACCTCGACTGGCCATCATCACGGAACCTGAGTGTTGACGAGCAGAAACGTGAACTCATCCAAATTTTGGACGGATTGCAAGACTCTGGGAAGAACGCTGTTTTTTTCCAGGTGAGAAGCGAAGCCGATGCGATGTTTCCCTCACCATATGAGCCATGGTCATACTGGCTTAGCGGCGAACAAGGCAGAGCGCCAGAACCGTTTTACGATCCACTGCGTTTTGCAATTACACAGGCGCATCTGCGCGGGATGGAACTACATGTCTGGTTAAATCCATACCGGGCTCATCGGAATCTGGACTTGTATCCCCATCATGAAACACATATAGCGCAGACTCGGCCCGAGTGGATTCTTTCCTTTCCATCCGACAACGGTACTTATGTAATGCTGAATCCTGGTCTTCAGGAAGTTAAAGATTTCATTGAGGATATTGTCACCGATCTTGTACGGCGCTACGATCTTGATGGTATTCATTTCGACGACTATTTCTACCCCTATGCTCCGGCTATCACTACAGAAGATGCCGCATCTTTTGAGGCCGATTCACGGGGCATTGAAGACGTGAATGACTGGCGAAGGGACAATGTTAACAGGATGGTAAGACAGATAAATGACGCCATTAAGGCCATCGATCCACAGGTGAAGTTTGGAATAAGTCCATTCGGAATCAGGAAAAATACAGACGCCGGAACAACGGGTGGGGAAGGCTATCACCTTATTTTTGCCGATCCGCTTCAGTGGCTCAAAGACGGCACTATAGATTACATCGCTCCTCAGCTGTATTGGAATCGTGATCACGAGGCAGCGCCATATGAGCCCTTACTTAACTGGTGGGCAGCAGTTTCTAATGAACACAACCGGCATGTATATATCGGACTCGCTCCGTATCGTTTAGGTGAACCATTTAACTGGAGTGTTAGCGAAATAGGTGCCCAAAAGGTGATAAACAGGGCTTCAGAAAACCCGGTTCATGGCAGCATTTACTTTCGATCAGAGCATGTACTGAATAACCCTCAGGGTCTTAAAGATTCATTGACCACCCGATGGAATGCCAGACCGGTTCTTATCCCTCCGATGGAATGGCTTCCTTCTTACGAGCTGGATGCAGTTGATGAATTTTGCTTCTCAAAAACAGATGGTATTGTACATCTGAGCTGGTCTGCCCACGAAAAGGCTACACGTTTTGCCATATTCAGATATCCTGAATTCACACATCTGGATGATATTCAGTTCGATTCAGATATGGCGTACATGGTTGGGCTTACCGGAGGTACCTCCTGGGTTGACCCCAAAATTGTTCAGGGTTCTTGGTACTACGCAATCCGCCCGGTAGGCAGAAACAGCGAGCTGGGTTCACCCAGAATAATACTAGCGCGTTAAGCCCCAGCAATACCTCCTGGTTTTTTCACAGGCGTCAGGAAGTAGCATAAACGTATGGGATGGTACATGCAACATGGCAACAGATTCATTTCCCGGTTCAGCAATCTGTTGCCGTGTTACCTGCTCTATTTTGCATTCAGAATTGCACCTAATCGCTTCCTCGTTTGTGCAATGGATTTAAAAAAAGCGGTGTAACTGGGTACAGAAGCCATTATCCTGACTTCTTCGGCGAGGTTCGTTTTCTCGTCGAGGAAATCAAACATGGTCTTGAAACCGTTTTTTTTGAACAGGTCCACGAAGATAGTTACAGCATGCTCCGGACGTTGTCGTATAATATTCAACATCAGCAAATCGTAAAACCTGAATCTTGCCGCTGAAAGGGGGGCACGGTCGGGTCTTTCTCCTTTTGAAATAGCGCTGGCGATGCGGGCGGAATCACGATGTATTCGGGCGAATGCATAACCTGTTGAAGCTTTTGCATGTCCACCCGCGAGCCCTATGCTATATAATGGGTGCTTATTTGTAGCCGAAACAAATCCATCAGCCATTGGAATTACACCAAACTCTTGTCTTTCAACTGTATACGATGCATCCTTTAGCCCCCAGTTTTTTTCAAGATACTCCTGAATTTGAAGCTCATATAACGCTCTGGTTTCTAGCAATGATTCCGTGAAATAGGTCACTTCTACCAGCGCTTCTGTTTCGGAAAATGGTAGCACGTATACAAATGCGAAGCCAAAGTCCTGATTCGTCCGGAAATCCATCAAAATAGCTTCATCTTTATTGAACACCATCTCTTTACAGCGTATGTCCCAGCCCAGAAAGTGCTGCTTGAGCGAAACGCGTTCATCAGCGTAGGTAATACGATCATCGGGTTGACTGTGACTTTGAAACAAAAGTCCAGTTCGAAAAAGCCCTTTGTCTGTTTCAATTTCAACGCCGTCTGTACCTGCAGAAAAAGAGGTTATTTTAGCCTCCAAAAGAGATACCGATGAGGAGTTTCTGAGCTTCTCGAGCATGTATTGCTGATAAATGTCACTACGAATACAATAGTAGCTACTCTCACCAGGTTTGCTCAATATATTTTCCCCATTTTTACTAATAATCCGTAGCTGATTCCACTGGTGATGAATTAAATCGGCAGTGGGAGCAACGTGTAAATCCCAAAAACACCATGTTTTGTCGTCATTCGGTTGCAGATTATCAGCAATCAGAGAAACTTCCGAATGTTCACTTAGAAGAGCGGCCAATGATAGTCCGGCCGGACCTGCGCCAGTGACTGTAACAGGCGAGGTACTCATGCTATCTGTTTATAGGAAGCCGTGATGCAAAGACTTCCCCATGATGATCGGATGCTCCGGCATACCAGGTACCGTCCCACATCCAGGAAACGATATGTTTGCCATCTATATCTTTAATATGGACGGAATCGGGATGCACGCAGGTTTCAACAGCTTCCTGATTTCGGATTAGTGAAATATCACCGTGCATAGCTGCTACATCAAAAGCAAATATAACAATAGGTTCGAGTGTATCATCGGTATGATAGACCAGGACAGGGGTATGATAGTCTGGCACGAATTCAGCGTAAGAAAAACCGGTGAAAGAAGCTCCTGATAACTCTGGCACCGTCATGTCAATATCCCAGGCTTCTAAAATATAACCCTCTGCCTCTGTTGTTGAATAGGATGTCAGTAATTCAGGGGTTCCGGAATTAAAATGCCGGTAAACATATTCTTCTACCTCATAGCTGCTCAACTCAAAGCGTCCATCGTTCGGTATCGTTTCCTGACGCAATATGCCAATCAATGATACCACAAGAATTGCTGCCGCAGCTATCCACCAGATAGTTGAATAACGGTCCTTTCGTTGAGGCTTATCTTTTGAAACGGGCATAGCGTCACCGTTTATCGCAACGAGACAGCGCTCTCGCAGTCCTGATGGTGCTTTCACTCTGCCACAAGCTTCTTTAAGCTTGTTTTTTTGCAAAGCCATGCTTTTTACATAGTACCTGCACTCAGGTTGTGAAGAAATCAGGTTTTCCGCGATTGCTTTTTCGTCATCGTCTAGCTCCCCGTCGATAAATGCGGAGAGTATTTCGAACTTATTATGTGTTAGATGATCTGATGACATCTTGAAATGTATGTAACTGTTTGCGTATCACAATACGCATCGGGTTTGTACTGCCGGATGAGATTGACAACGAATGTTTAGATAAAGTCAGCAGAAGGGAGTGTAATCTAACTACGTCCTCGTGCTTCTGTGAGCTTCCTTTCCAGCAATAAGATGAGCTGTTGACGATAAAATTGACTACCGTTTTTCTCTTCTTCTGCTTTCTGTGAAGTTATTATGCCATCTAAACGACCATCCAGCCGTTGGCGTTCCAATTTGCCACTTTGTTCGTAAAAGTGATTAAGCATATCCGGAGCTTTCTTAAATGCCTTCTCAAATGAACGATACGCATCTTTCACTTTATCGGGGTGCTCACTCAAAACGAGCGCCATGTTGAATTGAGTTATATGGTTGGTTCCGGTAATTTTTTGAGCAGCAAGCAAGTCCTTTTCGGCCAGTTCGTAGTTGCCGGCAAAGTAGTGGGCAAGGCCACGCTGGGTGAGGTAATGCCCGTTGTCGGGATCGAGTTCAAGTGCGCTGGCAAATGCCTTGATTGCCCCATCATAGTCTCCCGTCTTTTCAGATGTAGACCCCAATAGAGCATAGGCATCGGCAAATTCATTGTCGAGCTCGATTAGCTCTTTAAGCTCGGCCATAGCTTTTTTGTCCTCATCCATTTCATGATACATGCGAGCACGTTCAAATCGTGCGTCCGTGTAGCTGGGGTCTAGTTCCAACGCTTTATTCAGATCATATTCGGCATCTTCAAACTGCTGGGTGTCAATACATACCATAGCGCGAAACTTGTAAGCAGCCTCAAACTCAGGATTCTTTAAAACAGCCTGTGTAAAATGTGCCAGAGCATCATCGTTTTGCTGAACCTGCTGTGCGTAATATCCAAGTACAAACCACTCTTCAGGAGTTCGGTCTGCATCAGACTTGCGGAGTATCTGTTTATGGGCTTTTTGCAGCAGGTCAACCCCTTTTTTACTCAGTTCAGCATTTTCAAGAAGGAGGGGTAGTAGTCGGTCAACTATTTCGGTCATAATCGAATGAGAATTACAATAATTAGGTACAATAGTGTTTCAAAAATAACCTTTAACGGGTTTTTGATTAATTTCGAAATATACGCTGTTTTTATGGCAACTGCCATGTAGTTGCATACTTGGAGAATATTTGTAAAGTCAAAATAGGAAGCGCTTTTACATGATTCATATCATTTTATCTGACGACGTAGTTCCTTATGTTGTTACAAGCCGTAAAAAGCATAAATGAAGTATTTGATAACTTCCTACAGACAAACTAATTACCGATATGAATACTACCAAAACGGCAGGTCTTTTGTTAGGTCTTGCCGGATTCATGCTGCCTCTTCTTATCACATTACCGGGACTTTCTTTTGCAGGCCATATAGCACTTGGAATCTTCCTGATGGCTGCTTTTTTCTGGATGCTGGAGCCGATACCAATTCATGGAACCTCATTGCTGGTCATCTTTCTCGGGGTTTTGCTGCTCAGTGGCCAGGGGCCGCTTTACAAAGACGCTTCTGCACCACTTATTAATCCTGTATCTGCCGAACAAGGTTACACCATTCCTGCAACCGCATTGTCTGCATCGGGGACAGTCTGGGTGAAGGACTCGAATCAATGGTCAGAAATTCAGGTAACCCTAGTTGAAGACCAGAGCGGAATATTGACCGTTGAGGGTGATATATCGCCTTCGGCACAAATTGCAGTTGATGTTTCGCACCGAAGTGTGAATTTCGTGCCACGCCGATTTAACGACTATATCGGAACACTGGCTAACCCTATTATTATCCTGTTCCTTGGGGGATTTATGCTCGCTCAGGGGGCTGTTAAATACAACTTCGATAAAAACCTGACTCGCTACCTGCTTAAACCCTTCGGTACCCGTCCTGGTGCAATCCTGGTTGGATTGATGATGGTAACGGCAGTGCTTTCAGCCTTTATGAGTAATACGGCAACGACAGCAATGATGATGACAGTAATACTCCCATTAATTGCCCAAATGGGCGCTGCCGATCGATTTAAAACAGCCCTGGCGCTCAGTATCCCTATAGCAGCTAATATTGGGGGTATTGCAACTCCTATTGGTACACCGCCCAATGCTATCGTAATTGCTGCATTGCAAAAACAGGATATTGCGATATCGTTTACCGAATGGATGGCACTAACATTACCTCTGGTAATACTCGTACTGGCAGTAGCCTGGTTTCTGCTTATGAAATTGTTCCCGCCACAAATCACAGAGATTAAGTCTGGCGCCGATGTTTCATTCAATAAATCGGGCAAAGCCCTCACCTTTTACGGTATATTTCTGCTTACTGTGCTGCTATGGATTACAGAAAGTGTTCATGGTATCAGTTCAAGTATCGTAGCATTGCTCCCCATAGCCGGACTCGCCCTAACCGAAGCGCTCGAAGTGAAAGATATTCGCCAACTCCCATGGGAAGTTTTATGGCTGGTAGCCGGCGGTCTTGCCCTTGGGTTATACATGGACCATACCGGACTGGCCACCTATCTCGTGAGTTCAATTAGTTGGGCTTCCTTCGGAGGATTCGCTGTTATTGCAATGTTTGCCGTAGTAGCCGTTGTGATGTCAAATTTCTTGTCGAACACCGTTACCGCAACTTTATTGATGCCTCTTGCTGTAAGTATTGGTATACTACAGAACAGCGGTTCTTTAGATATTATAGAGCTTGCCTTAGTGATTGGTGTGGGAACAAGTATGGCCATGGTGTTGCCTATATCAACACCACCCAATGCTATTGCAGTATCCACGGGTCTGGTAAAAACACCAGATATGGCCAAAATTGGTGTAGTTATCGGCTTTGCCGGAATTATGCTGATGCTGGCTTACGCTCTTGTTTATTGGCCCTTGTTATTAAACTAACTACGAGGTAATGTATGAATACCAACCTTTTTATCATGTGTATTGAGGACGAAAGTGAAGTGCTGGAAGCCATCCTTCGTGACCTTGAAATGTTTGAGGATTATTTCCGCATTGAGGCAGCCCAAAGTGTTGATGAAGCTAAAGAAGTGTTAAAGGTGCTCATTAACGACGGACTTAAACCGGCATTGTTTATATGCGATCATAAAATGCCTGGAACAACAGGTGTTGACTATCTGGTAGAGTTGAGCCGTGAAGAGGCAACTTCCAAGGCTGCTCGCATGCTGCTTACCGGTCAGGCAGGTCAGCAAGACACAATTAAAGCAGTGAATCAGGCTGGTTTACACTATTATTTACCCAAGCCCTGGAAGCCTGCTGAGCTTCAGCGTATCGTAACAGAACTGCTAACAGACTTTGTTAGCAAAAACGAAGATAATTTAATGGCATACATGGCCGTTCTAGACGCTGAAAAGCTTAGTGAAGCTATGCGCAACCGTAATACATATACCGATATGTAAGCATGCAGAATCCCCTATTCAGACAGGCTCGTTTTTTCCTGCTCTGGCAAACAGATCCGGCCGGAGCTTTACATGAATTTATCTACGAAATTCGAAAAAAGGGCCTGTTTGAACCCGATATTGTTGAATACAATCAAGGGGATATCGTTTTAAAAGAGGGAGAAAAAACGAAGTTTCTGTTCATCCTAATGGATGGCTGTGTAAGACTGTATAAACAAGAGGAGGGGGCATCTATACCCGTTACCGATATTGAGCCTGGCGGGTTATTCGGGGTGATGTCGTTTTTTTCAAATAAGCATGCGCTCACCACAGCGGTTGTTGATAAGGAAGCAAAAATATTCAGACTCAACAAACAACAGGTTGAGCATATCCTCACCGGAGACATGACCCTTTCCACCATGGGTCGTCAGATGCTTACAGCTAACTTGATGGACCGATATGCACATGTGATTCAGCTCAATGTTCAGCTTAAAAAAATGAACCATGAGATTGATCTTGAACATAGTAAACTACAGGAGGCGATGAGGGAGCTCAAAAGTGCCCATAATCGCCTTGTACATCAGGAGAAGATGGCAACGTTGGGTCAACTCGTGGCAGGCGTTGCTCACGAAATTAACAATCCCGCCGCAGCATTAGAGAACGCAGTAAGCTACCTGGCAGACTTACTGCCCGAACTCTTCAAAAATGATACGAGTAAAACCCACCAGACAAGACAGCGATTTTTTATTAGAGGGGTAGATTCGAGAAAAATCCAGACCTCTTCGAGTCGTGACAGTGAGCGGTTACTGCGATCTGTGTATCCATCCCTTAAATCTTCGGAAATTCGAAAACTGGTTTTACTTGATGATGACGGCTTAGATGAAATATCGAAGCTCTACAAAGCGAAGAAACTGGATGAGCTGAGAATTTGTCTCGATTACATGGAAGCGGGAATGCATCTTCGACTGATTCGTATCACAACAGAACGGATCGGAGGCCTTGTGAAAAGCCTGAAACGCTATAGCCGACAAGGAAGCAGTGAGGTGCTCGCTATCAATTTACGTGAGGGTATTATGGATACACTGCATGTATTGGGTAATCGACTTAAAGATATAAAAGTCCATCTGGATGTTGACGAAACACTGCCGGATGTAAAGGCAGATCCAGCTGAAATGAATCAGGTATGGACCAATATTGTGGTGAACGCATGTGACATCCTAAATGATAAAGGCCATATTGACATCATTTCGGAGGTTACCTCAAAGGCTGTCATCATCAGAATAGGCGACGACGGACCAGGTGTACCGGAAGAGCTCAGGGAGACGATATTCAAACCTAGTTTCACGACCCGCAACAGCAGTGGTAACTACGGACTTGGTCTTGGTTTATCCATCTCCAGGGAATTGATTATGAAACACGGCGGCACCATTGAGGTTATCAGCAGCCGCTACGGTGGAGCAGAGTTCGTTATTACCATGCCACGGTATGAACTTACGCCAAACCGGATTATGTCTGAAATCAGCGTCTATTAACAGCTTTTTCTGTATTCTTTAAATAAGAAATGCCAGCCATCCTTTCAGACAGCTGGCATCCCACAACACGACACAAGATCTAATTTCTCTAAACGGCTTTTTGGGTTAAAATAGGGAGGACTCAATAAAAATTGATTCCTCCCGTTAAATACTCTCCAGTGAATAGCTATGCCGTTTATCCAGGAACACGAAGTATCAAATTTATCGGCTGTTCGAACGATCTGCCTGTGACAGTCGGAAGGTAATGGGCAGAGTGTAGCGAACCTTAACAGGTTGCCCTCGCTGCATACCGGGTGTGAAACGAGCCTGACGTACTGCTTCAATAGCAGCTTCATCAGCACCGCCACCAATTCCGCGTACTACTACGGGGTTGTGTACACGGCCTTCTTCATCAATGATGAACTGAACCATTACACGCCCCTCAATACCGGCCAATCGAGCGATTTCAGGGTAAACGATTTTGCTCTGGAGCTGGGCCAATCCACCGATGAGTTCGGGCATTCTTTCTACCACTACGAAGATTTCAGGCTCCTCCTCTTCATCACTCGCCATAGGTGCGGGGGGCGGTGGTAATTCCAGCGGACCGTCCAGATCCAGCTCAAAACCAAGGTCTAATATGTCGTCATCAACGATTGCATCGTTGGGTACTTCTATAGGAACAGGGGGTCGGGGTGGTGGTGGCGGAGTTTCAATCTGCTCCGTCTGAATTATTTCCTCTATTTCCACTACATCTTGCTCTGCGGCTGTAAAGGCAACTTCCCGGTCAATATCAAAATTGATGCGGAACATTGCTATAAAGATCAATAATGTGGTTATTGTTCCAAATTTCATGTACAATTGATGGTGCCTGTGTATATCGGCATGCGGCTTTTTAAAACGAATGAGGTTCATTTTTCCTCCTGGATTTTTATCGGTTCCACCTTTATTAGGTTGCTATAAAGATGCGGTCATTCTGACCATTTTGCCTTACACGTATTGCCCGTCATTTAACATATTTTGCTAAGATCGCATTTTACCGTATAAAAGCGCTTTATTATACTATATAATACGATTTTAGTTGCGCAAAAATTGTTCTAAAAAGGGCTTCCCAAATAATCAATAGAGACCTTAAGGCAATTTTTGGTTATGTTTGATATATGTGCGAACAAAATCGCTCATTAGAAGAAAAACCACACGTAAATAATCATCACCAAACAGATACCTGTGCCTACGTTTTCTCATCTCCATTGCCATACACAATACAGCATGCTCGATGGTGCTGCTGTTATCGACAAATTGATTGATAAAGCCTGCTCCTGTGGTATGCCCGCTATCTCCATTACCGATCATGGCAATATGTTCGGTGTACCATCATTTGTTAATGAAGCGCGCAAGAAGGGAGTAAAACCTATTATTGGATGCGAGTTTTATGTAACACCAACCCGCATGGAAGACCGCGATAACAAAGAGCGATACCATCAGGTTCTTCTGGCTAAAAACACTACCGGGTACAAAAACCTCATCAAACTCACCTCCATGGGTTTCGTCAAGGGGCTCTACTACAAGCCGAGAATTGATAAACAGGTACTAAGGGAACATGCTGAGGGAATCATTGCCACTACCTGTTGCCTGGCCAGTGAGGTGAATCAAACCATACTTCGCTTTGGAGAGGCGGAGGGCAAAAAAGTATTTGAATGGTATTTGGATGTTTTTGGTGATGACTATTACATCGAATTACAACGGCACGGACTGCGCGATCAGGAAATTTGCAACGAAGTGCTTATCCGTTGGGCAAAAGAGTATAACGTGAAGATGATTGCCACCAACGATTCACATTATGTTGACCGGCAAGATTCCGAAGCCCACGACATACTGCTTGCCTTGCAGACCAACGCCGATATAAATGATCCGAAGCGGTTCAGGTTTACCGACGACAATAACCAGCTCAACAGCGAGTTCTACCTGAAGTCGCCGGATGAAATGGCGCAGCTTTTCAGGGATGTACCCGAAGCCATCGATAATACCAACGAAATTGTTGATAAGGTTGACGACATTAAACTCTCATCGGAGCTCTTGCTTCCGCACTATCAAGTTCCCGATGGATATGCCTCAATGGACGATTATCTGCGCTATCTTACGTACGAGGGTGCCCGAAAGAAATACAAAGAGCTTACCGCTGAGGTGACCGAACGTATTGAAATGGAGCTCAATATTATCAAAAATATGGGCTTTGCCGGATACTTCCTTATTGTTCAGGGCTTCACTACAGAGGCCAGAAACAGGGGGGTGTATGTGGGTCCCGGTCGAGGTTCTGCCGCTGGTAGCGTGGTGGCCTACTGCATCGGAATTATCAATATTGATCCCATCCGTTATGGGCTGCTCTTCGAGCGATTTCTCAACCCGGAAAGGGTTTCACCTCCCGATATAGATATTGATTTCGATGATGCCGGCCGACAGGCTGTGATTGATTATGTCGTTGACATGTATGGCCGCGATAACGTAGCTCAGATTGTAACGTACGGTACGATGAAGGCCAAAACGGCTATTCGGGATGTTGGCAGGGTTCTGGGAGTTCCCCTGATGGAGGTAAACCGTATCGCTAAATTATTTCCGGAAAAACCAGGCGTTGATACGTTTAAATCGGTACTGAATCCCGAGAAAAATCCTGATACCTACGATGAGATAGCCAAGCTATTTGATTCCGAAGATCCAGGCGTGCGGAAAATGATGCAGTTTGCCAAAACACTGGAAGGTTGTGCACGTCAAACCGGAATACATGCAGCAGGGGTAATTATTGCTCCGGGAAATGTATATGAATACGTCCCTGTTGCCCTTTCGAAAGAGAAGGATGTCATTACACAGTATGATGGTCCCAATGCTGAGGACTGTGGTCTGCTTAAGATGGACTTCCTCGGCCTCAAAACGCTCTCCATCCTGAAAACGGCTATTCAATATGTGAAGGAGAATCATGCCATTGAGTACAACCTGGATGACGTTCCTTTGGATGATCTGAAAACCTATGAGTTATATCAGCGTGGAGACACGGTAGGCACCTTTCAGTTTGAGTCGGACGGTATGCGCAAATACCTCAAAGAACTCAAACCAACGGTAATGGATGACCTCATCGCCATGAATGCCCTGTACCGGCCTGGTCCGATGCAGTTTATCCCTCAGTATATCGAATGTAAACATGGTAAGCGTGAGGTGGAATACCCTCACGAAGACCTTATCCCGATACTGGAACCAACCTACGGTATCATGGTGTATCAGGAGCAGATCATGCAGGTAGCCCGCGAAATGGGAGGATACTCGTTGGGAGAAGCCGACATTTTGCGACGGGCCATGGGTAAGAAAAAGCCGGAGGAAATGGCCAAACAAAAGGCCATTTTTATGGATCGGGCTGTGAATGAGAAAAAATACGACAAAAAGGTAGCTGAAGACGTATTCGATAAAATGGCTTTCTTTGCCGGGTATGGATTTAATAAATCGCACTCAGCAGCCTATTCGGTTGTAGCCTATCATACCGCTTATTTCAAGGCCAATTATCCGGCAGAGTACATGGCGGCTGTGCTGACGCACAATATGGGCGACATTAAAAAGATTTCCTCTTTTATTGAGGAGTGTCAGCATATTGGCATTCCAGTAGATGCGCCTAATATCAATACCGGTAAAGGTCAGTTTGTGGCGGTTGATGGGCGTATCCAGTACGGCATGGAGGCCATCAAAGGCGCTGGTGCCAATGCCATTGCCGCAATTGTAGAGGAACGTACGGCCAATGGCGAATTTGCGTCAATTATGGACATGGTTTCGCGGGTGGATCTTAAAAATTGCAATAAGAAGACCATCGAAAGTTTAATTCAAGCCGGAGCTTTTGACAGTCTGCATCCCAATAGAAATCAGCTCATGTTATCGTTAGATGATATTGTAATGTATGGTCAGCGTAAGCAGCAGGAGGACGCCCAAAGTCAGATAAGCCTGTTTGCCGATGCCAGCGGTGGCTCGGATCTGGTAGAGCCCCGGCTTCGTGATGCACCCATGTGGACGAGTATGGAGCGACTGAAATTGGAACGAGAGTTCATTGGCTTCTATCTGAGCGGACATCCGCTGGATCGTTTTAAAGATGATACCCGATTGTTTTGTTCCCATCAATTGGGGGAAAGCCTGGCTTCGGCTCCTGAACGTGCCAATGTTACGGTGGCTGGTATTATCACTGTGGCAAGGCATACGCGCGATAAAAAAGGCCGTCCCATAGCGTTTGTAACCATTGAAGATGAGCAGGGAAGTGCTGAATTGCTCATCTTCTCTGAGGCGTACGACAAGTTCATGAACCTTATCATGGTAGATAACCTGGTTGTAGTGGATGGATCAGCCGACAATGCCAGCGGTCAGCCAAAGGTTATTGTACGGAATATGGACAGGCTGGAAAATCTTCGTGAAAAAAACCAGGGACGTATTCGGCTTCGATTGAGGCTTTTTACAGACACACTGGAAACGGACGATCTCAAAGAGCTGAGTACATTGTTTAGCCAACACAAAGGACAAACACCCATAGCGATAGAGGTGTATTCAAAAGCTTCTAGACCCTTACGCATGAATATTCGCAAATTTGTGGTTGACCCGTCTGATCTACTTATGCGTGAAGTAAGGCATATACTGGGCTCCGAGAACGTGAGCTTCGAAAAGATGGATATAAACAGGTAGCCTTTTGCAACCTTTTGAAGTATTTTCAAATCATAAATCGTATATTGTTGTCGAAACATGTAAATACAACTAAATCTAATATAGGAAAATGATTATGGGAAAAGCATTAGCAGTAACAGATGCTACATTTGAAGATGAAGTAATGAAGTCAGACGTACCAGTTTTGGTAGACTTTTGGGCAGAATGGTGCGGTCCATGCCGTATGATTGGCCCCATCGTGGAAGAGCTGGCCGGTGAGTACGAAGGCAAAGCGAAAATTACCAAGGTAGATGTGGATTCAAATCCAGACATTTCCATGAAATTCGGAATTCGCAGCATTCCCACATTGCTGATTTTCAAAAATGGCGAAGTGGTGGATCAGGTTATTGGCGCAGTTCCAAAAACACATTTGAAAAAACAGCTCGACGCACAGCTGTAAGAAAGTAGAAGTTCTTTCAAAAGCCCGTGAACAACGTTTACGGGCTTTTTTTATGTCAATACCTCAATAACTGTGCCAAATGTTTCAAGAGATGAGCATAAATGAACGTAATTTGTGCGAAAAATTGTTATCATGCATCAATTGAACAAAATCAGCTATGTTTCAGGTACAGCAAACGTTAATTTCAGACGACATCGCACATGCGAAATTTGCATGCCAGCTAACGGCATGTAAGGGAGCTTGCTGTGTAGTTGGAGAGGCCGGCGCTCCCGTAGAACAACGTGAGTTGTCTATTTTGAACAAAGCCTGGAATTTGCTTAAAAACGAAGTTCGGGAAGAGGCTCGCGTCGTGGTTGAAACCAAAGGGCTCATTGCTTCCAGAAATGGTGGATATGAGCTGGCCTGTGTAGATGACAAAGAATGTGTTTTTGTGCAATATGACGCACTCGGAGTTGCCAAATGCTCCATCCAAAAAGCTTTTTATGAAGGGCGGATTGATTGGGAGAAGCCGCTCAGTTGTCATCTTTTTCCCATTCGTATCACCAGCATAGGTGAGTACGACTATCTGAATTTCGAATTTGTACCTGAAATCTGTTCGCCTGCCGTAACCCATGGGCAAGAACAGAATGTTTACCTCGCTGAGTTTTTAGACGGTCCGCTTATTCGTAAGTATGGTAAGGATTGGTATGATGAATTCCTCGCTGCGTGTCGGTACGTCCGTAATTTACAGGAGGCCTAAGGATGATGCACTCCGGTCAATTTCTCGGGCAGCGACAAACCATGCAGCAGCGGCTTTCGCCCCAACAGATACAGTATATCAAACTGCTTCAGCTTCCAACCGTATCCATTGAAATGCGCATCAAGGAAGAGTTAGAACAGAATCCACTGCTGGAAGAGTATGGCGAGGATCATCCAGAGCGAAATGACGAACGTTCAACCGAGGAAGACCAGCAAGATACAACCGAGTCGACCGACGAACTCTCCGAAATAGATTGGGACAGTATACTCGCCAATAACGATTATGAAGGCAAAAGCTACTCAGGAGCGAATGGCGAAGATTGGGTTGAAATACCGAAACCCTATTACGAAAACCTCCTCGAAGATATGGAACGCCAGGTAAGTCTGTTAAATCTGAACGAAAAAGAACAGCTTATTGCAGAACAAATAATTGGTTCAATCGATGAGGATGGCTATCTCAGGCGAGACCTTAATGCCATTGTAGATAGTATAATATTCAACTCAGGAGCGTATATACAGCTCTTCGAGGCAGAGGATGTTCTAAAAAGGGTACAAAGATTAGACCCACCCGGTATTGCAGCCCGTGACCTCAGAGAATGCCTTTTGCTCCAACTCGAACAGCTTCCGCACAATGATCCAGGGAGAACTAACGCGCTAAAAATTTTGCGTGACGAATGGGAAGCCTTCGAAAAGAAACACTTCGATAAAGTACAGAAAAAACTGAATCTTACAGATGAGCAGCTACGAGAAGCCTACGAGTGTATTCAAAGTTTAGACCCCAAGCCAGGAGGGAATACCAGCGGCGATGAAGTACTCAGCTATATTGTTCCCGACTTTACCGTGTATTATCAACCTTCAGAAGAAGAGAAGGAGCGAGGCGATTTTATCATCGAATTACACAGGAAAAACATGCCTGCTTTGCGTATTTCACGTGCGTACAAAACCATGTGGGATGAACTGCAACGAAAAGCCTCCAGAAACGATGCAGACAACGAAACAAAGAGTTTTATCAAAACGAAAATGGATGCAGCCCGATCTTTTATGGAGGCCATACAGCAGCGATCCAACACACTGATGAATGTGATGCGTACCATCGTCTCGCTTCAGGAGACCTTTTTTCGATTTGGAACAACACTCAGACCCATGATACTCAAAGATATCGCAGATCGAATTGGGATGGACATATCTACAATATCCAGAGTTGTGAACGGCAAGTATGTTCAGACCGAGTTTGGCGTTTATGAGCTGAAGTACTTTTTTAATGAAGGGATTGAAACAGAAGACGGTGAATCAGCATCGAACAGGGATGTTAAAAATCATATTGTAGAGCTGATCAGCAATGAAAATAAAAGTAAACCGCTTAGTGACGATGCGATTGCAGATAGCTTGAAAAGCATGGGTTTTATTGTAGCAAGAAGAACCGTTTCAAAATACAGAGAGCAACTGGGCTTGCCTGTGGCCAGACTTAGAAAAACCCTCTGAGTCAAAGTAATAACTAATCCAGAAGCTGAACCAGCAACATCAAGTTGTCTGTTAGAGGCGTTTGTACAATCAGATAGGTCAGTATTGCTATTATGGTAAGTGAGTACATTACAGGACCTACAATGTTGAATTTTTTTCTGATTTGTTGTTGATAGGGTGCAATGTCAGCAGCAGCAATGATCACAGAAGCTCCCAGAATTATTAGGGTAAAGCCGCTGATAAGAAGATGTATAGAACCGTGTACCTGATTGAGTTGTAAAACTGCCATCAGTGTTGCTGCAAGTACAACAATATGAAGCGGATATACGTACAGTTGCAGAATTTGTCCCGGCGATACCCTGCCACCAGCCGCAACAAACAGCCAAATTGTACCTAATAATATCAGGCTGATTGAAATTGCAAATCCAATACCGAAAACAATAAACTCATTGAACATTACTGCATACAAATTGGGTGCATGCATGTACAAGCTGCTGAAGATAAGATGAGTATCCAGAGCCTGAGTAAGTGCCATCAGAAACAACCCGAAAAAAAGACTGATCACAAAAATGGAAATAGGGACATCGTTTTCTGTTTTTAGCCTTCTGTTCATCACGTCATTAACGTAGAAATTGTGCGTAAATACGTATCTGCTCAAAGCCCTGTGATAATGACCGTTTCCAAAGAAAAACATCCCAAATACTAACCAGCAAATCAGCAGGGCCATTATCGTAATACTTACATAAGGTCTGGTCTCTTCTACATCCGATAGTGCAAAAATCGGGTTGTCCTGGGTTGTAAATTCAGCAATTAGAGGAAATATTCGTTGGTCCTTACGTTGCAGGTGCTGTACATAACTAAATGGAATAATAATTTCGTGACGTTGCTCTATTGCCTGCTGCAAAACAGATCTGAGTTGCAAGGCCGGACTCTGGTCGAGCATTCCAGGGATGATGTACACCGTAGAAGCGAAAGGTAACGACTCCATATCACGGAGTTCATCGATGGCTAAAATGTGATGAAAAGTAGAGGGAGAGAGCCTTTCACTGGCTTTTGGGGTCGTGACTATTGCTCCCCTTGAACTCTCGGCCAGTGGGGATTCATCATGTTTTGTGTTTAAAAAGTCCAGTGTCTTTTCGGATGCCAGTGGGTGATATGCAAGGATATACGTGTGGATACTCAATCCCGCTCTACGATAAAAAACTACCGGATCAGTTATCGCAGTGGATAGAGAATCGGTATGATGTTTTAAGTCGAATCCGCGGATGAACTGCAACCCTGAGCTGAGCCATAGTGGTTTACCCGTCTCTTTTACTGTATTTATATCTGATGCTGGTAAGATGCCATCAATCAAAAAAAAGTGAAACGGAAGATCCACGGCTTCCGCTATACCTGATCTGGCATCAATATGGGTGCCTACTTTAGCAGGTTGTGCCAGCAGTAAGGATGGGAACAGAAAGAAACCAAAAATGATAACCCTGACAAAGGACATACGTTTAGAAGTTATTATCGGGTACCGGGTGTCGTTTTAACTTCTATCTGTCTTGTTTCTTTGTAACTGGTTAGAACAAGGTTCGAACGGGTTTTTTTAACACCATCCCAAGACTGCAATCTTGATAGCAATCGCTCTAGTGATACGGTGTTTTGTGTTCGAATTTTAAGAATATGTGATCCGTCACCAGTAATAGAATGGCACTCCAACACTTCGGGTTCAAGTACAACCCGCTCTACAAAAGCAGGGTAATTGTTAGATCCATCAACTTCAACAAAGATAAAACCTGTAATATCAAGGTCGAATTGCTTGGCATTTAAGATGGCATGATATCCCTCAATAAGATTTCTCTCCTCAAGTTTGCGCATACGTTCTGATACAGATGGAACGGACAATCCAACAATTTCAGCAAGTTTATTGCGCTGTGCGCGTCCGTTTTCTTGTAAATGATTTAATATGAGAACATCTGTTTCGTCTAGGTGATGTTGCATAGGTCTAACAATTTAAAAGCTTAAGTTGATGCAGTAAAATCCTTAATAATTTAGGTGGATTTTGGTTCATTTAAAATACTTCTTTCGAAAAAGGATGTAATAAACAAAAAAAGCCCGAATGCGGTTGCAAACGGGCTTTTTGCTAGTAAACTTTCGGAGAAGTTATCTGTCTTCGACTTTTACCCAAGGCAGGTTTTTCTCACCCAAATATAGTTGACGTGGACGAACAAGTCGGTTATTTTCCATTTGCTCTATGTAGTGAGCCGTCCATCCCGATATCCTGGCCATTGCAAAGATACACGTATACATATCAGGCATAATACCCATTGAGTAATATACTGTTGCTGAGAAAAAGTCAACATTCGGGTCAATGTTCTTTTCTTCTTTCATTACAGTAAGTATCGTTTCAGACCACTCGTACAAGTATTCCATTTCAACTTCTTTAGCGAGGTCTTTGGCCATAACACGAATGAGTTTGGCGCGTGGGTCAAATGTTTTGTAAACACGATGTCCAAAACCCATAACCTTTTCTTTACGCTCAAGTTTACCCTTAATAAATGCACGAATGTCAGTGTCTTTATCCAGACCTTTAAGCATATTCATTACCGCAGTATTGGCTCCGCCATGTAGGGGGCCTTTAAGCGAACCGATTGCTCCTGTTATGGAGGAGTGCATATCGGAAAGTGTTGAACCAATTGCTCTGGCAGAGAAGGTGGATGCATTCATTCCGTGCTCTGCATGTGTAACAAGAAGCAGGTCCATTACACGCTCTGCTTTTGGACCCGGTTCCTCGTTGTTGATCATATACAGGAAGTTGAACGCTGTACTTCCCTTAGAAGCTGGTTTAACAATTTCGAGTCCCTTACGTGAGCGATCGTAGGCAGCTATGATCGTAGGCATCTTTGCGGTTAGTCGAATTGCTTTGCGCAGGTTCGCTTCCGGGGTATTGACTTCAGCGTCGGGGTCTGAATCAGCTAGCATAGATGTAGCTGTTCGCAAAACTGCCATCGGCTCCGATTTTTTATCAGTTGAGCTGATATAATTATAGACCGTCTCAGGTAGGTCGCGCTCGGCAACAAGCTTTTCGTGGAGTTCTGTAAGTTCATCTTTGTTTGGTAAGCGCTCGTTCCACAGCAGGAAACAAACTTCTTCGAAAGTTGCCTTCTCGGCAAGCAGCTCAATGTTATACCCGGCGTAAATGAGCTCTCCTTTTGCTCCGTCAATAAAACTTTTCTTAGAAGAAAAGGCGACGATGCCCTCTAATCCTTTATCCAGATATGGATATTCATTGACATCCTGGCCTGTTGTTTGGTTATTCATCTTTCGTTCTATAGGTTGTAATGATTTCTGTTCTAAATAATATTGTGTGGAGCTGCAATCACATAGGTAACTCCATAAAAATTGTACTCTAAAAGAGAGAGTTGCAAAGTTAGTGATTTTGCATGTGTATACCGAATCGGTAGGTGCGAAGTTACACAAGATTACGATTTAACGTTGTAACTAACACTTCGTTCCGCGCCAAAAAAGCGATTCCCGCAAGTCATCGCTCCCGTTAGACGTAGGATGAAGCGTTAATTCGTTACCGTTTTTCTTTTTCTATATGTTTGGCCTCATTCCAAAGTGAATCCATCGTTTCTAAATTTACCTCCCCCGGCTTCTTCCCCTTCTTTTTCAGCTCCCTTTCGATGTACTCAAAACGAGACTGAAACTTATTGTTTGTCAGGCGTAAACTGTCTTCAGCATTCAACTTCAGCAATCGACCTACATTAACAATGGAGAACAACACGTCACCAAACTCACCGGCCAGCTCTTCCTTAGAGTTCGAGCCAACCAGTTCGCGAAACTCAAGTAGTTCCTCCTCCAGTTTATCCCATGCCGGCTTCCACTCACTCCAGTCAAAACCAACCCCACCTGCTTTCTCCTGCATCCGTTGTGCGCGTAAGAGTGCAGGTAGCGTGTGGGGTACTCCACTGAGTACCGACTGGTTGCCATTCTTTTCAGCCTGCTTAATTTTCTCCCAGTTTTTCATCACGGTTCCTTCTTCATCGGCTACCGTATCTGCAAAAACATGAGGATGTCGGCGTATTAATTTTTCCTGAATACCAAAAATCACATCCTCAATGGTAAAGGTGCTTTTCTCACTGGCCATCTGGGCATGAAATACTACATGCAACAACATATCACCCAGCTCTTTGCATAGATCTTCATAATCTTGATTATCAATAGCATCAATTGCTTCGTAAACCTCCTCAACCATCAGATCTTTAATGCTTTCATGTGTTTGCTTTCGGTCCCAGGGACACTCTTTGCGCAGTATCTCCATAATCCGTACCAGATCTGAAAAGCTGTTGGTGGGCTTAATATTGGAATATAAATCACTCATAGACATTGGTTTTTTGCTTGAAAAAAATAAACTACGATTTTAATAAAGGGGAATCATGTAAAAGTATGAGGGGATGTCAATTTGTTACGAACCAATGAAACAATATTGTGTACTTTTGTTGTTTAAACATAGATGAGTATGCAAACGAACGGACTTGCCGGCCGTGAGGCCCGTCCAAATTTAATTTTATTCGCTCTTTGGTTGCTAATTTTTTCCGCGAGCAGTCAAATTATCATTATTGCGCCAATCTTGCCTGTTATTGGTGAGCAGCTGTCCATGCCAGAGTCATTGCAGGGGATACTGGTAACGTCTTATGCCGTAATGGTTGGTATATTTGCTCTTATCATTGGACCCATTTCCGATAAGATTGGCAGACGCAGAGTCCTGCTTATAGGAACTTTGTTTATGGCCATTGCACTGAGTTTGCATGGGTTAGCACAAACCTGGCAGCAGCTCCTTGTAATGCGCGCAGTGGCAGGTGTGGCAGGTGGAATACTTAGCGGATCGGCCGTTTCATTTGTAGGGGATTATTTTCCGGTGGAGCGACGCGGTTGGGCTACCGGCTGGATTATGAGCGGGGCGGCCACCGGCCAGATTGTGGGTATTCCGCTTGGAACAGTGATGGCAGACTATTTTGGCTTTCGGGTTCCGTTCCTGCTCTTTGGTTTAACAATGTTTGCAACCTACTTCCTTGTATGGCGTTACGTTCCTCAGCCCAATGTTACTCTGAATACATCCCGAATTACAATATTGGGAAGTATAAAAAATTACTATCAGCTTCTAAGGGTATCAAAAATTAGGGCCGCAACCGGTTCTTTTTTTATGACCTTTATCAGCGTAGGACTCTTTGTTGTGTACTTTCCTACCTGGCTTCAGCAAACCTTCGATGTTGATGGAGTATACATAGCGTCTTTGTTTCTGGTTGGGGGTATTGCCAATGTGATAATCGGTCCCAAGGCTGGAAAGCTTTCAGATACTATCGGCAGAAAGGGCCTTGTTATGATATCTTGTCTGATTTCATCTGTAATCTTCGCCATAACAACATTCACAATTATACGTCCCTGGATTGCCTATCCTTTTTTCTTTCTGGTAATGAGCCTGGTAGCAATGAGAGTAAGCCCCTTCCAGGCATTGCTCACCGAACTGGTACCCGCGGAAAGGCGTGGTTCGCTATTGAGCTTAAATGCAGCTCTCGGGCAGGCAGGTCTGGGTCTTGGAGGAGCTGTAGCAGGAGTACTCTTTACCGTTCAAGGTTATGCCAGTAACAGTATGCTGGCAGGGTTCACGCTTCTTATTACCGGTTTAATAATTTGGAAGTATGTACCTGAATCGGCTCATCTGCGCAAAAAACAAGTGTTGCAGAGGCAGAAAACACGCAAACGTGGTATTTTACAACCATGAACGACAAGCTCTCGGAAAAACTATCCAATCTGCCAGTAAATCCCGGCGTTTATATGTTTAAAGATGCCAGGGATCAGGTCATTTATGTCGGTAAAGCCAAACGCATACGCAACAGGGTAAAATCATACTTTCAGGATACTCGAAATCATTCGGGTAAAACACTCGCTCTGGTCCGTAAAATTCAGGATGTTGAACTTTTTGTAACCGATACGGAAGCCGAAGCCCTTATTCTTGAGAATAACCTCATCAAAAAGTTTCGTCCCCGGTACAATATTTCTTACCGCGACGATAAAACACTTCCTTACATATGTGTCACTCCGGGAGAACGCCCCCGAGTCTTTCCAACACGTACTGTGATTAAAGACGGAAGTCGGTATTTTGGTCCATACGATCACGTGGGAAAAATGCGCAATATGCTCGAAGTTATCCGGAAAGCATTTAACCTTTGTACCTGTGCCGTATCTATCCGAACAATCGACCGATCACGAGGCCTGCCCAAATGGCATTCATGCTTTGAAGAATATGTGAGCACGTGTTCGGCGGAGCTTCCGGATGATATATACACCACAACACTTCAGAAAGTGGTTCGGTTATTAAATGGTAAAACGGAGGGACTCATACGGGAACTGCGTGATGAAATGGATATGGCGGCTACGGAGCTACAGTTTGAGGAAGCCGCCAGGCTTCGGGATGGTATTGTGGCACTAGAGAAGTACAGTGAAAAAATGAAGGTCGTAAGTGCCGATATTGTAGACCGTGATATTTTCGCCCTGGAAGTTGATAATGATGAGGGGGTTGCCTGTGGGGTGATGTTTCGTGTACGAGATGGCCGTTTGCTTGGTCGTCTTCATAAGTTTCTTTACGATATCGACTCCCGCGAGAGCTCTGAAATGCTGCAGGCTTTTGTGGAAGACTACTATACGGGAGAGTTGGGAGCAATTATTCCGGATGAAGTTCACGTAAGTCACGATTTAACCGATCCGGAGCCATTAACTGCCTATCTGTGGCAGGAACACGGTAAAAAAGTACCCCTGATCGTTCCAAAAATAGGGGAAAAAGCGCAGATGATTCGAATGGCGCAGTCAAACGCCCGTCTTCTCATTGGTGAACTCGCATTGCAAAGAAAAAAAGCCGAGGCCGACCGCATCCCTCACAGTGTGAGAAACCTGCAGCAGGAGTTGCGTTTGAGCCAGGCTCCCAGACGCATTGAGTGTTTCGATAACAGCAACCTTCAGGGTACCGATCCTGTAGCTTCCATGGTGGTTTTTGTAGACGGGGTACCCAAAAAAAGTGATTATAAACGCTTTAAAATTCGCACGGTCACGGGTGCTGATGACTTTGCTTCTATGAGGGAGGTGCTGACTCGCAGGTACGGCCGCTTGAAACGCGAAGGAGGACACTTACCTGATCTAATCGTAGTTGACGGAGGGAAGGGGCAGCTGTCTAGCAGTGTGGAAGCCCTGAAAGATGTGGGTGTGTTTGGTGAAATACCCATCATTGGACTGGCTAAAAGATTGGAAGAAGTTTTCGTGCCTTATAACAGCGATGCGTTAATGCTCCCTAAAACTTCTAGCGGACTAAAACTTTTGCAGCGGGTAAGAGATGAAGCGCATCGCTTTGCAATAAATTTTCATCGGGATTTGAGAAGTAAACGAACCTTTACGTCGTCATTAACAGAAATTGAAGGGGTTGGGACAAAAAGTGCTCAAAAATTACTTAAGCACTTTGGTTCGGCTAAGCGCATAGCTGAAGCTACACAGGAGGAGTTGATAAACGAAGCTGGCAAACATATCGGATCCAGAGTCTATGCTTATTTTCACCACGACGATGAGCATACCAAAATTGAGTATGACGAATAATTAAATGAATCCGCGTTTTATTTCGTCGGATAGGTATCTCGGTTTGTTACCGTGTATTTGTAAGTAGTTGAAAATCATAAGATTTTACATTACCGACACTAAATTTAACAGCAAAGTAAACCAGCTAACATTAAGATGTTATTGTCGGGCGACACAACAAGTCTTACAATAGTGAAGCAATAAGGCATTTCCTATCACGTTTAATTTAAAACGCTATGATTAAGAACTCAATACCTACAACCAACTACACACAGATAGACGACGATCGATTGGTGAAAATGTTCCGTAGGGACAACGACCAAGTGGCATTTCGTACGCTGCTTGAACGTCATCAATCAAAAATATATTCGTACATCTACAGTATGGTTGGAAGTGGTGATGTGGCAAACGACATCTTTCAGGATACTTTCACGAAAGTAATCACGAAGATGGATGACACTTATAACGAGCAGGGCAAGTGGATTGCCTGGGTTATGAGAATTGCACACAACGCTACAATAGACTATTTGAGAAAACAAAAGCGTTTCGTTGACGTTAATGCTAAAGATGACCCGGATTTTGATTTTTATGAGCGAATTCCCGACACGGAGATATCTGCACAAGAAGGTATGGAACAGGGTGAATCTCATAAGAGTCTGATGAAGCATGTTGCTTCATTGCCCCCGGAGCAAAGAGAAGTGGTGATGCTACGACATTATTATGAAATGTCGTTCAAAGAAATTGCTGATTTAACAGGAGTTTCCATCAATACAGCTCTGGGGCGAATGCGATATGCTTTAATAAATCTCAGAAAAATGTTTGAACAGGAAAATGCCAATGAAATCAATGTTACCGAATAAAGATGAACTAATCATTCGCTACGTAATGGATGAGCTTGACCCCTCGGAAAAAATGCTCGTTGAATCGGCAATGGCCGAAGACGAGAATATTCTGATTGAGGTTGAGGCGCTGCGCAGCACATTTAAACGTTGCGTAGAAAACATGCCCGGGGTAAGTGCCCCTCCGGATGTCCTGGATACGGTAGTCAGTAAAGCTCAGGAGTTCAGCGCTGCCAACAGGAAGCAAGCACCAGTTCGGTATTTGGTGTTTCGCAGAATATCGTATGCTGCAGCAGCAACGGTCTTGCTAAGCGCAGGTTTTAGCTGGTATGCCTCTACCGGAACATCTGATGTCTTGAACCAGACAGAAACGGTAGAGCTCATGGCGAGTCCGACAGAGGTTCAGCCGGCAGCCAATACGCCATGGATAGACCATCAAAATATATTGCACATCAATACGGCAGGCTTTGGCAGCGTTGCTACCACACCAGACTCAACACCGACCCGGTTGCGACCGATTGAAGAAGTTACCGCAGGAAACAGACCTGCCCGGCAGTTGCACCTCACGGGTACGCAGTAACTATTCTAAATTATAAGCTTAAAAAGGCTTGTGCTCTATCTGGGTACAAGCCTTTTATATTTTTGTTTGCCACCCAATTCCCGTTATATTTCGACTTATCCGAAATGTACGATTAACGATATTCGGTATCATTTTTTGAGTCATTATTCTATAACCCAAATACTTGTTCTTAATGGGTAAAGTAATTTCAATTGCCAATCAGAAGGGTGGCGTAGGTAAAACAACTACTTCTATAAATTTGGCCGCTTCGCTGGCCGCATTGGAACATCCGACGCTGCTCATAGATATAGACCCGCAGAGTAACTCTACCTCTGGCTTTGGAATTGAAAGTCAGTCTGTAGATAAATCTGTCTACGAGGTGCTCATAGATGATGTCTCACTAGAAGACGCTATCCTAAAAACGGAACTGCCCTATCTCGACGTGGTACCATCGCACATTAATCTGGTAGGTGCCGAAATCGAGATGATTGAACGTGCAAGTCGGGAGCAGATTCTTAAAAAAGCCATAGCAACCGCCAGGAATCAGTACGATTTTATCATAATTGATTGTCCACCCTCTCTGGGATTGCTCACCATTAATTCCCTTACAGCCTCAGACTCGGTCCTAATACCTGTTCAATGCGAATACTTTGCGCTTGAAGGGTTAGGGCAGCTATTAAATACAATCAAAATAGTGCGGCAGCATTTGAATACCGAGCTGGAGATTGAAGGCGTTGCACTCACCATGTACGACACCAGAACCCGCCTGTCTAACCAGGTAGCAGAAGAAGTGCAGCGATATTTCGGGGACAAAGTTTTTGATGCGGTTATTACACGCAATGTTCGCCTTGCCGAGGCACCTAGCTTTGGAAAACCTGTAATTCTATATGACTCCATCAGCATGGGATCTAAGAATTACCTCGCACTTGCAAGGGAGCTCATTATGCGAAACCGAGAGTTATATAAAAACTCATCTGTTTTTGCACAGAAATCTTAGGAAGAAGAACAATGGCAAAAAAAGTACTGGGAAGAGGCCTGGGAGCCTACTTTCAGGATGTAGAAGGTAAAACAGAGAAAGAACCTGCAGTTGCTACAGAAGATGTGTTGCAAAAAATGGATTCCCGTGAAAAGGTTAATGTTATCCTTCACGTACCAGTAGCCAGTATCAGGGCTAACCCTTTCCAGCCACGAAAAGATTTCGATGAGATAAAACTGCAGGAACTCGCTGATTCTATCCGTGAACTTGGTCTAATTCAGCCCATTACGGTACGCCATATTGGTGAAGAACGATACGAGCTCATATCAGGCGAGCGCCGCTTGCGCGCCAGCAGAATGTCTGGCATCGATCATATTCCCGCATATATAAGGGATGTTAATGATGACGAAATCATCGCAATGGCACTCGTTGAGAATATTCAACGCGAACAATTAAATCCGATTGAAACGGCTTTAGGTTACCAGCGCCTTCTCGAAGAGTGTGATCTCACGCAAGAGGATGTTGCCAAACGTGTAGGTAAAAATCGTACTACCGTTACCAATATGCTTCGCTTACTGAACCTGCCGGCATTTTTACAGGCAGCTCTCAAGCAGAATAGAATTTCGATCGGTCATGCAAGAGCTCTTATCAGCGTAGAAAATGAGCGGATACAATCTCAGTTACTCGATAAAATTATCGAAAATGATATGTCTGTTCGCCAGGTCGAGGAAGCGGTAAAGTCACTTGCCAACCGTAAGAAAGGCGGTGGCAAAGCCCTGACCAAAAAAGATCAGAAAGATATTGAAATGATCCAGCTGGCCGCATCTCTGCAAAACCGTTTGAGTACTAGAGTACACATCAAACGGAAATCTCAGGGCGGAGAAATCAAAATAGAATACTACTCAGATGAAGAGCTGGACCGCTTACTTAACCTGTTCGATTCGCTGTCTTAACAGGGTTAGCTGTTTTATACTGCTTTGCCTGACATTGTATTGCGCTACTGTATCAGCGCAGATACAGCAGGATGTTGAACGTATCGCTTTGCGCGACACCGTTCCCGAACCCCGATCGGTTATGCATCAATCTATGATTTTGCCCGGCTGGGGACAGGTTACAAATGAACAGACGTGGAAAGTTCCAATTATATATGGACTGTTCGCCGGTGTCGTTACCTATGGTGTCTATGCACATCGAATGTACAGTGGCTATAGAGCAGCTTATTATAATAGCTTTTCAGACAATACAGATTTTCGATTCGGACAAACACCAGCTTTTATACCAGATGGCCAACCCGCTGAAGTCTACCGATTCAACCGAAATCAATTCCGTAACCGTCGTGATCTCACTGTAGTAGGAGTGTTGCTTGTTTACGGACTCAATATTGCAGATGCCTACATCTTTGCGCATCTCAGAGACTTTGATGTCAGTGATGATTTAAGCGCAAATATTGAATATTTACCTCATCCATACTACGGTAACCCTCAACCCGTTTTAACTGTCAGATTAAACTTCTAAATAAAAAAATATGACGCCTGAAAGAATTGCACCAGACTCTTATAGTAGAGATACCAGCCAGGACTTGTGGAGTGTTTTCCGCATTATGGGCGAGTTTGTGGAAGGGTATGATAAAATGCTTAAAATCGGTCCGTGCGTTTCTATTTTCGGATCTGCACGACTCAAACCAGACAATCCGTATTATAAGATGGCAGTTGAACTCTCCAGCCAGATAACAGAACTCGGTTTTGGGGTGATTACGGGCGGTGGTCCGGGAATTATGGAAGCTGGTAACAAAGGCGCACGAGAGTCGAACGGAAAATCGGTTGGTCTAACCATCAGCCTTCCTTTTGAAGAGCAGGCAAATCCATACGTAGACCCACGCTACCTTATTAATTTTAATTACTTTTTTGCCCGCAAAGTAATGTTCATCAAGTATGCACAATGCTTTGTTGCTTTTCCGGGAGGATTCGGAACATTAGATGAACTGTTTGAGGCACTTACACTTATACAAACACAAAAGATTACACGCTTTCCGGTCATTTTGGTTGGTACCGAATTTTGGGGTGGAATGGTAGATTGGTTGAAAGACCAACTCGTAGCCAATGGCACCATTAGCCCAGATGACATGGACCTCTTTACTCTGACCGACAGTGTTGACGAAGTTGTTGAAATTATTGAGAAATTTTATACAAATAAGGACATCCAACCCAATTTTTAACTTGTTTGGGCGGGAATTCCTCTTATCTTTGTCATGCTATAAACTAAAATGGTTTGCTTTTGGGTCATCGTGTTAATGTGTCGCATGTTTATGCAAGTGGTCCGATAATACTAAGACGCGAAACCAGACCGTTTTTCTAATACAGTCCAAAATCGAAACAGACAAATTCTATTATGAAGCGATTTACAATTTTAGCAAGCTTGGTCGTAACGTTGGTTGCGTTTACTTCGGCTAACGCACAAACACACGAAGATGTGATAATTGCTTTTAACCAGGCTACTGAGCTTGCTCAACAGGGCAACCATACCGGTGCAATAACGGCATTTGAGAACGTCATTACGTTAGCTGATCAGGTGGGTGGTGAATCTGATGAAATCAAAACAAGGGCACAGAATCAATTGCCCACACTCCATTTCATCATTGCCCGCGACTTATTCAGCGCGCAGCAGCTGATGGAAGCTGCACAGGCTTTTAAAGTGGCTGCTGAGGTTGCCGAACAGTTCGGAAATCAGCAGATCGCTCAGCGATCGCTTCAGGCAGTGCCACAAATTTACTTGCGCCAGGGTAATATTCACCTGAATAACGAAGAGTTTGATTTAGCTTTGAGCATGTACGATCAGGCGTTGAGCTACCAGCCTGCATATGCGGCGGCTATCTATCAGAAAGGGTTGGTATTTCGCCGGCAAGAAGATCTTGAGAACGCACTTACCTACTTCGACAGAGCTATTCAGGTAGCCTCTCAGACACGCGATACGGATATCGGGGCCCGTGCTACACAAGCTGCCCGGAACTTCCTGCTTCTTCGTGGTGTAGATGCAATGGAAAATAACCGTCTGCGTCCTGCAACCCAACTGCTTCGACAGGCGCTGGAATATGACAACGATAACGCGGAAGTTAACTACAGACTCTCTGAAGTTTATAACAAACAGGCCATGTGGACGAACGCTATTGAGCACGCTAATCGTGCATTGCAATTGGAGCAGGGAGGTAGAACCGACCGTGCTAGAATTTACTTCGAGCTTGGCTATGCTTACAAAAACCAAGGAAACGAGTCAGCCGCTTGTGATGCTTTTACCAATGCTGCTTTTGGTAGCTTCCGAAATGCTGCAGAGCACTTTATGGAGCACGAGTTGCGATGCCCGGGTTTTAACCGCAGATAATATCTGGCAGCCTATTACTCGCATTTATTTAAGGTCTGGTGTTTAAAAACACCAGACCTTTTTTGTTTAATTTTGAGATTACTTGGTCGTATCTTCCCCTCTACAAATATTGAAACAACTAATTGAATTTCATGAGCTCTCTCGAACAACGCTGTGTAAATACAATCCGAACCCTCTCTATCGATGGAGTACAAAGTGCTAATTCCGGTCACCCGGGTATGCCTATGGGTATGGCCGATGCGGCCTTCGTTTTATGGACCGAATTTTTAAAACATAACCCAACGAATCCCTCTTGGACGAACCGTGATCGGTTTGTTCTCTCAGCAGGACATGGATCCATGTTGATTTATAGTTTGCTGCATTTAACCGGTTATGATTTACCCATAGAAGAGCTCAAGAATTTTCGTCAATGGGGTAGCAAAACACCGGGGCATCCCGAGTTTGGCTTAACCTCCGGTGTTGAAACTACTACCGGTCCGCTCGGACAGGGTTTTGCCACTGCTGTAGGTATGGCCGTTGCCACCTTAAAGCTTGGTGCTGCTGTAAACACCACCGATAATAACCTCATTGATCATACCATCTATGGTATTTGCAGTGATGGAGACTTGATGGAAGGTGTCTCCCACGAAGCAGCATCATTGGCTGGTCATCTCAAGTTAGGTAATCTTGTTTTCTTGTATGACGATAACAGTATTACTATTGATGGATCTACCGAATTATCTTTCTCGGAAGATGTTCAGGCACGGTTTCGTGCCTATGGCTGGCACACTATTCAGGTAGATGGTCACAACCGCGATCAGATCCGTAAAGCACTAACTGAGGCAGAATCCGTCAAAGACAAGCCGGTTCTTATTTCCTGTAAGACCAAAATAGGTTACGGAAGTCCAAATAAGGAGGGTACCTCCGGTGTTCATGGTGCTCCGCTTGGTGCAGACGAAGTTACAAAAACGAAACAGGCATACGGAATGCCCGACGTACCGTTTCATATTGATGAGGATGTACTGAATTATTTCAGGCAAGCCATCGAAAAAGGACAGCTTGCTGAAGCAACGTGGAACAAGCAAAGAGATACGCTGCCAACTCAGCAGCGTTCAGCACTGGATGCCTGTACGAGCGGACACGTTTCCATTGATTTTGATGCATTATTACCTGTTTTCCCCGCAAATGAGAAGGGGATGGCTACGCGTAAATCGTCCAGCATCGTTTTGGATGCTCTGGCACCACATATTCCCGGTGTAGTAGGTGGCTCAGCTGATTTGAGTGCATCGAATCTTACAGATTTCAAAGGAAATGTGCCCTTTACAGCGGAAAACAGAAACGGTAATTATATCAATTATGGTATCCGTGAGCATGCAATGGGGGCCATAATGAATGGTATGTCACTGCATGGCAGCGTGAGACCCTATGGAGGAACATTCCTTGTTTTCTTTGACTACTGCAAACCTGCCATACGATTAGCTGCGTTGATGCATCAGCCAGTGGTTTATGTATTTACACATGATAGTATCGGTCTTGGCGAAGACGGACCAACTCATCAGCCTATAGAACACATTGCTTCACTGCGGTGTATACCTAATGTTCACGTAATTCGCCCGGCAGATGGCAATGAAACTGCAGCCGCCTGGAAGGCTGCATTGCAACGTAATGATGGTCCTACAGCGCTTATATTAACCCGACAGAACCTGCCCGAAATGGAGCGTTCTACCGAAAACAGCGCTGCAAATCTCGCAAAGGGTGCTTATGTATTCAAAGACTCAGAGCATGGTGAGGCCGAGGCAATCATTATTGCAACGGGTTCTGAGCTCAGTATAGCATACAAAGCCTGGGAAAGTCTCACTGCCAATGGTAAGGCCGTACGTCTGGTGAGTATGCCCAGCTGGGAGCTGTTCCGTGCCCAAGATAATATCTACAGAGATAAAGTACTCCCGCCACATATTACACGCAGAGTTGCCATAGAAGCCGGTACTACGTTTGGGTGGCATCAATGGGTTGGAGATAAAGGTAACGTAATCGGTATCGACAGGTTTGGAGAATCTGCCCCTTATCAACGATTATTTCAAGAGTTCGGACTTACATCCGAAGCTATTATTAACGCATTAAACTGGTAATAGACAGGGTTTTATACCTCCTGTGCTGATTCTGGAACCCGTGCAAGCATAGTCTTGCCCGGGTTTTTTTTGATACAACTGAATGTAATATCGTCCCCTTGACTGGCAGATCCGATAAATTGTTCTAAGCCAATCTGAAGCTTATGAATCATCGTTTTTGCCTCAAGTGAACCATATAATTCAACTAAACTCCTGATTTTTGTATCTCCAAATTCTTCCCCAAAAGGATTCCTGGCCTCATTTAGACCGTCGGTATACATGAGTAAGGAATCTCCTTCTTTGAAGGATACCCGCATCTGCTTCATGAAGGCCTCCAGCCGTTTTGTAGTGGTCATCCCCAAAGCAAAACCCGTTGTTTTAAGATCAAGAACGGCATCTTTACTCATAGAGTATAATATAGGAGAGTTGTGCCCGGCCCGAACCATTTCAAAGTAATCTTCCCCGTCCGGGAAAAATGCCACACAGGCTGTAACAAATGTTTTATCCCTGCGATCGTTTTTTATGTACTCATTAAGCTCCAGGCATAACTGCTTGGGTGTAGGCTCAAATTTGTTAATTAACAAATGTACCAGCGCCTGCATCCTTACCATATATAAGGCTGCCGATAACCCCTTACCCGAAACATCGGCAATGATATAATAAAATCCTTTTTCTGTTTTTATGATGTCTACATAATCGCCTCCAACTTCACTGGCCGTATTGGCAAACGAAACAATGTCGATGGATTCATGGCGGATACTGGCTGCCGGAAGCAAACTCAGCTGAATATCGCGAGCGAGGTCAATTTCTTTCTTGGCATCCAGTTTTTCAAGCAGTTCTACCAGCAGAAGCATAACCATACCTGCAAATGACACAAAGGGAATGAGTATACTGATTTGAAAACCAAAAAATCCCATAACGTAGTGACTGATAAAGCCAATCATTGAAACGCCAAAAATGAGTCTCCTTACCGGACTCATTCGTAGTGCCAACGCTCGAGTGAGTCGGTCAAATTTGGTCATCAGGCTTATGTCTTGCCCGCGTGGGTCGGAAGGCGTTACTCCAATAGCTTCACGATACAACGCTTTAAGGCGATTTGAATCGGCACTAAAATCCCTGCCAAGCGTTTCTCGATTCATATCGCGTGTGTAATCTTGATACAGCGATCGAGTGTGCTGGTAGGCTTGCCTGGCTTCGTTCTTTAAACTCATAATTGCATTCTTTAAAGGTATTACTCTGCTTATTCGAGTATATTCAGAAAAAGTTATCCGGGATGCGATTTATCTTGTGCCCTAATGAAGATTACCCATTATAATTGCCTCAAAAACTAGTTAGAGAAATGAGTAAAAACACACTGCTGCTGCTCGATGGTACCGCATTGGCATACAGGTCTTACTTTGCCATGATCAACAGCAATTTACGAAATTCCGAGGGACTGCCTACAGGTACGGTGTTTGGTTTTGCCAACGCGATTGTACGGCTATTGGAAGCCCATCAACCCACCCATATGGCTGTAGCCTGGGATACCCACGCTCCTACGTTTCGACACGAAATGGATGTGAATTACAAGGCGAACCGACCTCCGCAGCCCGATGAAATCCGCGCATCTATGCCCATTATTAAAGAAATGCTTGGGTATTTCAATATTCCAAGCCTGGAGCGAGATGGATTTGAAGCCGATGATATTGTAGGTTCACTGGCTGAGTCGGCCAGAGGTAAGGATGTGCAGGTCTTTATGGTTACACCCGATAAAGATTTCATGCAGCTGGTACATGACAATATTGCCATGATGAAACCACTGAATAATGGCGACGGTTTTGAAATTATCGACCGCGAGGGTGTTGAGAAATTCTTTGGCGTACCTCCTGAAAAAGTAATCGATGTTCTCACCATTATTGGCGATTCTTCCGATAATATCCCCGGAATCTCCGGAATCGGCAAAAAAACAGCCCCTCAGCTTATTCAAGAGTTTGGGTCTTTGGAGAAGCTTATTGAGGCGGCTCCGTCTCATAAGTCGAAACGAGTTCGAGATGGTATTGTGGGTAACGAAGAGCGTATTCGTCTTTCCCGTGAGATGATTGTAATTAAAACAGATATGGAAGATTTCAGCGACTGGTCTATTCTGAAATGGGGTGGAGCCAACGATAAACTACTCAGTGAGTTCTTCCAGCGCATGCAGTTTCGCACATTGGCCCGAAAGTATGATGCCTTGCCTCAGGAGGCCAAGAAGTCTGCACTTCCCGGTCAGTCTGACTTGTTTGGAAGCAATGATCCGGAGCAACCCGAAGCGGATATGGCCGCAAGTCTATATGAGGTTTACAACGCCGAAAAAGTATCGTACGAGCTTATAGACTCCATGGAAGCCGTTCAGCAACTCACCGATTCATACATGAATGCCGGGGTGATTTGTTATGATACAGAAACCACTGGTGTTGATCCTATGCATGCCGCATTGGTGGGCATAGCGTTGAGCAAGGAGGCCGGAAAAGCCAGCTATATTGCGCTGAACGCTGAAGGCATTAACCCCCAGGAGGTCCTTAAACTACTCGAACCGGTACTCACGCAACCCGACACCCTGTATGTTGGTCACAACATTAAATATGATTATATCATGCTGCACAGGGCTGGCCTCACGCCTTCCGATTCCATATTTGATACCATGATAGCCGCTTACCTGCTCGATCCCTCACAGCAGCTTAAAATGGATTCCATAGCCATGAAGTATCTTGGCTATGAGCCGGTATCCATCGAGAAACTCATCGGCTCCGGGAAAAAACAGAAGTCTATAGCCGATATACCTCTCGAGGAGGTTAGCGTTTATGCGTGTGAAGATGCAGACATCACCTTCCGACTTTATCAGTCCTTGCACGGCAAACTGCAGGACGATGGCCTCACTGAAATCGCTCAAACGGTTGAGTTTCCCCTCGTAACGGTATTGGCAAGAATGGAATTGGCCGGTATCCGAATAGATGAGGGTATGTTGGCTGCATTTTCGAAAGAACTTGCCGACGATATGCACCGGTTGGAGAAAGAAATTTTCGAGGAAGCCGGTGCGGAGTTTAATATCAACTCGCCGGCTCAGCTAGGCGACATCCTGTTCAACAAGCTGAAACTGCCATCCGGTAAGAAAACAGCCACGGGGAAATACTCTACCTCGGAGGCCGTTCTGTCAGATCTTGCTGTGCGATATCCTTTACCAGCCAAAATTCTGGACTATCGATCGCTCTCGAAACTCCGATCAACCTATGTAGAGGCCCTTCCGCCACTTGTACACCCACAAACCCAGCGTATCCATACGAGTTACAACCAAAATGTAGCAGCGACAGGCCGACTTTCTTCATCTAATCCCAATTTGCAGAACATTCCCATTCGAACCGAACGGGGTAGAGAGATTCGAAAGGCGTTTATTCCAGCTGAGGGATGTAAACTGGTGGCGGCTGACTACTCGCAAATTGAACTCAGAGTTATTGCCTCTATGGCAGATGATGAAGCCATGAAAGAAGCCTTTCGAAACGAAGAAGATATACATGCCCGAACGGCGAAAGAAATTTTCGGCTTAGATAGTCTGGAACATGTTGATCGGGACCAGCGACGTAAAGCTAAGGAAGTCAATTTCGGTATTCCTTACGGGGTGAGTTCGTTTGGGCTGGCCCAACGCCTTGGAATCGGTAACAACGAAGGTAAACAGATTATTGATGCATATTTTGAGCGTTTTCCAGGCATCGCCCGATATATTGAACAGACGAAAGAATATGCCAGACAAAACGGCTATGTGAAAACGTTGTTAGGACGTAGAAGATACATACCCGATATCAATGCCCGAAACTTTAATGTAAGAGGGTTTGCTGAGCGTACCGCTATCAATATGCCCATTCAGGGTACAGCGGCCGACATGATTAAACTGGCGATGATCCGTATCGATACGATGCTTCGAACCTCATCCTTCAAAACCAGGATGCTCTTACAAGTTCATGATGAATTGGTTTTTGAAGTGCCCGACGATGAAGTTGATCGTGTAGTACCGCAAATTGTAAAGGCAATGGAAGATGCTATGCAGCTGGATGTCCCTGTTAAAGTAGAGGCGGGGGTTGCGGGTAACTGGCTGGATGCTCACTAAGGCTGCCACTCGCTAATCGTAAGCCTGTACCGGACTTCAAGGATTCTGATTAGAGTATAACCCTGAATGGAACGCTCATAAAATGAAAAAGGCTGATTGTTGTAACACAATCAGCCTTTTCTAAATTGTTTAGATTCGTGTGTTAAGCGTCACCAGGGTTATCGAAAACTGATTCCCACACCAACACTACCAACGGTTACATTAGAGACCACTACATCGGCGCTTATGGTCAGTAAAAAGAATTTCAGTCGTGCACCGGCCAGAGCCCGAACGCTGTTACTGCCGTCGAACGACAAGTCCAGTGGATTGGAAATACTTTCTATTTCCCGCAGCCCAACACTGTTTATGCTTTCAACGGGATAGTTTCCCTCAACCTTTATGCTGGTATTTGATATTTCATAGCCAATGCCTGCATAGGCACTGATTATAGGTAAACCCCTGCCAACCAGTAAGTTGAAATTTGTACCTGTTGCTGTCATTTTAATGGCCTGATCGTCCCAATGGCTGTTTGGGAAGGTATTAATTGCTGTAGTATTGCCCGGACGTACATCTAAATCAGAGTTGGCGGTAAACGATGTGAATCCGGCAGCAAATGAAATGTCGATGGGAACATACTGCACAACGGGAATCCATTGTTTAATATCATGCTTTATACCAAAGCCGTATAAACCGGCATCCAGACCGAGTGAACCGACAGATACCGTAGGCATATAGCGGATAGAAATGTCGGTGTTTTTGATGATACCAACGCTAAGTTGTGCCATCGCAGTAGGGATGAGGGAGAAATTGATGCCTCCGGGAATATCAAAGCGCGCTATTTCTTCTTCGGCATTGGTGATCGGATTGGTCCCAAAAATACCCATGGTTGTGCTGTTATCCGCACCGATTACCGTAGAGGCCATGGTAGATCCATCGATAGGTCTACTATTTTGTAACGGAAGACTAGTGAGCTCAAATGTTTTCAAGTTCGACGGCATGGCAGCAACGTTCGCCCGGAAGGTAAGATCAAAACCAAGTAAGCTGTGTGTTCCGGCAGTATTAAACCAACCGGTATTTAGTCCTACAGCAAAGCCTTCTGCGGCCGGACGAATATATTCACCAAAAACTATTTCGGCATCACTTGCTCCTGCACGCAGAATATCACCGGCGTCGCTGAACTGCGCCTTGACGGTCTGAGTGCCGAATAACAAAGCTGAAGTTAATCCCAATGTGTAGAGAAATTTGTTGCGTTTCATATGGTCGTATTTTTTGGTGTGTGGTTTGACGATTTGACCTGATAAACCTTGACGGCCCAGAATTGTTCCTCAGTGTTTTCGGATATTCGAAACAATATTAGGTAATTATATCCGTCTATGAAAGGCTTTCAATAATTTGAAGGTACGACATATAACGTTCCGGATGAATTTCTCCCTTATCGTAGGCTTCCATCACAGCACATCCAGGCTCGTGAACATGCGTACAATTGTAATACTTACACTGTGTTCTAAGTTCTTTCATCTCAACGTAGAAGTTAGATAACCCTGCTGCATCGATATCAACTAGCCCAAACTCACGTATTCCAGGTGTATCCACAACGTAGCTGGAGTCTCCTATAGGTAAAAGCTCCGCAAATGTAGTAGTGTGCTTACCTTTGTTAGAAAATCCAGACACTTCCGCGGTGGTTCGCTTTAAATCCGGATTCAAGGTGTTAAGTATGGTTGTTTTACCCGTTCCTGAAGGCCCCATAAGTGTTACCGTTTTGCCTGATATATGCTCTTTGAGCATGTTTATAGACACATCATCAGCAACCGAAACTAACATGAGTTCATACCCGAGTGATTCATATAATCTACGAATTTCATCGAGTCGCGTCAGGTCGTCTTTACGGGCAAGATCCAGCTTATTGATCAGAATCAACGGATGCACATTGTTAGCTTCGCATGTAATTAGAAAACGATCAATAAAACCGGTTTTGAACTGAGGCTGCCGAACGGATTGTACCACAATGCCGATGTCTATATTAGCCGCAATAATTTGCTCACCTCGTTTGCCATGCGTCGCCTGCCGGGTGAGGTAATTCTCTCTGGGATGAATATGCTTAATGATTCCGGTATCGTCTTCCTGAATCTCCATGTCAACCCGATCTCCAACAGCTACAGGATTCGTCTGTTTCAGACCTTCCAGCCTCATTTTTCCGGGAATTCTGGCCGCAATGGTACCTTCGTTATGTGCTTTTTCAACGGTATACCAACTACCTGTAGACTTTATTACGCGACCTGAAACCATACGGCATTATGATGTTATAAATAAAATAACACTCCTCCCTGCGAGTACAAGGAGGAGTTCATGTTAATTTACTGTAATAACCTCATTTTCTTCACGGGATATTTCATTCTTTCTGGACTTAAACTTTTCATTGGGGTCTTCCAGTTGATCTTTTTCTAACATCAGGGAAAACACCTGATCCATTCGGTCAAGATATGAAATTTCAATACCGTCGATAACCTCGGCTTCAATTTCGGCAACATCTTTTTTATTGCGTGTTGGTAAAAGTACGTGTTTAATTCCGGCCCTTCTGGCTGCCAGTACTTTTTCTTTGATGCCGCCCACGGGCAAAACGAGTCCGCGAAGCGTAATTTCGCCGGTTAATGCCACCGAACTCTTTACATTTCGCTGAGTGAATATGGATGTCATCGCTGAAAGAATGGATACACCGGCCGATGGACCATCTTTCGGAACGGATCCGGCAGGTACATGGAGATGGATATCCCATTCAGTGAAAGCCGACTGGGGTATGTTCAGTTCTCCGGCATGGCTACGAAGATATGACAGTGCAAGTACGGCGGATTCTTTCATCACATCCCCAAGCTGACCGGTAATGGTCATTTTTCCAGTTCCCTGCGAAACGCTGGCTTCAATGAACAGAATGTCTCCACCGTAGGGTGTCCAGGCTAGCCCCGTAGCAACACCTGGCACGGTTGTGCGCTCAGCTACGTCCGAGAAGAATTTCTGTTGTCCAAGATACCCCGCTACGTCTTTCACACCAACGGAATCCCGTTCAATTTCCTCAGATGCAATCCGACTGGCAACACCTCTGACCACCGAGCCTAGTTCTCTGTTAAGGTTTCTGACACCGGATTCACGCGTGTATTGGTCGATAACGGTTTCAATGGCAGGATCAGAAATTTTAAACTGCTTTTTTGTTAATCCGTTTTCTGAAAGTTGCTCAGGTACCAGATATTTTTTGGCAATTTGCAGCTTTTCTTCGAGTGTATAACCGCTGATGTGAATGATTTCCATCCGGTCGCGCAGAGGTGCAGGTATGGTATCTAAACTGTTGGCGGTAGCTATGAACAACACTTTAGACAGGTCGTATTCAAGTTCCAGATAATTATCATAGAATGCATTGTTCTGTTCCGGATCGAGTACTTCCAGAAGAGCCGAAGTAGGATCACCTCTATAGCTCATTCCAACCTTGTCTATTTCATCGAGCATCATAACGGGGTTACTGGTTCCTGCCTTCTTAAGGTTCTGCATGATTCGACCTGGCAATGCACCTATATACGTACGTCGATGCCCTCGTATTTCAGCTTCATCCTGCAATCCACCCAAACTTAATCGGGCAAACTCTCGACCCAGTGACCGCGCGATTGATTTGCCAAGGGATGTTTTACCCACACCAGGAGGACCATAAAAGCACAAAATGGGTGCTTTCATATCATTTTTAAGTTTCAGTACCGACAAGTATTCGATGATACGTTTTTTGACCTTTTCAAGACCGTAATGGTCTTCGTCCAATACTTTTCGAGCCTTTTTAAGATCTATTTTATCGGTTGTATAGGTATTCCAGGGCAGGTCTAGCAGCCACTCAACATAATTATATATAACACCATAGTTTGGTGCAGACGCGGGAGTACGTTCCAGGCGCTGAAACTCTTTGTCGAGCACCTTATTTACAGCCTCCGGGAAATCTCTTCCTTTGGCGCGTTGACGCAACTTCTTTACATCCTCTTGCTCACTATCTTCACCAAGGGCTTCTTGTATGGCCTTCAGCTGGTGACGCAGATAATAATCGCGTTGCTGCTGGTCGATGTCTGTTTTTACCTTCGACCTGATTTCCTGGCTTAGATTTAAAACCTGAAGTTCTTTGTTCAAGTGTGCAATAACCCGTTCCAGACGCTCTGAGAAAATCTGTGTCTCCAGAATCAGCTGCTTATCTTCAATGCTGATATTCAGATTTGATGAAATGAAATTCAACAGAAATGTGGGAGAATTGATGTTATTTAAAGCAATGGCTGCTTCCGATGGTAACTGTGGCGAAAGGTTGATAATCTGAGTGGCAGTTTCCCTCAAAGAATGCATGGCAGCGTCTAGTGCCAGTCCCTTTTTGTCCTGAATATTTCTGTGTGGGTCAACTTCAGCCAGAAAGTACGGGTCTTTCTGTACGTATTGCTTGATTTTAAATACGCTTTTACCTTGAATTACAATGCTTTTACTGCCATCTGGCATTTTGATAAGCTTTATAATCTGAGCAACTGTACCAATTTCATAGAGATCCTGAGGTTCCGGGTCTTCTTGATCTTTCTTTTTTTGGGTGATAATACCGATAGTACGATGGGTTTCGTAAGCCTGTTTAACGAGGGCCAGCGACCGGTCTCTGCCAACGGTTATTGGTATTACAACACCGGGAAATAAGACGGTGTTTTTTAGAGGGAGTATGGGCAGGTGTTCGGGAATTTCCGACTCACTCATACGCCTTTCTTCCTCTTCTGAAAGTAAGGGTATAGCCTGTTCAAAGTCCTGGAAGTCTTCTTCAGATAAAATAACATCAGACTTTTCGGGATTAAAAAATTTCATTGATGAAAACGTTTAGTAATGTTAGGGTGCCGCACTGTATGTTGCTGTGAATTCCTTGGCGCCACACCGTTTTTATTAATAATACACAATAAGAGTTCTACACAAACATGTTGCCACAAGTACAGATGCTAACATATCGTCATAAGAATCTGTTGATGTATGGCAATATTACAGTAGGTTCACGCAGTTATGACAGGTTGTCAAAATCTGAGGTGAAGTCCTGCTACAGATGTAATTACGGGTAACATGGCCTCGTTTGTACCGGTTGCTTGTACAACAGCGGCTACATTAAAGGTTAACGAACGAAAGTCGAGTCCGGTTCCAGCATGGTAACGAACAGGCCTGCTTTTTTCCAATTGCATTCCGGCTCGTAAGGGTAAGGTACGAATTATGCGAAGCTCGCCACCAACATGAAAGGAGGTGTTTTCTAACTGATCGGTGAGTGATTGTAAAGGATGCTGTATTTCGGCTCCTATGATAAGGCGATTGAGCTGAATTGCTGCACCGGCATTTACACGGGCTGGCAACAATATACGAAATGTAGAAGCAGATTCGATGGGGGCTGTATGGATGAGATCGGATTCCATGTCGCTGGTTACGAAACGAAACAGATCTGCAGGGTTGCCGGAATATTCGCCTTGACTATCTGGTGGAGAAACTCGGGCGCTATTGATTATGGTATTTCTGGAAGGGTTTGTTGCCTGCCGCAGGTTTCTGCTGTAACTGATGAAGCCAATATCTGTAACTGAGGCAGCAATGCGCAATGAATTCCTTGTAGGTACACGGTTTCTGGAGGTCAGAGAAACATCGCCTCCGAAGCCAAGGATGTAGGTAACTCCAAAATCAAATCCTCCACCAAACCCGGAAATATCGAATAAATTCGCCGGATTATTGCGGTTGAGCCCGGCTGAAGCATAAGTTTCGCTCAGGTTGCCTGCTGTGAGAGTTGAAAATGTGCCTGTATGTGTATGTACATCTGCACCTTCGCTGCCGGCATAAATAGATGTTAAGCTAGTATTGCTGTACGCAAGTGGTAGTATGATTCTTGCATGAATACCGATATAGATTTTACTTAAATCGCTTAACCATCCGCTTATCAAATCATACTCACTAGCCATTGCTAAACCAAATTCATGACGAAGATTGTAGCGCTGGTCGAATGAACGGTCGGTAATCAGCAGGTTGTCAACACGTACAGGGCTGTCGCTATACCACCCTCTGCCTATTCGAAAGCTATTATCTCCTCGCAGGAAATGCGTAAAAGCAACACCTATATTTTGCCCGGTGTATGTAAGGCCGAACAACATTGCGTCGATATGCTGTACGCTTAAATGTGTACGTTCAGCTGCACCGAATCGGTTAGCCAGCAGATCTTGCCTTGAGCTATTATATGGATAGTTCGATCGTGGCATATTGAGATCTATTGGACGGAGAAAGCGAGGAAAATCCTCAAAGTTTTCTAAGCGTTTACCGTCACTGAAGGCGTAACCAATCTGACCAATAACCAGATTCCAGCGCTGAGGGCGTTCAAAAAGCATGAGATTTGCAGGGTTGTGTCTTACTGCTGCGGTACCGGTTGCTGTAGTCACACCAATTCCACCCATACCCAATGTGCGGGAATCATGATGAAATTGTGCTACGACCGGATGTATATCCGCCATAATCAATATCATCGCGCCGAACAAAACAAGCCTCAATGTATTCACAGAAGATAAATTGCAGTAATTAGACCACTACACAAAACAATAGACACATCAAAATCACGATAAAATACGCAGTTTGGCGAACTTGAGAGCCAGCTTTTTTTGCCCGTGATTTTGAAAAAACACCACTAGCTTAGTATCGGCGCCCTGGCCTTCGCGCTGAAGTATTTTACCGGCACCGAACTTCTCATGCATAACGAATACGCCGGGCTTTAAGTGCTCTGTTTCAGCCGATTCATAGGAAATACCCATATTTGTACTTGGGGCATTGGTTGCACCCTGACCGTTACGGGTATATATCGTACGACGTTTGGGTGAGGATGAGGCTGCAGAGTCAGGTGGAGGGGTTGCTCCCGGATAACCAGCATTTAGTGGCTTGGTATAATCATACTCAATAAACGAGCCGGAAGGTCTGTGATCGGTTGTATCTGACTTCTGCTTGATTGTAGAACCATTTTCGTTCCGCACCACAGCCGGGTCCACCTCATCCAAAAAACGGCTGCGTATGCCGGGTTTTTCCTCTCCAAATCGATATCGGCTTCGTGCGAAGCTGAAATAAAGCTCTTTCTGTGCTCGGGTAATGGCCACGTAGAATAATCGGCGTTCTTCCTCGATATCGGCCTCTTCTCCGTTTCTGCCCCCCATCGGGAACAGTTCCTCCTCCATACCAACGACGAACACCACCGGAAATTCAAGTCCTTTGGAAGCATGTACCGTCATGAGCGTAACAGCCGGTACATTTTCTTCCATATTATCCACATCCGAAACCAGGCTAACCTCCTGCAGAAAAGCACTCAGCGATGCGTTTTCCCGTGATCTTTCGAAATAAGATATAGCGTTGAGTAATTCCATCACGTTTTCTCGTCGACCCAGGGATTCGGCTGTATTTTCTTCAACAAACTGCTTTACATACCCGGTTTTTTCGAGTAAATCACGCGTGGTATCGACCAAGGCTTTGTGTGGCAACTGTTCTCGGCTTTCATTCATGAGCTCAATAAACTCACGAATCTTGGCCTGAGCCGGTTTGTACACATCGGCCACATAAACCGGATTGCTGAGAACCTCCCAAACCGGTATTTCTTTAACCCGTGCTGTAGATACCAATGTCTGCAGCGATTTCATCCCGATTCCACGAGCCGGCTCATTGATAACCCTGAGTACAGCTTCTTCATCGTTTGGATTTACCAGTAGCCGCAGATAGGCAATAACGTCTTTAACTTCTTTACGTTGATAAAACGACACCCCGCCCACCAGTTGGTAGGGGACATCTTTGCGTCGTAACGATTCTTCGAAAACACGGCTCTGATAGTTGGTTCTGTAGAGAATGGCGATTTCGTTAAAGCGATATCCTTCGGTGAGATGAATCTTTCTGATGTGATCGGCAACACGCTGTGCTTCCTCCCGCTCCGAAAAATTGTCGAGCAGTGTGATCGGGTTTCCCTTGTTATTCTGGGTCCACAAGGTCTTCTCGAGTTGTTTCTTATTCTGCTTGATGACAGCATCAGCACACTTCAGAATGGACTGCGTTGAGCGGTAATTCTGTTCCAGAGAAATCTGTGTGGCAGTGGCATAATCGTCTTTAAAACTCAGAATATTCGAGATATCGGCTCCCCGGAAGGAGTAAATACTTTGTGCATCATCGCCTACCACGCAGATATTTTCGTGTTTAGCAGCGAGCATTTTCGTTACGATGTACTGCGCCCGGTTGGTATCCTGATACTCATCAATCATGATGTACTTGAATCGGTCTTGGTATTTCTCCAGGATTTCGGGATGTGTTTCGAACAACTCAATGGGTTTAATCAGCAAATCATCGAAATCCATCGCATTGCTTTGCTTAAGTCTGTTATTGTAAATTTTGTATACCTGAGCGGTGATGTCATCGATACTACTTTGTACCCACTTTGTAGCATACTCCTCCGGACCAATCATCTGATTTTTTGCACTACTGATGCGGAAGCGAATTTGTTTGGGCTTTATCTCCCGTGGATCCATCCCGAGCTCTTGTAGAATACCTTTTACGACACGGTCGCTGTCGTCACTGTCGTATATGCTGAAATCTGCCTGAAAACCGATATGTTCGGCTTCCATCCTCAAAATACGTGTGAACAGGGAGTGAAAGGTACCCATCCATAGTCTGTTGGCTTCTTCACCAATGATATGCTCAATACGTTCCCGCATTTCACGGGCTGCCTTGTTGGTAAAGGTGAGGGCGAGGATTTGCGATGCCCATGCTTTTTTTGAGGCAAGGAGCTGAGCAATACGGTAGGTGAGTACGCGTGTTTTTCCACTTCCAGCCCCGGCAATGATGAGCAAGGGGCCGTCGGCATGTAAAACGGCTTCGGCTTGTCGTTCGTTTAGTTCGGCCAGGTAGTCAGACATATCTTTCCCGCCGAACAGGTCAGGTACGTTTGGATTAGATGTGTTCATGAATCAATTACGGTCGGTTTATGATGGATGCTGTTTTAAATCTGCATCCGTTGACGGTTAGGCCGGGCAGGGTAGATCCGACACCGTCGTATACATTTTGGTCAGGTAGTAAAAAAATGCTTTACTACCTACGTAGAATTTAGCCTAAAGCGGCCAGCTGCTCCCGAAGTTTTTCAAGGTTGGCAGTAGCGTCGCGCAGCTTGTTTTTCTCATTCTGAACCACGCTATCTGGCGCTCTGGAAACAAAGCTTTCATTATTGAGCTTTGCCGCTACACTTTTTTTGAACCCTTCGAATCGCTCTATTTCTTTCTGAATGCGCTGGCGTTCTTTATCCAGATCGATGAGACCTTCCATAGGCACGAAGATTTCAATACCGGAAACTACAGCCGTTGAGCATAGGCCTGGTTTTTCAACCTCGGCAGCTATGGTGAGAGACTCCGTTTTCTGAAGTTTGTTGAGTATCCAGCTGCCCTCTTGAACAATTTTGGCAACCTCTTCGCTGTGTGTAGCAATGAGCACATGTATAGGTTTTCCGGGAGCTATGCCTGCTTCTGCGCGGATGTTTCGCAAAGCGGAAACCAATTGTTGCATGAGCCCGAATGTTTTTTCAGCCTCACTGTTCATGTGAGCTGCGTTTGCTACAGGCCAGGATGTAATCGTAAGGGCCTCGGCCTGGTTTCGTTCACGTATATAATGCCAGATTTCCTCAGATATAAATGGCATGAAGGGATGCAGTAGTTTCATAAGCTCTTCAAAAATGCCCAGAGCTGCCTCCAACCGTTCAGCCGGAACCTTCTCGCCCGGAACGTCGCTCTTACAAAGCTCGATGTACCAGTCGCAGAAGTCATCCCACACCAATGCATATACTTTTTGCAAGGCTTCATTAAGCCGATATCGGTCGAAATCTTCGTTTAAGGCCTCAATAGTAGTGTGCAGTCTGCTCATCATCCAACGATCAACCAGAGAATCACTGTTGCTTGGTACCCGGGGCGTGTAGGTGCGATCTTCTTCCATATTCATGACCAGAAAGCGGAAAGCATTCCAGATTTTATTGGAAAAGTTTCGCCCTTGTTCGCATAGCGCTTCATCGAAGAGTAAATCATTACCGGCGGGAGAGGAGAACAACATGCCAACCCGGGTTCCGTCGGCGCCGTATGTGGCAATGAGATCGAGCGGATCGGGGGAGTTTCCTAGTGATTTAGACATCTTGCGCCGCTGTTTGTCGCGTACGATGCCGTGGTAGTACACATTGGAGAATGGTTTTTCTCCGCGGAAGGCATATCCGGCCATAATCATACGCGCGACCCAGAAAAACATGATTTCCGGTGCCGTAACCAGGTCTTGTGTAGGGTAGTAGTACCGGATGTCTTTATTCTCAGGGTCTTTCATGCCATCGAATACGGTGATGGGCCACAACCACGATGAAAACCAGGTGTCGAGTACATCCTCATCTTGTTGTACATCATCGGTACCCAACGAGCTGTTGCCGGTTTTTTTGCGGGCTTTTTCGAGGGCTTCATCCTTTGTTTTTGCAATGACAAAATCATGTTCTCCATCCCCGAAATACCAGGCGGGAATGCGATGTCCCCACCATAACTGACGTGATATACACCAGTCTTGAATGTTTTCCATCCAGTTTCGATACGAATTCTTAAACTTTGCCGGATGAAACCGAATACTGTCATTTTCAACGTTTTCGAGAGCTGGTTTGGCGAGTTCTTGCATGTTCAGGAACCACTGCAACGATAAGCGTGGCTCAATGACCACATCGGTACGTTCGCTGTAGCCAACCTTATTTTGCATTTCCTCTGTTTTAACAAGAAATCCGGCTTCTTCCAGATCTTTTGCAATGAGCTTGCGTACTTCAAAACGATCTTTGCCGATATAATGTCCTGCCGCAGCACTCAACGTACCGTCGGCCTCCAGCATATCAATTATGGGAAGGTTGTGCTTCTGCCCCAGATCATAATCGTTTCGGTCGTGGGCGGGGGTAATCTTCAGGCAACCTGTTCCGAATTCCATTTCAACATATTCATCGGCAATTACCGGTACGGATCGATTTGCTATGGGAACAATGACCTGCTTGCCGATGAGGTGTTTGTATCGTTCGTCGTTTGGGTTTACGCACACGGCTGTGTCGGCCAGAATGGTTTCCGGACGGGTTGTCGCTATGGTGAGGTATTCATCGGAGTCGGTAAACCGATATTTAATGTGATAAAAACGGGAGTTCTGTTCTTTGAAGATTACTTCTTCATCGGAAAGCGCTGTTTTGGCTTCGGGATCCCAGTTAATCATACGCAGACCGCGATAGATGAGACCTCGTTCGTGGAGGTCAATGAAACAGTCGATTACAGCCTCGTATAAATCATCTTCCAATGTAAAACGCGTGCGGTCCCAGTCGCAGGAGGCACCCAATTTTTTTAACTGCTCGAGAATGATGCCTCCGTGCTCATCGGTCCACTCCCAGGCGTGTTTCATAAACTCGTCACGCGAAAGATCCGATTTCTTGATTCCTTTTTTTCGTAGTCGCTGCACTACTTTGGCTTCGGTAGCGATGGAGGCATGGTCGGTGCCCGGAACCCAGCAGGCATTTTTCCCAAGCATACGGGCTCGTCGCACCAGTACATCCTGAATAGTATTGTTGAGCATATGGCCCATGTGCAATACACCGGTTACGTTGGGGGGAGGTATAACAACAGTAAACGGTTCTCTTTCGTCCGGCTCAGAATGGAAATATTGATTTTTCGTCCAATAGGAGTACCATTTTGTTTCAATGGCAGATGGGTCGAATTGCTTGGGTAGTTCGTTAATAGAAGACATCGATGTTGTTCAATGTGTTATCTGGTGGATGGGAACAGCGTAAAACAGAAAAGCCTTCATGTGGGAAGGCTTTTCAATAGATTCAAATTCGGGACTATTTAACCCGTTTCAGCAACACGCCAAAGTGGCCGTCGCAACCGTGAACATGAGGAAGTGTCTGGTAGGAAAGCAGATCTTCGGATAATACATCTTCAGGAAGATAATCATCGAGTGGCTGGAGCTCGAAGTTATCGTACTCTTGCAAGAACTTCTGCACTTGTTCCATGTTTTCCTCAGGCTCAATAGAGCAGGTAGCGTACACCAGTCTGCCACCTTTTTTGACCATGTTGGCTGCAGCATCCAGCAATTCGGCCTGCTTTTCGATGATAGCGCTTAATTCTTCAGGTGTACGCTTCCATCGCAGGTCAGCCCGTTTGCTCAAAACACCCGTACCTGAGCAAGGAGCGTCAAGCAGCACAGCATCAGCCAGTTTGAATCGTTCTTCAATAATGTCGGCACGTTGAATTTTTACGTTTTCAGCACCATAGTGCTCCGCATTTTCAGCGATTTTGCCAATGCGATCTTGAGCGATATCAACGGAAAGTATGGTACCCTCGTTTTGCATCATACCGGACAGTACAATCGTTTTAGTTCCGGGAGCGGCACACAAATCGTAGACGAGTTCGTTGGGCTGGGGGTCAAGCACTGCTGGAGCAAAACCCGCGGCAATGTCCTGAACCTGACATAATCCTTTTTCAAACCAACCTTTTGCTCGTACTTCAGCAACACTGTCAACTTTGAAATATCCCGGCAGCCAATCGCTTTCTTCAAATGCGATGCCGCTTTTTTCCAGACGCAGTCTGAAATTGTCGGTTTGCGTGCGCAGATTATTCACGCGGAGGTAGAAGTCGGGACGCTTATTATTGGCCTGAAATAATTGAAAAGCTTCACGTTCGCCCATGCGTTTTACGTATCGTTCAACCATCCATTCAGGGTGTGAAAAGGTGGTAGCAATGAGCTGGGTTCGGTCGGCCATGGTAGGCTTTGGTAATTGATTGGCTTCTCTTTCACGCTGCGCTCTGCGGAGTATAGCGTTTACCATGTCGCCGGAACGTGAGCTGATTTGTCGCTTCGCGATTTCAACAGGCTCGTTTATTGCCGCGTGGTCTGGTGTTCCATCCATGAACAATAAACCGTACAGCCCCAGACGTAAAATGTTTTTGAACATTGCTTCCAGTTCTTCTAATGGTACAGAACTGTATTCGGCAATCATGAAATCTAGAAATGAACGCCGACGCAATATACCCTGAATGTATTCATTGGCCTGAGCACGCTCTCTGGTATCCAGCTCGTCAAGAAGACGGTTGTCCAGGTAGTTGGAAGTGTCAAATTGTGTCAGCACCTTTATGCTCGCCAGACGGGCAGTGAGTGTAGTATCCAAAGTAATTTCGCTGTTTTAGAATGAAAGATTTCAAAAAACGAGATGAACCAGCATAACGCTGATTACTTCTTAACGTTTACAATCACATAAAATACGCAAACATAGCGATTCATTATAGTGTAATTATCAACTATGGTCTGGAATTTTGACATTTCTTCTGCTTTGCGTTTCCTGAAGTTTATGTCTAACTTTAACAGCTATATTTTATCTGTTAAATTTTCATGCATGAGCCCGCTTTGCGAGGTCTTGAAACTCCACAAATCATTAAATAAATCAGCCTAATGAACAAAGGTACCGTAGCTCAAGTAATTGGCCCTGTAGTTGATGTTGACTTTATCGAGGGTGAACTTCCCGCAATTCTAAATTCATTGTATGTCCCCCTGGAAGATGGTCGTAAACTCGTTTTGGAAGTTGCGCAGCATCTCGGTGAAAACAGAGTTCGAACGATAGCCATGGACTCAACAGACGGACTTGTTCGTCAGATGGAGGTAGTTGATACCGGTACGCCAATTTCAATGCCAATAGGTGAAGACGTACGCGGACGCTTGTTTAATATCGTCGGTGAGGCGATTGATGGTATTACGGCTCCTAAAGGAGACCGGCAATATTCTATTCACCGACCAGCTCCGGACTTCAAAGATCTGTCATCTGCTACTGAAATGCTGGAAACGGGTATCAAGGTTGTTGATCTTCTCTGTCCTTACGCAAAGGGTGGTAAAATTGGTTTGTTCGGCGGTGCCGGTGTAGGAAAAACAGTACTCATCCAGGAACTTATCAACAACATTGCCAAGGAGCACGGTGGTCTTTCGGTATTTGCCGGTGTAGGCGAGCGTACTCGTGAAGGAAATGATCTTCTCCGTGAGTTCATCGAATCAGGGGTAATTGACTATGGTGATAAATTCAAAGAACACCTGGAAAAAACAGGGGATTGGGATTTAAGCCTTGTTGATGAGGAAGCGCTGAAGAAGTCGCAGGCTACTTTGGTATTTGGTCAGATGAATGAACCGCCGGGTGCACGCGCTCGTGTAGCACTTTCCGGATTGACTATGGCGGAGTATTTCCGAGATGAAGTTTCGCGTGATATCCTATTTTTCGTGGATAATATTTTCCGATTTACTCAGGCAGGTTCTGAAGTTTCTGCCCTGCTCGGGCGTATGCCTTCAGCGGTAGGTTACCAGCCCACACTAGCCTCTGAAATGGGTGACCTTCAGGAACGTATTACATCCACCAAGAATGGATCGATTACCTCCGTACAGGCTATATATGTACCTGCGGATGACCTTACTGATCCAGCTCCAGCTACAACATTCTCCCACCTTGATGCAACGACAGTACTTTCTCGTCAGATTGCATCCCTTGGTATTTATCCGGCGGTTGATCCGCTTGACTCTACCTCACGTATTCTAGATCCAATGGTACTCGGGGAGTCACATTACAGCACGGCTCAGGGTGTTAAAGAGTTGCTGCAGCGATATAAAGACCTGCAGGATATCATTGCAATTCTGGGTATGGATGAATTATCTGATGAAGATAAACTCACCGTATCCCGTGCTCGCCGTGTTCAGCGGTTCCTATCCCAGCCATTCCACGTAGCCGAGCAGTTTACGGGTGCTCCCGGTAAGTATGTAAAGATTGAAGACACCATTAAAGGCTTTAATCGAATTATTTCAGGCGAACTTGATCACCTCCCTGAGAATGCATTCTATCTGGTTGGTACAATCGAAGAAGCTATCGAGAAAGGTGAAAAACTGCTTCAAGAAGCTTAATTCTGAGAAGATATGAAAACATTTGAAACACAGATTTTAACTCCCGATGGAGCTGTTTTCAAGGGGATGGTTGAGTCGGTAAATCTGCCTGGTACTGAAGGGAATTTTCAGATACTTGGCGATCATGCCAGCTTGATGTCTGCTCTGGAACCCGGTGAAATCAAGCTGAGTGGCGGATCAACTGCTTCCGAAACACGTTTTGCGATGTCAGTGGGTTTTGTAGAGGTGCACGAAAACAACGTCACCGTTCTTGCCGAGGCTGCAGAGAGAGTTGAGAAGATTGATGTTGAACGGGCTAAGTTAGCTTTGAAAAGAGCCGAAGAGCGTTTGCAAAAGGCTAATAACTCACCCGATATCGATTTGCTCAGGGCTGAAGCTGCGTTGCAAAGAGCGCAGAACCGTCTGAAGCTCACAAAAACAAATTAAGTCTTATTTTAGGATTGAACAGGTATTATAAAAAAAGGCTGAATGGTTTCATTCAGCCTTTTTTTATGCCTTTTGAATGTAGTTTGAATGTAGTTTGAATGGGTTTGTCTACCAGCCTGTTCTCCGAGTATTGCGCTGCGATTGGTCAATTTGACTGGCATCTGGAATATCCTCGACAAATCCGGCAGGTTGCTCAAACCCTTCTGTGCTCCAGTTATCCGCGTTATTGCGACGATTATCTAAGATGAAGTCAGCTACAATAGGTAAAGCGGTTCTCGCTCCCTGACCAATACCCGAACTGCTAGGAAAACGTATCCTTCGGTCGTCACCTCCAACCCATGATCCAATAGCTATATGGGGCATAACAGCTATGAACCAATTATCGGCGCTGTTCTGAGTGGTACCGGTTTTTCCGGCAACATCCTGAGTTACTCCCATTACACGCATACGTACCCCAGTTCCGGCTCCCCACTCTCCGCCACGAATTACACCTCGCATCATATCTACCATGATATACGCTGTTTCAGGGCTTATCACCTCTTCGCGACGCTGAGGAAAATATTCTACCAGTACATTTCCGGCTTTGTCTTCAATCCGCGTAACGGCAATTGGCTCAATATAAACACCTTGATTTGCAAACGTGCTGTAGGCGCTGGTCATCTCAAGCAATGTAAGTTCGGCCGTACCCAGGGCAATTGATGGATATGTTAAAATAGGAGACTGGCGTACACCCAGATTATAGGCCATTTCAGCAATCTTCCGACCAGCCGGCATCAGGTCTTCTAGTCTATTTGTGCCCGGTGCACCGGCAAGTTCAGGTAACAGTCGAACGGTTACATTGTTAAGAGACCGGGCAAGAGCCTCGCTCATCGATACCATTTCAGGCCCGGGTGATACGGTCGCATCTTTAGGGTCCCAAACCTGATTGCGACTATCAATAAAACTTACCGGAAACCTCGAAAAGCGATGGTAGGGTTTGTACCCGTTATCTATCGCAACAGCGTACACGAAGGGTTTCATGGTTGACCCTACCTGCTTCCTGGCCATAAACACCTGGTCGAACTGGCGCCTGCCGTAGTCTGTACCTCCAACCCAAGCCAGTACATGTCCTGTACGAGGATCGAGTGCTACAAAGCTCGATTCCAGTTGTGTCCGGGCTCGTTTTACACGTTCTAAAAACGCAGCATCTTGCTTGATGTAATCGAGCGCCTCCTGCCTGGTTCTGCCCTGAGCTACTGCTGCTGCAAATTCCGTTGTTTCAGCCAGGAACTGATCCAGGTGTGTTGGAAAACGTTGCCAGTACCTGTCCATATAGCTGCCACCCGGAGATGTCCATTCTCGTTCAAACGCAACCTGGTGTTCTGCAAGTCTTTCCCTTACTATACGCTCTGCAATTCGCTGCATGTTCGATTCAACGGTGGTATAGATTACAAGACCGTCTGTAAAAAGGTCGTAGCCATTCTGGTCCGCCCAGTCCTGTATTTGAAGCCTTACATACTCGCCGAAATATCGACTTTCTCTGCGTGCGCGGAAAGGTGGGTTATAGTTTAATGCAATGGGTTCGGTGATTAGCTGCGCATAATAATCTTGCGAAATAAACCCTCTTCTAGCCATCTGGCTAAGTACCACATTGCGTCTGCGTGTAGAAGACTCCGCACGAGTTCTGGGGTTGAAAAGCGTTGGATTATTAAGACTTCCTATGAGTGTCGCAGCTTCGATAGGTGTGAGGTCACTTGCTGACTTTCCAAAGTGCGTAAAAGCCGCCGCCTCAATTCCATGCGAGCTATTACTGAACTCTACCGTGTTCAGATACATTTCCAGGATTTCCCGCTTCGTATAATTCCGCTCAATTTGAATAGCTGTGAGCATTTCGCGAAGTTTACGTACAACACTCACGTCACGCCCTATTTTTCGGTATAAATTTCTTGCCAGCTGCTGTGTAATAGTAGATCCGCCTTGAAGATTGCCTCGTAGCAGGTGAATGGGTACTGCAGCGGTTCTGTATAAATCAATACCCCAGTGATCGTAAAACCGGTGATCTTCTACAGCTATAAGCGCGTCTATGACATGATGTGAAATTTGGTTGTACGGAACATAGGTTCTGTTCTCGGTGAAGTATTTATCTAATACCTCGCCATCTCTGCTAAGTACGAAAGAGGCGATGTCTGTTTGTGGGTTTTCCAGCTCTTCAATGGAGGGTAATCCCTGCATTAAGTAAAAAAGAAAACCTACGCCCCCAATTAGGCCCACCAGTAGAAGGATCCCCGTCCATCTGAACATGAAACCATAAAGTGACTCAGGTTTGCCAGGACTACTTTTCTTACCCTTGCGGATTTCTCCACTCTGAGTTCCCTTAAACTGAGCCTTAGCCTGACGTTCGGCCATTTTTTTCTTCCTGAACTCCGGGTCGTTCAAATATTTTTCGTAATCGTCGTTGTTGAAATCAGAGTTGCTCATCCGCAATGGTATTAATTCGGCTTGTGTAAAATATGGTTGAGTCCATCCCATTTAACGAGATGGAACAAACCCTTAGTATAAAGACATGCACTACGGTCTATGTAGAAAGCTCCGGTATTCATGTAGCGTTTCTGGCCCGCAGTTATATCACGAACCTCGTGATGGTGCCCGCAAATGATTACATCTAGCTCAAATTCATGTAGCATACGCACGACATTAGAGTCCAGATGAACCTTGTCACTTTTATCTGCACGGTCATTCTTTCGGCTCCATGCAGAAAATCTGCGCATTATGCTGTTCCCGGCTTTCCCTGTAGTTAACGCTTTAAACATTTTTACAAAATACGGGTTTCTTAAAAAGCGATGAAATAATGGTCGAGGAAAACCAAATTTAGGTTCATACAGGCCGTCTCCATGCATGAGCATCAGAATACATTCATTTTCTGTTCGGAAAAGGCGGTATTCGTGTTCGGTATCAAAACCTGCCTCATCAAGCGCTCCGAAATCCCAGTTATCGTGATTACCGGTTATGTAGAGTGTGGATGGGTTTCCTGACTGATGGTAATGTTTAAACCAGTGTAAAATGGTATGGCTCACTTCAGGCGTGTACTTGCCATATTGCATGTAATAATCAAAAACATCCCCAAGAAGTATTACTTGGGTTTGGTTTTGTTGGCACCATTTCATCAGCGCAATGAAATCTCGTTCAAGAGCAGCATTCGTGTCCGAATCAAATCCGCCAAGGTGTACATCACTCACGAATAACACGCAATTGGGTAGTTGCGGGATATTTAATGGTTCTCCCGTCAGCTTATTTTTTTCGGGTGACCACAAAATTCAAAAAGTCTTTCAGTGTATTCTTTGCGTCGGACTCAGGAAATGTTTGCAAGCTATCATATGCATTCTTTGTGTATTCTTGCATTTTTGATTCTGCGTAAACAATTCCATTGTTTTTTATCACAAACTGTATGATTTCTGATATATCTTGGGGGCTTTTGTCGCGCTTTTTGTAAAGTTTGCGATACTTTCTACGTTCTATATATCCTGCTTTTGAAAGAGCGTATATGAAAGGCAGCGTCATTTTTCGTTCTTTAATATCATTAGCTACGGACTTTCCGGCGTCGTCTGTACCATAATCGAACAGGTCATCGCGTATTTGAAATGCAATACCCATATTTTCTCCGAAGTTGCGCAAAGCTATCTGTTTTTCTTCATCATCTGTGGCACTTACCGCACCACATTCGCAGCAAGCAGCGATTAAACTAGCCGTTTTTTCCGATATGACCTTGAAGTAACGTTCTTCTGTCATATTCTGCAACTTAGATGCTTTGAGCTGGCGTAATTCGCCCTCGCTCATTTTGCGTACGGCCTCAGAAACAACCTTTAGCAATTTAAACTCATCTCGATTTAACGCAACCAGCAAGCCTTTAGCCAGAAGGAAATCGCCTAATAGAACACTTGCTTTATTTTTCCATATGTAGTTAATAGACAAGAAACCTCGTCGCTCATCGGCCTCGTCTACCACGTCATCATGTATTAATGTTGCCGTGTGCAATAATTCAATCATTGTGGCGGCAACATAAGTGCGCTCATTAATTTCCCCACATATTCGTGCAGTATGGAATACGAGAGCAGGACGAAGCTCCTTACCTTTAGATTTCAGTAAATAGCGTACAAGCTGATCGAGCAGAAAAACATCGGACTTTACGGCCTTGCGGAAAAAAGATCGAAACTCACTAAGGTTTGGAGCTATGGGCTGCTGAATATCTTCCAGCTTTACTCGTTGTGTTCGATTTTGGTTTGATTTAATGGTATTTTGTATGGCGTTTGCCATCATGTTGCAATTTTAGATAATAAATTTTCAGTATGGTACCGATGCCTTCAGGCTTAACGGTATTCAAAGTGCTTAAGGCTTTGTTTACTATATGTTATTCAGTTCTGATACATTGATTTAAGTAAACTTATAAACATAACATTTATACCATTGAAAACGATCAAAAGAATCGGAGTTTTTACAAGTGGAGGGGATTCACCTGGTATGAACGCTGCCGTACGTGCCGTAGTGCGAACAGCCCGAGCCAATGACCTGACTGTAATGGGTATTCGCTTCGGATATCAGGGTATGATTAAAGGTGATTTTGTAGAAATGGACGGCTCGTCTGTATCCAATATCATTCAACAGGGGGGGACAATTCTCAAATCGGCACGCTCCGAGGAATTCAGAACTCCTGAAGGTCGATCAAAAGCCGCAGAAAATATCAAAAACCACGGTATCGATGCTTTGGTTGCTATTGGTGGGGATGGCACATTTCAGGGAGCTACCAAGCTCAATGAGGAGTATGGGTTTCAGATTGTAGGTATACCCGGCACAATCGACAACGATCTGTCTGGCACGGATGAAACCATCGGCTACGATACGGCTCTGAATACAGCTATGGATGCCATCGACAAAATTCGTGATACAGCCGACGCACACGAGCGACTATTTTTGGTTGAAGTTATGGGGCGCGAAGCTGGTTTCATCGCACTTGAAACAGGTATAGGTAGTGGGGCAGAGTTAATTATTCTCCCGGAAACCCTTAATGACCTGGAAGATATCAAGGCAAACCTCAATGAAGTATTCAGGGCACAGCGCAGGAGTAGTCTGGTTATTGTTGCCGAGGGGGGTGAAACAGGTGGTGCCTTCAAATTAGGAGAAGATCTTAAGGAGGATTTTTCAAAGTACGAGATGCGTGTGTGTATTCTTGGTCACATTCAGCGGGGAGGATCACCAACTGCACGCGATCGTGTTCTTGCCAGCCGATTAGGTTATGCTGCAGTGAATGCGCTCATAGATGGTCATTCCAATGCTATGGTTGGCGTCATCAATAACGAAGTTAAAATTACCCCGATCAAAAACACCTGGTCGAAGAAAAAAAGTATTAATTACGAGTTACTCGAACTTGTTAAAACACTAAGCTGATTATGATTAAACTGGATATTACCTCTGCGAGGTCTTTTTTGGAAGAGGCCGACCTCAATAAAGCATTTCAACTGTCAAATGAATCGCTTGTTCATGTTCACAATAAAACCGGAAAGGGCCCTGAATGGACAGGTTGGGTAGATTTGATGAAGTCACCTAATGACGCTCTCCTCAATGAAATCAGCGAGCTTGCCCAGGCAATACGATCCGATGCCGATGTATTTGTTGTTTGTGGAATAGGTGGTTCTTATCTGGGTGCCAAAGCTGTAATCGATGCGCTTGCGCCTTTTTTTCCTGGCAGCTTCCCGGAGATAGTTTATGCCGGTCATCATATGAGTGCCCGATACCTGAACGAACTGGTAGCCTATCTTTCAAAACCGCGTAATGATGGGAAGTCTAAAAGCGTGTATGTGAATGTTATTTCTAAATCGGGTACAACTACCGAAACGGCCCTTGCATTTCGTATGCTGCGCGACTGGATGAAAACGACCTATGGCGATGAGGCTCGAAAGCGAATTATTTGCACAACAAGTGCTTCTGGCGGGGCTTTAAATAAGATTATTGATGCCGATGGCTATAAGAAATATGTATTGCCAGACAATATCGGTGGTCGCTTCTCTGTACTCACTCCGGTAGGTCTACTGCCAATCGCCGTGGCCGGATACGATATTCGTGCATTATTTTATGGAGCGGTATCGGAATATGAAAGAATTGCGCACGATCCCGAAACGCTTGTAGAGTATGTATCTACTCGCTATGCTCTCTATAAGGCTGGTTATAAAGTAGATGTGATTGCTTCTTTTGAGCCCGAGCTACGCTCTTTTGGTGGATGGATGCAACAGCTTATGGGTGAGAGTGAAGGTAAAAATCATAAAGGATTGTACCCTGCAGTACATGCTTACTCAACCGATCTTCACAGTCTTGGCCAGATGGTTCAGGACGGAGAAAGGAATATGATAGAGACTTTTCTGGTCGTAGATCAACCCATTGATGATGCGCTGCTTCCTGCTGATCCAGAAAATTACGACGGGTTGAACTATCTAGCAGGCAGATCAATTCATGATATAAACACCAAAGCGTTGCTTGGAACAAGTCAGGCTCATCACGATGGCGGTGTTCCTGTACTGAGTTTGACCATACCCAAGATTAACGAGGAATCTTTAGGATCAATGATATTCTTTTTTGAACTCGCAACAGCAGTATATGTGTATAATCTGGGCGAAAATCCGTTTGATCAACCAGGTGTTGAAGACTATAAAAAAGCAATGTTTAAACTTCTAGGGAAGGATAACGCCTAATGGCAAATGGACGCGATAACTTCGGGGGATTCAGATATATAGCGCTGGCTGGTAATATTGGGGCCGGGAAATCATCGTTAACCGGACTGCTATCTAAACATTTTGGGTGGCAGGCGTATTACGAATCAGTAGATGACAATCCATATTTAGCGGATTTCTACGAAGATATGAGAAGGTGGAGCTTTAACCTGCAGATTTACTTCTTATCGGCCCGTTTCCGTAGTCAGAAGGAAATGCTGGGTGATCGGAACAGCTTTATCCAAGACCGTACCATTTACGAAGATGTTGAGATCTTTGCAAAAAACCTCTATGAGATGAATCTCATGAGTGAGCGGGACTATGAAAACTATCGTGCTCTTTTTCAAGAAATGAGTGATTATCTCAGGCCCCCCGATCTGTTAATTTACCTTCGGGCCAAGGTGCCGACTTTGGTAAACCAGATACAGCAACGTGGCCGGGATTATGAGAACTCTATTCGAATAGATTATCTGGAACGTCTGAATGTACTCTATGAGGACTGGATTGACAGATATCCTCATGAAAAACTCATTATTGAAACGGATACGCTGGACTTTGTGAATAACAAAGAAGACCTGGGCAAAGTAATCAGCCTTATTGAGCAGCGAATGTTCGGTCTTTTTTCAAATCCTTGAGTTTGAGCAAGTTTTCTCTTATTTTATGAGGCTATATACATATGGCAAAGCTTCAATTCAAAATAAATGAAATCCCTAAAGGGAAGTCGGCTACTCAACTAAAGTTAACTACGGAAGATTTGGGTATCGATTCGATGGAATATCGCGATTTGATGTTGCGCGTTGAATTTGAAAAACGCGAGGCGCTAATCACGGTAAGTTTTCAGATATCTGGTGAAGCTTTGCTTGTTTGCGATCGTTCACTGGATACATTTTGGTCCGAAATCGACGCTGAGTATACCATTTTGTTTAAAGAGTCGGCTGATTTTGAATCAGAAGACGATAAGACAGCAGTACGCCGTTTAGATATATCGGGAAATATTATTAAAATAGACACCGAAGTACGCGACACTGTGATGCTGTCATTACCGGCACGCCGCATACATCCACGATATTTCGATGAATCTGGTGAGCTAAAAGAATTTGAAAATATAAAAGAAGAGCGTGAAGTTACCGACCCTCGTTGGGAAGCTTTACGTGCACTAAAAGAAAATCCAAGTAACAATTAACATTAGCAATGGCACATCCTAAACGCAAAACCTCGAAATCACGTCGCGACAAACGAAGAACACATCATAAAGTGGATCCCGTTACGCTGGCAACATGCACGAATTGCGGAGCAGTTCATAAAATGCATACCGCTTGCGGCGCGTGTGGATACTATAGAGGACGTCAGGTTCTTGAAGTCAAATCGTAAGGTTTACCAAACATAATCTTACCATGATAACTATTGCTCTTGACGCCGTTGGTGGCGATCACTACCCCAAAAACCCGATTGCAGGTGCAATCCAGGCTGTTCAGGAAAACAAAGATATTCAAGTACTATTAGTAGGACCTGAAGAGCTTTGCAAAAGCGAATTGGCTGCTCAGGGCTATGACGGTAATCGCATTCAAATCTTTCATGCACCTGATATCATATCAATGGAAGATGCACCTGCTCAGGCTGTCAAAAGCAAACCACAATCATCTATTCCGGTAGGTCTGACACTTCACGCCCGAAAGCAGTGCGACGCTTTTGTCAGTGCCGGGAACACAGGCGCTTTAATGGCTGCCTCCGCGTTTATTCTTGGCAGGTTAGAAGGCGTGCTCAGACCAACCATTTCTTCGGTATATCCTACAATACATGGCTTTCGTCTCATGGTAGATGTTGGTGCAAACCTGGAAGTTAAGCCCGAAATGCTTGTGCAATTTGCCAAGATGGGTGAGGTTTATGCGAGGGAAGTCATGAATATAGAGAGCCCGAGGATCGGATTGATCAATGTGGGTGAAGAGGAAGAGAAAGGTACTGAAGTAATCAAGAAAGCTCATGAACTACTTAAGAACCACCCCAATTTCGTAGGAAATATTGAGGGGCGTGATATACTCCATGACACAGCCGATGTATATGTTTGTGATGGGTTCACGGGTAATATTCTTCTGAAATTCGGTGAATCTATTCCCGACGCTCTTCAATTTATGATAAAAGCTGTAGTAAAAAAGAATAACCTCCCACTTGAGCAGGTTCAGCCAGCACTTGGTGTGCTTAAAGAAGCCCTGGCACCGTTTGATTATCAGGTTGTGGGGGGTGTCCCATTTCTTGGTGTTAACGGAGTAAGTCTGGTAGGGCACGGCGGCAGCTCACCTTTGGCTATTAAGAATATGATTTTTAATGCTGTGAAAATGGTAGAGCACCAGGTAAACGATAAGATTGTATCTTATCTGAACTGAAAAAACAACACATGTCTAAAAATAAAGCGCGTATTGTATCCGTAGGCCACTATTTGCCAGAAGATAGGCTTACTAACCCTGACCTCGAGAAGCTTGTTGAAACCAACGACGAGTGGATTCGCACCCGAACGGGTATAACCGAACGTAGAATTTTAAAAGACCCCGAAAAAGGCACCTCTTTTATGGCCGTCAGAGCCGCTCAGCAGGCGTTGGATGCTGCAGGGGTTGAGGCTGAGAAAGTGGATGCAATTATTGTAGCCACAGTTACACCCGACTACATGTTTCCTGCAACGGCTTGTCTTGTACAGAAGCGCCTCGGAGCAGTGAATGCCTTCGGTTATGACGTGCTTGCAGCGTGTTCCGGATTTGTTTATGCACTGAGTACCGGTGCGATGATGATAGAATCGGGCAGGTACAAGAATGTCTTGGTTATTGGAGCCGACAAAATGAGCTCGATTATTGATTACACAGACCGAACTACGTGTATTATTTTCGGTGATGGTGCCGGCGCTGTTTTATTGCAGCCCAGCTCTGATGAATCCGGTGTAATCGATTTTATTCAGCGTTGTGACGGTGACGAGGATGAATTGCTGTGCATGAAAGGTGGTGGGAGCCGATACCCGGCAAGTCATGCAACTGTTGACGCTAAAATGCACTACATTGCTCAAGATGGCAAAACCGTTTTCAAAAAAGCTACTGAGGCGATGGCAGACATCTCCCTTGAAATTATGAAACGGAATAACCTCACTGCTGAAGATGTGGCCTGGCTAGTTCCCCACCAGGCTAATCAGCGTATTATTGATGCAACTGCCCGTAGAATGGGAGTGGGCAATGATAAGGTGATGACCAACATAGCCTACTATGGAAATACTACTGCGGCAACCATACCATTATGTCTTTACGACTGGAAAGACAAACTAAACCGAGGAGATAATCTTATATTGTCTGCATTCGGTGGCGGATTTACCGCCGGCGCTCTTTTTTTGAAATGGTAATCTAGCAATTATGGCTAAAGCATATCTTTTTCCCGGTCAGGGATCTCAATTTGTTGGAATGGGTAAAGATGCGTACGACAATACGCCAGCAGTAAAGGGCTTGTTCAATGCAGCCGATGAAATACTCGGTATATCTTTGACAACTATAATGTTTGATGGCCCTGAAGATAAGCTTCGTCAGACAGAGTACACGCAACCGGCAATATTCTTACACTCGGTAGCTATCTTTCAAAGTTTGGGAGTTGTTCCAGATTCTGTAGCCGGCCATAGTTTGGGTGAGTTTTCAGCCCTTGTTGCCTGCGGTGCCGTTTCCTTCGAAGATGCGCTATTGATTGTGCGTAAAAGAGGTGAGTTAATGCAGCGTGCCGGAGCAATTCATCCGGGTACTATGGCTGCAGTAATCGGCGTAGAAGATGCCGTTGTAGAGCAGATTTGTGCTGATGTTTCTAATGAAAGTGAAATAGTTGTACCTGCCAACTATAATTGCCCGGGACAGCTGGTTATATCTGGACATGAAACAGCTATTGACAGGGCGCTTGTGGAATTGAAAAGTGCCGGATGTAAAATCGCAAAAAAATTACCTGTAAGTGGTGCATTTCATTCACCATTAATGAAGCCAGCTTATGATGGGTTACAAGCCAGTTTGTTAAAACTACGTGTTAATGAGCCCACTTGCCCTATTTACAGTAATTATACGGCTCAACCTACCTCAGATCCCTCAATTATACAGGAAAACTTGCTGCAACAGTTGATGAGTCCTGTAAAATGGACGCAGACATTACAGAATATGCACGCAAACGGCATGGAATCTTATACTGAGGTTGGCCCGGGCAAAGTGCTGCAAGGTCTTGTTAAAAGAACCCTAAGCCGTGTTGAAATTAATGGATACGAATAAGGAGAAAGAGCTTATGTTTTCACTGGAAGGAAAAACGTGTTTAGTAACGGGTGCCAGTCGTGGGATTGGAAAAGCAATTGCATTGGCTCTTGGTGCTGCAGGTGCAGATGTAGCTATAACCTATGCAAGATCTCAGGAAGCCGCTAAAGAGGTGGAATCAGCTTTAACTGCAATGGGCAGAAAAGCCATGGCCTTTCAGGCTGATGCCGTAAACGGTAAACGTGCCGAGGAAGTCATAACTGAAATTACCAAGGCATGGGGTAAGCTGGATATTCTGGTAAACAATGCTGGTATTACAAAAGATACACTGATCATGAGGATGAGCGAAGAACAATGGGATGATGTCATTGAAACGAACCTCAAAAGCGTATTCAATTATTCCAAAGCAGCCGTACGACCCATGATGAAACAACGTGCAGGATCTATTGTTAATATTGGTTCTGTTGTTGGTGTTTCAGGTAATGCCGGTCAAACAAATTATTCCGCTTCTAAGGCAGGTATGATTGGTTTTACGAAGTCTCTTGCCAAAGAACTTGCATCCAGAAATGTTCGCGTAAACCTGATTGCACCGGGGTATATTACCACCGATATGACCGATAAGCTGAATGAGGCAACTCTGGAAGCTATTAATAAGTCCATACCGATGGGTAAAGCTGGTCAGCCTGAAGATATTGCTCATGCAGTACAGTTTCTTGCTTGCGACGCATCTACTTACGTAACCGGAGCTGTTCTTCACGTTGACGGCGGGATGGCGATGTAAAGGCCTTTTTTTGCGTAAGGTCAACAGACTTGTTATTATTGCATGTCTAACATGCGAAATTTATTCACTCAACCAAACAACCAAATACATAAACCATGGCAAAAGATATCGAAGCTAAAGTAAAAGCGATTATCGTAGACAAACTTGGTGTAGACGAAGCTGACGTAACAATGGAAGCTAACTTCACCAATGATCTCGGTGCTGACTCGCTTGACACCGTAGAGCTGATTATGGAATTCGAAAAAGAATTCGAAATCAGTATTCCGGATGAAGATGCTGAAAACATCTCTACTGTAGGCGCTGCTGTTAAGTACCTGACAGAAAAAATCGCTTAATTACACGTATCTAAGATTACTTAAAATGACCCCAAGAAGAGTTGTTGTAACGGGTTTAGGATCAATCACACCCTTAGGAAAAACAGTTTCAGAGTTCTGGGACGGTTTAATTCAGGGTAAAAGTGGTGCCAGACCAATTACACACTTCGATATATCGGAGTTCCCAACCAAGTTTGCCTGTCAAATACCTGATTATAACTCAGCCGATTATTTTCCGGTAAAAGAGGCGCGTCGTTTAGATAAGTTTACGCAGTATGCTATTGTAGCATCTGATGAGGCTATCGTTGACTCAAAACTTGATCTAAATGAAATAGATAAAAACCGAGTTGCTGTTCTCATCGGTACAGGAATTGGGGGATTTGAAGTTTTCTTCAGACAATGCCTGGAATTTTCAGAAAGGGGACCGAAGGCGGTTTCCCCTTTCTTTATTCCTATGCTCATACCTGACATTGCAGCAGGACATGTGTCTATTAAGCACGGATTCAGAGGACCAAATTTTTGCGCTGTATCCGCATGTGCAACCGGTTCTCATAACATAGGTCTGGCCTATGATGCGGTTAAATATGGAACGGCAGATTACGCTATTTGTGGCGGAACCGAAGCTCCGGTATTTGAAATGGGTGTTGCCGGCTTTAATGCTATTAAGGCAATGTCAACCCGCAATGACGATCCTGAAACGGCGTCACGACCTTTCGATGCTACTCGTGATGGATTTGTGTTGGGCGAAGGCTCCGGAATTCTCGTTCTCGAGACATTAGACTCAGCACTGGCACGAGGCGCCGAAATTTATGCTGAAATCGGTGGTTATGGATTCTCTGCAGATGCTCATCACATTACCGCACCAGACCCTGAAGGAAATGGTGTTATACTTGCAATGCACTCTGCTTTGCATTCTTCGGGAGTTAAGCCCGAACAAATTGATCATATTAATATGCATGGTACATCCACACCGCTTGGCGATGTGGCAGAGACAAATTCTATCAAAAAGGTCTTTGGAGACCATGCTTATAAAATGAATTTAAACTCCACCAAGTCAATGACCGGTCATATGCTTGGTGCTGCAGGAGCTGCAGAGTCGTTAGCCACAATCATGGCAATTAAACATGATATAGTTCCGCCTACAATTAATTTTAGTACACCCGATCCACGCTGCGACTTAGATTATACCTTTAATAAAGCTGTAGAAAGACCGGTGAACTTTGCCATAAATAATGCCTTCGGATTCGGAGGACATAATACATCCCTCGTTTTCAAGAAATTCATGGGATAATTGCATGGCAAGGGTACTGAAATCCTGGTTGGCAAAAAAAAAACTGGATAGTACATCCAGAAAAAAGATTGAAGTAATTGAGGGGTTGACAGGCTGTAGAGTCTGTCAACCCTATCTTTTTTTACGTGCCCTACGCCATCGCTCCAAGCTCATCGAAACCAACATGCGTCACAATGAGTCGTATGAACAGCTGGAGTTTCTGGGCGACGCTGTACTAGACTTGATTGTTACGGAGATTATTTTTGAGAAGTTTTCGACCAGAAATGAAGGGTTTATGACTCAAATGAGGTCTCGTATTGTCAAGGGAGAAACGTTGGCCAAATTCTCAGAATATCTCAAGTTGGCCGAACTTATAGAGGTAGGGGACAGAGTAAAAGATCAGGGCATACAGTTCAGCTCTAGCGTCCTTGCTGACATATTCGAAGCCATCATTGGGGCGATGTACAAAGATTGTGGCTATGAAAAAGCAGCGGCATTCGTCAGAAAGCTTATTCTGGAAAATGTTGAACTGGACCTGCTAGAACAGAAGCGAGACAATTATAAAAGCATTTTGTTAGAGTATACACAGTCTAAAAAAATGGACACACCTGTGTATCATATTGAGTCAATGAGTGGGCCTGATCACGACAGAACGTTTGTAATTCGTGTACTCCTTGGAACGAAAGCATTTGGCAGAGGAACAGGAAAGAATAAAAAGAAAGCAGAGCAGCTTGCGGCCCAGGAAACACTTGAAATGATCATGAAACTAGTAGATGAACAGCCAAAATCTACAGTTTCTGAAGTTTAGAAATTGGTTCAGCCTTGTTTTTTCGTTACTTTTTGCCTTGTTAACGATATTATTATTACCACAAAACTGCGAACGTCGTGAAATTTTCTGTAACCAAAACCAGCTCATCCAAATTAACGGATATCAACTTTGAGACATTGAAATTTGGTGACACATTTGCCGATCATATGTTTGAAGTCAGATATAAGAACGGTGCGTGGGGAGATGGAGCTATTCTTCCGTATGGTCCTATCAAACTTGACCCTGCTTTTAGCGTACTGCATTATGGTCAGGCTGTATTTGAAGGTATGAAAGCATTTCGCTACAAGGGAAACAAAGTAAATATTTTCCGATTAGATATGCATTATAAACGATTCATTCGCTCGTGTGACCGAATGAATATCGCTCACGTTCCTCAGGAAATGTTTGTTGAGTCGATCAAACAACTTGTTGATGTAGACAGAGGCTGGGTTCCTGCAGATAAGTACAAATCACTTTATTTACGACCCTTCATTTTCGCATCAGATGAGTTTCTTGGTGTGCGCGTGGCAATGAATTATCGTTATATGGTTATCACAGGACCTGTTGGTAACTACTACTCAGAGGGAATTAAACCAACTAAACTGACTACGTATCCACAGTATGTTCGTGCGGTAAAGGGCGGTACCGGAGAGGCTAAGGTACCGGGTAACTATGCTGCAACTATGCAACCCAATGCTCTGGCTGCAAAAGAAGGGTACGCACAGGTTCTATGGTTAGATGCTTTTGAGCATAAGTATATCGAAGAAGTTGGCACATCAAACATCTTTTTCAAGATAGGTGACGAATTGATAACACCACCTCTTGAAGGTACCATTCTGCCCGGTATAACCCGTGACTCTGTAATTTGGTTAGCTAAGAAATGGGGCATGCATGTTGTAGAGAGAAAAATCAGTATTGATGAAGTATTCGAAGCGAGTAAAGCCGGTGATCTTCAAGAGATATTCGCTACCGGTACGGCTGCGGTAATCTCCCCGGTTGGTTACATCCATCATGACGGGAAAGCCATCGACCTGAAACAAGATAAGATGGGAGAGCTTTCGCAGAAGCTCTACGACACCCTTACAGGCATACACCACGGTGATGTTGAAGATCCTGACGACTGGTGTACATTAATCTGATTTTAACTACCCTTTACTATGAAACAATATCACGACCTGGTTCAGCGCGTACTTGACAATGGCGTTCTGAAGAACAATCGAACTGGCACCGATACGATATCCAGTTTTGCAGAATCATATCGTGTTGATCTGGCCGATGGATTTCCCTTATTAACCACAAAGAAAGTCTTTTTCCGTTCGGTAATACTGGAGTTGCTGTGGTACCTGCGGGGAGAAGATCATATTCGGTGGTTGCGAGATGAGAATAACTGTCATATCTGGGATGCATGGGCTGATGAGGACGGACATGTGGGTCCTATTTATCCCGTAATGTGGCGAAAGTTTCCGTACGCAGATTTCGAATCTGTGAGCTTTGATGGTAATGCCGCATCGTTGGAGAAGCAGGTTACTATTGTGAGGGAAGTTGACCAGATACAAAATGCAATCCACCTGCTGAAAACAAATCCAGAAAGCAGGCGTATAGTCGTCAGTGCCTGGCATCCAGGACTTCTGAGCAAAATGGCCCTGCCACCGTGTCATGTAATGTTTATTTTTAACGTAGCCAACGGAAGACTAAATTGCCATCTTACCCAACGATCTGGCGATATAGCCCTTGGAATTCCATTTAACTTGGCTTGCTATTCTGCGCTCACAATGGCTATTGCACAAGAAGTTAATCTTGAACCGGGCGTTTTTGCGCATACCATTGTAGATGCTCATATTTACGTAAATCACGTTGAAGGACTCAAAGAGCAGCTTACACGCAAACCAAAGCCACTTCCAACGTTAACAATTAATTCAAAACCAGTTGATCAGTTATCATTGGAAGATTTCAAGCTGGAGGGTTACGACCCGGATCCGGTGATCAAGTTTGAAGTTGCCGTATAATGGAACTGCATCTCATTGTCGCTCACGACCGAAACCTGGTGATTGGAAATGACGGGAAACTGCCCTGGCATCTACCTGAAGATCTCAAGCATTTCAAATCTGTTACTATGGGTTCTCCAATACTAATGGGGCGCGGTGTATTTGAGGAAATTGGCTGTAAACCGTTGCCTGGCAGACGAAATATTGTGCTTACTTCACGGCACTACAATAACGTTGAAGTTTACGCCTCTATTGATGAAGCGTTACGTAAACTTTCAGATGAATCCAGGGTTTTTGTGATTGGAGGTGGGCAAGTATATAGCCAAATGATATCTATGTGTACCTATATGTATGTCACATTGGTTCATGGCGATTTTAAAGGGGATGTTTTTTTTCCAGAATACCGAGATGACATCGGTACAAAATGGAGGCTTACCCGTTCCACACCCGGAGACAAGTTCGATTTGCTGGAATATCAGAGAATCACGGTTCCCTGACGTAAATACCGTTATATTAGAACAGTTGCTTTTTTCAAAATGCTGATGCTTCCCCTGATATATGAGGGAAGGAATCATATATTATTATGTAGCCATGTCAGAGTTCAACTCCCCAATTACATTTCTAACCGTTGAAAAAGACAGTGCCAGTCAGGAGCTGCTTCCCGAAATTCTATCCCCCTTTTTCCCGTCAATAAACATTGTTTCGGCCCGTTCTATCGAGGAAGTCAGAATAAATATTAAGGGGAAAATTCGACCAGATGTTGTATTTGCTGATTACGAGCTTTCTGATGGCAGTGCTGCTGATTTGATTTCTTTTTGTGATGAAGTTCCTGTTATTGTCGCTTTGCAGGACAATAATCCCGCCGTTGCCGAAGAGTTGATGAAATCGGGTGCTTTTGATTACATAGTAAAAAGCCCGAATCGCTCTTATCTGCAAATATTGCCATACATTGTAGAAAAAGCGGTTCACAAAAAAAGAATTACAGATAACGAAAAGCTACTCTCAAAAGTCGTTACCCACATCCGAGATGCGGTTATTGTTATAGATGAAAATCTGAAGATCGTATTTACAAATCCTGCATTTTCTTCAATTTATGGCTACTCTCAAGACGAAGTTACAGGTTGTTCGGTTAGCATTTTACTGCCCGATAATCAGAAAGATGATATTAGCTGGCAGAGTCACAAGGGTGTAGAAAAAAGGCATCGAAAAAAGGATGGAGCCGATTTATATGTCTCAGAAGCTATATCTGAGATATCAATGCACCACGGCAACGACAATTTTAGAATCATTGTGTGTCGTGATATTACAGACAGGGTACAGATTGAAAAAAGCCTGGCTGCCACAACCGTACGATTGGACGGGGTGTTATCGTCAATTGATGATGTTGTTTACTCAATGGATAGTAAAACCAGGGAAGTTTTTTATGTAAATAAAGCTACTGAAATTGTTTTCAATATGTCGGAAGACGAGTTTCGTCAAAACACAATTTCCTGGAAAAAAATGGTTCACGGAGGGGATCTATATAAGCTTGAAGTTGCCTCAATGAACTTGCAAAAAAATGGTTACGCGGAGGCTGAATATCGGCTGATTACTCCTAAAGGAGATATAAAGTGGCTTCGCGACAGGGCCTGGATTGTAGGGGATGAGGGGAGCAGTCGTATTGACGGTATCATCACAGATGTATCCGAAAGAAAGTTTGCAGAACAAGCCTACAGGGACTCAGAGGAGCGTTATCGAACTGCCATTCAAAGTTCAGTTGAAGCCATCTATATGATGAACCCGGCTAATCTGGCGGTCACTGAGGTTAATGAAGCGTTCTGCAACCTGCTTGGCTACACCCGCGACGAAGCTTTGCAGCTGAAGATGACGGATTTTGTAGATCAGCATGAGAGAAGAACTACACGCTACATTGAACAGGTAATTGAAGACGGGAAGAGTATTCTAGATAAGAGAATATGGAAAACTAGAGATGGACGTCTGTTAACAGTTGAAATTACAGCGAATAAAATTGTTCAACGAGATCAAGAAATTATTTTTGTAGTAGCTCGTGATGTAACTGCTCAAATGGAGATAGAACGTCAGCTCGATAACGAAAGACAGTTACTTAGAGAAGTAGTAGCTAACGCCCCGGTTCCCATGGCTATTTTAGATGATCAGCTCAAGTTTCTGATTTTCAGCAGAACGTGGTTACAGGCATACGGTCCCTCAAAAAAGAGTATTCAAGGTAAAAAACTCTTTGAAGTCTACGATATGCTTCCGTCATCTTGGGAAAAACTTTGCATTCGAGGCGTTGACGGCGAGGTACTTCACATTGCTGAGGAGGAGCTAAAGCTTAAGAACGGGGAACATATTTATTTGCGATTGGCTATACACCCTTGGGGTAATGTTGAAGGACACCGAAGAGGTATAATACTTGTTGCAGAACGAATTGACGAACTTGTAAATGCCCGTAAAGCAGCTGAAGAGGCAAATAAGGCGAAATCGGGTTTCCTGGCTCGTATAACTCACGAGCTTAGAACCCCATTAAATGCGATTTTAGGATACTCCCAGATTATGTCGAATGATGATGATCTGGCTGAGGTGCACAAAGGTTATGTTGACAATATGTACCGAAGTGGTAATTATTTGCTCAACATGATTAACGATATTCTAGATATCTCGAAAATCGAAGCTTCAAAACTTGAACTGCAGCATGAACCGGCCGACCTGCACGAGATTATCAGGGATGTTGTGGAAATGTTCAAGCTTAAAGCCGGCGTAAAAGGCATTGAGTTACTCGCAGAAGTGAATCCTGCCATTTCACAGTCTGTCAAGATCGACCGTTCAAAATTTAGCCAGGTACTTATTAACTTAATTGGGAATGCTGTCAAGTTTACCCAAAAAGGGACCGTAAAACTATCTATAAACCTCGACTCCACAGATAGTGCGAGTACAACCGAGCAACTGGTTACCATAGAAGTGAAGGACTCTGGAAGGGGCATACCACCAGAAGACTTACACCTTATATTCGAGCCATTTCATCAGGCCAGCAATACCGACATTCAGGGTACTGGCCTGGGACTTGCTATTACAAAACGCATTATTAATCTGATGGGTGGTGACATAACGGTAGCCAGTACACTAGGTGAGGGTTCTACATTTACATTCACGGTGCCTATAGTTAAAAATCTGGAAGAGCTGGCGAAAAGAGTCGACAGGTTTACCGGTGTATCCTCAGTGAGGGATCCTCAGCCACTCAATATATTGGTTGTTGATGATGTAGAACTCAATCGAACAGTTGCCAGATTAATCCTCGAGCGTGTTGGAGCAACTATAACTGAAGCAAAAGATGGACAGGAAGCTGTAGATATATTCAAGTCTGGTCAGTTTCATGCAGTAGTTATGGATATTATAATGCCCGTCATGGATGGTGTTAAGTCTATGAAAACCATCCGGAAAACGCGTAAGGGGAAGAACGTTCCCATAATCGCATTAACAGCCAGTGGCTTTGATGATAAACGTGACGCCCTTATACAAGCTGGTTTTGATGAATATATCTTGAAACCATTTAAAGAGGCAGAATTACTCAAGGCCTTGTATGATCATGCCGGTGTAGAATTTAATTTTAAGAATAAAGTCATATCAAAAACGACGATAAATGAAGAAGCGGATGCGACTACTATCTGCGTTACACTCGTGAAATCTCTTCCGAAAACGTTGAGAGGAGAGCTGGAAGAACTAATAGCGGTACAGGATATAGACGAGATTGAGAAATTTGTGCAAAATAATTTAAGACACACTGACTACAATAAACTTGCAGAAATTCTACATAAGGTAACTAACGATTACGATTTGTATTTTCTATCTAACGTTTCGAAACGACTTTCGGATTAATGGGGTACCCGATATGGAAAAGTTAGGCACTATTTTGGTGGTGGATGATACACAGCAAAACGTGCAGGTTTTGTCTCAGATGTTGCGTGATGCAGGCTACGCTGTGATGGCTAGTTTTAACGGGCAAGATGCTATAAACATCCTGGAAAGGCGAACTCCAGACCTCATTCTCATGGACGTGATGATGCCAGAGATGGATGGATTTGTTGCTACACGGCACATAAAGTCCAATCCGGACTATGCATTAATACCCATCATATTTTTGTCTGCTTTAAGTGACACGGAATCAAAGCTAAGAGCGTTTGAGTCGGGCGGTGTTGATTACATTACGAAGCCTTTTCAGCAACAGGAAGTTCTCGCTAGAATTGCCCTGCATTTATCTTTGAGGAAACTCCAACAAGAAAAAGAACAATATATTGGCCAGCTTAAAGAAAAGCAGCTCCACCTGGAAAAACTGAATAAAGAGAAAGACGAAGTACTCTCGGTACTTAGCCATGATATGAGAAATCCACTTGGCGGTATAATCGGCATTGTTGATTTACTCAAAAGCGAGCCGATTGATTCTCAGGAAGAACTCTTTTCTATGCTCGAACTTATAGATGTGTCAGCTAATCGATTGTTGAGTATGGTTAACGATATGCTGGATATAGCAATCATTGAAACAAGTACTGCAAAACTAGTACGAACGCAGGTCTCCATACCCACGCTAATTGATGATGTTGTAAGCATGCATGCACCGGCGGCAAAAAACAAAGGAATTTCAATCCAAACTAAGGCTGACGAGAAGCTGCCAATGATTCAGGCAGATCAATCAAAAATTGCTCAGGTATTTGGAAACTTAATTTCAAATGCAATTAAGTTTACACCTACTGGAGGTGCGGTAAGAATCGGTGTCGAAGTGAATGATGAGTATCCGGGTTATCTCGTTTGTACTGTTTCTGATACAGGTATCGGAATACCCGATGACATCTTGCCCGTATTATTTGATAAGATGGGTAACCATCAGCGCCAAGGTACTCAGGGAGAAGTGGGCACCGGGCTTGGTATGCCAATTGTTAAACGTTATATAGAAGTACACGATGGCGTGATCGACGTGGCTACAGAAGAAGGTAAAGGAACCGTATTTACTATATTATTGCCGTTGAATATTTGAATTCTTATCTCAATCTTATATTCTTATATTTAGGCTATAAGTATGTTTAGCTAAAGATATTTTGAATAAAAAAACTGTTTTACTGGTTGAGGACAATCCTAGTATTTCTAAATTAGTGGAGTATAAGTTACTAAAGGATGGTTATACTGTTGTAGCTAAAACCAACGGGCTAGAAGGTTATGAAGCTGCAAAAGAAATGCAACCAGACATTTTGATTTTGGATGTCATGATGCCCGGTATGAATGGTTTTGAGCTGTTGGAAAAGTTCAAAAAAGAATTCCCAGATTCAAATACGAAGGTTATTATGCTCACATCCAAAAGCAGGGAAGAAGACATACAGAGAGGCTTTAGTTTGGGAGTATTGGAGTATATGGGAAAGCCATTTAAAGTGGCAGAACTATCGATGCGAGTAAAGAAAGTCGCCGATTTGTAACTACTGCATAATCTGCAGCTTTTGGTTCTAATTTTATTTGGGAATCTGTGGAGACATTAGCATTTCAGTTTATCTTATCGACTACACTGGTTTTGATAACCATCACCATGTATCTTTTTGCTTCATCGGTGCTTGTGAGGAATGCGCACAAGAGAGAAGAATATCTAATAGAGAGAAAAAAAGAAGAGCTATATCCTATTATTCTATCCTATATGATTGAAGATAGTGACGATATGCAACAGCTTGAAGAGCATGTGAAAGGCAAAGTTGATATTCATGTTTTGCTCACTATCATGTATGAAATAATGGATAGTGTAGAAGGTGATGAAATTGATCGCCTTAAAGATATACTGGCCATTGATGTTGTACGTCAGGATCGCCGTAAACTGCTAAGAAGTAAGAATGTTGAGAATCGTATACAAGCTTGTGCATACTATTCCCGTCTTGCCCGCTTTGATGAAGAAGAATTCATTTTTTTTGAGCGATTTTTGTATTCCGACAAACTCATGCTGGCTCATACAGCTGCAACAGCGCTAATGAGTGCTGAAAATATTGATTACAGGTTTCTGGCTTTATCAGCTATGATGAAAAGAAAGCGGGTCTCCAGAATGGCTATTCTGGATTTACTATATCAGTTTCATAATCGACATAATGATCAGATGGATGAAGAGGCTGAAAAACTCCTTGCCATCATTCACGACCGTTCTCTACCCACCGATAACATAGCTGTGTGCATCAAAGCTATCTGTGAAATCGGATATGTAACCATAGCGATGGATCTATTTGAACTGCTGGAGTCGGGTTACTGGAACAAATCGGGCAATGTTACTGAAGCTCTTATTTATGCAATGGGCAGGTTTGAGCTGGGCTTTACGGCTGATTCTATTGCAGAACGCTATCTTTCAGACCCACGTGTGCAGGTGAGGCGAGCTGCAGTTGAAGCACTAGAGCGATTTCAGGATGAATCTCTTATTAACTCATTTCACAAAGCAGCAAAAGACACAGAATTCATTGTGCGGCTTAAGTCGATTTATGCCCTGGCTGGATTCGGGGAAATAGCCAAACCTATTCTTAATCAGCTTGCTCAGGAGACAGACGAGATGCGTCTGTTAATCAGGGGTGTACGCGCCGAGGTTGAGGGTTGAAATGACAGAACAGCTACTTGGTATCATCAACAGTATTTTCGCTCAGTATACGGTGTTTATCATTGCCTATTTTGTAGCTTTGAACTCCATTTATTTGCTGTTAATAGTATTCTCTTTTTTACATATCCGAAAGCAGATTAAAGAAAAAGACGTCTACAAGATGCACGGATTGTTCGCCTCAAACCTATACAATCCTATCAGTATTCTTGCTCCTGCATACAATGAAGAGGCGACGGTTGTTGAATCGGTTAATTCCTTGTTGCAATTACGCTATCCAAATTTTGAGGTAATTGTAATCAATGATGGCAGCAATGATCAGACATTGCAGGTACTCATCGATAAGTTTGACCTTGAACGAATAGAGCGCTACATCCCTCTTGTTCTTGATCATAAACCCATCCGTGGTATATATCGATCTCGACGATTCAGTGAGCTGATTGTAGTGGATAAAGAAAACGGTCGGAAAGCTGATGCTTTAAATGCCGGTATTAATGTTTGTAGAAATGATTTGTTTTGTGCCATCGATGCCGACTGTGTACTCGAGCCGGATGTACTGCAAAATATGCTTCGCTGTTTTATTGAAGATGAAACAACTATTGCGGTAGGGGGAATTGTCAGGGTTGCTAATAACTGTGTTATAGAGGGTAATGAAATCAAAGAAATACGAATGCCAAAGTCGTTTCTGGCACGTATACAAGTGGTGGAATACCTCAGGGCATTCCTTTTTGGCAGGGTCGGGTGGGATTATATGGACTCGTTGCTAATCATTTCCGGAGCATTTGGAATCTTCGATCGAAATGCAGTACTCAGGGTTGGCGGATACCTGCACGATACGGTTGGCGAAGATATGGAGCTTGTTGTGCGTATGCATCGCTATCACCGAGAAAATAAGATTCCTTATCGTGTTCGCTTCTTGCCTGAACCTGTCTGCTGGACAGAGGTACCCGAAGATGTGAATGTTTTATCACGACAACGGAATCGATGGCATCGAGGACTTGCCGATACGATATGGCGACATCGAAAAATGATTGGGAATCCGAAATATGGCAGATTGGGTACGTTTGCCATGCCGTTTTTCCTTTTTTTTGAATTACTATCACCTGTAATCGAGCTTCTTGGGTATCTGGCAGTTATACTCATGGTTATACTTGGCGTATTTAACTCTACGTTTGCCATACTTATTTTTAGTGCTACTGTACTATTAGGGGTGGTCTTATCTGTTGCGTCTGTACTTTGTGAAGAATATACCTTTCGCAGGTATACAAAGGTTAAGGATGTGCTCACAATGGTTGCTTTTGCATTTATTGAGAACTTCGGATATCGTCAGGTTCATGCTTTGTGGAGATTTAAGGGACTGGTTGATTTCCTCAGAGGGAACAAAGAGTGGGGTGTGATGACACGTAAAGGCTTTGGCGGTAGTACTGCAGAGGAGCAGGACAAAACTCAGCCGGCGCAGGTTGCACCAGTTGTGAGTGTGGTTGATGGAACGCCAGAGTATAAGATTGGGCAGAAAATTGAAAATTTTGATCTATATAGTCGCAGAGCGGAACAAATTGTAGGAAAGTACGCAGGCAAGCAAACCGATGACGGCGAATATCTCGAAGATGATACGTTTCAGGATGCTTACAACCGCAGATCCTGGACCAAAACAGTACTTCCTGTTTCGGTATTGCTGGGTTCCTTATTACTAATGGGGATTTGGATTAATGCCAACACGGGACAACGACTTACTTTAACTCAGACCGATTACCATCAGGTTGAGTTGTCTCCAACCCTTAGCGCTGATATATCTGGCGTACGTTTACCACTATTCGCATATGGGGTTTTAGCTACAGGCTCTGACATTCACTTGGTTACGGAGCTTACAAGTCAAAGTGCACCCTCCTATCTAGCTGACATCTCTGCAATTTCCGATCCTCGCGTGCAAGAAGGAGTAGGCCAATCACCCCCGGCAGCGAGTAGTATTGAAAGCTCATCCCATATTCTTTACGATGGACGGTCACTCGAGGAGGTGCTTTCTCGTATTTATCAGCGGCCTACTGTGGGACATTATTTCATATCGGAGCATTTGTTTACAAGTAACCAGCGCCTAGATCACCTACGGAGCTACCGCACAAAGGCTGCCACCTTGGGATTCAGATTTTTTGCTCGACCTACGTTGCTTTCTGAATACAGCTATATTGCATGGAGCGTAGGCTTTGGTCCTTTTTCTACTGCTCGACAAGCCATACATTATGCCATGCTTCATGACTACGATATAGGGTCAATTCAAATCATCAACAGTGCTGTACAAGATTTGAGGGTATTCAGCTCACAGCCAGAAGAAGCCATATATACCATCCACCTGATTCATTCGGGTAGTGCCAGCAATCAGAAATTGTATATAAATCATCTCGAGGAGCTCGGTTTTAACAATTTTAAACGAGGTAGCTCACCGCATTTCGGAGTGTACATTGGTGCTTTTTCATCGCAACAGGAAGCAGAACTCATCATTGAACATACCCTTTCGGCTTACGGTATCACTGATGCTGTCGTTTTGCCCATCAAAAGGCAGCACGAATAGTAAATTGTAGGCTTTGTCCCCAGAAATCGGCTACGTTGCTTTGTGTACTTACACCCACGAGGTTTGTATACCGATAAGCCAGTTCTGACGCAATATTTTCAAATGGCCTGTATCCGAATACCAGTGCTGTTTCATACTTAAGCGCGGGATCATCAGCCTGCGTGTTGTGTAGTTGAAATTGTTGCATCCCAATATCGCCTGAGAGCTGCAAAAAAATGAACTCCTGCCTGAATTCCCATCGTAGGGTTTGAGCTAGTGCAAACCAGAAGTGCCACTCGGGAGCAAAATATCCATTGTTTATTCCGCTTTTTTCAAAACTTCTGTAAGCTCCCGATATTCCTGGTGTGTAGGTAAGCTCAGCAAAGCGAAAGCCGTACTGGTAGCTGCCAGCAATAAAGATTCTTTTGTTATCATCAGATAGCCATCCGTGATTTGCTCTTAGTCCTATCTCATGGTCATTTATACTGAAGTTAGCATTCCCCTCCACATCTGTTTGGTAGATTGCATTTGATATTAGCGCAGGTGTATCGGTCAACAGAATGCGAGAGGCACCAACCGAATAGTTAGTGTGCATGGTTCGAAATATCACGGCACCTGACGGGCTGAGTCTGACCGGGCTATCGGGCACATAGACAGTGGAAAGGGCTCCAATAGCCGACCAGTTTCTGTTAAATTGTTGTCGGGCACCTAATGAAAAAGAAACAGACTGTGCCTGTTGAGAAGTGAATGTGTTTCTGCTATTAACATAATCTGATCTGCCCGTTACTGCCGTTCCGGGCAACACACCAATGTGCACCGATTGCGTTAGAATATGTGTTCCAATATTTTCAGAATCCCACACGTAGGTATATCTGCTCAAGCTTTCTGTACTCATCCAATCGTTAACAGCCTGCTGTATGGTCAGAACATTGGGATCATCGGGTGCGTCTTCAGCCAGGCGGCGGGCTAGTTGATCTGCTCTGCGCAAGTTGCCATACCAGAATACCATTTGAACTTGCAGAGATCTAAGCTCAAGATTATCCGGATTTCGTTCCAGAACGGCTTCTGCCAACCTCAGAGCGTCAACAGTCCGGTCTTGCCATGCAATGACTCTAATAAGGGCTGCAGCTGCATCCCAATCGTTCGGGTTCTCATCATAGAGTATGCTAAGAGCCGATTCGGCCTCCATATAATTGCCGGTCCAGCCTAGTAGTAAGGCGTGACGAAATCGGAATTCATAATTTTCGGGTTCTTCCTGAAGAAGCCGGTTATATGCCTGCAGGGCCTGATCATGTATACCTGTTCTAAAAAGAGAATCGGCGTAGGTGGAAGAAGGAACTCCAGTGTACTGGGCATGTAGCACGGGTACGCTTAGACACAGTACCCAGATAATTAGAAGTAAAAAGCGTTTCATAAGTAAGCTATTGTGAAATGTCGATCTCTTCAACAAACAAGGCATTTGCCTGATTTATATTTGCTGTTACAGACTCAAAGACTATGTCTAATGGATTGATTACGACCCTGTATTGCGAGCTCTCGGTTACCGATATTTCCCAATATCCATCTTCTGCCGGTATCGCACCTCTCAGACCGGTTGCAGACTGTAGGTACCAAACATCCCCCCGGCTGAAAACGCCAACATGCAGAGGAGTATCCGTATTTGGTACACACCCGTAAATATAAGTCTGTCCGCGAATCTGTGTATAAGAAGCATAATAGTTCGTAATGCTGCAATCAAGGGTGTCTTTAACCCGGCCGGAAACGGTAAAGCGAAAACCGTCTGACCAGCGTGAAACGCCGAAGCTGTGGTGTACACTGCCGATACTTATGGTGTATGTTCCCTCAGGTAACCCGCTCACCGTGTAAGCCGGTTCTTCGCTCATATGCTGGAAATAGGGAAGAAGGTTGTCACTTTTCTCTATTCGAACCATGTATTGTAGCGTGGGTTCCGTGGACCTCCAGGTAATGGTGTATCCGCGAACCAGGTCACCGGGAAAATAAGTAGGTCCATCATCCTCGGGTGAAACAATCTGAACCGCTGCAGGCATTTCGGTCAATTGGCGCTGTGAGGAGAACCTGCTAACTACCAGCTTACTTCCGCTTCGTATGGTCGTTGAACCCTCCTCCTCAGTCCATCTGATGGGACCATTCGGTACAAGAATGTGCACATTTTCAGAAGTTACCTTTGTGTATATCTCGTTAAATGGGTACACCAACCAGCTGGAAGCATCCGGGCTGGTTGTAAGATTACCCACGGGGGTTTGAAAGGCTCCGGCAACACGAACATCAGAGATATGACGTTTAATATTCATCCAGCCAGCAGCAAGTTCAAATATGGGTAACCTGTAACCTTCAACTCGATGGTAACCGGCTGAAAATGCTCCTCCGAAATGAATAAAACTGCGTTCACTGAGTTTCAAAATAAGCTGACTGTCATCACGGCCTGTGAATGAAGTACCTACCTGAACGGTGTCGCCTCGGGAGAGCTGTAAACCTTGCCGGGTGTAAACATCTCCCTCAACCTGGTACACTATTACCGGAAGGGCATTGAGTTCTCGCAGCGTATTAACGGGACTAAGTACAATCCAAACGATAATGGCAATAGCGAGAATCGACAGAATCCATACCCAAATGTACTCGAAATAATTCATTTACAGAACAAGGTCCTTTAGGTGAACAATGTAAGGTTTTACTACCGCTTTGGTCAGGGCGCTGATATTGCCTGTTTCGCTTGCTCTTGAGAACTCTATTGCGGTGTTGTGGTCCTGAAGTATCCAAATCCCTTCACTTTCGTATCGATAGGCCTCATTCACCAGTTCGTCAAAAAACAGGTAATAGGATGCTGACTTTTCGTCATGGGGCAGACGGGCATCTTTGAGTGCCTTCCGTGTTTTTTCAATTAAAATATTCTGCTCGTTTGCCGAGATGCGTTTTTTTACGAAGGTGGTGCGGAAGAAGCGTCTGTTAAGGAATCTGTTCGACAAGTCTGCGAGTATCGGATCTTTTGCATCTTGCCAGCATTTTATACTCAAGAGTACATCGTTATCATCGATGCGCAGGTAGTTTTCTGTAATGCGCGACGTGAGTCCTTTTTTGGCTGATGGGTAGGTTTTCAAAAAGAATCCCAGCGCAGGGGAGGGCATGGGAACAGTGCCTCCCTCGGTGTGAATGTCGCGAACGCGTCGGAAGATTGATGCCAGTAGCTTGTCACCACTCAGCACTGTTTTGTGCTGATAAACTTGCATGTACATGAGTCTGCGTGCCGTGATGTAGTTTTCTACGGCATAAATACCCTTCCCCTCAATGACGACATTACCCTGAAATACCCGCATGGTTTTTATGATGCGATCAATGCCGATAGAGCCCTCATTTACCCCGGTGTAAACACTGTCGCGCCTGAGGTAATCTAAACGGTCCATATCTAGCTGGGAGGATATAAGCTGATGTAAAAACGTTTTTGGATGCTGACCCGTAAAAATGTCGATGGCTGTAGAAAGGCCGCCGTCAAACTCTTCATTTAGTTTGCGCATTAACGCGAGGGTCATCATTTCGTGATGAAAATCGCGTATGATGGTCTGTTCCAATGTGTGTGAAAACGGACCGTGGCCAATGTCATGCAGCAGGATACCTATGAGCACGGCCTCGTGTTCGGCCCTGGTTATGGTGGTATCTTTTTCTCGAAGACTATTAATGGCTCGCTGCATAAGCCCGAGCGCTCCGATAGCGTGAGAAAAACGGGAGTGTTCGGAGCCGGGGAACACCAGATAACCCAGACCAAGCTGCCTGATTCTGCGGAGGCGCTGCACGTAAGGGTGGTCCACCAGTTTGAGCACAATACCTTTAGGTACGCTTATAAATCCGTGAATTGGATCGGTAAAAATTTTGTAATGCGTGCGTTTATCCATGTATTAAAACCTTATTCAGCAATATACAGTTTTATTTGGCTATTATGGGGTAAGCTTAGTACTATTTAATCGTTAGAAATCATGCAAAATCAATTGAAATCAACGTATTTATGACACTTAGCAAAGACGAATTTTCATTTCTTGAATCCCTGCTCATCACGCCTAGTCCTACCGGTTATGAGCAGGCCGGCCAGACGGTTTGGGTAGATTACCTCAAACCCATAGCCGATGAAGTACTTACAGACGCGTACGGATCGGCTGCTGCGCGCCTGCAGGTAAACCCAGATGCTATTACGGTTATGATTGAGGCGCATTGCGATGAAATTGGTATGGTTGTACAGCACATAGACGACCAAGGTTTTTTGTGGATTCAGCGCATCGGGGGCAGCGATCCAACAATCGCGCGTGCCCGCAAGGTATTTATTCATGGCGAGAAAGGAGTAGTAACGGGTACGATTGGTCATACGGCTATTCATCTGCAGGATCGTGACAATAACAAGCCTTTTGCCTGGAAAGATTTGTTTATTGACATCGGAGCAGCAAACAGGGAAGAAGCTGAAGCTATGGTACGCGTGGGAGACCCGATTACGTATTCCGATGATTTTGATTTCCTCACCGAAGATATGATCTGCGGTCGTGCTCTAGATAACAGAATTGGAGGATTTGTGATTGCACAAGCCTTTAAACGGCTTGCCGAACGCAAAGACGAGCTGAGGGTCAATGTGTTGGCACTTAACGCAGTACAGGAAGAAATAGGCGGTTTCGGCGCCCGTATGATGAGTTACAGGCTTATGCCGGATGTTGCCCTTGTTACCGATGTCACTCATGCTACAGATACGCCGGGAATTAATCAAAAGGAGCACGGGCGTATACTTCTGGGAGGCGGCCCCTCCGTTACGCACGGGTCTTCATCACATCCGAAGGTGGTAAAGCATCTCACTGATGTTGCCACAAAGCACGAAATTGCCATTCAGCACGAGGCCAGTAGCGTTCGAACCGGTACCGACACCGACAGTATTTACTTCACCCGACAGGGGATTCCAAGTGCGTTAACGAGCCTGCCCCTGCGCTATATGCATTCACCGGTAGAAACGGCTTCCCTTAAAGATGTATCAAAACTCATTGATCTGATGGAGGCTTTTGTTTTATCCCTTCAGGCAGATCAGCGATTCAATGCCTTACCATAAAACATTTAGGTTGAAAAAATCACCATCTCAGATAGCTTAAATAAAAAAAGCCACAGCATAGTGGCTTTTTTTAATCTGTAGAAAATGTAACGATTAGTCGTTTTTCTTCTCTTGGATTTCGACCCGAATTTCTTGAGCAATTTTCTTAAGATCTTGAAGGGTTTTGCGAGCACGGGTACCAGCTGTCTTGTTGCCCTTGTTATAGAACTTATCCATATCGCCTTCTAGAGAATCAACTAGACTTTTAACTTCTGCAAATCGACTCATATTTAACTCCATTAATTTTTGTTGAGGTACTTTGTAATAACGTAAAGTGTTACGTATCTCGCTGAAGCTACTTAAAGACTGAACCTGAATCAAGCCTTTGGACAAAATTCTAATGAAAAAAACCGATTTTTTTGCGTCTAAAACCCGATTTTGATCGCTACATGGCTGGGCTGTACCTAATTATGAAGTAATATCAGCAAGTACTTCGAAACTTTTTAAGTTGTTGTTATATAATGGCTTGCATAGGGTTGCCTGTATGTGATTCTCACTAAATTCTGTCGGAATTTTATCTCCGATGTCAGAGCCTTTAATTTCTGACCATTTTATCGCTTTATCTGAGGAAATGGAGTGGTTTAAGATGATTTCATCGGCGGAATCAACCGAAAACAGGTGTGTTTGTCCGGGTTCCAGCTGACGCTGAACGGCGCGTGCAAGCGTGGGCAGTGGAATTACTTCGTACTCATTATTGAGGTCTTTAATCAGGCTCGACAATACAATTACAGTTCCTTCAGGAAGTGATTTGAGGTAGCTCGTATTGATTTTGATGTCACCATCCTCGGTTCGCTTTACGGTGCCTCGCTGAAAACCATTAATACCTATGCAAGCGATTCCGTAATCGGCAAAGAAACTCACTAACCTGTGGTTCAGGTCCTGAACACTTCGAATAATTGCATCTTCCCGCATCATGCCGGTCTGAATGAGACGATCGGTATAATCACTATCTCCGTGGACGAAAATAGCTTTAGAACTTCGCCTTTGAACAGCGGCCTCAGCGAAAGATTTTAAAAAAAGGGGATTGTCAAGGTTCTTGTAGTCGATAATAGCCAGGTAGTCCATAAAATTATGTGGTGATGGATTTTCCATTGAAAAAAGCGGGTAAAAATTCAGCAGGAGTGTGTTCAGAAAGAGTTGCGTCGGGATGGTACAGGTACATTGTTTTGTAAGGCATATGTTCCACCAATACCTGCCTGCACGCACCACATGGACTAATAAAATCGCCTTTAGCGGCAGTAATGTGTATAGATAGTGCTTCATTGAACCCCATGGCGACAGCCTTTGCAAGTGCAATGCGTTCTGCACATAGTCCTAGCTGCCAGTCGCTCAGCTCAATATTCACCCCGGAGATAAACTTTCCGGGTTCTATTTCAAGAAGGCACGATACAGGAAAGTTGCTTTCCTGTATGCGGCATTTGCTCTGAAGCTCTCTCAAAACAGAAGGGAAAGAAACAGGTTCTTCCAAAACAATATCTGCAAATGCAGCAAATTTCAGCTCTTCGGTACGGATTACTTCGAGCGAGTATGCGTTTATCCATACCTGGGGTACGTTCGGATGAGCGGGTGGGATGTATAACCTGGATGGAATTTCTCCCTCAGACAAACATCCAAATATGCCAGCCTGATACTCGGTTATAGTTAAAGGGAATGAAGCATTTTCAATACGTACTCCTGCATAAACCTTACCTGTGTTGCTTTCTATCACACAAGCTGAGGGAGTATTGCTGTACGGTACGTACGCACGTTGTTGTAAATCTGTCCAGTTCATTAGTTCATGTAGCTGCTGAAGACCGCATCGGATACTGCAGCGCGAATACGGGCTATACCTCCGGTTTGTCCGCGGTAGGGATACGTTCTGTTAGTAAGCAAAATTACACCTGTTTTCGTTTCCGGGTCAATCCAAAAACTCGTTCCGGTAAAACCGAGGTGACCAAAGGTTTCGGAGCTGGAATAACTGCCGGCGCTGGTAAACCCTTCGAGGCTGCGTAAGTCAAAGCCTAGCCCTCTGCGATTTAGTGGAGGCTGCCTGGAGGTGAACATAGCAATTGTTTCACCAGTTAAAAAAGACATCCCACCGTAAGCACCGTTGTTAAGAAGCATCTGAACCAGCACCGCGAGGTCGGGTGCGGAGGAAAAAAGCCCTGCGTGACCGGCAATACCATTCAGGTAGTACGCCCTTTCATCGTGGACAAACCCCCTGATTTCAGCATTACGAAAAACGGTGTCTTTTTCTGTTGGCAATATTCTGCTGATGAAAGCAGCCCCTTTTCGATGTGGATTATACATCGTGTGTTCAAGGCCGAGCGGCCTGTAAAATGTTTCCTGCAGAAAGGAGTCCAGATCGGTTCCGGTAATGTGTTCAATGAGCAGCGCCAGTGTAATCATTCCCAAATCACTGTATACATAAACCTGTCCCGGCGGGTTAATCAAAGGCTCATTTAATATGGCTTCAACGAGGGCATCGCGGGTGCGAATACTATCAACATACACCCGAAAAGCGGGTAAACCGGAGGTGTGCTCAAGTAAGTGCCGAACCGTAATTTCCTCTTTTCCACCATATGTGAACGAAGGGAAGTAAGCTGCAATTCGGGTATCGAGCTGAAGACGGTTTTCATCTATCATGCGCATGGTTGCCAGGGTGGTTCCCATTACCTTACTAACAGATGCCAGATCAAAGATATCGTCTTGCTGAACCCGGGTTCTTCTTTCGTAGGTATGAAAACCAAAACTGCCCTGATATACGAGCACTCCGTCACGAACCACGGCGACAGCAGCCCCGGGGAAAACGCTGTCGGCAATTGCATTGTTTATGATAGTTTCAATAGAGCGCAGACGATCCGATGACATTCCGGCAGCTTCGGGTAAGTCTGACCTTAAAATTGTTTGTGGCAAGTAATAGCCGTGGCCATTTTTATAGCGGTCATTTATCGTAACCGGAAGTCTGCCACTAATAGCAGAAGCCCCAAAGATACTGTGTGTGAATGCTTCATACTGAGTGTCAGTAGCAGCCCACCCCATTATTTTGACATCCGCAAAGTCAGCGATTGGTAACACATACGGGTTCCCGAAAACACCTGCAATTACCGGAGTTGCAGCCTGGCTAAGTTGACGAAGAAGTCCATGCTGCATGGCAGGATGTGAATTTGCATAACGGGCACCTACGCCGGTAGGCAACGCTAAAATAACCACGTCGGCGGCACGCGCATTTCGTACCGCGCGAATTACATCTTCCCGGGTACTTCGGGTGTCTATGCCATCAGAGGTAGTATTGGTATTATACTGTCGTACAAACCTGGTTATCGTTGCTGCGGCCTGGTCGTCGCGGGTATTACTCACGGCGATAACGTGAATGCGTTGCCGGTTTGTGGGCAGAGGCAGTATGTTACGGTGGTTTTTAAGCAAGGTAATGGATTGCCTGGCGATTTTATCGGAGGTGGCACGAAATTCCCGATTGTTTATGACTGAAGCGATTGACTCAACATCAATGGCTTCAGCTTCGAACAACCCGTGATTGCGCTTTATGCTAAGAAATCGCAGTAAGGCTTTGTCAACGACTCCGATATCGAGACGGCCTTCCTGTATGGCTTGCTCGGCCTCATCCAATGCCTGTAGTGCGTCGCGCGGTGCCAGCAGCACATCGGCTCCGGCGTTTAGTGCCATTACTACGGCTTCTCCGGGTGAATAATGTGCTGATATACCACGCATTTCCAGTGCGTCCGTAATGATCATACCGGTAAAGCCCAGAGAGTCACGTAAAACTCCATTCAGCATGGCCGCGCTCAAGGTGCCGGGTCTTGAGGGTTCTTCAGCAAGCTCCGGAAAAGCAATATGGGCACTCATCACACTGCCCACACCAGCGTGTATAGCCGATCGAAATGGGAGTAGTTCAACTTCCAACAACCGTTGCCAACCGTGTCGTATTACAGGAAGTGCGTGGTGGGAGTCTACGTTGGTATCTCCATGACCGGGAAAGTGCTTGGCTGTAGCCATCAGGCCGGTCGACTGAACACCATGAATGAATGCATCGGCATAACGTGCCACCACCACAGGATCTTCCGAGAATGAACGAATATTGATAACAGGATTAGCTGCATTGTTATTGATGTCTACTACCGGAGCAAAAATCTGATGTACACCAACTGCTTTAGCCTCCAAAGCGGTTATACGACCTTTATGCCAGGCATTAAGTTCCATCCCGCTTGCGGTTATACCCATTGCCGGGGTTATACGGGTTGTGCCCTGAATGCGCATTGCAGCACCGAATTCCATGTCCTGCGTAATCCACAATGGTACCCGGGCAAGGCTCTGAAGACGATTCGTCAATACAGCCTGATCGTAAATATTTCCACGAGAGAACATTAGTCCGCCAATCTGTTCTTCGGTTACCAGCCTTTCCAGATATTCAAATCGCTCAGAATCGGCGCTTTGATATTGCCCATGCGCCCAGACTATCATGAGCTGTGCTATTTTTTGTCGTGGGCTCAGGTTGGCCATCAACGTGTCGATATTTACCTGCGACGTTGCCTTCAGTGTCGGGTATTCGGGCAGCGGTTGCTGTTCTACAGAGCTGAAAGATGAAACGGGTACAGGTTCGGTTGATTGAGACTCTCCGGGACTATTCAGTACAACCATCGCACTCACAGCTAGTGTCGCTGCAATGGAAATTAAAACTAAAAGAATAATTTTTTTCTGAAGGGGCGAGGCAAGCAATAGCATACTTTCAAGCAGTTTTAAGATTGGCCTGTTCAACGCGGCTGATGTAGGATAGCGTCTGTACAGTTGAATATCGCCAATAAGTGTATGCTAATCAATTTAACTTACTGAACAGCAACAGATTTCGCATTGCTAATCATTAGTCTGCATGCACCCAGAGCCGGCTCATTGATATTGTCAATCCACTTCACATCACCGAGTGCATCTACCAGACAGGAGGTCATAATTTCGCGAAAGTAGTTGTTATTAAAAAGACTTCCGATCACACAGATGGGGGTGGTTTTGAACTGCAATGTCTCGGATGCAAGGGCAACCTGAGAGGCTAGCTTAGTACAATTGTCGGTGATAATATGCTGGGCGATATCATCACCTTGTTCGGCAGCTTCGAGCAGAAGCGGGGCGACTTCGGCAGGAGCAATGGTATTGTCGTAAATTTTCAGGATAAGATCTTCGCGGGACAAGATATCGAAGCGGTCTTTGATTATATCTTCCATCACGGTGGGTTTGCCACCATCCATAGCTGTACAAATTGCGTATAGCGATTCCTGACCCATTCTGTACCCGCCTGCGGGGTCTCCAATGAGAAAGCCATATCCCCCCGCACGGTCCCATCTTTTATCTTTGCGGCCTAATACAATACTACCGGTACCGGTAATCAGAAGAATGCCGTCACCGTTTTTAAATGCTTCAGCGTGGGCAACGTGTGCATCTGACGTGACCATAATGGGGAAGTTCGGATAAAACTTCTCAAGGGCATTACGGAGCAGGTTCTGCTCAACTTCGCGTCCTCCTCCAGCGATACCTATGCAAAGCCCTTTCACTTCATGGGACTTGTTTTTCGCCAAGAAGTTTTCAATCAGCTGAAGTGCTCCGGAAACCTGATCGTCTAGTTTCATCATCCGGGCATGTAACGCACCACCCTGTTCTTTATGGATGATGTTCATCTTTTTATCAGTTGCCAAAAGGACCGACCGCGAGCCGTTGGCATCAATTCCTAGCCATACTTCCATTCGTACCTATGGTTTTAATGTCGTCGTTCGTCTCTGAACGTCGCCTGTAGTGAAATTGTAATGTCTAAAGATGCGGTATTTACCGGATAACCACAAATCTGTTTGATCACCGAAATGTGGTGCCAGGAAGTTCGCCGATTGTCCGGTAGGCAGAACTGACCAGGATTGATTAAGGTCTTGCAGGTCAATTATTCTGCGAATAGAAGCACCTAAAATCTGGTCAAAGGGCTCTTCCCAGCTATATTGTGTATTATTCACACTCATTGCATGCCCGTTCATTGGGAAAGGTCCCCGACTCAGTAAATTGTTTACAATGAGGCGCAGCGGTGCAGGAGCCTCAGGGGATGCCGCTGCTTCTCGGAATAGAATGGGTGAAAGTGTGAGGGTGTGTAGATTGCCCCATTGCCAGGCAGCAGGGTCATCTCCAAGCAGGTTGCTAAGGGTGTCTATGGTATGCTGCATAGAGGCCACAATGAGGGAGTCGCGGTAGGTGGTTTCGCCCTGATCGGTTCGCAGCCAGACCGACCCATTTTTCAGCATTTGCGTAGTCACTCTGACCGGAAAGTTCTCTATTCGTATAAAATTCTGATATGCAACTTCACCCAGATATGGTTTGAATATATTTTCAACCAGTGTGAGGAAGAACATGTCATGCAGGGAGGCTGCCGTTGCAGCTCGAGTATAATTGAAATCCCAATTTTGCAGATACGGTAAGATATGGTCGAAGCGGCCGTCGTTAGATGCTTCCAATACAGGTAAAATGATGGCAGTGATGTCGGCGGCATGATAGGAGTATACATCGTTCTGCAGCGCCTTAAACAGTTCCGGTGTATGCTGGTCATATTCGGTTAAAACAGACTGAATACGCCGTATCCGAGAGTCGGGTTCCCAAAATGCGGTAAGATAATAGGGGTAGTTTTCACTTACAACGGGATTATTGGCATTGGCAATGAAACCCGAGGCTGGATTTTCTACTTTGGGCAAGTGATTGCGGGGAATGAAACGATCCCATCTGTGTCGAGAATCCCAACCGTTGCGGAGTAATAAAGATGGCTGCGCGCGAATGGGGAGAGTGGCTGCCGTGTACATGCCGATATTACCGGCTTTATCTGCATACATGATATTTAAGGCTGGTACTCCAAATCCCTCTAACGCCTGTGTGAATTCATCTCTTGATGCAGCCCAGGCCATTTGCATCAGCGAACGAATTTCGTGCGTTATTTCAAAGCCGGTCCAACGCATGCTCAGGAGTTCATGTTCTACGAGCTCCTGGCTTGGGTAAACGTCGTTAATGATAGGTCCGTTTTGCGTGTATCGAATAGTATGCAATACCTCTTCGCCACCCTTGATTTTAATGAGTTCACGACGCGTGATGAATGCGGAGTACGTACCTCCTGCGCTGGTTGAATCAGACAAATATAAGGTTGAGTCAGCCGGATGCATCCGCTCACGGAAAAAATCGGTATCGTCGGCCATCAGACTGGTAAATGTCCACGCAAGATGTTCGTTTTGCCCCATAACTATGAGTGGGGCTCCGGCGATTGTAGCCCCGGATGTACTTCGTCCTCTCAGGTTGAGGTGGACCTCGTACCATTTGCCAGGCATATCCAGTCCGAGATGCGGATCGCCGGCAAGCAGTGGATACCCCGTACCCGTTCTGCTGCTGTCAGAAACCCAGGCGTTGGAACCTACATGGGTTCCGTCGTTGCCGATTAGTCGGCGTGAATACCGGTCGATTTGCAGTATAGGCAATGCTGCACCAATTAAGCGACGTGTTTCCTGGGGAGACAGGTTACGGGGAGCATCATCCTGCCATACCGGGAAAAGTTCTTGTAAAATGGGCTCATCAAAGTAAGCCTCCAGATAGCCCATCATTACTTTAGTCCACCAAGACACATTCAACTCCCATCCCAGGAGTCGGGATAATGCGATGGTATGTCGGGGTGTCCATTCTGGTGGATGTATTCCTGCAAGACTGAATTCAAGTGGAAGTGAATTGCGATGCTGCTTTACAAATGCGTTTACCCCTGCGCTGTATGATTCAAGATGGCGGAGCGTCTCACTATCCATACGCTGTTCAAGCTCTCCGGCGATTTTCCAAAAACCTATTGTTCTGCTGAACGTATCTAATTCGATGACATCCTCTCCCAAAAATTCGGCAAAACGACCTTCGGTAAACAGCTGGGCCACTGTCATTTGCCAGAGACGGTCCCGAGCGTGAACCCAGCCCAATGCCAGGTACATATCGTGTTCGTTGAGGGCAAAAATGGAAGGAACCCCAAACGCATCCCATTGTATGGAAACCTCCTCGTGAAGCTCTGGTAACGTGAGACTGGTCTCATATGGAAGCACAGGTTTGAATACCGTCCAGTATATGGCTACGGCTACAAATCCGGAAATAACTATAATGATGAGTAAAAAGACTCGTATAAACGATTTTATCATCACGAAATGAGGCTTCGTTTTAGGTTCTATTTTGGTATTTTGGAAGCTCGAAACAAGCAATCATTTACAGGCTGCATTTGCAGGTATCTTTCCGGGATATGTATATGAATGCCTAATTTCTGCCTGCTAAAGGTAATCACAATCTGACCAACGAACCATTTAAAAACGAAGGATAGTCCATTGTTTTCGCCAAAGCTTATTGCCTCACCCGATACACTTTCTAACCTGGCAGCAGTCTATGGTACACCGCTTTATGTGTACGATAGCTCCATGATTCGTCAGCGTTGTCAAACGTTGGCCGCTGCTTTTAAGGGTTTGCCTGTGAAGTGGTTATACGCCATAAAGGCAAACGATAATCCTCATGTTCTTAAGGTGATTAAGGATGAAGGATTCGGTTTCGATACCGTTAGTTTCGAAGAAGCACTGCTTTCTTTGAAGATTGGCCAACGGCCTGAAAAAATATTTTATACGGAAAACAACATGACCGATGAGGAAATGTTCGCGGCAGTTGAAGCGGGTGTTATTCTCAATATCGGCTCTTACTCACGTCTTGAGCAATTTGCCCGACTGAAAAATACCCGGGAGTGTTCCATTCGTGTGAATCCGCAGATTGGCGATGGTCATCATGCAAAAGTAGATACCGGAAACCGGGACAGTAAGTTTGGAATACGACTGGATCTGATTCCCGCAGCTGTTGAAATGGCAGGAGAGCATGGTGTTAAAATAACCGGGATTCATATTCACATTGGAAGCGGCATCCAGAAGCCGGAAAACCTCACCCAAGCTATGAAGGTTTTACTTGACATCGGCAGGGTTCTTCCTGATCTGAAACGCATAAATTTCGGCGGTGGATTTCCAATTCCCTACAAAGAAGGTGATGCGCCTTTCTCCATCACCCGATTTGCAGAAGCTGCATCGCCATTGCTTAAAGAAGAGCTCGACAGGCGCGGCGGAGATTTGGTGTTTCATTTTGAACCCGGGCGGTGGATAGTAGCACCTGCCGGACTCTTGCTAACTCGCGTTAACACCGTTAAAGATCAGGGGCGTATTACCTTTCTGGGTACCGATACCGGATTTAACCATTTACTGCGTCCTGCAATGTATGAGTCGTACCACGCGGTAGTAAATGTAACACGTGCTGGTGAAGAAGCCGACAAGACCTACACTATTGCCGGAAATATCTGTGAAACGGGTGATATTCTGGCCGAAGACAGAAAGCTGCCTGAAACCTCTAATGGAGAGCTGCTCGCACTATGTGATGCCGGAGCATATGGCATGACCATGGCTTCGAATTACAACCGGCGCTCTGTTCCTTCTGAAGTACTCATAGCAGATGATGGAACGCCTAAGTTAATCAGGGAACGTGAGACGGCTGAGGCCATTGTTGACCGCTTTTTGAAGGAATCATTTTTTGTTAAATAATGGCTTCCATTTCGGGCAGATTGCCCCTATCACAGTTAAACCAGTCTATTATGAATATTAAAACAATTACAGTTGTCGGTGGCGGAACGATGGGAAACGGTATTGCCCATGTAGCTGCGATGAGTGGCCTTCAGGTAAACCTTGTTGACATCAGTGCTGCTCAACTCGAAAAAGCCTACGCCACCATTGAGAAAAACCTTGGCAGGATGGTTTCGAAGGAGAAAATAACCGCTGCGCAACAGCGCGAGGCACTGGCGCGCATCCTTACGTCAACAGATCTGCGTAAGGCCGCCTCGGAGTCGGACCTGATCATTGAGGCCATTAACGAGAACTTCGAGCTCAAGAGGAAGATTTTTGAAACGGCCGACGCCTCAGCACCGGCGCATGCCATACTTGCCTCAAATACCTCCTCTATCTCCATCACCAAACTGGCCGCTGTTACCAACCGGCCTGATCGCGTGATTGGTATGCATTTTTTTAATCCCGTTCCGGTTATGAAACTGGTGGAAATCGTCTGCGGTTACGAAACCTCGCAGGAAGTTTATGAGCAGATTAAGCTATTGAGTGAGGTAATGGGGAAAACACCGGTAGAAGTACAGGATTTTCCCGGATTTGTGTCCAACCGTGTACTCATGCCCATGATCAACGAGGCTATTTTCTGTGTGTATGAAGGGGTGGCAACTCCGGAAGCCGTAGATTCGGTTATGAAACTGGGTATGGCACATCCTATGGGGCCGCTTCGGCTGGCCGATTTCATCGGACTGGATGTGTGTCTGGCAATTATGAATGTGCTTTATGAGGGATTCAAAGACCCGAAATACCGTCCGTGCCCGTTACTCGTTAAGATGGTAGATGCCGGCAAGCTCGGCGATAAGACAGGTCAGGGCTTTTATACCTACGAAAAATGAGTGCATTCATAGATTTACGAAGCGATACGGTAACTCGTCCTACCGAGGGCATGCGCAAAGCCATGTATGATGCCGAAGTAGGTGATGACGTATTTCGTGAAGACCCGACCGTAAACGCATTTCAGCAGAAAGTTGCGGCTATGTTTGGTATGGAATCGGGTGTCTTTGTGCCAAGCGGGACGATGGGCAATCAGCTGGCGCTGAATGTGCAGTCCCAACCCGGTGATGAGGTCATCTGCGATCGAACAGCGCATATCTATAATTATGAGTCGGCTGCCGGGCCATTTCTTTCCGGCATACAGTTCATGCTGCTGCAGGGTAAGCAGGGAATACTCTCGGCGGATCTGGTTGCATCCGGTTTCCGAGGTCACAACGACTGGGACCCGCGTACGAGCATCGTAGCTCTTGAAAATACCACCAATAAGGGTGGAGGCGCTTGGTACACGAAGCAGGCACTATCAGAAATTGCAACTGTTGCCCGTAACCATAACGTAGCATTGCACATCGATGGAGCTCGTATCTGGAATGCCGCCGTGGCTTCGGCCATACCGCTGAGCTTCTTCGGAGAAGTTGCGGATACCATATCGGTATGTTTCAGCAAGGCTCTGGGAGCACCGGTCGGATCTATGGTACTCAGCCGTAACGAGCTCCGTGCCGATATCCTGCGCAAGCGTAAAATGTGGGGAGGAGGGATGCGTCAGGTAGGTGTGTTGGCCGCAGCCGCATCCTACGGTATTCATAATCACCTGCCGCTGCTGGAAGAAGATCACCGTAGGGCACGGGAATTTGCGTTGTTCTTGCAAGAGTTTCGCATGTTTTCGGTGAATCCCTCCGAGGTACACACCAATATCGTATTGTTTGATGTAAACGAGGGCTCGGTTGCAGAAGTACTTGAAACACTCAGGAAGCATGGAGTAGGGATGGTACCATTTGGACCAAAAACCATCCGTGCCGTGTTTCATTTTCAGGTTGGAGACGAAGATCTTAATCGGGTGAAGCAGGTTTTTGCAAAGCTTTATACATGATATTGTGTATGTTACGAGTACAATATTAAATCACGAACTGCATGAATAAGCTCAAAGAAAGCGCCATTTTTATTGGTTTTCTGGTTTTACCACTGCTTATTGGCGTAACGGCGAGCGTAGCTACGGCCAGCGGTGTAAGCACATGGTATGTGACGCTGGAAAAACCATTCTTTAACCCTCCGAACTGGATATTTGGTCCTGTTTGGACCGTCCTGTATCTGCTTATGGGGGTATCTTCCTATTTGGTTTACCGCTCACCGCACTCCGGCAACCGACGGTTGGGTCTTGATGTTTATGGAGTTATGCTTGCACTGAATTTCGCCTGGAGCTTCCTGTTTTTTTACTTTCAAAGACCCGGACTGGCCTTTATTGAAATCATCGTTTTGTGGCTGTCTATATTTGCAATGATCGTATTTTTCTACCGGGTAAGACCTCTGGCGGGTTTATTGCAGCTACCTTACATTGCCTGGGTTTCATTTGCAACGGTTTTAAATGGAGCAATATGGTGGTTAAATTAATACCTCTGCTGTTGGTTGTGTCGTTTTTTGCACTTACGACCGGTTGTGAAAAGGTTTTTGATGAAGAACGTTCTTTGCTCATTGAAACCGACCGCTTGCTCTACAGTCTGGGAGATACCATGGCGGTTCGTGTTCACAACCCCGGGGAACAAGCCGTATATGTACGGCGATGTGGACCTCGATCATTTCGGTTTGCTCTTATTCAACTAGATGAGTCAACCAACACAGAGGTAGAGATTGTACCCGATGTATGTCGGTCATTTAATCAATTGAGAGTTGGAATAATGCCACGCACAGAAGAAGAATTGCGTATACCACTTGAGTTTGACTTGCCCCGAGGAGTACAGCTGGACGGACTTTATCAGATCAAATTATACTTAATCGGCACACTACCGGTAGAGCCTGATACTACCTTGCCAAATCGCTCCAACACATTCGTCCTGACAACCGGAAGTGAGCCCTGACAAGCTATTAGCGAAATTCAAACGGTATATTTTTAAGAAAACCCGTCTCTAGCATCCCGTTATGGATAAAGGCCAGCTAAGTTGGAAGCATAAAAAAAAGTCCTGCCTTCGTGGTAAAAGCAGGACTTCGTGATCTACTATCTGTTAATTACACAGACAGTAGCATCTTTTCATAAGCTTTAGCCTGTATGTGCAGTGTGCTATAATTGCAGTTACGGCAACCAGGGATATTTACGAAAATCTGGCTTCCTTTTCTCCAAATATGCCTTTTTCCCTTCCTGACCTTCCTCGCTCATATAGTATAACATGGTTGCGTTACCTGCCAATTCCTGAATTCCTGCCTGTCCGTCAACATCGGCATTGAATGCTGATTTTAGGCAACGAATTGCGATTGGGCTTTTCTCCAGAATTTCCTGAGCCCACTTAACCCCTTCCTCCTCGAGTTTGTCAATCGGAACGACGGTGTTAACCAGTCCCATGTCAAGGGCTTCCTGAGCGTTGTACTGTCGGCAGAGATACCATATTTCACGAGCTTTTTTCTGCCCTACAATAGATGCCAGGTAACTAGAGCCGAACCCTCCGTCGAAACTACCTACTTTGGGTCCGGTTTGGCCAAATATGGCGTTATCGGCCGCAATGGTAAGGTCACAGATCACATGAAGTACATGTCCACCGCCGATAGCGTACCCGGCTACCAGGGCGATTACCGGTTTAGGCATACTTCGGATAAGGCGCTGCAGTTCAAGCACGTTCAATCGAGGAATACCATCATCTGAAATATATCCCGCATCACCTCTAATTTTCTGGTCACCGCCCGAACAGAAAGCGTATTTACCATCTTTTGCAGGACCTTCACCCGTTAGCAATACACACCCGATTGATGGATCTTCCCGGGCATCTAAAAATGCCTCGAACATTTCAAAAATGGTTTTGGGTCGGAATGCATTACGAATTTCAGGTCGGTTAAATGCAATACGAGCAATACCGTCTGCTTTCTTGTAGGTTATATCTTCGTACTCTTTGACAGTTTTCCAGTTCATGATGTTGTGTCTAAATGATTTAGAAAGTTGTTGATATGTTGAATATACGCATCGGGGCGGTCTAAATGAACGCGATGGCCGGCGCCCTGAACTACGATATGCTCTATGTTGGGGTGTGATTCCCACATCGTTGTGTAAACCGAATCAAGTTCCCCTGTGATAACTGCTAACGGTATTTGAAGTCCTAAAAGTTCGTCAGATACGGGGCTCAGTGTACCCGACCCGAAACCGATAAGGCTGTTAGCAAGTCCTTCCGGGTTATTGGATGCTTGTTCCTGAATAAATCGTGCCGCTAAATCAGCTGGAGCATCGTCTGGAGAGTTAAATAATGGCAAGCGATTCCAGCTGGTAAAAAAGCTGTGCATGTCGGCCTTAATTTTACCCGCCAGTGTGTGATCCCGCTGCATACGGTTTTCTCGTTCAGCCGGTGAAGTAATGCCTGTATGGCTGCTTTCTATGATGAGTGAGCGGAATAGATTGGGGTATTCAACAGCAAGTCGCATGGCCAGTCGTCCCCCCATACTGTAGCCCAGAAGGTCTGCTGGTTTGCCATCCGTACTCAGTGCCGTGATAATGGAGCCGATGTCGCGTAGTTGGTGTTTGAGCCTATATCGGGATGCATCACCTGGTGCATCGGACTGGCCGTGGCCAAGCTGATCGATAGCTAATACGGGTCGACCCAATTTTTCGGCAAAAACATTAAACAACGCACCCGATCCGCCGAACCCATGCAGGTAAATAAGAGGTGTAACGGATGTTATATTGGAATTGAAGTGATGTAAATGATACCAAACACCACCCACCTCAATCCGCAACTGCTTTATTTCCATAGAGCTTCACGCTGTTTCATAGATAGATCTGGATGGGTATTGCAGATAATAATCTGAATAGCGGCATCATTCTTCAGACAAATTTCAAGTTCTTCGTGCGAATTAGCTTCGCTGGTTTCAATATGGAATGCTTTTGCCAGTGCACCGAGCTGGACGTTTTGCGGGGTTTCAAAAAAACGGGTAAACCAATCAGCTGGTTCATAAACCGGGAGCATTCTGAAAATACTGCCACCGTTATTGTTAACAACGATTATTCGCATCCGTTTACCTGCCGGTAACTGATTAATGGTAAGCAGTGCGGTGGTATCGTGCAGGAATGCCAGATCACCGGTTATCAGGGTTACCGGCTTTTCTCCGGCCAGTGCAAGCCCTGCAGCGGTACTGGTGATACCATCTATTCCGCTGGCGCCCCGATTCATGTACACTTCATGACATAGCAGTTCAGGTGCAGCGAAATGATCGGCATCCCGGGCAGCAAAGGAATTGGATATCATGAATATTTGGGGAAGCGTGGTATGTTTGAGTACAGCACTATACACGTCCCCGTCTCTGAGATTTGTTTTATCGGCTGCGAGGTTGTTTCGTTTATTGAGTGCGGCTTCTGATTGATCCTTCCATTTTTGTTGCCATGCTGTATGGGTAAAAACGGGAAGTGCTGCAGGACTCAGCTCACAAGGTCCGGGAGGTACCGATATACGTTGTCCTCCATTTTGGAAGGGGTCACTCCAGGCGCTGCCCATTTCAAAACGAATGGTGGGAACACCGTTGAGCTCACCTAAATACAGCTCCAACCCTTTGCCAACCGGCGCGGCGCCCAGTCTTATGATGAGATCAGGTTTGAGTTCTTTCCGCTTCAGCGGATCTTTTAAAAATGCGTTGAACCCTACGATGTGCTCTTCTGCATGTGATAAGCCAGCTGCTGCCTCACGAAGAACAGGAATACCTGTTTTTTCAAAGCTGTCCAGAATTTTTTGTAAGAGACCATCCTGTGGCATGGGTCCTGCAATAACAATGGGGCGGTTCACCCGGGAAAGCTGCTCTGTAACTTGCAAGGGAACAGACCAAGTCTGTTTCAACGCCCGACTGACGGGGTCTGGATTTGTTTCGAGGGATTTTTCGAAATACGCTGGAAGCTCCGCACGAAAATCGGCCTCCGGCTCAAGCGGTTTGCGAAAGGGGAAATTGATATGGGCCGCACCAGCTAGCGATATACTAGCCTCCCATGCTTGTGAAGCCAGAATTTCGAGTCTGCGAAAGTCATTGGCGCTGTTTACAGGCTCGCCTGCATCATGCTCAAAAACTGCGTATGAACCGAAAATACCATTTTGACGGATGGCCTGGTTTGCGCCAATATTTCTTAGATTTGGCGGTCGGTCGGCGCTCAGCACAAGCATAGGTACGCCCGACATGTGGGCTTCTACAACCGATGGCAGATAATTGGCAACTGCCGTACCGGAAGTGCATACCAGGGCAGCTGGTTCACGGGATTTCATGGCAATTCCAAGAGCGACGAATCCTGCAGAGCGCTCATCCACAACAACCTGGCTGTGAATGTGAGGATGTAAAGCAAACGCCAGTGTAAGTGGGGTTGAGCGGGAACCCGGCGAGATAACGGCATGGCGCAATCCATTGCGATACAGCTCGTTTACGAATACCGCACACCAGTAGGTAGATAAATTCTGAGGCTGTTCAAAACGATTTGGGGCCAACTCAGGCATGACGCAGGGCCGACATCATCGGTATAAGTTTAAGGTTTGTTTCTTCCCACTCGCTTTTAGGATCAGAATCGGCTACGATGCCACATCCTGCATAAAAGCGGGCCTGACCGTTAAGAAGCAGACCACTGCGAATAGCTACACAGAACTCACCTCTTCCGTTCGTGTTCAGCCAGCCAACAGGTCCCGCATACCAGCCGCGGTCGAACTTCTCAAGTGTCTGTATATGCTGAACGGTTTTTTCCCGTGGGAAACCGCCAACAGCCGGAGTTGGATGTAACTTTTCTACAACATCGAGCGGAGAAATATCTTCATTTAAGCTGGCTGTGATGGGGGTATACAAATGCTGTACATTCGGATATTTTCGGATGCCGGGCTTACTGGGGTAATTCAGGTTGTGCGTCAGGTTACTCAGTCGTTCACCAATGGCTTCTACCACGAAACCGTGTTCACTCAAATCTTTTTCACTGTTAAGAAGCCTTCGCTCTAAAACGGTATCTTCCGAAGCAGAATTTCCACGGGATATGGTTCCGGCCAGCCCGTCTGTGAGTATGAATGTAGCACGCAGTGCAACAAGCTTTTCAGGAGTTGATCCCAGGAAAACGGCATCTTTGTTCAGCCTCATCATGAATGTGAAGCAGGTTGGATACTCCTGACGCAGATAGTTTAACATTTGAGTCGCCTCGGGAGCGCGGGAAAAGCGGATTATGATTTCACGTGCGAGAACAATTTTTTTGAACTCATCCAGAGAAATACGTTGTTTTGCCGCGTTTACGGTGGCTATCCAATGGCCTTCCGCCTGAGCGGGCACATTGGCTGAGAAATATGACTCAAAGCCATTCAATGCATGACCGCCGGGGCAGTCAGACTTGTCAAATCCCCGAACCTGCTCAATTATATCAGTAAGCCTGTCGCGAACGTGAACGAGCAAATCAGCCACCTCATCGGTGCTTTTTACGGGTGTTGTAAGCGTAAGCAGCGATAATTCTCCGTCACGAATAAGCAGCCACTCCGGAATGACAAAATTGGCTGTTCCAAAAGCTTTCCAATGATGTTGCTGAGGCTGGTCCTGAAAGGAAAATCCGCCCAAAAAATGAAGTCCGGATAAGCTGTGCGTAAGAGCCTTGTATGAGAACGTGCGCTCTTTCCAGTCTTGAATATGCGACTTAACCACGTTGAAGCGGTCTCGGTGATTCGAGCGGATTCTGGCAATTTCATTGCCGGCTGCAATAGCCAGTTTTTCGTCCGGATGTTCCCAGAAATACTGAAACTCAGTGTCTTCACCGAGCAGTTCAAGCGCTGCAAGAGGATCAATTCGCTCAAATGGGAGTGTTACCGTAACCAGCTGTGTTTGCAGCGTTTGCCTCGACTGCTCCGACGCCGTATCGAAAATGGCAGTTAACTCACCAAATTCAACCAAAGACTCCAATAACTCGTCTGTAGTAAGCGATTCGCTGTATAAATTAAAAATACTGTAGGGCATGTGGTATGATTATGTCATGCTAATATAACTTTCAATATAAATTGAAAGTTCATTAAAAGCTACAGATCATACGATTATTTAACGATTTTCGCAGAAAAGTGTGCGCTATCTGGCCTCGTCGGGGGCGCCGGTAACGTAGGGGTTTTCAATGCCGTAATCTTCGGGTCGGTAGTTAGCCATTTCAAAGAAATGGTCCCAGGCTTCTTTGCTGTTTCCCTTGGAATCGACCCAATTGATGTGGCTTTGTTTTATGAGCCCGACAATTCTATTGGCATACGCAATACGTTCTTCCTGATCTTGGATTCTAGGAAGTGCTTCAATCATTAAATCAAGATTATACCCACAGTCATAATCCTGCGGTTTTCTTAGCGGTAAAAACATAATATGTGCGTGTCGTTTACGGTATTGCGAGACAAAGATACGGTATAAATAATGCAAGTTCATATAAATACCATAGGTACAGTTAAATCCCCATGAAATGTGCCGGTTTTCTTGGCTAAAATGCCTATTTTTACAATTGAATGTATATTTGCTGAAATCCGCAAAGCTTGAGCAACCGCAAAGTACGCATAGAAGTGATTTCAGTTCATTAGCTATACCAGAATATGGAAATATTGCACGCTTTAATTGGTAATTTTTAGATATACGTTGCGTTAAGGCACCAAAGAAACCCGGTTGAAACCGACATAACAACACTGAGACAAAAATATTTATGTGGTATAATTCTATACTCGAGACGATTGGAAACACCCCCCTTATCAAACTAAACGTACTTGGAGCCGATACAAAGCCGACTATTCTTGCAAAAGTAGAGTATTTTAATCCCGGGCAGAGTGTAAAAGACCGAATTGCTGTTAAGATGCTAGATGATGCAGAAAGTGCCGGACTGATTAAACCCGGCGGAACAATTATTGAAGGTACATCGGGCAATACGGGGATGGGGCTCGCCCTGGCTGCAGCTGTAAGGGGATACAAATGTATTTTTACAACGACCGATAAGCAGAGTATGGAGAAAGTAAATCTGCTTCGTGCCCTGGGTGCGGAAGTTCGTATTTGTCCTACAAATGTAGAACCGGACGATCCCCGAAGCTATTATTCAGTCGCTAAAAGGCTCAGTGAGGAAATTCCGAATTCCTGGTACCCGAATCAGTACGATAATCTAAGTAACTATCAGGCTCATTATGAGTCAACCGGTCCCGAACTTTGGGAGCAAACGGAAGGGAAAATTACCCACTTCGTTGCCGGTATGGGCACCGGAGGTACGATTACCGGCACGGCAAAATTCTTGAAAGAGCAAAATCCGGACATTAAAGTGATTGGTGTAGATTCCGTGGGATCGGTATATAAATCGTATTTCGAAACCGGTGAATTCGATAAGACGCAGATAGCACCCTATCTCACCGAAGGCATTGGGGAGGATATTATTCCTGCAAATATTGATTTCAGCTATGTAGATACGGTTGTACAGGTAGATGATCGCGATGCCATGGTTACAACCCGTGCTCTGGCCCGCAAAGAAGGATTATTTATCGGGGGATCTTGCGGAGCAGCGATGGCGGGTGCGTTAGATTACATCCGGACAAACCGTCTTGGGGAAAACGATGTCGTTGTGGTATTGCTTCCCGACAGTGGAACGCGCTACGTGTCAAAAATTTATAACGACGAATGGATGTATGCCAATGGATTTATGGGCGAGGCCACTACGTTAACCGCTTCTGAGGTGGTGCAGCATAAAGATGGTGGTCGGTCGGGTAATCTTCTGGCTGTAAAAAGCAACCAAACTGTATCTGAAGCTATTGAAATCATGCAATCTGAGGATGTTTCACAACTGGTTGTGACCGACGGGGATGCGCATGTAGGAAGCCTTTCTGAAAACCACATTCTGAGCCTTATGATTGCCAATCCATCGGCAAGAGATCAACGCATTGGCGAACTTATGGAAAAACCTTTTCCTGAGGTTCACTGCGATACCAGCGTACATCATATCAGCACTTTATTCGATAAGCATACCAGTGCCGTTGTTGTGACTGGTTCGGCTGAGGGTGATTCCATCATTACAAAAAGTGACTTAATACGGGTACTTTCCCGGTCGGGTCAGGACTCATAAATTAAAGGATAGCATGGACCAACAAAAAAGAAAACAACTCGAAATAGAACTACCAACAGAAGAAGCAACGGGAACCTATGCCAATCTGGTCATGATTACCCACTCAGCTTCGGAGTTTGTACTTGATTTTATCACGGTAATGCCCGGTTTACCCAAATCGAAAGTAGTTAAGCGTATCATTCTTACCCCCGACCATGCCAAACGATTGTCAGGTGCACTCTCCGACAACCTCAAACGCTACGAAGATCAGAACGGGGTGATCGACACCAAAGACAAACCGGATATGTCATTTAACTACCGCGGACCTGTACCGGAGGCTTGAGTTTTTCGGCATTACTTTTTAGCACGAATTAACGCTATAACAGCGATAGAGAAAAATACCGCATGTGGAAGAAGCACCGCATGCAGCGGGTCTATGGAACCGGCGATACCAAAAGGCTCCGCTAACTTCATGAGAGCCAGGTACATGAACATAACACCCAAGCCAATGCCCAAAATCAATCCTGTTCCGCCCGCTCTCCGTACCGATGCGATGGCAACACCCAGAATGGTGATGACAATGATGGAGAAGGGGTAGGCGAGCTTGCCATAAAACTGAACCCGTGGGAGTTCCAGGTTGGCTGCACCGATGCGTTCCAGAGAGGCCAGATAACTTCGCACCTCAGGATACGTCATCAGATATACATCGGATGTCGTTCGGGAGAGATCTCTCGGCAGAATATTTAGCGTCGTATCTTTATAGGCCAGTGTTCGTTTTGTGTATCCATGCTCGTCGAATGTGCGGATTACCGAAGAAAACAGCGCCCATTGCTGGGTTGCATTCCGCCACTCCATTCTGCCCGATTCAACCATTTGAGTAACACGGTCGTCGTCGAAGCTGATTAGTTGTGTTCTGTAGGCAATAGAATCGCTGGGCAGATAATAGTTTACGATCAGAATTGTATTATCTGATTCCTGTCGAAAAATTTTGTTCCGGTCAATTCTGTCAGAGCGTGTCATCAGATACGTTCGTTCAAATTCAATCCGGTGCTGATTTGCAAGAGGCACTACGTTGGCATCCAGCCAGGCAATAGCCCCTGCACATACACCGGCAAACAACATAAACGGCACACTGATGCGATAAAGACTCACACCCGCTGCTTTAAGAGCTGTGATTTCGAATTGTTGAGCCATTTTTCCCAAAACCAGCAATGTTGCCACGAAAACGGCTGCTGGAGTAACCAAACGAATGATTTCGGGCACGTACTGCAAGTAGTAATCTTTCCAGATTTCTGCCAGGGTGGCTCCGCGGTCTGTAAAATCATCGCTGTTTTCCGAAAAATCGATGATAATGTATATGATAATCAACATGACCAGCACCATCAGCGTAATGCTTACCAGTCGAAGCAGAATAAAGCGATCCATACGATTCCCAATCACGATCGCCTCCATAAGTCACTGATTCTTCGCTCACTGGTTACCCGTATGAGCAGAATAATCCCCAGTATACCCAGCGTTATATTTCCAAACCACATACCGGTAAACGGCGCGATGATGAGGCGGTCGGCCAGCTTTTCTCCCTGAATAATGGTAATCCAGTAATATGTAAAGAGTACCGCGCTGATGACCACGTTCACGCCCAGGTTGCCCTTTCGGGTAAGCATGCCTAATGGAGCACCAATCAGCACAAAAATAATACAACCGAACGGGATGGCAATTTTTTTAATGATTTCAACCCGGAATTGGGCAATGCGCTCTTCTCTCCATTCTGTATTTGTATTTACACCCGTAATTTTCGACTGTGTACCGCGCATACCGTTGATGGCATCACGCAGTACAATCTGTCTTGAATCATGGTCAGCAAGAAAACGAAGTGCCCGGTAAGGACCGTCGTATTCACTTGGGTTTGTAATGGTGCTGTCGGGATCGAAGATGGTCTGAATCGTCTGAATTTCACGAAGGGGGCGGTGACCGGGACCTAGTTCAAGGAGGCGAACTGCCTGGGTGTGGTCAATTAGCCGTTCAATTTCATTGTTGATCTCTCTGCGAAGGCTGTCAACTACCACCTGCATAGCCTGGGCCGACATGGTACGATCATCGCGCCGACGTACATTCGGATTTGTGCGGGAAAAAGCCATATCACTGAGGTCAAACCGAATACGTTGACGTTCAAAGAGGCTTTCCTCATAGCGTGTCGTCGTATTTCTGGAATCAGGTAGCGCCCGGTGTACCGATCCGTTAAACAGATCTAAAATAAGAGCGTAATTACGTTCATCGCTGCTGAGAATACCCAATTCGGCCTTGATTATGGCCCGGTCGCGCGTTGGGGTTGCATCCTGATAGATGGTTACGTTGAACATGGTATCGGCCTGGGCCGATAAATCACGCACCAGAAAGGTGTACCCCTCAATGCCGTCGTAAAAAATATTCGATTGCAGGTCAAATCCGGGTTTTTTCATGCGAATATCCAAAAAAAGTGATCTCGCTTTGAAATTGGCTTCCGGCAGCACGCTGTTTGAAAACCAGGCAAGAAAAACGCCCAAAAGTACCGCCGTAAACAGCACGGGTTTCATGAGTTGCAGAGGGGTAACCCCGGCAGCTTTTGTTGCGGTGAGTTCGCTGAGCTCAGAAAAACGACCGTATGCCATGAGTGTGGCCACCAGAACCGACATCGGTACAGCAAGAACAAGCATATATGCCAGCTGATAGGAAATCAGCTCCAGAACAATCCAGGGATCCAGACCTTTACCCACAAGCTTGTCGATGTGCAGAATTAAAAACTGCAGCAAAAGCAAAAAAAGTATCGTCACCAGCGAGAACAGGAAGGGTCCGATATGTCTTTTTAAAATGTCGCGTTGTAGAGTATTGAGCATGAATCGTTAAAAACGGTTGATGTGCTGTGAAATTCCTGCTATTATTGAACGAATGCACAGCAATTCAGCGTATGTTGCCGTGGATAAAGGCAAGTTATTAACTCGAAGCATTCCTTTTGCCGAAATCTCACAATAATTCACTAATTTACACAAATACACCTGATTTTCAGGCTTGTCAAGCAGAAACTCTAAAGAATTTGCCTATTGAACATAGATACGACGCTGTTTACAGCTATTACATGTTTTCAAATTAACTGACCAAATTTCACGTATTCGTATTCTGTGTATTCCGAACGTAGTTTTTCTGCTGCACTCATTGTAGGGGCTCTGCTTTGGCTATTGAACCCGTATGCTCTTTCAGCCAATACTACAACCGAGGCAACTAAATCAACACCCGGTTTTGAGCTTAGAAACCAAGCTGCATCCAATGGCGGGCTATGGCTGAGCTACGTCACTCCGGTCGACCTCCCGGAAACCGCCTTCGAGAAGTTAACTAAAGAGGAGGCTGCATTTGCACCGGGGCTCACGTTCTCCGGTTACCCGATATACGACGCCTCTATGGATACGCTGCTGTCATCTGCAGCTGATACACTGCAGGCCGATACGCTTCTTGCCAACGCCCCGGATACCACATTTCGTAGTCACATCCGAGGACCGCAGCATACGTTCTCACCGGTCCGATTTCCCCGTCAGCGTTCTCGTCTTGCTGAAATCCCGTTCAACAACATAGAAACAACCATCACACGCGATTCTTTGGGTAATTTTCGAATAAAAAGAGAATTACGTGGTATTCCCATTGGGTATGCTGTTGAACTAACCTTCGATGAATTTGCCGCCCGTGAGCGGGAACGAAGCAAACAAACAAACTGGGCACGCGTGGTTCAGGAATCACAGCGACGTCAGGACATCCGTCGTGGATTACTCGACTTCCGAATTAATATTCCGGGTGGACAGCGCTCGGCATTTACCACCATATTTGGTCGACCCGAAGTCAATCTGCGTGTAACAGGCACAGCCAATATGAATTTGGGAGTATCTATTCAGGAAACTGCTGACCCCGCCGTACCACCCGATCAGCAACGCCGAGTAGACCCTACCTTCAATCAAAACCTGCGTCTGAATATACAGGGTACGATTGGTGATAAGCTTAACATCCGTACTGACTGGGATACTGAGCGGACCTTTAATTTTGAAAATCGCGTTAGTATTGTGTACACCGGATACGAAGACGAAATACTGCAATCGGTTGAGCTGGGTAACGTATCGATGGATACCGGAAACTCTCTGGTTCGTGGTGGAGGAGCGCTCTTCGGCATTAAATCCCGCTTTCAACTCGGTCCTCTCGAATTAACCGGTATTGTCTCGCAGCAGGAAGGGAACTCCGAATCGCAGACGGTTTCCGGAGGTTCCACCGATCAGCAATTTGACATCCGTCCGAATGCTTATGAAGACAACCGGCACTTCTTTATTGATTTCTTCGCCCGGCAGGAGTTTGAAGCAAGCCTCGCTGATCCCACGCTTACCCGAAGGCTCTTTAACATTACGAACATCGAAGTATGGGTGCTCAACGAAACTCTTTCCCCGCAGGAAGGTCAGCGCAATGCGGTTGCGTTGCTGGACTATGGTACCCGGCAGGAACTCGGACAGTTTTTGCCTCCGAATGAAGATCTGGATCCATTCGATCAGGCTTTTATCGATCAATTCAGACCGGAATCGGCCAGTGTTTCTTCCGATGATTTCGGGGTCCCCGCCGATGAATTTGCATCCGGTATATTTGTTCCGCTACGTGAAGGGGTAGACTATACGCTGGATGAAGCCCTCGGTTATATTTCGTTATCTTCGCCGCTGAGTCCGCGTCAGGCCCTGGCCATATCATTTTCGTACCGCGACCCTCAGACCAATCAGATCATCTACGTAGGGGATGTAAATCAGGGCGATACCCAACGGTTATTTCTTAAGCTGTTGCGTCCTATAGGACTTACCCCCAGCTCGCGAGCCTGGCCGTTGACCATGCGGAACATCTACTCGCTGAACTCGACCAATCTCACCCGTGATGGCCTCGAATTAAATATTTTCTACACACAGGGTACACAGGAGCAGTTTAACCTGCCCGGATTCAGCAACGTATTGCTGCAGGATCTTGGGCTCGACAGGGTAGGCTCGCAGGGTCAGCTGGGTTCCGACAACCAGGTAGACTTTGGAACCGGAACACTGAATTCGCGCGATGGCCGCATTGTATTCCCGTATCTGGAGCCATTTGGTCAGCGCATCGTTGATATTATAAACAGTGCTGATTTACCCGAAGCCGAGCGTCAGGACGCTATCGACCGTCTTGCATTCCGTGAGCTCTATACCACCACCCGAACCAATGCCGGCAACAGCTCCAAAAACAACATCTATCGTATTCGTGGCACCACAAGCGGTGGAGTTTCCGATAGTTATTTTCTAGGATTTCAGCTGGTACAAGGCTCGGTTCGTGTACTGGCCAATGGTAGAGAACTCACCGAAGGACTCGACTACGAGGTAGATTACTCACTTGGAAACATCCTCATTACCAATCGTTCGTACCTGGCACCCGGCCAAGAAATTCGAATTGACTACGAAAGCAATCAGTTTCTTCAAATTCAGCAGACCACATTTACAGGGTTACGCGCCGAGTACACGGTGAGTCCAGATATACGAGTCGGGAGCACGCTGTTCCGCCAAAAAGATCGGCCTCTACAAGATAAGATTCCCGTCGGAGAGGAGCCCATCAACAACGCTGTTATTGGTTTCGATGCCCGTGCCCGCTTTGATGCCCCGTGGATAACCCGCACCATCGACCGTATCCCGCTGCTGCAAACCCGCGCCGAATCGAGCATCAGCTTCACCGGTGAATTTGCGCAGATTCGTCCTGGTGTAGCGCAAACCAACGCCGTTCAGCGAGCCATTGACCGTGGAATTCTGTATCCCGATGAGGAAAGAGGGGTTTCGTTTTTAGATGATTTTGAAGGTTCCAAAAACTCTGTTTCATTCATGAGTCCGGGGCGCTGGCATCTTGCCGCTGCACCATTTGCACTACCTCACATGGATGCCGATATGCGTAATGCCGATCAATCCATTCCATCCCGCATCGTTCGAAGCGACCATCGGGGCAAGTTTTCCTGGTACACGCTTCCTGTGAGTCTGGGTCGAATCACCGACGCAGCCCGAACCGTGGAGTCGCTGCCCGTTCTGGTAACCGATGTATTCCCCGATCGAGACGTACTCACGCAAGACAATATCTTGCAAACGCTGGATGTACACTTTGATCCACGACAGCGAGGTCCGTACAACTATAATATGGACCTTAAAGACCTCCTCGAGAACCGTCCGGAAGAAACCTGGGGTGGATTTACCACCACATTGCCAAGCGGACTGGATGACCTCACCCAGAACAACATCGAATTTCTTGAATTCTGGGTTCAGCCAATTCTGCCCGACGGACGTCAGCCATCGGCACAAGACTTCATGGATTATGCCGGAACCTTGTATTTCGACATCGGTGTGGTTTCTGAAGATGTGATTCCGAATAACGAAAACAACACAGAAGATGGTTTAGCCGAGCGAAGCGGTAATCTACGGGTAGATCAGTTTGGCCGGTCTTACATCTATCGGAATATTCCCGATCTGGATGGGCAGTTTTCGCAGGAAACTATCGCATTGGAGGATGTCGGTCTGGATGGTGCACCCAACGAAGGCGGAATCGACGGTCTCAGCGAGCAAGTACTTTTTGCCGATTTCCTGAACAGAATGCGAATAATCTACGCCGATGACCCTGAAATGCTGGCCAAAATCGAAGCAGATCCATCAAATGATGATTTTGTGTATTTCGATAATCCATCCGTACGGGATTTGCCGCTGCATCAACGGTTTCATCGTATGTTCGGCTTCCATGAAGGAAACGCGCAAACAGGAGAGGGACAACGCGCGGTGACAAATCGTCCCGACTCGGAAGGGCTCATCAATCCGGCTTTTGTGAACACCGAAAACGCGTTCTTCCAGTATCGTGTGCCCTTTAACCCGGCCGATACCACATCCCTGCAAATTGGTCAGAATTACATCATCGACAAAGTTGACGGCGATGAACAGTGGAATCGTTGGTATCAGGTGCGTATTCCGCTCCGTGACTTTGTAGAACGCGTAGGTAATATCGAAAACCTTCAGCGGGTTACACACCTGCGAATGTGGATGACGGGTTATCGCGAGCCGTTTACCATGCGTTTTGCAACCCTCGAACTGGTAGGAAACCAATGGAGGAAGGCTGAGGAGGTCGGCAACGAGGGCAATACCAATACGATCTTTGAAATCGCCACCATCAATATTGAGGAAAATTCCAATAGAAGACCGGTTCCCTATCGTGTTCCGGAAGGTGCCATACGATCTGTAAATCGTGGTCAGCAGCAGGAGGTACTGGCCAACGAGCAGTCGCTGCTGATGCGCGTGGAAGACCTTCGTGCCGGTGATGTGCGTTTAATCAAACGTGGGTTTCCGATGGGGCTAAACCTCACCAATTACTCCAATATGCGGATGTTTGTGCATGGCGAGGGGTATTCGCACCGTAATGATATAGAATTGGTAGTTCGACTCGGCAGCGACATAGAAAACAACTATTACGAGTATCGTCAGCCCATCACACCTACCGATACCCTGCACAATTTCTCTCCGGGACTGGGTGTACGCGAAGATATACAAGCGATCTGGATACCCGAAGAAAACAGTATGAACCTGGTTCTGGGCGCGCTAAATGAGCTTAAACAGCTCCGAAATGACCTTCAGGCCGATCCCTCACAGCCGTTTGAACGAATGGATATTGTGCGTGGAGCACCTCCCGGTACGGTGCTGGCTATTGTGGGTGAACCCTCGCTGAACCGTATAACGGAGATAGGAATCGGTATACGAAATCCATTCGCCCCGGAGTCGCAGTCGCGACAGGGATTACAGCAGGCCGGAACCCCATCGCTGGATGCCGAAGTTTGGGTTAACGAGCTTCGTGTATCCGGATTTGAAGATGAATCGGGATGGGCAGCAAACCTTCGTTCGCAAGTAGTTTTGGCCGATTTTGCCAATATCAATGCGACGCTGAATCGTAGTACCGACGGATTTGGTCCTATCGATTCACAGTTGGGTAATCGCCAGAATTTCGATCGGCTCAGTTACGACCTTACCGGAACCATCAATATGCACCGTTTCATACCGGAACGATTCGGATGGAATATACCGGTGACCTTATCGGCGCGTCAGAATACCCAGACACCACGTTTTCTGCCACGTGAGGGGGATATTCGCTTTGAGGACTTCCGTAGGGCTGTTCGCGCGAATGAGTCGCTTACCGGTGCGGAGCAGGATGCGCAGATTGCCGCCAAACTCCGTGAAATTCAGACGTACAGCGAAAGTTACTCCATCAACCTCTCCAATATTTCGAAACGTTTTTCGCGAACACGACTGGGACAGTACACACTCGATAACACCCGCTTCAATTACGTATATAATACCCGTAAAGATCGGGATTTCAGGACGGAGTTCAACGATAACTGGAATTACACTACCGGTGTAAACTACAATTTGAATGTGCGCAACGTACGCACCGTTCGACCTTTTGGCTTCCTTGCCGATACCCCGTTTCTTCGCTATCTGGATGAGCTTCAGTTCGCTTATCTGCCCAGCTCGGTAACAGCCGGTGCTACGCTGAACCGTAGCTACGGTGAGAGTGCCACCCGCGAGTTTCAGAATAATCCATCTCAGTTTCGCCAGCAGCACAACTTTACGTTTGCCAATAATTTTTCACTCAATTACAATGTTCTCTCTGTTGTGAGCCTGTCGTATTCCAATACCACCAATCAGGATCTGGCACTCATCGCCCAGGATAGTATTCCCGGGGGTACAAACTATGTACTGCGGAACTCTTTTGATGTACTGGGCGATGTCTTCTCCGACGACACCGTTCGTCCACGTCGCAGCGACTATTCCGAAAATTTTACCGCTACCTGGCGACCGAGGCTCAATAAATTCAATAACCTCCGCTGGTTGAACTATTCGGCCTCATATCGTGGCGGGTTCCGCTGGACAAACAGCTCATTGGGATCGGGTCTGGGCGCAAACTTGACCAATCAGTATTCGCTGGATCAGAATCCATCTATTCGTACGCAGGACTTACTACGGAAAATTCCAATTTATGACCGTGCTTTCCGCACCGATGAAGCCGAACGCAGAGCGCGCGAGCAGGAGCGCAATCGACTCCGTCAGCAGCGCCAGCGTGAGCGGGAACAGCGCGCAGCTGCCCAAAACAATGCCCCTGAACAAGAAACCCGATCGGTTGGCGCGCGGCGTGGTAACCAACAGCAGCAACCGGTGCAGCCCACAGAGCGCACGCTCAACGAAAATCTGACTTACTACGGCAGAAGAGCTGCTTTATCGCTGCTAAGCTTTCAGAACCTGGACATGACGTACAGTCACTCGGTGCAGGCCGCTCAGCAGGGTTATGCCGGAGGGTCTTCCATGTGGACAGCCTTCGACGATGATCGTTTTTCCCCATCCTTCGGTTACCGGATTGGATTGAACAGTCGTATTCAGGAATCGCAGCTAATCCGGAGCCCGTCTGAGCAGGTCACACTACCGTTGAACCAGTCTATCCGAACATCCGATGATTTCCGTGTACGCACAACCATGCAGCCTATACGCGATATCACGATTGCGCTGGATTGGAATAATCAGTTCGACCGAACCACTCAAAATACGCTCACGGCCGGAGTCGATAACATTACAGCGCAGGAGAATCAGAGTGGTAATATCACGTCATCCGTTTGGGCATTTGGTGGCGGTTATGAATCATTCTTCCGACGGCAGCTGCAGACAGCCTTTGACGATATGGATGGGTCTACCAATATCGTTGACCGAAATGAAGATGGCAGGGTAGTACTCGGAACACGCTCGTTGCAAGAAGACTTCCGCAGATCGTATGTTGCTATGTCAGATGGTGGCAGAGGCGCACAAGGGTTTAGCCCGCTGCCCTTACCCAACTGGCGCATTACCTGGTCGGGATGGGAGCGACGCATACGGTTCCTGGAGCAATACTTAAACCGGGCGTCCCTCACACATGTGTACACCGGGCGCTATCGGCTGGGATGGCAGTTTAATCCGGATTTTGGTCTCGAGCAAAACCGTTCGGTCGGGGTCTATCGCGCGCTGGATGAACGTCCGGAGTTTCAGCCCAACACGATTAACGTAGAGCGGCAATTCAATCCGTTACTGGGGGTTCAGCTGACCTGGAAATCTGGGCTCGGTACCGACCTGCAGTACAGTAATTCCCGGGTGACTTCTTTCTCTCTGTCCAACACCAACGTTGTAGAAAATAAATCCCAAAGTTTGCGTTTTACAGCGCGCTATTCGAAACGGGGTTTCACACTACCGTTCTTTCCAAGACTACAAAACACGCTGGATATGAGTTTGACCGTGGCATATGTTGAGTCACTTACACTCACCTACCGTTTAAATCAGGATATTCAGGAGGTGCTCAGCCAGCCTATTGATCCATCTCTGCGCAATCCAAGTTTGTACACGCCTCAGGCGCCCAACGAGAGAGGGGATATTCGAATTGATGTGACCCCGCTCATCGGATACCAGTTTTCGCAGTCGGTGAAGGCAAATCTGGAGTACCGATACTCGCAGCTGATTCCGAAATCAACCGGCGTATTCCCCAGAACTACCCAGGATATCCGTGTGAGTGTAATAGTATCGATCCGGTCGAATTAAGCTGCATCGGAATTGGTCCACCTCGGAATTACATGAACTCGGCTCCATCAAACAATGGATTAAGCTACCTCGAATTAAGTTACTTTGGCTGCATCGGCTTTAGTTCACCTCGAGCTAATCCACGATGAAATTCCGTGATTTCCGGTGAACCGGTATCCACAGCAGAGAGAGAAGGGTAAGACTGGCTGAAAACCAACCAATCCAGTCGCCGTGCTGGGTGTAGAAGGTAATGCGATCGTAGGTTGCAACCTCCAAATTCAATGCGGAACGTACCCAGTAATCGGTTTTGGCCAAAACTTCTCCGCGCGGACCAATCATACCACTGATACCGTTGTTGGCGCTGCGTAGTACCGTTCGCCGGGTTTCCACGGCACGTAACCGAGCAAAATCAAAATGTTGAACGTGTCCGCTGGTGTCGCCCCACCACCCGTCATTGGTGATAATGGTGATATAATCGGCGCCTTCCAGAACATGAAGGCGAACCCAGTCTGGGAATACGCTGTCATAACAGACCAACGCCGGACTCAACAACCCTCCCACATCAAAATTCACCACATCGTAACCGCGACCGTAACCGGAAAGGTTTGGCCAGTCGAACCATGGATTTTTCCACAGCGCCAATATGTTAATGAATGGGAAGCGTTCTACGATGGGCACCAGTTTGGCCTTGCGGTACTGATTCATGCTCCCATCCGGATAAAAACCTACGGCGGCGTTGTAAACATTGAATAGCAGTCCACCGGCGCTGGTGCGATACACTCTGGGCAGCTCGTCTTCTTCGTAGTACTTATACCAGCTGGCACCGGTAATGACAGGCGCATTCCAGTCGCGGGCTTCCAGCAGTAGTCGGCTGGTCGGGAATTGAATGCGGGTATCGAATACGGGTGATCGTAATGCGTTTTCTGGCCAGAAAATAGCTGCGGTGCTGTCTGTAACGATATCATCGGTAAGACCAATGATCGATTCGAGTGCCTCCGTCGCATCGGCGTATCCGCCTGCATCCAGGTAGCTGTCGAAATTGGGTTGCACCACAACCACTTCGGTGAATCCGGTCGGCTCGGGATTGTAATAGTAGTACCAGATGAGCGAGGCCAGAGGCAGGGCCAAAATCAGCACAGCGTATGACCATTTAAATCGTTTCAGGAAGGGGATTTCTTCGGTCAGGGTGACAAATTCACCGTCTTTAAACTGCATCCTGCCCATTGCACGGGCTACTAGCTGCTCCGGGGTGGGTTCGGTTGTGAGATAACGCGGATAAAGCAATAGCGCTGCGGCAAATACCGACCAAAAGCTCACGCCCATCACACCGGTTAATTCTACGTACTGCACAATGGGAATCCAGTTGGCATAGGCATTCCCGATAATGAGCCAGGGCCAGGCCAGGTCCCATTGAAGATGGAAAAACTCATACGAAACCCATATAGATGCAACTGAAATCGCCATGCCTACCTGACCAAATCCGGCCCTTCTGACCTTATGAATGATTGCCATCGGTATTGTCATGAGAATGGCATTGGCCGTGATGGCGGCAATACCGCCTGGGAGCGTAGCATAAACCAGCCAGTACGTCGTTACGGCATTCCATACCAGAAAACCGGGGAAAGTCAGGTACATCACCTGTGGAATAGACAGGCTACGGTCGGCAACTCGCAGCAGCAGCATAAACCCCGGAATACTGAGGATGGCGATGTTGTATGGACTAAAACTCATGGCCAGCAAAAATCCCCCAAGCAGGGAAGAGACCCAGTTTGACCCGTACACACGGTTCAGATATGCTTCATAATCTGGTTTCATTCGGTATAATCCTTGCCGGCTACAATTAAAACGAATTCTCCTTTAATGGAGGGACGTTCAGATAACGATGCTTTCAGCTCCGAAAGTGTACCTCTTCGATTCTCCTCGAACTTTTTGGTAAGTTCTCTGCCAAAACACGCCAGCCGGTCGGACCCGAAAACCAGGCTCAGCTCGTCCAGTAATTTCAAGATACGGTACGGGCTCTCGAAAAAAATCATGGTTCTAGCCTCCTCAGTCAGTTGCTCGATTCGCGTTTTACGTCCTTTCTTCTGAGGTAAAAATCCTTCAAAACAGAAGCGATCGGAGGGGAGCCCGCTGGCCGCCAGGGCACTGATAGCCGCACTCGGACCGGGAATTACAATAACTTCATGTCCAGACAGGTGTGCCTGTCGAACGGCCAGAAAGCCCGGATCGGATATGGCGGGCATACCTGCATCAGATATCAGAGCTATATGATTACCCGCATCCAGCAGGTCAGATAAAGCCTGAAGTTTCTTGTGTTCATTATGCGAATGAAACGAAATAAGCGGCTTTTTAACCTCAAAATGATGCAGCAGAAATCCCGATGTACGGGTATCTTCGCAGGCGATGGTATCAACCTGTTTGAGTACTTCCACAGCGCGGGGACTCAGGTCACCCAGATTACCAATTGGAGTTGCAATGAGATAAAGTGTAGCCAACGTGTTGATATGTGGAGGTTTGCAGGCACGTTTAACACGCTGTTTATGTTATATTGTAAACCAGCGCATAAATAACCGTACATTACGGGTTAACGTGAAAAATCAAAAATAGCAAAATAAGCACCATTGTGCTTGTGAACTTAGCTTTATTCAAATTATGAGACCTTTTGTTGCCACCGGCCTTAATCACATCACCTTGCGTGTAAACGATATTAAGCGGGCTGAGGCTTTTTACACAGATATTCTGGGGTTTACCCTTGAAAAAAAGATGGGACAAAGCATGGCCGTGTACCGTATCGGTTCTGATTCGCTGGTAATTGTGGAGGCGGAAACCGCTTACGACAATACCTCGAAGGATTACCGCGTAGATCACTTCGGTTTTACGGTGTCGAATCCAGAGCAAATCGACGAGATTGCCGCCTACATGAGAGAAAACGACGTTTCAATTGTTACAGGTCCGGCAAACCGCAAAAATGGTCGTTTTGTATTCATTACAGATCCCGACGGTAACTTAATCGAAATCTTCCACGAGAAGGTTTAAAACCAATATTGATGCTATTTGGATGCGTTATCTGTTTGCTATGGTGAAACAGAGCGAATGAACGCGAGGTGCCCGTGTTACGCATGGCGAAAACGGCAAACCACTTTGAACAGATGAAACTCACCGTATAATTCGTTATTTTAACAGGCTGTATAAAAGAAGTAGTATACATGAGTTTTTTTGAATACCCGGAACTGAGTCAGCGAGAGAAAGAAGTACTTCAGTTCATTATTCAGGATTTTATAAAGACAGCGAACCCGGTCGCATCCAAGACCCTGGTATCGCAGCATCAGCTCAATGTGAGCTCGGCTACGGTGCGTAATGCCATGAGTAGTCTGGAAAACAAGGGCTACCTGGATCACCCGCACACCTCAGCCGGCAGAGTACCAACCGATCTGGGCTATCGCTTTTATGTGCATTCACTCATGCGCAACGATCGCCTCTCGCGGCAGGAACAAAATCAGCTCGACCACCTCACCGCCCGCTTCACCAACGATCTGGATGACGGCATCATAACGGCAGCCCGTCTGCTGGCCCGTCTTTCTAATCTATTGGCCGTTGTGGTTGCTCCCAAACTAGCCAACGGGGTGTTCAACAAGCTTGAGATTATATCGCTCAGCAGTACACGCCTGCTGGTTGTTCTTACCATTCAGAGCGGACTGGCCAAAACCGTTAACATAGAGGTGGACTCTGAAATCAGCCGTGATGATCTGGACAAAGCATCAGCGTTTCTCAATGAGCGTCTTCAAGGACAAAAACTAGCTGAAATCGCGCGCCACATACGGCAGATGCTTAGTGACTATGAGCATGATTCCGGCAGCGGGCTCATCCGGGTTTTCATCGACAGTGCCGATACCATTTTTGAAGACCAGCACGTGCGTAAATTTCACTTCGGAGGCGCTGAATATATCGCTATGCAGCCCGAATTCAGTGATTTGAGCCAGTATCGCAGCATCGTAGAACTTATTGAAAATGAAGATATGATCATCCACCTGCTTGAAAATCAGGCCGATGGATTAACCGATTCGGAGGTTCGTGTACGCATCGGGTCGGAGCATAAAGTACAGCAAATTGAGCAGTGCAGTGTTGTTTCTGCAAGCTATACACTGGGATCGGTTACCGGCACGATAGGACTGGTCGGACCGAAGCGAATGAATTATCCCAGAATGATTGCACTGGTCGAGCAGCTGGCAAACCGTTTTAACAAAGCAAAATTCGATTACTAAAAACTATGAGTAAGACAAAACAACAACGTATTGAGACAGAAGAACAGTTGAGTCCGGAGGCTGTGGCAGACCAACAAACCGAGCAACCATTAGAGCAGGTGAATGATTCATCATCAGATCAGCAGCCTTTAGAGGAGGTCAACGATTCTTCTAAGGCCGATGACTCCAAAGAGGATCAGGAAAAAGCAGATCCGCTTGCACTTCTTCAAGGCGAAGTAGAGCAGCTCAAAGATACCCTCCTCAGAAGAACTGCCGAGTTTGAAAATATCAAAAAACGCATGCTTCGCGAGCGAATGGAGTTGCTAGAGGGCGCTAAAGTTGAAGCGCTCAAGCAGTTCCTTCCGGTTAACGACGACCTTCAGCGTACCTTGCAAGCGGCTGATGGACAAGATATTCCCGAAGGATTTCTACAGGGTGTGAGCATGGTAGCCGAAAAATTTGGATCCATCCTTACTGCCGCCGGTGTGGAACCCATCAGTGAAGCAGGAGTACCTTTTGACGTGAATTTGCATGATGCACTTATGCGTCAGCCTTCACCAGACGGTAAAACACCATCCGACACCGTGCTGCAGGTACTGGAAATCGGATACAAAGTGGGTAATAAAATAATACGTCACGCCAAAGTAATAGTGAGTGAGTAATATGAGCAAACGAGATTATTACGAGGTACTTGGTGTATCAAAGTCGGCCACAGCCGATGAAATAAAAAAAGCCTACCGAAAAAAGGCTATGGAATTTCATCCGGACCGGAATAAAGACAATCCGGATGCCGAGAAGATGTTCAAGGAAGCAGCCGAAGCCTTTGATGTGCTCAAAGATCCCAATAAAAAAGCCCGTTACGATCAGTTCGGTCATCAGGGAATGAATAGCGGCGGATTTCGTGAGCCTGATTTTCAAGGCTTTTCGATGGAGGATATTTTCTCGCAGTTCGGCGATATTTTTGGTCAGGATGTGTTTGGTGGTCGTCGGGGCGGAGGCGGTCAATCGCGCGCGCGACGCAGTGCGGGCAGACCTGGCGACGATATGCGCATCAACCTGAAGCTTTCACTGGAAGACATCGCATTTGGTGTTGAGAAGAAGCTGAAAGTGAAAAAATACCTGAAATGCGATAGTTGCAGCGGAACAGGAGCGGAATCTACATCCGACTTCATGACCTGTGGAACTTGTAATGGTATGGGTGAAGTACGTCAGGTAAGTCGCACGATGTTCGGTCAGTTCGTGAACGTGCAGCCGTGTCCAACCTGTAGTGGTGAAGGGCGGACCATTAAGAACAAGTGTAAGAAATGCAGCGGCGAAGGTCGTACCAAAGGCGAAGAAACTGTGAAGGTGAAAATTCCATCCGGTGTAGCCCGTGGCAACTACCTCACGCTTCGTGGCCAGGGTAATGCCGGACTTCGGGGCGGTGACGCCGGTGACCTGATTGTTGTGATTGATGAAGCGGAGCATCAGTTTTTTGAGCGAAAAGGCGATGACATTTATTACGATACGAACATCTCGGTGCCGGAAGCCATTTTGGGGACTGAAATCGAGGTACCTACCCTCAAGGGCAAGGCCAAACTTCGTGTAGAGTCAGGAACCCAGCCGGGTAAATTGCTGCGGATGCGCGAGAAGGGCATTAAAAGCCTGAATACACAGCGATTCGGCGATCAGTATGTGCGTATTAACATCTATATGCCCGAAAAAATATCGGATGAGGAGCGCAAAATGCTGGAAAAACTCAAAGCCGCCAAGAATTTTGATCCCAAGCAAAAGCATGAGCAAAGCAAGGGGTTCTTCACACGGATTAAAGAAGCCTTTTCGTAAGATGTAACACGGCTCTTCGGACACAACCGGGGAGCCGTTTTTATTTGAGGCCTTTTCGTGCAGGCGAGTAGATCATGTTGCCGGGAAGACCATCCTTTTCAAAAACTTCACGCCTCAGATAGGCCCATTTACGTCAAATGCTGCGTTTTGGCGCGCGACTCAGCCGCCATAGTCTTGTGATAGTCCTCCAGTTTTACGCGCAATATCTCATCAAAAGCGCCCAGTATGCGCACGGCCAGCAGTCCGGCATTGGTCGCATTGCTGATGGCTACCGTAGCCACGGGAATGCCCTTGGGCATCTGAACAATCGATAGCAGACTGTCCATCCCTTTCAAATGGCGGGTCTCCACGGGAACGCCGATCACAGGCAGGGTGGTGTAAGAGGCTACCATGCCGGGCAGATGGGCCGCTCCGCCCGCCCCTGCAATAATCACCCGAATACCGCGAGAGGCTGCTTCCTTGGCGTACACAGCCATATCGTCGGGGGTTCGGTGCGCCGATACTACCTTTGTTTCAAAATCAACGCCGAAATCCCGGCATACCTCTGCTGCCAGTTTCATAACGGGCCAGTCCGAGTCGCTGCCCATAATTATTCCAATCTGAGGAGTATTCATATCAAATTTGAATGTTTTCGGCCAGTTCCCGGGCCTTGGTTAAGGTTGCATCCACATCATCGCCCGTTACCGTAAGGTGAGCCATTTTACGTCCTGTCCGCGTTTCAGCCTTGCCGTAAATATGAAGGTGGGCGCCGGGTTGTTGCAGTACATCCTGTGTGCCAACGGCCTCCGCCTTCCCGTTTCGTAAGCCTAGCAAATTAATCATCGCCGCAGATGAAACCTTCATCGAAGGATCACCCAGGGGCAGACCGCAAACGGCACGAACGTGATTTTCGAACTGACAGGTATGACAGGCCTCAATCGTATAATGACCGGAGTTATGCGGCCGCGGCGCCGACTCATTCAAAATAAGCTGATTATCATGAGTGAGGAAAAACTCGAATCCGAATAGTCCGATGCCGTCGATAGCTTCCACCGCAATCTTTGCCAGCTCCTGCGCCTGAACCTGTATAGCTTGCGGAACCCGCGCCGGGGCGATAATCTCTTTGCAAATATGGTCCTGCTGTATCGACTCCACGCATGGATACACCACCATACCTGTCTGGTTACGCGCAACCATCACCGCCAGCTCGGTAGTAAAGGGTACAAAGGCCTCTGCCATCACCACCCGACCGTCGCTGCCACCCAGTTTCGACCAGGCGCCAACGGCATCCTCGCCCGAGCGCACCGTGGCATTGCCGTAGCCATCGTATCCACCCTTGGCGGATTTCAGCAGAAAGGGCCAGCCGAACTCCTCCCCGAAGGTATCAATATCGGAAGGGGAGGTGATGCTGCGATGGGGGGCCACCGGGATGCCGGCTGCCGCAAACGTATCCTTTTCGGTCAACTTATCCTCAATCTTGGCAAAACTTGCAGGTGTTGGATAAATGGGCGTGCCCGTTTTTTCAATAACCCGCTGCAGCACCGCAGAATCCACAAACTCGTTCTCAAGTGTTATGACGTCACATGCCAGTGCAAAGTCTGCCAAGGCACGCTCATCGTTAAGGCTCCCTCTGAACACCAACGGCGTCATATTTTCCACCGGTTCGGTTGCTTTGGATGTTGCATAAACGGCCACCTTCATGCCGAAACGGAACGCTTGCAGGGCCGACATCCGGGCCAGTTGTCCTCCGCCAATAAATCCGAGGGTAAATCCGGCCTGAAAAGGAGTGTGTTTCATAGGTTGGTTTAACTGAATCGTGACGCGAAAATTTGTTATTTTTACAAATTACTGAATACTTGAGACGAATTCAGCATTTTCATGCACCGCCGACAGATTAAGTCGGTCAAAGCAAGGGTGCCCGCACTCAGGTTCAATGCTGCACGAATCCACAAAACCAAATTACACGCTCCCCTATACGATGAACATCGACCAGAAACTTGCCCAGCTCAAATCCCGCTTCGAAGAGCTCACCGTAGCCCTGGGTGATCCCGATATTTACGGAAATCAGAAGAAATTCGCCGAATACAGCAAAGAACACAGCGACTTGAGGGAAGTGGTTGATCTGTACAACAAGCTGCAGCGGGTGCGCACCGACATCCGGGGGAATACCGAAATCATAAAAACCGAGAAGGATGCCGACCTCATTGAAATGGCCCGTGAGGAAATGGACGGGTTGCAGGATGAGGCGCAGAAACTCGAAGATGAAATCAAATTTAAACTGGTGCCCCGTGATCCGGAAGACAAACGCAACGCCATTGTGGAAATTCGGGCAGGAACCGGTGGTGATGAAGCTGGAATTTTTGCCGGCGACCTGTTCAATATGTATCGCCGTTATGCCGACACCCAGGGATGGCAGCTGGAAATTCTAAGTCTGAACGAGGCGGCCAAGGGCGGCTTCAAAGAAATTGTGTTCTCGCTGCAAGGCGCCGAAATTTTCGGCAAGATGAAATACGAAAGCGGGGTGCATCGGGTGCAGCGTGTTCCCGAAACCGAATCGCAGGGCAGGGTGCATACCTCGGCGGCCACCGTGGCGGTATTGCCGGAAGCCGAAGAGGTGGATGTCGTTATTAATCCGGCTGACCTCGAATACGATACCTTCCGGGCATCGGGCGCCGGAGGACAGCATGTGAACAAGACCGACTCGGCCATTCGTATCCGTCACATTCCCTCCGGCGTGGTGGTTGAATGTCAGGAGGAACGCTCGCAGATCAAGAACCGGGCAAAAGCCCTCACGATGCTGCGTACCCGTCTGTTCGATATGGAATATGAAAAAAAGGCTAAAGAACGGGCTGCTGCGCGGAAAAGTCAGGTCTCTACCGGCGACCGCAGCGCGAAAATCCGCACGTATAACTATCCCCAGGGGCGCATTACCGATCACCGCATCGGGCTCACCCTGTATAATCTGGATGACGCCATGAAAGGCAACATCTCGGAGGTTATTGACGGACTCAAACTGGCCGATAATCTGGAGCGGCTGAGCGCACTGGCGGAGTCGTAGCAGGACGGGTGGGTAGTTCCATCGGGGCTGGTTGCGAAAGACCACCGGGGTTGTTGAAATATTCCATCAGCTTGGTTGCGAAATATCACCGGGTTGGTTGAACTATCACCCGGGCTGGTTGGGTAATACCACTTGTGGCGAAATTTGAATTAAAAGCAGGTTGTCAGCATGAAAAATGTAGTCGTTTTAGGATGTATGCTCGTAGTGATAGCCTGTTCAGGCACACCCGAAAGCCCTTCGAGGGAGAAGAGTGGAGGAAGTGCGTATGGCGAAGATGGTCTTGCTGCCGATACCGTGTTGCCCGTTGATATACTGAGCAGCGGAGACATCGCCACGGGTGACGAAGTGGATATTACGATTCCGCCAAACGGTGCGACCAGCGCGGATGACGACCGGGAATCGGGCTCCGCTGCAGATACCGCATCAGCGCCCTCCGATACCGGTTTGGGAGACACCCCTTCGGCACCTGTACCACCGAGCGATACGGCTTCGGGATCGGTGCCATCCCCATCCCCATCCCCTGAAACCGATACCTCAGCAGCAACAGGGACTGAATCTTCGCTGCGCTCCAGATTATTTCCGCCGGATGATGCTCCCGGACCGGGATCCACGCACGATGATCGTGCCTGCGAATATACCAACGGCATGTTTCTTCCCTCAAACGGCGTGATGAACGCCCTGGTTCTGTTCATCCGCTACGAAGACGAAGACATCGACAACGCCTGGTGGCCCGCCGATGGCTTTCCGGACGGATGGCAGACCTTCATCGACGAAACACCCGAGCAGCGCCGCACCAATACCCACAACCTTACCCATTTTTATCGCGAAGTCAGTCGAAACGCCGCCACGCCGTTTACCCTCATCGGCACCGTAGATACCGTCACGGCCCGCATCCCGCTTCCCAACGGGATGGATTATGGAGAATCGAACAGGGCCGTGCTCCAGCAGGTGGAGTCTCGCTATAATGCGGAGCTGGGCCACAGACTCGACCAGTGGACGCGCGCCGAAAACTGCCACAATCGGGTGTCTAACGGCGACATCGACCTGATTATCATGATCTGGCGCACCAATCGGTTCCGAAACAGCACCATCAACTGGAGCGGCATCGCGCACATTGGCGGATCCCGCACGCCGGCGTACACCTTTCTGGGCAAGAACGTAAAATTGCCGGCTTTTAACGCCAATTTCAGTTCGGGCGTTACCGTAGCCACCCGGGAGCGATCGGTACGCGACCGTCTCCTCAATGCCGACGTTGTGTTTAAGTCCACTGTGCACGAAATTGCCCACCAGCAGATTACCTACAACCATCCGCAGGGCGGCTCTGACGGGCAGCAGCGATTCCCCTCCATGCTGGCCTACGCCGAGCAGGAAATTCATTCGCATAACGGTCTGGAAGCCGATTTGCTGGGCTGGGGTCGGGCTATTCGTGTAAGCCGCGATACGACCATAACCCTGGGCGATTTCTTCCAGACGGGCGAGAGTGTGTGGGTGGAAACCTCCGGTTACCGCTACCTCATCGAAAACCGGCAAAATACCAGTATTTACGACGATGCCAGTGTGAATCCCGACGATAAGGGACTGTTTGTGTATCAGTACCGCTCAGAGCGCAATCTAACCCTGGGTTACGATGGCAGTAACAATAATATCTTTTCGATGGTGTCGGACGGATTTTACGATTGGGAGTTCAGCGGGAGGTGGTTGCCGGGCTGGAGGGCTATTTTCAACAGGGGGGATGCCAATGCAAGCGAAGGCAGTGGGTTTACCCGCAAGCAACCCTCAACCGGAAACAACCATCACTGGATATCGGCCATGGTGATTGACGGGGATGAGCGCCCATACGATTTTCGTGGCGCTGGACTGCGGGCGGCGTTCAACATGGATCGACCGAGGCTGGGGGCCGATACGAATCCGTCTGTGAACGACCTCGAGCTGGAAGTGCTCGGGCAGGAGGGGAATGCTGTTCGGTTTCGGGTGAGGGTGAAATAAAAAACAAGCCCCGACACCTTCCGGCGCCGGGGCTTTTCATTAGTCACATTTAACTAAGATGTTTGTGACCGGCTGCATAAGCGCAGCCTGTTCAGGAATCATACAACACGTTCGGGGGCGAGCTCCCAATGTTCGGGGGAGCGCCATAAACCGGATAGCAACAGCTCACGCATGTAGGTAAATTCTTTCGGCAACTTGTCATACAACTTGCTAAAAAGTTCTTCGTGCGAACGTGGCAGCCTCAGTATGGAACTCCGGAGGAAGAGGTGTTTAGTTTGGGTGATATGGAGATATTTTGATCAAGAATTGCTTTAATTGCCAATTCTATCAAAATCTGTAATGGGCAAATTCGCGTGATTTTGAAGTATGTGCAATGTTTAATTTTGTTAATTTAGAAACTACTTTAGTTTAGATTAAAAGCACCTCTCACATACAATTTTCAGGTCATGAAATTAAACCGTCCGTTCGTTTTCATTCTTCCGCTACTGGGGCTCATTATTTTATTTGTGTACTCCTGCGATACCACGTCAGCATCCAAGTTCGAACCTGTTACCTTTTCGGGTTTAGTCACCGATGTTAATGATAATCCGCTGCCTAATACCATCGTGCGCATTACCAATCCGCGTCCGGAGCGCATTACGATAACCGATCAGCAGGGAATCTATGGCTTTACAGTAGATGTAGATTCAACTATTACGTTTACTGTTGAAGCTCAGAAAGAGGGTTTTCAACCGGCCTCTCAGCAATTTTTGGCAATACCCGAGCGAGACGTTACTTTGCCGGTCTTTAAATTAAGCCGAGTTGGCGGAGACGAGGGAGACGAGGGAGACGATGGTGACGGAGGTACTGTTGAGCCTACGCCTCCCGATGACGATTCCAATACAGGTTCAGCCTTTATTACCTTGCAGAGCCTGCAAACAAATACCATTCAGGTCCGGGAAACCGGTGGTGTTGAGCAAACAAAGTTTGAATTCATCGTTACCGATTCTCTTGGTAATCCGGTGAGTAATAATCGGTCTGTCTTTGTTCATTTTGAGATATTATCTGGTCCTGATGGCGGAGAGGGCGTTTTCCCGGATTCTATTCGCACAGAGAATGGCATAGCTCGCGGTACATTGAGTAGTGGTACCGTATCGGGTGTTGTGCAGGTTAGGGCGTCTTTCATGCGAGATGGTGTTATGGCGCGGTCAAATCCTGTGAGTATTACTATTGCAGGAGGCCTGCCCGACGATAATCATTTTGAGGTGTACGCCGATCCGATGAACGTTCCGGCTGCGAATCGTGCCTCGGTACCGGTTTCGGTGCTGCTGGGCGACCGCTACGGCAATACGGTACCGGCCGGCACGGCAGTATTTTTCTCCACCGACCGCGGGAATATAGACGGATCGGTGACGACCAATGCCGAGGGTATTGCCACCGGAGTATTGCGAACGAATACGACCGCTCGTGCGCTTGCCACCGTGCGTGTGGAAACGGCCAACGACCAGGGCGACAAGCTCACCCGCACGGTACAAGTGCGCTACTCGGGCACCCCGCAGCTCACGGTGAGTCCGTCGGGCGTCGATCTGGCCACCCTGAGCACCCAGACCTTCCAGGTGAGCCTGAGCGATGAGGATGGTAATCCGCTGGCAGCCGGCACGAACCTGCAGGTAAGCGTTGATAACCCGGGACTGCAGCTCACCGGCACGGTACAGGCCACAGTACCCGATGCGGTAGAACCGGGAGCGAAGATTACCGATTTTGAGGTCAGCCTTCGCAAGCCCGATGGCCTGGAGATTACCGAGATGGTCACGCTGAGTTTCAGCGCGGAGGGTCCCAACGGCTCGGCATTGGTAGAATTCTACCTGGATCCGCCTCCGCCGCCGAGTGATCCGGTACTTCCGTCCACCGAGCCGGCCAGTATGTTCCTGCTGGAAGCCAGCCTCAAGGAAATCGGTGTTCAGGGCACCGGTCAGCGCGAAGATACCCAGCTGACCTTTCAGATTGTTGATGTGAACGGCAACCCGCTGGGCAGCCACAATGCCGTTGATGTGAGCTTCCGATTCGGAGCACGTCCTGACGGTGGCGAGAGTATTACGGCCGGTCCGGTGAGCAGCAATGCCGACGGACAGGTTACGGCCACGCTGGTGAGCGGCACACGCTCGGGAGTGGTACAGGTGGTCGCCGAGACCCAGACCAGCACCGGTACCGTGATCCGATCTCAGCCGGCCCAGGTTGTCATTCATGCCGGCCTGCCTAGTCAACAGCACTTTAGCTTACTCACAGAGTCAAGAAACGCACCCTTCGGAACTGGAGCTACAACCAACTGGACCGTTATGGTCGGGGACCGATATGGAAACGTCGTACCCGACGGAACCGCCATCTATTTCACCACTACGGGTGGGTTCATACAAGGCTCTGCATTTACCGTTAACGGAAGAGCCACTGCACAACTACAGGTTGGTAGTCCATTCCCAACCGACGGTCGAGCGACCATTACGGCCACAACGGCTGATGATGATGGCACAATGATTAGTACCTCCGGACAGATGATATTCTCGGGATCACCGATTATAACAGTCGACCCCACAACATTCAGTATTCCAAATGCTGAAGATCAGCGCTTTACCTACACCGTAATGGATAGTGAAGGTAATCCAATGGTTGAAGGAACAACCATCAGCGTAACCGTAGAAGGCGATGAGATATCGGTACTCGGGGATGTGAATATAACGCTGGGTCGCCTGAATGCAGGGTTCTCCAATATATCACAGCTTACTGATTTTAGTTTCATTATTGATGATGCGGAGCCTGATGTAACAAACGATACGCCTGTGCAGATCACCATTGAAGTAAGCGGACCAAATGGTGATGCCCGATTTACATTAAATGGGCGTAAAGCAAAAATACCGGCAGGCGGAGACAACGACTAGAAGTATTTGCAATAACTGTACTCAATTAACATCGCTAACTAATACGCGGTAGCCCTTGAAGGCTTCCGCGTATTGTCGATGTCTTGAGTATTATTTCTTAGTATAGCTGCTATAAAAAAACAAACCCCGACACCTTCCGGCGCCGGGGCTTTTCATTAGTCACATTTAACTAAGATGTTTGTGACCTGCTGCATAAGCGCAGCCTGTTCAGGAATCATACAACACGTTCGGGGGCGAGCTCCCAATGTTCGGGGGAGCGCCATAAACCTGATAGCAACAGCTCACGCATGTAGGTAAATTCTTTCGGCAACTTGTCATACAACTTGCTGAAAAGCTCTTCGTGCGACAGAAGCTCTTGCTTCCAGGCCTCACGATCTACCGACATCAGGTGCTGGAAATCATCCCGGCTGAATCCCTCCAGTCCGGTCCAGTCGATGTCTTCATAACGTGGCATCCAGCCCAATGGGCTTTCTACAGCAAAAGAGCGACCGCGAACCCGGCCAACAATCCATTGCAGTACGCGCATATTCTGCTTGTAACCCGGCCACAGAAACTTTCCGTTTTCGTCTTTTCGGAACCAGTTTACCGAGAAGATCCGTGGTGAGTTAGGTAAGGTACGGCCCATCTGCAGCCAGTGGTTGAAATAATCGCCCATGTGATACCCGGCAAACGGCAACATCGCAAACGGATCCCGTCGTACCGTACCCACATTTCCAAAGGCAGCAGCCGTAGTTTCAGAACCCATGGTGGCCGCAGCATATACACCAAAGTTCCAGTTAAAGGTCTGATACACCAGCGGAGTAACTCCCGCGCGCCGTCCACCAAAAATGAGCGCGCTAATCGGGACTCCGGCCGGATCTTCCCACTTCTCGTCAATAGAAGGACAATTCGATGCAGGCGCTGTAAACCTTCCGTTCGGATGGGCCACGGGCTTGCCGGAAGACGGATCGTGAACCTGACCCTGCCAGTTAATCGTGCCCTCCGGACAATCATAGCCGATGTCTTCCCACCAAACATCTTTGTCGGGCGTTAAGCCAACATTCGTGAAAATCGTACCGCTCTGCACGGTATCCATGGCAATCGGATTCGTATTTCGATTCGTACCCGGAGCCACACCAAAGTATCCGGCCTCAGGATTAATCGCGCGAAGCTGACCGTTATCGTCTTTTTTAATCCATGCAATGTCATCACCAACAGTGGTAACCTTCCATCCATCAATGCCTTTCGGAGGAACAATCATCGCAAAGTTGGTCTTGCCGCACGCGCTCGGAAACGCTGCTGCAACGTACGTTTTCTCTTTGTGAGGACTTTCAACGCCCAAAATCAACATGTGTTCAGCCAACCATCCTTCGTCTCTGGCCATGGAGGAGGCGATACGCAACGCAAAGCATTTCTTGCCAAGCAGAGCGTTACCTCCGTAACCGGATCCGTACGATATAATAGAACGCTCTTCGGGGAAGTGACAGATGTACTTGGTGGTCGGATTACACGGCCATGATACATCCTTGTCTCCCGGTTTGAGCGGGGCGCCCACACTGTGCAGCGCTTTAACAAAATCTCCATTTCCAAGCACATCCAGAACCTGCTGGCCCATGCGGGTCATAATGCGCATGTTCACAACCACGTAGGGGGAATCGGTTATCTCAACTCCAATCTGCGAAATAGGTGAGCCTAATGGCCCCATGCTGAACGGGATAACATACATCGTTCTGCCGGTCATGCAGCCATCAAACAGCTTACTTAGCGTCTTTTTCATCTCCCGCGGATCTTCCCAGTTATTGGTCGGACCGGCATCGCTTTTTCGAAGGCTGTTTATAAAGGTCTTGTCTTCAACACGGGCAACATCAGATGGGTCAGAAAATGCGAGGTAGCTGTTGGGACGTTTCTCAGGGTTTAACCGGATAAATGTTCCAGCATCTACCATTTCCTGGCAAAGTTGGTCGTATTCTTCCTGCGATCCATTACACCACACAACGTTATCGGGCTTCGTAAGCTCAGCAGTCTGGCTTACCCACTCGATCAATCGTTTGTTTTTGGTTGGTGCTGGTGTACTCATAAAAAATCTCCTTTGTCAGATTCTTTAAGCTCCCTCAGTCTGCTGGCAGCCTGCGAAGCTGTGATTAAATATATTGGGTTAACGGCTTGGTTTCATCAAAACCACTCAGCAATTCCTGCATTAAGAAGCTCGATTGTAAGCGCTTTTTCAAGCCAAATTTGATAGTTCGCAATATACGTGAAAAATTGCACAATAAATGTTCACGCAAAAAGCGTCATTTGCGGCCATTCAGGTGAGACCGATGAAGGTCAAATGGATCTATACTATGCATATGACTCGATTTTGCCGTTATTTATTTTTTTGATTTGTCCGTATTTTTATAGGCTAGAGTATAATTTTTTAACAACCTCCGCGTAAGGTCGGGGAGGTTGCTCCGTACTGAAGTCCCACCTTTTAATATCACCTTTTCGGAATGGCAAAAAACGTACACCTTGCACTGATTCAGATGAGTTGTTCGCCCAACCCTCAGGAAAACCAGCAGAAAGCCGAAGAGCGTATCCGCCAGGCAGCTTCCACCGGTGCGCAGATAATCTGTTTGCAGGAGCTCTATCGTAGCGAGTATTTTTGCCAGCATTTTGATGAGCAGTATTTTGATCTGGCGGAGGACATGTCCGGCGAAACTACCCAACGGCTTTCGGACCTTGCCGCTGAACTGGGCGTCGTTATTATTGCATCCCTTTTCGAAAAACGTACCGAGGGAATTTATCACAATACCGCGGTGGTGTTGGATGCCGACGGGAAAAATCTGGGAATATATCGCAAGGCACACATCCCCGACGACCCTATGTTCTACGAGAAGTACTATTTCACACCCGGCGACACCGGTTATAAGGTGTTCGATACCCGTTTTGGTCGTATCGGTGTGTTGATATGCTGGGACCAGTGGTACCCAGAGGCCGCGCGTCTAACCGCACTGCAGGGGGCGAAGATTCTGTTTTATCCCACTGCCATCGGGACCTTGCCCAATGAAGGCGCTGAAGAGCGTGAGGAATTCATGCAGGCCTGGCAGACCATTCAGCGCTCGCATGCCGTGGCCAACGGCTGCTACGTTGCCAGTGTAAATCGCGTGGGAACCGAGGGCGAACTCACCTTCTGGGGCGACTCCTTTATTTGTGGTCCGTTCGGAAAGGTACTTGCCAAAGCCGGCGACGGGGAAGAAATTCTGTCGGCTGATGTAGACCTCGAAGCGGTTGAAAAACAACGCAGAACCTGGCCGTATTTCCGTGATCGCCGAATCGACACCTACGGCGATCTCACCAAACGCTATATCGATTAAACGTACTATGACTCCAGCAGAACTAGGCTACCGCATGCCGGCAGAGTGGGATCCTCATTCCGGCACGCTGCTAAGCTGGCCGCAAAATCCCGACACCTGGCCCGGGGAACGCCTCCAGCGCGTTGAAAACGTATACCTCCAGATAATCGCGGAACTCCACCGCTGTGAACCCATTCACCTGTTGGTAACTAACGAAGAGCTCCGGGAGCATGTGCGCAAGCGTTTCAGTGAGAACGGGTTGCCGGAGGATGCCGTGGTGTTTCATGTGGTGCCCTGTAACGATGTGTGGGCCCGTGATTTTGGTCCGATTCTGGTGCGAAACGAGTCCCTCAAGGGCACACCGTCAGAATTTGCCATCACCAACTGGGGACATAACGCCTGGGGTGGGAAATATCCTCCCTATCACAGCGACAATGCCGTTCCGGCTTATTTGTCGGGATATGCCCGAATCAAGCGTTTCGATCCGGATATGATTCTGGAGGGAGGTTCCATCGAAACAAACGGCAACGGCATAATGCTGGTGACCGAGTCGGTGCTGCTCAATGAGAACCGAAATCCACACCTCTCCAAAGCTGAAATCGAGCAGTATCTCAAGGATTATCTGGGTCAGGAAAAGATTATTTGGTTAAAAGACGGTCTTGCCGGCGACGATACCGACGGACACATCGACGATCTGAGTCGTTTTCTGGATGAGCGTACCATTATGACGATGATTACCGACGATCCGGACGATGTGAACTATGAGGCGTTGCAACATAACCTGGAAATTCTGAAAAAGGCTACCGACGCGCAGGGAAGGCCTTTCGAAATCGTGACCTTGCCCATGCCAACCACTCGCATTGAAGGCACAACGGTTGATGGCAGCGAGTATGTGCCCGCCAGCTATGCCAATTTCTACATCGCTAATGGACTTGTACTGGTGCCTGTATACGACCCCCGTTACGATCAGCAGGCGCTGGATCTCATTCAACGCTATTTCAAAGACCGCAGGGTAGTCGGCATCGATTGCCGCGATCTGGTATGGGGTCAGGGCTCCATCCACTGTATAACTCAGCAGTTGTACGGTATTTGAATAGTGCTTAAAATGAATCGAAATTTGCCGTGTTAACATCCTAAGTCAATATCTTATGCAACGCATCATCCTGTCGGTCTTCTTCGTACTTGTGTTGGTATCCACTGCCGTATCGCAGGATTCATCGTACCGCGCATCCGATAACACACTGTTCATTCTTCCTACAGGTCAGACTGTACCGAAGGGCACCCATCAGCTGAACAGTTTTCAGCTGTTTTTTATCGGGTATAATTACGGTGTCACCGATCGCTTGCAGCTTGGAGTATTTTCTTTTTTTCCACTGAATATGACCCTGTTTACCCAATCGTTTTCAGTATCCGCCAAGTATAAGTTTTACAGCAACGACCGTTTTGACGTTGCCGCCATGGGAGCTGTCTTGCCTGCAAATGGGGTAACCCTGGCTATGACCTCCGGATCGTACTCCATTAATAAGACCAGACTGCATGCCGGACTCGGACTGGCGTTTGAGTTTAATGATCCAGCTAATAATTCACCGATTATTTCCATGCTGGGCATAAACCACGGACTGTCGGAGCGGGTTTCTCTTATGGGGGAATTTGCTTCGCTGGGGTCTAGTCTTATCGACGATGCAAGTGGCCTTTTTACGTTCGGTGCCCGCTTTCATTTCGAGAGTGGCAATATTGATTTTGGAGGGATGCGTCCTTCAGGCACTGGGGATGATTTCTTCGCTTTCCCGTTTCTACGCGGAACAATTGAGTTTTAGCGGATAACCGCAGTTATTTGCATGATAAATCCTGCAATCTTTGTTATTTTCATGCAAACCAACTTGAATAAAAAACAGTCTTTTGGAAGCTTCAGCTCTCTCAGATTTGTCGACCGCCGAATTTGAAACCGTTATCGGTCTGGAAGTACACGCACAACTGCTCACGCAAAGCAAGGCGTTTGCACCTGTTTCTAACCGTTTTGGCAATGAACCCAATACCAATGTAACACCGCTGTGTCTGGGGCATCCGGGTACCTTGCCCGTGCTCAATGAAAACCTGGTGAATTATATTGTGAAAATGGGTCTGGCTACCAACTGCAGCATCGCCCCCAAATCAATTTTCGCCCGAAAGAACTATTTTTATCCGGATATGCCCAAGGGCTATCAGATATCTCAGTTCGACAAACCAATCTGCCACGACGGCTACATCGACATCGAACTGGAAGATGGTACCACCAAGCGTATCCGCATCAAACGCATTCACATGGAGGAGGATGCCGGGAAATCCATTCACGATATGGATCCTTATAATACCCTGGTCGACCTCAATCGCGCCGGAACCCCCCTGATTGAAATTGTAACCGAACCCGATATATCCAGTCCGCAGGAAGCCTATGCGTATTTGGTGAAAATCAAACAGATTGTACAATATCTGGGGATTTGCGATGGTATTATGGAGGAGGGAAGTCTTCGCTGTGATGCCAACATATCCATCCGTCCGGTGGGCGAAACCCAGCTTGGAATCCGCACGGAGCTCAAAAACATGAACTCCTTCCGGAACGTGGAACGAGCCCTCATCTATGAAATCGACCGACAGCAGCGCGTCGTTCGTGGCGGCGGCAAGATTATTCAGCAAACGCTGCTATGGGATGCCAACAAGATGGAGACCCGCCAGATGCGCTCCAAGGAGGAAGCCCACGATTATCGCTACTTCCCGGAACCCGATATACCCCCGGTTATGGTTACCGAGCAGATGCTGCAGGACCTTCGTGCAGAACTACCCGAATTACCCGAGCCGCGTAAGCTTCGGTTCGTTTCTGAGATGGGACTCTCGCTCACCGACGCCGAAATTCTCACCGACAGCCGCGTTATGGCCGACTATTTCGAGGCTGTTTGCAAGGGAGTAAAAAGCGCCAAGGCTGCCGCCAATATGGTGTTGTCCGAAGTTCGCCGAGTGCTTAACGAACAGGGAACAGAAATAGATGCATTCCCCATAGAACCCGGTCGACTGGCTGAACTCGTTCGGCTCAAAGAAGACGATGTTATCAGCTCTTCTGCCATGCAAACGGTGTTTAACACCATGCTAACCGACCAGCGTAACGCACAGACTATTGCCAAAGAACTGAACCTCATTCAGGTTTCAGATACATCCTTTCTGGAGCCGATGGTTGATAAAGTGCTGGCCGCGAATCCCGATAAAGTGCAGGCCTATCTTGGCGGCAAAACGGGACTTATGGGCTTCTTTGTTGGACAAATTATGCAGCAGTCGCAGGGTAAGGCTAATCCGAAACTGGTTAGCGAAATGATAACAAAAAAAATACATGAACAAGGTGCATAAATATAGAATGCCGTTTCAACGCAGAACCCTTTCCGGGTTTACGGCGCTGTTGATCACATTGGCGGTTATTTCAGGATGCGCGTCTGAGTCTGACACTCCCGACTCTACCCTGGTTTCCGGGACCATTGTAATTGCGCAGGATGCCAACGGCGATGAGCCGGATTTCAGCGGTATTCAACTGTTAATTGTTGCCGGTCAGGAGCAGCCTCGTGATACCTTGCTGAACGCATTCACCGATATAGATGGCAATTTCAGCTCGGTTGTGCGCGTTCCCGAGCGGGGTGTGTATCCGCTTGTTGTGAGCCGCAATAACAGAGTTATTCACATTGGCAGTATGGTACTGGCACCATCCGATACCGTCACTGTAACCGGAGAGCTTCCGAATCTGGATCGTACCCTGCGTATTGATTCTCCGGAGAACAGAGCTATGGCAACTTATGAACGCCTGCAGCGACTCTACGGACGGGTTGCAACGCTGGCATTTGGCGGAGTCGTCTCCCAGGATAGTATCCCCATCCTTATGAATCAATGGAGCGATCTTTTTTGGTCGATGCGTGCTGAACACCCTTCAACCTATGCATCTCGTCTGGCATCCATCGATGCTATTGACATTTTGGAAGGCTGGAACGACCCGATGGTTCTGGAAAGGCTGGGGGAACTGGATGGAAACGATATGTATTTCACGGTGAAACTGGCCTACGGTGGTCATATTCGAGCGAGAACGGAGGGCATTCAGGCCGGCGTAGATTACCTTACACAGTTACGAAGATCGGTGCGTGATACCGATCGCAGGCGCGCTGTAGATACCCGTATTATTGAATTGATGGTTGATTATGGGGAATACGAAATGGCGCTCGATCAGGCCCGGCAACTGGTGCGGTCAACCCGTAACGACACACTTCTTTCCGAGTGGGCTGAAGACGCTGTGTATCGCCTGGAAAACCTTATGCCTGGTCGTATGCTTCCTCAGGTTTCCATCGCTTTCGATGATGAGGCACTGGCAATTCCTCTGGAGGATGCACCTGCAGTTACGGTACTGGAAGTAGTTTTACTGGCCGATCGCAACTATCAGCAGACGTATCCGGAGCTGCAACGCCTCTTTCGCTCCATGCCAACGGGCACGGCCCGCTTTTTGACCGTTCCGCTGGATCAGCGACAAACAACAATCAATGCTTTTTTTGAAGAACGATCGCGCAGCTGGCCCTTTGCATCAGCTGGTGCGTACGAAGCTTCCGGTGTGATAGACACGCTGAGAATAGAGGAGGTTCCCACACGTATTGTGTTGGACAGGGATGGAAGGATTATCGCTCGTCTGGTGGGGCATGATATGACCGCACTTGCAGAGGAGTTGGATATTATTTTACAAACGATTAATTAATTACTGTTATGAGACAATTTCTTATTGCCGGAAACTGGAAAATGAATCTGGGACCGGCCGAGTCGAAAGCATTTTTTACCGATATGAGCGCGCTCACCAACGATGTAGGCACAAAAGCAGAAGTGCTTGTTTGCGCTCCTTTTGTAAGCCTGAGTACAGCATTGGAAGCGGCAGCTTCCGTTAAAGGATTTCAGGTGGGGGCGCAAAACCTTCACTTTGAAAACAACGGCGCCTACACCGGTGAAACCAGCGCCAGCATGCTTAAAGAGCTGGGATGCCAATATGTAATCGTAGGTCACTCCGAGCGACGCGAATATTTCGGTGAAACCGATGAAATCGTTGGCAAAAAAGTAGCTAAAGCATTGCAGGAAGGCTTAACTCCAATTCTCTGCGTGGGCGAAGTACTGGCAGAGCGCAAGTCCGGCGAACAAAACAAGGTCGTCGAAACCCAGCTAAAAGGTGCCTTAGACGGATTATCGGCCGACCAGATTGCTAAAACCGTTATCGCGTATGAACCTGTATGGGCCATCGGTACCGGTGAGGTAGCATCACCCGACCAGGCACAGGAAATGCATAAATTTATCCGCGCGGTACTCGCAGAACTGGCCGACGAAAACGTAGCCGCATCTGTTCGTGTACTCTACGGTGGCAGTATGAAACCCGATAATGCCGAAGAACTGCTCGGTCAGCCCGATGTTGATGGTGGTCTCATCGGTGGCGCCAGCATGAAAGCCGACAGTCTGTTTAAGATTGTTGAAATTGCGAACAAACTAACCTGACCTATGGAACAACGTAAAGTGCTGCTGATTGGTGGAGGTGGACGTGAACACGCTTTGGCGCACGCACTGTCTAAGTCCTCATTACTGGATAAACTTTACATCACGCCGGGAAATCCCGGCACAGCGCAGCACGGTGAAAATGTTTCACTGGATATCAACGAATTCGACGATGTGGTGGACTTTTGCGAGGACCACCACATCGATCTCGTTATTGTAGGACCTGAACAACCCCTTGTTGAAGGAATTACAGACTATCTGCACGATTATGGCATCAAGGTTTTTGGTCCAACCAAAGGCGCTGCCATGCTGGAAGGCAGCAAATCGTATGCGAAGTCGATCATGCAGAAGTATAACATACCCACTGCTGGAAGCGAGGTCTTTGAGCGACACGAAGTTTCAAAGCTCGATGCCTATCTGGCAGAAGAAGTGCGTTTTCCGGTTGTTATAAAAGTCGACGGACTGGCTGCCGGAAAAGGAGTATTCATCTGTAATGACATCGATCAGGCCAGAGAATACATCGATAAAATAATGAACGATGTAGACCTCAGTGCCGCAGCCCCGCTTATTGTAGTAGAAGAGTTTATGCAGGGAGAAGAGGTATCCGTTTTTGCTATATCCGATGGCTCAACGGCCCATTACCTCATGCATGCTCAGGATCATAAACGTATTGGCGATGGGGATACCGGTCTGAATACCGGTGGTATGGGAGCGTATGCACCGGCTCCGGTACTAACGGAGCAGATGAGAGACCATGTTATGAAAACCATCGTTCAGCCCACGATCGATGGGATGGCGCAGGAAGAAACCCCGTATCTGGGTATTTTATATGTAGGTTTGATGATGACAGCAGACGGACCCAAGGTTGTTGAATACAACTGCCGTTTCGGAGATCCGGAAGCGCAGGTAATCTTGCCGGCGATTAAGTCAGATGTGCTTGAATTGATGATAACAGCCGTAAATGGTAAGCTGGAATATGTATCGCTCGATATAGACACCGATTATTACTGCTCCGTTGTGCTGGCATCGAAGGGATATCCCGGTTCATACGAAAAGGGCAAAATCATAACCGGTCTGAACGATTTGCCTGAAGATGTTTATGTATATCACAGCGGTACAGAAATGTCGGAAGAAGGGCAGTTGCTTACCAAAGGCGGTCGTGTACTTAATGTGGTGGGCAGTGGCAGCTCACTAAAAGAAGCCATCGACAATGCGTACGCCGGAGTCGCTGCTATTTCATTTGATGGTGCGTATCACCGAAAAGATATTGGCGCAAAGGGTCTGGCTCATTTCAACAAGTGAGACGGATCATGCCTGCACCGCTACAATACAGCAAGGGGTTCAGCAAATGGCGTCTGCCGTTGTTGCCTTTGCTGCTTATTGCTGTGCCTTTCGTAATGCACCTTACTGGATGTCGATCCGTTGACGCCCCGCCTCGTTCACTGCAGCTCTCCGGCGAAGTATTATCCGCCCTGCCGGCAGATACGCTGTATTGCACGCATGTAGCAGGTAATTTTTCCCGTATTTCAGATCTGTTCGTAGCGGCTTCCGGTACAATGTATGTGGCTGATGCAGGCAGACATCACATCATACGACTGAACGCAACAGGAGAGAGGCTCGATTCGCTCGGAGGGAGAGGTGTCGGAAATGTACAGTTCGACAATCCCACGCACATAGATGCTGGTAATGAGCTTAAAATTTATGTCTCAGATGTCGGAAATCAACGTATCTCCATGTTCGACAGAAGATGGCAGCCGCTCGGCTTTCTCGATTTAACCCCCGGCAGGTACGAGCCCGGTGCTCTCGTACAAACCCCGCAGGGGGAGGTCATATTCTGGGATCAGGAGGGACAAAGGCTACGAAAGGTAAGGGCTGATGCGCAGCCAGACCAATTTTATCAACCGGATGTCTCGGAGGTTGAGCATGCCCCGGTAGCTCTACTCCAGCTTGAAAGCACGCTATGGCTTGTGGATGGTACTGCTGGAGTAGTACATCGGTTTGGGATGAATGGCCGCAGGTTGGGTTTTATTCACGTGGGTGCAGAAATGTCGGATGGTGCCGTAAACAAAGGAGAGGTACTGCTGCTCACACCGCAAGGGCTTTTGAGGATGCGGGCATCAGGAGAGATCATTCACCTTTATGTATTCGGCTCGGACAAAACGTATACCCGTATCTCTGTTCATGAGAACATACTTTATCTGGCAACCCCGACCGATTTATACAAAACCACACTGCCGTAAAAAATATTTTTCGTGCGCATATTTACTTGTTAGGATTGTGCGTAATTTTGATTTCGGGAGGCAAACATACCCCCGAGTTAACGCTTCTCTCAAACTATGAACAGCAGCCTTTCGCTGAAAATGCAAAATCAGCCCGATGATTACTCATGTGGGCCGACCTGCTTGCATGCCGTGTATAATTACTACCAAAAATCGATTGATTTACAACAACTTATTGATGAAACGGAAAAGCTGGAAGATGGCGGAACGCTCGGTGTTTTATTAGCCAATCACGCACTTGAACGCGGCTTTCGGGCACGTATTTATTCTTATAATCTGCTCATTTTCGATCCTACCTGGTTTGACTTACCTTCCATCAGACTTCGTGAAAAGTTGGTAGAACGGGCACGGGCCAATCCCGCTAATGAGCGAATGACGCGGGCCGCGGAGGCGTACATTCGTTTCCTGGATCTTGGAGGTGAACTTCGCTTTCGGGATCTGAATATCATGCTCATCCGTAAATATCTGGTTAAGGGTATTCCCATTCTTACCGGGCTCAGCTCCACCTGGCTGTATCGATGTGCCCGTGAACGTGATGATGCGGAAAACATGGTCTACGACGACATCAAGGGGAGTCCCTGTGGTCATTTCGTTGTGCTGAGTGGCTACGACAAAGAGCAACGGAAAGTTCAGATATCTGATCCTTATCATGGAAATCCAGCTTTTGAAACCAGCACCTACTGGGTAGAGCGAAACCGTCTTATCAACGCCATACTGCTTGGAATTGTCACTTACGATTCCAACTTACTCATCATTCAACCTTCGGGAGAATAATCGATGTTACCATTGATCGTTGTGAATAATCCTGCCGACTGGAATTTGAGTCTGGAAAATGTACGGGTTGTTTCGGCCCGCCAATACTTGACTGAGGTCGCCGCAGAATACCCAGAAAAGGTGAGGGTCTATAATTTGTGCCGGTCGTACCGCTATCAGAGCGCGGGCTATTACGTGTCGCTGCTTGCCGAAGCACGCGGACATAAACCCATACCGGGCATCGCCACCATCGAAGACATGAAATCGCAGCACATGGTGCGATTTGTGTCGGACGACCTCGACGAGTTAATTCAGTCGAGTCTGGCCCCGATAAAATCCGAAGCATTTACCTTGAGCATATATTTCGGTCGAAATCTGGCCAAACGGTACGACAGACTTTGTTCTTACCTGCATGCCTCATTTCCGGTTCCATTTGCACGTGCACAGTTCACACTTACGCAAGGGAAGTGGGTGCTTAGGCATTTTGCACCCATACCAGCCAGTGAAATTCCTCAGGAGCATAAACCCTTTGTAGTGGATGTGATGCGCGGCTATTTTGCCGGAAAGAAACCATCTGTTCCCAAAAAAACGGCCCTTCGTTACGATATGGCTATTTTGTGGAACCCTGATGAGGCAGATGCACCCTCCGACGAACGTGCACTACAGAAATTCATAAAGGCAGCGGAATCACTGGGAATGGGCTGTGAACGCATAACACGGCACGACTACGGCAGACTTGCAGAATTTGATGCCCTATTTATTCGGGAAACGACCAACGTAAATCATCATACGTATCGATTTGCCCGTCGTGCTCAGGCAGAAGGATTGGTTGTGATGGACGATCCCGACTCCATTCTCAAGTGCACCAACAAGGTGTATCTGGCCGAGCTGCTGGCCCGTCACCGCATTCGCGGTCCGAAAACCGTAATCATTCATCGCGATAATCTGGGGGATGTGGAGCTTCATCTCGGGTTTCCCTGCGTGCTTAAACAGCCAGACGGCGCGTTTTCAACGGGTGTTATCAAAGTGGCCGATTCTCGTGAACTCACCGAAAAAGCAACCGCCATGCTGGAGAAATCGGATCTGGTTATTGCTCAGGAGTTCGTGAAAACCGACTTCGACTGGCGAATAGGCATTATCGATCAGAAGCCATTGTATGCCTGTAAGTATTTCATGGCCAGGAAACATTGGCAAATTATCAAAAGAGATCAGGCCGGAAAGACATCTTTTGGTATTAGTGAGACGGTACCGGTTGAATTGGTACCCAAGCAGGTAATTAAAACAGCGCTGAAGATCGCCAACCTCATGGGGAACGGACTCTATGGCGTAGATCTCAAGCAAATTGGTAATGAATGTGTAGTTATTGAAGTAAACGATAATCCGAGTATCGACAGTGGTCTGGAGGACGCCCTTCTAAAAGATGAGCTCTACAAAAGAATTATGGAAGTATTCTTAAAACGCATAGAAGAAAAAAAGGCAGGTCGCTGATGGGCATACTACGCTTATTTGAAGGCTTTGGTGTTGAGTTAGAATACATGATTGTAGATCGTACAACACTGGAAATCAAGCCCATTGCACATGAACTCCTGAGGGATGCAGACGGGGAGGTAGTTGCGGAGATTGATAAAGGTCCCGTGGCCTGGTGTAACGAATTGGTTGCGCATGTCATTGAGCTCAAAACGAATGGTCCGGCAAGCAGTCTCACTGATCTGGCATCCCTTTTTGCCCGCGAGATTGCTGAAATCAATCGCCTTCTTGAACCTCACCATGCCTGCCTGATGCCAACGGCTATGCACCCCTGGATGGACCCGCTCACGCAGACCGTTATCTGGGAGCACGAGTATAACGAGGTTTATGAAGCATTCAACGCCATTTTCGACTGCCGCGGTCATGGGTGGTCGAATCTCCAAAGTACCCACTTGAACCTGCCGTTTTCAAACGATGAAGAATTCGGCAGACTCCACGCCGCCATCCGTGCTATTTTACCTTTATTACCCGCTTTATCGGCCAGTTCCCCTGTAATGGAAGGGCGTATAACCGGAATTCTGGATAACAGGCTGGATGTGTATAAAACGAACGCTTTGAGGGTTCCGGAAGTAAGTGGTATGGTAGTTCCCGAACCCATGTTTAGCAGGTATGAGTATGAACATATTTTACTGGGAAGTATTTACGAAGCCATAAAACCGTTTGATACGAAAGGAATTTTGCAGGAAGAATGGCTCAACGCCAGAGGTGCTATCGCTCGGTTCGACCGAAATGCCATTGAAATAAGGGTTCTCGACGTACAAGAGTGTCCCGCAATGGACCTTGCCATTTTACAGGCAATCGTATCGGTAATCAAACTTCTCTGTATGCCAGGCGATACTCCTCAAGCTGGCGATATGCTGAAGCAGGATGATTCCTCGGGTGATGAACTGCAACGTAAACTCAGGCAGCTGTCTACCGAGAAGCTGGCTTATGTACTCAATGAAGTCATTCTTACAGGAGGCGATACCGTGATTTCAGATGCAGCATACATCCGGGCACTAGGACTGCATGAAAAAACGGGGCTAACGGTTTATGACGTTTGGAGAATGCTTTTGAGTAAAGCCTCGTCTAGTGGTTTTGCATTGGCAGACGACCAGGCGGCACACCTTGAAATCATCTTTAAACACGGTAATCTTTCTCAACGCCTGCTTAATGCCTTACGGCGGCAGCCAAACGGGAAAACACTGGCGAGTGTTTATCGTAGGTTAGTGGAATGTCTTCACGGTAATCAACCCTTTTTGCCGGAATCACCCCCATAATACGATAGTCAAGTAACCGGTTAATAAGACTAAGATAAAGAGATGCAATGCGATAGTTTGCCTCAGATCTGTTTTTATTCGGCATACTTAAAGCCTTGTTTGCTCGTTGTACTGATAACTTCTTTTGTTCGGAACCTTTCTTAATGTAGAGTCAGTCAAAATAAGGTCTTCCAGGGTATGCTTTTCAGGTAACTCAATGTTATTTACGTTATATTGGTAGTGCTCAAAAAGCACAAATAAACCGTTATTGAGCTTACATTATTCACTATTTAAACGCACGTTAACTATGTATTCGTTACTCACCGCGTTTCAGAATTCAGTTGGTCGTAAAATTCTAACCGGAGTTACCGGAATAGCCCTAACCGGGTTTTTGATTGTACACCTTCTCGGAAACCTGACATTATTTACTATTGACTACAGCAATGCTGATAACGCCTTTAATCGATATGCCCATTTTCTTCATGAATTAGGGTTTTTATTGTACGTAGCTGAAGCTGGCTTGCTCGCAATTTTCCTGATTCACGCCTATTTGGGAATTGCCATTTATCTTCGCAAGAAGAAAACCCGACCCGACAAATACGCAATGGAAAAAAGTCGTGGCGGTGCCAGTAAAGTTGGTTTCAGTTCACGAACCATGCTTATTTCCGGTTCGCTGCTGTTATTATTTACTGTTTCCCACGTGAACCATTTCAAATTTGGTCCCGGATGGTCAGGAGAAGCCGAGTACGTTCAGGTAATGAATGTAGGAGGTGAACAGGCCGAAGTTCGTGACCTTTCGAAGCTGGTTTTTGAAACGTTTAATCGTCAGTACGACGGCGCGATATTTTACGTGCTTGGCTATGTTGGTATCATGATACTTCTCGGGTTCCACTTGCGCCACGGTATCTGGAGTGCATTACAATCGCTCGGAGCCATGAACAAGAATCTAACTCCGGTTATCTATGCCGTTGCCGGAACGCTAGGGATTCTAATAGCCCTGGGCTTCCTTGTGTTGCCCATCTATATCTATTTTTTATAATTCGCTTAATACGGAAGTAATATGAGTACGCAAACAAAAAAAGCTAACAAAACTTCTCCTAAGCTTGTCTCAAAGATTCCTGATGGCCCCATCGACAAGAAGTGGAGCACGCACAAGAATAATGTGAAACTGGTTAATCCCAACAACAAGCGGAAGTACAAAATCATTATTGTTGGAACCGGTCTTGCCGGCGCATCTGCCGCTGCCTCACTTGCCGAGCTTGGATATAACGTTGAAACGTTTACCATCCTTGATTCCCCAAGAAGAGCTCACAGTATAGCCGCTCAAGGTGGAATTAACGCTGCCAAAAACTATAAAAATGACGGTGACAGTGTCTATCGTCTGTTTTATGATACGGTTAAAGGCGGTGACTACCGCTCCCGTGAAGCCAACGTACATCGCCTGGCTGAGGTTAGTAACGCCATCATCGATCAGTGTGTAGCACAGGGCGTTCCTTTCGCACGTGAATATGGCGGACTGCTCGACAACCGCTCGTTTGGCGGAGCCCAGCTATCCAGAACATTCTACGCCAGAGGCCAAACCGGTCAGCAACTTTTGCTTGGTGCCTACTCGGCCATGATGAAAAATGTTGATTCCGGTGCTGTTAAAATGCACAACCGTAGCGAAATGCTTGAATTGGTTGTCGTTGACGGTAAAGCGCGTGGTATCATCACCCGCAACCTGGTCACTGGCGCTATTGAGCGACATGCCGCTGATGCCGTACTGCTGTGTACCGGTGGCTATGGTAACGTTTATTACCTGTCAACCAATGCCAAAAACTGTAACGTAACGGCCGCCTGGCGCTGCTATAAGAAAGGCGCCATGTTCGGTAATCCTAGCTTCACACAGATTCACCCGACCTGTATTCCTGTTTCTGGTGACTACCAGTCAAAACTCACCCTCATGAGTGAGAGTCTCCGAAATGATGGTCGCGTATGGGTACCACGCAAGCCCGATGATAAACGCCACGCAAGTCAAATTCCCGATGAGGAGCGCTATTATTTCCTTGAGGAGCGTTACCCAAGTTTCGGTAATTTGGTTCCACGTGATGTTGCTTCCCGAAATGCCAAAGACGTTTGTGATAAAGGACACGGTGTAGGTCCATCTGGACTCGCCGTTTACCTGGATTTCCGCGACAGTATCAAGCGCTATGGTCGCGACAAAATTGCCGAGCGTTATGGAAACCTTTTTGATATGTACGCTAAAATTACCGGTGACAACCCATACGAAGAGCCAATGCGCATCTTCCCGGCCGTGCATTACACGATGGGCGGTCTCTGGGTAGATTACAACCTGCAAACTACCATTCCTGGTTTATATGCACTGGGTGAGGCTAACTTCTCCGATCATGGTGCCAATAGATTGGGCGCAAGTGCCCTGATGCAAGGTCTGGCCGACGGGTACTTCGTAATTCCCTACACCGTAGGTGATTACCTGTCAAGTGAAAAAGCCGGTGAGGTAGATACCTCTCACGAAGCCTTTGAACAGGCTGAACAAGAAGCCGTTGAACGCATCGACAAACTGCTCAAGTCTAAAGGAACAAAAACAGTACTCGACTACCACAGAGCACTTGGTAAAATCATGTGGGACAAAGTGGGTATGTCACGAAGTGAAGCTGGCTTGAAAGAGGCTATTGCTCAAATTAGTGCCATGCGTAAAGAGTTCTGGAACAATGTTTATGTTCCTGGTGAGAAGTCTACATGCAATAAGTATCTGGAATACGCTAACCGTGTGGCTGACTTCCTTGAACTGGGCGAGTTGATGGCACACGATGCTCTCGACAGAAATGAATCTTGTGGCGGTCACTTCCGTGAAGAATATCAGACACCGGAAGGGGAAGCACAACGTGACGATGAAAACTATTGCCACGTATCTGTATGGGAGTATCCTGGAAGCCCGGATGCCGACCCTGTGTTGCACAAAGAAGCATTAGAGTTTGAATACGTCAAACTCACTCAGCGTAGCTATAAATAACGACTTTAAACCGACGAAAAGAGTATTATGAGTACAATGACAATAAATCTGAGAGTCTGGAGACAGAAAAATGCTTCAACGCCCGGTAAACTCGTCGACTATAAAGTCGATGGCGTGAGTGAGCATATGTCGTTTCTGGAAATGTTCGACCATCTCAACGAACAACTCATGAAAAAAGGGGAGGAACCCGTTGAATTTGATCATGACTGCCGCGAAGGAATCTGCGGTTCATGTAATATGGTCATCGACGGTCAAGCGCATGGACCTCAAAAAGGAACGGCTGCTTGCCAGCTTCACATGAGACATTATAACGACGGCGATACCATCGTTGTAGAACCATGGAGGGCCGCTGCTTTCCCTATGATTCGTGACCTGGTAGTTGATCGATCTGCTTTCGATCGCATTCAGGCAGCCGGTGGATACATTTCCGTAAACACTGGCGCAGCACCGGATGCACACGCTGTTCCCGTTGAAAAGGTCGATGCCGATATAGCATTCGATTATGCTGCTTGTATTGGTTGCGGAGCCTGTGTTGCGGCGTGTCCTAATGCCTCCGCTTCGCTATTTACGGGTGCAAAAGTTGCTCAGTTCGCTCGCCTCCCACAAGGACAGGTTGAACGAGAGCGACGTGTTGTTCGTATGGTAGAGCAAATGGAAAAAGAGGGCTTCGGCGATTGCTCCAACTTTGGAGAGTGCGAAGCGGTATGTCCTAAAGAGATATCTATACAAGCCATTGCAGAAATGAGACGCGAATATCTCAAGGCGCTATCTTAATACAGTCGACATCCAAACGTTTCACATCAAAAGGCTCTGGGATATTATCTCAGAGCCTTTATTGTTTAAGTGAGTTTAGGCAGGTGCCGATAGGCCAATGTAACGTGGTTGGTAGCCTTTTTGAGTGGCTTTACAATAGATGTGATAAATTTAACTAAGTGGTGTCTGATATGATGAAAACTATAGGTAATAAAATACTCCTATCGGCCTTTCTTGCATTAACTGCGATTACCGTGATTAGTATTGTGATGCAAAATCGAATTGTAACCGACCAGGGTACGGATTTGATTGAAACCCAGCTCAAAAATATGGTTATGCAGTCTGAATCGGTCCGAAGTCGTGTATCTCAAATGTGGTTAGACGGTGCATTTTCTCTGCAAGATCTCCTCCAGGATTATGAGCAGTATGGAATAAATCGCATAGAGCAAAGCAAAATATATGGTACCATACCCGTTGTTGCCGCCTGGGAATCTATACAAACAATAGCCGATGAACTTGATTACGATTTCAGAGTGGTAAGAGCCAATCCCCGAAATCCCAATAACTCGCCCAATCAACGTGAATCTGAAATACTACGTTATTTTGAAACCCATAACGTACTCGATTATTTCAGCGTAGATGAAAGCATGGGCCAAATTATTTACGCCAGAGCAGTTGTACTCACACAAGATTGTCTCGCCTGTCATGGAAACCCCGCCAATAGCCCTACCGGTGACGGTAAAGATATGCTTGGTTTTACCATGGAAGGATGGTCGGCAGGGGACGTACGTGGAGCTTTTATTCTTCGAGCTCCTATCAGCGAAATCACAAATGTTGCAACAGCCGGCAGAAATAACTTGCTGATGATTATTGTACCGGCATTCCTTCTCATTGGAATTGGATTCGTTCTGGTTAACAAGCGATTTATCGTTGCCCCCTTGCGCCATGTATTGGAAGAGCTGAACCTGGTCGCAAGCGACACAACGCTTTATTCAGGCCAAATCCGCGATGCCAGTGCTGAATTAGCAGACCAAAATACCGCACAGGCTGCCAGTCTGGAAGAAATTTCTGCATCTATTTCAGAAATTGCAACGATCTCCGAAAAGAACAGATCTGTTTCTGAAAATGGTCAAAAACTTATTCATACGGTATCGGATGTTACCAGCAGAAGTGCAGAAGACATGAAAAAACTCAATGCTTCTATGCAAGATATTTCCACATCAAGCAGAGAGTCACAAAAAATTCTGGACACGATTAACAGTATTGCCAAGCAGACGAATCTGCTGGCCATTAACTCCAGTGTTGAAGCCGCTCGAGCGGGAGAAGCCGGACGAGGATTCTCCGTAGTCGCCGAAGAAATTCGTAAACTTGCAAGTCAAACAGCTTCATCTGCTTCCGAAATCGGACTATTCATACGAGAAACCATCAATAAAACGGAAGCAGGAAGTAAAGACACCCAAGATCTGGTAGAGAATTTCACAAAAGTACGCAAGTCAGTGGATGAACTGCTCATTAAGATATCAGATATTGCCGAGGGTTCACGAGGTCAGGCCTATGCTGTCGAGCAAATTCAAGTTGCCATGCAAGAGCTTGAAAAAACGACCATGAATACAGCCGCTCAATCCGAAGAAAATACAGCCAATACCAATGAGCTCGATCTGCTTGCAGCTAAACTTGCAGAGGAGATTGCAAACATTAAAGCTATGGTAATGGCACATAATGAGCTGATGGTATCGTCATCATACAATAATGGTAACGGACAAACATCCGTCCATACCCGTAAGCCGAAAAATAATTCAAAACAAATAGGTGCAAGCAAGCACGAATATCAGGAAGTAGAAGTAGCGTCGTATTAAATCACAGATTCAGCCAAAAAGAGAAACCTCAATGATTAAAAAGAGGTAACTTCCGCCTGTATGGATTACAATCAGGCAAAACAGAATCTGAAAAAATACTGGGGATTTGATGATTTCCGTCCGGGACAAGATGAGGTTGTTCAATCAGTTCTGGATGGAAATGAAACCCTTGTGCTCTTCCCCACAGGTGGAGGAAAATCATTGTGTTATCAGGTACCGGCAACGGTACTGCCCGGACTCACACTGGTGATCTCACCTCTTGTAGCACTCATGCAAGACCAGGTAGACCAGCTTAACAAGCGAGGTATCCGCTCCGCATTTATAAACAGTACCCTGCCACAGTTTGAGGTTGAGCAAAGATTAATAAATGCCCGCAACGGGATGTATACTCTGCTTTATTGCGCACCAGAACGCCTGGAAACCAACTTATTTCAGCAAGAAGCGCCCAATCTGAATATTCAGCTGGTTGCTGTGGACGAGGCGCACTGCATTTCGGAGTGGGGACATGATTTCAGACCACCATACCGGCGAATTCGCGAAAATATTGAAGCTTGTATTGGGAAGACCCGCTTTATGGCACTTACAGCTACGGCCACACCCAGGGTAAAAGAGGATATTATTTCGGTAATGGGCTTCAGAAATCCAGTAGTTATATCAAAAGGTTTTGAGCGTAAAAATCTGAAATGGTGGGTCAAGGCAACGGAGCAAAAGAGCACTACACTGCTCAATATGGTTCAGAAAGCTCCCGGATCCGGCTTAGTATATGCATCTACCCGCAGAGGCTGTAACGAGCTTGCAGCTCTTGTACGATCCAAAGGCATTGCATGCGAAGCATACCATGCCGGACTCACCTCCCTGGACCGTAAGCGTATACAGGAGCAATGGATAGATAACACGCTACCCCTGGTTGTTGCCACAAACGCCTTCGGAATGGGTATCGACAAACCCGACTGCCGATATGTGATTCATTATGATATTGCCTATTCCCTGGAAGCGTATTATCAGGAGGCTGGCAGGGCCGGCAGAGACGGTGAGTTGAGTTTCCCCACTTTGCTTGTGAAGAAATCGGATCTTGTACACGCCCGTAAGCGATTAAACGACTCTTATCCCGACTACGATTTGGTACAACGAGTGTACACATTGCTATGCGATACGCTGCACCTGGCCCTTGGCTCTGTCCATGAAGGACCTCAAACCGTATCGCTGCAGCATGTATCCAAACGATCAGGATTACGAAATACGCTGATCATGAATTGCTTACGGGTGTTGAATAGATTAGGCGTTATTGTACTTTCACAAAATACTGAGCCTCAGTTTGGCATTCGTTTTAACCGAAACAAGGATGTACTTCTTGATATCATGCTGGAGTGGAAAAATGAAGCAAAGCAACGGTTTCTGGAAAACCTTATGCGTCTGTACATTCCCGAATCGCTTAATGATACACATTTCATTGACCAGTCAACGGTTATGACAAAACTGGAGCTAACGTACAATGGAGTAGTGAAAGGACTCGACGTACTTTCGAATGAAGGCCTGCTGAAATGGGAGTCCCGAACTGACGACCCGGTTGTGCAGGTGTTGGAAGCAAGGAGTAGTCGCGCCCCCATCACGCGTAAAGAAGTAGAGCAATTTCGGGATATTCAAAAGGAAAAACTTGAAATGATGATTGGCTATGCCCTTACTTCAGGATGCAGAAGTGCTTACATCCGTCGGTATTTTGGAGAAGAAGAAGTGCCGGAATCGTGTGGGTTTTGTGATCGATGCCTTGCTGTAAAAAGAAATACCTACAATGAAGAAGATATTAAACGTACTCTTCTCGAACTTAAAAAAAGTCCCCTGACATTAACTCAAATTGCACGTGTTTGCAAAATTCCTGAAGAGTCGGCCATGCAAATGCTAAGGTGGTTGGCTACGGAGCGCAAGGTGCGTTATACGAAAGAGACGGCTCAATTTTCACTGCGTTAATCAAGAATTTCTTCTTCTTCTTCTCCAATAGCCCTGTGATGTCGCAGGTTTTTCCGGTCTTCCGGCAATTCAAGTTCTACGTCGGTTACTACATCTCTGGCAACATCATCTATCCGTAAACGCTCTTCATTCATGGCCATAATCATTCTTTCATACCGGGCAATCTCTTCAGGTAGCTGTCGCTCATAAAATCGGTAGCTAGCCATAAACTCTTCTAAAGTGAAATTATAGTAGTCTTTGAGGTATTGCAATATTTCAGCAGTGCGCTCCGTATCACCCGTGTAGGAATGAATCATGTAAACAATTTCCAGTTCGGTGCGAATCTGCATGTAGGTTTCCTCATCGAGCGGAGCGCGATTGTTTAAATCGCACCCCGCTGATATTACGAGGATCAATAAAACGGCTACCCAATGTTTCATTTAGCCGATTTTGGAAATAACGGCCGCATCACAATTTCATCAATTAAGAAATTATCCGGCATCTCAAGAACGTTAATCAAGGCCGTAGCCACATCATTCGATTGCATCATTCGGTCGTGCAAAGAACCACCACTATGCGTGAAGAATTCGGTGGCAATAGACCCGGGGTACATACAGGTAACTTTGATGCCATCATTTCGTAATTCTTTCATAAGAGCATCACTCATTCCGCCAAGAGCAAACTTGGTAGCGTTATATCCCGATAGATTTGCATTTCCGAGCTTCCCGGCAATGGATGCGATGTTGATGATATGACACACGTTCTCGTTCCGCTTTAGTAAAGGCGTTACGGAGCTGGTAAGATAAAAGACGGCATTCAGATTCAAATTAATCATCGTGTGCCAATCTTCCGTAGAAAGGGTGTCAACGGGTCCAAATTTGCCTATTCCTGCGTTATTTATGAGAATATCGGGCACTAAGTCGGTAAAAGTATCTTTAACCCAACTTCTTACAGCCTGCTCGTCGGTGACGTCTAGCACTACGGGAACGAACGCATCTCCCAGTTCTTTTTGAAGTTCATCCAGACGTTCTTTACGTCGGGCAAGACCAAAAACGGTGCTGCCTTTATCAACAAGTCTTCGTGAAAAATCAGCTCCCAATCCACTGCTGGCTCCGGTTACAATTGCTACTTTTCCGTGTAAATTCATAATAATGTATCTATTTTATTCCGCTAAGCGATATAATATGTAATGGTTTCAATGTACATATGTCAACAATATCTAACAACGTTACGGTTCCTCCTTTATGATTTATCTTGATGTCGGCAATAGCTTTATTAAAATGGCATCCCACGCCGGCGACATCACCGGTGATGAGGCGGGCTTGCATCAGAATGAAACCGAAAACTGGATTGTCCACCTTCGTGCACCACATGCCGATTTGAACAAGGTGTTAAGTCTACTGAATACCGAACTATTAACCCAGATGCCTGTTATGGCATGCAGTGTGGTTGAGTCGGTAAGTGAAGCATTGCGTAACGCATTGGGCAGCCGTATTACGTTTGCCAGACGGGAATGGATACCCGATAGTTTACTGGACTACCATTCCCCCGATACTTTAGGGATGGACCGGTTCATGGCCTGTCTGGGGGCATGGTCACTTTCCAAACGTGAATCTGTAATCGTTATCGATGCAGGTACAGCAACAACCATAGACCTGATGACGGGCGAGGGTGTTTTTCGTGGTGGTGTTATCATGCCGGGAATTAAGCTCTTTGAACAGGGACTGCAGCATTTTGCTCCCGCGTTGCCCAAAGTGCCAAGGGAGTTACCTTCCCAATGGCCACCTAAATCAACGGTTCAGGCCTTACAGTGGGGCATTACGGGTAGTTATCTGGAGGCTGTAAAAGCCCATGTGAGTGCCATGCAACAAGACTCCGCTCGGATATGGATTACCGGCGGAGACGCCGACGTACTGGCCCAGATTCGCAATGTTGAGCTGCATTATCATCCGAACCTGGTATTTGAAGGGCTCCGGGCCTGGGTAAACCATCAGGCAGATCAGCGATAATCAGCTCCGGTCCATGATTAGTATTCAGGCTAATGAGTTCTCTTTGGGTTTGCAAACAGACGACTCACCGATATCATTTCTGCCGTTCTACATCAATTACCTCGCATTATTGGCGAACAATCTGGTTTTTTACCCTACAATTGACCGCTTTATTCCGTGTACTGATTTTTATTCCGGATGAATTACTTTGCCAGAAATTAGAGCATTAAGCATATCCAGAGCAGCCTTATTTTCGCCGCCGTGGGGAATAATGATATCAGCATAACGTTTGGTTGGCTCAACGAACTCCAGATGCATCATTCGCACGTGCCTCTCATACTGATCCAGAACATTTTCCACCGTTCGTTTACGCTCTAAAATATCTCTGCGCAGCCTCCTGAGCAGGCGAACATCAGCATCGGTATCAACATAAAGCTTCAGATGCATAAGATCCCGCAGCTCTTTTTCGAAGAAAATCAGAATGCCATCTACCAATATTACCGGACGAGGCTCCAGCGTTTCGGTTTGATCCCTGCGTACATGCTCTTTGAAATCATAGATTGGCATTTCCACACTGTAGCCCTGTTGCAGAGCCTGTACGTGCCGTACCAGAAGCTCGGTTTCCAGAGACGATGGGTGATCAAAGTTCTGACGCGACCGCTCTTCAAAGTCCAGATGTTTGAGGTCACGGTAATACGAATCGTGTTGTATTAACACAAGATTGCCTTCACCAACACGATCTATAATGTGTTTTACTACCGTTGTTTTTCCTGAGCCACTTCCGCCAGCTACGCCTATTATAAATGGTTTCACAAGTTAATCTGTTTGGTTAGTTGTGTTCTCTTCCAGGGCTACTTTATAGTCGCGTATTGCACGAAATAATGCCGATGCCAGAATGGCCTGACCACGCTCTGAACGCATATATTGCTCTTCCTGAGGATTTGTTATGAAACCTAGTTCAACAAGTACAGCGGGCATAGATGCCTGAAACAGTACAATAAACCCGCCTTGCTTTACCCCTCTGGATCTGCGTCCTGCACGTTGGGTAAACTGGTGATCCATTTTTTCGGCCAGTCGCTGACTGGTTGTCATGTAGCCAACATTGGTTAATTCGTATAATATGAGCTCTTCTTCAGTGAGTTCCCTCGTTCTGGTAGCGGGATCTTCAAGGGCAATTACACTATTCTCACGTTTCATTACCTCCAGAGCCGATTGGGTTCTGGCAACCCCAAGAAAGAAAAATTCGGCACCGTATGCAGAGCGGGAGGTAGATCCGTTTGTGTGAAGTGAAATAAACAAGTCGCCTTGTGCACGATTGGCAATTCTGCCTCTTTCATGTAAGTCAACAAAGGTATCATCGGTACGAGTATATATTACATTAACATCGGGCAGAAATTCATTAATATAGGCGCCAAGACGTTTTGCAACAGCCAAAGCGATATCTTTTTCACGCGTACCTGCAGGTCCCACAGCTCCGGGATCATGCCCGCCATGACCTGCGTCGATAACAACGGTTCGTAACCGCCTTCCGTTAAAGTCTCTTGACAATGCCGAAGGTGATGCAGGAGGTGTTTCATCTAAAAAAGTGTCACCCAGCGAGCTCCCCAAAAAATCAGCATCCGCACCATTCGCTTCCGTTTCCTCTTCAGAAGCAGTAGTCTCAGCTGGCAACGACCATACCAATGGCTGCATGCCCTCTGTTAACGTAGCTACATCACGCGCAGAAGCTGTTGTAAGACCAACCAGTAGGTGACGTCCGTTTGCATCCGGATATCCTCTTGCTATAAAATTGTGCCCTTCAGCTAATTGGATGTTGAAACCAGTCCCTGCAGAAAAAGGGATAGGTGTTATGGTCTGAATAACGTCCCCTTGTGGAGGCATTTGAATGGCATCGGTCTGAATCCCCGATGTATAGGTCGTCACCTGAATTAAGTCGGCACTCGGCTGAAATACCTTGAACGAATCGGGTGCACTGGTAAAATGCATGCGAAGTACGTATCCCAAGCCGTCGCTTCGGGTGGCTACAGATACTCTTGGAAGCACATTTTGGGCCATAACGGGTACCGCAACCAGCAGGAGCAGCATCCATATCGTCAGAATTCGTATGACTGATGCTACAGAGTGGTTAGCGCATGTAGCGATGTTTAGTAGCCTGCCTGCCAAAATAGAGCTGAAAGTTAGGTAGAGTGGTGTCTTGTAGTTGTAAACAAAACGCAACGTAATTTATAAAATTACACCGACTTCTTTTAAAGAAGTTTTTAATCAGATGATTCGCTTATATGTATATTAGCCTAAATATCAATAAGTACATTTTTTTTAATGGCGCAGCGAAAATTAAGAGCAGACTTTCAACAGTTTACCGAAGACCTTGAGATTCAGGTCATCAATGGTATGCTTGCTCAGCGTGAGCAAGCTCTACGTGAACTGCTATCCATAGCCAGTCATTTTCATGCCCAATTTGCCGGCCATCACATAAACAACGAAGACGAAGAACGTCTGAAATGGATTGAAGAACAGGCTTCTGAGCTATCTGTGTTTGTGACATCTCAAAAAATGTCGGCTTATTTTGCGGATTTACGCCATCGGTTACAAGTGCTCAGCCAGTCGTTTGATTCAACTGTTGAGTATGTACAACAGGAGCGATGCTTTGTGCTCTCAACATCCGACTCCCTATATCACCGGGAGGTAAAACGTCTCAAACGCATATCCAGGCAATTGCAGCGCAGCTGGCATCATGGTTTTCACAGGATTGCTAAGGTTTGGGGCAGGGAGCCGGTACCCCCGCCAGAATGGAAACATTATGTAGATTGGTCTTTGATTACACGCATTGCAGGAATTAAGGTGGGGGCGATGCTGCTAGACGCTATCGAAGAAGACCTTAGTCTTAGAAACGACCTGGCTTCGTGCCTGGTAGCAATATCGGATGCTGGTCTGAATGAAATTAACAAAACAGAACATCTTCAGGCTGCAGCTGACCGACTTTATGAGTATATCTCACGCATTAATGCACGTTTAAACTCAATTAAAAGTGATTCAGAAGAAAGGCTTACAGCAGAACTGGACGTACTTTATGTGAAACTGGTTTATGCCGGAACAGCCAATGCGGCTAAAGAGCTAAGCGATGTAGAGAAATTAGATAAGGAAACCGACGAGTTAAAGATTACTTACTCAACCCAGTTGCGTGCCTGGGATACCGATATTAATACCGTCCTCTCTCAACTCGAAATAGACCTTGGCTTTCAGCGTTTTTTGAGCCTGATCGAAAACGAAATAGACAATGTAGTCAACCGCCTCAGCAATCCATTTAATGAGGATGTGCAGCCAACCCTGCAGCAGTTGTTTGAAAAGCTGGAACAAACAGCAGATGAATTTGAACAAATTAAAAATAACAAGAAAGAATCCCGCACTGCATTTCTCAAACGCGTTCAAACTGTAACCACCGAGCTTAATGAATACCTGCACAACGAGTTTATGTCGGTATTAAACCAAGCGGTAGATTCTACAGATATTAATACGGCTTTAGAGGAGGCCTTTGCGGAAATTGTACTAAACAATGGTCTGCTGACAGCCGAAACGCAGGTATTTTCAAGTCCCGATGAAAAAGATAATACCAAGGGTGAACCACGTACCGATACCGAAAAAGTAGACTTCCGCCGGGAGATTACCATCTATCTTAATCACGAGCTATTTCGCAAATTAAGACTGATTCCCGAAAAGCTTACGCCCATGTTGGGTGGAATCCAAAAGTTAGGCTCAGACATCACACAAATAGTGGATGTGAATATGCAAATTGCCGATGAGCTTGCCGTTACAACAAAACAGACGGATGTGGCTATATCGGAGCTATATGACCTCATTCACGATGGTCTCGATCGCGCAGCTGCCAGGTCTCGGGATTTAACACAGCAGGTTGCCAACTTTACCGGGCAAATTAGCCAGGAATGTACCCAGCCCATACAGGTATTCAGACAATTGTGCGAGCGTATCATGCGTGAGGACGATTACCTTTACATCAAAACGCGTAATCGGGAGGTGAAGGTAACGTCAAGGGCTATTGACTGGAAACAAAGATTGGTTCGTAATTGGAACAGACTTAGTGACAATGCCGAAGCATGGGGCAGATTGGGATTGCAAATTGGTCGGAAGCAGCTCAATGCACTGCAGATATTACTTGGGTTTGACGCCGGAGAAGCGTCCGGTACTATTATCAAAAGCGAGGCGAGCCAGTTTCTGGCCTCCACTGATAAATCATTAAAACAACTCCCACTTATTTACCGAAGGTTATTTACATCCGAACCACTCCAGGAAACGCGATTTTACAAAGCACGTCAGCACACCCAGCAAATATTTGTCGACTCATTCTCCGCATGGCAATCCGGTACGGTAACCAATATTGCACTCGTAGGTGAAAAAGGAAGTGGTAAAACAAGCGTGATTAACATACTCCAGAAAGAGCTGGAAAGTTCCAAAGTCAAGTTTGTGAGAGGGAGCATTGACTTTACAACGTTTGAAGTCGCAGGACTTCTGAAACAGCTTTGTGCCATCTTAGGTATGAGTCCTGTAGAAGATCCCGGTGTTTTTATTGATAAAGTTAACGCGATTCGAACACGTAGGGTAATATTTATAGAAGGGTTTCAGAATGTATACCTGAGACACATGCACGGTTTCGAAGCATTGGAAGCATTTCTGCTAATTATCTCAAGAACAGGCAATCAATTATTTTGGGTGGTTTCAAGTTCACGCTATGCCTGGCAATATCTCGACAAGATATACGACCTGGATGGCTATTTTACCCATAAAAGAATGGTAGATGAGGTTAAGTCAAATTCTCTCAAAGATATCATCCTTTCGCGCCATACCGTATCGGGCTACGAACTCCACTTTGAGCCATCACCCGATATGCGTGACTCGCGAACGTTTAGAAAGACCTCAGGTGATGAACTGGAGCAACAAAAACTATTGCGCGAGGACTACTTCGAAAAGCTTTACGAGGTAACCAAAGGTAATATTTCCATAGCACTTCAATATTGGCAACTATCAGTTAAAGAGATTATAGATGATGTTATTCGCATAAGACCTTTGGAGCAGTTAACACTCACACTGGGCGATGGTTTCAGTAACGATGACTTATTTGCTTTAGGAGCCATTATTTTCCACGATGATCTCACCGAGCAACAGATGGCAGATGCGTTGCATATAGATTATGCGACCAGCAGAATGATTCTTGCCAAGCTTACAGCCAGATCAATTCTATACCGAAAGGAAGACCGCTTTTATCTGAATAACCTTCTTTACCGTCAGGTGGTTGACCTGCTGAAATCCAAGAATATACTTCACTGATGAAATTGCAATCAACACTTAACGCATTCCTATTTCTGGTGGTAGTATTTTTATGGCTACCCATACCCGTTGCAGGGCAATCCGATACCACAATTGCCGTTACCGACACGGTTTTTGTAGATCTTGCCCCTTCAGAAATCGATGCAGATACACAAGTCGACACATTAAACCAGCCGCCAGATTCGGTAACGGTTGCCATTAACACAGCCCGGGAGACGGCAGAGCCACAAGTGGAAGCCACCAATGAAGCCGAACGGATTATTCCATCTGTTACCGAAATAATTTCATTTGGCAAGATATTCATGAGCATATTAGTCTTGCTCCTGGTATGGGTGGGGTCCAGATTCATCAGTTCAGTACTTACGAACCTCAGTGAGCGGTTCTCTGGTCAGCGTTTGTTCATTAAACGACTGGTACCCATCGTAAAAGTTCTTGTTTGGTCTGTAGCACTCTATTTCATCATAGCCGGAATCCTGCAACCACCGCTTGAAACCATTATTACTGTTTCGGCATCTATCGGTATTGCAGTTGGTTTCGCCTCACAGGATATTCTCCGGAATATATTCGGAGGCATCATGATCATACTGGACCGCCCCTTCCAGGTAGGCGACAAAATTGAGGTGGATAAACAATACGGTGAAGTGTTGCAAATAGGTCTGAGGTCTGTGAGAATTGTTACTGAAGACGATTCCGTTGTAACGGTACCCAATGCAGAGATTATGAATAAATCGGTATCAAATGCGAATTCAAGTGCATTGGATTGCCAGGTGGTTGCAGAGCTTTTCCTGCCGCGAACTATAGACACACGACTGGTAGAAAAAGTTTGTCGCAAAGCAGCGATGACCTCCAGATTTGCATACTTGAATAAACCGGTTTACGTACACGTTACTCATGTAACAGTTGGCCCGAAAGACTATCTCAAGGTACGTCTCAAAGCGTATGTTCTGGATATTCGCTTTGAGCAGGAGCTTCGCAGTGACATGACTACCATTTGTATGGATGAATTTAATCGATTGGGTTTACTTCCAACGGCATAAATGTATAAACTACAGGATAGTGAGGAAAAGGCTGGGCTGGTTGAGTTAACGAAGTTCGGTCTTGTAGAAAGGCCGGCATTCCACCTGCACGACTATTGGGGATATCAAACGTCAATGCATACACTGGTCGCATAGAGATTCGATAAAAAGATAAATTATTAGTTAGAAACGCACAGAGGTTATTATGACAGTTACCACACAAAATGAAAAATTAGTCACGCTAGAGGAATACGTTATTGAAGCTCAGGCTCAATTTCCCAAAGCAACAGGGGAGATGACGCAACTGCTGATGGATATTACGCTGGGCGCCAAAATTATTGCCCGTGAAATTAACAGGAGTGTTCTGAAAGATATCAACAGCGCTGAAACCATCACCGAACCACATAGCTTTAAAAGAGCCCGCCTCGAACAATTCGCAAAAGAACAAATGTATTACGCCCTGAATCGGTCGAATGAAGTATGCTTAATGATTACCGATGATATGGCTGAACCAGAAATGCTCAATGAGGGTACAGGTAAATACATTGTTGTGCTCGATCCTCTAGATGGTACTTCGAATATTGCGTTTAATGGTGCAGTAGCGACTACTTTTTCAATCTACCGCCGAAAAACTCATCCAGAAAGTGTGATTGACCCCACTGAGGCGCTACGTTCGGGCAATGAACAGGTAGTTGGCGGGTACGTTCTTTATGGATCCAGCATCATGCTTGTTTTTACTGCGGAAGGTATGGGGGTCAGTTTTTTCACCTTAGATCCTGCGATTGGTGAGTTTTGCCTTTCCAATGAGAATGTCTCTGTACCAGAGTTTAAATCAAACTTCAGCATAAACACTTCTTTTTATGAGCTATGGAGTGAGGTTGATCAAGGATTTTTTGATTATCTAACCGGAAACGATAACCTGGCAGGTAAAGCATACTCGCTGCGTTACGGCGGATCGGTTGTGTCGGATGTACACCGTATTCTCATGGAAGGTGGCTTATTCGGCTATCCACCGAACAGTCTCAATCCACGCGGTAAATTACACTTGATGTACAAGTGCAATCCGCTGGCATTCATCATGGAAAAGGCGGGAGGTGTGGCCACCAATGGAGATGTACGATTACTTGATATACGGCCCGGGAAGATTCACTACCAGACCCCCGTATTCATGGGGTCTGTGAAAAATATGCAGGAGTATTCCGATTTTAGGACGAATTTCGAAGATAAAAAGTGAAAATCAGGTTAAAAATCACTCTGATGTTTTAAAATTGAGTTGATTTTCAGGTTTTAAAACAAATACTTCAAAAAAACTTGTTTTAATAGTGCGTGTTAATTTGCCTGAAAGCGCTTCTTTGTTTAACATCAGACATCTACAGAACTAACATGTCATGTAATTTAAACAGGAGTTAATCGATGGCCCAATCCAAACCCGCAGAGCCGGTGATCAAAGAGTTATACACACCCTCCAAACAAGTCGTTAAGCAGGCACATATCAAAGATTATGATAAGGTATATGCCGAGTCAATTGCCGATCCTGAGGCATATTGGGCAAAGGAGGCGAAACAGCTTAAATGGTATAAAAAATGGACAAAAGTACTGGATGATTCTGAAAAACCATTTTATAAATGGTTTGTTGGTGGCAAAATCAACATCATCCATAATGCTATCGACCGACACCTGGAAACCTGGCGACGTAATAAGCTGGCTATTATCTGGGAAGGTGAGCCCGGAGACGTACGAACCATGTCGTATCATGCGCTCAATCGGGAGGTATCTAAGTTTGCCAGCGTTCTGAAAAGTATGGGCGTAAAAAAAGGCGAAATTGTGACCATATATATGCCTCAGATACCTGAACTGGTTATTGCCATGCTTGCATGCGCAAAGATTGGCGCTGCGCATAGTGTTGTCTATGGAGGATTTAGTCAGGAAGCACTCGCCACTCGTATAGATGATGCAAAGAGCAGGGTTCTGGTTACAGCTGATGGTGGCTTTAGAAGAGGTAAAATTACAGACTTGAAAGGTATAGCCAACGAGGCTATTAACCGCTCTCCCACAATAGAAGTATGTATTACCGTTAAGCGCACCGGGCAGGAAGTACACATGGAAAACGATCGCGATTTCTGGTACCATGACCTGATGAACCTACCCATAGCCTCGCCAAAATGTGAAACGGAGGTTATGGATTCGGAAGACCTTCTGTTTATTCTCTATACTTCCGGTACTACCGGCAAGCCTAAGGGACTCATGCATACTCATGGCGGATACACGTTGTATACCTCTGTTACCCATAAGTATGTTTTTGACATTAAAGATGAAGACCGCTGGTGGTGTGCGGCCGACCCCGGATGGATTACCGGTCATAGCTATCTTGTTTATGGTCCGCTTATCAATGGCTCTACTATGGTTATGTATGAGGGCGCACCCAATCATCCGTACCCAAACCGTTGGTGGCAAATGGTTGAGAAGTATGGAATTACCATTATGTACACCTCTCCCACAGCAATTCGCGGACTGATGCGGTTCGGTGACCAGTGGCCTAAACGTCATGACTTGTCTACATTACGGCTTCTAGGATCCGTAGGAGAACCGATTAATCCGGAGGCCTGGCGATGGTACCATGAAGTAATTGGTGCCGGTAATTGTCCGATTATGGATACCTGGTGGCAAACCGAAACCGGTGGACATATGATTACCCCTTTACCCGTGACGCCGCTCAAACCCGGATCGGCCACAAAGGCGTTTTTTGGAATCGAGGCAATTGTAGTTGATGAGCAAGGAAATCCGGTGAAACCCGGAGAAGAGGGCAAACTGGTAATCAAAGGCCCCTGGCCAGGTATGGCCAGAAGTATCTATGGTGACCCTGATCGCTATGTTACCACGTACTGGGAGGAGTATAAAGAAAAAGGCTGGTACAAGGCCGGAGATTCTGCTCGAATCGATGAAGATGGTTACATTTGGGTAATCGGAAGGATTGATGATGTAATCAAGGTAAGCGGTTATCGCCTGGGAACAGCTGAAGTTGAAAGCGCTCTGGTCAGCCATCCAAAAGTGGCCGAGTCTGCTGCAATTGCCATCCCACATGAAGTGAAAGGTAACAGTATTCAGGTATTTGTAATACTGAAAGCCAATATCACCGGATCAAAAGAGCTTGAAGACGAGCTCCGGGAACATGTTGGCTCGGAAATTGGCCCTATTGCCAAGCCCGATAAAGTGACGTTCGTTGAATCACTTCCGAAAACACGATCAGGCAAAATAATGCGGAGGGTGCTCAAAGCAAAAGCCATGGGCACAGATGTAGGGGACCTTTCTACCCTTGAAGAGTAAATAAGCAAATGGTCGGACTCCTGGTCCGGCCATTTTTTTTATTGGGCAATCTGACAGAAAAGAAGACGTTTATTTCTTCAAATGCTTTGTTATTTTTAAAGCAATCACAAAAATAAGGCGACGGTCAAAAAAATAGCCGTTGCTAATCAGTAAAATAGGAAATACATGTTGAATAAGAAGTTTATTGGAGTGGCAGTACTCGCCGTAACTATAGCCTATGGTTGCCAGCCTAGTGTTCCTCCCATTGAAACCGATATGGATAGAGTAAGCTATGCAATCGGCTACGATATAGGCCGAAGCATTCAGGGAGAGCAAATTGAAGGACTCGACCTGGACGTACTATTCAGAGGAATGAAGGATGCAGCCACCGGCGAAGGTGTACTCACCGACGATGAAATGATGGATGCACTCATGAAATTTCAGCAGGATATGATGGAGCGCCAGCAGTCTCAGGCTAGTGAACTTGGTGCAAATAACCTCGCTGAGGGCCAAATATTCCTGGATATGAATGCGCAGCGCGATGAAGTTTCTGTTACCCCCAGCGGTCTGCAGTACCGTGTCATTGAAGAAGGAAGCGGTCCGAGACCAGGTCCTGAAAGTGAAGTAACGGTCCATTACCGTGGTACCCTTATTGACGGAACGGAGTTCGACAGTTCGTTCAGCAGGGGAGAGCCCGCATCATTCCCCCTCAACCGTGTTATCCCAGGATGGACAGAAGGTCTTCAGTTGATGCGCGAAGGCTCAACATTTGAGTTCTTTATTCCCTCTGAGCTTGGATACGGAGAGCGCGGTACACAGGGCATAATCGGTCCCAATGCTGTACTTATTTTCGAAGTAGAGCTCATCAGTATTGACTCTTAATTAAAAAGGATTACAACGATGGCAAAATGGTATATAATCAGTGCCGTTATTGGTGCCTCTGCAGGATTTGCTTACTACTACTACATCGGATGTGTAACAGGAACCTGTCCCATCCAGACAAATCCGTGGCTTTCAACAAGTTTTGGTACACTATTCGGCGTAACCTTACTGCCGGATGTTTTTTCCAAATTTCTTGACAAAAAACAGCCGGAGACACCAGTCGATACCCAATAACAAATCGTTGTTTTCATACTTCCGTATAACAAAAAAGCTGCTGTTTGTGAACAGCAGCCTTTTTTTATGGCAATCTGCCATCAGCATGGCTTTGCAGATTCAACACAATGCAAATCTGCATGTTCAACATCACTGAACGTACTGTTCAGTGATGTTGAATTATCTGGTTATGGGCTTATACTGAATACGCTTAGGCTGGTCTTCGGTGATCCCCAGCTTCTTACGGCGATATTCCATATACTCCTGATAGTTGCCCTCATACCATATAACCTCTGAATTCCCCTCAAAGGCCAGAATGTGTGTGGCAATACGATCAAGAAACCACCGATCGTGAGAGATGATTACCGCACAGCCCGCAAATTCCAACAAAGAATCTTCAAGTGCCCTGAGGGTATTTACATCAAGATCGTTGGTCGGCTCATCCAATAAAAGTACATTCGCCTGTTCTTTAAGCATCTTAGCCAGGTGTACCCGATTTCGCTCACCTCCAGACAGCTCCGTAACTTTCTTTTGCTGATCACTTCCGCTGAAATTAAAACGGGCAACATAGGCGCGGGAATTAACCTCTCGCTGACCCAGCTGAATGATTTCGTTACCATCTGAAATTTCTTCCCAAATGGTTTTAGCAGGATCGAGGGGTCTATTTTGATCTATGTAGCCAAGTTTTACAGTAGAACCTACCGTAAATGTGCCGGAATCCGGGGTCTCCTGACCCGTAATCATTCGGAATAATGTTGTTTTACCCGCACCGTTAGGACCAATTATTCCTACAATACCACCAGGTGGTAAAGCGAAATTTAAATTATCATAAAGCAAACGGTCGCCAAATCCTTTGGCTACCTTGTCAGCAATAATTACCTTATCGCCAAGGCGCGGTCCGGGTGGAATGTAAATTTCAAGGTCTTCACGACGCTTCTCATTCTGCTCTGAAAGTAGTTCCTCATAGGCTGATACACGGGCTTTACTTTTGCTCTGTCGGCCTTTGGGATTCTGCCGCACCCATTCCAGCTCACGGGCCAAAGTACGCTGCCTTTTCGACTCCTGTTTTTCCTCAACAGCCAGACGTGCCTGTTTCTGCTCAAGCCAGCTGCTGTAATTCCCCTCAAAAGGAATACCCTCGCCGCGGTCGAGCTCTAATATCCATCCAGCCACGTTATCGAGGAAGTAACGATCGTGCGTTACAGCGATAACGGTACCCTCATAGCGTGCCAGGTGTTGCTCAAGCCAATCTACCGATTCGGCATCCAGGTGGTTTGTAGGCTCATCTAGCAGTAAAACATCTGGTTTCTGCAGCAAGAGCCGACAAAGTGCAACACGACGACGTTCCCCTCCAGAGAGCACCTTAACCGAAGTATCGCCTTCCGGACAACGCAAGGCATCCATGGCCATTTCCAGCTTACTGTCCAGATCCCATGCGTCCAGTGCATCAATTTTTTCCTGCAATTTGGCTTGCTTTTCGATTAGCGCATCAAAATCGGCATCCGGCTCGGCAAACTGGGCGTTGATGTCCTCAAATGCGTTAAGAAGGTCAACGGTTTCCTGAACACCTTCCTCTACAATTTCCTTAACGGTTTTTTCAGGATCTAACTCAGGTTCTTGAGATAAATAACCAAAAGTAACTCCCTTTTGAGCACTGATCTGCCCTATATAATCGGTATCCAGGCCAGCGATGATTTTCAGAAGGGTAGACTTACCGGCTCCGTTGAGACCGAGTACGCCAATTTTTGCGCCATAAAAAAATGACAGGTATATATTTTTGAGTACATGCTTGTTGGGCTTGTAAATTTTACTCACGCCCACCATAGAGAAGATGATTTTCTGATCGCTCAAAACTTTAGTATTAGGTTGATAAATCGTGTTTTCTGAGCACAAAACTACGGAAGTTTCAGCAAATTATATGTCGGTCACTTTTTCGTTTGATTACTTCTGCTAAAAGCATTACAATGCTATTAGTTGCTATGGTACATCACCAAAAAAAGTATTTAGAGTGGTATGGCTGAATGTGCAATTGCAACGCTTATAATCGCAATGCTAACTCCAAATATGAGAGGTGGGACTATGAAAGAAGAAATATTTCTTTCCGCCGCGGAGACCGGAGATATTGATACGGTTAAGAAAATGCTCGAAGAGGGCATACCTGTCGATACACACGACGAACATGAGCGCACAGCTCTGATGAAAGCAGCCAAATATAATCAAGCCGAAATCGTACTATTTTTAATCGAGAACGGCGCTGATATTAACGCCCGTGATAATCGAGGTACGAATGCTATTTACTGGGCAGCCTCTAAAGGCCTTCTCGATATGACGAAATTATTATTGGAAAAAGGCGCTGACATTACCGTTCACGACGACCGCGGCTGGACAGCAATAGACCATGCCAAGTCAAATCATCACCTGAGTGTGGCCCGTTTTCTGGAAGGGCAAACCGCAACGGTTTAATCATCTGCTAATAAAGTATTCAATCCAAAGCCTGTTCGTAGTTTCGAACGGGCTTTTTTTAGTTTATTTCCTTCTGTTACCGCGATAAGAAGTGTCCCGGGAAGAAGATCGCCCGGTAGATTTGCCTTTGCTGCTCCTTCCCCGATCAGGTTTATTGCGCTGCTGTCTGGCTGGTGCAAGAAATAAAAACATAGCTGGCTTTCTGTCAAATTCTTCCGGTAGCCTTACAGTTGCCCAATATTGAATTTCTTTACTAACCACAAACTGATCTTCTGCCATCAAGTTCCAGCAAACCGCAAGACGTGTTTCAGGTTGTAAGTTTTCAATCAAGGCCTGCAAAACAGCGCTATTACGAAAGGGGGCTTCAATAAAAACCTGTGTCTGCTCGTCGTTAGCACTCCTGCCTTCAAACGTTCTGATTTTTTCGTCTCGCTTCGCATCATCAACCGGCAGATAACCATTAAATGCGAACTGCTGACCGTTCAAACCCGCATACATCACAGACAGCGTTATGGCGGAGGGACCTACCAAAGCCTCCACATGTATACCTCTGGAGTGGCACAACCATACCAGTTGCGCGCCAGGATCTGCAATTCCAGGACAACCCGCTTCGGTGATAACTCCTACATGCTCTCCTTTAGTCAATACAGATAGGATATCATGTAGCTGTTCGGCTGTAACATGCTTGTCAAGCGGGTGAAACCCCATCTTATACTCAGGTACCGGATGCCCTGTTTTAGACAGAAACTGCACAGCCTGCTGAAGCTTCTCTACGGCAAAATGGTTTACACCATGTATTTTTTTGAGCACCTCAGGTGGATGTGAGTACTCCAGAGGCATGGTACTTAACGGGGTTGGAATGAGATACAGCGTACCCTTCATAGGATGCAATAATTAAAATAAAAAAATGGGTTCTTGCCGGAATGTACTCCAGCAAACGTAGAATTTAAAACGCAGGCAGTAAGCAAAACTCACTCATCCACTCTTACAAATACCGGGTCTTCAGGCTGCTTTATACGTCGGTTTGCAAGCTTGGTAGCCCACACAGCAATAAGCACAACGGCCATAAAAGAAAGCGTAAGCACGGCTATATTCACCACCACCATATTTCGATGAATCTGATAGGTTGCCGTTATTACAATATCTTGCGTATTGGAAGGATTGTACCGAACATCCAGCATACCGAAATTCATGAGTGGCGCGGCCATCTGTACGGGCAGTGAAAGAAGCTGATTCACATGAGTGCCGTCTGAAGTTGTGAAATCCAGAACGATAAACCCGTTCGTTTGCGCGGCAATTTGCTTGATACGGAAGTCGGTAACTCTCGCCGTGACTATTTCGCCGGTTGTATATGTACTGTGCATACTGTACAGTACATTCATCTGATACCCCAACTGATATCCTATATATAACGGTAAAAGCCAAATAGCCAGTCGAAGAATTTTATACATGCTTAAAAATGATAAACAATCAAGTAATAGATTACATAAATCCATCCTAGCAGACCATGAATAAGCAGCCAGAATAATGACTGGTTTGCTGTCCATGAGAATATCATCGCCAGGATGGTTCCGATTCCAATTCCGGTATTGGCATATACAACACGTGTTCGCATGACTTAATTCATTTCAGTGGAAGTGAGCAACGTTTTCGAGGTTTTCTCGAACATAGCAGGATCAAACTTGAGGCGCAACTGGAAATCCTGATTGATCAGGTTGCTGGACATATGCATCCAAAATCCTATGGGCAACTGATCAAAGAAGGTAACACTGGCAAAAGTCTCGCCGGTGTAGGCCGATGTGCCAAAACTGATGCCGTTAGAAAGAGCAATCCGGCTATCGTAAATAGCACCAACGTCACTGAAATCCCTGAGTATATCGGTATTTTCCATCGGCCATCGCATATGATTTAAGATGCGTTCACGCCCCGGGAAATCATCCTCGGTTAGTATCGTTAACATGGCAGCAGCAAGATCTACCGGTACTACGTGAGGCAGCAGACGGTAGATGCTTTTTTCTTCAAAAAAAGTGTAATCAACTCCGCGTTTTCTTCCTTCAGGGAGCATCTCGGAGATGCGCATTGCCCCGGTATCCAACTGGTCAAATACGATGGAGGCTTGCTGCTGAAAACGAATTCGATCTTCCTGACTCACAGGCTCATCATGGGCAGGCATTACAATGGTCGCAGCCGTGTAGAAAGACGACCATGTAATGGGTACCTCCGCCTGCTCACCCATAATATTGCCGGTTACCTCGTGAATGAACGGTTTGCCAAGTAAATGATATACATAGTCGGCCGAAGGCTGATGGTTACGGGTTACCATTAAACTTACAATAGCATCAACGGGAGCCAGGTTGTTCTCTACTAAACCAAGTCGATTCAGCAATCGGACGGATTCTCTGTGGCGGTTGGGCTCATGACCCGGAACTGCAAAACGGTCCAGATCATCCAAGTTGACGGGTTGATCCGGATCAATGATGCCGCTTTCTACGGCTTGCGCGTAAGCCACGAGCAAAAAGAAATGAGCTGTTGTACCCATCGCTCTGGGCGTGTTTTCCTCAAAGTGAAGCCGATGCGATGAGGCTGTATCTGCCGGCAACATCACAATAGACACCAGCTGTGGGTGTGCCGCAACGAAATCGGTCATTCCTGCCAATGAGAATGTTTTTTCCACCCACTCACTGCCCTCTGCCAACGCTTCCTGGTTGGTAAATACAGTCTTGAATACATTAAAATTGAGCCCTACAACAAGCAGGTACACAAGGCCGGTAACAATCATGAAAACGGCCAGAAATTTAGCTATGCGCATGAAAATAATATTTATGAAAAAACAAATTTGCTAAATATACTCACAAATACGCAGTTTTTGGGCCCTATTGGTTTCAATAATACGGTTATAGGAACTGCAGAACTGGCCTTATATTAACAGCTGAATCAACATTATTTTTATGACACTCGACGAAGCTACTTTAACGCTACCCGACGGTACATTGCTGGCTACTTACCATAAAAATCCGGCTAAAGAGCATAATAAAGCCATACTTCTGTTTCACGGCTACGCCGAGTATACCGACCGTTACAGAAGCTTTATTACCAGGCTTTCAAACGAAGGGTACCACGTTTTTGCCCTCGACTATCGGGGCCATGGCCGCTCTGCAGGTGCACGTGGCGCTGTGCAATCGGTACAGCAGTTAACCAAAGACGCAACGTTCTGGTTCGAAGCGATTCAGCGTCAACATCCATCCCTAGACTATATGGTCTTCGGTCACAGTATGGGTGGTGGACTGGCGATTGACTTTGCGCTACAGCATCAGGAAAAGCTCAAAGGTGTTGTTTTGTCGGCACCACTTATTGCACTGCCCGATATGGTTCCCGGATTTGTTAAAGCTATAGGGCGGATACTTGCGGCACTTTTTCCTGCATTACCTTTAATACCCATAGACTTTGATGCCCTCAGCAGAGATCCGGGTGTAGTTAAACGGTACAGGGAAGACCCCAAAATTTATTCAGGCAGGGTTAAAGCAGGTACAGCGGTTGCGCTGGATGTGTTTACTGAATACATCCAAAACAGATTACACGAATTAAAGTTGCCTTTTTGGGCCGGACATGGTACGTTAGACCGGGTTACTGATGCAGCGGGTACAAAAATGCTTGCTGCCAGAGCTTCGTCTGCAGACAAAACAACTAAAATGTACCACGGACTATTTCATGAGTTGCTCAACGAACCCGAGCAGGAGATTGTGATTCACGATATCCTGCATTGGCTACGCAAGCGATTCTGATATCCCGAATTATTTATCACCTATGGAAGAACCTACAGCATTAATAACAGATCCGTATGGTTTATTGGCCGTACTGGTCTTAATACCCGCTGCATTATTTTATCTGGCCGAGAACACACCCCTGAAAGCTTTTTTTCAAAAAGTGCCGGTACTCGTGTTCGCGTACATCGTACCTTCTCTTTTTGCTGCCGCCGGAATTATTCCCTCCGATGCACCTATTTACGGCGATATAATGCGCTTTGTTCTGCCAGCAAGTTTACTCTTGCTTACGCTTTCTATCGATTTGAAAGGAATTTACAATCTGGGTCCAAAAGCGTTATTGTTATTTTTTTCGGCAACGGCAGGAATTATTATCGGTGGCCCTATAGCATTGTTGCTGTTTCAAAGTTACCTCCCCGATGATATCTGGCAAGGCTTTGCAGCACTTGCAGGCTCCTGGACAGGCGGAGGGGTGAACTTTGTAGCCGTAGGGGTTGCCGTTGGTGCAACTGAAAGCATGTTGGGCATGATGGTAATTGTGGATGTGGTTGTAGCCTATACCTGGACTGGGCTTCTTATGTTCTTCGCATCGCGCTACAAGCGCATTGATGCCCGTCACGGCGCCGATAACTCTATGGTTGAAAACCTTCGCATAAAAGTAGAAAGCTTCCAGAAAGAGACGGCCAGAGTTTCCACAACATCCGATTTTATGGTTCTCATTGGTGTCGCATTTGGAGCCGCCTGGCTGGCACGTCAAATTGGAATGTGGCTGCCTCCCATCGGTGGAATATTTGATTCCTTTGCATGGATGATTGTGCTGGTTACCGGATTTGGTGTTATCCTCTCGTTTACACCATTTCGTAAGTACGAGGGAGCCGGCGCATCTAAGCTGGGCACCCTTATGCTCTACATGCTCATCGGAGTTATTGGAGTTAAAGCAGACTTCACACTGATCGCTGAATATCCGATGCTTATCGCGGCAGGAGCTACATGGCTGCTCATACACATTTTTGTAATTTACCTGATTATGAGATTTACCAAGGCCCCGCTGTTTTTTATGGCCGTTGGTTCGCAGGCCAATGTTGGAGGTGTAGCATCTGCGCCTATTGTCGCCTCCGCTTTTCACCCTGCTTTAGCCACGGTTGGCGTTTTACTGGGTGTAGCCGGATATGTTGTAGGAACATATGCAGGGCTCTTTACGGCCTATCTGCTTCGTTTGGTAGCAGGAGGGGGGTAATGACATCGGAACGACCGCGCGTTGACTTTGGTTGCATCCATCAAACCCTAACTCCAGAATTGATTGTATGAAAGACAAAGTTGTACTTATTGTTGGTGGCTCCGGTGGAATCGGTGCTGCAACAGCTACCTTATTTTCAAAAGCCGGCGCTAAGATCGTACTCGCTGCCAGGAATAAAGAGAAGGCAGAGGAAACGGCAAAAAAAATCAATAACGATGGAGGAGAAGCCTTCGTTATTCAGGTTGATGTAACCGACCTCTCGTCTGTATTCGAGATGGTAGACACCGTCGTGAAAGAACTCGGGCATATTGACATACTTGTTAATGCCTTTGGCGTAGGGCTCATTCAGCCCCTGATGGATGTAAATCCTAAATCAGCCAAAAATGTATTTGATGTAAATGTGTTCGGTACATATCTGGTCACGCAAACAGTATTGCGCTACATGGTTACCCGCAAGGAGGGTACCGTGGTGATGATACCTGGAATTCTCGGAAAGGCTGTGATGAAAAACTCATCCATCTATTCAGCCAGCAAGTTTGCAGTTACCGGATTTACAAAGGCTTTGGTTGATGAAACCAAAAGGGCAAATATAAAATTCAGTTTGTTGTACCTGGGTGGAGTTGCTACCGACTTTTGGGAAAATCCCGATATAGATATGCGCGTGCAAAAAGAGAAAATGCTTTCGGCCGAAGAAGTTGCCAAAACGATATACTATGCTTGCACGCAACCGGGGCAGTCTGTACTCAACGAAATTGTTATTCAGCCTGATTCCCATCAAATGGTGTGATAAACTAAGGTGTCGTCTACACCAGCTCGGGAAGCCTCCAGAACAATTGCTTGTAAATAAAAAAGGCAGGTGATGCATAATCTACCTGCCTTTTTTGCGTATCAGAACTGAATTTAGTTCGTTTTACATGCGCTATTTCGTACTTGTCATCGATTTGCCAACCAGATAAGGGCATTTAGCAGCAGATTCGTGCAATGATTTATGCACAATAGCCAGACCTTCATCAATCTGGTCGGGAGTGATATTCAATGGCGGACGGAACCGGATGGTATTGGTACCGCATGGAAGAATCATCAGACCATTATCATAGCAGGCTTTAACAACCTCGTTACGTGCATGAGTATTGGGCAGATCAAATGCGCACATCAACCCCTTACCTCTTACGCCATTAACAAAGGATACCTCTTCTTGTAAAGCATCCAGCTTCTTGAGCAGGTGTGCTCCGGTACTAGCGGCATTTTCAACCAGATTATCTTCCTCAATAATCTCCAGGTAACGCTGAAAACGTACCATATCAACCAGGTTGCCACCCCATGTAGAGTTGATTCGTGAAGATTTGTGAAATACGTTTGTTTCAATATCATCAATGCGTGTTGAAGCCAAAATACCGCAAACTTGCGCTTTTTTCCCGAATGCCAGAATGTCGGGCTTAACATAATGCTGATGAGCCCAGAACTTACCGGTCAGACCAACACCGGTCTGTACCTCATCGTATATCAACAATGCTTCGTTTTCATCGGCCAATCGACGTAATTCCTTATGGAAATTCAATGAGAAATGGTTATCGCCACCCTCGCCTTGAATGGGCTCAATAATAATCGCTGCAATGTCATCTTTGTGTGTTTTGAAAAACATTTCAGCCTGAGCAATAGAAAGCTTCTCATTGGCTTCTGTATGTGCAACGTTCTCTGCAGTCAACGGGAACACCTGCTTCGGGTTGAGTATGCGCGGCCATGGAAACTTAGGGAAGTAGGCAACTTTATTAGGCTCGGTATTGGTAAGCGACATGGTATACCCGGTTCGACCATGAAACGCCTGCTCAAAATGCAAAACCATGTGACCCTTTTCCTGACGATAACCTTTCCTGAAATTCTTCTGAACCTTCCAGTCAAATGCTACCTTCAGCGCGTTTTCAACCGCTAAAGCTCCACCGGCTACGAAAAAGGTGTACGGCATGTAGGAGGGAATACCAACACGAGAAAAAGTCTCCACAAATTCTGCCATGTACGTCGTATATACGTCAGAGTTGGAAGGATTATGGGCCGCAACATGAGCCAGTTTACTCATAAACTCATGGTCACCAACCAATTTCGGATGGTTCATCCCAACCGGGTTCGAAGCAAAAAATGTAAAGAAATCAAGATAGTTCTTGTTGTGCTTGGAATCATAGAGATACGGGCCCTGGCTCTTATCCAGGTCCAGAACGACATCAAAGCCGTCTGCCAGAATGTGCTTCTTCAGCACGTTATGCACTTCATTTGGTGCAATCTGTTGTGTTGTAATCATAGGTTCGTTTAAGATAAGGTTCGACGTTGTAATAGATAATCAAAATCGCCCACTCCGTGGTACTATGACCATAACTTACCCATAAAGGCTCTGCATGACAACCCCCGCTATACTGTTTAAACCAAGAACAGTTAATTTTATTCCTTGACTCGACGGCACGTTGTGCGTATATTACAATTCTACACCGCGGGGTGGAGCAGCTGGTAGCTCGTCGGGCTCATAACCCGAAGGTCGCAGGTTCGAATCCTGTCCCCGCCACCAATGAAAGGTCTGATGCTTAAACACATCAGGCCTTTTTTTATTTCAAGTCATTGTGTCTGCACATTTTTTTGTACTTTTTTCCTAGTTGTTAAGCAACACAACCGTGTTTTTTAACTCTACACCCATCTGCTTTTCGTAATAGCTGTTCCGGTTAATCGTTTTTATCTACTATGCGAATTTTTGCCACATCCGTCTTGTTTATCGTAGCATTGCTGTCAGCTCAAGTCGCAGCCCAGGATGTTGCTGAGATCGAGTTGTTTCGACTCAATGAGGTACTACATCGTACCACTTCTGTCCATTCACAGGCATGTCAAACACTAGACTTACTACAACGGCCAGAGTCTGTTGACGCTCTTCGCGAATTCCGCAGCTGGGCGGGTAAAGGCAGACCAGGACAACAAAACCTACTTGAGATCGCGAATTCGTTTTCCGTGGGAGAACGCAAGAATTTCAAAACCTATGATTTTTCGTCAGAATCGTATCGTGATATTAACTTTGAGTTGGTAGCCCAGGGGGATATAACCAATATTTGGGTGGAGTATGCCGAGTTGGGCTCAACAGCCGTTAGCAGGTCTTCGCTCACCGATGTGCTTGCCTTTATGGAAGACAGAACAGGTAGTCAGTCTGTAAATCCGAATGAGGGCATCCTGGTTAATAATACCTCTCTTTTTGGGAATCGACCTAATGTAGATGGCTCAGGAAGGCTCAATGTATTGCTTACCCGTATAGATCCCGACGACGGGTTTATTGTTAATGGATATTTCGCACCTATAAACTTGAGTCTAACGAATGCGAACTCCAATAGGATGGATATCATTTACATCAATTCTTTGCTGTTCTACAACGCTGATACTCGAGGAATACATAATGCCCTTTCTACATTGGCACACGAAGATCAGCATCTCATTCATGCCAACTACGGCGCACTGCCGACGTTTCAGAACGAAGGTCAATCAGAGTGGGCTGAAATTGCGAATGGGTTCGGCGGACGTTTTGCTTCCCATCTGGCTTTGCCTGAAGAAATAAATGCTCCATTGTATCAGTGGAGACAAGGTTCTGTTGAGGGACTATATGACTACAGCCGGGCTTCACTGTTTCATGATTACCTCGCAGGACGAATCGGGATTGAGGCAACTGGTGCAATTACCCGTTCGCCTCAAGGTTTTACAGCAGCCTATGAAAATGCAATACCCGGTTCAGGACAGCTGCCGAACATTTTAATGGATTTCCACACGGCAAACCTGGTCAACAACGCCAACCTCAGCAACGGGGTCTACTCCTACGTGAACCCGGTTCGCGCATCATCACGGGCTACAGGTTTTGCTACTAGGTTTCCTTCCGTACTTATTGATGCCGTAGGTTCTGGTTCTGTTCGATATGGTGGTGCAGAGATGAATCAATGGGTAGGTGTACGTAACCTGTCTGTGGATCTCTCATCTGGCAGTGGCATGATGCATCGTATTGTAAAAAAGCCAATCGGATCATCAGCATTGACAGTATTATCCGTTTCACCCGGAAATATCTCCATCCCAGGCGAATTTGAAACCGTAACGCTTATCTCCGCGAATGTTGTTGCCAGTAGCGCCAACCCGGGATCAACACCTGCTGTATCGTACAGTTTTACTTCTACCTGGGATCCGCTTCCATTTGAAATTAATACTCTTGATTACAGCGGCGCTCCGGCGTTTTTTGCAGAGCTGCCGGGCGACCCTACGAATTCATCCCGACGAGATATTCGCAAGGTGGCTGTTCGTATATCGCCTGAAACCAACGGATCACTCACCCAGGTATCATTCTCAATAAATAATCGTCAGCAGGGCGTGGTAGGCAACGGCACCCTGAATGTGGAGCTCTATACGAGCATAAACGACGGAATAGACGGTTCAACCAACACACCCCGCCTCATACCCGGAGAAAAACTTTATGGCGAATCAATACCTTTCGAAAACATCAGCAGGGGATTGAATACGCTGGTAGTTAGCGGCGAATCTTGGTCGGTTGAAGCATTTGAGGAATACTTCGTTGTATTTGAGGTGGTTGACCATACTGCCGATGCCCGTCTTGAATTTCTAATTGACAGCGGATCAGAGTCAATCACCAATTCAAATTACTATCCGGTACGGAGCCGTTTATTTTTTGCCGGAACACAAAATGAGTGGCGTCGCTGGCAAGATAGCAACAACTACCTGGTATCAGCCACTGTGGCAGGATTCTATGCAGGGGATCTAGACCAGCCACAATTCACTATATTGCCCCGCGAGCGCTACGTAGCGGCTGTCGGCACGCAGTTAAATATTGATGTACAGGCTTCCGGTACACCTGAACCAATATACATCTGGCGTCGTAACGGTCAGTTGATTCCAGATCAGACAGGACCCAGGTTAACAATCGACAGAATTACTGCCGAACAGTCAGGAATATACGAGGTCAGGGCTTCCAATTTTGCCGGTTTTACCGAATTCCAACAGTTTGAAATTGCCGCAATTCCCCAGGGAGTTGTACTATCCGATAACTTTCCAAATCCTTTTAATAACACAACTACAATTCAGTTTAGTATTTCCTCGCCAGGATTTGTAGACCTTGAGGTATTCGATGTGCTCGGTAGGAGAGTGGCCCAGTTAGCTCAAACCGCACCCTATCAGCCGGGGTTATATCGGATACCTTTTAATGCTTCCGGACTTGCCAGCGGTGTATACCTTTATCGTTTGCAGTTTACCCCGGCCTCCGGTAATGGTGATTCGGTCACGGAAATTCGAAACATGCTTTACCTGAAATAGCACATTCCATCAGCATAAGTGGTGTTCTTGATGCGTATCAGTCTGTTGAATGGAGGTCTAGCAGATTGTCGAGATAGCCGTATATTTCCGTTTTTTTTGCCTCCGAAAACTTGTCGATTGCCTGAATACATAAGAAGCGCTTCTTTCCTTTTTTCAGCGTATTCATTTTCCAGGAATAGTAGAAACCATAATCGGTCTCTCCATTTAGCATAAGTACCTCCTTAGTACCTTTAAGAACAGCCGTTCCCTTCATTATTTCAATGTGATTGGCAAGGAAAAAAGAAGAGAACTGAGCCGTATCGCGAAGAGGATACTTCAAGTTTTCACTAAGTAAGGACTCGTTTTTTTTAAAAAAATGAACCAGGGTCTCTTTTTTAACAGGGTGAGGGATATGTGGTATTCTGAAATATTTATGTTTTAACCCGGCTAGTTGTGCCGACCTTATCTGATACAATAAATGCAGTGAGCGCGTGATGCCGAACCATTTCAGCGCCAAACTATTCATTAACGCGTTGACATTCATATAAAACCGACCATGTGGCAAGATACGGCTCCAATTACCACGTAAAACCACGTCATTATCTCGGAAAAAGTCCTCGTAGCGTACCGGTGCAGTAAGCAAAAAGTCATCGTTGAAAAAGATAAAACGGTCGGCAAGGTCACGAATGCGCCACAATACAGTTTCAATAGACCTGGAGTTGAATGTGGGCAACGACCATTCAAAGCCCGAAAATATCTCCGAGTGATCAATTAACTGTATCCGATTAGACTTCATATACGCATCGGTAAAAAAATCAGGCTTCTGAGCGTCTGTCACCACAAAGATTGTTCGAATCCACGGGGCAAATTTTCGGATTGATCCAATCGTGTATCGAATCTCCCCATTATCAATAAACCGAGTTTTCTCACCGGCAGTGGACAACAACGTCTCGGACAGGTCATCCGGTCTGCCAAGTAGTTTCTTTCGCTTGCGCTTGTGTTCCGGGTCGTTACCGTCTACCCAGGTAATAACAACATCTACTTCAGGAATGGAATGGGTTTCAGATTTCATATTGCTTTACATGTACCAGTAAACGGCCCAAAAATGACTGGCTGTACCTGCCATAACAAAAAGATGCCATATTTCATGAAATCCGAAAACATCAGGCCAGGGATCAGGTTTTTTAAGTCCATAAATCACAGCGCCGATAGTATAAAAAAGTCCACCGGCTATAGTCCAGTATAAAGCTGCTTCAGTGATATTGCCAGACATATTCGGCAGGCTCCATACGGCCAACCACCCCATAAATACGTAAAAACCCGTAGAAAGCCATCGCGGTGCATGAAACCAGACCAGTTTAATGAGGATGCCAGCTTTGGCCAAAACCCAAATGGTGATCAGATACACCCATTTTGTTGTGCCATCCATAGCCAGCAGACAATATGGAGTATACGTACCCGCTATAAGCACATAGATCATAGAGTGGTCCAGTTTGCGTAATAGCAGCGTACCGCGCTCATCCAGACGAAGCCAATGGTAAACAGCACTGGCCGTATACAAAAAGACCATTGACAGTCCAAAAACAGTAACAGCCAGAAAACGTACATCGTCTCCAGTGTGAATGGTTTGACGGATAAGCAATATCAATCCAATGAGCGATAAAACCGCCGCAAAAGCGTGAGTTAAACTGCTCACCGGATCTTTAATCCGACTTGACAACGCAGACCACACCTGCATCAGGCTACACCTAAATCGCTCATTACAGCGTCAATTTTCTTGTCGAGTTCTGCTGATACTGTATCGAAGTCCTCTTTTCTGTTCAGCTGACCTTTTACGCTGCAGTAAAACTTGATTTTTGGCTCTGTGCCCGACGGTCGCGCGGATATGACGCTGCCGTCTTCGGTAATAAACTGCAGTACATCTGAGGCCGGTAGGTCTATAGCTTCCTGTTTTCCGGAAGAAAGTTCTCTGGATGTCTGTGCCGCATAGTCTTTAAGCGTACGAACCGGCGAACCGCCCAGTACACTCGGTGTATCTTCCCGGTACGATTTCATCATGGCTTTGATTTCCTCAGCCCCAGACTTGCCCTTTTTGGTAATTGAAATAAGCTTTTCTTTGTAGTACCCGTGCTGAACATATAGCCCAATCAAAGCATCAAACAACGATTGTCCCTTATCTTTGTAATAGGCAGCCATTTCGGCAATCATCGCAGCCGCTACCACAGCATCTTTGTCTCTTGCGTGCTCTCCAACCAGATACCCATAGCTCTCTTCACCGCCAACTACAAAGGTTTGTTCTCCTTCCAGTCGCGTCATAAGATCCCCTATAAACTTGAAGCCGGTTAATACATTATAACAGGTTACGTTCATGGATGCTGCAATACGATCCATCAACTGTGATGTTACAATCGTTTTAACCACATACTGCTTCCCGTCTAGTTTGCCGGCCTCGTTCCATGCCGTCAGTACATAGTGCATGAGCAAAGAACCTGTCTGATTCCCATTTAATAACACCAGTTCACCGTTGTTGTCGCGAACCGCAATGCCAACCCGGTCGGCATCAGGGTCGGTAGCCATCACCAGGTCTGCTCCCACTTCCCGGGCCTTCTGCAGTGCCATAGTCAACGCTTCCTGCTCTTCGGGATTCGGATAAATCACGGTGGGGAAGTTTCCATCGAATGTAATCTGTTCGTCAACCAAAATCACGTTGCTGAAACCAAATCGTTTTAAAACATCAGGAACAAGGGGATACCCGGTACCGTGAATCGGGGAAAAAACGATTTTCATGTCATGCTGCCGTTTTATGGCGTCTGCAGATATTGATTCCCGGGCCAGTCGTGCAACGTATTGTTCATCCATTTCGGCCCCCAGCTTTTTAATCAACGCCGGATTTCCGTCAAACTTGACTTCATCAACCGAAGTAATGTTGGCAACCTCCGCTACTACATTCTTGTCATGTGGTGCTATAAGCTGACCTCCGTCATTCCAATAGGCCTTGTAACCTGAATACTCTTTTGGGTTATGAGAAGCCGTCAACATTACACCGCTCTGACATCCTAACTCACGTATAGCATACGATAACTGGGGGGTAGGACGCAGCTCTTCAAACATGTACACCTCAATACCATTCGCAGAAAATACATCTGCGGTAATTTGAGCAAATGTCGTGGCATTGTTACGGCAGTCGTGCGCAATAGCTACCTTAATCGGGGTGTCACCATACACTTTTTTCAAATAGTTCGATAGTCCCTGAGTTGCCATTCCAATCGTATAGCGATTAATTCGATTCGAGCCAATTCCCATAATACCACGCAAACCACCAGTGCCAAATTCAAGATCTCTGTAAAATGCATCAGTCAGTTCAGTAGTTGCATTTTCTTTAATCAAACGGCGGATTTCATCTTTTGTTTGCTGGTCGTAGTTACCATTCAACCAGGTCTCCATATTCTTTTTGGTGGTTGCGTCAAGTTGTAGCATAATAATAGTGTTGGTTAAATCAGTTTGCTGAAGTAGCTACACAACAGCAGATTCAGATAGGTTTGGTTTCAGCGGTATAAAATACATCCGAATTTCCCAATTTTGAGGGCTATTATCAAGAAAAACCATTGCCATATCATTCAGAACAAATGATTTCGGAATTTTACAGTTGTATTTATTAGTTTACCAGCGTCTTTAAATCGTAAGTTAATCAAAAACAACCACGTTATCGTTTTTTACAGTTACACCCACCCGATTTTTCTTCACCATCCAATCAGTTTTTCAGACTGTTGTATTTCGCACCATACATCCCAACATAACTTTTGGGAGGGCTTATGCATTGGGTAGACCTCCTTGTTTTTATAGTATATATGATTGGGATTCTGGGCGTTGGATTCTACTTCATGCGTCGCAACAAAGGAGATGAAGACTATTTCCTGGCCGGCCGATCAATGTCGTACCCACACATTGGGCTATCTGTTGTTGCAACCGACGTTGGGGGCGGTTTCTCGATAGGTTTGGGAGGACTGGGCTTCATTCTTGGTATTTCCGGTTCATGGATGCTATTCACCGGATTGATGGGGGCATGGCTCAGCGCTGTGTTCCTCATACCAAAAGTTAAAAAGCTATCTTCCTCCAAACGCTTTTTTACCATGCCCCAACTCTTCGGGCACTATTATAGTCCCACAGCTGCACTGGTTGCAGGATTTATTTCAGCCATAGGATACATCGGATTCACAAGCTCTCAGATGCTGGCAGGTGCCAAACTGGCCTCGGCATCATTCCCCGAACTATCATTGATACATGCCCTTTATCTGATGGGATTCATAATTGTGGTATACACCGTAATGGGTGGTATCAAAGCCGTAATATATACAGATACGTTTCAGTGGGCATTGCTCATGGTTGGGCTAATATTTGTAGGAATACCCATTGCCTATCTCGCTGTGGGAGGATTCGATGCCATCTCGGAAGCAGTTCCCCGTTCGTTTCTCAGGCTCGATGCTATAACCCATTATGATTTCATAAACTGGTGTATAACCATTATGCCCATCTGGTTTGTAGGGATGACGCTTTATCAGCGTATATACGCCTCGCGAGACGAGAAAGAGGCCAAAAAAGCCTGGTATCTGGCAGGATTATTTGAATGGCCGATTATGGCATTCATGGGCGTGTTTCTTGGTCTCTTAGCCAGAGTAGCAGCAGAACAGGGGATGTTTGCATACCTCGGCTATGCCGATGCAACGGGAATGGACGCGGAGATGGGACTTCCTTTACTGCTATCAACCGTTCTGCCTATCGGTTTTATGGGACTTATGATGTCGGCTTATTTTTCCGCTGTTATGTCAACCGCCGACAGTTGCCTTGTAGCCGCATCCGGCAATGTGGTCACTGATATTATGCGAAAAGGGATGGGGTTCAGAAACAGAGCTATCACCGACATAAGGTTGTCACAGTATGTAACGTTGGCATTGGGCGCGCTGGCACTCGGCATCGCCGCTTCTTTTGAAAATGTACTGGACATCATGCTCTGGTCATACGCTTTTATGGTTTCCGGACTCTTTGTGCCCGTTATTGGAGCGTTGTACTGGAAGAAAAGCACAGCAGCCGGTGCGGTATCTGCCATGATATCCGGTGGAGCCACCACCGTTTGGCTTAGCGTGTCCCCACCCCAATTTCTGAGCGAAAACTGGGATCCCAACCTTTACGGCATTTCAGTCGCTCTGCTTGTTTTTATTTTCATCTCGCTGATCACCCAAAAGCAAAATGAATCGGGTAATTAGCGCCTAAAAAGCCGATATTACTATCAAAGAAAATTATAATGAACGGCTAAGACTATGAACATTGTTATTATTGATTCTACTAATTACGAACAAACATCATTTACAAAAGAAGCGATCGCCGATTTCCTCGTAACAGCTTTGGAGCAGTATGGCGATAAAAAAGAGGACATTCTTAAATGTCTCGACTATGCGCTTTCACGCGAACCGGGTAAAGGAGGGATGATTACCTTAACTCATGAAAATGAAAAGATTACTGGTGTTGTTGTGATAAATCACACCGGAATGGCCGACTACATACCGGAACACATTCTGGTCTATATTGCGGTAGACTCCTCCCAGCGCGGGAAAGGGGTGGGAAAAGCGCTCATGGAAACCGTAATTAAGGCAACATCCGGATCTATAGCCCTACACGTAGAGCCCGATAATCCGGCTCGTCGATTGTATGAAAGGCTAGGCTTTACCAGTAAATACTTGGAAATGCGATTGCATAAATAAATTCATGGCATATTTAAAACTGTACCGGGACAGACTTAAACATAACTATAATCACCTCAAGAAAGTATTTGGCGACAAAGACGTATCATGGGGTGTAGTGACAAAACTGTTTTGTGGGAACGAGCTTTTCATCAGAGAAATCGCAGATCTCGGTATAAAAGAAATGCACGATTCACGCATAAGCAACCTCAAGGCAATCAAGCGTATTGATCCGTCTATTCAGACAGTGTACATCAAACCACCGCCACGACACAGTATCAAGAATATCATCAAATATGCAGATGTTAGCTTCAATACGGAGTTTGAAACAATAAAGCTCTTATCTGATGAAGCTGTACTGCAAGATAAAACCCATAAAATCATAATTATGATTGAGATGGGTGACCTGCGTGAAGGTGTGATGAGAGATGAATTGGTTGAGTTTTACGCCAGGGTATATAACCTGCCTAACGTCAAAATTGTTGGAATTGGAACCAATCTGAATTGCCTGCATGGAGTTATGCCAAGCAGTGATAAACTTATTCAGCTCTCACTCTACAAACAAATTATTGAACTCAAGCTTGGAATCACGATTCCATGGGTTTCTGGTGGAACAACGGTAACGCTTCCGTTGTTAATTCGAGGGGACTTACCTTCGGGTATCAACCATTTCCGGGTTGGCGAAGCACTGTACTTTGGCGCCGACCTGTTCTCTGGGGCTACCATTGAGGGCATGCGAGATGACATCCTCCGTCTGTACACCGAAATCATTGAAATTCACGAGAAACCGGTCGTTCCTAGTGGAGATATCGGAGCCGACCCCATGGGTAATATTATGACAATTGACGAATCTCTGATAGGTCAAACATCTACCAGAGCCATAGTTGATGTTGGTCAGCTTGATATTAATCCCGATTTTTTAATACCGGAAAGTTCGGATGTTAAGGTAGTGGATGCCAGCAGCGATATGCTTGTTCTGGATGTGGCCGACAATAAACGAAATCTGAAGGTTGGCGATATGATATCCTTCAATGTTAAATACATGGGAGCACTGGGTATCATGAATTCCCGTTACATAGACAAAGTTGTTGAATAATTATGGCAGTTTTTACTTCTAAAGCATTTGGTCCAGTTATGCAACCGGCCGAACCCCTGCGTGCAGTTGACCTCACGGATGGAGGCTATCCCGGTAGGCTAATAGACAAGCAATGGCTGGTGGGCGGCTACCTTGAGAACCGCAAAGGGATGTATACCTCCGAAATATTCAACAACGAGCGGTATATACACCTCGGAATCGATATTTGGGCTTCAGCCGGAACACCCGTGTATGCCATCAGGGACGGTATTATCTTCGGCTTGAAAGATAATAACAACGACCTTGATTACGGTCCCACCGTCATAACGCAACATGAGGTAAATGGAATTAAGCTTTGGTGCCTGTATGGTCACCTTAGCAGGGGTTCAATAGGAACGCTGGAAAAAGGTGCTGAAATTAAACGTGGCGACAGGCTTGCTCTGCTTGGGTCTACGGCGGAGAATGGAGGATGGCTACCCCATCTTCATTTTCAGGTAAGTCTTGAAGAGCCGAAAGAAATAGATATGCCCGGTGTTTGTTCGCCGGAGGAAGTAGATAAAGCCAGGCTCACCTATCCAGATCCACGACTTCTCCTAGGCCCTTTGTACTGATATGTCATGAATGTTACGCCTTTAATTGCTTTGCGGCATGAACTTCATCGTCACCCCGAATTGGCGGGTGATGAACGGGAAACAGCACATCGCATAGAAACGTTCTTACATCAACTCAAGGGATGGAAAATCACTCGAAACGTTGGTGGATACGGTATTTTGGCTGAATATTGCACAGACAATCCTGGAACACACACGGTATTCAGAGCGGAGTTGGATGCATTGCCTATACAAGAGCGAAGCGGCGTACCCCATGCCTCACAGCACAAAGGTGTAGCTCACTTGTGTGGTCATGATGGTCATTCGGTTATACTTTGTGGCTTAGCTGCGTATCTGTCGCGTAATAATCCTGCATCCGGTAGAATTACCCTGCTATTTCAGCCGGCCGAGGAAACAGGACAGGGAGCTGCTGCCATGCTGAAAGACAAGGCACTGGCAGACTTTAAACCGGATCGTATTATTGCCTTACATAACATGCCCGGGGAAGCCCTGGGTTCGGTACTACTCCGAAATGGTACGATGTTGGTAGCTTCTACGGGCGCTCAGATATATTTTCAAGGACGGTCAGCTCATGCTGCCGAACCGGAAAAAGGCAGCCCCGCATGGCCTGCAATGCAGATCTTAATACAAGAGGCTTTATCATGGCCTTCTACGAAAGTTTCACTTCCTGAGCAGGTAAAAATCACACTTGCGGGTTGCAATACTGGCGGACCTTTTTACGGTACTGCAGCTGGTGACGGCACCGTGTGGCTTACCTTACGTGCCTATGAGACGCACACGCTAAATACACTGAAACAACTGCTTGCAGAAAAGGCTGACTCCTTGGCCAGAGTATTCGATTTGTCAGTAAATGTTACCTTCGCAGATGAGTTTGATGCAACAGTTAATGAGTCCAAACTTACCAATGAGTTTATAGCATTAATGAAGAGCACTGGAATACCAGCTAAGGAATTGGCAAACCCATACAGCTATTCTGAGGATTTTGGACGCTTTTCAAGTAAAGCACCCTCACTATTTTTCGGGCTTGGTGCCGGTGAAGCCCAAAAGCCATTACACTCTCACGAGTATGATTTCCCCGATCAGTTAATTGAGAGGGGTATGGAGATATTTAAATTAATTGTTAGTAAATACCATCAATGACGTTCGCTCCCCCAAATTTTTCGGGCTCTGTAATTGAAATTTCACGCTCAGCCCTGCTAAATAACTACAATTTTCTTCGCGCGAAAATTGGGAAACGTACCCTATTGTCGTCCGTTGTTAAAGGAAACGCTTATGGCCACACAATACCCATGTTTGTGCCATTGGCTGAGTCATGTGGTATAAACCATTTTTCTGTGTTTAGCGCTGACGAAGCTTGGCAGGTATTTCAAGCCAGGACAACCGATGCTGGAATTATGATTATGGGAAGTATTCCCGATGAAGCATTAGAATGGGCGGTTGAGAACGGCATAGAAGTAATAATTTTTGAGCTCGAACGACTAAAAAATATCTTAGCTGTCGCAAAAAAACTGGGCAAAAGAGCCCATATTCACCTCGAGTTGGAGACCGGAATGAACCGAACGGGACTGGAAGCTACGCTATTTGATGACGTTAAAGCTATACTGAACGATTATGCCGGTCATTGGCAACTAAAAGGAATATGTACGCATTATGCCGGAGCGGAGAGTACGAGCAATTATCTTCGGGTTCGCCGGCAAATGAAGCGATTTCGCAATTTGGTAGAGGAGCTGCGCGACCGAGGACTGAAAGCCGAACGACTCCATACGTCCTGCTCGGCAGCTGCCTTATCATACCCGGAGGCTGCAATGGATATGGTTCGCATCGGCATCGCCCAATATGGATTTTGGCCCAGTCGGGAAACATGGATGCATCATTACCTCAAACGACCGGGTGAACCTGACCCACTCAAACGAGTGATGAGTTGGAAAAGCAGCGTTATGAGTGTAAAGCAAGTCCCTGCCGGAGATTTCATTGGATACGGAACCAGCTATCTCGCTGGCGTACCCACACGAATTGCAACCGTTCCGGTCGGATACTCACATGGCTTTGCGCGAAGTTTAAGTAATCTTGGCAGGGTATTGGTAGCCGGTCATAGAGTTGCTGTAGTCGGGCTTATCAATATGAATATGATGATGATTGACATTACGGAAGTCCCTCACGTAACAAGAGGGGATGAGGTCATGATCATCGGTACGCAGGAAGGCCAGGAGGTTTCGGTTTCATCGTTCAGTGAGCTTTCACAAAACCTAAACTACGAGACACTGGTCAGACTTCCCGGTTCCGTACCAAGAGTTGTTGTGCCATAAACTCGTGAATGGGCCTTTCCGCTACCTCTCAATGTAATGCAGCCCATACTAATTTTGTATTGACAGTGCACTAACGGTCACTTAGTGGTTATTTTGCCAATCTTTTACATAGATGTTGAAACAATTATCATGTAATCTCGCGTTCTTTGATAATTCACCTTCTCAAGAATAATATCGAATGAAAAAAAGCACAAAATTAATTCTATATGCACTGATTCCGCTTGTTTTGGTGGGCGCTTTTGTGCTGAGATCTGTATTTATAGATGGGAATGAGTCAGAAACTGCTCCTCAAACTACACAGAGGTCCGCACAGGGTGGAGGCCCTTTGTCTGTATCAGGAGTGATTATCCAGCCTGAACCATTTAGTGAACGGATTATCACTACAGGGAATATCATCGCCAATGAAGAAGTAATGCTCAGACCGGAAGTATCTGGCAGGGTTACCGAGCTATTTATACAGGAGGGAAACGCTGTAAAACGTGGCGATGTACTGCTCAAGATTAATGATGCTGATTTAAGAGCAGAATTACTGCGAACACGGTTGCAGCTGGAGTTGGCCGAAATCCGCGAAGCGCGACAAAAAGCATTACTTGAGAACCGAGCTATTGCTGCTGAAGATTATGAAGTTGCCCTTAATCAGGTCAATACCCTAAAGGCTGAAATAGAACTCATTCAGGCCAGAATCGAAAAAACGGAAATCCGGGCACCCTTCGATGGTATTATCGGCCTCAGAAATATAAGTCCTGGTGCCTACATTACGCCTTCCGACATCGTTGTTTCATTACAGGATTTTGACAGAATCCGCCTAGATTTCTCTATTCCTGAACGTCACGCCGCTCGAGTTCGTAACGGCGACAGGGTTGAGTTTACAAGACTCGGTACACAACGTAGGTATAACGCCCGTATCATAGCAATAGAACCTCGTATAGATGCTACCACTCGTACACTCAGTTTACGCGCTTTTGCCGAAAATCCGGGCAGAGAAATTATCCCGGGATCATTTGTGGAAGTTTCTTTGGAGTTACGCGAAATCCCCGATGCCATGCTTATCCCAACCCAGGCACTCATACCTGAACTGGGTGGCGCCAGCGTATTTATTGCCGATAACGGAAGCGCTCAACAGGTAAGGGTTCAATCGGGTGTGCGAACTGAAGACAGGGTTCAAATAACCAGTGGAATTTCTCCCGGCGATACGGTTTTAACATCAGGTATTCTTCAACTCAGGAACGGGTTACCCATTCGTGTAAATACGGGAAACTAATATGACGCTCTCATCCTTAAGCATCAGAAGACCGGTTCTGGCATCTGTGATGTCAATCGTCATTATACTCTTCGGCCTGATTGGTTATAATTACCTCGGTGTGAGGGAGTATCCTGCCGTTGATCCGCCATTTATTACCGTAACCACCAACTATGTTGGCGCAAATGCAGATGTAATTGAATCTCAGATTACCGAGCCGCTCGAAGAGTCAATAAATGGAATTGCCGGAATCCGAACGCTTACCTCGGTTAGTCGTGAGGGGCGTTCAACCATTACCGTTGAATTCGGTCTGGATGTAGACCTTGAAGCGGCCGCCAATGATGTGCGTGACCGTGTATCCCGTGCTTCGAGGCTGCTCCCGCCAGATGTAGATAACCCCACTGTAACAAAAGCAGATGCCGATTCAAGCCCAATTGTCTTTCTAAATGTCAGCAGCTCTACCAGAAATGAACTTGAAATTTCAGATATTGCTAATACCCTCATAAGGGAACGGGTGCAAACCATCCCAGGCGTCTCGGAAGTGCGGGTTTGGGGTGAAAAGCGATTCTCCATGCGACTCTGGATGGACCCCGGACGATTAGCCGCTTACGGTCTTACTCCTCTGGATGTAAGACAAGCCATCGATAGAGAAAATATTGAGTTGCCTAGTGGTCGAATTGAAGGATTTAGAACGGAATTGTCAGTCCGCACAATGTCACGGCTCGAAACGCCTGCAGAGTTTAACGACCTTATTATTAAAGACGACGGAGTTAATGTAGTTCGGTTTCGCGACGTTGGAGTCGCTATGCTTGGTGCCGAAAATGAACGCACAGTGCTCAAGCGTGATGGTGTACAAATGGTTGGTGTTGTGTTAATTCCTCAGCCCGGAGCTAACAATGTTGCCATAGCCGACGAGTTCTACAACCGCCTTGAAAGTATACAGCGCGATCTTCCCGAAGATATTCAACTGGCCATAGGCTTCGACATCACCGAATATATTCGAGATTCTATTGATGAGGTTAAACAAACAGTTATCATCGCTTTTATTCTGGTGGTCCTCATCATTTTCTTGTTCCTGCGCGACTGGAGGACAACCATTATCCCTACTATTGTTATACCTATTGCATTAATCGGGGCCTTCTTTGTCATGTATATCGCAGGGTTCTCGATAAATGTACTTACCATGCTCGGTATTGTATTGGCTATAGGACTGGTGGTGGATGATGCCATTGTGGTCATGGAGAACATCTACTCCAAGATTGAGCAAGGAATGGAACCTGTAGAAGCAGGTATTCGTGGTGCAGCTGAAATCTTTTTTGCAGTAATATCTACTACAACTGCTCTTGTTGCTGTATTTCTTCCGGTAATCTTCCTGGAAGGACTTACAGGGCGACTTTTCAGAGAATTTGGTATGGTGCTTGCCGGCTCTGTTATCATATCATCTTTTGTGGCGCTGACCCTCACGCCCATGCTGTCCAGCAAAATTCTCAAGAAACGTGAAAAACAAAATGTTATCTACCGGGCTACTGAACCCTTTTTTAGTGCATTAAACAAAGGCTACAGAACCTCACTGCGCTATTTTATGAAGGTGAGGTGGATGGCATTCGTCATTATAGCTGTTTCAGCGGGCGCAATTTACTGGGTAGGGTCATCCCTGCAGACCGAACTTGCTCCACTGGAAGATCGAAGCAGATTGCGTGTCTTTGTAAGTGCCCAGGAAGGGGCCACGTTCGAGTATATGGATGAGTACATCGACAATATCGTATCGGTAGTGAAAGATACCGTCCCGGAGTCACAGGCAATCATATCCGTTACTTCACCGGGTTTTGGGGCCGCAAGTTCCGTAAACACCGGATTTGTAACCCTCGTACTGAACGACCCCTCCGAGCGTAGCCGCACACAGCAGGAAATCGCCAATGATCTCACCCAGATACTCAGGGGCTATACCGGAGCCCGTACATTTGTATCTCAAGATCCAACTATTGGTGACCGCAGGGGAGGTCTACCTGTTCAATATGTAATTCAGGCCCCAAATTTTGAACGACTTAAAGAAAAATTGCCTGAGTTTTTAGAAGCCGCCAACGACAATCCCTCTTTTTCAGTAGTCGATGTAGACCTTAAATTCAACAGACCTGAATTAAGAATATCCATAAACCGAGACAGAGCGCGGGCGCTTGGAGTGTCTGCACTCGATATTGCTCAAACCCTGCAACTGGCTTTTAGCGGTCAACGTTTTAGTTTTTTCATCATGAATGGAAAGCAATATCAGGTCATCGGTCAGGTGAAACGAGAATTCAGAGATCAGCCATTAGACCTTCAATCACTCTTTGTTAAAAACAACAGAGGAGAGCTTATACAGCTGGATAATCTGGTTACTATCGAGGAAGAAAGCAGTCCGCCGGCATTATTTCGCTTCAATCGCTACGTAAGTGCCACGGTTTCAGCCGGACTTGCCAATGGTGTGTCACTAGGTCAGGGTATAGATGCAATGGATAAAATAGCAGCTGAAGTGCTTGACGATTCTTTTAGTACAACCCTTGCCGGAACATCACGTGATTTCGCCGACAGCAGTTCGAGCCTTGTTTTTGCCTTCCTGCTCGCTATTGTTCTCATATATCTCGTACTTTCAGCACAATTTGAGAGTTTCAGAGATCCATTCATTATCTTATTTACCGTTCCGCTGGCTGTCGCAGGTGCCGTTTTATCTCTGTATATATACGGTCAGAGCTTGAACGTTTTCAGTCAGATTGGGATCATCATGCTCGTTGGCCTGGTAACCAAAAACGCTATTCTGATTGTAGAATTTGCCAATCAACGCAAAGCTGCCGGATTGGATATCCGCGAAGCCATTGTGGATGCTGCCGCCGTTCGTTTCAGACCTATTCTAATGACGAGCCTTTCTACTATTCTTGGTGTAGCTCCTATTGCATTGGCTATCGGGGCTGGCGCCGAAAGTAGAATTTCTATGGGTATTGCGGTGATAGGAGGGTTGATTTACGCAAGCTTACTCACACTCTATGTCATTCCAGCCATCTATACCTTCTTTTCCAGTAAAACAGCGTCTGTGAGCAACCTTAATGTGGATGAAAATCTTATTGAATCCGAAAAGGCTATGGAGTCGGGTACGGTATCTGCTTAAAGTACAGATATAAAGTGTTAATTATATGGGATTGGGATACAGTTTAAATCTGTGTATTTTTAGGCTATCCTAAAAATAAATATATAATGGATTATTTTCTAACACTCAGCCCTGTTTACCAGGCGCTCATAGCGGGATTGTTTTGCTGGGGGATGAATGCCCTTGGTGCCGCGAATGTGTTTCTCCTGCGTACGTTCAACCAGAAATGGATGGATGGGATCCTGGGGTTCGCCGGGGGAGTAATGATTGCGGCAAGCTTCTGGTCTTTACTAGAGCCGGCATTGGCAATGTCGGAGGGTGGAAACCTACCAAAATGGGTGCCCGCTGTGGTAGGCTTTTTACTAGGAGGGTTTGCAATACGTGGAATGGACGCGATATTACCTCATCTCCACATTGGCGCTCCATTGAAAGATGCAGAAGGGATTCCCACTTCATGGCGAAGAAGTACCCTGTTAATGAGTGCAATGACCCTGCATAATATCCCCGAAGGTTTGGCCGTGGGAGTTGCCTTTGGCGCCGCTGCTTCAGGGATACCTGAGGCCTCTGTAGCAGGCGCTATTGCGTTGTCACTTGGTATAGGCATCCAAAACTTCCCGGAAGGGATGGCCGTTTCTGCACCACTTCACAGAGATGGAATGTCTAAAGCCCGAGCCTTTAACTATGGCCAGCTTTCAGCGGTAGTCGAACCGATCTTCGCCGTGATAGGTGCCCTGCTGGTAATTGTGATGCAACCTGTACTGCCTTATGCACTGAGTTTTGCAGCTGGAGCTATGATTTTTGTAGTTATAGAAGAGGTAATTCCTGAATCACACCGAAACGGCAACGCAGATTTCGCTACAATGGGCGGCATGATTGGGTTTGCCGTGATGATGACCCTCGATGTGGCGCTGGGATAATTATTTTCACGATTTTCCAAACCTGCGGGGGCAGCTTTTTAGTTTGAGCGTAGTATGGTGATATTAAACAGGTTACCATACATTTATTTACATTGTTAACCCTAAAAATGGTGTCTTACAGCGGGAATTTCGGGTTTTTTGTAATCTAAATGATTTGACATTAGGCTACTTCTTAATATATTGGCAGATTGAAACCCGCTTATACAAAGCGGTGTGTTCAGTATTTTTTAAATTCCGAGTTCAGTGTCGAAACTACCGGGATTTATAAAACCTTAACAAAATTAATTACTAGAGGTCGTCTATGATTAAAAAGTTACGATTAGGTCTATTACTTAATTTGTTCGTGGTGTCGTTTGCTTTCGCGCAGACGGGAACACTTACAGGTACTGTAGTAGACAATCAGACGGGCGAAGCCCTTACCGGGGTTAACATCCTGGTTCAGGAACTTACCCGAGGTGCTGCATCCGATATTAACGGACGCTTCACTGTTGAAAACATACCTTACGGTAGCTACAACATCCGTGTTACATACGTTGGATTTTTAACACAAAATCTAACTGTGACTGTGGATTCTCCTACCACTACGCTTAATATCAGGCTGCGTGAAGATCTCATCGGGCTTGACGAAGTAATCGTTACCGGTTACACAGAGTTGAGCAGAAGCCGAATTACAGGCTCAATGACGACTGTTAGCGCAGCACGAATTGAATCAACGCCTACCGGCTCATTTGAACAAGCCCTTCAAGGCCGTTCACCGGGCGTATTTATTACTACCGGTTCTGGTCAGCCAGGCTCTTCCGCAACAGTTCGTATTCGTGGTACCGGTTCAATCAACTCCAACAACGCTCCTTTATATGTAGTTGATGGTGTTGTCATTAACACAGGTGACTTTGCTTCGTTGAACCCAAACGATTTTGAAAGTGTAACCATTCTGCGTGACGCAAGTGCTACATCTCAGTATGGTGCTCGTGGATCAAACGGTGTTATTCTTATCCAGACCAAACGTGGTAGAAGCGGACCAGCACAGGTGCGTTATTCTGGTCAACTTGGTGTTTCGCAGATTGGCGATTTTAAATTCGATATGATGAATACCGAAGAAAAACTGCAAATAGAAGAAATTCTGAGAACCGGTCCTGGCTGGAATACCTCACCTCTAAACCCTGCGAATGCTGCAAATCCAGATGCCGCTGCCGCAGCTAGGGCAGATCTGCTTGCGGTTAATACAAACTGGAAAGACGAATTTTTCCGTACAGGTTTAACACAGCAACACAATTTGAGTGTTTCGGGCGGAAACGATCGTGTACGTTACTTTATCTCCGGTGGTATTTTCGAACAGGAAGGTATAGGGTTGCGAACCAACCTAAACAGATACTCATTGCGCGTAAATACTGACATTCGTGCTACAGAGCGTCTGGAAGTTGGTTTTAGTGGTTCAGGTAACTATAGTGAGTCAAGCTTCTCTGAGTCAGAAAGCGCCGTAGCACTGGCTAACCCATTTGCTGCAGCTTACTTGGCAAATCCGTGGGAGCGCGTACGCGATGAAGATGGAAACATCTTAGTAGGCGGTGGAAGAACAGGTGCCAATGCACTCGACCGTCTGGAGAAGGATACCAACGACAGAAACGAAATCAAATTCGTCGGTAATACTTATGCCCGTCTTAATATTGGTAATGTAATTGTAGGCCAGGAGTTCGGAATGGACTTCCGTGAGCGATATTTCAGCCGGTGGGTTAACCCTGAGTCTTACGCAGGTGGCCTTGTGCAGTTGGGTCAGTCTGGCCTTCTTAGCAGGTCTACTAACCGTTTGACCTTCTTTACTTCCAATACAAACATTCGTTACAGAACGGAATTTGATGGTGTACACCAATTAGACTTGTATGCCGGTAATGAGCTTACTCGCTCACATTTCCAGAGCTTTGGTTACACAGGTTATGGATTAAACCCACTGTTGGGTGCAACACCAGCAGCAATAACACCAGGTTCTGTGGCTAATGGTCTAATACCTTCTGTAGCCGGTAGCTTTACCAATAATGCAATATGGTCTGTATTTGCTATTGCAGATTACTCCTACGATCAGCGTTATAACCTTCGTGCATCTGTACGACGTGACGGTTCTTCCCGTTTCGGTCCTGGTAACCAATATGCATGGTTATGGTCACTCGGAACATCTTGGGTTGCTTCCAATGAAGAATTCCTCAGCGATGTTGATTTCCTTAGCAACTTGATTGTTCGCCTTAGCTATGGTATCACAGGTAACCAAGGATTCTCTTTCAGCGCGGGTCAGGATTTCCAACGCGTAGCTACTTTTGGTAGCGGCAGTTTTGCAGGTCAGCAGACGCTGATTCCTACAGCTCCAGGAAATGATGATCTCAAGTGGGAGACGGCATCTAAGCTAAACTTTGGTGTTGATTTTGGTTTCCTGAATAATAGAGTCAGTGGTACCGTTGATCTCTACAGCGAGGAAACATCTGATCTTTTCATTACGCAGTCATTGTCACGAACAGCTGGTTTTGCTTCATTGAGCATTAATGCTGGTACAGTGAGAAATAGTGGTGTAGAAGTATCACTTGAAGGTGATGTTATTCGTCAGCGCGATATGACACTCACCCTGAATGCCAATTTCTCATACAACAAAAACGAAATCACTGACCTTGGTCAGGTAGATGAGTTTGAACTTGGTACCTCCATTATTCGTACCGGATTACCTATTGGTACACATTATGTAGTAGAGTGGGCTGGAGTAGATCCTGCTAATGGACAGCCACTTTACCGTGATCTCGATGGTAATGTAACCAATGTGTTCTCAAACGATTTCGCTAAAGCGGACTTCGGTTCTTGGCTGCCACCACGAACTGGTGGTTTCGGGCTCGATTTCCGATTCCGTAACCTGAGTGCTGCGGCGCAATTTAACTTTGCTGAAGGTAACGTATTGTTTAACAACCAGCGATTCTTCCAGGAGAATCATGGTTTTGCAAACTTCAACCTCTATAGAAGCATGTTAAACATCTGGCAACAGCCTGGAGATATAACAGACATTCAATCAAATCAGTATGCACGTCAGTTTTCTTCAAAAGATCTTGAAGATGCTTCATACCTGAGATTCCGTAATCTTGTAGTTTCCTACAACATTCCCGGAAGAGTGTTTAACAACGAAATACGTGGCATCCGGTTGTTTGTTCAAGGACAAAACCTCTACACATGGACTAAGTTCACTGGTTTTGATCCAGAAGACTTCAACAACATATCCCAATATGCCTATCCGTTGCCGCGCATATTTACTGGTGGTATAGATATTAACTTCTAAGTATACCTACGAGATGAAAAGATATTTTAAATACATAACTATGGTGCTTTTCGCTGTAACCATTACAGCATGTGAAAGCTATCTAGATACAACCCCGACCGACTTAATTGACGCAAGTCAAGCATTTCGTTCGGTTAGTAATCTTGAAGCCGGTGCACTAGGCGTCTACGCTACCTACGCAGGTGGTGCAGGTGCTATGAGTCATACTGAGCTAAATGCATTGGTCAGTGATGAATTACGAAGAGCATCCACGAATACCGGTCAAGGGATGCAGTTATTTAACCATAACATTGTTTCTGGTGATAACACTGCACTGGCTATGTGGACCTCCGCCTATTATACCATTGATAGAGCAAATCGTGTGCTGGCTGGTGTTGATATCGTAGAAGCGAATACAGCTGCTGAGCAAACACGCCAAAATAGAGTTCAAGGTGAAATGCTGGGGCTTCGTGCCTGGGCACATTTTGACCTGTTCCGCGCGTTTGCAGATTTCACACCTACTGGCTTAGCTGTACCTTATATGACGCAATCTCAAATCTCCAGTCCTGCAAGAATGGAGAAAGCCGCTTTCTTTACTCAACTTAATGCTGATATAGATGCTGCGATTGCTTTATTGCAACCTTTTGGTTTCACTCCTGGTACAGATCAAAATGAGCGTATTAATTTCCGCGCGTTACAAGCACTGAAAGCTCGTGTAGCGCTCTACCGTGAAGACTGGCCTACAGCTATACAATATGCTTCTGCAGTAATTGATAACGTACCGTTAACGTCGTTGGCAGACTTCCCAGCTATCTGGAGCGACGAAAATAATGACGAGGTACTTTTGAAATTCCGCAGACCAGATGTAACGGCTGGAACAGTTGAAATCTTTGAAAGATCTACCAACCCCGACGTCTTTTTCTGGGCTTCTAATCAGTTAGTCGATCAGTTTGACAGAGGTAATGATGTTCGATTTGGTGTGTATTTCCAGGAAGAAAATGCAACGACATTCCGGGTAATGAAATACAACCAAAGAGCTTCAAAGAATCTGGCTGACGTAAAACTTATTCGCGTGGCGGAAATGTATCTGATACGTGCCGAAGCATACGCTCGTAGTGCATCACCGAATCTAGCTGGTGCAGCTGCCGATGTTGCTTCACTAAGGGCACAACGATACACAACACCACCAGCTACTTCGTTTGGATCTGCTGATGCTGCAATGTCAACTATCAGAGCTGAAAGAAGACTAGAACTAGCTATGGAAGGTCACCGACTTTATGATGCTAAGCGATATGGTTCAACATTAACGCGTATTCCTGCTGATATAGATGGGTCAACGGCTGAAGTAACAGCTTCATTGGATCCAGCATCTGAGAGGGGATACTTGTTTGTAATGCCAATTCCGCAGACTGAGATTTTTGCAAATCCAAACATGCAGCAAAATCCAGGTTATAATTAATCAGTCTCATAATAGTTAAGGTAATAACCTATGAAAAACTACATAAATATCTTTAAACCGGGTCTTGTACTCGCTACAGCGTTGTTTATCGCAAGCTGTGGAATCCTTGATACGGACAGAGATCCCGCTTTATTTGACGGTGATCAAGAAGTAAAATTCGTGAATACTTCTCCAACATTTGTTGTTGAAGAAGCTCAGGAAACGTACACGTTTCAGCTTAACACACTGAAACCTGTTCGCGGAACACAGACGTTTACGTTTGAAGTTGTTGCTGAAGGAACCACTGCGCAAGAAGGTGTACATTACCAGTTACCATCAACATCGGTTACAATTGCCGATGGTGAAGTGTTTGGTGAAGCTCAGATAACTTTATTGTCTGCAGGTTTTGGTGCTGCTATTGAAACGCTTGTGCTTCGAATTACTTCACCAGAAGCAGCTTCGTTCAGTAATGTTGCTACACTTAATCTACAGAGATTCTTCCCGTATGTACAGGCTGAATTCGTCGGTAGATACCGTGTTACATACCCATGGTGGGAAGCAAACCCATATGAAATCGACATGATTGCCGGTGCGAGTGAAAATCAACTTGTTGCGGTTGATATGCTTGGCGAAGGCGTCGATTTTACAATAACGGTTGATGTTTCTGATCGGAATAATTTTACCGCTTCGTTTCTTGAGACTGGAGTATGGACTCACCCTGCAGGTCAAGTACGTGTATTCAGTACAGCTGGATCTTTCAGTCCTGCTACCTATACATTTAATTTTTCTGTATCACAGGACATTCCTGGTGTAGGTGCATTCCCTGCTAATCAGCCAATGACATTACAGAAAATAGACTAATACTGGGATATTTTTTAAGTATGAAAAGGGCAGATACTGCAAAGTGTCTGCCCTTTTTTTATGTATCGTATAGCTTCGTTTATAAAGGGTCGGTTCAGTATTTCTTTATGATCATCTAGGACTTTATGACGAATTCGATCTCAGCATTCATTTTTAGATTCATTATGCTATGATTTGAAGTCATTATCTGTTAGCTGGTCACCCGTCGTATCTAGATGGGTTCTTAGTTACTATTCACATGATAAGCTGCGAATCTAGTGCTTGAAAAATTAGAGGCTTACAATTAAAAAGGCTACATGTTCGCATATGAATTTCTTATATCCATCGACTAACCCTACTCAGAGAATTGCACCAATACCATTAAATCTACCCTTAGAGCTCGTTGAAACCAGCTTAATCCACGTGCATAGGATACTATACCTATAGCCTTTATTTGTTCGGAAACACATCTATTCACAAAATACACCAATATCCTTGTGGCTTTAGAAATCTAAATTAATTCCGGGTCAGAATGTTTCCTGTTAACCAATCTCTCCTGATATCATATTCCACAGAATGATAAAATCGCTGTCTGTCTAAAACATAATGCTGAAACGGGAAGAACTGATCGGCAACCCGCGGACGGGTAAATATAAATCGCTGTAGAGGGTCATTTCTCATGTAGGAGTAAAACCATACAGAGATATCCAATGTGTTTTCAACTTGTAACGGTGGACCAAACAATATAAAAACCATCCCCATATCCGTTTTCCAGCCCTCCTTGAAATTAGAAAACTGCTTATTTGCCTGTTCTACACGCGTATAGTACAGGTTTATTACTTCTCTCGCACGGGCAGGATTTCTGATATTACTCAACCAAAACCGGTCAATTTCGTTCTTTAAACTATCTGCATCCTGTATTTGCATTAACCTCTGGTGATCTCTGGGTCTCATCAAATATATAAGTGGCTCAGCGAACTCCCGTACATTCTGAACATTAGGGAAATTTGCACTGTTCGTCACAAAAAACTCCCGTGCTTTGAACAAATCATCTGATTCATCACTGAACGTCGCATTTACTGAAAACCGGTAATTCGCACTTCTTGGTAAGGGTAATACGTACTCAATAAGAATATTTCCTGTCTCCGTAACGATGGTACGACTCGTACTTTCAATTATTTCTGTTCGGCTATAATCAATTCCGCGATAACCTATCGAACCAATAGGGTGCGGTATACCGGATAATTCACGCGCATGCAGCGAATCTGCATTAAAGCGATGTAACTCCATTAAAATTTCAGCTTCAGGGGATTCTTCAGAACGGGTAATCTGATATTGAAACTTCAATGTATCAAAGCGGGATGGAATGAAATAGGTTGTTATAGGTACAAAACCATCCTCATTGTCGTTGTTTTTACCGAGCATCATAATGCTCGTAATTTGTGTAATATCGCTGTCAGGATCTGGAATGGTGGTTACCGCCTGCCTGAAAGTACGGTTCCCGCTGGTAACATCTTTTACAGATATGGTTACCTCATACTGGCCCGATCCCAATATAATCCATTGAGAAAATGTAGTTACATCCACACTTTCTACCACAAGAGGATCTGTATCTGTAATATCGAAATCAACAACCCTGTTAAGCACGCTGATTTTATCACCATCTATTAACTGCATAACTTGAATTTGCAGCTCAACATTAGAAGAGAAAACTCCGTCTCTGGAGCGGTAAATAAAACTTCCCTTGACCATTTCAACATTCAATTTGATACCAGGAATATCCTCCTCGTTGAACATTCCTATAGCAAGCATCCTGACTTCCGGATAGCCCTCTCTGAAGCCCACATCAGATCCTCTCTCAATGTTAGCCATACGCTCTGATGCACATCCCGCCAAGAGAATGAGCAGCAGAGTAAAAAGTGTTTTATGTTGAAATCGCATCATTTCTGACATTTGTGATAGTCTCGAAGCAAAAGTATGTACCAATAATACACATCTAAACCCATCTGCACATAGTTACGTTTCTGCGAATAGCCAATAGGAAGTTAGCTTAATAACGTTAAGCTCGTAGAGCAGATTCCTAACATGTTAATACAAATACTTGAAATTAGGTAACGTAGTAAACGACGAAATATGACCTCGGGTTGAGGAATTCGTAAAAAAGCAAGCTTGCGAAACAATGTTCATGCACATTCTTTATCTTTAGAAGGTAATTATATCCGTTAATAAACTAAATCAGCATATGCACCATTCGGACCGTCGAACTAAAATAGTATGTACAATTGGCCCGGCAACCAATACCCGCGAACGTATTATGGATCTTGCTAAAGCCGGGATGAATGTTGTTCGGCTAAACTTTTCCCACGGTACCCACGACGACCACAAAAAAGTGATAGAACACATACGTTCTGTTGCACAAGAAATAGGCTACAGTATTCCAATTCTGATGGATCTTCAGGGCCCCAAAATACGCGTGGGACATATGCTGGATGGCGTGCAGACAGTCACAGCCGGTGACTACGTTACACTTACACCCGACCTTGATGTTATTGGAACAAGTACCATCATACCGATAGATTACCCTACATTAGCTAAAGATGCCGTTCCAGGCGACACTATTTTGCTCGATGATGGCCTCTTCGAGTTTCGTGTAGTTAAAAAAGACGGTGGTGCCGTAACGGCGCAAGTCATAAACGGAGGTTTGCTTAAGTCCAGAAAGGGTGTAAATCTTCCTGGTGTTAAACTTTCTATTCCTGCTACATCTGAAAAAGATATAGAAGATCTTGAGTTCGGATTGAGTATGGGCGTAGATCTGGTGGCATTATCTTTCGTACGAAATGCTGAAGATGTACAAAATCTGATATCCCGAATACGCTCAGGCGGATCCAATGCCGGCATCATTGCGAAAATTGAAAAACCAGAGGCCATCAATAACTTCGAGGAAATCCTGGAAGAAACCGACGGTATTATGGTTGCCAGGGGAGATCTTGGTATTGAAATTCCCAGCGAAACAGTACCGCTATATCAAAAACGAATGATACGTGCCTGCAGAGCTGCAGGGAAGCCGGTTATTACGGCTACACAAATGCTCGAATCCATGATAACCAATCCACGCGCTACGCGTGCCGAAAGCTCGGATGTTGCTAATGCAGTTCTCGATGGTACCGATGCTATTATGCTCTCGGGTGAAACCGCTGCTGGCAAGTATCCGATAGAGGCTGTTAAAGTGATGGACAAAATTTGCAGGTCTATTGAGCGTCAGAGTACGTCCATTTATATGAACCTGGATTTCAATAAACCGGAATGGAAGGAAAAGCAGGTTATTGAATCGCTAAGTTATAGCTGCGTTCGTATGGCTGAAGAAGTAGACGCTAAGGTAATTGCGACTATTACACATTCGGGAACCACGGCCAGGCGTATAGCAAAATATCGCCCTCGCGTACCCGTTATAGCTTTTACAGAAAGCCTTGATGTAAGACGGCAACTAAACCTCGTATGGGGGGTACAATCCGTCAAAATGAAGGAACTGTTCGAGACCGACCGTAGCGTGCAGCTGATGGAAGAATATTTGTTGCAGCAAGGGCTGGTTCAAAAGGGCGATCGTGTTGTGATCGCCACTGGAATTCCCATCACACAGCGTGGCCGAACTAATATGATTAAAGTTTCCGTTATCGAGTAAGATGCATAAACGTTTTATCGGATTCATCGCAATAGTGATATTGTTTTCTGGCTGCTCTCTTGGTCTGCAACAACGCTGGACCGATTTCAACGCCTATTACAATACCTTTTACAATGCTCGCCAGAGCTATGAAGCCGGTATGCGTTCTATGAATAACCAGCGTTTCGATATTAACGCTGAACGCCCCATTCGTATTCATCGAACCCCTGTGAGGGCAGGTCAGGCCGATTTCGAGAGAGCAATAGAGAAATCAGCCGACATACTCAGGGAGCATCGAGATTCAAGGTGGGTCGATGATGCGCTCGAACTCATAGGAAAGTCATACTTCCAGCTAGGACAGTATTTTTCAGCGGAACAAAAATTCAACGAGATTCTGCAAACCTCGCTGAATGACGATATTCGCCAACGTGCAATTTACTGGCGAGGTCGTGTTTACCTTGAGACCAGCCGTTACACCGAGGGAATCAGCTATCTTACTGCCATTATCAACGCCGATGAATTTGAATGGAATCGCCAGATTCTTCTGGAAACCCACCTGGTTTTGGCTCAACTCCATGTTCAGTTAGAGCAATGGGAAGATGCTGCTGAAAATCTTCAATTCGGCGTGAACGGCTTTCGAAACGATGTGTTGCGATCCCGCGCATCTTTCCTAAAAGGTCAGATTTTTGAACGACTCAACATGCAAGATCAAGCTATAGCAGCGTATAATCAGCTCAGCAGGCGTTATCCTGAATATCAACTGCTTTTTTTGGCTGAACTTCGACAGAATCAACTCCTCAGGGAAATTGGAGATCTTGATCGTGCACATCGTAATTTTATTGCCATGAGCAGAGACGATAAAAACTTCGATAATCTAAGTTTACTCGAGTTTGAAATCGGAAGAACACTGCAGGCAAAGGGAGAAGCAGATCAGGCATATCTAATATTTACAAACGTTTTATATAATAGTTTACAGGCACCGTCTCGCGAAACAATTGCCAAAACGCACTACGCTAAGGCCGAATTATATCGTTTTGCCTACGGAGATTTTAAAATGGCAGCACTGTTTTATGATTCCTCCAGCCGTAGCGCAACCGATTTGACCAGAATGCCCGAACAGTTTGATGCAGCTAACCTGGCGTCTTCCTTTGGCCAATATGCGCAGCTAAGCTCACAAATTGCTCGGAAAGACAGCCTTTTATACCTTGGACAATTGCCTCTCGATGAATTTGAGGCACGTATTCTGGCAATTAGAGATGAGCGAATGCGGGAGTTTGAACGTCTTCAAAGGCAAGAACAGCTTAGAGGTACAACGGTAATTAATATTACTGAACAGCAAGGGCAACAATCACAAGAGCAAACCAGAGACAACGGTTTTTTGAGTCATAGAAATCCCCAACTCGTAGCACAGGCGAGTGAGTCATTTGCTGCTTTGTGGGGAAGTCGACCACTAGTGGATAACTGGAGACGCCAGGAGGCCGTCAGGGCCGCCATCATCGCTATGGAATCCGGTGAGCTTGATGATGACCTGCCTCCCGAAGAACTCGCCCTTACAGGCGAAATAATCAATGTTGATATTCCTGCTGAACTGGAAATTAATCTTCTTGAAATACCACGTGCAGAAGCCGACCGGGACAGAATGAGAAACGACATTGCACGACTTGAATACGAATTAGGGAATGTTTTTTACCTGAATCTCAATATGCCCGACTCTGCTTTAATCCATTACCTCAGAGTAGCCGAAGATTTTCCAGACGCAGAAATACGTCCGCAGGCTATGTACTCCATTGCCGACATTTATCTGCTTAATGATAATAGAGAAACGGCCTCCGAGTGGGCACAGGCTATTATTGAGGAGTTTCCTCAAAGCAAAGTTGCAGAGCGTATTGCTTCGCGTTTAGGTATCGAGCTTACGTTAACCGCCGCAGTATTGACAGAGGATGAAGTTGCCGAACAAGAATTTGTTTCATTGCTTCAAAGTTTACCAACACTGGAAGCTGAAAGCAGGGTGACCGAATTTCAGGCTTTCACGCACCGTCATCCAAATTCTGCCCGCATTGCAGATGCCATGTTCAATAAAGCATTGGCATTTGCCGAGATAGGGCGTAGTCAGTCAAGTTTTACTCAGTTATTTGAAGAGCGCGAGAAGCTCAGAAAAGAATGGCAGTTAGAACAAGAATCTTTTCGAATGTTGCAGGATAGTGCACGCTATGCTTTACAAGACACAACACTCAGCTCCGAGAAGCTGTCGTATTTCGAAGCAGTGATAGACTCCTCACTCACTCAACCAGATTTCGACAAACTATTTCCATTCGTTGGTTCGCCCTGGGATAGTACCCGTGCTGCATTGAGCTATATTTCAGATCAGTTTGCTGGAAGTCGATTCGCGGAAAGATCCCGCGCTATGCTGGACGTTATTCAAATACCGGCTTCCTTGCTGCCGCAAGATGAGCCCGAGGCTGAGAATGAAGAAGTAGCAGAACAAGATATTCCAGATGATTTCATAGCGGAATTTGTAGAATGTAATGTGCTGGATGAACCTTTACGCTTTGTCAAAACGAATGATGACTTTCTAAGCGACAATGATTTTTATGCACTAATGCGAGAACAGGGTGTACTCTCTGCTGATTTCGAATTTGATATTACGGTAGACCATACAGGTACGATTATTCGTGTGGTATCGTTGATTGAGGAAGACCCCGTAGGCCTCACAGCTACACTACGAGAACTGTTGCTTTCAGAAGGGTCCTTCTCTCGGCCTACGAGCAGAGGAGCACCGGTACAATCTACGTGCTATTACAGCTTTTCCGTAGATTTATAGTTTTTTGAGCAACTTTGTTTGCTGAGTATCTCAGTCCAGAGCACGTGCCAGATTCGATGCAAACATAGGTCCATTGTATACTAAGCCAGTATAAATCTGTATAAGGTCAGCACCTGCTTTTCTCATGGTGATTGCATCTTCAATGCATGTAATGCCTCCCACCCCGATAACAGGCTTCTTACCATCCGTAAATGACTTTATACGCTCTATCGTAGTACAAGCTCGTTGCAACAAGGGCGCTCCACTTAGTCCACCTCTGCCAATTGATGCTACTTCAGAGTCACTGCTGTTGTGCAGATAAGCTCGAGAAGATGAAGTATTAACGGCCACGTAACCATCTATTGAAAATTTTTCACATACGGCCAGAAGCTCAATCAAAGCTCCCTCGCTTAAATCGGCAGAAAGCTTTACCAGCACAGGAACTCTTCGACAACCTCTATCACGCGGTTCTTGCGAAAGAGCTTTTAGCAACGTATTCAGTGTATCCGGTTCTTCGAAGGTTTTACCCTCCTCGGTGTTTGGACAAGAGATGTTCACGGTAATATAATTGGCAACTCGCACAGCCTCCCGGAATGCAATAGAATAGTCTTCTACAGCACGGTCGCCCATAATAGCTGGATTATGTGTTTTAGCGATATTGATGCCAAGTGGGATTTTAAAACGCGTTTGTGCAACGAGTCGATCACAGATCACGCGTGCTCCGTCGTTATTCAGCCCCATTCGATTAACCAACGCTTTATCGCCTGGTAACCGGAACATTCTGGGTTTTGGATTGCCGTCTGAAGCCATGGCGGTAATGCTGCCTATTTCAGTAAAACCGAACCCTAAAGCCGCTACAATGGGGGGTAGGTGACCATTTTTATCGAAACCCGCAGCCAACCCCACACGGTTTGGAAAGTGAAGCCCCCAAAGTTCTACGCCCTTTTTAGATTCACAAGACTGCGTTATCCTGGAAACCAAATCGCAGGCTCCATCGTAATTTGATAGAATTCGTCCAGCCGAATAGGCAAGATCGTGTGCCAATTCCGGATTTAATCGGAACAGAGCAGGCTTAAGTACGTTTTGATACCACATATGTGTAACTTACGACTTTCCGAATTAATTAGTTTATTCAATGACGAAGCAATCAGCCAGGTTAACCTATAAGCAAGTCCAGGACCGACTCCTTTCCATGCCAAGGTTTGCCGATGTAGGTGATCGTGCAGCCAACTTCGCACTTGAACAGATTCAAAACTTTCTTCACGATACCGGCGACTTCTCAAAAAATATTCCGGCAATTCACGTAGCAGGTACTAATGGGAAGGGAACGGTCTGTAGCATGCTGGCTTCGGTGTACACCAGGTCTGGCTATAAAACGGGCTTATATACCTCTCCACATCTTACAGACGTTCGTGAACGTTTCAGAATTGACGGGGAAATAATGCCTGAAAGTGAGCTAGTTGATTTTTTTGAAGAAATGGATGTGGTGCTTGCACGTCACACACTTACGTTCTTTGAACTCACTACTGTTATAGCATTTTGGTATTTCAACAGAAAGGGAGTAGATATTGCCATTATTGAAACCGGTCTGGGTGGCAGGTTGGATGCAACCAATATAATTACGCCTGTCTGCAGCGTTATTACCAGCATTGGCATGGACCACATGGAGCAATTGGGTAACACAATTGAAGAAATTGCAGCTGAAAAAGCCGGAATTTTGAAAAAAAAGATTCCTTTCATTACCGGCGACATCCATGGTACCGCCCAACAAGTTATACGTGAAAGGGGGGAGGCAATTGGTGCCATCGCCTTAAACCGTTTGACGTACCCAACAAAACTTATGACTGACGTACCATCAGTTTTCGAAAAAACAAACATTGATCTTGTATACACGATTACCCAGAAACTCTCAGAGCAATATCCGCTAGACGATATCCACTTTCGCGAGGCTCTTTCAGACGTGAGAACATATTCAGGCTTGCAGGGTAGACTGCAAAAGCTCCATCCACAGTATAACCTGTACTTTGATGGCGCTCATAATGTTGATGGGCTTAATGCACTGGGTGCTTATTTAGAAAAAAAATATGACCTTCAATCTTCCTCGGTTGTAGTTGCGATGATGAAAGATAAACTCAGTAAATCGATGCAATCATTTTTCGAACGGTTTGGCAAGGTGTATTTTTTTGAATTAAATCAGCCTAGATCAGCAAAATTAGCCGATTTTCAAACTATTTGTCCCATAGCAACTCAAATTTACCCAACACAAGACATCGTAGAATCTTTGAGAAATCAGTCGAAAACTCAATTGGTTTTATTTACAGGAAGTTTTTACTTTTATAGTGTTGTTTCTGAATGGATGGGGACTTACAAAACCACTACGTCCAACTAGCGTAACACTGCCTCTCAAGAAGACACAAGTCAACAGATATTAACAGACTTGCGAAGGCCAGAAACACAACGCTTCTACCTAGTTTTTTCAATAACGTATAGCTTAGGATTACCTATGTCGGATATCCAACCTGTTGGATTTCATGCTCGAGACCTGATGTTTCTCGAAGATAAAACCCTTAAAGAACTTCAAGCCCTGGCGCGGAAATACGGATTAACACCTGTAACCGGCGTAAAAAAACAGGATCTTGTTGTTAGACTGCGCAGAGTGATAGAGTCACATGCGCAAACCTTATTAGACTTTAACGATGCTTCGCAGTCTGAGACGGATGCTTCATCCGAATTTTTTACCGGTCTGAACGCTTCATCCAAAATTAAAAATCTGGAAGAAGACTCATACGCGGAAGATAATAAGGCAGCAACACCGTCTCCAACACCCGTGAAACGTGGACGTAAACCTGCTAAAAAATCAAAGGATGAACTCTCAGCAGATGCGATATTTCCTAGCTTTGAGGAAGAAATCCCAGATAGCAAGAAACCACCAGCTAAAAAGAAACGCACTAAAAAAGTAGTCAAAATTAGCGCGGATGAGGTTGTTGAGGGCCATAATGATACAGATACCATCTCTAGTGAAGATGCATCTCCGCCCGAAACCCGTGCCGCAGAGTCTATAACTAAAGTGCACGTTTCAAAAAAGCCGCAAACTTCAGCTCAGCAACTCCCAGACAAAACAGATTCCGACTCTAATGCGATTGTAGATAGCGATAAACGAAGTGTAAGCAACTCAGAAGACCGTAGAAAAGCAAATAAAGGCAAACAGCTGAATGTTCCGAACCAGTCGGATAGCGCAGCCAATACCCCGTCTCAAGCCGCTAAGAAGAAGCAGCATGCTCAAGAAAATAAGCATCAAAAAAATGATGCTCAACAGCAGCAATCTGCCGAGCAGAAAACACATGCAGATTTCAGAGATGCCACATCCAGCGGTGGACGTAAAGACCAACGAGCGAAGAAACAGCTTGTTCACGATGCATTGCCAGAATCTGATGCCCCGACTTTACTGGAACGAATTAAAGAAATTGAACCGCAGCTGGGTGGTTACCTCGTTAATGAAGGGACGCTCGAAATCCTTCCGGATGGCTATGGCTTTCTGAGATCAGTGAACTACAATTATGCGGCCAGCCCTGACGATATCTATGTTTCACCGTCCCAAATTAAACGATTTTGCCTTAAACAGGGTGATACCGTAGTTGGCATTATACGTCCTCCAAAGGTTGGCGAGCGTTACTTCGCTTTGCTTCGTGTGGAGGGTGTTAATGGTAATATTCCGCAGGATATGGATGCGCGTAGAGATTTTGACGAACTCTTGCCCGTGTATCCAGACAGCAGGTATATTCTGGAGCATGAACCGGATAATTATACAACCCGAATCATTGATCTGTTTTCACCTATCGGTAAAGGGCAACGTGGCCTGATCGTGGCTCAGCCGAAGACAGGAAAAACAACCATTTTGCGTCACATAGCGAATTCAGTTTCTGTGAATAATCCAGACACCAAAATCATCATTTTGTTGATAGATGAGCGACCGGAAGAAGTCACTGAAATGGAAAGAACTGCGGTGAGCGCCGAGGTTGTTGCCTCTACATTCGATCAAAAACCGGAAAACCACAAAGGGTTAGCTGAAATCGTTTTTGAAAAAGCGAAACGCCTGGTCGAAAGTGGACATGATGTTCTGCTGCTCATGGATTCTATAACCCGACTTGCACGAGCTTACAATATTACTGCAGCAAATAATGGCCGGACCATGTCAGGCGGTATTGATTCGGAAGCACTTAAAATTCCACGTCAATTATTTAGTTCCGCCAGAAATATCGAAAATGGTGGTTCTTTAACGATCATTGCCACGGCTTTGGTTGATACGGGTAGCCGTATGGATGATGTTATATTCGAAGAATTCAAAGGTACGGGTAATATGGAAGTTGTACTCGATCGACGGGTTGCTGAACGAAGAATATTCCCGGCTATTGACATCTACAAAAGTGGCACCCGTAAAGAAGAGCTGTTTGTGGTGGAGGAGGAGCGCGAAAAAGTGGTATTGTTGCGTCGATACCTCACCTCAATGAGTCCAAACGAAGCCATTGAATTTGTACTCGATAAGATGAAAGGGACCCGAAATAACCGCGAGTTCCTCATCTCGATGAATCAGTAACACGCTGTAGACAGTCTAACGGTTAGACTTACGGCTTTTGTCAAGTACAAACTGTCGATTTGCATCTTTTGTAAGCTTGCCGTGTTTTAGGTGTACAGAGTGGTAAAACAAAATTTCTGCTTCCTCTAAATGGGCTTGTTTCAAAAGCAGCATTTTAATTTGCCTTGCCTCTGTTACACTATAATCGGCATCAGGAACCATTCTGAAGCCAAGATAATGCTCATTAGGAATAATATCGCCGAAGTAATAGGAGGTTCTGCCTGAATCTTTCAAACGCACAATCTGATGACCAGGTGTGTGTCCACCAGTTCGAATGGCATCTACCCCATTTATGATTTGCTTTACAGGCTCTTCAATGAAACGTACTCTGCCGTCTGCTACCAACCGGTAAAAGTCATCCAGTTCATAAGCTAAATCACCTGACTCTTGTCTCGATTCAATTTTACTCAATGCAAATTCCCATTCTGATCTCTGAACCCAGATAGTAGCATTGGTTAATGTTGCCTTTACCTCAGCATTGCTATCCGTATACGTGAGTCCAGCAATGTGATCTAAATGGAGGTGGGTAACTACAACGTGCTGAATCTGCTTTTCATCCAGCTCAAAGATTTCAAGATTGGTAAGAATATTCGAAACGTTCCGATTGTGTGATTTTGCATCTAACCCGTACCCTAATCCCGCGTCTAGTAACACGTGTTCATCGCCGGAACTCACTAATATTGGATCAATACCTATTTCCTGCGAGAAATCTTGCATTAACTCATCGGTTCCAATAGCTTTTCGCACAGTGGAAGCTTGTTCGTTTTTTACAAGACTTCCATCGGTGTATAAATCAAATTGGCCTTCGCTGAGATGTTCTATTCGTAATGTTCCTGATTGCATGTCCTAATTTACGGAAAAATCTACAGACAGTATGCTATATGCCTGCGGTCGTTCCAGCATTCGTATATCACGAAGTAATGTTTCTGTGGAAGGACTAATTCCAAGACTCATTCGAACTAGACTGCGAATTTGTGCGTCGCCGGTATCTAAGAGGTTTTCAATAAATGTTCTGCTTTTAGGGTACGTACCCACAATGAATTGGTCAATTCCGGCTTTATCTGCAGCTGCTCGAACAACTTCTGGTAATGTCGCAAGACCGTCTACCAACCCAACTTCAAACGCAGCTTGACCTGTCCAAATGCGTCCCTGGCCAATGGCGTGTACGGCATCTATATCCATGCCACGGGCATCGGCCACCAACGTAAGGAAGTGCTGGTACGTTTCATCGGCAATGCGCTCAAGACCTCTGCGTTGCTGAGCTGTCAGTGTATTCAGTGGGGAGAACCAGTCTGCATTTTGATGAGACCGGATCTGATCGTTGGTAACGGCGAAATTTTGTTCTAGGGCGTCACCAAAAGACAACTTACTTAACACAACACCTATCGAACCTGTTATTGTATTTGGTTCCGCAAAAACACTATCTGCACCCATCGCAATATAATAGCCTCCTGATGATGCAACGGTACCCATAGACACAAACAATGGTTTTTTCTCTGATGCTCTCTTGAACAAATTTTTCACAGCCTCAGAGGTGGTTACAGCCCCACCCGGACTATTTACGCGCACAACGATTGCTGCAACATTGTCGTTTTCAAGTAGCTCATCGAGTGTCTTTTTCATTGAATTGTAGCTGATTGTACTGGCAGATGAAAAAATATCGGAGCCCATATCAGGTAATAGGGGGCCTTCCGCATAAACAATGGCTATTTCTTTAGTATTCCTGGGTGTAGATGGGAGCCCGGCCTTGGAATCACTCACTCTGTTATAACGACCAAGACTTACAGTACGCAAAGTGGTGTTCCCTGTGCGTTCTTTTAGTATGGCCTCGAAATCAGATTCGAATTTTAATGCCGAGAGAAAACCTCTTTCGTAAGCATTACGCACCAGGATATTTGGTGATGAATTCATAATGGCATTGATTTCGCTGACTGATAAACCGCTGAACTCTGATACTGCCTGAACAAATGTCTGCGTATTAAATTCCAGTATTTCTCCAATCTGTTCGCGATCATAGGATGTAAAACCTTCTTCTGTAAAAGTGGATGCAGCAGTTTTATAATTACCTGTGGTGATTACATCCGCCTGAAGCCCATACTTCGCAAACGTATTTTTGTAGAAAGAAGACTCAATATAAAAACCATCCATTTCAAGATATGTTTCAGGTTGAGCAAATATGGAATCAGCTGCAGTAGCTATGAAATACGCTGCTTCATTGGCACCTCTGTCATCGATGTATGCATAGATAAATTTTCCACTTTCTTTGAAGTCTAGCAGCAGGTCTCTTATTTCAACAAGATGTGCAAATGAGCCACCGGTATTGGCGAGGTCTAACCGTATTCCGGCAACTCTGGAGTCTGATTTTGCCTTACGGATGTTCGACCTGAGTCGATCCATAGTTAATCGGTTAGAAGCTGTTCGGTCAAACAACTCAGCAAAGGGATCGTCGCTGGCTCTTTCAGTAATAATTCCCGACACCGGGATACTGAGTACCGTACCCTGACGAATGAACGGCTCACTTTCAGTACTACTGGAGGCAACAATCCCCACCATAATCAGGAAAAGCAGAAAAATGGAGATAAAAAAGCCTATTATTGTTGCAAGAAGTGTTTTAAAAAATGACATGTTTCTAACTTATTGACCGATGGTTTAATTTAAATGAATGGTGAGCCCTAAAAAGTAGTTGCTATGCTAATTATAGCTATTTTAGCTAGGATATATCACTACAAATTTACGGTTACACAGCTCAATTTTATCTATACGTATGAATAATCGTTTTGATGCAATTATTATTGGTTCTGGTCATAATGGACTAACAACAGCCGGGTATCTTGCGAAAGCTGGGAAAAAAGTATTAGTTCTTGAACGCAGAGATACGCTTGGTGGCGCTGTTTGTACGGAAACCATGTTTCAAAGTGCAGAATTCCCATCTGGTTTTCGGATGGATGTCGGCTCCTCCGCACATATCATGATCCATCAGACACCTGTTCTAGACGAGCTTTCTTTGTACGACTATGGCCTGGAGTATATTGAAATGGATCCAATGATGTCATTTCCCTACCCCGATGGCAAGGGGGTACTTCATTTTTATAAGGATATCGATAGAACATTAGATTCAATAGCTCAGCTTTCTCCGAAAGACGTTCAAAATTATAAAGACTTCATTGAATTTTGGGGCCGCATCAACAAAGGGGTTCTCAAAACATTTCTTGTGCCACCATCTGGCAAGAATATTATGTCTGAAATGATGAAAGGCCAAATTCGTGATGGTTCAATGTTTGGTAAGGGAGACCAGATGGATGGGCTCAGAAAAATACTCAGTAGTTATGGACAGGTAGTAGAAGAAGCTTTTGAACATCCCTACCTGAAAACGGCATTGCTTTGGTTTGCCGCTCAATCAGGTCCAACACCTGATCAGTCAGCATCCGGAGACTTTGTCGGGTGGCAGGCTATGCTGCATGAAAGTGGAGCGAAACGCCCCAAAGGTGGCAGCGGTATGCTTACTCAAGCCATGATAAACATGATAAGGGCTCATGGCGGTGTTGTCTTGGCTGACAGCCCAGTAGAGCAGATTCTCATTAAAAATGGCAAATCCTACGGGGTTAGAACTACTGAAGGAATTGAATACCTGGCAGACATCATTGTGTCAAATGCACATGTTCAAACTACCATGCTTAAAATGGTGGGACCAGAACATATCGATGCATCACTGCTGCACAGAGTAAAGAATATCAATATTGGTAATGGATTTGGAATGGTATTGCGATGTGCGGTACGAGAATTACCTGAATATACAGCCTGTCCTGGCGACGAAGATGTACACAAAGGTTTGCAACTTCTTTGCCCTTCGCGTGAATATATGAATCGCGCTATCGGTGATTACCAAAGAGGACTTCCTCCGGAAGAACCTGCTGTAGTTGCTATGACCTTCTCAAAAATTGACCCCACATTGGCACCCGATGGTGGTCAGACTTTGTTTCTGTGGGCGCAATGGCATCCTTATAAAATGCAGAACGGACTGCAGTGGGACGATATTCGTATTCAGGAAGCTGAAAAAATATATAAGGTAGTTGAAAACTATGCCCCGAATATGAAGGGTAAACTGATCGATTGGTACATACAGACCCCGCTGGATATAGAACGCAAGCACGGTTTAATAAATGGCAACGTGATGCACGTTGAAATGACGTTCGATCAGATGTTCATGTTTCGCCCAACCCCCGAATTAAGCCAGTACAAAACTCCCATTCAAAACCTGTATCTGTCCAGTGCATCCTGTCATCCGGGCGGTGGCGTTTTTGCTGCAGCAGGCTATAATGCCGCTAGTGTAATATTACGTGATCACGGAAAGAAAAAATGGTTCTGAACATCGTAATACGCTATTTTAAAATCTACATGAATCACATTTATATATCCGGAAATCCAATCCTATGAATCGTAAAGGGTTTATCAAACGCATGGCGCTGGGTACAGGACTCGTTTTCGCGCCGTTCGTGCGTACAGAGTCAAGGACCCGAACCGCACCATTGTTGGTACGCCCCCCTATGGTTAGGCCGGGAGATGTGGCGGCTATTGTTTCTCCAGCAGGTAATCTCAGTACGAATGGAGAGGTGGAAAATGCGGTTAACTCTGTTCGGGCATTAGGACTAAAGCCCAAACTTGGTTCAAATGTTGGGAGCAGGTGGGGTTACCTGGGGGGGCGTGATACGGAAAGAGTTAACGATCTGCATGACGCATTTGCCGATCCGGAAGTGAAGGTTATATTCCCACTTAGAGGAGGGTATGGAACCAGCCGCTTGTTACCGATGATAGATTTTGATCTGATCAAACGAAACCCTAAGGCTTTCGTTGGTTTTTCGGATAATACATCTTTGGTACTAAGTCTAAATGCGTATTCAGGCCTGGTCACTTTTTATGGCCCAAATGCACATTTCGATTGGACTAATTATACCCGAGATAACCTTACCAGGGTTATTATGAACAGGCAGCCGGCCGGCCAGTTTCAAAATCCGATGGCTGCTAACGGAAGACCCCTTGTAACCCATACCACTGTTGTTCCTGGGCGGGCAGCGGGGCCACTAATAGGTGGTAACTTATCGTTGATTGTACAAACCCTGGGTACTCCCTGGGAGATAGATACCCGTGGGAAAATTCTCTTTTTTGAAGATGTGAACGAGTCCCCATATCGAATCGACCGTATGTTGACACACTTATGGCTCGCCCGTAAGCTTCAGGTTGCTGCTGGATTTGCCATTGGCCATATTACCGTACGTCGTGACCGTAACGACGATCTCGACCTTGCTTCTGTCATAAGAGACCGCTTTGAACCTTTGGGAAAACCTTGCTATATGGGTGTACCAACGGGGCACGTTTCTAATATCCTTACACTACCTTTGGGTATTGGTGTGGAAATGGATGCGTCTCGCGGTATTCTCCGTTCAATTGAGGGAGCTGTAATCTGATTCCATGAAACAATCCGCAAAGAAAGGGTTGCGTATTGCTGGATTCAGGGTAACAGTTGACCCAATGTTACCCGTCGTCATTATTTTGATCGGGTGGCTGCTAAGTGACCGTTATTTTCCGAATTACACCTACGGCTACATCCCTCAGGTTAATTATATCTTGGGTGGAATTGCATCGATAATGCTCACCTTTTCCATTCTTTTTCATGAATTGGGTCATGCACTTGCTGCTGTTAGAGCGCGATTAAGTATAGATAGAATTCATCTTCTGCTTTTCGGTGGTATGGCAGAGCTTAAACATCGACCGCAAACGGGTTTTCAAGAGCTGGGAATTGCATTGAGCGGGCCGCTGGCATCATTGATTCTTGGGGGAACCATTTGGCTTGCTATGGTGGTTTTTTCTGGAGCTGATCAGTTAGTATTGGTATTGCTCCAGTTCGTAGTTCATATAAATTTTTTACTAGCTCTATTTAATATGATCCCGATCTTTCCTCTCGACGGAGGAAGGGCAACCAGAGCTATTTTGTGGCAGCTCATAGGTCGGTATCACAGTGCCTCGCTGTCTACGTTATACCTTAGTTACTTCCTTATTTCCATAATTTTTTTAATGGGAGTATTAGATCTGTTCTTCGTTAATTCTCCTTATGCCTTATTGCTAATGCTGCTGGCAGGGTATTTAACCTATACGGTCAACAATGGCAGGAAAGAGCTGATACATCGCCCAGAATTTGTAGATTTACTTTATCGTTTAGAAAATCAGAATGACATGATTGCTACTGTTCACCAGATCAGAGGCTCAGATTCACGGTACCTCCTGCGAACTACGATGCCTGTTCTGCACGATAATAAGCTTGTGGGTGTAGTTTCAGGCAATAGCGTTCACAATGAGATGGCAGTAATTCCAGAGATTGGTCTAAGAGATGTAATTGAGAAGTTAACAGTGATGCCTGCTTTGGGTAACTACATAGACTTAAGTGACCCGATGACCTATAATCGTGATCTTCGATTTCATACCGATTTTGTACCCGTTCTTCAAAAGGGATACTTTCTTGGGCTCGCCGATGCCAATGAACTTAGATTTTGGCTAAACGAAAAAGAAATGTACGATCCCGATAAACCTTATGACCCTACTGACGTGATTCCGGAGACTTATTGTGAATGATAACCCAATCCAAATGCAGACCTTCCTGGAGGAAGGGTGGAGTTCAATAGCTGAAGTTAATACGCATGCTATCCGTGAGAACTTACGCTGGCTACGTTCAAGAGTAGATCCGGGTATACTACAAATGGCTGTAATTAAAGCGGATGCCTACGGGCATGGTGCCGCTGAGGTGGGCATAAGAATACAAGATGATATCGACTGGATTGGCGTATATCAGGTGCGAGAAGGCGCTGAATTGCGCGACTCTGGCATCTCTTTGCCCATTCTTGTTTTTGGTACCCCCACCGCAGAAACAGCCCGCTTTTATCTGGAGTACAATCTTGTAGCTACCGTAAGCAGATTCGAACATTTTGATGTCTTACTTCCCGGTACAGCCTACCATATTAAATTTGATACAGGAATGGGCAGGGTTGGTTTTTTACCAGAAGATGTAACCCGAGTTGAGCGCGAAATCCATACACAAGCCCATATTCGTTATACAGGTTTAATGACCCACTTCGCCGATTCAGAAGTTATAGGCTCAGAAATATTTGAAGTTCAAAAAGAGCACTTTTCGCAAATTGTTGAAAAGCTTGGAGAACATGTTACCGTTCACGCATCCAATTCTGGAGCAACGGTACACCAGCAGCATGTTCACTATGATTTGATTCGTAACGGAACATCTATCTATGGATTCGATCCGAACGGAAAATCTAATGCTTCATTGACCCCAGCTTTAGCCTGGAAATCCAGACTTGTCCAGGTACGTCATCTGCCTAAAGGCGCCGGTGTTAGTTATTCACACAAATGGCATATGCCAACAGATGGCTTCGTCGGTATTATTCCTGTCGGATATGCAGACGGTATAAACCGAAATTTGTCAGGAAAAATGGTGGTTGAAATTGGAGGAAAAACCTATCCTCAAGTCGGCAATATAACGATGGATCAAATTGTTGTATTCCTGGGGTCTGACGATATCCAGGTAGGTTCTGAGGTAGTATTGCTAGGTGGAAGAGGAGATACCAGCGCTTACAGGTGGGCTGATATTCTAGGTACAATTACGTATGAAGTAACATGCATGATAGGAAACAGAGTAAAAAGAGTGTATATCTGATGTAAAAAAAGCCGGAAAATAATCACTCCGGCTTCATGATTGCACTTATCATCCTATACTACCGCTATTACTCAAGCACCTGCACTACAAGAATATCGTAAAACAGAACTTCTTCCCGGAATGGACTGTTTCGGTCGTTTCCGTAACCCAAAGATGGTGGTATCACCAACGTCACTTTAGCTCCATTACGTTTGCCTACCAGTCCCTCTCGAAATCCGCGTATAGTTGCAGGTAGATTCATGGTGCTTGGAAACGTATTGGCGTTGGCATAACTGCTTTGTATGATTGTGCCATCAGAAAGACGAAACGTATAAAATAATTGTACACGATCTCTTTCGGTTATGGTAAAACTACCACTTCCTTCTTCATGCGTATAGATGATTAATCCATTCGGTCGGATTTCTCTACTTGCGGTAAGTGTGTCATAGGGTTCTGGGACGAAAGAAAAATCGTCTTGAAAGGAAAACGGATCTGTCTCGTCACATGCGGCAAGAAGTATAATCATTGCCAGTGCGGAAAGTATAAGAGGAATTTTTTGCATGATACGTAAACGTGAAAATCGTTGAATTAATATGTTAGTAAGAAAAACTAAGCAACTCCGGGTGGTTTTCCGGCCTCGCCCCAGATTTTCTTGTCTCTGCGCTTATTTGTTACATGGCTTATCCAGATGCCAAATTCATAAAGTATTACTAAAGGAATGGCAAGTAACAACTGAGATACCGGATCGGGAGGGGTGAGGAACGCCGCTAAAACGAGACAGATCACTAATGCAACTTTCCTGTTACGCCGCAGAAAGTCTGGCGTAAGTAATCCTATCCTCGAAAGCCCATAACTGACTACCGGAAGCTGAAAGATTAACCCTGAGGCCATCGTCCACATGGTAAGTGAAGAAAAGTAAGCAGTTATATCGAAATCATTTCGTACAGACTCCGAAAGTTGAAATGTAGCAAAGAACTGCAGTGCAAATGGAGTCAGTATCAGGTAGCCGAATAGTAAACCTAGGGTAAACATAAATGTTATAGAAAATACAACGAAGCTGCTCCCTTTCTTTTCTTTACGTTCCAATGCTGGTTCTATGAAAGCCCATAATTGGTAGAAAAAAATGGGCGAACCTAGAATGAGTCCTACAACAAAGAGTGTTCCCCAGTAACTGAAAAATTGCCCGGGCAGCGTTCTGTTTTGAAGAACAAGATCAACTGCGTTTAAACCGAGCATGTTATAAATAAAGAAGTCAGCTTTTGCCGGACCCAACAACACCACATCAATAAAGAACTCAGAGAAGACAAAAGCTACTATTATCCCTGTCATTACGCCGGCCATTCCCTTGAGAATCCGCCATCGCAGTTCTTCCAGATGGTCTAGAAAAGACATCTCCACTACAATTTTGGGAGGGAGCGCTTTAGGTGGTGTTCCGTCCATTATTTGTCTTTGTGACGTTGTTTCACTCATGTATGCAGCGGTCAGGCGGTTGTAACAAAGTCATAAAGTGGATACTGCTTGCAAATAGCATGTACTTCGGCTCTAACGTGATCTACCACAGCATCATTATCTGGCTGTGTAATAACCTTGTCCATCAGTTCAGCTATCAGACGAAACTCAGTTTCGCCCAGTCCACGTGTTGTCATTGCGGGTGCCCCAACTCGTATACCGGAAGTGACGAAAGGCGATTCAGTGTCGAAAGGAACCATATTTTTGTTAACGGTTATTTCGGCCTTACCAAGAGCTTCTTCCGCTGTTTTTCCGGTTACTCCCTTACTCCTCAAATCAATAAGGATTAAATGGTTATCTGTTCCACCGCTGATCAGTTTGTAGCCCAGCTCAACGAAACGCTCTCCCATGGCCTGGGCATTGCGGATTACCTGTTGCTGATACGTTCTGAATTCAGGCTTCAAAGCTTCCTGATAAGCCACGGCCTTGCCTGCAATTACGTGAACCAATGGACCGCCCTGTGTACCCGGAAATACAGCGGAATCGAACAGTTCTGACCAATTTTTTACTCGTCCCGACTTTGGAGCTACAACACCTAATGTATTCTCTCCATCTTTTCCTACCAAAATCATACCACCGCGTGGTCCACGGAGTGTTTTATGTGTGGTGGTCGTTATAACATGGCAGTAGGGTAGAGGGTCATTCAGTAAGCCGGCAGCAATGAGACCGGCTGTGTGGGCCATATCCATCCACAACAGTGCCCCTACTTCATCGGCAATAGACCGGAATGCAGCATAGTCGAAATCACGGGTGTAGGCTGACGCTCCAATGGAAATAAGCTTAGGCTTGTGCTTTCGGGCAGCATCTCGAATAGCATTCATGTCTAAACGGCCACTTTCTTTGTCAACACCGTAAAAAACTGCGTTATAATGAATTCCTGAAAAGTTGACAGGAGATCCATGAGTGAGGTGACCACCGTGGCTTAAATCAAGACCCAGAATCGTTTCTCCTGGTTTTAATAAGGCAAGATAAACTGCAGCATTTGCACTGGCGCCGGAATGTGGCTGAACATTTACCCAGTCTGCGTTATATAATTCTTTTGCGCGGTTGCGAGCCAGGTCTTCTATTTGGTCTACAAATTCACACCCACCATAGTACCGTTTACCGGGGAGCCCTTCGGCGTACTTATTGGTAAGGGTAGATCCACAGGCCTCCATTACCGCGCGAGATGTAAAATTTTCAGAGGCGATAAGTTCTAGTCCCAGATTCTGTCGATCTGTTTCTTTTTCAATGAGGTTAAATATTGCCGGGTCTTGTGACTGCAGTGATTTCATATGGGGAATGTTGATTTATTAATGCCGTTAAGGTTTGCGAGTGTTATCATGAATCTTTTTAACTCGGTTTTCATGTCTGCCACCTTCGAATGGAGTTTCAAGCCAGGAAGTAATAATCTCACGTATTTGAGTCTCACTCAGAAATCTGCCAGGTAAACATAAGACATTAGCGTCATTATGTTGTGCAGCTAGTTTGGAAATCTCAGGATCCCATGCCAATGCTGCCCTAACTCGTTCAACTTTATTTGCCGTAATACACATTCCCTGCCCACTACCGCAAATGAGAATACCACGAGGGTACTTGCCTTCACTAACTGCATTGGCAACAAGAACGGCAAAGTCGGGGTAGTCTACCGATTCCTCACTGTTCACGCCCATATCATTTACTTCGTAGCCTAAATCTTGCAGCACGTTTTTGGCGAGCTCTTTTGCGGCATAACCGGCGTGGTCACTGGCAATTGGGATTATCATAAAGAAAAGATGTTATTGGTTTCCGGATAAGCTCAAATATCCTCATAATTCGAGTGAAAATAAACTAAAAATCAGTTTAGTAGTCGGTGTGATGAGAATACGTAATACAAGACGTTTGCTCCCATCTGAAGGGATTCAATTCTGAGGTCTTCTGGTACACTATGTACATCGGCATCGGCCCAGCCATCCGCCAGATTGCTTTCGTACGTGTAAAAAACAACCATTCTCCCTTCTCGGAAAATAGCAAACCCCTGCGGCGGCTTCCCGTCATGCTCGTGAACTTTAGGGAGCCCCTGCGGGAAAGAAAAAGCCTGGTGGAAAATAGGGTGGGTAAAAGGAAGCTCTACCAGGTCATCGTCCGGGAAAATTTCCCTGAGAACTGGTCTTATGAATGGGTCTAACCCGTAATCGTCATCGATATAAAGAAAACCTCCGTTATCCAGATAGCGACGTACATTGGCCGCTTCCGCAGTATTGATAGTAATATTGCCATGCCCGGTTAGATATAGGAAAGGATATCTATGTATATCTCTGCTGCCAATTGCTACATCATCGAAACGCTCGGATATTCTCATGGGTAAATTGGCGTTTGCGAAGCGAATGAGATTCGTCAATGATGAAGGATCGTTATACCAGTCGCCTCCACCGCGATACTGAACCCTTGCAATTCTGAAGTCTGCATCCTGCTGAGCTGCTGCAATTTCAGTAAAGAGAAAGGAGCAAGTGAAAAGAATAATCAGAAACAGATTTTTGTGAGAAGATACCGCTGAAATCATTAATTTGAGTTCTATATAAGTCATATATGATACTTGAACTAACGAGTATACTGCCATTTTCGTGCCGATGAGTAATTTATTTTTGGCTTGATGACTGGCATCCGCGAAGATCAAAAGAGGTTCGCTTAATATGTTAACTAATGCTTACTGATAATGAAAAAAATAATACTGCTTGGTATCGTCCAGCTGCTTTTTTTTAATGTACTTTTTGCCCAAACCATTCAAATTGACAGACTTGAACCTGAAAATTGGTGGGTCGGTTTTAAAGATCCCAATCTGCAACTAATTGTCTATGGTCCTGATATATCTCAGGCAAGGGTCAGTGTAACATATGAAGGTGTAAGACTGGCCTCTTCTGTTGTAGCGGAGAATCCAAACTATCTTTTTTTGAACCTTCTTATAGCCGATGATGCCAGTGCAGGGGTGGTGCCCATTACATTTACGAAAGGTGAGACTTCCATAGTTTATGAATATCCCCTGTTACAAAGATCCAACAGTAATACGCGCGCTCAGGGTTTTGATGCCAGCGATGTGATTTATCTTATTATGCCCGACAGATTTGCTAATGGAGACCCGACGAATGATAATATTCCGGGCATGCTCGAGCAAACAGACCGTACCGAAGAGTACGGCCGGCATGGCGGCGACCTAAAAGGCATACGCAATGCTCTTGGTTATATTAAAGATTTGGGAATGACCGCAATCTGGTTGAATCCAATATTCGAAAATGATATGCCTCCGAATTACGAAATAGGGGCCGGCTTTTATCATGGGTATGCGGCTACTGATATGTACCGTGTAGATCGTCGGCTTGGCTCAAATGCTGAATTTGTAGAGCTTGTAGAAGAGTCACAACGCATGGGTATGAAGGTAATCATGGATATGATTCACAACCATGTTGGAACCCACCACTGGTTTATCAAGGATATGCCGTTTTCCGATTGGGTACACGATCAGTCGGTCTATGGAAATACAAACTACAGAACCAGCGTACTGATGGACCCGTATGCCAGTGAAAAAGACTTAAATACAATGGTAAAAGGGTGGTTTGTCGATGAAATGCCTGATCTGGACCAGAGAAATCCATTCCTGGCTACGTACCTCATCCAAAATACATTATGGTGGATTGAATATTCTGGCATCGACGGCATACGCATGGATACCCACCCGTACCCGTATAAAGAATATATGGCAGAGTGGACCCGCCGTGTTCTCGAAGAATTTCCGGATTTCAATATCGTAGGTGAGGCCTGGATGCCCAATGTTCCTACCACCGCATGGTGGCAATTCGACTTTGCCGCGTCCGGCGGTTACAATTCCTATCTGCCAAGTGTTACAGATTTTCCGTTGTACTATGCTTTAACCCAGGCGTTCAATGAAGATTTTGGCTGGGATACCGGGGTTATGCGTCTCTACTATGTTTTATCGCAAGATTTCCTGTATACCGATCCGTTTCTCAATGTGATTTTCTTCGATAATCACGACCTGGTTCGCTATTTCACATCGGTTGGGGAAGATGTGGACAAATTTAAGATGGGCACTGCATTCCTGCTAACTACCAGAGGTATCCCTCAGATTTATTACGGAACGGAAATCCTAAAAGCGGGCGGATCCAGTGACCCCGACAAGAGACGTAATTTCCCGGGAGGATGGCAGGAAGATCCAATTAATGCATTCACCGAAGAAGGCCGAATTGCACTAGGTAAAGAACGTAATTTGCCTGTTCAGGAAAATTTTGAATACCTAAGGAGGTTGGTGCATTGGAGAAATCAAACCCCTGTAATACATACGGGTAGGTTAACGCATTTCGTGCCTGAAGATAATGTCTATGTTTATTTCAGGCATAATGACGATCAAACCGTAATGGTAATGATTAATGCGAGTCAGGAAGATCAGGCAATCGACATGAGCAGATTCTCAGAGAGAATGGAAGGATTTAAAAGCGCATATGAGGTTACTACAGAGCGTACCTTCGATTCAATAAGTGAAATTACGGTTCCAGCCCGTAAAGCCTTTGTCTTCGAGCTAAAATAGCCGATTGAAAATACTTTCCGATAAAGCCCGCGTTTCTTTACTGAAATGTGGGCTTTTCTATGTTTACATCCAGTGTAATTCTACTATAACTGCCAAAAATCCCTATTCCACCGTCGATATTGTACAACAGATTTTCAATTTCTCCGGGTGATTGGGTACCACCTCCCAACTGCGTGCCGGCAGTGCGTATAAAATCGAAAATATTGTCGTCTACCGCGGCGGCTTGTAGTCGATTCGGACCGTAAAAAGCAATACCTATCCACGGATAAACGAGCTCCACGAAGTCGGACCCAAAACGCCTCGAGTTAGCTTCATTTATAATACCCGATGATACGATAAAAAAGTCATCTCTTTCAGCGTCAAAATTGGCATAAAATGGGGTTAACTCCGCATTAATGGGGTCTAATGTTTCACTGGAGAATACGTAGTAACTTTGTCTGTTCGGGTTAACGGAGCGGGTTAGATCCAAAGTAAAACGCTCGGCACTCTGATAGGGAAGTGAGCGTGTATTCACGTTTACAACCCGGAAGGTGTCTGGTACGGTAGTACTTGCGCGAATAATTCGATTGGCTGGGGTGGTTATTTCTAGACTGTATGTTCGATTTGGTTGAATGATATGAGATGAATCAGTTAACGAATATACACCATGTTGCAGATGTTCAAATATTCCTGTCCATTCTGCATCGCCGCTGTCACTCATCATGTGCACCACGACCAATGCTTCCGAAACTCCGCGCGCCTGAACATCAAAGAATTCAGAAATTGGTGCTGTTGTACTCAACCGTATATCCGGCATCGGTTCAAGAGCGATTAGCCATGCATCTATTACATATTGCTCAGAATAATCATCCTGAGGATAGAGGTCGCAACCACTGAGTAGTACCAATGATAGCGCTAAGGTAAACAGATATTTCATAGGTATTAAAAGAAAACAGTGTAGGATAATGTAGGTAAAATAGGCAGTAGGGGCACCTCTGATTGCACAGCCGGATTTTCATCCAGATCAAACTGGTAAAACCAGACGTTTCTTCTCGAGTAGACATTAATAATTTGAATCTGAAATTCGGATTTACCCAAATTGAAGAAACTTCCGTCTCGTGTGAAGCCTAGGTCTAGCCTTTGGTATGAGGGTAGCCGCGAGGCATTTACTTTACCAACTGTAACAGGACGGGTTGGGTTTGAGCCAAAGGGGTTTTGTATTTCTGTTCTGCCCAATACTCTGGTGTAGGCCTGGCCGGTTGCATAGCTGAATACGGCCGTACTCCTCCATTTTGAACTTAGACGATAATTCGCCACCAAATTTACGTCGTGAGTACGATCGTGTTTAGGCGGAAAGAAACGATTGTTATTAAAACCGTCAAAAGAGCGACGTGTAACACCCCAGGTGTATCCAATGAATCCGTTTAGTCGTCCGCTTGATTTTTCCAACAGCAATTCGAAGCCATAGGCAAATCCTTTTCCAAATCGGAATAATTCGGCGTAATCGGTACCTGTTGCATCGGCTGTGCGAGGGTCAAGCTCGAATAAATCACGCATGGTTCTGTAATACACCTCTGCTTCAAAGTTATACCCTTGAAATGGATAAACCTTAACTCCGGCAACGAACTGATCGCCCCAGGCTGGTGGAACACCTCGGTCGGTTGTGAGCCACACATCAAAGCCTGAAAATGCCTCATTGGTAATAAGCGTCAGAAACTGATGATACCTCCCATAAGCCAGTTGGAGTCGGAGCGCTGGTTCGGGAGAATATTCTAATGAAATACGCGGTTCGGCACGAACATAATCACCCTGTGAAAAATAATTAACGCGAATTCCGTAATTCGTAGAAAGGGTTGAGGATATATCCCATTGGTGTTGTGCGTATCCCGTGATGTATTGCGTTTCTATGAGAGATTGTAAAGATTCATTACCGTCAAAGGTATCATTTAGCTCAAGTGTGAGACTTCCAGCCCATACTCCGGCTTTGAATGAGTGCGCACGATTCAACATGAACTCCGCATCTGATTTTAAACTGAAATCCCAGATACTGTTATCACGGGTAAACTCCGTTCCACCAAAAGAAAACAGGGGTTTGTTAAAGTACTGTGAGGCCGTTCCGGTTAGCGTAGTAAACAACCGGTCACTACGAATGCTGGTCCATGTTGTGCTAAGCGTACGGTTACCGTAACGCAGATTGAATTCCAGATCATCACCAAATGGAAACTTAACATTGTCTTCACCACCGTAAAAACCCATGCTCAAACGGTTGTCACGGTTGATATCTACATTGATTTTGCCGTTTATATCGTAGAAATAGAACGAATCGGGCACGGTATCAACAGTTCCACGTAATGCGGCAAGGAGGGGTTCAATAGTAGAGCGTCTGATAGCAAACATGTACGATCCACGGTCAACAATCGGTCCTTCAATCATTGCCCTTGATGAAAGCATGCCCAGACTTACAACTCCGGCACGTTTATTTCGATTGCCGTCTTTGTTGTAGATATCCAGCACAGAGCCGAGCCGGCCACCAAACTCAGCAGGGTAGCCGCCTTTGTACAGCCTTACATCCTTAATGGCATCCGGATTAAACGTAGAGAAGAATCCAAAAAAATGAGACGGGTTGTATACCGTTGTTCTGTCTAGCAAAATCAGCGTCTGATCCGGTCCCCCTCCACGTATGTATAGACCCGAAGAGAAGTCGGATGCAGCTTTTACACCTGGTAGGAGTTGTACCGACCGGAATACATCTGCCTGCAATACAGCCGGAACCTCTCGTATCAGCTGCGTGGTTACTTGTGCAGTGCCAATATTTCGGACTTCTTCTCGCTCTGCATCGGCCTGTACAACTACCTCCTGTAGCATCAGGTCGCTGGGTTGAAGTTGCACATCAAGCCGAAGTCGCTGACCTTGCTCCAGGGTAATTTCATGTTCAACTGGAATGTAACCTACATACGTGAACTGCAATACGTGTCTGCCGGGGGGCATTCCGGACAGACTATAAAAGCCAGAGGTATTGGTTGTTGTGCCTGTCTGTGAGCCTCGTATAAAAATATTGGCAAACAGCAGTGTTTCACCAGTCTGGGCATCGGTTACAATACCACTCACTGATGCCCTCTCCGATTCAGGGGTATTAACCGGGTTGCCGGCAGCTAAAGAAAACAACAAGAGAATAGAGATGATCATTTATTTTTTAAAGATAGTTCTAAAAGAAAGTACACATTGCTTCGTTGAATGGGGGGGGAGATGAAAAGCGCAATAACAACGAAACCTTCTGATGTCTTTTTACGTTTCGATTATTGGTGATGTTACAGAATAATCAACGTATTTTCGGTACATTCTATAACAATTGAATTTTAATTACGTACGCGTACCCTATAATTACATGTACACATCGGGTTAGTCTCCCGAAACTAATTTTGCCGACTATGAAAACATTAAAACCATCCAGGCTACGGTTCTTTTCCTTTGCAAGTATCATGCTTGCACTGGCATTTCTTATTGGTATGGATGCTGATCAGAATAATGATTACAATCAGGACTATATACCTGCACCAGGGGCTGTGTATCTCATACATGTGGAAGGGCTAGTTGATAACGGACTCAACAAATACATTCAGCGCGGGCTGAGTCAGGCTTCTTCTAATGATGCTGCTGGTGTTATTCTACATATGGATACCTTTGGCGGATTAGTGGATGCGGCAGATAAAATTCGCAAGAACTTACTCGACTCTGATTTGACTATTGTATCATTTATAGATAAAAATGCCGCCTCTGCAGGCGCACTGATTGCCCTTGCTACAGACTCTATTTTCATGGCACCCGGTGCCTCTATAGGCGCTGCAACCGTCGTTGATGGCGCAGGATCCTACGCATCCGAGAAAATGCAAAGTTACATGCGTGGAATCATGCGTGCAACAGCTCAGGCTACGGGCCGCGATCCACGTCTGGCCGAAGCCATGGTAGATGAAAGAGTGGTGATTGAAGGGGTAGTAGAGGATGGTCAGTTACTAACGCTCAGCACCACCGAGGCAGTTGAGTTAGGCCTCGCCGATGGATCTTTTCGTACGGTAGACCAAATTATGGTTCACATGGGATGGGAAGACAAAGAACTCTTTGATTTTCAGGAGTTCTGGGCAGAGTCGGTATTACGCTTCCTGTCGAATCCGGTAATAACCAGCTTACTGATGCTCATGATGTTAGGAGGCCTGTGGTTCGAGTTACAATCACCCGGACTGGGTTTCCCCGGAGCAGTGTCGGCAATAGGTGCGTTACTATTTTTCGCGCCTCTTTATATCATGGGACTTGCGCAAAGCTGGGAAATTTTGCTATTTGCTCTGGGGGTGGGCTTAATTCTGGTGGAAATATTTGTTTTACCGGGGTTTGGTGTGCCAGGTATTCTGGGAATATCATTGGTGCTCTTCAGTATGGGAATCTCTCTTATCGGTAATGTTGGACTCAGTTTCCCCGAAATGCATCAGGTTACCCAGGCTATTTGGACCATGGCTGTTACACTCATCCTGGGTGTTGCAATGATATCATCAATGATTAGATACTTACCGGATAATAAGATGTTCAATAAATTAGTTCTGGCCGATCAAACCGACAGAAATCACGGATATACGTCTTCAGATTCCAAAGATGACTTACTTGGACTGGAAGGTGTAGCTATAACCTCGCTCAGACCATCAGGAACGGTGCTGATACAAGACCGCCGAATAGATGTGGTGTCTGTCGGCGAATTTATCGAAAAAGGCGCTCACGTAAAAGTGGTAGATACCAGCGGCACGAGGGTTATGGTTAATCGACTAGGTTAATCAAATTACACGGTTTCATTTTTTATCTGATATCGGTTGGCTTATATTCCAATCGTAACAACTAACTAACGTACATACAAAACATTACTATGGAAGCATATTTCGGTTTAGGGGTAATCGCTACGATTGTCCTGGCCATATTTATTTTCTTTTATTTCGTGCCACTGGGACTGTGGGTAACTGCATACTTCTCAGGGGTAAAACTTTCTATTCTCCGCGATTTGGTAGGGATGCGTCTGAGAAAGGTAGCTCCGGGCCCAATCGTTAAGGCATCAATTACTGCTAGTAAAGCAGGTCTTGATATTGATATCGGCAAGCTGGAAGCTCATTATCTGGCAGGTGGAAATGTTCACAAGGTTGTTATGGCCTTGATTTCGGCTGATAAGGCGAATTTGGGATTAACGTTTGAACGTGCTGCGGCAATTGATCTTGCTGGTCGTGATGTATTTGAAGCTGTTCAGATTTCAGTAAACCCTAAAGTAATTGAAACACCAGCTATTACCGCACTTGCAAAAGATGGTATTCAGGTAAGAGCAGTTGCAAGAGTTACTGTACGTGCCAATCTGGACAGACTTGTTGGTGGTGCTACAGAGGAAACCATTCTGGCCCGTGTGGGTGAAGGTATTGTAACTACTGTTGGTTCTTCTGCCGACCATAAAGCTGTACTTGAAAATCCGGACAATATTTCAAAAGTAGTATTAAGTAAGGGTCTAGACAGCGGTACAGCCTTTGAAATTCTTTCGATAGATATCGCTGATGTAGACGTTGGTGACAACATTGGTGCTAAGCTGCAGACAGATCAAGCTGAAGCTGACCTTAAAGTAGCTCGAGCTAAAGCCGAAGAACGTCGTGCAATGGCCGTTGCCGAAGAGCAGGAAAACAAGTCGAAGACGCAACTCATGCGTGCTCTTGTAACTGAAGCGGAAGCGGAAGTACCTAAAGCTATTGCTGAGGCATTTCGTACTGGTAAACTTGGTGTTATGGATTATTACAACATGAAAAATGTTATGGCCGACACCGATATGCGTGAGTCTATTGCATCATCAGGGAGTGATGCGAAATCGAAAAGTGATGCAGATGCAGAAGCTTCTACCCGAAGCAAAAAATAATCTGATGCTAATCAAATGTAAAAAGCCCCCGTTCATCACTGTACGGGGGCTTTTTTATTTAATATCAACTCGTCACGATGAATAGTACTAAGGAGAAAAAGTTGTTATCAACGTAACGTATTCTCGGTAACATTCAGCTCCATTCCATGTTTACACATAAAGTCTATATAGGCTTTATTGTCCACCAATAGCTCAGGTACATAAGCTCCTCCAATCGTATCTGTTTTTGCTTGCCCGGCAAATAGGGCTGTTTTTACGGCCGACATGGCTGTGCATGCCATCATAGCAGAAGTTTCACGCAATGCATTATGTGCAAGATTCAGCTCGTAATTTTTTCTGACAGTTTTGTCACCAATTTTGCCGGTAATTGTTACGTTTGCCAAAACCGTATCCTCTGTACTATGAGGTAGGAATTTACTTAATTGACGAATCAGCAAATCTTTGTAGGTAAGCGATGATTGTATGTCAATAATTTGCTCGGAATCAAATCCAAGCTCGAAAAATGCCTTTATTATATCGCGATGACCGGGGTACCGCAAGGACTTAAAACTAAACTCATCCACTTTTCCTTTTAGGTGTTGTGCAAGCATCAAAGCAATACCACTGGTGTAAAATGCCTCCAGCTCTTCGAGTTCAGGTCTGGACTCGAATGTGAATCGTTCATAACCATCCAACGCATTTTTCTGCTTTAATTCACCGTTTTCTATCACAGAAACCTTATTCAAATACTCATTAACTAGACCGACTGGAGAGAAGCTAAGATGAAAATTCAGTGGTGGCTTAGGTTTCATCGGTAGTGCCGCCGCATACATATGCATAGATGTGACCTCATCAAACGATTCAAATGCGTACATACCAAGGATATTGACAAGACCCGGTGCGAAACCTGCTCCCGGCACCACATAAATATTACGTTCTCTGGCCGCCTCATTTAAAGTAAATTGTTCTTGCAGAGTCTTGTCATCGCCACCCAGATCAACATAATTAATTCCTGCCTTCACAGTCAGGGCGGCCATCTTGTAATTCTGAGTGTAAGGCAGAGCAGAAATAACGCAGTTATACCCCTTTATTAAGCTGAGTATAGACAGTTCTTTGTCCATACTTACACGGTGTACACGCAATTTAGGGCTCTCAGCTCGCTCCTCTAGTTCATCAAGCTGATGCCCATTTTTGTCAATAACAATGATAGATTTTACCGAAGGTTCATTAATCAGCAGATTTGTAATAGCGGTGCCTGCTGCACCGGCTCCGATAACGGCGATTTTCATCCCTAAAATGTTTGATTTCTAATAAGCAATTCGTTCACACGATAACCAATTTACGAAAAAAGAAGCCCATATTAGATTTAGCATGGAAATAAAGTGCATTAACACAACGTTTAATGGTTATAAAATGCGTATTTTTGTGCATGTTCATTGACTTAATGGGGGTGTACCTGGTTTCGACGGATAGCGTTGGGTCGCAGGTTGCACGTCGAGTTTTTCTCGGAAGTATCTTGTAAAAACAACCGGGGTATAATCGTAAATGCAAACAATTACGAATTCCGCATGGCCGCCTAACAGCCCATGCCGTTCTGCTCTGTACTCTCTTGTCGGTATAGTTCAGGGCGTCAAATAAGACAAGATAGTGGTGTACTATGATTGTAACTACACTGCGAAAATTTACAATCCAGCTGAGTGACGCGGGCCTGGCCGCCACCCACTTAGTTAAATACATAGTCAGGCTAAACGTGTAGATATTTGTAGGTTCTCCTATTCGGACGCGGGTTCGACTCCCGCCACCTCCACCATCAAAAGAAGCATTTCATGATTTCGTGGAATGCTTTTTTTGCATGAACTCTTCTCAGTAGTATTCTGCGCTTACATTTTGTACAAAAAGAAAAAAATGCAAGGCTTGTTTCAAGTAAAAAGAATACGCAAATACCTGAATATCTAGTAAATTGAAGATTAGATCAGGGAATACATTGCCGTTGGCAAAATGAACAGCAGTCAGGGAAAATATTTAAGGGAAATAACATTACAGAATTATGATTAGAGAAATCGAATATCCAGACGTCGAAATCAATGTAGTTCGAGCCAAGGAACCCGTTGAAGCAACCATTCTCGAAAACTATATCGCAACAGCTGCAGGCTCACCAAACTTTATCCGCCACATAACCTTCGACTTACGTAATACCCCTCTGGAAGGTAAATTTGTTGCGGGTCAATCCATCGGCGTGATTCCCGAAGGTGTTGATGAAAAAGGGAAGCCACATAAAGTTCGGTTATATTCCGTTTCTTCACCATCAAAAGGTGAAAATGGCGAAGCACATCTGGTATCTACTACAGTTAAAAGAGTGATAGACGAACATTGGGAAACACAGGAAATATACACCGGAACCTGTTCGAATTATATTTCAAGTCTCAAACCCGGTTCTAAAGTGAAAGTCACCGGTCCCAGTGGTAAGCGTTTCATTCTCCCCAAAAATCCACAAGAATACAATTATCTTTTTTTCGCGGCAGGAACGGGTGTCGCACCATTCAGAGGAATGGTAATGGACTTAATGGATGCTGGTTCTACTAATGACATTGCATTAATATTTGGTTGCCCATATAGAACCGATTTACTTTACAAGAGCTATTTTGAGGATCTCAATACCAAGATACCTAATTTCCATTATCTAAAGTCTGTATCAAGAGAGGAACCCAGAGGAGATGGATCTAAATATTATGTTCAATATCAGCTAATTGATAATCGCGAACTTATCGAGCCCATATTAAAAAAAGATAACACCATCATCTATGTATGTGGACTGAAAGGTATGGAAACAGGTATCTATCAAATTCTAGCACAGCAGGGCTATCTGGATTACCTGAGAGTTTCTGATGATTTGCTTACCAAAGATCCTTCAACGTGGTCTTGGGACGATATTAAAACCCTGAAGCCGTCCGATAGAATGCATGTAGAGGTATACTAAGCTTACGCTATTGGGTTTTGCTCGGAGTTTCTATCAGAGCTTCTGTCTGTCAAAGGCCTGGCAAGTTTGCCGGGCTTTTGCGTTTTATGTAATCTGTTTTTCTTTACCCTTGCATGTTTTGGTACACCAAAGCCTTTTCCAAATGTAATGGTGTATTGGTGGGTGAATTCAGCACCTAAAAAAACAGTCATGGAGTTATAATATATCCATATAAGGAATACAACAAATGTTCCAGCCGCGCCATAAGTACTTCCAATATTGCCTGTCCCAAGATATTTCGTGATCAAAAATCTGCCCAGCAAAAAAAGTAATGTAGTAACAGTTGCACCTACCAGGGCGTCGGACCACGACAGTTTAATATCAGGTAACATTTTAAAAATAGTGGCAAACAGGAAAATCGTCGTGACCATAAAGATGCTGTAGTTTATCCAACTAATCAGTCCGATACCGCTTGGGAGTAATTCTTCTAAGTTTACGCCAATTATGGCTATGACGGCATCCAGAGTAAGCGTTAGAACGAGAATGGTGGCAAGCAATAGAACAATCAGCAATGCAGTAAACCTTGATATCAAGAACTGCTTTACAGACTGACCTTCTCTTGTTTCTACATTCCAAATGGTATTTAGCGAGCTTTTTAACTGAGCTATAACGGTAGTCGATGTAAATAATATTGTGCCTATACCTACAACGGTAGCAAGGATACCGCTAAAAGGTTTATCGGCATTAGAAACAATACTCTCAATAACACTGGCCGCTTCAGGACCAATAAGATCTTCCAAAAAACCAGCCAGTTGCCCCGTAGCAGCCGACTCCCCAAAAAAAACTCCAGACAACGCAATAATAATTAACAGTAGAGGGGCCAGAGAAAAGATTGTGTAAAAAGCTAAGGCCGCCCCATGCAACGGAATTTCATCATTTATCCAGTTCTTAAATGTGTTTATGATTACCGATATGGCTTTTTCTATAACACGAATAATCCTGAGCGCTTTAAACTCACCGTATCGGGCCATAAGCCAGTCTACAAAGCGTCCAATTAAACGTTGCATCAGATTGGGCATATCTAATTATCCCATTTATTCAAAGTATGATTCACGATATCAACAGCAGCATCAATATCCGAAACACTATTATAAAAGTGCGGTGAAAACCTGAGCTTACCCGCTCGATGCGATACTGTTAGGTGTAGTTTTTTTAACGCTTCAACTAAGATGTCTCCATTTAGATTGTCAGGTAAATTGAAGGTTAATATACCCGTTCTCTCGGTATGAGTACCATCTGTAAATAACGTTAGATCAGGTACGCCTATATTTTTTGCTATACGATCTGTCAATGCCAACAAGTGAGCATGTATATGCTCTATTCCAATTTCCAAAAAGGGATCAAGAGATGCGTTGAGGGCGTAAATACCGGGTACATTCAAACCACCTAATTCAAATTTTCTTGCTGTCTTATTCAGACCTTGCTCGTAATTAAATAAGTCCCATGGTGTTTCAACAGACAGCCATCCTACATAAGAGGGGCTTATTGCGTTCATTAATTCTTCACTTAAATAAACAAAACCGATGCCCATTGGAGCCATCAGCCATTTTAGACCACCAGAAACCAACCCGTGTATTTGCATATCCTGTACATCCACGGGGGAGTTACCCATTGCTTGTATCCCATCTACGATGAGCCATTTGTTTTGATCGGCACAGACCTCTCCAAGTTTTTTCAAATTTATACGGTATCCACTCAAAAACTGAACGGCACTTACGCCGACAAGCCTGTCAGTGTTGTGCATCGCATTCACTAAATCTTCACTGGTTATTTTACCGTTTATTGCCGGAGCAAAACGCACGTTGACGCCGCGTGCTCTCAAATTTTGATAGGGGTAAACATTTGAAGGAAACTCGGCATCGTTTAGTAATACAGAATCGCCTGGTGACCAATTTAACCCGGCTGCAATCAAATTTATACCTTCAGAGGTATTCGTTACAAAAGCTATTTGGTCGGATGAAGGTGCATTAATAAGTTTTGCAATTTTTTTTCTGGCCTGCTCTATGATATCTGAATCAATCATGAACGATTCAATAACACCACGATTACGCTCTCTCAGATGCTCGTTGATACTATTGTTAACCCTGTTGGAAAGTACACCGAAGGCAGCATGATTTAAGTAATAGTGGGGCTGATCAAGGTGCGGAAATTCTTGTCGGTATGTATTTAGTACTTCATCTGGCAAAAATTCAGGTTTCATTCGTGGATGTTTTTTTTAGTTCATATTTATGACCTAAGTGCACAACGGCATCACCTGCACTAACCACGGGCGATCTGCTCAGACCAACAATGTAACCGTTTACAGGCGATTTTAATACAACATTTGTTTCGCCGTAGGGATCAGTTACGCTGCCAACAGTTTGCCCACGGGTTACTTTGTCGCCGGGAAGTAGTGTGGTTCTGAATAAACCTGAAACCTTTGCACGAATCCAGCTGTGTTTTTCAAAAATTCGTGGTTTGACGGGTATATCTGGTGCATCATCTATCATGTTTAGGCTTTTCATGAGGCGTAACGTCCCATCAATTCCACATTGAATAGAAGGTTCATCGAAACGTAACGACTCACCGCCCTCATAAACGATGATAGATTTTCCCCTGCGTTGTGCCGCTTTACGAAATGATTTGTCAATGAGAGCGGAGTTTATAATGAAAGGAGCTCCAAAGGCTTTCGCCAGTTCAAGGTTCATTGCGTGTGAAAGTACACATCGAATTTGTGGATAGTTATCTTTACTGGCACCTCCAGTATGAAAATCTATACCGTAGTCAGCTAATGGCAGTATCTGGTTTACTATAACATGTGCAACCCTGCTGGCAAGAGAACCGGTTTTGCTGCCCGGAAATGACCTGTTAAGGTCTTTCCCGTCAGGAAGGTATCGCTCCTGCTGCAGGAATCCGTAAATATTCACTATGGGTACAGCAATTACTGTTCCACGTTGCGGACTTACCATTGAATCACTAATAAGACGCCTGACGATTTCAATACCGTTAGTCTCATTACCGTGTAAACCTGCTGTAAGCAGAAGAACGGGCCCGTCATTAACGGATCTGGAAACATATACAGGCAAATCAATAACCGTATGCGTGGGTAACTTGGCAACTCTTAGATTGTAGTATTTGCTTTCGCCAGGTACTATCACTTTTCCGTTTAATGCCATTTCTCGCATTTCAGACTCCCACCTTATCTTTCCGTTTCTTTTTGTTACCACCGTTTCGTTCTATGTATTCTATGATTGATCCGGCGATATCAAGTCCCGTAGCTTTTTCAATTCCTTCGAGCCCGGGGGAGGAGTTAACTTCCAGTACTAGAGGGCCGCGATTACTTCTGACCATATCAACCCCCGCAATGTTAAGACCAAGTGCCTTTGCAGCCTTTAATGCGGTAATGCGCTCCTTATTGGTGAGTTTAACAACACTTGCTGAACCACCGCGATGAAGATTTGAACGGAAGTCACCCTCGGCGCCTTTACGCTGCATGGCTCCAACAACCTTACCATCTACAATAAATGCACGCACATCCGTACCATTTGATTCTTTAATAAACTCTTGAATAAGTATGTTGGTTTTTAACCCATAAAATGCCTCTAAAACCGACTGGGCAGCTTTCTTTGTTTCTGCCAGTACCACGCCAATTCCCTGTGTACCCTCCAGTAATTTGATTACAACCGGCACCCCTCCAACCATACGAATCAGGTCGTCCGTATCATGCGCACTACGCGCAAATCCGGTTATCGGCATACCAATTCCAGCCCGGGCTAGCAATTGCATGCTTCGAAGCTTATCGCGCGATCGTGCAATAGCCTGCGATTCGTTGGCGGTAAATACATGCATCATTTCAAACTGACGCACAATAGCAGAACCATAAAATGTAACAGAGGCTCCAACACGTGGTATAATTCCATCAACATCCTCAATAGCCTCGCCGTTGTAGTGAATTGTAGGATTGCCTTGTTCAATGGCTACGTAACATTTTAAATGATCCAGAACCAGAACGGTATGTCCGCGTTGCTGCCCGGCTTCAACCAGTCGACGTGTAGAATATAGGTTTGAATTCCTGGAAAGAACTACAATTTTCATAAAGTTTGGTTATAGGGGTTTCCCCCAATGTGAAGTTTGCTTACATCAACAAGAAAGCGGCCTTTCAGAGTTTTTCGTCCGATTAATACCGGATAACGCATATTTGAGCGATCGGTGAGTGAGAATTCGGTGATAAGCTCTACGCCATTAATATTCAACGTTGCTCGAATTATAAAACGCTCCTGAGTTATCCCATTTGAGCTTTTTACTCTCTTAATTTTATGGATCTGACTGCTGAACTCCGTGTCGTTATATTGCGGATGCTCTTCATCTAGAATCTTGAAAACAACGGCCTGTTTATTACCCTCGTTAATGACCTTTATATAGCTACAATGTAAAGCACTGGTATATGCTCCGGTATCTATTTTGGCCTCAATGGCTTCTATGTTGAAGTCGGGGATCCCAACAAATTCTCTGCGACCGATAAGCTTTTCTTCCTGTGACATGGCTTTGTCAAAAAATATTTTTCAAAATATACGTACATCCCGCACAGTATCCATTTTCGTATTGAATTTGGGGAACAACAGCATGTTTATATGGTATTAATAAAAAACGAATTCCGAAGAGTGACCGTTTCAATTGGATGCCACATTAGTATAATTGACATGATAACAGCGCTATTTGTTTTGTTCAGTATTATTTTCGTTACAATTCTGCTTACTTCACTAAGTAGGGATGTGATGCCATAAACGGGTGGAGAATTCCTAAGACTTTACGGGAAAACCGTTGAATATTTGTATCTTTCGCCACTAAATAATCAGATACAATTTTAAGAAGAGTATGTTTTCTGAGTATAATTTAAATTCAAGTATTATCAATAGTTTAGGGTATACATGTCTGTAAAAACATCCGACCAAATTCGGCAGGAATTTCTCGATTTTTTTCGTGAAAAACAGCACGCAATTACATCTAGTGCCCCGGTAGTTCCTGCCGATGATCCCACGTTATTGTTCACAAATGCTGGGATGAACCAGTTTAAAGCCATATTCCTGGGGGAAGAACCTGGCTACACGGCCGATGGAAAGCTATGGCAGCGCGCTGCAAACACTCAAAAGTGCATTCGTGTTAGTGGCAAACACAATGATTTGGAAGAAGTAGGGCACGATACCTACCATCATACGCTGTTCGAAATGCTCGGCAACTGGTCATTTGGAGATTATTTCAAGGAAGAGGCTATCGAGTGGGCCTGGGAGCTTCTGGTTGACCGGTGGGGTCTGGAGGCAGACAGACTCTATATAACTGTATTTGGCGGAGATGATGAAGATGGTTTGCCGGCAGATGAAGAAGCTGCTACGCTATGGAAATCTAAAACAGGTGTTAATCCAAAACATGTTCTGAAATTCGGCAAAAAGGATAATTTCTGGGAGATGGGGGAAACCGGTCCGTGTGGCCCTTGCTCTGAAATTCATATTGATCTGCGTTCGAATGAAGAAAGAGCACGTGTGGATGGTGCCACTCTTGTAAACGCAGATGATCCCAGGGTTATGGAAATCTGGAACCTGGTGTTTATTCAGTTTAACCGCGAGTCTGATGGCAAGCTGGTTACTTTACCGGCACAACATGTAGATACGGGAATGGGCTTTGAGCGCATTTGTGCGGTAATTCAAGGGAAAACATCAAACTATGATTCTGATGTCTTTACCCCAATTATCAGTAATATCAGCCGATTGGCAGGTGTACCATACGGTCAGGAAGATCAAACAGATATTGCCATGCGGGTAATCGCCGATCACATTCGAGCGGTGAGCTTTTCTGTAGCCGACGGCGCGTCACCATCTAATGATGGACGCGGTTACGTTATTCGTCGAATTTTGCGAAGAGCCGTTCGTTATGGTTGGGATAAACTGAATCTGAAGCAACCCTTCATGCACAAGCTTGTAACTCCTCTTGCCGATAGGTTTGCCAATGTCTTCCCTGAACTCAAACAACAAGAAAAGTTTGTCAGTAACATCATTCGTGCCGAGGAAGAAGCTTTTTTACGAACATTGGGCCAGGGAATTCAGCTATTCGAGACCATGATTGAAGGTCAGAACCTGCTGTCTGGCTCAGACGCATTCAAGTTACACGATACCTATGGTTTCCCGATAGATCTTACCACATTAATGGCTCGTGAAAAGGGAATCAATGTTGATCAGCAAGAATTTAACAGACTCATGCAGGAGCAAAAAGACAGGGCACGAGCCGCTGGTAAATTTACCGTAGATATGAGCAGCAAAGAAGATTGGGTTACTATTTCCGAGGGAACAGATTCCGATTTTGTAGGTTATACTACCCTGGAAGAGCAAGTTCAGATACGCTCTGTCAGGAAAGAGAAAGATCAATATTTAATTTTATTAGACAAAACACCGTTTTATGCTGAAAGTGGTGGGCAGGTTGGAGACACCGGAATATTGACGAACGGTGATGTAAATATCCAGGTTTTGGATGTCAAAAAGAATCAAGGTCGTTTTTATCATGTTGTCGGAACATTGCCAGATACCCTTGAAGGAACCTGGCACGCGATCGTAGACAAAGAGCGCAGAGCTGAAATCCAGAAGCATCATACGGCTACGCACCTCATGCACGCCTCACTTCGGCGACACCTCGGTACCCATGTTAATCAAAAAGGATCTTTGGTTGAGGCTGATCGACTGCGTTTTGACTTTTCTCATTATGAAGCAGTTTCTCAGGAGACGCTCGATGCGGTTGAAACAGAAATTAACTCGCGTATACAGCTGAACACGAAGGTCGATATCCTTAGCGATGTTCCAATAGATGACGCTCAAGAAATGGGCGCTATGATGCTTTTTGGAGAAAAATATGGGGAAAAAGTCCGTGTAGTTGTCATAGATCCGGAGTATTCTATAGAGCTATGCGGTGGTACGCATGTTGGGTCTACAGGAGAAATTGGATATTTCCGATTTATAAGCGAATCGTCTGCCGCATCTGGTGTGCGTAGGGTAGAAGCAGTTGTTGGGCAACATGCCGACAGCCTTCTGCGCAAAGAAAAGCAAACATTGGCTGCTATTAGTAGCCTGATTGGTCCAAATAAGGACAGCTTGGTTGCTCTGGAAAAACTTATTACCGAAAAAAAGGAGCTGGAAAAAGAGATTGACCGTGTTAAGTCACAACAGGCCATGTTGCAACTCGATAGTGTGCTAAGCAATGGAAATACGTTAGATTCCGGTATCCACGTAATTACCGGAGAAATACCTGGCGCCAGTGCTGATATGCTCAAACAACTGGGTTACGAAATTTTAAGAAGAAGACCTGAAAATACAGTTGCCGTACTAGGATCCAGAGATCATGAAAATAGTAAGGTTTACCTCGTGTCTACAGTGACAGAAGACCTCGTAAAAGGCAGCGGCTTGAAAGCCGGCGTACTCGTAGGGTCTGTTGCCAAGTTAGTGGGAGGTGGCGGAGGAGGGCAGGCGGGCCTCGCAACAGCTGGTGGTCGCTTTCCGGATAAGCTTCCGGAAGCGCTCAGTGCTGTCACGAGTCTCTTGTAAAAGGCTGTCTTATCAACTGATAACTTCCTTAAAAAACGGTATATTTGACGTTTGAGATTAATTCGGGTGTCACCCAACAATTAGTATTCACACTGCACGCAATTCCATAGACGTGCTACACGATTCACCATAACGTTATTATGACAAAAACAGCTGATACTGCTTTCACGCCTACAGGATTTGTGTATAAAAGCACTGTTTTGCCTGAGGCAACTAAGAAAGATCATAAAAAACTCGGTTTGAGCAATGACGATGTAATCGCTTTGTTCAAAGAAATGTATTTACAGCGAAGGTTTGAAGAGCGAGCTGCTCAAATGTATCAAAAAGGCAAATTTGGTGGTTTTTTGCACCTTTACATAGGTCAGGAAGCTATCTCAAGCGCTACGAATTACGTTCTTCAACCGGATGACGATATTATTACAGCTTACAGAGACCACGGACTGGGACTTGTAAGAGGAATATCCCCAAAAGCTGGGATGGCTGAGCTGTTCGGTAAGGGTGCAGGGTGCAGTAACGGAAAGGGCGGTTCAATGCACTTTTTTAATGCAGAACAACACTTCTGGGGTGGTCATGGTATTGTCGGAGCACATATCCCGGTAGGTGCCGGTATGGCCTTCGCAAATAAATACCTGGATAATGGTCGTATTTCAATTTCTTTTTTTGGAGATGGTGCCGTAGATCAAGGTGCGCTCCACGAAGCATTAAATCTGGCACAGCTTTGGAAGTTACCTGCGATATTTGCTGTTGAAAATAACGGATACTCGATGGGAACAGCTGTTCAGCGACATACAGCCACCGATATCTATAAGCGTGCGCTTGCCTATGATATGAAGCACGCGGTTATCAACGGAATGGATTTATTCAGTATGATTGATTCATTGCAGCAAATCTCAAAAGATGTAAGAGAAAACTCTATTCCTTACTTCGTTGAAATTCGAACTTATCGTTACAAAGGCCACTCTATGAGCGACCCGGGTAACTATCGTACTAAGGAGGAGCTTGATGAGTTCAAGCAAATCGATCCAATCGAACGTCTGAAAACTTACATGCTCGATAAGAAAATTATCAAGCAAGATGAAATCGATGCCATAATGGATGACATCAATGCGGAAGTGCTGGAAGCAGTTGAATTTGCAGACAGTACTGACTTCCCGGATCCTGACACTTTATACGACCACATATTTACAGGTGAACAGCTCATCCACGATCACAAAAAAACAACATTTTTAGACTAAGCAGGAGATTTCGTAATGCCTCAATTACAATTTCGTGAAGCCATCCGTGAAGCTATGCAGGAAGAAATGCGACGTGACGATCGTGTATTTCTGATGGGTGAAGAGGTAGCTGAATATGATGGTGCATACAAAGTATCCCAGGGGATGCTCGCAGAATTTGGCCCTAAGCGTATCATTGATACACCAATTTCTGAACTGGGTTTTTCCGGTATTGGTGTCGGTGCTGCAATGAATGGCTTGATCCCTATTGTTGAGTTCATGACATTCAATTTCTCTATAGTAGGGGTGGATCAAATTCTGAACAACGCCGCAAAAATACGATACATGAGTGGTGGTCAGGTTAACATGCCTATCATATTCCGTGGACCCAATGCAGCTGCCGGTCAGCTTGGTGCAACGCACTCGGTTGCTTACGAGAGCTTCTTTTCGTACTTCCCCGGACTAAAAGTTATTTACGCTTCTGAACCTTACGACGCAAAAGGACTTCTTAAGAGTGCTATCCGCGATGGTAACCCGATCATTTTCATGGAATCGGAGCAAATGTACGGCCTCAAGGGTGAAGTACCCGAAGAAGAGTATTTGATTCCAATCGGAAAGGGTAAAATCAAACGTGAGGGTGATGATGTAACCATCGTAGCGCATGGAAAAATGCTTTATGTTGCCAGACAGGCCGCTGAACAACTTGCCAAAGATGGAATTGAATGTGAAATCATCGATCCCAGAACGATTAAACCGTTTGACATCGACTTGGTTATTGAGTCTGTGAAGAAGACCAATCGGGTTGTGCTTGTAGACGAATCGCATCCTTTTGGCGGGGTAGCATCTGAGGTAGGGTTCCTTATTCAGCGTGATGCTTTTGATTATTTGGATGCTCCTGTTCAACGTGTTACGTTGCCCGATGTACCGGCACCATTTGCGAAAAACCTGTATGATATCTGGTTTCCTGATACCAAACAGGTAATAGCGGCTGTAAAAGCTGTAACTTATACCAATTAATTGAATTTCTAAACAGATCCAGATACGCTATGGCTATTATTATTGACATGCCCAAGCTCAGTGACACCATGGAGGAAGGGGTAATCTCCAAATGGAATATTAAAGAGGGTGACGCTGTAAAATCAGGCGATATTATTGCCGAAGTAGAAACAGACAAAGCTACAATGGACGTTGAAGCGTTCGATGATGGCGTTGTGCTGAAAATTATGGCCAAAGAAGGCGAAGCGGTTCCCTTGGGTGGAAAAATGGTTATCATTGGTGAGAAAGGCGAAGACATCAGTGATCTTCTCGGTGGAGATAGCGCCAAAGATGACAAAGGCTCTTCTGATGAAAAGAAAAGCGAGAAATCTGCGAAAAGCGAGAAATCTGAGCCGGAAAAATCTGACAGCAAAAAAGATTTCGACCCCTTGTTTGGTGACCTCGAAAAAAGTGAGGAAAAGCCTTCAGAGGAATCTTCCGATGACGATTCTTCCAGATTAAAGGCATCGCCGCTCGCCCGAAAAATTGCAGAAGATCAGGGTATTAAACTTAGCCAGGTTAAAGGCAGTGGACCTAACGGTCGCATCGTTAAAAAAGATGTAGAGTCTTTTGATGGGGCATCAGTTGCAACAGAGGAGAAAAAAAGCGATTCAAAAGCGCCCTCTATGCCGGTTTATGAAATTTCTGCGGAAGACCAGGAGTTTAAGATTTCTCAGATGCGTAAAACGATTGCGAAGCGTCTGGCAGAGAGTAAATTTACCAACCCGCACTTCTATGAGACCATCGACATCGATATGAAACGTGCAATGGAAGCACGAACGGCAATGAATGCCGCCGGTGACGTAAAGATTTCTTTCAATGATCTTGTGGTTAAAGCTTGCGCCAAAGCTCTCCGGTTACATCCCAAAATGAACAGCTCATGGCTGGGTGATGTGATCAAACAGCATGGTGGCGTTCATGTTGCGGTAGCTGTTGCAATCGATGATGGGCTCGTTACACCGGTTATTCGAAATGCAGATGTAAAAGGTCTGGCACAAATATCGGCTGAAACCAAAGAACTGGCCGGCAAAGCAAGAGATAAGAAACTACAGCCGGAAGATTGGGAAGGCAGTACGTTTACGATATCAAATTTGGGTATGTACGGAATTGAAGAATTTACGGCTATTATAAACCCTCCAAATGCTGCTATTTTAGCGGTTGGTGCTATCAGAGATGTACCTGTTGTTGAAAACGGTCAGGTTGTTCCTGGTAAGCGAATGAAGGTCACACTTAGCAGCGACCACAGAGTTGTAGACGGTGCAACATGTGCTGAATTCTTAAATACGGTTCGAAAATTCCTGGAAAACCCAACAACAATGCTAGTGTATTAATACAAAGCATTACCAGTTGATTCATTGTATTAAAAAAGCCCGCATTTGCGGGCTTTTTGTTTGGAAGCCATGTTTTGATGGTTCAGAGACTTTTCATAAAGACACGAATATTTCTCTTCATAAAGAGATTCGGAATTCAGCCTTCACCAACCCTTCGAATAACTACGCGACATGGAGTTTATATAAATCCTGAATTCATGGATAAATATTGACTTCTGGTTCCAGCAAAATGCCGTAGGTGTTTTGCACGCGATCTTGAATATGGTGTGCAATGGCTAGTATCTGATGACCGTTTGCAGAACCATGGTTTACCAAAACCAGGGCTTGTTTATCGTGAACACCAGCATCACCGTTTCGATAACCTTTCAGACCTAGTTTGTCGATTAACCACCCAGCGGGTACTTTAACCTTAGCCGTGCCTACTGCATAACCAGGTATTTCCGGGAATGTACGTTTTAACTCCTTGAAAAGGTGATGGTCAATTTCAGGGTTTTTAAAAAAACTACCAGCATTTCCTATCTGATTCGGATCAGGTAATTTGCTTTGCCTGATTTTAATTACAGCGTTACTAACGTCCCTCGGCGTTGGATTACGTATACCTGTATCGTTAAGAACATTTTGTATATCACCGTAATCCAGGTTCAGATCCGACCTATTCCGATGTAGTCTGAGTGTTATCGACGTAATGATGAACTTGTTTTTTAGCTCCGTTTTGAAAATACTTGTCCGATACCCAAATGCACATTCATCACGATAAAACGTTTTCATGAGCCCTGTGCTGATCTCAAAGGCATCAAGTGATTCAAAAACCTGAACCAGTTCAACACCATACGCACCAATGTTCTGCATAGGTGCGGCCCCGCATTGACCAGGAATAAGACTCAGGTTCTCGAGCCCTGAATATCCATGATCAAGTGACCATAAAACAAGTTCGTGCCAGTTTACACCTGCTCCGACTTTCACCATAATCGTATTCGATCCACACTCGCGAACGGATATTCCTGGTATCGAAATTTTAACAACAGGGTCGGTAACGTTCTCGGTAAACAAGACGTTGCTGCCTCCCCCGAGTATAACCCAGGGTTTTTCTCGCAGTAACTTATTGCTCCTCAGCTGGTCAAGACTTCTTTCTCCGATTACCTCAAAAAACAAAGAGGCATGCACATCCATATGAAACGTATGCGCATCTTTCAGGTTGTAGTTATGTTGAACAGGCACCATTAAAAGGGATATTTACGATAAATACTAAACTCAGAAGCTACCAAAAAATGCAGGGTTTGTCACCTTCTAATATGTCTATGTGTTTTTAATTCTTGGGTTTAGTTACTATTATATTTTGTTGTATTTCCACAGAATAATTCTCGAAATTCCAACCCTGTTATTACTCTAAAAAACATCCTGATGAAAGGTATTATATTGGCTGGCGGAACCGGATCCCGATTGTATCCCCTCACAAAAGTGACAAATAAACACCTCTTGCCTGTGGGCAGCAAACCCATGATATTTTATCCTATTGAGCGCCTTCTGGAGGCCGGCATACAAGAAATACTGATTGTGACCGGTACCGATCATATGGGCGATGTCGTGAATTTGCTTGGATCTGGTAAAGATTTTGGGTGTCGATTTACATACAAAGTTCAAGATGAAGCTGGTGGAATTGCTCAGGCACTTGGTTTGGCAGAAAACTTTATCGGCAACGATTCTATGTGTGTTATACTGGGAGATAACATATTTAATTTCTCATTGCGAGCAGCAACGAATACCTTCTCCGGCAGGGGGGCTCATATCATGATTAAAGAAGTGCATGATCCATCACGTTATGGTGTAGCTGAACTAGAGGGGAATCGGATCATTGGAATTGAAGAAAAACCGGCGCAGCCTAAATCCTCGTACTGCGTAACTGGAATCTATATGTATGACTCAGATGTATTTGAGTATATCAGACAACTCAAACCATCAAAACGTGGGGAGCTGGAAATAACCGATGTGAATAACTTTTATATAGATTCGGAAATGATGACCTACTCGGTATTGGAAGGGTGGTGGACAGACGCTGGAACCCCAGATTCTTACAAAATTGCGAATGAACTTGCGTATAAATCGGAGTCTGATGACTGATAGACTCCTATTAATCGGTGGATCTGGTCAACTCGGCAGTGAATTCGTTCGAGCGTTATCTAAGCCTGAGGTTGAATGCTGGGCTCCAGCTTCATCCGAGCTTGATATATCAGATGCTGCCGCACTTGAAACTGCAGTTAAAAGTTATCAGCCTGCAATTATTATCAATTGTGCAGCATTTACTAATGTTGATCTTGCCGAAGATGAAGTACAGCAAAGTATGGCAATCAACGCCCATGCACCGGCTGTATTGGCTGATATGTGCAAAAAGTACGACATTCTGCTTGTTCACTATTCAACCGACTACGTTTTCTCGGGTGAACCCGAAGATGAACAAACCTTACATAATGGATATGCTTCAGATGCTCCTGCAAACCCCCTCGGTGTGTATGGAAAATCTAAGTGGGAGGGAGAGGTTGCCATTCGAAACGCCCAATGTCGCTATTTGATTGTTCGCGTGAGCTGGTTGTGTGGCTACTTTGGTAAGAACTTCGTTAAAACCATGCTCAAGCTTGGCAGCGAGCGAGAGCGCATTGGTGTTGTTCATGATCAACTAGGTTCTCCTTCATTCACTCAACCTGTTGTTGAGCAGACGCTTGCACTTATTAAAGCAAATGCCTCAGGTACCTTTCATATAGCGAGCGATGGTGTAATCAGCTGGTTTGACCTGGCTGCTGAAGTGATGCTGCACGCTGGTTTGCCTTGTGAGGTGCATCCTCTGAAAACATACGAATACCCAACGAAAGCTAAACGCCCTTCATTTTCTAAGCTAAACTGTGATGCAACCGTCAGCATAACGTCTCAGCCTATGGGCAATTGGAAGACACACCTCAAAAAAGTATTGGATGAATTAATAAATGAACATAATTAAAACTGACATAGCCGATATTCTTGTTGCGGAACCTCGCATATTCACGGATGACCGAGGCTACTTTATGGAAACCTACCGCTATGAATGGCTTACTGATTTCGGAATCACCCATCAATTTGTACAGGATAACCTATCAAGGTCAAAAAAGGGAGTGCTTAGAGGACTTCATTATCAAATTAGAAATGCACAGGCTAAGCTGGTGATGGTTACGCAAGGCGAAGTACTTGATATCGCTGTAGACATCCGAAAAGGATCACCATCATTTGGTAAGTATGTGTCGATGAAACTCAGTGCAGATAACCGACGCATTATGTACATACCGGAAGGTTTCGCGCATGGTTTTCTGGTACTTTCCGAGCAGGCTGATTTTCTTTACAAATGTAGTCGCTATTACGACCCCTCCGGTGAACGAGGTCTGCGTTGGTCCGATCCAACGATAAACATCCAATGGGAAGTATCAACACCAATATTATCGGAAAAAGACGGTGTTCTTCCTTTATTAAATGACATAAAACCTGAAGATTTACCAGAGTATCATGAACAATAAACGCATTCTAGTAACGGGTGGAGCCGGCTTCATTGGCTCAAATCTTGTACTTCATTTAATGAAATCATACCCAGGCTGCGAAATATGTAATTTAGATAAACTCACGTACGCCTCCGACCTGACATTCCTTGCCGATGTTCAGTCTCAAAAAAACTACTCGTTTGTGCAGGTGGATATTGTCAATAGAGAAGCTGTTCGGAATATAATACGCGATTTCAGACCCGATGGCGTATTTCATTTGGCAGCTGAGTCTCATGTCGATAATTCAATCAGTGGCCCAGAGCCTTTTATCATGTCGAATGTGGTTGGTACATTCAATTTACTCGAGGAGCTTCGATTGTGGTGGACCGAAGAAAATCTGTTTGATAAAGGAAGATTTCTGCATGTGTCGACCGACGAAGTCTATGGCTCATTGGGCGCTACAGGTTTTTTCACTGAGGAAACGCCTTATGCACCAAACTCTCCTTATTCGGCCAGTAAAGCAAGCAGTGATATGTTAGTAAGGGCATACCATCACACCTATGGAATGAACGTTGTTACCACTAACTGCTCGAATAATTATGGCCCGCATCAACATGATGAAAAACTTATTCCTACTGTAATCCGTACGGCGCTAGCCCAGAAACCAATCCCGATTTATGGCAAAGGTGATAACATCAGGGACTGGCTTTTTGTTGGTGATCATTGTAAAGCATTGGATGATGTGTTTCAAAAGGGTCGATCGGGAGAAACATACAATATTGGTGGTCATAATGAATGGACTAATATTGATCTGGTTAGGAAAATATGCTCCTTGTTAGATGAGATGGTTGGCGAAGGTCCTGAGGGGGGGTATGCCCAGCTTATCACTTTCGTCAAAGACAGGCCTGGTCATGACATGCGTTACGCTATTGATCCAACCAAAATAGAAACCGAACTTGGGTGGAGGAATACCCAATCTTTTGAAGATGAAATGAAAAAAACACTTGCCTGGTATATAGCTCGGTACCAAAAATAGCGAAAAGCGAAACTTGTTTTGCGGTATTTCGATATAGCTATGATATACCCATCTATATCGGGTATTTGTCAAGTCCCGAAATATGATAGCTCCTAACGAAAATGCTCATGAGACAGCTATTTTTCATTGTATTGGCCGTATTTTGTTGTCCCATATTCACCACTGCAAAAGATTATCAGATTGCACGTGTAACTATCTCTGTGGCTGTTCAACCCAATGGCAGCGTTTACGTTACGGAATCACGTACGTATCGTTTTCAAGGGTCGTTCTCTCAGGCCGATTATATTTTACCTTTGCGAGGATTTCGCGAGATAAGGGACATTCAAATATCTGAAAACGGATTCGACTACATTCAGATGGATGGTGGCAGGGAAGTGGGTACGTTTACCGTAAAACCACGCTCCAGCCGTATTGAATTCGTATGGAATTTTAGTGCCGAAGATGAGTACCGTACTTTTGATCTCTTCTATACGCTTGATGGAGCTCTAATTGTAGGACCTGAATATGCCGAATTCATGTGGACATACTTATCGAATCGATGGGAGCGTTCAACAGAACACGTTTCAATACAGTTTATACTGCCTGATAATAATGGAGCAGACATTCAAAACTGGGTTGTGCAGGGCGATAGCTATGTAGATCTACAGTTGATACCGAATGGCTTTGAAATCACGTCAACCCAGGCAATCCCTCGAAATCGACAACTTGTTGTACGATCGGTTTTCCCCTCGCATGCCATTCCGCAAGCAACGGTAACACATCCCGATTTTAGTCTTCAAACCGTGTTACAGCAGGAAGAAGAACGTGTTGCAGAGCGGGCTCGTGCAGCTGAACATCGTGAGCGCTGGGAGCAAAGAGGCGCCTATTTTGGGTGGATAATTTTACTGCTTAGTATTTCATTTTTTGTGTGGATTTACTTAAATCATGGTAAACGCTACACTTTTGTCGGGCAAATACCCCCACAATTGTATGAGCCTCCTATGTTAATTCCGCCGGCTGTTGTGGGGAAAATGATGTATTCGGCTGGAACGGAGGCCTATTTGCTTACGGCTACATTGTTTGATCTGGCTCGTAGGGGCTATTTTAAACTATTTGAAACCGAAATTCAAACAAAGAGTAAGCTTTCGGGTAAACGGCAGACGCTGATTATTCAATTTCCCGATGAAATCAAAGAAACAGATAAACTGCTATCATACGAGCAGCACATGATGGATTTTATTTCCAAGTCACTAATTAACAATCGCGTAAGTCTGGCAGCATTGTTTGAGTCGGAGACAACTACAGGGTCTGTTAAAAAACAAAACCCCGGTCTTTTTGATATGGCAGTAAAACCAAAAGAAGTGAGAAAGTGGTTTATTGACTGGAGTGCAGAACTGAATACATACATGTCCAAATTTAACTGGTATGAAAGTGCAAGCACAAAGTGGATGCTCATTAGTATGGGATTACAGTTTGGACTGGCCGCTGTAGCCGTCTTTTTCTTGGTGCAAGCTTTTGTTCCAGTTATCCTTATTGCGCTCATCGTATCGGCGATGATGATTATCATATCGGCTTCTATACGTCGACGTACTCCTGAAGCTCAGAAAAAGTACAACCAATGGGCTGCCTACCGTCGTGGATTATTAAACGGCAGTGCTCAGCAGTTACAGCATGGCGATCCTGCGTTTCATCTGATCTATGCCATAGCGCTTGTGATAACGGGTAAGAAATTTCAGCAATCTGTTGAACGATTTACCTCCGAGTCAACTGATTTATATTGGCTTACTCTTGCACAGGGTGGTGTATTTAATCCGGCCGTTATAGCCAGCAGTGTTTCGAATATCACAGCGTCTACAACCAGTTCATTCAGCGCCGGAGGGGCATCGGTTGGGGTTGCCGGAGGAGGGGCCGGAGGTGGCGCTCGGTAAGGTAATGTATAATAAAAATAGTGACTCAGCTGTGTGATTTGACCTGGAATCAGCCCATAATCACCAAACCGTAGCTAGTTCTGGCACGTAAAAATGGATTTACCACTCCGTTTGCTGTATTTCCATGAGCTTTGCAGTTGCTCGGTCTTTAAGGTTGTGGAAAAACTCTGTTGGAAGTTCCCCCGTTGTATACTTTAGGTGAAGCCAAACCAGATAGGTTGCCATAACATCTTCATAGCAGTAATGCTCGATTTTACTCAGCTCACCTTTTACGAACATTTCGTAAACGGCATTCCCCTCACCGGTTTGTTTAAAGGGCAGATCAATGAGGAGTCCGAGATGTTTTAGCTTAGGACCTTGACTTGCACCATAATTGCTGAACTCATCCATCAGATCGACGTTCGATTTACTAAATCGGTATTTTATGTCATGGGTATTTAAGCGATTCACCATTTGTAACCCATACTTCATTGTACGGTACGTAATTACTGGTAGATCAAATCCTTTGCCGTTATGATGAATAAGACCAAAATCTTTGTAAACCGTAAGGCTTTCCATGAGCTTTTGAATGCCTTCTTTTTCATTGGTTCCACTCCAGGCAACCTTATTACGTGGTTCTCCATTATTTTCAATCCACAAGCCAACCCAGGAAACAATCCTATGAAACATTGGGGGCATAAAGCCAGATTTGTTGCGTGAAATTTGCTCAGTTGCCTGCTCCAATAGTTCCTGATCATCATCAGATGGATTTTCTACGGCCTTTCTGAGAAGGTCAATATCGGGAACGGTTTCCAGATCAAAAACAAAGTACATGTGAAAAAGTTAAAATGTTCAGTACAGCTCTCCGGCAAGATCAGTTACGAATTGAGACTTAACCATTTCGGCGTCGCCGTGATGTGCCAAAAGGTACATCATTTTTGTGATGGATGCTTCTAAAGTCATGGCCCCGGCACTCACAATTCCAATTTTCTTAGCTACACGACCACTTTCGTATTTGCTCAAATCAATAGCATCAAACGGAGCCTGAGAACACATGGCCAAAACAATACCATGTTGTACACACTCTTGAAAAAAAGGGGCGAGGCTGCATTGATCCTTAATAGGGAAATTCCCGGAGCCAAATCCTTCAATAAGTATTCCCCGAACGCCGGAGCCAAGCAGAGAACCCAGATAAGATGGTTGTATACCCGGATACACTTTCAGGATGTAAACATTGCTGCTGTAGGCGGCAGTATTGTGAAAAGTAGTCCCTTTTCTGCGAATGTTCTTGGAAAATTGTATCTGTAAACCAATTTCGGCAAGCGCTGGTAAATTTGGAGATGCAAATGCGTCAAAATCGCCGATACTCATTTTTGATGCTCTGTTGCCCCTGAATAGCTTATCGCCAAAAACAATACAGACTTCTGGTACATCCATGGTGGCGATTTCAACGGCGTTTATAAGATTTCGATGCGCATCGCTTCGAAGTGTTGTGAGCGGTACCTGAGACCCAGTAAATATGACCGGCTTAGTTAGCGGTTGAAGGGCATAAGACAATGCGCTAGCCGAAAAAGCCATTGTATCGGTTCCATGTAAAATTACAAAACCATCAAAGTTGTCGTATTCTTCAGCGATGCAGTTCGCCAGCTGAACCCAGTTTGAAGGCGTAATATTTGAACTGTCTTCATAAAAGGGAGAAGTTACCTGAAGGTCTGCAATCTGATTTAATTCAGGTACTTCTGAAAGTAAATATCCCTTCGATAACTCCGGATCGGGTCTAACCTCGCCAGGAACACGCCGGTCGCTATGCATTAAAATGGTACCACCCGTCTGAATGATGAGCACTCGTTTCATAATCTGTATCAAGTTGTAGATTTTGCTTCACATATTACCAAATTTTGGTTACAATGTTTTATACCATAGCGGAATGGATGATGGAAATTGTTATTGGTTATGTTATGCTATTATTAAATATTTGAAATTCGCCATCTGCATTGCCCGTTAACCAATTAAATCAAAACGTGGCGTTTTGTTCGCCAGAAAGGTTATTATTTATGAATACGTATACCTCCGAAAGGGTTCGTAATATTGTCCTGCTAGGTCATGCAGGCTCCGGAAAAACGACCCTCGCCGAAACCATGCTCTTCGAATCCGGAACGATTTCACGACGCGGGAATGTAGCTGCCGGCTCAACCGTATCGGACTACCACCCAATTGAGAAAGAGAAACAAAAGTCGGTGTACTCAAGTTTGATGACATTAGACTGGCGAGGGCATAAAATTAATTTGATTGACACCCCTGGTACGCTCGACTTCTCAGGCGAGTCGTTTGGTTCATTGAAAGTCTCCGATACCTCCATATTCGTTCTTGATGCTGAACGCGGCGTTGAGGTAGGAACAGAAATGTTCTGGAAACAGGCCGCCAATTATAAGAGTATTCCCATCTTTGTGATTAATAAAGTTGATCATCCCAAAGCCGACTTCAATCGTACGCTGGAGATGGCAAAAGAACGATTTGGACGAGAAGTTGTAGCGATTCAATACCCATACGAACAGGGTGAAGGGTTCCATGCGATAATCGATATTCTGAAAATGACGATGTATGAATTTCCGGAGGAGGGAGGCAAACCAGACAAATTGCCTATTCCGGAGTCGCATCGTGATCGTGCACAGCTTCTGCATAACGAGCTCATTGAAATCATCGCCGAAAATGACGAAACACTGATGGATGTGTATTTTGAAAAGGGCACACTCGACGAGGAAGAACTGATTGACGGGCTCCGCAGCTGTATGCTGAATCGGCAGATATTCCCCGTTTTCTGTCTGTCGGCAGAGCGTAATATGGGTTCAGGCAGACTGATGGGCTTTATCGATTCGGTTGCACCTGCTCCCACTGAGGTAACCGGCCCGGAATTAGCCCATGGTGGTGAGTACAAAAGCGATAAAGATGGGAAAGCTGGAATCTTCATATTTAAAACGTACAGCGAGGATCACGTTGGTGATCTGATGTACTTCCGCGTATACAATGGATCCGTTAAGTCGGGTATGGACCTGGTTAATAGCTCAAATGGCAATTCTTCACGCTTATCTAGCTTGTTTGTTTCTCAGGGCAGTAAAAGGGATGAGGTCTCAGTGTTGAATACGGGCGATATCGGTGCGGTTGTAAAGCTAAAAGATGCCGGTTTCGGAGATACCTTGCACGAAAAAGGATTTGAGTTTCAGCTTAAATCCATTGAGTATCCGGCACCGACTGTTCGAATGGCGGTGAAATCCCTGAAAACCGGGGACGAAGACAAAATTGGCATGGCCTTGAATCAGCTCCACCGTGAAGCCCCATCACTGTTTGTGGAACATTCACAAGAACTAAGACAAATGATTATTGGCGGACAGGGTGAAGAACATCTTGCTTCGATCAAACATAGTCTATCTCATCGTTTTAAGCTGTCTGTGGAATTTGTAGAACCTAGAATTCCATATAGAGAAACCATAACCAAACCCGTAAAATCGAATTACAAACATAAGAAACAATCAGGTGGAGCGGGTCAGTATGGCGAGGTTCACATGCTTGTGGAACCCTGGTACGAAGATATGCCGCCACCGCCCGATATTCAGGTAAGAGATGTGCAAACATTCGACCTTCCCTGGGGCGGTAAGTTTGTATTTCAAAACTGCATCGTAGGTGGTGTGATTGATAACCGCTTTATGCCTGCTATTATTAAAGGTGTAATGGAAAAATTGGAAACGGGACCACTTTCTGGCTGCAGAGCTCGCGATATCCGGGTATCGGTATACGATGGATCTATGCACTCTGTAGATTCCAATGAGGCCGCATTTAAAACAGCGGGTTTAATGGCGTTTAAAAAAGCGTTTCTGGATGCTTCTCCTCAGTTGCTGGAGCCTGTGTATAATGTAGAAGTACTGGTACCATCTGAGTTTATGGGTGACGTAATGGGTGACTTATCTACACGTCGTGGTCAGATTCAGGGGATGGACTCTGAAGGCTCTCTGCAAACCATAAAAGCCAGAGTACCACTGAGCGAAATGAATCGATATTACACCCAGCTAAAGTCTATGACTCAGGGTCGGGCTACATATCATATGGAATTTGCTGAGTATGCCCCGGTTCCACGTGATGTACAGGATAGAGTAATGCGTGAGACCATGGAGCTGGAAGAAGTTTAACTGTCTGTCATTTATGATAGTTATCCCAAGGCACAGTGTTATTAGTAGCACTGTGCCTTTTTTTGATAAGAAAGGGGCTAGTTTTCTCTTGAGAATGGTGGTGTTAACGGCAACGGATCTAACCGGGGTGATAAATCAAACTCGGGTCGGGATGGTCTTTTTTCGGGTGACCACCGAAACCCACTTATGCGAAAACCTTCTAGTTCCGCACGCTCTTCCAGAGCTTCTCCATCTACACCATCAACAACACGCATATGGTCTACTTCACCGCCATTGAAATAGATATAAATTCTGCTCCCACGTACATTTATTGCTCCATCCGCATTATCCTCACTATCGGTAGCATGAAGCAGAAGCTCCGCATTATCAAGCAAATGTAATTCACTTACACTGTCGTCCTCAAAAAATACCTGCAAACGATCTCCCCTCATCTGATGTATCCGAGCAGTAATGGAGTCTTTTTGTGCTGCAAATGGCGTACCCGAGGCGGTTAATGTTTGAAGGGTATCATTCTTCAGCTGAATATCAATTTCATCGCCATTTAGTTCAATCTGTTCGTACCAGACAATAGGTTGTTCTCGAAGTTGAATGAGTTCAAGCTCTTCGTCGTACATAGAATATCCACTCAAAGAGGCATATTCCGCCTCCCAAAGAGATACATTGCCCTCAGCTGTAATAATATTAAAGGTATCTTTTCTGTTGATGGTGATTCGGTCTGACCAAAGCCAGGTTGTGTCGGATGTTGCTGCGCTTTCGTCAATGCTCACTCTTCTCAGGATGGCATTTCCATCAATAAGCCTGCGACCTGTAGAATCTGCTTCTACGAAGTTGCCACGCAGACGCGATCGGTTTTCATCGTCTTGTAAGTACACATTTCCGTAGAGCACATAGTCTCCTGATCGCCTGTTTGTGAACATCGAGTCGGCTTCAATGTACTGCAAAGAATCGGCCAACTGAACATTTCCGCGAAATACAGCACTGTCGTTTTGGTTAAAATAAACACCTTCCATAGCCTGCATCACCCCGTCTTCATCTTTCAGCCAAACCGGTTTGTTGAAGAGTGCTATTTCAGATATAAAACTGTAAATCGCCTCTTCGCTGTATATGGTAGCCGTTTGCGTGCTTATTATTACCTGACCAGACAGTGAACTTATTTCCGTGTTTATATTATACCTTATGAAGTCGGCAAATATGAGCTCTTTTTCAGTTTCAATACGAAGGTTACCGTATCCCAACACTTCACCTCGATCAACATAGTGCCATGCACTGTCTGCATCAATAGTTAGATCTGTTGTACGCAGCCTTACATTGCCTGTAAGCTTTAGAATCGGGCCGTCACTTGTCATTACACGGGCTTGCCTGTCTGAGCGCAATATATCTACCTGGGTTTGCGCTTTGATACCAGCTGGCAAGAATAAAGAACACAGTACGAGGCAAATGAAAAACGATTTCATTAATTCTGTCGCTCCGTATCTAAAGTAAATCTGCCGGTAACTCTTTCAATCACATATTCCTGTAGGCGGTCGTCACCAATCAGTCCGTGACCAGTTATACTATCACGTGGTGTGATGATAGTAACAAAAGCATCTGTGCTAATAGAACGGTCTTGCTGAAACCAGGTCAATTCCTGTGTTTTAAGCGTTTGTTCATCTACAGTAGTTATAACTACATCACCTTGAAGAAAGAATTCACCCCTTCGATTGTGATATATGGCCTTATTTGCAGTTACATCTGTTTCAGTATTACCTAATGTGTCTCTAACCTGAATGTGCAGAGGTCCGTTTAATGTTGTCTCACCTCCGTCTTGTGTATCAATGGTTGTCGCAAAGGGACTCGTAATTCTTATAAACCTGCGACGGTCTTGCATAATATCCATGGTTACATTCCATGTTTCAGTAGCATAGTTTGTCGTGTCAGATAGAGCCTGTTCGATGGATTGTCTGTCGTATTCTGTCAGGCTGTTGCAAGCTGCTACGGATAAGAATACAGCAAGCGTAATAACATACTTACCCTGTACCAAAAATGCGATCACCGGCATCACCCAGTCCAGGAACGATATATGCGTTTTCATTGAGTTTCTCGTCAACAGAAGCAGTTATTATTGGAACATCCGGATGAGACTGCTGAACTCGTTCAACACCCTCGGGTGCGGCTATAAGACACATAAAACGGATGCGTTTCACACCTTTGTTTTTCAGGTAATTAATGGCATCGCAGGCCGAACCACCAGTGGCAAGCATAGGATCAACCAGAAGTACTGTGCCTTCTGCCAAACCCGTCTTTGGTAAATTAACGTAGTACTCAACGGGTTTATGCGTTGCTTCATCGCGATAAATACCAAGATGCCCAATTTTTGCTTCTGGAATAAACTGGGTTATAGCATGTACAAGTCCCAGACCTGCGCGAAGAATTGGAACTACAATTACCTGCGTATCAATTTCAAATCCATCAGTTAATTGAATTGGAGTTTCAACGCTCACTTTTTTTAGAGGCAGCTTATCCAGTGCATGGTAAGCCAGAATAGTTGCCAGCCTGTTTAACACCGGTCTAAAAACGGCAGATGGCGTTTCTTTATTTCTAAGGATAGTGAGGTCTCTGGCTACAACAGGGTGTTCAACTATCGTAACAGAAGCAGGTAATTGCATATGGATTAGATTTTCATTCGTTTAAAGTAGTCGGTGCCTAGTTTGGCAACTATACCAGACAGGAAGAATAACCCTATGATGTTTGGAATCGTCATAGCTCCCAATGCAATATCTCCAATGGCCCACACCATGGTAAGGGATAGTATTGCACCTACAAAGTGCATAATTACGTAGACAATACGATAATATAATACAGACTTATCGCCGAACAGGTAATGTATAGATCGCTCCCCATAGTAGCTCCAGCTGATGCTGGTTGAAATCCCAAACAATATTACGCATATGGTTACCAGAAAACGACCGCCGGGTATAATAGGAGCCAAACCTTTATCGAATGCATAACTTGTAAGGCTGGCCCCGTTTTCGATCACGTTCCCAAATATTTCTCTGGTTTGATTACCGGAGTCAAAAAATGCAACCTGGCCTTCGCGTAAACTAGGACCGGATATACGTCCATTGAAGACTTCAGTTTGCTCTACATTTGCGAAAATGGTGTCTATTGAGACTCCAAATCGGGTAAGCTGACCATTTTGAGGAATCCCATCAATCACAAATAAAGACGAATCGTCTGCATCTTCACCAAACGGATCGGCAATCATAACCACGGTATCTGCCGAGTTAAGAGATATGGTGGAGGGGTGCTTGCTGTCCCAAACACCGGTTATGATGATTACCAGTCCGGTCATGGTACAAATCAAAAGCGTATCAATGAACGGCTCGAGCAGTGCTACAACTCCCTCTCGCACGGGCTCATCTGTCTTGGCAGCAGCGTGAGCTATTGGAGCAGATCCCTGGCCGGCTTCGTTGGAGAAAAGTCCTCTTCGAATACCCCATACTAATGTAGTCATAATGGCACCGGAACCGATGCCATAGGCACCTGCTTCGGGGCTGAAAGCTGAGCTTACGATAAATCCGAGTGTAGGAATTACCTGTTCGTAATTCATCAGAAGTATTACTAGCGCTCCTAGCACGTAAAGAATCGCCATTAAAGGCGTTAACCTTGCAGTTACAGCTCCAATACGTTTAATACCACCAATAATTACAACGGCTACGATAGAGGCCGTTATCAGCCCTGTAATTGCATAGGGAATATTGAAAATTGTATTTACGGTGTCTGCAACGGAGTTGGCCTGAACAGCGTTACCGGTTAAAAATGAGCATATTACGGCTGCAACAGCAAACGTAACGGCAAGCCACTTCCAGCGAGCACCCAAACCACGCTCAATGTAGTACATCGGCCCACCTGATACGGTGCCATCTTTGTTTTTTACACGAAAATGAACGGCTAGCGTACATTCGGAATACTTAACAGCCATACCGAGTATGGCTGTTACCCACATCCAGAAAAGAGCTCCTGGACCGCCATAATGAATGGCTAAGGCAACACCGGCAATGTTACCTATACCCACTGTTGCTGAAAGAGCTGTACTTAAAGCCTGAAAGTGATTGACATCACCATCATCATTAGGATCGTCATAGTATCCGGTTACAACACGGAGGCCATGAGTAAATCGCCTTACCTGTACAAATCCTAATCGTATGGTAATGAAAATCCCGTAACCAAGAAGAAGGACTATTATAAAAGGGAAAAAGCTAGGTGTAGCCCAGATAAGGTCATTTAGTGTATTGACGATGCTTTCAAATAACTCCATGAGCATAAAATGAGTTTGTATTTAACGACTCGGTCAAGGTATAAAAAGTTTGGCAATATCTTCAAAAACAACCTAAAAAAACATCTTAAAACTATACCGGGAATTATATATACTTCTTGAATGTTGCAAGTTTGGTAAAGACAAAGCTTTACACTTTTCAGATTGGCTAAGGAGTATTCATTCAATTACGATAATACATAGTTCAGGAACAAGTTTTGTATAAACCAATTAATAAGCAATTATGACAAAAGCAGATATTGTAGATATCATCTCGTCTTCAACAGGTATCTCAAAAGTAGAAACAGAAGCCGTTGTTAAGGGTTTTATGGAAACCGTAATCCAAGCCATGAAAAAGGGTGAAACCATTGAGCTCAGGGGGTTTGGTAGCTTCAAAGTGGTGAAACGGGCCAAGCGCGTTGCCCGAAACCCCAAAACTAATCAGGAAGTACTCGTGCCAGAGCAGTTTGTTCCCGTACTCAAAGTTTCAAAAGAATTTAAATCGTCTGTTCATGATGCTATGTCATCTTGATGGAATGCATGTTTTTTTAAAAACTTTTCCAAAGTATTGTTATATTAGCAGTCTTTGAAGCGAAAAGCATTTTTAGTAATGCACAACCATTTAAATGAAAGGTGATATATATGCCAAGTGGCAAGAAAAGAAAGCGCGCTAAAATCGCCAAGCACAAGCGAAAGAAGCGTCTGCGCAAAAACAGACATAAGAAGAAGTAGTAATCGCTGCGGCGCTTTCACTTCGGTTTCCCGCATGTCACGGGGTAATCACATTAAAAGAGTTCGTCATGCCATGCATAACGAACTCTTTCTGTTTAATTAACACAGCTACAAAGCGCAGCACATGGAAAAGGGTAATTTTGACCGAAATGTGTCAGGCTGCCAGTGATTCTGCTGTTTGTGCGGCAATCTGTACAATTCGATTGGAACGTACCAAAATTAATTGAAACCTCTTTGAGATAAAGTCGAGGATATCATTCAATTCATTCTGTTTTTCCAATGTAAATTGAAAATATGAGATAAGGCTCATATCAGATAAAAATCGACCCTGTACATCGCCATCAATTTCGATGTGCCAACGAGATATGATATAATCTGCCGGTAATACTTCTCCAATGCGTCTGTTCATGGAATCCATCCAGTTGCTAGCGAGATCCAGACGCCAATTAGTAGTGTTTAAATTACGTCCGTTTAAAATATAATCCTGATTGAACCCCCAGGTAACCTCAACGTCCATATTGGGCTTAAGCTCAGATGATTTGATACCGTTCTCCTTGGTCAGCAGGGGATGTTTCCCCATTCCAGATAGCTGTTTTGCCAATGATACCTCACGAAATTTGTCCCAATCGAAATTAATGGTAACATGACTCATGTAAGGAGATATATCACTTAAATCAATTCTTAATTCTAACCCGATGGCATTGATGTTTTGTTCATTCCAGACTACAAATTCTTCGGTTTTAATATTTTTTCTGCTTAAGTCTGCTTTAATGCGGTTAATAAATGAGTTAAATATTGGATACTGCATACTGTTCAGCCTTTTTAACTTCGAAGCGCTTTCAAGAGCACCTTATTTAAAATGAATAACTTCTATACACTAATATATTTAATTCAAGAGTGGAAACGAAGGCTTCACTCTAGTTATTTTGTTGAAGCTTTATCTTTTCGAAAAAATACACTCTCACTTTATTTTCAGCATTATCCTACAGAGGCAAGCGCACAAGCAGATACCGTTTATGAACAGCTTACTTTTTCGTCTGATCCCCAAAGAACGGCTTTATTTATAGACCGGTTTGCGCAACCGAGGAGAGCGAATGCCGCTTCTTTTTTTACGTGTTTAGAAGGGCAGAAGTTGAACGATATTCAGCTGGCAGAGGCCGACAGATTTATTGAGTTTATATTTGAAGGAAATCAACGGTTGATTTTTTTGCTGTACGGGAGTAAAGCAAATGTTTTATTAAATGATGATGGAACCGTGGCTGAAGCATTCAAGCGAGACGCCATCCTTTCTGGCAAAGCGGCGCCTTTGCCTCAGCATGCAGTTGAAAAAAAGATTGACTCAACAGATGTTTCGCAAATAATATTCTCCAGAAAACCTCTCCTGCCTAGACCTGTTGTACGCTATTACTTGTCGCTGCATCGTCGCGAGGATAGCGCAAGTAAAGATGGTGTGTTCATTGCAGATTCGCTCGACAAGCAGCTCCGATCCGGAGCTAGTCCACATATTTCTGATGGGTATGGATTTTCCATATTACCACCATCATTGTTGCAGAACGAACACGAAACGGTCTTTGATTCTGTTAATGATGCCGTTGCTAAAGCGTTTTACCGCGATGTTATAGACCAGGAATTTACCAGCCGTAAACGAGAACTTATGAAACGCCTTGAACGCGCCGGTGATAAGCTTATTCGCTCCCTAAACGAATTGTCACGTTTACCTGAGACCCTTCAAAAGGCAGCTGCATATGAAGAAACGGGTCATCTGCTAATGGGCAATCCGCATTTAAAAAGCGATGATGGAACTGTTCAGATAGAAGATTTTTACAATAATGGAAAAATCAGAACTATCAGCGTAAGTAAATCAATTAACATGGTACAGAACGCTGAAAAATATTATGAAAAAGCAAAATCAGCCCGGTTACAATATGAGAGTTCGATTGGCAGAATCACACAACTTGAGCAGAAGAAACGACTACTTGACGAGCTGCTTGAATCGCTACGTTCCGTGAACTATAAGCGTGAATTAGAAAAGTGGATCAAAAATAAAGCAGATGACCTTAGGAAATTTGGACTCACGGAAGGTACCACTCAGCAAGTAGCCGTACCATATCGAACCATAGTATTTAATGAGTATGATATAAAAATTGGTAGAAGTGCTACTGCCAACGATGAACTACTTCGAATTGCTCACAAAGAAGATATATGGTTACATGCACGAGGTGTATCGGGTTCCCATGTAGTAATTACGATGAATCGAAGTCAGGGAATGCCGGATAAAAGGGTTATTGAAAAAGCTGCTTCATACGCAGCTTATTTCTCAAAAGCGAAGGGTTCTTCCTTACATCCCGTTATCTTTACCAAAAGAAAGTATGTGCGAAAACCCAAGGGTGCAGCTCCCGGAGCTGTAAAGGTTGATAAAGAAGAGGTTGTTCTTGTGGTTCCCGAGGAGCCCACATCAATCACATGATTTTAATGAATATGATAAGCGAAATTGTACTTTGTGGATTTATGGGAGCGGGTAAAAGTAAACTCGGTCAGCTATTGGCAGGAATGCTCTCTGTACGATTTGAAGACCTAGATACTGAAATTGTTAAATACGAAGGTTTAAGTATTCCCGAGTTATTCACTGAGAAAGGCGAAGAGTATTTCAGGAAGGTGGAATCGCGATACTTGATGCAGAAAGTTGCCGATAAAAATCGGATATTATCTCTTGGAGGCGGCGCAATGCAGTCACAACAAATGATTAATGAAGTAAAAGCACATAATCTATTGATCTATCTGGACCCCCCCTTTGATGAAATCCTCAGCAGAGTCAAAGGAAGCACAAAAAGGCCACTTCTTTTGCAATCTGATGGTACCCCAAAACCAGAACAAGAATTACGTACGCAACTGCAGCAAATGTTGGCAAGCAGACTGCCTTACTACCAACAAGCACACGTAATATTCAAGCCGGACCCTTCCTGGAGCCCCATTCGCAGTGCTACAGAGCTCATGTTATTAATATCATCTTATGAAAACACCCATTAAAGTATCCACAAAAAGAATATCGGAGACCGATATTTACGTCACCCATAAAGGGATGGATGAATTACTTCAGTTGTTGCAGCCCTATACTGGTATGCGATGTCTGCTCATAATGGACCAATCTGTAGCACAGCTTCATCCATGGTTCATCAAGCATTTGCGAAATAAGTTCAGCGATGTTGTAGACGCTATTGTACCATCTGGAGAAACCAGTAAAACGGTACAGGAATGGGCCCGAATTCTGGATATAGCCCTGACAAATAAGCTGCGCAGGGGAACGCCAGTGATTGCCGTTGGAGGAGGTGTTACCGGCGATCTTGCAGGCTTTGTAGCATCTTCCGTTCTTCGTGGACTTCCTCTTATTCATATACCCACCACATTATTGGCTATGGTTGATAGCGCTATTGGGGGGAAAACCGGCGTAAACCACCCAACGGGTAAAAATCTTATTGGCTCTTTTTATCAGCCCGATATTGTATTTGCAGACATGCAGTTTCTGGAATCCTTACCAAAAAGGGAGTGGAATTGTGGTCTTGGCGAAATCATTAAATATGCCTGTATCAGTAACCCATCCCTTTTTAATCTGATAGCAGGGTGTCAACCAGGCGCCGATCTCGCATTTGTGGCGAATATAGTGCAGCAATGTGCCGAAATAAAAGCAAATGTTGTAATGGAAGACGAATTGGAAACAGGGGCGAGAGCATTCTTAAATTTTGGTCATACTTTTGCTCATGCTCTGGAATCACATACCCGATACAGAAGATTTGCACATGGAGAGGCGGTCTATGTAGGACTATTGGCAGCAACATGGTACTCACAGAAGATGGGTGCCCCTGTAGATCCAGACAGAATAATTTCATTTAAGAAAACGTTTAAACTACAAACAGAAGATCTATTGCAAGCTGTACCCTCGCTCATCAATGCTATGTATAGTGATAAAAAGATCAGAACCGGAGCTTTGCGCCTTGTATTACTCAGTGATTGGGGTAAACCCATGTTGCAGGAGGTCGAACATAACCCACTTCTGACGGAAGCATGGCAGTATGCATTGGTTAACGCGCATAATAATTAATGGATTGATACTCAAGTATATATATATCGCATGGAAGTACACGCTACGATCAATACTGGCCGTAGTGGCTTTTTTATGCCTGATGATTGTAGTCATATTTGGGGTCGTTCAGTTGCCTTTTGCTCAATCTTACGTAACCAAAGTCGCGGAAACCTATTTCAACCAAACATTTCTGGGCGAGCTGCATATTGGACAAGTGAGCGGTTTTATTCCATTTTCAATGAAGCTGGAAGACGTTTTACTGCTCGAATACACAACGCAAGATACTCCGCCAGATACGTTAATATCTATCCAGCAGATCGACCTCAGGGTAAATCCGCTCGACTTCTTCAAAAGAACCGTCAGTGTTCAGTCATTGCACATCCAAGAGCCATCTGTTGTAGTTGATCTGGAATCAGAAGGGAGTGTCTATAGAATTGAGAGAGCGTTTCAACGTGGAGAAGAAAGAGGTGAACGTACACCGCCACGATTAGAAAATATTGAATTATTCGCACCCTTTCTGAGTATTAGCGGAGGGTCATTACGCTTTGAATCTAGAACTCGTGATGCACACTCGTTTTTTCAGCAACAACCGGGACCAATTAGGATCGAAAATATTCAGTTTTCCGCATTTGCAGAACTCAGTGATTTTCAACGCTATTTGGATGTGTATTTTTTATTTGCTGATATTCCTCAATGGAGTGAACATACCTATAAAATTCGGGGACAGCTGTTTAACGACAATCGATTTTTAGAACTTAACGGTCTGCGAATAGAACTAGGAGAGAGTATTATCAGTGTAACCGGTGAGGCATCTCCAGTGGATATTCTGAAAGGTGGTTTTACAGATCAAATTATCACCTCATCGTTTTCCTTGTTGGTAGACACGGCTTATGTAAGAGGTTCAGATGTGAGTTTCCTGCACCCCAACTTGTCGAATACATCCACTCCACTTATGTTTAAACTCAGGGCAGCGGGTACAGTAGATGCCGTGAGTATCTCGCAAAGCAAGATGCAATACGGAGGAAGTGAGCTTGAGTTTGTTGGCGATCTGCAACATATACTTGACCCCGCGTTGTTTTCCTATGACGGGTTTGTGCGTCAACTAAGCATTGATCATCAAGATTTATTTCGATTAGTTCCAACCGCAAGTGACTTCATGTTCAAAGATTGGGGACTTTTCACAGTACAAGGCCGTGTTTTTGGAGATATAAGCAGAACAGACGCAGACATTAATGTAATCACACCTGAAGGGCGGTTAAGTCTGGAGGGCGATATACAATGGTTAACCGAACCCGACTATCAGTTGAGATTAATTTCGGAGGGACTGAATATTGGGCAGTTTAAATCACTTAACACACCTTCATCAGATATCAACACAACCGTCTTAATTCAAGGTAACGGATTTTCTGCCAGCACAGCTCACCTTACAGCCTCTGTTTCGATGTTCAACTCAGTTATCGGAAATTTTTCATTCAACGAACTTGCAATACAGGCCGACTACATTGAAGGCGACATTGATGCCATGATATCATGGTTGAGAAACGGGTCTCTTCTGGAGTTTGATTTGAAGTATTTAAGCCAAGATGTTAATGAAATGCTGATAGCTGGTAAAGCGGAATCATTCGATTTCTCAGAGCTTATAGGGGATGAGTTTCTTGCCACAACGAACCTGGATTTTACATTTGATATGGAGTTGATTAATCCATTTTCAACGGCTTTAACAGGAGTGTTGAGTCTGGATATTACAGAAGGGAAAGTGAATAATGTGGATGTAGGTACACATCAGTTATATGCTGACTTTTTAGAAACTGGCCCAGATGAGCGATTATTCCGATTTACCAGCACAGTAGCTGATGCAGAATTAAGAGGAAACCTTTTGCCAGACAAGATGTCGGCAATGTTCATATACTGGAAGAATTACATTGCCAGCAGGGTGGAAGATGAATTTACATTTGCTGAAGATGCAGAAGTTCTATCAGATGAATTCATGATGGATACATCCGTAGATTTTACAGCAAGTGCCAGAATCAAAGACCTGTCTCTTCTACAGCTCTATATTCCGTCGTTACCACAGATACAGGCAGACGCTAATTTAAATATACAATTGTTTGCCAGTGAGAGCCGGTTGATAGTTAATGGCGACATCAATGCATCCAACTTTCAGTATGATGATTTCAGTGTTACAAATGCTGCAATACAGTTTTCAAATAGCCTTCAATATGGCCGTAAACTGCAAGAATTTGCAACGTTAAATATACAGACACAAACAGGCACCGTATCTCGCGGTAACTTTACACTGGACGGACTGCAAAGTTCACTATCTCTTCTTAACGAAACAGCTAGTTTTCAACTTAGCAGTAAAAGGACGGGAGAAGATAATGTACAGTTTATACTGGGTACGCAAGTTGGTATAAGCGACACAACACTTGCGTTTACAATAAATGAACTTTCACTTGGGTCAACCATGTATGGTTGGGATCTGAAGAGTCCTGCAATTGCAAGACTTACAGACGACCGTAAATTTCATATTGATGAATTTAGACTAGAAAATGATGGGCAGCTCATTGAGGTCTCAGGGACATACAGTTCCGATCTTAATGACGCTATGGAGTATAGGTTCATTAATGTGAACTTGGCCCAGATTTCCGACATTATTGATGGCCGCAGTTCTTTCGACGGTATTCTAGACGGATCATTTTCATCTCAGTCTTTATTGAGAGAACCAGCTGTAACCGGTAATCTTTTAGTTGACAGGTTTGGTCTGGATGGTAGATTGGTAGGTGATGTTGCCCTGAATAGTACTTTTGATGCGCTAACGGAGCGATTTAACACTCAAATTCGTGTTTTAACTGACCCAGATAAATACGGAGATTATCTGGCTGCAAACAGAGGCGTAGGGCAAGACATACGAATTAACGGATGGTTTCAGGCACCAGATGAAGCATTAGCTCCAACAGATACGTTGTATTACTTCGATGTGGATTTAGTACAAATAGACGGGTGGATTTTGGTACCCGTTCTTCCGTTTATATTTACTGAGGCTGAGGGCAAAGCCAACGGTCAGGGTATCATAACCGGCAACGCGAACGATTTTTATTTTAATGCCCGTTTTGATGTGGAAGAGGTCTCGGTAGTCCCAGAGTTTGTATTTACAAATTACATCTTGTCTGGGGAGGTTATACTCGATCGTTATGAAGGGGTATCAATAAATAATGTGTCGGTCAGAGACCAGCAAAATGGTACAGGCGTATTAAATGGTACCGTCTCTTTCAACGATTTTCAACGTGAGCGCCCTTTCGACCTGACCCTAAGTATGAATCGTCTCCAGTTTCTTAATAGCCCTTTTTCAACAGATGTTCCTTTTTATGGTACTGTTGCCGGAACAGGAACAGTTTCGCTCACTGGGTCTAATCTCTCTCCGTTTCTACGTACAATTATTCCTATAACCACTACACCTGCTTCCAGGCTCACGATTCCGTTGCTGGCGGAAACTACCGTTGAAGAACAAGCCCGATTTATTGAGTTTGTACAGAGCTTCGACGACCTGTTAAGGCCACGGGAAATACAACAAGTCGACGAAGAAATTCCGTTATTGAGAGATCTCACTTTTGTTGAAATTGCCCGTCTAGATTTGCAGTTTATCGCTCCGGCTGCAACAACAGTTCAGCTGCTTTTTGATCCGCTCACCGGCGAAGTTCTGAATGCCAGAGGGAGTGGAAGAATTCGAATTACACTGGAAGATGAAGAATTTCAGATGTTTGGCAACTTTAATGTAACCAGTGGTGAGTACACATTTGTTGCAGGCGATGTTTTCCTCAGGAGATTTCAGATCCGCAATGGTGGAAGTATCACCTGGGAGGGAGACCCTGTAAATGCCCAGCTCAACATGACAGCAGCTTACCGGGCACGGCCAAACGTAAGTCTGCTTACCGGTTCTGCGCTTAACCAACAATCGCGCATACCGGTTGACCTTATTCTGGAAATATCAGGTACAATTCAAAGTATAGAAAATGACTTCTTTTTTGAATTTCCAAATGCAGTGGATGTCACACAAAATGCTACTGAACTGGCACTTTTAAATAGTGAAGATCAGAAACTGATACAAGCCACAAGCTTGCTTTTTACCGGTAGTTTTCTTCCAGTAAGCGCCGGTGGAGACGGCCAATTTGCAGAACTTGGTACCAGCTTACAATCCAGAGCGGGCCAGGTGGGTTTGTCACAACTTCTTTCTAACCAAATTAATACACTGTTGAATTCGAATCTAAGCAATCTGGATGTAGACCTTAATCTCACTGGTTTCGACCAGGCTGATCTCGGTATTGCACTTCGATTATTCAACGACAGACTAATACTACGTGGGGAAAGTCAATTTTATACCGCCAATGAAACCGGAACAGAAACCCTTTTAGGTGACCTTGGTGTTACGTATAGAATAAATCGTAATTTATCTGTTGAAGTATTTCATCGCAGAGACCCTACATTACGTTCTATAGTCGGTAATCAAACCCAGGCAGAAAGTATTAATGGTATAGGTCTCGAGGCACAGGTTCAGTTTAACACCTGGGCTGAACTAAGGCAACGACTGTGGGGGCAAATCCGCAGAATATTCGGTGCTGCAGCCCCCACTCCCAACGATACAGCATCAACAGCTTCCAACTAGGTAATCAAATAGTTATGACCAAAAAAAAGAGCAGCCTCGAAAAACTAATCATCCAATTTCTAGAACACTATCCAGACACATTTGTGCCCGTTGAACTCATGGCAGGCGCTCTTAAAATGGATAATGCCAGAGAATACAAAAAGTTGACGAAGGCCGTCCATAAGATGGTGACCAGACAAATGCTCCGACAAAATAAATCAGGGCATGTTAAACCTGCAATCAATGAAGAAAACTCCGGCATCCAAGAAGGTGTTATTTCTGTTAACCGTCATGGTATTGGATTTGTTAAACTCGAAGGGTACGACGATGATATTCGCATTCCCAGAAAAAAGATGGGAGTGGCTTTACCCGGAGATTTTGTTCGAATAAAGGTTACGGGTAAAACGGGACCAAATAATAGACTCGAAGGGCGTGTTCTGGAAATCCGAAGTCGGGGTAACCGGCTTTTTGTGGGTACATTAACTCGCGAAAAAACAGGCGCCTGCTTTATTGAGCCAGACGAAAAATCCGCACAGACGTCTTTCTTTGTATTACCCGAAAATTCCCTTGACGCCAAACACAACGAAAAAGTTATATTCAAACTTATTGATTGGATCAATCCCCGTACATTGCCGGAGGCGGTAATCGTTGACAGACTTGGATTGAAAAACACAAACGATGCAGCTATTCTATCTATTTTGGCTGAAAATCAAATCGTCAGTACCTTCCCTAAAGAAGTAGATGAGTTTGCAGATAAAATTGCAACGTCCATTCCGAAAGCGGAATATAAAAGAAGAATGGACTTAAGAAATGAAGTCATCTTTACCATTGACCCTGTTGATGCAAAAGACTTCGATGATGCTTTAAGTATAGCCAGGTTAGAAAATGGCAACTACTATCTAGGGGTGCATATTGCAGATGTAACTCATTACGTGAAACCAGAATCGGTTCTGGATAAAGAAGCTCATGAGCGTGGTACTTCGGTATACCTTGTAGATAGGGTAATTCCGATGCTTCCTGAATCGCTAAGCAATGGCGTCTGTAGTTTGCGTCCTAACGAAGATAAGCTTTGTTACAGTTGTTTCATGGAAATTGACAACAATGGACAGGTTGTAGATTACGATATACGTGAGACCGTGATTAATTCAAAATGTCGTTTCACGTACGAAGAAGCTCAGGAAGTTATTGAAGGAAAACCTCATGAGTTTTCGGAGCAAATGAAACACCTGCATAAATTGTCAAAAAGACTAACACAGCTCCGGTTTGAACACGGTGCTATGGACTTCGATACACCGGAGCCAAGATTCATTTTAGATGATGCAGGTAAACCAGTTGATATTATAGTTAAAAAACGCTTCGATGCACATCGTTTAGTAGAAGAATGCATGTTGATGGCAAATAAAACCGTTGCTCTTCATGTCGAAAACTTGCGTAAGGAAGTAATTAAAAGCCAGGGTAAGAAGAAAAATCCCGATTTATATCCATTCTTCTATCGGATTCATGATAAACCAGATCCAGAGAAACTGGCAAATATTGCGGAAAATGTAGGGCCAATAGGAATTAAGTTTAAGCCTGACATGAAGAAGGTGAACTCAAAAGTCATAAACGAGCTACTTAAGGCTGTAGATGGTCATATCCTACAAAACACAATAAATGAATTGGTATTGCGCTCTATGGCCAAGGCTGTGTACAGCCCCAAAAATATTGGGCATTTTGGTCTCTCATTTGAACATTATGCACATTTTACAAGTCCAATTCGACGTTATCCCGACGTCATTGTCCACAGGCTTTTAAAAAAATATGCAGCCGGAATTCCCGGTTACACGTTCGGTGAACTGGAGCAGTTTGGCAGCCATTGCAGTAATAGAGAAAAAATGGCGGTAAATGCTGAACGTGACTCCATTAAACTTAAGCAAGTTGAATACATGTCGGCACGAATAGGCAATACATACGACGGGTACATCAGTGGTGTAACAGACAGAGGACTTTTTGTATCGCTCAAAGACGTGTATTGCGAGGGACTTGTTCACATATCAGACCTTAATGATGATTATTATGTCTATGATCCGAACAGGCATATACTGCTTGGGAGATCCAATAAAAAATCATTCAGACTTGGCGATGAAATCACTGTTAAAGTGTTTTCAACCAACATAGAACAAAGAACTATAGATTTTGTGATGGCAGATCGGAAAAACTCAAGCGCTAAATAGTCATATTAAGCGTTAGTGCGTGTATTAGATAATAAATCAACGTTATATCAGAATATGAACAAAATTTCGCTGTATTTACCGGTTATTTTAGCCCTATTTATCGGGTTATCAACTGTCAAGACGGTAGAAGCTCAATATTTTGCATTCGGCAAAAACCGGGTTCAGTATACCCAGTTTGATTGGCGGTTTATTCAGTCTGATCATTTTGATGTGTATTATTATGACGCTCAAAACTACTATCTGGCTGAGTTTACGGCATTTTCTCTGGAAGCAGCCTATGCGCAGTTACGACGTGACTTTCGCCATGAAATCACAGATCGTATTCAGGTAATCATATACGCCTCCCACAGCGAATTCTCTGAAACCAATACCGTTCCTCTGCCATTGGATGCGCAGGGAATAGGAGGGGTTACAGATAAATTTAAAAATAGAATCACCATGCCATTTCAGGGTGATTATGCCGATTTTCGACGCATACTGCACCATGAACTTATCCATGCAGTAATAAATGATATGTATTATGGTGGTACGATACAGTCCATCATACAGAATAATATTCAGCTTGTTTTTCCATTGTGGTTTGAAGAAGGGTTGGCCGAATATATGGCACTCGGCTGGGATACGAACACCGACATGTTTATTCGCGATGCTGTAATGAATAATTATCTGCCACCAATCCCTCAGTTAAGAGGATACATGGCCTATCGGGGTGGACAGGCTATGTGGCATTTCATTGCTGAGGAGTATGGCAGAGAGAAAATCGGTGAAATAATGCAACGGATTAAAAATACCAGATCCGTAGAGGCAGGTATGCGACAGTCCCTTGGGCTAACAATCGATGAGCTTTCTGATCGATGGCATGAGTGGCTGCGCCGTAAGTATTTCCCTGAAATTACAATACGGGAGAATCTCCGCGACATTAGTACGCCTATAACACGCAGAGAGATGGGAGGATCGTTCAATACCTCTCCTGCAATCTCACCCTTGGGTGATCGTATTGCCCTAATAACCAATCGCCGAGGCTTCTTTGATGTGGTGGTTATAAATTCTCTAGATGGAAGAATTCTAAAGACGCTCATCAGGGGCGAAGATAACGTTAACTTTGAAGAGTTGAATATCCTTCGTCCAAACCTTTCTTGGTCGCCTGACGGACAGAATATCGTGCTTTCAACCAGGTCTGGTGGACAAAACGACATCACAATTGTTAATTATCAGACAGAGGACGTACGAAAAATACAGTTTCCAGATTTAAACGGTATCGGATCAGTAGCATGGTCGCCCGACGGAACTAAAATTGCTTTTGACGGAAATCAAGGACCGCTATCCGATATTTATGTTTTTGATTTGGAAACCGAAGAGCTATTTAACATAACCTCCGACATTTTTAGTGATCGGGAGCCTGCATGGGGGGCAGAATCCGAATTTATTTATTTTGTTTCTGATAGAGGTGCGCAAACGCGAGTCAACACGGTGGGTAAAGAATTTAACATGCTGTTAAACCCATCACTCAAGCAAACTGATATATACAGAATTCGCCTCGGAGATACCAGAGCGGAAAGGCTTACCCGTAGTGAAGGCTGGTCTGAAATGCGGCCTCAAGTCACGCGAGATAACAAAATGTTTTTTATCTCAGACCAGAATGGAATTCCTAATGTCTATGTAATGGAACTGGAAACCCGTAGGAGTAGACCGGTTACCGACCTGCTATCGGGCGTTATGCAAATGTCTGTTAGCTCCGATGGAAATCGAATTGCTGTAAACAGTATCAACAGAGGGTTTCTGGACATATTCTTGATTCAGAATCCGATGAATATGGTAAAAGAAGAGCCTCTCGTACCAAACGTATGGGCTGAAATGCGAGAGCGAGTTAGCGATTATGTAATGGTACCGGCATTGCGATACGGGCGAGAAATTGTAACAGAAGATCTGGCCCTTTTCGGACGCGGTGATGACGATCAGATGACTTTGCGATCGGTTGCTTCAATAATTGATATGCAACGTGAACCCGAGCCGGAACCCGAGCCGGAACCAATTACCGAAACTACACGCATTGATTTTAGAAACTATTTGTTTGCTGACGTCCGCGACCCGGAAAGTGGCGAACCCATTGCGCAGGAAATCTTCGGACTCCGTGATACTCGTACTGCCGATGGTAGATTCATTCCCAACAAATATCGTCTGACATTCTCACCTGACTTTACTTACGCCAGCGGAAATCTTGCCACAGGCTATGGTGTTTTTGCCCTCACCCAGGTGGTATTCAGCGATTTACTTGGAGATCATCAAATTGCATTCGCGTCCAACTTAGTATTCGATCTTCGTAATAGTGATTATGTAATATCTTACGGTTACTTTAAAAATCGTACCAATCTACTCCTTAATTATTTTCACACAAGCCGAAATTTTCAATCATTTGCCGGAGAAATCGTTCGTTTTCGTTACTATGGTGGTGGAATTACTTTTCAGCGACCGTTTAATAAATTTGAACGTATTGATTACGGTGCCAGTTTTATAACCCTTTCCAGGGATTTCAGTAACATTCTTAATTCAGATCGATCAAACGATAAGGGGTACTTTTTGTATCCTGAGGTGACCTACACCAGAGATGTAACACGTCCCGGGTTCCTGACACCATCAGGGGGCAGGCGCATGGCCGTTGGCATATCGGGTAGTCCACCAATTACAAATGATGTCCTTCATTTTGCATCCCTCAGCGGTGATATAAGACAGTATATTGGTTTTGGCGGTGGATGGTATAGTCTTGCATTCAGAGCATCGGGAGCAGCCTCTGTTGGGCGCGACGCCCAAAACTACTACCTGGGTGGAATCGACAATTGGATAAATTACGCCTGGGCTGATGGGAACCTGCCAATAGACCGTTTAGAGGATATCTTTTTTACAATTCCTGCAACACCAATGAGAGGGCATCTATTTAACACAATAGTTGGTGATAAATTTGCTTTATTCAATGCTGAGTTCCGATATCCGCTCATAGCCGCGCTCTTACCAGGCCCTATTCCCATAATTCCTTTATACAACATGACTGGTAACGCATTTGTGGATGTTGGTACTGCCTGGCAAGGATCAGACAGACAAGATCTACTTGTTGGTGCCGGGTTTGGGTTAAGGACAATTCTACTTGGTCTCCCATTTCGGTGGGATGTGGGCTGGCCCTACGGTACTGAAGGGTGGGGTACAAGAGTGCACTATTTCAGCCTTGGTATTGATTTCTAAAAAAAGCGGATCCAGTCTGTTAGTTAGGAGGCGGTTTCATGATGATTTCGTGTATAACATGACGCTTAGTTCCACACCCTGTAAAAGTAATTCAACTGTAAGTAAACTTGAGACTTGCACCATCCATTTTGGGTGATTGTTGCTTAAAAACCAGTGCTGAAGAACCTGTTAACAGCAACAAGTCGATCAGCCTGAAGAGCCTGATCTCTCAAGTATACTAGCGTGTGATACTCCTGACGTGTTGACGCGAAGCTGGCATCAAGACGGGTCAAGTTTACACGGCGACCATTTGAAGTCACATACTTATAAGCGTAATTACCCTCTTTAACCACAACCTGACCCGTATACAAGCCTTCAGAAGCGCTCCATTGCATTCTGTTTTGCGGTGAAATTCCCCAATTGTTAAAGCCTCCAACTACATAAATAGCGTCGTCCGTTCTTTCTCTATCCGGTACTTCAAGCTGAAAACGTACCAGTGCATAACGTGCATCAAATCGCCTGGATGGTGCTGTAAAGCGCACACTATTTCGGTTAGAAGGGGCAATGCCAAGATTAACTATGTCACGTTGAAGTGTAACCTGAGGGATTCTCTGTCCGTCTCTGAAATCTGTTATTTGTAAACTATATTGATCAATTTGACTCAGGTTCAGGTGCATAAACTCGAAAGTCCCAATAAATGCCTCAGATCGAGATAGATACATTCTTGCCACTCCCTGTTCAGAAAAGTCCTGCTGATCTGCCTCACGAGCTAAAGACCAGAACTGATTTTGTACAAAATAAATGCTCAAATCATTCTGTGGGAGAATGTGTGGGTCATCGTATGTGAATCGAGCGAATAATTGGTGATGACGCATATACCTGGAATCCAGATTATACAGTTCCTCATACGAGGTTGTTAAATCGCCATCGGTTGCTTCATGAACTAAAAAGGGCAATGAAAATAGGTGTTCATTGGTTTCTTGTCTGTAAACATGAAGCATGAAATTTCCGCTAATGCGTATCCCCATTTGTTCATTGGGGAAGGTGTATTCGTAAGCATGCCATGAAGGGTTCTGAAACCTGCCAACTTGTCCACCGTGTATGAAGTCTTGCATAAAACCTCTCAGGTATAGGTTGGGAATTACATTACTAAGTGACCAGTCACGGTTATGGTGTGTTATTTCAACGCGGAACATAGACGACTCGCGAGACAGATCGTCGAATCGCAAAGTAAGTCGTTCACTACTGTTTAACCTGATAATGGGTGCGTTTGATTCTGAATTGCGAAATAGCTGTAAACTCCTCACATTTTCTGGTGGTAAACGTTGTCCCGGCACTGTCATAGCGTTCAACAGCTGGTGTGCCCTTTCCTGGCTAGATGAGTTTTGTGTCGCCGTACTTGATCGGCCACTGCTGCAAGACAGCGTTGCAATCAAAGTAACAGACCCCATAAATATGAGGATGATTTTAATCACGGAATATCCCCTCAAAGACAATTTCGGCAGGTCCTTCAAGTATGATGTTTGAGTACAAACCTGTGTGAACATCAAAATGAACGCGCAGATTTCCCCCCGGATTCTGAACGTTAAATGTGTAATTACCCTGGTTGAAAAAACGAGAATGATGCGTGGCAATACCAGCGGCTAATGCACCTGTTCCACAGGCCAGTGTGAGATCTTCTACACCTCGCTCGTATGTTTTTAACATGAGTAATTCTGAGTCATCTGAAAGTAGAAAATTCACGTTGGTCCCATTACTACCAAAACGCTTGTCGTTTCGAAGTTGTCTGCCAATTGACCGTAGGAGATCATCGTTAGTGAAGGTTTCTGACGGGGTTGGGACCACTATGTGTTCAGTACCGGTATACAACACGTAAATTATACCAAATGTATCATCCAATTCGTATTTGACGACTGGTTCACAAGGAAAACTGAGTTGAACACTGCAATCAGAAACTCTTGCATTGTACACTTGACCATGCACTGAAAATGCATGTTTTTCTGCAACACCCAACTGAACAGCGAGTTTTGCAATACACCTGCCGCCGTTTCCGCACATACCAGCGTCTGAACCGTCTGCATTTCGGTATATCATCGTGTAATCAGTTTCTGGCAGTTCTCTAGGGAATAAAGCCATCACCCCATCAGCACCAATACCAAATCGTCGGTCACAGAGTTTTGGAGTCATTGCAATTAACTTTTCTAATGAGAAGTTGTCTTCTCGGCAATCAAGGACCACAAAGTCGTTACCTGCTCCCTGTAATTTATAGAAATGCATACCTATAGATTAGTAACGGCGGGAAAGTGCTGCCAAGACTCGTCGTCTGGAATGGGGGTATTCAAGCCGCGCATCAAATATCCGAATCGCATCGCCATAACTGTGTAAATTAGTTTGGGTTGAATATTCTGATATACCATCGGCCTGAAACTGTTGACGGTGGCAATCATTGCTTCAATTCTGGCATTTTTTAAAGAGGAAGTAAACTTTTTGATGATATCAACCTGATCTGCATTGGTGAGTAACCTCTCATCTTGAGTATCCATATAGACTGCTAGATCCCTCAAGAATACTTCAATCATATTTAGAAGGGCGATATTACCTTCGTTGCGTAATTCGCTACCCCATTTTGCGGCCAGTGTACTGATTTCAGTTGCATCGTGGGTGTATGACATTCTCAGAAAGTGAATAATTTCTTTCCTGTTTTCTCGCAGTGTTTTAGCATCATAAAATCTGGTTGAAGCATAATTCCCACCAGACACACGGGCCAGATACTCAGCATCATTACGTTCAAGTCCGTCACGTTCTACCAACGCCTCAAACATCTGATCATTCGCAATGCTGCTACATCGTAAAATCTGACACCGGGATACTATGGTTGGAAGCAAGGAATTAAAGGTGTCGGTTGTGAGAATAAACATCAAGTTTTCTCCGGGTTCTTCCAGCGTTTTCAGAAATGCATTGGCAATATTGGGAGGCATTTTCTCGATATTGCTGATTATTACAATGTTTCTCCTACCCTCATTGGGTTTTAGCATCATCTTTGGACGAATTTCATCACGAAAATACTCCTTGTAATAGAAGGCGTTTCTGCTTTTACCTTCGAATGAACCGTCAAGTGAAGGTCTGCTTCCAAAATCTACCATGGCATATGGATCTTCAGCCAACAACTGAATACGACCAGAGAACTCCTCATAAGGTGCAGATTTCGGCAAAGGAATAAACACGTGTATATCGGGATGTACAAACCAGCTGCTTTTTTCGGAAACTCTTAACTCTCCTAAAGCGGATAAGTTTTCTACGCCATTTATCGCTTCCGCAAATGCGAGTGCAAGCGCCTTTTTCCCTACTCCCACTGGACCAGCAAGGAGGTATGCATGGCCGAGTCGGCCAGACTCTACAATTCGCGAAATTTCTGCTCGTACCTTTTCTTGGCCAATAATTTTATTTGATCCTACATCAATCATAGTATGGATTTCTTTAAATGATTAGTCATCCCACACAAAGTCGAATAACAAAGATCCCGCCGTTACCGTTGCCCCAGCGTATCCTATCAATGCCATTATATCGTTAATCGAAAATGCATCTAGATCACCATAAAATCCAGCATATGTTGTATTAGCAAGGATTAAAATCAGCGGCATTAATAAAGGAATACTCAATACCGAAAATATCGCACCACGTTGAGCACTTTGCGCAACCAAAGCTGCCAGAAGGGTTGAGACAGAAGCAAGTCCCAGAGATCCAAAAATCAAGGATATTAAAAGAGTTGCAGGTTGTGTCACTACGATTCCCATTAGGAACAAGTAAAGCGCAAGTGTAAACAGTGATACAGCCAGTGTAAAAACATAATTATAAAGAAGTTTACCTGTATAAACCGGAGGAGCGGGGAGGTTGAGCCGGAGCAAGTCAAATGTACCTTGATCTGTTTCCGAAACAAAAGAACGTGGCAGTGCGGCCATTGAGGCAAATAAGATAATAATCCAGATCAGTCCGCTTCGGGCATCTTGTTGCAGGTCGTCTGCTTTTAATGCAAACAGAACAACCATAAGCGATGCCAATACGAAAGCCAGGATTGTATTTATGCCGTATCTTGACCTGACTTCAATACGTAGGTCTTTAATAAATACCTGATAGCTTTGCGTGAGAAATTGCATTTTCAAAGGTACAAAAAAATAGGTTGAAGGTGCACAAATGCAATCATTATCTGTTTTATTCCAGTTGTTAGATGGAAATTAAGATTGGTATATTTAGCTAATTCAATTACTAAATATATTTTTGATGAAAATCTCAGATCTACTAAACGAAAACAATACCATTGCAGACCTTTCCGCTGCAACTAAAGAAGAAGCTATTACAAAGTTAGTTGCTACTATGGAACTATCAGCTGGCAAAGAGCTTACAGAAACCTCCCTGGCAGCAGTTCTTGAGCGCGAAGCTGTGATGAGTACCGGTGTTGGAAAAGGGTTGGCAATACCCCATGGAAGGGTTAAAGGAGTCGAAGAAAACTACGTGGCATTTGGAAGGTTAACGTCATCAATCGAGTATGGCTCTATCGATCAAATGCCTGTAACCATGATTTTTCTTTTGATAGGTCCCGAGTCTCAGAGCAGTCAGCACATCAAGCTGTTAAGTCGAATATCGAAATTGATGAATAACGACGAGTTTCGTGAAAGAGTGAACAGCTGCTCAAGTTCAACAGAAATTATTGCAGCATTTCAGCAGGAAGAAGCCTGATTTTTTAAATAGACCCCGTTACTGCGGGGTTTTTTATTTGTCTGCCCCATTGATGAAAACAACAGCACGCATATTATTAACCGACGACGAGTCTGGGATTCGACGTGCGTTACGCGAAATTCTGGAGTTTGAAGGCTATGAGGTTTTGGAAACCTCGTCGGGGGAAGAAGCTTTAACACTGCTGGAGCAAAGAACTATTGATCTGATGTTTCTGGATGTAAAAATGCAGGGCATAGATGGCTTGGAGGTGTTACAGCAATTACGTGCTAAAGGTTATTCGTTTCCCGTAATTATGTTAACCGGTCATGGGAATATAGATACAGCCGTTCAGTCAACACGGCTGGGAGCGTTTGATTTCCTGCAAAAGCCACCCGATCTGAACAGATTGCTCATATCTGTGAGAAATGCGTTGGAGCGGAACAGTCTGTATAAAGAAAATCGCTCAATGAGGCGTCGCATTAGCAACGTTTCTGAAATTTTGGGTAATAGTAAAGCCATAAACCACATCCGAGAGACGATTAAACGGGTTGCACCAACCGATGCCCGTGTTTTAATCACCGGCGAGAATGGAACGGGGAAGGAGCTGGTGGCACGCTGGTTACATGAGCTCAGTAAAAGAACCGATAAACCCTTGGTAGAAGTGAACTGTGCTGCAATTCCAGCAGAATTACTTGAAAGTGAGCTATTTGGCCACGAAAAGGGATCATTCACCGGAGCCGTCCGTCAACGAATAGGGAAATTTGAACAGGCGCATGGGGGTACCTTATTTCTCGACGAAATTGGGGATATGCCCTTATCTTCTCAGGCTAAAGTGTTAAGGGCCTTACAGGAAGGGCAGATAAACAGAGTAGGTGGAACATCCTCTATACAAGTAGACGTTAGAGTTATTGCCGCTACCAATAAGAACCTCGCTGAAGAAATTAAACAAGATCGCTTCAGAGAAGATTTGTTTCACAGACTTAATGTAATTCCTGTTCATGTTCCTCCATTACGTGAAAGAGCAGACGACATACCTGTTCTTGCAGAAGCTTTTCTGGAGCAATTGGCTGCTAAAGACATTATTTTTGCGGATAAATCGCTAAATGAGGCAGCTATCATAAAATTACAGAAATTGCCATGGACCGGGAACGTACGAGAATTGCATAATGTAATTGAGCGGTTAGGTATTTTAACTCAGACGAGCGAAATTGATGAGCATTCTATAGACCTTTTGGTTATGCCCGCCGGACGTAAGGAAGTTGACCATGCAGACCCTCTGAATGAAATGATACACTCGTGCTCCAGTTTCCACGATTTTAAAGAGGCAGCGGAACGGGCCTATTTAGTTAGTATGCTTAATAAAAACGATTGGAATATCTCGAATACAGCTGATCACATTGGCATACAACGGAGCCACATGTACAATAAGATGAAAAAATATCATATAGAACGATGAGTAGTAATATTCCCAATATCATAGACGGACAGCATGTGGCCTCACTAATAAGAGAAGAGGTGAGTCAAGATGCGAGCGATTGGCTTTCTTTGGGTAACAGAGCCCCTAAATTACAGGTAATTTTAGTAGGCGGTAATCAAGCATCAAAGGTTTACGTGGGTGCAAAAACGAAAGCTTGTGAAGAGGTCGGAATACTTTCAGAAACACTTATGTTACCCGATACTACGTCAGAAAAAATTTTAAAGGATCATATCGCACGGTTCAATGACGACGAAGAAATAGATGGTATTCTTGTACAACTACCCTTGCCCTCGCATATTACACCTTTGGCTGTAATTGAGAGTATTGACCACCGTAAAGATGTAGATGGCTTTCATCCAATGAACGTAGGTCGGCTCACTATCGGTCAACCTTGTTACAGGTCATGTACCCCGGCCGGTATCATGGAGCTTCTGAAGTATTATTCTCTTTCACCCAAGTCAAAGGATGTAGTTGTTGTAGGTGCCAGCAATATCGTTGGGTCCCCGGCTGCCATCATGCTTTCCCGTGAGAATGAAGAGGGGAAAGCTACTACCACCATTTGTCATAAATATACTCGAGACCTGACCAGACATACAATTGGCGCCGATATTCTCATTGTCGCTGCAGGTGTACCCGGACTAATTACCGGTCCAATGGTTAAGGAGGGTGCAATTATAATTGACGTTGGGATGAACAGGATTGCAGACCCAACTGCTCAAAGAGGGTACAGGCTGGTAGGCGATTGCGACTATGACTCTGTAGCTGCAAAAGCCAGCTGGATAACACCCGTTCCGGGTGGAGTTGGCCCCATGACTGTGGCTATGTTAATGAAAAATACACTACTAGCCGCTAAGAAAGCTGTTTATCCTGCATAACAGTATACAATCGCATACCGTCAATCTCGCGTTTTAAGGGAGTCGGTTCCTAATAGGCCACTGCCAAATCCAGTTTTATTGTTATTCCCATCCTCATTGCTATAGTCCGCTTTTTTCAGAATCTGTAAAATATCTTCAGGAGTTTGTGCACTTAAAAGTGCATCGACCAAATTGGTGCCTCTGAACATTCTGGCTACGGCGTTCAGGCGCTTATAATGAACATCTATTCCAATATTATTAGGGTTTAATATTACTACCAGTACGTGAATTAGTCCTGATGTTTTGGGAATCTTAACCCCTTCTTTACTGATACCAATGTATACCTGAGTTGCTCCCAGTGATGTAGAGTGTGCATCGAGTATAGCAACACCAGGTACAATTTCGGGTGTATACTCCAGCGAGTTATCTATAACAGCCTGAGATAAGCTATCTAACTTTTCTTCATCTAAAGCTTGAGAAGATCGAATTAGCTTTGCCACCATATCTCTGGTAGACCCATTTGTTAAATTCAACGTAATATTGCCGGCTCTAAGCATGTTATATGCATTGTCTGCAGCTATTCCTGGTGCATTTGAAAGACCTGTAGTGGACGAAGCTTCATCTATCTCCGAGGGATAAACAGCTATAAAATTGTTTTTAGGATACCGATTTACAATAATTCCAGGCAATCTGTCTAACCCGGGTCGCCATGATATAGTGCCTTCTCGTGAACTGTGCAGAATGAACATATCGGTATCTTCAAGTAATTCATCTAAAGCATTAATCAATTTGCCCCATGAACTGATCCCATGATAACTTGTTGTTACTTCTGGTTCAGTTTCATCAATCACTTCTTTTATATATGGGAGACGCTCTTCTGCGGCCACAATAGTAAGGTTTGCACCAATTTGGTTTGCTAAAATTTTAATGTAACGCATTGACTCCGGAAACCCGGGCTCAAGTCCGGCAAAGGGAGGGATCGCCAGTACAATATGCTCATTGGTACTAATTTTGTCTTCGATTTTGCATACCATAATCATTTCTCGAGACTGTTCGAGCAATTGATCCAGTACGCCACCAAAAATTTGTTGTCGAGCTGAGTTTTCTCCATTCCAACCAATAATTACGTTGGTTATTCTACGCTCTTTAATTGCTCTATTAATACCATTTGCTATGTTCATGTCTATTCTTGTCAGCGGCGACACCGGTATGTCAGCTCCTGCAGCATAAATAACAGCATGACTTAGCATTTTCTCTGAATCGGCAACTTGAGAGGAAACGTTGTTGCCATCTCGTACTACGGTGAGCGGGAATACGTTTTCGGTAGATGTTTTATCACGCATGGCAAAGGCAATATCCATAAGTGCCTCAGCCGTTTGAGGATTGGCAAGAGGTACCATGATTCGTTGCGGAGCATCACCGGCTTTATATTGCTTATTCGATTCTTCAACGGCAACAATTCTGCCAAAACGCTCTACTACCCAAGGTCCGGTTAAACAGGTTATGAGTATAAGGATAACAACGGCATTAACAGCCATTTCATCGAAAAGCCCTACATCAAAACCAATCAAAGTAACGGCTAGTGTAGCAGCAGCCTGAGGTGTCGAAAGTCCGAAGATGGTCCAGCTTTCAGCATTGCTGTGTTTATAGAAAAACTGAGAGATTTTAGCAGCAATATATTTACCCGCATATACCAGACCTGCAAAGGTGAGGGCTTTTATCCAGACCTCAGCTTGTATCAAAACACTCACGTCTACCAGCATTCCTACAGAGATAAGAAAGAATGGTATAAACAATGCATTTCCAACAAATTGCACCCTGTTCATGAGTGGGCTGCTGTCGGGAACGAGCCTGTTTAATAACAAACCGGCAAGGAATGCCCCGATAATAGGTGCAAGACCAGCAAGCTCTGCAAACCAAGCATTCACGAAGAGTATGGCTACCAGAAAGGTGTATTCTGCATCATTTTCCTTAGGAAATGTTCTGAAAAACCATCTGCCAAGCCTTGGAATTACAATCAAACTTACCGCAAGAAATATAGCCACGCTGCTTCCAAAGCTTCCTAGAAATGAGAGGGTAATGCCTTGGTCCATAGATCCTACAACCAACGCGAGCACAAAGAGCGACAGCAAATCTGTTACCATTGTTCCGCCCATAGTCATCGTTACAGCTGTATTCTTTGTTATGCCTAAACGGTTTGCGATAGGATAAGCCAGCAGCGTATGGGAGCCGACGATGGCCCCCAGCAAAAGGGATGTGGCAACGGAATAACCCAAAAAAGCCGGACCTACAAGATAGCTGAACAGCATAGGCAAGGAAAAGGATATGAAACCAAAGGTTATACTTCGATTCCGCAGTTTATTGAATTGATTGAGGTCAATCGATAATCCTGCCATAAACATCAGATACAATAACCCTACTGTGCCCAAGAGAATAATTGTAGCGTCTCGGTCAAGCAATCCTGTTACACTAGGACCAACTATGGTGCCTGCCAGTATAATGCCAACCAGGCCCGGAATGCGGAGCCTTCGAAAAACTAATGGTGATATCAATATAATCAGCATTACGATGGCTACAATGAGCACCGGATTCTGAATAGGCAACGATTCCAAATTGAAAGATGGCATACTATTTGATGTAAATCCCTAAAAAGACACAAATTATAGATTTTCTGTCTCCTGCCGATAAAATAAATATAACGGCAGTCAATTATGCGTGTTTTAAAAAATCTTTTGATGGGGGTGACAATATGCTGTCACTGTAAGCAGGTAACTTTGTATAAAACCTGAACAAAACGAGGAAAAAAAATGACAACTGCCAAAAAACTCGACTACAACTACCCGGTACTTCGCTCAGTGGATGCGCATCTGGTAAAGAAAAGTCATCGCAGAAATCCGTTATTGATTGAAACTGAAGATATATTTTCATTAATGGGTTGGGCTGAGATACCAGAAAAATTAAAACTGACTATTGCAATAGACATGATTGGTTTTCGTGATGAGGTAGCTGGTCTTTTTTCTACACGTAATCCGAATGTACTTAACAGACGCAAACGTATTTATTACTGGGTTAACGAATATCTACAGGGTAATTGTTCCCTGCAAAATGCAGTAGATGCTTTAAAAGTGAGTTATATGTAACGCCTTTTAGTGCAGTTCAGAAACGACCTATTACAAATAGTATGCGCATAATTAGATTATCAAACGGTGTATTCCGTCTTACAGGCATACGTATTGCATAAGATAACCTGCCAAGAATTCCTTCTTTTCGGATTTTCAGGAAGGTTTGAATAAGATGTCTTTTGTCTTCTGCAAGCCTTTCTCCATATAACTCAAAGAATAATCTCGCCTGGTCCGAAACTTTTTCGGGTATATCGTTCTCACCCAGGAATCTTCGTGTTCGCGCATAAAGCTCAAGAATAAAATATGGTGTTGCGGGCGTTACGTTGTTGCCGTGTTTCCTATATAAAATTGCAGGATGTTCATCATAGAAAACCTTGCCAAAAGCCGAAATTACCAGGTAACACCACCAATCATGCATCAGACACCACGGTGGAATCCTCTCGCAGACCAAGTCTCGGGCAAATCGATTCAAAACAACCGTACACCCGGTAGCCTGATTCTGCACCAAAGCATTGCTGAAACCTCGTGTTGTCGGAATAGTACTATACCCCAGATGTCGGAGTTTCTGGTCTACAAATTCTAACCTGCTGTAAAACATCCCCGGGGTTGATTTAGCCTCTTCACCTAGCCTGGTACATGCTCGCAATAGTTTATCTGCTTTCCAGACATCGTCCTGATCCGCAAACGCGTAGAACTCATAATCGCTCCCTGCAAGCTCAAGTAACCGAAAAAAGCTGTTAGTAACGCCAATATTGTCCTCGGCAAAAAGATAAATGCTCCCTGCGTCTTCAAATTTGTTTAAAATTTGAAGTGTTTTATCTGTAGAACCATCATCTCTGACGAACACAGAAACTAGAACACCCGTTTGGTTTAAAATGCTTAGAAGTTGCTCCTCAATGTATGCAGAGCCATTGTAGCTCGAAAGAAGGACAGCAATACGTGGCGCAGTTAATTTCATTTATTGGATACCTCCTTGAGTATAGCCAGAAATGAATCTTTCAAAGCGTCTTCTCCGTAATAATCGGGTATTTCAACTTCTAAACTTCTGACCAGCACATCATTCACAAATCGATTAAGCGCATCCATATCTGGTTTGCTGATGTCACAGAAATGACATTGAGGTATTCGTGTAATAGCTCTGTGTACGGCTGAATCAATATTGGTGAAGCATAAGATAGGTTTGCCAGACCAGAGGTAATCAAAGAATTTTGCAGGAATAGAAGCTTTGGATGGAGAAGTCAGCAAGAGCAAATCACTGTTCTCTATATAGAAGGGGACATCCGAGTGCGGAACCTGAGGTATACGCACCAATTTTGAGTTAACAGAACGTAATCTGGGCAGCCAATTGATTAATTCGGCTTCTTCATCGGGTTCGAGGTTGCCAAGAAAGGTCAATTCGCAATTAATATTTAATCGATGCAAAAGCGAATATACAGGGTTTAGTACTTCATCGATTTTTCGTTCCGGTCTGGAGCTCTGAACCCTGCCGGCGTGTAGTATGCGCAGAACCGGTTTATTCGGATATTCTACCGGAGGCGTCACGTTTCCCGAATGGTCCCCATCATACCGATTGAGATTAGCCCGTACTTCCTTTTGCTCCGAGTGAGGATACCCGTTGGTATGTACTAAAATTTTTTCGCCCACAGACGGATATCTTTCAATAAGTTTTTCTTTCCATACGGAACTTGTGACCAGTACAGCAGCGGCCTGTCGTAAAAGTCTTGACTCAAGTCGCGTCTCACGCATTCTTTGGGCCTTTGATAAGCGTAGTAGAGGTTTCATTGGTTCATCGAGCCAACCATCACGCATATCCATTATAAAAGGTGTCCGGCTCCACCTCGATAGCCATCCTGCCAGAACGTGCGCTGATTCCGGTGGGGATGTAGATAACACAAGTGCAGACTCTTCACAAATTTTTCTGACATCCGTATTCAGGTAGCAATAAAGGGCCCAGACAATCTGTAAATCTGGAGTAAACAAAGCATAAGCTAGCATTCTGCGCAAGTAATTCGGTTTCCGGCTGAGCGTACTTTTGCTCCCTTGCTTTTCCTGACTTTTTTTATCGGTAAAAACTCCGAGTGGATCCTGAACGGTGAAAACCTTACCAAAATCTGTGGTACAGGAGTATGTTGTGCTCCCGGCTGCCAATATAACAACTTCATAACCAACCTTTACCATCCAGCGTACCATTCGCTTGGCACGAATAACTCCAACATTACCATCTTGATGCCAGTGGGGGCATATAAATAAGATTTTAGGTTTCACTTAAAACCTCCATGTAGAGATCCAGCAGACGTATCGCCTGTTTACTTGCATCAAAATTGGTTTCAATGTGTTCTCTGGAGGCGGTTGTGATTGCAGGCCAATTTTGTCGCGATTCTACTGCACGGTGCAGCTGGCTTATCAAATCGTCAAGGTTATTTTCTTCTGCAAGATATCCTGTTTGTTCATGCTTAATTACGCCTGGAATATCACAGTGGGTGCTGCTTACTACGAGTAGACCTGATGCGGCCATTTCAATGATTGTAACAGGAGCCCCACCCTCACAATCTCCATCGGAGGCGTGAATACTTGGCGACAAGAAAATATCATGATCGCGAGCCGCATTAAGTAGCTCATTGTGCGATGCGAAACCTCGCATGTTAACCTGCTCACCTATTCCGGTAGATGAAATTACCTCAAGAATTCGTTGTTTTTCAATGACAGATGATGTGTCCTCACCCGCACCTCCGATTATTGTAATCTCAACCGGATAAGAAGTTGCCAATACTGCTGCTGCTTTCAATGCAAGCGGAATCCCTTTCTTTTCTCTAAATGAACCGGCAATAAGAATTCGAATGGGTTTATTTCCATTGGTTTGCGGAGGCTGGAAATTCACTTTGCTAAGATTTATACCAAGGGGATGCACATGGACTTTATGAGGCGGGCACCCAAGTCTTATTATATCGGAGGCCATGTATTCCCCTTCACATAGTACGCGGCTTACACCTGAAAACAATTTGTGATAACCGTTTCTAATTTTTGGTGATCTGGCAGGCAGCTGATGTATATCCATCCCGTAAAATGTTACAACCAACGGAATGTTCAAAAACTGCGCAATTGGAAGCATGGCTAAACCCATATGTCCAAAATGTGCATGTATAAGATCTGCTTTAACAGTTTTACATACGAATTCAAAAAAGGGTAGGTGGGTTGTAATGCCAGCTTTTTTTACAAAACGCTGTAACTGCTGGCGATACCAAGGCAGTGCCTCAAACGAGTGGATGTTTTTTAATGAAAAGTGTTTTCTATTGTACACTCTTTCTGATAAAACGTGGTTCTCACAATGAGACTCAAGCTGTTTGATTTGTTCATGCAACCAGGTCATGGTGGGAGGAAGCCACTCAGAATGATAGTGTACGACAACTGGTTTGCTTCTAGTCATTATTTATGCAGGTATTTGTTTTTTATCAAGATTAATACCTCGTTAAAGAGTTCCTGCTCGTTTTTATAAGCAAAATAAACAAAAAAGAGTACCCCTGCTCCAATCATGGCTACAAGCTGTACAATAGTATTCATACTTCCCGAAAGTAACCACACAACCCATACAGCTGCACCCATGAAAATGCCTGGTACCAAAGCATCAAAAATTGAAAAAAAGTATGATTTTGCCGGTGGCCCAATAAGCGGTTTTATCATGAAAAACCAGTACGGCACAAAAAGACTGGCATGAAGTGCAATTTGTGCAAAGGCTATGCCCGGTAACTCACCTGCCAAAAAACCAGCGTAAATAACAGGTGGCGTGACCAGAACTAATGCAAAATTCCATTTGAATCCAAGGTCGGCCCGACCTTTTGCGAGCTGCAGGCTTCCTGCCGGACTTCCTGTTGAGCGAATCAGTGCATACACACTAAGAATTTGCAAAATGTATATACTGTTGTGCCATTCAATGTCGTAGAAAATTGGAATAAGTACGGGAGCGACTACAGCTATTCCCAAAAGTATGGGGGTATTTATAATTGTAACTACCTTTACCAGTTTTAGATAGCCTTTTCGTAACATGCTATCGTCATCCTGTATTTTTGAAAATACTGGAAACATTACGGTACTGATAATTTGGTTAACCCGTATGGTAGGACCTACCACGAAATTGTGAGCCAGAGTATATATTCCCAAAGCCTGAGCGCCCAGCAAGGAGCCGATAAGTAGTTGGTCTACTCGGGAATTCATAAAAATGAGTACTCTTTCACCCATTTGATAAAACCCGAATTGAATTAAATCGAATAGGCCATGAAAACTCAGTCGAACACCCGGCCGCCAGAAAGATAATCCATAATAAACCAGAATAATTGTACTTAGTATTGCTCCAGCTAAATAGCCAATTACCATGGACCATATTCCGTAACCTTGCCAGGCCATTAATACCGCAACTATGAAATTGAGTGTAATTGAACCGATTTCATGACGAGCTACAAGGTCAAATCGAAGTTCTTTATTTAGTATGACCCGAAACTGTGTGCCAATTGCGGCTATGACTATTACAGAGGCAGCCACAGGGATGAATTCTGTGAGCTCTGGTTGACTGAAAACATCCGAAAGGGGTTGTTTCAAGGCAGTCAGTAACAAATAAAGAATGATTGAGTATACAATGTTAATCCAGAACAGACTATTTAAGATGCCATCAGACAGGTTTTTCCGATGTATAATTACTGGACTCATTCCCCCGTCGGCTAGCGCCTGTGAAAACCAAATCATCAAGAGCACCATAGTCATTGTGCCGATTTCCGCAGGACTCAGAAAAAAAGCAAGAATAAAAAGCTGAACAAACTGAATGGTAGAGAAATACACACTGGCAAAGGCTGTCCACTGCATATTATCAAACGCTTTTTCCTTCAGGCTTTTCATATCAATCCCTGCCGAGCGTTATCATAAAAAGTCTCTTCCATGAATAGCCTTCGTAAACCGGGGCGTCCATACGAAGGGGTGTAAATTTTTCTTTGAATTTCACAACTCCAGATTGGCCACCGCTAGGATTGAAGTCGAACCAATCATATCCTTCCTCACGAAACTTTAGTATTAGGGTATAATAGAAAAATTCATATATATGGTCTTGTAACCTATTGCTATTCATTATAGATAGCCATGTAGTCGCTATCTTATTCCCAAACAGAAAGGGTCCGCCTCCACAAAAGTTATCTTCTCGGTCGTAAACACCAAAAAAGGTACATGGCTGCAATGTTGCCATGTTGTGAAAAAAGTTATTTGGGTAATGTACAGTTGTTTGTTCCCATCGATCTCGAGCGTCATCATAAACATTCAGATAAGACGCAATTTCATCCGGTTCCATAGGTTTAACAACATACCCTTTCTTTGAGGCCGCATTGGCATATCTTCTAGCCCTTTTCTTTGAAAGCACCTGATCTGTATGCCTGTCCAGTGGTACAGGTTGTGTGAAGTCGCTTTTTATCGGCTTGGGCAGCTCCGGACTAACCACTATACTATTACCGATGCTCTCTTTTATGGCGTGCAGAAGGAAAGGGTTTAACCTCAGGTGATAGTCAGGAAAATGCCGGGGTATTTCCTCAATCAGAAGCGCCAGGTGGTGCAGTGTTGGCAGCGTTGACGACAACGGCCCCCCGTAACCACCTGAGGGACTTATGAGCTGGACTTCAAACCATTTTCCTGCTCGAACCACGCTGGTTACTGGTAGTAATAGTTGTGTTCCATCTGTATAGTCAACAAGGTAAGGCGTAGCGATATAGGCTTCTCCGTACGTTTTACTCCATAGGCGTGACCAATCAGGGGACTCTGCATAGGTAGCCCAATAGCAGGCCTTCCAATAATCTGACCATACTTCTGAGGTGGTTAACCTTATGTTATTGATCTCCAATGACATCAGATTGAGTAATATTCACTAAGTACATGTAGAGCCAGCGTGCAGAAATCAGGGTGCTCATCCAATAAGCCAGGATATATTGGCAAGCGGATTAAACAATTGCTGATTTTTTCAGTCACTGGAAGCGAGGGTGGCGTTGGATTAATTTGTAACCCAAAGGGACTAGTATGTAAAGGGATGTAATGAAATGAAGCTGAGATACCATGCGATCGGAAAAGTTGCAACAGGTTATCTTGGTCGGCCGGCGAATTTACCGTAAAAAAATATGTGTGATAATTACTTGTGCACTGCTTCGGGATTACTGGTCTTTGTAAATATCCTGCAAGTTCGAATGCTTCAAGTGCTGCATGATAAGTTTCCCAAATATTTTTACGCAACCGTCTAATTTCATCTTTTTTTTGCCATTGAATGTTTAGCATAGCGGCCAGCAGATCGGATTGAATGAAGCTGCTTCCCCTTTCAATCCATGTATATTTGTCTACTTCTCCTCGTAGAAAAGCGGATCTATTTGTCCCTTTTTCACGAATTACCTCGGCTTTTCGTGCGATTTCCTCACTGTTGGTCAGAAAAGCACCCCCTTCACCGCACGTAATATTTTTGGTGTCGTGAAAGCTCAAGCATCCCATATCGCCAATGGAACCAAGGTGGCGATTGTTGTAATAAGCGTCGGCACCCTGTGCAGCATCTTCTATTACTTGAAGGTTATACTCGTTTGCAAGCGCACAAATGGCGTCCATTTCAGCAGAAACACCGGCATAGTGGACGGGAATAATTGCTCGTGTTCTAGAGCTAATTTTAGAACGAATATCGTCAGGGGCAATATTCAGGGTGTCTGGATGTATGTCACAAAAGACAGGCTTGCCTCCATGAAGAAGTACAGCATTGGCTGTTGAAACAAAGGTAAAGCTTGGCATTATAACCTCGTCACCTGGTTTCAAGTTCAACGATAGGATAGCAATTTCCAGTGCATGAGTACATGAAGTAGTGAAGTAAACGTATTTTGCACCGGTTATATCACTAATCAGTTTTTGGACAGACTTGCTTGCTGGCCCGTCACCTCGTAAAACACCCGATTTCAAAGTATCATACAAGGCATTAGCCTCACGTTCGTCAGTATAAGGTTTATGAAATGGAATCACAGCTGTTGAGTGACTAGAATCAAGTGTTTATTCCCGCAAACATCGTGAAATATGCGATTAATTACTCGTTAAAGTTACAATCTTTACGATTGGTATGAATCTAAGCAGGTTAAAAATAAGTACGAGCAGCTCTACTACTTTTTCTTTAAATTTGTCAAACCGCAATTAAACCAGGTCGATGTTACTATGCCCACTATTTCTCCTCTGCAAAGAATAACTCGAAAAGGACTCACCTATGATGATGTCTTATTAGTTCCAGCTCATTCAACGGTACTACCCAGAGACGTTGATATTTCATCTGCCCTAACAAGTAAGCTAAAACTCAATGTACCCATACTTAGCGCTGCTATGGACACGGTTTCCGAGTACAGGATGGCCATAGCACTTGCCAGAGAGGGGGGGATGGCTATGCTTCACAAAAATATGACTATCGACCAACAAGCTGAACAGGTTCGGTTGGTGAAGCGTAGTGAGAGTGGCATGATTGTAGATCCGGTAACGTTGCCGCCAGATGCGTCAATACGCGATGCTAGAGCCTTAATGAGCACTCATAAGATAGGCGGAATTCCGATTGTTGATAACGCCAGAAAGTTGCTCGGTATCGTAACCAACAGAGATCTTCGTTTCGAAACGGACAATGAACGTAGGCTATCAGAAATTATGACTTCTGAAAACCTGGTAACAGCCGGTATCGGCACCGACCTCGCAGAAGCCGAAAGACTACTTCAAAACTATAAAGTTGAAAAGCTTCCCATCGTGGAAGGTCACGGTACCCTGGTAGGATTGATTACATTCAAAGACATTGAGAAGAAAAAGAATTTTCCTTTCGCATGTAAAGATGAACTAGGTCGGCTGAGGGTAGGGGCTGCAGTAGGAGTTTCTCCAGATACCATAGACAGGGTAAAGGCTCTTGTTGATGCCGGTGTAGATTGTATTACCATAGACACCGCACACGGTCACTCTGAAGGTGTACTACGAATGGTCAGAGAGTCTAAATTGAAGTTTCCTGATATTGCTGTAATTGCGGGGAATATCGCCACAGCAGCTGCCGCAAAAGCATTGCACGAGGCGGGTGCGGATGTAGTTAAGGTAGGTGTTGGACCAGGCTCCATTTGTACAACTCGAATTGTAACTGGTGTTGGTGTGCCTCAGCTTACGGCTGTAATGGAAGTAGCCGCCTTCACAAAAGATGCCGGCGTAGGTCTAGTTGCTGATGGCGGTATAAAGCAAACGGGGGAGATACCTAAAGCCATAGCTGCAGGAGCGAATGCCGTGATGCTGGGAGGTATGTTTGCCGGTGTTGATGAAAGCCCGGGAGAAACAATTATATATGATTCTAGAAAATTCAAGTCTTACAGGGGCATGGGAAGCCTTGCCTCTATGTCTAAGGGAAGTAAAGATCGCTATTTTCAGGATGTTGAAGATGATATTCGAAAACTGGTTCCCGAGGGCATAGAAGGTATGGTTCCGTTTAAAGGTAATCTTGGCGAAGTTGTATATCAGATGGTAGGTGGATTACGCGCAGCCATGGGATACTGTGGAGCTGCATCAATTGATGAGCTGCAAAAAGCTGAGTTTGTGCAGATTTCCGCCGCAAGTGTGAAAGAAAGTCATCCTCATAGCGTTACCATAACTAAGGAAGCACCGAATTATTCTACCCGATAACCGACATAGTGCTGCATGAAAAAGTTATTTAAGCGACTATATGAACTGAAGTATGAGAATTTGCATCTGATACTTTGGAAAAATTCAGATCCTGATGATTTGGAGTCGTTTACCTTAAAACCATTTCATGCAATACTCAGCGTTGTTACACTTATAGTACTTACTTCTATCTTGATTAACGCGGTTATATTTTTCACTCCTTTACGATATGTCATTTTTGGGTACGACCAATCTTTCAGAAGTGAACTAGTAGACATTTCTTCCCGAATCCTGGAACTTCAGGATTCATTGAATGTACGAGATCGCCAGCTGGCCAATATAAGAGATATGATTCGAACCACACCCGATACGGTCTTCACAGTCAACAGGGTTGTGGCCTCGAGAACAAGCAATGGTGTGGATGATTTTAGCGACCATTTAAGTCTAGCTCTTTTTAATGATGTAAAACTACAGCGTCTTCCTGATATCACATTTGAGTTCAATAGGTTAGATGAGCCAATATTTCCAGCTGCAAGCCCCGTCAATGGAATTATATCGGGTAACCATAACCCAGCTGAAGGGCATTTCGGGATTGATATTGCAGCCAATACAGGTTCACCTATACGAAGTATTGCAGCTGGTGTAATCGTTCACACTGACTGGTCTATTAACTACGGTTATACCATTAAAATCCAGCATCTTAATGGTTTTCTGTCAGTATATAAGCACAGTACAGCTCCAACAAAAAATATCGGGGACTTTATAAATAAAGGTGATATCTTAGGAGCAGTGTCTGATTCTGGAATTATTAGCAGTGGCCCCCATCTTCATTTTGAGTTATGGCAAAACGCCCGTCCCCTGAATCCTATTTTGTACCTGATTAATTAGCAATTAAAGATGTTTTCTTCAAAGAACAAATCAGTTAAATCTATGCAAGACCAATCCAACGTACCCGCTATCAATATGATTAGCGATGGTACCCGAATCACAGGTACCCTCGAAACAAAAAAAGATTTTCGTATATCCGGAGAACTTGAGGGTTCACTCAAAGTTGAAGGAAAGTGTGTAGTTTCAGCAAGTGCCGTTATAAAAGGGGATATCATTGCTACAGAGGCCGATATTGCAGGAAAAGTAGAAGGTCAAGTATCTGCTACCAACAGATTGGTATTACGGCAGACTTGCTCCATAGTTGGCGATATCATAACGAAGTCCCTATTGGTTGAAGAAGGTGCAAAATTCGAGGGTGCATGCCATATGGGTGACCGCACCGGGATTTCAAAAAATGGCGTACATCCAAATCTGTTCCAAAAAGGTAGTGTAGAAAAAGAGATTCAAACCCAATAAGTAATGGCACCGAATTCCGGTTTGGGTCAGTATGGTGACTACCTGGGACTAGGCATCCAAATTGCTGCTTCTATGGTAATGCCTTTGTTGTTGGGTGTTTGGCTTGACAAGCGCTATGGTTCATCCCCCTGGTTTACTCTTGCGGGTGCATTGTTTGGTATTTTTTCAATATTCGGAATCGTACTTAAGATAGCTTTTACAGCGAATAATCAATCTTCCCAGAGAAATAAAGACCGTGCAAGAAAGAAGTAATCGCCTGTATTTTCACATCGTTGTTACAGACTTTTTCCTACTGTCTGTTGGTGTGTTGATTTCTTTTCTTTTTCTGGGATTTACGGACTTGGTAGCGATAATGATTGCGGTATTGCTTACATCATTATATGCTGTAATCGGTCTATGGTACATTAATGCGTACTTTGACGCACCACCAGATGTCTTTTTATCTAAAGTCTATGGTGCTGTTGCAATCCGTTTGGTGATGCTTGCGGCTGCTATATTTGTGGTGTTGAAATTCACAAATTTGCCCGAAATTACTTTTACTGTTAGCGTATTTATTTCGTATCTTGCCAAGTCTATACAGGAAATATTGTTCATACACAGGAAATCGGCAAAAACTTAAACCAAGGTTAATGTTCCAGATTAAATTACTGCTCCTTGCATGTACTTCGTTTTTCGTTTTGGCTCTGCCTGCAGCTCTCTCATCAGCTCCTGCAGAGGAATATGATCCCAAGGAAATTCCTATTCTGGACAAACTCTCAGATCACTATTACCTCGATTTTACCCCTGCTGGTAAAGTAGAACTACCGCGCATTTTCTGGGATGAAGATGGACTCTTCTTTTTTAGGTCTACTACAGCAGCAATCAACAGTGGCAGATACATCGATCGTTATTTTATAGAAAACGAAATCGAAGCCGAGGCCCGAGCAGTAACCTATTATTTAGTCAGGTCAGATGGTGCCTCCACCAGATTAGACTTATCCATAACATCCAAGCTTGTTTATTTCTGGGCCATCGGTTTCTTCATGGTATTTTTGCTGGTACCGCTTACAAACAGATATAAATCAGGTGTTGGTCGCGATACAGAACCTAAAGGTGCGTTCCAGAATGTAATGGAGACCTTTATTATCTTTATCAGAGACGAAATTGCACTTACAAATATTGGACCTAAGAAATACCTTAAGTTCACACCATACCTGCTTACGGCTTTCTTCATGATTATGTTCATGAACCTATTTGGACTAATGCCCTGGGGTGACAGTGCAACAGCTAACATTACGGTTACGGCTGCTCTCGCGCTCACTACATTTTTAATTACTCAGTTCAATGGTACTAAAGATCACTGGGAGCACGTGTTCTGGTTTCCTGGTGTACCTGCCTGGATTCGAATAATTTTGACACCCGTAGAGATTATTGGCCTGTTTACTAAGCCTTTTGCATTAACGGTACGTTTATTTGCTAATATGGCTTCTGGTAAAGTATTGGTCTACTCTATTATCGGACTCATTTTTGTGTTCTCAGGTATTTTCGGTGATGCTGTTGCCTGGGGTACTTCCTGGATTTGGATTTTATTCGCTCTGTTCATCTACGTCATAAAGATAGTCGTATCTATTCTGCAGGCATATATCTTTACCATGCTTTCAGCTCTTTTCATTGGTATGGCAGTTGCAGAACACGATCACGACCATGATCATGACCATGTAGATCACGCAGACGGACCAGACTATGAGCATGTGCAAGAGGCAGTGGCCGTTCACGCACGTTCATAAAACAACGAACAAACGATTCAGACAATTAACATTTAGGAGTTTAACTATGGAAATGGCTTACTTAGCTGCTGGTTTTGGTTCAGGCATCATCGCTATCGGTGCTGCTCTGGGAATTGGTATTATCGGTAAAAGCGCCATGGAAGGTACTGCTCGTCAGCCACAGGCTGCTAACGATATTCGTACTTCTATGCTGATTTCTGCTGCGTTTATCGAGGGTGTTGCACTCTTCGGCGTAGTAGTATGTTTCTTGCTTGCTATCAAGTAAATAGACAAAGGGGGCCGTCAATACACGGTCCCCTATTTTTGTAGTCCTACAACTTTCGAATAATTCTTATGAACTTTATCATTGCTGCCGGTTTATTAGACGTTGATCCAGGTCTCTTTGTTTGGATATTCGTTACTTTTTTAGCTTTCATACTAATTTTTTCAAAATTTGCCTGGAAGCCCATTCTCGGTGCTCTGAATCAGCGCGAGCAGTCAATTAAAGAATCAATCGAGGCAGCCGAAGTTGCGATTAAAAAGGCTGAGCAGATTTCAAAGGATAATGAAGTAGCTCTAAGAGAAGCAGAAGCCGCAGCTCAGCGCATACGCAAAGAAGCCGCAGCAGAAGCCGAAGCAATCAGAGCAGACAGAATTGAGAAAACGAAAGAAGAAACTGCCAAAATGCTGGAACAGGCACGCGCAATTATTCGGGCAGAAAAGAAAAAAGCACTTGATGACTTAAGAAATGAGGTAGCAGAATTAGCAATCAAATCTGCCAAAATAATTCTTGATGCTGAAATAGACGAGAAGAAAAATAGAAAACTCGTTGAGAATTTTGTAAACGATTTGTCCAAAAACTGAGGTAATACATGACATCTGGTATTGCAGCTAAACGATATGCTAAGGGCCTTCTTCAATTAGCAATTGAACAAAATACTGTAAACGAGCAGCTGAAGGACATGCAGTTTATTCGCAGTACATTTAAGGATAGCAAGGGTCTTCAGATTGCGCTGAGTTCACCAGTGATTAAAGACAGTAAAAAGCAAGAAATTGTTGAACAAATATTTTCAGCCCATGTTTCTGCTTTAACAAACAGGCTCATAGAAGTAATGAGTCGTAAAGGACGGTTAGATCTTCTAAATGCTACAACAGTTAATTTCGAAAATCTTCATAATGAGTATGCCGGCATTTTAGAAGTTACACTTACTACGGCATTCGAACTTGAAAAGTCACAGGTAGACAGTGTAATTGCTGAATTTTCCAAAGTCGTTGGATTGAAAATAAAATCAAATGTTATTGTTGATAAATCCCTCATTGGTGGACTTACTCTCAAGTATCGAGACACCGTAGTTGATGGATCTGTCAGAAACAAGCTGGAGCAATTATCTCAATCACTCCAGTCACAAACCGTTTAAATAAATCATAAGTACATAACCAGTTATTAACATGAGTCAAGTAAGGCCAGACGAAGTATCCGCAATTCTTCGCAAACAACTCTCAGGTTTTGAGAACGAAGCAGAAGTATATGATGTAGGAACTGTATTGGAAGTGGGTGATGGTATTGCCCGTGTATATGGCTTGTCTAAGGTGCAGGCCGGTGAGCTCGTAGAGTTCCCGGAATCAAAAGACAATGCCGGAAATCCAATTAAAGGAATGGTATTAAACCTTGAGGAAGATAACGTTGGTGTTGTTATTTTCGGTGCATCCAGAGAAATTGAAGAGGGGCATCAGGTTAGACGTACTAATGATATCGCATCTATACCTGTTGGAGAGGGTGTTCTGGGCCGTGTAATCGACCCATTGGGGAATCCACTTGACGGCGAGGGGCCAATAGCTGGTAAAACAATCCGTTTACCCCTGGAGCGCAAAGCCCCTGGCGTAATTTACCGCGAACCTGTTGCTGAGCCCCTGCAAACTGGTATTAAAGCAATTGACTCCCTAATTCCTATTGGTAGAGGTCAGCGTGAGTTAATTATTGGTGACCGCCAGACAGGTAAGACGACTATTGCCATTGACACCATAATCAACCAAAAGTCAACCCATGAAAATGGTAATGGTGTATTTTGTATCTACGTAGCTATTGGGCAAAAAGGGTCCACTATTGCTCAGGTTAATCAGACGCTGGAGAAATATGGTGCTAAAGATTACACAGTAATCGTTTCTGCTCCCGCTTCTGCTCCGGCACCTATGCGATATGTTTCCGCTTATGCGGGTGCAGCTATTGGTGAGTACTTTCGGGATACCGGACGACATGCCCTCATTATTTATGATGATTTATCTAAGCAGGCTGTTGCCTACCGTGAGGTTTCTCTTTTGTTAAAACGACCTCCTGGTCGAGAGGCATATCCTGGTGACGTGTTCTATCTTCACAGTCGATTACTCGAACGTGCAGCGAAAATCAATAAAAATGACTCAGTTGCGCAAAATATGAATGATGTTCCGGAAGAACTTCGCCCAATGGTGAAGGGTGGAGGATCATTAACGGCACTGCCTATTATTGAAACACAGGCAGGCGATGTTTCTGCATATATCCCAACTAATGTGATTTCCATTACCGACGGTCAGATATTCTTGCAGTCAAATTTATTTAACTCTGGGGTCCGTCCTGCTATTGATGTGGGTATTTCGGTTTCACGGGTAGGTGGCGCTGCTCAGGTTAAATCCATGAAAAAGCTTTCTGGAAGTATGAAACTTGACCTTGCTCAGTATCGTGAGCTCGAAGCTTTTGCCAAATTTGGTAGTGATTTAGATGCGTCCACACAACGGCAGCTGGCCCGAGGTGCACGTACTGTTGAAATTCTTAAACAAAACCTATACTCCCCGTTAAGAGTTGATAAGCAAATTGCTGTGTTACTTGCTAATTCGAAGGGGATTTTAGATAAGCTTGAAATCAATCAAATTTTGGTTTTTGAAAAAGAATACCTCGAGGCAATTTCCCTAAAGTTCGCTAATGAAATGGATGAACTAGCAGTCTCAGGTGTGCTTTCTGATGATTTTGCGGAAAAGCTCGCAGCTGAAGCTGAAACCATTGCAAGTAACCTGTCCACTAAATAAGTAGCACAACATGGCTAACTTACGCGAAATACGCGATAGAATATCGTCTGTAAAGAATACGCAGCAAATAACCAAGGCTATGAAAATGGTTGCTGCTGCAAGGTTGCGGAAAGCGCAAGATCGCCTGATAGCTACCAGACCCTATGCTGCAACACTCAGCAAGGTGGTAAGTAAGCTAGCTACTGGCGATAATGCGGCCGACAATCGATATCTTAATCCTATCAGTAATCCTGAAAAGATACTTCTAATTATTATAGGATCAGACAGAGGCTTATGTGGTGGATTTAATACAAACCTGTTTCGTTATATCGAAGACAGAATAAAGTCTGAATTTAGCAAGCATATAGCTGAAAAAACACTTGAACTCATTTGTATTGGCAGAAAAGCTAATGATCATTTCAGAAAGCGGGGCTACAATGTAATTGAGAGCCATATTGGTTTCTTCGATAAACTCAATTTTGAGTCTACCGCTTCAATTATGAGAAATGCTGCCAAAGAGTTTGAGTCTGCCAAGTACGACGCTGTTTTTGTTGGGTTTAATGAGTTCAAGTCTGTGATATCTCAAAACAGAGTGATGCAACAAGTGCTTCCTATCCAACTGGAGGAAGTAAATGACGACGAAAATGCCTATGGCGTTGATTATATTTATGAACCTTCTGACAAAGAGATATTAGAAAGAATACTACCGCTGCATCTTAACACTCAAATGTGGAGAGCAGTACTAGAATCTAATGCTTCAGAGCAGGGTGCAAGAATGGCTGCCATGGATAATGCCACTGAAAACGCATCTGAAATTATGCGACAGTTAAAACTGAAATACAATCAGGCACGTCAGGCTGCTATTACTACGGAGATTTCTGAAATAGTTTCCGGTGCAGAGGCATTGAATAATTAATATTTGTGCGTATATTTGAAATCTGCCGGAGAGATGGCAGAGCGGTCGAATGCGGCGGTCTTGAAAACCGTTGAGCCGAAAGGTTCCGGGGGTTCGAATCCCTCTCTCTCCGCAACAAAAAAGCTCCCCTGAGGAGCTTTTTTTGTTTTAGCCTCTGTTATCTTATTAGATATACATTCAACTCAGACAAGTTTTCTATCATTTTATGAAACTTCAGATATTAGTCTGGGCAACCGCTATTCTTTTTTGGTTACCCACAGATGCTTTTTCACAGACCGATACCATTAGGGTAAGTGTGAAAGAGTTTATTGAACTTGCAAAATCAAGATCCTCGTTATTACAGGTGAATCAACAGCAAGTTAACCTTGCACAAAACAGATATCAGCAAGCGCGTGCGTTGCGAATTTTACCTCAGATTGAACTTACTACTGCTCATGGATTGGTTCCGGGTGTACGAAGCAGTGACCCTGATCGATTCTCTGATAGAATGTTATATCTAGACCCGAATCTTGAGAATGATTGGGAGAATTGGGGGATATTTACCAGGGCTGAAATATCAGCAATTCAACCCGTGTACACATGGGGTGCCATATCTAGTGCCATTCAAGCAGCAAAACAGGGCGTCTATGCGGCACAAGCGGAGTTTGATATTAAAAGTGATAACTATGAAATACAGTTGTATGAACTCTATTATAGCATGTTGCTGGCCCGAGAACTTCAAACATTAATAGAACGGGCAAATAGAGATTTACAAACAGCGCAAACTGAACTTAACAGAATGTTTGAAGAGGGGGAAAATGATTTAGAAGAAGCCGACTTGTTCCAGTTCAGAATATTTACTTTCCAATTTCAGACTCAGGTTGACGAAGTTAGCGAAAACAAACGTTTTTTACAAAGCGCATGGAACCTTGCCCTGGCGAATGATAACTCGGAAATCATTTATTTACCAGCAGAGAGATTTCTGGATCCGCTAAGCTTTCAGCCAGAGAGTTTAGATGCGTATGAAGTTTCCGCTATAGCTAATCGACCCGAATTCATCCAGGTACAAAGCGCTCAACGTGCAGCACAGTATGGTTTGAACGTAGCAAAATCTGCTAACTACCCAACAGTTATCATGGGCTTTTCAGCAGCTTTTGCCCGTACGCCAAATCGTCCAAGACAAGCAAATCCATTTATACGAAATAGCGCAAACTTTGAAAATGTGGTATATGGTATAGGACTTCGTCAAAATCTAAATTTCAATGTTAATCGAGAAAATATTAACCGATCTCAATTGCAGCTAAGACAGGCAACTTACGCCCGAAACGCTGTATCAGATGGTATCAGACTTGAACTAAGAGAAAATTATCGTCGCATGATGATGTCATTTTCAAGGATGGAAAACACACGTGAAGCCCTGGATGTAAGCAACGAATGGCTGCGAATGGAGCAAATAGAGTACGATTTAGGCTTTGGTGAAGTGAAAAATCTCGTTGATGCCATGCGGTCAACCCTTGAATTGGAGGTTCAACTAAGGCAACGAATTTTCGATTTTAACGTTAATATAGGTAAACTCAATAAGGCTGCAGGCTTGCCTATTGTACAGCCAAAAGAATAAACTGTCATTTACTTATGTTGAAAAAATATTTCGTACTATTTTTTATCATTATTGGTATTACTTCATTTGTGAAGGGCCAAAGTGTATCCTCTGAGCAAGTTCGGGCTCTCATGGATGAACGCGATAATCAGATTAAAGCTATTCTTGGTCCTGAAGGAACTGAACTCAATGAGCAAGAACGCCAAGAGTTAAGAAATATAATAAACGATATTATTGATTACGAAGCGATGGCCAGAAATGCCCTTCAATCTACCTTCGATTCCATTACAGAAGAACAACGAGCTGAATTTGTTCAACTTTTTGGGGATATAATCAGAGATCAATCACTGAATAATTTAGATATATATCGTGCTCATGTAATCTATGATGATATTATTATAAATGGTAACACTGCTACCGTCAAAACAACAGCTGTTCTTCGAGACATAAGAACTGCTGTTAGCTACGATATTGAAAAAAGGGGGGAACGCTGGTTCATTACAGATATGGCTATCGATAATGTTTCGACCACCGAATCATACAGACGTTCTTTTCAAAATGTAATACGTAGAAGAGGCTTCGACGCTCTACTTGACAATCTCAGAAGTAGAGCAAATGCTTAGCATGAATGCTTTACTAAACTATAAGCCATGCATGTCATGGCTTTTTTTTTGATAGCAGGGAGTTAAACAACTGTTTAATTTGTATATTTTCCGAAGTCAGGCAACTTTAAATACTTTATGCGCAGCATTCTAAACTTATTAAGACCGCTGGTTCGGTATAATTTCAGGTATCCTGTTACTATACTAACCGTGGCGGTTATATTGGCTGTTATCAGCGGTTATTTTGCAACCCAGCTCCGAGTTGATACTGATATAGCCAATTTACTACCCGACGACAATCCGCATGTAATCGCCCTCGATAGGCTTAGGGATACCGTTGGCGGAGAGACCGAGATGGATGTTGCTATAAAAAGCCCTGATTTTTATGCCAATAAGGCCATGGCTGAACATCTCATCGAATTGAGTTTGTCACTAATAGATGAACGCACAGGAGCCCCTTTTTTTTCTAGAGTAGAATACAGAAAAGAAACAGACCTGTTGCGCGATTATGCACTATATCTCGCAACTCCCTCAGAACTTGAAGACCTTATATTTTTTCTTGAAGATCAGATTGAGTCCTCACGTTTGGAAGCCAATCCATTTTTCGTCGATTTTGGCTTTGATGATGAGGATGAAGACCGTGTTGATCTGGATCGCTTTCGTCAAGCATACGACGAGCTCATTCCCCCTGAGTATCCGGTTAACGCAGACAGCACCGTAATGCTTCTTAAATTTTATCCTACTGGATCCAGAAGCGATTTAAGCTTTCTCCGCAGGATGTTTGCAGCATATGACGTAATGCTTAGTGAATTAGACAAGCAGGCCTTTCACCCTGAAATGGAGATTCGTTTTGGTGGCAGGTTGCAACGGCACCTTGCGGAAATCGAATCCATCACACAAGACGTTACAAATAGCTTTGCAACTGGAATTAGCAGCGTTTTGTTGCTTGTTATGATGTATTTTTTCATAAAGAAATACGTCAATTACCGAAAAGGTGAGGCTAATCGACAACGCTATGTACTACTCAGGCATATCATAAGAATGCCTGTTTCGGTAATCGTAATTGGTTTTCCCCTTGTATTAAGCCTAACGTACACTTTCGCGCTCACATATCTCGTACTGGGATCACTGAATACAATGACGTCTGTACTGTTTGTTATTCTTTTTGGACTAGGAATAGACTACGGTCTTCACTTCTACGCTCGATATCTTGAAAAACGTTCTTCCGGCCAGGACGTTTATAACGCGCTGATTAATACCTATGACACTACAGGTTCGGCAATCATGGCCAGCGCTCTTACAACTGCTGCAGCCTTGTTTGTATTAGTTTTCGCAGACTTCAGAGGGTTTTCGGAGTTCGGTTTTATCTCGGGTTGGGGAATCATATTTGCTTTTCTTGCCATGATGTTTATTATGCCGGCGGTAATTACAATTATGGAGCGTTTTCGCATCATTCTCGTTAACAGAAACATCGAAGACAATACAAGAGCCTTAAAACAGCCCCCCAGGCGATATCCCTATTCAAGAACAATTTTTATCGGTGGATTAGTTATTGTTGGTGTCATATTACTCAATCAGCACCACCTTAAATTTGAGTATGAATTTGGTGTGCTGGAACCGGAGTTCACCGAATATGTCGAATTCAGGCAGTTCGTAGGCACTACTTCTTCAACACGACGTAACCCAGCATATATCCTAGCCGATACAGACGAACAAGTTCGTGAAATTCTTTCTGAAATCAGAGAGCGACAGCAGCAAAATCCTAATACTACAATACTTGACGTTGAAGCATTACAAGAGAGGTTTCCAACCACAGCTGCTGAAGAACAGTTTAAATTGAATCAAATCGCGATTATCCGGGAATTGTTGGATGACCCTTTTATCAGAGAAGAACAAGATGAAGATCTTGATCGAATCAGAAGAGCCTCAAAAGTAACCGAGCCACTTGTAATTGATGAACTACCTGCGTTCATGAAAGAACGGTTTATTACCAGAGACGGTGAGGTAGGTAGATTTGTGATGATATATCCTTCTGTTGGTTTATCTGATGGACGAAATTCCATAGCATTCAAAAATGAAATAGCCAGTGTTACTACCTCAGATGGTAGTACATTTTATGCTGCCAGCACATCCATTGCTGCTGCTGAAATGCTTGAGCTTATGCAAACGGAAAGTCCTTACATGATTGCAGCTACATTTATAATGATCTTTATACTGGTAAATATCACATTCAGGTCATTACGATGGAGTATTATCGCCATGATTCCGCTTCTGGTTGGATTAGCATGGACGTTTGGTATTATGTTGATATTCGATATTAAATTGAATTTCTATAACCTTGTTGTTTTGCCTGCCATTCTCGGTATTGGTAATGATAACGGTGTTCATCTTGCTGCACGGTATCTTGAGGAGGGCAGAGATAGTATGTGGAATGTATTGAAAAGTACAGGTCAACATATTTCAGTCGGATCCATTACAACAATGATGGGTTTTGCAGGTCTGTTATTCACCACACACCCAGGGTTGTTTTCAATCGGATTATTAGCACTAATTGGAATAGGCATGACCCTATTGTCGGCAATCACATTTTTACCTGCACTTATACAGTTTCTGGAAGACCGTGACTGGATTAAATTCTACGACGAATTTAAACGAGATGAATCTGTTCTTGAAGAACCACCCGTATGATTGTTTCTACGGCTGCAATAGTGCTTAAGTCTATCGACTACCAGGAGTCGAGCAAAATTGCAACGATTTTAACCCCGGATCATGGAAAGATGGGTGTTATGATAAGGGGCTGTAGAAAACCTAAAAGTAAATTCTCAGGGCTTTTTGAGGCAGGAACTGTTCTTGATATCGTAGTTTATGTGAAGCAATCCCGTACGGTACAAAACGTATCAGAAGCTAGCTATAGGCAAAAAAACTGGAATCTCAGGCAAGATTTCACAAAGCTCGGTATGGTTATGGCCACTATGGAGATGCTCGATCAACTAGTTCACGGTAATGAGTCCAGCTCCGATTTTTTTATATTCTCTGAGCGACTTTTAGATTGGTTGAATCAATCACAGGATGATGTCTCAGCCTTATTTCCATACATTCAGTTGCGCCTGGCAGATCTAAGTGGAATAGGGGTCAATTATGATACATCTCTAAGCATAGACCATATCGGAGATGTATATTTCAACATAGAAGAAGGACTTGTTAGTGCGCAAGCTGGTTTTGGTTTAAGCTTCAAACTCACTACTGATCAGTATAAGTATTTAAGTTTGGCCTTATCTGGGAAAAATTCTTCCATTTTAAGGAACCCTATTGTTAAATCTGAGCTTAAATTACTTATACATCATTTAGATGTTTATTTTAAACATCATATCGATGGTTTGTATGAACGTCGGTCTGATGCTATTTTTGATCAGTTACTTTAAATATCGGCATGCAATTACATCAAAAAATACTTACAGGTGTACTCCTGATACTAACCGGCGTTATGGTTGGTATGTTGTTTATGATTTACTATGCTGGTATTACAAGTACAGAACGTACAGAGCTACGAATAACGGAGATTCAGCGTGGTGCAGGGACACCCTTCGGTACAGATGAATTTCAAGTCGCTCCTGCCGGTTTGCCATCGTTTCGCGGTATTGCAGCAACTGTAAACGAAAGTGTTGTTTACATCGAAACAGAAGTTCCAGTTAATCGTCGGCAAGTACCCGATGATGGTAACCATGATTTTGATGATTCCACATGGGACCGGTTTTTCCCGCGTAGACGAGCCTCAACCATTGGATCTGGTGTGTTGGTTAGTGCAGATGGATACATTATTACCAATAACCATGTTATAGCAGGTACAGATGAAGGGCCCATCCGAGTCACACTTCATGATAAACGAGTGTTTAATGCAAAGGTTATTGGCAGAGACCCATCTACTGATCTAGCAACCATAAAAATTGACAGTCATAATTTGCCACATGCTGTTATTGGTAACAGCGATTACGTTGAAGTAGGGGACTGGGTACTGGCAGTTGGTAACCCCTTTAGGTTAAGATCTACCGTAACAGCAGGCATAGTGAGTGCTCTTGGTCGTAATGTGGATATCATAGCAGACCAGATGCGTATTGAAAGCTTTATTCAAACTGATGCCGCGATAAACCGTGGCAATAGTGGTGGTGCGCTCGTAAACCAGTTTGGTGAGTTAATCGGAATAAATACAGCAATAGCCACTGAGAACGGTGGAAATCAGGGGTATGGTTTTGCCATTCCAATCAATATGGCATTTAAGATTACGCAAGACCTTATTGAGTATGGCGAAGTGCGTAGAGGATTTCTGGGAGTGAATATCGTCTCTGTAAGCCAAGAACGAGCTAATCAGTTGGGTATGCCCAGAATTGAAGGTGTAGAAATAGTTAACATTCTCCGGAATAGCTCTGCTGAAACGGGTGGATTACGAAATAATGATGTTATACTAAGTGTAGATGGGTTTAACGTTAATGAAGCCAATCACCTGCAAGAGCGTGTGGCCCTTCGCCGACCAGGTGACGAAGTTACGTTGGAAATTTGGCGTAACGGCCGGGTAATGCAATTTGATGTCCCCCTTAGCGGTCTTAACTAATATTTTAGCCCAATCAATATAACGTAGTAGTATCTAGAATGGAACGAATTGCTGTATATTATTTGTTTAAACAAATAAAATATTAAGCAAAATCCATACTTTACAAATGAAAAAGCCATACGTACACGGAATACATCATATCACGGCATTTTCGGGTGATATAAACCAAAATTTGGAATTTTACACTAACGTTCTTGGCCTCCGCCTTGTTAAGAAATCGGTTAATCAGGATGCACCGGACGTTTATCATCTCTTTTTTGCCGATGCACACGGAAATCCTGGTACCGACTTGACCTTTTTCCCCTTTCCAAATGTTTCTAAAATGAGAGACGGATACGGTCTTGTATCTGAAACGGGATTCGCTATACCAGCAAGCTCATACAGCTTTTGGTTAAGTCGCCTTGAAGAGTATCGTGTGGATGATCTGAGTGAACACACACGATTCGACCAACGTGTCATCACTTTTTCAGACCCTCACGGTCTAAAACTTTCATTTACAGCGATTAAAGAAGAAAAAGATGTAGCTATATGGGATCGCAGTAGTGTGCCTGCTGAACATCAGCTCAGAGGATTTCATACGGTTAGATTAAAACTTCAAACAGCAGAACCAACCCTTGCACTGCTCACTGAAATCATGGGTTTTCGGGTTTTAGATTCAGATGGACTGTGGACCAGGCTTGAATCAGGTGACGGGGGCTCTGGGACCTTTGTAGAGGTAGCTGAATTTCCTGATGAACCCCAGGGACGATGGGGGCTAGGTGGCGTACATCATGTGGCCTGGCGAGTAAAAGATGTAGAAACTGAATTAGCCTTGCGTAAGCGGATTGCCGAAGTTGGCTTACAACCTAGCCCTAAAATTGATAGATTTTGGTTTGAATCTGTTTATTTTCAAGAACCAAACGGTACTGTTTTTGAACTAGCAACCGATGGGCCTGGTTTTGATCGAGACGAGGATATGGACAAACTAGGTGAGACTTTGATATTACCACCTTGGTTGGAAGGTAATAGAAAAGAAATAGAAAAAGCATTGCCAAAGATTACGGTCAAGCTTCCATAACACAGTCTTGGTGAGAGTGTCCATATTTTTTGCCATCGCTACCAATTATATTCTTTGATGTGTACCAGTAGATATTTGAGAAAATGTTAGTTTGAGTGAAACTCCAGAAGCCATTGACCTGATGCTGTGGACAAGGTAATTAAAGATTCCGCATAATCACTAAGTGCATCATAGTAATTAGTGTAAACTTCGTTAAGCGTTCGTTGCGCTTCTAAAACCTCTAGCAATGATGCTTCACCTCTTTGATAACTATACAAAATCGCATCCCGTACACGTTCTGCGTCAGCAACAATTGATTCAGAAAACAGTTCGCGTTTTAGCTGCATTTGTTTGGCTTTATCATATGCTGCATGAACTTCGTTGCTAACAATTACACGTTGTTGGGATAACTGAATCTGACTTTGATCAAGAAATGCCCTCGCTTCGCGAACTTCACCACGATTGAAGGATGAAAATGACAGTGGTATCGTAACACCAGCATATACTGCTCTAAATCCGGGCATAGGTCG
>JAFIEZ010000018.1 GCA_020832235.1 Bacteroidota bacterium
GTTCTTCACATAGTCAGCGTGGCCTGGACAGTCAACGTGGGCGTAATGACGTGCGCTTGTTTCGTACTCTACGTGCGCTGTAGCAATGGTAATACCACGCTCACGCTCCTCAGGAGCATTGTCGATTTCATCAAAATTCTTGGCCGCTCCACCAAATTTGGCAGACAATACCTTCGTAATTGCCGCTGTCAGTGTCGTCTTGCCGTGGTCAACGTGACCAATCGTACCAATGTTTACGTGTGGCTTCGCGCGATTAAATGCTTCTTTTGCCATGATAGTATCTTTTTAGTCTTTAATTACTTTTCTTCAATAATGGTTTTGGCGATAGAGTCAGGTACTGGAGCAAACTTTTCAAACTCCATTGAATACACCGCTCTACCTTGAGAAAGCGAACGAAGGTTAGTTGAATAACCAAACATTTCAGCCAGTGGCACTTCAGCATCTATAATGGAACCATCAATTTGGTTATCCATACCGAGAATCATTCCTCGACGGCTGTTCAAGTCACCAATAATATCACCCATATATTCTTCTGGGGTGATAACTTCAACCTTCATAATTGGCTCGAGAATAATTGGAGTAGCGCGTTTAGCGGCCTCTCTCAAACCTGCTCTTGCACAAAGCTCAAAGCTCAACGCATCGGAGTCAACATCGTGGTAAGAGCCATCAAACAATCGAACTTTTAGGCCTTCAATTGGATAACCAGCCTGAATACCAGATGACATACCGGATTTAAATCCTTTCTCTACTGGTCCGATGAATTCTCGGGGGATGTTACCACCGGTGACTTCATTTACGAACTCGAACCCAGTATTACCTTCGATAGGCATGATTTCAAATTGAATATCAGCAAATTTACCGCGACCACCTGTTTGCTTTTTGTACACTTCACGGTGGGTAAATGCCTTGGTGATAGTCTCACGGTATGATACCTGTGGCTTACCAACGTTTGCCTCTACTTTAAATTCACGCTTCAAACGATCTACAATGATTTCCAGGTGAAGTTCACCCATACCGGCGATAGTAGTTTGACCAGTTTCATCGTCTACGGAAACCTTAAATGTCGGGTCTTCTTCAGCAAGTTTGGCTAAACCTGTTGTCAATTTATCGTTGTCAGCTTTGGTTTTGGGTTCAACGGCAAGCTTGATAACAGGTTCAGGGAATACCATTTGCTCAAGGATAATTGGTGCATTTTCAGCAGCCAATGTATCACCCGTGCGAACTTCTTTAATGCCCACTGCAGCAGCGATGTCGCCGGCACGCACAACTTTTATATCTTCTTTCGTGTTAGCGTGCATTTTAAGTAGACGCCCAATTCGCTCTTTTTTGCCAGTTGATGTGTTCAAAACGTATGAACCGGCTTCTAATGTACCAGAGTAGACGCGAATGAAGGTTAATTTACCTACATATGGATCGGTTGCAATTTTAAATGCAAGTGCAGCAAAGGGCTCGGTTGTACTAACCTTACGAGAAAGCACTTTTTCCTCATCGTCTGGATCGGTACCAGTAACAGCATCTACATCCAGCGGTGATGGCATATAACTAACAACACTGTCGAGCAGAGCCTGAACACCTTTGTTTTTGAACGCTGTACCACAAACAACGGGGTTTATAGTAAGTTCGAGTGTAGCCTTTCTAATTGCTGTCTGTAGCTCATCAACAGAAATTTCCTCTTCCATGAGGTACTTTTCCATCAGATTCTCATCAACATCAGCCACAGCTTCTATAAGTTCTTTACGATACTTTTCGGCTGTTTCCTGAAGTTCTGCTGGAATATCAATTTCTTCAAGAGATTTACCAAGGTTAGCGTCATCCCAGATATGACCTTTCATATGCAATAGATCAACTACACCTTTGAAATTCTCTTCTTTTCCGATTGGAATTTGAAGAGGCACTGCGTTGGCGTTTAGCTTGGTACGCATCTTCTCAACAACGTTGAAGAAGTCTGCGCCGGTACGGTCCATTTTATTTACAAAGGCAATACGTGGTACTTTGTATTTGTTTGCCTGTCTCCAAACTGTTTCGGATTGTGGCTGAACAGCACCAACCGCACAAAATACAGCAACTGCACCATCGAGTACGCGTAGAGATCGCTCTACTTCAACTGTAAAATCAACGTGCCCGGGAGTATCAATAATGTTAATCCGGGTTCCTTTCCAGTTACAGGTTGTTGCTGCTGACGTAATAGTGATACCACGCTCGCGCTCCTGCTCCATCCAGTCCATGGTAGCGGCGCCATCATGCACTTCCCCAAGACGGTGGGAAATTCCGGTATAAAATAGAATACGCTCAGTAGTAGTCGTTTTGCCGGCATCAATGTGAGCCATGATACCAATATTACGAGTATCTCTGAGTTGTTCTATGATTTGAGCTTCAGTCATTAGCTTGGGAAATTTGAATCAAATAATTTTTAGAAACGGAAGTGAGCAAAGGCTTTGTTCGCCTCGGCCATTCTGTGTGTTTCATCTTTCTTGCGAACAGCACCGCCTTCGTTGTTGGCTGCGTCGGTTAGCTCTCGAGCCAGACGGCTAGACATAGATTTGTCATTCCGATTTTTGGCTGAGTTTATAAGCCATCGCATGCCAAGAGCAGTACTTCTTTCTGTTCGAACTTCTACGGGAACCTGATAGGTTGACCCACCGACTCTACGGCTGCGCACTTCAATTACAGGAGCTGCGTTACCGAGTGCTTCGCGGAACACATCTATACCGGGCTTCCCGGTCTTTTCTTCTATAATTTCGAACGCCTGATATAAAATCTTTCTGGCGGTATTTTTTTTGCCATCTTTCATCAAGCAGTTCACAAAACGTGTTACCAGTTTATCTGAAAACTGTGCATCTGGCTTGATATGGCGTATTTCTGCTTTTCTTCTTCGCATTTTCGTATGAAATAAGAATTCAGGTTTGAACCCGGTGTGAATCTTGTTTAAGCGCTTGCTTTAGGCTTTTTAGCGCCGTAGAGGCTTCTACCTTGGCGACGGTCGTTTACACCGGCGGTATCTAGAGCTCCACGAATGATATGGTAACGAACCCCTGGTAGATCTTTAACACGACCACCACGTATAAGCACTATGGAGTGCTCCTGGAGGTTATGCCCTTCTCCCGGGATGTAGGCCGTTACCTCAATGCCGTTTGTCAAACGAACCCTTGCTACTTTACGAAGCGCTGAGTTTGGCTTCTTAGGAGTAGTAGTGTATACACGGGTACAAACACCACGACGTTGTGGGCAACTTTGAAGTGCAGGAGCGGTTGTTTTACTAACCTTACTTTTCCTACCTTTTCTAATTAACTGCTGAATCGTTGGCACGGTATTACAATAATTTTGGTTGATTTTTTACAGAGCTTGTAAATATAGTGTTTTATCTTTGATACATCCAAATTATTATTCAATCCGACATCCATTACACACTTAAAAAGTGCTTTTCCATCTCGATACTAGCTGAAACTACTTCATATTAAGCACAATATAGATACAATGATATATATCGGTATAACAGCTTGAAGCTAACCGACCTCCATAGAATGACTCCTGCCAGGTTAGAAGCCTTGCGTCAGTCGGGCATCACATCGCCAGCTGACCTGTTGTACTTCTTCCCAAGGCGTTACATAGACCGCACAACCGTCTTACCTATAGCGAGTGTTCACGCCGGGCAGACCGTCACTGTGATTGGTAAAATCATTTCTATAGAAGAAGCGGGATTTGGAAAGAAAAAACGTCTGCATGTTTCAATATTTGATGGGAGCAGTAGAATTGAAGGCGTCTGGTTTAAAGGTATCAGTTTTTTTAAAAAGAGGTTTAAAACCGGGAATGTAGTTTCTTTTTATGGTACTGTTAAAAAGTTTGGCTCTCAGTTTAGTATGTCGCACCCTGACGTGGAAGATATTGAAGACGGTGATACTGCATCGAGGGGAGTCGTTCCCATATACCCTTCAACTAATTTTCTCAAAAACACCTATGTTACAAGTCTCACCTTACAGCGGTGGGTTCGCCAGTTAACCTCGAATCGATCTTTCGAGGAATATCTACCTCAGTATATAAGACAGGAATATCGGTTACCAGATCGTACGACCTCCTTAAAATATATTCACTCACCGGAAGATCTTAGGGAGCCTGACTCGGGTATTAGACGGTTCAAATTTGAAGAATTACTTCTCTTTCAGTTGAGCATGCAAACCTTGAGGGAAGATCGGATTTCAAAAAATCCCGGCTTGAACATGACGCAAGGCGCAAATTACGAGCAGTTTCTAAACGATATTCTTCCATTTGGTTTAACGGAAGGTCAGCATAGCGCTCTTGAAGACATACTTTACGACATTTCCTCTGGAAAACAAATGAACAGGCTTATTCAAGGAGATGTGGGATCTGGTAAAACGGTGGTTGCTATTGCCAGTTTACTTGCTGCTGTAGATTCCGGCTACCAGGGTGCAATGATGGCCCCAACTGAAATACTGGCGGAACAGCATTATCATAATTTAAACGAATATCTGGCACCACTCGGAATTAATGTTCGCCTATTAACGGGTAATCAATCTGCATCCCTCAGAAGAGACATACTCACCGACATAGAAGGAGGTAATGCCGGAATTGTTGTCGGTACTCATGCTCTTATCCAAGATAAAGTACGTTTTCATCGTCTTGGACTGGTTGTGATTGATGAGCAACACCGCTTCGGGGTACTTCAACGAAGTAACCTCTTGAACAAAGGGATGCATCCGCACGTTCTGGTAATGTCGGCAACACCAATCCCCCGATCGCTTGCAATGACCTTGTACAGTGACCTTGACATTTCTTTGATTAAAGGACTCCCATCAGGTCGCAAACCCATCAGTACTGTGGTTCGATATGACAAGAGTCGTGCTGATATATACCATTTTATGAGAGAAGAAATTAAGAAAGGGGGGCAGGTTTATGTGGTTTTCCCTCTGGTTGAAGAGTCGGAAGCTGTTGATCTCAAAGATGCATCGGTTGGTTACGAACATCTCAAAGACCTGTTTCCGGATGTCGAGGTGGGTTTACTTCACGGCCGCATGAAAAGTGTCGAGAAGGAAGCTGTAATGAAACGGTTTTCGACTGGTAAAACTCAAATCCTGGTATCCACTACTGTAATAGAGGTAGGCGTTAACGTGCCTAACGCCTCTGTGATGATCATTGAACATGCAGAGCGTTTCGGCCTTTCACAGTTACATCAGCTTCGTGGCAGAATCGGCAGAGGCTCAAGAAAAAGTTACTGTATTTTAATGACCGATGTTAAACGCAGCAAGGAAGCAAAATTCAGGCTGGAAACTATGGCAAGAACAGCAGATGGTTTTGAGATTGCGGAAGCAGATCTGAAACTGAGGGGCCCTGGTGACTTTTTAGGAACGAAACAAAGTGGTTTACCAGATTTCAGGTTTGCTGATATTGTTGAAGACCAGCAGTTGGTTCAACAAACGCGTGAACTTGCACAGAAAATTCTTAGAGAAGACGCTGGTCTGGATGACGATAAACATGCCGGATTGAAAAAAATATTCCGCCGTTATTTTAAAGCAAAGGCCCAGTACTTCAGCATGGGCTGATACGTACCAGGCTTACGTTCAACTATTTTGGTATACGGGGAACTACTTCTTTTCGAGTCGCTTGCGATCGTTATGGTCGAGATACTTCTTACGAATACGAATGCTCTTCGGTGTAATCTCGAGTAGTTCATTGTCGTCTATGAACTCAATGCATTGCTCAAGACTCATTTTCTTAGCAACGGCAATTTTTACGCTGTCAGCAGTTTGCGCTGCTCTATGATTAGTTAGATTCTTTTTCTTAACTACGTTCAGAATCATATCATCGGCACGATTATTCACACCAACAACCTGACCTGAGTACACAGGATCGCCGGGTTCGCAGAAAAATACACCTCTATCTTGAACGCCCTCGAGTGCGTAACCAGTTACACTACCATTTTCCATGGCAATGAGCGCTCCGCTTGCACGGCCTGCAATATCGCCTTTGTAAGGTTCATATGAATCAAATTGCTGGTGAATCATGGCGGTTCCCTTGGTTTCAGTGAGAACGTCATTTCGAAAACCAATCAACCCACGAGAGGGCACCCGAAATGCAACACGGGTATTGTCTCCCTCCTGGTTCATGGATGTCATAATCCCTTTACGGTTCAACAGAATATCAACCACTTTGCTGCTGAATTCGCTATCAACATCAATAACTACCTCTTCTATTGGTTCACTCACGACTCCATCAATTTCACGCAGAACAACTTCAGGACGGGAAACGGCAAATTCGTATCCCTCCCGTCGCATTGTTTCTATGAGAATGGCTAGCTGCAGTTCCCCTCTTCCCGCCACCTTGAATACATCAGGGTTCTCGGTCTGCTCAACTTTGAGAGATACATTTGTGCGCGTCTCTTTTTCCAGGCGGTCTTTAATCATGTTTGATGTAACATATTTACCTTCCAGCCCCGCAAACGGAGAGTCATTAACCCGGAAATACATCGCAATAGTTGGCATATCGATGTCAAAATACTCGATGGGTGCAGGGTCGCTATCAACGGTAAGGGTGTCTCCAATATTTGTACCCTCGTAACCGGCCAATGCTACAATATCACCCGCGAAGACCTCCTCTACGGCTATGCGGTCGAGACCGGAAAACGTAAATAATTTGGTAGCTCTCGATTTCTGTTTGGCTTTACCTTCTCGGCTGACCAACATTAGATCTTGGTTTTTACGAAGTACGCCCTGTTCAACTCTTCCAACGGCTATTCGGCCGAGGTAGTCATTCCACTCAACGTTACTCACCAGCATTTTAAACGGTTTGGTAGTTTCAGCTTCCGGAGACGGAATATGCTCAACAATGAGATCAAACAAAGCAGACAGGTCTGTGGCGTCTTCGTTGAGACCTTTTTTGGCAATACCTTTGATGCCGATGGCATATAGCACAGGGAAATCAAGCTGCTCATCTGTGGCGTCTAGCCCTACAAACAAGTCAAACACTTCATTTAAAACGGCATCGGGGCGTGCGTCTCCCCGGTCTATTTTATTGATAAGTACAATGGGTCGATAGCCAAGGGCAAGTGACTTTCGCAGTACGAAACGGGTTTGAGGAAGGGGACCCTCCGCGGCGTCAACCAGAAGAATTACTCCGTTCACCATTTTCAGGATGCGCTCTACCTCTCCACCAAAGTCGGCGTGACCGGGCGTATCCACGATATTGATTTTGGTATCTTTCCATTTCACAGCTGTATTTTTAGCCATGATGGTGATCCCTTTTTCCCGTTCAAGGTCGTTAGAATCCATTACGCGCTCAGCCACTTCTTGATTATCGCGGAAAGTTCCGCTTTGACGAAGCATTTGATCTACGAGGGTAGTTTTACCGTGATCTACGTGGGCAATAATGGCAATATTTCGGATATCGAGCATAAATTTGAAAATGTGTAAGGCTGGTCGCTGGTAATTATCACGAACCTGCCGCTGAGATTATTCGGCTCTTGGGGGAGCTGCTGATGAGAATCATGCTTTATGTTCGCTCAGCAAATGTACACTTCTGTTTATTTACAAAAAGTGCATAGACTTGATAAAGTACGTATTTTAATGGAACAATACATCATAGAAACAAAACGAATGCCATCAACAGACTACAACCCCATTCCTTGCCGTGTTTATGATACGTTGGAGCTATCAATCATGCAGAAACGTGCCTTAGCATGCAAAGTAAGGAATACAGACGGATCGTATATCTCCACAAAATTGCACATTACTGACATATACTCCCGAGACGGAGCTGAGTTCGCAAAAACGACAGACGGAGCTGAAATAAGGCTGGATTTCATTGAACTGGAGCAGGATTCGTGACGTAAAACTTAGTAATTCTGATGTGATTATGAGTATATTTATTTAGATTTAGTCTTTCTAAGCTTAGCGGATATAAACCTTTTTATAAAAACTCCCCCGATGAAGAAGACACTCTTAATAATTGGATTAGTAGCGGTTGGTTTGTTCATGGTTTACAACAATCGAAGTACAGCTGACTTAATTTTATACTCTGGCAGGAGCAAAGCACTTGTAGATCCTATAATTGAGCGTTTTGAGCAAGAAACCGGTCTCAGAGTGGAAGTCCGCTACGGCGGGACTACACAGTTGGCAGTGGCATTGATGGAAGAAGGTGTACGTACACCAGCTGATGTATTTTGGGCACAGGATGCAGGGGCATTGGGGGCACTGTCGCAATCTGGCATGTTCCGTACACTGCCAGACGACATTATTCAGATGGTACCATATCGCTATGCCAGTGCTCAGAATTTATGGGTGGCAACCAGTGGAAGAGCCCGTGTAATGGCATACTCAACAACTAGAGTAAATCCTGAAAATTTGCCTTCCAGTATTTTTGATCTGACGAATGATCGCTGGGCCGGAAGAATCGCATGGGCTCCCACGAATGGATCGTTTCAAGCCTTTGTTTCTGCAATGTTACAGGAATATGGACCTCAGACTACACGCGAATGGCTGGAAGGGGTAAAAAACAATGGTGCAAAAAATTATGCAAATAACAATGCAATACTTCAGGGTATAGCTTCTGGCGAGACCGACCTGGGCATAACCAATCATTACTATCTGCTCCGTTCACGAGTGGGCGATCCTCGCTTTCCTGTAGAAAATGCTTTTTTCAGGGACGGTGATATTGGAAATATGATTAATATAGCCGGGGTTGGTATAACCACGGCATCACAGCGTACAGAAGCAGCTGAAACGTTTATCCGCTTTCTTCTTCACGAAGAAACCCAACGTTGGTTTACCGAAGAAACTTTTGAATATGCAACTGCTGGTCTGAGTGGTACAGAAATCCGAACTGCTTATGAGCTTTCTCCTGAGATTGACCTTGGTTCTCTTGATAATCTTCAGGAAACCTTAAACTTGCTCAGGGAGGCAGGACTATTATAAACTTGAGCAAATACGGAAGTCGGGCTCCGCTTTACTTTTTGATACCTGCCTTACTTGTGGCAACTGGTGTACTAATTCCACTGCTATATCTTGCGATACGTGCGGCAGAGGCTGATTGGGCTGTATCCGCTGATTTAATATTCCGGTATCGTAATCTTATACTGCTTAAGAATACCGTAATGCTAACCGCGGGTGTTTTAATAACTACCACTCTCATTGCGGCGCCGCTTGCATGGTTGACGGTTCGAACTGATATCGCCGGGAAAAAAGTACTGACCTTGCTGTCTGTTCTGCCTTTGGCAATACCGGGGTACATTTTGGCGTATGCCTTATTAGGATTTGGGGGGGCAAACGGTACAGCTTCGTTGTTACTAGGCATCGAAATTCCAAGGCTCAGTGGTTTTTGGGGTTCATTGGTTGCAATAAGTCTGTACACCTATCCCTATATGTATTTAAATCTTCGTTCTGGGTTGCTTGGTCTTGATCCGTCTGTAGAGGAAGCTGCTCGTTCTCTTGGGATGTCTTCAGCTGGAGTTTACCGCAGAATTGTACTTCCACAGCTTCGACCTGCATTTCTTGCAGGGGTACTTATCATCGGCCTGTATGTATTAGGAGACTTCGGTGCCGTTTCGCTGATGCGATTCGAAACGTTTAGCTACGCACTATTTCTTCAGTATTCAGCCTCTTACGATCGAATTTATGCGGCATGGCTTGCATTGATGCTCCTATCTATTACAGCTACCATTTTATTTGCTGAATACCGGCTGTTACGAGGGAAACTCTTCCACCGGGCAGGAACAGGTACTGCCCGAAACATCCGAATCAGCAAATTAAGATGGAAGGTCTACCCTGCTTATGCAGGAGTAGCATTACTCATGTTCTGCGCCATTGTTATTCCAGTGGGTACCATCTTGTATTGGATGGGCAGAAGCCTGGACTCCTCTATATGGAATGGTCTCACCAATGTGCTGGCAATGTCTGTAAGTGCCAGTGCACCCGCAGCAATCTTGACTGCCATGCTGGCCGTGCCGTTAGCGTACATCAGTGTTCGGTTTCCCTCTCCAGTTTCAAGAGGACTCGAACGCATAGCTTATTTTGGGTATGCCACTCCTCCGCTGGCCCTGGCATTGGCATTCGTATTTTTTAGTCTGAACTCTTTTCCTATTCTGTACCAAACTATGACACTACTGGTACTAGCATACAGTTTACATTTTCTTGCTGAAGCGATTGGTCCGGTTAGGAGTGCTCTTTATCAGGCTTCACCCAGAATTGAAGAGGCAGCCCGATCACTGGGGCATCCACCCTTTCAGGCATTTCTAAATTCAACATTCCCATTACTAAAAAATGGAATTATTGCCGGTGCTGCGCTTGTTTTCTTATCGTGTATGAAAGAGCTGCCTATTACATTTCTGCTATCACCGGTTGGTTTTGAAACCCTTGCTTTAAATGTCTGGAGCTTTTCCAATGAGGCAATGTTCGCTGAGGCAGCACCATTTGCGTTAACAATTTTAATATTTTCTTCTATTTTTATGGGCATTTTATTCAGTAGAGAATGGAGCAGAACATGAGCAACTGTCTTTTACGTGTACACGGCTTAACAAAACAATTTTCTCCTGCCGGAGAAAAGGTGGTAAATGACGTCTCCTTTTCTGTTGCCCAGAACGAAATCTTCGCCATATTGGGACCTAGCGGTTGCGGCAAGACTACCACATTGCGTATCATGGCTGGTTTTGAACGAGTTGATTCGGGCTCTGTTGAGCTAAAAAACCGTGTTATAGAATGTCAGCACACTAGTATTTCCGCCGATAAGCGCGGGATTGGCTTCGTATTTCAGGAATATGCCTTATTTCCACATCTTGATGTACGACAGAACGTTGGTTTTGGGCTCAATAAACTTGAGTCGAAAGAACGCAATAAACGCATAGACGAGATGCTTGAGCTAACGGGCCTAGGTGCTTTTTCACATCGCAAACCTCATGAACTATCGGGAGGACAACAGCAACGCGTTGCCCTGGCACGCGCACTTGCCCCCATGCCGCAAATTATTTTTCTCGACGAACCGTTCTCAAATTTGGACGCTGTTATGCGGCAGACCACCCGTAATGAAATACGAACCATTCTAAAAAAAGCCGGGATATCTGCGGTGCTGGTCACGCACGATCAGGAGGAAGCTCTTTCATTTGCCGACCGGATAGCCGTAATGAACAGCGGCAGGATTGAGCAAATAGGTACGCCTGAGGAGGTGTACTACACACCCAGAACGGAGTTTGTTGCTTTGTTCCTGGGCAGAACGAATGTACTCAAGGCAAGGGCTCAGGGAATGGAGGCCTATACTGATCTTGGAGAACTTATGATTAATCGGCCCGCCAGCGGCGAAATAAAACTCTCCATCCGGCCAGAGCATCTCACGTTAGAGCGCGCAACTGAGCGTAACTGTAACGGGTTATGTGGTACCATATTAACCAGAGAGTTCAAAGGACATGATATTACGTATCGAGTTAAGCTCCGAAATGGTGAATGCCTCGTACACACGGATAACAGGATGCCATTCACATCTGGTGACAGTGTAGTAGTTAAACCTCTTGAGCCTGCTGTTGTGCTGGAAGTTTAGAAGCGGCAAGACCGGCCAGCCTTCCCGTTACCCAGGCCCAATAAAAGTTAAAGCCTCCAATACGTCCAAAAACATCCATGATTTCCCCACAGAGAAATAATCCGGGATCATTTTTGAGTCGCATGGTAGCTGTATCAATAGCTTCAAGAGGCACCCCTCCGCCCGTAACTTCTGCTTTCCTATACCCTTCGTGACTTGACCAACTCAGAGAGTATGCTGTAACAAGTTGAATCAGATCTGCGCGATCATTTTTAGACAGCTCTGAAACTTTTTGGTTTCGATATGATTTTCCTTCTGTCAACGCTTCTGCAAGTCTGTTTGGGATATACTCTTTCAAAGTGCCTAATACTGTAGACTTCCCTGTAGTCAACCGTTTTTGCCAGATATCTTTACTTTCTCCTGTCCAATTTATTGCCAATTCTGGGCGTTGTTGCTGCCCCATAACATAGCGTGTAACACAGTGACTGACATCCAGAACGGACGGTCCGCTAAACCCTTTGTGTGTGAACAAGAAACCCTCCCTGCTGGCAATCATTGTATCCGCAGTAAGACCCACCGTTAATGAAACACCGGCCAGATTTGAAGATCCCGGGTGTTGTCCGGTAAGAGGCGTTAAGGCAGGGTAGGTGGGTTTCATTTGAACACCAAGGCTACGCAGAACCTGATGACCGGCACCATCTGTTCCTATTGTTGGTACGGAAAGCCCTCCCGTTGACCAGATAACATGCTTCGCCTGATATTGCTTTGCGTCTGATGCTGTTAAAATCCAGTCATTATGGTTACGTTGCATTTCTGTTATCTGGGTACTGTAGTGAATTTCAACGTTCAAGGACAGCGCTTTGTTTAAAAGAGCATCACGTACATCTTTGGCGCTATTGGTAACAGGGAACCACTTATTTGTTTCAACTTCACAGGCCAAGGGTAGCTGCAAATCGTCTATGAACCAATTTTTGCAGCCCTCAACACTCCACGATTTAAATATTCTCTTTAACAGGTGTATAGAAGAGTCGGTAAAATAATCTTTTTCAGACATACTCACCGGCAGCACATTACAACGTGTTCCTCCAGACATTAAAATCTTTTTGCCAGCTTTATCGGTACGTTCGATTATCGCTATTTTCGTCTCAGGTGATGATTGTAATGCAGCAAAAATTGCAGCGGTAAGCCCGGCGGCACCTGCACCAACGACGACTATATCCTTGTTTATCATTTTACAGGTAGTCATTTCTGAACATAATGTTTTTGATACGGTGTATTTATATACAGAATCATAGTTTCATGCCGGAATGTAGGCTATCCTTAAACGTGAGTATGTATTTTGCTGGCTTTCCAATCATTTATGGGCCTAAAGCTGAGAGCCTTGCGCATTGGGTAACTGGAAGTCTTGGATCATTCTGTCATAGGCACTTGACAAAAGAGGAGATGAAATCAGGAAGTCTGCAGTTGCCCGGTTACAAGCTACTGGGATGTTATACAGTACAGATAATCGCAGCAAAGCTTTCACATCCACATCGTGTGGCTGTGATTGAAGTGGATCCCAGAAAAAAATCATAAAGTCAATTTTTCCATCGCTTATACTGGCACCAATCTGCTGGTCACCGCCCAGCGGACCGCTTCGGTAGCGGTGCACGTGCAATCCGAGCTTATCCATAATGAGACCACCAGTGGTACCTGTGCCGAATAAATTATGATTAGACAGGGTTCCTTTATTATAATCGGCCCACTCAAGCAGTTCGAGCTTTCGATTATCATGTGCTATTAAAGCAATATTTTTAGCTTCCCCCATGCGCTGGCTGTAGCTATTTGCCATAATTCTCCTGGTTAAAAATTATTTTATATGCGTTGATAACGCGGTTCTATTGAATTACTAACGAATATAGAGATAAGATTCGACAGTGACTGCCATCGTTGCAGACTCGAATAGTTGCCCTTATCGAAAAAGAGGAAGTCGTTTCAAAATAATTAAGTCAATAATCCCAATTTGTGAATAATTAAGTTGTGCTGTAAAACCTTTTTGTACTATATTTAATCTAGTTTAATTACAATTAACTAAAGTAATTTAGTTATCCGTAAGTAATACCGTTTGTCGAGGAAGTAAAATAACGTCTGGGGAAGAATAAAAATGTAGTAATGCCAGCTATATCAGGATACATATTGCATTTGGAATCCCAATTCCAGAGGATTATTTCATGAATATATTACTAAACCAACCGAAGATAATAGAGAGATCTGACCATGTTGGTATTTGATACAGCAGATGTAACCGATACCCGAACCATACCCATTATGGAAGTATGACGTTGTTAAATGGTCATGAGTATGGTTAAATCACAGTTTATACATAAGAGAGCAAGCTACGTAGAGCCATAAAAACAGAAGACACAGATCAGTAAACACTGAAATCTGACTACACATCATAGAGACGTGTTGAGTTAACCAGTTACAGTTACCGCTGTAGCTGGTTTTTTTCTTACCAAATGTACAATGGTTGAATCAAAATAGGCGTAAACCACACCTTGAACTCTTGCAATACCGTTATACTATAGTTCAGATTGCAACGATATAAAGCCTAAATATCCATGCTGATGGATGAGGTGTAGATGATGTTCAAGGCGGATATCGTAAAATAATCGTGGATATCCATGTAGGCACATGTAGCCCTTTAACTGTGGCGGAGAGAGAGGGATTCGAACCCTCGGAACCCCGGTGGGGGTTCAACATCTTAGCAGGATGCCGCTTTCAGCCACTCAGCCATCTCTCCAATCAAGAAAATAAATATACAAAGAATCTCAGTTCATCAAAACATACTTGTTTATAATTTTGAATCATCACTTTTGCTCTCAAGAACATAAATCTGTGCCAGGTTACGCCCCTCTTGTGCGTAATCGAGCCCATACCCTAAAACAAACAGTGTGGGTATTTCAAAAGCGACATAGTCTAGTTTTACATCATATTTGCCGGCACCCGGCTTATGAAGCAGCGTGACTACTTTCACCGACGCAGGCGATGAAGCTTTAATTTGCTTAAGGATATAACTCATAGACAGTCCGGTGTCTACAATATCTTCCACGATAATAACATGTCTGCCTTCAATTTGAGCGTCCAGATCTTTCAGTTTTGTAACCTTACCCGACGACACCTTTTCATCACCATAGCTGCTTAGCTTGAAAAAATCGACCTCACACGGAATTGAAACGTGGCGCATAAGATCAGCCAGAAAGATAAACGATCCATTTAGAACGCCAATAAATATTGGCATTTTATCAGCATAATCGGCGTTTATCTGTTGACCAATTTCGTTGATTCGTTGTTCAATTTGTTCTTTTGAGATAAAGAGCTTGAACGTTTCGCCGTTACAATCTACTGTATCTGGTGTGTAAAAACTCATATAGGGTACTCAATATTTATTTTTATGGCGCCGTTTGATACATCCGTAATTCTGTAATCATGGTGAATACATCCGGGCAACCCTTTATCTGAAGGATGGGGAAAGATAACGGCACAGTTTTTTCCATCAAAGGCTGTAACAACGATTGTGTCACTTTTATGACTCGGACGTATTTTTCTGGCTACAAGTAAGTCCGATACTAAAACGTTGCCTTTCATTCCATACGGACGAATGGTGTCGGCGGGTATCCACCTTCTGAACTTCAGGGGGAACTTTATTGTCGATTTATTCAACCATAATACGTTCTTTTTCTTCAGCTCAATCGAGTTTACATGTTCAGCCTCTGACATCATGACGTTAATATCAGGTATACTCATCTTCCATGGCATATCATGTATGCTATCAATAACTTTATCAATATTGTCATTTTTTACCCCTCTCTTTTGTACAGTAAGTTCCTCACGATTTCTCCATACGACCAGCTTATCGTTGAGCCTTACTTGTTTTCCTGGTTGGGCAGACAACAATGTATCAATTTCTTTTATCTGACCTGCAGTCACATCCGGCAGCCAATTTTGAATAAACGCATGGATGACAGCAGACCGAGTAGGGGCTGAAAGATTTTTAAGCTTAACAATCTGGATTGAAGTACGGTCACTGCTTACATGTTGGAGTACAAACTCCTGGATGAGTTCATCGGCTACCGAATTACGATTTACCAACTCTATAATATTTTTTCTCCAGCCTGGAATACGTTCATCCAATTTTGGAAATACCTCAACCCTAAGCAGGTTTCGAGCATATGTTGCGTGTGCGTTTGAAGCATCCTCTCTCCATGTAATTCCATTAGCATGAGCATACGAATGCAATACCTGCTTTTCAACATCAATAAGTGGTCTAAAAAGTCGTTGATGATGGTCTATAGTTTTGATGCCCTGGGTTGCCTTAAAAGATTCCCCACGAAATAGTTTTAGAACTTGTGTTTCAATCTGATCATCATGATGATGTGCCGTAGCTACCCAGTCGAGGTTGTTAGTTAAACGTACCTGATGGAAAAAAGCATATCGGAACGCTCTGGCTTTGCTCTGAAAGTTGCCCCCCTCTAGTTCACCTGGATCTGGCTTTATAACATGACAAGGAACCTCCAGTTTAGTGCAGGTTTCAAGAACCAATTGGTGATCGGCGTCGCTTGCTGCACCTCTTTTGCCATAGTTTACGTGTGCAACTATCAACGGCACTTCACAAAGGTGTAAAAGATGCAGCATGACCATGGAATCGAGTCCACCACTTACTGCAGCCACAACCCCATTCTTTATTTCGGGTAGTAGAGAGCGGACGTGATTTTCAATAGAAGCAAGCAAGATTAAAAGAATTATGATTCAGGAGTTCCAAACTATCGGTTCTGATGGTTTTCCGTCTGGCTGAAAACGAATTTGTTCACTGCGGTAAACACAAATATCAGCCTCGGAATCTAGAAATACAGGAAAGCCGTCATCGTTTATTCCCATAAATTTATATGTACCAGACAGGATCTCGGAGCCAACCTGTAGTTTACCGTAGCAGCTGTATCCAATGAGGCGATAATTAACCTCTTTACGGATGGAGGAGGGCTTAACTTCCCATCTGTTGAGGCGTTCTTCAAGCGCATTCAGATAGTTGGCGAGTATTTCTTCACGGGGCAGCATTGCAAGGTCTGACTTAGCCATTCGAACAGAGCCAGCATCGGGAAGGTTTGATGGAAAAGCCAGCTGATTGACATTTATTCCAACTCCAAGAATCAGCTTATCCAGTTTGTCACCTGTAAAGGTGCTCTCGACCAGTATTCCAGCTATTTTTTTCCCTTTGAAATAAATATCGTTTGGCCATTTAACACAGCAACGTTCACCCAACATTGGTTTCAAAGCATCACAAGCAGCCAGAGCTGCCACCAACGTTACAGAATGCATGTATTTTGGATTGCCAGGCCTTAACAATACACTAAATGCAAGGTTAGCACGTGGCGCGGTTATCCACTCTCTTTTATACTGACCTTTTCCCTGAGTTTGATTGTCGGTAACGGCAACGGTTCCAGTTTCCTGTATGAGTACATTTTGTTTCAGCCAGGAATTTGTAGAAGGAATCTCAGGAAAATAGTGTAATGGCCTGCCTATGTAGCTGGTTTTCAAGTTAGCCATAACTAGATCGGTGTTCAGCGAGGGAAATGCGTCCACAAAAGCAATGAATTATGAATGTAATCGCTATAGTAATACGTATGATTTCGAATAGCAAAAATATTTAGCGATTACAATAAACCAGGATTGTTTGAAGTCTACTCGAATCGAAGACAGAATTGGCGTCAAGTTATCGACAAACGGATAACTTGTTACATAATATACATTAAAAAAGCCCGGCAGTGTACTACCGGGCTTTGCGAACTTATTGAGTAAGTACGTCTCTCAGAAAATTATGGCTCAATAACGAGTACTGAGTCTTCTGTTCCAAATTCATTGGGAGTGTAACTATCGGCCTGATCATCGTTTTCCCAACGCTCACCGTCGATGAAATATCGAAATTTATATTCAGCCGAAGGTGCCAGCCTAAGGGTAGTTTCCCAAGAACCGTTCTTTTTTGTGAGTGGATTTGCGGACGCGTCCCAATCATTAAAATCGCCAACAACGGATATTTCGTTGGCTGCCCAATCTGCGGGTACCTTAAAGGTTACTTTGCAGACGGTTTTCTTTGGTGTGAATTGCTTGTTTACCATAACATCAAGTGTTCTTTGAATTAAGTTCAGACTGTATAATTTACAATCTAAAGTAAATATACAACAATAATTTATTTTGTATAAAACCCCTTTAAATGATTACAAAATCATAACATACCTCACGGAAAACACACTTATTTAACCACACACGTGCATGCAGTTAAATTAATTAGCCATGGAAACGGTTACATGGAAAATCTCTTCGTAACCACCAACATGCAATACTGCATAATATACTTTATATTATAAAGTATATTATGCTTTATCTTCGAACTCATCGTCGAACAATTTGACTACCGCATCTAGCGCTTCTTGTTCATCCGGCCCGTCAAACTCGAGCTCCATCTCAGACCCCTCGTCGGCCGCCAGGGTCATTACACCCAATATACTTTTGCCGTTAATACGATATCCATACATGTGAATATGAAACTCAGCTTCAAACTCCGATGCGAGCTGTACAAGAACAGCCGCCGGTCGGGTGTGCAGCCCTGCTGAGTTTTTCACCGTTACTTTCTTTTTAACCATATATCAACTTGTTTTTTGTATTTTGTTTGATTGAAAATACCTTGAATTCCTACTCCATTCCAACGAATTCTAGCTCAATCTGAATTATCAGATACGAACACACGGCATTCACTTCATATTCAAATAAGCGATCGTATGTCTGTAACAAAAGATGATGTTAAATACATGGCCAACCTAGCCCGCCTCCGTTTAAGTGACGATGAGGTAGAGCTTTTCCAAAAAGACATGAATAAAATTCTGGATTACATGGATCAGCTAAATCAGGTTGACACATCACATGTTGAACCCTTGGAGCATGTATTGGAATTACCGGCAAAATACCGCGCTGATATAGCAGTAGACCCACTTCCACATGAAGAAGCCTTAAAAAATGCTCCTGACGCTGATAAAGGACACTTCAGAGTACCCCGTGTAATCGACTAAAATTATGGCAAAGACCTCCTCCCGCCGAAAAACAGTTTCAAAACCCATAGAAGTCAAGGATTTCTGGAGTAACCTCAGCGTTTGGAAGCAACATACTATCGTCATTTTAATCCTGCTCTCCCTCCCGGCCATTCTTCACAGTCCGGTATTCTTTGGGGGACAGCAGTTCGCCACACACGACATCATCCAATGGCGAGCCGGAGCCGAAAGCCTGATGCAGCACAGAGAGGAATATGGAGAACAGGCGCAGTGGTCAACCAATATGTTTGCTGGAATGCCGGCGTACGTAATCAGCAATCTTGAACGATTCCCACAGTTTGACACCGTAATTATGCCACTTTTTCGGGGCATATTTCCTCTGGTAGAATATTGGATACTCATTACTGGTGCTTATTTCTTTCTTTTATTGATGGGATTTAGGCCACTGGTCAGTGCAACTGGTGCCATCATCATAGCATTTACCACCTACATTCCCATCATCGTTGGAGCGGGGCATAATACAAAGTTCATTGCCTACGCCTACATCCCCTGGGTCTTTGCAGGATTCAGAATAATGATGAACCGTCCCGATAAGCTCCTCGCAGGGTTCGCCCTCTTTCTGTTCGCTTTTATGATGCACATTCGTGCAGGACACCCACAAGTAACCTACTATTTCCTTTTTCTAATGGGAATATGGTGGATTTTTGAAGGCGTTGATGCATACAGAGAAAAAAAGCTTACTGCCTGGACAAATCGGACGTTATTACTAGCTGGAGCCGGTTTTCTGGCTGCTTTCAGCGTGCTTGAACAATATTGGTCGGTGTATGATTACAGTCAATACAGCATACGTGGGGGCTCAGAAATTCAAGGTACAAGCGGGCTCCCACAAGATTACGCTTTTGTCTGGTCACAAGGATGGACGGAGCTCCTCACATTGATAGCTCCCAATCTATTTGGAGGAGGCGAACTCTACTGGGGTCCAAAACCGGTTACAAGTGGCCCTCATTATTTTGGTGGGATTGCCACCCTTTTATTAATCATAGGTTTGGTTCTCGTACGTAAACCACATAACCGGATATTCCTGACTACTGCGTTGCTTGCCATACTTTTTTCATTAGGTAAGCATTTCAGCCTGCTTAATGAATTCATGTTTAACTACTTCCCGTTGTTTAACAAGTTCAGAACACCTGAAATGTGGCTGATGCTTGCTGTCTTTTGTCTCACCGTTCCGGCAATGGATGGGTTACAATATATAAGCGAGAAAGCAGGAAACCTACTTGGGAAACCCGGAAAAGGACTTACTGTAGCTGGAGTCATTGTTGGCATTAGCTTTTTAGCCATGTTTGCGACTTCATCTATGCTATCATATGAGAAGCCAAATGAACGCGCTATGATTGCCAATCAACTTGCCAGTCAGAATCAGGTTTCACCGCAGGATCCGCGCGTGGTGCAGGCAACCAACCGGATTTTACAGGAACAATTTATTCCCGAGAGGAAGTCTAAAGCAAGGGCTGATGTAGTTCGTTACGTGCTTCTGGCCTCCGCAGGAGCATTTTTACTTTGGTTACTGATGGCCGGGAAAATCGCCCCCTCGATTGTACTCATTGCCATTATTGGTCTCACTGCCTTTGATATGATCAGTGTGGGCAAACGGTATATTCCCGACTCGGCGTACAGTCCTGGAGGGTTGAGCGTTGTTGAAGTGATTGAACGACAAAAACGACCGGTAGATACTTGGTTACAAACGGCGATACAAACAGATGAGCCCTGGACATACAGAGTATTTCCATTAGGTGACAACCCCTTTAATAATGCCATACCATCGTTCTTTTATCCTTCTATTGGTGGGTATACCGGTGCTCGCATGAGTATCTTTGATGAAATCCAGGTAGTCATCAATCAATCCTTGGACAACGGTGACATTCAAACATTAAACCGTATACTTTCGATGCTGAATGTGAAATACGTAACATTTGGCGGACAGTTTCCGGGGTATCGCGTTGCATTCAGTGAGGGGAATGTAATAGCCAATGAAAACCCTGACGTGATGCCTAAAGCTTGGTTCGCAGATCGTTTTTATCATGCACCATCGGCAAGAGAAGCCCTCAACGCCGTTACGAATCCGGAAATAGACCTTAGCACAACGGCTATAGTGCAGCGTCTACCAGAAATTCAGCTCCAGCCCGATAGTCTGGCTACATTGCAAATTACCCGGTATAATGCTCACCACATAGATCTCAGCGTGAACCGCTTAACCGACGGCTTTCTGGTATTGAGCGAGATGTTTTACCCGGGAGGATGGAATGCCCGGATTAACGGCGAACCTGTTGAAATCATCCGAACCAATTTTGCACTTCGTGGAGTTGAAGTACCTGCCGGCAATCATGAAATCGAATTTTACTACAGTCCGTCTTGGTATGCAACTGTTCGCTGGATTTCAAACATAGCAAATATGCTGGCTATGTTGATTATTCTGGCAGGGATAGTCATGTACTCAAGAAAACTGAAGATGGCTGGATTGAAAAACTAGTTTTATCAAGCCAGCCTACCGTCATTTTGCTTTGGTTTTGGCATTATAACGACTTCCAAACTCAGAGTCCCACGCGTCCGGTTTAAAAACTTCGAATCCGTTACCGGGGTAATTGGTCAGTTCGCCGAAATAAATCTTCCCGGCAATGATGTAGAAGTCAACTCGTACCAAATCTACCTCTTCAGCCAGTATTTCAGCCAATTGTATACATCTGGCAAGCGCTGGAGTGGAGACAATAGGAATGTTCTCAGAAGGGTGATGAAGCGTTACGTTGAGTATATTGAAGTCTCTATCATAAAGGGTTCTTGAATGAGACCCAAATCTACTGTAATCAACTTGAATGAACTGCAACTTCTGATTAATAACCCAAAATTTATAATCATTGGGGATATCACCTTCTTCATCTACAAGTAATTCTTCAACAAACACTTTAGATGGCACATTTACATAGGCCCATTCACGTCCGATTTTCCCATAATTAGTTTGAAGCCAGTTACTAAACAGCGCCAGAGTATTTTCCGAGGATAACGTACTCTTGTTTTGCACGATCAGATTCATACCGCTGCCATGATTGGCTTTGGCAACAAATGAATCGGGTAAATTGTCCCAGGATATTTGCTCGATAGAATCAAAAACACCAACTATCGGAATGAGAACTTCATCTCCAATCTTATCTTTTACGTAACTACGAACCTGTTCTCTGTCTGCGAAGATTGTTCTGAGAGGATTTCGATCATACAATTTTATAAACTGAATAATCTCACTGAGCCGAGATGGATTGGCAAGGTTTGGAAAAAAACCGAATGTAATAAAATAACGGATTTTAATATATCCGTGATCGGATAAGTAACGATGCAGACCGGCCCAGAAAATTTTCCTTAAAATAAATCTGATCATTTATCTATTTTCATTTTTTGAATAGCCGACCTAATTCTTTTTTCCAGAACTTAATGGGGGTGTTCGCCAGACTTTCACATAACGTATACTGTTTCCCACGAGATGTTCTGATATTATAGACATGATACCTGCGGTGAGCGGATTTCATAAACGGGCGATGCTTAAGATAGCAACTATAATATCCCCAGTTTGCCTGCAGATTCGCGGTTATGCGGTCACTGCGTGATGACTTCACTGATACCAGCTGCAATGGTTCGTTTATGATCCGTGCCGGGCCATATTTCCTGACCAGGCGTAACCACATATCATAGTCTTGAGAAGCGTCCAAATGCTCATCAAACCCTTTCAACTGCCGCATGTAGGCTGTTTTAGTGAAGACCTGATTGCCAATCAAGTTTCTGTACAGCAGGTCGTCGTAGGTCACCACAGAGGGTTTACGCCATCGAACACGACGTGTATCTGTTACCAGAAAGCTCTCTGCTCCTAAAAGGGAAATGCCGTCATGCCATTCCTGCACAAATCGCGCAACGCGGTCGGGCAGAAAACGGTCGTCATCATCGAGACCGGTAATGAACTCCCCCTGCGCTCGATGGATGGCATAATTTCGCGCAGCCGGTGCACCACCCGATTGGTCAAAAGAGACAAAATGAAACGGATATGCTGATGCGTAAGTATTCAAAAAATCCGAAGTACCATCTTCTGAGCCGTCATCCACCACAATAAGTTCAAGATTCCGGTAGGTTTGGTCTTCCAATGATTTTAATGCCCGCTGCAATAAGCTTAAACGATTTTTGGTTGCCAGGTAAACCGTAACCAGCGGAGTATGTTCTCTTTCGGATTTCATTGTACTGAAATTACGCATTTTGGCAGCTATCCACCTCCTCCAGAAAAGCGGAATTTTACGTACTTTCAGCGCATGGCTACCACAACCGAACTTATTCCCGGAATTACAGTTGCTATCTGCACCTACAACCGCAGCCGGCACTTATCAGACACCCTGCGCGACCTGTCGCAGCAGCGGGCTGCCGCCGATGTATATGAGATTTTGGTTGTGAATAATAACAGCTCCGACGACACCGAACAGCTGCTGCGCGAACAACATCTGGCCCGATGGGTAACCGAAACCAGGCAGGGCTTATCGTTCGCGCGGAACAGAGCTTTACAGGAAGCCAAACGCAGCTATACCCTATTCATAGATGATGATGTATTTTTGCCGGAGGATTTCATCGGAAACTGGCTCCAGTTCATTACGCAGTTCGAGGGAGTAAAAGCCGCCGGCGGACCTATTTCGGTGCACTTCGACGACGGAAAACCCTCCTGGTTTCCTATGGTTCTGGCTCAAATGCTTGGCCGACATCGGGCGAAAAAAAGCGGTTATGTATATCCGTCCGGATCTTTTCCACACGGAGGAAACATGCTGCTTCACACCAACACTGCGATAAAAAATGGCGCTTTTCATACCGGTATTGGTCGAACAGGAGCCCACCTTTCGGCCGGAGAAGAAAAGGAGTTTTTCAGAAGGCTTCAGCAAGCGGGGCATGTCATTTTGCACAATCCCACTTCACCGCTGCAGCACCGGGTGGGGAATGAGCGCTTAACGCGCGCGTATATTGCCCGGCAGGCTCGGGGAATTGGTCACGGCGACGCGCTCGTTCTGCAGGATACATCCTCAAGAAAGCAGTGGTATTGGATGCAGTTTATCAAAGCTTCGGTCAGTGTGTTCATCAGCCTGGGGTACTTGCTGACCTTGCAACCTGGACGAGCGATTACCACAATTCGTTTTAGGAAGGAGGTACTAGCCGGATTTCGCTCCGCTGTAAAAGAAGTGCAAGCGGCGCCCTCCTCCCAAAAACACTCCTCAAGGGGTATGCACGATGAGTAAAATCCAGTCGCAGGGATTCTGGAATACGATCTTCTCCTATCTTGGGGCGGCCTTCGGAGTGCTGAACCTGATTTTCCTGTATCCTTTCTTCCTGGAAACCGACGAAATCGGACTCATTCGTATCCTCACCAGCGTCTCCATCCTATATGCGCAGGTTGCCAGCCTGGGATTTAACAGTGTCATTATCCGGTTTCAGCCACACTACAGCAAATCCGGTGCGGGCTTCCCATTCGCCGTGATGGCCATCACAACAGGAGGGTTTCTGCTCACCAGTGCCCTTGTGTTCGCACTGAAACCCACCATTACAGCCATCTATCTGGAAAACTCTGCGCTGTTTGTGACCTATTACAACTGGCTGATTCCCCTATCCCTCTTTGTTACATTTTTCACCATTGCCGAAAGCTTCCTGAGGGTTCTGTACAAAACCGTCTTCAGCCTTTTCCTACGTGAGGTAGTATTGCGGATCTTAACCACACTGGGTATAGTTGGAATCATGGTCGGGAAGATGGATTTCGAGATGTTTTTAATTTGGTATCTCGCCATTCACGCACTGGTACTTGTCGTGGTACTTTGGCCCCTGTTGCGCGACCAACGCCTTTCCTTCAAGCCAGATCTCGGCTTCTTTCGCATCCGCAGACTCAAACGCATCATGCAGTACGGTCTGGTATCGCTGCTCACCGGCGCCACGACTTACTTCATCCAGATGATTGATTCGCTCATGATCGGAGCCTGGCTGGATCTGGACCAGGTTGGGATTTACACCATTGCTTTTTTTATGGGATCGGTAATTGCCATGCCAGCCCGTGGTATCAGCCGCATCGCGGTTCCCATGATTGCGGCCGCCTGGAAAAAAAATCAGGTGCTGAAAATCGGTCGGATTTATGCTGCTACGTCACTGCTACATTTCAGCCTCGGTGTTTTTATTCTTACCGGCATCCTCATAAACCTACCGGAGGTCTTCCAGTTTTTGCCCGATGCTTTCGCCGCAGGTACTGTTGTTGTATTCTGGATTGGGATTGGTCATCTCATCGACATCACTGGTGGACTCAATGGTTTCATCCTGAACACATCCAACCGTTATGACCGGGACCTGTACTTCAACATCATCTTTATTTTCACCAGTATCATCACTAACGTCTTGCTCATTCCGGCATACGGTCTACAAGGTGCAGCCATTGCCAGTGCGGTGAGCTATCTGAGTATCAATATCATTCGCACGACATACATCTGGAACGTTTACGGGATGCATCCCTTTAGTGTGCAATATCTGCCCGTGCTGGGTATTGCCATTTTCACAGGTGTTATCAGCTTCATGGTTCCTCTATCTATAGCCAACGACCTGATAGCGATTACATTGCGATCTGTGCTTTTCGTGATCCTATTTGGCATTACGGCCTGGCTAAGTGGCACACTCCGCTTTTTACGTGAGGTGCTGGTGAGCTTAAAAGAGAATGAAGTTTAAGCCCGGCTCTTTCAGCATGGTATAAATGCGTATTTTTGGGGTTGATGAAACCTCAATTATTAGAACGATCGTATCGAATATGGCACAAGCCCAGTTTACAACCCACCATGGAATGGTGGATATTCTACCGGAAGAAGCACAAAAATGGCAATTTATTGAAACTGTTATTCGGGAAACAGCCAGGTCCTTTCACTTCGGGGAAATTCGCACACCTGTACTGGAGCAAACGCCACTGATAGCACGGGGTGTTGGCGAATTGACGGATATCGTCTCGAAAGAAATGTTCGCTTTTAATCGGGGTGAGGACCAGTACGTACTGCGTCCGGAAGGAACCGCACCGGTTGCACGGGCATTTGTGCAACACCGGTTGGAGCAACGCGGAGGCGTTCAGAAACTATTTTATATCGGTCCGATGTTTCGGGCCGAGCGCCCACAAAAAGGTAGGCAACGACAGTTTCACCAGTTCGGAGCCGAAATACTAGGTAGTGCCGACCCTATGGCCGATGCTGAAACGATTGCATTCATGGTTACGGTATATCAAAAGCTGGGCATCACGAATACAGTACTTAAGATTAACTCCGTAGGCGACCCTTCATCGCGCAAGGCCTACAAAGAAGCGCTACAAAACTTCTTCCAGCCGCATGTATGTCACTTGAGTCCGATTTCCAAAACCCGACTCGAGTCCAATCCCATGCGAATACTCGACTCTAAAGAAGAAGAAGACCAGCCGCTCATCGAAGATGCTCCCGTTATAACCGATTACCTGTCGGATGCCGCACTAGAGCACTATGCGGCCGTAAAGATGCACCTCGACAATCTGGGGATTGTGTATCAGGAAACTCCCCGTCTTGTACGCGGGCTCGACTACTACACCCAAACTGCCTTCGAGTTGAGTAGTCCTGATCTGGGTGCTCAGGATGCGCTGGGCGGTGGCGGCCGGTATGACCTGCTCATAGAAGAAATTGGCGGGCAGCCCACACCCGCAGTTGGATTTGCATCCGGCATGGAACGCCTGCTCATTGCCTGTGAGGCGCTGGGGATTCAGCTCGGTGAACCCGCTGCGCTGGATGTGTACATCGTTACCCGAGGCGAGGCCGCAAGAGCCTGGGCACTTAAACATGCACCGGAACTGCGAAAAATGGGGCTCTCCGTTTCCATGGACTATGCCGGGAGATCGATCAAAGCCCAGATGAAAGAAGCCAATCGGGAAAATACCCGTTACGCCATCATCGTGGGCGATACAGAGCTGGAAAACGGCGAGTTCACCTTCCGAAATATGGTCGAAAGCAGTGAAACCATGCTGCGTTTCGATGAAATCTGCAACCGATTTCGACCACTGTAAACACATGAACATCCCTATCAAAAAAATACTCCTGTGGATTGCCCTGTTGTTGCTAGTTCTGCTGATTTATTCGATGTGGAAGCTGAGCAGTACAGAGCAACAGCTCGAAGATTTTGTAAAACAAGAGCTGGCGCCTACCGACACCAGTGGTGGTTTACAGGTTAAGAACATCCAAATTGAGGTGCGTCGTGGGCAACTTCATCTTAACGAAGTACGATTTTTTGCGCGTAGGGACAGTCTGGTTTGGCAAAGTGAACGTTTGAGCCTGGGAATCGGCACATGGAAAAGCCTTCAGATGGGGATTCTGCCAACCGCATACGTCCTGGCTACCATCGATGAGACCGAGATAACAATGAATAATTTGGTTTTAGTCGATCAGAAGCCCTTGAATGCATCCGTGAACCTGTATGGAAGTCCATTCGAGCTTTTTCCGATAATCTCTGAGTACCGATTTCCATCGAGAGCATTGCGCTTGGAAGCCATTGCAGGACCTTTTTCGTCTTCGCTGCTTCAACCTCTTCTTCAGCAGACCGGCTTTGAATCACCCGATTTTGAAGCCGATAGTATTCAGGTAACGGTCAGTATTGATCCCTCAACCGGTAGAGTTGCCTTGAATCGGCTGCATATTTCCGGCGAAGAAATTCCTTCCGTAGCTGCCACGGCTACTCTTTTTTATACGGATGCAGGTCGGCAGCAAAATCTCTCCGGTGCGTTGCTTCACGGAGCCCGACTTGAAGGCAGCTTACGCGCAACCCTACCTCCATCCGGAGCCTTCAGTGTTATTCCAGTGGGTACAAACGGCGCTGTTGGGTTCGATCAGTTGCAATGGCAGTTTCATGGCACCCTCGACTCTAACAGAGTAGATACTCCGCTGCATCTGCATCAGCATGACATCATGGTAGAGACTCCTGTGCTGTATCCACAGCCCGGAACCTTAGGTCAGCTTGAAAATGCACTCATTTTATTCGGCATTCCCACAAGTTCGCTGCCGTTTCAGCGTTTTGCCGCGAAGCTAAACACCTATGAAGACGGCACTTTTGAGCTTGAAGGGCTGGAATTAAAGCATATCAATTTCAGAGCATCGTTCGAAGGCAGCCTCCGGGGTGGTTCTCTTGGTAATCTATTAGAGGAATCGGTGCGCGGTACCATTCGCCTCGATGAAATGTCTGATGATGTTCGTAATGCCATTACTTCTTTTGAAACCCTATTGGGATGGAGCCTCGACCGGGATGGTGATGCCTTTTTACTGCCTTTAGAAACAGGTTTCACACCGCGGGGTGCTAGTCGTCGATAACCAAATAAATACGTGTGTTTATGAAAGTATTCATTCTGCTTTTAACGCTTGCAGTCGTAACCATGCCGCCTGGCGCCTATGCGTCACAGGCTGGAAATATTCTGGCAAATAGCGAAGACTCGCTGAGGGGAGTTGACATATCAACGAACACAAAGGATTTGCATGCGCTTTCTTCGTGGCCTCTGCGTACAAGCTTACCCGACACCACATCCGTAGAGAACAACCGTTCTACGGAAGAAAACGAATCGTCACGGGCAGTCAGCGACGCCATTACAGGGTTCTCAGCAGAAGGTCTTGAACGACAACGTGCACTGGAAGAGCTCATCATACAAGCACACTCCGCCGAAACCTATAGAGAACATCTGTTAAACCTTACACAACATCCGAATGTTGCCGGCACTCCTCAAAATCGGGAGGTTATGGCGTATCTAAGTGCGGTGAGCCGCAATGCGGGGCTGAACGTAGCGTACTACGACTACGATGTATGGCTGGCGGAGCCCGGAGAAGTGTCCATATCTATTGTTAGTCCCGACCGTATTGAATTACCAAACAAGGAAATAGCCTTCCCCCAGGATCCGTACACCAGTCACCCTGATCTGGTTCATGGGTGGAACGCATATAGCGGCAGCGGAGATGTAACCGCTGAAATTGTGTACGTTAATTACGGCAGACGTGAGGATTTTAGGAAGCTGGAAGAAATGGGGATTGACCTTACCGGCAAAATTGCCCTGGCCCGTTACGGAGGGAACTTCAGGGGATTTAAGGCGAAGTTTGCGGAGGAGGCCGGAGCTGCCGGACTTATCATCTATACCGATCCAGCCAATGGCGGATTTGTTAACGGACCTGTTTACCCGGATGGAATTTACAGCAATGCTTCTGCCATCCAACGGGGATCTTTATTAACACTGGATTACTTCGGCGATCCGCTCACGCCATTTCAACCGGCACTTCCGATCGACGGAGATGTTGAAATTGAACGACTAAGCCCAGACGCGGTGGGTCTGCACACCATTCCCGTTGCACCAATCGGTTATGGCGCTGCAGAGTTCATCTTTAATCGTATGATGGGGGAAGCATATGCTCCTGAAGACTGGCAGGGTGGGTTTCCGTTTCCCTACAGGCTCAAGGGCGGACCTGACCTACAGGTGAATCTGCGCGTTGAGCAACCTCAGTCGTTAACGCGTGTTACCAATGTGATTACCACCATTGAGGGTAGTACCCATCCCGACGAATGGATTATTCTAGGGAGCCATTTCGATGCATGGGGCTTTGGTGCTACTGATCCAAACAGCGGCACCGCTATGCTGCTAACACTGGCTGAGAGCTTGGGGGCTTTGATGCAGCAAGGTTTTAGGCCCAAGCGAAGTATTATGATTGCTCACTGGGATGCCGAGGAGTTTCTCATCATTGGGTCAACTGAATGGGTTGAACAACTTCGGGATGAATTGCAGGCCCGTGCCATAGCCTATATCAATGCAGACATGTCGGTTACGGGTCCTTCCTTTGGTGCATCGGCATCGCCGTCACTTAAGCAACCCATCATTGAGGCCAGTAAGGCTGTTATGCATCCGGATACCAGTATAACACTATTTGAAACCTGGCACCGGAATCCAGAAGCCATGGAACCACCGGTAGGCAATTTGGGAGGCGGTTCCGACCACGTTCCATTCTATATGCATGCCGGCATCCCCTCCGCCGGAGTGGCCATGCGGGGTTCGGTTCCGATATATCATACCAACTACGATACCTTTTGGTTCTACGAAACCCATATCGACAGCACCTTCGAATATGGGCCTACCCTTGCATCGGTTTACGGGGTTCTTGCAACAAGGCTGGCCAACGCCGATATTATTCCATACGATATTGAGCGATATGGTAACGATTTATACCATCATTTAACCCAGCTACGTATACGTGCTCAGGAGCTTGACCGTCCCGTTAATCTGGAGATGCTATTTGATGCCGTTTCTGTGCTGCAAGCTGCTTCTGCTCAAACACGGACAGAACTTAGCGCGGGTATCGATTCACAGAGATGGAATGCAGACCAATTGGAAATCATCAATAAACGATTGATTCAACTTGAGCGAAGCTTTCTGCACGAAGAAGGGATGCCGTTTGGGGCATGGTTCGCATCGCTATACGCGTCTATCAACCCATTCAGTGGATATGCATCGTGGATGTTGCCCGGTATACGATATGAAATTGAAGAAAATGGTCGCTCCGACACGCTCGAACTGCAAAAGAACCGGTTATTGGAATCTATACAGCAGTTAACGGTGCATATTGAGCAACTTACCGAGCTTCCTTAAGCTCTTTGGCCCGGGCCTCTTCAAGTAATTCAGCCGCGTAGGCGGAATTATGCATTTCGTGGAACTTGATGAGGTCGGCCTTGGGCATATAGCGTTCCATGATACGCGGATCTGTTTTGGTAATGTCTACCAGAATTAGTCCATCCAGCACGTCACTGAAATTCGGATCAACGTTAAAGCCTAGTAATTTACCCCCAAGTTTCAAGTACTGCTTGAGCAGAATAGGAATCCCTTTATCGTCAAATTCCAGGTCACTCACCACTTCGGAAAGATCATCAACACTGGCGATAATGTGCTGCGACTTTTTCTTGTCCCACCCTTTTAGTTTACGGTTACGGAGTGGGGTAATGGCTTTCACCTTGGATGCCAGCTCGGGCAGGAAATTATGTGCTTTCAAAAAGCTGACCATAAGCTGCCGGCTGCTCGACTGATATTCCTTATTTATGGATACCGGTCCGAATAGAATCTTGTATTTGGGATATTTGCCAACATAGTGGCCGATTCCACGCCACAGCATCAACAAGGGGCTGAAAGAGCGCTGGTATTCAGGTCGAACAAACGAACGCCCCATCTCAAGAGCGGGATTCACCTGCTCAAAGAAGTCCATTTTCATATTGAAAAGGGTTGTGGTGTACATCCCCTTTTTACCGAAACGCTTGATGATATTGTCGGTACGACCAAGTCTGTACGCGCCAACAATCTCTATTTTTTCTTTGTTCCAGACGAATAAATGCTGATAATACTCATCAAACTCATCCAGATCGATAGACTTACCCGTGCCCTCATCTGTAGCCCTGAATGTAATTTCACGAAGTCGACCAATTTCCTTGATGATGTTTGGAATTTGTTTTTTTGAGGCGTGATATACCTGTGTTCCACTGTTCTCTAGCAACAGCTGACTTTCGGGGAGGTTTTCCACATCTTCGAGAAGCAGTTCGGGGTCTACCGCATCAATAACCGGTTCCATATTACTGTTCGGAAATACAATTGCATTTGTCTCGGTAACCTTCGACGGGCGATCGGCCAGCATATACGTACGAGTACGGACGTACTCCGTTAGATCTGCTTCATTGTCGAATTTGCGAAGGCGACTGAATGGAATGGCATTGCCAACCCGGACATCAATTACTGTATTCTTGTTATTGATCAGTTCTTTGGGTAGCAATACGGTTCGCAACCTCGGGTGAATGAGACCCGCCAGTTGAAAAATAAGTCGATTGGTGCCCAAAAAGAACATCGGTACTACCGGACTTTCCGTTTTCATCACAATTTTTGCTACGGTATTGCTCCATTTCGGGTCGGTAACCTTGCGATTTTTCCATGTGGCGTGGGAGACTTCGCCGGCAGGAAACACACCGAGCATTTTATCGTCTTTGAGCCAGCTGATGGTCTGTTTCATACTAGCCAGATTGGCTCGGGCGGCTTCCTTCCCGCCAAAAGGATCTACAAAAATAAATAGGTCGCGCATTTCGGGAATGGCATGCAGCAGGTAGTTTGCCATAATTTTCACGTCGGGGCGAACGCGTTGTAAAATGGCACCCATAATGATACCTTCAATGCCGCCAAAGGGATGGTTGGCTACCAATACGATTTTGCCTTTTTCAGGGATACGGGCAAGATCCTGCTCGGCAATTCGAAAGTCCACATTCATTGCTTTAAGCACATTCTCAGCGAAATACGTAGGGTCACCCATCTCCAGTGCCTTCCGATAAATATCGTTTAGCGCTGTGAGCCCCAGCATATTTTCGAGCGGTTTACGCGTGCTTTTAAGCACCGTATTGGCGAGTTTGCCGGATAGTTCTACATCCAGCGAAAAAATATCAGTATTCCCTTTCTCTACATTCATGTGTTAAGGTGAGTTTCACTACAAAACATTACACACTACATACACAGCGAACCCCGATATGTACGCAGCAATTAAAACCCCAAATTAGGTTCTCGAATATACGGGTTCTGCCTAACTCATGTATAGATTTGTTCGTGGTCTAATTGTTAAGATTACTGAGCGAAAACCTTTATTTTAGCACAAAGAACAATCAATCAGAAAGGTGACTATGGCAGCAAACCCCGATCAGCTGTTAGCCGAAAAAACGACGCAAAAATTACAGGAGCCACCGAAGTATGCTGTCATTTTACTCAATGACAACTACTCAACATTCGACTTTGTGGTGAAAGTACTGATGGTTGTTTTCAAAAAATCGATTACAGATGCCATCAAAATCACCAATGATGTTCATCATAAGGGTCGTGGAGCATGTGGCTACTACTCACGGGAGATTGCGGAAACTAAAATAGCACAGGTTGAGGCTATGAGTGAGGCGGAAGGTTATCCCCTAAAATGTATCATGGAGAAGATGTAGAAAATGCATAGCAAAGAACTAGATAAAGTTTTACGTGATGCCTGGCTTCTGGCGCAGTCATATAAACATGCTTTTGTAAGTATTGAACACTTGCTACATGCAATCTGTCTTGATGAAAAAGGCGCTGCCTTGCTGCAGGCACTTGATGTAAATATGGTAATCCTAAAAGCTGATATTGAACAGTTTTATGAGGCTATCGAGCTTGTAGATGAGCATTCAGACCCAATCCATACCATCACTTTCAAACGTGTTGTGCAGCATTGTCTGATGCACGCCCACTCGGCAGAACAGGCAGAAATCGGTGCTGGTGATCTGCTTATTTCCATGTACAGTGAGGAAGAGTCTTACGCGGTGTACTTCCTCCGCAAACAAGGTCTGGAGCGTATCGACATCATGCGATATATTTCTCACGGAATTGCTCGGGATCATGAGTTAAGCGACGATGAATTTGATACCGATGAAGAGGATGATTTAGGAATCGGCAAACCTCAGTTCAACTTTGACGACTTTCGAGATGACACCGCCACTACCCAGGCAGATGGAGCGTCTGCAGGGATCAGCCCTAACGAGGAAGCAGGTAAAGACAAGAAAAAATCGGGCAATGCTATATTATTGCGTTATACCGAAGATTGGACTCAGCAGGCGTTGGAGGGCAATTTCGATAAGCTTATTGGCCGTGATCATGAAGTACAGCGCTCGGTTGAAATTCTTAGCAGACGCCTGAAAAACAACCCTATTTTAGTGGGCGATCCCGGTGTTGGTAAAACAGCCATCGCTCAGGGCCTTGCTCAACACCTTGCCTCCGGTGATGTACCGGAAAGACTCCAGAGTTTCCGGCTCCTGTCACTCGATCTGGGCAGTCTGCTGGCCGGAACACGCTTCAGAGGTGACTTTGAGGAACGGCTCAAGTCTGTTATAAAAGCCATTCTCTCCGAAGACAATATCATTCTGTTTATTGACGAAATACACAACCTCATCGGGGCTGGTGCCGCCGGAAATTCGACCATGGATGCATCTAACCTACTCAAACCGGCCCTTCAGAGTGGGAAACTTCGTTGTATCGGAGCAACGACTTATGAGGAATACAAAAATCATTTCGAAAAAGACCGTGCGTTGTCCAGAAGGTTTCAAAAAGTTGATATAACCGAACCTACTCAAGATGATGCGATTCGTATTTTAAAGGGTTTACAGCCTGATTTCGAGAAATACCACGGCCTCAAGTACCAGCCATCTGCCGTTGAAGCCGCCGTTAAACTGTCGGCCCGGTATTTAAATGACAGGCAATTACCTGATAAGGCCATCGATGTGATGGATGAGGCTGGAGCCAAGGTTTCCTTGAAAACGGAGAAAAGAAAGCATGTTACCGCCAGGGACGTTGAGGAGCTCATTGCCGGTATTGCGCGTATTCCGGTAAAGTCATTATCAACCGGCGACAAGGAGCATCTGCGAAATCTGGATGAAGAACTGAATCAAGCTGTTTTTGGTCAAGAAAAGGCCATTAAGGCTATATCCACGGCGGTAAAGCGCAGCAGAGCCGGACTGGGCGACCAGCAGAAACCCGTGGGTTCGTTCCTGTTTTCGGGTCCTACAGGGGTCGGGAAAACTGAACTATGCCGCGTTCTGGCACGAGAGCTCGGAGTTGAACTCGTGCGGTTCGACATGAGTGAATACATGGAAAAACATACCGTCTCCAGATTGATCGGGGCGCCGGCCGGGTACGTGGGTTTTGAACAGGGCGGGCTGCTTACCGACGCAATACGACGGAATCCAAACTGTGTACTGCTGCTCGATGAAATCGAGAAGGCACATGCCGACATCTACAATGTATTGCTTCAGATAATGGACTATGCCACGTTAACAGACAACGCGGGTCGTAAGGCTGATTTCCGCAACGTCATTTTGGTGATGACATCGAACGTAGGTTCAAGGGAAATGAGCAGAGGTGGCATCGGATTTTCCGATAGTGTGTCGGCTATTGCATCCGGAGATGCTATGGGTGCTATTCGAAAGCACTTTAGTCCGGAGTTCCGAAACCGCCTGGACGAGGTCGTTATTTTTGGACATCTCAACGAAGATACCATTCTCAAAATAGTAGATAAGTTTATCGGCGAGTTGAACAATCAACTCAAAGAGAAGCATGTGGTGATGGAGCTGAGCGATCAAGCCAGGTTATGGTTCAGCGAAAAAGGCTACTCCCCTGCTTATGGAGCCCGACCCATGACACGCGTCATTCAGGAGCACCTTAAAAACAAACTGGTTGATGAGATGCTGTTCGGCACATTACAGCGTGGGGGACATGTTCGCATAGATGTCGCCAACGATGAATTGCAGTTTAACATTGATTCCAAAACGAATTGATATCTTTTTTTACAATCATCTGCTCATCTCTATTAACAAATTGGCGCTCATAGTAGTAGCATGCAAACAAAAAGACGGAATCGCACTTAATACTTGTTAAAACAACTACTCTTTGTTCATTGATGGAATTGCACATTAGTGTTGTTGGTTATTTGCATATAGTCAACTAGTCATCACACTAAACTCGAGTGTAACTCTAAGGAAGATATGGTTCAATCAATGAACGACAATGTACAGGAACTTGCGAAGCAACTGGTAGTATCAAACGATGCTGCTTTTGACAAACTGTTTAAGTTGATGTATAACGATCTGGTCAGGTATGCAATGACCTTCACCAAAGACAAAGACAAGTCGTGTAGTTTAGTTCAGGATGTATTTATCAAATTGTGGCAGATACGTGCTCAGATTGATACATCAAAATCATTGAAAGCCTATCTTTTCCAAATGGTTCGCAACAAATCGTTAAACTTACTGCGCGATTCGCGCAAGGAAGTAAGCGGTTTGGAATTGGTTGATTTACAAGATTACTCCTACGAAGATGACAACGAAGAAAGCAATGAACATAGCCGTGAACTCAGCGAAAAACTTCATGAGTGGGTGGAAAGGTTGCCCGATCGGCAAAGAGAAGCTTTTGAGCTCAGTCGCTTTGATGGATTAGATCATGATGAAATTGCGCATGTTATGCAAGTTTCAGCCAGAACGGTAAACAATCACATCGTTGCGGCCCTCAAACAGTTACGTGTATTTTATGACTCTCACTTGGCGGAGAAGTCGAAATTAGTGGTATGAGCAACAATACAGACAACGAAAATATCTTTAATTCTTTTGGGCGTGAGGAACAGGACTCAGCACAACAATTATGGACTGCTGCAAAGAAGTCTGCACATAAAGATGTAGTTACGCCGGAAGAAACAGAAATAGCACTGCAAAGTGTCAGGATGAGGCTGGGTATGCCGGTACCTGGTGATGATGATGATCAACGCAGCGCCTCCGGTAAGCCGACCCGCTTACCATTTAACAGAAGAAGCCTTTGGATTTCCATACTAACTACAGCCGCTGTACTTGCTATTGCATTCCTGTTTACATATCAGTTTGCATCAACAGTTGTGATGGCACCGGCCGGAGAACAGTTGTCGTATGCTCTCCCCGACGGAAGTCGTGTACTGTTAAACAGTGGCACCTCTATTGTCTACAAAGCATCATTCGGTAGAAGTGCAAGAAGATTACATATGCAGGGAGAAGCTTTTTTTAATGTCGAAAAGAGTGATATTCCGTTCTACGTACACACCGCTGATGCTATAGTCCATGTTACCGGGACATCGTTTCAAGTCCGGTCATGGATGGAAGATGCTACTACGAGTATTATGGTTGAAAGAGGGTCGGTAAACTTTTATTCAAAAGAGAGTCCCGACTCTATAGTACGTCTTACTCCCGGCGAAACCAGTAGTTTAACAAAAGAGATGCGCACGCCGAGTAGCCCAACCCCATTTAATCCCCAGGTAGATTTTGCCTGGCAGCAGAACCAATTCGCATACCAAAATACTCCTGTCAGGGCAATATTCAGAGATCTTGAAAGACGATTCAACATACAGATTGCCGTGGAAGAATCGGAAGCACTCAACAGTACGTTGTCTACGTTTTACTCGGGTCCTGTTGAGTTGGAAACACTGATGCAAGACATCTGCACGGTAAAAGGGTTATCGTACAGCAAAACAGCTAACGGATTCAGAGTTTATTCCCCCTAAAACTCGGACATATGGCATTGGCTATTCTCTTATTTGTGGTTTTATCTAGCACCATAGACCCGACTAGTCTATATGCATACCAGGATAGCAATTCAGCCCATGAATTCTACATATCGGATGGGGAGATTAGTGAAGAACGCTTTAGTATGGTATTCAGAGGGGAAAAGCTATCCGATGCGCTCAGCGAATTTGTACGCGTTACCGGAATTGACCTGGTCTACGATCCACAGCTGATTGATGATGATGGCGTTTTCGTGAGTTTGAGAAACCTTACTGCGAGCGAAGGATTGTCGAAGTTATTAGACGGTACGGGGCTTGATTTCATTACACTGAGCAGTGGTACGATTGTATTGGTGAAAAATGCACGGCTGGCTCCACTTTCTGGTACCCTATCAGGTCGTGTTGTAGACAGCCGAACCGGCAGACCGTTACCTGGAGCATCCATTTATCTTTCTGATGCGTCTGGTGGAACGGCATCCAATCAGAGCGGTTTTTTCAGTCTTCCGGATGTACTCAGTGGGAATCATGAATTGATTATCAGCTATGTTGGATATAACGCTATAAAAATACCTGTGAGGGTACCTGCGGGAGGTGAGCTGCGAAAGGAAATCACACTAGAGCAGAAACCATTTCTAATAGAACCTATCGTTGTAACCGACCACAATCGCAGATTAGGCTTTCAAAATGGCACCGTAGAAAGCGTCGGGCTTTTCAACGATATCGGATTTCAGCCTGGTACAGACCCGGTAAAGGCACTGGGGTTATTTTCAGGTGTTCAATTTCAATTACCTTTTGCCGATCTCAATATTCAGGGAAGTACGAGCAACGATCACCGTTTTTACCTCGATGGTGCTCCAGTTTACCATCCATTTAGTTTCGGCCACATGTTTAGTGCTTTCAGTCCGTTTGCCATTGATCGTATTACGGTACATAAAGCCGGTTTTGATGCTCGGGCAGGGTCGCAAATTTCCGGACTCGTAAATCTAAGTCACGATATCAGCAATCGTTCAGCCAACAGGGCCACCATCCAGGCCGATCCGGTCAGTACCAATATCAGAGCAGATGCGGTAACCCGAATCGGATCAGGTAAGCTCGAAACCATGTTCGCCATCCGCAATAATTTATGGGGGTTTTATGAAGACCCTGTGCTCTCATCCGTGCTCCGCCAGTGGGATTATATAGACCCTATCATTACCAACCTATTGATGGATGCCAACACTTCATTTGCTGTCTATGATGAAGTTCTACACGAAGCCGATGTACGATTTTCCGACATACACCTGGGCAGCAGATATCAAATCAACCCGTTTCAATCAATCAGTTACTCACTTTACACCGGCTATAATAGGATTGGCACACAACTACTGAACCGTATTCAAGACCCTGACCCACACTACTCCGAGTTCATGTTTGCACGCGATTCCTATGTATGGAATAATCTGGTTACCTCCCTTCGTTACGATGGAATGCTAACGGCAAGAACCGATTTGGGCATCCAAATAAGTTACTCTGCCAACACCCTCGAACATACATACCGAATGGCCGGCAGCACAGATGCAGGGCTACCCGATGGAATTGCTGCTACCGAAGCCTATCAGGCGTTTACACACAACCAGTTAACCGGCGCACATCGATCGGAAGAAAATTTTATTCAACATGGCATAATCAGTGCTGATATCACACATTCTCTGTCGCGTCAGCTTAGATTTAGCGGGGGGGTGCAGCTCGATTTTGTAGAAACAAGGGTTGATTTATCGGATTTGTTTTACATCCCGACGCTATCCGCTACGAATACCGTCATGGGTTCTACTTTTGGTGGGATGGACTGGCACCCTTCCCCTGCCTGGCATCTGAGTCTGAGTTCCCGCCTAACTTATGTAGAGCAAACCGATAAGTTCTACCTTGAACCTCGTTTTGCTGTGCAATACGATCGGGCATCATCTCCGATTGGATATTGGTCTGTACACCTTGCAGGAGGTCTTTATCGCCAATTCATCAATCAATTTTCCGTCACAAATGTCGGTCCAAGCAGTTTGGTCCCATCTGTACCCATATGGACCCACGCAGGAGAGCTTACTGTTCCTAAAGCCTGGCACATCACGCCCTCTTTCATGGTTCAACCCACCGAGGGCACCTCGGTTCGAATAGAAGCGTTTGGTAAATGGCATCCGGTTTCACACCATATCTCGTACCCAAAGCTGTTGCTCAGTGAATCAACCCACATCAACAATCTGACCGACTTTACGGAGCAGACCCGAAGTTTTCAATATGGTGGGGGTATCTCAATAGCACAAAAAATTCCAATCCTGCACACTGAAATTATTGCAGGGTATGATTTTACCCGTTCTGAAATTTATATGGGTGAGCAGTTTGGCAGATGGATACCTGCACCGTGGAGTGAGCCACATCGTTCGCGTTTAATGTTTCAGAGTCGGATAAGCTCCAAACTTAGTATTAATGGTCGATGGTCGGGCAGTTATGGCAGAACCTGGGGATATCGACAGGCATACTACGATTTCATGATCATCCACAACCGTCATCAATATGGTTCCCATCGACTAGATACCCCTGAAACCGACCGTTTGCCCAATTTTCATCAACTTGATATCGGTATACAATATGATCAACGCCTGGGTGGAGGTACCGTGCGAGCACGATTGGACCTCATCAATGTGCTGAATCGCCGTAACGTGCTTGATTATGGATTGATGCCGGGTGATAGTGAAGGAGATTTTGTACGAAGAAGCCGCACAATTCCCGGTTTTAATCCTACAGTTAGTGCACAAATAAGTTTTTAAAACCGTAGTACACATTTTTCCCGATTAGAGCCGGGTTACTTGATTGCTTCAACTACAAAATATACAGGCACTTAACATTTAGTGAGCAGCCTATCTTTCTTGCGTATCGGGAAGCATTGTTCTATTTCATAAAAAAATGTCGATTTTTATAGTCATTAGCCTCTGCGAAGTGTTTATAAGTTACAAATCACTAACAAATAACACACACAGACCGCTATGAAAAACTCTCTTGTATCAAAATTATCCCGACTATTCATTGTGCCGGTTTTGGCGCTCTCCGTTTTTGTCGCCTGCAGCGATGACAATTCCGTATCATCTGATGTAAATCCAACCATTGTTGATCTTGCAGCTGGCAATGCCAACTTTACAACATTAGTAGAATTGCTTCAACAGGCTGGTCTTGACGGGGCGTTGAGTGAAGGCGAATTCACTGTATTTGCCCCTACCAATGCGGCATTTGAAAATCTTCCTGATGGACTACTCGCATCACTTACGGAAGAGCAGGTCTCAACCATTCTGCAATATCATGTAATTGCGGCATCCGTTCCATCGGCTCAATTGCAGCCACAACAAGCTGTAGCTTCTTTAACCGGAGAAGAGTTATTCATTACCGTTGCTGACGGTAGTGTAACGGTAAATGGCAACAGCACAGTTACCACCCCCGACGTGGTAGGATCAAATGGCATCATCCACGCCGTTGATGAAGTCCTCATCCCCAATGAGTTCCTGAATGTGGTAGAAATTGCTCAGAAAAACTACAACTTGACCAGTCTTGTTGATGCTGTTCTTGCAGCAGACCTAGCGGGAGTGCTTTCCGGCGACGGTCCGTTTACCGTATTTGCACCAACCAATACAGCTTTTGCTGAAATTGCTGATGTAGCGGCTGGATTGACCGTTTCTCAGTTATCTCAAGTATTAACCTTCCATGTACTGCCTGTAAAAGTAGCCTCAACTGATTTACAGCCTACACAGACTGTTGGTACAGTGAATGGTCAGGAAGTAACTGTCACGTTGACCGACGGAGGCGCGTTTATCAATGGAGAAACCGCCATCACCCAGGTTGATTTGGGCGGAACAAACGGTGTCATTCACATAATAGACAGTGTTCTGATTCCAGATTTGAATTAATAAACTGTCCCCTTTCGCAGCACGCGGTGCGATAGAAGGTATATAACGATTATATCGCATCTACATTTACGTTAATGCGCACTGTTGACGCTCCTTCCGGACGTTGCTTTTCAAAAAGCTTGAACGTTCGGTTAAGGAGCGTTTCCATTTTTTGGGGACCCACATTCAGATTTAATTTCACCAGTGACTCCCATCGATAATCGTTGTATATCTTAACGATTGCTGCCGGAGCCGGTCCCAGCACGGCATGTCCTTGCATCACACTAGCCAAAACACGCGTAAACGCTTCTGCTATTGTGGCGACTCGTTGCTCATCGTTACTTTTGAACTGAAATTGAATGAGGCGGGAAAACGGGGGGTACTGCAAATCTTTTCGCTGTTGCATTTCATGCCGGGCAAAGCTTTCATAGTCGTGGCGGGAGGCAAACTGAAGGGCAGGATGTTCCGGTTGACGGGTTTGCAGGTACACGGTACCCGTTTTTTCGGCTCTGCCCGATCGTCCGGCCACCTGTGTGAGCAGCTGGAACATGCGTTCGCTGGACCGATAGCTTGGGAAAGCCAGTTCGGTGTCGGCATTCACTACGCCTACTACGGTGACATTTGGAAAATCGAGTCCTTTGGCAACTAATTGTGTTCCAACCAGAATGTCGGCCTCTCCTCTGCCGAATGCATTCAAAATATTCGCATGGGCATCACGCTTGGATGTTGTATCTCGGTCCATGCGAAGCACTCTGGCATCAGGAAACAAAGGGGCAATTTCTTCCTCCACCCGCTGGGTTCCGCTGCCTTTATAATCCATACCTGTGGCATTGCAGGCGCTACAGATAGGCGTTGATCGCTCGCTGTATCCGCAATAGTGGCATCGTAATGCGCCCGCCCTTCGATGAAACGTAAGGCTAACCGAACAATGCGGACATTCGGGTACATGCCCGCACTCATCGCATTGCTGATAATTAGCAAATCCACGCCGATTATGCAGTAGTATGACTTGCTCTTTACGCGCCAACGCTTCCTCAATGGCCATAAACAGAGGTACAGCGATAGGACCGCGCATGGCGTTTCGATACTGCTTAAGGTCGAGGATGCTTACTTTTGGAAGCGTTGCTGCGGCATGACGCGATGGGAGTTTCAGTAAGGTTCGCTTTCCTTTTGTCACGCCATACAACGTACTCACATTTGGTGTTGCAGATCCCAAAACAACCGGTATTCCGGCCAGGGAAGCTCGTAAGACAGCCACGTCTCTTGCGTTATACCGAGGGGCCGGATCTTCCTGCTTGTAGGAATTGTCGTGTTCCTCATCAACAATGATGATACCGGGATTCGGCACCGGAGCAAAAACCGCAGAGCGAGCTCCGATTGCAATGCGTTTCTTCCCACTACGCAGCCCCATCCAGGCTTCATACCGCTCACGTTCGTTCAGACGGGAGTGCAAAACAGCGATATTATCGCCAAATACTTCATAAAATCGTCGCACCGTCTGAGGTGTGAGGGCAATTTCAGGCACGAGAACGAGTCCGCCTTTTCCGGTATCCATAGCTTGTTTGAGCGCATGAATATAGACTTCGGTTTTACCGGACCCCGTTATGCCATACAGAAGAAAGCTTTCGTATCGCTCTTCCAGAAGCGCTTGTCGGATTGGCGCGTAAACCTCCAGCTGTGTTTCGTTGAGTGCACGCATCTTTTCGGGAGCGTGCTCCAGATTCAGGGTATCCGCCCGGGACTGTTCCAGGTACAAAGGCTCAATTAATGCCTCTTTTTCCAGACGTTTCAGTGCATAGGGAGAAATGCCATGATTATCGGTGAGTTCCCGCTGCAGGATGGGAGCCCTGAGCTGATGTATCTGCATGCCCGCCTCGATCCATGCATGCATTTTGCCGGTGTAGCCAGACAGGAAGGTCTCTAGCTTTTCCCGGTGCGAATCATTCCAGTTATAGGCCTTCACCAGAACCGGTTTCACTTTAATGCGAGGTACTTCGCGAAGCTCAAGCACGCCCTTTTTTAACAGACTCCGAATAGAAGTGTCTGTCCAGCGTTTCTCTGCATCCTCGAGTTTAAGCTCACCTTCCGACTGTATCTCATGCAATATGGATGTTTCTCGCGCACTCAGTTCAACATCAGAAAAGCTACCTGTAAACGTGAGGAATCGATCGGCCACATAGTTGAGTCCTGCCGGAAGTGCAGCCTGTATGACCTCCCCCCACCCGGCGAAGTAATACCCCGACATCCAACGGGTCAGTTTCAGGAGCTCCTCGTTAAGCAGTGGCGCTGTATCCAAAACCTCCGAAATATACCGCACCTTGAAATCAGGCTTTCGGTCGTGTACATCAACAACCATCCCGATCTGTTTCCGCGATCCGAACGGTACCCACACACGCATACCGGGACGTACATCAACGTCATCATCTGCACGAAATCCGTAGGTAAACACCTGTCGGACAGCGTTCGGCAAGGCAACGTCGATGTAGTTCATGTCGGTTTTATACGCTATATCTGAAATCGGATTGGGTTATTAAGGTCTCGTATGAACCCTACTTCTCCATTTTTTTCTGCTCTTCAATCGCCTCGGCCAGACTTACCGGCTTGGCGTAGAACTTCTCCCACTTCTCCTTCGGATCCGGTTTGGTGAGCAAGGAAACTATAATCAATACCAAAATGGATGCAGAAGCGGCTGGAATCACAATATAACTGGTAGCAATCAAAGGCTCTTCCATCACACCATTAATAATGGTAATCAGGATGGTAACCCCCATACCGGTTGCAATGGATGCCACTCCACCGGCCGTTGTTACCCGTTTCCACAGGAATGCAGCCAGCAAGGCAGGTGTGAGTCCGGCCCCGACCATGGTATATGCCGTAAATGCCATATCCAATATGGTTCGGAACTGCGTGAGCAGCAGGTAAGCACAGATTCCCAAAACGAGAACCATCAACCGCTGAAAGGTAACCATCTGCTTGTCGGTCGCTTGTGGATTCACAAAGCGCTGATAAATATCACGGGTAAGGTTGGTAGATGGTGCCAGCAAAAAGCTGTTTCCGGTAGAGGTGATGATGGCAACCGCGGCCATAATCAGCAGCAGTCCGCCGAATAACGGGATGCCGACTTCGGTACCGAACCGGGCTGTATGCAGAATGATACGCTCGCTTTGCTCAACGGCCAGGAAGAAACTGCTGTCCGGACTCAGACTATTGAAGTGACTGAATGCAAATATAGCTAGAGATGCGATAGCCGTTTCTACCAGAATGGTACCCACAACCCACCATCCCACAGCGGTTTTGGCGGATTTCTCATCACGGGCCGAGAAAAATTTCTGGTACATATTCGACTCCCCGAGCAGCAGCAGGAACGTCGGGAAGAAAATCCCCATCGCCCACAGGAAATTATACTCACCAAATAGGGTGAAATACGATGGATCCAATGCCACACTGAAGTGCTCGGCGCCACCCAGATTGAAAAATACGAGGGGAGCCGCAATGAGAACAGCAGCAGTAATAACAGCGCCATTGATGATATCGACCGAAACGATAGACAACATTCCGGCAAAGGCCGTAAACGTAATAATGAAGATCGCGGTAAGAATAACACCCTGCCACTCGGGAACATCCGCTACAAGATTCAATACAAATCCACCTCCGCGAAACTGATACCCAACAATGGTGGTGTAGGCAATCACAATAACGATGGTACCGAGAATACGCGCCCATTTATTGTAGCGCAGCTCCAGGATATCAGGCACGGTAAACTGGGCAATACGTCGAACCCGGGCGGCCAGGAAGAACACGATGATAATACCAATCCAGGCTCCTGCCGCCATCCATAACTCGGCGAAGCCAACGCGTGCGGCAAGTCCGGCCCCGGCCAGTAAAGATCCCGACCCAATCCAGGTACACAGCAGCGTACCGACCAGTTTATAGGTGGGGACAGAACGCCCGGCCACCATGAAATCTTCCTGGTTTTTGATAAATAACGACTTCCGGATGGAAATAAACATCAGGAGTCCGAGGTAACCTAAAACGACATAAAAAAAGATCATAAATCGGTGTTCCGGTTTATTTTAAGTGGAGCAGCAGGGGTAGAATCAACCAATAAAGCTGCGTAAACGACCTTGGTGACCAATCGGGACTCGTATAGCTGTGGGCAACGGCTCGCCATGACCATGCATACACACGACCGGGTCAATGGCGTAAAATAGACGATAATTCCGAGAAATAAACATCCAATCACTGTGAATCTTGTGTACGGAATTTGTGGATGCTGATTGTCCAGATTAAATAAAGTTCAAAATCTCTATAAACGTAAATTTCTAGAAATATTCTTTATTTACAATATCCTGAGTTGCTCACTTTTTAGTCGTATGACTAACATAAAAGGCTTCAAGATTACACTCTCTTGAAGCCCTCTACGTATTGTTAAAAAGTGGAAAGTTAAGTTAGTTTTACCCCATAGACCGTGTATTGTAAATCTAATTATTCATCCCTTTGGAGTAAATACATGAAGATGATTACAAAGTAGACCAGATTTTATGAAATAATCTGTAGGGCAATCAAGCGCCTCTGCTTCGCTGATCATTAGAATTGTTTCTAACCAATAAATAAGCGCTTAAAAAAACACCAAAACCAACTACTGCGGCAATCAACATCTCCGTTGATATCAAACCATAAGTAATTCCGCTATGGAAGGCTCCCAGTAAGAACAACCCCGCAACGGACAGAATAATAGCATTACGTTTGTCGTCGAGATCAATACCTAAAGAGTTATTTAACCTGAAATAGAATGGTGCTACCCCATAAAGTAAGCATAACAATCCCATAACAAGACGCGATTCCAATGGAGTATTAGCATCGAAAACGTTGAGGAAGAACATGAAAAGTAGTGTAATTAACACTGTTATAATTACTGAACCCACTGAGGAAGGTTGATTTTTCATTTTGTCACTATTTAGGTTTAATCATTAGAGTATGAGATGCAATTAATGGCCATCCCAGCTAAACAGCCTGCACAAGATGCACAAGCAGGTAATACTGTGGCAGCACGAGCTCAAAGCAACCAAGCTAGACCATTCTTAAAAGGCCATTGATAATTTGGGAAAATAACTACTTGTGTCTATGCCCTACGATTCCACCAGACATAGACACTTATCACGAGTACACTTAACTCGAAATGGAATCCAAAAGAGTTTTACGCCGTTTGCCTGCATACACATGTAGCAGCGTACTAGCTAACAAAAAAAGAATGATTCCGACTCTTGTTGGATTGAACAAAGCCTCACTGAGGGATTCATATACTTCATACTTACTATATAAATTGTAAGCAGGGTACATACTGACTAAAATGGCGATCCATGCAATTACGATTGCGACTTTAGCAATCGGGTAGAATGTAATTAATATCTGATCTTTCATATCTGATTTCATATTCTATTCCGATTTTGTTAGCCTATTTATCGTTTTTTAAATTGAGTTATAGTGAAAGCTTCCCCTTGAAAGCTTCCCCTAACTAGCTACTTTCGGGGAAGCTTTCATTAGCGTCTGCTGATACTCCATTAAGCAGTCGGCTTCCTCTCCGGCATTCACTACCGGATTACACGCTTTTATGGTGACTAAGCTAAGCAAGACGGCGACTAAGAGAGAGAGAGAGAGAGAGTTTTTGTTTTCATAAGTGAACTTGATGTTAGGTTATTTTAACAGCCCGTCAACTTGGGCGACGAACCATGATGACCCTGCATGCATACGCATGGACAATCGTCCATCCATTTACATGCAGCTATCTATAAGAGTATTTCGGAGGCCATTTGTTACAAATAAAAATTCAACTTATTTATTCAACACACCATTAATCGACCTTTCTGACTTGATAACGAATTTTTCAAATAGAACAATTATTTACGAAAAAAAAATATTCCGGAAATCTAAATCGTTAAAAAAACAAAACCATTGTGCTTACGCACGTTTTATTTAAGCAATGTCATTTTGTGCGTTTGAATAAAATCTCCCGCGCGAATTTGGTAGAGATACACCCCGGAGGCTAATTCGGAGGCATCAAACATGACCCGATGCGTTCCGGCCGGAAGTACATCGTTTACCAGGGTCGAGATACGCCTGCCGGTGACGGTGTACACCTCAAGCTCAACAGCAGCAGCAACCGAGAGTTCAAACTGGAATTGTGTTGACGGATTAAACGGATTCGGATAATTTCTAATTAGCACCATTTCGGATGGCAACGTCATTTCATGTTCGCGGATGGAGGTGGCCACGCGACGAATCTCTCCGTTTCTGCCCGGCACCGTAGCCGGCTCGTAGTAGAATTCGCTTCCGAGCATATCGCCCAGGGCATTGTTGTTTTGTCGAAGACCTTCGTAGAAAAAGTAGGCCTCCCCTGCTACTCCGGCCGCCCGGTTCGACTCAATCGACGCCCTTAGATACTCCTCTGATATCGTGTAACTCCCCACACTCATGAGTATTCCGGCAAAGTAAATATGACGCACGTCTTCGGGCAGGTCGGCCAGGGTTTTATTTAACTCGAAATTATAATCATCAATATTATATCGATATAGCTGAGGGATGAGGTGATCTACGATGCCTTCCGCCGCCCAGGTTACCGGGTCCTGCAGATATTCGTTGTAGCCCCAGGGATAAATATTCGGACTGGACGCGACGAAAAGCTCGGAATCGTACGTTTTGACCGAATCCCGCACAGCGCGATAAAAATCGTTGAGTTTACCCGCCCGCCAGCGTGTCCACGGAGCACTTCTTGGAAACACCGAAGGATTGGCCCCGTCGTGTTCGGAGCGATACAGCGCTACGGTAGCGTCGTCGTAACCACACTCCCGAGGCAACGCCGGCATCCTGTCGGAAAACTCGATGCCATCGATGTCGTACTTCCGCACCACCTCCATGATGAGCTTGAGCATGAATTCCTGCACTTCGGGATTAATACCGCTGATCCAGTCGAACCCGTTCTTTTTGCACCAGTTGCCCTCATGGTCCACCGACATCCAGCCGGGATAGGTCTGGCCGATGAATCCACCCGTTGCCGGACCATTCGGTCCGCTGTAATGCGCTGCAAATCCGTACTCAAACCACGGATAGACCTCAATTCCGTTTCGATGCGCCTCGCGAATAACCACCTCCAGTACATCGCGGCCGTTCAGGCGCGGATCCAGCGGTTTGCCAAAGTATTCATCCATCACTTCGCTGTAAAACTGGGTATATCCGCCGTTTTGAACCACCGGCAAGATGGCATTGATACCGATAGATGCGAGGTAATTCATCGCCTCGGCAATCGACTCGTCCGAAAAAAGCACATTCGATGCCACGTTTGTAATCTTCACGGCGCGCAGCTCTTCAGGCATGTTCGCCGTCTGCTGAGCGTGAATGGCGGATGGGAGCAGCGTAAAAACCCCAAAAAATGCCACTATGAGGGCTTTGATTGAACGCTGAGCGTTTTTGCCTGTGGATGGAAGTATCTTGGCTACGTGTGCTTTTAAGACCGTTATCGGATGTGTTACCTGAGGTACGAACATTGCTATAATTGCTGCCAGGATATCGGCAACGGAATACACGGACATTTGGCAATAAGGCAAAACACGGCCATTTATGGCCTTATGGTCAGACAGATTCATGGAAGTGACTCCGATAAATTAATAAGGTGACGATAAACTAAGCAGGTGCATTCGTTCCGGCCGGGATGAAATCAGCCGTTACATAACGATATGTTATTAAGTCCAATGTATCTATACAAAACCAATAAGACAACAGCAGGACTAGACATTAGTAAACGTCTTTTCGTTGCTGATGCGCCAATCCGTATCTTTATCTCATGCAAAAACCACCGACAGATATCATCCACAAAGAACCCATTGCCGCTATTGCCACACCGGTTGGTGAGGGAGGGATTTCGGTAATTCGCGTGAGCGGACGTGATGCCATTGAAAAAGTATCAACGATATTTCGTGGGAAAAAGCTGGCGGATGCGGCCTCCCACACGGTGCATTTTGGCCATATTATCAAGAATGATCAAAAAATTGACGAGGTGCTGACAACGGTATTTCGTTCACCGCGATCCTACACTGGTGAAGACACCATCGAAATATCGTGTCATGGCGGGGTGCTGGTCACCCAGCAGGTGTTGGAAACCGTACTGGCAACCGGAGTGCGCAGTGCCGAGCCGGGTGAGTTTACCCAGCGGGCCTTCCTGAACGGAAAAATGGAATTGAGTCAGGCCGAGGCCGTGGCCGACCTCATCCACGCCAAAAGCAAGAAAGCCGTGGAGGCCGCCCAACAGCAGCTCGACGGAAACCTGGGCAACCACGTGCGCACCTTTCGTCAGCAGATTATCGACGCCACGGCCATGATTGAACTGGAGCTGGATTTCATTGAAGAGGATGTGGAATTTGCCAGCAAGCCGCAGCTGCTCAAGCTCCTGGCCGAGCTCAACACCGAAATCAACACACTTCTGGCTACCTATGAAACCGGTCGACTCGTGAGAAACGGCATCCGCACCGTTTTCGCCGGGAAACCTAACGCCGGGAAGTCCACCCTGCTGAACGCGCTAATGGGCAAGGAGCGTGCTATCGTTTCCGACATTGCCGGAACCACGCGCGATGTTATTGATGCCGACTGGAGTCTGGACGGACTCCTGTTCACCCTCACCGACACGGCCGGCCTTCGCGAAACGGTAGATATTATCGAAGCCGAGGGGGTTCGCCGCTCCGAAAAAGCCATGGCCGACGCTGACCTTATTGTTTACCTGGTAGATGTTTCCCTGCAGGATGATGACGTTGAACAGAAGGCTATTCAGGCGCTGAAATCCCGATTCCCGCAGAAATCGATTCTTGTGATTGGGAATAAGGTAGATCGGATAGGTTCCGATGAGAACGATGGTACTGCAAACGAAAAGTCCGTTTCAGGTACGCATTCGGATGTGCGTTCAACTCGATCAGCGGGTCAGGCTGAGGATGACAGCATTAACCAAACCGACGATATCAACTCGACCTCACATTCTTCAGACAAGCATGACCTTGCCGGCCATGATTCCACCATCGATATCTATATCTCTGCCTCCACCGGAATCGGCATCGACGAGCTCAAACACCGCATGAAATCCGCAGTGCTTGCCAATCGCGACATCGACACCTCGGGACTTCTCGTAACCTCCAGTCGACACCGGGACGCCCTTGAGAAAACCCAGCAGCACATCAACGACGCCATCCGGGCCATAGAAACAGGCGTTTCGGGCGACTTTGTGAGCATCGACCTGCGCGCCGCACTCCAGTCGCTGGGCAGCATAACCGGCGAAATCACAACCGAAGACCTCCTCGACTCCATATTCTCCCGGTTTTGCATTGGGAAGTAACGTTCAAAAAAGCAAGACCAGTCAATAACCTTAATGCATATCGTTATTACTGACCAATTATACTACATAGCATATAAGTAGAAGACACGATTCGGCTCAGAATCAAAGTACGTACACAAATAATTGTACTTTTCTGTGCATGTTCTCAAAACATGCACAGCCAATTGTCACATATTGTGCACAATACTTCCAAAGTCTTTACCTATTTAACTCACGCTAGAATTTCATATGATGCCGCTTGTTTACTTCCTTAACCGCCAGATTACATAAAAAGCCGACAAGCAACAGTCCCGCCATGATGTACATGGTCACCGAATACGCCTGGGCGGCAGGAACACCCGCATCAATCTGCATCTGACGGATGTAATTCACCAGCACCGGACCCAGAATTCCAGCCGTTGACCAGGCTGTGAGCAGTCGACCGTGAATCGCGCCCACCTGAAACGTGCCGAAAAGGTCGCGCAGGTACGCGGGAATAGTGGCAAAACCGCCGCCATACATGGTCATAATCACCGCACAGGCCGCAATAAACCAAAACTCCGTGCTGAGCGATCCCAGCGACGGCACCGCAGCATACAGGGTAAGTCCCAGTCCGAAATAAATACCATACACCACTTTCCGACCGATTTTATCCGAAAAAGAGGACCACAAAAAGCGCCCGATCAGGTTGAAAAAGCTCAGCAAAGCCACAAAAACGGCCGCCGATTCGGGCGTTACCGAACCCGGAAACATCTCCTGAATCATCGGTGATGCCTGACTCAAAATGCCGATACCCGCCGTCACATTCACCATGAGCATCACCCACAGCAGCCAGAATTGCGGCGTTTTAAGGGCTTCATCCGCATTCACATGATTATTGGTAATCATTTTATTGCCATTGTTTACGGCAGGAGTCCATCCCGCAGGCTTCCATCCCTCAGCTGGAACGCGCACCAGAAACACCCCGATCATCATCAGGAAGAAGTACAATGTCCCCATCACCAGCATGGTCTCCCACACGCCGACCGAAACTTCCGAGCCAAAGTGGCTCAGCAGCGATACCGCCAGCGGCGAACCAATCATGGCTCCACCACCAAAGCCCATAATAGCCAGGCCGGTAGCCATTCCAGGACGATCCGGGAACCACTTAATCAGCGTAGAAACCGGCGATATGTACCCAATTCCCAGTCCGATACCACCCAGCACGCCATACCCCAGGTACAGCAGCCAGATCTGGTGCAGATGCACGCCCACGGCCGACACAAAAAAGCCGCTGCTGAAACACAGGGCCGAGAAAAACATCGCCTTTCGCGGTCCCTCCCGCTCCAGCCACTTCCCGAACAAGGCGGCGGAAAGTCCCAGAAACACGATGGCAATCGAGAAAATCCATCCGATGTCGGTCAGTCGCCAATCGTCTGGCGCAGAATGAGAAACCCCCAAAACACGGGTAAGCGGCAGGTTAAATACGCTGAACGCGTACACTTGTCCGATAGCCAGATGAATAGCCAGGGCGGCAGGCGGAATCAGCCATCGGTTGTGATTCATACCGGCAACAGAGTGCTTTCGATCTAAAAATGATAACACAAGAACAGTAGTATAGGTTAACAGGTGCAATAACTATGAAAAATACGTGAAACCATGAAATTTATCGTGATTTTTCAGAAAAGAACGGGATTTTTGCCAGTTAAATCATTCAGGTCCTTTTGATTGCGGTACTAAATCGTGTAGTTTATACCTGAATCCATACCTATCAAGAAAGCCATGGAAAATCAAGCTAAAACTACAACCATCGCCATTATCGGGTGCGGCTGGTTAGGAACACCCCTGGCCGAGTTTTTCATTCGGAAAGGGTACCGCGTTAAAGGTACCACTACAACCCCATCCAAGCGGAAAGAACTCATCGATAAGGGTATTGGTGCTTCGGTATATCGACTGGGCGAATCATCTGCTCACCCACCTGAGGCTGATGTATACATTGTTAATATACCTCCGTCACGAATTGACCATTACGCGGATAAACTTCGTGGTCTTCTCGCAGCTATCCCGGGTGAAGCCCGGCAGATTATCTACTGCAGTACGACATCGGTGTACGGCAATACGGAGGGTATTGTAACGGAATCGGCAATACTCCCGGGCGCCGAAATTCCTGATGGTGAGCACGATGAAGCCCCCCATGGAACACCGCGCTCGGAGCTCTTGCGGGCGGAAGGCTTATTCGCTGCCGACCCACGTTGTGTAATACTTCGACTTGCAGGACTCATCGGAGGGGGACGTAACCCTGCGCGGTTCCTGGCTGGAAGGTCGGGTGTTTCAAAGCCTTTGGCCCCGGTCAATATCACTCACCTTGATGAACTAATCGCCGTAATTGCCGAGCTGGTTTCCCGGGAACACACCGGCGAGGTATTGAATGTATGCGCTGATGAGCATCCTACACGGAAAGCGTATTATACGGAGGCTGCCATCGAAGCCGGTCTTACTCCTCCGGTATTCGACGAAAACGACCAATCCGGAGGAAAACTGGTTGATGCAAGTACAATTGAGAGCCTAACCGGCTTGAAGCTTACCCGTATCAAAGCCTGAAGAACATCGTTGAGATGTAACGCTGTACTTGCGTACTAGAAAAGCAGAAACCGCGCAGGTTGCAGGCATTCCCAGATAGTGTTCAGGTTTGTCTGCATCCGCTTAGAAGGTTTCCCGCACCCCATCCGTAATTTATCTGAACAGGCTCCATACCTTTGCTAAAGGTGCGGGATTTTCCAGTATGCCCCTTCCGTTACCTCAGTACGGTTTCTAGCTCTTTCATGGTTCGCCTGATGCGAGGCATATCGATACCTACTTTTTGCATGATAATTTCATTTTGGTAGAGCTCACGACAGGTTGTTACTCCCTCTTCCAATAGCAGACTCTTATCGCGGCGTGTAAGTTTTTGCAGAATGGTTATGGGCATAAGTCGCGATTCTTCTATAAGAGTGAGTAACGTTTCCTTTTCAGGGTAATCCCACCCGAGCAGACGAATACCGGCACAGGAGCTGTAGCTTATAGCATCATCGGTAAATTTAGCATTGGTTATAATCCAGGGAGTAAAAGAAGGTATTTCAGGCTCTATCTCTTCTTCGGGCAAGCCCAGGCCGCTTTCTCGCCATGCACGACCGTTATCCCGTTTCCATGCCTCAGCCACATCATTGAAACGGGAGTGAAAATAAAGAGGAACCTTTACGTCTGTTTTTGAGCCGGGTTGATTACGAAACTTGCATTCGGCAAGCATAATCTCCCCATTTTTTCGTCCGATAACATCCAGTTCATGCGTGACACAAATACCGTGTACAACGCGGCCCACCGAAACCCTGTAACCCAAAGATTCAACAATAGCACCCACGTATCGTTCGAAGGGGTAACCGGATGGCCCAAGTTCCATTACGGCCTGTTTGAGCTGATAGCGGGACGCAGCAAATACCGAGTCCCGCTTGAGTGCCTGAAACGCTTTACGATAAATTTTTCTGGTCGACATCCCGTCGCGCAGCTGGGCTTCTACCTCGTCAACAACCCGGCGGATGTCGTTCTCTTTTGCCCCCGACCGCCTCAATGAACTACGAAGTTTCTCTCTATCATAGGTATCTCTTTCGCCCGATGCCTTCGTTATTTCAAGTTGAGGATGCCGCATGATACCTACCTGTAACCGGAATAGAAACGTCGCAAGCGATCCGTGACCTGGTCGTAAATAGGACCGGTAAAAGCAATAAAAAGATCCTGAGCTGGTGGTGGCGGAGCTTCCCTCAGTTGAGATAAGCGACGTTGCTCTGCGGTGAGGGCTCGCTCATCGCCATTAAAGGTGGCCCATTCGCTTATCCAGACAAACTCAGAGGGAATTTTTTCCTGTGTAATGACTCTTCCCGTCCATGCATCGATAATGCGCATATCCATTACACCGTTTGAAACAAGGGTTTTTCGGTTATGTGTATAGCGTGCCTCAACAATATTAAAGACATCCAGCTTTTCGCCTGATTCGAGCGTAACCTCGCCCACTTTAACACTATCGGCACTTTTTACTTGAGACGTGTTCGTTTCAACGAGGGTCTGGCCGATGGCAAACTCATCAAATTCAAGAAATACCTCATGATCGGGACGGTCAATTCCTTCTGCCCGTGCTTCATCTGGGAAGTAAAAACGTACCATATCGCTCATACGTCGGTTGGTCTGAAGGTATTCGAGTACTTTATTATGGAAAAACTCATGACTTACCGACAAGCTTCTAGACTGAATCGGGGGCACATGTACGATGACATGCAAGGTCGCGTAGCTAAGTGCCTGCTCCATAAGCTCACGGGTGTCTTTAAAGTCAGGCACCATGCGCTCCACAACAAGAAAATGATCGTATGCCTCTCGTGAGCGCTCCCGGTTGGTAGGACTCAACGCCGCTACGCCGGCCTGATAACGAACTTCGGCTGCTTTTTGACGTGTTTCCAGAAGTTCATCTATATAAATGCGGTCTATACTAACTAAATCAAGGCACCGTGGACAACGCTGAACGCGTTCAGTCATGGTATTCAACTGCTCATAGGAGTTGACCATCTGCTCAAATCGAAACGGGTCGTTACTTCGTTCGAAAGTAGCAATGCGATTCAGGTGTAAGTCTACAGCCATCGGCCACGCTTTAACCAAAACCTCTCGTGCACGTCGATTATTGGGGCTGCTTCTTAGTTTATCGGTAGACATACGGACGGCCCGTTCGTAATCGCCTTGGTTATATGCCTTTCTTGCTGTGTTACAACCGGATGTAAATGTTAAGCCGGTTAGCATCAGTAAAATGAGTGGCAAGATATAGTAGTGACGTGTCATATAACCCCCTGGTTCCTAGGATGACTGCTTTAAGTGATGGTTTGACGTAATCTATCTCTTTTTTTGGAAAACTCTACACCAAACTTATACGTACCTTAACGATTGAGAGAAGAAATGAATTGCTAAGAAATTTTATAGTCAATATCTTTACCAACTTGTAACCCAAACCGATTTTTATATTATGTATACGCTTATCGTTGTTCTGATTACGATTATTGCCATTTTGATGACTATTGCTGTATTGATGCAGAGTGGTCAGGGTGGTGGACTTTCCGGCGGATTGGCTGGAAATGCGGCTGGTGCTACTGGAATGGTTGGTCAGCGTCGCACAGCAGATTTCTTGTCTAAAGCCACATCTGTAATGGGTGCTACTTTTCTGATGCTTTGTCTGGTAGCAAATTTCTTTATTGACCGTTCTACTACCACACAGTCAGCTGTTCAGCAACGTGGGCTGGAAATGCCTGTTAATCGCGATTTTCAGCAACCAACTCAATCACCCGCTGCTATTCCACAGCAACCTGCTGACGAGAATAACTAGGTATTGATTCTTTTCAATTAAAAAGGCTTCGGAGCACTGCTTCGAAGCCTTTTTTTGTTTGCAAGACGTTTTGGTTTTCAGAACATATGGATGGCTGAGGCTCGTTATGTAATGGCAATAAACCAAGTGTTTCAACGCTCAGGTCATATTATCTTACAGAACACCTTTATTCCAAAGGCGTACCAAAGCAAAACGCATCAAGGGGCCGAAATCAATACAATATCTTCGGCAACCAGTCCTTTGTCATTTTTTACCAGACTGAATTCAAAGATAAGATCGCGGCTAGGCAAGAAGCTGGTATCAAAATCTGATTCAAACTGTGAAACATGGGCAAAAACGGTGCGAAATGGAGAATCTTCAGCCCGGCTGTCGGTGACCCAGAGATTATCATCAATTTTGTTGAGATAACGCATAAAGCCATATCCGTCGCTGTGAGAGAAGTCATAGCACATACCACGCACCCTTGACCCGACGGTACCCCATTCATAAGCCGATTTGATGGGTAGAAGCCCGGGAATACCATAACCGGAGATAAACAAATCTGCTTCGCGTTTGAGAGCCAGGGCTACATTATCGAATCCGATAACCTCTACTCGCTGCCCGCGCGCCTGAATAGCCTGCACTACCGGAACCAGTCCTCCATCGCTGCTAAGCAACACAATGCGATCACAGTTTCCGGTCTGAGTGAGCATATCAACAGTCATGTCAATATCTACGGTATTCTTCGTTACAACTGTTTCAGACTCCGGATCGGTATATTTTGAGAGGCTCTTTTCAATCACTTTATATTCGAAATCACGCATGACTTCCGAAAAGCGCGTCGTTTTCTGTTTGTAGCTGGCATCATCTCGCATCCTGTCTCGATCTACCGCCAGGTAAACATTTAATCGGCACGGAGAACAACCGCCTCGGCATGCAAATTTCCTTAAAATATCGTAGCGTAATCCGAATCCACCGTTCAATGTCACATTGACGGCATCTACAAACACACTCACGCGTCTATTAGAAGTGCTCATAAAATATTGATGAGTAAATAATTGCGTAATAATTCCTGAAACACGCCCGGGTATCACTAATTACCCGATACCTTTTGTGGCTTTCCAAACAAAAATACAAAAAGTAATCCACATACGATTAACAAAAGCCGACCCTCAAAAGTTCTAATAAAATCAAGGTCGGAACCAGTACCCAGCCACACTAAAGCAGCCATCACACCCATCAGAATAAGTGCCCTTACTATACGATAATCTACCTGCATAGCCTTTCGGGCGTAGTAAAGTAAAAGCATACTCATGGTGCCATAAGCCAGTACTTTCACAATGGCGGGGCCTACCATACCATACAGCGGCACCATCCATATGTTTGCCAGAATCGTGATGGAGGCACCAACAAGGGTAATACCCGGCAATTTGGATGTCTGATCTTTGATGAAGATTCCGGCAGAAAAATTCACAAACCATCCCTGAAACCAGTACGCTATGAGCAGAAAAGGTACGATGGACAGTCCGGACCAATACCGGCTGTCAATAAGCGTAGCATCTCCCATGAAGGGAACTGGAATAGCAGCAATTTCAACAGCGAATAAACCAATTATCAGAAACAGACTCGCGGCAATAACATTAAACCAATCGAATACACCGGCAAAGAGTACACGGGTATCGGTTGCCTGCGCGTATTTCATAAAGAAGGGTTGCCATGCCATTCGAAACATCTGAACCCCAAGGGTCATAAAAATAGCGAGCTTATAGCATGCGTTGTAAATACCGGTAAGATCCTCAGCCGTGACCCCCTCGCCATACAAGCGCATGATATCATCAGATGACATCGCATTGATGTAGAATCGGTCTAGAAATTCATTCACGGCATAGCCTAGTCCGTTGGGCACATAGGGAAGTCCGAACAGCAGGGCGTTACGCAAAATTCCGGTCTGGAAGCTGCCCGACAGCTGACTTCGCGTTATAACCAGCAATACTATGGTGGTGAGTGAAGAAGCGATAACATTACTCCACAATACGGCTTCTATACCCCACTGAAGACCGGCAACCAACCAAAAATTCAGCGAGAGGTTAATGAGAACGTTTACGATACGGATGCCGGCGTACAACCAGGCTTTGCGTATTAATCGTAACTCAGCAAAGGGCACAATCGAGAGCGCATCGAACCATAGGATGCCGATAAGTAACATGTATAACAGGTCTGCGTCGTGATGATGCAGACTCATCAGCGGCTGCATCCACCCTGCTCCAAGAAACATGAGCCCGGCAAGAACGGTACCAACGGCAAGAATTATGGTCTGCAGGGTGCGAAATACATCCCGCGACGACTCACGCTCGGTAGCATAACGTATATATGACGACTCCATCCCGAAGGTAAATACCACATTCAGAAAGCCAATTCCGGCATAAATGAGGCCGATTACACCGTACTCACCAGGCAGGAAGTAACTGGTATAAAAAGGTACCAGCAAGTACCCCAGAAAACGAGCAACAACACTGCTGAGTCCGTATATCGCGGTATCGGAAAACAGTTCTTTAAGTCGTGACAAGGTGCTGTTCCTGTTTTTGAACGCCCGATTACGGGGCAGATTGAATCAAATCGAGCAGAGACTGGGCGCCATACAAATAGCTTTTGGGTCCGAAACCGGCAATGATACCGTTACAAACAGCACCGGTGAGGGAGGTATGGCGGAACTCCTCACGGGCATGAATGTTAGACAAGTGCACTTCTACACGTGGAATAGTAAGCATAGCTAGTGCATCACGAATAGCAACAGAGGTGTGGGTAAAGCCACCGAAATTTGCCATCACTCCTTGAATATCTTGATTTTTAACGGCGCGATGGATTCGTTCGATGAGTTCTCCCTCATGGTTGCTCTGAAAAAACTCAAACGCAACCTCAGGAAATGCCTTACGCAGCATTGATTCAATAGCATCCAATGAAAGCGTACCATAATGTTCACTGTCCCGATGGGAAAGCATATTCAAATTGGGACCGTTCAATACGAGTACGTGCATGGAGACCTTATTTTAGGTGAAGCAATCGCTTTCGGGTAGTCGAGTCGTAACCTTGCTCATTATAAGCCAATAAGGTTCTATCTACATTATATTCAATGCGGTGAGCGGTGTAAGTAAACGCCTCTGTATCTAATATCATGAAACTGGCCCGCGCATCATTATCGCGTGATTGTCCTACAGCACCGGGATTTACCACGTACCGAAACCCGGGCTCCATGCCGAAAACGCCCAGCTCGTTTGCCACAACACCGGGAATATGCGTATGACCTACAAAGCAAAATGTATGGGGGATATGTTCTAGGGCTTTACGACAGAGCACCGCAGAGTTCAGGTATTGCCACCGTTCGGGCTGTACGGGAGAAGCATGCACCATCATAAACAGATGGTCATCAACGCCATCATAGCCGGAGAATCCAGCTCCCCTAAGCGTGGATGGGGTATAACTCAGTGGCATCCCTTTGAGAAACCTTGTATTCTCCTCCGTAAGGTTTTCCATTGTCCATTTCAGCAACGACTGATTGGGTTCACGAAAGAAACCAAGTGGCATGCGGCCGGTTATGGCGGCATCGTGGTTCCCTTCTACACAGGGAATATTTCGTTCCCGGATGATATCGATGACTTCATTAGGCTGTGGTCCATAGCCAACCAGATCACCCATGCAAAGCATGGTGTCATATTGGAGGGCCTCAAGGCGTTTTAGAACGGCTTCCAGAGCAACCAGGTTACCGTGGATATCAGATATTAAAGCAATTTTCATAACATGCAATATACGGAAAATGCCAAAACCCAATGAAATGGTATACAGGAGATTCGCCAGATTCGTAAGGGAGGCGAAAGCAGACAGATGGAACGCATATTCAAAAAGTTTACGTTGTCATAGATATACATAATTACATTTTCATTTCCTGATCATGCCATCATACATTCACCATATCACCACTAGCGTCCCTGAAAACTATTATGATCAGCAGTTTGTACGCGAGTTCATGAAGAAGCATGTGGCGAGTGATCGCATGACATCGATGATTTTGCATCGGCTTTACACGCAATCTGGCATAGGAAAACGACACAGTGTATTGAAGGAATTTCATAGTGATGATGTCTCTGCCGGGTCAACTTTCCGGGACGCCTCTACCGGTGCGCTTCGCTCGCCCGGCACCGGTGAGCGAAATGCCTTGTACACGAAAGAGGCTCGGAAACTATTTGTGGATGCCGCTCAAAACATTTTTATACAGAGACCCGACATCCGCAAAGAAGAGGTAACTCATGTTATAACGGTATCCTGTACCGGATTTTATGCTCCGGGACCAGATTTAGACGTGGTAAACAGTCTGGGACTATCACCGACCACACAGCGGCTACACATCGGGTTTATGGGTTGCTATGCAGCGCTTCCTGCATTGCGTATGGCCAAGAGCATTACTGAAGCAGACGATAAAGCTACGGTACTAATCGTTGCAGCGGAGCTGTGCACGCTCCACCTGAAATTCGAAAGTGATACCGATTCGCTACTCTCATCCACTGTTTTCGCTGATGGATGCGCGGCGGCTTTGGTATCGGCAAAAGCTCCTCAACACCATAACGGAGCTCTCAGACTCGATGGTCTCTACACTACGGTAACACCCAATGGCGCCGAAGATATGGCATGGACAATCGGCGATCACGGTTTCGACATGGTACTTTCTTCATACATTCCTGATATCATTGAAAGCAACCTCGATGGAGTACTTACACCCATTTGGGCGCAGGCGGGTGTTCAGCCCGACGATATCGACATATGGGCCGTACATCCTGGTGGTAGAGCCATTGTAGATAAAGTACAAGCGAATCTCGATCTCGATGACAGGCAGTTGGCTTCGTCGCGTAAAACCTTGCACGATTACGGTAACATGAGCAGTGCAACGGTACTTTTTGTGCTTCGGGATGTAATGGAAAATCTGGAAAATAAAACGACGGATAATACTGATCATTCCCCTGCCCACACTACCGATAAAAAAGTTCTGGCCATGGCTTTTGGTCCCGGACTCACCGTTGAAACCGGACTTATGTCGTACATAAACAGCGAGGTGGAGCTCGTCAATGACCAACATCTTAACACTGTAGCAACACTGTTGTGATTCCATTTATACGGCGCGATACGCAGCTCAAAGAGCTCATGGATGATCCGCAATGCGACAAAGTTAAACTGCAGCGTACCTATAGACAGTTTCGCTGGATAAATCGCATGGTTGCCTCCTGGGACCGAATATTTACTAAAGAGGTGCTTCGAAGCGTCGGTCCTCCGGGTACACTTACGATGTTGGATGTTGGATGTGGCCTCATGGATAACGCCGCGTATCTGAATGAGCTTGCGGGCAGATATGGTTATCGACTTCAAGTTACCGGCATAGATCCATCCAACGTTGTAGCCGAAATGATGGAAAATCGCCGGTTACCTGATGGATTCACCTACAGACAATGTTACCTACAAGAAATTCGCAAGAATGGTGAGTCCTTTGATTTGGTCATTTCTAATCACTTATTGCATCATCTTTCCGAGCCAGAGCTATCTGAGTTTTTAAATGATCTGCAACGGGTGACTAGCGGAATCGCTCTTATGAACGACCTTCGGCGGAATGTTATCTCCTGGGCCGGATTTGGACTCGCAACGTTACCTGTGCGCTGGTACAGTTTTTTAAGCATCGACGGAATGCGCTCTATTCGTCGCAGTTATCGACCAGATGAAATCCGGCAACTGTTGGTCAGCCTCCCAAGCCACAATGGGCATTGGTCTGTGGAAACGGTATTCCCTTTTCGCATGGTTGTGAAATACACGGCGGATGGTGGCTTCCGTGATTGATGTGAGTGGTGAGAAAAATGCCGGGTGACGGTATGAAAAGATAATTTATTCAAGCGATTGAGTTGCATATAAACGTTAAAAGCAGGCAGAATGATAGCCAGCGTTTGATGATAATCATCGCTCAAAGTAGAACACGTATGCTACAGACGGAAACAGGTATCTGAAAACTGAACCCCATGAATGCGAATACCAGGCAGTACGAGGAATACGATTTTGTGATAGCCGGCGCAGGTGCAGCCGGACTATTTGCCGCATTACTCTTGCATCAGCGAGGCTTCAGCGTAAAGCTATTTGACAAAAAGAGCAGCCCTTCATCACATTCCCGCTCCATCGGAATTCATCCTCCATCGCTAAATTTGCTGCATGAGGCCGGTGTGCTCAAAAAGTTTCTCAACCATGGGTTGAGTGTAACAGAAGGTCGTGCCATTGTCACCAAAGCACCCTCACGCCCAGCAGTTAGAAACGACATTTCAGCTTCTCAAGCCTATCATACGGTTCAGGACGATACGGCAGGTACCGTCGCTTCAGGAGAAGCTCAATCAAAGGCAGGGAAGGCACGCGCTAAAACAGCGAGTAAACCGCATAAAAGCGACATCCACCAAATTATCCGAGACCGCACGGTCAAGATGGGTAATGGTGAGAACGCTGACCATATTCTGGTGGTCCCCCAATATATCACGGAGCGTATACTCACCGAAGCTTTGCCCGAAGGAACCGTTCAGCGCAGCAGCCGCGTGGCGGGTTTTGAGCAGGATGCAAACGGCGTTCGTGTTCAAATTCAGCATGAAACAGGTGAGCTAAAAGAATATCAATGCAGCTATCTATTGGGTGCAGACGGTATGTATTCGGATGTTCGGTCGATGTCGGGCATTCCATGGAAAGGGAAAACATACAGCTGGCCTTTTTGCATGGGCGACTTCCCCGATAACACAAAATTTGGGTCTCAGGCCGTAATTTATTTAACTCCCGAAGGGCTTGTAGAGTCGTTTCCCCTGCCAGGCGGACTCAGAAGGTGGGTAATAAATGTAGATCCGGATGCACCTATTACTGATGACAACAGTGATACGGGTGTTTGGCACACATCGACCGACGGGAAGCAGGTGCTCTCGGGACCCAATCCGACCGTAAATTTGCTTATAGATGCGGTATATCATCGAACCGGACATCAGCTAAGTCCTGCTGAAATGCACGTTTTCAGCAGTTTCAGGGCCCATCGCTACAGCTCCGAAAGCAGTGTAAACGGGAGGGTGATACTACTTGGCGATGCGGCGCATGTTATTAGTCCGATTGGGGGCCAGGGCATGAATTTCGGATGGATGAACATCCGGGCATTGGTTGACAAATTGCAACGGAAGAGCGATGGTGTGCACACCAGTAACAGTGATTTATCGGGTTACGACCGCTTTGCTGCTGGCAATGCACAAAAATTCGGTAAAAGAGCGCATTTCAACACCCTGGTTGGTCTTCCGGGAAAACCAGCTTTCCTCATGGCATTGATTACGGATTTACTGCTAAGTGCTCCCTTGCAGGCACTTTTTGTACGTCGATTTACAATGCGTTAAGGTTATTCTCGTTATCAGATGAATCGTACGGTATAGACATCATGTTTAAAAAATGCTACCATCAACACGATTTTACGTAAATTCCCCCCGTGACATGAGGTCCAATTAACTAATATATGTATTTATGAAACGAACAATTCTAACCGCAGTACTGCTGTCGGGTAGTTTGCTTGCTGCCAATAGCCTGCATGCTTCAAACGGCAACTCCGAAACCGCGGTTCCAACAAAAACTATGACAACTATTGAATTCGACGCGTCGAATCCTTTCTACGCACCAAGTACACTGCCATTTCAGGCGCCGGATTTCTCCGCTATTCAAACCCAGCACTATCTGCCGGCATTCATCGAAGGTATTTCGCGTGCCGCTGCTGAAATCGAAGAAATAGCCAACAATCCGGCTGCGCCAACGTTTGTGAACACAGTTGAAGCGATGGAGCGTACCGGCGACCTGCTGGGTCGTGTATCGCGGGTATTTAACAACATGACATCGGCGCATACCAACGAAGAAATTCAGGCCATCCAGCGGGAAGTATCGCCTATGCTGTCGGCTCACAGTGATAATACTTATCTGAATCCTGCTCTTTTCGAACGGTTCAAAACCCTGTACGATACCATGGATTCCCTCGGACTGAATACAGAGCAGCAAATGGTGCTTACCCGGTACTACCGCAATTTTGTACGAGCCGGCGCACTGTTGGATGATGCCCAGCAGTCGCGCATCCGTGAAATTAATGAGCGGATGTCGCAGTTGAGCACCGAGTGGGGATCCAGCATGCTGGCTATCACCCGCGAAAGTGCCGTGATTGTTGATGATGTAGCACTTCTGGATGGCATGAGCGATGCGCAGATTGCCGCCGCTGCCGCTGCTGCCCGAAACCGCGGCGAAGAAGGTAAGTACCTGCTGGCTATTACCAATACGACTCGCCAGCCTATTCTTACTTCCTTGAACAACCGCGAAATGCGTCAGCGTGTATTCGAGGCCTCCTTCAATCGCGGACTTGGTATTGACGGTGCCATTGATGTACGTCCGATCGTGTTGGAAATCGCTGCGCTGCGCGCCGAACGTGCACAGTTGATGGGCTACAACAACTTTGCTGAATTTGCCATTGAGCCGAATATGGCCGGTACCCCTGATGCCGTTTTGGAGATGCTCACCGGAATGATTCCCGCTATCCATGTGAACACTGAGCGTGAGGCCAATCAGATTCGCGAGATGATTATCGAGACCGGCAACAATCACGAACTTATGCCGTGGGACTGGGAGTACTATGCCGAAAAAGTGCGACAGAAGCTGTTCGATATCGACGATGATGAAGTAAAACCGTATTTCGAACTCGAGAGTGTACTGAATAATGGTCTCTTTTATACCATGAACCGTCTGTACGGTATCACCTTTGAAGAGCGTTTTGACTTGCCCGTGTACCACGAAAGTGTGCGTGTTTGGGATGTGTTTGACCACAACGGCGAGCAGCTGGCCTTATTCTATGGCGACTTTTACGCCCGTGACTCCAAGCGAGGCGGTGCGTGGATGAGCTCGTATGTTGGTCAGTCGGGTATGCTCGGCACCAAGCCTGTAGTTGTAAACGTGTTGAACATTCCCCAGCCTGCTGAGGGAGATCCTACTTTGGTAAGTTTCCGAAATGTAGTGACCCTTTTCCATGAAATCGGTCATGGTGTTCACGGAATGTTCTCGGATGTGTATTATCCGTCGGTTGCCGGTACCGCTACACCGCGTGACTTCGTAGAATTCCCCTCCACCTTCGAAGAAGATTGGGCGATTCATCCCGAGGTATTGGCCAATTATGCCCGTCATTATCGCACAGGGGAGCTGCTTCCACGGGAGCTATTGGATCGAGTAATTGCAGCACAGAGTTTCAATCAAGGCTTCGACACCTTTGAGTATGTAGCGGCTTCGCTGCTTGACCTGGAGTGGCACATGCTAACGCCGGAGAACATCCCAACCGATGTTGAGGCTTTCGAAGCGCAGGCGTTGGCCAAATATGGCATGGACTGGAACTTCGTTCCGCCTCGATATACCACTACGATTTTCAACCACGTGTGGCCGGGCGGCTATTCGGCTAACTACTATGCCTACATCTGGAGTGAGATTCTTGCTGCAGATGCCTTTGCATATGTGCAGGAGCAGGGCGGATTGAGCCTCGATGTGGGACTGCGGTACCGCGACACGGTGCTTTCACGTGGTGGAAGCATGGAGCCGATGGAGATTTATATAAATTTCCGCGGTCAGGAACCGACCGTAGATGCGTTGCTTCGTAGACGCGGGCTGGTAGCGCCGGAAACAGAAGCGGGCCTGTAAGTTTATTGCTGTAATCAGCAAACTGAACCGGTCTGATGGATGGGATTTCTTCGGAATGCCTGCCATCAAACCGGTTGAGGTCGTTACATACGCATAGTCTCAGCCAGGCCGGTTGTGGCAGGAAGCTTGACAATGTGGTCTGAGCTATGCGAATTGAGACTAACGTGCTGAGCCGCACATAACACATCACCATTAAAAAGCCCCATCCGAGTTTACCTCAGATGGGGCTTTTTTGTTCAAAACCGGCATTTCCCCTAGACAAATCAGGTACACATACACGGTTTCTGCCAGCACCAATTGGCGCTGGCAAATTACTTACGGCGTAACTTTCTGTATGCGTAGGCTCCACCGGCTGCAGCCAGTAGAGCGAGCCCGCCATCAATAGGTGCTTGATCAGGGTCTGCAGGTAGCGGAGGAGGCTGCGAAAAGCCAATGCTGGTCAACACAAGGATGAACAGCACAGTTAGAGTAATGATGAGTATTGTTTTCATAGATATTCTGCATTTGGGTTAAATCGATAAAACAAGACACCTGCTGTTTGTATTAGAGGCAGGCACCTTGCTTCATTCATAGCTTTATTTGATGAGGGTGAGTTTTTGGGTAAGGACTTGTCCACCGGCATTGAGCCGGTACAGATAGACCCCACTAGCCAAACGGCCACCATCGAAGGTCACCTCATGTACCCCAGCCTGAACGGCTCCGTTAACTAACACCGATACGAGACGACCGGTTATGTCGAAGACTTCCAACCTCACCTCAGCCTGCATCGGCAGCTCGTAGCGGATGGTGGTAGTGGGATTGAATGGGTTCGGGAAGTTTTGCCTTAGGGCAAGCTCCGCCGGAAGGTTCGAGACATTTTCCAGGGAAGTATCAACGCCGGGGGTGATTACCAGCACCAATGGAGGCTCTGTTTCATCGCCACTTTCCATCAATACCGGTCCTGACATGTTGGCGTCATCAGCGCTGCGTTTCGAAAGCTCTCCCGAGGTATTACTTTGGATTTCAAACTGGATTGCATTCGCCTCACGCATGTTGATCAGCTCACCAGTCTGGGTGTCCCGGATTTCAAACTGCCAGTCGGACGGTAGATGATTCACCTCCCACGATAACTCCAGCGCTCCGGCTGCGAGGGTTCCGTTCACTCCAATCGCAACCTCCAAACTTTCGGTAAGGTCTGATGGCAAGGCGTTAATGTCGAGTGGGGTACCGTCTTCCGACCGGGTGAACAGGGAGATAAAATTCCTATTCAGCGGGGTCAACTTGAAGGCATCCAGGGCATCGGTACCGGTGAGAGCATCTTCACTGAGCATGACGACTGCCCGGGATGAGCCCTGCTCTCCTTCTACCTTTAACGAGATGGATGGTACCCGTCGCTCGCGGGCAAATACTCCACCTGCACTTCGTATTTCATCGGTCATGGTGAGTACAGGATTTACGGCGTTAGCTCTCACCCAGAATCCCTGCCATGGTGCTATGTGACCTTCGTTGGGCAAGGTACCGGCCAGTCCGTTCCAGGACTGATATTCCCCGACTTCGTTGTTCCATACATAAAATACCGGATCAATATTGGTGCGTGTCCACCCTGTGGCAGCATCCCAGTCAATGGTGGCTCCGTAAGGATTACCTAGCAGATTCCAGCCTTCCGAATCGGGGTCACCGTTGGAGGTGAAGGATACATTGGGCTGAATGCTTCCATTGAACTGAGGGAGATCAGTACGAATTACCTTCGGAAATGCATCCGGGGTTCCGTCGCTGTTCTGATCATCGTAGATGAGGGCGATGAACCCTGTACCAGCTGCGGGAATATCATCAGCGGCGTCGATGGAGACAAAGCTGCGATCGGCTTCGTTGTAAACTAGCAGATTCGAGTCAAATCCGGCTTCTTCAGAGCTGGCCCCAGTAAATCCTTGTGTCCAGAATCCCTGGAACAGATTCCCGAAGGAGGCCTCTACGGGAGCACTCATCATGCGCCAGCCCTGGGTACCGATGATGAAGGTGCCGTAAGGATGGGTTTTGTCGCTCCGGATAACTCCGGTAACCAAGGTACCGTTGTTCTGGTTCGTGGTGAGATCGCGTATTACAGAACCCTCACTTTCGTTGAACGGGAAATAGGCAATAAGTCCGTCTTCATCGCCGTTGAGCGATTGGAACATGGTATTGCGGATGTCTTCCTCCGATCGGACGGTATTCCAGATACGCACTTCGTCGATATTGCCTTTCAATTCGGCACTTGTCCAATTTAAGTCTCCAATCCGTATGTCACGGGTATTGGTAGCTCTTTCTCCGGTACCCAGAATGTTGTTGGCATTGGTAGGTGGAGTAAGTTCGCCATTTATGTATACGGCTACCGTGGAACCATCAAAATTGACCGATATATGATACCAGGTATTCGAGTTGAAAAGCTCTGGTGCCACGTAGTTAATATCCGTCCCTGTCATCCTGAAAAAGATCTGCAGCCGTCTATTATTAACATGCATCCACCAACCGGATCCCGGGCTAACATGCTTTTCAATTAACCCATTACGGCGGTTGGTCAGTTCATCGAGATACACCCAGAACTCAATGGCAAGCTGTTCTGCTTCTTCGTAGATGTTATTATGGGGTATCACGGCCCGACCGTTGGTAAAGCTCAGCGACCGGCCAGCGACTTCGAGCACGATTTCACCTGGAATCGGGTTAATGGCCACGTGCTGCAAATATGGAAACGAGGCACCCTCTTCTATGGTCCAGGTATTGGTAAAATCAAAGCCGGTAAAGGATGCCGACGACCGCATATCGCTACTGCTTAGACCGGCTCCAAAATCACTGGTTTGGGCTACCAGATCGGTGTTCCAGAATGTATTGGTTACCTCAGTTTCCGTAGCTCCCTCTCCTGTAAAGACCAACGGTTGTATTTCGTTTGCGTTGGCCAACGAACCCGCGAAATAGCTCGTAGCCAGCGTCCCTCTGTTGTCGGCTATCAGTCCGGCTGCCTCTAGAGCCGTAGTTCCTTCGGAAGTGATATCAACCAGGGCATAACTATCCTGAACCGTTCCGAAGTTAATACCAACCAGACCGCCCGCACGACTGCCCCCACGATCGCCGGATATCGTGCCGGTGATGTGCGATTCTTTCAGCAGGCCTTCATTATGGCCTACAATTCCACCTCCCAAGTTGAAATCACGTATGGAAACATCGATGAGGCCCAACCTCTTTATCACACCTGATGGTGCCACGTAACCGAACAGTCCCATAGTGGTAAACGCATCGGACATGTGAAGCCCTGAAATGGAGTACCCTCCTCCATCAAACGTTCCGGTAAAATATTCAAAGAACATACTAATAGATCTTAGTCCCCGGCCGTTATTCCAAAGTACGCCGTCGGGGTCTCCGGTTTCGAAACTGGCATCGATGTTGTTTAGAAGTCGAAAATGGGATGAGAGATGATTCCTTACATTGTCCAGTTCCGTTATTGAACTAATTAGGAATGGATCTTCTACGGTTCCTTCGCCACCGGCAAATTCACGGGTAGTGAAGGTCTGATACGGACTCCAGCTGCTGGCCCCCGTTGCGGTTTGAGCGCGTACACTCCATCGATATTCCCGGTTAGCTTCCAATGCTCCTTGAAGCGTGTGAGACGTACCCGTAAGTCCGTCAACCTCGATTACGTCTGAGGCGGCCGCGGGGAGCCTTTCCACCTGTATACTATAGCTGACAGCATCAAGGTATGCCAACCATTCAAATTCAGGGAAGGTCGAGGTATTCTCGGTTAAATTAGCTGGGGCAAGGGGCTGCGGAAAATCACCCGGAAGGTTGTCTGGTTCGATTGACTGCAGATAGGGAAAAGACTGACCTTGATTAATAGACCAGATATCGGTGAAATCGAATCCCGTAAACGATGCAGCATCGCGCATTTGTGCCGCCGTGAGGGTAACCGCATGCTCATCTATTGGATTTCCCCATGATCCATCGGTAAAAATGTTTTCTTCATCTTCAGAATCTGTTTCACCTATAAAACCGGTAAGTGTTACGTCATCAGCCTCTGGATCACTGGCAAGGACAGGACTGGAAGAGTAGCTATTTTTAATCACCGCTTCCTCGGCATTAGAGCCTACAAACCCCGTCGCAGTACGACTTCCACTTACCACTCCTGTGGAAAATGTGTTTTCTATGCGCCCTGTATTTGTACCAACAAACCCAGCACTCACTCCTCCAGTTACATCGGCAGTTGAAAAGGAGCGGGTGATTACGCCATCGTTTTGCATGGTCAGACCAGCGGCACCTGAGGACATAGAATCTCTAGTTTCACTTTCAACCGTACCCATAGAACGGCTGAGAGTTATATTCCCTTGGTTTCTGCCCACTAATCCACCAACGCCTCTAATAAGTGTTTCACCAGTCCCCTTTACGAGCCCTTCATAGGATACTCGTTCGATGGTACCCTTGTTCACACCAGCAATCCCACCTACAAAATGATTTCCATAGACAAATCCATTCGTCAAATTTAGGTTTCGTACAATACCTTCGTTCCCGATAACACCAAACATCCCTGTCCTGTCTGGTCTGAACGTATAGTACGTTTCCAGGGAGAATCCCTGACCATCAAACACGCCTGTAAACTCGGTGGTTGTATTACCGATGGGCTCAAATCCATCTTCCCAATCTAGTGATGCAGACAAGTTTATATCGGAGGTCAAGACGAAATGGTCTGCCCATGTATTCTCGTTCTGGGTCACCCAATAAAGATGCTCAATGGTTGAGATTTCGAATGGTGCTTTGTCCGTTCCGGAACCCGGTGGTGCCGTAGCTACCTGTGCATGAACGGAGAGTGTGCAAAGCATGAGCATCCCGAGCATCAGGATACTGTATCGCAGTGTCATATAGTTCCTTTTTTTCGTGTTTCCTTGGCGCGTTTGACTACACTTCAAGATTACCGTTTTGAATCTTTGAAATCGTCCAGATTATCTTTAAAATCATCTAACCCATTATTCATACGCTCTTATTTCGATCATTTTGGCCGTTTTTCTGATCACTTTTGCGATAGCCTGGCTCGCCCCGCTTTCTCTAAATGCTTATACCCCAACAAATCAAGAGTATTTGATTCGTCATTACACCGTGGCCGATGGACTGCCTGTGAACTCCGTCAATGGCATGGTACAGGATGATTTCGGGTTTCTGTACATGACCACCTATGATGGGCTTGTTCGCTTCGATGGATATAAATTCACTACGTTTACAACCGGGGACACACCCGGAATGCAAACCAATCGAATAGGCGGGTTGTTACATGCCTCCGATAACGCCATTTGGTTGTTCAATGAAGATGGTTCTATCGTGCGGAAAAAGAATGCGTCGTTTACCACATTCTCTGCACCAGAAATTCCCGGTCATGCAAACTGGCTCGCTCAGGCATCCGACGGACGTATTTGGGTAAGCGGGTCGAACGGGCTTGCCTATTTCGATTCCTCAGCAGCATCGTTTAATCAGCTAACCGATTCCCTTTTACAGTCGGATGTAAATGTGGTTGGTTCAGGTACCAACGGCGATATTTTTGCTATCAGCCGAAGCAACGGACTCATTTGGCGAAAAGACAACGAAACACAGTTGTTACTCTCCATCCGTGATTATCCACGCCTGGCAGGTGAAGTCAGGTCGATTCGGCAGTTCAATGATCGGCATCTATGGGTCGTTGGCTCCAGTATGCTCAAGCGTTATGACCTGCACAGCGGCGCGTTAGTACAGATCCCGGATGCAGATCTCGAAGACACGGCGTTCTGGAACATCGACATCGATCATTTGGGACGCTACATCCTCACAGCAAATAACGGATTCTATGAGCTTATACAGCAGGGGGCATCATTTGAATTGGAAAAACTACCGATAAAGGTCAACTCCGGCATTATCCGTGATCACATCGTATTGACAGGACCAGACCAAGAATCCATTTTCATGGGTGATGATGAAGTAATGATAGATGGAAAAGTTGTACTCCGTGTTCCCTCCTTAAAATTTGGATTCCTTGATAAAGAGGGTTCGTTGTGGGTGGGGTCAGAAACGCAAGGTTTGTATCAGATTCGTCGCAGCAGCATCATCAACATCACAAGAGATCATATTCCGGGTGTGCATAATGTGTACTCCATAATTGAAGACCGAGACAACCATATCTGGACGTGCAGTCTTACAGATGGTATCACCCGAATCTCCGATAATACATATCAGAACTGGAATAAGGAGCACCCCATGCTTCAATCGGGGGATTGCCGGTTTCTTTTTGAAGATACAGACGGAACCATTTTTGCCGGACTGACCACAGGCAGAATATGGGTTTACAATCAGTCAGGCTGGAGCGAGTATTATCTGGTAAACGATGATCCGGAGAATCAGATGTATGTGCCCCGCGTAATGCACCGTACCCAAGAACGGTTACTATTCGGCAACGGCAACTCACTCATGGCATTACAAAATGGCAAATTAGCGCTATTCAATGAGACGTACTCACGGCAACTTCAGGCTATACAGGTCATTCGTGAGGACTCCCGCGGTACACTTTTTACAGGAAGTTCCGGTAATGGTGTCACGCGTATAGTGGGAGAACACATCACACAGTACACCGCAGCTGACGGTGTGTTGAACAGTAATAATATTCGCGACATTTTCCTGCAATCGACCGACACGTTATGGGTTGCCAATGAAAATGTGGGGCTAAATCGGCTTATCATAGATTCCGCGGGGAAATTCTTTCCAGCGTGAGTATAACCAGGCAAAACGGCCTTCTGCACAACTCCCTGCACCGCATTATGGTAGATTCTCTCGGTTATATGTGGATGAGTTCAAATGGGGGCATCATGCGCGTCTCATTACATGAAATCAATCAATTTGCCGACGGACAACTATCACGTTTACCCGTTTTGCATTTTGATGAAAAAGATGGCATGCTCAATCGGGAGGCTAACGGAGGAGTTCATTCTGCAGGTATTATGACCTCCGATAATCAACTCTGGTTCCCGAACCAGCGTGGTATTACCGTTATTGATCCATACGAATTGCACATGCAATACCATCAGACCGTCTTGCTCCCCATAGTTGAATCGGTTGAAATAAGAGATAGCGTTCTCCATGTTACACAACACCTGCCCATAACATTATCTTCGCAGTACCGAGACCTCCGCGTCAACTTTACGGCACCCAATTTTGCATATCAGGACAGGGTCCAATTCAGCTATATGCTGGATGCCATCGGTTCGTATTGGCATTCGGCCAATCAACATCGCCAGGCTATTTTCACATCGTTGCCAGCCGGTACGCATACCTTGAGAATCAGGGCCGAATCAACGGCAGGTGAGCCTGTAGAAACGGCGTTACAATTCACCATCAAGCCATTTTTTTACGAGCAATGGTGGTTCATCACATTGATGGGTGTGGTGGCAATCGGAATTCTGACCGGCTCATACAAACTCCGCATCCGAAATATGCAGTATCGAGAACGTCAGCTACAGTATAGAGTTGATGAGCAAACCAAAGCGCTTCAGCAAGCTGCTGAGCAAAAATCCCGGTTTTTCACAGGTATAACACACGATTTAAAAACACCTCTGTCGCTTATTTCGGCACCGCTTGAAGACATATTACAGCAGGATGGTAACATAAGCGAAGATATCCTGCGCGAGCGACTTTCCCTCATGCACAGAAACAGTCAGCGCCTTACGCATCTGATTAATCAACTGCTGGATGTGACCAAGTTGAACAACGATGCCATTCGTTTGGTCTTTCACCCTACAGATATCAGCACGCTTACGAGGCAGATAGCCGGACAATTCCACTCTTTGCTCATTCAGAAAGGTATTACCCTATCGATTGACACTTCAGCTACCGAACCTGTTTATCTCGACGCAGAGGCCTGGGAGCGGGTAGTAATTAACCTGCTGAGCAATGCTATTAAGTATTCCCCATCAAACAGTACGATCTGCCTCACTATGACTGAGGATGACAGCTTGGTTACCATTGCGATTCGCGACCAAGGTTCGGGTATTCCACATCACGAACAGGACAGAATTTTCGAATATTTATATCAGGCTGAAGGAGTTCACGCCGCGGAAGGCACAGGGATCGGTCTATACCTCGTTCGTGGACTGGTTTCAGCGATGGGAGGTGAAATACGGGTTGAGTCGGAAGCGGGTCAGGGTGCAACATTCATCATTACGCTTAGAAAAGGGTACCAGCATATAGAATCGATTCATAGCGTTGCGCACCAGCCTTTAACCCAACCAGAGTCTCGGGATACTGTTGTTTGTCCATCGGACGAAAATGAGCAGATCGGTTCCGATAACGTAGCCGAACACCAACATTACCGTAGAGTCAATCCCCATCAAGCGATTCATAAACACCCTGACCAAAGCGCTACACGCAGCCGAAGGAGTAAAGCCGGGTATTCTTTCCACACTACGGACGCCACAATCAATCGAAGCATCGAAACAGGGCATTCAGAATACACTACGCTCGCCGACACCGTCTTGATTGTAGAAGACAACGATGATTTCCGTGAGTATTTAAAAACTATACTCAGCGATATGTACAACATTCTGACCGCCTCCAGCGGTTCTGAGGCCCTCAAGATGCTCCAACAAAAGACACCATCATTGGTGATATCCGATGTTATGATGCCGGGCATGAGCGGGCTTGAGTTTGTGAATACACTACGTAAACAAGAGAAATTCAACCACCTTCCGGTAATATTTTTATCGGCCAGAGACCAGGAGTCTGATAAAGAGGCCGGTCTTTCCACAGGCGCCGACATTTATTTGACCAAACCTATACGTAGCAGGATGCTACTCACCCAAGTTGAGGCCGTGCTTCGCAGAGAACGTCTTCTCAAAAGCGGTATACCTGTGGCCGCGACATCCTCTGAGCCAAAGCTGATTCAACAAGTACGAGAAGTCATTTACAGACAACTGGCAAACCCGAACCTGAGTGCAGGAATGCTTGCCGATGCCCTGTTCGTTAGCCGGGCCAAGTTATATGCGGATTGGAAAGCAGCAACAGATATTACACTGAATACATTTATCACCGAGCTCAGACTTGAAGAAGCCCGAACACTGCTCAAAGAGAAAGGCTTTAATGTTCAGGAAGCAGCTTATGCCGTTGGTTTTACAGATGCGAACTACTTCTCCACACGGTTTAAAAAACAATTTGGGTCGTCTCCGTCTGGTTTTGTCAAGAAATAATCTCAAGCAAAACTACATAGTCCATAATATGGAAAACTTATCTTTTTTTTGGAATACAAAAGAAATAAATTTCTCTTAAGTCATTGATAATATAAGACTGGATATAATTGGCATGACAGTTGAAAGCGTGTATTGAAACTTTAATCCAATACACTCTTACTATGAAAGCAAAGCAAACATTCAACATCTTCCTTGTAGATGACGACCAGTTTTATTTAGCTCTTTTAAATCAAAAGTTAATCTCAAATGACTACCAGTACGTTAAAACATTTACCAATGGTGTCGACTGTCTGAACGCACTTGGTGACAAGCCTGATGTAATTTTCCTCGACCACAACATGGATACTTTTTCGGGTTACGAAGTACTGAAAAAAGTAAAACGCTACGATCCCAACATATTTGTGGTTATGGTTTCCGGCCAGGAGGATATAAAAACAGCCGTAGACTCTCTAAAACATGGGGCATTCGATTACATCCTAAAGACGGGCAACGATCAGCATAAAATCAATGAAGTGCTTGACAAAATTTATCAGGTAAAGGAGCTTCAAGCCCGTAAAAAACCAAATATTCTGAAATCCCTTTTCAGCATTCTGTAACTGCTCCTTGGCATACTCCAATCCATATGAGAAAGTTCTATATCAATACTGCTGTCATACTTGCCGCTTTAACATTACAGTCATGTGCAGTTACGAACATATTCGTAGAGCCCGGCGGGAAACCCGACACCTCCATTGCTTCACTCGACAGTATTTTCTACAACAATTCCCGTTATGAATACCACATACAGGTTGACGATAAAGTTAACATCAGCGTATGGCAACAAGACGAATTGAGTATAGGCTCGGTCTACGGTATTTACAACTCCAATGAGGTGTATGGCAAATGGCTGTTGGTTGACGGCAACGGCAACATCGAAGTTCCTAGAATTGGAACAATGAACGTAAAACACATGACGGTTATCTCACTGAAAGATTCACTCGCTGCACGTTTCGGGGAATGGTTGGTAAACCCGATTGTAGATGTAAAAATTATGAACAAAGAAATCAGTGTTTTAGGCGAGGTACGGAACCCACAGGTTATCACATTAGACACAGAACAAGCACGTCTGCTCGATATCATAGCCAAAGCAAACGGTTTTGAGTACTATGCAGATACCAGGCGCATCAAGGTACTCCGCCAGGTTGGGCAAGATGTCTATGTAGCCAATATCGATTTAAGTCAGGGCGATTTTTATCTAAAGAGAAACATCGCATTATACCCTGGGGATGTTGTGATTGTTCCTGCGAGAAATAGCAAAAGAATTGACAGACAACTCTCCAACATCATTCCATTTACCTCTGTTGCTACTGCAGTGGCAATTTTATTCAACGCATTTTAAAGCAGAGCCATGGAAGAAAGCTTACGCATACTCAAACCATATCTGAGGGGATTACCACTCATTATCGTTGCCATGGTCATCGGCTATGCAATAATGGCACAGTACCTAAACTACGTAACGCCAAAGTATGAAAGTGTAACGCGCCTGAAACTTGCCGATACTAATGAAGGGGTACCGAATAGTAATCTATTTAAAGACTTTGATGTCTTTGCAACATCACATAAAATTGCTGCCGAGACGGAAGTTCTCAAGTCACAAATGCTCATCGACAAGACACTCAATTACCTCGATTTTGACATCGAAATTTATCGGGTTGGTAAAGTGCGAACGACAGAGCTCTACCATGACTCCCCATTTACCGTCGAGTTTCTATCGATTGAAAACCAACTTCTAGACAGGCCGTTCAATCTTCAGCTCCGAGAAGACCTTACATTTACATTAGTGCACCCGAACGGCGATGAAATCAATGCTAGCCTGGGTGACACGCTCAAGGTAAGCGGTGCGAAACTCCTCCTGTCAATAAATCAATCTTTTATTAACTCGAGGAGCATAGTCCATATAGAGGATGACTATCAATTTAAACATCTGAGCAGGTCAGAACTGGTTTCCCAAATCAAGGGTAACCTGTCTATCCTGCCGGTGGATAAAGAAGTTGCCGTTATACGTCTGGTTTTTGCTTCTCCCCATCCCAAAAAAGCCGCTCGTTTTCCTGATATTCTTGCACGAACCTACATTGAAGACTACATCTCTACCAAATCTGAGGCTGCGCGTCTTACGATGGATTTCCTTGATAATCAGGTGGTTGAAGTAAGGCGTAAGCTATCTCAAATTGAACTAGACATTGAAGCGTACAGAAACCAAGAAAAGATTACCAATATCCAGCAGGAATCAGAAACTATACTCCGAGAACTTTCACAGATGAAAATTCAGCAGACCAACTTGCTTATGAGTCTGGAAGCCATTAACGAGCTGTACCGCTATATACAAGGTGGTGCTGAAAACTTCGAGGAACTTGCCCCCAATTTCGAAGCATTTACCGATCTGCTCTCTACCGAACTGATAAAAAAAATAAAAGATCTTAGAGCCGAAAAACGCGACTTATTACTCATTTATACCCCAAGAGAACCCAGGGTAATGGTTATTGATGATAAGCTGGATGATCTTTACGCTTATTTAATTGAGAGTATATCAAACACAAGACGAAATCTTGAAATAAAGCACGAAAACCTTTCACGAGACATAAGCATTACAGAACTTCAACTGATTGCTTTCCCCGAAAAAGAGCGCCTCCTAACCATTTTAAAGCGTGAATTTGAAATCTATCAAGCGTCGTATAACTTTCTGAATGAAAAGAAGATTGAAGCTGAGATCGCTTATGCGGCCTCAATCTCATTTCATCGAATTATTGAGCATGCAACAGTCCCCAAACTACCCTTCTCCCCTAATTATGTTGTTCTCAAAATCGTAGCAGCGCTGCTAAGCGCAGGAGGTATAATTGTATTGATATTTCTTGTTCATGCCATAAAAGCGCGGGTAAACGATCTGCTGACTATTGAATCGACCTCCGCAATTCCAGTGGCTGTAACCACTCCTCAACTGAAAAACATAAAGGTTTTGCAAGAACACTTCCTGCACCAGACTAACAAGCTTGAGATGAAAAAACTATTGCTTCCTGGCAAAAAGGTTACATTCAACGGATTTTCTAATAAAGAAGGGAAATCATTTAACGCACTTCACCTTGCTGAAGCTATATCCAAACAAAATAGAAAGGTACTTTTCATTGACATTGAAAACAATCTCGGCCTAAGTAAGGCAGAATCCGGAGAAATCTTCCTATTAACCGAAACACTTTCTATAGTTCATTTAGATAATCCTGATTACAGATTCTATACCAATGATCAGATTGCAGATTTGATTAAAACGCTCAGCGAATACTTTGACAATACCGTTATTTTAAATGCCAATATTGGCACGCAAATGGCTCTACAGATTATGAAAGCCTCCGAGGTTAATTTCGTCGTAGTCGACACTCGCTTAACTCCGGCAAAACAAATCCCCCTGATCGACTTGCTAAAAGAGGAGTATGGATTTGAGCACTTTTACTTCATTCTCAATCGCATTGCTTATAATCCAAATATCGTTATTGAGGTTAGTAACTGGGTGCTTGAAGACTTAGGTTTTAAACAAAGCCCATTCAAGACTCTTACCTATGCGTAGCCTGTCTGTGAAGTATAAAACGGCTTTATTATTTGCAGATCAAGCTATTTTCAGCGGAACCAGCTTTATGGTAACGGTTCTGCTTGCCCGCAGTCTTTCGGTAGAAGATTTCGGACTTTATGCAGCAATCATCCTAGTTTTGTACCTCATTTCTAGCCTAATAAGTGCATTTGTGATACAACCTCTGCAGGTAAGTCTGCAGGCTACTGAAAACAAACCCGCCTATCTGGCCTTTACGTTCTGGTTTCAGCTCGCGGGGAGCATTGCCCTTATAGTCCTGATGTATATCCTGCTGCTGCTTCCGTTTCCAATTTTATCTGCATATGCTATGCTTGCGGTTCCTGCAGCTTTATTTTCTGCCGGGTTCATGATGCAGGACTATCTTCGCAAACGACTGTTAACCGAAGACCGTATTGCCGAGACGTTTATAACGGACACATTGCTCATGGCAGGACATTTTGCTGCGGCAGGATACATCTTTTTGTACGGCATCCCTTCCTTATATCTTGTGATTACCTTGCTTGGTCTTGGCTACCTTCCCGCATTAGCAGCAGGGTTTATATTTGTACGGCCGCCTATGAATGGATTCTCACTTTGGTCAGGCTACCTGAAAGAGCATCTGGATCAGGGTAAATGGTTGTTTTACACAGCACTCGTACAATGGTGGGCCGGAAATTTATTTGTTGTAGCATCCGGTTTTTTTCTGGGAGCTACCGCCCTTGGTGCCTTGCGATTAGTCCAAACCGTATTTGGCGTATTAAATGTTTTGTTTCAAACCTTCGAGAACTATGTTCTGCCCCAAACTGCAAGCCGAATGCATCATTCATTTGATGAAGGCCGGTGTTTTCTAAGGAAAATCGGTGGGCAAACATTCGTGGCTGTAAGTGCATTGCTTCTGATACTCTTTGTTTTTTCAGACACCATCATTGTACTAGCCGGAGGTGAACAATTTAGAGCATATGGGTTTCTTGTGAAAGGAATGGCGGTTTTATACGCACTTATTTTTGCAGGTTACCCTATTCGTATTGCAATCCGGGCACTGGTATTGAATAAAGTATTCTTTAAAGGTTACGTACTCACCTTCATTTTTGGAGTACTGAGCTCGTATCTGCTCCTCTCACATTTTGATCTGGCTGGCGCTGTTGCCGGCCTCATCGGTTCACAAATTATATTGCTGATTTACTGGCAAATTCAGCTTAAAAAAAGGGAATTCATACTATGGAAATAATCCATCTCATTCTGGGCAAGGCGAATCCTCAACGTATGAACGGGGTAAATAAAGTGGTATATCAGCTGGCAACACATCAAAAAAGACAAGGCAGGAATGTATCCATCTGGGGAATCACCGCCGACCTCAGCCGCAACTTTGATGAAAGAATCTTCGAAACTCTGCTCTTCCCTGCATCGAAGAATCCCTTCGGCGTTTCGCTGCCCCTGCGCACAGCCATTAAAGGCCTAGCCGGTAAAGACGTGGTTTTTCATCTTCATGGCGGATGGGTTCCGGTTTATGCCACCATATCTAAATTGTTTCAACGGCACGGCATACGTTTCGTAATAACAGGTCATGGCGCTTACAATACCGTAGCTATGAATCGCAGTAAATGGATTAAAAAAGCGTACTTCACGCTTTTTGAAAAACCTCTTCTAAGGCGTGCATCGCAAGTACACAGTATAGGTCTGAGCGAGGTTCAGGGACTTCAAAAAATCTATCCTAATCAGAAAAGTATGCTCCTTCCCTATGGATTTGAATTCCAGCAGACAGGACTTCAATACAAGCCAAATCCAGAAGGGTTTACCATTGGTTTTGTCGGGCGTTTAGACACCTGGACCAAAGGTTTAGACCTACTAATTAGCGCATTTGATGTGTTCCAAAAACAAAACAATGATTCCAAATTATGGATTATTGGAGACGGTACCGGTCGGGCGGATTTGGAGAAATATATAGCTGATAATGGAGTTAGCAACGTGGTGTTATGGGGTAGTAAGTTCGGGGATGAAAAAGACAACTTAATCGCCCAAATGCATGTTTTTGTTCATCCTTCGAGAAATGAGGGACTCCCGGCCTCTGTACTGGAGGCAGCTGCTATAGGTGTGCCGGTGATTGTATCTCAGCCCACCAATGTAGCTGAAACGGTAGCGTTGTATAAAGCTGGCACGGCACTTGCAACGAATACAGCAGAGGCCTTAGCAGAGGCTTTTGTTCACCTGAAACGCAATGATGAACAGACCATGAAAGCACTATCCGCTAACGCTAGAAAAATGGTATTGGAAGTGTATACATGGGACAAACTCATTGCAAAATTCGACCCGCTGTATAGTACGTAACCTTTGACCACACCCAGCTCATATACCACCGATCATTCGCAGTTTCTCAACACGATAAGCTGGCTGCTGCTCGCCATCATGTTTATGATGATTGCAGCTTTTTTCACCTGGAGTGAAAACATTATGATTACCCGGGTGATTAAGGTAATTGGGCGAATGGGTATGCTTGGAGCCTCATGGCTGGTTTACATGAAAATCATAAACTACGGCGCCGTTGATTCCCTGAAGGTACAAAATCATCTTGCCATCGGACTTTATCTGGCCTATCTCGCCCTCGGTTTGGCTTCATTTTTATGGACATCCGACCTTGGCGTAAGCGCGCTTCAATGGTTTATGACCTCACAGACGCTCATCTTCTGCTTTTTCTTTATTAAGAGTCTGTATTTGCTCAATGAATACTTTCCCGGGCATAACATCAGATTGTACAATATTCTGGGTAACTCCATATTCGCAATCATTGTCATTTTTATAGTAGGGATGTGGGTCAACCCCGATGAGTTTATCCGTTACACGCATGGAGGCACCGAGGCGCGTCTTGGGGGCTTCATTATGAATCCGAACGAACTCGGTATGCTTGCGGGCGTAGGTGTTGCCGGTTTCCTGTTCGACGTAAAACGTAATCATCAGAAATGGTTCACCATTTTCAAGATTCTCGTTCTCTTTTACGCCCTGTTTCTAACCGGCTCCCGTTCATCGCTTATCGGCGCGGTTTTCATCATTCTGTTTTATATCATGCTAACCGACAATATACGCCTTAAGCTGGCCATTATAGGCGGAATGTTGTTGGCACTACCTCCTCTTGTTCACACAGTCATCTTGAAAGATGGAGATACAGATCGCATAGAAGAAGTGCTGAGCATGACCGGTCGACTACCTTTTTGGCAGGGACTCATCAACGAAGGATTGCCGCGCGAACCATGGCTCGGATTTGGTTTCATGAGAATCGATTATAACGACCACTTTCAATCAAGACACAGTTACCCGGGTTTGATGACGCACAACACCTTCCTACAAGTATTGATGAATCTGGGATTCGTCGGACTTGTGATCGTGACCTTTCAGATGATTTTCACCTTCAAAGGCATCTTCCGCGAAGAACCGGAGAAAAAACTCATGCTGCTCAGCATTATGATCCCCATCATGATTAACTCCTTTACAGAGTTCGGCATATTCGGGGAATCCAATTTTGGCATTCTGTTTTACCAGCTCATCATCCTTTACATCATCTTTAAACGCAATCCGATAATTACCCCGGCGCAGCGCCTGCACCTCAAACGTAAACGACCTGACCTTCAATTGTCCTGATATGAACCTCTTCTTCGAATCACTTAATTATACTGCTGTAACCGAAGGCCAACATCGTACACTGCCATATTACAGCATATCTAATGCAGACGGGTCGCCGAGGTGGGTTTTTCCATCGCACCTTGCAAAACCATACTTCTTGAAGTTTTACCATGTAGCTGGTTTTAAATCACAGGCCTTCGCGCTGCTTAGCATGCTGATTTTTGCATTTCGACTGCAACGCTTCATTTACAAAAGAACGGAGGTTCTTCTAAACGGTGATCAGTCCATACGTGACGGAAACGTAAACCTTTTCACAGATCAATGGGCTTTGTTTACCGGAACCGCAGGACCAAATAACAAGATGGTACTATTCGTACAGAAAGGGGACAAATCTGGATTCATGAAAATACCCGTTTCGGGGAATGCCTCCGAACTAGTAAAAAAAGAGCACTTAGGAACACTCAAAATCAAAGCGCTTAATCCGGAAAGCTTTGCAGTTCCTGAAACCGAGCTGTTGGGAAAAGGCATACTTAGGATGGATGACATTGCAAAAGATGGCAGTCGTTCAAACACGTTCATGCAGGCACATAAGACCATGCTATCTGAAATTGCAGCAAAAACGGCTGCAACCACAACTACTCAAGAAAACGATAGCTTTCAGTCTGGCATAGCCAACCTGAAAAAAGCGTACGAATCAGGAGATTCACGGCTATCTGGTAGTATGTTGAATCGCCTCCAAACACTGGCTGATACGTTACAGCGCAGCGAGTTCACGACCTCCTTCAGCCATGGGGATTTCACACCGTGGAATATGTTTGTCAATAACGGCGTTCTGGCCGTTTATGATTGGGAGCTGGCTCATGATACACATCCATTATTATTTGATGCGTTTCATTTCATCATACAGAAGGGCATATTGATTGACCGCAAATCCTGGAAGGAAATCCGTACCGAAATAAACATGTTGACCGGCTCATGGGGTGTTGATCTTTGTCAAAATCATAACACAACATTAGATCATTGTCTCAAACTGTATCTTTTCGTTAACGTCAGTAACCATCTGGAGCTGTACAGTCGTCAGAAAGAGTGGCATACCCAGATACATTGGCTCATAGAGACTTGGAATGAAGCTTTATGCGACGTATTGAGTACATCGGAGAATAACAGAGGATTGTTGATTGATGACATCTTTGTCCGGTTGCATAATACACCATATGCAACGATAAAATTTCCAAACATCCCTCCCTCTGAACTTAGTGCCTATTCTGATATAGATATTTGTCTGAAAAAATATGACGCCCTGAATCTGATTAACCAACTTAAATCACATTCACTGGTACAGAAAGTCATCGTGAATAAAACATCGTTTATGGCCACGGTGCAGATTATCTTAAAAAATAATGATGTACTGAATCTTGATCTTATCTGGCAACTGAAGTGGAAAAATCTCGAAATGATGCCTGTTGATGGTGTTCTAAGCCGTGTTCAAACGAATCGTTTTGGGATTAAAGTCATGAAACCAACAGACCTGATAAACTATCTGGGGCTGTTCTACGGCCTAAATGGAGCGATGATCCCCGAGAAGTATATGAACAGTTTAGAAACGGGCAAGATGAACACATCCGTTTTGCACGCTATTATTGTTAATTCGGCACAAAAGAATGAGATTGCGAAAGAACAACTTGTAGCAGAGATTAAAAGCAAGGCACCAAACAAAGGGTTTAGCAGCGTGGTAAACAGCGCAAATTATATAATAGACACACTAAAGGGCTTCATTAAACCAAAAGGGATGATTATCACATTCAGCGGGGTAGATGGTGCTGGAAAATCAACCGTTATAGAGCATATTCGCACTGAATTTGAGAAAAAGATGCGCAGAAAGGTGGTGGTTCTACGGCACAGACCTTCGCTATTACCCATCCTAAGCGCGTGGACAAAAGGGAAAGCACAAGCCGAATCCGACGCAGCCCATACCCTCCCGCGACAGGGCTCAAATCAAAGCATGCTCAGCTCGGTGGTTCGGTTCAGCTATTATTACACCGATTACCTGGCCGGACAATTTTACATCTACATCCGCCATGTGCTGCGAGGTGATATCGTACTGTACGACCGATATTATTTCGATTTCATTAACGACAGCGTGCGCAGCAACATCCGCCTCCCCGAGCGATTTCTACGTGCCGGATACTTCTTTCTGATGAAGCCTGACTACAATTTCTTTTTGTATGCGGATGCTGACACCATATTATCGCGAAAGCAGGAGCTGGATAGAGACACCATCAGTGCACTTACGGGCAAATATCTCACGCTTTTTAAAAACCTTGGTACTTCAAAGAAAATGGCATCCCGCTATATCGCCATTGAAAACAAAAACCTGGATGCCACCATCAACCAGATTATCAGTAAGACAACCGGAAAGGCAGCCTGAACGTGAAATCTCTGATTGAACATATAATTCGTTTTCGGAATCCGAAGTTTCGTTTTGATGCGAACCTGAACACCGGCGCAATCATTGGTTTTGTTTGGGGACAACTCTGGAGTCTGTTCAGAGGCTGCAAAATACTGCTGCGCTTTCGTAGTCCACGCATGGCGATGCTTGGCAAGGGAGTCAGCTTCTTTAATTTTTCCAAAATACGTTTCGGTCGTTTCATGAAACTGGGTGACCAAGTGTATATGAGTGCACTTGGGAGCGAAGGCATTTTACTGGGTAATAATGTTGGTATCGGTGCATTTAGTCGTGTGATTGTATCCACATCGTTGAATCACATTGGCAGTTACATCCGCATTGGGAATAATGTTGGCATTGGCGAATTCGCCTATCTTGGCGGGGCCGGCGGATTAGAAATCGGTGATGACTGTATTGTGGGACAGTACTTCAGCTGCCACCCGGAAAACCACAATTATGCAGATTCCAACAGCCTCATCCGCATGCAGGGAGTAAACCGAAGGGGGATTAAAATCGGCAACAACTGCTGGATTGGCAGCAAGGTAACCGTACTGGATGGGGTTAACATCGGGGAAGGATCTATAATTGCAGCGGGCGCGGTGGTCACAAAATCATTTCCGGCGAACAGCATCATTGGAGGCGTACCGGCCAAACTTTTAAAAAGCAGAATCTAACGTGAAAACTATTCTTGCCACAGCATATGCCATCAATCCACATAAAGGCTCCGAAGATGGAATGGGATGGAATTTCGTGATGCAAATAGCTCGTTTTAACAACGTTATAGCCGTTACGAGGGAGAACAATCGCCCGCATATTGAACGTTATATGCAGGAGAATCCCTCAGATGTTTATAAAAAGGTTTCCTTTGTATACTTCGACACCCCTTATTGGATGCGTTTCTGGAAAAAGGGAGGGCGTGGAGCAATGCTTTATTATCTGCTCTGGCAGCGAATGGTTGTTCCCTTTGTTAAAGAGCAAGGTCTCCAATTTGATGTTGTACACAATCTGAATTTTCATAATGATTGGTCCCCCAGTTATTTATGGAAACTTGGCAAGCCATTTGTGTGGGGTCCGATTGGTCATCACCCGCTCATCCCGTCTGATTATCTGAAACCGTACTCCAAAAAATACTTACTAAAAGACCGCCTCACCTGGCTGGTTAAAAAGCTTTTCTGGAATTACTCGGCGGCTTTAAAAAAAGCTGTGGGCAAGGCTGATTTTATCTGGGCGATGAATCCATCGGTGAAAGATGTCATCGCTATTGGTGAAAAAAAACACATAATTGCCCCCTCTGTCGCCACACAAGACTTCGGCTGGAATGCTGAAAAAAGCACCTCTACTTTTTCATTAATATCTGTTGGAAGACTCGTTCCTTTGAAAGGATTTGACCTCACAATTCGATCATTTGCTTCGTTCGTGCGCACATTGCCTGATGCTGAACGATGCAATGTAAGTCTTACCATTGTCGGCAGTGGGCCCGAGGAAAAACTTCTAAAGCAATTGGTGAGTGATGAGGCGGTAACTGACTGCGTTACGTTTATCAGCTGGATTGATCGAGCCGATGTGATGAAACTATTTCGAAATGCCTCCGTCTTCCTTTTTCCGTCACATGAAGGGGCCGGCATGGTAGTACCGGAGGCACTCTCATTCGGGGTACCTGTTATCACATTGGATAATGAAGGTCCCGGAGGCTTCATCGATACAGATTGCGGCATAGCTGTACCGAAGGGAGCATATGAGCCAACGGTGCAGAAGCTGGCTGAAGGAATTAGATCATTACATCAAGACCCCGCGAAGCTGGCTTCCATGAGGGGAGCTGCGCGCAAACGCTTTATAGATTTCTTCCATTGGAACCGCCGAGGGGAACAACTGAAATCCATTTACGCTAGTCTTTAAATCCATGAGAATATTTGCGTTTCATTTACTGAATGATTTCAGCGGAAGTCCGAAAGTACTGAGTCAGCTCATCGCGGGCTGGGTTAAAAACGACATTGAGGTGCATGTCTGCAGCAGCTTTGAAAATCACGGATTCCTATCGGGGCTGTCGTCACAGGCAATCCTACGTCCGGTTTGGTATCGTTTTTATCAGAATAAGCTTCTTCGGTTAGCAGCACTGATGTCCAGCCAGCTTCTCTTGATTATCAAGTTCTTCTTTATCATAAAAAAGGATGATATCATCTATGTGAATACCGTTCTGCCGTTTGGCGCGGCATTACTTGGCAAGATTAAAGGCTGCCGTGTGATTTACCACATCCACGAAACCACCATGAAACCGGCAATTCTGAAAAAAGCTTTATTTGGCATTGCAAAATTTGCCGCTGATGATGTCATATATGTCTCTAAGTACCTTGCCAATGAGGAGCCTTTTGCAGGAAAATCCACCCATGTATTGCACAATGCCATTCCGGAGGAGTTCATCAATAGGGCAAAAAGGATACCACGTGATATTTCTATGCCGCAAAATGTACTGATGGTATGCTCGCTAAAAACTTATAAGGGTGTTCGTGAATTCGTCACGCTAGCTGCGAGACTCAAAAAATATCGATTCCGATTGGTAGTAAATGCATCGTTGGAAGATATTGAGGCTTTTTTTGAGGGAACAACAATACCGGGAAACCTGGAGTTATATCCCACGCAACGGGATGTAATTCCACATTTTGCCTGGGCCGATCTGGTTATGAATCTATCACACCCCGACGGATGGGTAGAAACATTCGGCTTGACAATCATTGAAGGCATGGCTTTCCGTATACCAGCCATCGTGCCACCAGTTGGAGGAATTACCGAAGTAGTGGATGATGGTTTTAACGGCTATCATATTAATCCCCATGATATTGACACCCTCGAAGAGGCAATTGAAAAGATGTTTCAGAGTTCTGGTTTATATAGTCGTCTTAGTAAAAATGCCCAAATCAAACTTAGCGCGTTTCGGGAGCAAACATTTATTGATGAAAGTCTGAAAGTAGTGTATCGAAGAAATACTACAAAGCCCATCTGAGCATAATATAACAGGTGCCATTGGGGGAAACTACGATTAAACAGACCTAAGCCATGCACTCCAAGAAAAGGACTACAATTCCAATATCTGGAATAAGCAGATCCGAAGTTTAGCCTATAGCATTGTTTTTATTGATCTCCTGTTTTTGGCATAAGGATTGTACCTAAGGATTCAAACACATGAATCTAGTTTAAATCCTTACAAAATTATGAAAAAAAAGTCAGTAGCTATCATCGGAACTGTTGGTGTTCCGGCAAACTATGGGGGGTTCGAAACACTGACCGAGCATTTGATTAACCAGATCGGCGACCGGTATAAACTGCATGTCTACTGCTCGGGCAAGAAATACCCAAAAAGGGATCGCAAAAAATCGTATAAAAATGCCCGCCTGCATTATGTGCCACTGGAAGCCAATGGCGTGCAAAGCATCCCTTACGATTCCTTATCCATTTTACATGCACTGTTTTTTGCAGATGTGTTGCTGATTTTGGGGGTTGCCGGTGCATGGCTGCTTCCTTTCATAAGACTCTTCACTAATAAAAAAATCATCATATCCATTGATGGTATCGAATGGAAGCGTAACAAATGGAATATACTGGCAAAATGGTATCTGTTTTGGGCCGAGGGCCTGGCAGTAAAATACTCCCACATAGATATTTCTGATAACGAAGCTATTCAAGATTATACCGCTCAACGCTACGGAACGTTAAGTAGAATTATTGAATATGGTGCCGATCATACCATCCCCTCAAGTGGCACTGCCAAAAGCTCAGAATTTTCATTTATTGGTCTTCCATACGCATTCAAAGTGTGTCGTATTGAACCGGAAAACAATGTGCATGTTGTTCTGAAATCATTTTCTGAAATGCCAGAATATCGGCTTGTGATGGTTGGTAATTGGGCCAACAGCTCATACGGTCAAAACTTGAAAGAGACCTATTCCTCATATTCAAATATCACAATACTGGACCCTATATACGACCAGCAGAAGCTAGACCTGATCCGATCCAACGCTGTGCTATACATACATGGTCACTCCGCTGGCGGAACTAACCCATCATTGGTAGAAGCCATGTACCTGGGGCTGCCAATTGTCACATTTGGCGTGTCATATAATCGTGTTACCACTGAAAACAAAGCCCTCTACTTTACCACAGAAAATGAATTAAAACAGATTATTAAAAAAACCAGGCTCAGCGACATCCAACATCTAGGAAAAACAATGGGTGAAATAGCAAAAAGACGGTACACCTGGAGACTGATTGCCGACAAGTATGATGAACTCGTACAAGAGGCCCTTCAGGCACAAAAGAAACCTTCTGTTGAGTCTCCAATTGATGAATTATCATACGATGAATTGCTGAATATGGGTCTTTCACACATTAAATACACCGAAGGCTTTTACACAAAACGATAAAACTGAACCCCAATGAACTATCTTAACTTCATTATTGTACCTGCTATTTCTTTGGCAATAGTACTTGCTATAACACCTTTTTTGCGAGTCCTGGCATTCAAACTACACCTCGTTGACAAACCGGGTACCCGAAAAACCCATGCAGGACACATTCCACTTGTAGGTGGCCTGGCAATAAGCTTTGCCACAATTACAACATTGCTTGTGAGCAGTCCATCCTGGGTTGCACTGTCAAGTATCTCATTTATACTGATAGCGGCATTCGTTCTACTTGTTATTGGTGTAATCGACGATAAGAGTGACCTTCGTGCTTCGTTAAAACTAACCATACAACTTGCACTTGCGTATTACGCGTTTTCTAACGGTATTCGAATCGAAAGTTTTTATGGAATTCTTGGTATAAATGAAATTTCTCTACTACTGCAGTATATCATAACCTTAATTGTAATTACCGGCGTTGTTAATGCTTTCAACCTAATGGATGGTATTGACGGACTGGCAGCCGGTCTGGCATTCGTAGCGTTTATCCTTTTCGGGTGGATGGCCTTTATAACGGGTCAGGTCATACTCTTGTATCTCTTTTTAGCTCTCATTGGTGCTCTGATTGGCTTTATGCGCTTCAATTTAAGTAGTAAAGCTAAAGTATTCATGGGGGATGCCGGCTCGTTATTTATCGGATTTATCATGGTAGTTTCTGCCATATCTCTGACTCAGGCAGCACAGGGAACTCCAACCATAAGGTTTGTTTTGCCCGTAGTAGTGGGTGTACTATCACTACCCGTATTGGACTCTCTTCGCGTGTATCGTCGCAGAGCTAAAAATGGTTTCAGTCCTTTCCGTGCTGACCGTACTCACTTCCATCACCTTGTTTTGCAATTGGGCATTAAAAACCGCACAGCCTTGTCACTAATCCTTTTAGTCTTTGCAACACTTATTACTTTGAGCATTGCTGTGGGGACTTTAGTGAGTTTCACCTATATGGTACTTACTATCATGATCGCGTTCATAGCCATTTCCTGGTTGTTGAGTCTAAATAGCAACGTGACCTATTGGAAAGAAAAAGTGCTCGAAATGGAAAAAAAATAAATTTGATACAGATCATTCAAAAAAGTTTGGCCGTTAAAAACACCTCAAAAAGCGGGATGCACTCACATTCCAAATTCTGTACAAATACCCGTTTTTGGAAATAATAATCAATAGACATAGATTCAAGTCTGCACAGTGAAATAAATAGTATTTGCAACTAAATGAAACCCATTTATGTCTTATAAAATTTTTCTTGTTGAAGATGACCCGTGGTATGGACAGCTACTCACACATCATCTTTCTCTGAATCCGGATTATGAAGTTATACTGTTTGAGAAAGGGCGGGAAATGCTGTCAAATCTGCATAAAAAACCCGGTCTTATTTGTATGGATTTTGGCCTTCCAGACATCAAAGGCGAAACTCTTCTAAATGAAATTCAATCTCGCGACAATAGTATACCTGTCATCGTAATCAGCGGTCAGGAAGAGATATCAGTTGCTGTCAATCTACTTAAGTTAGGTGCCAGAGACTATATAATAAAAGATTCACATGCCAAAGATCTGCTATGGCGCTCTGTGATCAATATTCGTGAAACCCAAAATTTGCGCGAAGAGGTAAGCTCACTCAAGGAACAACTCAATACCAAGTTTCAAATAGATAAAGGTATAATAGGCAACAGCACGGCTATAAAAAAGACGTTTCGATTACTCGAGAAAGCCGTACAAACCAATATCAATGTTTCTCTTACAGGAGAAACGGGTACAGGTAAAGAAGTTTTTGCGAAAGTAATTCATTTTAATGGTGATCGCAAGAAAAAGCCATTCGTGGCCATTAATATGGCAGCAATTCCGAAAGATTTGGCAGAAAGCGAACTTTTTGGGCATGAAAAAGGTGCCTTTACCGGGGCTGACAACCTTAGGAAAGGGAAGTTCGAAGAAGCTAATGGAGGAACCATTTTTCTAGATGAGATTGCCGAAATGGATATGTCTCTGCAGGTTAAGCTCTTGCGGGTTCTGCAGGAAAGAGAGGTCGTTCGCGTGGGTGGCAACAAGCCCATCCCCTTTTCTGTCAGACTGATCACAGCCACGCACAAAAATCTGGCAGAAGAGGTTAAGAAAGGAAATTTCAGGGAAGATCTTTACTTCAGAATTATCGGTATGCCTATTGAGCTTCCCCCATTACGAGAACGCGATAATGATTTATACCTCCTTGCAAAACATTTTATCGCGGAGGCTGCTAAAGAAAACGGTCTCAAAGTACCTGCACTTTCATCCGGTGCGCGTGAGAAACTGGCATCTTACCCCTTTCCGGGAAACGTACGCGAGTTAAAAGCCGTACTCGACCTGGCTACTGTGATGTGTGATGGCGGGGAAATACAGCCAGATGACATTTCATTTCATGGTGGCATAAACAGCGACCTACTGATTAGCGGTACGAAAACATTGCGTGAACATACCAATGACATCATACAGTACTACCTGTCGAAAAATGAGCACAACGTAATAAAAACCGCCGAGATACTGGATATAGGAAAATCAACCATATATAATCTACTCAAAAGCGGAGAAATATCTACTCCATAAAAAAAGCTATGTATTCTAATAATCTTTCGTCTCTCAAAGAAACGCTTGCTGCGTTGGAAAAAGACCTGACTGTTCAATCAGCTTTCATTTTCATTGCTGATAAAAATCAACCTGATAAAGCTGAAGTAGAATTAGCATTAACATATTTTTCAAAACCATTGATTGGGGGCATATTTCCTGAAATTATTGCAGATGGTGAACGTCGGGAAACAGGTTTCTTAGTAGTTCCATTACATTACAGACTGAATACTACCTTGATTAATCTGAAGCTTGAAACTCGTGAAATTCAGGAAGTAATTGAGTCCTATGCGAGCAAGCTGAGTGCACAAAATGAAGGGTTGTTCTGTTTTGTAGATGCATTGGCACCGAAAAAGTCAGCCATGCTCGATTTACTTTACGACTCATGCGGGCCGGATGTAAACTACGTTGGTGGAGGTGCAGGTTCACTTAGTTTTAAATCTTTCCCTTGCATTATTCATCAACATAATATCTATGAGAATGCTGCTGTTATTGGTGCGATGGGTGCCGATATCAGTGTTGGTGTTGCCCACGGATGGACTCCCGTCAGCGAACCCATTAAAGTAACCGAAGTACAAGGAAATTCCATCATAAGTCTGGACTGGAAACCTGCATTTGATGTATATAAAGACCAGATCAAACTTCACTCTGGAGTAGAAATCAACCAAGTCAACTTCTTTGATGTCGCTAAATCGTATCCGCTTGGACTGGTGAGACTAGATGCGGAAATGACTATAAGAGATCCTTATGCCACAGATAATGGTTGGCTGCACATCGTAGATCACGTACCGGAAGGTGAATACGTACGCATTATGAATGGAAATATGGAGTCACTGCTTGAAGGAGCATCTGCTGCTCTTTTGAATGCTCAAATTGATTTAAGCGGTGAAGCAACAGAGCAGTTTTGTGTGGATTGTATATCTCGTGTGCTTTATATGCAACAAGAGTTTAATCGTGAATTAAACTTATTGAATGCAGATGAGGCAATGAATGGAGTGCTGAGCATAGGCGAAATAGCAAATCCCGGGGATACGGTACTTGAGTTATTTAATAAAACAATTGTTGTTGCAAAATGGAAAAAGACAAATTAAATACGCAAATACTACTCGAAATTGCGCTCAATCAGAACCCGGAGGGGAATATTGTTAGTATCCTGAAAAATGCCATACCCGTCTATTTAAAGAAGCTTGGATGTTTTGCCGCAGCTGTAATGCAGCGCGATCGCCTGGCGTATATTCAACCCAAAGCTCTGGAAAAAACAGAAACCTGGTTAGAAGCAAGTAAAGAAATTAATCAGCTGTTACAAACCGCAGACAACGAAATCATTGAAATTCGGCAGGGGGCAAACTTCTACTATTCTTACCCTCTGGCTGATTACGGATGGTTGGTTTTGGCTAAAAAAAAGCCGCTCAACCGAAGCTTAAAGCTTGAGTTAAAAAAAATTATTTATCAGTTAGGCAAAAATATTCAGTTTGCTGAAAATGAAGAAACTGCACGAAAAGACCGACAAAAACTAAAGAGTATTCTAAATGAATTATCGGATGTTGTTTGGTCTGTAAACATGCCAGATTATAAAACTATCTTTGTCACACCGTCAGCTGAAAAACTCTATGGAATTGCCTTCGACAAATGCATGAAAGATAGCTCTTGGTGGTCAAAGGCTATCTATGAAGAAGATCGTAGTGTTATTCCTGAGATCTACAAACAATTGGAGACCAAAGGATCAGCCAACGTAAAATATCGCATTCAAACTCCAACAGGCGAAATAAAATGGGTTCGAAGTAAATCAAAAGTAATTTACAATGATGATGGAACCCCAATTCGCATCGATGGTATTTTTGCAGACCGAACCCCACAGTACACAGCTCAGGAACAGCTAGACAAAGAAATATTACTGCAGGAAGCTTTAATTGATATAGCTTCAACGTATATCAATCTTGATCTTAAGGACGTAGAAAAAACGATCAATGATTCGCTCAAAAAAATGGGTGAATTTGTGAGAGCAGACCGTTCCTATATATTTGATTATAATTTTGATACCAAAACTACATCCAACACCTATGAATGGTGCAATACCGGTATAGAAGCGGAAATAGAGAACCTACAAAATGTGCCTTTAGCGTTCTTTCCTCAGTGGATTGAGGCCCATGAACAAGGTGAAGCTTTCTATGTGCCGGATGTATTTAGTTTAAAAGATGATGGAGAAGAAAGTTTAAGAGGAATTCTCGAACCTCAGGGTATAAAAAGTCTCATTGCTATACCAATGAAGGATGGAGATGAGCTCATTGGTTTTGTTGGTTTCGACTCCGTTCGTCAACATCATAGCTACACCCAAAAAGAGCAAAAACTTTTGCACCTTTTCGGTCAAATGCTCATAAACATCCGTAATAGGCAAAAGTGGGAGAAACAGCTAAGGTTACAGGAAGAGAAATATCGTAACATAATCACAAACATGAACCTCGGACTGGTTGAGGTGGATATAGACGAGACCATACTATTCGCGAACCAAACCTTTCGCAAAATGTCAGGCTATTCATTGACGCAATTACATGGACAGCGTATGAAAGATCTGATAAAACCCGACAAAAAAATTTCCTTGAAGTCAGAGAAAGACAAAACTGATCTCATCGAGAATTACGAAATAAGCATAAAAGATATAAACAACAACCCACGCTGGTGGTTCGTGAGCGAAGCACCCAACTATAATGATCGTGGGCAAAAAACCGGAAGTGTTTTTATACATCTCGACATCACCGATCAAAAGAACCTCGAGCGAGAATTGGCTATGGCGAAGTCTCAGGCCGAGAATGCTGCGAAATCTAAAGAAATATTCCTGGCCAATATGAGCCATGAAATCAGAACGCCATTGAACGTAATTATTGGTATGATTCGCGAATTGAACAAGCAAAATCTTGGTACCGATCAGCGCTTTTACGTAACACAATCTGATTCTGCCGCAAAACATTTGCTCACCATCCTTAATCATATTCTGGATATTGCTAAAATTGAATCGGGAGAATTAACCCTGGAAGAAAAAGATTTCAGCGTATCAGCCGTTTGCTCTAACGCATTCAGTATTCTTCATAGTCAGGCATTAGAGAAGAACATCGATTTCAATTTATCTATCGATAAAAATATTTATGCAGCACATGTAGGAGATGAAGGTCGAATTCGACAAGTATTAATTAATATCCTAGGAAATGCCATAAAGTTTACGCACGAGGGATCTGTTAAATTCAACGTGAACCTACTGGAAGATACCGACCTGGAACAAATTGTCCGTTTCTCTGTTGTTGACACTGGAATCGGTATGAGTGCTGCTTTTATGAAAAATTTATTCAATAAGTTTGCCCAGGAACATAGCGAGGCCAACCGAAAGTACGAGGGCACAGGTCTCGGTATGACAATTGCCCGTGAAATGATTCTTCTTATGGGAAGCGACATTCACATTGAAAGCAAAAAAGGCAAGGGAACCCGTATCACCTTTGATCTTCCTTTAACCAAAGGGGACAGCAGCAAACTACGCTATACCGCAGGGCAAATCGAAAAAGATGCTTATCTCGGAAAGCATCTTTTGGTTGTAGAAGATAACGATATGAATCGCTTCATAGCATTACAATCACTGCATTATTTTGGCTGTATAGTAGATGAAGCCGTTAACGGGATGGAAGCCATCGAAATGGTAAGAAAGTATGACTATGATCTCATTCTGATGGATATACAAATGCCCATAATGGATGGTCATGAAGCTACATTGCACATCAGGAATGTATTGGAAAGTAAGACACCTATAGTCGCACTTACTGCTAACGCATTTCGCCACGATATAGAGCGATACATCGAAGCTGGTATGGATAACTTTGTAACAAAACCATTCAGTGAAGACGAACTCTATGCTAAACTGAGACCATTTTTACTAAATACTGATGAGAAGATTAACCACACTTCTTCCGTAAAGCCACTTTACAACCTCACGTCATTGCAAGAGTTGAGTCACGGCGATGAACGTTTCACTGAACGTATGCTTACCCTTTTTACCGAACTTGCAAGTAAAGCTATTGCAGAGTTCGAAGAAGCCATTGAAAGAAAAGACTATCGGCAAATTGCCAATACAGCCCACCGCATGAAACCAAGCATCGACAACCTGGATATAGTGGAGCTCAAGCACACTATCCGAGAACTAGAGAAATTCCCAATCGACGGCAACGTTGAAGAAAGAAAGAAACTGGTTACGTCTGTTAAAGACACCCTGGAACAGGTTTGCGTAGAAATCAAGAGTAGATAAGTATCTGAAGTTATAATAAACCCCGTTATCAGAATCGGCTCTAAAATACATGCTATACCTAGCACACATTAGCGCTAGGAGTAAAAAGTGCATTAACTTGATTCCGTTACATCAAAAGCACTCTCGAGAATCACAAAATACTCCATATTCTAGACTGGTGTTCAAAATATGGAACAAAACAGATAAATTAATAAAATACTAAACTATTGTTTTTTATCGTTTTAAGAAATAAGTAATTTTCCGGCATGGCATTTGTTGGTTGTTTTTGCAGAATCACAACTCAGAAACATAACATCTCACCATGAAACGCCTTTTACTGTTTTTCATTCTCACATTTGCAAGTGCAACCATGCTTTTCGGGCAAAGTGAGCCCTCTACTTATTTTAACGTCTTCGTTCCGCCAAACAATGAACCGCTAAAGCGCAATGTAGCCCTCATTGTAACCGCAATTGCAGACAGTACCAACTTCCAAATTATTGATGACGACATGGACGGTGATGATGACGATTCTGTTTCCGGCATGCTTATGGCGGGACAATCCCAAATCGTTTACATCGCTGAAGGCGGTATAAACGACGATGCCCGTTATGCTTCAGGCGGCCTTTTGAAAAGTAATGGCGATTACTTTTTCATCCATAGTGATAAACTCGTGAAGGCATCAATGTCTACCGACAGCGATTGGCAGCACGACTTTGTTCCCTCTGTCAATAAGAAATCGGTCGGACAAAAATTCTTCATTTACTCTCCGAAAGGCTCCTCAAACGGAAGAGACATCAACGTATTTGCATACGAAGAGAACACAACAGTTACCATTTCCAGAATTTCGCTCTCTCCAACATTACATTCAGGTCATACACACGTAGATGTAAACCAGCGAACCATTGTGGCACAACGCACATTGAATCCCGGACAAGATCTTATTTACTTCTACCAGGAAGGTCGCAAATTGCTGGAATCGGGCCATACCTATATGGTAGAAGCCAATAAAGATGTGAGTGTTCAATATGGTTCACTAATGCAGAATTCACGCGATGGTGGCGCCTATGTTCCATCCTCAAACGGCAGCGGCTCTGGTGATTTGTTTTATTTCGCTGTCCCCTATCAGTCTCAGGGAGAGCAGGAAATTCGCATTATATCATGGGATGATCAAAATCACGTAAAACTGGAGCGCTACAGTAATGGCTCATGGATTCAAATGCAGGAGTGGACACTAAACGCCCTGGAACCGGCCGACTGGGTTGGCAAACAACACGGCAATGTCTCCTATCCTACTGTTTTCAGGGTTACAGCCACTTCCGGCAAAAGAGTTTCAGTAATGGAAGCCAATTGGATGGAAACGGGTTCTAATACCACCTCAGATATGGCAACCATGGTTTCTTCGGCAAATGGAACTTCATCAGGGACACAATTTCTGGCATATATGCTTCCACCAAGCCGCCAAAACAATGTGATAAATCCGTTTACAGGTGAAGCGTTCTCAGGGAATGTTACCCATTTTTACTTGTTTGCAGGCGACAAAAACACCACTGTAACCATCAAAGATGCAAAAACTAACGGGCAGGTTCTACATCGAACCTACGAAATCGAAGCCAATCGCTACGCAGATGCCTTTTTCAATATGGATGAATGGAGAAGCATCTACAACGGAAACGGAAGCCCGGACGGGCCTGAACGTCCCTATGTAATCATTGAAGCTACCCAGAATATTGCCGTTTTATCGACCAACTTTAATGATAACTGGATGACCTATTTTGGTTCCTCTTTACCACAGGGTTTCACGCAGCAGACCAGAACCTCTAACTCAGAGGCAAGTCCCGGCGCAACAGTCACACTCAACACACAGATCATACACAATTCGAATTCGTCTATTCAAAATCCAACAATAGAGGTGAATGTGGGTTCCGGTTTAATACCAACCGAGAGTACCCTCAAAAACAACACTACTTCACAACAGTGGAACGGAGACATTCAGGTAAACGAAAACGGATCGAAGATTACCTTTAATGATGTTTCCGATATTAACGGAACCGATGACCTTGAAGTAGAAACCGTAGTAATTGTTCAACCCACATTTAACGACGGTACACCGGTACCGAATGGAACGGTCATTTCTATTGACACCGCGGTTTCCGGCGAAATAGATGGTACGTTTCAGCAGTCTGTCTCTTCCCAGGGAATTCAGAATAACTCGAATGACAACAGTAATCTCCTTTTTGCAGTATGTGGTGTTGGGCCAATTGTAACCGAGAGCAACGACAGCTGGAATGGTGCGTGGGTTGATTTCAATCGGGATGGTTTCGATGATCTGTTCGTGACCAATAAAAACCCGAATGAGCCCAATGAATTGTACCGTAATAACGGCAACGGGACCTACACCCGCATTACCAACGGCTCTTTAGTTAACGATAATGCCAATACCGTAGCAGCTGTTTGGGCAGATGTGAATAATAACGGCTGGCCCGATGTGTTCGTCGTTAACGCTACCGGTAAGCGCAGTATGCTTTATCTGAATAATGGTAACGGAAACTTCAGTCCGCAGCCTAACTCCGGAATCGAGGTACATCCGCAGTACTTCCATGGTGCAGTATTCGCCGATTTTGATAACGACGGACATGTAGATCTGCTGATAACGAACTTTTTCCCTACCCGCTTCCATCAGCTATACAGAAATAATGGTAATGGCACATTCACATTGGTAGAAAATACCCCGGTAACGATGGTCAGCGAGCGCGCTATGGCTCCCATCCTTGTTGATTATGACAATGATGGATTCGTAGACATATTCATTCCCAATGGCAATGACCGTCCGAACTCATTATTCCGAAACCTGGGCGGGTTTCAGTTTGAACAAGTGACCGATGGCGATATTGTCACCGATTCCTACAATTCCGTAGGGGCAGCATGGGGTGATTATACCGGAAATGGGTATCCAGATCTGTATATAGTGAATGCATCAGGACAGAATAATAATCTATATCAAAATAACGGCGACGGTACATTTACCAAAGTCTATGATAATATAATTGTACAGCAAGGTGGTCATAATCACGCTGCTGTTTGGCTGGATACCAACAATAACGGGCACCTTGACTTATTGGTAACCAACGATCAGGGTTCAAATGCACTTTATTTAAGCGACGGTAATGGTGGGTTCGAGCGCAAACCGGGCGAGTTGATCGGTGGAAATACAGGTCGTTCTTACGGTGCTGCCGTAAGCGATGTAAACCGCGATGGCCGTCTTGATGTCATGATATTCAATCAAGCCAACCAAACTAACCGACTGTTCTGTAATAACAATACTAACGGAAACAATTGGATTGGATTCAGTCTTACCGGTCAGTCAAGCAATCGCTCCGCAATTGGTGCACGTGTATCAATCAAAGCCGGTGGCAAATGGCAAACACGCTCCCAGCTGCCCGTAACCGGATTTGGCAGCCAGAGTACATCAAGAATTCACTTCGGTCTTGAAATGGCTGCAGCCGTTGACAGTGTAGTTATAAACTGGCCATCGGGCTACAGACAGGTTATCACAAATAACCCATCCATCAATCAGTACCATACCATTCTGGAAGAAGATGCAACCGTTTTACACGGAATAACCTTCCACGATGAAAACAGCAATGGTATCTGGGATGATGGTGAGCCCGCGATTGGTAATATTCGCATGAGATTGTCACAAAATAACCAGTCGTTAAGCAGTGATCCCCGAGGTCAATTTGTAACCCGCCTAAACAGCGGAACCTATACAATTGAAACGATTGGACTAAAAAACTGGCACGTACTTTCCAATCCGTCTGTAACAGTTGGTCAAAATGCTGATAGTGTGTTTGTTCCGATTCCCTTACGTCCACTATCCAATGGTTATGACCTTAGCGTAACCTTTGCAACAACAGCATGGCGTCGTGGATTCACAAACGAAACCATTGTACAAATCAGCAATATTGGTACAGCAAAAGCTCTAGACGGAACATTGACTCTGGATTATCCGGATGAAGGTTATGTGGTTAAATCTTCTCGCCCTTACGATTCATCTGATAAAATGTACATCTGGAGCCTACCTGAAATAAAGCCTGGCGAAACGATATCTATCAGTGTTAAAGATAGCATCGGATTAGATGCGTACACCGGACAGGTACTAAATTTCTCAGCACGGGTTATGGCACCGGGTGAAGATCTTGACCTCAGCAACAATGCCATCAGTGAGGAAATTGTGGTAGTGGGTGCCATTGATCCAAACGATATAATTGTAAGCCCTATGGGTGATGGTCCGGAAGGTTTCATTGAAAAAGATCAGGAGCTTACCTATACCATACGGTTTGAAAATATGGGGACATGGGAAGCCACCTACGTTTTTATTGACAACCAGATATCTCCGAACCTGGATTTGAATACATTCAACATGATATCGACCAGTCATCAGGCCAGTTACATCCTGCACCCTGATGGACTTCTGGAAATATCGTACTTGAACATCGGCCTTCCGCCGGCAGAATTAGACTCAATAGGTGCTCATGGATATTTCAAGTACAGCATTCGACCGGATGTGGATATTCAGCCCGGGGATCGTATTTATAATACTGCTGAGATTGTTTTCGATTTTGAAGCGCCCATTATTACAAATACCACGCAGCATACTATTTTCCGCACACGCGACCAGATAGCCCAACCAACGGCATATCCGAATCCGTTCAATCCTACTACTCAAATTCAGTTTGATGTATTACGTCGGTCTTCTGTTACCATTCAAGTGTACGACTTAACCGGGCGACTGCTGGATACCTTGGTTAACGGTGAGCAATCTGCCGGTACGCATACGGTAACATGGAATGCCAGCCGATATGCTAGTGGTATCTATCTGATTCGAATGTCAACAGATGTCGGTGTCTCAACAAGAAAAATCACCTTCATAAAATAAGAGGGTGATAGAGTTAGCGAAATAGTCAAGTACGGTTATTTCAAGAAACACGAACCGCTATCTCTATATGTTCAGAAAAAAATCACAAAATTAAAGACAACATAATCTCCCCAATGAAAGGTATCATTTTAGCCGGTGGAGCCGGTACAAGACTGCATCCCAGTACACTCGTCGTTAGCAAACAGTTGCTACCCGTTTACGACAAACCCATGATTTATTATCCACTCACTACGCTGATGTTGTCTGGAATCAGGGAGATTTTGATTATCTCGACCCCAGAAGACCTCCCGCGGTTCATGGAATTACTGGGGGATGGCTGTCAGTGGGGAATACGTCTGGAATATGCCGAACAGCTTAAACCGGAAGGGCTTGCCCAGGCATTTGTAATTGGTGAAGCATTCATCGGGAAAGATCCGGTTGCATTAATTCTAGGTGACAATATATTTTACGGTCAGGGACTGTCTAACACATTGCAGAACGTTGCCCGTTTAGAGAAAGGAGCTGTGGTATTTGGATATAATGTAGAAGACCCTGAAAGGTATGGAGTCGTTGAGTTTGATAAAAACGGTAAAGCCATAAGCTTAGAAGAAAAGCCAAGTAAACCAAAATCAAACTACGCCGTGGTAGGTCTTTATTATTATGCCAACTGTGTAGTTGAAAAAGCGAAGCACCTTAAACCATCCAAACGTGGCGAATTAGAAATCACCGATTTGAATAATTTATACCTCCAAGAAGGCACCCTTAAGGTTGAACTCATAGGTCGCGGTACTGCCTGGTTAGACACTGGAACACATGATTCCATGTTGCAAGCCTCCAACTTTGTACAAACAGTAGAAAAAAGACAAGGTCTGAAGATTGCGAGTCCTGAAGAGGTAGCCTGGAGAATGCATTACATCACCTCTGTAGAACTTGAGCAGCTTGCTCAAAGCCTCATTAAAAGTGGCTATGGTGAGTACTTATTGAGAATTCTAAAATAAACTAACTAGAAAAGGATAATCAACGGTATTAGCGGAACCGCATTTTCAGAAGTTTGAAAGAACTCTGTAGAATCATCTATCAACACCGTATAAAAAAAGCCCCCGATGTATAACACCGGAGGCTTAAAGTGCAAGTAGTGAAGCCTTACGTCTTCATTAGTTGTTTCGTTTGAAATCGCCTGGCGGTTTGAACCTCATGGGGCCGAAACCCTTCCGTGAACACCCTCCGGCAGCATTTCAAACACTATTTTGTGGGTTATTTTTCGCTCAGAAAACCTCTGAGGACGGTCTGTAATATACCGCCATTCCGATAATAATCAATCTCCACCAATGTGTCAATACGACTCTTAACGGTGAATGTTTTTTCTGTTCCATCTGCCTTGCGAGCGACAACCTCAATGAGCTGCTTCGCTTTCATATCATCGCTCAATGCAATGCTGAAATGCTCGCTTCCATCAAGATCAAGGGTGGCAGCAGATTCACCCTCCTGATACTGAAGTGGCAGTACGCCCATTCCTACCAGGTTACTTCGGTGAATACGCTCAAACGACTCGGCAATCACGGCTTTAACGCCAAGCAGGTTGGTACCTTTCGCCGCCCAGTCGCGTGAGGACCCGGTTCCATACTCTTTGCCAGCAAGTACTACCAGCGGAGTTCCCTCCTGCTGATATTGCATAGAGGCTTCGTAGATACTGGTGACGTTACCTGTAGGGAAGTGTGTCGTATATCCGCCCTCGGTTCCCGGCGCCAACTGATTCTTGATGCGAACGTTGGCGAAGGTTCCACGGGTCATCACACGGTCGTTTCCGCGTCGACTTCCGTACGAGTTGAAATCGATTTCATCTACGCCGTTGTCTACCAGGTATTGTCCGGCTGGCGACTCGCGTTTGATGTTCCCCGCAGGCGAGATATGGTCTGTAGTAATAGAATCACCAACTTTAACCAGCACACGTGCATCTTTGATGGACTGAATTGGAGCAGGCTCGGGAGCCATGTCTTCAAAAAACGGAGGAAGCTGAATGTAGGTCGACTCATCTTTCCAATCAAACAGCTCGCCACCGGTAATCGGAATGGCGTTCCATTCTTCGTTGGAATCAGCTATGCCGTTGTAGCTCTTGTGGAACAACTCCGGACGAACGGCATTGTCGAGGTGGGCTTCAATTTCGTCTTGTGTTGGCCAGATGTCTTTCAAGTACACATCCTCCCCGTCTTTACCTTTACCCAACGGCTCCTTAACCAGATCGATGTCGACCGTTCCGGCCAGCGCATAGGCTACAACAAGAGGTGGCGATGCCAGGTAATTGGCTTTCACATTAGGATGGATACGCCCTTCGAAGTTTCGGTTTCCGGAAAGCACACCGGCTACGATGAGGTCTCCCTCCGCAATAGCCTTGTCTACGGCTTCTGGTAACGGACCAGAGTTACCAATACAGGTCGTACATCCATAACCAACGAGGTTGAATCCGAGTGCATCGAGATACTTAGTAAGATCGGCCTCCAAAAGGTAATCCGTAACTACGCGCGAGCCGGGAGCCAGCGAAGTTTTCACATAAGGCTTCACGGTGAGGCCTTTTTCAACGGCTTTCTTGGCTACGATTCCCGCACCCAGCATTACGGATGGGTTGGAGGTATTCGTACAACTGGTGATGGCGGCAATAACCACATCACCGTGTTTCATGTCGATGGTAGTACCGTTCTGATAGGTACCTTTGTTAGCCAGTTTTTCCTGGGTTAGGGCAAATCCCTGAGTAGGCTCTTGTGTTACAAGCGCTTTGTTGAAGGAATCTTTCATGTTGGCCAGGGCTACACGATCCTGCGGACGCTTAGGTCCGGCCAGGGATGGCTCAACGGTGCTGAGGTCCAGGTGAAGTACATCGGTGAACTCCGGATCCGGTGTGTCGGCGGTGCGGAAGAGTCCCTGTAATTTGCAGTACTCCTCAACGGTTTTAACGAGACCTACATCACGGCCAGTACGGGTCATGTAGCGTAGTGCTTCCTCATCAATTGGGAAGAAACCACATGTTGCGCCATACTCGGGAGCCATGTTGGCGATGGTAGCACGGTCGGCCAGACCCATATTTGCAAGTCCATCTCCGAAAAATTCCACGAATTTGCCCACAACGCCCTTCTTGCGGAGCATTTGGGTTACGGTAAGGGTAAGATCCGTTGCGGTAACGCCTTCACGCAATTTGCCGGTCACCTTGAATCCAATGACTTCCGGAATGAGCATGTATATAGGTTGTCCGAGCATTACGGCCTCTGCTTCAATACCACCAACGCCCCAGCCTAAAATGCCAAGTCCGTTAATCATGGTCGTATGCGAATCGGTACCGACCAATGAATCAGGATACACTACTTCGAGGTCGTCTTCTTTGCGGCTCCAAACGCCTTTTGCGAGATACTCGAGGTTAACCTGATGCACGATTCCACGCGCAGGCGGAACTACACCGAAGTTTGTGAATGCTTTTTGTCCCCAACGCAGGAATTCATAACGCTCACGGTTGCGCTCAAACTCGATTTTGGCGTTGTGCATGAAGGCGAATTCTTGTCCGAAGGTATCTACTTGAACAGAGTGATCAATAACCAGATCTACCGGTACATTGGGATTAATTTTCTTGGGATCACCTCCCATTTTGGCCATGGCATGACGAAGTGCGGCGAGATCAACTACAGCCGGAACACCGGTGAAATCCTGCAGAACAACTCGGGCAGGCTTGAAAGGAATCTCCACATCGGCCGGTTGTTTGGCGTTGTAGGATGCCAGTTTTTTTACATCATCTTCGGTCACTACATAGTCATCAACCTCCCGAAGTACAGCTTCCAGCAGGACTTTGATTGAGAAAGGCAGTTTGCTCATGTCGCCGTAGCCTTTTTTCTCCAGCTCGGCCAGACTATAGTAATATGCTTTCCCGTTAGGTGTGTCAAATGTTTTACGGGTGCCTAAAAGATTCTTGCTCATAAGGATTATCGAATAATTTTCTGTGTAATATGATTATCTAGTCAAGATAACGAAATTGCCGTAACTATTGAAGTTTACATGCGCCGGATGTCGCTGCTTTTACCGTCTTTTGCGCAAAAAAAAAGGTTCTGTGTGACGTTTCACACAAAACCTTTTCGTGACAGTTCCAATGGTGGATACACCTATTCGATGGTTGGTAATGAGAAACCAACCCATGTCTAGGGTTGCAATCCTGCTATGTCATGTATCTGATATGGATGCGACTTCGAATCTTACCCAGAAATAAACAAGACTGAACTCAACATATTGTCGCTCCCCAAGATCAGCCAAATCGAACAGCTGCATCCAGTCGGCGGGCGACTTCATCCCAGTTAACAACGTTCATGAAAGCCTGAGTGTACTCACCGCGACGATTCTGGTAGCGCAGATAGTACGCGTGTTCCCATACGTCTACCATTAATAGCGGAATATTCGACCATGTAGAAAGGTCCGACTGTCGCTCAACCTGGTGAATAATCAGTCGCTGACCAACGGGTTCCCATGCCAGTACACCCCAACCGCTTCCTTCAACGGCATTGGAAGCCGCCAGAAAGTGCGCGCGGAATTTATCGTAGGAGCCGAAACTGCGATCGATTTGCTGCCGAAGTGCCTGATTCTGGGGTTCGCCACCGCCATTCGGCGACATCACGGTCCAGAAAAGAGTATGGAGATAGTGTCCGCCACCGTGGAAGCTGATTTCGCGCGACCAATGTTTAACCAGGCTAAAGTCGCCGCTTTCACGTGCTTCTGCAAGCTTATCTAGGGCGGTATTCATACCGTTTACGTAACCGAGGTGATGCCGGCCATGGTGCAATTGCATGGTCTGTGCATCGATATGAGGTTCAAGAGCATCAGCCGGGTATGGTAGATCGGCCAGCGTGTAACGACCGAGGTCATCGGTGAGTTTCATTTCGTAGAGCTCTTGTGCTGCAGCGGGATTAAAAAGTCCTGCGGCACCCAGTAATGCAGCGCCGCCCATGGTTTTCTTCAAATATTCGCGTCGGTTCATAGTTTTTGCGTTTAATTAATAGCTGTTGATATAAAGTATTCGAACAGTATGATAATCAACAATATAGGTAATGCCGTTCCATGTACCATATGAATACATACGGTTTAAAAGATTTTGACAAGTGCTTAAACACGTGCACTACAGTCAGTAAGGCCTCATCCTACACAATAGTGACTTATGAGGCATTGAAAACAGACCTGTGATGAGGAGATGTTTTTTTGCACTATGGCACGTTCCTGTAATCAGTTGCGGAGCGGTGGGTGTGTTGTGCAACCTATTAATTAAGGTAATGCATGCATTCATTGTTTTGCTATCGGATTTTTTTTGCCGTATATTTCTCGACTTCACGTAAAATCATAAAATCTATTATCCCGTGGATACTATAAGCTTCAAAACATATAATGCAAAGCCATCGACTATCGATAAGAAATGGGTAGTTATTGATGCCGAAGGCCAGCCTTTAGGGCGAATTGCAACAAAGATTGCGGTGATTCTCCGTGGCAAAAACAAGCCCGAGTTTACTCCGCATATGGATGCCGGCGATAATGTAATTGTGATCAATGCTGAGAAAGTGACCCTTTCCGGCAAGAAAATGACCGAGAAAGAGTATTTCCGTCACACCGGTTATCCGGGTGGTGTTAAGCTCACAACTCCTTCGGAAATCCTTGAGAAACATCCTACCCGTCTGCTTACAATGGCAGTGAAAGGAATGCTTCCGAAGAACACACTTGGTCGACAGTTACTGCGCAACCTGCGCGTATATGCAGGTCCGGTGCATCCGCACTCCGCACAACAACCCGAAACCGTAACTTTCTGATTAACTGATGGCACAGACAAACGCAATCGGCAGAAGAAAGACGTCAACGGCTCGAGTTTACATGAGGCCTGGGAAAGGTGAGATCAAGATTAACAATCGCGAGTTCACTGATTACTTTCCGCTTCTCTCACACCAGAACGTTGTGATGCAACCATTGACCGTTACCGAAAGTGGCGGCAAGTTTGACATCGTAGTAACGGTTCGTGGCGGTGGTTTTACCGGTCAAGCTGGCGCTGTTCAGCTCGGTATCGCCCGCGCCCTGGACAAGTTTGATGGTGAGAACCACGGTAAACTCAAGCAAGATGATCTTCTTACACGTGACGACCGTATGGTTGAACGTAAGAAGTATGGACGTCCTAAAGCCCGTAAACGCTTCCAATTCTCGAAACGATAACACGTTTCCGCATCATTTGTCTGCTGCCGACCGGGTTATTCCGGTCGGTTTGGCAACATCCCGATGCACATTCACAATCACACATACTTCGTGACGTACTAACCTGAGTGTTCCGGTAATGATGCCGGGATGGGCAGTATGATCGATCGGAGTAGAGGAAATCAACTCACAATTTATTGATATCATGGCTCAAGCAGCAAGTATAGAAGAATTGCTTAAAGCAGGTGCGCACTTTGGCCACCTCACCCGCCGTTGGAATCCAAAGATGAATGAATTCATCTTTATGCAGCGAAACGGCATTCACATCATCGATCTTAAAAAAACCCATGCAGCTCTGCAGGAAACGATTGATGCAATTGAAAAAGTAGCCCGCTCCGGTAAGAAAATCCTTTTCATCGGTACCAAAAAGCAGGCACAAGAAATTATAAAGACTGAAGCTACCCGTTGTGGTATGCCTTATGTTACCCACCGCTGGTTAGGTGGTATGCTTACTAACTTCTCAACGGTACGTAAAAGTATTGCACGTATGGAAGAGATTAACAAGATGCGTACCGACGGAACCTATGAGAATATCACCAAGAAAGAACGACTTATGCTCGATCGCGAGTATGAGAAACTTGAGAAGGTTATGGGTGGTATTTCTAACATGAGCCGTTTACCCGGCGCTATCTTCGTGGTAGATATCGTAAAAGAAGATATTGCTATCAACGAAGCCATGAAGCTCAACATCCCTATCTTCGCAATGGTAGATACGAATTGCGATCCGGACATTCCGGATTACATCATTCCTGCCAATGACGATGCAGCCAAGGCTATTCACCTGATTACATCCAACGTTGCTGATGCTGTGATTGAAGGTGCTGCTGCTCGCGAAGAGTATGAAGAAGAGCAAGCTGTTATGGAAGCCATGGAGAAGAAATCTGCCGAAGAGTCTGGTGATGCAGACGAAGAAGGTGGCGACTCTTCACCACGCCGCCGCCGCCGTAAAGGCGCAGCCGGTGGAGCTGCCGGTTCTGCCGGACGTGCCCCGCGTAAAGCCGACTAATTTACTTGCACATTACGCCGGCTACTGGTTTTCCAGATAGCCGGTTTTTGTGTAGACCGTTTTTTAAAGAAATCATTAATCGAACCTCAAACTATCATGAGTATTTCCGCATCCGACGTAAAAAAACTCCGTGAAATGACCGGTGCCGGTATGATGGACTGTAAGAAAGCCCTGGCTGAGGCCAATGGCGATTTCGATGCAGCTGTTGAATACCTCCGCAAAAAAGGCCAAAAAGTTTCCGAAGCACGTGCCGACCGTGAAGCCAACCAGGGAACTATCGTTACTATTATCTCCGACGACAAAAAGAAAGCTGTTGCGCTGGCTCTTGCCTGTGAAACCGACTTCGTAGCCCGTAACGAAGACTTCGTAGCTGATGCTACCAAATTCGCTCAGCTGGCTTTCGATCAGGAAGTTAGCGATCTCGATACATTCAAGGCTCTTAAGCTGGAAGGGCGGGAAGTGGCCGACCACCTCAAAGATATGGTCGGAAAAATCGGTGAGAAAATCGATATCCCGAATATCTCTTTAATTAAAACCGATGGTGCTGTTGTTTCTTACATCCACCCGGGCAACCAGCTTGCTGTTCTGGCTAACTTCGAAGGCGATGTTGATGCTGAAATCGGCAAAGACATTGCTATGCAGATTGCAGCCATGAATCCAATCGCCGTAGTTAAAGAAGAAGTTGATTCAAGCCTTCTCGAGAAAGAACTTGAAATTGCTAAAGAGCAGCTCATCAACGAAGGAAAACCTGCCGATATCGCTGAGAAAGCAGCAGTTGGTAAACTGCGACGGTTCTACGAAGAACGCGTTCTTCTGGAGCAAAAGTTTGTGAAGGATGGTAGTGTTACCGTTCGTGAATATCTCAAAAACAGCGGTGCTCCACTCATCACTGCTTTCAATCGTATTCAATTGGGTGTTTAATCACCTGTTTTTTTAAAAGGCTACTTCGGTAGCCTTTTTTTTGCCTAATTTTCGATAAGCTTCTGTACATATTCAGGGGAGATCACGTTGTTCATCGGCCTGCTTGCTGCTGCATAAACAACCTCCCGCAGTACCTTAACTTCATTAACGTCTTATACTCATCACCATATGTCTACATACAAACGATTACTACTGAAACTCAGCGGGGAATCCCTCCTTGGAGAACAAGGTCACGGTATCGATGGCAACATCCTCAAGCAGTATGCCGAAGAAATTAAAGCCGTAGCAGCTCAGGGCGTTCAAATCGCTATTGTGATTGGAGGAGGAAATATATTCAGAGGCGTTAAAGGTGCTACACAGGGTATGGATCGGGTGCAGGCCGACTATATGGGCATGATGGCAACACTCATCAACTCGATGGCGCTTCAAGATGCACTCGAGCAAAAAGGTGTCCACACACGACTTCAATCAGCCATTAATATGGAGCAGGTTGCCGAGCCATTCATTCGACGACGCGCTATTCGTCACCTTGAAAAAGGTCGTGTTGTAATCTTCGGTGCAGGAACCGGTAACCCCTATTTTACCACCGATACAGCGGCATCTCTGAGGGCCATTGAAATTGAGGCGGATGTCATTCTGAAAGGAACGCGAGTGGATGGTATTTACGACAAAGATCCTGAGAAGCACGATGATGCCGTGAAGTACGACACTATATCGGGCGATGATGTGCTTAAACAACGCCTTTCGGTAATGGACCTCACCGCATTCACGTTGTGCCGTGATAATGAAACGCCAATTATTGTATTCGATATGAACAAGCCCGGCAACCTGATGAAAGTAGCGCAAAGAGAAGCCGTTGGCACGTTGGTCACCTGGTAACGGACTGATTCTGTAAGAGGATATACCCGTATAAATTTACGCTCTGCTCATATTGGATACTTTCGGAACGTCGCTCTTGTTTAAAGATTCTATCAGAACCGCGCTTTTGTTCAAAAGTATTCAAGAGAGGGAGTTATTTTTATATAGCTCTAAAATCTCAGGGCACAATCGCTCAGACTTTTTGAAGTCTGCAGTATTGTGTAAATTGATTCGTTACGTATAGCAAGTATGAAATTCATACTACAGTGCATTAATTTATGTGAACTCACGAGAATATTATGGTAGACGACCTAAATGAAATTATTGAAACCGCTGAGCTCGAAATGAGTGAAGCGCTGGACTTCCTGAAAAGGGAGTTTTCTCACATACGTGCCGGTAAAGCATCACCCTCCCTTTTGGAAGGTATCAGGCTAGATTATTACGGCACATCCACTCCCCTTACGCAAATGGCATCGGTAACTGCTCCGGAAGCTCGTTTGCTTGTAGTGCAGCCATGGGATAAATCAACTATCCCACTGATTGAAAAAGGTATACTTTCATCTGGCCTTGGTTTGAACCCATCCAATGATGGTAATGTGGTTCGCATCCCGCTTCCTATTTTATCAGAAGAACGACGACAAGAACTGGTTAAAGTTGCCCGTGACGTTGCTGAAAAAGCTCGCGTGAGCATCCGCAATTCTCGACGTAATGCCAACGATGCCATTAAAAAGAAGGTAAAAGACGACTCACTACCCGAGGATTCACGATTCGAGGGTGAAGAAATTGTTCAAAATCATACCGACAAATTCATAGCAGGCGTTGATGAAGCCCTCAAGGTGAAGGAACAGGATATCCTTACAGTTTAGCGATTTGATGCAATGTCCGGCAGCTCCCTTTTGGGTCACGTTTCCGGACATTGCTGTTTTTTATCATTGGGCATAGCATATGTGCACCAATGTAAATTCGACTTAATTTAACACCATTGTACCTCGCAGAACTAGAACTACACGGTTTTAAAAGCTTTGCTCAAAAAACCTCCGTGAAATTCGGCAACGGCATTACGGCCATTGTCGGACCAAATGGGTGTGGAAAGTCGAATATCGTCGATGCCTTGCGATGGGCTCTTGGGGAACAGCGACCGTCTTTGCTGCGATCTAGTGCAATGACCAACGTTATTTTCAACGGAACTGCAACGAAGAAAGCCCTCGGACTCGCCGAAGTCTCCATCACTATTGAAAATAACAAAGGTATTCTGCCATCAGAATTTAGCGACATTACCATAACGCGTCGTTTGTATCGTTCAGGCGACAGTGAATACCTGCTCAATCGTGTGCCCTGCAGACTTAAAGACATTGTAGAGCTGTTTATGGATACCGGAATGGGATCTAATGCCTATTCGGTAATTGAGCTCAAAATGGTAGAAGAAATTCTGGCCGATAAAAATAACGATCGCCGAAAACTATTCGAAGAAGCTGCCGGTGTTACGAAGTACAAAGAAAAGCGTAAACAAACCATGCGTAAGCTGGATGAAACGCGCACCGACATGCTTCGTATCGAAGACATCCTCGTTGAAATTCGGAAAAAGGTAAAATCGCTGCAAATTCAGGCGGGTCGTGCGCAGCGAGCCAAACAATACGAAGAAGACCTTCAGAAGCTCGACAAAGCCTTATCTGGACATGATTATCGGAATATACAGTCGGAGCTGGGTCCGCTTATGGAGCGTATCCTCAACGCTGATAAGGAAAAGGAGGAGCTTTCACGCAATCTGGAAACCCTCGAGAAGCAGCTGCTGGTATCGCGCGATACCTTAACAGATCGTGAAACCGAGCAGGGCCATGCCATGAGGTTGGTGAGCAGACTGTCTAATGAAATTCGGGATGCAGAAACTACCATCACCATCAGCAACGAAAAGATTGTAGCTGAACAGAATGTGATTGATCAGTATGAGAACGATGTAGTGATGAGTGAAGGCGAAATTAAAGAATTTCGACAGCAGATTACCCGCATTGAAAAACTGGCTACAGAGGCCGAAACCCGCCTTAAAGAGTCCACCGACCGACTTGAGATCGCCCGTGAAGCACTTCATGAAGCCCGCGAGGAGGTTGCTGCAATTCGACGCAAGCTTGAAGAAGTAAATACCGTATATCGCGACACCAACGTGGCGCTACAAGCTCTTCAGAATAAAAAAATTCGACTCGAAAGTCGACTGGAAGGCTTCGCAGAAGACAAAATCCGCATTGAGAAGCAGCTGCAATCTCAACTGGCGGATGTAGAACAATTCGGTGCTGAAGACAATCGTCTGAAATTTGCCCTCGAGCAAGCACTCGAGGCAACGGAACTTGCCGAAGCTCGTCATGAAGAAGCCGTTAAGGAGCGCGAGCGCCTTTCCGAGCAGCAAACTCGCCTTAAAGACCAGCAGCGTGAGATGCAATCGAAGCGCGATGCTTTGCGTTCTGAAATCAACCTGCTAGAGTCTATCGCCAAAAGCGATGAGGCATTTCCCGGCTCTGTTAAATACCTGCGGCAGTTTAACGTTCAATTCACTCGATTTGATTTACTCTCGGAATTATTTTCTGTTCCGGAAGAACTGGCGGTAGCTTTGGAATCGGTTCTGGGCGATGCGGTAAACTATATAGTGATGGATTCCGTAGCAGAAGCAGAGAAAGCCTTCGAGATGCTGAAAAAAGAGCAACAGGGTAAAGCTACCATCATCCCTATGGAATTACTCACGGAGCAGTCTTACGAGCTGGAGGATGGTTCACTTGCTTATGAAGTTCGCTGCGCACCAAAATTCGAACCCCTTCGAAACCTGCTTCTTGGTCAGACAAGGGTGTACGAGACGCTCGATGAGGCTGTAGAAGGGGTTCGGGGCACACGATTCACGGGTGTTACCCGTCAGGGTGAGTTGGTAAGTGATGCGTCTTTTTTACGCGGAGGCAGCTCGGCTAAAAACGAAGGTCTGCGGGTTGGACTACGAGAGCGTATCGACAAACTTATTCATAAAGCAGATGGATTAGATGTTGAACTGGACCGATTACAGGAAGAACTCGCTCAAATTGTGCATCTGCGAAGTCAACTGCCCGTAGAGTCTCTTGCGCAACAAAGAAAGGAAGCAGAAGCAGCATACCGCAAGCTGGAAAGCGAACGAAGTACGTTTCAGGCGCGCAAGCAGGTTTACGAGAAAAATATCGCTGACATTCGGGAGCGCCAGTTACGCATTCAGGAGTCTCATAAAACCGCACGCGAAGAGTTGGAATCCTTCGAACCGGAAGCCATTGCACTGGAAGAAAAACTGGAGCAGATATTAGATGAACAGCATCGTTACCGCGCCGACCTTCAGCAAAAGGAAGATAGCCTTCAACGGGTGCAGTCTCGTTTTAGTGAAGCACAGCTTGATGATCAGAAATTGCAGAATGAAGTCAATAACCACAAGATTGACATTGAACGTGCTCATGTTGGCATTGCCGGAATCAAAAAACGACTTGAATCCAGGGCCCAGAGTGCACGCGACGCAAAAGATCGCATCCTCAGTAATAAACAACAGATCGAAGAATTGACCTACCGTCTGGAAGGACTTCGAAGAAACAAAGGTGATGCCGACGAGGCGTTAACTGAAGCCGAGGAAAGTGCAGCCCGTCAGCGGGGCAGAATCAACCAAATTGATGAAGATCTCCGCGAAATACGCAGGAAACGCGAAATTAACACCGATCTCGTGCATCATCTCACGATGGCCAAGGAGCGCTTCGACATGCAGTTGAAATCCATCGCCGACCACATCTGGGAGACGTACGGACTATTGATGGACCAGCTTACGGAAGAGATGCCGGATGATACGGAGCCTGCCACAGTAAAGGAAACCATCAAAATGCTCCGTGAACGCCTCAAAAATATTGGTGAGGTGAACAAACTTGCCATCGAGGAGTACGAAGAAGAGAAAACCAGGCTCGATACCTTCGAATCGCAGATGCAGGATTTGAACGAAGCCGAAACCAAGCTCCGCGAAACCATTGCTGAAATCAACGATACGGCCAACAAACGCTTCACGGAAACCTTCGACGAAATACGCACCAATTTTCGCACCGTATTTCATACGCTCTTTGATGAAAATGACCACTGCGATCTGATTCTTGATGATAATGCGGAAGACCCCCTCGACCGGAAAATTCATATTATCGCCAATCCACGTGGTAAACGTCCCAGCAATATCGAGCAGCTATCGGGCGGAGAAAAAACACTGACAGCCATTGCTTTGCTTTTCGCGATTTATCTGGTTAAGCCATCACCATTTTGTATTCTGGATGAGGTTGATGCCCCCCTTGATGATGCCAATGTAGGTCGGTTCACAACTATGATCAAGAAATTCAGCAAAGACACCCAGTTCATTATCATTACGCATAACAAAAACACCATGGAAAAGTCGGAGATGCTCTACGGTGTGACGATGCCGGAAACGGGTGTAAGTAAGCTGGTTGCTGTGAAAATGGAAGATGCACCGGTATAGGCTGCTATGATGGCACAAGATTTGCCGATTTCAACCAATTTTTTGAATGATTCTGAAATGCGTAGTGTTAATTTAATCTCACACGTTCTACACCTTTAAGGCAGCACTCAATCCCATGCCCAAGCAATTTGACATTCCCCTGATGTATCAGTCTCCGATTATCCGAACCGTAAAGGAATCGAGACAAATTCTGGATCCCCGCAAAAAAGATCTCACACCCTCCGTTCTTGATTTCGGGACCGTACGCTATCTCATTCCACGCCACTTCGGTTTCTGTTATGGGGTACAAAATGCTATTGATATTGCTTACAGGGCAGTAGAGCAGCACCGTGATAAGCGCATATTTCTGCTCAGCGAGATGATTCACAATCCAACGGTGAATGAAGACCTGCAACGCAGAGGAGTGAAATTCTTATTTCATACCGATGGCAGCGAAATCATCCCTTTTGATGAACTCACTCCAGATGATATCGTCATTGTGCCCGCTTTCGGAACCACCATAGAGATTCAGAAGCGACTGGAAGCCATAGGTATCAATCCTTATGCATTTGATACAACCTGTCCGTTTGTGGAGAAAGTATGGAATCGCGGTGCCAAACTTGGGAAAAAAGGATATTCCCTGGTTGTACACGGAAAGTATCAGCATGAAGAAACGCGAGCTACCTTTTCGCACGCAGCACAGGACGGTCCTGTAGTTGTTGTTTACAATCCGGAAGAAACACATATATTGGCTGAAATCATGACCGGCAAGAGACCGATTGAGGAGTTTGAGCAGGTATTCGGACACAAATGTACACCCGGGTTCAACCCCTTGGAAGATTTGCGGCGATTCGGAGTAATCAATCAGACCACCATGCTGGCATCAGAAACGCGGGAAGTAATGGAAATCCTGCGTCAGGCCGCTATTGAGCGATTTGGCGAGGCTAACATCGACCAGCACTTTGCCGATACATCCGACACCCTATGTTACGCCACCAATGAAAACCAGGGTGCAACACTCGGCTTGCTCGAAGAAGAAGCTGATCTTGCCATAGTTGTGGGCGGCTATAATTCATCTAATACCATGCACATCGTTGAATTACTGGAAGGTAAGTTCCCGACCTATCATGTGCGTGATGCTGGTGAAATGCTTTCAACCAGTGAAATACGACACTTTAATCAGTGGGACAAAGAGATTAAACTCACATCCGATTGGTTTCCCACTGTGGAGAACCCCCTCACGGTTGCGATCACTTCAGGTGCCAGCTGCCCAGATACGCTGGTTGATGAGGTTATCCTTAAAATTAATGACTTTGTGGGTGGTACACGCTCGATTGACGAGGCACTGGCGGAGTACCGGGAAGATTAAAATCCTGCACTTCGGATTAGTTGTTCATGGCCATACGCATCAGGTAACCTAAGGTAGGCTTAGCCTGAAAAGACCATATCAGGAATCAGTTATCTGAAATAATCACAAAATAAGATACTGAACGTGGCTGAATGGATCGAAATCGGATGTTTAATACATCGGAGGTAATTTCAATAACCGGAGATACGAGTCCGGTAGTATCTCGCGTAATCTGTGAATACGGAACATATACACGAAAGGGAACTTCGTCCTGAGCCAGAGCATACTCTTCTATAGGCACAGCGTAACGTACCGCAACGGATGAGGGAGTAAATGTGACCTGCCTTCCCTCGGGTGCTCCAGACACGGCAACCGGTACTCTGGCTTCACCTTCTGTAAATTCTACAATTTCAGCTTCAACTCTAACTTGACCTGTATTCAGATGCACCACCGGTGTGGGCTGCTCTAGCTCAACAAGCATATCGATGGATTCACGTACTCCTTCAAGAGTCACAACCCGGGTGGGCCAAACGCTGAAGCCTTCTACCTTAGACCGTGCTCCGGATATCGTTACCGAATCGGGACTTACCCTAATATCACCGATCATGGCATACTGGCGGCGAATGTTCAGATCCATCCGTAAATCAACCGGAATCCGGCGCTCAATACGCTCATCCAATTGTACGTTAAGGATAGAGGGTTGTACCTTGGTAACATTTACATCCTGGTTAGAACCCAAAAGCGCACGAACCTGTTCAAACATATTAATCTGTGATTGCTCCAGATTTAGCGGCAACTGGGGAGGATTGTTATACAAATTCAGCAGCTTCCATCCTTCCCCGCTCACGCCAACGGTTACGAAGGCAGGAACCGGAGAAATGAGAGCCTTATCAGAAGAAATCGAAGCGGTAGTAATTGGAATTTCAAGCTCCAGATTAAATTCACGGTCGAGATTAACCATTAACCAGGAAGACACGGCAATAACGTAGGCAACAGTAAAAACAATCACTCTTTCGCGGGTAGAAACCGGGGTTTGCTCGTCTGCCCTGGAGCTTACAATGAGTCGGGGCCAGGCTCGTTCTCCCAGCCAGTCGGTAATGCGTGATATAAGATTGGAAGTAAATTTCATTCAAGCCTTAACGATTATTTCACTGATGATGTCTTCCTTAACCTCATTGTTGAGCTCTCTCATTATGGTATAGCGTTGCATATGCAACTCTTGTCGCCAGCCGGGATTCGCTACATGCACAACAAGCCTACTGCCCTCAAAATGCAAATCGCGACACTGTGTAGCAATTGCACTGCCAACAATTGGTCCCCATAAAGACATAATCATACCGCGCTTCAGCTGTCTGCGATGCGGATACTTCTCGATGAATTTCTTCAGCGAATCTGCTAAGGAAACCGGTTGTCTCATATGTATAAAATAGGTTTACTACCGTCAATATCAAAGATATCAATAAAGACTAACGCATTATAGCAACTATGGCAGTACCATGGTTGCCTGTGAACCAATTATCTATGTAACACACGTACAATTACGCTAATCTGGGCGCTAAAGTGCGTATTCTAACGTTATTTTTGTAATTTGACCCATAATACAGTGAGGGAAAATCCGCCTTGAGCTGTACCAATAACCAGCACGGTCCGTTATTCAGATACATCTGTGCCGTAACCGTCTTTCAAACGAGATTCATGCAACGCAAATTTTTTCTTTTTTTCACCACAATTCTATTGATTTCGTGTACATCTTCACGAAAAGCCGCTGAACCTGAAAGTACAGTACCGGTATCTACACGTGAAATACCTGAGTATTCTGCTGAAGATCTGGCACAGGCAAAAGCCTACTATATACAAGGCATTACCGCCTTTGAGTTGCAAGACTTCAATGAGGCTCTTGACAATCTGACCATGGCCTATATTCTGGTACCGGATGACGCGGCGGTGAATTTTGCTTTGGCCGATGCCTACATGTTTCTGATGGATTACAGCAATGCTTTATTCTATGCCCGTGAAGCCATTGATATTGACCCTTCCAACAAGTGGTATCATATTAAACTTGCTGAAATTTACCTGCGCGATGGCCAGACCGACAGCGCTGTACAAGCGTTAGAAACGGCTACCCGCTTTTTCCCAACCGATGTTGATTTATTGGTAATAAAGGCTGGCACGTTGGCCGAGATGGGAGACTATTCAGCATCTAATGCCGTTTATGAACGCATCCTCTCCATCACTGGTCCAGATTTGCAGCTATACTTTCAGATGTACCGCAATGCGGTAATGAACGACGACACCCCGGCTGGTATATCTATCCTCGAACGTGCGCTTGCCTTCGACAAGGATAATGCTGTGGTGATTCAAACGCTGGGTGGACTTTATCTGGAGCAAGGTGAAAACGACCGTGCACTCCAATTGTTCGAATCGGCCATTGAACAGGGCTTGCGTTCTGCAGAAATAAAGATAGGTCTTGCAGATGTTTACATCCAACAAGGCCAGTGGGACATGGCGGGTCGGTTCATTCGCGAAATGATTGAAGACGAGGCCATGGGTGAGCAGGTTAAAAGTGAGCTCATTCAATTCATGGTTACACAATTTATGCGCGACCCTTCCAATGAACTGCTCAGTGAAAGTACGGAATCCATCATTGAAGCATACGTGGAAACCTATCCGGATAACGCCGAAGCGCAGGCGCTTGCTGCTGATTTTTTCCTGATGATGCGCAACAATGCGGCCGCCATCCCAAGGTTGAGAGAAACGGTACGTCTTATGCCTGAGAACGAAGCCGCCTGGCAACAGCTCACACAACTCTACTACAGTGAGAGTATGTTTGAAGAGCTGATCGGTATTTCAGATGAGGCTGAATACTGGGTACCGGAGGATCCGTTCATTCGGTTTTTCGTAGGTGTAGCCTATTCCTTTAGTGACGATAAACCCAACGCTATCAGTTGGTTGCAGAAAGCTACGGAAGTTCCGGCCCGACCTAATTTCAAATCGGTTATCTGGGGCGTACTGGGCGATACGTTTGAAGGAGCAGATAACTGGCCTGCTGCCGTAGAAGCTTATCAGCAAGCCATAGAGCTCGACCCTGAGAACTCAACGGCCTTGAATAACTATGCTTATTTCTTGTCTATCCGTAATGAACATTTGGAAAAAGCGTATGACATGTCCCTTAGAGCAGTTGCCATTGAGCCTTCAAATTCTTCCTATTTGGATACACTAGGGTGGATTTACTACAAAAAGGGTGTAATTGATAAAGCTTACGAGTACATCCGTTTGTCTATTCAGAACGGGGGCGACAGCAGCGCCACTATTCTGGAACATATGGGAGATGTTTACCGTGAAATGGGAGATATGGAAAATGCCCGTCTTTGGTGGAGCCGTGCACTTGAGCAGGATCCGGAGCGTGATTATCTGGAAAGTCGGTTAATTAACTAAGGGAATTATCACATGCATATCTCAATGCGGTATCCGGCTCTTATTTTACTGATTGCGATAACGGCCTGTTCGCCACGAGCTGTCAGCATTGAGGAAGGTGATGAAGTTTTTGTACCCAGTCAGCGAAATCCAACGGAAGTACTCGAGCAAATTCAAGGTCAACAGCCTCCCCTCCATACATTGGGCGGCAGAGGTCGTGTACAACTCAGTTCACCTGGGAACACCGACCGCTCAGCTGTACTTTTTATCAGCGACAGAGAAAGAACCCTGCTAACATTCCGTAATAGTCTGGGTATTGAGGCAGGCAAGCTTCTGGTAGAGCCCGACTCGGTAACACTGTATAATCGCATTGATCAATATGCGCGGCGTGTTAGTACTTCAGATCAGGATGCATTGCTTGAAAGTGGGTTCTATGCTGTTAATATGCTCAGCGTACTTAGTCCTGATATGGAAGAACGAAGCCCCCGGTCATTGCACGAAAGCGCTGAGAGCTGGCGTTTTACTTTTGATGACCATACACGTATGTTTTTTTCCCGCGACACAGGTGAACTAACACGCATGGAGTTTAGGGTAATGAGCCCGGTGGCGTTTTCAACGTATCTGTTTGCCAACCGGATGGATGAACAGCATTATTATTTACCTCGTAATATTCAGATTCTAAGCAACGACCGGCGATCCAATATCTTTATTACCATTCAATCTTATGATATCAACCCGTCTAACCCTCAGTTTGATCTAAACATCCCCTCGTCCATCACCATTTTTAGGTAACATGCGTATTCTGTTTGCAATATTGGCAATACTGATCATCTCGCCCTCCGCGTGGGGACAAGACTTTGAGCGTATACGTGAGGAGTTGCGGGAGCGGCAGAACCAGACCAGCACGCAAATCCAGACCTTACAGCAGCTTATTTTACAGTATGAGCAGGAAATTCGTGAAAGCGAAACGGAATATGAGTCCTTATACCGGGCTTTTCAGGAGCTTGAACGTGAGATTGCCCTCAGAGATGCCGTAATTCGCAATCTACAGGCTCAGGGGCGGCAGCTCAGTGAAGAAATAAACATTATACAGCGGGAGGTTGCCGCCAACAGAGCCGAACTTGAGCGGCTTATCGCAACCTATCAGGAAAGTCTCACTTATCTGTACAAACATGGCAGGGTTCCTGAGCTGGCGTATTTATTCACTTCCGGATCGTTCAATCAGATGCTGGTACGTTCCTATTATCTGCGTCGTTTTGAAGACCAGCGGACTCGTCAGGCGGAGGCTATTGACCGTCAGCAAGAGGAGTTGCGTGTTAAAGAAGAACAGCTGGTCGCCTCGAGGGAAGAAGTTCAACGAAACCTGGCGGAAACCCGTGAAGCCCGGGAAGGACTGCAGGAAACCCGACGCCGACAAGACCGAAATATCGTGGCCTTGCAGCAAAATCGGGAACAGACCCAACAAAAGCTGGCAGAAACCCGTCGCTCATACGAAAATCTAAACACCATACTTAACAACACTATTGCTGAACTGGAACGTGTGCAGCGTGAAGAGGAAGAACGAATTCGCCAATTGGAGGCCGAGCGGTTACGCCGCCTGGCCGAAGCCCGACAGATTCAGGATGCGGCCGAACGTGAGCGTGAAATCGCACGATTATCGGAGCCGGTAACACGCAGTACCGCCGAGCCTAGTCGAGAAGAGTATGCACGAATTGAACTTTCTTTTGTGCGTAGTAAAGGAAATTTGCCCTGGCCTGTGAACGGTGTTGTCACACAACAGTTCGGATTTAATGTACATCCCGTTTATCGCACGCGAATTGCCTCCCCCGGTATTGAAATCTCAGCAGAAGAGCGTAGCCCGGTGCGTGTAGTGCATGAGGGATTTGTATCGGCTATCTATCGTGGTGTGGGGGAATTCGGCGACATGGTCATTGTGCGTCATGGCGATTCCCATTTCACGGTTTACACGAATTTCAGTGAGATCTCCATCAGAGAAAATACATTTGTGAGAGCCGGAGATATTCTGGGGAGGTCAGGCAGTCGATCTTCACCTCGGGGAAGCAGCTTGTATTTCATTGTAAGAAGAAGCGGTGCCGACAGCAATATGAATCCACTTGAGTGGCTTGGCAGTCCCGACCGGGTAGCCCCACCTGTATCGCGCTGATTCGCGAGGAAACTCGTATCTTTGAGCCAAATTATATCAGATTTAACTTAAATTATGCCTAATTATCCACGCATTATTGCGTATCTGACCGTATCATTTACCATCGGTGTTATCGTTTACATCTTTACCGGACTCTTTGTACCCTTCACGGAAACTCCCGGCTGGATTGGCACGGCTGTTATGGTTGCCTACGGTGCGGTTTACCTGAGTGTTACCTGGTCTATCTCGCGGCGGTACGTGCGCAGATCGGCTACTACCTACTGGATTCCATACCTGATGGCGCTCATCATTTCCATTCCCGCCATGTTTTTTGTCGAACTCAAAGAAGAGTTTGCCTTAATGCAGAATCAGATTATGTTCGCTATAATGATCGTTGCGGGTGCTGAACTTGGTGCCTATTTTGGCATTCAGTACGGCCATCGTATGCGACAAGAGCTCATCGAAAAAGCACAACAAAAACAACAGCATGGAAACTGATTCAACGTACGAAAGCGGTATCACGCTACCCGCAATTGTTGAGGCCATGATTTTTGCCAGTCCTGAGCCCATTACAGCTGAGGAGATTGTAAAGGCTTTGCTTCGTGAGGATGAAACCCTTGAAATAGCACCTACTGAAATAGCGGGAATCATTCTTAAGCTGAACGCATCATACGCCGAAACAGGACGGAGTTTCCATATCGTTCATCGAGGTCGGGGGTACACGTTTGCAACCGACGCGCGATTTCATACCTGGCTTCAATTTATCCAGCATGAGAATGCTACCCGAAAAATTTCCCAGTCAGCCGTGGAAACCCTGGCTATCATTGCTTACAAGCAGCCGATCACCAAACCGGAAATTGAGCACATTCGTGGAGTAGACTCCAGCTACATCGTACGAACCCTCATGGAGAAAAAGCTCATCGCCGTTGCAGGTCGGAGAGATTCCCCCGGAAAGCCGTTGCTGTATAAAACGTCCGATACCTTTTTACTGCACTTCGGTTTAACCTCCGTTGATGAGTTGCCGAAGCCGCGTGAAATTGATGAAATACTAAAGGATGACGATATGGCCGAGCACCGTCAGCTACTGCTCGAACTACGCGCCCAACTGGGTGATGAACCCAAAGATACTCCTCCCGAGTAACGCACCAGGTATTCGGGGGCGAATTGAACGAACCACTGCAAACACGCAGGGAACATCTTTTAATCCTTATCCCATAACCACTCTGCAATCTGCACCAAACCCAATTTTCTGTTATGAAACACCTCGACCACATCGGCATTGCTGTAAGAAATCTGGATGAAGCCATTGCCCGATACGAGTCTATTTTGGGAACTGCTTGCTACAAGCGGGAGCTGGTGGAAAGTGAATTTGTTGAAACAGCTTTTTTTCAACAAGGTCAAACCAAAGTTGAACTGCTTGGTGCTACCGCTCCGGAGTCGGTGATCACCAAGTTTATTGAAAAGCGTGGGGAAGGACTGCATCATATGGCTTACGAGGTAGATGACATCCGCACGGAGATACTACGGTTGCGCGAAGCAGGCTACCAGTTACTGAATGAAACGCCTAAACGAGGAGCGGATGGTAAGTGGATTGCTTTTTTGCATCCCAAAGAGGCCCATGGCGTACTGCTTGAGTTATGCCAGTCTTAGCACCCAGCTTTACGAAAAGACATTGAAAATCCGCATGGCGTACTACTGCTTGAATTATACGAGTCTTAGCACCTGAATAATTTCGAATTAAGCCGACATCTTTTAAGCTTATCCGCCCTGCTCTTCATCGAGCAGTTGTACCATGTTCTGCGCCAGTTTCATGCCAATGGCTACACCCATTCCGCCGAGTCCGGCAGCAAGATAGACACCATCGCTGGTTTTACGGCATTCCGGTGTTTTGGTGGCACCGAAACCCATAACGCCCGTCCATTCGGTGTCAATTTCCCAATTGTGGTCTACGTTGAGCTGGTTACTGACAAAATCAATAAGCCACTGCCTGATACGCGGATTAATCTCGTTTTCTATGCTCGTTTCGGTAGGTTTGTCGACATCCCTGGCACCACCTATGAGCAGTCGGTCACCCAGATCCCGAAAATACACGTAGCCTCGATTGTAATGGCAGGACCCGTGCCAGGGAAGTTTTTTCAGCGGTTTGGTCACAAACGCATAGCCACGGGCAGGCTGTACGGCGGTTTCACCATGCAGTGTTGACGAGTAGCCGTTCGTTGCCAGTAAGACACGGTCTGCGGCTAGCTCCAGTCCGTCGCTAAGGGTAACTTTTTGGGCCATGACCTCGCTCACGGGGGTATTCCAGCGCACCTCTACCCCGGCTTCGCTGACCTTCTGCAGCAGGCGCTGCATCAGCATACCGCTGTTCAGATATCCCTCGAGACCATTAAAAATAGACGGATAACCGTTCACCGTGCGGCTTTCGTAACTGTTGGGCACTCCAGTTATTTCCTCAACCCACTTGCTGAATCGCGGCATTTGGGCAATACTCTCACGATAATGCGGGTCGTCGGTAGTATCGAAGATTTCGTACCCGCCGGTCATAGCGTAGCCGATGTGCTCATCTCCGAGCTCGTTACGCAGCAGATCGAGGCCTTCCAGGCGCAGGCGGAGGCGATCTTTCACCGACTCCTCCGATTCATGTACGAGGTCATCCACCAGTTCGCCGGCGGATCCAAAACAGGCAAAGCCCGCATTACGACCTGTGGCGCCGGTTGGCCAGAAGCCTCGATCCAGCACCAGAATACGGGCCTGGGGGTGACGTCGTTTCCAGAAGAGCGCCGTACTGAGTCCCGTGATGCCCGATCCTACCACGATAAGGTCGCGGGTGAATGACATCGATTCTTTCTCCCACCAGCTGCGCTGGGATGTGTTTTTAAATGCCATGTTATCGTGTGCGTTTGTGGGCAAAATGATCGGCAAGCTGCTCGATGGACAGCGTATTGAGCACCCGGGCAGCATCAAACCGTGCTTTTCGGGCGATGCGCACCCCGAATTCCATATCATCGATGCCGCTGGTGCTGTGTGCATCCGGACAAACAGCGGTGAGCAATCCCGCCTCCTGCGCTTTGTTACCGTAACGCCAGTCGAGGTCGAGCCTCCAGGGATTCGCATTGATTTCGATGGCGGTTCCGGCAGCGGCGGCGCGTTCAATAACCGGATTCAGGTCTACTTTGTTACCATCACGTTTCAGCAGCAGCCTGCCTGTAGGATGTCCAAGAATGGTGGTATAAGGATTTTCAACCGCCCTGCTAAGGCGATCCAGCATCTTGTCGACCGGCATATCCAGCGAAAAATGCACACTGGCTATGATGAAATCGAATCCTTTAAGGATGTCGGTTTCGTAGTCGAGAGACCCATCCGCAAGGATGTCGCTTTCTATGCCTTTAAACACCCGAAAGCGCACACCTTCTTTGTCGAACTGCTCGTTCAGTGCGTCAATTTCCTTCCATTGCTGCTGCACGCGTCGGGCGTCGAGTCCGCCGGCATAGGCCGCAGTGCGTGAGTGATCGGTGAGTCCGAGGTACTCATAGCCACGTTCGATACAGGCGCGGGCCATGTCTTCGATGCTGTACTTGCCATCGCTCCAGGTGGAGTGGGCGTGCAGCACACCTTTGATATCGGTGGCTTCAACCAGATCGGCTGTTTCGTGCTCGGCAAACCAGGCGACCTCACCACGGTCTTCCCGCAGTTCGGGCGGCACCCAGCTCATGCCCAGCTTGCGGTAGATGTCGGCTTCGGAGGTGTAGTCCACCGGCTGATCAAAATCGGTGTTTCCATCCGACCCGAGCTTGAATAATCCATACTCGTTGAGGGCCATCTGGCGTTCGCGGGCGCGCTGACGCAAGGCTACATTGTGCTCCTTGCTGCCGGTAAAGTACATCAGTGCGGCAGGAAATTGCTCGGGTTTCACGATGCGGAGGTCTACCTGGCGGCCTTCACGGCTACGCACCGAGCTCTTGGTGTCGCCCCTGCCCAGCACTTCCAGCACACTTTCGTGGGAGGTAAATGCGTCGAAAAGCGGCGCTGCATCGCCGGCATCAGCTCCGATCAGAATATCAATGTCGCCGATGGTTTCCATACTTCGACGAAACGATCCAGCGACGGCTATTTCCTTCACGCCCGGTTTGTCCTTAAGCAGGGCAACCATCCTGTCGGCAATGATCTGAGCTTCGTCAAGCCGGCATCGCTCGGCGAACTGCTCCATCCAGGCGATAGATTTCAGGATTTTTCCGGCCGACTTCTCGCCCATTCCTGCCAGCGCGGCTACCGAGCCGTCTTCGCAGCGGGCTTTCAGCTCATCCAGCGTAGTTATGCCCAGTTCCTTGTGGATTTTATACACTTTTTTGGGTCCCATGCCGGATATATCCAGCCAGCGCACCAGGTCTTTGGGTACTTTATTTCGCAGACTAACGAGGGCCGGAATTTCACCGGTTTCGAACAAGGCGTAAATATCGTCGGCTATAGACTTGCCGATGCCCTTGATGCTGGTAACTTCATTATTTTCAACCAGGGTGGCGATGGGCGTATCGAGGGACTCCATCGTTCTGGCGGCCCGGTCGAAAGCTATGGCTTTGAAATCGTTGGCACCGTCGAGTCGAAGCAGGATGCCGATTTCTTCCAGGAGTTCGGCTACATCTTTATTTGTAAAGGACATTCAAAAAGGGATTCAGAGATTCAAATTGACATCGGTAATATACACAGTTACGATAACTGCATTCTATAACCATGTGGCAGGCAACTGAATTCCGGGAGTCTTACGAAATAACCCTAGAGATGGTACTTTTTTGCCAATTTTAAGATAGGCCGAATCATCAATTCATTTACCGAATGAAAGCAAAGCCGAATCGTGTTTCGGTTTCATTGCATATTTGAATATCTTCCGTGATGTAAGCGCTTACGTAGCGCAGGAAATAACCTCAAGCATCTATTCGCCATGAAAAAAAAACCACAGTTATCCTTTTTCCAGATCTGGAACATGAGTTTCGGGTTTCTGGGAATTCAGTTCGGTTTTGCCCTTCAAAACGCCAATGTCAGCCGGATTTTTGAAACACTGGGTGCCGACGTATCGCAGATCCCCATTCTTTGGATTGCCGCACCTGTTACCGGACTCATCGTTCAACCTATCGTTGGCTACCTTAGCGACAACACCTGGAACAGTTTTGGCCGGAGGCGCCCTTTCTTCCTGGTTGGAGCTATTCTGGCTTCGGCGGCCTTGCTCATCATGCCGAACTCGCCTTATCTGTGGATGGCGGCAGGGATGCTTTGGATTCTGGATGCATCCATCAATATCACCATGGAGCCTTTCCGTGCCTTTGTGGGCGACATGCTTCCATCCGAGCAACGTACCAAGGGATTCGCCATGCAGTCGTTTTTCATCGGTGTTGCGGCCTTTATAGGATCGTTTTTGCCCTGGATGATGACCAACTGGTTTAATATTTCCAATACCGCTCCTGAGGGAGTGATTCCTGATTCTGTTAAATTCTCGTTCTATTTCGGTGGTGCTATCTTTTTCGCCGCTGTAATGTGGACCATATTCAAAACGAAGGAGTATAGTCCACAAGAGCTGAAAGAGTTTGATGAATATGAAGCCAAGGAGCTGGGGCTCGCTGAAAAGTTTGAACGTCCTGAGCTGCCGGCCGATGAGCTGGCTAAGCCCAAATTGTTTCATGGTCCGATTTTAGGTGTCATTGGTGCTGTTTTGTCGGCCGTTGTGTATTTCGCATCACTTGAGCAAGAGTTATACATCCTCACCGTAGGTATCGCACTAATTGGATTGGTACTGATATTGTCTGGATTAGTGCAGAAGAGAGGCAAGAAAAACGGTCTCACCGTTATTTTCGATGATCTTTACATGATGCCTAAAACCATGAAACAGCTCGCTATTGTGCAGTTTTTCTCGTGGTTTGCGCTGTTTGCCATGTGGATTTACACCACATCAGCGGTAACTACCCATATTTACGACATGAAAATGGGTGCTACGGAAGTAGCTGAGCTCACCATCGCTGCTGAAGGCCTGAATGACAGAACAGATGCCGAGTGGATTGGTCGATTGCCCCGTATTCAACAAGATTTACGCATGTTTCAGGAGCAACTGGATGCGGGACAGTCCAACGTAACGGCAAGTATGCGTATAGTGAATTTCTTTCTGGAGGAAGGTCGGGTGGAGCTTACCGACGGTATGCGGGCCACACTCCAGCATATAGAAAAAGAATACAACGAAGGAGCCGACTGGGTAGGGGTTTCGTTTGGTATCTATAACGGATTTGCCGCGATTGTTGCCTTTCTGTTGCCTGTAATCGCGGGATATACGAACCGGAAAATAACCCATGCTATATCGCTAGTAATTGGTGCGGCAGGCTTAATCTCTATCTATTTCATCAGTTCACCCATGATGATGCTCGTATCTATGGTTGGGGTGGGCCTGGCTTGGGCCAGTATTTTATCGATGCCCTATGCCATACTTGCGGGCGCACTTCCATCGAATAAAATGGGCGTTTACATGGGAATTTTCAACTTCTTCATCGTACTACCCCAGATTTTAGCTGCATCTATACTTGGCTTTATCGTGGGCAGCCTTTTTGGCGGTCAGGCTATTTATGCCCTCATACTGGGTGGATTTAGCTGGATATTAGCCGCAGCACTGGTTGTCTTTGTAGATGATGTAGACGGATGAGTACTTCAGCCCCTGAGTCGACGGGAGTGAGGGTACATCCCTCACTTTAGCTGCGTATCCGATATGCACCGCGTGTACACACACGCGGTGGCAGACATAATCCGGTGACATACAACACCTCTGCATATAAAAAAAGGCTGGCTTGCTTAACGCAAACCAGCCTTTTTTATGTACCATCAACGAAATACTTAGAGCTTACCCATCACATCGGTGTAGAGTCCACGTATTTGAGAACCGGTGTTTCGAGTCACAGAGCCATGAATGGTTATACTGCTAGCTTCACCAACAAATTCAATTGTTGAATTGCTGTTCATAATCAAGTTGCCATAGATAACCAATGAACCTTCAACTCTGAGGATTGCACCGGAATTGACAATCAGCGATGTATTCCCATGGAGTTGTCCGAAAGCGAGAGATCCACGCATACTGAACAGCGCATTTGAGTTAACATTTAACTGGTTGGAAACAACAAGAGATCCACAAAATGTAAGCTGATTATTAACATTGATTCCTTGAAGCGATGCTGCACCAGAGTAGATGAAAACATCATTTGAGTTAACGTTCAACCAAGAAGGACCGTTGTATGGAATTGCTCCGTCACAACTGATTATCACCTGTTCATCCGGCAATTCACGTCTGAGAATTTGAAGTCCTTCTGCACCGGCTGCTGCATATATATATTCATTTTCAGCCTGCACAAAGTTTGTAGATCCTCCTAATAAAGCTACGCCTAGATTGGTAAACGAACCGTCAGCATATCTGGCCATACTTAGTCCCGCAGCACCATTTGCCATCCAAAGTATATTATCGGTTACAGATACAGCGTTGGTAACAATTTCAGATGGGAGTTGTGCGTCATCTAAAGAGATAATTTCGATGTGCTGAATCAAATTTCCGGAATTTGTTCGGTATAGAGCTGCACCCATTTCTCCTTCAGCTACAAGCAAATAGGATTCATAGAAAGCTGCTGTACGTTTTGCATTTGGTGATGCTGTTCGCTCTGAAAAGCGTCGCAATTCTGTAAGGTCGGAAGCATTGTATAAGAATGCACCCTCAGAGCCGCTCACTACAGCAAGTGTTCCGTTTTCGTACGCAATTGAACGAACATCCTGCTTATTGACAAATGCTTCGACCTGGAAAGATTGTGTATTAACACGGGATATCCCTCCTTCTGCGCCACTGCTAACGTAAAGGTAAGTATTCCCGAACGCTAAATCTGTGCCGGCAAAACCTGGCAGAGCTATGATTTCAACATTTCCGGTGAATTGAGATCCATTAAAACGAATCCGGCCTAAAACAGCGGCTGTCTCAACCCCCGGATATCGGTCCCTGTCTCGCGCGCCGGCAAAATAAACATAATCGTTGTCGGCAATGACAGCACTCACATCAATAGAAGTAAATATGATTTGGCTTAAGATTTTAGGGTCGTGAGCCTGACTAACATCAACATACTCTATGGCTCCAAGATACTCAGGCCCCATTCTGTTGTAGCCTACAAAGGCTCGATTGTTACGAGTATACACATGTGAAGCTGTGAGTGTTTGACCATTATACTCGGGAGGAAGGACTGTAGCAATTCGAGTAAGTGTTTGGTCTGTGCTTGGGGTTGTGTCGTTCTCAGGGAAATCTGTTATCCACTTATTTGCACTGCTACCTGAAGAGGTAACATTTACAGCACCGGCTGTACCAATCGTAATTCGGGTTGACAGCTCCGCTGTATTGGAATTAATGATTACTTCTTCGTCTTGCTGACTACTGTTGCCATAAAAGCTGCAGGAAGTAAGTAAAACGGCAATAAGAAGAACTGAATATTTTTTCATAACAGGTAAATGAGTGAACAGGAAATCGTAGAATGATTATCGTCATAATTACACATTACAATAGTACAGTCAATTCTTGTTGTTTATAATTTAAATCATCTAATTATTGATCTTTCAGCAATATTATTTGTTAGAATTTCACTGTAAACAAAAAAAGGCTGGCTTGCTTAACGCAAACCAGCCTTTTTACTTCAATTTGTGTTGCCTGTCAACGGCAACGAATCAGTCTGAATTATCTAGGATCCAGAATCTGATCAATTCTTCGCTCCAGATCGTTCAGGTGAACACGGGTAGCGCGGTCACTGGTACGGGTTTTGGCACGAGCCACATCCGCCTTAAGTGACTCTAATTGCTCACGTGCTATAGGACGTATATCACTTTGGCTCACACTCACCGGTGTAAAACCAAGGAATGCACGTGCTGCAGGCGGAATATTCGGCAATTCTTCCGTCATCAAAAACTCCATACGTTCTACGTATGCACGCTGCAGATTTCTACGGTGTACATCAACAGCACGATTGTTTCTGAGCTCACGGAATACGCTGGCACGCAAATCATCCATAAATTCGAATGCAGAGTATGTACCTGTTGCACGACGCTCATATTCTATTAGTCGGGCCAGGCGCTGCGGATTGGTAATGTTATTCAATACCGCAACTTGCTGACCACGGAAGGTTTCGATAAAGGATGCCTGATTCACACGATCCAGAATCTCTGGATTCATCACCCAAGTCGGGGATGTAAACGCATACTCATCCAAAAATGCCATCGCACGTTTGGCCGTAGCACGGTCAACCGGAGTGTAAACGGCACCTCCCTGTTCAAAGGTCTTATGATCTTCATATACACCACCGATATTAGATGCAACATGCCCCATATATCGTGACCACTGACCGATAATTTGACCATAGAGTTCTTCCAGATGTGAGAAGTCCTGTCCGTCTTGAGCAATCCAGCTTACCAGATTGTTCGTGATTACTTCGAGGTTTCGGACTCCGTAATAACTGGCACGCATTGCATCATCGCCAAGGTCTTCGTTCTGCGAACGCGGATCAATACGGCTGCTGGTTTGACGGCCGAAGAAATAACGGGGGTCATCGGCACGTTCAACGATCCACTGATTCAGGATTTGCTTCTGATCGCTCTTCGGCATGTCACCAAACCAGGTGTATCCCCACTGAACCGACCAGATATCATACTCACCCACACGTGGATAGAAATTGGTAACACCATCGCCCGGCTGCGCGATATAATTAAATCGGGCATAATCCATAATAGATGGAGCTGTACCGTGATTCGAGGTAAACGTTGGTGAACGCAATGAATCAACAGAATATGCAAAGCTAGACCCAAAGTTATGGGGAAGCCCGAGGGTATGCCCAACTTCATGAGCAGAAACGAAACGGATGAGTTCTCCCATTACTTCTTCGCTCATATCCACAAAACGAGCCTCCGGATTGGCCGCTGCAGTCTGTATGAAAAACCAATTTCGCAATAGATTCATCACGTTGTGATACCATCCGATAGACGAGGTAATAATCTCACCACTTCTCGGATCGCGAACATGCGGCCCATAAGCGTTCTGAATTGGAGATGCGAAATAGCGGATCATGGTATACCGGGCATCTTCCGGATTAAATTCAGGATCTTCTTCCGGTGTTGGAGGCATTTTACCAAAGATTGCATTTTTAAATCCAGCGGCCTCAAAGGCTACCTGCCAGTCGTCTACACCTTTGGCCAACCAATAGCGATACTGCTCCGGAGTAGCCGGATCGATGTAGAAGATAATCGGTTTAACGGGTTCAACCGGTCCGCCCTCGCCGCGTCTCCAAAGCTCGTACGCTTCGGGATCTTTAGGCTCGAGTCTCCATCGAACAATGTTATTCACTCGCTCAGCACGGTGCACTTCACGACCGAAATCAACCTGGTTCATTGCGAAATAACCTACACGCTGATCCAGCTCCCGGGTTTGCATCGGCACTTCCGGCAACAGTACCATTGAATGATTGATCTCCAGGGTTATGGCTCCGGTAGATGCATTGGATGGAGGTCGACCGGCCTCGTAGGTAAACAGTTTACGCACTTCGATGTTTTCAGGAAAACTGCGCACACTCTCGATGAAAGAGCGACTGGGATCGAGACGGCGTACCTGAAACGATGTGCGGCGATTCTGCTGAAGCCCCAATGTTGGAACATCGGTTGAGAACAGGTTGGTTACATCAATAACGGTACCTGTAGAATCACTGTTGAGCGCTTCGATGTTGAATGCCATTACAATGGGCTCAAAATTTGAGTTTCGAACAGCCTCAGCTATCGGTAACTCGGAATCGGCCACATTGTTGAAAGAAACAACACGTAATAAAATTTGTCGGTCGCGTCGTTCCCAGCGCAACGTCTGGTTATTCAACGTCTCGCCGCCATAACCAATACCATCTGCGGTACGGGCAATTCGCGATACCATGAGCATTTCGCGACCTAAAAGGGAATCGGGGATTTCGTAGAAATATTTTTCGTCTTGTTTGTAGACAGTGAATAGTCCTTCGTCTTTTTCAGCTGAAGATTTAATTACATCGCTGAATTTCTTGATTTCAGTACTTGCAGCACCGGGTCTGCGGGCTCCGGGAGCCTGGTTTACTGTCGGGCGAACGGCAGGAGCGTCATCCTGCTTTGAAGAGCTCCCGAACAGTGCGCAGCCGCTCAACATAGATGCCGACACAATTACTAATGCCAGTGATCTCAATGAAAAATGCATTATTCGAATGGTTTGATAGGATTACTTGTTTTGGTAGGTAACATGCAGCAGATTTTATGTTAATTTTCTGCATGAATCGAAAAATATAGGTAATTATATAGCCCTATCTTTGCAGACCTACATTTTTTTACTAAATCATTAACAGGCTTATTCCGCCCAAAAGTCTCCCACCATCTAGTATATTGCTGCTTATGATGTCTCTGAATATTTCAACACCGGCCCTGTTATTTCCGGCTATATCCCTGCTTCTGCTGGCATACACCAATCGCTTTCTGACCATCGCCAGCCTCATCAGGCAGCTGCATACACGGTACATGGAAAATCCACAGCCTCAAACCCTGGGACAAATTCAAAATCTGAGGCACCGGGTACGCCTCATCAAAGACATGCAGTTGTACGGTATTATTAGTCTGCTCCTGAGTGTTGTGTGTATGTTCGCGATTTACGCCGGATACAACCTGGCAGCTAATATTACGATGGGACTCAGCTTGGTGCTACTCATTATTTCGCTGGCATATTCTGTCCGTGAAATTCAGATATCTGCAGATGCGTTGAAGATCTTGCTCGCCGATATGGAGAAATAGCACCCTCTGCAGGCAAACCGAATGTTAAAGGCCGTCGGGTACCGTTAACCAGATGGTCATATTGAATTGCAGCTATTGGTTTGTTTGGGAAGCACCGATCTGCTACCCTGAAATGCTCTGCATGGGTGTGAACCAACGTGGTCGTACGAACTGAAAATAAGATGCCATCAGCTCGTTAATAGATCACGCCTTGGACTGTAGACAAATGGATTTGCCTGATGTGCAAGCAGATAGAATTTAGCAGCTTCATCCCTGTTACCACTGAGTTTGTGTAAATCAGCCGTAATTTTGAAAAGCTCGGGGTGAGCCGGACGTTCTTCAATGAGTCGGTTGAGCAATACAGCAGCCTCTTCCAGCTTTTTATCTCCCATCAGAATGCGTAGCTGCAGTAACCGAAATTCGAAATGTTTGCGTGAATCGGGTAACTCATTCAGATACTTCTCCCCGCGCGAATAGATATGTTTACGGTAGTAAAAATCGATGAGTTCATGGCGTAGTTGATCATCCAGATCCAGATCATCCAGTTGCTGTTCGAGCTGACGCAGTACATCGCGCAGGTCCAGCACCATCATTAAACGGATGAGAGCATACAAATCGCTTCTTGCATGACGCGACTGAACGATTTCATGGCGTGTCTCACTGGTAAGTAGTCGCTGCGCCAGCTGAACCATCTCCTTTTCGGGATAGAACGGGTTAATCGTTTCACTGATGGTAATCAGCTGAAAAATGGGAGATGCTTCCTCACCGAAGTACGGAATTTTAGGGGCAGACTGCCACTTTTCGTTAAATTGCGCGAGATTTTTCCAAAATTGAGGTCCATTAGGTTCAATTCCCAAAACAGCGGAGGTTGCACCACCGCGATGATCAACACCTATACCCCGCGCGATGGCCACTTTCCTCCCGCGATTTCTGATTTGCTGGCAGAAGTCAACATCTTCAAAATATGCGGCTTCAAAACGTTCATCGAACCGCACGCCCGCGTTCCGACGAATGAGCATGGCAAAACTATCTACATAATCCGCATAACGGAGTGATTCGGCATCGCTTTCCGGCTGATGCATACGTTGCTCGGGATTTAGCGAAACCCCGGCTACCGGTCCCATCACATCTATATCGTCAAAAATATCCATTAAGTCGGCAAGCTGCCCCGGTGCGTCACTGTTTACGTGTACATCGTTGTGCATAACAAACACATACTCGCCTCTGGCAACATCAATCCCTTGATTTATGGCCGCTGCAAAACCCTTATTCTCTGGATTTGTGATCACACGGATATTCATGAACCGGTCTTTTCTGAGCTGATTCAGATATCGGTAGGTTTCATCGAGGCTGGCGTTATCAACTACAATGAGTTCTCTGTCGGGCAGTACGCTATGTCTTGACAAGGCAATAAAGGCCGCCTCAAGCAGGCGTTTCCCGTCGCCGGTGGTTGGAACAACGACAGATATTCTCGTTTCCGAAGGATCGGTGACCGTAACCGGTTTTGATTTAAAAGCAATGGTTTGACTCAGATCAGTATTATTTTCCTGAGTATCGTTATGAGGTGCTGTTTTGTCAGCGCTCGGCGTTGTATCGGTAATATCGCTCGCACGAGCATCCTGCGTTGTATCTGCAGCATCACCCTCGTCAAAGGCAGCAGCTTCGTCGGCAGGCAACGTCTCATCCGTTGAACTATCTTCGCCGGGGACCGAAGCTTTAGCGTCCGAGTCGGTTTCTGTCTGAGCTGAGGACGTACCGGAGGGCGTTCTTACATCTTCATCATCAGGCGATGCAGCCGATTTGGTCTCAATCGCAGCAGCAGAACCTTCCTCATGATCTGAGTTCGATAAGGTATCGGTTTCGGAGGCGGCACGGGTTAGCGACTTGGAAGTTGGTTCCTTACCATCGTTCTTTGCGATGGGTCTGGATGGAAATCGATCCTGATCATCGTCAATTAGTGCGGCCCGGCCTGATTGGTCGTCGGCAGGATCTACCACGAGAATCTTCTCTTTACGAATCTTGAAGTCCGTTAACCCGTTTTTCAGCTTGTGCTTGAGTTCAGCAGCCTCAACATAGCGCCTCATCCGCTCCAAAATGATAATTTTGATACGAACCAGGTCGATATCACCCGGATTCGACTCTATTGATACCGAAATCTCCTTAAGTGCAATGGGGAACTCCCCTTCAGCAAAAAGTTCTTCCAGACGTGGTTTCAACGCGTCAGCAACCGCAGAGTCTCCGGCATCAATTGTATTACCGGTGCGCTTGCCAAACGGCTGAAGCACATGGGTTTTTGCCGCTGCTGTGCTCACGCGTTGGTTTTCTGCAGAAGCAGAAGCAGGCTGGATAGGCTGTGTAGCGTTGGCTACGATGTCGTCCTTCTTGTCTACGGCAACTTCAGACGGGCCTGAAGGGTTCTCATCATCAACGTATTCAATAAATGCTGCCGTGTAGCGGGAAATATCTGCTATGGGTTGAGGAGTTGCAGACGTGTCGTTGCCGCTCTTTTTTGAAATTATCGATGATGGTTTTAAGTCGGTGGTGTTTTGTAAATCACTGGAAGACTCCTCAGGGGCAATGGTACCTTCAGTGATAACACGACGAGCAACATCGTCATTGAGTAATCCATATCGCCGCAGCAATGCTTTGAACTCAAGCGTGGCTTTTCTGGCGGCATCCTTCCTTTTTTCGTCGATGGGATGTGTAAATGGGCTCACTTCAATAAATACGGTGCCGGAATTGTCTTCCGGTGTATTAGCAGGCTGCCATAGTAAACGAAATAACCACTCTAGTGCAAACCAACCATCCAAATAAGGATTAACAAACCACAGACGAGCGTCCATTCCACGGAGTTTGATCAGTATCTGATTATCATCGGGGAGGGAGGGTGAATCTGGGCGGATTTCACCGGGTGCCAAATCAAAATACTTATCATCAGAGGCGGGCCAGTCAAAACTGCCTGATACGGCAAAATGAGCATCGGAAGAACGGAGCTGCTGCAAGGCTACGCCAAGCGCATCATTATTCAGACTCGTAAATCCAGCCGGCATCCAGATTACAGGAGCGGAGCACTGGGGAATTACTTCCTGTATACTAAGCGCACGCCCCTGAACGGCAGCGTGTTCAAAAAAATACGTCTCTTCGTGCGAGTAATATTCAATTACCGACCGTAAAGCATCGGCAGTTCCATCGGCAGAAGCATCATCAATAACGCAAACTTCGAACGGACCGGTTAGATTTCCATACACGGCTGTAAGAGTTTGCTCAGCGAGCTCTCGTTGATTTCTGAAATATAAAATAATAGAAACGTTGTTCGTCTTCACCGCAGTGTTTCAAATCCCCTTTTAGATCATTTTTACGACATACAACATGATAACGTATTTGTTCTATGTCGTATTTTGGTATCTGACCGCACCACCTGTTGCACTCGCGATTATAATCGCAGCTTTTTCAGAAAATATGCAGGTGACTGCCCTGCACGCCGCCCACTGAAATGGTTGATACGGAGCCGTGGCGAGAAACCAGCTGGCTCCCCGCACGAACTTGAAATATACACAGAAGTTTATTCTTGCTCTAATGGTGTATCGAAGCCGCGACGAGTTAAGTCCCGATAAATATAGTAGGCAGCAGCGGCAGCTAATGTCAAGCATCCGAACGCACTAAGGTAGTTTGCAAGCAGAAGGTGACCTACGCCGAAGAGCACCATATACACCAGAATCACGCCGGCAATCCAGTCGAGAGCTAACGGAAGCAGTGCACTGTCGGGTTCCACTGCTGGATTTCGCAGCGCTACGGGTTTCCACCCTCCTCCGCCAGGACGGACCTTACGGTAGAAATGATCCAGTTTAGCCGCATCCGTGGGCTTCGTCAGAAACGTTGCCAACACCCATACCACCGTCGTTATGGCTACTACCGAAAACAGATTCACCGGAAACGGCTCCGTAATACCGGGCACATTTACGCCAAAAAGCACCAGAATCACTAAAAAAATGGGGGCCAGAGTAGCGGTAAGTTCGCTCCAGGCATTCACCCGCCACCAATACCAGCGCAGAATAAGCACCAGTCCGAGACCTGCTGATGCGGTAATCACCAGTCCCCAGGCCTGTTTTATAGATTCGAGCTGCGTTGTTACCAGGAAGGCGATAACAGCCAGTACGAAGGTCACAATGCGAGAAATAAATACATAATGCTTTTCCGACTGACCTGGTTTTATGAATCGCCTCCAGAAATCGTTGATCAGGTAGGATGTTCCCCAGTTCAGATGGGCGGCAAAAGTGGAGGTAAACGCAGCGATGAAAGCAGCAAACAACAGGCCGAGTAACCCTGCCGGAAGCACATCTTTCATGACCATTACAAATCCTTCGCGGGAGTCGGCGAGGTCGGGATAGAGCACGAGCGAAACCAACGCAACCATGATCCACGGCCATGGACGAAGACAATAATGGGCAATGGTAAACCAAAGCGCCGCAAACATGGCATTTTTTTCGTCTTTGGCACTCATCATACGCTGTGCCACGTAACCTCCGCCACCGGGCTCTGCACCCGGATACCAGCTCGACCACCACTGAACACCAATATAGGCCGTGAAGGCAGCCACGCTGAGTCCCAGCACACCGATACCCTCCGCTGCCTGACCAATGGTGGGTACAAACCGGAAGGTTTCTTCCGGGAGCGCCGCTTTGAGTCCGGCAATACCACCGATTTCGGGTGAGTTAACAGCGTATACAGCCAGAATGATGGTACCCGTCATGGCTATGGCAAACTGAAACATATCGGTCACCGCCACGCCAATGAGTCCGGAAGCCAGAGAATACAACGCCACAAATATGATGAAGAAACCGACGATGGCTAACGGTGCGCTGATGTGCATGCCCAGCAGTGTAAACGACTCTCTGCCGAACACGGTGACCCCCGGAAACAGTACGTTGACAATGGTTTCCATGGCCAGCGTAACCCACGCCAGAATAATCACATTCAGAAGGAGTCCGAAGTACACCGCTTTGATTCCCCTCAGCCAGGCGGCGGGCTTACCGTCGTATCGCAATTCAACAAACTCTACATCGGTGAGCACACCGCTTCGCCTCCACAAACGGGCAAAGAAGAATACCGTAAGCATAGCTCCGAAGAGCATATTCCACCAGATCCAGTTACCGGCAATACCATCGGCCGCTACGACCTCGGTTACCAGGAGCGGCGTATCGGCTGCAAAGGTTGTGGCTACCATGGAGGTCCCGATGACGTACCATTTCATATTTCTGCCCGACAGAAAAAACTCCGTGGTGTTTTTCCCGGCTCTTTTTGCAAAGTAAATGGCAATTGCAACGGTTACAACCAGATAAATAATTACCGAGAGCCAGTCGATAAAAGCCAGATTCATAGTGAAATACCTTAGGTGTTGGTGGGTGGCGCTTCAGACGCAGAACTGTAAATGACGATTGTAGATGAAGTTAGCAGAAGCAAGGGGTTTTTCAAACCCGTATGAACGAATAAAATACCCGTATTCACGAACAGTACGCGTCATTTCTAGGGAATTTCAATCTCTTATTGTACATTAAAATACGTGCAACAACACATTTTTCTTCGCGGAGGTTATATGCTATTCAAACCTGTACTCTTTATACTGCTGCTTTTCGCTATAGCCTGCGGCCGTCAAACTCCTGGCCAGCAGGACGTTCAGCACCCCATTCGGGTAACAGCGTTCCCCATGCCGGATGAAGACCCTGAAATGGATGTTGCCGAGATGACAGTGCTGATGCGCATCATGCCAGATGGCTCGGTAAATGAAGCCACTATTTTGCGTGGACGTGTGAGCGAGTCGTGGAATAATGCCGTGATCGATTCCCTGCTAACCTGGCGCTTTTCTGAGCTGGAAGGGGGGAACCCGGAAGGACGATGGCACCGGCGCGACATCAAAATTCAGTTCGAGGAGCCTTTCGAGTTTTACGGTGCCATCATCCGAACAGATACCCGCGAAATTGCAGATTCCCTGCATCGGGTAATGAACCGTGTGCGTGACCTTGATGCAGAGCAAAACCGCTTCATGAATCAGCCTGAATTTGATCTGGAGATGGTAGAACGCCATGACATTTCCAACTATCCGCATTTTATACGCAGGCAACTCCGCGCTCAGCGCCCCAACTCGGTAACCAGACCCTTGCTCTACGATGGCAGGTATATCCTTTTTTATCGTAAGCTCCATCCCGATGACCTCATTCAGCCACCGGCGTAATTGGATCTTCTTTTATCGGTTAAACGGATTTTTTCTGAGAATCCATCCAAAAATAAACGAGGGCTCCTATGCCAAGGAAGGCGGCAGTAACGGCTACCGACACCAGGCTGACCGATATAAGCAGCCATGCGCAGATAATCATGGCGAGGCCCGGAATTACATAGCCCCCCATCAGACGAAAACGAGGTTCTCCCGTATCGGCAGCTCGGTCTTCTTTCCGAAGGGCCGGAATTGTGGCAATACACAACATGTAAATCAGGATGCGAACCAAGGCACTGAGGGCAGCCAGCCATACAAATGATCCGTATACGGAAAGCACAAAAACGACAACCGAGAAGAACAGAATAGATCCTACAGGCGTGTTGTAGGCAGGATGTACACGAGCAAAGAATTCAGGCAAGTTACCCTCCCGGGCCATGGCATAGCTTAAACGCGGTGTGGTAAAAATGGTACTGGCCACATTCCCCCCTACCGAAACTACCACGCCCACCATTAGCAGAATTGCGCCGGTAGTTCCCATCATAGCATTGGCAACCTCCACCAGCGGGCGCTCCGTTGCGGCCAAACCGTCTCCCAGAACGGCATAGCTGGCGGCTTGAATAAGCGTGTAAAGTACGGTAACGGTAAGCAACGCTCCGATGAGTGCTCTGGGCATATCTCTGACCGGATTTTTCGATTCACCGGCGGGTATTACCGCAGCCTCCCATCCTACAAAAGCGTAAATAACCAACAGGGCTGCAGTGCCGAAAGTAGCCGAATCGGGTAAGGCCGTACCGGCGCTGATACCCAACGCTTCCGGACTCAGATACATAGCACCGCCAAGCACCAGTACCAGCAAAGGGATGAATTTCAGCAGGGTGAGCACTCCCACGGAGGTCATGGCCTGACGCGTACCCATGATGTTTACCCAGGCCAGAAATCCTACAATCAAAAAGAGCGTTATGATGCGGCCAACTCCTCCGGTTACGCCCTCAAAGAAAAAACCCATGGTACTAACCAGCAGGTTTACGTTGGCAGCAAAGGCGGTCAGGCGGGCTACATAAAATGCCCACCCGGTTTGAAAACCCACGAAAGGACCAAATACACGGCGGGTGTATTGAATAGGTCCTCCGGTATTCTTGAAATAACTAGATATCTCGGCAAAGCTGAGAATGACCGTAAACATGAGCATTCCGCATCCCAGAAAAAGCAGCGCACCGTATGGACCCATCAGTCCGGCAACTGCAGCAGGCGATCCGAAAATACCGGCGCCGATAAAACCGTTGATGGCCAGCAGCCAAATTCCACCTACCGTAAGTTGTCTTTTGAGAGGTTCGTTATCGCCGGATTGTGTCATGTAGATTAAGGTTTGATTTCGTCAACGTTACCAGTTGGTGTTGGATTTCCATATTTAACAGGTGCAAGATACAGGTACAGTTTCATACTGCTAAGGTGGCATTACATTCTGCTGTGAAAGTGATGCGCCAGAGATGTCCCTATAAAAAGCAGAATTTGTCGGAAAAAACAGGATTAAAATGTAAAGTTTATAAAAAAACCCGATATAAAAGGGCTTCCACTATTTTGGCAAAGCTTTTAAAAAGCATTAAGTTATCTATGCGATATCTGCAGCGCTACATGTGGCAGACAACCAGGTTTTATGCTTGGATAAGAGCAATGTGTACGGATGTTTTTTAGGTGTCTTCACAAGGAAATACTGCCTGATATTACCGGTTTCAGCATACGCATATTTACCATGATGCATTGAAACTGATGTCTTACAGAACTTGTTCACATGTAGGAAAAGAATTTTAAAGACGGTATTTATGAGGCGGATGTCTCGTGAATATATAGAATATTTTTATTGCCAGAGGTAAACATGATTATTGTAGGAGTACCGAAAGAAACCGTTAAAGGCGAAAAGCGGGTAGCCCTGAATCCCGATATAGCCGCACAGATTATGAAACTGGGTGCCGAAGTACGCATTGAAAAAGGCGCCGGTGCAGCTGCTCATTTTACGGATGAAGCCTATGAAGCTGTTGGGGTGAAACTGGTGGATGATGCCATTACCGGCAGCGATATCGTACTTAAAGTGCAGAAACCCGATGCGGCTCAGGTAGCCGCCATGAAAGAAGGTGCTGTACTGGTGAGCTTCCTGTGGGCCGCTCAAAACCGCGAGCTCATCGACCTGCTCAACAAGCATAACATTACCGCTCTGGGGATGGAGGCCGTGCCCCGCATTACTCGTGCGCAAAAAATGGATGCGCTCTCGTCTATGAGTTCTATTGCCGGTTACAAAGCCGTGCTGCTTGGAGCCGACAATCTGGGCAAATACCTGCCTATGATGATGACCGCCGCCGGAACCATTGCTCCGGCCAAAGTACTCATCGTTGGTGCCGGAGTAGCCGGACTTCAGGCCATTGCTACCGCACGCAGACTGGGTGCAGTGGTAGAAGCCTTCGATGTACGTCCCGCCGTGAAAGAACAGGTAGAAAGTCTCGGAGCCAAATTCGTAGACATCCCGCTGGCAGAGGAAGATCAGCAGACCGAAACCAAGGGCGGTTATGCCAAGGAACTCTCGGAGGCCAGCAAGCAGCTGCAGAAGGAAGCCATGCACGAGCGGGTTATCGCCTCAGATATTGTCATAACCACGGCACTCATTCCGGGCAAACCTGCACCCAAGCTCATATTTAAAGAAACCGTGGCCCAGATGGCGGCCGGATCGGTTATTGTTGACCTTGCTGCCGAGCAAGGCGGCAACTGTGAGCTAACCAAGGCCGATGAGGTGGTAATTTCGAACAACGTGAAGATTTTAGGTCCTACCAATTTGCCTGCCGAACTTTCCCTTCACTCCTCCCAGCTGTATGCACGCAACGTATTCGCCCTGCTGCAGCTGATACTCAGCGAAGAAGGCATCCGACTGGACTTTGAAGACCAGGTTATTCATGAAACAACCGTAACCCACGACGGACAGGTGCATAGTCCTGTCATTCGAGGACTATTGGGACTAGACGGTTAATGTGAATGTGGGTCGCCGGCGCTGGTGACGGAACACAGGCAAACCATTTAACCACCGGGCGTTACGCTCCAAAGCTCGTGGTTCTAACGAATCACAAAATTTTCAGAACACAAGAAAAAATCGAATATGGAACCCTTACTCGTAAATCTTTTCATCTTTGTGCTGGCGTGTTTCGTCGGTTTTGAGGTGATTTCCAAAGTGCCCACCACCCTGCATACCCCGCTGATGTCGGGTGCCAATGCCATTTCCGGAATTACCCTGATTGGCGCACTCATCGTGGCCGGATCTGCCGGTGAGACGCTGGGCACCTGGATTGGCCTGGCTGCTATCATTTTTGCTACCATCAACGTGATTGGCGGATTTATGGTGACCGACCGCATGCTGGAAATGTTCAAGAAAAAGGATGGAGATAAATAATGAGTGCATTTTTACCTGAAGCCATTCTTATGTATCTGCCCACCTTTGTGCAGATTGTGTATCTGATTGCAGCCTCGATGTTCATCATCGGACTGAAACGCCTCGGGTCTCCGGCTACGGCCCGATCTGGTAACCAGATGGCGTCGCTGGCTATGTTTATTGGGGTCATCGTAACCCTGTTCGACCGTGAAATTGTTTCCTTTGAATACATCATTGTGGGGGTCATCATTGGTGCTGCAATAGGCGCCGTGCTGGCCAAACGTGTGGAAATGACTTCCATGCCCGAGCTCGTGGCGGTGTTCAATGGATTTGGCGGTGCAGCCTCAGCCCTGGTTGCCGCCGGTGAGTATTTTCGTATTGCGGAGGTAAACCTGCCCGGAAGCGATCTATTCATAATGTGTATCAGTATTTTCATCGGTTCGGTTACGTTTACCGGGTCGCTGGTGGCTTTTGCCAAGCTCAGCGGCAAAATTTCGGGGAATCCGATTACATTTCCGGGTCAGAAGCCGCTTAACGCCCTGCTTCTGGTCGTAATTTTCGGTCTTTCGGTGTATTTCGTGATGGATCCGACCTACCTGGTGCCGCTGTTGGTGGTGATCGGGATTTCGGTGCTGCTTGGGGTGCTTTTCGTGATACCGATTGGTGGTGCCGATATGCCTGTGGTGATTTCACTGCTGAACTCCTTGTCTGGTATTGCGGCTTCGGCGGCAGGATTTGTGGTGGGCAATACCCTGCTCATTATTGCCGGTGCGCTGGTTGGGGCCTCGGGACTCATTCTTACCAACATCATGTGTAAAGCCATGAACCGAACCCTTACTAATGTATTGTTCGGAGCCTTCGGCGGCGACGGCGGTGCGGCTGCAGTGGGTGATGGCGGTCCGAAGAACTACAAAGAAGCCATGGCCGATGATGTTGCCGTGATGACAGCCTATGCCCAGCGGGTGGTAATTGTTCCCGGTTACGGACTTGCCGTAGCTCAGGCACAGCATACCATTCGCGAGGTGGCCAGCTTGCTGGAGGCCAAAGGTGTGGATGTGAAATATGGCATCCATCCGGTTGCAGGTCGTATGCCGGGTCACATGAACGTACTGCTGGCCGAAGCCAATGTGCCCTATCCGCAGCTCTACGATATGGATGATATCAATCCGGAATTCGAGAAGACCGACGTGGTGTTGGTCATAGGCGCGAATGATGTGGTGAATCCGCAGGCACGGAATAATCCGGCCTCGCCTATTTACGGCATGCCCATTTTGAATGTGGATAAAGCCAAGGCGGTCATCATTCTGAAACGTTCGATGAATACCGGGTTTGCGGGAATTGATAACGACCTGTTCTATCTGGATAATTCATACATGTTCTTTGGCGATGCGAAGAAATCGCTGCAGACGCTGGTTGGGGCTATAAAAGAGCTTTAATTGGTGCAGCGTGATGAATGGGTGAGGCCCTGGCGCAGCTTTACGGTGCTTTGGCTCCGGTTCATCGCAGTCAGCCCGGGGCCGGGATCGTGCTAAGGCACTGCTCGCTCCTGTTTCGTGTAATGTAACGTTCTTTACCGCGCGCCGGGATCGTGCTCAGGCAATGCTCGCTCCTGTTCCGTGTAATGTAACGTTCTTTATCTCGCGCCGGGATCGCGCGCACTGTGCTGCGCCTGCACTGCCCGGAATCTCCATCAAAATTTAAGCCCTCCGGTTGCCCTCCAGCGGTCGGATGGCTCTTTTTTTGCCGCGAATTAACCTTTACTGCTGAATAGTTCGCATTTCTTATCTACTTAATGCGTGTTGCTTGATGTTTGAAGCTAAACCTGTGCATATTTCCTCTAATACGCACCGTATCCTCAAATACACTTAGGTACTGACCGACTGTGACCGGACAGCAAATTTCATCCGACACAGGGTTTGAACGTCAGATCAGAGCAAGTCATTTGAGTTTTGCAAGAGTAGAATATCAATCCCTTGATTGATCACCATCCAAGATCAACATCAACACGGCAGACATCCCGTTAAGACGTTGTTCATGCCGTAATCTTACTATTATGAAAACTTTACTATCACTACTTGGAGCATCACTGTTTCTCATCCTCATTACCGTTCCGGTGCAGGGTCAATCGAACCCTCAACATGTAACGGTTGGAGGAAAGGATGTATCCCTTCGACTGGGATTCACGGCGCAGCCGCGACTAACCTATGCCTACGAACCCTCGGCCGGGGGCGACATCGAGCGGCTTGGATTTGGCATGCGGCGATTTCGGTTCAAGACCTATGTAAACTACGGGGAAGACATGCGGTTCTTCTCACAGTGGGAGGGCTCGGGACCTACCGTTGCCCTGCTCGACATCCGTGGTGAATACCGGCTGAACGACAAAACCTGGCTTCGCTTCGGTCGATTTGTGGGGGCTCATCCTCGTGTGATGGCCATTACTCTGCACTCCGACATCGATGTAATTGACCGTCCGGGCATTGCGGCGGTCTGGGCCCGAAACACGATAGGGGCGGATGCTCGTGATTATGGGGCGGAGATTCTTTACCGCATTCCCCGGCTTGAATACCGGTTGTTTTTTGCCAATGGGTACAATCAGAATAACTTCCGTAACGAGGCCAATAATGCCAGTATAACGGGAGGAGTATCGGACATGGGAATGGCGATCAGTACCATGGTCAGATATTTTCCTGAGCGTTTCACAAACAGTGAAGCAGGTGGGTATGTTGGGTATAATCAATCCAAAAATCCGCTTACCGTAAGCAGTCGTGCTCCCGGTGTTGGTCGTGGCTTTTTCTCTACATCGGCGCATGCGTATTGGGGTGCAATTGCGGGATCTCAGCCGGTGCGGGCAAAGCTAGACGTTGTGAGTGTACGGTATGAAAGTGTAGCGACTGCGAATCAGGGCAATTATCAGCAGACGTTTCTTGGCGGGGCTGCAACCTTTGCCTGGCTGGTGCGACCGGCGCTGGAGCTGGATGTGATACTGGAAAATTACAACGTGGATACGGGAAACGCTGCTTCGGAGACACGGTTACTCACGATGGGAGCAACGTACAGTTTCAGTGCGGCACGCGGGGACAGTTTTATGGGTCAGAAAATCACTTTGGGGTATACCCTGAAAGATGAGCGTGGGGTAGACGATTTTGGTCATTTGCTGATTTTGCAGTTCCAGATACTTTTTTGATGGATACGGATGGAGTAATGTGTGATGAAATAAAAGACAAAAAAATAATCCGTATATTTTAGGTAATCGACGACATAACTAGTGACTCCGTGTCCGTCGGTTGGATGAAAAGAACCCCGGCAGCTGAACCCTGTCGGGGTTCAATATTTTATAGAGGACTCACGCGCCGCATTAATTTTATCGGTCTACGCCATGACAATATATTTAATTGACGCCCAATGGTCTGAAAATTATGCGCTAGTTACCTGATCCAGGGACTCCTCGAAAATTGCCAGCGCCTTGTCCAGCTCTTCACGGGTCACTACAAGCGGCGGAATCCAGCGAATGACATTCCCATACGTGCCGCAACTAAGCATAAGCAAATTCTGACTGATGCAGGCCGCAACAACCTCTCGGGTAGTAAGCGGATCAGGCTCGCCCGTTTCAACGTTTGTAAACTCCGTTGCAACCATGAGTCCACGACCCCGAACATCCCCGATTACCGGATAACGGTGCTGTAGTTCACGCAACTTTCCCTGTAAATAGTCCCCGTTAACGCGCGCCCGGCGAGGCAGGTCTTCATCCAGCATCACATCAACCGTTGCACAAGCCGCAGCCGCAGCGATGGCGCTGCCTCCGCCATACGTCCCCCCATGCGTTCCGGGCATCCACTTCTCCATGAGTCTGGCGGATGCCGCTACGGCCGAAATCGGAAGTCCGCTACCGAGACCTTTTGCCATTACAATCACATCGGGCTTCACTCCGCTCTGCTCGAAGCAGAAAAAGCTCCCTGTTCTGCCAAAGCCACTCTGCACTTCATCCAGTACCAGAAGCATGCCATGCTCATCGCATACCTCGCGAAGGTGCCGAAGCCAAGCGGTCGGAGCAGGAACATAGCCGCCTTCGCCTAAAACCGGCTCAATGATTATGGCGGCGGTTTCGTCGGGCGCTGTCTGACCTTTAAGCAGGATGTCGAGCTGTTTCTTGCAGAATGCCAATGTAGCATCTTCATCCCACCCATACTGATAGGCATACGGGAATGGAGCCACGAAAATGCCCGACGGCAGGGGCTGAAACCGATGCCGATACACCGTTTTGGAGGTGGTCATGGCCATGGTCAGGTGGGTTCGACCATGAAAACTGCCCTGAAATACGATTACATTCGGTCGACCAGTGGCGGCCTTGCACAGTTTCACGCAGGCCTCTGTGGCCTCGGCCCCACTGTTCGAGAAGAAGAACCGGTCGATATGCGCCGGCGTTACCTGATTCAACTTTTCAGCCAGTTCCACAGTTTTGCGGGGAATTACGCAGTTCATCTGACCAAATAGCAGTTGTGTGCTCTGCTGCTGAATAGCTTCGGTAACACGGGGGTGACAATGACCAGTATTCACAACGCCGATTCCGGAGGTGAAATCCATATAGCGGTTCCCATCCGCATCATACAGGTAAATCCCTTCCCCGCGTGTGATTTCAGCGGTGGTGAGGTGTGTCCAGACTGGCGATAAATACTGTGACATGTGTGTTGCTGTGATTACGTGTTTACGTTTTTAACAGATAGTTAGGGTTGCGTACAAAGGCGTACGTGAATCCGCAATAATCCACCGTTGAAGCGTTCAAACGATGGATAACAGGTTGATGTAATTCGAAAATAAGATCACAATTTTACCCACACAGCCTTCTCTTGCGTGTACAGGTCCAGCGCACTGCGCCCCATTTCCCGTCCAATACCACTTTCTTTATAGCCTCCAAAGGGTACAGCGGGATGAAACATATCGTAGCCGTTAATCCACACCACTCCGGCCTGCAATTCATGGGCAATCCTGTGGGCGCGCGAAATATCTTTTGTCCAGACGGCGGAGGCCAATCCGTACCGGGTTCCGTTCGCCATCGATAGCAACTCATCCTCATCAGAAAACGGCGTAATCGTCACTACCGGACCAAAAATTTCTTCCTGCACGATGCTTGACTGCTGGTTACCGGCGGCAAAAATGGTAGGTTCAACGAAATATCCATCCGCCAGCTCGTCGGCCTGACGCCGCCCCCCAAGCACCAGATCGGCTTCGGTGCGCCCTGCACGGATATAGTCCTGCACACGATTCAGTTGCTGTTCTGAAATCAGCGGTCCCAGATCGGGATTCGACATTCCGGGACCCATTTTCAGCCCCCTGGTATCGGCCGAAAGCGCATCCACCACTTCATCGTACCGACTCGCCTCCACATACACCCGCGACCCAAGCGTGCACTCCTGTCCGCTGTTGAAAAAACAGGCCCAAACCAGCGATTCCCTCACTTTTTGCATATCGGCATCCCCGAAAATAATATTGGGCGACTTCCCGCCCAGCTCCAGCGATACTTTTTTGAGGTTGGATGCAGCAGATGCGGCCAGAATCTTCTTGCCCACCGCAGTAGAACCGGTAAAACCAACTTTGTCGATGTCGTTGTGATGGGAGAGCAACGCGCCGGTTTCTCCATCACCAGGAAGCACCTGCACCATTCCTGCAGGAAACCCCGCTTCGCGTATAAGTCCGGCCAGATACAGGGCTGAAAGAGGCGTTTGTTGAGCAGGTTTGAGGATGCAGCAATTGCCACATGCCAGTGCCGGAGCCAGCTTCCAGATCGCCATCACCAACGGGAAGTTCCACGGCACGATCAGCGCTACCACTCCCAGCGCCTCACGACGGGTATAGACCAACACGGATGGGTCCTGAACGGGAATCTGAGCTCCCTCAATCTTGTCGGCCCATCCGGCGTAGTACTGCAGATGACCGACGGCGGATTTCATGTCGGCCAGGGCGCGTTTATACGGTTTCCCATTATCGATGCACTCAATTTCGGCAAGAACACCCATATCGCGCCTAATGAGCTCGGCTAGTCGATGGAGCAGAGCGGCACGCTTCCCCGGCGACATCGACCTTACTCCCGCAGTAAATGCCTTCCGGGCTGCATCCACAGCCGCATCCACGTCGGCCTTCCCGGCCTTGGCAACATTGCAAATACGCTTTCCATCGGCAGGATTTACCGTTTCGAACGATTCTCCGCTCCCTGAAACCACCCACTCGTTGTTGATAAACAGCCGCTTCTCCGACTGCAAAAAAGACTTCGTGTTATCCGATAGTTGTTTCATAATTCCTCGGTTTTTAGATCATATCGATGCTACTTTAACTTCAGCAAAGTTGCCAGCAGCACATTCGCACCCGCAATCACATGCTCATCACGGGCAAATTCGGCTTCATTATGACTGATACCGTCCCTACAGGGAATAAAAATCATAGCCGTTGGCGCCACACGCGACACATACACCGCGTCATGTCCCGCCCCGCTCACCATCCTTCGATGCGCATAGTTCAACTGCCTGGCCGCCGCCTCCACCGCATCCACACAACCGGCATCAAAATGAACAGGCGGTGAATGCCAGATTTCCGTGCAGCCAATGCCATCACCAGCGCAAATCTCCAGCACCTGTTCATGCATAGCCTGAAGCGTATCTGCAAGAGGATGGCGGATGTCCACACTAAACTGCACCGTTCCAGGCACCGTATTCCGCGACCCTGGCTGCACCGAGAGCTCTCCGATCGTTATTCTGGCATCATCGCCAAATCCCGCTGCCATCGTATATAATCGAGAAATCAGAGCACCAAGAACAGGTACAGGATCGTTGCGCATCGCCATCGGGGAAGGACCTGCGTGCGTCTCCTTTCCGTGTATGGTCACATCGTACCAGCGTATACCCTGAACTCCCCCGACAATGCCGATTGATTCCCCGGCCTGCTCCAGAATGGGTCCCTGCTCAATATGGAGCTCAATGTAGGCCTTCACCGGCGAACTCGGCAAACTCGGCGAACTCGGCAAACTCGGCGACTCAGGCGACTCAGGCGACTCAGGCGAATCCGTTCGATACACCGCTGATCGACTTCCGGCAAAACCGATGCATTTGAGCGCATCACCCAGTCGCGTACCCGAAGCGTCTGTTCTATCGAGGGCGTATTCCAGCGTGAATGCTCCTGCAAACACGCCCGAAGCAATCATCGCGGGAGCAAATCGCGCCCCCTCCTCATTGGTCCACGAAACAATTTCGATATCGTACGCATGATTGATGTTGTTTTCGATAAGTACCTCCACTGCCTCCAACGCTGCCAGTACGCCCAAAACGCCATCGAAGCGCCCACCCGAGGGTTGAGAATCGAGATGCGAGCCGGTTAGCAGCACGGGTTGAAGGGAATCTCCTCGAGGCCTGGCCCTCTTTCGGGCGAAAATTGAGCCCATCTCATCAACGGTGACCTCAAGATTAAGCTCCCGGCACCAGCGTATGAACAGCTCCCGTGCCAACTTGTCCTCATCTGTCAGGGCCAGCCTCCGCACACCTCCGTTCGGCAGCGCACCGATTTCGGCCATGGTCTGCATCCTGCCCAATAAACGCGTGGCGTTAACGGTAATCATGGCGATGAACTCACGGTATGCGCCGCCCATTTCAGGATCTGCAGATACATGGTGGTGCTGGTTTCATTCACGCCTTCAATGGTCAGGATGTGGTCGTCCATGAGCTTGAGGAGTTCCTCGTTGCTTCTGCATGTAATATTGACTTCAAGATCATACGCGCCGGTGGTAATAGCCACGAAACTGACTTCTTCAATGGCCGTGAGCGCTTCTGCTACCTGACGAATACGTCGGGTAGGACGCACCTTCAGCATCACCCGGGCATAGGCGTTCATACCGTTTTTCACGGGGTCTGTCCACCCAATGATATGCAGTACGCCCTGCTCAACAAGGCGGTTGTATCGGTTTCGGGCCATGCCCACCGATACGCCCAGATCTTGGGAAAGATCGGTGAATGAGCGACGCCCATCCTGACTCAGGATACGCAGGACGCGTATATCGATGTGGTCAATCTCAAACTTTTCTTTCATAGCAGTGAAGCGCTAACGTTGACATTATTTTTATTTATTTCCTGCCAAAATAAAATATTTTTATTTTAAATGTTAATTCAATAAAATATTTTCACAATAGAGTATTTAAGTACCGAACGAATTAATCATGCCAAACACCGTCGTCAAATCGCCCTGGGAACTCGACCGCGATCACGTGTTCCATCCCTACACCAACTTCCTGCATTTTCATAAGGAAGGAACTACCATATTTACCCGGGCTCAAGGACATCACATCGAAGACATCGACGGTAACCGCTACCTCGACGGCATGGCTGGACTCTGGTGCGTAAATATTGGTCATGGCAATCGCGAACTGGCCGACTATATCGGAAATCAGGCCGCAGAACTGGCCTATTTTAACACCTTCGAAAATGCAGGATCGGTTCCCGCGGCCCAGCTGGCAGCCAAACTTGCCGAATTGGCGCCCGGCGACCTTAACCACACCTTTTTCGGCACCGGCGGATCCATGGCCAATGATACCGCCATCAAGCTGGTACATTATTACTTCAACATCCTGGGGAAACCTCAGAAAAAGAAAATCATCTCCCGTGAACTCGGTTATCACGGCAGCACCTACCTCGCGCACACCCTCACCGGCATTGCCTGGTCACAGATCGGTTTCGACCTGGTGCCCGACCTCGTTCATTACGTCTCCGCACCCTATCAGTACCGAAACGGCGACGGTTTGACGGAAGCCGAATTTTGTGATACGCTCATTGCCGAGTTGGAGCAGAAAATACTGGATTTAGGTCCCGATAACGTAGCCTGTTTCATCGCTGAACCCATAATGGGCGCAGGCGGCGTAATTGTACCACCCCAGGGATACCAACGCCGCACCTGGGAAGTATGTCAGAAATACGATGTTCTATACATCTCGGATGAAGTCGTTACCGCGTTTGGTCGGCTCGGTCACATGGTAACATCACAAGATCTGTTCGGATTTCAGCCGGACATCCTGGTTATGGCCAAAGGTATTTCCTCCGGGTATATACCCCTCGGCGCCACTATGATTTCCGACCGGATGTATGAGGTGCTCAGAACCCCGAAAAAGGAGAATCCCAACTTCACGCATGGATTTACCTACTCGGGACATCCCGTTGCCTGCGCCGCCGGAGTAAAAAATATTGAAATCATGGAAAGAATGGACTTATGCGGCAACGTACTCAGGCTTGGGCCCTACTTTGAAGCGCAACTGCAGGCGTTGTCGGAGTACGAAATCGTTGGCGAAGTACGCGGAAGCCACTTCATGATGTGTCTGGAGCTGGTCCGTGATAAGGCTACAAAGGCAATTTTCGGCGAGGATGTGGATGTAACCAAGCGCGTATACCGGCACTGCAAAAAACGTGGACTCATGATGCGGCCGATCGGGTCGCTGTGCGTGTTTTCTCCACCGCTAACCTTCGACAAGGCGGCCATCGACGAAACCGTAACCATCGTTAAAGATAGTCTGGAAGCCACCATCGCAGACCTCAAACGGGAAGGACATGTATAGTAAACTGTTCAAAACCTGCTTAGCGCTGATGCTCACGCTGCCGGTGTTGATGGCAGGATGCAGCGAACAGAACACCTCCGGCGATACCCCGGTTGTGGTTCGTCAGGCCGCCGAGTTTGAAGATCAGACGGCCACGTGGATCAGCTGGCCACAGATGGAGCATAAAACAGGGATGTCGAACGAAGCCGTTGTACTGGAAAAGATTGCGGCCCTCACCCGAGCTGATCAGCAGGTTCGCATCGCCATTCCTGACTCCGCCGCACTACAACGAGCCTCATCCACCGTCAACCAACATATTGATCAGCACGAATTGGTGAGCTACTACGTGGTTGACCATTACGAATGGTGGATTCGCGACACGGGTCCCGCATTTGTGGAGACCGCCGATGGCGGCCGGGCCGTGGTGAACTTCCGGTTCAATGCCTGGGGTTATGCCGATGCCGACGACCCCGATATTCAGGCGGATGCAGCCCTGGCCCGTAATCTGGCTAAACAACTCGGCTACCCGGTCATCGAGTCGCAGATGATCAGCGAAGGCGGAAACCGCGAAGTGAACGGGCGCGGAACGCTCATGCTGTCGGCCGCCACCGAGGAGAATCGCAATCCGCATATGTCGCGTGAAGAAATGGAGGCTGAATTTGCCAGGGTGCTCGGCGTGAGTAACGTGATTTGGTTGGAAGAAGGCTTGTACGAAGACGACCATACGTTTATGGGTCCTAAAACATTGGCCGATGGCAGTAACGCATATACAGTGGTCACAACCCTGGGGCATGTCGACGAGTTTGCCCGGTTTGTAGACGAAAACACCATCCTGCTGGCTGTTGTTCCCGAAGAAGATCTGCACGACCCCATTGCCCGGGAGAATCACCGCCGGATGGAGGTCAACTACGAAATTCTGCGCAATGCCACCGATCAAGACGGGAACCCGTTTCGCATTATTCGTGTGCCGCTGAACCAGAAACTGGTGTTCACCATGCAGCCCGGCGACTACGTGTATGAGTTCATCAGCACGCTGGACTATCTTGATGGATCCGTTTTCCCGATCGGGGAGCCCGTTCAGGTTATAGCTGCGGCCAGTTATCTGAATTTCACCATTACACCCGGCGTCATTTTAGCACAAAAATTCGGCACCCCCGACGACCCGGTGAACACCCTACGCGATGCGGAGGTTCAGCGCATCATGACAGAGGTATTCCCGGGTCGTGAGGTGGTGATGATTTATCCTGTGGCAGTAAATCTGGGCGGTGGCGGGCTCCACTGTGTTACCCTCCATCAACCAAAATGAGCCCCCAATACGTGGTTAACCACGATAATCACTGACCATGGATAACGATTCTCGAATGCATGTACGCACTTATTTAGTCTACAATCCAAGCCCATAAAGGTCCGCAGTCATTATGGAACATTACGGCGTTTTATCTCTGGTCCCCGCGCTGGTTGTCGTAGCCTTTGCCCTGAAAACGCACAAGACCTTCGAGGCACTCATGGCCGGCTCGCTGGTGGGATTCGTAATGCTCCACTTCTTCGGTTTCATCAACGCCTTCAGCGACAGCCTCATCGGTCTCATGACCAACGAAACCATAGGCTGGATTATACTCGTGTGCGGGCTTTTCGGGTCCCTCATCCAGATTCTGGTGCACACCGGCGGGGCGGCGGCCTTCGCCAACGGACTCTTAACGCGGGTTAATACCGCCCGCGGCGCCATGATTACCACCTGGTTTATGGGACTGCTTATTTTCATTGACGACTACCTGAACGCACTCACCATCGGCAACTCCATGCGTAAGGTCACAGACCGATTCCGCATCTCTCGCGAAAAACTGGCCTACATCGTTGACTCCACAGCGGCACCCATCTGCGTACTCGTACCACTTTCAACCTGGGCCATCTACATCTCCGGCCTCCTCGAAGCCACGGGAATGGCCGAAGCCGGAAGGGGTCTGAACAGCTATCTGAGCATCATTCCGTTCATGGTCTACGCCTGGGTCGCCATCCTCATTGTACCACTGGTAGCGCTGAAACTCATCCCCTCCCTTGGTCCGATGAAACGGGCCGACGAGCGGGTGGATTCCGGCGGTGATCTGGCTCCTCCCAACTCCTACAATATTGCCATGGACATCCCCGAGGCGGAGGGAACCAGTCCGGTTACGGCGGATTTCATTTTGCCAATTGTAGTGCTAATTGCCGCCACGGTCTGGTTCGAGATTGATGCGCTGCGCGGTATCATTTACAGTCTGATGTTCACCATCGTGTACTTCGCGTTTGTGCGCAAAGGCTTCGGACTGTTCCCCATGATTGAGCTGGCCTTCAAGGGATTCAAAGGCATGGTGTACACCCTGGCCATCATTGTGATGTCGTTTGTGCTCAAAGATGTGAACGATGCGTTGGGACTCACCGAATTTGTTATTGAAACCATAACTCCGGTGCTGAGTCCGGCCTGGCTGCCGGCATTGGCATTCGTTTCGCTCTCGCTCATCACCTTTGCCACGGGCTCGTTCTGGGGCGTATACGCCATTACCTTGCCCATCATTGTACCACTGGCTATTTCGATGGATGCCAACCTGTATCTGGCAACCGGCGCGGTGGTCTCGGCCGGAGCCTTCGGCTCGCACGCCTGCTTCTATGGCGACTCTACCGTGCTCTCCTCATCTGCTACAGGCTGTAACAACATGGCCCATGCCACCACCCAGTTCCCCTATGCACTTATTGCCGGAGGAATCAGTTTTTTCATCTACATCGCTTTAGGGTACATATTCGCCTAGATAATTCGGGTAAATACTCGAACTTATGGAGAAGTCTATTGATGAAATTGATCAGGGTATTCATACTATTTTCCGAAAAAAAAACCGCCTCGACATGGAGTAATCCCTCTCTTATGAACCACTTTACTGCCGCACTACTCGTTATTTTACTCGCCACCGCCTGCTCGTCATCGGATGTGAATCAGCCACCCCTGACACAGTCCCAAATTGAGCTCCTCGATCAGGGACTTGATCAAATAACCCGCGATTTTGAACTTATGGCACTGGCTGTTGTGTATATCCGGAATTTCCAGGTCGCCTACGAAGGCTACACCGGATATGCCGTTTACGAAACCCGGTCGCCATTCAACCGAAACAGTGTGGTGCGGATCGCCTCCCCCAGTAAAACGCTTACCACCATCGCCCTGATGCAATTATACGAACAGGGATTGGTGGATATCGACGCTGATGTAAGCACCTATTTAGGATGGGAGCTGCGAAACCCTCGCTGGCCCGACACCCCTGTCACGCTGCGCATGTTGCTCGGACATACCTCCAGCATCGCCGATGGTCGTTCTTACAGCGCCTTTGCCCGATCTATGATTACTGAGCAACTTCCCATTCGTGCGCTATTCACCGGTTCTTCCAATGCACAGCTCGCGTGGGATGGCTATTCACCGGAAATTTTCTCTGAGCACGAGCCCGGATCGTACTTTTCATACAGCAATGCCGCCTGGGGACTCATCGCAAGCGTCATCGAGCGCGTTACCGGCCAGCAGTTTGATGTGTATACCCGCTCCAGCATCTTTGAACCGCTTGGTATTGAGGCGTCATTTAACATTACCGACATTCACCCTGATTATATTGCGGCCCTGTATCGGTATCAGAACGAGCAGTGGACTCCGCAAGTTGATTTCTACCCCGACAGTCCGCCGCAAGATCGCATGTACGAAGGCTATGAGCCGGGTCATAACGGCTTGATTTACGCGCCTCAGGGTGGATTGCGCATCAGCACCAGTGGACTGATTGCTTTGGCCAACGTCCTGCTCAACGGTGGACATACCTCCACAGCGCCGGACCAGGAGCCCGTGCACATCCTTCAGGAAGAAACCCTGCGCGAAATGCAGGCCGAAAACTGGCGTTATGATGGGAGCAACGGCAACACCTGGGATGATTTCTGGATGTCGTTCGGACTGGGATTACACCGATTGACCGGCGAGCCCGGCAGAGATGTGATTTTCCCCGGCAAGCAGATGGTCGGTCACCCCGGCATCGCTTACGGACTCTTAAGTGATATTTACGTTGATCCGTCTACCGGTACAGGCGTAATTTTCATCACAACGGGCAGCAAAAATGGGTTCGAATACGGGGAAACTTCCTTCTATGAGGTGGAAGAAGCCGTTTTTCAGCTGCTGAACGCCATACGGAACGATTGAGTAGTGCTCAATTGGGATACGGTTGTTTGCAATCTGATAAAACATGGCTCGAAATTTCGCAACATTATCCGCTTTTCTTTAAATAAGATGTCTGTTTTCGGCTAGGTAGTGCGCTTATCAAGATGTTGTAGGAATTACTCACTAACCAACATGGCATTCATGAACGCATATTTTCGATTTTCGCTCGCTTCGGCGCTTATTTTGGTCATCGCTTTTACCGGCAAAGAGCTGACTGCTCAAGTCGCACCTCCATTTGTTTCGTCATTCGAAACAAACGACTCATTTTCAAAACAAGGTGCTCAGATAGCCGATACCCCCACTAGAAATCTGCTTAGGGAAGGCTCTTTTCAGAATCAGGTAGGATCGGCTCACGCCATCAATGGCAGGTGGATTGCCGTGGGTGCCGGTAATCAGTCGCCATCAGGAACATCCAATCGAACCGGTATGGTGTTCATCTACGAGCGCGAAACCGACGGAACCATCAATTTGCGCCAGGAACTGGCTCCCAGCGACCGGAATAACAGTCGGGGATTTGGAAGAAATCTGGTTTTTCACGGCAACACCCTTTTTGTGGGTTCATCATCCAGTGGCGACCATGAAGCCATCTATATTTTCGAACGTAATGCCAGCGGAAACTGGACCGAGATTCAAAAAATCGACAAGCCCAACGAGTCGCGTTTTTCGCAATTTGGCGCCTTCATCGACACAGACGGGAGTTTCATGATAGCCGGAACCCTCAGCGATGGAGCCTATCTGTATGTTCGTCAAGCTACCGGCTGGCAGCTTATTGGTCAGGTTAACGTACCCGGCTTTGATGGCACATTGTCGCCCTTTGTTGCCGTGTTGAATCGACAAGTATTTGCGGTGATGTCGGAAACACATGTGCATATTTTACGATTCGGCGTAGATGGTTTTACCGAAATTCAACAAATTCCAATACCTGCACCTACGGTTACGAATCTTCGAAATCTCCGGATTGTGAGCTCAGGTGGCACATTTGCACTTAGTAACCTGAACGATTCCGGAACATTTAACAGTAGCGGAGCGGTGTACTTTTTCGATCGTACTCCCGCGGGGATGTGGGCACCAACCGACACCCTTCGACCCGAAAATCCGGTAAACAATACCACCTTTGGTACCTCGCTGCAATTCGATGGTACCCGTGTACTCATCGGCAACTATGGCGAAAACAAAGCCCATCTGTTCAAACGCGGGTTTAACCGGAAATGGTCGCACGTGACCGATATTGCCGGTGAAATGAGTTCCAATAAAACCCTCACCAATAATCAGCCCTCTATTGCTATTCAAGACAACGTGATGCTAAGCGGACTCACCAGTAGCCTCGATGGGGAGTCGTACATATTCACGATAGACACCGATTTTGAGCCCTTTGTGTATTTCAACGACGCACTACGTGGCGACCCGGTGTGGATGCCAACCGTGAAATGGTTCCGAAGCCTGCCTTTTAACACGGTTGGAATGTCGTTTGCGATGTCGGGCAGAAATGATCAAGGTGTTCCCGAAACTCGGGTATTTACCGCTCCCAATGCCGATCGATCCAACCAATTCACCAATAGCAGCACCTTGATTGCCAACCTCATTGCAACGCAAGGCGGGTTGCACTGGGTTCGTCCCGAAAGAAACGCTGAGCCCTATTTCTTCATATCGGGTTTCCCCGAAGATCTGGAGGACCCAAGTCGGGCGGCCTTTTTCAACGTTGGAAGTACCGTAACGGAAATCCCATCCAACTTACCCAATATCGGGGGTACTGCAGCCTGGGCCGACCTGAACGGTAACGGTCGACTCGATGTGGTACTTTCTGGCCTGGAAGGCAGTTATTTCGAAAATAATAGAACCACGCGCATCTTTTTGAATCAGGGATCGATGCAGTTTGACGAGGTTGTACTGCCCGAATTTGAAACGCGCAACGCCAAAGCTATTCTGATTTACGACTTTTTCAACCGGGGCAAGAATGACATTTTACTTGTTGGATTGCCCGGACTGGCAGGAGGAAGCGAGAATCTGCTCATCCGGAACCTTGGCGATGGCGAATTTGAAGCCGATCCGGACAGTCCGCTAAGTGTAGTTTCATCCAACTCCTTCATGGTCACCGCTGCGATGGGCGACCTCACCAACAACGGCCACATGGATATCGTAGTCGGAGGATGGGCAGGAAACCAGGAAAGTCCGATCGGAATCTGGTGGAACAACGGCGATGGCACCTTCAACCGGTCGTATTTCTGGAGTGTTGGTCTTGCCGCCAATTACGATGCTCATGTTGAAATCACCGATGTTACCAACAACGGGTTTCCCGACATTCTGTTTGTGGGCGATAATAACACCACCGCCAGCAGCGAACTGTATCTGTTCTTAAACAACGGAGAACGACAACTTCAGGTAATATCGCCTGATCTGCCGTCAATGCGCAGAGGCGGAATCACTACAGGCGATATCACCCTCGACGGGAAGGTAGAATTTCTGGCATTTGGTGGTGATAATAAAGGAAATCCGGTGCTTACCTCCTACCGCAACAGCTTTGCAGAGCAGGTATATACGCGTCCTGATGCGCTGACCAACGTAGGCGTTACACTGAATGAAAACGAGCAGCTGGTAATTCGATGGGATCCCGGAAATGACGCTATCACCCCAACCGAGGGACTCACCTATAACGTACGCATCAGTTCTTCCGAAAACGAAGCCGACCTGGACGATATCGTCGAATCCATGAGCTTCAATACCGGCGTTCTGCGAACCAAAGGTCCGGGAAATGCCGGCGCACGCACCGAATTCGCCATGCCGAACATTGAGCCCGGCAGCGAAGTATTTGTATCGGTATCGGCCGTAAATCAGCATGGGTTCGCCTCCTCCTTCACCACCACGCGATGGAACTCCTCGAATCGTTTCGTTGCGCTGAGCGACACCGGGGCGCCCAACGTTTCCGGTGAGTTCTATCCGGCCTGGGTGGATGTAAACCGTGACGGGAACCTCGAATTAACCGCCAGAACTACCCTCGGCGGTGGTTCAACGGTGGGAATATGGACTGTGGACCCGGTTTCCGGAGCCATTGACCTTCAAGAAGATCGGGTCTTCGGCAGACGAGCGTTATGGGCAGATTTCAACAACAACGGCTGGCCCGACGCCGCCTATGTAAGCAGCACATTCGTTACGATGGCCCTTAATAATGAGGATGGTACATTCAGCGATTTTTCCAGTGAAAGTGTGAATGTTCGCGTCAACGATTTCGATGTGATTGATGTGGACAACGATGGTTTTATGGAAATCGTGATCGCTTCCGGCTCGTTCACCGATGACGACAGCAGTCGGGTGGTCCGCCACCTGGGCGACGGAGTGCTTGAAATCACCGATATTGCACTGCCTCCTGCTCTTTTAGTAGCCGTAGCCGACCATAACCGAAATGGATGTCAGGACTTGCTGCTCCATGCCATCGACCAGGATGCATCTACAGACCGACTTGCCGTGTACGCCAACGATTGTAACGGCAATTTCGAAGAAGTTGCCGTGCTTAGCGAAGAGGGTTTTGTACATTACGCCATCTGGGGAGACATTACAGCCAACGGGTATCCGGATGTCCTCGCGGTAGTGATTCCCGAGTCAAGCGGATCCCCCATGACCTACGACATCCACGTATATCCGAATCAAGGCAACGGAGAATTCGGTCCTGCGGTAGTTTTCGATGGATTCGACAGCATTAGGCCTATCCTTGCCGATATCACCGGAAATGGTTATCTGGATATCGTTATCAATGGCGGATTGGAGTCAAATCAAGTTCGTGCCAGCGCATTGCTCAACAGCGGCAGTCCTGACGTGGTATTTGAACCTGCTATTGGAATCGGAACATATGCCAATGGGATGATGGCAGCGGCAGATCTGTTCAACTCCGGGAGAGCCGATATCTTTATCGGAGGAGAAGTTTCATTTGGGTTTAACTCCGCGGTTGGATCTAATCTTTATCGTAATTTCACCGCCCCGGTGTACGAATCCTCCGGAGCGCCGGTAAACCTGAATGTTGATATAGGCACGGATGTGACTTTTAGCTGGGCGGCGGGCGACCAGGGAACCACACCGGCCGACGGGGTAACCTATAATCTTCGGGTTGGCACGCAGCCCGGCGGAAACGATGTGGTTAGTTCGCTGGCGCTGGAAAACGGTAAACGGCTCGTTGCCCGTGCCGGTAATGCTGGTTCAGCGACATCCATCACCTTGCGCAACCTCCTTCCGAACACCACCTACTACTGGAGTGTACAAACCATCGACAATCTGTATAACGGCTCGGCTTTTGCGGAAGAACAGAGCTTTGTAAGCAGTCCGGTAAGTATAGATGGCGGGATAGAACTTCCTGTGGAAGTAACCTTATCGCAAAACTATCCCAATCCGTTTAATCCATCCACCAGCATCCGTTTTGGACTGCCCGTTTCAGACCAGGTGCGGATTTCGGTGTACGATATAACGGGTCGACTCGTGAGTCAGATTACCGATGCACGATTCGATGCCGGTTATCATGTCGTGAGCTTTGATGGCTCGAGGCTGGCCAGTGGCGTGTATCTGTACCGATTGGAAACCGGAGGCACCGTACTTACCCAGAAGATGAGCTTGATTAAATAAAAACCATATCGTTTCTAAGCATCAGGCATAAGAATCTAAGCAAAGGCATATGGAATCACATACCTGATAACACTATTAAGCTCAGTTCATGATTAGTCATAAAGACCCCCTTTAGGAGAATTGTATTTTCACGTCATTGATTGCGTGCGTAAATTAAGCCTATAGGCAAGTAGGCCGATAATTAATACTACTAAACACGTTGTGTCCATTATGTTTAATCGGCTTTCAATCAAGTATTTCGGCCTATTTTTTACGCTCTGTTTCCTTGGCCTGATTCACGTTCTGCAGACACCGGTCAGGGCGCAGTCCATTTCCGAACCTGTCCGGTTTTCTCACATCGCGGGATATCATAACGAGCCTGTAAATCTTCAGCTGTTCCATCCCGATCCCAACGCGATAATCCTGTACACCACCGACGGATCGGAGCCTTCGGCAGCACGCATTGAGGGGGTCGATTTCAGCTTTAAACGCATCTATCCTCGTGATCCCGGCCAACCGGTGGGTCCTCTGGAATCCCAGCAGATGTTTACGCTCGTTTACAGCGAACCCCTTCTCATTCAAAACCGCCGTAACGAGCCCGATCGCTACACCCATATAACAACGCAACCCCGGGCAACTCCCTTTTCATTGAGTGCTCCTCAGCCAAAAGCAACCGTGATTCGGGCCCGAGCCTTCATCCCGCCCGATCGCTACAGCGAAACCGTTACCCGGTCATACTTCGTGCAGACCGAACCCCATCAGCTTCCGGTTATTTCTATCAACGTTGATCCCCAGTTGTTTTTCGAGTACGAAAACGGCATTTACGTGCCCGGGGCCGACTTTGATAATTGGAGAATTGCCAATCCAAACGCTCCTTATAACGACGGAAGACCCGGTAATTACAGCGCCCGCGGAGAAGAAACCGAGCACCCCTCCTCTTTTGAGTTTTTTGAAAACGACGGCCAACTTGTAGTAAGTCAGACCGTGGGACTTCGCCTGCATGGCGCCTGGAGCAGATCATTCCCCATGAAATCGCTTCGGGTGTATGCACGCTCCGATTACGGGGTATCCCGCTTGAACCACGCCTTCTTCCCTGATTATCCGCACCAACGCTTTAATCGACTCATACTCCGGCACTCCGGTCAGGACTATTACGCAACGATGTTTCGTGATGCGGCCATACAGGCTATGGTATCGCACCTGAATATTGAAACGCAGGCGTACAGACCAACGGTACACTACTTGAACGGCGAGTTTTGGGGCATCATCAACATTCGCGAGCGGTACGACCGCCACTACCTGGAACGTATCTACGGCGTAGATCCCGATAATCTTGACATCCTTACATTTCGTTCGGTGGTAAAAGAAGGTGACAATGTTCACTATAATGCCATGCTCAGCTACGTGCGGAATACCGATACCTCCAGCGAGGCATTTCTGCAGGAAATGGCCACCCGAATGGACGTCGATAACTTTATCGATTACAATATTGCCAATATTTTTGCGAACAACACCGATTGGCCCGGTAATAACATAGACTATTGGCGACTACGAACCGACGGCTATCGGCCGGATGCCCCCCCGGGTCATGATGGTCGCTGGCGATGGATGCTGTACGACACCGATTTTGGATTTAATCGATATGGTGTGCACCAGGTGCTGAACAACACCCTCGCCATGGCCACGGAAGCTGGTTTCAACGACTGGCCCAATCCCGACTGGTCTACATTTCTGTTTCGCACGATGCTTGAAAACCCGGGTTTTCGCGATGCGTTCATCCTTCGCTTTACAGATCTGCTGAATACAGCCTTTCTGCCCGAGCGCACGCGGTCGATCATCCTTGGGATGCGTGCCGCTATTGAACCTGAAATCAATACCCACCTGTCACGCTGGCAGACGCATAACCGATTTAGCTGGGAGGAGCATATTGACAGGATGCTGTTTTTTGCCGACGAGCGACCATCGATTCAGCTGGAGCACATCCGCGGACATTTTGAACTGGGAGACCCGATTGCCGTACGGCTGGATGTTGACCGTAGGGACGGACACGATGAACAGTATGGTACAATACAGTCCACAAACAAAATTAATGGCGGATATATCCGAGTCAATTCCATCGACATCCACCCGAATACCCCAGGCGTTGATGCAGCTCCCTACCCCTGGTCGGGATCTTATTTCCCGGACGTTCCCTTACAGATTGAAGCCATAGCCCTGCCCGGATATCGGTTTGCCGGCTGGGCGGGAGCATCGGCGAGCGTCTCAACCACACTGGAAATCACTCCAGATAGCGATTTCAGTCTAACTGCGGCCTTTGAACCGTTAACGGATGCAGCCACCGATGAAATGGTACTTCATGGATGGAATTTCAATGCACTTGAAAGTGGTGTACTTGAAACGGTACCCTCGGATTTCGGCTGGTTCAGCGATGGGGTGATTACCTACGAAGGGTCGGGAGCAGGTTATCTGGACAGGGTTTCGCCGGGAACCATACGGATGGCTGCTGATGAGGAAACACCTGCCGGTTACGCTCTGCGCGTTCGAAATCCATCGGATGAACGGTTCCTGCATATTTCTATAAGTGCGCAGGGGTTCTCTTCACTCCGCCTGCAATACGCGGTGAGTCGAACCACCAACGGGGCGCAGTGGCACCAGGTCTGGTATCGTGGGGAGCCTGGTGAGGTATGGGTTGCTGCCGAAGATCCCATCGTGGTTCCCTTCATTGAAGATGTGTATCAGCCCGTAGAAATTTCATTGTCAGACGAGGTAGCGGCGGACAGGTCTTCTCTTGAAATCAAGATTGCATTCGGTGGGAGCAATAGTCCGGGCAGCAGTGGCAATAATCGTTTTGACAATTTGTGGGTTTCGGGGCATCGCATAGCACCCGTTTCGGCTACGGTTTCCGAACAGCCGCTGGCAATGGAGCTGCATCAAAATTATCCCAATCCTTTTAACGCATCTACTCGTATTGCTTACCAGCTGAACCGGGGCGGGATGGTAACACTGGAGCTTTTCGATGCGCTGGGCCGTTCTGTGGATGTCATTCAACGTGGCTGGCAACCAGCAGGGCGACATCAGCTCGACTATAACGCTGCCGGATTGTCGAGCGGCGTGTATGTTTACCGCCTTATCACCGCAGACGGCACACTCACCCGCAAGATGCTGCTGGTGAAGTGATTCGGGGAATCTGCGTTACCGCTAATACCTTTTTACTGACCTAATTCGGATAATAATGCATGAGCTTTTCGAAGGCCAGGGTATCTACGCGAATGGCAGCTTGCTGGCGGAGTTCTCGTAACAGCACAAACTCATTATAAGATGGCTGCAATAGCTCTTTTACTTCTTCGCGACGGGACTCTAACGTATGATAAGTCAGCTCACGGCCAAGCACTTTGATGACGTACCAGTCGGTGCCGGGACTCACAACAAAGGGCATATCTTTAATCGCCCGAAGCACATGCACAGACAGTTGTGGATGTGCTTCGTGTACATCTACGTTCTCCATAAACCGGGCCCCGGGAACAGATACGATAGAGGCAGGATCCTCTGTAATACTGTCTCTCACAGCCATGGCTTCCTGATTTGATGCGGTGGGAATCACCCAATATGTAGCTGTACTTTCTTTCAAGGTGGCCATACCAAACACATCAAATGCTGTTGACAAATCTTCTTCGGTTACAGGTTTCGCAGGCTCAAACTGCAACATCTGCTGCACACGGGATGCCTGGAAAAATCGGGATGCAGCATTGGCATTGAAATCCACAAACGGATTTCTGTCGTACCCTTTGGCAACCGATTGTTTAGCAAATACATCCCACATCAGCGCACGGCCAACAGAAGCATCAAAGCGGAACATTACCTCCTGATAGGGCAATGTATCTATCCAAAGAAGATAATCTTTTAATCGGAAGGCCTGCGTTTCATCGCCTACCGTGTAGGTTACCAGCGGCATCATAGGATCGAGGGTGTGTATGCCCACAAGCTGGTCTTCGCGGATGACCGGTTGGGGCAAAAACATCTGTTCCTGCTGGTCGGGCATGTTTCGACGAATAACCTGTTGTACCTGATCGAGATTTTCAAGGTTGGGCTGCGGATTCAACCCAGACATATATTCGCGGATGAACTGATCTGCCCCAATGGCGTAGTTACGCTGATATAAAAAGTACCGGGTTTTCTCGCGCTGATTGATGTAGGCTGTTTCGGTTACGATAGGATTAAAGTTCCAGTTATCAACGCGGATTATCACAAAGCCCTGACGTGTTCGAACGGGTTTGGAATACTCCCCGGCGTTTAACGTATAGGCTGTTTCAGCGAATACATCGTCGACGCCGAAGTAACTGATTTCACCGAGATACCCGGCGAGGCTGTCGTAGCTTACAGTGCGGTATAGTTCATTAGCCAGATCTACAAAGTCTTCACCAGCTTCCAGTCTTTCGTAGTAACGATGTGCCTTGGCCTCATCCAGAAAAAAGAGCTGCCGCACATAGGGATTCTGCTTAGTGCGATAGAATGCAAGCCGGGTTTCTGCGTCTTCCGGCATGGGAAGACCTTCCAGAAATTCATTCTTGAGGAACTGGTTGCGCAAGGTACGCATACGTGTTCGATGGCGGTAGTCTTCAAGAATCTCGTCGTTAAGTCCTCTTCGCTCTGCCTCTTCGTAAAGCAGATACATATCGATAATGGTGTTCAGGTGATAATATCGCTGTCGTGGGGTATCTGAAAAACCCGTCCTGGACAAAAAATTAGCGTAGGTTTCTTCGAAAAGCTCTTCATAAACCGGCTCTCCGTTAACGGTTGCCAGCCGTAGTCCGGGATCATACGTTAACGCAGGATCGGCCTCACGGCCGCATCCCACAACCAAAATCACACCGATAAGAGTGGCAAAAACGTATCGTTTCATTAAAAATAAAATCTCAGATCAATCATCGAGGTGTCCCCTAAATTCTCAAAGGGAATATACGCAAAGTCTACCGCGAAACGCATCCGGTTCACTCGGGTCTGCAAACCGATACCGAAAGTCCAGTGACTGTCTACCTGATTAAAGGCAAAATCGCGGTCGAGCGGGAAGTCTTTATAGCCAATTCTTGGTATTACCCGTGTTGTTCGTGTTTTGAGTACGAGCTGACTGCCAAGATCGGCATTCAGATACTGATCGTTGGTCTGATCAGATTCGGCCATGACGTACCAGTCAACATACTCACTGACAATAAGTGGCCATAACACACCAAATTTGAACTGTACAGGAATATTCCATTCATCCAGTGTGTAACGCGCTGTAACGTTATCATTTGCTCCTCTGATATCACGGAAAGGGGCATGCACAAACTGGGTATTAATGCCATCCATCTGCATTTTCCCGCCAAAGTTGGTCAATGAAGCGCCAATGCGGATGCCGTTCATGTAGGGCGTCACCAAAGTAAAGCCAATATCTACGGCAACGGTGCTGGCACGCATATCGTAGATGGACTGTTGAACATATTTAACGGTTCCTCCGAGGTGGAAGGAATCGGTTAGCCTGGATGCAAAGCTGATACCGGTTGATAGGTCATAGGCGCCGAATGTAAGACCATTACCTTCGGGTTGCTCTACAGTTCGGATGTCCATTCTGCCGTAATCCAGAAAAATAGCATGCAGTCCGAGTACCATGTCTCTGGAACTACTCACCGGTATGGTCATTGCGAGGGCATTATAGTTGATTCCTGCAAGCCACGATTTGTTGCTGAAAACAATTCCCCCCAAAGGATCATCATCTTCAAACCGAACTGAAATACCGGCAGGGTTCCAGAACAGAGCATCCGGACCGGTGGCTATGGCCGTGTATGCGTGGCCAACGCCATTGGCTCTGGCCCCGGTGCCCATAGTTAAGAAAGGAGCAGCCGTTGTACCAACTTTACTTTGAGCGGATACCTCCTGTGTTACAAACAGAAGTGATAACAGGCCAAATAGTGCGATAGATGTGTTAAGTCGTAAGTTCATGGCGTTTATTTTATCAATGCAAATTTACCTGTTTTACTTCCTATGCCCGGGGCGTCAACATGAAATATGTACACACCGTAGGCCACATCCTGGAAATCCCTGGTTTTTAAGTCCCAGTATTCCATCCCGTCATCAATGGCTGCATCCCTGTTTATTGTCTGAATAAGTTCACCACGAACATTATAGATTCGGATTGTACATTGAGCAGGCAGATTGATGAATGCGATTCTCCGTTCACTTCGACCTACCGATGATGTTCGGAGTTCATAGGCGCTGGAGGCCAGATATGGATTCGGAACCACCGCAATGCGATCGAGTTGTTCTTTAGCCTGATCGGCATCAAAAGAGGCATCACTGAGGGTAAATTGGAAGAAGTCGCCCGTCGCGAACGGTTTCTTATTCGCGATTCGAATAACTTCGTCGTTACCGGGTGCTAGGCTCTGCGCACCCTGAGGTACGCTGAAATTGATACGGTGTCTGAATCGGAACACCCCTACCCGCTCGACAATGATGAGTTCGTCTTCCACATCAAATGTCCCGTTACCATTTCGATCTACAATGAGCAGATCGGCCTGCTGCCCGGTTTGCAGGTTCACCGCAATAACATTCAGGGAATCGCGCAGATAGTTGATTGCCTGAAAACGTGGCGGAAGATATACGTTTTCGTCAAACCATCGCAGTTCGTAGTCCGCCGCTATATATTCGCCATCTGGGGTTCGATCGGGTTCAATACTGACCGTCCAGTTGGTTCGGCTTCCTTCCAGTTCCAGCGGATTCATACTGAACAGTTCATTCTCGGTCATATAGTTATCTACCCATCCCGAACGATCCGTAAAAGGCTCTATAATGTTGTCATTGCTCAGCCGAACAAAGAAACCTTCCACATACGGAGAGGATCCGCCGACATCCCGATCGAAGATGACTTCATTATCATTGGCTCGTATAAGGCGATACCGTGAGGTGACATATTCTGTAGCTGAAATGGTTTCGGACTCAAATTCCAGGCGATAAACCGCATCGAAGTTGGCTTCCGCATTATTAACCACTTCAACCTCTATGCTTCCGGTACCCATACCACCGGTTACTCTCGAGAGGTCTTCATTCGCCCCACCGGGTGAAAATCCTGCAGCACGTGGCCGAGGTACAACTACGGCGGCGTTATCGGATACACCACGGATGTTTGCGAAGGCATCTACCGAGAAGTTGAACGTATTTTCCTGAGGATCAATTTCGAGTACACCGGTATCAGACCATACGCCCCTGTCATAAGCCACCAGCGCGTAGTAGTAGCGCACGCCGTTGGTCACGTTTTCATCAACGTAATAGAATTGAAGACCGGTATTGTCGCCCAAATGGTATGATGCCGTGCCTCCCATCACGGATACTGGACCGAAATACTCATTTATAAGATCCCACTGAGCGATGGGACGATAGAAAGTCGGAACACCATCCACGTTGGTAATTACGCGGGCATCAGATAGCAATGGGTCGGTGCCCTTATACAAACGATAGCCTTCAAAATCGAATTCCTGCGTAAAGCGATCGAAGCTTCGTACAGAAAGTGTATCCCATGCCAGCACTACGCGACCGTCACCGGGTATAGCGGTAAGCGTTGGCGGAATCGGAGGTTGAGCAAAGCGATAGTTGGCATCGTATATATTCTGAACCGTTGCACGGTTTCTGTAGAAATCGTTTCTGTCTGAACCAAATAACCAACCCAGCGAAAAGAAATCGGTTCGGCCAGGTGGCAAAGTAACCGGACCTGACATGAACAACAGATACGGTTCAATATCAAATACTTCGAAGGCGTCGGGCATAGTTCCCAGGGGAAACTCACTGTCTGCAATTCGCTGCCACAGCCAGGCATCGTTTCTCAGGTTATCGCCGCTTTGGTAGATACGACGGTCGTCAAGACTGAACCCACGCAGACCAATCTGATCGGATTCACGTACGTCAAGAGCATCAAAATTAGGCTCACCAGGGGTGGGTATACCATCGGCTTCCCCAGTGTCGGGACCGGTATAGCCCGGATCAAAAGGTCCCAGGCCGTCTCTGCCAAGATCGTCATTCAAGGGCTCTCCTTCATCCCACACACCGTTTTCGTTGAGATCTGTGAACCCGACCCAGTTCAGGTTTTCATCGCCTGTCCACCATCGGCCGGCTATGTAGGCCGGACGCTCTTCAAGGGGACCGTACCCTTGAAATATGGTAGTATTTTCAAAAATAGCCATGTTGTAGTTTGCCTCAACATAGGCACGAATATTCTCACGGCCTTCAATAAGCATTCCAGGTCCTGAATCACGACGCTCATCGGTAATTCCGTCTTCGTCGTTGTCGTTTCCGTCAAAAGGGTTCGCAGGAGATTCCAAAAAGGCAAACCCGACATAGCCAAGTGGGTACAGTCTTCCGGAAAAGTCACGACCGATACCATCTGCATCCCAACCGAAAGCCAGGTTAAACTGAGGGTCGAACGCTCCAATTCCCCGGTCTTCCTGTCCACTTATACCGGTGAGTCCATAATCTACAACTTTATAGAAATACAGGCCTTCATCTGGCTTAGTACCATGGTTATAATCACCGGAATTGGTGATTTCATAGAGCATAAACATGTTGTCTTCTGCCAAAACATTAGCCCATTGTAAATACCGAACGGCAACGGTGAGGCCAAGACCACCCATGGTTGAATCTCTAGAGTTCGGGTAAAATACGCCGTGCGGACTAAAAAGCTGTCCCTGAGCATTGATGGTATACTCATGGTCACCAAAATCGTCAATTACGTAATACGTTTCGAGGTCAGCTTGCAACACGCCTTTCCCAAAATACCCATTCCATTGACCAGGCCAACCCGGATCATCGGGATTATCAAGGCGGTCGGGCCAGTATTCAGGCCATGAGCTTGGGTCGTTACTCATTGCCGGAACAGGATTTCTGGTTCGGGTAATGGGATCAATACGGCGCTCATTATGGAAGCCCGGTTTTGGCAACCATCCCCAGATAGGTCCAAGCGGAGCTTTAACCCCGCCCGCATCCGGACGAAAATGATGACTTGCCGGGGTCAGAATAGTGTCGGCCGTGGCTTCCGGGAAAAACTGAGGCCATTTTAGCCGTTCACCGGTTACACGACCGCTTACATAAAACCCAATTCCGTCGATGTGTCGGTTTGTTGTACCTCTGGGCCATATACCGAAGGGACGGTCGTTGTAGCGAGACAATTCGCCGTGGTTTCTAAAGTTGGTTTCAATGAGGTTTCCATCCAGAATTCCCCTTGCCAATTGCGACTGTTCCCCTCGGTAATCCGTCATCCACTGCGGTACCGTTCCGCCACTTTGAGCCTGCGCGGGCAGGCTGCTAAACATGAGTAGTATTGCGGCGAGAACACTTAACGTTGCTTGCTTGTACATTATAGTTTAAGCTGAATTCCAAAATTGATGATGCGCGGTGCGTTGTAGAAGTCTTGTCGGTTGAAGTAGTCTTCCACCGAGTTCAGACCGGTTACGTTCAGGCGACGTGCAGCCTGTAGTTCGAAAGTATTATCGGGCTGACCGGTATCGGCGTAAACGATGTTAGCTGTTTTAATGTCGAAGAGATTATCGACCTGGAAAAACAGGCTCAAATCGGTGACACCCGGCCTTGGGGTGTAATAAACCCTCACATTGGTGTTGAACCCGGGCGGACGATCCTCGTTATTTCGGATGAACGACTGGATGTTGTTCCTGCTGGTGGTGTACGGACGTCCACTTGTAAACACGTTTATAACCGTTGCCTGTATTTTGTTGTTGGGCTTATATATAACGGAGTTGTTCAGTACGTGCCGCCTGTCCCAGTCGAGACGGGCCAGTGTTAAGGTTTCATCCAGACCGCTTTGTACTCTTTCAAATAGATCACCGGTGATGGCATAGCTTCCATCGGCAAATTGCAGCGTGTAGTCGAGTGTCCAGCTGATAGGCCCAACCGGTTTCTGAAATAGTGACAGCGTTATACCTCGAACACTTCCAAACTCCCTGTTAACGTAACGTACAGCGAAATTGGTTGTGTTAACGTCACGTTCAATCTGATCGGCAATCAGGTTACGTACATCACGCATGTAAAGGGTGAGTTCGAGTCCCAGATTCTGAGTTAAACCCTGCTGATAACCTACTTCAAAGGTTGTGGTGCTTTGTGGACGAACATCCGGGTTGCCATAGCGCGTAGTTTCACTGAGCGGATTGGCGATGTAGTCGGGATTTGAGTACAAATCAGCATAGTTTGGAACCTGGAAGAACATACCATACGAAAAGCGTATTACACTCATATCCGAGAGTGGAAAGGCTACGCCTAATCTAGGACTCAGCTGGTACTTTGGTTTTGCCCGTACACGGTTGGATATATCTCGTGATGGATCGTCCGGATCGGGTATAGTAAGTTCGCTGGCCTGCGCCCAGCTCACTGGCACATCAAAATCAGGATCAAAATAGTCGAACCGGAGTCCGGCGTTAATAATGAGGTAACTTAACTCAATTTTATTCTGAATATAGGTTGCAAACTCAACCGGTGTGATATTCAGATAGTTGTTGCGCCATTCCTGAGTTGTTCGCACCGGCTGAAAGTTATTCTGATTGGTAACATCTATACCAATCACAGCACGATCTATTTTCTGGAAACTCAGCTGAAATCCGGTCTTAATCTGATTGAAACGATTCACCTGGCTGGTAATACTTCCAACTACGTTATGAATATTGCTGTAATTACGTGAATAACCGATATCATTGCCTCCCATAAGGAAAGTATACGGACCAGTCTGATTCCGGAACTCACCGGGTAGAATGCGTGAATCGAAGATCTGGTCGTCAATCGGATTTCCAAACAGGCGCCACTCTGCCCTGTCGATCTGGTAACTATAAGACAAGTTTGCGAAGGTAGAGGCATTAAATGTATACCTCATATTCGCGATATGGGTGTAGTTCTCTGGATAGGTCCAGTTTCGGCCTTCCGGAGCATATTTACTGAAATGATCGAAATTTCGAAGCTTTGCTGATTGAAGGAAAAAGTTGTATTCCAGTCGGAGCATACTGGTTGGGAAGTAAACCAGGGTAGTGTTGGCAGAAAACCTTCGGTTCGGAGTCATCATCACAAATTTCCCGCTTCCGGTAGACTCTATCTCCCAATTATCCGGGTTTCCGGGATTGTTAATCAGAGAGGATGTGAACGTTGCGGCATTTCCGGAATAATCTGAAGGCATGAAGAGTTCCCTGCCTACGAAACGACCTAAATCATTTACATAGCGGGCATTAACCATTAAACCAAGCTTATCGCTGATCAACGGTCCTCCGGCATTGATATTGAGCTCGGTGCGGTTTGGAAAACTCGCTGCTCTGTAGTGGGGTACTCTTTCTCGGGAAAAATCAGAAAAGGATAGATTAGAGCCTGGTTCAGCATCTCGCCTTAAAAACTCGATCGACCGGGTACTACCAACAGCAGAAGCGAACGTAAGAATGTCGAAAGACCATGCCCTGGGAGGTGTGCGGGTAGATATATTCACCACCCCGGATGTAGCCTGACCGAATTCGGCGTTAAAGACACCTGTAATAACTTCCAGATCAGAAACCATGTTAGATTCGACCACAAAACCAGGGGTATTGCTGTATGGGTTGTTAATCGGAACACCGTTAACCATATACATGACTTCATTGGTTCGCCCTCCACGAAAGTGTCCCTCAACAACGCCGGCCTGAAGGTTGATTACGTCATTGATGGACTGAACCGGTAAGGCCTGAATCTGCTCTTGCGTTACGAAAGCCGTAGTAGTGGTTCGATCGCGTTGCACCAGTGGGCGCTCGGCGAGTACTACAATTTCCTCACCTGCTATGAGCTCTTCTTCCATCTGGATATCAATCTGGGTTGTTCGGCCAACGATAACCTCTACATTTTCAACACGTACTGTTGCGTAACCCAGATAACGAAAAACCAATGCATACGTACCAGACGGTACATTAATAAAATCGTAGAAACCGTCGATTTCAGTGATGGTACCACGTGTTGTGCCTTCAATTACAATCTGTACGCCGGGAAGTGGTTCGTTGCCAATATCGGTAACATTACCTGAAATTCGACCGGCATTTTGTGCTGAAAGAGTTGAAATGCTCGTTAAAAGGAGCGTCAACAGCAGTAAACTTAACTTTGATAACCTGGGCATATCATCCACTTGTTGCCATTAACCGCTGGCTGATTTCACCGCGGTTACAGTTATAATAAACATGTGCTTCCCTGATTCGCATCAGGGAAGCACATGGGTGAGCTATGAAAAAAACTTATTTGATAAGTATCATTTTTCGTTGAAGCATTTGCTTACCTGTGTCCAGTCTATAGAAATATACACCTGAACTCAAGTTTTGACCGTTAAACCGCAGGCTATGGCGGCCAGCTGACATCAGTTCATTGTTCGCCATTACAGCTACACGCTGCCCAAGGGCATTATAGACCGTAAGGGTAACGAACGTTGCTTCAGGCAACTGGAACTCCAGGGTTGTAACAGGGTTAAACGGATTCGGATAGTTTTGGAATAACTCCAATTTAGCCGGCAGATTCGCTCTGTTGTCATCGATACTAACGGTTACCACGTCGCGACCAGCAATAGCTACGGCGCCCATACCACGGATGTCTGAAGCATTAGGTGCAGTACTCATTCCCCAAGGTTTAACTGGAAACTGAATAATGCTGGTTGCTGTCTCCCACCAGTTGCCCGGTGCAGGACCACCATCTTTATCCCACAACTGAAGTGTCATTGGCAGATAAGCCAGCTGGTCTGCTGCGGGAAGGGTTAGTTCATTATCTACCGGAACACCACCGTTTGTTACCACGAGAAGGTCTTGCGAATCTACAGCTGCGAAAAACCGCCATCCTATTCGATTACCATTCTCATCGAACATATTCTCGTATACCGCGGGAGTTGTAAGCGGATGCTGAGAATTGTAGTACAAACTATTGTAGTCAGGATAATTCTGCCCACTTGGTTCTGTAATCCACAAACGTACCAACATATCACCAGGGTTGCTCGTCAAATCAACACTTCCTGATGTACTGCTGAAGTAAGGCTGGAAGGAGAGTTTGTATTCCGGAGTGGCTCCACGACTACGGAAACGGTTTGTAGAACCGGTAACATAGTCATCCACCAGATATGCACCAAACTGAACAACAAGCTGATCTTTCAAATAGAAATTCCACTCCAGTTGCTCGTCGGTAATACCAGGAACCCAGGTTACCGCTTCGAAGTCGCCTACACAGCAACGCGGATAAATCGTTGTACCCGACATTCCGGCTTCGTTGCCTACGGGTCCACCGAATACATCGTCATCCAAAACTTCACCGTAGAAGAATAATGTTCTGAATCCTTCAGCAGTACCATACGCAATCCATACGTCTGCCTGGCTGTCTTCGGGACCTTTCCAGAAATCATCCACTTCACCATCGTAACGAAGGCGTATCGGCTCAAATTCATCTTTAGGGAATGATGCTACTCCGGGAAATTCTCCTCTATCCAGTGCGTTAAATACACCGGCTTCTTCCTGCTCAGTTAGCTGGAAAATGAATCCTTTTGGCTCACCTTTTGCCTGAATACTCACGGAGCTGCCGCTCACATCTTGTGAGAGTACACCCCACGCATTTCCAGGTGCTATTGCGTAGTGGTAGGTAACACCGCTAAGGGATGGATGAGGCTGAAATACAGGGTGTTCAATTTCAGTTACATCACCCGGTATAACCTGCCATAAACGTACGCTAGGGTCGCTCAGGTCTGTAATCGGTTTTCCGCTATAGTAGACACCGTAGGAGAAAATATCTTCTCGGGGCGACCATGAAAGCACGTTAACATCACCCAGATTGGTACCCGATACGGTAGCCATTGCCGTAGGACCTTGCGTTGCGACACTCAAGTCTACACCACTACGGCCTATGTACATGTATTCTACATAAATCGGGGCATTGGGAGGCTGGAATTGATCCCAGTAAATGCCAACTCTACGAACTCGTTCCCAGTTGAACTCACGCCAGTCTTCATCTTCAACATCGTCAATAACTTCATCTCGTACCGGTGAATAAGCACCCCAATATTCCCATAATGCCGCGTCACCAGTAATCGTCTGATTGGCAATAGCTTCTTCGAGCTCGGTTTTTGTGGTGTATGCAGGCAGTGGAAATGCTACATCCACCCATTGACCGGTGTGAACGTCATCAGGCAGAGCCATCTGAGCTCTGAACTCAAGGTTTCCGGTTTCCCCGATATCAAGCAAGATAATTTTTGCTGTATTATTCTGATTTATCTCACGTGCAGATGTTTGGTTTTCAGGAGAAGACCAAATGCGCATGAATATGGAGTCTTGTGCCGCTTGCCTGTGGGCTAAATTCACACCAAGGTTACCCCAGTCGAATCCACCAATAGTCCAGTTACCATTATTGAACTGCAGCACAGGGTCTTCACTTACCTGCGGTTCGGTCAGAACAACTCCCTGCTGCAAGCCTGGAATAGTAATGTGTCGACCACCGGCAGCAAACAGTATGAAATTTTCTTCCATTACTGGCGCGGGATCTCTTCCCGGAGGTGCACCTGGAGCTTCACGAAGGCTGATATCCGAAAGCGATACGCTCACATTGCTCAGACCCATTTCGAAGCCAAGCTTCATATTTTCAAAGATATCTGTAGCTTCAAGAGTCATCTTATGACTGGAGGCACCGGCTGGCAGTGTAACTGTTTCCAACACTAATGATACAAAGTCACCGCCGTCTTCACCGAAATAAACCACCAGTGGTCTTTCTGCTGCGGCGTTGGCTTTGAATTCCAGTTCATACTCTCTTCCAAACTCAAGCATGCCAACCTGCGCGGCGGACAGCGCTTGGTATAATTGAATGTGCCAGGAATCGGAGCCTGAAACAGCAATATCTGTTATGTTAACCTTACCGTCTTCTACTTCAAAGTTGGCAGAAGCACCGGCAAAATCAGCTACATAAGTAGTCCAGAAATCCAGTGTCCCACTTTCGAAGTCTCCATCCAATATTATGTTATCAGCCAACTCAACATATACGTACTCATGGAGGCTCAAATTACTCAGAGTGGTTGTAACATTGCTGGTACCCATCTCGAAACCAAGCTTCATTTGCTCGAATTTTTCGGTAAACTCAAATATAATCTCAAGGTCTGCGACACCGGGTTCTAATTGAAAGGTCTGCAGGGCCAAAGCCGTAAATGGCTCCTCGTTTTGCCCAAGAAAAACATTAAGTGGACGCGCTTCAGCTACTTCAACGGTAAAACCGATTCGGTACATATTACCTTCGGTTAATTGAAAAAGCTGTGCTTCTGAAAACTCTTGGTTTAACTGCACAAACCAGGACTGAGCGCCATTTGTAACAATATCTTCAACAGTGACCTTATTGTTTGCCACTGTAAAATTCGCCTGCACACCCTCCCATTCGGCTAAAAAGGTGGTCCATGGAGCTAATTCTCCGGTAGCAAAATCTGCATTCGCAAGAAGATTGTTCCCTACAATCATTCCGGGTCGATCGGTGTCGGGCTCTTCAATGTCTCCAGTCTCAACTAAAGAAACATTCGTGATGGCCGTGGTTACTGCACTTCGACCTAACTCAATCCCGAGTTTCATATTTTCCCAGGTTTGGGTCACATTAACAGTAATCTCATAGCTTGACTCGCCCTCAGGAATGGTCAGGTTTTGCAAAGCCAATGCAGTAAAACCACCCCCATTCTCACCAAAATAAACGGTAAGCGGCCTCTCTTCTGCTACCTCTACATCAAAAGTAAGCTTGTAAGCCTTGCCAATCGTTAACGCTTCAACCTGTTCTTCACTTAGAATTTGATTCAGTTGAACAAACCATGACTGAGCACCGCTCGTCACAATATCTTCAACGGTTACCTTGTTGTTTGCCACTGTGAAGTTCGCCTGCACACCTTCATCCGTGTGCAAATAAGTAGTCCATGGACTTAACTCGCCAGTGGAAAAGTTTCCATTAACCACAATATTGTTCTGAGCGTCAGCCCTTCCAATAAATGCGAATAATGTAACGACGAAGACCAGTAATGCGGTTTTCAGGTACGGTATATTTTTTTTCATATCACTATCCTTGAGTTTTATTTGTAAACCATGACCCACATGGTACCGCTTCCAATCTACCAATTTGCAAAATTATGTGCAAACTTTTTTGTAACTTATGCAATTAATTGCATATAATGCCCTTACGGGTTTTAATTTCAAAAAAGCCCTTTTCTAAATCGATAAGTAAGGCATTTGGCATCACATCTCAATTGGACACCTATTGATAAATGCAACATCTACCATGGAAATATGGATATTACCTAAATAACTTTGCAAATTTTGCACAAATAGCAAAGATTGTAAAATCTATGCCCATATCGCAAAAAAGACTCCCCTTGTCTGGGGCATGGCCATTCAATGGATATGCAAAATTTGCACAAACAAAAGTGTTATATTGAGCGAAATAAATTATCATCCATAGACATCATGAAAGTCACTCTGAAAAGTATTGCCAAGGAAACAGGTTACTCTATGTCTACCGTTTCACGTGTACTAAACGGTTCTTCAAAGTATTCGGAAAACACACGCGTGGCCATATTTGACGCTGCCCGAACATTGAAGTATGAAGGCATCCGATTACGCCCGTCTGACCACCCTAAGAAACATCTTAACATTGTTCTGCTAGCCGATTTTTACGAGGGTGAATTTTATGCATCTTATTTTTCCGGCTATGTGAAGGCAACGGCATCCCAAAATATTCGGTTGTCGCTCATTTCTATTAAAAATCAATACGAAATGATCAGCGAAGTAATCGGCCAACGCTCCGATCGATATTACGATGCTGCCATCTTATTTGCTCCAAAACTAGACAGAGACGACTACCTGACCATTCTGGATGAACTCCCCGACAATTTCCCTGTTATTTCAAACGCGCTTATTGAAACACCCGTGCTTCAGACAATCACTTTCGACGGGTACAGTGGAGGTCATCTGGCGGCAAAATATTTCCAAAAAAAAGGCTACAAAAACCTCGGTATTGTAAAAGGACCTGCTCAAAGACCAGAATCACGTTTCCGCTACAATGGATTTACTGACTATGTAAGCAGTCAATCCGATCTGAAACTGGTCTTCGAAGTAAACGGAGATTTTAACTTTGAATCCGGTGTTGATGCTTTCATGGAGTTTCAGCAGTGCAAGGTTAAACCGGAAGCCATTTTCGTAGCCAACGATCTGATGTGTCACGGTTTTCTTGAAACAGCCAGCCATTGTGGTGTTAAGATACCAGAAGATATCGCTCTTCTGGGTTACGATGATTTGCCCATGTGTACCCATTCCAACCCAAAAATAAGTTCCGTCAAAACTGATTTCGAAAACCTGGCTTCAGCGTCCATAGCTGCTTTAAAACAACGTATTCAACATACAGATACAGCAACGGGCATGCTTAGTTTAATTCCGGTCACCATTTCTGAACGGGAAACCAGCTAAAGAACGGAAGTTTCCGGAGCCATTCAACAACACACCATTTTTGAATTATTTGCATTTACATGATGGTGCTAACGTTAATCACAAACGTGCGGTCACTTTCGGTCAGACATCAGGTTTCAAGTATACCTAACCCACTATTATTTAAATCATCGACTCTGATGAAGCTTTTCACCTAAGTACAATCCAAACGCTTCGTCTTGTCAGCTTTATACTCCATCCTATGAGTAATCATTACAACAGCACCATACATCAACCCGACTACCTCAACGGCGAAGAGTCCGTTGAAAGACGTATTGATGACCTTCTCACCCGTCTTACACCTAAAGAGAAGATTGGTCAGATGACGCAATTGAATGTTGACATGGTCAATATCAACCCAAAATCAAATTACGCGTATCTGGACCCCAATCGGGCACGAGACGTGATAAGGAACTATCATATTGGCTCTTTTTTGAATGGGTTCGCCATAACTGCAGAGGAGTGGCACGAATTTATGGAGCAACTTCAGCGCATCAATCTGGAAGAGTCGCGTCTTGAAATACCGCTCATTTACGGTATTGATCATATTCACGGAGCCAGCTACCTGAAAGGCGCTACCATCTTCCCACATGCAATGAATCTGAGCAATACCTTTGATGAAAATTTCGCCCGGCAAAGCGGATGTATAACATCAACTGAAGCGGCTGCACTCGGACATCACTGGAATTTTGCTCCTGTTCTGGATATTGGACGAGACCCTCGCTGGCCACGCTTCTACGAAACATTCGGGGAAGACCCACTGGTTGCTTCCCGTATGGGTGTTGCCTATGTGCAGGGATTACAAAAACAGCAAACCGGGCCATACAGAATGGCAGCAACGGCGAAGCATTTCATCGGATATTCTACCCCCCTATCTGGTAGAGACCGGTCACCTGTACACATACCCATGCAATTCCTGCACGAGTTTCACAGACCCTCTTTTCAGGCCGCAATTGATGCAGGTATTAAATCCGTTATGGTTAACTCTGGCGAGCTCAATGGAGAAGCTGTACACGCAAGTTACGACCTGTTGACTCACCTGCTTCGGCATCAAATGGGATTTCAAGGCGTTGTAGTAACCGACTGGGCCGATATCATTAAGCTAACCGCCATCGATGTGTTGGGTTATCAGCAACAGCACTATCATCACGTTGCCAAAGATGAAAAAGAAGCTACGCTGATGGCAATCAACGCTGGTATCGACATTGCCATGACCCCCATGTCGGTTGATTTTGCCATTTATGCACATGAACTGGTTGAGGAAGGGCTGATTTCAGAAAAACGTATTGATGAATCTGTCCGACGTATACTACGTTTGAAATTCGATCTGGGTTTGTTCGAGCACCCATTACCAAGCCTTACATACGTGCACACGATTGGCTCCATCAAACACAGACAAGAAGCGTTACAGGCCGCCAGGGAGTCTATCGTTCTGCTTGAAAACAAACATGATGTACTGCCACTACCCCAAAAAACGGGTAAAATCTTGCTCGTAGGCTCAATCGCCAACTCACGCATGGCTCTGAACGGGGGCTGGACAATGGAATGGCAGGGTGGAAACGAGTCTCAGTACCCGGAATCAATGCCTACACTATTAGAGGCCATGCAGACATCTTTCCCAAACTCCGAAATTACTCACCTGGAAAAAACGGGTTCCAGAGGAAGTAAAACCAATAAAGAATTTCGCCGCGTGGCCGCAGAAGCCGACTTCATTTTTGCAGTGGTTGGAGAAATGCCTTATTGTGAATTCGTTGGAGATATAAATGACCTCACACTGGATGTGGACCAAATTGCTACAATCAACGCTGTACAAGCCACCAAACGCCCAAACGGAATTATCCTGATTGAAGGTCGACCACGAGTGGTACCGCCCAACCTATGGGATGCCGCCGATGCCGTACTTTTCGCAGGGTTGCCGGGTTTCGAGGGAGGAACAGCATTGGCGGAGATTATAAGCGGCAAGGTGAACCCATCTGCCAGGCTTGGATTCAGTTATCCGGAACACGCCAGTCATTTCACTACCTACGACCATAAAGCCACCGAAAAATCGACTAGTAAATGGGCGTTCGGTCATGGACTTAGCTATACAACATGGGAGTACGCTGATCTGAAGCTAAGCAAAAATACACTCAATCGGGTCGAAGAACTTACGGCAACAGTGACCGTCTCCAACACAGGTAAGCGCGAAGGCAGGCACGCTGTACTTTGGTTCATCACCGATGAGGTAGGTCGTATTACGCGTCCGGTGAAAAAACTGGCCCATTTTGAGAAGATTACAATCCCGGCCGGAGCCTCCCGCAAAATAACCTTCACAATTCATCCATCCAAACATCTCAGCTACCCTGATGCAAGTGGTGCCACAATTCTGGAGACAGGTCGATTCATTCTGCATTGCTCCAATTTGAGCGCATCATTCGATTTAGTTGAATAGATGGAAACCTGCGAGGTGGAACCCAAGCGCCCCCATATTGTCCTGTCATTATAATAAATATTGTAAAGAGACCAAAGCTCTCCAGCAATGTATATTGATTATTCTGCACTTGTGAACCTACCAAATTAAATTTTGTTCCCCAAAAGTGTGAAAAAACCTTTTTCAAAGTACCCCATTTTACGATTAGGTCGATTTCGTACCTTATAGTATGATGCAAAAATCCAGAAAGGTTTCTTACTCACTATACATTCATGTGCCGTTTTGCCGGCAGGCCTGCAGCTACTGCGATTTCTATTTCGTTACCCGGCAGGAACTTATTCCAGAGTACAAAAAAGCCTTGCTCCAGGAAATCAAGAGCACCGCTAAAGCATTTCGTGATTTACTTGTATCCGCAGACGATATACAACCCGTGCTTACCAGTGTATATTTCGGTGGAGGAACGCCGTCTCGACTGCCTGCCTCTGACATCGCACACATCCTGGAAGCCATTCATACGTATCACGGACTCGATGATGTGCTGGAAATCACGCTTGAGGCCAATCCAGATGACCTCAGCACCTTGCAAAACGTACTGGACCTCAAAAAAGCCGGGATTACCCGACTCAGTATGGGTATTCAGTCGTTCAATCCAGACTTGCTCACCTTTATGCACCGGGCTCACAAAGCCGAGGATGCAGCGCGCAGTCTTGATTTCATTGAAAAGGCTGCGTTCGATACACATACCGTTGACTTGATATACGGAAACCCGGGCCAGTCGCTCGACCAACTCGAAGAAGACATCCGGCAATTTTTGTCTTTCGATCCCCCTCATATTTCAGCATATGCACTTACTATTGAGCCCGGCACCCGCTTAGGTAAAGCCGTAAGCCTGGGACGACTTTCTGAACCCGATGATAACGATGTGGCCCGGCACATGGAGCTGGTTTCGAACACGCTGCAGGATGCGGGCCTTGAGCGATATGAAGTGAGTAACTTCGCAAAACCCGGTCATGAAGCAGTACATAACAGCAGCTACTGGAATCATACCCCTTATTTGGGAATCGGGCCGGGAGCACATTCCCTGCATCTCACTGCTGACGCTGGTGGGGTCGTTACCTCGGCTTCCAGATGGTCAGCTCCGGCCGACCTGAGGACTTACATCCTACATTACCCAAAAAATGATACTCCATTTGTGGAAGGGAATGAGTTACTAACCCTTACCCAACTGGCAGAAGAACGCATCTTGATGGGACTCCGCACACGCAATGGATTATCCCTCAGTGAGCTGCACTCTCGTTATAACTATGTTATGAACAATTCTCAGATTATGTATATCAACAAAATGCAAAATGAGGGATTCATTAGCGGTGATGCGCTTTTATCTGAAATAGAGTTCGAAACGGGCAATCAATCCAGGCAACAGCATATACGCTTTACTGAAAAGGGCTACCCCCTCGCAGACCATATAACGCTCGAAATCCTTACACGCTTATCACACAAAGTCTAGTTTACACCTCGAAATTGTTGAATTTTGCCTATTTTAGTTACTTAGCGCAACCTATTTAAACTTTCCCATTTTATGTATATCGGTTTTCAGCACCTGCACTCTTTCATGACCTATCTGGTACTCGCCGGAATTATCATAAGTATTTCTTGGGCACTTAAAGGATACCTCACCAAGCAACCATTTACAGACAAAGACCGGAAAATTGCCTTATTAGGTCTCATACCAACACATCTCCAATGGGTTATAGGTCTTGTATTGTATTTTCTATCCCCACTGGGCCTTACCAGCCTCTCCGGAGAGGCCATGCAAAACAGCATGCTTCGTTTATATACCATAGAACATCCGATAATGATGATCTTGGGGGTTGTACTCATTACAGCAGGCTTTTCAAAAGCAAAGCGTGCAAGCGATCCAAAGAAGCAATTTATGTTCATCTGGGCTTTCTATCTTGTAGGCCTCATTTTGATTCTCTCCAGAATTCCATGGGTAGTATGGCCTTGATGCTGCGATGCGGCCTATGCGCGGCAACGCCTCTTTAATCCAGCTACCGATTCATTTCCACTTGGCTTAGAACACCAGAAATGATTCCATGGCAGCTGAATCCTAGGTATAAACCGGTTCAAATTTGATACTACGCAACTTTGCCGTCTTTCAAACGAACAATGCGCTTGGCGTATGAGGCATCTGTATCAGAGTGGGTTACCATAACTACTGTAGTGCCGTCGCTATTCAGTCCCCTCAATAGTTTCATTACATCGGCTCCATTCACCGAATCGAGATTGCCCGTGGGTTCATCGGCAAATATGAGTTTTTGATTACCGACTATGGCTCTGCAAATGGCCACACGTTGTTGCTGTCCGCCCGATAGCTGATACGGAAAATGTCCGGACCGGTGTGCTATTTCAAGTCGCTCAAGTACATCTCCTACCCTTTTTTTCCTGTTGATAGAGCTCATCCCCTGATAAATGAGCGGCAATTCTATGTTTTCAAAAACGGTAAGCTCATCGATCAGATTGAAACTCTGAAACACAAACCCCACATGGTGTTTGCGCAGTAGGGCCCGTTCACGCTCAGAGGCATCACTTACATCACTATCCATAAAGACGTATTGTCCTTCAGAGGGGTTATCGAGTAAGCCCAGTACGTTCAACAATGTTGACTTCCCACAGCCTGATGGTCCCATAATGGCCACAAAGTCACCCTGATCAATCGTCAGACTCACATCATTAAGAGCGGTGGTTTCAATGTCTGAGGTTATATACCGTTTTGTTAAATGCTGGGTTTTAATCATAGTGATTTCGATTTCTATCTAAAGTTAAGTCTGCTATGGTTGGCAAAACCTTCATACGACGATGTCACGACCTGATCTCCAGGTTGTAATCCCTCTTCAATTACGTAAAACTGAGCGTTTTGACGACCAATTCGAATGTTTCGTCTCTCTGCACTTGCACCATTCGCGTCTACAACGAAGATCCAGTTTCCTGCCGTTTGCTGAAAAAAGCTGCCTCGTGGTATGACCAGTGCTTCTTCATCTTCGCTGAAGAATACCCTCAGGCGAACGCTTTGGCCCCGTCGGAGCGATTCGGGAATCGTTCCAGTAAAGTCCAGATCAACTTGAAACCGCCCGTCGACCACTTCGGGATACAATCGGGTTATCATGAGTTCATGGGTAGTTCCTGCAAAGTCGAATGCGGCACGTTGACCGGCATCAATTCGTGTGATGTACACCTCATCTATTTGTGCTCTGAGCTTGTATCCATCCAGCACATCAATCTGACCAATTCGCTGGCCGGCCGATTTGGTTTCGCCAATTTCGGCATCTAGGGAGGTAAGCATTCCATCGATGGGTGCGCGAATAACGAGGTTATCCAAAATTTGAGATACCAGATTCAGGTTCCGCTCCATATTCACCAACGACTCGGCAATGAAATTCAGCTCGCTCTCTGTTGCAGCTGAATCCAGTGCCAGCTGCTCGGCAAAAAGATCCCGTCGCAAGCGAACCTGCTCGTATTGCTGTAAAGAAGTCTCATATTGATGGGGAGAAACCAGGCCTCGTATGTTGAGTGTAGAGTCTCTCACGAACTCTCGTTTTCGCTGCAGCAGCTCCGTTTCATGAGACAGAAGTTCGTTTCTCAAATTCAATCGTTGCTGCTGAAGGGCGATGCGTGTGTTTCGCATCGTATTCATCTGTTCCAGAATCTGGGTTTCGCGATTCATCACATCCAGCTGTAGATTGTTGTTTGACAAAACCAGTAATGTATCCCCGGCTGAAACATTGGCTCCGCCTTCCACGGCGATATCGTCTACACGTCCACCCTCCACGGCTCCCAATACGATAGATCGCATGGGGACAACAACGGCATTAACCGTAATAAATTCCTGAAATGGAGATACACGCACCTGGGAAATTGTGAGGCGGTCTTGACTTACGGTAACAGCCGTTCCGCTGCCCGGTTTAATCACATAGGCATACAGAATATATCCGGCTAAAAGCAAGGCAATAAGCCCCAAAATCAGCTTACTTCCAACGCTCGAAGTTTTCTCAATCTTTCGGTCCATGTATCTGTTTAGTTAGCAATTTATGTACAAACCGGTCGGTATTTATATACAGAGCCGGTTGCATCTTATTTCGCGTGGAAGATAAAACATTACCGGTGGATGTCAACCCGGTTGACATCCAAACTGCAGGGAATACCTGAATCGGGTACATACTCAATAAGAGTATTTCGGAACCTATTTGTTACAAAGTTTTTTTATAACAACCCACAATTCATATAAAAACAATACTTTACATCTAAAAGTATTTGTTTATTAACTTTTATTTCAACCTTCTTCAATTCATGACTATATTTTTGTTGAATGAATTATATCGATATTACAAGGCCATCGGAATACAGTCATTTTAGCTGAGTGAATTAGTCGTTTGGAGATTCTACTATGATACAGGTTTTTCTCCTGTTATTATCTCGTCGTTTGCGCAAAGAGTTGCTCTATACCGTCATAAAAATTGCCGGTGTCGCCACAGCTTTTGCTTGTACTTTTCTCATGTACATTTTTGTGGCGGAAGAACTGCGTTTTGACCGACATAACGACCGGTATGAAGAGCTTTACAGAATAACCCAGATACCGCGCGATGGAACCGACCTGGAGCCGGCCGCCATCACCCCTTTTCCTCTTCAAACCCTTTTGTATGAACAGTACGACCATGTAATTTCGCATGCTGCACGGTTATTCAACAATCGTTTGCCACGAGTTTCCATGAATTATGTTGAAGGCGACAGGCAGTTTTATGAGTCACGATTCTTTTTCGCTGACAGCACCCTGTTCGATATTTTCGAGGTACGTTTTTTACAAGGAGATGCAAACAGGGCTCTTGCCCAGCCCGATGGCTTGGTCATCACCCGGGAGACGGCACAACGGTATTTCGGCAACGAAAACCCTATCGGGAAACGCATCCGTTTTGAAGGACGTTTTGACCTCACGGTTACCGGCGTTATTGAACCACAGCCGGAAACCTCACATGTGCAATGGGATATGCTGGCTTCCATGGAAGCGTTAGGCGGACTTTTTCAGGGAGGCATTCCCCCATTTTGGGACTGGAGTATCGTTTGGACCTACGTTCGTACACACCCCGGTGTAAGTCAGGAAGCATTGGATGTTGCCTTGGAATCTATATCAATGGATGTAGAAGAGCGTCTTGGTTCATCTCCAACTTGGTTCACAAGTCAACCCATAACCGACATCCGCCTCCGGTCAAATTTATATGCCGAAATTGGTCCTGTAAGCAGTGTACAATACGTACATATTCTGATGTATATCGCGTTATTCATTTTGTCGATTGCAGTGATCAACTTCATCAACCTATCGCTGGCAACATCCAGTACACGTACGCTCGAGGTGGGCATGCGTAAGGTATTAGGTGCCGATAAAAAGCAGATATTTACACAGTACATGAGTGAGGCACTGGTGACGGGAATGCTGGCCATGATATCTGCCGTTTTACTGCTGCTCTTTATTTTTCCATGGTATGGTGATATTACCGGACGAAGTACGGACTTTAGTGTCCTGCTTGATGGGTTTTTCTGGCTTTTTGCCTTTGGCGTTACGATAGGAGCTTCGACCATATCAGGTATCTATCCGTCTATTGTACTGTCATCGTGGTCGCCATTGGCGTTGTTTGAGCGCCAGCGCCAGGAAAACAGTGCCGGTAATTATCTATCAAGGGCGTTGATTGTTGTTCAGTTTGCTGTAGCCGCATTTCTGATAGCCGGAACATGGATTGTATTCACGCAGCTGGATTTCATGCGGAACCAACGACTCGGTTTTGATCAGGAACAAACCGTGGTAATTCCGGCCGGATTCACCAGAATGATTTTCTATTACGACAGCTTTAAACAGCAGACCACGCAACACCCCGATATACTTGAGGTTATTGGCAGTAATGTCATCATAGGTACAGAAACCCAGACCTTCGGCTATCGGATTGACGGCGTGAATAACGCGGAAGAGACATCATACCCGGTATTTCTGGTAACAGAAGGTTTTGAGCAGGTATTGGGGATAGAGCTCCTGGCGGGTAGACCGTTTTCTGTGGATTTCATCAATGATGCAACCGAATCGGTTATTGTTAACGAGCGATTTGTGCGCAGAATGGGCTGGTCGGACCCCAATGACGCTGTAGGCAGGATTATTCGCAGGGATGGGTTTCGTTTTGAGGTAATCGGCGTGCTACCGGATTTCAATATTACCAGTCTGCATCGGGAAATTGAACCTGTGGTTTTTGAGCTTGCCAAGAATATTCCTGCTCAAATTGGCTATGTAATGGTTAAGGTTCGTCCGGGTGATCCCTCCGGCGCACTACGCGCATTGGAAAAAGCCTGGGTTGAGGTTGATCCCAATCGTCCGTTCGAGTTTTTCTTTCTGGATGAACGAATTGAACAGCAATATCAGAATGAGCAGCAGCTTGCCCGTGTTACAGGATTCTTTGCCATCATCGCCATTCTTCTTTCATGCTTTGGTCTATTTGGCCTGGCATCGTATGCCACCATGCGAAAAAAACGTAGCATTGGAATCCGAAAAGTATTGGGAGCATCGGTAAGCAATCTAATCTTGCTTCAAAGCCGTGAGTTTTTGATGCTTGTAGTACTCGCCAACCTTGTAGCCATTCCGCTCATATTCTGGGTGATGGGTTCCTGGCTGGAAGGGTTCGCATACCGAATCGCCATTGGTTATGGTCTCATCCTTTCCACTTTTCTGATTACCCTTATTATTGCCTTTATCTCGGTTGCCTGGCAAACGACTAAAGCGGCTCTGCAAAATCCTGTTGATAGCATTCAGCGGAATTGAGCTAGAATTAAAGATTGGATTTCGCATCACGTTACCCGTATATTTAAAGTCTGGGGTAAGTCTCATACGACCAGCTCCCTCTGAACTCCGCCAGGACCGGAAGGTAGCAACGGTAAGAGGTCGTAGCGGTGCGATATGATAAGCTTACCCCTTTTTTTTTGCCCTTTTATGCCCGTTCTACCGAAAAACGTGCGGAAAGGCCTCTTCAATAGTACTCACTGAGAATATTTTCAGTCCCTCCTTCACTTTTTGTGGTATTTCAGAGAGATCTTTGAGATTATCACGTGGAATAAGCACATTCGTTATGCGATTGCGTTGAGCAGCAAGCAGCTTTTCATTGAGTCCGCCAATAGCATAAATTTCACCCCGTAAGGTTATTTCGCCCGTCATCGCAATATCGTGACGAATCGGCTTGCCTGTAATCAACGACATAATAGCCAATGCCATAGCCATACCCGCGCTCGGACCGTCTTTCGGGATGGCACCTTCGGGAATATGCAAGTGAAATTCATGCGTATCGAAATAATCATCCGCGACCCCAAACTCCGCCGAACGTGAACGGATATAGGTAAGAGCAGCCTGGGCCGACTCCTTCATTACATCACCGAGCTGACCGGTAAGCGTAAAACGGGACTTTCCTTTCACAACAGCTACATCAATCTGCAGGATGGATCCACCAGTTGATGTCCACGCCAGACCATTTACCGAGCCTATCTTATCGCGCTTATCCAGATCCCGGTCGCGATAGCGCTCAACGCCAAGGAACTCGTGAATTCGGTCGGTATTGATTGTGATAGACGATTTGCGTTTTTTTTCTTTTCTGGAGCGGACTTCGAGGCGGGCAATTTTACGGCAAACAGCGGAGAGCTGTTGCTCGAGTTGCCGCACGCCCGACTCGGCGGTGTACTTACGAATGACCTCCAAAATGGCATCATCCTTAAACTTAACACGGGATGGCGTTAATCCGTGGCTTTCAAATAGCTTGGGCAACAGGTGTTTGCGCGAAATTTCAAGCTTATCGTGCTCCAGATATCCGGGTAGATTAATAATCTCCATGCGGTCGAGCAGCGCAGGCTGTATATTGCTGGCCACATTCGCTGTCGTGATAAACATCACCTGTGATAAATCGAAGTCGATATCCAGATAGTGATCGTTAAATGTAGCATTTTGTTCAGGGTCAAGCACCTCCAGCACCGCCGATGAGGGATCACCCCGGAAATCATGCCCAAGTTTGTCGATTTCATCCAAGATCACGACCGGATTCATGGTTCCGGCTTTTTTAATGCCTTGGATAATGCGTCCCGGCATGGAACCGATATAGGTTTTTCGGTGTCCACGGATTTCGGCTTCGTCGCTCACTCCACCCAGGGCTATTCGGATGGTTTTTCTGCCTAAAGCGTTGGCAATAGACTTAGCCAGTGACGTTTTTCCCGTGCCCGGAGGTCCAACAAAACACAGAATCTGACTTTTGATACTTTTTACCAGATTCAACACCGCGATATACTCCAAAATGCGGTCCTTAGGTTTTTCGAGGCCGAAGTGATCTTTGTCGAGCTCTTGCTGAGCCGCATCGATGTCTAAAATATCTTCGCTGTACGTTCCCCAGGGCATGGATACCAGCCAGTCTATATAATTTCGGGCAACGGTATATTCGGGCGACATGGCCGGTGTTTTTCGGAGCCTCTCCAGCTCTTCAAGGGCCTTACTACGTGCCTGTGGACTCATCTCGAGCTGATCGATCTGTTCTTTAAGTCGGGCAAGCTCCGGATCTCCGTAGTCATGCTCATCGAGCTCATCCTGCAGGGCACGAATTTGTTCCTGAATGTAGAATCGCTTCTGCGTTTCCTGAATTTCAACCTGAACTTTTTCGTTGATTTTATTGGAAACTTCAAGCACCTCCAACTCGCTCGTGAGTGTTGTGAGCAATCGTTTAAACATGGCATCCAGCGACTTCTCCTCGAGCAGTTTCTGCCGGTCATCAATCTCCAGATCAAGATAGGAGGCCATATAAAACAGTTGCTTAGACGGCTCAGCATCAATATCGAACCCAAGTAATACTTCCTCAGGAAGCTCGCTGTTCATCATTACATAACGCTCAAATTTTTCGCGCGTCTTGCGTACCAGGGTCTTTAGAATAGATTTATTTCGGGTAGACGGAGCTCCAACAACTGAAAATGTAGCCGTAAAGTAAGGGTCTTCCTGGGTGATCTTACGAATTTTCATCACATCCATCCCACTCACCAGTACCTTCATGAGATTATTGGGCAGACGGAGCACCTGTACGATACGGGCAAGTGTACCGGTTTTATGAAGCTCATCGGCTAATGGCTCCTCCTCGTCGGGATCTTCCTGCGTTGCGAGCAGAATAAATTTATGGGTAGACACCACCGATTCAATCGCTTTTACGGTACTGTCGCGACCGACCAAAATTGGAAACATGGTGTACGGGAAAATAACGGTATCGCGAAGGGGCAGAACCGGGAGCTCTTCAGGTACTTCCTCGTTTTCTGCGGATGCTTCAAGTAAAAGCTGATCTATTCCGGAAAGGAGGAGATCATGATCGATGGTTTCTGCCGTTTTTTTCTTTTTTGCCATGGTGTAAATGCGTTGATATTCTTCTGAGCCGTAAGATATGCAAAATTGGAGTGTATCGCTGTGGGCGGAAACCTTGTTGACTCATCTTGTGGTCTTATTGTAAAAAAAATGTGATTTTGTGTGTAAGATTTTGCCTCCAAATGACTCATTATAGCAGATGGAATGTAACACTACACATCAGTAATTTGTTATCGATACACAACAGGAGAACATCCTGCTATTTAACCGAATCTATTTTTCACATCGTTTATGATTGAATCTATTTACGTCAAAGATTTCGCCCTGATTGATGAGCTCGAGGTCAATCCCGGTGCGGGACTGAATATCATTACCGGTCAGACCGGCGCGGGGAAGTCGATTCTTATCGGTGCTTTGAATATGATTTTAGGTGAACGGGCCGATACCGACACCATTCGGCATGGTGCACAGAAAGCGGTAGCGGAGGCGCTCATACGGGTTGGCAATAACGATCAGATTCGCAAGGTTTTGGAAGAAGCTGAAGTTGAATTTCGGAATGTTCTCATACTTCGCCGTGAAATTCGGTCGGCAGCCAGCAGGGCTTTCGTTAACGATACCCCCGTTCCTGTGGGAGTACTGAAAAAAATCGGGGATTTGCTGGTCGACTTACATGGGCAGCACGATCATCAGTTACTGCTCAAGGAGGAGCATCATCGTGAGGTGGTTGACGGCCTGCAGCAGGTACGCCCCCATCTTGAAGCATGGCAACAGCAGTATCGGGAAGTTGTAGCGATACGAAAGTCGCTTTCAACGCTACGTAAGCAGGAAAAAGACCTACAGGAGAAACAGGAACTGTACCGATTTCAGCTGAAAGAACTGGAAACGGTGCAACCGGATGTAGAAGAGTATGAGCAGATGGAGCAGGAGATGCGGTTGTTAGACAATGCTGAAGAGCTCGACCAGAAAGCGGCGCTTGTCGTACAGGCCGGAAGTGAGTCGGAGGTCAACATCGAAGACCTGCTCACTATTATGGGTACTGCACTGGAAGATCTGGCCGCCATTGAAAACGGATTTGAAGGCTATGTTCAGGAGTTTAACGCCGCCAGAATCAGTATCCGGGAGGCGGTTCGATTCGCCGAACGGTACCGTTCAGGTATTGAGTTTAATCCGCAGCGACTTGAATTTCTTCGTAAACGCCAGTCTGACTTACGTAAGTTAGAAAAGAAGTACGGCAAGAGTATTGAAGAGCTATGTGAGTATATGAATGAACTGCGTAGTAATCTGAATTTAGCAGATAACTATGATATAGAAATTGAGAAGCTCGAGAACAAGGTCGCTCAGGCGTTGGATGTACTCAAGGAGAAGGCTACCAAACTGCATGAAGCCCGGGTTAATGCCTCACAAAAACTGGGGGAACAAATTGTTGGTGAACTCCAAAAACTGGGTATTGTACACGCCCGATTCGAGACCCGGGTCGATTGGCTGGTTGATACAGGTGGCTGGATTGAAATTGATGAACAACGTGTCGCGTGCACGGAGTTCGGCAGCGACGATGTGCGTTTCTTCATCTCTACGAACAAGGGGGAAGTACCTAAACCCCTTTCTAAAACGGCTTCCGGTGGGGAAATTAGCCGAATAATGCTGGCTTTGAAATCTATCCTCGCTATGGAGCAATCTTTACCGGTTATGATTTTTGATGAAATCGATACGGGGATAAGCGGTGAAGTTGCCGAGCAGGTTGGTCAGACGATGCGTCGCCTGGCAACGAAATGTCAGATTTTGGCCATTACCCATCAGCCGCAGATTGCCTCACAGGCACATCATCATTTCAAAGTCTCGAAACAGGAAGAAAAGGAACGCACCATTACGTACATCCACAAATTGGATAATGAAGAGCATATACGCGAGGTAGCCACACTTATGAGTGGTGCCAAAGTGAGTGAAGCGGCGTTAAAAAGTGCCCGTGAATTGGTGGAAAGTGTTTCGCTTAATTATGCACCGCCGTCGGACGGAGATGTGAAACCTTGAATTTAGCTAACTGCTGTTTAACCGTTTCAACTACAGCCAATGCATCAATTCCTGCCTCGCGATAGAGTTCTTTTTGCGAACCATGCTCAATAATCTGGTCAGGTACGCCCATAATTTTCACAGAGATCCCAGGGTGATTTTCAGCAATATACTCGGTAACAGCGCTGCCAAATCCACCTAATTTTGTACCGTCTTCGATCGTGACTATAGATTTGTACGTACTTGCAATTTCATCCAAAAGCTGCGTATCGAGTGGTTTCACAAAACGCATATTGTAGTGGCCGATGCGAATGCCTTCATCTTCCAACATGTGCGCTGCGTCTGTAACCTGGTTGCCGATGGTACCGAAAGATAGAACAGCAACTTGGTCGCCCTGACGTAAACATTCGCCTTTCCCAATTTCAATCTGACGAGGCGTATTCTCTTCGGGCATAAAATTCTGTACCTCACCACGCGGGTAACGTATAGAAAAAGCGCCATCTTCATAGTTGGAAGCGGTATACATCATATCACGAAGCTCAACTTCATTCATTGGAGCAGCAACGATAACATTAGGTACGCAACGCATGTAGCTAATGTCGTATAACCCGTGGTGAGTTGGACCGTCGGCCCCAACAAGACCTGCTCTGTCCATACAGAAAACTACCGGTAGCTTCTGTATACAGACATCGTGAATAACTTGATCGTAGGCTCGTTGCATAAATGTAGAATAAATCGCCACAAAAGGTTTGACCCCTTGTGTAGCGAGTCCGGCAGCGAACGTAACACCATGCTGCTCGGCAATACCCACATCGTACGTACGTTCAGGCATTTCTTTCATCATCTTGAGCAGGCCGGTACCGCTGGGCATAGCCGCTGTAATTCCAACAATTCGGGAATCTTTTTTTGCCAGACCGATGAGGGTGTCGGCAAATACATCTTGATATTTGGGCAGACTGGGCTTGGTAGGTTTCACGGCTAGTGAAGCCCCGGACACTTTATCGAACGGGCTTCCAGAGGCGTGCCATTTAACCTGATCTTTTTCGGCAGGAGCAAAGCCCTTCCCTTTAACCGTTACCACATGGAGCAGTTTGGGTCCGGGTATTTTCTTCAGATCCTGCAAGGTTTTGGTCAGGTTTTTCACATTATGACCGTCTACCGGACCGTAATATTTGAATCCCAGAGCTCGGAATAGAGACCCTGGGGTGAGCGCTGTGGTCATGGCAGCCTCCAGCCGCGACGCGACCTTCCGCATTTTATCGCCGGCAGCTTTGAAATGGCCCAGCATATCATAAACTTCGTCGCGAATTTTATTAAATGTGCCACTGGATGTAATGTCAGCAAGATACTCGTTGAGTGCGCCTACATTGGGGTCAATTGACATCCGGTTGTCATTCAAAATAACCAAGACATTACTGTTCATAGCTCCGGCATTGTTCATAGCCTCGAAAGCCATTCCTGCCGACATTGAACCATCGCCAATTACGGCAACTACGTGTTTATCTTCTTTATTGTGATCACGACCAATCGCCATACCTAATGCGGCAGATATAGAAGTACTGGAGTGACCAACACCAAAAGTATCGTACGGGCTTTCACTGCGTTTGGGAAACCCAGACAACCCGCCGTATTTCCGGTTCGTATGAAAATTTTCCCTGCGGCCTGTAAGTATTTTGTGACCATATGCCTGATGGCCAACATCCCAAACCAGTAAATCATCAGGGGTATTATAGGCATGGTGCAAGGCAACGGTAAGCTCAACAACGCCTAAACTGGCACCGAAATGCCCCCCGTGAATCGAGACAATATCTATTATATAGTCCCTTAACTCGAAACTTAAGTCTACAAGTTGGTCAGCAGTGAGTTTGCGGATATCTGCCGGTGAATGGATGGTTGCCAGTAATGGGCCCGGTGTTGCAATGCGTTCGTCGGCCATCGTTATGAATTTTGTTCTTGATTTACTTTATCGATTCGGAGCTCTGCTTTTTCAAGAATTTCGGAGCAATGTTTCGAGAGTTTCATACCTTCCTCGTACAAACTAACCGACTCTTCCAGAGATACAGACCCTTCTTCGAGTTTGTTCACAATAGCTTCCAGATTCTTTAAAGCATCTTCAAAACTGATTCGTTCCATATAGCGAGGTCTATTTCTTGTGATACGTGGATATAATCTATCATATACGCAACTTAGCAAAACAACGAGTAATTTCCCGAAAATTCTGTTTTTAAATGAACGATTGCCAATTTGAATTGCTTCTAATTTTGTATTCAGATACTTTTACACAATCGTGTTAGGTAAAAGGGAACACAACGTTCAGAATATTTAGAAGTAAAAGGAATCATTATGGCTTATGTAGTAACCGAACCCTGTATTAATTGTAAATATACCAACTGTGCAGCCGTTTGTCCGGTTGACGCATTCAGGGAAGGTCCGAATTTTTTGGTCATCGACCCGAATGAATGTATTGACTGCGATGCCTGCGTGTCGGAATGTCCGGTTGAAGCAATTTTCCCGGATGACGAGGTACCTGCAGAATGGGAGCATTACATCGACTGGAACGAGCGTCTTGCCGAGAAGTGGGAAGACAATGTAATCAACGAAACGAAAGATGCATTGCCAGACGCAGACGAGTGGGCTAATAAGCCTAAGAGCGTTGATGATATCATTCAGGAATAAGTGACAATCTAAATAGTGCAGGTCCACTGAGCAGCGAATCTGCCGTTATTTTTATTTCCAAGGCCGGGTATTTCATATGCTCGGCCTTTTGTTTATTGGTTAGCGTCTACGCTCTATGATGGCCAAATTTCTCTGTTATAATTTGGCCAGGTGCACTCAAACGTAATTCGCATGAACTCTCACTATCCAAAAATAATGGGCATCCTGAATTGTACACCCGATTCTTTTTCAGACGGCGGGTTATACATGGATGTGGATGCGGCTGTAATTCGTGCCGGTGAAATGATATCGCAGGGTGCTTCAATTATTGATATTGGGGGTGAATCTACTCGACCAGGTAGTGATCCTGTACCTGTGGCACAGGAAATGCAGAGAACCATTCCTGTGCTTGAAAAATGTATTGCACGATGGCCCGAAATAGCCTTTTCCATCGACACGACCAAATTTGAAGTTGCGGAAGCGGCACTTCAAACAGGCGCTCATTACGTAAACGACGTAAGCGGACTTCGAAAAGAGCCTCGTTTCATTGACCTCTGTATAAAGTATAATGCCGGGCTGATGATAATGCACTCTATTGGAAATCCGAAAACGATGCAGGAAAATCCTGTTTATGACAATGTTGTGGAGGAAGTACGTCATGAGCTCGTTTCCAAAGCCGATGAGGCCCGTGCCCGTGGCGTCAAAGAGGTCGTTATTGATCCCGGTATCGGTTTTGGCAAAACCTTGAAGCACAATATTGCTTTGATCAAGTCCATAAGCAGATTTTGCGACACCGGGTATCCTGTGCTCATTGGTGCGTCACGAAAATCCATGATAGGCAACATGCTGAATGGCAGGCCCGCTGAAGACCGATTGGCAGGTACATTAGCCGTACACTATCATGCATTACTATCTGGAGCACATATACTTCGGGTGCATGATGTTCAGGAAGCACACGATACACTGCTTGTTTACAGACATCTTGGCAGGCTGCAGGGATAGCAAAATCAGGGTTAAGCTTTTGGGATGCGAAACCTGTGCAATTTCACACAATAGTCAGTACCCCTGCTATTTAGCCGTCTACTTATCCAACCTGTTGCTTTCGGAACGGTTCATGAATTCAGTCTGTCTTAAGCGTCTTCGCAAATACAAGCAGTCCCGATTTACAAACACATGATATCCTTTTTTAAAGTATATTGACGTAATGATAACCAAGTTAAGTACTTCCAGAAACTCGCCATTTTGATTCCCTTAGGCTTTTTAGATTTTGGCTTAAAAGACCTTATTGAAACGGCCATCATTGCCGTCGCGATCTTTTACATGTACCGGTGGATACGCGGCTCATTTGCTGTACCCGCTTTTTTTGGAATTATTATCATTTTTGCGGTTAATGCACTGGTGAGTGTACTGGGCCTGAGCACCATCAATTTCATCTTACGACGGGTTACCGATGTAGGTATATTGGCTGTCATTATTATTTTTCAGCCAGAAATTCGAAAACTACTGTACAATCTTGGGCAAAATACCCGTTTCGACAAAATATTTGCTCAGAAAGAGTCCGACTCGGTGATTGATGAAGTCATTGAAGCCGTAAAAATAATGTCACGAGCAAAAACAGGAGCTCTGATCGTATTCGCTAAAACGGCCACCATGCACGACCTTGTTGACGCGGGAATTAAAGTGGATGCAAAGGTCAGCAGCAAGCTTCTCACTACCATTTTCCAAAAAGATACCCCCCTGCACGACGGTGCTGTAATCATTCGCAGCGACCGAATTGTTGCTGCAAGCTGCTATCTGCCGATCAGTCAGAACCCGAATATATCCTCAACATTTGGTACCCGTCACCGCGCAGCACTTGGAATAAGTGAATCAAGCAACGTATTGGTTATTGTTGTCTCAGAAGAAACCGGCAGAATATCTGTAGCCCGAAGCGGCTCATTAGTGAGCGGTATGACTATTCAAAAGCTTCGCAGTGAAATGGAGCAACACCTTACCGACAAGAATTCAGCATCTGAAGAAGTCGGTTTCAGTAAAAGTGCCTCTTAACTATGCGAATGGCATGGCAGCTTCCAACTGCTTTCCCCGACTTGTATTGGCTAACTCGCTGCGTTAACAGCGACCTACTATTGATAGACGACACGCAGCCCTTCAACCGCAAGAGCCGGATTCACAGAGGCAAGATCAGAAATGCCACCGGGGTTCAATGGATTTACATTCCAATTCATCCAGAAGACCGAAAGATTCCCTTACGCGAAGCTCGTGTAGATACAACCACCGACTGGCTTACTCCTCTGTTGAGATCACTAGAATTTGCCTACAGAAACAGTATATACTACGATTTTTACGAACCTGAAATCTACACGGATTTTTCAGCAGCTTCCAAAATTGAGCGTTACCTGGAGGCGATTAACTATTTGAATAGCAGACTGTGGGAGTATCTCGAACTTAGCAAACCTGCAAACCTGGTTTATATATCTGAACTTGAAGCAGATGCTGAAGCTTTTTCCCGTACGATGCCGGACACATCAGATGAGGTACAGTTATTCCCGGAATTCAACTCCTCCAACTACCTGAAAATGCCCGTTACTGATCAAAACAGATTGGAGGAATACTTCTCTAAAGACAAGAAGATCCATGTAATTGGCTCACATTCGTACAATGAGCGCACCGAGCAGGAACTGATTTCGGCACATCCTGTTTATCGGCAACACTTTGGCGGATTTCAGGAAGGCTGTTCTCTGTACGATGTACTATTTGAGGTAGGGCCGGAGTTTTGGAAAATTTATGATACGCTCCTTTTTGACCGATAATAAGCATGACGCATAAACTGAATATGTAAACCAAGCATTGGCAAAACCGTTGAAGATTATCAATAAATCTGGGGGAAGTAAGGAAGACCTGATTCGTATATCAAACGAATCGCCGGTTATTATGATGCGATGGAAAAATGCGCCGGGCTGGCCGGTAGAATTTGTCTCAGAAAATATTTCGCAATGGGGGTACTCTCCCCATGACTTTACAAGCGGGAAGTTGGATTACGAAAGCATCGTGCACCCTGATGACGTTGAAAAGATGAGTGGTGAAGCGGTAAAACTCCTGCAAAACAGGTTAACGCAATACAAACAAACGTACCGAGTATTAAAGGCAAATGGTGATATACTCTGGATAGATGACAGAACCTGGGTAGAATACGATACGGAGGGTAAGCCTGTAATGATCAATGGTGTTCTGATAGACATGACCGATCGAATCAATGCTGAGATTGCCTATCGAGATAAAAACGAACGCCTAAAGATTGCCGTTGCTGCAAGTAATATTGGCTTTTACGATTATAGAGTAGAGACTGGAGATGTTTTTTATTCCAGAGAATGGAAAACGCAGCTAGGTTTCGACGAAAGTGAGCTTGAAAATCATTACGAAACCTGGTTTAACCTGCTACACCCCGATGACAGAGAAAGGGCTGTTGCTACTTTGCGCGACTTCTCGACTGACCCCAGTGCTTTTTTGTACAAAAGCAAATTCAGATTAGCGCGTAAAAAAGACGGTTATTCCTGGATTCTGGCCAATGGTATCGCAGAGCGCGATGCAGAAGGGAATTTACGCAAGCTTGTAGGTTCTCATATTGACATAACGGATCGAGTAGAACAGGAAATGGCCCTAAAAAAGGCTTTAGAGGAAAAAAACATCCTTTTATCGGAAGTTCACCATCGTATTAAAAATAATCTGGCCGTAATTTCCGGAATTCTCCAGCTGCAGCTTGATTACCTCGACACGGCAAAAGAGCGCAGTATTTTTCTGGAGACGATATCTAAAGTTCGATCTATCTCGTTGATTCATGAGGCACTATACCAAAACACCTCCATTTCTGATATTTCAGTTCATGAATACCTGCCCAGAGTTGTTCAGACCATACAAGATTCTTTCAGCAACAAAGAGAAGCTTATACGAATCTATATCGATATTGACGAGCTTAATATTGCGATCGAAAAGGCAATCCCTCTGGGATTATTAGTCAATGAAGTTATTACCAATGCTTTTAAGCACGCGTTTCATCAGGTCAGCGAAGGCAAGATTCACATTACATTAAAGGTTAATCCTTCTAAGTCGATTTTGGAAATCCGTGACAATGGAGAAGGTATACCAACCAGCAGTTCATCAAAAAACAGCACGAGTATCGGTATGAATATCATTGAGGGGTTAGCGGCACAGCTTGGCGGCACCCTGCGTATGTACAATGATGGCGGGGCCGTTACAGAGCTTGAATTACCCGTGAATTGAAGCCGGTTTAGTAATGCCATTTTACGGCACCGATGCTTATCTTACCAAAACAAGAGGCTAGGTTAACACCTCTGCGTTCTTGTTATCATCTGCACTTTAGAACGTAATTTATGCTCGCTTCGGAAACTTCAGGAGTCAAGAATACCACTGATTCACAATACGCACACACATCCGATCCCGTGACTGCGCCAGCCATCTCCCGCGACAGCATGGTGCGCCGTTTGTACGCAAACGATGCCTCTATGTATGAAGAGATGCCTCAGGGCGTATTCTTCCCTGAAAATGCGGAAGACATTCGGGACTTAGTGAAATGGTGTGCCATTCACAGAACCCCCATCACTCCACGGGCTGCAGGAACGAGTCTTGCAGGTCAGACAACCGGAGGCGGCATCATCATGGATACCTCCCGGTATATGAATCGCATATTATCTATCGATGAAGCTTCATCTAAGGCCGTTGTACAGCCCGGAGTTATTCGAGACAGCCTGAATCGCGTAGCTGCCCCCATGGGTCTTCAGTTCGGTCCAGATACCTCAACGACGAACCGTTGTATGTTGGGCGGAATGATTGGTAACAACTCTGCCGGATCATTTTCCCTGAAACACCGCACTACCAGAGAGCATATACAAACCATGCGGGTTGTGCTCAGCGATGGGTCTTTAGTTGAGTTTGGTCCGCTAACAAACGAAGAGCTGGATGAAAAAAAACAGCTAAAAACACTGGAAGGCCGCATTTATCGTGAGATGCTTGCGTTACTGGAGGCGAATAAAGACGCAATTTTGACAAGTTATCCGCATCCCGATATAACCAGAAGAAATACCGGTTATGCCCTGGATCGCCTTTGTGAAATGGAACCTCTCACCCCAGGCGGTCGTCCATTCAATATGGCGGAATTGCTTTGTGGCAGTGAGGGAACATTGGCCATGACTGTTGATGCCGATGTGCGACTGGTTCCCTTGCCAAAGCATAAAATCCTGCTCATTGGCCAATATGCCACACTCAAAGAATCCATGTTGGCCACAGTGGAGGCCGTTAAGGCTGTACCACCTCCTGCCGTTGGCGAAACCAGAACCGACGGAGAGCTGGGAGCCGTTGAACTCATTGACGATATTATCATCAAAGCCACAGAATTAAACCTTGAGCAAACGCGAAATCGTTTTTTCATCGTAGGAGAGCCAAAAGCTGTTCTGATTATGCAGCTGGAAGGAGGCGATGTTGAAAAGCTGGTATCAAGAGCCAACGCATTGGGAGAGCAACTTAAGGCAGGCGGGCTGGGATATGACTACAAGGTTTTTACCGAACCGGCCGACATGTATAAAGTTTGGGAACTCAGAAAAGCAGGCTTAGGGCTGTTGATGGGAACCTGGGCAGAATCCCGAACTCCTGAATTTATTGAAGACACCGCTGTAAGAGTGCAGGACTTACCCGCATATATCGAAGATTTTGAAGGCATCATGCGAAAGTACGACACGCATAGTGTGTATTATGCCCATGCCTCTGTTGGGGAATTGCACCTTCGACCCGAATTAAACCTCACCACCCGTGAAGGTTTCGAGAAAATGAAGCAGATTGCCGAAGAAGTGGCTTTATTGGTCAAAAAATATCGTGGTTCTCTGAGCGGTGAGCACGGAGACGGACGTGTACGCGCACCATACATTGAGCTGGTACTGGGTTCCGATATGATGCCTCTGCTAAAGCGGGTAAAAGAAATATGGGACCCCAATGGAATTTTCAATCCGGGTAAAATCGTCGATGCCAAACCCATGGATGCCGACCTCAGGTTTTATCCGGATGAGGAAATACCCCAATTTAATACGGTATTTCATTATCGCGATGAGGGTAACTTCATGGCACTGGTTGATAAATGCAACGGTGCAGGGGTATGTCGTAAGCTGGCGGAAAGCGGCGGTACAATGTGTCCTTCTTATATGGCAACCCGTGACGAAAAAGATTCCACCCGTGGCAGAGCCAACGTTTTTCGGCAAGTATTTAGGGGAGAGCGGATGGATGCTTTCTCTGATGGCGACCTGAATGAAGCGCTCAGCCTTTGTCTGAGTTGCAAAGCTTGTAAAACAGAGTGCCCGGCAAATGTAGACATGGCCAAGATGAAAGCTGAGTTTACGCAAGGCCGGCATGATGCCGAGGGTGCACCACTCAGCTACCATTTCTTTGCTCGTCCGGAATTGTTATATCCGCTTGCAGCACCTTTTGCTCCCCTGGTAAATTGGATGAATACCCTGAATCCGGTCAAAGAAATCTATAAGACCCTATTTAATATTCATCCGGAAAGGGAATTACCTGCCTTTGCAACTGAACCATTTCATAGATGGCACAAAAAGCGTAGTCCATTAAATTATGCCGATTTCGCCGCATCACCAGTGGGGAAACCATCCAAGAATAAATCAAATGGTGAGCCATCAAGAGACGAAACCACCAATAACTCAACTGTTGATTCGGCTTCCATTCGTAAACATCATCGTTCTGCACCCGGAAGCAGTGGACGTGTATTAATTATGGTAGATATGTTCATGAACTACCATGAACCTGAAATCGGCAGGGCTATGGTGGAAGTCTTTGAGCTGCTGGGTTACGAGGTTCAGGTAACAGAACCCATGCAAAGTGGCCGAACGCATATTTCAAAGGGTTTCGTGCGGGATGCCAAAAAAATTGCTCATAGAAATATCCAGACCCTCACCCCTTATGCTAGTAAGGACTTTGCCATTGTTGGACAAGAGCCTTCCGAAATTTTGACCTTGCGCGATGAGTATCTGGACCTTTGTGATGAAAATGTGCTTGAGGATGCCAGAAAAGTAGCTTCAAGTACGTATATGTTTGAGGAGTTTCTCCAAAAACACTTCGCTGCCAACCCTGATGATATCAGACTCTTTGATCCCAGGGGTAAGGCGGCCGTTGTGCATGGTCATTGCCATGCAAAAGCATTAGTCGGAATGGAGCCCGTTATGGATGTACTAACACAAATTGGTTATAAGGCTGAAAATCTGCCAACAGGGTGTTGTGGAATGGCCGGGAGCTTTGGCTATGAAGCAGATCATTACGAGATATCACAACAGATTGGCGAACTGGTATTGTTTCCTCGACTCAGAGCGACTGCATCAGAAACGGATATCTGTGCACATGGTTTCTCATGTCGTCATCAAATTGCAGATGGCGTGGACCGACAGGCTAAACATACCGCCATACTTGTTCGGGATGCCATAATGTAACAGGTTACATGCTATCTCTCGAGTGCGAAAACACTCTTTTTTTCAGGGTAGTGATATAGGATGTGGGTACCGTGTTCAGATAGGATCTTCAGGTCTTTGTGTTTGCTCTGCCAACTGTTTTTTCATTTTCCACTCGAAACAGTGGTTTATATCATGTAATGGTCTGATTACCCGAGTCATAGTAAAACCCAGGCGTTCATATAGCCGATGTGCCCCAACAAACTGCGTATCGGTCCACAGGTGAATAGCGCTCACGCCCAGAAAGACGGCCAGATCAAGTACCTGCTGAATCATCCAGGTTCCGATGCCCTCGCCTCGCAGGTCGGCATCTACATAGACCCTGCTTAAACAAGCTCCTTCTTCATCATATTTCAGAGCAATTACTGCACAAACCCGATTATTGGCTGAAGTAATAGCAAACAGTACGGGTTTACCGATTTCCGGCAAATTGTTGGCATAATAAGAGTTGAATTCTTCGAAATCGGGTACTTCTACAGCAGCCGAGAATTGCCATCCATATTCATGAAATACGCGCTCAACGATAGACGTTAAGGCAGGGATTTGATCCTCCCGGGCATAATCCATTGTATAATCTCTGAGTTTGGCGGGAAATTCAGGCTTTTTAGCCATATTTTGAATGATTGAGTTGTGAACGGGTGTTTGTATTAACATGCACAATACATGTTCTAGCCTTGCCTGTTCGTGTACAATTAAAACATAAGATACTATTACGATAAATAAATATGGTTATCATCATTGGTGCCGGACCGGTTGGACTGGCCTGCGGAATCGCTTTAAAGAAGAGAAATATTGCATTCAAAATTATTGATAAAGGGTGTCTTACAAATTCAATCTATCACTATCCGGTTAACATGACCTTTTTCTCCACGTCAGACCGGCTCGAAATAGGTGATATCCCGTTCATTTCACACAATGTTAAGCCTACACGTAGAGAAGCTCTGGAGTATTACCGAAGGGTTACAGAACATTTTGACCTTCCTGTGAATTTATACGAAAAAGTGAGTTCAATTTCAGGTGACAGGGGGAATTTTACCGTTACAACCGACAAAGCCACATATAAAGCTGAAAAAGTAATTATTGCTTCTGGTTTCTACAGTGATCCTCATCGAATGGATGTTCCCGGGGAAGATTTGCCTAAAGTGAAGCATTACTATGATGAACCTCATCCATATGCATTTCAGCATGTTTTGGTTATCGGTGCCGGTAATTCGGGAGTCGATGTAGCTCTGGAAACCTATCGTGCCGGCTCCAAAGTTACCATGGTAGTTCGAGGGTCGGAAATTAAGAAGACGGTTAAGTATTGGGTTCGCCCTGATATCGAAAACCGTATCAAAAATGATGAGATCAAGGCTTATTTCAATACCAGTGTGGTTCGTATAAACGAAAAAACCGTGACATTGCGAACACCTGAGGGGGAGAAAGTAATTGATAACGATTTTGTATTGGCCATGACCGGATATGAGCCTGATTTTTCTTTGTTGGAGGATGCTGGTGTAAAGTTTCATGATGATGAAGCACGCACTCCTATTTATAATGAACACACAATGGAGTCGAATAAAGAGGGGCTCTATCTGGCCGGAGTTGTTTGTGGCGGTCTGAACACGAGCAAGTGGTTTATAGAGAACTCACGTTACCACGGGGAGGTTATAGCACAACATATAGCCAGCTGAAACGCCGTAGATTGGCTTTATCGTTTTGGGAAAACGTGCGGGAACATGAAAATTTCACAGAAATCAGCAGTAGCTTATTTCGCTGATTTTACAAGATTTCAGGCATTAGCCCAACCATTCACCCAGCTTAGACAACAGATCGTCTTTTCGAATCGGTTTTGAAATGAGGTGGGTAAAACCTGCTTTTTCTATACGCTCTTTTTCCAGCATTGCATGACCCGACAGAGCTACCAGAGGGGCTTTACAACCCATTCCGCTGATTTTTTCAGCTGCTTCAAAGCCATCCATAACCGGCATTTTGATATCGAGCAAAATAACATCAACATCTGTGTTTGATGTATACGCATCCACTGCCTGTTGACCGGTTTCGGCTAAAATAAGTTCCACGTTGGTCTTTTTGAGCGCGATTTTCATGTACATAATGTTCACTGGCTCGTCTTCCGCCAAGATAATTTTTTTACCCGTCCAGTCTGGTATTGCAGATGATTTTTCGCTCATAAATGGATTTGCTTGTTCTGTATAGTCTTTTGTAGGAATATGCGGAATTTTAACGAAAAACGTACTACCATTTCCAGGTGAGGATGTAACCGATATATCTCCTCCCAGAAGCTCGGCGTAGCCACGCGATATAGCAAGTCCCAGGCCGGTTCCTCTGGATATGTACTGACTATCCTGGTCGAGCTGCTGAAATCTGTCGAAAACGAGTTGAATTTTTTCGGGTTCAATTCCTTTTCCGGTGTCTCTTACTGAAAGCGTTAATAGTCCATCGATAAGATTAGCATTCAGTACAATTTGACCCACCTCGGTAAATTTCATCGCATTCGACAATAAATTGATAAGTATTTGTCGGAGTTTTTGTCGGTCAGACAAGATGTTATCTTCAGAGTTTTCCAGAAAAGAGCGGTACTTGAAAGTCAGCCCACGACGTATTATCTGCGGCTCGATGGAGTGAGCGACGTCTTCTAATAGCTTCTGAACTGATAGAGAGGCTACTCTAACCGTATCCTGTCCTGCTTCTATTTTGGAGATATCAATAATATCATTGATGATGAGCAGCAGCTGTTCGGAGTTATCTTCAATAACACTTAAGTAGTGATTACGTTCTTCTTCGGTAAGTTCCGGATCGCGTAAAATTCCGGCAAAACCGATAATCCCATTCATAGGATTACGAATTTCATGCGACATATTTGCCAGAAAGGCACTTTTCAGGCGATCACTTTCTTCGGCTTTAAGTCGGGCCATTACCAGTTCTGCTTCCGTTCTGCGTTGCTCCGTAATATCCCGGAATATCAATATTGTACCGGTCGATTGCGGTGTTTTTCCGATTAAGTTCGTGGCAACAACCATAACGTTTACCGCATCCTCTGTTGGGCTTTCAATAAGCAATTCAATTTTACCTCCCTTTTCTGAGCCTAGTAAGCGTTCGAGTTTAGAAAAATAGGAAGGTAATTCAGTTACCTTCAGTCCGGTATAATCGATTTTCTTTCCACCAAGTAAGCGCACCATGGAGTGATTGTAATACACAACCCGGAATTTGTTGTCGAATACTATTACACCCTCTTCAAGTCCTTCCACAACTTTATCTCGAGCAACTGGAATGACATCAAAAAGTTGAAAGCGGATCAATCCAAGACCAATAGCCATCCCTGTTAAGGTGAATATAAAAGGTGTCAAATCCAGGTATTCGTAAGGTCTGAAACCAAGATGATACAACGCATTGCCAAACCAGGGAATGAGTGTACCTGCCAGAACTACCAATGTTTGCTTTTTGTAGATTGGTGCCGCGTTATTGTAGTTTCTGAATAATAGAATAATACCCCATATGAGTAAGGCATAGAAGTAGAACATATGTACCAGATACCATGGACCTCTTGCAAAATCGAGCATCGGAAAGGGTGTATCGGCAGCTACCTGATAAGAGATATAATGCAGATTATGCCACTGATTGGTCCAGACCATAAGGATAGTGGTTACGGGTACCAAAAAGAGGAGCGCAATATTGCGTTTAGTAAGTATATGAGTTTGGCCTGTGAATGAAAGGCAGAAGGTCATCCAGAAGCCTGGTATTAACCCGATACCGATGTATTCAATTTTTATCCAGAACATCATCCCTTCCAAGGTTGTGGAAGTGAGCTCGAAAGCATAGGCTACGGCCCATATTGACAATGAAACCATCATCCAGGCAAAATGACGGCCAGCCTGCCCTACCCTCGAGAATAGTACTGCAGCTAGTACCCCTGTTGCAAGCGCAGAGATAATCAGTAAAACAGCAAAAACATTAAACTGCAGCATAGATAATCAGAAGACATTCAACTTGTGCGTGATGTCAATATAGGTTTTACAATTCTCGATGAATAATTAAGACTTATTTTACTCATAATTCTAATAAAAACTAAGTCGAATTATGTCTGAAGCTAAAAGCTTCAGTATTTCATATGTTTGGTGTTCAAACAATCTTTTGGATGTTAGTTCGTTAATAAACTATGCTTTACAGGAAAACAAACCAATCAATACGTATGAAAATCAGCTACAAACAACTTCTCATTCTCCCCCTCATCACAATATTTGCCCTTGCATTATCACCACAAGCAAATGCTCAAACCAATGGTGGAGATTTTGGTCTGGGTGTCATTTTAGGTGAACCAACCGGTATATCGGCAAAACTATACACGGGCAACGGTCGGGCATTGGACTTTGGTGCGGCATGGTCTTTCGGTAATAATGCTTCCATGCACCTGCATGCCGATTATCTCATTCACCGCTTTGACTTAATCAGTGTAGACAGTGGCCAGCTACCCCTTTACTATGGTATTGGTGCACGTGTTCGTATGGCTGATAATGCCCAGGCAGGAGTTCGCATTCCAATCGGTCTTAGCTACTACTTCCCGAATGATCCGCTTGAAATTTTCTTTGAGATTGTACCTATTCTTGACCTTGCTCCAAAAACTAGCTTTTCAGGAAACGGTGGCTTTGGTATCCGATATTATTTCGGTAAGGCACGATAACAGCACCTAAAAAGATTTTCTGCGAATAGTGTACCCATCACTTTCGTAAATCAACGCGCTGTGTAAACTGGTAAAACCTACATCAGAAGCAAACTTGTGCATATTACGAGTTGCCTCCTGGTGTGGGTGCCGGTAGCGATTACGATAGCCAAGAGAAACAGCCACTAGGTCTGGAGAAACGTAATTCATAAAGCGTTCACCTGATGAAGTTTTAGACCCGTGATGCCCGGCTTTGTACCAGTCGGAATTCAGGAAATAACCGAACCTGTCGGCCATTCGTCTTTCCGCCAGCATCTCCGCATCTCCCGTAAGAAGAAATGACGTTTCTCCGTAAACAACTTTGACTGATACGGAATACGCATTCGGGTCGCGACCAAGCGGACTTACATCGGGATGCAAGACCAACATCCTTATCTTATCGTCTACCGAAATAACGTCGCCCGAGTTTACCTCAACTACCGGTATTTCGGCTTTCTCTGCGGCTCTCATGTAACCTGCAAATACAGCTGAACCAAAGGAAAGCGGTACCTGGTAAATTACACCGATACTTAGGTTCTCTATCAGAGTAAGCATACCCCCAATATGATCTGCATGAGGATGTGACAAAATTATGGCATCGATGTGGCTAATACCCCTGGCCTGTAAATCAGGCAGAATGACCGACCATCCGCTGTTTTGGAAAGGTGATAACACACCGGTATCATACAGCACAGTATATCCGGAGGGGGTCTGTAACAAGACGGCATCTCCTTGTCCTACATCATAAACGGTAACTCTTAATACCGGCGTGCCCCAACGTTGACTCAGTTGTTCTACCCGAATGATACACAATACAAACAGGCATAAAATCAACCATTTGAAACGAGCTGCCGGGACTTTTATAGCTGCTATGAAACCTGCTGCTGCAAACCATATCACCCCCGTAAATGACGATATTTCGGTTATTTGCATCCACGATATATCGTGACTTCCTACGACCTCCACCAACCAGAGCAGTATAGAGGCAAGCCACTCAGCAGGCATCATAATCCACCCGGAGGAGGCCTCCCAAAGCAACGCAATGGGTAAAGCCAGCATAGACCATAAGAAGAGAGCTTGTGTAACCGGCACACCTACTGTGTTTGCTATCGGACCTGCCACGGAAAATTCCCCGAAGGTTCCGGCAAGTATAGGGAACAATCCAGCCTGAACAATCAAGCTGATTCCCAGGAAAAGAATAATGCTCCCTTTCCAACCGAATCGCATTTTTGCCGGCAGTATATCTCGCACTACCGGGCCAAGCACCAATATTAGGCAAACGGCTACAAACGACATCTGAAACCCCACGTCAAATAATGATTCTGGGTTCCATACCAATAAAATAATAGCTGCAACACCTGTGGTATTCAGCGAATCTCTGTTTCGTTGAAACAACTTGCCAACGGCCAGCAGGCATGCCGTAATAGAGGCTCTGCTAACAGACGACGAGAACCCGGTGAGCCCGGCATAAAAAAGCAAAATCGAAGCAATGATAACCAATCCGAGCGAGCGGCCTGTGTCATTAGTCCAGAACCAGGGTATCAACGCCCAAATGGGCATGAGAACAAAGCCTACGTGCATACCAGACACCGCCATCAGGTGCGACAGACCGGCACGAGAGAATGCCGTTCTCACATCCCGATCCATATCGCCTTTATCACCAAGTAAGATGGCCTTAAATAAGGGACGAACACGCTCATCTACCGCTCGGTCGAGCAGGTTATGCATCCCTGCCCTCCACCAGATCCAGCTTAATCTGCTTTCGAGCTTCCTGCTCGAAACAACATCATACAGTTGGGCCGTTACCTGAATCCCTTCAGAACGCAGCCAGCGCCCAACATCAAACGCCTTGGGATTTCGACGTTCCGGAAATGCGCGGATTTCGGCTTTGAGAACCACATAGTTGTTCTGTGCAACAGATGCAGCCAACGTGCTGTCGGCCCGGAATGCCCGTAGTTGCATGCGAATCCCAACCTCTTGCCAATACCCTCCAGCGAGAACCGAATCAGCGTTTATCACTACATTCAGGCTACCATTTTGGGTAAGCCTCGACTCCCTAACGGTACCGGCAACGGTGATTACCTGTCCCTGCAGACCACTCACGAGCTGAACCGGTTTTGGCTCCGTTGCATTGTAGTTCCCTGCACGAACCAGACCGAATAGAATAATCAGACTAACATAAAGCCACCTCACCAGTGCTGAAACCCATCGACGTACTGTTTGATAGGTCACTATTTCAGCTATAAGCCAGATGAAAATCCATGCGGCTAAAACAGCATATGAAACAGGCTCTACGTAATCTGAAAGTAAAATCCCGGCTATAAGGCACAGCACCACCCTCACGGCCGGATACCGTGCATACGGGAAACGATATGAATCATCCGTAACTGTCATGACTTCAATACGTACAATAGACTTGGGATATCCTCCCCATGCGACTACGAATCATCTTCATACGGTCGGTTTATAAGAGCCTATTGTTTAAAAACGGGCACCCATGAGCAGGCCTTCACAACCGTGTACAGCACATGAACGTATTCTCGCAAAAAAAGGGTTTAATACCATGAGTATGAACGTTCTGATTTCTTACATTTCTTACACAAAATTCACAGTAAAACCTCTGTATGCAGCCTATAATCCTCCGTTCACCGCGATATGATGACCAGAAAATCACGCTTCCGGTTGAAATAGCTGATTTATCGAAGCCATTTAACGGCTCCATCAGCTCACCTAAAGGCGATGAGTATCCGGTAACGCGGAACATTGTGAGGCTGCTCAATGGCGAAATCCCTAAAACGACATTGGCCCAAGACAGCAACTTCATCCCGCTAACCGCAAAGGGATACGAGGATTTCTGGAGGAAAAGCTCCATACGGTCCATTTCCGGTGAAGATTTCACTATGGGAGACGAACAGAACTTACTCATCGAATGGCTGCAGGTTACCCCTGGCGAGCTCGTTCTGGACTTAGGTACTTCCACAGGACTCTACCCCAGAACGCTGTTTACCAGTCAACCCAAGGCCCGTTACGTTGCTATAGATCTGGCCATGCCCATGCTTCGGGAAGCCCGGTCGCGGGCGGCAGATGAGCAATGCCACGTCACCTGGATGGAGGCCAACGCTGAATCCCTTCCCTTCTTCGCCGAAAGCGTAGATGCCATTACGTGCGGGGGAAGTCTGAACGAGTTCTACGACCCGCTCAAAGCCCTGTTCGAAGCGCGGAGGGTATTACGAAAAGGGGGTGCGTTTTTTCTGATGTATCTGTTGGAGGCCGACACATTTGTTGGCAAAGCTCTGCAAAAAGCGTCCGGCATTGGCGGAATTAAATTTTGGTCGAAACGAGCATCCTATAAGCTATTCGAACAGGCTGGCTTTACCGTAGAGTGCGAAAAACAACTGGGCATCGTACAGTTCGTGCTGCTGAAATAGGTTTCAGGATGCAGATCGCTTGAATAACACCGATATTGGCATGCCTTTATGTCCACTTAGCAGTTTCTCGGCATTTCCGTTGCTAACCGCTACCTCCAGATGACCGCTTCCTCCTACCAGGGCAGCCGGAGAACCGGGATCTACATCTGCATATGTACGCACAATTTCTTTGAGGATGGTATTACCAACATATACTTTTACCCCGCTTCTCACCGGAAAGGCCTCAAGCATCTCGCGGGTGATATTGGTAATTAAGTTGCCATATTGATCGATGTGCATCACCCAGCCCTGAATACCTTCGCTGTCGGCTACGGGCAGCGCCCAACGATACGTAACCAGCTCTTCTATCTGAACGCCGAGATCATCCAGATCCACGCCTTTGCTCAGGTGCGCAGCGATAGGGGCGAAAATGTCACGCCCATGAAAGGTATTAGAGCGTTCGTTCGACCAAAAACTGGTGTTGGTCAGCTCGTAAGCATCGTAGGGTTCCTGGTCGGCGATAAGAGAAAAGATGCCATTATCGGGACCTACAAATAGCTGGTCTTTGATGCGGACGGCAACGGGGCGACGATTTGTGCCTACGCCGGGATCAACCACTACCAGGTGGATGGTGCCGGAGGGATACAAAAAAGCAGAGTTCTTGGTAATCCAGGCCCCGGCCATAATATCTTGGGGTGGCACGTGATGGGAGACATCAACCAGGCGCACATCCCGAGAAATGCCCAACATTACCGCTTTCATCGCGCTCACGTAAAAGTCCCGCGAACCGAAATCTGTTGTAAGCGTAATGATGGGTGATCCAGCGTGCATTTTTATATGATTAGTGCGTTGGAGCCGGGTTCAATACTGAACAAAGCACAATGCCGAAACATGATTCCGGCATTGTTTGAATGTTTACATGCACAGCTACTGCAGGCAGGGCTGCGAAAAAAAACACTTAATTGTAGGTGTTCAGCATTACAGGCATTACGAGCATAAGCATATCCTCATCTTCGTCCTGAACTGAGGGGCGTACGATGCCGGCACGATTCGGGGTAGAAAACTCGAACAACACTTCCGGATCGTCGATATTGCCCAGAACGTCGCTCAAATACCGTGCATTAAAACCGATTTCCATCTCCGGATCGCCATACTCACAGGAAATGGCTTCTTTTGCCTCGCTGCTCATATCGATATCTTCTGCGGCAATAATCAGCTCGTCGGGCTTCATCTGAAGGCGAATCTGTCGGGTAGTGGAGCTGGAAAAAATAGATACCCGCTTCACGGTTGCCAGCATCTGATCGCGATTAACTTTCATTTCCTTGTCGTTTTCGCGAGGAATAACCGACTCGTAATTCGGATAGGTTTCGTTAATCAGTCGGGTGATGACCATGGTGCTGCCACTGCGGAAACGAACATGTTCGTTGCTGATGGTAAGATCGCAGTCGGCTCCATCCAGGGCTTTTTGCACCAGGTTAAGGGCTTTTTGAGGAACGATGAAATTCACAGGCGCCTGGGCTACGAGATCGCGCTTAATCAAGCGAACCAGGCGATGGCCGTCGGTTGCTACTACCCGACTTTCTTCCGGACCCAGCTGGAAATAAACCCCCATCATAGCCGGCCTCAGGTCGTCGCTAGACACGGCAAAACTGGTCTTTTGAATGGCACGAATTAGCGATTCGGTAGAAGTCTTAATTACTTGACCGTCATCCAGCGCAGGGATTGCCGGGAAATCGGCCGCTTTCTCACCAGCCAGCTTGTAATTTCCTTTATCGGTCTTGAATTTCACGTTGCCTTTATCGTCAATTTCAAACATCACCGGGATGTCGGGCAACTGTCGCAGCGTTTCCAGAAGTCGACGTGCAGGAACAGCCACGGATCCATCGGTTGTGACGTCGGCATCTACATACTCAACAATAGATACTTCGAGATCGGTGGCACTCAGTTTAACTTTTCCGTTATCGGTTTCGAAAAGTACCGTTTCCAAAATGGGCATGGTCGCCTTTGTTGGTACGGCGCCTACAACGGCCGACAGACCCTGTACAAGTTCTCCGCTGGATACACTAAATTTCATGCTGTGGAAGTAAAATTGGGTTTACGTTTATCAGTTACCGAATATACTAAATATTACGTGCTTGTCATCGGCTTTTTGTTCGCCTTCAGGATGGTTACCCTTGGGAAATATCCATGCTTACGTCGGGGTAACTGCCGAGAACTTCCATAAACTCACAATACTTTTTAACGTGCTCCAGTACTTCCTTACCGCGCGGTGAAAAAAGGTCTAGCTCGATATCGGCAAAGAAGTCGTACACCCAGGGCGAACCTACACGGGGTCTCGACTCCAGCTTGGTGATATTCACATCCTTTGCCTGGAATTCCTGCAAGAGTGTAACCAGTCCACCTGGACGATGCTGCACACCAAAATACACCGAGGTTTTGCGGGTTAGTTTGGTATCGGTTTCAGGTAATGGACTGTTCGAGAGCAGCAGAAACCGGGTGTAATTATTGGGGTCGGTTTCAATGTTGGGTTTCAGAATATGCATCCCATACAGGGAGGCCGATAAGTCGCTGGAAATAACAGCAACATCCCTGCGTGTAGAATCGCGCAAGTCGCGAACAGAACCCGCAGTATCATCCTTTTCCACGATTTTAACATCCAGCGTATCCAGAAAATTACGACACTGTTCTATAGCCATCGGGTGCGACCAGACTTCACGGATACTCTGCAGGGTCACACCGGGTCTGGCGATGAAATGTTGTGCTATGCGCAGGTAGACCTCACCCACGATTGGCGTTTTACTGGCTGCAAGCAGATCATAATTGTAAATAATACTTCCGGCAATCGAATTTTCAATCGCCAGCAGCATATGCGTAGCCTTAGCAGTACGGCCATCCTCGAAAACCTCACGAAAGGAGTCTCGATACAAATATGTTGCCTCGCCAAACAGCATGCGCGCGGCAATATGATGAAATGAGCCCGGCTGTCCCTGAATTGAAATGGTTGATTGTTGTGTGAGCTGCGGATAACGGGGCTGTGCCGCCGCGGAATCGGTATCGGTTAACGTCATGTTCTGTTCTGAATTATCCCTACTTGTGTTTCAGTACCAAATAAAGCGACTGTTCATCTTGTGTGAAAACGTCGCAACTTCTATCTAAAATGCAAAGATGCGCAAAAACATAGGAACTTCCCACATTATTCTATTGCTTTACGACGTTAGAATCTTAAATTGTTTAATTACGCTTCGACAGATTGAAGCGGGACGGCACCTAAGTGTGAAAACTCATCTGCCGCATCTATGATAAATAAGAAAAATAATAAAGGTACACTATGTCATTCCGATGGGTTTTCACTCAACCGGAAGATGGCGATGCAGTGGTACACCTCGAACAGGCACTATTCTCGAGCAACGGGAGTGCCAAGGCCAAGAAGCTGTCTTCTGAGGCCGGGCTCACTCTTGCCCGGTTACTGGCTCTGCGCGGAGTTACCACCTACGATAGCGCACGCCATTTTTTCCGTCCCGACCTGACCGCGCTTCACGATCCTTTTTTGATGAAAGATATGCACAAGGCGTCTGTACGTCTCGCCCGTGCCATCCGAAATCAGGAAAAAGTAGTTGTTTACGGTGATTATGATGTTGATGGCACAACGGCCACCGCCATTGTTTACAGCTTCCTGAAACGATTCGGGGTAGATGTTTCGCACTATATTCCTCATCGTTTTAAAGAGGGGTACGGAATCAGCGAAGACGGGATCCAATTTGCTATTAATAGTAAAAGTGACCTCATCGTCTCGGTCGATTGTGGTATTACAGCGGTTGAAGAAGCAAAATTCGCCAAAGAGAAAGGTATTGACCTGGTGATTTGTGATCATCATAATGCCGGAGATGAAATACCGGACGCTGTTGCAGTGCTGGACCCTAAACGGCCCGATTGTGACTACCCTTTTGATGGGCTTTCTGGTGCGGGTGTAGGATTTAAGCTGGTTCAGGCTACCCTTTCAAAGCTTGGTTTACCTCAGGATGAAGCCTATAAATTTCTAGATCTTGTGGCGATATCCATCGCCTCTGATATTGTGCCAATTGTGGATGAAAACAGAATTTTGATGCGTGAGGGGCTAAAACTCCTGAATGAATCTCCCCGGGTAGGCATTAAAGCGCTGATGAATCTCATTAAGATGGACATCGGCAAGGTGAGTACATCCAACATTGTGTTCTCAATTGGTCCTCGCATCAATGCTGCAGGCAGAATGGGGGATGCAGGAACAGCCATGCAATTGCTTATTGCCGAATCATATGAAGAAGCCTCGAAGTTTGCCGCGGAGCTGGAGGCTATCAATCAGAAACGCCGCAAAACCGACACCAAAACCATGGAACAGGCCATGATTCAAATTGATGAGCGGGTAAATATGAGCACCTGCGCCTCTGTGGTGTTGCATCATCCCGAATGGCATCTGGGTGTGATTGGTATTGTGGCATCGAGGTTGGTTGATCAGTATTGCAGACCGGCCGTGATGCTCAGTACGGTTGATGGCAAAATCAAAGGTTCGGCCCGAAGCGTGAAGGGATTTAACATTTACAACGCGCTGAAAGAATGCGAAGATTTGTTGATACAATTTGGCGGTCACGAGTTTGCTGCCGGACTCACCATGGAAGAAAGCAAACTGGATGAGTTCCGGGAACGGTTCAATCAGATTGTGCGGGAGCGCATGTGCGATGAAGATTTCAAACCTGAGCTGAGCATCGATGCCGAGATTGAGCTGAGTTACATAGATGCACAGTTTTGGAAGGTGTTGAGTCAGTTTGAGCCTTTTGGTCCGCTGAATACAAAACCTGTATTCGTGAGTAAAGGTGTGCAGGTAGTGGGGAACCCGATTATTGTGGGCAGAGACCACTTAAAGCTGAGGGTGATGCAGAACGGTTCGTATGCCTTTGATGCCATTGGATTTAATTTGGGTTCGCATCTTGAGGATGTGCGTAGTTGTCAGAACGGTTGCCTGGAAATGGCCTTTACCATTGATGAAAACACCTGGAGAAATCGAACTTCCCTCCAACTGCAGGTTCTGGACTTGCGTGTGAATTAATGTGGTTTGGTTGGAGGGTGTCGTATATAGAGTTCTGATTCTGTTTATTTGATGATTCAGATACGCTGATGGTTCGGTTTCTTATTCCGCTCGTATTCTCTGGAGTGGGCTGCACTGCCATCCTATGGTGTGTGGGTAAAAGCATGGCGCATCGCAATTCCTACCTTTTTAAAAAAATTGTGAAAAAGGTATTTCATTGAGCATCAAATACTCATATATTTGATGCTCTTGAATAAACGATAGCTCATTGAGTTACGTTTTGTCGGGGGACTGTAGCTCAGTTGGTAGAGCAATGGACTGAAAATCCATGTGTCGGCGGTTCGATTCCGCCCGGTCCCACCTTACACTAAGCCTAAGCTGCATATAAACAGCATCTTAGGCTTTTTTGTTTTTATGCAGGTACCAATAAAGGTGCGCGTGCGGGCACTATAATAATCCGTCTTTTGTTTAGGATGGTATCCGTATTGTGAATTACACGGTTACCATACAAACATCCTATGCATTTCTATCAATTTGAAGCTGAAAGGCTGCGTGGAGGCACAGCATCTATGCAGGCCTACCAGGGCAAGACGATACTGATTGTGAATACAGCCAGTAAGTGCGGACTTACGCCCCAATATCAGGGGCTCGAAGAACTCTATCGCAGGTATGAGTCGCAAGGTCTTGTAGTTTTAGGATTTCCCTGTAACCAATTCGGTAATCAGGAACCCGGCATGGCTGCCGAAATTGAATCCTTTTGTCAGGTAAACTATGGGGTGAGTTTCCCCATATTTGCCAAGGTCGATGTTAACGGGAAAAACGCCCATCCCTTATTTTCCTATCTAAAAAAAGAGCTTCCCGGTTCGCTGGGTATTGGTACAATTAAATGGAACTTCACAAAGTTTTTGATTAACAAAAAGGGTGTACCTGTTCAACGCTTTTCCCCTGTTACGCCCCCTGAGCGGCTGGCATCCTATATTGAGAAGATTCTGGCAGATTAAACGTGCAGAAAATAAATCTGTACCAATCAAGGGTTAGGTGTCTAGTTTCTGCATCTTTCCTCGCTTAAGGATTTAAACGGCTACATATCTACGCCGATTCTGTTTTCACACCAGACTAACAATAATATAATAGGTGTATCCATGAGCAAGTCCCTACTCTACAAGGCTATTAGCATTTTCTTCATCATATTTTCTATTCAAAACACTTCACTTGCGCAATTCAGTACCACCGATTTACCCGGCACATTTATTGAACTACCGCTTGACGTTCAGGGAGGTGACGTACATCATATGGAATTCCATAACGGGTTGCTATACCTAACAGGTAGTTTCAATGGCGGATTCGCTATCTATAATCCAGTTACCGAAGTTACGAGTATTCCAGACCTCGGACTCAAAGGCTTCGGCCATCAGTTTACCAGGTTTGGAAATCAGCTTTTCATTGTTGGAGATTTCATTATGGCAGGAGAATTTACTGCAAACAACATTGTAGCATTTGACCTGGAAACAAATTCGTTTTTGCAACCTCCTTCTGATTTGACCTCCGCAGAGACTTTACTATCCGTTACCACCAACAGCGACGCCGTCTTTGCCGTTAAAGAAGACGGCATAATAATGTTTACACCAACCGAAACTGGTTTTTCATCCGAAAACCTCAGCTATTTTTCAGCTGCAGAGATACAATCGAGCCCCGAACCCTATCTCCGATCACTTATTATTGGGGATTATGTAGCTGTTGGAGGTCAGACGTACACAGTTTACGATACCGACTATTTCATTTTAGGACGAATTATTGAATCAGGGCAAGGCAGTGTTATTACTCTAAACCCCTTACCAGACGGATCATTTAGCCAGCCCGACGAGACGAGAGTGAGGGACATGATCTACAAAGATGATTATGCTCTCATTTTAAGAGAATCAGGTATAATTGCTTACGTTCCGGCAAATCAGTTTATCCCAGATCCTTGGCACGATCCATTTTACAAAGATTTTATACGACCTACAGCAGCCTCTTCCCGACTCTTGCACAACATGGATAGTTTTTTATATATGCTCGCTGTGAACGATGTGCAAATCAAAATCGGTCGACAATTACTCAAAGGTGGCCCTTTTCGATTTAATATCGATCTCTCGCTTAATGAGAACTTTAAAAACGGCACCTTCAATATGACAAGTCTTGAAGGTATGCTTTATATTGCCGGACCGATTTCTGGAGTTAATCCTGAACAGCAGGTAACCCTCTTTGCAGCTGACCTCACCTCAGATATCATTGACTGGTCACTCACACTAAGAGCTCTTGAGGGCAAAGATATTTCCCGCTCGCTAACAATTGGTACTTCCGGTGATGCAAGTGATGATTTTGACATTCTTTTCGACCGAATGGCACCTCCACTACCTCCGGATGGAGCCTTTGATGCACGTATTAAACCCGACCTTATTAGAGATTATAGAATGACTACCGATTCGGAAACTGTTTGGGAAATTCCTGTGATTCAGTCGGCGCAAAAAGGTTTAATTGCACTGGAATGGGACCCGCAGGAACTGGATGAAATTCCAGGCATCTTGCTTTTAGACATTCTCAGTTCAAGTGACACCACGAGTATTAATATGCGCCACAGAATGTCGTATGAGCGAGATGATGAAGAAGTACTGTTTATCATACGTCATCTGCTTGAGACCCCATTTACACAAGAGTACCCTTCCGGTTGGTTCCTGATCGGTTCACCACAATCGGAGCCTTTTGACCCAATCACAGGTGTACGTCATTCGGTTAACGAAACATTATTTGGGTTTAACGGTGCCTATACCGATGAAACTAGCATGATTGCAGGACAAGGCTACTGGCTTTATAGTAGTGATGTTGCAGAAGCTACATTTACTCCCCCTTTTGAAGATACCATTACACGCTTTTTGCGACAGGGTTGGAATCTGGTATCCGGTGTCTGGCAGCCAACTCCTCTGAACTTGGTTACTGACCCATCGGGTATTCTGGTTCCTGGAACGTTATATTCGTTTGATAGCGGATATACTCTTGCAGACGCTATTAAACCGGGTAAAGGGTATTGGGTAATGGCGTCTGAATCGGGTGAGATTACCATTTCACTTGAGGGTGATATAAGCGCAGGAAAAAGGCCCCCTGAAGTAGCACTACCAGAAGGGTTTATGGTTTTTGAAGTAAGTCACGGCACAGTGCATAGTCTGGAATTTATTCAAGGTGAACACAGTAATGTAGAAAGCGATGAAATAAAACGATATGCCATGCCACCATTACCCCCCGCAGATGCTTTCGACATACGGTTTAGTAATAATAGCAGGCTCGTTAATCAAATCGATGCACAACTAGATGTGCGTAACCCCAAGCACGACCTTACGATAACCCTGTATGAATCGCCTCTTACAGATGGTCAGTGGCTTGATCTGACACTCTACTACGGTAACGTAGATACACCGGAATTAGAACTCCAAGTACAACCCGGAGAAACTGTCACCCTTGCAGCAAAAGTTGAAGATGGTCGGTACCTTGCCAAGATAATAACCAGAACGGGTGGAGTTGTAAGTATTGATGATGTTGAACGGATTACATTGCCTGCAATGGTAGAATTGCGCCAAAATTATCCTAATCCATTTAATCCATCTACGACCATTGGCTATAGTATTCCTGAAATGACAGATGTTCGACTAGATGTGTACAACATGCTTGGTCAGCACGTAACTACAATGGTGGAGCAAAACAACCATGCTGCAGGATTCCACTCTGTACGCTTTGATGCTACCGGGCTTTCATCGGGGATGTATGTGTACCGTTTACATGCGGGTAATACTGTAATTACGAAGAAATTTACGCTGATTAAATAAATTAGTGCAAGATAACTACCGGCCAATATGCCAGAATGCATGTTTGCCGGTAACTGTTTAATCTGGCGATGTGTTCGGTATCAAATGGTATTTATAGCATAAATTCCATAAAAAACCCTATTATGGTAGCTGTTTAGGTTTAGTCTTATGCAGTCCGATTATATGTATTCAGTTATGCCCTTTAATTTCAGTTTTAAACACAGCTACCACATGGTAAACAATCAAGCTTCCTCTTTTGTGCGGAATCCACTGCTAAATGTTCTGGCATTGAGTGGTTTCATACTCTTACTTTGCGGAACACTTCATGCTCAATCGGCACAGTTTAACCAGCTTCGGAGCATGATGCAGGAAATGGAATTGAATCGATCGGCTTTTCCTGAGGAGATTGTTGGCCACCCCTATCTGCATAATGAATGGATTCCAGGCGTATTTACCATACAGGGCGAGGGAGCGTATGGTGAGCTTCAGTTAAAATTCGAAATAGTCAGCGGTCTGGTCGGTGTGATGTTTGAAGGCGACTCATTGTATCTTCGTCCTCAGCTGGTACCGCAGTTTCGCTACAATATTCAGGGAGAGGAGTTTCTATTCCAAAACGGATTCCCCTTGGGTGACGTGAACCTTACACGCGATACCTATCTACGGGTTCTTTTCGATGAAAAGGAAGAGTGGTCATTGTTTATGCATTATAGAAAGGTATTTCTGGATGCAGAGCAGCCACGACCTTATGGTGATTACAGACGCGACCCTATTTTTGAGGAGCGTTTTGTCTATTTCGTTCGCTCTCCGGATGGAGAATGGTCGCGCTTCAGACCTACCCGACGAGGTATTGGCCGTCTTTTTGACGATGGAAGAGAGGCAACGCGATATATTCGCACCAACAACCTGAGTTTTAATGATCCAGCTGATTTGACACGCGTTTTCCGTCATATGGCCGGCAACTAGTGCTATATGAAGCTTCAGAACACATTCATACACTCCAGTTCGTGTCGCCTTTAGCGATACTTAGCCAAGAATAAATTCTCATCAGGTCTTTTTCAGATACTCTTCCAGAATTGCTGTTAATTTATTTATTTCAACCGGCTTGGAAAGAAAGTCATCCATTCCGGCTTCAAAGCACAACTCCCTTTCTTCTTTAAGTGCACCAGCAGTGAGCGCTACAATGGGTATGTGATTCAGATGTTGGTCCAATTCAAACGTTCGTATCGCCCGTGTGGCCTCTAAACCATCCATTTCGGGCATGTGAACATCCATAAAAATGAGATCGGGTGGCGATGATTTGACATATTCTACTGTCTCAACGCCCGTTTGAGCTGTTTTTAACACTGCATCAGGCATAATTTTTTGCAACAATGCTTTGATCATGATCAGATTCATCGGATGATCTTCAGCAATTAATATCTTTACGCGAGCAGGTGTCTCCTTGTTATCCACGATATATTGCATGAATTCGTCCGAATCGGAGCGACATGTCCCATCTAGAGCCTTCTCCCCTCCTTCAGCATAGCTAAACCCTCCCAGGCAGGTTGAGAGTTGAGACATTTTAACGGGTTTGGTTAAAAAACAACGAATACCAACTTCTTTAGCCTGATCATGCAGTGTGGTATCGTCTGAAGATGAGTGCATGAGAATAACGGGCAGATCAGATGACGACATGCCAAGGTTGTTCCGAATCATACGTACGGTCTCCAATCCGTCAACGTAGGGCATATGGTAGTCGCATAACAATACATCAATATCGTCTGCTTTTTCCAGCACCTTGAGGGCATCCAGCCCATTTTCACAGGTTATACAGTCAATGCCTGCGTGTGAAAGATTGCGTTCCAGGATTGTTCTGTTAACCATGTTGTCATCTACAATAAGACAACGTTTTATAGGCAGTTTGACTTCATCCTCATTGTTTTTTGTTGATTCTATTTCAGCTTGAATGGTCATTGAAAAAGTGGAACCAACAGCCGGTTTACTGGTAAATTCAATATCAGATCCCATAGCTTGGGCGATCATCTGAGAAATGGCCAAGCCGAGTCCGGTGCCTCCAAAACGACGCGTTGTGGAGCTGTCGGCCTGAGAAAACACTTTAAAAAGCTTTGCTCGTTGATCTTTTGTAATCCCAATGCCGGTATCGCGTACCTGAAGTGTTATCCTGGCCTGTTTATTTTCTGAAATTACGGCCTCTGCACGGAGTTCGACTTCACCTTTGTCTGTAAATTTAACCGCGTTACTTAGAAGGTTTACCAGTATCTGCGTGAGGCGAATGGCATCCGTTTTTATAAAACGTGGTACTGAAGGATTGATATTCAACAGAAGTTCAATTTTTTTCGTTGAAGCAGCATACTTAACCATGTCGAGGGCGTTTTCGAGCAGATTAATGAAATCCGTACGTTCATTCTCCCAAACCATCATGTCTGCTTCAATCTTGGAAAAATCAAGAATATTGTTAATGATATTCAGCAAATTCTGACCTGATACATTTATATATTCAACATACTCCTGAGCGAATTTCTCCAGATCCATCGTTTTTAGAAGCTCTGCAAAACCGATGACTCCATTCAAAGGTGTCCGTATTTCGTGACTCATATTCGCAAGAAACTGACTCTTGGCTTTGTTTGCCAGTTCGGCTTCTTGCTTGGCCAGCCGCAATTCGTCTTCCATGCGTTTGCGGTCGGTTATATCCTGGTGTGTACCCATCATCCATAATGGTCTGCCATCGGGCAACCAGCTTACAACCTTTCCACGGTCGAGTACCCATACCCAGTGACCGTTCTTATGTTTCATGCGTGACTCAAAATCATAAAAGTCGCGCTTGCCTTCAAAATGTTCCTGCAGTTGCCTGTTACTGGCCTCAAGGTCGTCTGGATGGGCAAAATGCATCCACGTTTCTATACTCACCGGACGTATTTCGTCTAGTGTATACCCTGAAATTTCGGCCCAGCGTTCGTTAAAGACCGTTTCACCGGTTTGAACATTCCATTCCCAGGTGCCTACGTTTGTACCCAGGATAATATTTTCGAGACGGGCGCGATCTTTTTCTAACTCATGCTCCAGCTCTTTGTATGTTGTAACATCAACAACAGTACCAATTACCCGCTTGATGACACCATCTGCCTGTATGGCTTCTGTTTTAGTACGAATCCAGCGGAAATTACCTTTTACGGTTTTTATACGAAATTCCAGATCATAGGGGGTCCCATTACGAACGCACTCCTGAAATGCATTGGAGATTACGGGCCTATCTTCCGGCATATAGCAAGCAATACTATCCCCAATTCGGTCAACTTCATCATCCGGGTTCATTTCATGAATATGATAAAGCTCCCTCGTCCAGAACATTTCACTGGTTTCTACGGTATACTCCCATCCGCCCGTTACCGTAATAGCTTCGATTTCTCGGAAAAGCCTATCTCTTCGCTTCAGTTCTGTTTCGCGGGATATACGGTCTGTTACATCTCTGGCTGCTGCATAAATGAGGTTCCCCTTGGGGTTAGCCCTCCATTCGATATGACGATATGTACCATCGCTGCTCCGGTATCTGTTAACAAAACTTAAAACTTGTTTACTATTTGTAAGATCTGCAATTGCATCTAATGTTGACTGTAAATCGTCGGGATGTACAAAATCAAGAAAAGACTTGTTTACTAAATCGGATGAGCTGTAGCCCAAAATATCTGACCATGCTTCATTCACCCTGATAAACTTCCCTTCAAGATCTGCGATACAGAGTAAATCGAGCGTCAAAGAAAAGAATTCTTGCAGAATTTCTGCGTCATACAGTTTGGGTTCACCGGTACTTCCGGCAATATTTGTTTCCATCTACGAACCTATTTCCTTTCACCACATAGTAATACATACACAAGTACTATCGGTAAGCGAAGAATAATGTAAAGTGTGTGTTCAAAATCCTCGTATTGCCGATATGCTCCCCCAGCATATCACTTTAAAAGCCCCATCATTCAAATACAATTTGCAAAGCATTAGTAAGTTCTCAAAGCTACTGATTCAAAGCAAATGGTTTTCCTATTGCAATATATCTTTTTTCCAATTAAAAAAAAGAATCCGGGAGGGTTATGTTATGCCACCACCGGATTCTTTTCATATCATGCACCAATTGCGCAATGCATATTATCGTGCTTCGAGGCGCTGCTTACGGAGTGCTGCTTCGATGAAATAGTAATCTGCATAAATGAGGGGTACGTCTATTTCATAACCATGCGGTAAATGACCGGTACTCCTTTCAAGCAGGAAACCAAAGTTCTCTCCATCAGCCGACCTGAAATTGTGATAGACGCTGGCCAGAATTTGATCTGCCTTATTCTTGTAATATGCACTTTGGTTGGTACCCATGGTGCTGAGTTCATATAGTGCAGATGCTGTTATCGTGGCTGCTGATACATCGCGCGCCGTATTGGGTTGATTTGGATCATCATAATCCCAGAATGGGACCAGATCTGCAGGAAGGTTCGGATGATTGAGGATGAATTCCGCAATATTTTCTGCCTGCTGCAGAAATTCAGCGTACCCTGTAAATCGGTATGACATGACATACCCGTAGAGCCCCCATGCCTGACCTCTCGCCCAGTTGGAAGCATGGAAAGCACCTTGATGCGTGTGCTGTGCGGTCAATTCACCCGTCTCGGGATTAAATCCTGCTACGTGGTATGAACTGTAGTCATCACGGAAGAGTACATCGATTGTAGTTCTGGCGTGTTCAACGGCGATATCATAGAAGACGGAATCTCCCGTAATCTGCGTTGCCCGGAAGAGGAGTTCCAGATTCATCATGTTGTCAATTATAACCGGGAAATCCCAACGGTCTGTATTATGATCCCACGAGCGTATTGCCCCTACGGTAGGGTTGAAACGGGTTATTAGTGTGCGGGCAGACTCTACAATAACATCACGGTAATGTGGATCATCAACCAGGCGATACCCCTGTCCGAAGCTGCAGTAGATTTTAAAGCCCATATCGTGAGTTCCGGCGTTGGTTTTTTCCCGTTCAATGTGCGCGGTATGTCTTTTCGCGTGTTCCAGCCAGTACGTTTCGCCGGTGTACTCATACATAAACCAAAGCAAACCGGGCATGAATCCGCTTGTCCAGTCGCGAGAGGGAATAATAAACAGTTCTCCGTCACGAACAGCCCGACTGTTGACATGCGGTCCGCGGTTGCTCATTGGGTTTCGTTCAATCGCGGCATCTGTTTCATCGATTAAAATAACCAGCTGCTGGCTTGCAAAATCCATAATTTCCTCAACGGTTACGTCGGGAATCCGTTGAGAATCGGACTTCGTGCAGGATACGGCCAGTAAAGAAAAGCCCAGCATCAAAAGCAGCGCTGGATAAAAAGAGGCTTTCAACGCAGACCGAAAATTCAGCTGCACTTGGGTAAATACATTATTTTTCATGTGAGTTTTACAGATTAGTTTCGTTCTGAAACCTCGGGGGTGCTGCTAACGGCAGCGGTCGGGAGGGCTTCAGAATTACATTTTAGGGATATTTGCTATTTAAGGCGTAGTGTAATTAGTGGTTTTAAGCGTCTTAGCTAAAGCTGTGAATTAGCTGATACACTTTTGCAAATAACGGATTCTGATGAAAACTCACTCAATGATTTATAGCTGCAATATATATTAACAAAAAGAGATTTAGAATCACGGTAGCGAGGAAAGCGCTACCAATGATCAATTATAAAAACAATACGATTAAAAACAAAATATAGATTATATATTTTTACCAACATATAAGTGTATCTGTTGACAGATACTATATTGACACCAAAACAGATATTTTCAAATTAAATCTACTATGATTATCAGGAATGCAATTGGACCGGGCGAAACAAAAAATATGGATACACAGGACCTCAGAGCCAATTTTCTTGTTGAGAGTGTAATGCAGGATGGGAAAATTTCCATGACCTATACCCACTACGATCGTCTGGTAATCGGAGGGGCGGTACCAGCTGATAAACCACTCATACTTGAAGCTGACGAGGCCATTAAATCCACCTATTTTCTTGAACGAAGAGAGTTGGGAGTGATGGTGGTTTCCGGTGCCGGCATTGTGGTTGTAGATGGTACAGAATATCCTCTTGCAACGAAGGAATGTCTGTATGTTGGTCGAGGATCTAAAGAGGTTATTTTTAAAAATGCGGGCAATGGTACGGCTCGTTTCTTTTTCACGTCGGCTCCAGCACACGCAGCTTATCCTACCCGAAAGATGACGCAGCAGGAAGCGGAACCCGAACATTTGGGGTCTGTGGAAAAGGCGAACGAAAGAACCATATTCAAATACATTCACCCTGCCGGCATTGAAAGCTGTCAGTTGGTGATGGGTTTTACGGAATTAAAGAAAGGAAGCGTCTGGAATACCATGCCTCCGCACACCCATGACCGCAGAATGGAGGCCTATTTTTATTTCGATGTACCTGCTGAAGATCGTGTTTGGCATTTTATGGGAGAACCAAGCGAGACACGCCATCTGGTTATATCAAACTACCAGGCGATTATCTCACCGCCGTGGTCGATACATAGCGGTGCTGGAACTACCAATTACTCATTCATCTGGGCTATGGCCGGCGAGAATCAAAGCTTCGCAGATATGGACTTTGTTCCCCTCTCGGAAGTAAAATAAACGTGTCAACTTACAGCGTATGATACAGTCGGTCACTACGGTAGTCCGACTGTATCGTACTTTGATTAATACTGCCATTCTCATATACACTCATTCTCTACAATCTTTCTTTTATGAAAACGAATCCATTCTCACTAGAAGGTAAAACTGCACTTGTTACCGGAGCCAGTCGTGGCCTTGGAAGAGCCATTGCCATAGCCCTTGCAGAAGCAGGTGCTGATGTTGTTTGCGCCGGTTCAAGGTCGGGAAGCGCTGATGAAACTGCGGCATTAATTGGGAAAACAGGGAGGAAAAGCTGGTCTGTTTCGGGCGATCTTTCTACCTCTGAAGGTGTAGCAACATTAACGAAAGACACGCTTGCACAGGTAGATCAGATTGACATTTTAGTCAATAATGCGGGTATTATTGAACGCTATCCCGCTGTTGAGTACCCCGAGGATGCGTGGAATAATGTATTGCAGACCAATTTAAATGCTGTTTTTCATCTTTGCCGTGAATTTGGCAGCAAAATGGTTGCTCGCAAAGAAGGCAAGATTATCAACATAGCATCATTACTATCGTTTTCTGGTGGCATTACAGTTCCGTCTTATGCCGCATCAAAACATGCTGTTGCCGGACTCACAAAAGCATTGGCCAATGAATGGGCCTCATCAAACATTCAAGTTAACGCTGTTGCACCCGGTTATTTCAAAACCGATAACACGCAGGCTCTTCAGGATAATGAAAAACGTTATGCTGAAATCTCATCCCGCATACCTGCTGCCAGATGGGGTGATCCGGAGGACTTAGGAGGCGCTGTGGTATTTCTTGCTTCAAGAGCTGCAGATTATGTTAACGGGCACATCCTAACTGTTGATGGTGGCTGGATGGCCCGATAGTCTGGTCAAGTTTGCGGTTATTTAGCTCCAATTAAATTTTACATTACGATCTCCTCTTAATGACCCTTTTTATGCGAATTTCATTTGCTTTCATCCTATTCATCACAGCCCTTGGTTGTTCCGGAAACAGAGCGGCAGATACACATCATTTTAGTGTGCACAATCAGCTTGATTATTCTGTTTCGGATGCAGCCGTGCGGATTGACCTAACTGCTTTAGCACTACCGTTATCCGATTGCAGGTATGTACTATTTACATCTGACGATGCAACCGGGGCACAGGGTAGTGAAATCCCTTCTCAATGCGACGATTTAAATGGAGACGGGAACCCGGATGAGCTTTTCTTTCTGGCTGATTTTGGACCGGATGAAACTCGTTCTTTTATCTTAGTAAGAGCCGATTTTGTACCTGAATATGAAAATAGAACGCAAGCTTTCCTGAGAGTTCAAACCGGAGGAAGATTTGTTGACGGTCGTTATGTGGATGGAACCGGCCACGAAATGGTCAATCATTTTGATATACCAAATGAGCAGGTGCAAGGATCTGGCTGGGCACACATGGAAGGTCCGGTCTGGGAATCTGACATGGTTGGGTACCGGTCTTATCTTGACGCTCGTAACCGCATTGATATATTTGGGAAAAGTATGCCTGAACTGGTGCTTGATACCATAACACAGAACTACCACCAAATTCACCCCTGGGGTACCGATGTACTTGTAGTGGGTCAGTCTTTGGGGCTGGGTAGTGTTGCTGCTGTACACAACGGAGAAGTGCAAACCATCAATAACTGGTCGAGCAGACGGTTCGAAGTTCCTGTAAATGGTCCACTGCGCTCTGTAATTCGTATGACCTACAACGACTGGAATGTGTTTGGACGTACGGTAGACGTTATCTGGGAAGTTGAAATTCACGCTGGCAACCGATACACCGAACAACGTGTTAGCTTACTGGGCGATTCTGATGGATTAACATTGGGATCGGGTATAGTTAAACATCCACCGGCACGAGTTCTTCACAGCGGTTCTTTTGGTAATGCACTATATGCGTGGACAAGCGGAGATCAATCAGATCAGGGTCACAGACTGGATATGGGAATCGTCATTCCTGAACGATACACCCCGGCACATCTTGATAACAACGCAACACATTTGTTTTCAATCACTCCGATTGATGGCAAAATAACATACCGCTACACATCGGCCTGGGAATTTGACCACACACACGTAGGTGATTTTCAGCAACATGTTCGGGAGACCGGTGCTTTGCTAACCAATCCACCAGTTGTCAGGATATTAAATTAGTTTTATGAGGCAAAGGTACCAGAGAATCAGCTCTGGGTACCTTTGGTTGTCAATCTCCATACTGCCCTGCCGCTGTAGAAGAGGCCTCGAAGCAGCAGCGATACCGCATATAAAAACAGTGTGAGCAATCCTACCACATGAAACTGTGATATCAGTTCAGACCAGCTGCCCTGGTGCACTAAAATGGCATATACATTTGTCAAGTTTGAGAATACAAACAAAACACCCAGCAGCATCAGCTCTTGCCGGATTACTTTTTCCTTAATAATCAGATCTTTAATCATGCTTGACAGGGTTTGATTTTATACTTTTCAGGGAGTGTAAGGATGGTTCCTTCACGGGAAGCTTCATCCGCTAAAAGCGACCAGGTAGAAGCGTTGTACCCTTCTTCGGTGAGCTTTGGAGGTGCTTCACCTTTCCTCACAAATTCAATGAAGCCCTCCAGAAATAGCAGCGTTTCGTTGAGCTGATAGTCCGGTGAAATATAATTCCCTCCGTACTTAACGGCTTCAGCCGGAATCCAGGTAGCGCCACCTATGGGTATGGTTTCAAAGATGCTCTTCTCAATGTTATGGATAAGTGTTCTGATTGCAGGAGGTCGGGGCGGTGTTTCGGCAAAATGTCTGTTAGCTTCCAGCTGCATGGTACCTTCGTTGCCCAGTACCTGAAACCCCACTCCGTTGTGTCGATTACTGTCCAGCAAGTCATAGGTAAAGTGAACACCGTTTGGATAGGTGAATACAAGCGAGTAATTATCGTACACTTCCCTTCCATCGGTGTGGTAATTTAAACTACCGCTGCCCATGACGGATAGCGGCTCACTGTCGAGTACCCAGTTGGCCAACTGAAAATGATGAGAGCCTAGTTCGGTAATCTGTCCGGCAGAATAATCCCAATACAGTCTCCAGTTACGCTGTCGATCCAGAGCACTGCCTCTTCCACCAGGTACGTCATAGAAAATCCATGGTGTATTGCGTGTCCACCAGCCCCGAAGTTTGGTGATTTTACCCAATTCCCCATTGTTAATCATTTCGAGGGCTTTGATGTAGACCGGACTAAACAATCGTTGATGCCCTACCAACATGATTTTACCCGAATCAATATGGGCATCGTACATCGCTTTGGTATCGTCAAGCGTTCTGGCCATGGCCTTTTCCACAAATACATGAATACCCATTTGCATTGCATCGATTGTCATCTGGGCATGCTCATGAAGCGGCGTAGCAATAATTACCGCATCCATTTGGACTTTATCCAGCATTTCACGGTAGTCTAAAAATCCTTCTGCCTGACCATTGATCATGGCAACGGCACGTTCTTTATGTTCGGGCCATGTATCGCAAACCGCCACAATATCGATGTTCATGCGGGCCTGAAACTCCTGCACATTAAGCATCAATGTCTGCCCTCTGGAACCTACTCCAATAAAGCCGACGCGTACACGGTCAGATGCGCTCATGCCTGCACCCGACGGGTTTGTGAATACCGTAAACCAGGGCATCTGAGCTGCCAGAAATGTTGTTCCGGCTAAACCGGAAATCATCTCTATGAAGGCCCTTCTGTTCATATTTGTCATAATATTTTAATTTTCAGTATGAGAGTAATCAGTGGCTAACTGAGGTAGCTTCATATTCCCACACTTTTTTATTAATCTGATTATCTGTGTAATCTACTTTCAATACTACTATATCTGAAAAATGATTTACCAACTGCTGAATGTGTTCCTCCGGCATAGCTAATATAGCCGTAGAAAGAGCTTCAGCATCCCGGGCTGAATGTGAGTATACCGTAGCGGAAACGAGTTCATCGATCGGGTATCCTGTTTGGGGATTTATAACATGACGATGATTAATTAAAGTACCGTCATCGTCTGGATAAAAATTACTTGATGTGGAGACCGATCCATCCCTCATTTGAAATGTATGTACCGCTTCATCTGCATTCAGGTAGTTTTTGATGCCCACCTTCCAGTGATCGCCGGCCGGGTGATGACCTACAGTGAGCACAGAACTCTCCCCCATCGTAATAAATGCAGACTTAATCCCAAAACGTGTTAGCATTTGGTGCACTTTCTCGAGTGCGTAACCTTTCCCGAAGCCCCCTAGGTCTATGTCGAGGTGCTCATTTTTGAAAGATATAACGCGATTCTCGGGATTTAATTCAATGTTGGAGGTACCCGTACGAGCGAGTATCTCGTCAATTTCATTTTTCTCGGCCTGAGGATGTTCTTTCCAATACTCCAGAATTGGTCGTAATGTGATGTCGAAGTATCCTTGCGTGATTTGATGATACCGGCAGCAGGAGTTTATAACTTCAAATATTTCATTATCTGTTTCTACCGGTTGGCTGACGGCATATTTATTGATTGAAAAAATATCGCTCCCGTCGTGAAACCGGCTAAGCTTACCTTCAATTCTGGCGATTTCATTTTGAACATGACGAAAGACAGCATCGGCGGCGTCATCATCAAAACCGGGCAAAACAATATTGCATCGTGTGCCCATGGCATAAAAGCTGGTATGTGCCACATGTGCCATTGATTAAACCTCCTGATCTGTAGTAAACGGATGAAGGTTATCGGGGCTGATGGGAGTTTGCTGTTTAGCTGAGAGGTATGCAGCCTGCACAAAAGCCAGCGCGTTCAGGCTCTCCTCCCCCGATACAGGGGGCTGTACATCAGATTGGAGTGCTGAGATTATTTGGCGATACTGCTCGGTGTGGTAGCTGTTCGAAAAGCCGGCCAGCGGACTTGATGATCCACCCGAAACTACCGCTGATGAAGAGGTGGGTGATGTAGTATCTGTGTAACCTTCAACATGAACGAGCAGATTATCTCCATCCAGGATGGCGGTACCTTTTGTGCCATGAAACTCAATTTTCCGGTTTTGCGAAGGTGTTATGGATGTTGATGCTTCAAATGTGCCTAAAGCCCCGTTTTTAAAGCGCATGGATGCTACAAGATTGTCTTCCCCTTCAATTCCATCATGAGTGAGGGTTGCAGAGAAAGCAGATATCATGTCAACCGGTCCTGCCAGCCAGAGCATAAGGTCAACCGTGTGAATACTCTGATTGATGAGTGCACCTCCACCATCCAGTTCCAAGCTACCCCTCCAGGGAGCGTTTGTATAGTATGCCTGATCACGAAACCACTTTACGGAGGCGCTTACCATTACGAGTTTGCCAATTGTTCCCGCATCTAGGATTTGTTTAAGCTTGCGAACTTCACCAATAAATCGATTCTGATAGATAACTGCGAGTTGAACCTTACGCTGTTTACAATATTCAATGAGTTCCATGCCTTTTTCAACATTTACTTCCAAAGGCTTTTCGATAATCAGGTGCTTGCCATGGTCTGCGGCAAGTTTACCATAATGTAGGTGGGTACCATTTGGAGTACATAGCACTACAGCGTCCAGGTCAGTGCGTAGAAATGCTTCGTAACTGGTGTAGCCTTTTGTACCATATTTCTCACAAAATTTCTGCACGTTTTCCTCTGAACGGCTACATGATGCAACCAGAGCAGCGTGGTCTAACGTAGCTATAGCTTCCGCATGAACAGAAGCAATGGTCCCGCAACCGACAATTCCAAATTTGTATTTCTGCGTAGTTGATGTCATTTATTTATGAGGAATCTTCGGTATACCTAAGGTTATGGGTATCTCTGTTTAAATCGTTTTAATTGAAACTTACATGAATATTATCGGGGTAGTTGTAAATGTATCTAAACGATTTCGTTACATTTGTATACGTGTGTGCTGTGGTTATGATTTTGGTTGCAGTACTTCACGCTCATTGGTAAGTAACACTGATACCGGGCGGATATGCATAATCGCTCCATAGTCTGTCCATTAAGGCGGCATCCGGTTCACCGTCGCTGGTTATTATTCGAAACCTTGTTACATATGGCCGCCCCGGCTGGATACTCATTTCACCCATTTGTGTTGGAGCAAAATTGAAAAACGGCTCTGATGGATGAATTCTTGCGGGTTGAGGGAAACGATAATTCGAGGGATGTGCCATGATTGCGAATCCAGCCAGGTGATCGTCGATATAGCCACCCATGTGTACCCACCTTGCCCGCTGAGCGTTACCATCTCTTCCCAGACCTTCAGACGTGAGGAATTCTGACATAAAAGGGTCGTCCCAATCTTTATGACCACGAAATCCTATCCCACCATACCGATATTCCGGTAATATCAGTGGACTTCCGGTATTAGTTGTTTGGGTTACGGTGATGTCAAATATGTGGTAAGCCTTATCTGTACGGGGAATGTCAAATACCCGAACTTCCCACATTTCGTTTAGGGCAATTTTCGATTCCTCACCTGTAAGATCAACAAAGTGGTGTCTGGAAACGAGGCCGCCCATGACCGGACCTTCCCAGTAATGAAGCATCGTATCAATGTCGACTCTACCAGAGTTCCGGTGCACATTCCAAAAATCCGGTGTATTTCCCTCAAATACGGTGTTTGTCCAGGCTGACCAAATGCCTGCGTGGTGCGGATGCTGCTGGGCGTTGAGGTGATTAGTTAATTCAAAGCCGTCGGGAGAGAAAATCGGATGTATGTAGCCCCCTCGTTTATAACGTTCGTCGAGCTCCTGAGGAGGTGAGTTTTCACCGTGGAAGTATCGCAACACACTTCCCTGTGAAGTACGAAATTCTATAGTAACATCATTTTTAAGAATAGAAACCGCTTGTTGAGCAGATGAATTGGCTACGGATGACTGATTCTGTGCTTGAGAGACGGTCTTTACCGTGAATACTGTATTTGTACCTGCTTTTAGTGAGGGTAGCACAAACCAACCGGTATTCTCAGCATCAACTTGCAGGAGCGATTCGGTACCAGTTTCATCTGTTAACACATAGCTGCCGGATTCAAGGGAAATAGGCAGGGGGAAATGTATGATCGTATTGGTTCGATCAAACGCACCGGCATCAACATGAATGTTAAATTCCTGAGCTGAGAGAACGGGAATTGTCACCATGAAATTCAGAATGAGTATGGGCAATAATGATTTCATGTGTTTTATTATTCAACAGGTTACCCTCATATCCAAGCAGCTAACATCATGGTTGCAAACTCCGAGCTATTCGAAGAGCCTATTGCATTACTGCTACATAGATTAAAACCCAAAAAGACACCTCAGTCCGGTAAATACGCCGTAAGCATATTCATTGGTCTGAGGTGTACATTCTTGGGGAGGGTCACTAGATTCGTGGCTCCCAGCCTGGCTCATACTGGCGGCTCCATAGGCTCATCGCCTCAGAATCACCGATAATACGCCCGTTGCGTGGGTCTAAGTTCAATGATCGGCCAACATATTGGGAGATATTGGCGAGGTGGAGTGCTTTTACAGAGATTTGTCCTTCATCTATAGGAGAGTTCAGTTTTTCACCTCTGGTAATCGCTTTAGCAAAGTTATCGATGTGCAGATCGGTCATGTCACCGCCTCCAACCGTGTCGAGTGCGTCCACTACCTGACCAACTTTGACGCTTTTAACTTCTTTGTTATCCATGTCGTAAACGATATAACCGCTACGATCTATGAGGATGGTACCCTTGGTTCCATGAATGGTTGTACCTCTGCCTCTATCGTAAAACTGGAATCCATTTGCACTTCGGCCTTCCCAATTGATTAGTTTGCCTTCAGCAAATTCAAAATTCACGTTTTGTGTGTCATAAAATTCCCAATCATCATCAAAGGCAAACCTTCCGCCAGCAGAGCTGATGCGGGTAGGATGGGTAACACCGAGAGCCCAGCGTGCGATGTCGTATTCATGCGTTCCATTGTTCAATGCTTCACCTGTACCCCATTTCCAGAACCAGTGCCAGTTATAGTGAATAATATTATCACGATAAGGAGTTCTCGGGGCAGGACCTTGCCATAACTCGTAATCTAACCACTCCGGTACCGGAGCAATTCGTCCTCTTCCTATGGTATCGCGTGGATTGGCGTAGAATGCTTTTGCATAATATGGTTCACCAATAATTCCGTCGGCGATGTCTTTCATAGCCTGAATTGACTCGGGAGCAGATCGTTGTTGGTTACCCATTTGCACTACTTTACCGTATCGCTGAGTAGCCTGAACAATGAGGTCGGCTTCTGCAGGGTTATGGCTACCAGGCTTTTCTACGTACACATGCTTACCAGCCTTCAAGGCCATAATGGTGGCAGCGGTATGCCAGTGATCGGGCGCGGCAACAACCAATGCGTCAACATCGGGGTCTTCCAATGCCTTGCGGAAATCTGTACCGGTTTCTGGTCGAGTACCTTGTTTTTCAGCTACCTTTTCTGCCAAGCCTGCAAGAGGACGGTTATCTACATCGTATAGCGATTTTACATGTGTGCCTTTAACTTCGGCGAAGGTATTGGCCAATACGGAAGCGCGGCTTCTGGCGGCCATTACCGCAACATTTACGCGATCATTGGCTCCAAGAACAGAGCCTTTTGCCATAGTAAAGGGCCCTGCAAGGCCAATTCCGGCGCCCACCACGGCCGATTTTTTTAAGAAGTCACGTCGACTTACATTTTTTACAGACATAGTTTAATCTCCGATAAAATTAACTGAGTGATTTGAAATGATTTACATACTACCGTGATGCATTTTGAAGAGCCAGTTCTCTGCCATGTGTTGTGATATAATATTTGGCAATCATATTTGGAACTTCCCAATCAGGTAGCGCACCTTGTCTTAGGTATTGGAAGAATGACTGAGCAACCATCCCGAAATGGGCTTCGTGACCGTAATGAAATTCGTCGGGTATTTGAAGCTCCCATCCTCCAGGCACTTCCACATATCCGGCGCCCGGGTACTGCTGCTGCAACCTGGTCATCATTGAGGCAAAGGCAGGCTGAAGCTCCTGCATCGTAACACCATCGGCAGGCTCTACGTATACCGTAGCTCTGTAGTTTTGCTCCATCCCTTGTCTTACTACCAGATTAGAACGTGTACCCCGGATCATCGTGAAGTGGGTATCATTACCACCTTCAGGGGCTTCATAGTCCCATTGCACACGTACTCTAACGTGGTGACCGTTCAGTAAATAATCAATTTCCCCATTACTGTATAGTGGAAGATTCCCTTGTCGATTCAACTGATCGCGCAGATAATCTGGAAATTGAGCTTCTCCTGTAATTCGCTGAAATTGGGGGCGGGTAACCAAGGTATACCACCTACGCGCATCCAATAAGGTTACATCTTCTTCGTAGTTTATAATTTGATCAGGAAATGCAACCCACATAGATAAATCTACCAGGTGTACAGTTACATCTACAATGCCTTCCCCTTGCTGTCGTACATCAAAATACCATGGCGGACGCTGAAGCGGAGATCCGGCTACGTATTTGAACAAGTGGTGGATACTTTCTTTGAAGATTGCCGGTTCTTCTTTGGAACCTACAACAAGCTCGCCAAACACATCCTGTTCCTGCATGAGCCTGCGTAAAACACCGGATGTAACCTCACGACGTTCTGTCATGATATCATATAGTAAGACGTTATTTTCTTCAGCTTGCTGAAAAGCATCGCGCAAGAGTTCCCAGCCTTCCGTGTCTATGGCCATGGGCTTATCTGACAATACATTGATCCCTCTGCTGAGCGTCTGGTGGATATAGCTGGTTTTAAGGCGATTATTTCCAGCCGTTACCATTACGTTCCCCAATCTCATATTAAGCATGCGTTCGAGGTAGTTCCTGCCCGTAAACACATGTGAAACCCAGTTTGTAGGATCATCGGCTCTATTGTTGAACCCTTCAATTCTAGACATGTGTAAGTCTATGTCTGGACCATTTGGTGCGAAAACAAATACATTTTCGTCAAGGTCCGGAATGTTATTTTTTTGAATGAGCGCTGCATGAAAATGACCCGGATTAAGGGTCATCAGTCTGAACTTTTCAGGCTCTGCCGGCTCTTCATTACTAGTGCACCCAACAGTCATAAGTGCAATACCCATAAGCGGTAAAAAGGTTCTGGCAAATTTTTTAAACGTCATTTTTTAATCCAGTGATTTCAGGTTTAATCCGTATGGAGGTATTTCGGTTAATTTTGCGGCATTAAGCCACCAGCAATAGCCCATTTTGACCTCACTTAATCGGTTACTAAATATAATGGTCTACTTTTAGATAACAAATTAAAATCGCTTCCAGAGGGCATTATTTACACCCGTAAACAAGTCCTTTTTACCCGTCTAGGCGGTTGCTGCCGATACGATTTCAGGCGATCAACATCCGTACTGCTAGATTGTATGCCATGATGACAAAAGACATCCGGTTCTGGCGTTAAACCCGTTGCAGCAGGCTAAAAATAAACGAGCCCGAGAGATTGTCTTAATTCCGAATAAACGGGTTGTTTTCAGAATGAATTTCAGAAGGCATATTTTCGGATGTAACCGATCCACGCACTCTATATTCCTTGCCGCTGATCGGACCTTTCAGTACCATATCAAAGTTACCTTTGATGAAGTTTCGTTGTATCTCCGTTATGGTAAATGAGCCCGTTTGCGATGCCAGACGTTCAACGGGGTCCATACCATCAAACATACAAAGCATAGCTGTGCGAACTTGTTCCCGATCTACAACGTCATAGGTTCCGGGTCCAGGTGCAACACTGAAATTCAGCATATGAATAACGCAACGGCTCGTACTGTCAACTCCCATAGTTATGGTATAACTTGACGGAGTCATCATAAGCTCCGAAGTACCATTTAGGCTAAACTCCTCGTCTTCGTGCTCCACAGTTAGATGAAATATGTAGCTCGGGTTATTGGGATCGTTTGCCATTGCCTGCATATTGACTGAAAAAGCGATTATGCACGCAAAAAGAAATGTAGGTACGATTTTACTGAACTTCATAGAATTCTATCGGATTAGTGAGTGGGTTTGTAACATAGAACGTTTTATCGTAAAACGTTAGTGTAACTTATGCCGGATTTGGTAGTCCAACCCAGAGAATTATGTTTTTTAGCACCAGATTCCGCAGGCCTTCATGCGATAAAGGGACCTCAGGAACATTTTGCCAGGTAGTGAGGTATTCCATATCGTCGTAGGCCATGGCCGAAAGCAACAAAAATGGTTGCTGACCGGGCAGTTCATCCCAATAATCAACGTCTGGTTCAAAGGGCCATTCCTCTTTGTGTCGGGTATAATGATGAATGAAATCAACAGCCTTTTTCATTCCACGACCATCTTCCAGTTCAAAATCCCAGATACCAAGTCCTTCTATTTCCAGAATATGAGCCAGTAAAACCATCCCATTGATGTTAAAAAACGAGTACGCGTATGGACGAGTTCTTTCCAGTTCATAATGGAAGCTGCCATCGTCCGACATTTGATTCGGAATGAGAATGGATTTCGTTCTTTCCCGAACAAATTCCAATGATTCTTCGTCACCTGTGAGGCTGGCAAATGCAGCAACCTGTGCATGCCACCAGGTTCCGTGATTATTGCGCCAGTTCATTTCCTCTATACCGTAAGGATGTGTTTTGAGCCAGACGGTATATGCATTGAACCATGTTTTAATCGCTTCGATATCAAATTGACTCACATAGGGTGACTGCGCCAGAATATTGGCTGCCTGTGCAACATCAATCAGATGCACGGTATCAATAATTCCGATACCTCTTCCGGTTACTCTGCCTGTTATTGCCTGAGCGTAACGCAGATGAGGATTCATCTTTGTGTCAGGATTCACAAACCATGCATTGAGATGCCTCATTGCATGCTCAGCATAACGTTGGTCACCGGTAAGCAGATAGGCAGCCGTGAGGGTTCCGGATATGGTAGACAACCGTTTCATAGCATCGAGGTGATCCACAAAATTATCGGGATTCACAATGCCATCTCTGCGAATGTAAGGTCCGCCGGGATTATCCGGATCGGGCCACCAGTACGTACCTTCCGAAAAGTAATCGTGCAGTCCACCCGCGCTTCGCTCACTACTTGATGCCGTTACAGTGACGGGCTCAGCCGCCAGGAATGCATCGGCAGACTCAATCACACGTTGACGTTCCGCTTCAACAATCACCTCGACAACAGCATCCTGAATAGAGCCTCGTTGTTGCTCTGATTGCGAACATGCCGTGGCTACGGCAAATAACAGGATACCTGTTGTGATGGTTGTATGAAGCTTCATGTTAACGTGCGTTTTGGTTTTGGTGCTGTTCTGACACCTTTCGACAGATATTAGAACACATCTGCAAGATTAGTCAGCGGTTATGCTCAGAATGTAGGCCCGGCTTTGCGGCAAACGTGAAACGACCTCAGGATGTCCATCTTCAATGAAGAAATACTCGATATTGGTATCCATTGATGCCCGGAGCACGCTTGGGAAGTCAACCTGGCCGGTGCCCAGAATTACATCGTTCTCGATCGGTGTTCCACCGGAGAGATCACCAACAACGCCTTTTTTGAGGTCTCGCAGGTGCATGAGGCGGAATCTATCGGGATATCGCTGCAGCAGCTCTACAGGATCATGCCCTGGATGAACAACCCACATCACATCCATTTCAAAGCTCACATACTCGGGATTGGTATTTTGAACCATATAGTCGAACAAGGTTCCATCACCGTGTGGCACGAACTCGAAACCATGATTGTGATATGCAAAGCGAATGTCATAATTAAGCAAGTACCGACCGGCATTATTGAAATGCTGCACCGCTTCACGGGCCATTTCCAGGGTGAACATGCCATCGCGTGGAATATTGGCAACGCGTACAAACTTCGCGCCCAATGTAGAAGCATCGCTGGCAATTTGCGTGAGGTCGTTTTGGATGCCGACGTAGCTCACGCCATAGGAAATCGCGTACATGCCACGCTCATCAAGCAGCTCACGAAGCTCTGCCGCAGTAAGTCCGAAAAGACTGGAAAACTCAATTTTTGTGATGCCTATTTCTTTGAGCATATCGAGTGTTCCGGGCACATCTTCAGCAAATTGATTGCGGAGTGACCACGACACTACACCAGGATCAGATACGATGGGCTCTGATTGTGGCGGTGGGGTTTGCTGGCATCCGATGGAGGTTATAAAAATAACAGCCATCATTGCCATTAACGTTATTTTGCTTGATACGCTTTTCATGTTTGTGTGTTTGTTAGTGTACGTTTGGATTCTCTTTAGATTTATGCATCAGCGTTGTGATGGAAGTTAACCCATCCGGCGATGTACTATTACATTGAATTCAGGCTGCTCAGTTCGTCCATGGTATAAAACCTCATATCGTGTTCTTTCATATAATCGAAAAGAGCACGGAGTGTACGGTATTCCGTCTGATTGCGATCGGTAAACATCGGCACTGTTTTATGTCCAAACAGCACAACAATTTTATTGTGTTCTTTGGCGTACTCCAGCAACGATAACAGATAAGCCATGTCGAAATCATCGCGGTGGCTGTCAATACCTCTTCCGAAAACAAGATTACTGCCATTATAAAATCCTCGGAAATATTCAATTTCTGGATTTCCGCTGGTGGTACCTCGTAATAAGCGGAACCGGTCGAATAGAAGCGAATCTAATTGGGCGTCACGATTTCCGTAAGGATAGGCAAATGTTGTTGGGAAGAAATTATTTTGCTCCATTATGTCCATCATCGGATTAATTTCATAGTCGAGGTAAGCCTGAATTCCATTTTCGGATATGTATTCAACCCCACGAATATGATGATACCCATGGGCGGCAATTTCATGACCTTCGTCTTGTAAGCGATGCAGCATAGCGATTTCATCATCAGAAAAGCGATGAAAACGGGATAAATAAAACGTTGCCTTCCATCCGTATTCTCTGAAAATTTCGTTGGCCTCATACCAGTCATGTATATGCGTATCATCAAACGACAACGCAATTCCGGGTTGTAGCTGCAGCACACGCTGCGCATGCACACGATCCGGGTGTACGACCAGCATCATGAGTACGGCTATCAACAACGTTGTTATGTTCATCGCATGTTTGAAGTTATGGGGTTGAGACCCTTGCTTATGGCTCTTCCCGTCTGACGTTAACGGTGTAAACTGTACCGGATGGAATATATAATATCGCATTTCCGGAAGGGTCTGTTCGATGCTGCATTTCACTTTGTTGATTATCCCACGCATGGACAATTGGGTAAGGCAAGTGCAGCTCGATAGATTCTGTATTAGTAATGACGAAGGAGTTGTCATTAAACATGACATTCGCTGCTGTTTTATTGTTTGGAGTGCGAATTTCGTAGCCATCCCACCCAATGGAGGTTCCATCACCGATACCCAAGGGATCAGAGATTGCGGTGCGTAGGACTTTATTTAGGGTCTAACGTGAGGCGTAGGCGGCATTTATTTCAAAAGCGTTACAGGTAAGGAATGATATTTGCCAGATGCCTCAATTCTGAGAATGTAGACTCCGGATGCAAGATTACCGGCATCCAGTGTTACGGTGTGGCGTCCGGCACCACGAAAGCCATGATTTTGAAATAAAACACTTTTGCCCGATATGTTATACAGATTCATCTGTACATCAGCAGGCTGCTCGAGATCAAAAACAACATTCGTTGTCGGATTAAATGGATTCGGGTAGTTACCGATGAGTTGAACACCGGCAGGCACATCCAGAAACCCTTTCTGGTCGACAGACAAAGGCTCTATGGGGGTTACATTCACCGTATATGTTAACGAACCGCTTGCCGTAATATGAACAGGTATAACACTCAAGCCGGCCCCAATAGATCGGAGGTTAAGACTTTCTATTGAAGTAACTGTTTGGGGATTTTCGATTTCAATCCGGAGCTTCTCGTAGCCAAATCGGCCAAGCTGAAAAACCTGAATAATGCCACGTGCTTCATCAATACGAAGCTCAAGTGCGCTGTTAACAACTAAAGGCAAAATTTCCTTAAAGGGGCTTTCGTGGATTATTTCAACTTTGATGTCTTCCTGCTCAAAGGTTAATTTTTTGGTACCAATACCTGAAAAAATCCCTGTAGATCCCAGAGAGTAGGAAATTTCAAGCAGCTGGCCGTCCAGGTCACCTATACCGGCCTCCGGTTCTATCGTCACTCCATCCAGGGTATAGACGGCTTCCAATGGCATCGCCTCCCAGGGGGTAACAATTCGGCCGCTGATGGTCTGCGTACCCCATGCAGCATCGTTTGACCGGCTTTGCGACTGCAATAGTGCTCCGGCAACCGGACTCCAGAGCAAGCCCAGTCCATAACGCTGCTGTTCTCTTTGAGGCTCACCGGCACTGAAAGCTGCGTAATAATCTTTTTTACGCACAAAGGTTGTTTCAAAGTAGGTTAGATCGTCAACACGCTGGTGTATAAAATTGTCAGAAGCCAGATAGGGCAGGCTTTCCACGGCCTGCTGACGCTGGGCTTCGGTAGGGTTCCAGCGATAGTGATCTCTGTGCAGGAATGCATACGCACTGTATCCGCTAAAATTCCCAACCTGCAACGAAGGAATGTTGGTCCAGCCGGATGTAATCCTTTGCCGTACGGAAGCCAATCGCTGTTCGGCTTCTTCCTGCGTGGTGTTAAATGCACGCGCCAGAGGAACAACCTCACTCAGGGGCGAATCTAGTCGGGCGAGCGTATTGCGTGACTGACGCGACTGAATAGAAGAATGGAGTACAAAGTTGATCCCATCGGGTTGCAACACAGCATTATACGACAACCAGTCGATAAATTTTGCATGTTCTTCGGCATAATGTGCAGCCAGCTCGGGATTATGGCGAGCGTAATGCCAGGCCATGAGTACGTTGCTATGATGCGTTCCGAAAGCATAGCTCCAATCGGGACCGAAATGTTCATAGAAATATCCCGCAGGACTTTGAAAATCATTCAAACTGGTCTCCAGTCTGGTTTCGAAAGCTTCGCGCAATTCACTATCGTCGGGATTCAGACTTAAATGAGCCAGTGCACCTGTAAAGGCATTCCCGTATTGATTTGAAAATCGTATACCGTGGCTATACAGCGTATCATCCGTAAAAACTACCATGAGTGCTTTTCTGTTGGCTTCCCTTACCTGCTGATGGATGGTTTCATCGATGGGTGGTCCCTCTGCGAGAAACTCGAGCGTTTGTCCCATGAATTTGGTGGCGAATGCTGTTGCGGCCAGGTTCCATCGATTTTCACCATATTCACTGAAACGACCATCTGCGTTCTGAATACTAACCCAGAAACTCAGTGCGGCCTCCAGTATTTTCCGCAGGTCTTCATCACCATAATATGGATTCCAATCCTGCTCTTGTGTGTAGAACCATGCTAACGTGGTGATGCTTTCCATAATGCGAGCATTGTATGGCTCGTTATCTGTGGCATGCCTCCAAACAGAAATGTCGATGAAGCCTTTATTCGGGTCTGAAGTTCGCACTGCATTGGCCACACGATGGAAATGGGCGATGTAATAGTTAATGTCGTGATCCGGGCCCTGGGAAGCTGGTCGATCTACAAGCCAGTCGCCAATTACCTCCGGTGATATTCCAGACATATTAACTGAAGGCAACGGATTCCACCCCGTGAGTATGGTATTTCCAATCGGCTTGTCAATCACATTGCTTCCTTCGGACCATTGAGACTGACTATGTCCCTTCAAGATTCCGAAACCCACCATAAACACCGTCAGAAAGAGAATAGGAACATAGTTTCGTAGAATGTGTGTGTGCTTCATTTGTTTTATTTGATTCCGGGCAATTGATTGGTGTATTTAGTCTAGCCGCTGGTAGTTACTGCACTTGCGCATCTCGTGCTACCTGTTCTGGGCCGTCCGTTATGCCCATTTGTTTTAGCTCTGCGGTTATGGTTTCCAAGTCGCCATTGCGCTGTGCCGAGGTCGTGATGGCCTCAACGGCTTCATCACCCAGCCTTTGCCGAAGCTGCTCCATAAATAAGCTTCTTGGCTCAACCATACCTTCGGGGTACACTATAGAATGACGATGAAGATATACGATATTCGTGCCTTCAATTCTGTTCAGTTGTAGTCCTGATCGATTTTGTATCCAGTTTTTGCGGTTGGTAAGTGAACGTTCATCTACTTCTGTGGTCCGGTAACCTACAACCAGGTTTCTGGCAAAAGGCGGATCCATGGCGCCCATTACTTTTGCTCCGCTGTTCCAGATGACGGTCCAGGCTCCAGACCACCCGTGACCGGTGCCGGAATCCCCGCGATTCATTACCCATAGCCCTGCGGCCGGACCAAAAACTTCAATATTGTCGAACAGAACACCATGGCTGTATCGGTGGTGGGGCTCTGAAACAGAGAGGGCTTCTTCAGCCCGGCAATCTACAAATGCATTCGGACCGGGAGTAAAAGCCTGAAGCACAAAGTCGTGTCTGCCTGTTTCACTGTAACATCGCATCATGAGATTTTGATGCCCGTTGATTAGAAAAGGATACCGCTGACTTCCGGCTATAGGGCTCACCATATCAAGATTTGCCGCATCCATCACGGTAACCTGTTGTGCCTGCGGACGAAGGTAGACCGTTGCAAAGGCAAAGTGAACTCCAGTAATATTGCGAACCCACGAATTCACGATGTTATCCATCACAATGGCATTTCGGGAATGGTAAGGATCGGTACGTTCGGTGGGATGGTAGTCGAAATCCGACACGAGTCGTACGTGTTCAACGCCCACTTCCTGGATTCTACCGGATCCATCTGCGAGAGCAACCCATCCTCCTCCAAATTGGTCTTCAATAGCGTGAACGGTGGGGGCATCTATAATGATGGTATTACCTTCAACACCCACTACCCTTCTATTCCAGTTAAAGCTATACACTTCGGGTTTCCAGGGAACATTTGGATATTCAAACAAATGCATACCCAGCTCCTCTACCCAGTGGTCGTTGGCCGCGCGATGCACAATGATTTTGTCGCCCGGGCTGAACGCGGATGCATCTTGAACCGGTATTCGATGGGTGCCTACCGGTACGCGAGCTTCGGCAACGGGTGTGCGCGTACCTTCGATTTCGGTCATTCCGGCTGTGCCATGGATGTAGAGCAGTGATCTGGTATCTGTACCCATCGCAATGATTACCGTGCCTTGCTGATGCTGACCCTCTCCGCGCAATACCACACCACTTTCATTGATTCTTAATTGACCATAAACCCGGTACACACCGGATTTGAGGAGGAGTGCACCGCGATGTCCGTCTGCATTGGCAGGCATGGCAGCTACGGCGTCGATGGCAGCCTGTATGCGGTCTGTATCGTCGGCATTACCTTCGGTAGGCTCAAGTATTTTCACGGTGGATACATCCGGTAAAGGTCGGGAGCTGTGGTGATAGCCAACCCAGGAAAAGTCGGGGATACGGTCGCCGTTGTTGTCGGCTACAGGTATTAACTGTCCATTTTCTATGCGTAACAGAGCCCCTGGATCATCAGATTGCACGGTATTTTCCGACCCGGGTATCTTATCACCGAATCCACATGCATATACTGTCAGCAGCATAATTGGCAATAGTACTAACTGGCACAGGGAAGTGCGCTGCTTTGTTGAGGGAGTGTTAATGAAGTTATTGTTAGACTTATGTCTATCCTTTTTTTGCATAATTCGATATTTATTTCAGAAATGTCATTATTCTGGATTGACTAAATCCGCCTGACTGAATGCGATACAGATAGGTTTTACTGGCAAAGCCCGATCCATTCCATGTAATATCATGCCAGCCGGCATCCATGTAACCATCAATTAAGCGGGTGACCTCTCGTCCTAGCATGTCGTATACGATAAGTTGAGTGTCGCCGGCTTTGGGTAATCCGAATGAGATGACAGTGGCGGGATTAAACGGATTCGGGTAATTTTGTCGTAATTCTAACTGGAGAGGTAAATCAGAATTGGTCTGTTCTACAGTGGTTAAGGTGCCAGAGCGTACGATCTCTAATTCAAATGGTCTTTCCGCCCAGGCAACTAAAGGTCCGGCTGTTGCTTTAACAGTCCACTTACCCTTTAATGTTTCGCCAGATTGTACGCCGGCATCACGTAGTGCAGACTCAAATTGACCGAACGTGATATTAACCGCGTTGGTGCTGGTTTCACGTTGTAAGAGGGGTTCGCTGAAATCGCCATCCTGAAGATCGAAATACCAGGTATAAAAAACGGGGTAACCTGGTGACGGTGTTGACCAACTCAGGTTCAATGTTCGCGAATTTTCTTCGGTAAGGACCACCCGGGACCCAAATCCGGGTCCTTGCAATGTGAGTACTTCAAACTGCATATTTGAAGCAACTACATTTGACCAGCCCGACATCCGACCATTTTTTATGGCTGCAATTCGATAGCGATATACTTCATCATCGACAGTTTCATCCACAAGAAAAGATTCGGAAGAACTGATTCGCGTAAGCTCTTGAAATGGTGCGTCTCCCTTTGACCGTTCAATAACGAGGGAAATTTCATCCAGATCTAAATGCCTCCAATCCAGTTTGTAAGTCCTGCTTTGCACCTCTGTAAGTTTCAGATGTGAAGGTGTATCGGGTGGGATGCCAAAAGTAAATCGATCGTAGAGCTGGGCGTCATAGAGTGAGCTTATTTCAGGATTTTCACCCGTTCCTTCTATAAAACCGGGCAGACCAGCCCACGGTCCGTTACCAGATACAATACCCTTATTGGCTATGCCGTAATTTTGGGCTGTAGGAGGGCGCTGAATAAAAATATTATTAGAAACTCCGGCATTTACATTCCATGAAACAGAATGAGCAGCGCTCCACCCGTGGCGGGTACCATAATTCCCCCTGTTCCACAGTCCCAAAATTCTGTTTGTATTGGTCTGTGTAAATATGAGTTTTTCAAAAAGCAACCCCATACTCCAACGTCTGTGCCCCTCCGATGCAGCGTAAGCTCCTGTAGAGGTACCGTTTCGAAAGACTATTCCAGACGCAGAAGCCGCGCCGTTAGAGACGAAGCAGTGCCGCCCTTCACTGGCATGCACATCGGTAAACAGAATATTGGAAGACCGTACGCTCACATTGAAATTATATCGCATGCGCCCTTCTATGGGTGAATGAGGCTCTAAAGATCGTGCGTTTTGAACGGTAACAAACGAAGCGCTTCTGGTGCCAATTCCCTGATTCCTGAAGTGAAGTACAGTTATGCCATATGCCCAGCTATTGATTACGCCATTAAAAATAATTCCGTGATTAACGTGATTATCGGCCAGTGGACCGTCGCTCTCCAGAATGAGTCGAAGGTGTTCTACTCCCGACTCAGCTATCCGATCTTGAAGGTTTGGTTTGTAGACCACCACACTGGAAAGACGTCTATCGAGATGGTTAAATACAGGTACATCCATTGCCAGAATATTCCCGGAAATCCCTGTTATTGTTCGAAGCTTCATGATGTTCAGCGTCGTCTCGTATCGAATCCATGGGTCTGGAGCTATCAGTGGGCGACCACCGTATTCAACGGCTTCAATCCATTCGTCTGTAGCAGGGTGAAGCAACACTATTTCGTCTCCGATTTCGAAGCCGGTTGCATTTTCTACTTCGACATGTCGGTTACCTACGGCTACAAACTCTGTAACAATTTCCGTTAACGGAGAGCCGGAAGCCATGTGCCAGTTGGATGTGCCACGCCCTACCCGAATAGCCTGAGTGCCCGCGTTTTGAGAAACGTAGATGACTGTATTCGATGAAGAATCAGTACCGTCACCAGAACCGCGCAGTACAACACCGTTGTGGTTCATTTGAATGGTTGAGGTGATACGGTAGCTTCCGGGATTCAGCAAAACGGCGCCGCGATGACCATTTTCATCGGGATCCATTTCCCCAACCGAATCTAATGCCTGCTGAATCTGCTGCGTGTCATCTCCGGATGAAGACGGGCTCAATGTTATCTTTACGGGCAGCACAGGCAGCGGCACTCCTCCACCGCGATACCCTGCGTGACTGAAGTCCGGTATTCTGTTGAAATGCTCGTCTGAGTGATATACCAGAGCATCATCCGAACCTTTATAGAGTATTGAAGAATTCCACAATACGGGTTCGCTGTAATTGGTATTATAGCCTGCTGTTTGGAACTGGCGAGCTTCTATCTGCTCAGGCCAGAGGAGTGCAGTAAAACTGCAGCAAATAATACCAATAAGCAGAAATCGATAATTATACCTAACCAAACGCATTATAGAAGTCTCTACTGCGCTTACGGGTACTAATTTGAAAACTCATCATCAATCTGGTCAGATTTGAGTTGATTTTCATAAAAGTATAGACGCAATACCCTTAAGCTTATTTAATCAATGTCATAATTCGTGATTGCACTTGTCCGGCAACCTGTATTCTGTAAATGTAGGTACCACTGGCCAATTGGGACGCATCCCAACGTACTTGATGCCAGCCGGCACTTACGTTACCGTCTACTAAGCGGGTTACTTCCCGGCCCATCATATCGTAGATTACCAGTTGTACCTGGCCGGCTTCGGGCAGGCCAAAAGAGATCACCGTTTCCGGATTAAACGGGTTGGGGAAGTTTTGCTTCAGCTGAAGTGCACTCGGCAAGTCTGATGCCGGTTGATTTACCGAAGTAATGACCCCTCCTCTGATAATTTGAATGCTGAACGGTTCGTCTGCCCATTTTCGCAGATTACCTGCAGAAGCCCTCACGGTCCAGTAGCCGTTAAATGTTGCACCGCTGTCAACTCCAGCTTCTTGTAGAACGGCATCGAGATCTCCGTATGAAATCTGCACCAGATTAATTTCAGATTCACGTGTTAACAGTGGCTTGGCAAAATCACCGGAATCATCGGTCAGGTACCATGTGTAAAATAGTGGAAAGTCAGAGGTTGTGGCTGTCCACCAAGGGCTGAAATTTCGGGTATCATTACCGCTCAATTCGAGTACAGCACCATTCGACGGGCTTCTCAGATTAAACGACGGGACCTGCATATTAAAGCTAGCCTCATTAGACCACGCCGACATCCGACCGTTGTCTACTGCCACCAGACGATAGGTGTATAAATCTTCACCTACTGTTTCATCTAAAAATGATGTTTCTGTAGAGCTCACACGCGTTAGTTCTTCAAAGGGACCGTCACCATCTGCGCGTTCAATTATTATGGTAATATCTTCCAGGCTCAGGTGATTCCAGCTTAATTGCAAAGCATGCTGCTCGGCGGCAGGCTCTACCCTTACCCGTGCAGGTGTATCGGGTGGGATACCAAAAGTAAGTCGATCGTAGAGCTGTGCTTCGTACAGCGAGGCTATTGCGGGTGTTTCACCGGTACCCTCAATAAAACCTACTCTTCCAGGAAATGGACCGCTGCCGTTAACTGTTCCTGTAGTGGCAATTCCGTAATTTTGGGCCGTTGGTGGTTGTTGAATAACGGCTCTTCTTTCGCCAACATCAACATTCCACGATACAGAATGAGCAGAACTCCAGCCGTGTCGGGTTCCGTATGAGCCTCTGTTATATAGTCCCAAAACAATGGATGTATTTGCATCCCTAAATGTCAGATTATCAAATAAGAGGCCCATACTCCATCGGCGATGCCCTTCGGAAGCATTATATGCACCTGTGGAAGTGCCGTTGTGAAACACCACACCTGAAACTGAAGCTGTTCCATTTGATACAAAGTCGTGCCGTCCTTCTGAAGCGTGTACGTCGGTAAATAGAATATTAGTGGCACGGGCTTGTACGTTGAAGTTATATCGAAGTGCACCATCGATTGGTGAGTGCGGTTCCAGTGCTCTTGAATTCTGTATAGTTACGTGTGACCCGTTGGTTACCCCTATACCTTGAAAACGAAAATGTAACACGGTTACACCGTATGCCCAACTATCTACAACTCCATTAAATATGAGTGCATTATTGCCGTGGTTATTGGCGAACTCGCCATCACTTTCCAATACAAGTCGGAGGTGTTCTACGCCAGACTCAGCAACACGTTGACCGAAATTAGGTTTGGAAACCAATACTCTGGAAAGTCGTCTCTCCAGATGGTTGTACACAGGTGCATCGATCGCTATTACATTGCCGGATATACCTGTAATGGTACGGAGTTTTACAATATTCAGATTGGACTCGAATTGTCGCCAAGGGTTTGGAGCTGTTTCAGCAAGACCGCCAAATTCGACAGCCTCAATCCAATCGTTTGTTGCTCCATGAAAAATGATAATCTCGTCTCCAACATCAAAACGTGATGCATCAGAAACTTCAAAGTGACGGTTGCCTACTGCAACAAATTCGCTCATAATTTCAACAATAGGAGAGCCAGACACTGTACTCCAGTCTACATTGCCTCTTCCAACTTGGATCGATACACTACCAATTTCTTTGGCGGCATGTATTACCGTATTTTGCGCAGGGTCAACATCGTCGCCGGACCCACGCAGCACAACACCACTTTGTGTAATGCGGATGGTGTTGGTGATTCGATACGTACCGGGATTCAGTAAAACGGCGCCTCTATGTCCATTCTCATCGGGCTCCATTTCACCAACTTCATCTAACGCTTCTTGTATTTGCTGGGTATCGTTGCCGGTAGAAGAAGGACTCAAGGTTATTCTTACGGGTAATTCAGGGAGCGGAACTCCGCCGCCTCGATAACCGGCATGACTAAAATCAGGAATACGATTTCCATCTTCGTCGGAGTAGTAAACCAGAGTCCCGTCTGCTCCTTTATAAATGATTGATGAATTCCAGCTTCCGGATTGTGAACTGGCAGAAGACGTGCTGAAGCGGGCGGATTCTTCGGCAAGTTGAGCTTGCAGTAAAACTGGAGAAAATCCAAAAATAGCTGCTGTTACCAAAAAAAGGGAAATAATACGAAGTTCAGATACTATTGAGAAAGGGATATTAGTCATGGTCGTACTACTACGTGGGATGATGATCATGTAAACCAAAAAAAAGGGCGTGAGAGCCCTCGTGTGATAAGAAAAGGGTACATCGCCTTTAACAGCGAGATACCCGAGGAGATAAAATGAGGGCCCTGAAAACGTCTCAGGGCCCTTTTATGTTAAACCATTCGGTTTAAAAAAGCATTACTTGAGTAATGTCATTGAGTGAACCAGTGTTCTACCACTTGAGCCAACTTGCATTCTCACAATATAAACACCACTTGATAAGTTAGCAGCGTCGAAAGTTACAGTATGCTGACCTGCACTCTTCATACCCAGCTGCATGTTAGCAACACGCTGACCAACAACGTTGAATACTTCCATGGTCACGTTATCTGGTGTACCCAATTCAAAAACGATATTTGTTGTTGGGTTGAATGGATTAGGGAAGTTACCTACAAGACGGAAATCAGCAGGAACTTCTTCAGCTCTTTCTACACTTACCAAAACTTCACCATCACCCCATTTCTGGCGTAACTCAGGATAGTAATTCAGGTTTCCTACTGGATAACCGTTTTCCGCATGCTGGAATGATTGAGAATCTGAGTTAAACCCAAGATCACGGAACCAACCTGCTGTAGGACCAGTAGGATCGATTGGATCGCCATCGCCAAAGAAGAAATATCTATCATCGGGATTTGCAATCAAATCTTCCCAGCGATCGTAGTGAGGAAAAGGGTCACCGGTTCCGAACCAGGTTTGACGAATTACATCAATCATACTATCTGGCATGTCGTTGATTGCGACATTTTCACGGATATTATTGTTGATGGTTACCCAAGGCTCGTTGTTTTCACCCCAGGCTGTCAGTACGGAATCCATAGGAGCACGTAAAATTCTTACCAATGGAATTGTATCACGCAGAGCCCAGATTGGATTGTCGGGCTCAATGTCTGGATTAGCCCATCTCCATGCAGGATCTGTTGCTGACGGATAGCTGCCTCGGCCGAGAGAAGGATGGCTCTCACGAGTGACGTTACTAACTTCTGTCCAGAGGTCGAGGTATTGCTGAGCCGGTAGCCCGCCAAAATTATTGTTTTTTATCACAATAGTTCGCTCTGAATCCAGCATGGGTGCCTCATCAGGATTTTCTTCGAAGATATCTGCATAAAGGTTTATGCCAATAAATCCGCCAGTACTAAAGTAGCGAGGGCCATCGTAACCAGGACCGGCATCACCTACGAGTTCAGCTGACTCCCAATCTCCGTCAAGCGCAACATTGTGGAATAAGCTGTTCTTGATTGTAATTTCTCTGGCAAGATGTAAATCAAAGCTGCTAAGAGAGTGATTTACTACCGTTACATGGTCCATGTATACATGGTTTATGACGGCACCACCAGAGCGAATCAGATGGAAATTAATTTGATAAATACTGCTGTTTATAACAATAAGTGAGTCAGTGTCATTACCACGGGTATCAATAAAGCGTTGGTTAGGTACACTTGTGTGACGACCTGCATTTGCGAAGAACGAATCTTCTACTCTTACAGTATTACCGGTAGCACCAAGCCACCAGAAGTAGCCTCGACCCCCAACAAAATAACTGTGCTGGTATTTCATATGAATATCTTGTACAGCAGATCGTTGGTTTTCTGTTTTGCCACCAAAGTCATCCAGACCGAAGAACATTACACCTTTAACGTCAACATCATCGCGGTAAAAAGATATTCTTCCGCTAGCTCCCAGAAGGTCTGTCCCTCTGCGAATGATGGGGGGATTGTCAGATGGAAATTCTTCCGCTTCAATATGAAGTGGGTGCTGATAACCCAGCTGGTTTTCAAGGAAGTAGGTTTTTCCGTTTCGTAGTACATAAATAACATCGCCACCATTATCCTCGATAGCTTTATTTAAAGCTCCAATTTCTAGAGGAAAGTCATCCGGTTCTACAATTATACGTGTTTTCTCCTGAGCCTGGAGTGATTGTACCCCGGCTGTTGCACACAGCATCAAAAGTGCTACGAGCGTTATCCACAATTTCCCAAAAATGGGTTTCTGTGTTGTTTTTGTATTACTAAGTTTCATAGTGTTATTTTTTGGATTTGGTGCCCTGCCAATCAGTATGCACACTTGTTGTTTATGTTTCTATTGACTGCGATTTATTGTTGAATATTTATTTATAGTTGGTGTGGTTTGATGCCTGTTGTGCTGGCTGCTGTTAGAATGTAATTTCCATCCCTACATCAAAGGATGCACCATAATATTCTATGGTTCTGGGTCTGTCGTAGGTAAACTGAGAAGATCTATCTGCCCGGTTTGTGACATTATTCAAGTTTGCATAGATGCTCAACCTGCGGTTAAAGAAACGTTGACGAATACTGGCATCATATCTCAAGTAATCGTCTGTATACCGGTCTGTTTCTGGTCTGGAACCAACAGATCGTAATGTAGCTCCCTGAAATTGAACAGAGACTCTGGAGGAGAACCCTTTATAGTCATAACCCAGTGAGAGATTAGCAATAAGATCAGCCTGATGAATCATTGGTGCTACGCGGAAGGTGTCTATACCAACAATGCCCTGCCTTGTTCTTCTGAATTCAAAGCTATGATAGTTTGCCTCAGAGAAGAACCTGGACATATTTGCGTTTACTACCAGACCATTAAAGGGATTGGGCAACCATGTCAGGTTACTTTGCCACTCGATTTCAAATCCATGTACGGTTGTAAGATTCTCATTGTTTACCGGTTCCGTAATTTCGAATAACCTGGTATTTGCTGGGAGACCTATTTCTGCAGGGGTAATGACATTTGCATTTCTGGTGTAAATAAGATCTTCTATCTCTTTGTAGAAACCACCCACAGTAAAGAGCCCTAAGCGATTATGAAAAACAGTTAAGAACAAATCATAATTGGTAGCACGCATGGGTTTAATTTGTGTATTACCTCTTCTCACAGTACCCGCATCGTAACCGATAAAGAATCGTGGTGACATATGATTAAATGATGGTCTTGACGTTGAGACCGTTCGCGCGGCACGTACGTCAAACCAGTCGGTTACACGAAACCTTGCCTGCACCATAGGAAATACCATCCCTTTATTACGTGACGCAGTAGAGTCTACGGTTAGCTCATCAAATGCATCTTCTGTTAAGTCCTGAAGGTTTCCAGAAAAAATTGCTTTAGGGGCAGTGTAATCGGAATGTTCATGCTCATAACGTACGCCAGGTAAAATCATCAGCCTGGAGCCGATATTGAGCTCGGTCATTATATAAGCGGCCGACAGCCTCTCGTTAGCTCTGTAATCGTTAAGGCTACTTTGAGCCTGGGTTCGGTAATAATTTTCGTGCGCACCCCATATCATATCCAAAAAGCTGATAGCAGGGAGGTGTGCCATTTCGTAATTCCCATTCACGATGCTGAACGACCTGTCTGGTTGAGAAATGAACGGAATCATGCTGGCCCGACCGCTCTGATTAATAACCCACGGGAACGGTGACTCAGGATCATTGAATAAGTTGGGTGTTTCCCAGTTATATACCCGGTAACCGAGCGTATTTCTTTCTCTGAACGTATCGTAGTGCTTACCACCTAATTTCACGTAGCCCGATACATACCGACTTACATTTACTGGAATGGTAAAGTCTAGAGATGCTGCAAGATTCTCCTGTTTTTGGAAGCTTACTTCATTCAGGAACGTCTCCAGGAAAGCCCGTTCTGTTCTATTTAAGGCCAACGGTGGAATAGCATCTGGACCGATGGTGGCGAAGTCTACATTTGTTCTCTCAAACGCACTTGGCTCAAAAAACCACGCTTGGTGATCATAAGGAATATCATTTGTAGTTACACTTCTGTTGAGACGCCAGTCTATTTCGAGCCATGTAAATTGATGACGACCAGAGAGTGTGCTATTAAGCGTAGAGGTTTCTCTCAAGGTTTTCCGAGGTCTCCACTCCTGACGGTTGTTACTAAGGCTGTAGTTCCTTCTATTTTGTAAATCTTCTCTGTCGAGACTGCTGTACGTATTATTGAAGAACAATCGACCATTTTTCAATCTCCAATCTAGAGATAGTCCGCCACCGAGACGATTACGCGTACTTGACATGTCGGTAAGATTAAGGCTGGTTACCTCAATTGGTGCATGCGGCTCACCCTCACGCGCATCTCTTAAGATGGAATAGGATGAACCTAAGACATGAGCACTTCGCTCAACTTGCTCTGCCGTCAGAGAGCCCATAACGCCCAGACGGTTATCAAGAAAACGACTGCTGGCAGACGCTGTAATGTTGTACCTGCCAACTGCACCTAGCTGATTATTGTATCCACTGCCGATATTTAAACGATATCGCGTTTCATCGGGTGCTCCTCCCATACGGAAATTCACGGAACCACCGATTGCATCGGCATCCATATCGGGCCTGATAGCTTTGTAAACTTCAATACCGGCAAGCATTTCAGGGGAAATCATACTCAAATTAACAGACCTGTCATCATCCGTTCCGGGTACTCTGTTCCCGTCAATCGTGATGGAACTGAATCGTGGACCCATACCCCGTATGGCAACCCGGCTTCCCTCACCAGCATCACGCAATATGGCTACACCCGGCAGACGACCAATAGATTCGGCTGCATTTGCATCAGGTAACTCACGCAGGCGTGTTTCTGAAACCACATTTACGATTGTGTTGGAATTTACCTGTTGCCGAATCGCATTAGCTTGCCCCAATGCCTGCGTCTGAATAACAATTTCCTCACCCATCACCGTATCGGTTTGCAATCGGATGTTCAGGGTAATACGCTCGCCGCCTACCACATTAGCCACCAACTCCTGGGTAACATAACCCAGGTAGCGTACAATAAGGACTTGCTCACCTGCAGGTAGCCTCGTTATCAAGAATTCACCGTCGTAGTTGGTAACGGCACCTATTGCCGTATTTCGCAATATAATACTGGCGCCTATAAGCGCTTCGCCAGTACCCGCATCAACTATGGTACCGGCAACTTCTCCGCGCTCTTGTTGTTGAGGATCATTAGAAGATGCATAATTGGCTTGCCCTTCACCTGAGTCAGGATTTGACAAAGCTGTATTCAAAGCGCTTCCATAAAGTGGCGAAAAAAAAGCAAGTTCCTGGGTGGTTTGATTTTGATTCGTTTGTTGTCCAAAAGCAGTGCTTACCGTAAAGTAAGCGGTAAAGCTAAGCAGTACTGAAACGTTGAAAAGGAATTTGTAATATCTAGACATCTGTTTTTTCAGATTTAATTATTGCGGCAATAGATCAAGACGCGACTATAGTTTCAAAAAGAAATCGGGGACCGTTCCCCAAAAAAGAAATGAAGCTACACATAGTTCTTTCACAAGAAGACGATTGAAACACGAAAAACCCTTACACCCTATTTGAAATTAATTCTGCTTAATGACGTACCCGAAGTTCAAAAAATAGCTAACTCATTATCCCCTAAAGAAATTCTCACTCCGCCTATCAAGACTTCGATAACAATTCTACTTCATGTCTTTCTATCAGAGCGTCTAATTCAGCCCATGAAGCTTCTATTTTCCAGCGAGGTATAGATGTTTTTTTTGTATACCAGAGTTTTCGCAAGTCCGCTGCCAATACCTCGAGCTGTGGATTTTGACACAATATGGTTTCCAGCTGGTCTGCCTGAACCTTTGTATACTCGCGGGACAGGTATTTGCCCATTTTGTTATATATACTATTCTCGTCGATGTCTTTTTCTGTTTTATAATGCCTGCCTGCTATGCTTATTCTACTAACAACGATGCTTTCAAAGAAACACCAGCTGTATGTAGTATAGATACGACAGAAATCTTACACACCCTTACAACTGCAAGCCAATCAAAAACAATTAGTTCATTTCGGTATGATAATAGAATAGCTATAGATAATCCTTCAGGGATGTACGCAGCTTTTTTAATGCTCGCCCTATTTGAGTTTCAACCGTTTTTACCGAAACCCCCTGAATTTCAGCAATTTCTTTATATGTGAGCCCCTGCTGACGACTCATAAGAAAAATTATCCGACATTTGGGTGGCAACTGGTTTACTTCTTTATTTATCGCGCTGGCAAGTTGCTGGCTAGACAAGAGATCTTCATCCTCGGAAGTATCAATCTGGTTGAGAATACTACGATTCTCCCATTTTCTCACCACCTTCTGATGTTTCAGGTAATCTAACGAGCGATTTTTTGTAGCTCTGTAGAGATATGATCTGATGCTGCCCGAAGGTGACCAGCTCTCCCGTTGCTCCCATATCGCTAAAAACATATCCTGTACCAGTTCTTTGGCCACTTCTGCATCATGAGTCATATAGTAAGCGAATTCACAAAGACTCAAAAAATTCACCCTGTATATTTGAGCAAATGCCTCTTTGTCCCCATTATTTACAGCTAACACCAAGCTAGACTCATCTTGCTTTTCAGTACCCTTAGAAGCCATTTATCTCACCCCCACAATATTCAACGTTGACGCTAAAATGGCGCAACAATAATGTCCACTTTGTTTATTCGCCAATAAACAGGTGCCTAAACCCTTAATTAAACGGTTAAGTAAAATTAGAAAAAACCTCATCTTGTAAAGCACAACCCTAATTGATTACCTATATCATCCCTAATTTTGGCTCATCTTTTAGCCATTCAGTACCAAGACGATGCCATGACCTGTTTTCCGTGTCTTGGAACCTTTTTTTACAGGCCGATTGAGGTTATGCAGAAGGTCGGCACACCAAATACGATTTGCAAGGCAACACATTAAATCTGGCACAAAAATTAATCCTCTAGGGGATTACCATTTGCTCAGGAGCTTCCCAATCGTCTTGCATGGTGTATGGCAACCGCCAGACCTTGGTTCCGTCCCTATTGCTGAAATAAAACCGCGACTCACTTTCACGCTCAGTATCACCGTCAGCCCAGAATACAAAGAAAGGGTCTTGAGCGTTGACGGGCCTTCGAACATACATGTGGTTAAATTCGCTATGGCGGGTGACTTGTTTTTTTAACTTCCAGGTTTCACCACGGTCCTCGGATACCCAGATTTCAACTTCGCCTCCGGTACCCCAAAGCTGAGGTCCCTCCCCGGAAGGCAAATAGGCCAGCCACCGGTTACCATCCACATGCAAGCTTCCCATATCATAACTGTGGGTGGTTTCTGTAATCACGGATGTGGCCCATTCGCTGCCCGTCCAGCGGGTAAGGTGCCATGCCCTGGCAGGCGACGATGGGCCGGGCGTAAGCACTGGATCATGCATAGACACCGAGCCGGGCATCGACACTGGATCCGGCATAGACACCGGACCCGGCATATAGGATGTACTCGCCACATACATCAAAAGCGGGTTCCCGTGCGCATCCCAGTTCAAATCACTGGTATATTGAAGAATTCCGCGCGACTCATATTCCACCGCTAGGGCTGGATTTTGCACTTCCGTAAGCGGTAGTGCAAGGGGAGCCCCTTCAATGGTAGTCCAGTTTTCACCCCCATCCCCCGACTCGATATAATAGACGTTGGTACGACGATCTACATTGCTTTCGGGGTGGTAATTGAAAAACGTGCCGATACGACCCGTTTGTGGATGGATGCCGGATACCTGATAATGTCCGCCGAAACGGGCCAGTTCTTTATCCTCCGACCAGTTCACACCATCGCTGCTGGATGAAAAGTACAGATTACGAGGGCGGGTGTACTTCGTGAAAAAGAAATGGAAGGTATTGCCGTCGAACCAGGGCTGAGGGTAGGTCATTCCGGGCCAGACTCGAATCGTTTCGAAGGATTCAATACTGTACGGTTGCGTTGATCGCAGGATGGTACCATCCCTCCTGACATTTCGCCCGGCCACAAAAATCCAGATATAGCCATTGGCATCCAGCGTAATTGCGGGATTATCATGAGCATCGTAGACGCCCTCGAACCCTTTGTCGTACACGATTGTCGGACGGCTTACCCTATGCGTTTCATGATTATAAGCCCCCGCCAGAATGAGCAGGTACTGCTGGTCGGCTTCCGGAGTACCTCCGACTACAAAAAACGTGGTGTTGGCTTCTTCAGCATACACTGCGAGCGGTTTATGATTGGCCGTGTAGGTGCCGAGTCCGCCGGAGTACTTGTCGCCGAACTCATAATCACGTCCGAGCCGGTACCAGATTCCACGGTAACCATCTGCCCGGGTGCCTGAGAGATCTACCGGATCGGGTATTGTGTCGGCAGGAAGGGATTCATCCGTTTCGAAAACAAAAATAAATCCCGTTTCATCGGTTCGAATAGGTTCTTCCGATATGTTTAAGGATGTAAATACTGCCACTACAAGCAGTAGTGCGAAATATAAGTAGTGGGGTTTAATTTGATTCATTTACACGGTATTATCTGAAATTACGAGTATGTGTGCGTCTCGTGTTTACTATTACTCCTCTAACAATGTGTTGAACCGCATCACGGTTAATCATTGTCTGTTGACTGCCGCTCGAAATACAATCATTTTCGCAGAGATGTGTTTCGCAGAAATCATGTATCTGTAGTGATTATTGTGCTCCAATCTGTCTGATTGAAGTAACAATGATGAATTGCAGAGTATAACTGTATAGTATAGACTCCGAAATCTCACAAACTCACCCCTCCTTCATGAAAAATTTACTCTTTGCCGGTGCCGCTATACTGTTTCTGGTGGGCAATATACAAGCTCAGCAAATGACCATGCCGCTGTGGCCTGTGAACGAAATACCAAATTTTATCGACACTGGTGAACCCGAGATTTCCGACACTACCGATATCATTCGAATCAGACATGTTCAGACGCCAGATATCAGCGTTTTTCTACCATCCAGGAGGAACTCGACCGGTAAAGCTATGCTGGTAATACCAGGTGGCGGATACCGGGTATTGGCCTACGACGCGGGCGGTACTGAAATCGCACAATGGCTGAATTCGAAAGGTATAGCCGCTGTTGTACTCAAATATCGTCTGCCGTTTACCAGCAATAACATTACGGGACATCTATCTCCAATGCTGGACGCCCAACGGGCGATGCGACTGATCAGGCATCATGCCGACCAGTGGGGAATTGATCCCCATCAGGTTGGTGTAATCGGGATTTCCGCAGGCGGACATCTGGCCGCCATGCTATCAACGCAGTTCGATTATGGGGATGCCGCACATACTGATCCGGTTGAAATACACAGCTCCCGGCCGGACTTTACGGCGCTGTTATATCCGGTCATAACGACGGATTCCACCTTCTGGCACCGCGGTTCTTTTCGAGCACTGCTCGGTGATAATCCCACCGATGCATTGCTTCACAAATATTCCACCGAGAAGCATGTGACTTCAGACACCCCTCCAACCATTCTTATACATGCGGCGGATGACACCTCAGTGCCGGTGAAGAACAGCATCGCCTACTTCCAGGCGTTGAACGAAAATGGTATTCCGGCCGAGATGCATATTTATCCCCATGGCGGACATGGATTTTCACTTGCCATAGGCCGGGGGCACCTTTCAACCTGGCCCGATCGGGTTATAGACTGGATTTTCTCGCTGGACGCAACCGACTGAGAACCCCTTGGTCTTTGTCGGAATTACGGAAATAGGCTGGGGAAATAATCGCAATACACCTATGCAAGATTGCAGCCGTTCTGTCGGCGAGGAGGTTGGAATCCGTTCAGCCATCCTGGTAAAAACATTGAAAATCTAACATCAGACTTTAGAATTTTAATATACTTGGTCAATATAGTCTTGAAAATCTAACACCAAACTTTAGAGTTTCAACTTAATTGACCACTATTACTTTGAAAATCTAATATCGAACTTTAGATTTTCCACATTTATGCTATCTTTATAGAACCGGGAGCAAACAAATACTTTTGTCTCAATACAAAGAAGATGGTTATAAACAGACCTGCATTCATCGATGATATTAAAACATCTATAAGCAATAATCCTATTACAGCCATAATGGGCCCACGTCAGTGTGGGAAAACCACCCTGGCCCGCACAATTGCTCGAACTACCGATAGTACTATTTTTGACCTTGAAGACCCCTCTGATTATGATTTATTAAGTGAACAGCCCAAAGTCATTCTACAGCAACACAAAGGTCTGATAATTCTGGATGAGGTACAACGCCTTCCAGACCTGTTTCCACTGCTTCGGGTGTTGGCAGATGAGCCAGACTCTCAAAGAAAATTCTTGATTCTTGGCAGCGCCTCCCCTGATTTGGTTCAAAAATCTTCAGAAAGTCTGGCTGGAAGAGTCGGATTTATACATCTGACCGGATTCAATTTATTTGAAATCGGAATCGAAAACATTGAACCACTATGGCTGCGCGGCGGGTTTCCAAAGGCCTATCTTGGTACAAATGACGAACAAAGTTACTCGTGGAGGGAAAATTTTATCCAAACATTTTTGGAAAGAGATATCTCGAATTTCGGGTTTAATATTCCTGCGGTTACGCTCAGGCGATTCTGGCTGATGCTCGCACATTACCACGGTCAGATATGGAATGGTGCGGAATTTGCCCGCGCTATGGGGATTTCGGAACCAACCGTTAAAAGATATCTTGATATTCTTACCGGTACATACATGATCAGGCAACTTCAGCCCTGGTACGAAAACATCAAAAAAAGACAGGTAAAAGCCCCAAAAATTTATCTCCGAGACACTGGTATTCTTCATACCCTGCTTGGAATGGAAGGTCGTTCGATTATTACGAATGTAAAATCAGGTGCCTCCTGGGAAGGCTTTATAATAGAACAACTGGTCTCCAGACTAAAAACACGTGATTTCTATTACTGGAGAACGCATACCGGAACAGAGCTGGATTTAATGGTTCTGAAAGGCGGCAGAAGATTGGGATTTGAGATTAAATATTCTGAAAACCCAACATCAACCCGATCCATGCATACTGCTCTGGATGATTTAAAACTAGACAAACTGTACGTTGTGTATAAAGGTCACAGAGTACTTTCATTTGATGAGAAAATTACTGCTGTTCCCGTGTCCAATATCGTTGATTTCGACTTCTGACCAGCTGCACCTCCACCGCAAACTGCAGCATAGGTTTCAGCTGGTTGTGAAGCCTTCTTTAACTAATCCTCTAATGGAATCACCATATTCCACGAGCGAGTACCATTGGCGAATCCCCCCAGACCATCCATTGTGGCGAAAAACAGGTGGGTAATGCGACCATTTTCAATCAGGCCGAACACTCTTTCCAATTGACCCATCACAATAGTCTCGCCGTCCGACCAGGCAACTTCCCGGGTATAGGCCAGGGGTTCCTCATTCAGTACCCAATGAATACCATCTTCCGAGTGCGCCAAAATTCCGGCGTGCCGATTACCTGTGATACTGCCGCGCTGATCCTTACCCAGCATGTGGTATCCGTTTTCATCCTTCCACAAAAAGATATCCTCCACCTCACCCATCTTATCAACCCCGAAAATTGGTCCGTCACCAACAACCTCAAACGGTTCGCCGATGGATGGAGCTTTAGCAACGCCAATCATCATGGACGTCTGAAACGGATAGTCTTCTTTGTAGCTGCGGGACTTGAAAAGCATGACCATGCTTCCATCTTCATTTATCCACGGTGAAGGATTTGACGTTAGGAAACTGTAAAAGGTACCGGGTTTGGTATCCAGAATCGGCCGGTCTCTGCGCTCCCAGGGACCATACGGGCTTTGGGATGTAGCGATGCCAATACGCTTGTTCGCACGGCCAACGGTGGTAAATGCGGAGGCCAGCGTAAGGGTATCGGGATTAACAACATCATCAAAAGGATTCGTGGAGCCCATGTAAATGAGCACATAGGTATCGCCGTGTTTCAATATCCTGGGGTTATGAGTAGAGCGACCATCCCAGTATTCGGGTCCACGGGCGGGCAATGCAACATCCACAAACTCGTACGGACCCTCCGGGGTGTCTGAAACCGCATGTACAATTTCACTGGCGACCATCCAACCCGGATGAAAAGGCAGAAATTTGGGCCATCGCGAGACGTACATATGATACTTGCCATCGTCGCCCTTAATCACCGAGCTGCCCCACACCCAGTAGTCATCTTGAGCGAAGCCACCGTCAACCGGAGCTGTGCCGAGTCGTGGGTAAATGTCGTTGGCCCATGTAGAAGTATCGAATGTTTGCTGGGGCAATCCTGTTGTTTGCTGGGATAATGTTTGTTGAGCTGTTGTTTGCTGGGCCGTTGCTGTGATACCGGTGACAAGCATGGCAAGAAGCACTAAGAAACCTGTTAATTTTACTCTCATATCAGCCTATTTATGATATTATTCTACGTTGGTTACTTACACCCGAAACTGTAATACAAGTTTCTCCCGATGCATATCAGCCCCGTCGAACACCAACGGAAACGCCTGCAGCCCGGGCACAAAGTTGTACACCCGTTTGTTTTCGGGCAGGATGGTTTCCATGGTTTGGTTGGATGTAACAGTTACACGTCCGGCGGCTGAACGACGCTCAAAACGACGATCTGCAATCGAAATACTATCGTTACCCGAGCTTACAACGGGATATATAAACTGCAGTTTTCCGCCTGCAACCGCTCCATCCATCGAAATCTCCACCGTGAAAACGTCGTTTTTTATTTTGTAGTCGATGGAGACTTCGGGTGAGCCTTCATCAGGCGCAATTTGATTCCCATCCACAAGACGCGATTTCGTAGATATAATCAATTCATCGCCGGTTTCGGCATAGGATAGCTTCGCGCGATGGTCGCAGATATTGCGAAAAACACGGCCATCATCTAGCCTGAGTTCAAGCCGGGGTGTGAGGTCCATAAAATGCTCAACCATGGCCTCATCCAGCATATTAAACTGCTCCCAGCGCTGGTATTCAATCATACTGGAGGCACTTACGATGTCGTGTTTCATGTGATAGAGCATGGATAGCGCACCACCACTGGGTCGACCGTTAATCGTGCCCGTAGCCCGATAATTCATCGCATACGCGGTAACCGTGCCCCGCCACGATCCCTTAGAGAACATGAGGGTATCTACATTCTCGAAATGCTTAACGCCATATTCCTTCTCGCGCGGCAACACACGGTCTGTATAAGGAAGGTTCGGTTCATCCAGCAACAGTAAATTCACCAGCGCCTTGGCATGATTAAACGTATGGTGCATAGAGGGCAGAATGCCCTCCACAAACTCATGCGGACCACTATGCAGGAGGTTGTTGTACGTGGAATCTTCGAGGCATTTCAGATTTCGGTAAACAGCCTCGGCAAAAACGGGCTCTTCGCCAGACATCATATAATACCCGGGATGACATCCATCCGAAGTCCGACTTCCCCAAAGTGTCCATTTGAAACTCCGGGTTCCCCAGCTATTGTCCCACCCACCATTGGGCAGCATAAATTCGAGGTGCACTTTTTTCGAGAACAGGACTTTGTCGTACAGCTCCTGGTTGCCGGTAAGTCGGGCATAATACGCCAGAGCCGGAAGACTTTCTTCAACGTTATAGCCGAGGTCGACCGGATATTGGCCAAACTGATTCGGTACGCGCGTGCCTTCTCCAAAAAACAGTCCATCCTCCAGAAAATACGGGGACAGTCCTTCTGCGAGATCTTCGGCCCGTTTGATGTAGCGGGGCTCGTTAAATAGCTTACCCAGACTGTAAAACGCCAGGGTTCCGAAAGCGGGATAATTGATATTGCCAAAGTTGATCGTCAGCGTATCGTACAGGTATTCCGATGCACGGTATAAACGGGCTTTCCATTCCTTGATGGTCTCCTCCCCCAGAAGCTCAGGGAAATACGTGATCGCCTCGTATTTGGTCATGGCCGCGAAAACCGTGATGCCTTTCCAGCTGCTGGGCATGTTTGGATTATTAAACCAGCATCCGAGCTCGTCATCCCAGCAGTTGTTTTGCTCCCAATCGTAGAGCAGCTTGGCCGCTTCTACATAGCTAAGGTCGCCGGTATGTTTTGCCATCCAAAGCAACGGGAAAATGCCGTCAGCTGAGCGACCCAGATAGGCATCGTCGCCGGGACTGTACAAACCTCCATGGGTTATGAGGTTGTCGGGCGTGATGGTCTGATGCGCAACCATACCCTTGCACCATTCTTCAAGCAGCTTCACGGTGAGACCGGTGATGCGACCATGATCTGATAATAATGATTCCCTCGCACAGCCGCCAAGTGCAGCCGGCAAAAAAAGTAGTGAAGATGCCGCAGCTGTATTTTTAATAAAGGTTCTTCTGTCCATAAATGGTGTTTTATTTACGTGCTAATCGTTTAAAGACCTTTCGACTAATCAATGGTTTTTGAGAACTTTCGACTTTTTATTCACGGATTATCTTCACATTCCGGAACATGAATTCGTTGTCGCTCACCCTCAGCGGTTTGCCGCTGGCGGTTGTCACGTTGCGTAGTACCACTTCTTCGGTAATGGCAATCGGAAACGGCTCATGATGGTGCTTATCCGTCTTATCGGGATTAAAATTCGCAAAAATGGCAGGACCTCTATAACCCTCGGGGTGATTCGAATCGTCGATGTGCAGATTTTCAATGATGATGCGGTGCGGCATGAAGGTCGGGTAACCGAAATCGTGCTGACCCGGATTGCGTCCGCCGATTAAACTGGCACTGGCCGTTCGTCCGCCAAACGGTACAAAGACTACATCCCGAATCACCAGCTCCCCCTCCCAGGTACTGCCATAGTCCTGCCTGAGATTGATGAGGCTCCTGCCATAAACCCTCGAATTCTCCAGCAAAAAAATCCCGGTTCCGATGGCATTGATTCCCTGATGTCCCAGGGTTGAGTTCCGAATGGTTCCATTCGCAACCCCCATATGGGCATCGAAGCGGGAAAACACACAATTGTCGTACACCAGGTTTTTGCTGTAATTGGACCCCATAATGCCCCAGTAGGTGAGGTCGTTGATGTCGTTGGTCTGACGGCAATTCACAAAAGTGACATTAATTGACCGGTTCACCGAAATATCGTAGCTGCCCATGGAGACGGGCAAACCGGCCGCCCCAATGGTTTCATAAGTTTTGCGACCGGTTAACAGCACATTGCTCACCGTTACATTCGCCGCCTGGCCGATGTTGATGAATCCGGAATAGGGTGCCCCGTGGTCACCCTCACCGATCACATGATGCTCAAGCCCGTCCACTACCACATTCGACCGCCTGATTCCCAAACCCCGGTTGTGATACGTATACCTCGACTCCGCCTGATTGGCTATCGTGGTAAAATGTCCGCCGGTAACGCGCAGCGTGACCTCATCTATGGGAAGCGCCAGAACATCCGAAATACGGTCAAAGTCCCAGATAATCGGTCCATCCATATCCACATTCCCGTCGGCATCCACAATAAAAATATCGGTCTGAGGTGACCCCAAATTCTGATTTCGCCCGAACCGGATGAATCGCCGCACGGAGTCATCCGTCACCTGAACCAAGGCCGGACCCGGCAGGGTGACCCCAATATTGGTCTGATTTCGTTTCAGGCTGGTAATCCCCTCCAGCGCGAAAGGCTCCATGCTGGAAGTAACTTCAAAAACCTGCGCACGAATGTTTTCCAGGTCGGTATCGTCGATGATGAAGGATGCCGCCCCGAAATCCGTATCGGTCTGAATGGTGGCCGTGAGATCCCGCCCGCCGATGTAGTATGCGAAGCCTTCATCCGCCCGTACCGGCAACGCGTGTTCGTTGGCAAAATCATGTGTGGCGACGATGGCCGGCATGTCGTCGGTAGCACCATCCCCAATTGCACCAAAATCAGAGTAACGCACATACCCCCGGTTTATAAACGCATGCATTTCCTGATCAGACAAAGAATTCGCCCGACTTGCAGGAGTTGCTAAACCAGCTTCCCCGGCAGTGGTAGTCTCCATAACAGGCCGGCAGGAAATGGCCAGGACAAAGCCTAACGTCAACAGAACGGAATTTCGAAACATGTTTTTCATCGTGTTTGGTAATGTTGAGTCATACAAGAGTAAGCAATTATTCGTACATAAGCGGCGGCTACACTGCACTACTATGGGACCAACATCGGCATGCCACGTTTGCAGAATTGAAGCGCAAGACCCCAGGGATCGCGCATCATGAGCAAATGCGAGCCGTCATCCAGATGCATTTCACTGACAAGCTCGGCGCCGGCCTCCAACAGTCGGGCTTTATCGCTGGATGGATCCTCCGAAACAAAAGCCAGGTGCAGAACCAGCGGATCCATCCGTTTATAATCGGGCACTCCATCGACCGGATTTCGATAGATTTCGATCATCACTTGTCCGCTGTCATCGGCCAGAAAGGTCATATACGGTGCTGCAGCCTGTTGCTTGACTACCCTCAAACCCAGATGCTTTTCATACCAAATAGACATAGCTACAGGGTCTTCGACATTAAAGGCAACGTGTTCAATTTTCATACATTTGGATGTAAATATTTATGTGGATGGCTATCGGAACAAACCACGGAGCCACTGCCAAAACCCGCGCTTTTGCACGGTTTCTGTGGCATGAAAGGTGTTCAAATAGGTCTGTGCATAGCGCTCACCCATGGTGCGCAACGCCTCCGAGCTGAAATGGGTACTATCGCCAATGTGCGACAAATCGGTTGTTGGCACGACTGCCGAACGAGGATCGTTTGCGGCATAGTCATGAATTACATCATTGATGCGAGCGCGATTTACAGCGTTTTTGTCGTGCAGTCCGAGCTCGCCAAGTATCACCGGAAGCTGCTCATTTCCGGCATACTCCCGAAATAGGCGAAATAATTCGGTTATTCGATCTTGATAATATGGGATGTTCCTGTCGTTGGCATCGCTCTCGCCCTGATGCCAGAGTACCGCTTTCGGTGTTCCCCGTTGCATGGCAGCATCCAGTTGCTCCCGAAAATTTGTGCGTAAATGCACGCCTCGAAACAGCTCATCGTCCAGCCATTGTGAAATGGCACTTCCACCGACCGCCGTAGGAACGAGCAGCACCGAAATAGAATCGGGCAGTTGCGTGATCAAGGTATAGCCAAAACGGTGCCCAAGATCGAGCCCGGTTCGGGTTGGTTCGAGGTAATGCAGTGGGGACTTGGCCAGAACAATATTGCCGTTGCGGTCAAGGGTGAAGACCCTCGGGTGCGAAAGGGTGTCTTGCGGCTCTACCTGACCCCGCCCGGCCATATTCGACTGTCCGGCCATCATGAAAATCCACAGGTTATGCTTCTCCGGGAGGGCTTCCGGGTACTCTACCGCGATTGGAAAGTAGCGGGTGCGATCATCTGTCTGGATAAAAGCCAGCAGAAACGCTGTAATTAATAGCAGGGCGATTTTCATGTAGAATTACATTACAGCAAACGATGGGTGCACACCTGGAAGCAACTACTTTAGACGTTCGAAAATAAGCTTTGACAAAAAGGGTGCACATTAGTGCAGGTTGAAGCACAAATGAAAGATGAGAGACATCTGGATTACCAACACATGGAAATCAAACGCTCTCAGTTGTGTTAATGACGTTAGAAAAGCCAAATATCGTTACATCAATTCATGTTCTTGAAGTAAGACTTCCTTCTCATTTACTCAACACCTCTTTCAACTTTTGGATGGATACCGGCTTTGTTAAGAATTCGTCCATCCCGGCTTTCAGGCACCTGTCTTTTTCTTCCTCGAAAGCCCCGGCTGTGAGAGCAACAATCCGTGTTTTATTTTGGGCATCGCCTTCAAGTTCACGGATAGCTCGCGTTGCTTCCAACCCGTCCATTTCGGGCATTTGTATATCCATAAATATGATTTCGGGCGCGTGTTTTTTATACAGCTCAACAGCGCTGACACCATTCAGTGCCTCAAATACATCAGCACCCGGGCATTCTGTTTTGAGAATGGCTTTTAACAAAATTGTATTCAGTGGCACATCCTCTGCAATTAAAATGCGTTTACCCGAACAGTAATCTGCTGAGACGGCAACTCGACTTAGTTTACTTACATCCGTTTTGTGTATTTCCGGTGCAATTTCATTCGGATCATAAGTGGTAGTTAATGTAAACCAGAAACGACTACCCTTTCCCGGGGTGCTTTCCAGGTAAATTTCAGAGTCCATTTTCGCAGCCAACAGATTTGATATAATAAGCCCAAGCCCGGTACCCCCGAATTTTCGCGTTGTTGACGTATCTGCCTGTTGAAATGCTTGAAAAAGTCTACTTTTTTGATCTGGTTTAATCCCTATACCCGTATCGGTTACGGCAAAAGTCAACCTACCTGTGTGCTCGTTCCCGTTCACTGCGCTACGTAGTTCAGAACTGTCTTTCGAGGTGGTATCTTCGTCAGCGTGGTCAAAAGATACCTGCAGACGAACACTACCTTCATTCGTAAATTTGATGGCATTACTCAAAAGGTTTACGATGATCTGCTTTACGCGAAGGGCATCTAAAGTGACCATATTTGGCACCGTTTCATTTTTTACAATCTCAAGTGAAAGTCCTTTTGATTCAGCCTGAAACTTTACAACATTAACAGCATCATCGAGCACTTCCGACAACACCACTTTTTGCAAATCAAGTTGCATGTAACCGGCTTCTATCTTTGAAAAATCCAGGATGTCGTTGATAATGCCAAGCAAGGTCTTTCCGGATGTCTGAGCATTAAGGGTATATGCCCGCTGCGTATCATCCAGCGGTGTTCTGAGCAACAGGTCTGTGAAACCAATTACCCCATTCAGGGGCGTTCGAATTTCATGGCTCATGTTGGCCAGGAAACGACTCTTGGCCTGACTCGCCTCCTCTGCTTTCAGTGCAAGCTTTTCATTCTCCAGCGATCGGTTTTCAAGCTCCTTATTAACAGACATCATTTCCTTTTGAAACTTTTCCCTGTTAATCTTTTCACGTGTAAGAGCCATCACCCAGGCTGCCATTAACGCAAGAATAAGCATCGTTGCAGTTGTTCCAGTTACAATGAAGGGCCACCAGCCTTGCCATATATCCTTTAATGTCGTCTCAGGAATATCATCGAAAGGTGGCAACCTTAATGCACGAGACAATACTTCTACATCGAGATAGTCGGCAGGTATGGTATAACCATAGATTCCCGCCTCACGCGCAGCCGGGTGCTCCGGATCAATCGAAAGCAAGGCGGATGTAAACTGTCGCACTGCCCGATGATTCACATGTGGAAGAGCAAACACCGGCCATTCGGGATAAAGACGGGTAGACGTTATAAATCCTAAATGATCAAAATACTTTTGGTTTATAATATAAAGTGAATCCGGATCGATTTCGCCCCGCGCTGCCATTTCCTCTACCACACCACTCCTTACAAATGCAACATTGGCTTCACCTGAAAACAATGTAAGCAGCGATTCTTGATGCCCCCCGGTTAATAAAAGATTCTTGATGTCACGGGGTAATTGAATACCCTGCTCTGCCAGTTCCATAGCCTGTGCCCGGTACCCTCCCATGTGCTGCGTGCTTGGAGCTGCAACTATTGTATTTCGTACATCACCAAGGCTTCGGATGTGCGTGTTCCTTTGGTGGGTTGCAATTACGCCAGACAGGTATTGCTGAGGATTTCCGGAAGCATCGAGAGAAACCAAGGTGGCAATAACTCCAGACAGCGGAAACTGTCGACGAATTGCCAAAAAGTGGGTAGGATTGGTAGTAACAATGTCGAACTCTCGGTTTTGAATACCTTCGTAAATCCCATCCATTAGTACTACATGCATTAGGATCTCATAATCTGGCATAGCATTGTTTAAATAGGCTACTATTGGTGCGTACTGCTCGGCAGTACGTTCCACACCCAAATAGGCAAATATACCCCAATTGATTTGCTCTAGATAGCGCTCCTGATCAGGCAACGTTCCTGTAAGACTACCAACTGCTGTGAGTTCAGACACTACGCTTTCTGTACGAAGCTCTGTGCCATTAGCCACATCAACTATGCCTGACAATATGAATAGGGCGAAAGCAGCTTTGGCGGTAGTTGCGACCATCCCTTTTAAAAAGCTCAAAAAATATGAGCGAGCAGACAATTTATCCATAGCACCCGGTCACCTGCCTGTTTACCACATTAACAGACACTCATTATTTACAATGTTGCAATTAAACGGTTAGAAGCAACGCCCCAATTGTGCTTCATAATAATTACGTTATCGTCACCAAACTCGTAACCTAAATGTACTGCTAAAAAACAAATTTGATGTAAAATTTATCCCAAATCTATTACCAACTTTTTACGTACCCCATACAATGTATTCTTAATAACTTACCGCGCAATTTGTAACCAAATCAAATGAAATTGGAATCTTATATCCAGCGTATATATTTAGCAACTTATAGGTACAGGCAATTTGCCTTACCACTTCTATTATCTTGCCTTTTCACCGTATTCAGTCCACTTGCAAGCGCAGCTCAGCACGACACACAGGGGTTCACGAGCACAGCCGATGAAACCCATCTGATTACCGCACATCGCCTGCTTGCTGGTGAAATCATATCCATCGATGGTCGACTTGATGAAGACGTATGGAATCGCATTCCCGGCATAAGCAGCTTTCGCCAGCAAGAACCGGTTGAAGGCGCCACTCCCAGCCAGGAAACCTACATTCAGATTGCCTACGACAGCGACAACCTGTACATCGCAGCCCGCATGTTCGACTCGGATGTAAGCGGTATACGCGGATGGGAACGGCGCCGCGATCAGGGCCTTGGCGCCGACGATCGCTTTATGTGGATTCTCGACACCTTCAACGACGGCCGAACCGCCTACTTCTTCGAAGTAAATCCACTCGGACTCATGGGTGACGGCCTGCTCACTACCGGTCAGGGCAGCAGCGTGAATAAAGCCTGGAATGGCATTTGGGATGCCAGAGTAGAAATTACCAGCGAAGGATGGATGGTAGAAGTACGCATCCCCTTCCGAACACTTGATTTCAATCCCGACAATCCGGTCTGGGGAGTTAATTTTCAACGCACGGTCCGCCGAAACAACGAAGAAATCGTATGGGCAGGATGGCGACGAAATCAAGGACTTTTCAGACCACAAAACGCAGGTACGTTAATCGGACTGGAAGGACTTAGTCAGGGCCTCGGTCTCGAAATAAAGCCCTACCTCATGGCAAATCCATCCCGCCGTTGGCAAGACGGTAGCACATCCAATACATTACGCCGCGATGCCGGCTTCGATATCACCTACAGCATTACGCCCGGCATTCGAAGCTCACTTTCGGTTAACACCGATTTTGCCGAAGCAGAAGTGGACGAACGCCGTGTTAACCTCACCCGTTTCCCACTGCAATTTCCCGAGCAGCGCGATTTCTTCCTCGAAGGCAGCAGTATCTTTTCATTCGCTCCGGGCAGTGGTCCGAATCCGTTTTTCAGTCGTCGTATCGGTCTTGTAGGCGGCAACCCCGTTCCCATTGTACTGGGGGCCCGTGTTATTGGCCGAACTGGCAACACCGGAATCGGATTCTACCAGATACGTACCGGTGAAAGCACCCTTCCATCAGAAGACTTCACTGTCGCACGACTCACCCAGAATTTCGGAGCCGAAAGTAAGATTGGCGTAATCTACACCCGCAGAGATCAGTTCGGCGACAAAAACGCGTTCGCCAGAGAGACCTTCGGAACAGACCTTGAACTGGAAACTTCCCGCTTTATGGGCAACAAAAATCTCCAATTTCAGCTGTTTTTTGTAGGTCACACCGCAGACAGTCCTCTCGATGAATCTTCTTTCTACGACCGAACCGTACGCGGTATGCGCATATCCTTCCCCAACTTCCCATTTTACGGTCACGCCAGCTACAGGGAGTTCGGCGATGCTTACAATCCCGCTGTCGGATTCGCCCCACGCAACGGATTCCGCCGTTTTCAGCCAACGGTTGGATACACGCACATGACGCGGAACAGTACGCTGGTACGCTCCCTCAACACCCAGCTGTACTACGAATACCTCATGGACATGGACTTCCGGGCAGAAACGATTCGGGTGAACGCCCGTCCTGTTACGGTGCGCCTCGAATCGGGCGGACAATTCGGATTCAGCCTGGATTGGATTTACGATCGATTGGATGCGCCTTTTGATATCCGCCGCGATGGCAGCATTATTATTCCTGCAGATGAATACCGCAACGTGGGAGGAGAATTTTGGATGAGTACCAATCGGGCAGCGCCTATTTCCGCAGATTTCGGGCTTTCGCACGAAAGCTTCTGGACCGGAACCCGCACCCAGCTGCAGGCCGGCTCAACGGTTCGTCCGGCGCCGGGTATTAATTTGAGCAGCGCCTGGGCGCGTACACAGGTAGACCTGGCAGAAGGCAGCTTCACAACAGACCTGCTGCGATTCAGAGGTAACCTTGACTTCACCCCATTTGTGTCGGTTACCGGCATCGTTCAGTACGACACGCTCAGCGAGCTGGTAGGCTTCTATCAACGACTACGCTGGATTGTACGTCCCGGTGCGGATGTGTACCTGGTGTACATCTACAATTGGATTAACGAAGACGACCGTCTACGCCCTTTGGAGACCAGCGGCTCGGTGAAAGTCAGCTACACCTACCGTTTTTAGGGTGTAACATTCGGTTTAAGGCGCATCATGCGAAAATAAGACTCTTGAAATCCCTATTTTCACATCCATGCAGTACCTCATATTTGTCACTTTTTTGTGGGCCTTCTCCTTCAGCCTCATTGATGTCTACCTTGCCGGCAAGGTAGATGGCGATTTTGCCGTATTAACACGCGTGATCCTGGCCGGACTCCTATTCCTGCCGCTTACCCGCTGGAACGGTGTTCCGGGCAAGCTGAAACTGGGCACAATGGCCGTTGGGACACTCATGATTGGTATCACCTATCTGTGTTTATACCGGTCGTTTCTGTACCTCACCGTACCCGAAGTACTGCTCTTCACCGTCACTACACCACTGTATGTATCGCTCATTGACGATGCGCTCAACAAACGCTTCTCCCCCATAGCGCTCATAGCGGCCCTGCTTGCCGTTCTGGGTGCCGGATACATCCGCTATGACGGCATTACAGGCTCATTTCTAACAGGATTCATCCTCATTCAAACAGCCAACCTGGCCTTCGCCGCCGGACAAACCGGCTATGCGAACCTTGTGCGTCGCTTCCCGACCGACATCCCTCAACACCGCTTTTTTGGTTATTTCTTCGCCGGTGGACTCCTCATTACACTTCCATCCTTCCTCATATTCGGAAACACAGCCATGATGCCCGAAACTACGCTTCAATGGGGCATTCTGCTTTGGCTCGGACTCGGAGCATCGGGTGTGGGACTCTTCCTGTGGAACAAAGGGGCAACACGGGTGGATGCCGGCACGCTCGCCATTATGAATAATATGCTGATTCCAGCCGGAATTCTGGTCAACCTGCTGTTCTGGAACAAAGAGGCAGACCTGCTGAGGCTTGCCATCGGCGGGGCGGTTATTTTACTGTCGCTGTGGGTAAACCATCGTTTTTCGAAGCGTGGGAGTGTCGTCGCTACAATTTAAGCTGAGTTTTTACTGATGAAAATGAGTGCGGTATTGGTTTCTTCAGCCAATGCCATAGGCACACTTCCAAATGCACGCGCTTTTGTACCGGCAGGTCCCAGGCCCATGATCACCAAATCGTGATTTCGGGTTTGTTCAATAAGCTCCGATTTAACATCATCGCTCAGAATAATTTTACTCTCCGTTTTACCGGGGATCATACGACCGGCAAAGCGCGTGAGTTTTTCCATCTGCTTATCGACCTGAGCCTTAGATGAGTTACCCGGCATAATCTGGAGAAATGTAATGTCAGGTTGGTATACCCTCCACAGACTGGCCGCAACGCGAGCCCGCAGGGCATCATGACTGGCAAAGCCGGCTACTGGTATCAGTATCTTATTCGCTTCGTTGATTTTCCATCCGCTAAACGGTTGACGAAACACAACAACATCGCATTTCACTTCCCGCACGAGATGCTCCAGATTCTCGCTCGTTCTGAGGTCCGAAAAGTTACTTAGTCCTAATAGAACGCTGCGGCATTGATGCACCTTGATAACTCGGGCAATTTCCTGCCAGGGTTCATTGGCGATGGTTGTAAGAGCGTCAGGACGTAGCCCAGAGTCGAATGAAGCCCGTAACGCTTGCTGCATCGCGTCTCTGTTTGCATCGAGGCGGGCCGTAAGGCTGTGCTCCTCATCTGTAGGAATTACGATAGATAGCAGCAGCACCCTTCCAACAACCGGTGGTGCCAGCGCATTGGCCACGAATACCATAGATTCGGCATTGGCCGGATTCGCAATAGGCATCAAAACCAGCGGGCTCAATCCCCTCAGTCGCAAAATATCAGGATTCAGGGCTTCATCTGAGGCATCGAACACTGTGGCTCGATTCACAAAAAATACTAGGTACAACACTACGCCCGCCAGTAACCACATCAATGCAATAAGTCCGGCTGCGGGTACAGCTATCGCCTGAAATCCGGCAAGAGCAAAACATGCGACCATTCCCAGAATTGGCAATACCGGAAAAAATGGAACACGAAACGTCTTCCCATCTTCGAAGCTTCGCTTACGCATCAGCATCATGATGATATGAGCCAGTGCAAACGTCAACAGAAAAATCAAGCTGGATGCAGCCCCTGCTGCGGCTACATTTGGCAGCGCGAGTACGAGAAGTGCGATGATCAAAGCTGTTGCATAGATCGCTCTGTTCGGTGTACCAAACGTAGGATCTACCACTGATAGGTGGTGCGACAGTGTTCGGTCTTTCGCCATGCTTAATGCAATTCTCGAACCAGCAAAGACATTAGCCTGCAATGCCGATAGCATTGAAAAAATACCGGCAACCAAAACTAGCCAGAACCCGAATGCACCCAAAAACTCTTGTGCAGCCAACGCAATTACGGTCTCCGGATTATCGGCACTGAGTACGGAAATATGCTCGCCGGGGATAACACCAATGGTGCTTACAACGAAGAGTAGGGGAATATAAATGCCCAGACCTACCAAGATGGTTGCAACCATAGCCCGTGGAATGGTGCGTTCCGGATTTTTAATTTCTCCGGCGGCTGATGCAATTAAATCGAAGCCCTGCAAGGCAATAAACGTATATCCCATAGCTGCAATTACACCGCTGAAACCACCCGAGAAAAATGGATCCAGGCTAGATGTAATCTGTGAGAATGGCGTCTGAATCATAACAGCCAATCCACCCGCAATCAGTATGGCAAATACAGCCAACTTACCGATATTGGCGAAAGCCCCGCCACTTCCGGTACTGCGTGTCAGGCGATAGGTGTAGAAAGCAAGGGCAGATAATGCAAGTATAACAGTAGCTGAATGCCCTTGTACAAACACGTGAAGGGCCTCATTTTGGATGGGGAATTGCTGAATGGCAAAGGTAGCAAAGGCCCCGAAACCCAGCGCATATAAAACAGCTGCTACCAGGGATGCAAACCAGACAACCCAGCCAACTCCAAAGGCCGTCTGAACGGTGAGCGCCTTTTTGGCATAGGTATAGGTACCCCCGCTCTGCGGATTGGCAGCAGCCATTTCTGCGAAACTAAGAGCCGTAACCAGGGCTATGAGACCATTTAACATGAAAGCCAAAATGGCAGAAGGACCACTCACAGCAAATGCTACACCGGCCAATGCAAGTATACCTCCCCCAACCATAGCACCGATACCAATACCGGTTGCACCGAAAAAGCCAATGGTTCTGGGCGATAGTGGTGTATTCATTATTTAATTTGTGAGGTTTAGGCCTTGCTAAAAGATATCTGCGGCACCGAAACAACATCGTGATTTTCTTAAAAATACACTACACTAGTCTTTGAAACGGAGGTTGTCTTCACCGAGTAGCGTAATCATCACGTCTTTCAGCTCCGTTACGTTTAACGGTTTGGTTAAGAAACCATTCATGCCACTCTCAAGAGCCAGATTTCGGTCTTCCACGAGCACACCTGCCGTCAGAGCTACAATAGGAACAGATGGTCGCACATTTTCTTTTTCAAATTTGCGTATGGCGCGTGTGGCATCGAGTCCATCCATTTCGGGCATGTTTACATCCATGAGAACCATGTCAACCGTATTGCTGGTTACGATATCCACGGCTTCCTTCCCGTTCTTGGCTTCCAATATCAGGGCATCGGGTACCCGGGCTTTCAGTACGGCTTTAATTAGCATCATGTTTAACGGCGTATCTTCTGCAACCAAAATACGAAGGGTATCAAAAAGGCCAGGTTCGGTGGGCTCATTATCGGATTCAGATTTTGACGACGCTTTGGAATCTTGAAGTGGAACAGCACTAAAATCACCTACCAGGAGCTCGTCTACAATATTAATCATTACTTTATCGCGAGATGTATTTTCAGGTTTATTACGTGCCTCGAAGTTGACTGTAAAGGTAGTACCATTCCCGGGGGTACTCTTCAGTGTAATTTCTCCGTTCATCTTTTCAACCAACAACCGCGAAATTGTCAAACCTAAACCGGTGCCTCCATACTTCCGACTGGTAGAACTATCCGCTTGAGAAAACGCACTGAAAAGTTTATCGGCAGACTGCGGATGTATGCCAATACCAGTATCAATAACATTTATGCGATATTGGCATTTACCATCGGATGTTTCCTTTGCAGTAACTGTCAGGCAAACTTCTCCATGTTCAGTGAATTTCACCGCATTACTTAGCAAATTCACACATACTTGCTTGAGTCGGGTTTCGTCCACTTCGGCAAGCCAGGGGAATCCGGCCTCAATTTCAAGCACAAGTTTAAGATTTTTCGCTTTAGCCTGGGTGGCAATTATTTGCATTGACTCACGAAACACCTTCCGAAGATCAACATAGTCAAGCTCCAGTTTCAATCCACCTGCCTCAATCTTGGATATATCCAGAACGTCATTGATAATTCGCAGCAATGACTTACCTGAAACCTGGGCGCTTTCTACATAAATACGTTGTTTTTCATTGAGGGGAGTATCTTTGAGAAGCTCTGTAAAACCAATTACCCCATTCAATGGCGTACGAATTTCATGGCTCATTGTAGCAAGAAAGACCCCTTTGGCGCGATTTGCGGTTTCGGCTACCTGGAGTGCCTCCTTCAAATCCCGGGTTCTACTATCAACTTCAGATTCCAGGTTCGACTGATAAGCACGGACACTGCTCAACAACGTATTGAAACTCTTTCCCAATTCTGCAATTTCGAATCTGCCACGTATAGGTACCGATTCAGGTAGACGGTTTTTCTTAATACTTTTAACATCATTGGCAAATTGCACCAGAGGACCGGATACTCCCTTGTATGTTAAAATTGCACCCCCAATGGCCAGTAATACGGCAAAAAAGACTATCCAGGTGAGTACACCAAAAAAATATGTTGTGGCAGCATAAAGCTCCGCCGTATTTACCATGACCACCATTCCCCAGTTCAGGGAAGGCAGATACCTCCACTCCGCAAGAACTTCATGCCCTCTATGATTCACATAGATTCCTCCACCCTGATCGCCCATTAGAGAAGCTGTAAGAGGGGGAAATTGGTCTTCATCCACAATTTGTAATGCCAGGTCAGGATCAAAACGGGAGGGCGTAGTAATCATGATGCTTCCGTCAATGCGGGTACCTGTAAGTATATCGCCCGTCTCGCCAATACCCTGATAGCGGTTAATTACTCGTGTTAAAACACCCTGGTCAACTTGAAGAACTATACTTCCAATAATGCGCCCCTCGTCAAAGATTGGAGAAGCAATAAACGCCGCAAAACCTTCAGAAGGCGAATAATTTGCAAAATTAGATATTTCCGTTTGCATCAATGTTATCGATGCATCAACAACATTGGTAAGCTCGGAAGCGTTAAGCTCTTCACCGTAAATATTCAGGCCCAGATTCCTTTCCTGTTTCACCGTTAAGCGAATCATTCCATCAAGATCAATCAAAAGCAAATCATAATATTCCTTCTCACTGATGTATGCCATCAGATTCAAGCGCGCCGCCTGTGACACCTGTATTACATTTTCGCCCTCTAAGCGAAGTAAATTAACCCACATAGATAAATTAGACAGCGCATTCACATCGGTTATTCTTGTAAGGATGAAGTCTTCTATACGATCGCGGGTAGCATCAGCTACGGCCGATAATGCTTCTGTTCGTTCTTCTTGTATTGTTTTGGTATAGAGTGTACTTGAAAACAGAGCGGTAACCAGTACCGGAATTAGGGCAATCAGAAGAAAAAATGCGCCAAGACGAACAGCTATGGAAGCAAATTTTTTCACGGCTGTGCCTCCGTGATACCCGGGTTTGTCCAGGCTCCACCCCACGACTCGTATAGCCCCTGTAAGAAATACTCCCAGCTTTGCCGCGGTCTGTAAGGTGGAAAGGGCAATGGTCGTACAGGTTTCGGAGACGACCATAATATGTCGATATCATCGTTGGCGGCAAACCGACCGATATAGACCGATTTCCATAAATGTTGGTTACGGGTCTCAACGCTCACCGGACCTTGTGGTGCAGCCATTGAAAGTCCCCCGATCACCGAACGAACTGAAACAGGATCTGTAGATCTCGTAATTGCGGCAGCTCTCGCCCAAAGATGTACACCAATGTAGGCCGCTTCCATAGGGTCGGTAACAACCCGGTCGGCACCGTAGCGGTTTCTGAATGCCGAAATAAATTTCTGATTAGCCTCAGAATCGATTTGCTGAAAGTACGTCCAGGCCAGATAATCACCTTTCAATAACTCTTCCCCCATAATCTGATATTCTGTTTGGGTAATACTAAACGAAATAGACGGTATGTGTGATGGTGTTACACCCCTTGCACGTAATGCCTCATAGAAAGCAATATTACTGTCACCGTTGAGGGTATTTACAATAACGTCGGCGCCTGAGGCCAATATCTCATCAATTATTCCAGAGACCAGCGTATCACCGAGCAAAACGTAGGCCTCGCCGGCAATACTGCCGCCCACAGAGGTAAGCTGATCACGGATGATGGCATTGGCCGCATGAGGAAACACATAATCGGAGCCAACCAGAAACATATGTTCACCATAGCGCTTACGCATCCAGTTAATAGCGGGAATGATCTGTTGATTGGGGGCCGACCCGGTATATACAATGTTAGGTGATTGCTCCATCCCTTCGTATTGCACCGGGTAAAACAGCAAGTGATTATGCTCGGTAATTACCGGGAGTACACTTTTTCGGGATGCAGATGTCCAACATCCAAAAATTACATCCACCTTGTCTTCTTCAATCAAAATGCGTGCTTTACGTGCGAACGTTTCTCCGTCTGAGGCACCGTCTCGTAAGATTGGCACAAGCTGACGCCTATTTACCCCTCCTGCTGCGTTAATTTCTTCTATAGCAAGCATGGTGGCTTCAATAACACTTTGCTCGCTGAAACTCATGGTTCCCGTCACCGAATGAAGCACTCCAACGCGAATGGGCTCATTATTACCGGCGCGTTGAGCACGTACATCCGGCTTACAGACTGTAAACAATAGTAAAGTCACCAGAACAATCGGCCAAATTCGCATAAGATTTAAGAAATAGTTATTTCAAGTTGTCCATCTTCACCCCAAGCATATTTCCACCACAATAAAATAAATGATAACCATAAGAAAGCAATAATCATCGAGGTAAAGCTGAAAGCTCTCCCTAACTAGCTACGTTTATGGGAGGAGGTCACATCAGTCGGGCAGTGACTTGATCTTTCATTCTTTTCGTTATCGGAATAAATCCATAAAACTTTCATTTTTACGCCACATAACCTTTTACTGTTAAGTGTGGAGGGGTCTCGCCCCCCTCTTGCACTACTTCTTTAAACCAGCAGTTAGGATTATCGTGTTCACTTATCTACTTTTCTGCTTGAACTGGTCTTATTTGTTATCGTCTCATTCATAATCATTTTGAATATGCAACTGCTCATTCTTTTACTCGCTTTATTTGGTTTCACTACATATAACCCGATCATGCATGCTGCTTACGAACAGCACAGCGTTTCCGAACTAACTCAACCAGCACCCGTTACCATCGCTGATTTTTTTGACCTCCGTTATGTGGGCGCTCCTCAGATTAGTCCCGACGGCGCATGGATTGCTTATACAGTCAGGCAAACGGATACGCTGAAACAATCTTCGCAAACCCGTATATGGATGGCGCCTGCCGGCGGAGGCGACCCGCTGCCGATGACCGCGGCCGGAAGTTCGGCGAGTAATCCACGTTGGAGTCCCGACGGGAAATACCTCTCGTTTACCGCAACCCGTGGTGATGGCGCTAAAAACCAGGTTTGGGTGCTTGATCGCCGGGGTGGCGAAGCACAACAACTCACTTTTGTTGAGCAAGGCGTTTCGGGGTACGAGTGGTCGCCTGATGGAAGCCGGCTTTTGCTGCTGATTCGCGATGCCGATGAGGATACAAGCGGTGAGCCTCGACCGTATGTTATTGATCGCCTCCAGTTTAAGCGTGATTACATCGGCTATCTGGATCGTCGGCGGATTCACATCTACACCTTTACGCCTGGCGACGATGCCCCTGTTCAGCTTACGTTTGGCGATTACGATCACAGCTCACCAGTCTGGAGCCCTGACGGAACCCGCATTGCTTTTGTGAGCAATCGTACCGATGAACCCGATGGCAATATCGACAGCAATATCTGGGTGGTTCAATCCAATTGCAGCGAGGCCGATTGCGGACTGGTACAGGTGACCCGAAATCCTGGTCCGGATACCCAGCCTGCCTGGAGCCCCGACGGACGAGAAATCGCCTACATAACCAACATCGAACCCGATAAATTCTGGTATGCTACCACACACCTGGCCATCACCAGCGCCGATGGCAGCGGACCCGAGCGCGTACTCACCCGCGAAATCGACCGTAATATGGGCAGTCCACGGTTTTCACGCGATGGTCGTTCCATTTTATTCTTGAAAGAAGAGGGCGGGATGGTGAAACTCTCGAGTATCGGTCGCGATGGCAGAAGATTTACCAACCTGATTGAAGGCACGATGGAGGTAAACTCCTTCGCGATACAAGGCGATTTGATTGCAGCATCCATTGGCAATTTCTCGGCTCCCGATGAAATTTACACGCTCAATCGCGGTCGCTTGTCGCAGCTGACATTCACAAATCGTGAATATCTGGCGCGTATTGAAACGGCATCCTTCCGTGAAATTCGATTCCCAAGTAAAGGCGGCACGGAAATTCACGGCTTTATGGTGCTTCCGAACGGGTATCAGGCCGGTCAGCGGTATCCAACTATTCTTTGGATTCACGGGGGACCGGTGGCGCAGTACAGTCACAGTTACAATTTCAACGCCCAACTGTTTGCCGCCAACGGATATGTGGTGCTAATGATTAATCCACGCGGATCAAGTGGTTATGGTCAGGCTTTTTCGGAGATTCTGTTCGCCGACTGGGGCAACAAAGATTTTGAGGATGTAATGGCGGGTGTAGATTATGCCATCGAGAACGGCTATGCCGACCCGAATCACCTGGGGGTTGGCGGATGGTCGTATGGCGGCATCCTAACCAACTATGTGATTACCAAAACCGATCGCTTTCATGGAGCGATATCGGGTTCCAGCGAAACCCTTATGCGCTCGAATTACGGCCACGATCATTATCAGTTATTCTGGGAGAAAGAACTGGGCTTGCCCTGGGAAACGCCCGAAAAATGGGAGCGTATTTCGCCTTTCAACGATGTTGCCAATGTGGTAACACCGACCCTATGGATTGGTGGTGCTGAAGACTGGAACGTGCCAATTCTCGGCTCGGAACAGATGTATCAGGCGATGCGTCGCCTCGGTGTGGAAACCCTGCTGGTGGTTTATCCCGGCGAGCATCACGGCATCAGTCGTCCGGCATTTCAGAAAGATCGGTTCGAACGTTACCTCGATTGGTTTAACCGGTATGTAAAGAACAGATAATACAGCAACGAAATCCCATTTTGAATAAACGATATTTCGTTTATTCAAAATGGGAAAACCAACACGCCAATAAAAAACAACGATATATAGTTTACACAACACCTATATTTCATTATTTCGTATCATATAGGCTATATATCAATCCGAATACCAATTCCCATTGGACTTGGCTCAACGGTAATTCGGTTTAGGTATCGAGTAGACTCTACCATGAGAAACAAATCGTATGCAAAGAGAAATGCTCCCTGAACCAACACCGAAGTTCCGTATTGCCGTATCATGCTGCTATTGCCTTCCTGCATCATTGCAAGTCCTGCTATCATATATCCTACATCCAGTCCCGTATTTAAGGCTACTATGCGGTTGAATTGCTGCTCGTCGCGAAGCATCTGCCAATGCGAGGGTGCAGAATCGGCACGGCTGCGAGAATCGCGAAGTGCAAATATTGCAATGCCGGTATTGATGGCTCCCCAAGACGCGTTCATCACGCCGAAATCCTGGTAATCACTTCCGATTAACAGCGCGCCAGAGAGCATGTTTGCGGCACCCCAACCAAGCAATACATATTTATTACGCTTCATCTGTTGCTGCCTTTCCACGTACTGCTGGAGGAGTCCATCATTATAGCTTTGTGTTTGCATAAGCGCTGTCGTGTATAACGAGCGCTCTCCCTGCCATGCTTGTGCCATTTTCGGTACGCATAAATGGACAAAACCCATTACCATAAACACTAACAAGCTGTATCTGATGATGCGAACCATTACAATCGTTCCATTTTAGATGAGGCTAAAAAAGGCACAACATACATGTCCATCGTTGTATAGATAAGGCCATTCATCCTCCGGCGACCGGTCCCACCCACCAATTCTCACGCCCATGGGTCGAAACAGACGAGATTCAGCATAGGCTCTTGTCGACATACCCGTAGCTTCGCTTAATACAGCCGACAGAATATGTGTATCCCCCGTACTGTAGCGCATTCTTGTACCGGGCTCAGCTTCCAGCTCCCCATTCAAAGCAGCTCGCGTCCAGTCGCGCGAGACAACCCATCTGCCGTAATTACCAAAGCTTGTAGAAGGTAAGCCGCTGGACATAGTGAGAAGGTGCCGTATAGTAATGTCTCGTTTGACGTCGTGGTCTGCATCTCGCATATAATCGGTTAAATAAAGAGCAATTTGATCATCGATACTTTCTATGAACCCCTCTTCAATAGCGATTCCAACCAAGGTTGAGAGTACATTTTTTGAAGCTGACTTTATATTAAGCGGAAGATCGCCTCGATGGTTTCTCCAATACCTCTCGGCAATAACGCCCTCATTCTGGTATATAATAAACGATGACACTTCTGGAATCTGACTAACCGCATCAAGAACGTCATCTTTACTGATTGTACTGAAAACCTGATAGCGGTTAACTGCTATAAGGCTGTCTGTATCGAACTTTTCCAGCCCGACAACCATACGATATTCTACAGACTCATCAGAAAATGGTTTTGCAGCGATGATATATACACCTACGAAAACGAGTAAAAACACCAGCAACCAGAGCGCCGAATTGTTATACGGATTTTTCAACGTGTTAGGTATGTGTTTTGCTTAGATTGTATTTATACACGCAACTTAGCTATACTGTTATTGTTTAGAAAACAATGGCTCAAATCCAAACGTTCAAAACGGCAGCTGTTATTAGGACGACTGATTTGGTAGCCTTTAAAGCAAATTAGATTAGATTCATAGCGCTTTACCGCTAAAAACGGCATCTGCCAGACCTATCGATTTTCAAAGAGTACATCATCTTGATCACCTACAGTAACCCTATTATGAAACATCCAATACCAATACTGTCTATCCTCGTTTTTGCATTTTTCGCCTGCGGAACCAGCAGCGGATCTGTATCAAAGCATACGCCTCAGCCCGTAACACAACCAGCAGGAGCCCAGGCGACTGCATCCGTGTCTGAAGAACGTGTTTACGTGCAGATACAATACCTGGAGGTTCAATATGCGTCATTGATGAATGAGATTCTGAGCCAAACCCTGCTGCCATTTCAACAACAACGCGTAAACAATGGCGATATACTGGATTGGAGTATCTACGAAACGCTTATAAGCGGACCAGGCGACCGCTACGGGATGATCTCCATCACGAAAACAACCCATTACAATGAACTGTTCAGGGAGTTTTCAGCCTCCGAAAACCACCGAAATCTGGGCGGAACAGTACCCCGCCAATCGATGATGAGTTTTCATGGAGCTATTCGTGTTTTGTATAGCGAGATCTGGATACTTGAAGGCACAGCTCTTCCACCGGGCGATGATCTGGCACAAGGAAATTACCTGACAAAAAACTATCTGGATTCGCGCGGACGTAGTGGTGAACACCGGGTACTTGAGCTCGATTTTTGGCAGCCTATTCACGTAAAACGCATTGAAAACGGCATTTTAAATGCCTGGGGGATGTATACGTTGTCTAAACCCGGAGGATCTTCCAGAAAATACACGTACAGCACCATAGATTACTACGAGACTTTGGGGGATGTTGCTGGATTCGATTCTCGTGAGATGGCTCGTCTGGCACATCCGGAATTGTCGGAAGATGAACTCAGCAACTTTTTTAACCGTACTGGCCCATCAAGAACGGCCTGGAAGACGGAGCTATGGCGTCGTATTCTGGGAACATCATCACCAGAATAAACATACGGGTGGTAAATATCTGCACACACACTTGTTTGAGGGTGTGAAATACAGCACTGATGATCTGTCGAGAATGCTTTCCATCTCAGGCCTGCGTACCTGTCGACGTTCAGAAACCAGGAAGTGAAATAGTAAACGAGGTTCCTTTCCCCGGCTGACTCTCACAGCGAATTTCTCCTTTCATCATGGTAAGGAGGTGTTTTACTATAGAAAGTCCTAGTCCGGTAGAGACTTCACCGCCAGTGGGCACATTGCCAATTTTTGCGAATTTTTTATAGAGGTCTGCCATTTTTTCCTGCGGAATTCCAGGTCCGTTATCTGTTACCGTAACATACCCTGCCTTGCCATCTCCAGACAGATGCACAGTAATTTCTGAGCCGATCGGCGAGTATTTAATCGCATTTGATATCAGGTTATCGAGTACTTGTTCGGTCAGCGACGGATCTGCGGAAACGACGATTTCCTGGTCGGCTCCCAAAACATTGATTGTCATTTTTTTCTTGGCTGCCTGCTGCTCAAACCGTTCTATGCTCTTCTTTATGGCCTCCTGAAGCCGCATCGATTGCACTTGGGCTATAACCTCACCTTGTTCAAGCTTGTGCACGTTCAAATAATTTTCAATAAGCTCGAACATACGATCGGAACTTGTAGATATGATATCTGCAAAATCAAGAATTTCTTCTTTGGTAAATGTATCATTCGGATCGGCCATTATGCTGGCAATACCCTGAACGGCGGTAAGTGGATTACGTAAATCGTGTGCTGCGATATTCATGAAGTCTGATTTCTCTTGATTCATTTGACGTAATTTTTCATTCTGGAGGCGAATTTCTTCAGAGCGTTCATCCACCATTTTTTCAAGTTCCCGATTGAATTTCTCGAGTTTCTGAACTCTGTTTCTGGCCACTTGCCGGCTGCCGACATAGGTTAGAAGCAATAAACCCGATGCATAAAAAATGTACGCCCAAATCGTGCGAAACCAGGGAGGCGTTACCTGAAATGACCACTGAACCGGGTCGGAAACTATGCCTTCACGATTTCTTGCCTGAACTTCGAGGCTATACCGCCCTTCGCGGAGTGAGGTATACTCAACAAAGGGTTGCATCGACCACGTTGACCACTGTGTATCTAATCCGGTCAGGCGATATCGATATTCCATGAACTGGTTGGAATCAAACCAGGGTGAAGCAAAACTAAATCGCAGTCGAGAGTTATCAAATGGCAGCCTAAGCGGCTCACTTTCAACAGGATAGTAACTACGTGTAGTATCATCCATCACCACTTCCAGCTCACGTATCATTACATCGTTAAATTCAGCGTACAGTTGGGACTTCCCGGGAGTATAGCGATACAGATCTGCCGTGGTCCCGAACCAGATATCACCCATGGCTCGTTCAACTCTCAGAGTTATTGCTCCAGGTGCAATGGCAGCAAAATCGTGGGTATTGATTTGGGGTGAGTCGCCAAAAAAATCGGTGATTTCAGTGATTCGACTGCGCTGGAAAGACGAGCCAAACCACATTGTTCCGTCGTGGTACACAAAGTGAAAGGCACCCCGCAAGTCTTCCTCGGTTAATCCGGGTGGTGTATATCGCTGGAATTCGTCAGCATCGGAATCATAGCGATAAAACCATTCATTATTAGATGCATAGAGTGTTCCGTAGATATCGCGGATCAATGCGTTAGACAGCAACCTGCCGTCGGAACCGTGGGTGTATATCCGCATAGCATCAGCATCAAATGAGTCGGGAAGATAACGAAAACCATCCGCCTGAGTAGCAATCCACAGACCGTCGTCCTTGTCTTCAACAAGATATCGTACCGGATCTTCCAAAGGTATATTGTGTGTATTGCGGAACTCCCCGTTTTGCCTCTCGAACCTCATAATTGCTATCTGAGTACCCAAATACAAAATATCAGGATTTCGTCTCGATTGTAAAACACTGCTGGTACCTCCCTCGAACAGTGTCTGGGTATTTGGGGAATCTTTGAGGTAAAGTCCGAATTGATTTGAGGCAAAAATCTTGCCTGTGGGTATCCCTTGTGCATCGTGATGTAGGTCGAGATCCCAGGTTACTGCCCGAACACTTTCGCTGGGAGTAATTATGCTGTTTTCAAGGGTATGTAATCCGGTAGTGGTACCTATGTAGATTTGTTCACCTGATTGCAGCATTGCCACTGTTAAGCCGGTAAGTCCATTGAGTTCACCATAAAAAGTTAATGGTGAGGCGACTTCCGCCAATATGAGTCCGTTATTCTGACCAATCCACAAATTTCCTTGCCTGTCTTCAAATAGAGCGTTTACAAAATCTGGAGATATGCCTGAATCGCGGTTAATGCGCTGAACCAGCTCACCGTTACGATTAATAATGAATACCCCTTCACTACCAGTACCAATGGCATACAGCCACGATTTTAATTCAATTCCTTCAATAGTGACAGCCTCAGCCAATAAATCGTTTACTTCATTTGGAAACGGGAGGATGGTGCCGGCTGCGTGCTCGCTGGTCTGTTGTGGATAATACCAGAACAATCCCGCTCGTGAGGTGCCAAAAACTACTTTTTCATCGTCATAGGGCAACATGAAATATGGAATCATTCTTCCAGTAAACTGCTCACCTCCAGCAGCGGTGATGAGGGAGTCGTTATGGAGTTTAAAAAGTCCGTCAAGTTGTGTAGCTACGTACAGGCTGTCGTAGAGTGTAAATGCTCGAAAAAACCGCGTCACAGTTGAAGGAATTGTATCAAAAGCACCCCCACTGAAGCGCAAAAGAGATTCCCGCACCGGAATGTATGTAGCCTCATTAAATTCAACCAGGTTAAATACCCCTCCAATAGCCTGATTTTCCCAATTACTGCTATGGTTTAGGTAGCTGTAGCCGGCAGACGATGAAGGCACAAGCGTTCCGAGGTAACTGTTGCCCCCGTAAACTATACTATCGCCGGTGGCAACATGCAGGTGCGTCACCATTTTCCGTTGGCCACCAATCGCCCGAAATCGAGTACCATCGAATTGAATAACGCCCTGACCGGTTGCAAAGAGCAGGGTATTATCCGGAGCCTGGGTGATATCAAATACCTGGGTCTGACTTTGATAGTCTTCAGGGGTGAAGTGTCTGACGAACGGATTCCCCTTTTGCTGAGCGTAAATCTCGGCCGCAGTTAAACCAACCACTATCAGAACGGCTATAACAAGTTTATTGAGCCTTGTGTAAATCATATACTTCGAACATTTGCACTTAATTCCTGGATTGGTTCTCGTGTGTAGAGAATATAAATAACCTCAGGGTACTCTGCTCGTTTAAGATGTAAGATGACACCGTTTTATCTGATGAGTGTCATACGAACACTATGGTAATGCGCGCCATTCACAATGAGTCGTGCCAGGTATATACCAGAAGAGTGATTCTGTGCGTCATAACGGATTCTATACTCACCCTGCGAAAGTATTTCGTCTTTGAGCACCGTCACCAAGCGTCCCATCGTGTCAAATATTTCAAGACGAACATGAGACGCAGCGCCCAATGTAAAGGGTATATGCGTCGTCGGGTTAAATGGATTGGGATAGTTTTGCTTCAATGTAGTTGCTACAGGCAACTCTTCAAAATAGTCGCTATCCATACTTGTTACGGTGCCTGTTTCCCAGGCCAGCGCTGCTATATTGAGCTTGGTCACCCTTTTAACTTGTTCGAAGTTAATACGATTGTGCGTATCGCTAATTTTGTGATAGTACGGATTGGCTGTGTAATATTGATTTGTGTTCCATGGCGCTGCATTTTCAATTATTAAGATAGCCGGATACCCTTCATCCGCAAATGACTGGTGGTCGCTATATACTCCATTTGCGAATGGGAAACTGTTCATAATCAGTTGGGTAAAGAAATTATCATTCGCGGCTGCATACCTGGCTCCCAAAGCTGCCGATTGAGAAGCCATGTCATTGTTTACTTTTACAATAGCAGCATAGTTAAACCGTTCATTGAATCCGATCATATCAACGGAAACCATTCCAATAATCTGGTGATTCTCAATACGTGCCTGCCGCGCCATATGTTTACTGCCCCAGTGGTTTCCTACACCAACGGGTGAAGGGAGTCGCTCCTCGGCACCAAACGCTACAAACTTTATTGTGTGCTTTGGACTGAATCCGGATGAAGGATCGCTCATAATCCGTGCCATTTCTAGCAAAGCTGCCACACCAGAACCATTATCATTAGCTCCGGGTGCCTGAATAGTCTGCCAGTCAACACCGTTATTCCATGCCGGATCCCGATCCGATACAGAATCGTAGTGAGACCCAATAACATAATACTCGTCGGGATATACCGTACCACGTAATGTGGCTACCACATTAACTTGGGGACGTGTGTTATAGGGTGCTACTGCACCAGGGATGTAAAACGTATCTAACTCAACGGAGGTTAATCCAGGCATAGATTCGAAAACTTGCTGGATGTATACAGCGGCACTGTCTTTGCCCGCTGTAAAAGTGATTCGGCTTCGTGTGCCCCCTGCGTTCTCCAGTTCCATAACATGCGACTTAAGCGAATCAATATGTACCCTATCCATGAGGGTGTGGATCAGCGTTTCAAGCTCATTCTGAGCATTTGCGCTGGAAAGTGGAATCCATGTTATAAAAACTAACAAACAGGCTGCAATGGATCTAGCTGGGCGATTCATGAAAAAGTAGATGATGATTAAAATAGCAAGAGCTGAAAAATGCTTAACATATTTTGATAACATCAAGCTATTTATTAACATAGTCAAGTCGCGTCGACTTTTATCCTTAAACCTGTTTTTTTCAGGACATCTACAATACGAACCTCACTTAGTCTACTATGAAAAAATATCTACAACATATCGGTGTTTTTACACTCTTACTTTGTCTGGCTTATCCTTCAATTGGACTGAGTCAAGTTGAAATTCGGGATTGGAACGATCTCAATAACATGCGGAACAATCTTTCGGGCAGTTATATCCTTGCCAATGATTTAACCTCCGAGACAGCAGGCTTTTCTACCTATGCTGCCGGTGAAGGGTGGCTACCCGTTGGAACAGCCGCTGACCCTTTCACAGGTACGCTCGATGGTCAGGGGTATTCGATTCAAAGCCTCCGCATTAATCGCTCGGCTGGGAATGTTGGTTTATTTGCAGTCACAACCAACGCCACAATTAAGAACCTGAAATTAACCAGTGTTGATATCACCGCCGTGGCCACCAGTTCCGGTGTATTGGTGGGTAATGCCATTGATACGCGAGTAGAAAATGTGCATGTTACCGGTTCATTCCGACAGATAGAAAATGCTGATGCTACCAGTTTCGGAGGTATGATGGGGAGAATGGCAGGTGGTATCATCACAGAAAGTTCATCGGGAGTGAATATTACAACTGTCGGACGATTTGTAGGTGGCCTGGTTGGTACTGCCACATCCGGACTTAACATTGAGAAGTCTTTCAACACGGGTAATATTAACTCACAGTTTCGTTGGATCGGCGGCCTTGCAGGACAATTCGGAGGCAGTTCGATAATCAGGGATTCATACAATACAGGCGATATAAACGGAACCACGCAGGTTGGCGGCTTGGTTGGCTTTCACTGGAGGGCTTCTGAAATTCACAACTCCTACACTGTAGGAACCATCTCTGGCGAGGATGAAGTTGGAGCTGTTTCAGGCTTTATAGATCCACCGGTAGGTGATGCTGTTGCCATAATTACGAATACCTTCTTCAATTCAGAAACCTCCGGAGTAGTGGTTGGAGCAAGTAATAATCCAGATTATAACGGAAACGGCCGATCAACAACTGAATTAAAAACTCAGGCAACATTTACTGATTGGGATTTCAACAACACTTGGACAATCGATCCGGACTTCAACGATGGTTATCCTGTTCTTCAATACCAGACAGTAACATCTCTTGAAAGCTTTGATCAGATTCCGGTACAGGTAATGCTTTCGCAGAACTTCCCGAATCCGTTTAACCCGAGTACTTCTATTCGGTTTACACTTCCCGAAACGATGCACGTAGAACTTTCCGTCTACTCACTTACAGGACAAAGATTGGCGACATTAGTTAATGAGATCCGTCCTACCGGAGTACATGAAGTGTCATTTAATGCTTCATCATTGGCCTCTGGTGTTTATCTCTACACTATTCGGGCTGGTGGACAAACGCAGACCATGCGCATGACTCTCCTTAAATAGATAAAACGAATTATTTTTTTAATCGTGCGTAAGCAAAAAGGCATCTCTCCAGAGGAAGATGCCTTTTTGATTTTAATTGACCAGCTCAATGAAACACTAGCGAAAAATTAAACTAAGATAGCGAACCCATGTAGTAATACGTGAAATTGCACGCTGTCACACCTTTTCGTCCAGTCCATTGACCCCAGCATATTTGAGACATACCGTCAGCGTAATGCCATATACCACATGCATCAGAAAACCAGCTAAGAGCAGTAATGCAGGTGCCCAGGTATTCAAATAGAAAAAACCAAACCATTCACCTGCAGCAAGCGACATCAAGGGTGAGAGTACTGAACCCGATACGAAAGTAATTCCAATGCCGTATACCGCACCTTGAACAAACCATCCTCCAGGCACACGTTGCTGCAAAAAGGCAACCCAGGCGAGCGCAAGCATAACACCACCCATGAAATACCCGATATTACCCCAGAGAATGCTATAGGGCTGATCAACATGTACAAAATTGAACATTCCGGTTATAATATGACCAATATCAACAACAGGTAGACCCAAACCGCCTAGAATAAATGCTGTCATAGCCATTGTGAAAGTAGCAAAAAAGCCACTAATAACGGTGCGAATAAAGGTGTTTGCTGAAAACATACAAAGGTAATTTATTAAGAGAAGATTGGGAAATATGTATTACCCAAGTAAACAAAAAAACAATCAAATTGGAAGCCTTAAAAAAGAACATCCCCGTACCCTATTCTCCTCGAATACGGCATGGGGATGTATACATTTTCGATCTCTGGAATGTTGACCCGGCTGAACAACAACATAATCGAACGCCGTTATTCAAAGCAGAGTCCTCGCTGAGTTTAGTCTCACTTTGGTGCACATTCCGTATTTCATTCAGATAACTTATCTAACCAACATCATTTCGACCAGGATCCAACCTGTAGCCTGTAAATATAGACGCCACAGGCCATTCGACTGGCATCAAGCTGAACCGGATGACTGCCTGCGGGCATCTGATCATCTGAGCATGAGACCACCATCAGCTGCCTACCGATTATTTTCTTTCTGATTATCAGAAACTAAACTGAAACTGAGCCGATAATCCGGCTGCATTGTCGGCGTCTTTATTAAACTGAGCCAGCGCATTTACGGTAATCTTAATTACCGATGTTGGGAAGTGGCTCCAGCCTAGTGTCGCCAGGCCCGAACTTCTGTCGAGCACATCGTATTGAAGCTGGTCCCAACGGGCAAGTATCTGATTTTTACCATCTAACTTGTAACCAACAGTACCGTAGTAACCAAGAATAGTCTCTGTAACATTACCCAGCTGTGCGGCGTCAAAGGAGGTCTGCAGAATCTCGAATGCCCCGAATATAGTATCGCTGTCGTAATCTGTAAAAAGGCCGAATAAAACCCGGTCACTGGTTGTTGTAAGACCTGAGTTGCCTACATTTACATCACGTGTCTGATTAATGAACCCGGAGAAGCCGAATCTAAGTCGCGCATCGTCATGCGGTTGCAGCGTGTAGGTTAAGCGAGCTGTGTACATAAAACGGTCGTCGTTCTGACGCGTGAGACCGGTGCCATTGTACATGCCAAGTCGGTACGAAAAAGCTCCATGATCACCAAGAAGTGTAAGACCAATTTCTCTGGAATTCATCATCGCACCTACATGTCGTGCACGGTTGATAAAGTCGGTCTGATGAGGACCAGGATCTAGATCTAAACTTGTAAATGGTTTAAAAGCACCTGCAATAAGCTGCGTACTATTGTTTAACCGGTAACCTACCTGAGCATCCAATAAACTAATTTGCTGACGAACATCTACCTGAAAACGGTAGGTAAAATTACCGTCGAGCCTTCCTCGCAAGTCAACTCTTGTAGCGCCAAGATCAAACCTGCGGCCACCATTAAACCCATCGTCATCAAGTGAAAAAACACCACGAGACTGCAATAAAACACCAAGCTGAAAAGCATCCGACTTCAACATTGATCTCATTTGATCGTCGAGAGATTCACCTTGTTGCCCCATAAGCAGTAGTGAGTTGAATAATAAAACTACTGTTAGTAAACATACTCTGTTCATAGACACCTCCACTAAATATTAATAAAAAAGCTTCCTCTTATAGCAAGGAAGCTCACAATCACCATTGTAGTTCACTTATCGACAAACTTCAAAAAAGGATAAGCCTTAACGAATTTAAAAAAGAGCATCCCAAGTTCGCGAAGAAAAGTCTGCAAGCTTAGAATCCGGACGGTAACAATGTAATTATTTATTCAGAAAATAGTAAACCTTACCGTTTGCAGAATCCTTACTGCTTTTTACTTTGACGTTATTTGCCCTGTTGTATGCATAAACAACGTTGCGCATTGCCGCAAATTCTTTTTCGTTTGAAAAGGTAGCTTCAATAGCTTGCCCCCCAGGCTTTAATTGGTCCAGCGCTTCCAGCAATGGTTTATATTTTGATGTCGTTTTTTTGGTAATCTTTACGTCACTTCGGGGTACGATTTTTATTTTCATGTCTTAAATGTATGATTCGATTTTGATGAATTTGTATGACTCAACGTTTACAGCTTCCCGCTTTATATACACAGTAAATATAACTAAATATTGGAAGTTATATTTAAAACCATTTTAAGATAATTGTATTTTTTTTGTGCAAGATATCGTGGAGTTCTGCTTTTGATAGCCCTCCTTTTGTGCCGTAATCGGTGATACAATTCGTTTGATTTAACATAGGCTACGGGAATACTGGCACAACTATATAATTAACCTTCCCTGAAATACAGATTGCTCGATTATGGTTATCTTTAAGACGTAAGCTAACATGTGGCCTTTATCAGAACCCGTCGCAACAAACAATTTCAACATTCAGTACGTAACCTATGTCTGGTACGAAAAAAACAGAGAACCCATCAGAAGAACGCGCACCCCGCAATTTTCTCGAAGAAATTATTGATAACGACCTTGCAGAAGGCCGTCATAAAACTATCCTTACGCGATTTCCACCTGAGCCAAACGGATATTTGCATATAGGTCATGCAAAGTCTATCACCGTTAATTTCGGACTTGGGCAAAAGTATGGTGGGGCAACGAATTTACGCTTCGATGACACCAACCCAATAACAGAAGACACTGAGTATGTTGATAGCATCAAACAGGATGTGCAGTGGCTGGGTTATCAGTGGAAGGAAGAGCTCTATGCCAGCGATTACTTCGAAAACTTGTTCGAATTTGCGATTAAACTCATTCGTGACGGACTTGCTTACGTAGATGATTCTACCTCGGAAGAAATTGCCGCACTGAAAGGTACCCCAACCCGTCCCGGCAGTGATTCTCCATTCCGCACCCGTACCCCGGACGAAAACGAAGACCTGTTCCGTCGCATGAGAGCGGGTGAGTTTCCCGACGGTTCTCGTATCCTTCGGGCAAAAATCGATATGAGCTCACCCAATATGCTCATGCGCGACCCTGTAATTTATCGCATAAAACATGCCCATCATCACCGTACCGGTGACCAGTGGTGTATTTATCCGACCTACGATTTTGCTCACGGACAAAGCGATGCCATTGAAAACATCACCCATTCCATCTGTACGCTTGAATTCATGTCGCACCGGGAGCTGTACAACTGGTTCATCGAAAAACTGGAGTTATTCCCCTCCCGACAGTACGAATTCGCTCGCCTGAATCTCTCGTATACCATCATGAGTAAACGAAAGCTGCTGCAACTGGTTAACGAGAAACATGTGGATGGCTGGGATGATCCGCGGATGCCAACTATTTCCGGACTTCGCCGACGAGGTTATACGCCTAAATCTATACAGGAATTCTGCGCCCGTATCGGTGTTGCAAAACGCGATAATCTCATCGATGTGTCGCTGTTGGAGTTCTGTGCCCGCGAAGATCTCAATAAAATCGCCCTCCGCCGTATGGTGGTATTTGATCCGGTAAAGCTGGTGATCACAAACTGGCCGAAAGGCAAGGTTGAAATGCTCGAAAGTGAGAATAATCCGGAGGATGCAACCACCGGTGAACGTTCAATTGCCTTCAACGGAACCATCTATATAGAGCGGGATGATTTCATGGAAGACGCTCCGAAGAAATACTTCCGCCTGTCGCCGGGTGCCAGCGTTCGACTCAAAAGCGCCTACATTATTACCTGTGAGGATGTAGTGAAAGACGACTCCGGCACGGTCACCGAGATTCGTTGTGTGTACCATCCTGATTCACGGTCGGGCAGCGACACCTCCGGCATTAAGGCTAAGGGAACCCTGCACTGGGTGAGTACAGAACATGCCATTGAGGTAGAAGTGCGCGATTACGATCGATTATTCCGAGTTGAAAATCCAGCCGAAGAAGAAGGTGATTTCCTGGACTACGTAAATCCGGATAGTTTGACCGTTTTTCCGAAAGCTTATGCCGAGCCGGCGCTGATTGATGATGCCAACGAAGCCGCGGCTTCTGGCAAAATACCGCACTACCAGTTCATGCGAAAAGGCTATTACTATGCCGATACGTCATCCACATCGGACAAGCTTGTTTTTAACCAAACGGTTGGCCTTCGTGATACCTGGGCGAAAATGAATAAATAAGTTGAATTGCCTGTAAACGTGTTTACCCGGTTGTTTTTTCCACACCGGTAAGCAATTGTTAGTAGAAGGACTGTAACCATAAGATTACAGTCCTTTTTTTTTGGACATCTCCTAAAACACTTTAACAGATTAGCTATTTCACAAAGACAAATGTCGCTTTTTTGAAATTATATACGCTAAAATGTGTAGGCTTGAAACAACCTACCAACATGAAATAGTCGCTATTAGCGTCAGGTTTTATCGGTTTACGTGACAACTTGTACTCATAAATTGAAACAAAATCGGTTCCAATCATGAATTTGATACTTCGAAACAGCTATATATTGGTCGTCGCTCTTTTGTTAACCTCCGTAACCACAACAACTGCGCACAGCCAGCAAGACGGAGCTGCAAGTATAACAGAGGGCATTTTTGGCATGGGCTCCGACGACACCATAAACGCCATTGTTGAAGACGAAAATGGTAACCTCTACTTTGGCGGCACATTCACAGAGATGGGCGGGGTATCCGGTCGCATTGTGAAATACGATGGAGAAAACTGGCACAGCCTTGGTTTCCCTCACGCCAACACTTCACCGACGGTACGAACACTTGCTATACGTGGCGACTACTTATATGCTGGTGGTTTTTTTAGCACTATTACGCACAACGGCGAGCGCATATCGGCACGAAATTTGGCCAGATATCACATACCAACCGGCACCTGGTCAGAAGCCGGTGGTGGTGTGAACGGGTTTGTAAGAACCATACAGATTATTGATGGATCTATGTATGTTGGAGGGGGTTTCACACTGGCTTACAATGAGCCTGAAAATATATCATTAAACCGAATTGGAATACTGGGCAGCAGCGGCAACTGGACTCCTTTGGTAACCGGGAGTGACGACTACCAATTTACAGGCTTTCCGAATGGGGGAGTCACTACGATTTATAAAGACCCTGAGAGCGGATTAATTTACATAGGTGGGTCATTTTCAGTTGTGCGTATTTTCGATCCTTCTCACACACAAACAGATGGTTACCGTACAGCATTCTCCGGTGGCATTGTGAGTTGGAACGGCTCCCGATTCAGCCTCTTAGGCGGGGGGCTGCACGTACAAACAGCAACTACGATATCATCTGGAACCGTAACCAATATCAACCGTGATCCGCACGGCAGTGGACTACTGGTAACGGGGTCATTCGGTATGGCTTATCAGTCGGAACGTACAGAAACCGCGCTGTCTACGCACGACCCAGAAACAGATCCTCAGGTAGCTGGGGTTGCCATATGGAACGGCAATAAATGGGAAAGTACCATGTCTACGAGCTTTAATCGCTCGGCCGGGGGTACAACTACCACTGGTACGCACTTCACTGAAGACCGAATCTATGTTTTTGGAGCCTTTAACGGATTTATCAGGCCACATGCCAACGACAATGGCACCAATATACGTGCTGCCGGCATTATCGTTTGGGACCGTACTGAACAAAAATATCTCGAAACCAACAATGAAAGTGCCATCGGATACACCATAGACAGCAGCATTGGCAGTGCATCCGGATCGGTTTCGGATATGCTAAAACGAGGTGACGACCTTTACCTTGTTGGCAGCTTCGCAAGATATCAGCTTTCATCAGGAGGACAAATTATCACGAATAATTTCATGCGGTATGATGGAGAAACGTTCTGGCAGGTTGGCCTGGGAATTGACAGAGGATTCATCGAAACCATGACTAAACTCAGCGATGGCAGCTACTTTATAGGTGGAAACTTCCGCAGTATTCACAATCACGATAATGAGAATCACCGAACGCCCTTAATTGCACATTTCAACCCGGAAACTCGAAGATTGAGTCCTCTGGGAAGAGGGTTATGGGGTGGAGGAACCAATACGCGTGTTCTTGATATGGTTATTGACCCTGCTACCGACGATTTATACGTGGCAGGACTCTTCGCCGAAGGTATTAACTTTGACGGTACCAGAGTAGGTTCCCAGGGGCTAATTCGTTGGAGCGGTAACGAGTGGCATGAGGTTACAAGCCTTGTTGGTGGTGGTTCGCGATACATATCGAAAGTCAAGACCTTGAAAATTGTTGACGACTATCTTTATTTTGGAGGCTTCTTCAGCACCATTCCCGACCGTAACGCCAATCAACTCTCCATTGGTCGTATGCACCTGCAGACCAGTGAATTTGTACCGATTCCAATACCCGAAAAGCTCAGCATGACAGACCGTTTAGTGAGCGATTTTGCCGTTCTGGGTGATTATTTGTACGTGCTAATGGAGTCTCATAATCAGGCCTCAACCAAAAATGGCTCCGTTTTCCGCATTCATCGCGAGACGGACGAGATTGAGGTATATAATGTTCGCTTCCTGGGGATGCGCTCACACGAACGCATTCAGCCCTGGGGCGAGTTATTAATAGTGAGCGGCCGTTTCAGCAGTTATGAAATACTGAACGAAGATGGTACTGCAGAACCTCCGGTGGCTACAGGAACTAACAGCTTCATCATGCACCCGGAAACTGGTGAAGTTTGGACTTTCGGTGAGTGGTTTGATTTCCAGGGCATTGCAGGTCGAGGCGCTGCTTACGATGCATTGGCCCATGGCAACGCATTTTACGTGGCATCCGGAGGCAATGCGAATGGCATCGCCTTACAAAAACTAGATTTGGGAACACGGCAATGGTCATCCCCCGCTCCTGACCTTGGCAATTCAGTATTTGCACGCTCAGCATCAAGCAGTATACGGCATCTGAAAGTTGATGGGGACTCTTTATGGCTAACCGGAACATTCACCGTACCCGGAAATGGTCTGGCCCGGACAAAATTGAATGAAGGCACACCGGGGCCCTATACCTTGTTCAATACCCCAAAAGATGAATTCAGCCTTACCACCGGTGATATCGATACCTTACAGATGTCTCTCGGAAACATCGGTTCACAAGCGTTGGTCTGGAATATAGCCATCAATGGAGACAATATTCCTGCCGGATTAATACAATCATCTACAAACGGCGGTACAATTGCGTCTAGAAGTGCCGATTCATTTTACATCATGATTGATGCGTCGGATGCTGCCACAAACTTTATCGAAGCAGAAATAGTACTCACTTCCAATGACCCGGGATTTGAAGAAAACATTCTACCGTTACGGATATTCATCAACAGACTCCGTGAAGTAGACCAGCCAACTCCGGCAAGCGGTACTATGGATGTTGCTGTAAATGACGTACTGAGTTGGAATGGCGATATAATTGCAGACTCTGTAATCGTATTTCTAGATTCTAATCCTGATTCATTACAAAAGAACATTGCATACGCAGGTCCTTTTACAGACAGCCTATCTCTTCATGGTCTTGTTCAGTACTACACCGATTACTACTGGCAGGTGAAGCAATTCAATGCTGCATCAACCACGGAGAGTGCCGTATGGACTTTCCGTACCGAGCTAGACCCTGAAGAGCGGCGATGGACGTTACTGCCAACTGATTTTACATCAAACGTAAATGATATTCATGCCATGGGCATCGATACGCTATTTGCATTCGGTTCTAATGTCTATTATAGATCAACAGACGGGGGCGAAACTTGGGAAACGCTGAGCGACGCCATCCTTAGTGGATTTCGGTTCGGGATGTATGCCTCAGGCAGCTCGATCTGGCTTGGCAGGTCGAGGGGAGAGCTGGTGTATACGCTGGATGCCGGAGATACCTGGAACCAGACAGCAACAGGTATTTCTACAAGTATGTATTCTGTTCACTTTCTGGATGAAAACAACGGCTTTATCGGCGGCGATAATGGGTCTCTACAACGAACGGCCGATGCCGGTGCAACATGGACGGTAGTACCAATCAACAACTCCTGGCGAATAAACAGCATTCAATTTGCCGACTCGTTACATGGTTACCTTGTTGGGCGTGGTGGCTTAGCTATGAAAACTATCGATGGGGGCTCAACCTGGTCTGACATGCAACACGGAGTAACTGCTGAGTTATCTTCTCTGGAAGTACTCTCGAACAACCGAATCTTCATTGGTTCCGCAAACGGTACTATTCTGGAGTCGTCTGATGGCGGCGAGACTTGGGAAACCCGGTTTTCACCGCCAGCCTTCGGTTTCAATATACGGTCTATTCGCTTTGAGGATGAGTTAACAGGAATTGCGGTTGGCTCTGCCGGGTTTGGCACTGCCTTGACACTCGTTACATTTGACGGTGGTCTGAGCTGGGTACGCCGACCGGTTCCGGATGGAATTGCATCTTTAAATGGACTTTCATTTTACACTAATACCGGCTTCTGGGCTGCTGGTAGTTCTGGATCTGTGCTTCGATATCTGTTACCAGAAGCTCCTGAACCAGAACCCGAGCCAGAGCCTGCAATTCCTGACGCTATTGTATTAACAGTACCAGCGAATGCAGAAACTGACGTGTCAGTGCAGCCTGAATTCAAATGGCAAGCCGATAATCTTGCTGCAACCTACCATCTGCAGGTAGCTGAAGATGAAATTTTCTCAGAAATAGTTATTAACCGTTCAGGTCTCAATAATCTAAGTTTCACGCCGGATAACGAGTTACAGAATAATACCACCTACTTTTGGCGTGTTAGAGGTAGCAGCGCAGATGGCACCGGCAACTGGAGCGAGGTATGGGCATTCACTACACGCACCGGTGTTAGTTTAGATACCCAAAGCGACTTACCTGCCGTGGTAACCCTCCATCAGAATTACCCGAACCCGTTTAATCCAACTACAACCATCCGATTTGGATTACCGGAAACAGCGGAGGTACGACTGGAGGTGTTCAATATACTGGGGCAGCGGGTGGCAGTGTTAGCCGAAGACGTCCGTTCTGCCGGTTGGCATACGGTACAATTTAATGGTACTGCATTGTCTAGCGGCACGTATATCTATCGCCTGACAACCGGAAACACCGTTTATAACCGAACATTGATGTTGATCAAATAACCTTCCATAGCTCCCTGATGCTCCGTATTTAAAAGTTCCAAAAAAAGATGACAACTGTATCTCCTCCAATTAGGGGGAGAGAGCGACTTGTGTGTATAGCAGTTATAGTACAATAACGGAGTATCAGAGGTATAAAATGGAAAAATGGGGAGGCAGCGTATGAATACGAACATAGACCAGCGCCTCAGACCTAACGGTAATCCACAACGCCTGATCATTTCAGAAGAGGAAAACAAAGCAGTCATAGCTTTCTTGAAAACACTGGCCGGAGAAAAACTATATACCGCCGAAATATGGTCAAATCCGTTTCCCTAACTAAGGTAAAACTAGTAAGTTATTGATTATATTATACAAAATTGGAATTCCTTGATTGTGTTGCATAGTTTGATGTGCAGTTAACAATAACTACCTAAGGTCATCAACTATGTTTCGAGTACTTATACTGACTATACTTATGTCAGTTCTTATACCATTATTTAATTTTTCAAATTCCAATGCCACTGTTTCGGCATTCGTCCAAGGCAACGATTCGTCTGAAGGGCCGCAGCTCCACGTAGGTGGAGCACTTCGATATAACTTTTTTTACCGTGATTTCGGAGGCGGGTTCGACGAAAATGATGTCATATTCACCCTGGATATGTGGCGAATTAATGCCACGGTAGACTGGCCTGGCAACATTGGATTAAATTTCGAGTATCGCTTTTATCCCACCTTCAATACGCATTTCATCAAGCAGGGCTGGCTTGAATATACCCACAATGAAAAGCATAATTTCCAGCTAGGTGTAACACAAGTACCATTCGGTAATGTACAATACAACTCGCACAACTGGTGGTTTCAGCTCCCCTACTACCTCGGACTTGAAGACGACCATGATATGGGTCTGAAATATACCTACAGCGGTGATAGTTACACCCTGAGTGCCGCCTGGTTTATGATGCCGGAGGCAGCCGGCCCTGCTTATGGAGCTGCTTCTTTTGGCATAGGCGGCAGCGGAAGATATTCCTACGATATCATCCCGGTTACTGGCAACAACCCATGGGATTATGTGCTTGGTGCAGGCCAGACCCCTCAATCCAATCAGGAGCGCAATCAGTTTAACCTTCAGGGTATATACCACTGGTCTCACAACGACAGAGCTCAATCAAATATCGGCATTTCGCTGCAGTACCACTCTATTTACAACCAGGTACAGCAATCTACCCTATGGTCGCCCGCTTTTGCAGTTCACCTTGATGGTGACTACGGGAACTTCAATGTAAAGGCGCAGTATCTGTACTATAATTATGATGCCGTTGACGACGCCGGAAGCCCGCTAGATGCTGTATTTATGGCAGCATATGGAGATCCTTATGCTGTTTCCGCCGAAGGACAAATTCTGACGCTGGGTATTGCGTACAGCCATGATGTAAATTGGGGACCCATCAGCAATATTCAGTTTTACGATAACTTCAGTTACATGACCAAATCGCCGGCAGGTCATAATGAAACCCTCCAACATGTAATTGGGATGCTCGTTTCAGCTGGAAACGTGTATACCTATTTCGATATAGCCTCTGGTACAAATCACCCATGGCTAACATCAAATTTCGGGGAGGGACTCGCCGCGGGAGTGAGTGACCCACGCATCAATACGCGTTTCAATATTAATATTGGTTACTATTTCTGATAGCTGGCATGCTATCGACGATTGCACCGTCACTGTAAATTTTCACCCACAGGAACAAACTTAAATCATGTCGTCACCAAAGAAAAACAAATATTTCACCATACATAAACCGGTTTTTTATCCATCTGTAATATTAATCGTCCTGCTGATTGCAGGAACCATGATAGCCGGGGATGCTGCCGAACAGATATTCAATAATGTACGTGTAGGTATTACCAACTCTGCCGACTGGCTCTTCGTTGCCGGTGTTAACATATTTATTGGTTTTGCACTCTATTTTGCCTTCAGCAAATTTGGAAACATCCGTCTTGGGGGTGAAGATGCAAAAACCGAGTTCAGCACCGCTGCCTGGTTTGCTATGTTATTTAGTGCCGGTATGGGTATTGGACTTATGTTTTTCGCCGTAGCGGAACCCATGTGGCACCTGCTATATCCGCCTCATGCCGAAGTGGGCAGTACCGATTCGGTTCGCGATGCCATGGGTGTGACTTTTCTGCATTGGGGATTGCACGCATGGGCTGTGTACGCCATTGTGGGTCTGGCGCTGGCTTTCTTTGCCTTCAACAGAAAGCTTCCGCTATCTTTTCGCTCTGTTTTTTATCCATTGCTGGGTGACCGAATTAAGGGTTGGATGGGTGATGTGATAGACATCCTTGCTGTAATGGCAACCGTTTTTGGTCTGGCAACCTCACTCGGACTGGGAGCCGCTCAAGCCGGCGCTGGTATGGAATATGTTTTCGGTCTTTCCAACACGGTCACGCTTCAGGTACTCATCATCGTTGGTGTTACAGCTATTGCGGTTGTTTCGGTAGTTCTGGGTGTACAGAAAGGGGTTAAAGTACTCAGTGAGTTCAATATTCGCCTGGCGGCGCTGTTTCTTATATTCATTCTGGTGCTGGGACCAACGATGTACATCCTCAGTACCTTTGTGCAAAGTACCGGTTATTACCTGCAGAATTTTGCAGAATATGCCACCTGGATGCAAAACTTTGAAGACGGAAGCTTCATGAGCGACTGGACTGTGTTTTACTGGGCCTGGTGGATATCATGGTCGCCCTATGTAGGGATGTTTATTGCCAGAATTTCTCGTGGCAGAACCGTAAAGGAATTTGTATTAGGAGTACTTCTAGCGCCGACGCTCGTAACATTTTTATGGATGAGCGGTTTCGGGGGAACAGCCCTCTTCCTGGAAACCGGAGCCTTTGCTGAAATCGCTTCAGCCGTTGAAGCCGATCAAACTACTTCACTGTTCGTCCTGCTGGATCAATTTCCGCTGGCTACACTAACTTCATTTTTAGCGATCATACTTGTACTAAGTTTCTTCGTCACATCATCCGACTCCGGATCTCTTGTAATTGACAGTCTTACATCCGGAGGCAAGATTGATACACCTGTGGCTCAGCGTGTATTCTGGGCATCTACGGAAGGTGCCGTTGCAGCGGTTCTGCTTGTAGGCGGTGGACTCGGGGCTCTACAGGCTGCCTCCATCAGCACGGGCTTACCATTTGTACTCGTATTGCTGGTCATGTGCTACAGCCTGCGCCAGGGCCTTAGTGCCGAATACAAACGCCTGCAGAGTGATGAGCGTGGTAAGAGCCGTGAAAGCTACACCGAACTCATTAAAAAAACGCTCAGTAACTTACAGGGCGGCAGCTATGAAGGCGAAGGCCTTGGCACTATCAGACCGGAAGCGCCAATAAAACTACGCAAGAAGGGAGAATCCAGACAGCGAAAAGAGTCTGCATCTTCCGATTCAACAGGCTCAGATTCAGGCACCGACCAAAGTATATCACAAGACAACCCTGAAAAGCCAAAAGAGTAAGTAGATTCAATGATTCTTTTGAGCACCCGAAAGGAACTACAATCTGCTCGCACAACAATTTTTAATCGATAAAAAGCAACCGATATGAATGCCCTTAATAAATGGCTTGTATGCCTCGACCTCACTAAAATGGACGAACTGCTGGTAGGTTATGTCAGCTTTCTGGCCAAGATACTGAAGCCTAAAGAAGTCCAGTTTGTACACATTATTGAAACCAACAATTTCAATGCCGACATTCTCGAACTTTTTGAAGATGTCAATTCCATAGAGGATCTGCAGGAGCGCTTAAAAGATCATTTTGAAGACCTTATAGATGATCTTTTCGAGGTTGAGGGGGTAAAAACCAAGTTTTTCATTGAAAAAGGGACGGCAACCAATCGTATTCTGGCTCTGATGAAAACCTGGCCGTATGATTTGCTGGTACTTGGAAAGAAAAACTCTTACATCGGTGAAGGTGTTGCTGCCCGCAAATTGGTAAAATACGTACCGGCAAGTATATTAATGGTTCCGGAAACAGCTCGATACACAATGGATCATGTTACCGTACCCGTTGATTTTTCAGAACAATCGGCCCGTGCCACAAATTTGGCCTTCCAATTAGCTGATAAGCAACCAGACCGGATTACATTGCAGCACATTTATGAACCGCCAAAAGAGTTCTTCCCCTATATGCCTGGTGAAAAAGAGAAGAAACAGGCTCACGATAACGCTATTAAAGCGGCTGCCGAATTTATTCGGGACTATAAGATTAATGAGGATGTTGATGTAGAACTTACCCTGTTCCGAGAAGAACGTATGTCGGATGAAATCTACAATCTTTGTAATCAGAAAAAGTCGGATTTGATTGTGGTAGGATACAGGGCAAGAAAAAACCTAATTGCTTCACTCAAAGATAACCTTCCCGAACGCATGAGCGGTTATGGTTTTGGAATACCTTTACTGATAGTGAAAAATCCAAAAACTACATTGAATCTTTACGAGAGCCTGATTGACGCTCAATAAAACAGGACTCCATCATACATCTCTACTGGATTTGCCATTTTTCCAAGGCGAATCCAGTTTATTTAAGTAGACATTTTGTTATTCACGGACATTCTTTGTGAAAATAGAGTTATGTGAAGAGGCTATATAGGCATACGGCCTGGTGGTTGAGATGGAGCCCCCGCCCCTTTGTAATCGGCGTCTCAAAGGGGGTAAACCTCTGCCCTACGGGCTTTATTCAGTCTTTGTTGATGAGAGCTGCGGCGGCGGCGAGCTCGTCTTCATTAACAAAATGTCCCATTCCAGGATAAATCCGTTTGTCAACCGTGGCCCCGAGTTCAGTTACCATGGTTTCAGAATCATGGATACGCTCTACCGGAATGTGAAAATCAACATCGCTGCAACCCATCAGAATTTCTGTGCCCTGGAAGTTCCCATTATAGTTTGAGCGCTCAATATGTGGACCGATAAGTCCGCCACTCAGCACGATAAGTCCGCCATACTTCTGCGCATGTCGGGATGCATACTCCAACGACAAGCAGGCCCCCTGGGAGAACCCTAACAGGTATATTTTTGAGGTGGGTATTCCATTATCATTGAAATGGGTAACAACATCGTGCACAAGATTGAGAGCCGAGTCGAGCCAGGGTTGGTTGACATCCCATGGCTGCAGAAAACTCGCAGGGTACCATGTAGCATTTGTAGCTTTGGGGAAAGCCATAGCAACAGAGTCGTCTTTAATTAGCTGACGAGCCAGTTCTTGCATACCATCTGATGCATCCCCGCGTCCGTGAATACATATTATGGCTTTTGATGCTTTGGACGGTTCGGGGCCTTTAAAAACAACATTTTCGAACAAATGCAATGGCTGATTCATACTACTTACAGTTAAACTTGGTAATTACATTTCAGCATAAACATACCGTATTTTATTTGTTTAAACAAATAAAAACCCCCAAATGAAAGAGCTATGCTAAACTGATTCTGTCTTCAACATAATGGATTGTGATTATACAGAAAATGATGGTTATCATTGCTGGCTGAAACTAAATTGGCGTAACGTGCAGAGATTGTAATCTAATACATTTGAATAAGCAGATACTCAGACTAGCCATACCGAATATCATCAGCAACCTTTCGGTTCCGTTGCTGAGCTCGGTAGATACCGCCCTTGTGGGGCGATTAGATGGCATCTACTACCTGGGTGCACTAGCTATCGGGGGCATGATTTTCAGCGTACTGTACATGGCGTTCGGATTCCTCAGGATGGGAACCACGGGACTCACCGCCAATGCATTTGGGGCCCGAAACGACCTGGAAACCGGTGTTGTGTTAAACAGAGCTTTGATTACGGCTTTGCTTGTAAGTCTGCTGATTATGGTACTTCAGTCGGCCATCTTCGCCGGAGCCATGCTTATTGTGAGTACGTCGGCTGATGTGGCCCATTACACCGGGGTGTATTTCTTCATTCGTATCTGGGATGCCCCCGCCGTACTTGGTCTCTACGCCATTCAGGGCTGGTTTCTGGGCATGCAAAACGCCCGCTATCCGATGTACATCACCATATTCATCAATCTGCTGAATATCGCATTGAGTGTGTATTTCATATACGGACTTGGCATGACGGTTGAGGGCGTGGCTTACGGCACCGTTATTGCCCAATATGCCGGACTCCTCCTCGCCGGCATCCTGTTTCTTCACAAATACGGCACAGGCTACATCCACATCGGCAAAAAAGCCATCATGGCCCTGGACGGACTCAAACGCTTTTTCAGTGTCAGTCGTGATATTTTCATCCGCACCATGAGTCTGCTGTTTACCTACTCCTTTTTCACCGTTCAAAGTGCGGCCCTTGGCGACGAAATTCTGGCCGTGAACACCATCCTCCTGCAGTTATGGCACATTATGGCGTACGGGGTTGACGGTTTTGCGTATGCCGCGGAGAGTATCACCGGAAAATACATGGGGGCTCGGCAAACCAATCGGCTGCGACAGGCTGTTAAACTGCTTATTCTATGGGGCATGGGGCTCGGGGCTGTGTTTAGTCTTCTTTACGGACTCTTCGACGCATCCATCCTGCGGATATTCACCGATAATGAGGTATTGATCACCCTCGCCCTCGGGTATATGGCCTGGACCATCGCTGCTCCCCTGGTCAACAGTTTTTGTTTCATGCTAGATGGGGTCTTTATCGGAGCTACGGTTACGGCACCCATGCGCAACTCCATGCTCATATCAACTTTTCTGGTGTTTGTACCGGTGTACTATATAACGGTAGGATGGCTGGGAAATCACGCCCTGTGGCTGGCCATGGTCACCTACATGCTGGCCCGGGGAGGAACCTTGCTGTATTACCTCCCCCGGAAGATATTGGTCCGTACATAAGGTCCACTTCAAAAGACCGAACGAGATACACATATCTCAACTTAGGTTATGCTCGCCGGCGAAAAGCGGCAACATCCCAATCAAACAGAGTTGTCTCAAATTCAGAGCGTTGGCTTACCAACTACATGCGATGCGTATAAGTCAATCGTACTATTCACCCAGCCGAACCAATGGAAATTCCTGCTTTGTGTAATTTCTGCGCGCATTCCGATTGATATCCACAGACTCCATAATGAACACCGCTCCGGTTTCTTTATCGCTTACACGTGCCTCGAGAACGATACCGCCATGCGATTGAGGAATACCCGGCATCATGAGCGTTGATGGTGACTGCATGAGTCCTCCTCGCGAAGCTGATTGACTCCCAAATTCGCTTGTTACCCAATACTCGATGGAGACCGCTTCATCTTCCATCCGGTAACCGGTAGCCCGAATGCCGTTGATAGTTTTAGAGCCTATTTCGGTGAAGCGCTCAGCGTAATGATCTGGAATATCTTCGGGCTCGAAATCCTCATCTTCAAACTCCTCATAATCACCAATGAAGGAGGCAAACATAGCATTCCCTCCATATACCATCGACATTTTTTCACCGTCTGATTGAATGAACATGATCATGGCATTGGTTTCTGAGTCGAACACCATGGTCACCTGGTCGTTACCCTCCTGCGGAACAAACGTACCACTATAGGTTGATCCGGGTTCAATAAGTGAATAGAAATAGACGGGTTCGATGGGGCTTCCATCTTCATCGGTTCCGGAAATACGCATTCGGTTTACCACTGAAAAAGAGTATGAATCGCGTGTATCTACATCAGCGCCCATGGCCATAATAGCTTTACGCCACTCGTTCATAGCTTCCTCGTATTCGGCCTCGCTGCCAAAGTCCTCCCGTTGGTGGGGAGATCCAAAAACAGAATCGAAAGCGTCATCTACCGCGCGGTACACTGCACGGTCTACCTCCTGATAAACACGTTCTTCTATGCGTTGCTCTACCCTACGCTGGGCGGCATCGAGGGCACGGTCACGAAGACGGCCAAATTGGGCAAAAGCAGTTTCTGCGCCAAGAAGCAATAAAAACAAAACAATGAGTGCAATACGGATGTTCATATAAAACGGGTTTTAATTCTTGAGCGACCATACAGCCGCAATATTAACAATATCAAGGGTTAGCGCAAGGATGTGAAAAAAGTAATCGCTACCGAGACTCTTTTCTTGAATATAGGTAGCGACAAAATAAGTACCTGTACGCTCCTTCATTCACCGTCATGTATTAACGGTAGCATCATTCGACAATATTAACCCATGTGCAAATGATTTATTCTAGTAAGCGGAAAAACTTTTGAATATGCGACATCCTGTAACCTATACATGTTCCATCGAAGACACTATCCTAAAAGACATTATCTTGAAATGATACATCCACATTATCGGTTTAACAAGTTAGAATAATAAGCTTCGAACCATGTTTCCATTTAAGAATACTTTCGCCCGATTACCTGAAATTTTTCATGAGCGTATTGAGCCAACTAAGGTTTCTGCGCCGGAGTTACTCCGTGTAAATCGCACACTTGCCGATGAACTGGGTATACATTTACCCTCAACCGATGCCGAAATCGCTGCTATATTCTCGGGCAATACACTGCCCGAAGGCGCCGAGCCGCTGGCTATGGCCTACGCCGGACATCAATTCGGCCATTTTGTACCGCAACTGGGCGATGGCAGGGCAATACTCTTGGGTGAGGTGACCGACAGCCGCGGTACGCAGCGCGATATTCAGCTCAAAGGTGCAGGGAGAACACGATTTTCCCGAGGTGGGGATGGAAGATCGGCGCTCGGACCGGTCATTCGTGAGTATATCGTGAGTGAGGCGATGCATACCATGGGCGTACCAACCACACGGGCACTGGCTATGGTGCGCACCGGAGATCCGGTGTATCGGGAGACTCCCCTGCCCGGTGCCATCCTCACACGGGTGGGAGCCTCACATATACGCGTGGGCACCTTCGAATTTTTTGCCGCCCGGCACAATACCGACGCCATCAGAACCCTGTCGGAGTATGTTATTCAGCGCCATTATCCGCATTGTGCCGAAGACTCGAATCCCATTCTGGTCATGCTCACCGAAATCATGCGTGCCCAGGCCCGGCTGGTTGCCAAATGGATGCAACTGGGATTTATTCACGGGGTGATGAATACGGATAACACCACGGTCTCGGGCGAGACCATTGATTATGGTCCCTGCGCCTTTATGGACGATTACCAGCACGACAAGGTTTTCAGCTCCATCGATCAATACAGCAGGTATGCATATAAAAATCAGCCGGTTATTGCCCGCTGGAATTTGGAAAATCTAAGTGCATGTCTGGCGCCATTGCTTGCCGAAACCACTGAGGAAGCCGTTGAGCTCATCAAGGGTGCCATTGAAGTCTACTCGGATACATTCCAACACCACTGGCGCGTGGGTTTTTTACAAAAAATCGGGCTTTTAGACCAAACCGTAAGCAATGCTGTCCAGAACAACCTCAGCAAAAAAGACCATGACGACGCGGCGTCTGAGAGTGAACATAGCGCGCAAGATGTGCAGTCGCAAAACAAGCGTACTACCGAAACGACTCAACCGGATAGTTTAACGTACACAGAGCTAGTGCAGCGACTGCTGAGCCTGATGAATCGCCACCGGGCCGACTTTACCAACACCTTCCGTTTTCTGGGGGATGACGATGCTAATCTGGCGCGCTTCCGCGCGCAGTTCCCCGATGCTGCTGAAACGGATCTGGATGTATGGATCTCTGATTGGAGAGTTGCCATTTCAGAAGTGCATGACACAAGCGAGTCACCTGGTATTCCGGCATCCGTGCGGAATCAAATGAACCTGGTAAATCCGGCCTACATCCCACGGAATCATCGTATTGAAGAAGCCATTACTGCGGCGCTTCATGGCGATATGGGCCCTGCAAATACGTTATTGGAGCTTCTTGCCGACCCATATACCGAGCGCGTCGAGTTTCGTGACTTTGCCCAGCCTCCTACACCGGAACAAGTGGTGCACCAGACCTTCTGTGGCACATAGCCCCGGACCGATGCTTCTTGCAGTGAACCAGCACTCAGCGGCTTCGGAGGGTGCTGTGGGTACACGTTGCGATGCCTGAATTTTGCACTAGCGCGTATCATTATACGTTAAAACAGGGCGTACACCATACCCAGAATACCAATACCTGCCAGTATAAATACCAGTTTTTCGGGCATTATACCGTTATTTTCGGCCGTTTTACCAAAAATACCGAATACCAGCGGGTGCACCAGAAATGGCATCGCAAACACAAAGGCAATCATCTGAGCCGCCTGGTCACCAAACATCCCTTCCTGAATAGCAGCAAACAAACCGAAGTGCGATATGGCCGAGGATGTGGCCATTACCGAGTCGTTGAGTCCCATACCACCGATGTACAAGATGGATAACCCTCCAAATACGGCGAGCAGCTGCCATCCCAGAGAAAACAACATGAGCCCTTTGATTTCAACGGCATCCCGACCGCCTGCATTTTTTAACACGCGCAGAGCCCAGACGGTGAATAAAATCCCGGCAAGTACAATAAGCATGGTGTATGGAATGAGCAATGCTCCGGCCGTTGCACTGGCGGCAAGCAGGGAAAAGACAAAAATGTGGCCGATAAAGGGTACGTTAATCATAATCGGTGCCCGAACGGCCGCTTCCGGGCCTAAGTCGCCGGCGGTACAGGCTCCGGTGAGTCCCGAGTGCGATAAGGATCCCGCCATACCAGGTGCCAGATTGCGGATATTATTCGCCCTCCCGAAATAAATGAGAATGGAGAGTCCTCCAAACATCCAGAATAACTGACCAAAAAAGCCATACGAAAGTACATTCGTCATTCCGGTTAATGCAAAGGCCTCGGCAATACGAGACCCCCCTACCATAAAGTTGGCTGCCAGTACCACCGGGATGCCGGCAAAGAGTAAAGCCCGAATGGTAGGACCAAATTTCCATCGCGAGAAAATCATCCCCAGCGTTACAGAAAGTACCATGGCAAAAAAGATCTCCGGCAGAGCCAGGTGAGGTTTAATCCATCGGGCAATGTAAAAGGCAATCACCAAGACAACCAAAATCACGGCGGTTTCCAGTATCCCCTTACGGATGTACTGGGCCTTGTTGGTAATTTGCGCCTTCGGATCAATCAAAATAATGGATGCCGTAAGGCCGATGTAGCCCAAAACCGGATAATAGGCATCCAACGGAGCACCGGAATCGAACCCGATGATGACTCGTTTTACCGACTCAATTCCGATCAATACAAAAAAAGCACGTACTAAAAACATGAATTGGGTCCACTTTGTACCCAGAAACAATTCTTCGTGCGAGGGGGTGATGATGTCGGTCTTATCGATCTCCTGATTACTCAACAGTTTGCGTATCTCCTGTCCACCCATAAAAAACGAGGCTATGAGGGCCGTTATGGTCACTTTACTCGTAAAATCTACAATCGGGAATTCCTGCAAGCCCGGCGAAGCCATGCCGGTTTGCGTGAGGATATACCCCATCAGGAGTCCGAAAATGACGATAATAAGAATGGGAGAATAGCGGGTTCCGGCAACGAAGGTACGCGAAACGAGTACCATTGTAATTACCATCAGAAAGGTGAGCCAGAATTGATTTAAAATATGTGATGTACCGGCAAAGTCAGTAAAATTTTCCATGTGCTTTTAAACAAAATAATATCAGGATCAGCAATTACATCCCAGTTCGAAGCCAAAATCCCTCTCTACCCCGGAGAATACTTCACATAATATGTGAGGATTTAGACTAGAGCCAACGTGCAAAAGCTATTTAATAATAAGGTGCGTTTATAATCAGACGAAATTTACGATAAATGCAGCACCTTTGTCGGGTTCACTTTCAAGATCAATGGTACCACCCATTGCTTCAACTTGATTTTTCATGAGGAAGAGTCCCAGCCCTCTTGCGTCTTCATTTCCGTGGAACGTACGATACATACCAAATAGTTGATCTCGATATTTTGCAGCATCCAGGCCAAGCCCATTGTCCACAACCCGTAACTGCACGCCTTTTGAAGTTTTGGCTACATCAATTCGTAGTTCAAGTTTTCGTTCTGGGGAACGGTATTTAATCGAGTTGCTGATTAGATTTGTCAAAATATTACTCAAATAGGCAGGAACCACGCGTATGGTAAGTTGGTCAGGAACATTTAAGATAATCTGTGCATTCAACGTATCGAGGGTGCCAGAAAATGATGCAAGCACTATTTGAATTTCTTCACCTACATTAACCGGTTCTTTTATCGGATTGGCATTCCTGGTAATAGTAAGTACTTCATTCAGGTTATGAAGTGTTTCATCGAGTTTTTTACCCGTTTCGCCAAGCATTTCAAGCATTCGATTAACTTCTTGCTCGGAGCTGGATTCGCGGATAATTTCGAGGAGGCCCATTATATTACTGGTATGGCTGCGAATGTTATGAGAAACAATCTGAGCGAAATTTAGTAATCGATTATTTTGCTGTGTTGTCATCTTTACCAGATTTTCCAGTATGAGATTCTGTCGTTGCAGCTCGGTAATATCTTGCGCGTAGCCAAACCAGGTAATTTGTCCGTTGCTTAATCGCTCTGGTTTTGCCTCTACCTGAACCAGCTTTTTGCCTCCGGCAACATCAAACGTGATGCTTTGATTGAACGGCTCCAAGTAGTTGGCAGAATCTTCCAGAAGATCTAACATGCGTTCGGTTTGCTCTGGACCAAGTAATAGTTCTAGCCCTTCGCTTTGGTTTGCGGTAATCATTTCCGGTTTCAAGTGTGGCATGATTGCCTGTATACCCTCACTCAGGTACGAAACAAAAATCTCTCGAGGACCAACTCTTAATAATTGAAAAATGACCCCGGGAACTGAATTGGTTGTTTTCTTAAGCTGGTAAAGCGTATCGTCGAGTTGTTGCCGTGTTCTAATTTCTTCATCTACATCTCTTATAGTGGCGAAATAAGTCAGTAGATCACCTTGCTTACTATAGACCTTTGAGGGCGAAACCATCACTTTGAATCGCTCACCATTCTTCTTTTTGAATACCAGTTTAAAAGCCTTCCCTGGTTCGGGATCTTGCTTAAACCGGTCGAAAATATAATCGTAATACTCTTCAGGCCAATATGGGTATGGCGGAATCTGGCCAACCAGCTCTTGCTCGCTAAAACCAGTCATTTTACAAAAAGCCGGATTCGCACTAACCTGTATATATTGACCATTGAGAATAGATACGCCTTCCTGCATAGCTTCAATAAGAGAGGCTGTAAGACCACCAGATTCCAGCAGCGATTTTTCGGCGATTTTGAGATCGGTAATATCCTGAATTAGTCCATAAATCCTGACCATCTTACCATTGACAGATTCGACCTTGCCCGACGTTTTTACATGTCTGAGCTGACCGCCAGGTCTCACAATTCTACACGTAACAGTGTAGGGTATACCGCTTTCCACCGCTTTTTTAACAGCATCTTCAATAACAGGCCTGTCAACCGGATGATAGAATGACAAAGCATCTCCCAAATTAGGATTAAAATCCTCTGGATCTACTCCATGGAGATGGTAAACTTCATCTGTCCATAGTACGTTGCCACTTGAGGCATCAAGTTCCCATGCACCTACCCCAATAAGAGACTGTGTTTCGCTCAGTAAGTTTGCCAGTCGCTGTAAATTCGCGTCTGCAGACTTTTGATAAAACACATTTTTATCACCACTCATAGTTAGCTGATACAATAGGTTGCTATTTAATTGCTTATCGGCATTGCGCTTGTATCACATAAGTAAAACAACAAACTTCCCACTACGTCTTGAATACGGCTTACCAATGTGAGCATTACAGTTGGTTTATCCAAATTTAAAATACGACCATCAAATAAATTACGTGATTTAAATAGTCACATTAGCACATAGTTTTAGCATAGAGAACAGCGCTACATGACATAACCACACATTGTTAAGGAAAAACATGACATAAAATAAAACCGTACAATTGCTATTAATTAATTTTTCGATTCGACCGATAAGGACACATATTCAACGTGTTGTAATGCACTCTATTGGGGTAATGGTATAAAATTTAAGAATGATTCACTATGGAAATTGAAATTGCACTGGATACCAAATTAGATGATGCTACCATTTTCAATCTGGAAATGCACTCTTTCTTGAACGTACTATCCGTTTTGAGTGGCATTATGCAATATTTTAAATCTCAGCCGGGTTGTGATACCTATTTCACATCTGAAATTGATCAAATCCATCAATTCGTCGATGCCATCGACTATAATAAAAAAGAGCTGGTTACTCCCGAGGCGTTGAATAACTTAAAAATGGCACTTATCCGGGCAATGGACACATTTCGCATTGAGCAAAAGGATTATGCCGCGGGTGGGGAATATGCCGAATTAACCGACCCGCTCGATGAAGTACTGGCCGTAATGGATGTTAGAATAGCAGAGCTAAAAGTACGCAACGAAAATCCAGACGAGTGGAAAACTATATCGGTTGACGATTATACCAAAGAGTTTGAGCACTTTTTCCTGGCTGTTCAGAAAAATAGTCTTGGCAGGTACCGTATCATTCATAACCTGGCAGATCGTACCGACAAAGATTACCTGGTGAATCTGAAAATCGACAGCGACACCAATAATGCGGTTCCCCTTACCCTGCTATTCAAAGATGTTATCCGTGATGTGACTGCCAATGCACGAAAGTACACCGCGCCGGGTGGAGAAATTACCATCGGTATTTCCTACAGAAAAGGTAAACTTAGATTCGTATGTGAAGACAGTGGTATTGGCATTCCAGAAGATGAGATCCAAAAAGTAGTGGGTTTTCAGTACCGTGCCAGTAATGTAGATAACAAGATTCGAACCATGGGAAATGGATCTGGTCTCACGAAAGCCGGGTATGTTACGCAAAAGCTTGGAGGTCGAATGTGGATAGACTCAGAATTGGGTAAAGGCACGCGAATCACTATTGAGATCCCGGTTCCACCTCAAGCCTTCGGTAAAACGGGCTGATTTTTGCAGGTACGGTTGATGCGCACTTCACAACATGTAAACCGTGTGTCAAGCCGGCTGATTTTTGCAGGTAGGTCTTATGCACGCTTCACAGAATGCAAGCAGCGTGTCAAGCTGTGGTGATTATTCCAACGTTGATGGCTTCACCTTGTCGTGTGGCTAGGGGGGTTATTGTATAGCTGACTAACAATGTCCGCTATGGCAGCTTCTGCATCCGTTACGTCACTGAAATCTTCCGCAAACATAGTGACTACATAGTCATGCTGACCAAATAACACCCCACTATCGCCTCTTACATAGTCCAGAATCCCGGTTTTATGAGCGACCGTTACGCCGGATGGGGCACCGGCTCGGAGCATCGTGTCGTCGTCGCAGGTAGCCAGAATATCCCAAAATAATCCGGCCATTTCGCTGCTGAGTACTTTCCCATGTAGCACCGCGATTAAAAATCGGTTCATATCGGCGGCACTGGTGTAGTTTTGTCGTCCCTGCGTGATGGCATCGAAGTCCATCATGTAACGAGCCAGCACCGAAGATCCCATCTCGTGTTCGCGCATGATTTCGTTGACGGCCTGCATCCCTACTGACCGGATGATGACGTTTGTGGCGGTATTGTCGGAGGTGCGGATCATGTGCCTGGCATAGTCCATCAGCGTAAGGGTTAACCCCGCTCCGCTTCGCTGCAGCTCGCCTTCTCCACCAACGATGTCGGACTCCTGCAGGATGTAGGTATCATTCGGATTGATGATGCCGTTAGATGCCGCCTGCAAAAAGGCCGCGAGAATAGGCACTTTGATTACGCTGGCCGAAGGGACCTGCTTCTCGGATGCATGCTCGAACAGGATTTGTCCGTCTGTAGACTGAACAATAACCGATAGCGAAATGTCGTCGGGGAGTTGTATGGGTACGCTCATCATGGTAACTGGGATGGGATGGTCGGGGAAAAATTCCGCTACGCGGAGGCGGATTTCCTTCGCTCGGAGTTGGAGTTGTTCGATTTCTTGTTGATGTAGCTGGACATCGAAATGACGTCGCTCACTACCGGAAGCCTGCTGTTGCTCTAAACTTGACCGACTCTCAGGAATTTGTTGCTGATTACCATACCTGAGCCGAGCCTGCACCTCGTATAGCTCCGCGCGCAACAAATGGGCCTCACGTGCGAGATAACTGTCCGGGAATGACCGCACCGAGCGAAGCAGCCGCTCCAGGGCTTCATCCACTAAATGATTGTCGGCGTCAGTGTCGCTCGATGTATTGACTATTCTGGCAGCATGGGTATCACCGGGAGCATCGACCTGAGTGGAGGCGCCGATTTGAGCCGAGGCGCCGATTTGCCTTGTCGCATCCGATGCTTCCAGGGCTTTGACCTGGCCAAGACGATCAATTTCAGCCCCCTTTAACATGGCAACAATACTTCTGCCAAATGCAACATCTTCTTTCCACAGCAGCGCTTCGGGCTGCATGCGCTCCGCTTCCTGAAACACAGGCAAAGGTTCTACCACCGCTTCGTACGGCTCGATAATGCGCCGTTCGGGGCGCTCGCTCAGCAAAAAAGCGTTGATGGCCTTGAACAACGCCTCGGCTTCGATCTTGTTATAGGCGGTTTGCTTCAGGCGCTCCTCCTCCGCAGGATGGGTAAAAAAGCTGGCCTCACTGATGATTGCGGGAATACCGTACGTTCCCCGCAACACTCCGGCACCACGGGTGGGAAAAATCGTATGATCCGACACATTGCTTACCGGTCCCTCGCCGTTGAACATAGCCTCGCGCAGCGCATCACCAACCATGCGACCAAGCAGCACCGAAGCCCGATTCTGCGATGCGTTTCCGTGATAATAGATAATCGGGAAGTTCACGGTGGCGTCGGCCGTTGCGTTATGATGCACCGAGATGAACAGATTCGCTGCGTTTTCCATCGCTATCCGGGCGCGGTCGGCCAGGTCAACGTGTACGTCTTCGGTTCGGGTAAGGATGACGCGGGCGCCGGCATCCTCCAGTAAATCACGCAGCATTAACGACACGCGCAGATTAATCCATTCTTCCCGCTCTCCTGCAGGACCAACGCGATAGGAGTCGGTTTCGGCCGTGCCCCCGTGTCCGGGATCAATGACAACGGTGAATCCCTCGAGGGGTTTTTCGGATGCCGGAGGACTGCAAGCCAAGGTTCCCATCATGATAAGTGTACCCAAAAGTGTTCGAATAACCATATTACTTCACTAAAACCATGGATCTTGTTAACTGAAATCCGCCGCTCTCAAGCCGGTAAACATACACGCCACTGCTCAGCCCGCTCCCATCGAAGCGAACCTGATGCTCGCCCACGGCAAAATGTCCGTCGGCAAGGGTTGCAACCAAACTACCGCGCACATCGAATACCTGCAAGCGAACCGTTGCGGATTCAGCTAATGTAAAAGTAATTCGCGTTGAAGGATTAAACGGATTGGGGAAGTTCTGATGTAAGCCCAGCCAGGACGGGGTTTCAGCCGCAGTTATCCCCGTGTCAATGGCCATGAGGCGGGATGCGGCCTCACTAAGAGTTACAAATTCTACGTGACTTCTATACTCGGCTTTAACCGAATCAATGACCTCAGCGAACCAGTCGATGAGCAGTCCGTTTCGATAACCATATCGGGTAAATGGGTCATGTAGCAGCAGGGTGTACACGCCCTCAGCCTCCCCTCGGTTTCGGATGTCGGCCAACGCCTCGGTTCTGCGTTGCACATAGTTTGCGGGAGTGAGTTCCCATCCGAAATCTTCTGCCGTACCTACGTTGAACAGGTTGGGCTGAAGCAAGGATACCGGTTTATCGATGGCAATTCCGTGAAAATCGTAATCCACCAGCAACTGATGGGTGGTGGCGTCGCTGGCATGTCCGGGTGGAATGAAGGTAGTTGGACGAACCCCTACACTATCGGCCAGAATCTTGAGTCCGTCAACGATTAAGCGCTCCTGCTGAGCATAGGTTAAGGGTCGGTTGAGCACCGTACAGTACATTTCATGTCCCCAGAATGCGGCTCCCGACACCGACTGACATTGCTGACACAGGTGGATGTAGCCGTGCAGGGAGATTTCATGTCCGTTGGCAACGCTCACGAGCAGGTCGCGGGTCATTTCCCCCCGGTTCACGTTCGCCTCCAGAAAACGATGGGGCATCACTCCCCAGGTTACGGGAACACCCGCAGTTTCGGCAGCCTCCTGAAAGGGAATGATGGAGCTGGGCATAAAGGTCTGGTTCCGCGATAAAATATCATCTACACGCACTATGAAAAGGAAAGAGCCGTCGTCGGAGGGGAGTTGCGCATGGGATTGCTTTGCTGGAAACAGCGACAAGAGCATCAATAACAGGATGCAGACCCGGGGAAGTCCGGCAGTAGCGGGTAAATATGATGTGGCCTCGCGACGGTTTACATGGCTTAAAATACGAGCCTCTTCAGGTGCGATGGACTTGATATTGTGCATAAATTGCATAACAAATGTACTCATAATATGGTCAATTAAAACAGCTCAAAGACGCTGTATAGATCTGTAGATGTTCGAAATTTCGAAGGTTGGATGTACGCCAAGATAACCTTTAGATCTTATGGAAACCATATGCAGTTTCTTGTGGTTTTCAGTATTCTAGTTACCTGAAAAGGTCCTGGACAAGCGTTGAACCCTGGGCACCGCTGATAGGTAGTATTAAAAAACGGTCGTTGAACCGTATGCGACATGTAACTCAACTAAATAATCAAACAAAAGGTCATTCACATGCAGAAGAAGATTTTCCTGAATGAGTCGGATATGCCAACACATTGGTACAACATTGTAGCCGACATGCCCAATAAGCCACTCCCTCCACTGAATCCAAAAACGAAGCAGCCGGTTGGTCCCGAAGATCTGGCTCCTCTTTTCCCGATGGAGCTCATCAAGCAGGAAGTAAGTGCAGAACGCTACATTGAAATCCCTGATGAAGTTCGCGAAATCTACAAAATCTGGCGGCCTTCGCCGCTGTTCCGTGCTACGGGACTCGAAAAAATGCTCGATACCCCAGCCAAAATTTATTACAAGTACGAGGGTGTGTCGCCCAGTGGATCGCATAAGCCCAACACTGCGGTGCCTCAGGCCTATTATAACAAGATGGAAGGCGTGAAGAAAATCACCACCGAAACCGGTGCCGGACAATGGGGCACGGCCCTGAGTTTTGCCTGCGCTCAGTTTGGAATCGAGTGCGAGGTGTACATGGTGCGCATCAGTTACGACCAGAAGCCCTATCGCAAGATTATGATGAACACATTCGGGGCATCGGTGTTTCCATCGCCAAGCAATCGTACCAACGCCGGACGTGCCATCCTCGAAAAAGATCCGAATTCAACGGGTAGCCTGGGCATAGCCATATCCGAGGCCATTGAAATGGCTGTGCAGGATGAAAGCACGAAATACGCGCTGGGGTCGGTGTTGAATCATGTGCTCCTCCACCAGACGATTATTGGTCAGGAGGCGGTCAAGCAATTGGAATATGCCGGCGATTTCCCCGACATCGTTATTGCTCCACTCGGAGGGGGATCCAACTTTGCAGGAATTGCCTTCCCATTCTTACATCAGAACCTCGTACATGGCAAAAATGTGCGACTTCTGGCCGTGGAGCCCGCATCTTGTCCGAAACTAACCCAGGGCGAATTCATGTATGATTTCGGTGATACAGCGGGTTATACGCCGTTGTTGCCCATGTACACCCTGGGACATAACTTCCAGCCGGCTGCGATTCACGCGGGTGGTCTGCGCTACCACGGTGCCAGCGTGCTGTGTTCTCAGTTACTTAAAGACGGACTGATTGATGCGGTTGCGCTTCAGCAGCTCGAGTGCTTTGAAGCCGGTGTGAAGTTTGCCAAATCGGAGGGTATTATTGCCGCACCGGAAGCAACGCATGCCATTGCTCAGGTTATTCGCGAGGCCGAACAAGCCAAGAAAGAAGGCAAAGAGAAAATCATTCTGTTCAACATGTGCGGACATGGCTTTGTAGATATGCAGGCTTATAACGACTATTTCGAAGGCAAACTATCCGATCACAGCTTTACCGAACATGAGCTGAAGGACGGGCTTGCAGAAATACGTACGATGCAGCCTACGGCCTGATTCTTCTGCATCTTGCTTGTTAAACCGTTATTTTAACAGGTGCAACAACTGTAAATGCCGGTTGCATCCCGCTTCCGGCGTTTTTTTTCATCAAACCCCATCGCTTTGAAATTACTTCGTTTTTTGCCCCTCATGCTCATCGCCGCAGGCTGTGCCTCCCCGGCTGTATTCCAGAACCCGGATATTACGGAAGTCGACCAGTCGGTAGAGTCCCTCAGTTTTGAGGAGGTGCGTTTCTACCACATTTTTGACGTACGAAATGCGCAAGCGTATGTGGCCGAACTCCAGACGGTATCGTATTCGGTTACCGTGGGAGAGCGTGTAATCACCGATGGGGTGTTGGAGCCCGGACTCCGCGTGGATGCCGGGGATATTGAGGCGCTTACAGTTCCGCTGCGAGTGAACTATGCCCAGCTGCAGAACCAAATCGGCTCCTTTCCCGAACGCGAAAACCTGCCCTATGCACTGGAAGTGATTGTTACATCGGCTTCTGTACCGGAACAGGCTGACCAATCCCCTGCTACGGCTATCGATACGCTTTCATTTTCGGGCGACTTCCCCCTGCTGCAGGAACCGCGCTTGTTCGTCGATACACTCATGATCAAGTCGTTTAATCTGGCCATAGCCGAGCTCGAAATGCGGGTCCGACTGGTGAATCCCAATGCTGTACCCATCACATTTAACACGGGGTCGTATGCACTTGAAGTTGATGGCGCAACCTGGCACAATCAGTCCATCAGTCAGAACATCACTATCCCCGCCCAGTCCGACGTCGTGCTTGACACCCCTTTTTCCATGCGTCCTCGCGAGTTCAATACCCAGGTGTATCGCATGCTGAATATGGAACAACCGTTCGACTACACCGTTACCGGAAGCTTTGGCATCCGGGTGTCGCACCCTTCGTTTATGCGGGCCCACACCTGGTCGTTCAGTCGACCGGGTAATCATCAGTTTCCGAGATTATAAAACAACTGCCAATACGTTGTTTACCCTATCAATACTCCACAATTAGTATCACATTTATGGTTTACGAATTCCTCGACAAAAAACCCCGGCTTAATGAATCGAATTTCATTGCACCCAGTGCGGACATTATCGGTGATGTAACCCTCGGCGATGAGGCCAGCGTCTGGTTTAACTGCACCATTCGGGGGGATGTAAACTGGATTGAAATTGGTGACCGCAGCAACGTGCAAGACAATTGCTGTATTCACGTGACCAATCAGACCTGTCCTACAAAGATCGGAAATGAGGTGACGATAGGTCATGGCGCCGTGATTCACGGATGCACCATTCACGACCGTGTGCTGGTAGGGATGAATGCCGTTGTGCTGGATAAGGCCGTTATCGAAAGTGATGTGATTATTGCCGCGGGCAGCCTTGTTCCTCCAGGAAAAACCATGCCTTCAGGACACCTGTGCATGGGTTCGCCTTGTAAACCGGTTCGTAAACTCACCGATGAGGAAATCGCCTCCATCCGTCAGTACTCTCAGAATTACGTGAAATACTCACGCGCCTACCTGCGAAAAGACACATACACGAGTAATCCGTTCTATACCGATGAGCGGGGAAAATAGACCTTTTGTTATATCCCTAAAAGTTGGCAATTGTTTTATTACCAAAATCCAACCTATAAGTAATAATCTATAACGATTCAGCATTTCGTTTTACCCAAGTAATTGCACGTTCTTTCAATTCGCTTTGGGTATCAGTAGACCACAGTCTATCTAAAAGAGTGTCAATATCTATCATATTTTCAATCATCAAAAGCCTGACGAACTCTGTATCCTTATCCCGAAATGCAATTAATTTACTAGCTGCTAGGTCATGAACATCTAAGCAGTGTCCTACATTTGATTGGTCCATATAGTCATGGACTTTTATGGTTCTCTCTTCCCAGCCTGTCGGGAGTATAGCCGTTTCTATAGGTACGCCGTGCACATAAAACCCATGTGTTTTGTGAAACATAGAGTTCTCACCAAGTGCACCATCTATCTTATCTACAGCATTTGGTTTGTTTTTGGGAGATGCATCTATTTCAATAGACTTTCTTAAATCCGGATGAGGCTCAGGAAACTGTGCTAATACTGACTGAGAGCCGAAAATTATGAGTTCTTTATCATCAGACACATTGCAGGCAGCTCGGATAGCGTGCTCAAGTTGTTGTCTATTCATTCGTCTCCAATTGAAGTTTTAAACGTTCAAATTTAGCTATTTCCTCCTCGCGGAGCACATTCCAGAATGGCATAGACTGTCTCAATCGAACTGATTTTTCTGAATCTGACTCGATCACTTTCTTTAACCGTTGAAAAGAGCTGTTCTCTAGTAAATTTTTCCACTCCATTAGTTCTTTTTTTTCGCCTGTAGTGGTTTGGTCGATTTCTTTATTCAAAAACAAGATTGTTTTTGGAATAATACTGGGATGTGCCCTTAACAACGCCGTCCATGCTTTAGCGTAGATATAAGACCTCTTATCAAATTGTTGATGACTGGTAATTTTTCCTGCTCTGTCTTCATCAGTACTCATCAAATCTTTTGGCGAAATCCCCCAAAGATGTATGATTTCATTTGTGAAATAATCCGGTTTCACTTCTAAATCTGCCATTGTTAGTCCCACCACGTCTAGCGTAAGATCGAACCTTTTCTCTATTTGATTTAGAACTATAAACTCTCTCAGTGTATTAACCACAGTATCAACAGACCGTAATTTCCCCACCAATGCTATTTGTATGGGGTCACCATAGCTATCAGCAAATCGCGCAGCAGTACCAAATATCCACGCTGAATCAGGTTGTTCCTCTAAGGAACTGATTATCGAACGCAATTCCCCTAAGATATTTTCAAAACGTTCGGCTTCTGCTACAAATAAATCTTTTATAACTTGAGTAAGTGGAAACTCCTTTCTGAGTTCAAGCAACTGCCCCCTTCCAACCCCAACGTGCTCTATCACACCAGTTTCTAGAAGTCTACCGGCAATGTCATATACCCCTTGTCTGGATATACTTGTTCGATCAAGTAATTCTGAATGACTGATTGGATTGCCCGACATTACCATAGCACGAATCACTTCTATATGACCTTTCGAACCTAAAATAGATGTAATAGGATGCCTTAGTGCACTGTTCTGCCTATCGGTTAATTTCATAACGGTTTACATAAATTGAAGAGTTATCTAAAGTCAAATATTTATGACAAAAATAAACTTTACATGACAAATGTCAAGTAATATTGACAATATTCATTTAAATATCCTAACTATTCAATTCGAAAAGTCACAGCAAACTATCCAAATATCTAAGAAACAGTTTTCATATAGCCCAAACACATACACAACTTATATATAGTGCGTAGCGTCTGTACCATTTATTTATGCATGATTTGTAACAACAAAAACGAATCCCCCCCGGGAATAACCCTACAACACGCGCAAAAGCCAACCATCGGGATCAATTTCAAAAGGTTGGTTGTAGAGTCGGATGCGGCCCAGTCCCTCATTGATTTCAACATGGTGGATGGACTCTCCGATGCGCACCGGTACGGGCATGGTAAAATCGACATCAACCGGTGTCTTCCATTCCACCAGCAGGTGATCATCATCTACGTAGTAGAGCAACTCCGGAAGCTCGGGCTGATGCAGATACACATCAAACAGCCAGTCAAGCGACCTGCCGGTCAAACGCTCTGTCATAAGCTTGAATTCATCGGTTGAGGTAAACCGAAGCGCCCGGCCATCGGCATATCGTTCGAGGGCAGGATCCGGATAAGCGAATCTGCGCAACAGCATGAAAAAGTCTTCATCTCCTATGAGATAGCGCAGTGTATGCAGAAAGAAGGCGCCTTTGTAGTAGATATCCCTCCCGGCGTACATATCGCGCGAGCTTTGAGGCGATCGAGGCGCCATGGGCGCGGTATTCTGCAAAAAACCGCGGAATAATCGCATCTGGCTTTGGTATAAGCGCGCGCCATGCAGCTCCTCGGTGTACAAAGCCTGCATATAGGTTGCGAATCCTTCGTGAATCCAGAAATCTTTCCAATCATGCACGGTTACGAGGTTTCCCCACCACTCGTGGGCGAGTTCATGATGGTGAAGGTCGTCATACCCGGCCCCCATCCGAAATAACACATCGTTGCGGAATCCCGCTCCGTAGGCAATCAGGGTCTGGTGTTCCATGCCAAGGTAAGAGGTCTGAACAACCCCGTATTTTTCGTTTCGGAAGGGATAAGGACCTAAAAATCGCTCAAAAAAGTTGAGCTGCTCCGAGAATTGCGGCATAAGTTCGCGGGCGCGGAGGGTGTCTTCGGGAAGCACCCAGAAGTAAATGGCCAGGCTGTCGCCGCTGGTGCTGATGTACGTTTCGCGCAGCTCCGTGTAGGGACCGGCATTTACAGTGACATTATAATTGCTGATGGGTGAGGATGAGAACCAGTGATACGTTGCGGTACCGTTGGCATTAGATGACTTGCCTTGATAGCGACCGTTGGATGCCGCAAAGAGCGGATCGGGAACCGTGATGTGAATGGCTACGGAGTCGGCCCGGTCGGAGTTATGGTCCTTCACGGGCCACCATAGGTCTGCGCCGTTGGTCTGGCACGACACCCCTATCCACGGATACCCATCCGGAGTTTCCCGCCATGAAAATCCGCCGTCCCAGGGTGGATTAGGCGCTATGCGGGGTTTCCCGCTGTAATGCATCTGTATTACGAGTTCCTCGCCCGGCTGCCATGTTCGGGGCAGTTGCATCCACACCCGGTTGCCGCGGCGTTCCGTGCGCAGCTGCCAGCTATATTCAGGCGCAGTAATGGTAAAACTAGTACGATTTTCGGCCGTTCGTTGCCTCCAGGAATCGTCGGGGAACACCGCTTTGTGAATGGTGAGTGTTGTGTCGAGGTCTACGACATACCAGTCGAGCGGATGCACAATGTCAACAACGGCCGTTACCACGCCTGTGACCGACTGGTCACTCGGATGCAGCGCTACATCCAAATCATAATAACGAACGTTATAGGCCGCCATTTCGGGAATCAACGGCATGCCTGAGTCCAGAATCTGGTCGTTAAGCGGACGCTGATGATGCGGGATGAATTCGGGGATTTCAATGCGGCGTACGCGGCTGGCAGCACCACTGGTGTCGGAGGATGCCGTTGCAGCCGTTGCTTCCGCACCGGTTTGCGTGGTACCCGGCTCGCGCTGTCCTGCTGAATGGGTCCCGGCAGTGACTTCGCCCGTACCATTTGAATCCATTCTGGAGTCATCAGATCCAGCTACCGATTCGCTTCGTATTTCGGCGTTTTCGGATGTATTCGCGGTATGCATCGCACCACTCGACGGTGCACATCCGCCCATGATGACGGCATAAAGCGTAATTAGTGTAAATCGACCCATAAATCTTGGTAAACTTCCGTTATTATACTATCGTTACCCAGCAATATACCACTCCAGACATTAATATATCGGCTATGCTCACATCCTCACATTCGGTTCCATTTCGTATCACAGGCGTAAACAGCGGATTTACGGAGGTAAGTGGGTTGCTGCATTTTGATGGAATCACGCTGAAAATGGAATTTGAGTCGGCTTTGGTTGGCATACTCAAAAGCGATGTGCGGGTGGTTACCCTCAGCATGGACCAAATTCGGAAGGTCACGCTGAAAAGCGGCTTCTTATCGGGCACGAAGCTGGTCATTCAGACCCGTTCTATGGCGGATGCAGCCGATGTTCCGGGCGCTAAGTCCGGTCAGGTAACACTGGCCATTAAACGCTCCGACCGCACGGATGCAGCATCTTTGAACAGCGCATTTCAGTTGGCATTTTCAGAGTATCGACTAGGCAAAATGGACGAGGGTGAGTAGAGGCTACTTATCTAACATCTGCTGTAAAACGGACAGCCCACGCACGAGTTCTTCTTTCACCGGACCATAACTGATGCGCACAAATCCGTTCGTCTGGTTTCCAAACGCCGATCCGGGAGTGGTCATTACGAGGTTCTCCATCATGGCTCGCATCACCCAGTCTTCATCAGTACCCCCGCCAAGGTCGGCATCCGTAAGACGGAAAACCCAGTAAAAAGCGCCCTCTCCTCCGAATAGATCACGTTTCCCACCAAGGTATGCCTCCACCAGATCACGCTTTTCTTTGTACAATGCGTTCTGGTAGCGCAGCCAGTCTGCCTCCTCTTGCGTGCCTCGAATGGCGTTGAAGGTTTCCTGCGTGAGGGTTGATACACAGGTGGTAATGTATTGGTGCGAAGCAACATATGCTTTGGATATGGCCTCGGGGAGTATGGTCCAGCCGAGCCTCCATCCGGTCATGTGGTGCGACTTGCTGGCACCCCGAAGCACAACGATGTACGGATATTCATCCATGAAATCGGCCAGACTGGCAGATTCGGTGTAACTCATTCCGGCATACACTTCATCTGAAATGAGCCAAAGCGGTCCCTCTTTGCGATTTTTGGCAAAATCTACCAATTTGCGCAGCTCTTCGTGCGAGGCAACCGAACCGGTTGGGTTCGACGGATGTGCCACCAGCACGGCAGAGGTCTTCGCTGTTACGGCTTCCATAACCCGATCGGCGTTGAAACGAAAGTTATCTTCCGCTTTTAGGGAGTAGTAGCGCGGTACGGTTTTGTTTAGGGCTGCGAGGGATGGATAGGTCAGAAAACCGGGGTCCGGCAACAGGATTTCGGCGATTTCGTCGAGGAGGACGTAAAACAAAGCGTATAATCCTTCCTGAACGCCGGCTGTCACGCAAATTTGAGCGGGTGTGATGCCTTTGTGTGCGTACTCTGCGGCCAGCTTTTCACGCAGGCTAATAAGTCCGGCGTTTAGGGTATACCCCATGGGTTTGTCCATGACTAGCCGTGCCGCTGCCTCGCGAATAAAAGCGGGAGTGTCTTCGCCGGGCTGACCAAGGCCTAAATTGATGCACCCTTTCGGGGCTTTTTCGAAGATTTGTCGCAATTTGCTTTGACGCAAATTGGCATTCTGCGGGAAGTAGGGTGCGTTTTGCATAGGATTTCGTGGCGAATAAGCTGTAGGTAGTACTAGAATTTCATAGGTCGTGCCCGAAATATAACAAGGCCGTCGGAAGGCAGCACTAATGAAATTTGATTTCATGTCATAGGCTAATCATGAACGCCCGCCGCCAGATATTTAACAACCTACATTAAAGGAGCTCAACAAAACGGCAAATTGTGTGCACAGACGCTCTGGTACCGATTGGGTCAAAATCACTCCGGCATCTAGAAACACAGACAACACATGTATACAATTAGGACTTACACCTTACCGCAGCAATTCTTCAATCCGGGTTGCATCGTCGGTTTTCTCATCGCGGTACTTGATGATAATCGGCGTTGCTACGGCAAGTCCGCGACTGCTGGCAAATTCATTTCCGGAAATGGGACGTGACCCTGGAATGACCACCGCTCCGGCGGGAATCATCAACGGTATCTCAGCTGAGCCACGATACACGGTTTCTTTTACGAGGTCATACACGGGTACCGACCGGGTCAGAATAACGCCGGCGCCGATCACCGCTCCCTCGCCAATCTGAGTACCTTCATAAATACCCGAATTGCCACCAATCATACAGTCGTCTTCTACGATTACGGGCGTTGCGCCAATCGGCTCTAACACACCACCTATCTGCGCAGCTGCACTCAGGTGAACCCGTTTGCCAATCTGTGCACAGCTACCGACCAGTGCGTGGGAATCAATCATGGTACCATCATCAACATAGGCGCCGCAATTCACATACATAGGCGGCATCATGGTCACATTCGAACCGATGTAGGCCCCGCTCCGAACGCTGGATCCACCGGGAACAATACGGATGTTCTTATCAACACCCGGAACCTGCTGCGTCGGATAGGTATGCTTATCGAAGAAGTGAAAGGCTCCGGTGCTGTCCAGCTCGCGATTTTTCCCATAACGAAATCCGAGCAATATACCTTGCTTAACCCAGGCATTCGCTCGCCAAACGCCGTTTACCTTCTCGGCTGAGCGAATAGCGCCGGTTTGCAAAGCTTCCAGAAATTGTTCGAACAGTTCGTAAAATCCAGCCGGTGCCGATTTAGGCGGTTCGGCAGCGATACGTTCGATTTGGGTTTTCAAAGCAGTTACATCCATGATTTCGTAAAGTTCTATTTGAAAAATGACAGCAGGCAAGGTATATACGTACTGATGAACTCAAGATTCCAATCACAGACCGCCACGTGACGAATGCGTGTATCAGAAAAAACTCCACCTGTACCCGTTATCTATCTGCCCGACATTTACTTGATAAAGCCCTGATGCACGAGCAATTCAGCGTTCAAAATCGCCACACCAGCCGCACCGCGACAGGTATTATGACCCAACGCCACAAATCCGGCATCAAAGAATTCAAGCATACGAACACGTCCCACCCCTACCTGCATTCCATTTTCGTTGTAGGCATTCTTACGCGGTTGCGGAAAACGCTCGTCATCATACACTTTTAAGGCATTTTTCGGGGAGGATGGCAGGTTTAGTCCGGTTAGCGGGTGCTTCCAGCTTCGCAGTACCTGCTTGATTTCGTCAGCTGAACCCGGTCGTTTCGTGAATTTCGCCTTGACGGTTAACAGATGTCCTTCGATGGTGGGAACCCGTGTAGCGGTGGCATCAATCGGGAATTTCGCCTCTGTGACCGTGTGGTCATCACTCAACGAGCCGAGCAATTTCATGGGCTCAGAAGCGATTTTGGGCTCCTCTCCGCCAATGAAGGGAATCACGTTCCCCATAATATCCAGACTTGGCACACCGGGATATCCCGCGCCCGATACCGATTGAAGCGAGGTTACAGCAATGGCCTCAATCCCGTAGGCATCCATCAGCGGTTTTAGCGCCATAACCAGCGGTACGGCCACGCAATTCGGATTCGTAACGATGAAGCCCTTGCCGGAGGGATCAAAATCCTGGGCGTTGATCATCGCGGTATGATCGGCATTTACCTCAGGCACCAGCAAAGGCACATGTTTGTGGGTACGATAGTTCTTGGCGTTCGATATTACCGGGATGCCGGCACGGGCTAAATCCCCCTCCAGCTCGGTAGCCACCGAAGCATCGAGTCCGGAAAACACAAAGTCCACACCCTTCATGGATGCAGGAGAACAATCGGTTACCGTCATGGCAGCAACATCTTCAGGAAGCTCAACGGCTTCGATCCAGTTCGCGGCCTCTGCGTAGGTCTTACCGGCAGATCGCTCCGAAGCCCCTAGTGCGGCAATGGTAAACCAGGGATGACCTTGAAGAAGGTTAATAAATTTTTGTCCTACAGCGCCTGTAGCGCCCAAAATTCCAACTTTAAATTGTTTCATAATACTATGTGATGTTTATGAGATTACTCGCGCCTTGCTCAAAAAGCAATGCTATTCATACCTCTGGTAAAGCCCGCGCAAGTTGTCCGCTTATTCATTATTCGCCAACCCTAACGTTCCGAATTTCGGCATACCTCGGCCGGACAGCCAATATAGCATATTTCTTCGTTTCAGATGTATTTCCAATACTCGGAACTCCCCGCTAATATTACTATATTTCCCCACTTTAAGGGATGTGCGCCACCGGGCAAAAAATGGGGTTATGATATGCAGTATCTCATTTACAGACTTCAAACCCCGCAGCAACGTCATCCCAAATCACTACGAAAACACGAATCTATTTTCAACCACCATGTCTGAGCTCAAGAGTCTCGAAAAAATCGTATCCCTATCTAAAGCCCGTGGCTTCATTTTTCAGTCATCCGAAATTTACGGCGGACTGGCATCCGTGTACGATTACGCCCCCCTCGGCGTGGAACTCAAACGTAAGCTGAATCAGGCCTGGTGGGCATCCATGACCCAGAAACACAGCAATATCGTAGGTATCGATGCAGCTATTCTGATGCATCCCAAGGTCTGGAAAGCCAGCGGACACGTCGATAGTTTCAACGATCCCATGATCGACGATAAGGCCTCCAAAATGCGTTATCGCGCCGACCATATTATCGAAGGCCACATCGCCAAGCTTACAGAAAAAGGCAAACAGGAGGAAGCCGACAAGATTCAGCACCTGCTCGATACCGCCGGCACCCGCAAAAGCATGACCGAAGACCTCTACGACATCATTATGTCGGAGGAAATCAAAGCTCCCGATTCCGGTGCCTTCGACTGGACGGAAGTTCGTCAGTTTAACCTCATGTTCAGCACGAAATTCGGCGCTACAGCCCAGGGTGAAGACTCAACCGTGTATCTGCGTCCCGAAACCGCACAAGGTATCTTCGTGAATTTCCTGAATGTGCTGAATACCTCACGCGTGGCGGTTCCGTTTGGAATTGCGCAGATTGGAAAAGCTTTCCGAAACGAAGTGGTCGCCCGGCAATTTGTATTTCGTATGCGCGAGTTCGAGCAGATGGAAATGCAATACTTCGTGAAGCCCGGCTCCGATATGGAACAATACGAAGCCTGGAAAGAAGAGCGGATGAACTGGCATAAGAGCATTGGTATTCGTCCGGAAAATCTGCGATTTGCCGATCACCCTCAAGACAAACTGGCACACTATGCCAAAGCTGCAGTTGATATTCAGTACAAATTCCCGATTGGCTGGCAAGAACTCGAAGGTATTCACAACCGAACCGATTTCGATTTGAGTCAGCATCAGGAATTCAGTGGTAAAAAACTCGAGTACTTTGACCCACAATCGCAGGAACGCTACATCCCGTATGTCATTGAGACCTCCGTCGGCCTCGACCGTACCACACTTATGGTACTTTGTGATGCATACCGAGAGGAAGTCGTCGCCGGAGAAAAGGAAGGCACGCAAGAAACACGCGTGGTACTGAAAATGCATCCTAAACTTGCACCGATAACGGCCGGCATCTTCCCGCTCATTAAAAAACCGGAACTGATTGAAGTTGCCCGCAAAATCGAAAACGAACTGAGTGATGATTATAAAGTACTCTTCGACGAGAAAGGCTCTATCGGCAAGCGTTACCGACGACTGGATGAGGCAGGTACTCCATTCTGTTTAACCGTAGACTTTGACACGCTTGAGGATCAGGCCGTCACCATTCGTGACCGAGACAGCATGACCCAAGAGCGTATTCCACTAGATAAAATTGGAAGCGTGATTAAGTCTAAGTTGAAATCCTGGACACCCCCGGCCTAAGGCACGTACCCATATAAACCCCGAACAAACTTAGGTTTAGCTCAGACAGCTGCACCGATTTACCCAAAAAGCACATAATGCGCTGAGCTATAATGTGCTTTTTTTATGTATAGGGGTCATTTTTAAGAAAAAAGGAACAAAAGGATTAGTTTTTGATAATTTTTCAAATTACACTTTACTAATTCTCCCATATAGATTACTTTTCTGTGTGTCTATGAGTTCAATAGCGAACAAAATACTGGGGAGTATATGCGCTATTGATTTACTCACATCTATTAAAAACGAGTTCTTACAGTTCGTCACTTCACTGTGTTTACGTATCTGTAACTATTTAAAATAATGAGGTCGCAGAGTGAGAAAAAAAAGAAGTCCAGAAATGAAAGGAATCAGCCGGATAGATTCCAAAGGTACGCACGGGTGGTATGTACGGATATATCGAGCTGGAAAAACATATTCCAAACTGTATTCCGACAATAAATACGGGGGAAAAGAAAAAGCACTTGTTCTTGCACAAAAAGCACGACAAGCAGCACTCGAAACCCTGGATAAAACCATGGGTGAACGTCAGCGCAGGCTGGTAACCCACGATAAACGTAATAAGTCTGGTATAATTGGCGTTTCACGCACCACAAAAACCAATGCCAACGGAGATGTCAGTCTCTACTATCAGGTCACCTGGTCGCCGGAAAGAGGCAAAATCAAAAACCGGCAGTGGAGCGTAAGAAAATATGGCGAGGAAGAAGCTTTCCGCAGAGCAAAAGAATTCCGCGACAGCGTGATGGCGGAAATCTACGGTGAGGAATATAAAGCCATGGTGAGAGAACGGCTGCAAGAAAAAGGTGTAAATATGCCCGACCCAGATGAGGTGCAACCCATCGGATTACGGCAGTAAACCTTTGAAAGTCGATATATCCGGTCTTTTAGAAAACCCGTTCCCATCTTCGTAATGCATGATGCGCTCAAATTGTGATTTCAAGAGGAAATCATGATCATTTTAATAAAAAGCCTGTACTTCCAATGAATGCAGGCTTTTTTTGTTGAGAAAACAAATACTGAACTAAAGAAGCTTCTCTCTTGATGAATAACATTAAGTGATAGTTGTTTAGTTATACTATAACTATTTTGAATTGTTTCCAGATATCTTAACTACGTCTCATTGGATCCCGATAAAACATACATAAACTTTGTGGTGCCTCCCGGGCACACCACCGGCCAGCGTCTCGATGTGTACATCACCTCTTTTGTACAGAATGCAACACGAAATAAGGTTCAGGAAGCCATAAAAGCCGGTCATGTGTTAGTGAACGGCAAACGCGAGAAAGCATCCTATAAAATGCAGCCCGGCGACAGCATTGCTATCACCCTGCCCAAACCTCCACCGCCCGAGGCCATGCCCGAGGAAATCCCCCTCAATATTGTGCACGAAGATGACGATATCATCATTTTGAATAAACCCCCCGACATGGTGGTACACCCCGGAGTTGGAAACTATACCGGCACTTTAGTGAACGGATTACTACACTATGCCGATACATTATCTGAGGTAAACGACCCTATGGTCCGACCTGGAATTGTGCACCGAATCGACAAAAACACCTCTGGTCTGCTGGTTATAGCCAAGCACAATCAGGCTCATGCCTATCTGGCTGAACAATTTGCCCGACACGATTTGGAAAGATCATACTGGGCCGTCGTCTGGGGACAACCACCCGCCGAAGGGACCTTTACCGGAAACATTGGCAGATCGAAAGGTGACCGCAAAGTGATGGCCGTAGTGCCCGAACCAGATGGCAAACATGCCGTAACCCACTACAAAGTAACCGAGTACTTTGACTACCTCGCCCTTGTTGAAATCAAGCTTGAAACCGGCAGAACACACCAGATACGAGTTCATTTTGCCCATCACGGCTTTCCTGTTTTCGGAGACCTCACCTACGGTGGATCATCCGTACGATACGGACCCAACACAGGAGCCCGCAAAGCCATGTATGAAAATCTCTTTGAGTCACTCAACCGGCAATGCCTCCATGCCAAAACACTCGGATTTAAACACCCGAGAACCAGAGAATTTGTATCGTTCGACTCTGAGTTACCCGGAGATTTCAGGAATGTACTGAGTAAACTACGGGTTATGGCAAAAGTCTGATAAGGTACATCGTGTCCAAATAAATCTATTCACTATAAACAAAGCGCATCATGCCCCGCCCCCTCTCCAAGAAAAAGCGAAAAGAAATTGCAGCCGAGCTACTCGATGTGCTCTACACGTACTACCCCAACCCCCATTGTGAACTGAATTTCACAACTCCTTTCGAACTCCTCATAGCCACCATCCTAAGTGCACAATGCACAGATGTGCGCGTGAATATGGTGACGGAAAAACTATTCAAAAAGTACCCCTCACCCCAGCACTTTATGGATGCAGACCTTGCGGAGCTGGAAATAGATGTTAAGCCCACAGGATTCTACAGAAATAAAGCGCTGAGCATAAAAGAAACAGCAACACGTATTATGGAGGTTTACGGGGGTGAGGTTCCTCAGAATATGGATGATTTACTTACGCTGAGGGGAGCTGCCCGAAAAACAGCAAATGTGGTACTTGGCAATGCATTTGGTATTAACCACGGCGTAGTCGTTGATACTCATGTGAGGCGATTATCCAACCGATTCGGTCTCACCGTTCAGCAAGATCCGGTTAAAATTGAAAAAGACTTGATTGAGCTCTTCCCTCAGGGAGAGTGGACAAACATCTCTCACCTCATGATTTTGCACGGGAGAGCAGCCTGCAAAGCCCGATTTGCCAAAGCCCCCGACCATGAAATATGCCGGAATTATGGCGTCCGTTGCGAGTGCGGGAAGATGCGGGAGCAGTCCGAAAAATGATTCCTTTGGTTGCAGGCCGTTCGAACAGTTGCCGCTCGGGTTAAACGGCTCTTTGGTATGGCTATTGCAAGGTTATGCAGCCACTTGTGATACTGATGTTAAACCCCGGATGCTTAGAGAGTAGCCTCCGGTTCAGATATCCTCTCTGTTATTGGGCAAAGGCCAACCACAAACCAGGCTCTGTTACGATTCTGACTTGTTTTCATCTGGGGAGATGATTTCCATCTTTTCCGCGAAATAATGGCAAAAATCACGCATGTCACCAGCTATACGCTCGTCAGCTATTGATTTTTCCAGCGTATCTGCCATAGTCAGCAAGGTCTCATGGAAAAAGATCTTCATCTCATCTACAGTCATATCGCGGGTCCACAAATCAAGTCGCATCGTGTCTTTTTTACGGTGGTCCCACATCGAGAGTATCATGGCCCGGCAGGCAGTAGGCTCATCCATTCCGGCATCTTCCGCATCCCATTCTATCGACTTGGGAACGTTTTCATTGTCGAGTTCTACGTTGATGCGGACTTGCTTTTTCATATCAAATATCGATGTAAACAGGTTAACGTGATGGTCACTTGGTTGAGCTAAAGATAATCATTTGAGGAAGGCCGAACGTAAACGGATTTGAAAAATTACTGTGAGTTTTGTGTAAATCATGTAAGAATTTTCGGCTTCCTTACTCATTAATGGTACTGAACACAACAGCAGGGTGGCAGACAGCCTCTGGTCTGTAAACCTGTAGATGCAGTCCTATTCAGGCTCCGGTGGTGGAAACCTCCGGGGCTTTTTTAATTCACCTGCTGTTAGTTGACACCATACCCTAAGGTAGTTACCACTGTTGATCAAAACGCTCAATCACTTCACCATATGAAAGCCAGCAACAAAGAAATGAAAACTCTTTTTTTGAGTTGTCTGCTATTCCTGATACATCCGCTCAATCACTTAATACAAGCTCAAATTGCTAGTAATGATGAAAATGTTATACTATTTAATGATTATAGTCATTATCCAGATAATTTTTGGTTAGGAGAAACCATTCGGTTTCAACCTGAAGATACACCACATGGTACCTTTCTCAGACAAAAAGGTGACCCGCAGGCCGGTTCCCACACCATTTACACGAATAGTTCCGTTTACTTCGGAAGCTGGGATTTTTCCGTAATGTTCGATGGTTTTACCACCAGTAACCAGAACAGAGTTTGGGTTTGGCTCACTGCAGATGATAATGAACACCCTCAAGGCTACGCCGTGCGGATTGGCGAGAGTGGTAGTATGAAATACGCCCGTCTGTTTCGCCTGCGTGGGTTGGAGCCCCCGGTAGAACTACTTCGCAGCAACCGCATACTTCCAGACGACAACCTCCCTTTCAATGTAAGGGTAGAAAGAACCATTGGCGGTATCTGGAGGCTTGGGGTAAAAACAACATACGATTCCAACTATCAGTGGAGTGAAACGGAAGACCATGCATCACCGTTTTTTGCCCCTTTCTTCGGATTTCAGACCAACTTTACGGCCACCCGTGCCGACAGGTTTCTCTTCGGACCTGTTCGTATTGAACGAGAGCCTCTTGGCATTCGTAGGGTCCATGCACACACATCAGAAATCATCGAAATTGAACTTAATGACAGACTCCCTGAACCGTTCTCTGTTTTTCCGAAAGTTGAAATTCGGCAAACAGAGGGGTACCAAGCTGAAATAAAAACGATGCGTGTCAGCAACTTTTCGGTCATCATAGAGCTGGAATCTCCCCTGCGAGGTGGAACGTACATCCTCGATACCGGACCATTTACAGATTACAGAACTGGCGCTCAACAACCGGCTCAACGCCATGAATTACTCATTTTTGATGACCCTGCGTTTGGAGATGTAGTTATCAGTGAGGTTGCGCCTCGAGCGCTGGAGGGTACGACTCCTCAATTCGTAGAGTTGTATAACACAAGCACAAAATTATTTAATCTGGATACATGGAGCATTAGAAGAGGTTCCCAGTCTGTACCACTTCCTCCGCAGATCCTGCACCCTGGTGAGTTCGTGGTCGTATCGCGGAACACCGTTTATACAACTGGTAACAGCAATAATAGGTTTATAACGGCTCCCCTACCGTCCTTTTCCGTCAACCAAGATCAGATCTGGCTCACAGACCCGGAAGGAAACATGGTAGACAGCATAGCCTACACCTCAAAAGTTACAAGCAAGCTTTCTGATGGCCAATCTTTGGAACGGATTGATCCACGATATCCGGGCAGTGACTCAAATAACTGGAATCCACATCCTGAAGGTCATCATAGCGCAGGCAAACACAACCTTTCTTACACGCTCGGATTGCCCGATCTAACCCTGCTTAATGCCCGGCTTACACGGCAAAATACAGTAATCATTGATTTTAACATGATTCCGGATTTAAATGATGCAACTACTTTTTCAATAAACAGTACTCCAGTCAACTCCGTTACGTGGAGTATTTCCAACGGAAAGCAAATTCAACTGGATGAGTTACCTGAAAAAGACTGGATAAACAATAGCCCGGGGATATTGCAGATTACTGACATTACCAGATTCGGGGATTCCAGTCACGTTCATTTCCAGATAGAAGTTGCGCAACCTGTATATAAGCAAGGAGATATACTTATCAATGAGCTTTTATATCAGCCAATACAAAATCGGTTCAGCGCATTCAGTGATCAATCTGAGTTTATTGAAATCTACAATACGCGCACGTATAGCCTTGATTTAAGTGATGTTTTCATCGCAGATACTCCCGATAAACATAAGCAGTATCGGTCATGGAATCCGGAAAACCCTTATCTCTGGAGAGTACATGGAAATGGGTACGCTGTACTTCATGCCGACACGGCAAGATACTGGGAAAACTCACGTATGGCACGTTTTTTCCAAATTCCAGGTGGTTCTCATATGTCCCGAGCCAACAGGTCAACGTTAGGGCTCACAAGTACCGGACGGGGTGTGTATCTGAGGACTGCAGATGTTGTGATTGATTCTGTGTACTATAACCCAGCCTGGCATCATCCGTATATTCACGATCCAAGAGGACGCAGTCTTGAACGTGTTAGTACCGACTTGACGGTAGCAGCATTATGGTCAACTTCAGCATCGGTACTTGGTGGTACTCCGGGAGAAAGAAACAGTATTTCCCAAGACGGCATACCATCTGCAGACGAGCCATCAAAAATGGGACTTCGTATATACCCAAATCCGTTCTCACCTGATATGGATGGCCAAAGTGACGTAGTTGAAATTAACCTGACTTCTCATCATCCAGGGTACCTGGCCTCAATATTTATCTTCAATCGGCACGGGCGAATGGTAAGAACATTGGTCCGGGATGAGTACATAGGCAATACATTCAGCGTTCATTGGAATGGAATTGACGACCGGGGCAGACTCCTTCCTACTGGGGTATATATCGTACATGTAGAGCTAAACCAACATGGCAGACCGGTTCATTCGTACACCGAACCACTCGTTCTGGCAAGAAGCAAATAGTTAAAATTCGCTTTCCAATTTTAGATTGAACTTGCTATTCTACAATAGAATAAGGCAAAGCAGAAATCTATTATCAAAGGAATAGCATGAAACTTGCGCAACATGCGCCGATTGGGGTTTTCGATTCAGGGATTGGTGGTCTTACTGTAGTGGATGCGGTAATGAAAACACTCCCAAATGAGAATATTATATACTTTGGCGACACCGCCAGAGTCCCTTATGGTATTAAATCATCAGAAACAGTAAAAGAATACTCCCTGCAAATCACCGATTTTCTCTTAAAGAAAAAGGTCAAAATGATTTTAATTGCATGTAATAGTGTTGCAGCCTCATCGAAAGAAGCGATACAGAGTAGGGCAGGAAAAATCCCCGTACTTGATGTAGTTTACGCCGGTGCTCTGGCAGCGTCGGCCATTAAAAGAAAACACAACCTCCTCGGTGTTATCGGCACCCTTGCTACCGTTGCATCCGGAGCTTATGAAAAGTCGTTAAGACAATTAGACTCCTCCATATCTGTGTTTTCAAAAGCATGCCCTTTACTTGTGCCACTAGCTGAAGAAGGCTGGACAGACAATGATGTTGCCAGAGCAACACTCGACATCTATCTAAAAGATTTTAAAGCAACCGCTTTCGATGGTCTCATTCTGGGTTGTACACATTACCCATTGTTTAAACATAGTATTCGGGAGTATTTCAATAACGACGAATTGGAAATTATAGACTCAGCTAATTCAATCGCTGAAATCGCAAAAACATATTTAGAGAAACACGATTTATTGAACCCGGAGCCTGCCGGTCGGTTTGATTGTTATGTAAGTGACAAACCGCAACGTTTTCAGGCACTCGCAGAACGTTTTCTAGGTAAGCCAATCAACCGAGTTGAAGTGGTAAACATGCCGTAATCATAGGATGAACAAGTTTCGGAACTTTTATCTGTATACACTACACTTCGTCGTGTATACCGCCCGGAAGCGAGCTACTGCAAATTATACTTCTTGTTGACGATAAGTGAATATAAGGCGATTGAACCGCTAATGGCCGCATTAAGGCTCTCAACCCTATGTGAATTCCCGGGTATCAGTACTCTTGTATAGCGAGCGTCATTTCTTAAGATTGGATCAATCCCGTTACCCTCATTGCCTACAACCAGAACACTTTTGGACGTCAGTTTTAAATCCGGCAGAGGAACAGCTCCGTCTCCAGCATCCAGCAAGTAAATTGACCATCCGAAACGTAAAAGCGTATCAAATATCTCCTGGATATCGGCACCATACACCACCGGCACTGAGCCTAAAGCTCCTGCTGTACTTCTCACCGTTTTGGGGTTAAATAGATCTACAGAACCCTTACCCAAAATAAACCCCTTAGCACCAAACCAGGCAGCAGACCGGTACAAAGCTCCCATGTTTCCCGGATCTTGTATTGCATCAACAACCAGTAGGGTTCCATCATCAAGATGTTCAAAGCTGTCTGTATGAAACCCAGCAGGAGCCATTACAACAGCAACAACTCCTTGCGATTGTTGTGTATCTGCGAGTTCACAGAATTGTTCAGCTGAAACAACGTAAATAGATACAGACGCGTCCAGAGCGTGAAAATCCAGTACAACACCTTCCATAAAGATAATACACTCAATCTCCAGCTGACCAGAGTCAACAATTTGCTGAACTGTACGTAGTCCTTCCGCAAGGAACTTTCCTTCCAATTCGCGAAATTTTCGTTGCTTCAGCTTTCGAAAGCTTGACCACCGGGCTTTACTGAGCAAGGGATATTGCTTATTCACATCTAGCTGATTAACCATAATTAAACTTCAAAATACAGATTTAACACCCCCAGACGAAATTCTTTTAGTGGATACTCCAGGTCAACATCTATCGGTCTATTTAGGTATACTTATTTCAAGTGTTGAATCGCCGAGTAAAGATAACGTGCTAGTAATGCCCCGCTTTCTCCATATCATACGAGTTGCCCTTGTAGCCACTGCGCTGCTTACGTCAGGTGCGGGAGTAAGTTCAGCCCAAAATAAGCAGTCAGAAATAGATCAAAGTCGATCTCATAGCGGAGAACAATATATTGAAGGGCAAACGCGCTTCATCCGGCAGCTTGATGCTGTATCATGGAACTTAAATATTGCAGCAGGTTACACATCGAATAAAATTGACCTGTCTGTTTACAATCGGATGGGCACGCGGCTTTTTCTCTTCAACGGTGAGGCTCAAAATATTCAGGATGAATATGATGCCGGTATGAGTTTAAGCTATCAGCTCATCCCGGGAGCCGGATTTACAAGTACTGCGGGAACGTATACCTTCACAAATACAAACTTAAGACAGGATGTGTTTCTTGCCGGAATTTTTATCCAGCCTTATGAACAGCTTCGGTTTAGTGCATTGGGAGGTATCTTACGCGACCAACGTAGCGACCGTGATGACCAGGGATTCAGCTGGCAGGTCGGCTTGCATACGCCCACACTGCGGTTTGGTGATTTCCAGTTCGAGCCGGCTGCGATAGCCGATATTGCCTACATCAATCCCCGTAAGCTCCAAACAGTTCGTTACGGTACAACACTTCGGTACCGCGATGAGAACAACATGCTGCTCACCTCCGAAATCTGGCTCGGAAACGCCCGCCGCGACAGCTACCAGTCAAGCAGTCTGCTAAATCGTACCGAGGCCAACTTTATTGAAGCCATAGAAAGCGACTCTGCCATGGTTTCCATCTTTCTGCAAACACCGGTTACATCAACTACATTTGCTGACTTCTCCATAGACGGTCTCAGCAATGTAAGGCGTATCCTGAATAATCCATTGGAAGAAACCGGAAACATCGCTCTGTACGACTCCCGCAGTGAAAGGCAATTCCTCAATATGGGTATTGCACTACGCAGACCAACGCCAGGTCTGCAACTGCAGGGCGGCGTCCGCTGGGCTTTTCAGGTTCGTGAATCAAGACTTATAAACACCACAGGACTGCCTGTTGACCAGGTTCGCAGAAGAGCAGATATCCTGGAAAACTCAAATTTCAGTCAAAGACGATTTGAACTCTTCACACAAAACACCGCAAACTTCACACAACGATACAGCGCCTCATTAGCCGGAAATATTAGCATACTCCGCTATAATACGCCGGAAATAAACAAAGACGACCGCGATGAGCTGGCTATTCTGTTACGTACCACACACCGTTATCAAATCACGGAGGCACTTCAAGGCAGCGTAACACTGGCCGGAGAAGCCTTTCATTTCGTGTATTTATTCAGCGAACGAAGCATCGAAAACAACTGGCGCCGATCTATCCGTCTTATTCCGGAAATCAACTGGCAACCCTCCCCTACATTTTACATGAACAACCGGTTTACCGTTAGAGCAAACTACACGGTTGAAGACTTTGAACTACCAAACAGACCTAAAAACGACCAGTCGGCGCGGGAGTTTATTGCTGCCAATACCACCAGCTGGACCTTTGCGCCGGGATGGAATGTGCAGGCTGAGTTCTCACGAAGCGAACTGCGAATCGGTAAGCTCTTCTGGGAAACTTTCCAGGAAACACCCATCGATACCATCATCACCTGGGATGTTCGCACCATGGTTAGCCGTCAATATGGCGATATTGTTATCAGCAGCGGCGTTCGCTATTTTCATAAATTCGATTTTCTGCAACAAGCCAGCCTGGCTGTGGATGTAGAAGAAAATGGCACCATAACTCGTGTAAACAGGATTTCTACAGGAAATAGAACCACAACACAATGGGGACCGTCTGTAATGATTCGCCTTCCGATGAGCGCTCGCAACGAATTATTCATCAATGGATGGTATCAGATGCAGGCTACACGCCAGAAACTGTACACAGAATATCCGGAAGTTTATCGAAGCGCCTTTCTTCGAGCCGAACGAAGAGCAGACCGAAGAAGCTTTCCTAACATTGAAATCTCGGTTCGTTTCAGGTTTTAAAGTTTGAAGTGCAGTATCTTGCCATCTGCGAACCTATTGAAATCATACAAATATCAGATACTATGGACTTTCTAAAGCGACTCGGCCTTGAAGCCGACAACGCCGGAACAACTACCGGCAATAAAACCATGTTCACCAAAAGTGCAACCCGCATCGAATCACACTCCCCAATCGATGGCAAATTAATCGGGGCAGTGTACAGCACCACAAAAGAAGAATACGAAACCGTTGTAAACACAGCTGCAGAAGCATTCAAGACCTGGCGGAAAATGCCGGCTCCCCAGCGTGGTGAAATCATACGTCAGATCGGTGACGCCCTGCGTGAACATAAAGAAGACCTCGGCAAGCTCGTTTCACTCGAAATGGGCAAAATTTATCAGGAAGGCCTCGGTGAAGTTCAGGAGATGATCGACATTTGCGATTTTGCCGTGGGATTGTCCCGACAGCTCTATGGCCTTACTATGCACAGCGAGCGCCCCGATCACCGCATGTACGAGCAATATCATCCACTGGGCATCGTAGGCGTAATCTCAGCATTCAATTTCCCTGTGGCGGTCTGGAGCTGGAACGCCATGATTGCAGCTGTCTGCGGCGATACCATCATCTGGAAACCATCCGAAAAAACACCCCTTTGTGCCGTTGCCTGCCAGAATATCATCAAAGATGTGCTGGCCAAAAATGACTTGCCCGAGGGAATTTTCTGTATGATTAACGGCGACCGTGAGGTGGGTGAATGGATGACATCCGACAAGCGTGTACCACTGATTTCAGCTACCGGCTCTATCCGAATGGGCAAGCAGGTGGCGCAGGTTGTAGCTGCTCGACTTGGAAAAACATTGCTCGAACTCGGCGGAAACAATGCTATCATTATCAGTCCGCAGGCCGACATCGAAATGGCTGTTCGGGCTACGGTATTCGGCGCAGTTGGAACGGCAGGTCAGCGATGTACATCAACCCGACGACTCATCGTTCACGAATCTATCTTTGATCAGGTAAAAGACCGCCTGGTATCTATCTATAAAAACATTGCTATTGGAAGTCCGCTCGAGGAAGGCACACTGGTTGGACCTCTCATCGACAAACAGGCCGTAGATATGATGCAGAGCGCCCTCGAATCCCTCAAAGATGCCGGAGGAGAGTTGGTTTACGGAGGCGAAGTACTGCAGGGAGGGGTGTATGACAGTGGCACCTATGTTCGTCCAGCCATTTGCATTGCCGAAAATCACTATCAAATTGTGCAGGACGAAACCTTTGCTCCCATTCTGTATTTGATTCGATACCGTGAAATGGAAGAAGCCATGGAATATCATAATGGTGTTGTACAGGGACTCAGCTCTGCAATATTTACCCTGAACCTACGCGAAGCCGAACAGTTTCTGAGTCACGCAGGATCAGATTGCGGTATTGCCAATGTGAATATTGGTACCAGCGGGGCGGAAATCGGTGGAGCATTCGGTGGTGAGAAAGAAACCGGAGGAGGACGCGAAAGCGGATCCGATTCCTGGAAGATCTATATGCGCCGCCAAACGAATACCATTAACTGGGGAAGCAGCCTGCCACTTGCACAGGGAATTCGTTTCGACGTGTAAGCTACTCTTAGAGTTCCGGCTAAAGAAGTTTCTAACTTCCCAATTAATCTGAATTAAGGCCGTGTTACAGTGCTTCTGTAGCCGGCCTTTTTTATTATCAGGGGGAACCTATGTTGTTTCTGAATAGACCAAGATACGACACCGGCTGCAACAGGTATCATAAAATATTATGCCCACCAACATTTTTATCAGCGAACAATGAGCACTGAACATCTTTACCCTGGTTATGGCAGGAAACAGACTTTATTAACCCCGAGCTGCTGCTTCCAGCCTACGGACGAGTTCGGGTACATAAGCTTGCTGATCGGGCTTCATTAAAACACTTCGAAGAACCGTAATAGTAGGTGTATCAGCTATAATTTCGGGAAATATTGTCGACACATCAGACGAAGGTACCGTAAACAAACTCACAAATACCCCATCACTGCCTTTATCCATCCCTCTTTGAAACACTTTCGTATTCATTCTGCTCAACGCGCTGGCAGTAAAACGGGGATCTGAAGGTTGAACCGAGTAGACAACGATATCCAGCTCTGGTCGATACAACATTTTGAAATAAAGCGATTGATTTACCGCTTCGGAAAAGTGCAGAGCGGCTTTCCGACAATCAAGCATTATTTCAGCCATTTTACCATTTTCTGCGAGGGGGAACATCTGCAGGGTGGCCCACAATGCAGCCGCAGCAGCTCCGGCACGGGAACATTCCAGCGATATTTCTCCTAGATGAAGCTCTTCTGAAGAGAAATAGGTATACGGGGAGTCGTGCTTATAATATCTGCCTACCGACGGATCTTTAAATAGCACACAGCCGCAACCATAGGGCTGAAGTCCATGTTTATGGGGATCAATTACAATACTATCCGCTTCGGCTGTACATGCCCATGCCTCCGGATGTATCAGTCCGGACTGCTCTATAAGTTTGAAATATCCGCCATAAGCCGCATCCAGATGCACTCGTTTACCATTATTTTTTGCAAAGTTGATAATCTCATGCAGCGGTTCCACTCTCCCGGCTCCGGTTGTTCCCATAGTAACTACAAGCGTACCAATCTGATCAGAGACGGATTCAAGATAATGGAAATCCCACTTTCCGTCTTCCAAAAGTGGAATCTGGAACGACTTCATTCCCAGTACATTACACATTCGTTCGTGCGTATAGTGCGATTGCTTCGAAAAGGCAATTCCCTTATCCGGATGTTCATTCCTGGCAATCCACAGGGCTTCCAGGTTAGCAATAGTTCCCGAACTGGTAAGATGCCCCAGAACGGTATGTTTAAAGCCAAACATACGAGCGAACGCCGGTATGACTTCCTTTTCCATTTCAGAAGTGGGGGGACCGCCGTCCAGGGCATGATTATTCGGATTAATAAGCATTGTGAGAGCATAAGCCGCCCAGGCGATATCGTGGGGTGGCTTGAGCATCTGTCCGGCATACACATTACTGTGAAAAGGATAGTTACCCTTAAGCCTATCGGTGAGCATGCTTAGCACGTTTTCAGCATCCCGGGTACAGATAGTCCCCGATTCGCCTTCTTCCGACCTCGGGGATGTTGTATTACCTCGATCGTTGTAACTGACGGAACCCTCCGAAGCGTTCTTGTTCGTAGAGCTATTGTCTGGGGAAAGTGTACCAGCAGTATGTTGTTTGGCAATCCCGCTATCAGATACCGGATAAGAAAAAAGCCATCGTTCTAAAGAATCGACAGCTTTTTTTAAAAGATCAATGCGGTTGGAAGAGTTCATTGCTTTTCCCGGTGCAGGTTTAGGTTAAACTGCTGTAAAGATGTTCATGTAGTCTACAAAAATCGATAGCTGAACCCTATTGAAAGAATCTGCTTAATCTGTAGTTCTTTACTCACATTATCATCATACAAAAATGCAAGCTCAAGATTTGCAGTCAGATAGTTGTTGATACGACCAACAAGTTCATTCGAAAAACGAACCGTTGAACTCGATACCGGCTCGAGAAGGTTGGTAAATGTTTCCGCCTGTCCGATGTATACAACATTAGTTAGTATTTCCCGCTCGAATTTCGCCCCAATTGAGATACCCCCTTCATTACGAATCCAGTCTCCCTGAGGCAATCCATAACGAGTGGAAAGTGTGGTATCACGAACAATCGTCTGCCTCATTGAAATACCCATATCAAGCTGGAAACTTCGTTCCGGATTAAAAGCAAAACCAATAGTTTCAACAACGTACGCAGGTGCGAAAAATCGTGATACCGTATTGGTATTTGATGCATCACGCCCGATATCGAACTGGGTGTTGAAGTTAATCTGTGCGATAAGTGAGAAGCGCTCGTCATCCAAAAGTCGACGAATTTGATTTCTCATCCGAATTTCGTCATCTGTTTTTCGAAACTCGTTGCCATTTACACGCGATTGACCGTAACGAAGGTTGGTTGTGTGATTGAAAACATAACGGTCTTTTCGGTACTCAGCAGTAAAACGGGCACTGCTGGTGCCTGTAACGTTATTCACACCACCCTGCTGCCAATTTCGAAACGAAGCCTGACTGCCGTTTAAGCTCAAAGATCCCCCGAAATCCCATGGAGATACTTCTTCTGGAGTTTCCTCCTCTGTTTCATCTGAAATGCCATATACTGGCTTAACACAGGTTGCAGAAATGAACACAATGAAAAATACAGTTACTACGTAACGAAACATGAATACATACATTTTAATTGAATATTTAAGAGCCCGTTTGCACAAGGCGTACAGAGTCGGGGATTCCGTTTCCATCGAACGAAACAGAAACGTGTTCGCGAAGTTTGGTTGGAGAAGTTATGCCAACATAATCGGGCTGGATGGGATATTTACGGTGACCTCGATCAACCAAAACAGCTATTTTCATGGTTTTGGGCTGAACTACATCCAGTACAAACCTGAATGCCTTCAGCATAGTGGAGCCACTGAATAAAACATCATCTACCAAGATGATATGTCTGGTTTCTGCCAGGGTGGTGAACTCTTTCTCACCGGTTAATTTGTCGTGGTGAACATCCAGATTCAGCGCAAGAGTATGGGGAAGTCCAGAGGTGTGGAGAGCTTTCTGAAGCTGCTCTGCAATAAAGAATCCACGTTTATTGATTCCTACAAGCAAGACCTCGTTTTCCTTCTGCAAATCCTCAACTATTTGAATTGCAATCCGCCGTATAGCACGGTGAATCTGACCGGATTCCATTATTGATATGGACTGTTCTGCAGGGTTCATCCGTGTCTTACTGAAACATCGACTTGATGCTACCCCATGTTCGTCGTACGGCAGAGGTGGTGTATTGTACATGACGGTGAGCTTCATACCTGGTACCATCTGTCATGTAAATGTAGAGCACATACTCTACGTCATTACCATTTTCACCCTTGAAGAGCTGATTGTCGATGTATTCGAAATAGGGAGGTGGATTTCTACGAATTGCAGCCGTAATGGTCAGCTCAGAGTCGTCTAACTTCACAAATTCATTCTTGCCGGAACGATTATGCTCCCACTTTCGATAAACTTCAAATTTTTGGACCTGTGACAAGTCATTGACGTTCCAGTTCAGTATAACCTCAGCATTATTAACCATAACACTGAAGGTACTCAGAGGTGACGCACTGAAGCCCATCAACACCAGTAAAATTGCAATTAAGCCTATGTATCGTACCATGCTCTCTAACGTTATCTTGTAAGCAATCAAATTTAGAATAAATTCTCTCCAATACCAATTTAAGGTTTACAGAGTTTTTTTTTCATTTATATACCTAAGAGGGTTTAATCACGTTGAAGTATTGTAGTGAAAATAGTACATTACACTTAGAATAGAATGACATTCCATTCATTCTTCAATCAACAATCAACCGACCGAAAAGGGAGATATCATGAGCACTAAAAATGGTTTAAACATTTTGGTTGCAGCAGTAGGGCTTTTCGCCGCAGGTATAGCTGCGGGGCTCTTGCTTTCACCCAAAAGTGGCAGAGAAAATCGGGATTATATACGGAAAGGTGCTGATAGCGCCGGTAGCTGGGTGCACACAAAGCGCTCTGAAGCCCAGCAAAAAGCACATCAGGTTTCCGATAAAGTTAAACGCACTGTAAAGGAACATGTTCCCGACCTGTATGAAGCAACGAATAGCCTGCATCTGGACGAAGACGACGTAAAAACATCGCGTGAGACCAATTAATACCGAAGTAACGTACAAACCAGTACTGAAGCAGGTACAAACCAGTACTGAAGCAAGGTACAAACCGGTACCGAAGCAACGCTTAAAAAAATCAAAGCCGGGTAGCTATGCTATTCGGCTTTTTTATTTCATTCACGTTTTGTGTATTTTTAATTCACTTGTCTGAATAGGAAACCCGCCTGCATCAAATTCCTCTGATGCATCAAATTCAATGGCAGTCAACGTACGCTACTGCCATTCATTATATACGAATTCAGGTATAATCATGCGGGAACTTGTTTTTCAACGTCTATGGCAACACCTCGCTTTTCAGCGCCGTGCGTTACGCACTACATGCGGCAAGCATGTGGAAATTGAATCCCCCGGTCAGCTCAACACTTTTGATGGTCCCGATTTCCGATCCGGTATTGTAGTGATAAATGGCAAGCGACTCAGGGGTGATATTGAATTACACATACAATGCGCCGACTGGTATGCACATCATCATCAAACCGACCAAAATTACAATAGTGTTATACTACACGTATGCCTATTTGAGCATAAAGCGGGGCCCGTTCGTTGTCAAAATCAAACGGAAGTACCAACCGTAGTACTTAAACCTTATCTGCATAAACGATGGCAGCAAAAGCTGTTGGAAATTGAGCAACATTCGAATCTTGCGTGCAGCGGGAGCCTTCACGAAATTTCCCGGGATGTGAAAGAACATCAGCTGCGAAATGCCGCAAAACTATATTTTGATATAAAACGTGAATCTATGTTTACCTGGTTCGAGGTACACAGAACCCCATCCGACGCTTTTTTACGAATGGTATGGATTTCACTGTGTGATGCTTTGGGGATTCCAGCTAACCGCAATCCCATGCAACTTCTCGCGAAAAAAACGTGGGATTACAAGATGACAAGCCCCCCTGACGAAAATCAATGTTTTAGCCTGCTGCAGGATGTGGTAACTATGGAACTCGCAGATAATTTGGGTGCATTCGGATGGAAAAACAAGTCTGGCCGGCCGGTCAATAACAAAGAGAACCGACTCCGACAGGCGGCATCTGCCTTACATTTTTTAAAAAAAGAAGGCATGGGCTGGTTTATCAGCAGGAATCTGCAAACTTGTGCAGACCAGTTCAAACAAATGCACTTCTGTAAAGGTGAACGTGGTGCGATTATCATTCAAACGGTCTTAATACCGGCCATGTATATACTTGGTGAGCTCGTTTATAAACCAGCGCTTCAGGAGGAGGCTGAAAAAATGTGGATTGATGGCAATCTTCCGGCACCATCAAAAGTGCGGGCTGCATTTATGAAAGCAGATGAGTCTATGAGGCTTTTCTCCGAACATCCGGGGCTTTTGCCCCAGCATCGCTATTATTGCAGCACAGGTAAGTGTAACGAATGTTATATTTTTAAAAACATACTAAGGGGTTGACTTGAACTTCAAATGTTTCTAAATTTGGAGTCTGTCGAAAGGCAGTGATTTGCCCGGTCGTCTAAGGGTAGGACAGCGGTTTTTGGTACCGTATGTGGGGGTTCGAATCCTCCCCGGGCAACATAATTCTGATATATTTTCAAAGGATGTTTCTATCGATTCATCCTTTTTTTTGCATAATTAAACCTCAACCATCGTGGATCAGCCCCTTGCTATTTTTGCGGGACGCAGTAACATTGCCCTGGCACGAGCTATTGCCGAACAATACGGCACCACGTTAGGTGAAGTTACCATCAAGGCATTTTCCGATGGTGAAATTTATGTGAAATACCAGCAAAGTATTCGCGGCTCCGACATTTTCATTGTGCAGTCTACTCCACCTCCTAGTGAGAACATCATGGAGTTGCTCATGCTTATTGATGCAGCCAAAAGGGCTTCTGCCTACAGAGTAACTGCAGTTATACCTTATTTCGGGTATGCACGGCAAGACAGGAAAGATCAACCCAGGGTTTCGATAGCATCAAAACTCATGGCAAACCTGTTAACAACAGCTGGCGCAGACCGTGTACTGACAATGGACTTGCATGCACCTCAGATTCAGGGATTCTTCGACATCCCGCTGGATCACTTGTATGCGAGTAGCATTTTTGTAGACTATTTCACCAAAAATCCGATGGAGAATCTGGTTGTGGTTGCGCCTGATGTGGGCAGCTTAAAGATGGCCAGATCCTATTCGAAGCGTCTTGGTGCCGGACTAGCTTTTGTAGATAAGCGAAGACCGCAGCAGAACGTCGCGGAAGTGATGAATATCATTGGTGAAATTCAAGACAAAAACATATTACTGGTTGATGATATGATTGATACGGCTGGTACTATAACCAATGCCGCAACTGCTTTGCGTGAACGCGGAGCCAAGAAAATCATCACCGCCTGCACGCATCCGATACTTTCAGGTCCGGCCTTTCAGCGCATCGAAGATTCTCCAATCGACTTGATGCTGGTTACCGATACGGTACCCCTGAAAAGACCGTCCGCGAAAATTAAAGTATTGAGCGTTGCAGAAATTTTCGCAGATTCGATTCGCAGGATTTATACCGACGATTCAATCAGCACACTTTTTGACGATTAAAACACACCCCCGAAAGAACATGGAAAAGCCAAAAACAATTGAAATCACCGCTGTAGAGCGAAACATTGATCCTAAGCGATTGGGTAACATCCGAAAGGAAGATCTGGTACCTGCCGTTGTTTACGGTCCTGGTGTAGAAGGCAATCTGCACTTCAGCGTACCGCGAATCGCACTGGAGAAGTTTCTGACTAAGAAAAGTCTGCAGTTCATCAAGCTCACCTTTGAAGGCGGCAAATCAGTAGAAGCCATCCTGAAAGTAACACAGTTCGACCCGGTTACGGATGCGCCCGTTCACGCTGACTTCTACGCCATCAAACAAGACAAACCGGTTACTGTTACCATCCCTATACGCATCAAGGGTACATCCCCTGGTGTAATTGAAGGCGGTAGACTGTACCAATCGCTACGTAAGCTTTCTGTATCTGCTTTACCAGGCGACCTCCCGTCTGAATTGGTAGTGGATATCAGCAAACTACAGATCGGGCACAACCTCAAAGTACGAACGCTGAAACTTCAGAATATTACTCCTCTGATGTCACCAGATCGTACCATTCTGGTTATTCGTCCGCCACGTGGTGGAAAAGCCAAAATCGTTGAATTCGCTGATGAAGAGGGTGGCGAGGAAGCACCCGCTGAAGCAGAAGCAACTGCAGAATAACTCTGTAACATGTATGCGAAATAATCAAGCTGCAGCAGTACTATCTGTCTGCGGCTTTTTTCGCTTTTATTAACCCTACTTTTTATGGCCTTAATCGTAGGACTTGGGAATATTGGTGAGGAATATATGGGAACCCGGCATAACATCGGGTTCGATATCATTTTTCATGTTGCAGATACCCTTTCAATTCAGCTGAAACCGGGCGGAGGCCCCTTTTTCAGCGGAGAAGGTCGATTTAAAGGCCAGCGCGTTGTTCTTGTCACTCCAACAACGTATATGAATAATAGTGGATTAGCTGTTTCTAAAGCACTGAATTTTTTCGATATTCCACTCTCCGAGTGTCTGGTTTGCACCGATGACATCAATTTGCCTCCGGGAAAAGTTCGAATTAAGCCTTCGGGCCGATCTGGCGGTCATAATGGTTTAAGCGACATCATCGACCGACTGGGAACCGACCAGTTCGCACGCCTACGATTCGGAGTTGGAAACAGTTTTGCCAGAGGTCGTCAGGCCGATTACGTTTTGTCTCCGTTTGGTTCGGAGGAGGAAGAAGACATAGCGGCCGGTATAGATAAAGCGCACGATGCGATATTAAATTTCGTGCGCGATGGCATCACAACGACTATGAACAGATATAACTAAATGCATCTAAACCTTCATTAAAAAACACTACACATGGAAAATCTGATTTATCTGATTCCTGTTGCGGGTCTGTTGGCCCTGCTCTTTACCTATATTAAGTCTCAGTGGGTGAGCAAACAGGATGTGGGTTCGGAAAAAATGGCCAGTATTGCCAAATACATAGCCGATGGGGCGATGGCCTTTCTCCGCGCTGAATACAAAATCCTGTCAATCTTTGTTGTTATCGTTGCTGTTCTTCTTGGTGTACAGGGGTCTATGACCGAGGGCAGTTCTTCTCTCGTTGCTCTTTCTTTCGTTATTGGAGCTTTGTGTTCCGGAGCAGCCGGCTTCATCGGTATGCGCGTTGCTACCAAAGCGAACGTACGCACGGCTAATGCCGCCCGTGTAAGCTTGGGTAAAGCACTCGAAGTAGCATTCTCCGGCGGTTCTGTAATGGGTCTTGCTGTAGTGGGCCTTGGCGTTCTTGGTCTGAGTTCACTCTTCATTCTCTATAGCAATATATTCGAAGATATGAATCAGGTGATTACGGTAATCACCGGCTTTTCTTTCGGTGCATCTTCAATTGCTCTTTTTGCTCGTGTTGGTGGCGGTATTTATACCAAAGCCGCTGATGTTGGCGCCGACCTTGTAGGTAAAGTTGAAGCAGGTATCCCCGAAGATCACCCCCTGAACCCTGCAACCATTGCCGATAACGTGGGCGATAACGTGGGTGACGTGGCCGGTATGGGTGCCGACCTTTTCGAGTCATTCGTAGGCTCTATTATTGCCGCGATGGTTCTTGGTGCCGTTTTCATGACATTACCCGAATTCTCGGAGTTCAATCTTGCCGGTGTAATGCTGCCATTACTTCTGGCTGCAACCGGTATTGTCATTTCTATCGTTGGTACCTTTTTTGTTAAAGTAAAAGAAGGAGGCGACCCGCATAAAGCCTTAAACCTTGGCGAATTTGGCTCTGCAGGTTTGATGATTATTGCTTTTTATTTCCTCATCACTACCATCCTGCCAGAGACATGGACGTACCACGATGCCCTTTATGGAATTGAAAGAACAATCACCGCCCACGGTATTTTCTTTGCTACGATAATAGGTCTTGTATCTGGTGTATTGATAGGAGTTATCACCGAGTATTATACCGGTTATGGCAAAAAGCCCGTTTTCCAGATTGCACAACAATCACTTACCGGATCTGCTACCAACATCATTTCGGGTCTACAGGTAGGGATGATGTCTACCGGTCTGCCAATCATTGTTATTGCAATGGCTATCATTGGTTCCTTTCATTTTGGTGGACTATACGGTATTGCTATTGCGGCGGTAGGGATGCTTGCCAATACAGGTATTCAGCTGGCTGTTGATGCTTACGGTCCGATTTCAGATAACGCCGGTGGTATCGCTGAAATGGCGGAACTTCCTAAAGAAGTACGTCAGCGCACCGACCGTCTCGACGCTGTAGGTAACACAACAGCGGCTATCGGAAAAGGGTTTGCCATTGGTTCTGCTGCGCTAACAGCACTGGCTTTGTTTGGCGCTTACATGACGGCTGCAGGCATTACAAGTATTGATATTTCAGAATCTACGGTAATGGCCGGGCTCTTTGTGGGTGGTATGCTCACATTCGTCTTCTCCGCCCTATCTATGGGTGCCGTAGGCCGGGCGGCCATGTCTATGATTAACGAAGTACGTCGTCAATTTGCTGACATTCCGCCACTCAAAGCTGCTCTGGCCGTAATGCGTAAAAACGAAGGCAAAGAAATGAACACATGGAGTGATGAAGATCAAGCAACCTTCCGCGCTGCAGATGGTACTCCTGAGTACGGTAAGTGTGTTGAGATATCAACCAAAGCAGCTATTCGCGAAATGGTTGTTCCAGGGCTCCTGGCCGTAATTGTGCCTGTTTTTGTCGGTTTCGTTTTTGGCAAAGAAGCCCTTGGTGGCCTACTTGCCGGTGTAACCGTCTCCGGTGTACTCATGGCCATCTTCCAGGCAAATGCCGGCGGAGCATGGGATAATGCCAAAAAAATGTTCGAAGCGGGCGTTGAAATCAACGGTGAAATGCACTACAAAGGCTCAGAAGCTCACAAAGCTACCGTTGTTGGTGATACTGTAGGTGATCCATTGAAAGACACTTCAGGTCCTTCACTGAACATTCTGCTTAAGTTGATTTCAGTAGTTGCTCTTGTTATTGCAACTGCCCTTTAAGATTATTATCATCTAAAGAAGTCGAATCCAAGCTATAAAGCCCGTCATTCTTTGTGAATGCGGGCTTTTTTTGATGCTATAACAGCCAGCTCATCCACCCGGTTATTTCGGGCGTCATCGGCATGCCCTTTTACTTTTTTCCAGTTAATGATATGGTCCCCGATTGCATCAAGCATATCGCTCCAAAGGTCCATATTCTCTACCGGCTTCTTATCAGCCTTCTTCCATCCCCTCTTTTGCCAACCTTCTATCCATCCCTGAGTGAAGGCGTTAATGATAAGAGCACTGTCACTGCATATGGTCACCTCACAGGGTCTCCGCAACGCTCTGAGCCCCTCTATTATGGCTTGCATTTCCATCCTGTTGTTGGTTGTATCCGGCGCACCACCCGAGCCTTCCTTGAGCTTACCATTCCATTCAAGCGTATATGCCCACCCGCCTGGACCGGGATTTCCACTACAGGCGCCATCTGTATACATTAAGATTTTAGGCTTTTGTTTATCCAATGTAATGCAAAATAAAATTCATAATTAGGCGGTTAACCAAACGGTTATTTCAAAGTACTATTCGGGCCAAAAGAAATTCGTTTATCCTTCTTCAGCCTTCAGTATAGCGCGCCGCAATCGGTTTGAGCAAATTGTGATAACCTTCTGCTCGCAAGCGAATGCCCTCTATATAGTCAGATTCTTCAAGGGGATTATCACTGTAAATAATAGACCTGCTCACATTCACAAGAGGTAGTCCGTTATGTACTTTAAGGGCATCCTTCAGGCTATCAATATTTCCACCTTGTGAACCTACGCCCGGAATCAGTAAACTGGCGTTAGGGTGAATGTTTAGCAGCTCCTGTAATTTCGCAGTCTGCGTAGCGCCAAGCACCATACCAGTATGAGCTGGAAAACGCTCGTACATTTCAGCGGATTTTTCGGCAATTAATGTACTGACGGTTTTACCTGAGGCTAGCCTCTGCTCGAAGATATCTACTGCACCAGGATTAGATGTTAGTGCGAGTACGTACACCCCCTTTGAAGAATCAGTAAGGTATGGAGTAATCGTATCGAATCCCATCAGAGGTGACAACGTTACGGCATCGTAATTCCACCGATCAAAAAACGCCGTTTTATATCGATGTGCAGTGTTGCCAATATCGCCTCTTTTGGCGTCGGCTATCGTAATGACATCTTCAGGAAATAACGTACTTAACTCTTCAAAAACAGCAATACCATCAGCTCCCAGAGCCTCAAAGAATCCAAGGTTGGGCTTGTATGCAGCAGCGTAGGTCCGCGTGTGCATAATGATGTTTTTGCAAAACTCTAAAACCTGTTCTGATTCAGACATTCCTGAACTCCGAAGCTTCTCAGGCATACGAGCTGGAACAGGATCCAGACCGACGCATAGTACGGAACCCGTGCGGGTGATAGCATGTAGCAGTTTGTCTGTATATTTCATGAATCGATAATACGAATATTACGTTTAAAAATGGTAGATGAGGCACCTTTCACAGCATCACTTTGCTATCTGCCAAATATTGATGTCATACATACAAGAACGGACCTTTCAACATGTATATAAAATAAAAGCCCCACAGAATGAACCATGGGGCTTTTCATATTTCCGGTGCCAGATGCTTATCTGCGGAACACGTTATCGTATGTAAAGGAGACGTAGAAAATTCCGCCTACTGAAGGTCCACCAGCACTGAGTACGTATGGATTGTTCAATACGTTAGATCCACCCACTTTAACAATAGAGTCAAGCGAAGGCAATCGGTATGTTACCTGCGCATCCAGCATGGAAACAGCAGGAATATCGGCGGTAGCAAATGAAGACTCCCAGCGGAAGGCATCTTGCCAGCGATAGGTTACATTAAAGCCAATGCGATCGGTAAGCCTTCTGTTACCAAAAGAGACATTTATCTTATGCTCCGGGGTGTTGAAGTCGTTCTGGAATGACCCATCAAGACCGCTGATTAACTGGTTCCAGTTATAGTTGGAACCAACCGTATAGCCTCCGGGAAGACTGTACTCAAAACCGATTACAGCACCCTGTGCTTTTACGGTATTGTCTGTATTGGTGTAGATTTGGTATGTATTATTGAAATCACCTGACAACAAGCTCGTTGACGCTTGTATTGCACCAGGAATAGTAGCCGGATTAGACGGATCCGGATTAATTGGTCCCGCTGCACGTCGTACACGAATCTGTGTTATGAAATCATTATATACGTTATAGTAGTAAGCCGCATCAATAAACAAATTATTATTTACAAGTGCCTTGTACCCAACCTCGATAGATTGTACTTGTTCAGGCTGAACTGCACGGTGGTTGTCATATCGCTCCAGGAGCGCAATTGCAGCCAGTGCATTAGCCGGATCTGCAGGGTTTTGCAAAAATTGATTTGTGTATGCGTTAACCGACTCTACTGTGTAGGTATTATTGGTGATATCATACTGTTGAGCGAATTGTGGAAGACCGCCAAGCAGTCTAGCTGTAATTACATTCAGGTTGATATATTGTCCCTGAGTAGTTGGATTACGGAAACCAGTTTGATACGATGCACGAACATTATGACCATCAGCTACACGTATTACAGAGGAGATACGTGGACTAAACTGGCCATCAAAGTTTTCATTCTTATCGTATCGAAGTGATGCACTTAGGCGGAGTCTGTCTTCAAGAAACGACTTACCGGCCTGCAAGTATCCGCCAAATTCATTGATGTTAACACCATCGGCATCATCGAAGATAGTGCCGTTTGATCGAAGCTGAAATTGTCGGAAGCTTGCTCCCATCTGAACATCTGCAAAACGAATTTCATTTTTGAAGTCGTACTGACCCTCAACCATATAAAATCTGGATTGGTCATCGAAAAGAGCTCCATTAGGAACACGTGCTCCCAGAGCTGCCTCAACAGCCGCGTCAAATTGGGGTGTCCCAGGCTCGAACCTACCGGTATCGGCGGCGCCACGTGCTGCAGCATGCAGCTGAGCTACAGCCGCAGGATTGCTTAAAATGGCTGAAACCGTTGCTGGATTATAGGTAGGATTACCACCCTGTGCAGCGGTAGCCGCTTGTAGAAGACCTCCGGCAAATGTAGCACCATATAGACCAAACCACTCGGCATTTGGTCTGTATGCTTCATTTACTGCAAAACCAACGAAATCAGCGATATAAGAGTCCCCGGAATTTTCGAAAGTTCCGTATGCGCGAACCATGAAATTATCGCCGTTGAGCTCTAGCTTATGCTGACCTATGCTAAAGTTCTTTAAACTGTAACGCTGTGCACCTGTGTAGATCGAGGTACCAAAACCATAGTTAAATGTATAGCTGGCTTCAACCAGATCGCTGAGACGATAATGGACTGAAGTGTTAATTTTCATGTTTTCCGCATTATAATCGATGAGGTCGACTTCACGATAACCAGTACGGTTAACGGGCTGTGCAGGGAGTGATCCTACATATTGCTCTGCTAATGCTACAGGTATAGCACCACCACTTTGAGCACTAATTCCCTGTGCAAGCTGATTTCTAAGGGCCGGATTAATAGCTAGCAAACCAATATTGAATGAGCCATCGTCACCAAACATGTGCACACCGTCAAACGCCGGATTACGACCAGCGCCTGTCCAAAAAGAAGCGTTTTTGTCTGAAAAGTCGGAACCATGCCAATCCGTTGCCCTGCTGTAGGTGAAATTTGCTTTGGCAGCCAACCTGTTATTGAACACCTGAGCATGTCGAGCTGAAAACTCATACATAGGCTGAGGGCTACCAGGCTCACCAAGCGACTCATCACTATTGACATGATTTACTCCACTTCTCACCATGAAAGAGGTCCCGGGAAACTCAAACGGGCTTTTGCTGTTAATAAGCAAGACTCCGTTGAATGCATTAGCACCATACAGAGCAGAAGCCGCACCAGGAATAAATTCGATACTAGCAATATCCAGCTCAGATGGACCATTCAAGTTTCCAACCGGAAAGTTAAGCGCCGGAGCCTGGGTATCCATGCCATCAATCAGCTGAACCATTCGTGTGTTACCTGTAGAGCTGAATCCACGTGAGTTAATAATCTGAAAGTTAATTGAACTGGTCGTTATATCAACTCCCTTCAAATTACCAAGCGCTTTGTAATAGTTATCAGAAGCTATTTGCCCGATAGCTATCATGTCCATTGATTCAATGGTCACAGGAGCGTCCAAAATACTCTCCTCAATTCTTGACGCAGAAAACACAACAGGATTCAAACTTACACCAGGATCTAGCCTCAGGTTGATCGTTGTAGTCTCCCCATCGCGTATTACCACATCTGTTACCCGTTGTTCCAGATAACCAACATACGTGACACGCATCGTGTAGGTACCCGCAGGTAGATTTGAAAAAGTGTAACGACCGTCCAGACCCGTATTGATACCACGGGTTCTGGCTGACTCCTCCTGTTGCAGTAAAATATTGGCTCCAATCAATACTTCACCGTCGCTAGCGTCGGTAATTAAACCAGTTAACACTCCCTGAGCAGATGTATTACCGGCAAAGAGCAATGCCATTACGGCAACTAAAAACATAGTAGACAAACTACGAGACATAAATGACCCCTTTGGTTATTTGAATAGATAATGCCTGACAGCTCATTATTCAATTGCTGTTAATTGACTCATGAGCCAGAAAAGCCCTTTCATAGCTACTAAATTAACCCAATTTTCACTCTGCTCAAATCCAATTCGATGATAAATTCTATCCTTGATTCAATACTTAACACCCCCTAAACCCCATTCCATTTACAAGAAGCACCAACAAAGAGAAACATAACTTCAACCACCATGCACAGATGCCTTAATAATTAAGGCATATCGTCTTTTTGATTGACAGGCTAACGTGCAATGAAGATGCGAAAATATGTTAATCTTACCCTAAAACTATGTGACCATCCAGTCACATAGGTTTCATTACCAGTATCAATAAAAGGCCGTGTCATGGAATACTTCCTCAAAACCATGCGGAGGCTGATGCAGAGACCATGTTTCAAAGTAGAACAGACGTTCACTTTTTGCTCGTTTTCCATTAATACTAAAGAAACGTAAATCAGGTCGTATGAGGGGTTTAAACGCGTAGAAAAAATCACGATAGATATTCGCTCTTGAGAAAACATGCAGGTCAAATCCATGGTGAGCTTTCACTTTAAACAAAACAAGGTGTCCCTTATCTAAAATGTTCGTAAGCTCCGGTATATAGTCCCGAAAGCTGCCACTTGGGTCAATGGCAGGGAAGGGTTTAACAATATCATCTCCCTTTATCAACACGATAGCACCACCATCACCTACACGGTCTAAGGCTTCGTGCAACGTACTGCAAACGGTACCATCGGAAAGTAAATAGCTCTTAATCTCACCAATACCTTTTTCAAAAGCATGCATCAGGCTATTAAAGTCGTCACTGGCGCTGAGTCCAAACGCTTGTCTTGTCAAGTCTGTTGCCGAGAAATAAAATCTGCTGTAAGTCGGAACGGGCTTCAAGAATTCCTCAAGCGATGATTCTCTCTTGGGAGATTTGGGTTGACCGACGGGTTCCAGCACCATATCGTGCTCAAATATGAGTTTAAACAGGGTCATTTCGATGTATTTTCTTTTGAGGTTTGTACAATTGGGATGTAGGATCTAATCAATTCGTTTCAAAATCAAGTATTACTCAAGGAGATTGCCAAAATGAGCGATGCGGAGCTTCTAATGAATTCTTTTCAAAATCAAGTATTACACAATCGACCTTAAGCCGTCTGAGATGCAAAGGGTTCCAACGAAACTAGTTCGTCAAATTGACCGCTTTTAGCTTTATAATATCCGGTTACAGCGATCATAGCAGCATTATCGGTGCAGTACACCGGCTTGGGAATATGTACGCGTACACCGGTTTCAGTACCTAGTGCCGTCATTTTTTCGCGTAGCATGGAGTTTGCCGATACACCACCGGCCAGTACCAGATCTTTCACACCGTGTTCCTTAAGCGCCCGGCGGGTTTTCTTGGTCAGTACCTCCGTAATCGCTTCCGAAATGGAGGCACAAAGGTCGTTCATATTTTTTTCGAGATAGGCGGCGCGTTCTGGCTCGTCAATAGCCTCAATATGATATAAAACCGAGGTTTTAAGTCCTGAAAAGCTGAATTCGTAGCCTTCCGATAACAACGCCTGGGGGAATTTCACAAACTTCCGGTCGCCTTCCCTGGCCCGGCGATCCATTTCCGGACCACCCGGATAGGGCAAGCCCAAAATTTTGGCGGTTTTATCAAACGCTTCTCCGGAGGCATCATCCCGTGTGTCGCCAAGCAGCACATGGTCGAGGAAGCCCTTTACCAGTACCAGCCTGGTATGTCCGCCCGAAACAATGAGCGAAACAAAGGGATATTCCGGCTTCGATTCAATGAAATTCGCATAAATATGCGCATCGATGTGGTTTACGCCAATGATAGGCTTCCCGAGCGATAAGGCAAGTCCCTTGGCAAAGCAAAGTCCCACAAGCAACGCTCCCATCAAACCGGGACCATTCGTTACCGCGATGGCGTCGATGTCTTTTAATTGGAGTCCCGCCTCTTCAAGAGCCTGCTCGGTAACACCCCAGATCGACTGCTGATGCGCGCGAGAGGCCAGTTCGGGCACAACTCCGCCATACCGCCGATGTACGGTCTGGGAGGCAATCACGTTCGAAAGCAGTCCCGCATCCGAATATACGGCCACGGCTGTCTCATCGCAGGAAGACTCGATTCCAAGTATGTTCACAGTGTTCAGGTCAGAGGTTAATTTAGGATGCTTACTTCGGCAAGATATACGTTTATACGAATCTCACTTCCCCAAATAATGGGGGGGGGCGGCGGAGGGAAAGCCCCTCATTCGTGAGGAATATCAATCACCATAAAAGCGTCATCAGAGTTCCCGACAATAGACTTTGACAGCGCCGTTATGATGAAAAAAAAGCCTCCCGTCATGACAACAGGAGGCTCTTTAAATGTACGGGTTTTTGACTTACTTCTTGTCGTCGTCATCAACCACTTCATACTCCGCATCAATCGGATCGCCTTTATCGGACGAGGATTCCGTAGGGCTTCCTTCCTCGGCTGCGCCACCGGTTTCAGCACCGCCTTGAGCACCTTCTGCCTTGGCAGCTTGCTCATACAGCTCAGTTGAAGCCGCAGCCCATGCCTGATTCAACGATTCCATCGCAGCATCGAGCTCTTCCACTTTTTCTTCTTTGTGGAGTTCTTCAAGCTTGGTAAGCGCCGCGTTGATGGCATCTTTGTTGGCATCCGAAAGCTTGTCTTTATGCTCTTCGAGTTGCTTCTTGGTAGAGAATACAAGTCCGTCAGCAGCATTCAGCTTGTCGATGCGCTCTTTGAGTTTCTTGTCTTCATCGGCATGAGCCTGCGCATCGTTACGCATCTTCTCTATCTCGGCATCCGACAACCCGGAGCTGCTTTCAATTCGAATCTTCTGCTCTTTGCCTGTGGCTTTGTCGGTGGCACTTACGTTAAGTACACCGTTGGCATCGAGGTCGAATTTCACTTCAATCTGCGGTACACCACGTGGCGCCGACATGATACCATCCAGGTGGAAACGTCCAAGCGTGCGGTTGTCTACGGCACGTGTACGCTCGCCCTGTAGCACATGGATTTCAACACTTGGCTGGTTGTCAGCTGCGGTTGAGAAGGTCTCCGATTTGCTGGTTGGGATGGTGGTGTTGGATTCAATCAGTTTGGTCATCACGCCGCCAAGGGTTTCAATACCCAACGAGAGCGGAGTCACATCCAACAGAACTACATCCTGCACTTCACCGGTAAGCACACCACCCTGAATCGCAGCACCAACGGCTACCACTTCATCGGGATTCACGCCTTTGCTCGGATCTTTGCCGAAGAATTCTTTAACCACTTCCTGAATTTTAGGAATACGGGTAGAACCACCCACCAGAATGACCTGGTCAATTTCAGACTTGCTCAATCCTGCATCTTTCAGCGCGTTTTCGCACGGCTTGAGGGTGCGTTGAACCAGATCATCAACCAGTGACTCGAATTTCGAGCGGGTAATGTCGATGTTCAAGTGCTTAGGACCAGACTGATCTGCCGTAATGAACGGGAGGTTCACGTTGGTTTTGGTTGAACCTGAAAGCTCGATTTTAGCTTTCTCTGCCGCATCTTTTAGACGCTGCATGGCCATGGCATCTTTGCGAAGGTCAATGCCTTCTTCTTTCTTGAACTCATCGGCAAGGAAGTCGATGAGTCGACCGTCGAAGTCGTCACCACCAAGATGGGTATCACCGTTGGTTGATTTCACCTCAAAAACGCCATCGCCCAGCTCAAGTACAGATACGTCGAAGGTACCTCCACCAAGGTCATACACAGCGATCGTCTGTGATTTGTCTTTTTTGTCGAGTCCGTATGCCAGCGCAGCGGCAGTGGGCTCGTTGATAATTCGTTTTACATCGAGCCCGGCAATTTTACCTGCTTCCTGAGTAGCCTTACGCTGCGCGTCGTTGAAGTACGCCGGTACCGTAATAACCGCCTCGGTTACTTTCTCACCAAGGTAATCTTCGGCTGTCTGCTTCATTTTTTGCAGTACCATGGCCGAAATCTCCTGTGGAGCATACTTGCGGTCGTCGATGTTTACACGCGCAGTACCATCTTCGGCTTTAACGACTTCGTAGCTCACTTGTGAGGTTTCGTTTTTCACCTCGTCGTGCATGCGTCCCATGAAACGCTTGATGGAGGCTACCGTTTTCTTCGGATTGGTAATAGCCTGACGCTTGGCAGCAGCACCAACCAGACGCTCACCGTCTTTGGTAAATGCCACAACCGATGGCGTGGTACGTCCGCCTTCCGGATTCGGAATAACAACCGGCTCGTTACCTTCCATTACCGATACGCACGAGTTCGTGGTACCTAAATCAATTCCAATAATCTTTCCCATAATAGTAGTGTCGTTTTTTTGTTAGTGTATATCGTTTATTACAATCTGATTTCCCCACTCAATTTGAGCTGGAGACGAAATTCGTTTGTTTAGTCGATGTCGATGGTGGTGTCTTGAGGACCCATATCTTCAGCTTTAATCAAAATTTTGAGAACGCCATCTTTAAATTGAGCCGAAACGTCGGACTTGCTCACTGGCACCGGAACAGGAAATGATCTCGAAAAACTACCGTAATGACGCTCTCTGCGTAACCAGGCAACTTGCAAATCAGTTTCATTGATCGTGCGCTCTCCCTTGATGGTTAGCATAGCATCAGTCAATTCAACTTTAATATCGCTTTTAGTAAGACCGGGGAGGTCCATCAGGATTTCAAATCCTTCTGATGTTTGCACAAAATCAGCTTTCGGTGAGAATACATCCAGCTCGTCTTCTGAAACAAGGTTTTCGAAAAACGATTGAACCTCTTTACCGATGCGGTGCAACCTGTCTTCAAAAGCTTTGGTATTAAAATCGGTCATTGTTGAACTCCTGTATTTCTAAACGTTCACAATGTACTGAGCAACGATAGTGCCAAAGGAGGAATGCCAGACATAATGACAAGATTAGCACGAAGGCCCGTGCCATTTCGTCACATTTCAGAGAGTACTGACAAATCGTCCCAAAATCTTGGATAAGAAATAGCGGTGCAGGAGGCGTCTTTAATTACGGACTTGCCGGAGCTTCTACCTGCCAGAATCGCAGCCGACATGGCAATTCGATGATCATGGAGGGATTCATAGGTAGCTGGGGCAGCCACAAAACCTGGGTTTCCCTGAATGGTCAGACCATCATGATGCTCTTCAAAGTCAACGCCGGCACCGCGCAACAAGGCCGCCACGGCAGCCAACCGATCACTTTCTTTATGTCGGAGGTCTTCGGCTCCACGGAATGATGAAACTCCCTGTGCAAAAGCCATGGCCACACTGAGTATGGGCAACTCGTCAATACAATTCGGAACTTCTTCCGGCAGGATGTCGGTCGCATGAAGCTGTGAAAACCGAACGGTCATATCGGCAACCGGCTCCGAAACCCGCAGGCTATGATTCGTAATCTCAATATCGGCACCCATTCTTTTTAGAATGTTCATTGCTGCCGTTCTTGTTGGATTGATGCCCACATTTTTCAATGTTATATCCGCATTAGGATAAATACAACCAGCTACCAGCCAAAAAGCTGCTGCCGAAAAATCGCCCGGAACGCTGTAATTCTGAAGTGGTATCTCGGTATCTGTCGAGGTACTGATGTATCGAACTCCGTCTTTTTCCAGAACAGGAAGATTCAACAATTTCTCTGTGTGATCCCGACTGACAACAGGCTCTGCAACCACAGTTGGTTCAGACCCGAATAATCCGGCCAACAGAATGCATGACTTCACCTGCGCGCTAGGTATAGGCAGCGAATACTCCATCGGAATTACGCGATGGTCGGATGCGGGTATAATACGGAGTGGAAGAAAATCTCCATCTCTTGCTTCAAAGGAAACTCCCATCTGTGAAAGTGGAGCCATAATTCGACGCATCGTTCGGGATGAGAGCGAGTCGTCACCCACAAGGGTGGCCTCAATTCCGGCACCAGCCAGAATACCCGTCAGTAAGCGGGCGGTAGTTCCCGAGTTGCCGCAATCTATAGGCGCCTCTGGTCTGGAAAACCCGCTTCGACCAACGCCTTTTACCGTTACTGTTGTTCCGGTTTGCTCAATATTAACGCCAAGCTGACGAAAACAAGACAAGGTGGTTTGCGGATCGGCCGCCATGGAATAGTTCTCTATAACCGATTCCCCATCTGCCAATGCCGCGAACATGGCAGAACGGTGGGCAATAGATTTATCCGGTGGCATTGTTATAGCCCCTTTTAGCGATGTTAACCCGAAAACCTGTTTCATGCGTACTTGGTATAAACCTGATTTATTAATTTCGTAAATGCATCACGCGCCGAATGACGCCGGATGACGCCGGATGACGCCGAATGACGCCGGATGACGCCGGATGACGCCGGATGACGCCAAAATTAATCAATTACCCTGTAAAACCCTTCTTGCAATGTTAGCAGCCTCCGTTTCGGGATAACGTTCCAGTACAGACTGGTACGTAGCACGAGCTTCATTCGTATTCCCCTGAGCACGCTGAATTTCTGCAGTCCTCACCAGCGACATCGCAACCCAGTTATCATAGGCCTCAAACAGCACCCGTACCCTGCCATACGTCTGCAGTGCTTCGGTAAGGTTTCCGGCTTGCTGTTGCACAAATCCCAGCCAATACATTGCTTCAGCACCAATCTCAAACGAATTAGCCTCAGATATTTCTCGGAAAATGGGCTCAGCCTCACTGTGCTCACCTTTCCGAAGCAATACCTTACCAAGTCCTAATCGAGCTGCATCCTGTTGGCTTCCTGAACGTTGTAGAACGCGCCTGTAAACTTGCTCCGCTTCATCCAGCCTGTTCAGAGCAAGAAGAGCATTACCCCTTCCCACACCGGCTTCCGAACCCAAACGCTGCGTTCTGGATTCCAACTGGGTAAAAAAGTCTAATGCAGCCGCAAACTCTCCCCTGTCGAAATTCATCATCCCTAAATTCAGAAGTGCCGATTCAGCACGTCCGCTTCGCGGATGATCTCTCAAAATGGTTTCATAAGCCTGTTCAGCACGACGTTGATCACCAAGGCTCCTGAATGCCTCCGCAAGATTGAAATGAGCCTCGGGAAGCAATCGTGTCGAATTCGTTACACGGATATAATCTTCAAAGGCTGCGATAGCACCCTGGTAATCAGCCGTACGCAATAAAAACTCAGCCTGACGGAATCGTAGTCGGTCAGCAGTTGCAGCTTGTGGATTTTGGCGGATGAAGTCTTCAAGCAGCTCTGAACTTGTATCATCCATTCCAGCCGCCAACATAGAAAACTGAATACCATTTATAGCTTCAATGATAAGTGGACTTCGAGGATAATTGTCCAATACAGCCTGATACGCTTCGATGGCACGCTCAAATTCCCCTGCATTAAAAAAAGCATCTCCAATGTTGTATTGCGCACGTGCAGCCCAGTTAGAACCTCTATACTGGCGAATTAGTCTCTGAAATTCCTCAATAGCCTGAGTATAATTCCCATTTAAAAAGAATATGTACCCAATGTTGTACATGGCTTGCTCGCGAAGCCTGCTGTCTGGAAACTGCCTGAGCAGTCTTCGGAAAGCCTGTACAGCCTCAAATGTTTGCTCGAGACGATAATAACTGTTGGCGACCTGATAGAGTGCATAATCAGCGCCCGGGTTCACGCCAATAGCTTTTTCATAGTAGCGAATCGCCTCCCGATATTGACGCATTGCAAAATACGAATCCCCCAGACGGAGTTGCGTATCGATATCATATGGGAATAGCGCTATAGGCGGTGCCTCATAATACTCCAGAAACAACCTGAATGGTTCAATTGCCTGATCAAACTGGTTCATGCGGAAGTGAGACCAACCTAAAGAATACTGAGCGGCACCTGCAAACTCATGATTTGGAAAGTCTCTGAGGAACTGGCGAAACTGCGCAATGGCTTTTTCATACTCTTGCATATTAAAGAAAGCATCGGCGCTCCAAAATAATGCTTCTCCACCCAGTCGACCGGCAGGATCATCCGCATGCACCGCTTCAAATATTGGCTGTGCTACGCGATACGCCTGGTTTTGATACAAGACCCATCCGCGTTGAAATTGTGCTTGTCTTTTAACAGCTGGATCTATATCGGTAAGCATTTCAGCGGCTTCAAACGCTTCAATAGACCTGGCAAACTCATTATTGGCGAAATATGCCTCACCCAGGAGGGTATACACCTGACCGGGATTCTCAAGTCGAGTACCTGACCGGATGAGGTCCAGCAGAATTTCCAGAGCTCCTACATAGTCGCCGATTTCGAAGGTCAGTACTGCCCATTCATAGTAGGCTTCCTCAATCCAGAAACCTTCTTGAAACCTTCGTCCAAACTCCTGAAACGATCCGAGCGCCAAATCAAAACGGCCGCTGAGTTTTTCGTTTACTGCTTTGTAGTAGAGCGCTTTACGCGACAGGTCGTCATCACCTGTTACAGCTCGGCCAAACGAACGTGCAGCCCAGTGATAAATGCCTTGTTTGTGATACACCCAGCCAAGTCCATAATGAGCGAGACGCTCATTATCGGTTCCTTCATTTCTGTTCACAAATCGTAAATACCAGGTTGCGGCATCATCTAGTTCGTTTAAGAAGTTATAACTCTCGGCTACCAGTAGAATAGCCTTGCTTTCCTGCTCGTCGTCGTTGAGAGTGGGCAGCGCGCTTCTCAACGCTGTGATAGCCTCACGATACATCCCCTGCTGGAAATACGATTCACCAAGTGCCGTTCCTATTCGCCGGGTTGTTGGATGAAAAGCATGCCGTTCACGAAGCAGCTCGAAGGCCTCGGTAGTACTGGCAAAATCCTGCTCTTCCAGATAGAGCCTTCCACGTGCATAAAGAGCGTCAGGAGAGAGCTCCGATCGTCTGTAGGTATCTGAAAGACGCAGATAATAAGCTCTGGCTGTAGATAAATCACCTATAGAGATATACATTTCAGCCGTCCAGAACATGAGCTGAGCTCCCTTGGAATCATCCATAGGTATTTCCAAAGCCCGTTCGAAATAATCTATTGCCAATACGTAATCGCTACTTTTACGATAACGATGACCGAGTTCTATAAGCAAATCGGCCGACCTTTCTGATGCAGGAAACTCCTCAATGAATATTTCGAAATAGGTTCCTGTACGCACGGAATCGGATGCAGCTCTTGAACGCGCCAGAAAATAAGACGCCGCTTCGCGTAATGCTGCATTGTTGTTGTCAGCCAGAAAATGTTCGAGTTGACGAATGGATTGTTCGAAGAAGCCCTCCTCATAGAGACGGATTCCGTTGACATAATCAGCATTAGTAGCCTGCTGGTGCCCCTGGGCCCAAACAAGTGCCGGAAAACTAACGCAAATCAGGAGGGTGAAAAGGGAGTTGGCTGAGGTTTTCAATCTGTTGAAACTTAGTTCAGATAATCGGTTGCGATTTGATATTGAATATAAGCACTTGTGTGCACTAGTTCTTAATACTGCAAGCAGTTACTCTACAATTCAACGCTGAGGTTGTTTCAGTAGTATATGGGTGGATTTAAATATCCAGAAATCGCATAAAAGCGTCGGCTTTATCTGAAAGCTCATCATCAGACAACTCAGCAGCCGATTCAATAGAGATAAGATATCCATAACGACGCAGGGCACTTCCTACCCTGGAAAGGTCGTCCAGATTGAGTTTTACGGAGATACGGTAGTTTTCATTGATCGCGTCGGGAGACTGTACGGTAAGCGTAAGAATTCGAGCACCTTCCGATTCAATAATTCTTATGATATCAGAGAGCATGAAATCGCGCGGTTTCAACTCCACCATAATAAGTGTTCCGGGATCGCCTAAATTCAGCAACCGGGTTATAGACTCAATGAGCTGTGGTTTAGACAGAATGCCAACATACATCCCATCGGGAGCTACTACAGGCAAGGAGTTCCGCTTGTTGCTCAACATGATATGGGCAGCTTCCAGAACATGCATGCTGGAGCGAATTACAAGTCCGTAACCGGCACCTTTTTCCACTTCTGACTGACCGTCTGGTGTGTAATTCTGTATATCGTCGAGAGAGGCCTGACCTACAAATACATCAGAATATTGCTCCGATACAATCGGATAGTATCGGAGCCCGGCTACTTGCATAGCCGCAACAGCTTCACTAACTGTACTGGTGGTGTGCAGTGGCTCTGGTCGATTCTCTATAATTTCATGAATAAGCATAAATTGTGTTTATATGCATATTTATACAAAGATGATGCCACTTTCGTTTCCGAAGTGAATGGTATCTTCAGTTATTGGCATACTCATGACCTAACATTGATTTCAGTTTCCCAACATATTTTTTATGCATTTCGAACCGGACCTGAGCAAACTCTTCTACGTAATCGAGTTTTTCTACTTCCGCATTTTCATGAATGTAGGCAATTGCCTTAAAATTAGTAACAGGAATCTTTAAATCATGTATTTCATGGTCACTGGAGGTTTTCTCTAGTAATGTATCTTTAAGCTGCTCTATACCGATTCCTCTGTGCGCGGAGACAAAAATAGCGTCTGGATGATCCGCTTTCAGGGCATTAAACTCTGAATCATCCTGAAGGAGGTCTACTTTGTTGAGGATTAACATTTCTGGCTTATCTTCTGCGCCGATTTCTTTTAACGTCTGATGAACTACCTGAATATATTCGTTGGCATAGGGAGAGGCCGCATCCACAACATGTAGTAACAGGTCGGCTTCGCGAATTTCGTCAAGGGTTGACTTAAAGCTTTCTACCAAATTGTGCGGAAGTTTTCTGATAAATCCTACGGTATCTGACAATAGAATAGTATTGTTGCCAATTTCCATCCTTCGCATGGTGGAATCGAGCGTGGCAAACAATCGGTCTTCAGCAAATACACCGGCATCAACTAAGGTATTCATCAGGCTCGACTTGCCGGCATTGGTGTAACCCACAAGAGCTACCCGGGGGTATTTTTCACGGCCCTGGCGCTGTGTTGCCCGCTGCTTGTCGAGTTTTTCGAGCTTTTCACGCAGCATGGCAATCCGCATTTTGATTATACGACGGTCGGTCTCAATCTGAGTCTCACCCGGACCCTTGGTACCTATTCCACCCTTTTGGCGTGAAAGGTGGGTCCACATTCGTGTGAGGCGTGGCAGGACATATTGCAGCTGAGCCAGTTCAACCTGAGTCTTTGCTGTGGACGATTTCGCCCTGGATGCGAAGATATCGAGAATCAATCCGCTTCTGTCAAGCACTTTAATCTCGGTTTCTCGCTCAATGTTACGAGTTTGTGTAGGGGATAGATCGTCATCAAAAATGACGATATCAATAGATTCGGCTTTGATGAGGGCTTTGAGCTCTTCGAGCTTTCCTTTGCCAACATAGGTACCAATGTGAGGCTTTTCCCGGTTTTGAATGACTTTGAAAAGAACTGTTCCTCCGGCGGTATCCGTCAATAAAGCCAATTCTTCAAGGTATTCTTCAGCTTTGGTTCGAGGTGTGGTTTGACCATATAGCCCTACCAGCAATGCCCGTTCCTTTGTAATCGTAATGTGTTCTATCAAGTATGTATCTAGTTGAATTGCTTGAAGCCTGGCGCATAAACCGATTCTTCTGTAAATCGCCGCCTCAGCTTGAAATGTAAGAGTTTTTTGAATGCTTCTTTACGTGAATCTGGTACCAACAGCTCTATTCGAGCAATCTTCCGGTCGCTGATAGGCGTTGCGGGAATCGTGTAAAAGAACGTGTATTGTACTCCGTTGGAAGTTTGCTTTTCCATGTAGTCGCTAACTGCCGACCACATCACCGTTTGGTTCGGATCATTCACATTTTTTACAATACCATTATCCGTTATATAGCGCTTTGACATCTGATAGCTAGAGAAAAACCAGGTTAGTGCTATCCAGCTGTAACATAACATAACCGGAATTAATGACGATTCCCCTCTGGAGAGGTATATAATGCTTGCCGTAACGGAAAACCCTAAAAAAATGGTTGCAAAGAGCGGATATCCTCCGAGCTTACCTGCCTTCCAGGTAATTAATGGACTTCGAAGTCGCCAGGCATTGGAAACTGTTACCATGGCCAGCAACGTAAACGCAAGAGTTGCGAATGCCAGCATCATGAGCAGCAATACTTCAAAACCGGATGAGTTCGAAAGAATATTCATGTTATTGTTTCCGCTTTATACCATCTTGCGAGTATGGTTTCAGCTGTTAATATTAATAAGGCGAGTAAAATAAACCAGTTCCACAGTTCAGAACCAAACCCTGCCGACTCTATACGAGATTGCAGCTGGTCTAGCCCGCGCTCTCCGACGTTAAACACTGTGCTAGTATTAACGTGATTTATGAGCATATTTTCAAGTTCTCCTGTTGGTAACGAACGAAAATCGGATTCTGATATATTAAGATTTACAGCCAGCTTCCTGCTTATACTTCCATCATGAATGGTATAAATACCAGGAGACCACTCAATCGCAGGATACGTTAGCCGCAGGAAACCAGCTCCGGTTACACGCGTTTCAGGCAGGAAGTTCATCCCATCAAAGCTGATTTCCACCGTATTCCCCTGCATCGGAAGTTCCATATGAAGAGTTTCTCCAAGCGTGTGTGAAAGCATACTTCCTGTAGGTACAGACGCCGCATAAAGTGCTGTTCTGTAAGCCAATGGCGCAAAAAGAGGTGAGCCGGGCATCGCACTCCAGCCGGGACTTGCACCAAGCAAATTAATCATTACCCTTCCGTTGCCAAAGCGCTGCTCAATCAACAGCGGATCCCCCAGTTCTGAACGCAAAATGGTAAGCCCCGAATCATTGCCTCCGCTCCTGTAGCGCAAATAATGATAAATGGAAGGACGTGTAAACCTGATTTCTTCATTTTCGGAGATCTGAAAGATATTATCTAGTACCGGGTGCCCCTGCGATACAGTGCCAAGACGTGTTACAGCCTGAAACGAGCCATAATCGCCAAGAAACCCAGCTATTTGCCCAGCATTAAACCGTGATAAAAACCGATTATACGATGTGACAGAACCTCGCTCAGACGGATAAAACACCAACCCGTTTCCGGCTTGCACAAAGCGCTGTAGTTCTTCCTGTAAGCCATCGGGGATCTGTACTGGCCCATCCAGAACGACCGCATGAATTCCAGAAAGGTCGGGCTGAGCTGCCAGCTCACTGAGTGTAGTCGTGCGAATAACGAGTTGAGCACGAAGTCCTTCACCGGCCCGTAATACAGATTGAACGTAGGATGTCTGACGCGTATTGAGATCGTCCTGAACAAGCAAAAGCGTGCGGCTCTGTGGAATGTTAACACTGAAGTAGTGCGTATTGTCAGCGGAAAACCCGTCTCCCTCCAGCAGTACACGTCCTGTAAAGTCTCCTGATGAGGGTGGAATAACCTCAAAAAGATACGACTGGGAAACTCCCGCCTGTAAATTAGATTGATACTGCCCAACTAGCCGGCCTTCGGCCTCAAGACTAACGAAATAATTGAACACATCCCGTTGACCGGTATTCTCAACGGTAACTTCAAGTTCGAATGGAACACCCGGACCAGAGACGGCACTTACAGGCCGAACGGTTCGAACGACTGCATTGGATATACGCTCGTGACTAAGAACCACTTTGTTTATCGGAAGTGTGTAAATGGCATCACTATTTTCTAAATCGGAGATAACCTTTGCGGCTGCCGGTGACCCTGACCCAATCCAATACAGCGCTTTGCCACCGCCGCCCCATTCGTCCAAAGCGTTCAAGACGGAGTGGTATCGTGTTTCGAATTGTGTCCCATAGGCGCCGGCCTGTAAATCATCCAGTGTATTTCTTGCTTGAGCAGGCGTAAGTACCCCACCCCGCAGAAGCTCGCCATGCGTATTGTAAATTAGGAAGCGGTCTTGTTCGCGGGCATTGTCGATGATTCCCGTTGCAACAATACGCGCCTGATCAAATAAAGGACCGTCCGATTCAACACGCGTCATCCCTAGACTATTCTCTATCAATAGGCCATAGAGTACCGGCCCGCCACCTGCCAGCCCTATACCTCCGGGTAAATATGGCCTGGCTAGTGCAAGGGCCAACAAAATGATTGCCGTTGAACGTAACAGCAATAGAAGCCACCGCTTTAATTTCAGTCGTTTCATGGTAGACTGTTGCAACTCCCTGAAGAAAGAGAGTGTTGAAAAAGCGACTTTACGCGGTCGGCGAAAGTTTATCAGATGAATGATAACCGGTACAGCAATAGCAATGAGAGCCGCTAAAAAAAGAGGAGCTAAAAACGTCATTTATAGGAAAAGTCCTTACTTTCGGAACACATTAATTGGGTTGTTTATTACAGATACTGCGTTATCACTACCCGAAATATTACAATTTGTACTGCGTTAACCAAGCTGTAGTTAATTTTATTGCATCTGCAGCTGATTTTTTTATGATTGTTTCTGATGTTTTTAGCCAGCTAAACCAAGTATTTATCGAAATTTGAACATGATTCGACAACTCGCCGCATTATCCCTTACCCTACTGATTTTTGCTTCCTGCAACAGGATGAGTGAAAGGCATTGGTCAGCTGCACTCCCTGAATTTACCCCTTTCGCAATACTGGCACCTTCATCGGGTAGTCCGGCTGAATTACTCTATGGCGAGCATATGGATCTGTTAGATACTATGACACCCGCTAACCGGGAAAAAACTCAGCGTTTTTTACAGTATGTCACCTCAGACCGTGTACGTGCGGAAGCGTTGGTTATTTTACCCCACACTGCCGACGACTGGATGCCGGTTCTGGTACTGCAGACTCCACGTGATTTACTACCTGCGGCCCAATCTCGTTTCAGCAGACCCTACACCGGAAACAGTTATCGCTTTGGCAAAGCCCGAATTGTGGAATTGTATTTGAGCGAAACGGATGTTCTATATGCCGTTCAGCTGCATAACTGGGTACTGGTGAGCGAAAGCAGCAGAGCTATTGAGGAAATGGTGCGCGCTTACACAGGTATACAACCTTCCCTAAAAGTAACTGATGCTGACCTACAACCCGGACGGGTACTTATAAATGCCGGGCATCTCGACCGATTTGCAGCTCTTGAAACGGCCGTTCGTTATCGCCCACGCTTGAAAGGTGCCTTCGCAGGTGCCGGCGTTACAGTTAAGGATGTTGTTAATCAACCCAATGCTACAGGCTCAGGAACACCCAAGCTTAGTTTTAACGGAGATCTTCCTCTTGATGCCATTGCCGACAGGGCAACGCTGATCCGCGCATTAACAACCAGAAATCACACCAATATCCTGGATCGATATGTTTCGCAGGATGCAACCGCGATGGCGCTGTTAAGCAGACCTCCGGATATGGTTTTCCACGACAGCGAATCGGAAGCACCAGCCGACCGTTATCTACGAAATAATAACAGCGTTTTTACGGCTCTTGCTCAGTCGCTAAGTCCAAATTTTGCCTTTGCAGCATTTGCTTCTTCCGGTTTAACGAGCGTTGGAGAGACCGCATACTTGCGCTTATTGGAAGACCGTCCGGCTTTTCTGCGTGAAATCAATCGCATGCTGGAGAATGGCGCTATATCGGAGATGAGCGGTTCTACGTACCTGGTTCGTGGGGCTTCTGTAGCCCGGCTGATCAGTGGAGGATTAGCCACGTTCGACATCCATTACCTTACGATTAGCGGTGACGCCGTCATTATTACCCAACGTCCCGCGCTTTCGCAGAAACTGGTGAATGATCGCTCCAGAAGACGTACGCTATATTTTGAAGAAAATTATCTTACGATCCGTCGGCAATTCAATGAACAGCTCAGCGGATTTCTTTATGTTCAGCGCGAAGACTTCGTTAAATATGCGGAATCGCTGCTAAACACTTCCAATTCGGTAGATATTTTGGTGAGCCAGTTTGATGTCTTTGCATCGGGTCTGTATGTAAACGCCAACCAAGAGTCGGCCCGATGGATAACCCGAACCTACGAAATTGAACAAACCACCCGACCCTTTGAAGAGCGATGGTTGGTATCCTTAGATGGCACAGATATTGCCGGTACACCTGTCTTTGCACAACTGGGTGGAAGCGGAACAAGAAATGGGGTAATAGCAGCTACCGAAGGCGGCACGGTTGTAGCTCTCGCTGCAGACGGCACACAAGTCTTTCGCGTATCCACACAAGGAGACACACCTGTTGGTTCACCGGTTGCGTTCGACTGGTACGCGAATAACCAGACGGTAATATTACAAGGTGCCGGGAATAAAATTTACGCATGGAATAGCAATGGCAATATCCTGCCTAACTTTCCTATTGTGTTAAACGAGCCGATTACCGCACCCATTCGCATAGCCGATGTAACCCGAAACGGATTACCTGAAATTGTTGTGGCTACATCCGACCGCATGGTACACGTGCTCGACCAGCGTGGAAACAATATTTCGGGATGGCCTCAATCGGTAAATGCGGCGGTAAGAACGCAGCCTATTGTTGAATCTATTGGTAACAGAAGGGTGATTTTTGCCTATGCCGAGAATGTAGTTTTTGCATGGGACAACAACGGCACTGTACGTTCAGGCTTCCCGGTATTTTACCGCGCACCGTTGCGAGGACCACTATTTTACCATAGCAACCACCTTTTGGCCGGTACCGCAGATGGCGCCATCATTGCAATTGGAAGCGGCGAATTCTTTGCCTCAGAACACGCAGTACCGGTGGAAATTGGTGAATCAGCACATGAAAACACCCGCATTCAGGCAGTAGAACTCACCAATGGAAGCATCACACTTCGACCTGCAATCAGCAGTCATCGTGTTGACGTTCGCAACCGCAACGATGAAGGCAACGAAACAACAACTTCGCATACCGATCCTATGATTTTTGCCATGGCCGATAACGGTTCAATTTTTGGCATTTCTCAGCGGGGTGCACTTCGCTTTACCCAGTCGATGGGGCAACCCGCCATGAGTGGTACACCTCCTCTGGTCGCAGATATTTCCGGCAATGGTCGTGCCGAAGTGCTGGGTGTGGCGAACTTCGGCAGGATGTACGCCTGGGATATCCAACTTGGCGATCGTTTTCTGAATATTCCTACGACGGCCATACGCTTTCCTGCTGTAACAGATCTTGTAGCTAACGGAAGGATGGAGATTGTAGCGGGAACGCGAGATGGGTTGAGGGCATGGACCATAAACCAACCTTCAACTCCGCGTAACTAACGGTTGGCCACCCGTTTTCGGGCAAAGGCGTTAGCAAAGGTGCAAGCTAAGGCGTTGGCAATGGGAAACAACGCCCCTTTTGGGCTCAACCATTACTACGACAGGATGTCTCGTAATGCGGCTTTTGTATCGGTATATCGGAAACGATATCCGGTTTGAATAGCTTTTGCAGGCACGATGCGTGTACTCGAAACAATTGCTCCGGCGGCTTCCCCAACGGCGATGCGAAGCACAAAACCCGGCACAGGAAATAAAGATGGTCGGCCGAGAACACTTCCCAAAGCTTTGGCGAATTCCTTCATAGTACCGTGCTCGGGCGCAGCTACATTAATAGGACCGACCACCGATGGAGTGTCAATTGCGTGGAGAATGAGTCCGATGACGTCATCCATATGAACCCAGGGGTAATACTGTGAACCGTCACCCAATGGCCCGCCGATAAACATTTTGAACGGTAGCAGCATTTTTGCAAGCGCTCCGTCGTCTTTCTGTTTCACGATACCAACCCGGGGAAATACCGTTCTTACACCGGCATCAACCGCCTCACGAGCAGCATCTTCCCACTTCACGCAAACCTCCGCCAGAAAATCGTTGCCGGGTCCGGAAGATTCATTCAATGGCTCTTCGCCACGGGATCCGTAATATCCGGTAGCAGAGAACGTCACAAAAACGTCAGGTTTCTGCTCCGCTTTGGCAATAGCTTTTGCGAGCTTCTTTGTGGTTTCTACCCTGCTGCTAACAATTGCTTTTTTTACCGTATCGGTCCAGCGGGACTCGAACAAATTCTTGCCTGCCATATTTACTACGGCATCTGCAGCGCATACGGCTTCATTCAGGTCTGCATCCCACGATATGTATGTAACGCCTTGCATGGGCTGCTTAGATGACGGGTCTCTGGTGATGATAACAACACGGTCGCCTCGCTCCACCAAACGCTGGGTTAAGTAGGTTCCAATAAATCCCGAACCGCCACTGAGTAGAATTTGCATAGTTTTTTATCGTGGTATAACGCCCAAGCCAGGCCGTTGGGGTAGAAATACGTTATTACTTTCGTTAAAAGCCAGTCCTTTGAATGGGTCTTCATTGATGAGAAGATGACCGTCGAGGTCGGCATAATCGCACCACAGACTGATGAGAGCAGCAGCCGTATTGGCCAAGGAGCTTTCTATCATACAACCAATCATTATTTTTAATCCTGCGTTCCGACCTGTATGAATCAGCTGCATGGTGCGGCGTAATGAACCCGTTTTCATGAGCTTAAGGTTGATGCCATGAAAACAGGCGGCAAGTTCTTCAACCGATTCCCTTCCGGTAAAGCTCTCATCGGCCATGGTGATGATAGGGGAATATGCTTTAAGCTCAGCAAGCTCTTTTTTCATGGATGCGGGCATGGGCTGCTCAATCATGTGCACATTCTGATCGGCCAGGAAACGGATATGATCTTTGGCCGTATCGAGGTCTTTCCATCCTTCGTTGGCATCAATCCAGATCGGTTTATCGGTAACCGAACGAATGGTCTTGATAATTTCTTTGTCCCGGTCGGTCCCCAGTTTAATTTTGAGTACCGGATAAGCAGCCGCTTCGGCCACTCTGTCGGGCAGATTTTCGGTTTTATCGATGCCTACGGTGAAACAGGTCTGTGGACCTACATTAGAAGGAGCATTCCACAGATCATAGAGTGGCACCTGAAGCTTTTTCCCGATCCAGTCGTACAGGGCCATTTCCAACGCCACTTTGGCAGAGTAGTTTCCCGGACCCATACGCTCCATCGCTTGCAGTACCGTCTCTACATCAAAGGGATTTTTAAGCGTGGAGGTGTCAAAGGAGGAGAGCCATTTCATGCACGACTCCTGCGATTCGTCGTAACGGGCGTTGGGAGAGGCTTCTCCGATTCCGATAATTCCGTCACCCTCCAGCTCTACCAATACATTGGCGGCAACATCACGCGACCAGCGAGAAATGGTAAAGGTGTGTCGGAGAGGGAGATTTAAAGGAGCATATCGCAGCGAAAATTGGGACATAAGATGCAATGAATAATAGATGATAAATTTGCGGAAAACCGGGTAGTATATTAGCCGTAAAGGTAATACCTACAATTAGTTACTTATAAAAAATAGGTAACATAAATATACACAACGGGAGACACGAGTAAAATAGAATCAAACCGGTCCAGAATTCCACCATGGCCGGGGAGAATTGTTGATGTGTCTTTAACAGCAGATGCTCGTTTTATTTTAGATATCGCCAAATCGCCGACGGGGCCTATTATGCTAACCAATACGGGTAATGCTGCCAGCTGCAGGAAACTATAGCTTTGTAAAGGCCCCATCCATATAGCCAGCCAGAGCCCTACGCCAGCACCGATAAATCCACTGGCAAACCCTTCCCAGGTTTTTTTCGGACTCAAATGCGGGGCCATGAGATGTTTCCCGAAGGATTTTCCTCCAAAATAGGCAAAGGTGTCGTTACCCCATACCATAAGAAGCAAAACAAGAACAAAACCGAATCCGACGAGTGGGTCAGAGTCTGCCTCACGAACCATAATAAAAGCAAGTACCATCACAGCCGGATAAAACGTGGCAAAGAGCGTGCCCATCAGACTAAAAAGCTGCCGTTCATATTTGTTGAGCGTATCGGCGGTTACGATGGAGATTATTACAATAAGCAATAAGGCAGCTGCGATGTCGGGAAATATTGAAATGGACAGTATGGCCGTTCCGCCGGTATAGGTCGCAGCGGTATTAGGTCGAAATCCCTGTAACCGAATAAGATTCAACATTTCGCGGTGCATGAGCATACAGCCTGCCCACATGGTAGCCATAAACAGAGGTCCACCAATCCAGACAATCCATAAAAAAACAGGTGCGGCTACTAAGGCGAATAGAATACGACGCGTGAATTCGTTCACTCATCCTCCAGATCTTGGGCATCCTCCGGAAGGTCGTCGATATTGATGATACCTTCCTTCCAGTCATCGAGCGCTTTACGGGCCTCGTCAACCTGATTGTCAGGAACATATAGATAGACCATGGCCATCTGGCTAACATTCAGATTATAGGCAGAGTCTCTTTTTGAAAGTATCTGGCTATCAATTCCCTGATCGGAGAAAAAATTTTGAACCATTTGGGCATCATATTGTGCGCCACTTTCGTAAACGCATGTCCAGCCTTGAACTTCGTCTGGTTTTTGGTCTTTAAACATGGGGTGCCTCCTGGGCTCGTGGTGTAGTGTTGGTCTTATGAATTAAATAAAGCAAAACCCCCGTTAAAAAGATACTAAAAATAAGGTATTGTACTGGTGGAAGCTCTCCATGCATGGTTTCGTCAAAGGCGATTTCTGGGAAAAAGGTTGCCAGGCTCACCGCACTGGCATTATTGGCGAAATGGGCGGCAATAGCGGGCCAGATGCTTCCCGTTTTCAGGGTCATCCAGGCCAGGAGCATTCCTAGTACGGCAAGAGGCAGTAGCTGAGACAGACGAATATGATATAATCCAAATAGCAGACCAGAAAGGACAATAGCAACAATGGGTATCATGGACTTCTCGAAATTTCGGAGTACATAACCCCTGAATAATATTTCTTCACAGATTGCCGGCACAACCGCCACGTGAAATAGGGTGAATAGGAATACGTGGTCGCTTCGCAGGTAGTTTTCAATCATATCCATCTGCGATTGCTCAAAATTGAGGTAGCTTTCACTGAACGGATATTGCAGGTTAATCCACGCCAGAAGCATAATCAACGGCTGGGCTACGAGAACAATGAGAAAGGCAAAAGCCAGATTTTTCGCCGGTTCTTGTGGAGCTTCAAGACGCAGAAATGCTTTTCGACCCGACCTTCGGACTGATAGTCGGGTTATTAACCAGGTGCAAAGACCCAAGAAAAGAATCTGGCCAATGGAGTTACTGATGAACATTACATCCAGATTCTCAAATAGAGCTTCACTGGTGAGGGAATCAACGGCAACTCTACCAAGTACAAACAAAACTATGAGTGCCACGATACTGGCTACAACCTGAAATAAAAAGAAAGAAGAAACGGACCACCCCAGTCCCATAATCCAGCCGGGGAAACCATGTTTTTCAACAAAGGGGCGTGACTCCCGGGGAATTATAACCCCGTCGTCGTTCTGGTTTTTTGAATCCAAGTCGGTATTGTTCGTCATCAATTTTTACAGTTCAATAGAATCTTGCTTCGGAGAAAACAGCTTAACACCAAGCATGCCGGTTAGCGCATTAATGAGTCCGTAGAATACAGAGTTTAAAGCAGCCGTTGAAAGTTGTCCTGCCACGGTCGATTGCTTCTGAAACTGCGTATAAATGCCGTCTATCATTTCATCGCGCTGTGCAGCGGGAATTTCGCTAATTGCTTCGAAATTGGCGATGAGTGCGTTCATGAGGTTATCGTTGAAGGCGGGATCAATGAGTAGCCAGACCAGAGAGAAAACGGAAGCAAAAACAGCCGTCACAACGCCTGTTACGAGACCGATTACCGCTCCACGCCCCATAGGCAAAGCTTCGTTGTATTCTTTAACGTGATGACGTACGGCGAATGTACCTGCAAATAAAACCACAAGACACACAAAAAAGAAGGAAAAGCTGGCCGGGGTAAATAAGCTTCCGGTGGGTTCACTATTAATCATGCTGTAGCCAACGCCTAGAGATACAGCCGTACTAAGCAGGGCGAAAATCATCCCTACAATAAGGGCTGAGTTGAAAAAAGGATTATGTTGTGTTTCCATACGCTATGTAACCTTAAATCTGATTTGTGGTTGTGAAGTGCCGAGTAATACAGCAGCCGGCAGTCCCATAAATATTCCGGCAATAAGTCTGGAGTGTAATGTATTGCTCCAGCTGCCACTTGCATACGCAACTACGTCGAAGATGTTCAATAATACTCCAAAAATTATTAAGGGAACGATAAGTTTCGATCTCAATCTGTGTTGTGGTAGAACGGGAATCATCAAAAGCCCCGCCCAAAAGGATGTGTAAATTCCAAGGCACCGTGAGCAAACAGCCATGGGTATTTCATGTATAGACATCACACGTTGCAGCTCCTGATGGCATACCGTTGAAAATAGTTGCTTTTGCCAGCTTGTGTACCACTCAGACAAGCCTATATTCCCCGAAAAAAGACCCGGGCCCAGAGCAGCTAATACTACGCCTGTTGAGACAAGTATGGCATACCAATACCATTGCGACTTCCAGTGCAACATTTTAACGGAAAATTAGCGAGATATCCATCGCTTTTACCGAATGGGTTATGGCACCAACAGATATGAAATCTACCCCCGTTTCGGCAATATCAGCTATGGTTTCTATGGTAACGTTTCCGGAAGCTTCCAACTTACATCGACCTGCAGTTCGTTTTACCGCTTCGCGTATCAGGTCGTTAGACATATTATCGAGCATAATATAATCGATGTCGGAGCTGAAGGTAAGCGCTTCATTGAGTTCATCCAGATTGGTGACTTCAACTTCAATTTCAGGTTTCGCCGCGAGTGATTCCCGATGATTTAAACATGCCTCAATGGCTTTACCTACCCCGCCCGCTACAACGATGTGATTCTCTTTGATGAGATAGCGGTCGTATAATCCAATCCGATGATTTTCGCCACCACCCAACCGAACAGCCCATTTATCGGTGAGACGGTGTCCAGGTATCGTTTTACGCGTATCTAAAACCTTCGCTTTCGTATGGCTAATCGCTTCGGCATACTTATTTACTAGGGTTGCTATACCACTCATGCGCTGCATGAAATTGAGCACAGTGCGCTCAACGGTTAAAATTGATCCGGCAGCTCCCTGAATGGAGGCTATATTGGAACCTCTTTCAATCTTCTCTCCATCATTGCAATTGGGCAAAAAAACTACCGAGGGATCTACTTTCTCAACTATTTTTTGAGCCACTTCTAGTCCGGCAATAACTCCATTTTGTTTCGCAATCAGGTTGGCAGCAGCGACCTCCAACCCAGAGTAAACAGCGGCTGTAGTGATGTCGGAAAAGCCAATATCCTCTCGTAAGGCCAGATCAATGAGTTCGTCGAGCTCCGGTGTAATATGTAGAGGTGTTCTCATAACTATTTGAGGCCAAGCATTCCATCCAGAAAAGACTGCGGTGCACGAACGGGGCGACGACTTTGGGTGCTGGTGAAGACCAGTGTAACACTACCTAAAGTATGCAGCTTCTCGCCTCCATTGGTTTTTACTTCGTAATACGTTTGCAGGCGAACAGATGGCATATCAAAAACGTGCACGGTAATATCCATTAGCTCATCATAGAATACGGGTTGCTTATACTGTATCTCGGAGTGAATCACCGGAAGCATAATGCCACTTTCTTCGAGGTCTCGGTAAGAAAATCCCGCACTCCGGATCATCTCCGTTCTGGCTACTTCAAAATACTCGAGGTACCTGCCATAGTAGACGTATCCCATTTTATCGGTTTCACCATAACGGCTGCGCAATTGATGGGTATATGAAACTATGGGTTCTCCGGAAGGGAGCATGGCATTCAATGTTAGTTTAGTCAGGACTCAATTTCCCATGCGCCCATTTTGCTGTATTTGTCGATGCGTTGCTCAACAAGTTCATCCGGCGTCATTTTTTTCAACCGATTGAGCGACTCAACTAGCTGCTTCTTGAGTGCTTCTGCGGCACCTTCACAATCTCTGTGGGCACCACCAACAGGCTCTGGTATAATTCCGTCAATTACTCCCAGCTTCAACAAATCTGTTGCAGTAAGTTTTAGTGCATTAGCAGCCTTTTCTTTAAAGTCCCAGGTTTTCCAAAGAATTGAGGAACAAGATTCGGGTGAAATAACAGAATACCAGGTGTTCTCCATCATGTATACTTCGTTACCCATGCCAATTCCCAAAGCTCCGCCACTTGCACCTTCACCAATGACTACCGTGACGATGGGTACCCTAAGTACAGCCATTTCACGGAGGTTTCTGGCAATAGCTTCGGCTTGTCCGCGCTCTTCGGCCTCCAGTCCTGGAAAAGCACCTGGTGTATCCAGCAGGGTTACAACAGGAATACCGAATTTCTCAGCTGTTTTCATAAGCCTCAGAGCTTTTCTATACCCTTCCGGGGCTGGCATCCCGAAATTCCGATACTGACGTTGTTTGGTGTCACGACCCTTTTGCTGACCAATAATCATTACGGTGTTGTCGTCGATGGTACCGAGACCACCAACAATAGCTTTATCGTCTCCGAAATATCTGTCGCCGTGCATTTCCATGAAATGCTCTACAAACTTGTCGATATAATCTAAGGTGTAGGGTCGATCAGGGTGACGTGCAAGCTGTACGCGTTGCCAACGTGTTAAATTTTTGAATATACTTTCACGCAGCTGTTCGGCGCGTTGTTTGAGCTTTTTAATTTCCGGGGCGACCGTTGTTTCATCGCCAAGCGTTAATTCTTTGAGCTCTTCAATTTTCTTTTCCAGGTCGGCAACAGGTTTTTCAAAATCGAGATAGTTCATCTCAGGTCAGATTGGTTAAAAAAACATTGGTTATCAATATACGAAACATGCTCAAAACAGTCTGTTCTTTTAAAAACTGCTAACAAAATGAGTTATAGTGGTTAAATACCCGGATGAAAGTGCCGTTACAATCTACCCAGAATACTTCGAAGCTTAAGAGCCCAAACCATCCAGATAGCTTCAATAACTATGGCTTTAGATATCTTGGATACCCCTTCCGTTCTTTCACGGAAGATAACCGACACCTCTTTTATTCGAAAACCTTTTTTGAAAGCCCTGAAATGCAGTTCAATTTGAAAAGAGTAGCCATTGGATTTAATCCTGTTCAAGTCAATTGATTCAAGCACTCTTCGATGAAAACATTTAAAACCTGCGGTGGTATCGAATACGTCCATCCCTGTGATAATTCGGGCATATACGTTAGCTGAATACGAAAGTATTAGTCTGGAAAGAGGCCAATTGATAATGCTGATTCCATTATAATATCTGGAACCGATTGCAAGGTCAGCTTCTCCGGCTCTCACAACCTTTACAAGTCTGGGAACATCGTATGGATCGTGCGAAAAATCTGCGTCCATTTCGCAAATAAATGTATAAGATCTGGCCAAAGCGTATCGAAATCCTTCCACATAAGCCGTACCCAGACCAAGCTTCCCGGCCCTGGTAATCAGATGCACCCGACCTTCGTACTCTTTTTGGTAAGCGCGAACAATATCTGCTGTACCGTCCGGTGAACCGTCATCCACAACAAGAACATCCACCTGCATGTTTTCCAGTTGCATCAGAATGGGAATCATCTTGGAAATATTCCGCGATTCGTTATAGGTGGGGATAATAATTAAGGTATCAGACTGCATAAATTAGTAACCGTTATTGTCCTTTTCCGCGAATCACGGTGGCTATTGTATTCAAAAGTATTTTTATGTCCATTCTAAGTGACATATTCTCAACGTAAAACAGATCATATTTAGTTTTTTCGATGACGTCTTCCAGAGATTCATCGTATTTCCACTTCACCTGAGCCCAACCTGTTATTCCAGGCCTTACACGCAGTCTGCGGGAGTATAGGGGTATTTCTTTCTTAAACTTCTCCACAAAAAACGGACGTTCTGGTCGCGGTCCTACAAGGCTCATCTCACCTTTGAGAACATTGAACAACTGTGGGATTTCGTCGAGGCGTAACTTCCTGAGCCACAATCCTAGCGGAGTAATACGCGGGTCATTCTCTGTTGCCCAGACGGGTCCGCTTCGGGCCTCTGCATCTTGATACATTGTTCTGAACTTGTATATGGTGAATGTCTTGCCATAGAGACCTACCCGCTCTTGCCTGAATACAGCCGGCCCCGGTGATGTTACCTTAATGAGTACATAAAGTATAATGAATATGGGTAACGTTACCACCAAGATTAGCGTAGACAAGATGATATCGATAAAGCGTTTAGTGAATTTTTCCCACGATGGCATCGGGTCGGGCATCACTTCGATTAGAGGCAAACCAAATATCTGATTGGTTTGATTCAGACCCGTAATCATGTTCAAGAAGTTTGGCACAATTTTGAGCGATACATCCGGTACTTCAATTTCATCGACAATTCGAATCAATTTGGATGAATCTTCATGCTCCAGGGCAACAATCACGTCTTTAATCTTCTCTTTTTCTATTAGCTCTCTTAAATCGTTAATACTGCCAATCACAGGTACACCAGAAATTTCTTTTTCTGTCTCAGCATCCTCCGATTCTGCCAAAAAACCGACAACGTTCATTCCGGATGTTCGGTTTCTCTCAAGATTATCACGAATATCACGTGCAATTGCGCCTGTGCCAATAATTAATGCACGATGTAAGCCTCTGCCTTTTTTTACTTGATAAATTTCATGAGTGCGCACACCGATTCTTAACAAAGAAACGCTCAAAAAAACCACCAACCAATAGCTAAGTGTATATGTTTTAGCGTATTGTATATTAGATTGACTCCAACCCAGGTTGTCGATAAACAGAACGAAAAACAAAATCAAGGTTCCCAATATAGTAACCTTACCCACTCGAAGTAACTCATCAAGTCTGGACGTGAGATATAGATCTTTATAAAGGCCGAAAATAGTAAAAATAGCTAGCCAGAATACGCAAATGACCAGAGCTGGTACGAAAAGAGAAATGGGTGCCTGTAGTGCTTCGCCAGGTATTATCCCCAATTCAAATCGCACAAAATAGAAAAGGTACCATGAACCTGTGAGGGCAATAACATCGGCAAAGAACGTATTAAGGATGTTCTTAAAAGAATCCACGGTACAGAATTTCCATTATCGGTGTGTTAATAAGAAGCCGTAAATTTAACGTTAATTATCACAAATATATAATACCGTAAGGTTTTAACTGAATCGATTACATTTTGTTCTCACTCAAAAAGACTTCTGCAGCCGGAAAGGCGCGCATCGGAAAACTTATTACCGATCATGGAGAGATTCACACTCCAATTTTTATGCCGGTTGGAACCCTTGCAACCGTAAAAGGAGTGAAACAAGATGACCTTCGTGACAAGGTTAAAGCGCAAATTATTTTAGGGAATACTTACCATCTGTACCTACGTCCTGGAAATCGTATAATACAGGCGGCTGGAGGATTGCATAGGTTCATGAACTGGGAGGGGCCTATTCTCACTGATTCGGGAGGTTATCAGGTATTTTCGCTATCTGATAATCGAAAATTAGAGGAAAAGGGTGCTACTTTTAAAAGTCATATTGATGGATCAAAACATCAGTTTACACCAGAAAATGTAGTGGAAACACAGCGGGTTTTAGGATCAGATATCATGATGGTTCTGGACGAGTGTCCGCCTTATCCGTGTGATGAGGAGTATGCCAGAAATTCTATGCATCTCACTCATCGATGGGCTGCACGATGTAAAAAAGCATTTGATGAAACCGAAGGCAAGTATGGGCATAAACAACACCTTTTTGGAATCGTTCAGGGCAGTGTATACCCCGATTTACGGCGAGAAAGCAGTAAAATAATAGCTGACTTTGATTTTCATGGTAATGCAATCGGCGGACTAAGTGTTGGAGAGCCTGCTCACCTGATGTATGATATGACAGACCTTGTGACAGATCTTTTACCTGAAGATAAGCCCCGATATCTTATGGGTGTTGGAACCCCTGCGAATTTGCTTCATAATATTGCCAGAGGTGTGGATATGTTTGATTGTGTAATGCCTACGCGGAATGCCCGAAATGGTATGATTTTTACCCGTAATGGGAACATCAATCTCCGAAATGCAAAATGGAAAGATGCATTTGAGTCAGCCGATCCTGGTTTTCATTCTGATTTGTGTTCAAATCATACATTGGCATATATGCATCATCTCATTCGTTGCGGGGAGTTGCTTGGAATGGAACTGGCATCCTTGCATAACCTGACATTTTATCTATGGTTAATGGAGCAGGTTCGTGAGCATATAGCCAACGATACATTCTATGATTGGTATCCAGGAATGGCTGATACATTAGACAAGCGTTTGTAGTTGTTAAAAAATCAACCTTTCGGTCTCAAGTTTTTAATGCAACAATTTGGGTTTAATGATTAAACTCGACCTATGGCAACACACAACAGACTTACTCCCATTGACAGAGAACGCATAATGGTTCTGCTCGATTAAGGATTTCAACATCAAATAGATGGGCTTTCTGTTCTATAAGAATACAGCAATTTTATCACAAATTTTCAATAGTCATAGCAGCTTGTATCTAATCCCAGCGCTATTTAGATACAAATACTGTTCGGAATAGCACATCAATATCTAACCAGATACTGTAATTCTGAACGTAATGCAATTCAAAAGCTTGTTTCTCTTTCTCACGGAACAAACGTTTTTCGTTTATTTGACGAAGCCCGGTAAGCCCAGGTTTGTAATAAACGGGGATATCTTCTCTGTTTTCGATGATTGGAGCACCTACAAAACTTATTTTACCGGTAAATATATACCATAATTGCATGTATCTGTTAGCCCATAGCGCTTGTTCATAGGGTTGCCAAAGTTTCAGTTTATCGATTTCATTTCTGTATCGCTGAAACTGCACCTCCACTGGTTTGCCGATAGTGATGACCGCTCTTAAAATGGATAGTAGAGATAATGGAAATAAGGTAAGCAACAAGAATCCGGATAAGAATATATCCAGATTCCTTTTTAAAAAGATATTCCATGGTATACTGTATGATAGTCGTACATCTACCAGAGGCACATCTTCAAAATACTCAACATTACTTTTACCGATGATGAAATCCATAGAATCGGGTACAATTTTAAATATTAATGACTCTGAACGAATTTGCGTCATGATATTTAAGATTTCATCACTGCTTACAGAGTTTCCTAAAAATATTAACTGTTCAACCTTATGATGTCTTACCAGGTCCGGTACATGTTCTGTTCTGCCAATCACGTTCACATTTTCAACTTCATCAACCCACTGTTCCCCTTTTTGTACAATTAAGCCAACAATTTCATAATTCCAATCTACTCTGGAACGCACTAGCGACAATAAGTCAAGTGTTTTTGAACTAATACCTACAATAAGAACCCGAGTAGGCTTTATTGCTCCGGATGCATTAAATCTATTCTTACTGTAGTTTTTTTGATAGAATCTGAAAACGCCGAGAATTACAGTGCTCGTTATGGCGCCGAATAATAAAATCCAGCGCGAAAAAGCGAAATCTCTGAGAAAGAAGGTTACAAGTGCTACTCCTGCAAATGCAATTAATACGGCTTTGATTAGTGATGTAACCGAATATTTATTTATACCATAAAGTTCATAATAACGACTTAATGCAATGAAAAAACCAGATAGCAGACCGTTTACGACAAGAAAAGATGTCTGATATTCCTGAAGCAGGTTATCGGGAGCAATTTGGTATCGTATTAAGAAGAAGATGAATACAAGAGCATTTAAGATAACAAGGTCTGCTGCCGGTTTAGATATTTTGCGAAAAGAAGAAACGACGTATGAGGATGTTGCACGGATAATAATCCCTGCTTTAACAATAAACTTAAAAAGAAAACTATAGCCGCTAGAATAGTGTTTGTCGAAGAACTGGTACATAGCTTTGTTAAACATGACCACATAATCGAGATGATCTTTTTTAGTGCTTTCACCTTTATAGTGTATGATACTGGTAGATGGCACATAATCTATCTGATATCCAAGTTGCGTGGTTCTATAGGATAGATCTATATCTTCTCCATACATAAAAAAACGTTCGTCAAAGCCACCCAATTCTTTTAAAACTGATGCTCTGAAAAACATAAAAGCGCCTGAAAGTACAGGTATGGAACCGGGTTCATCCTCATCCATCCATCCGAGATAATAGTCTGAGAAACGTTTTGATTTCGGAAATATCGATGTAAGCCCCAAGACTTTCCATAAAGCGGAGGAAGGGGTGGGCACCGATCTCCTTGACTCTGGTGCAAAGGTTCCATCAGGATTCAGTAATTTACAGCCAGCTGCGCCTGTTTGGGGATGATTATCCATATGGGAAATCATTACTGACAGTGTATTCTCCTTAATCAATGTATCTGGATTAAGCAGAAGAATATATTTACCACGAGATACTTGAATACCTTGGTTATTCGCTTTTCCAAATCCGACATTAGCGTTATTTGCTATAAATACCACATTTGTGAATTTACTGGATAGATACTCTACTGATCCGTCTGTGGAATTATTATCAATTACGATAATTTCAACGTTAAAATTACCGACAGATTGATTAATAGAATTGATCAGGTTTACGAGGTACTCCTTAACGTTATAATTAACTATAACGATAGAAACGTCTTTTTGGTAAGGAGTTTCGACAGTCAACGTGGTGGTAAATTAGCGGTAGAGTGGTAAATGGTGGATAAATATAACTTATTCCATAGATAAGAGCATATATAAAGGCAGATGTCAAATTATTCCCTTCTATTGCCGCAAGGTAATTAGAGAGTTGTTGTATGGATGGAAGTTAGGTGGAGCAGAAGCGGCTGTGGTTTGGGTGTAGGGAAGTAGGGGATAAAAAAAAGGCTCTGTATGGAAAATACAGAGCCTTTGAGGGGGAAATAAAAGATGAGGCAGCGACCTACTCTTCCGCTTGTGGCAGTACCATCGGCGCTGAGGAGCTTAACGGCCGTGTTCGGAATGGGAACGGGTGGGGCCTCCTCGCCAGGCCACCTCATCAAAATCAATAAAAGGGATGTG
>JAFIEZ010000019.1 GCA_020832235.1 Bacteroidota bacterium
GTTCTTCACATAGTCAGCGTGGCCTGGACAGTCAACGTGGGCGTAATGACGTGCGCTTGTTTCGTACTCTACGTGCGCTGTAGCAATGGTAATACCACGCTCACGCTCCTCAGGAGCATTGTCGATTTCATCAAAATTCTTAGCCGCTCCACCAAACTTGGCAGACAATACCTTCGTAATTGCCGCTGTCAGTGTCGTCTTGCCGTGGTCAACGTGACCAATCGTACCAATGTTTACGTGTGGCTTCGCGCGATTAAATGCTTCTTTTGCCATGGTGCCTTACCTGGTTTGAATTTATGTGTTGTTAGATAGCTATTTTACTAGACTGTGAGCCGCTACTCGGATTTGAACCGAGGACCCCTTCCTTACCATGGAAGTGCTCTACCCCTGAGCTATAGCGGCATATTTCTGAGAGCGGGCGACCGGGCTCGAACCGGCAACATTCAGCTTGGAAGGCTGACACTCTACCAATTGAGTTACGCCCGCACAGGGTGGGGAGAGCAGGATTCGAACCTGCGAAGTCGTAAGACAACAGATTTACAGTCTGCCCCATTTGGCCGCTCTGGAATCTCCCCTACAGTCATTATGTCAAAGAGCTGGTGACAAGACTCGAACTTGCGACCGGCGGTTTACAAAACCGCTGCTCTACCAACTGAGCTACACCAGCATTTCTCCCAAACATGAATATGCATATTTGGAAAGACTTTAAAAATAAGCAGTAGCAAGCTGCATGTCAACACATAAATTCAAAATCTTATTCTGTACGATCTCTTAATTTTTTTGCGGCCTGCCTTTTACCTCTATATTTCCAAATCCGGTAGCCGATAAATATCGCGAGGAATGCTAAAATTACCCAACTGTATATTGACAGATACATGCCAATTTTTTCCCAGTTTTCTTTTATAAACCATCCGGAACCCAGCAATATTACATTCCATAGAAGGCTGCTGACTGTGGAACTTAGAATAGTGCGCTGAACATGCATGTGCGTTATTCCTGCCAGTAACGATATAACCGACCTGGTGCCAGCAAGAAACCTATTGGCCAGTATCACACCCTGCCCCCACCTGTTCATCCACCCTTGGGCTCTGGTCATATACTTGAAATCAATATACTTGAACATCCAGTATTTTGATCTTTTCTCTCTGATTCCATCCCCCCATTTGTACCCTATGTAATACATGGTCATGAAACCCAGAACAGACGATACAGTAGTTAATGTAAGGATAGCCGTGAAGTTCAAAAATCCGTCTGCAGCAAGATAACCTGCAAAAACTACCAATATATCGCCAGGAACCGGCGGCAACACGTTTTCCAGATAAGCAATCAAAACAAAAGCCAGATAAACACTTATTAGTGGAAGTGCTTCCAGCCAGTTGACTAAATCGAGCGTGTAACTATCAAGCATAATCAGCGACCTAACAGAATTACAGACATCGCTGCAATGCCTTCCTGCCTTCCAATGAATCCCATTTTTTCTGATGTCGTTGCTTTTACAGAAACGCAATCAACGGGGCATTGAAGCAATCTGGCTATGCACGATGTCATTTGGGGTATATATGGCTTCATTTTAGGTTTTTCGGCTACAATTGTTGCGTCTATATTTATTACATGATAACCCGCCGACATAACTATTTCATTCGATTTGAATAGCAGCTCTTTGCTGTCGGCATTTTTCCATTGCGGGTCGGTATCAGGAAAGTGAGTTCCAATATCTCCCAAAGCAAGCGCTCCGAATAATGCATCGTTAATGGAGTGCAGTAGAACATCGGCATCTGAATGCCCCAGAAGACCTTTTTCGTAGGGTATATGAATTCCACCAATTATCAGCTTCCTGCCATCAACAAGTTGATGTACATCATAACCCTGACCAATTCTCAAATCTATACTCATTCGCTGAATTTACTGATTAATTCTTCGGCACGTTGAATATCAGAAGGATAAGTTATTTTAAAATTATTCATTTCACCGTCTATCACAGACACCGTACCTCCAAATTGCTCCACAATAGCAGCATCATCGGTGCCAAACACTTTTTTTTTGAGCGCATAACGATAGGCATCTACTATTAGTGTGCGTGAAAAAATCTGTGGTGTTTGAATACTCCTAAGCGTACTGCGCTGGGGTGTTGATACGACCTCGCCTTGCCCTCCAATTATTTTGATAGTATCTGTAACCGGCACTCCGGGAATACTTGCACCAGTTTGCACACATTTCTCAATCAACTCTACAAGTAAACGTCTCGAAACGAATGGCCTCACAGCATCGTGCACCGCTACCATACCTACAGAATCGCTGAGCGCTTTGAGTGCATTGGCGATTGAATACATCCTCTCACTACCGCCCTCTACGAATGTCACGGGGATGTCAACAGCAGCGCGCTGCACGGCTTCATCAGCCAGTTCCTTACAAGAAGGGGAAATGGCTATAACAATCTGCCCGACATAATCAGGATGATTGAAACATCGTAACGTCCTGGTCAAGACAGCCTCACCCCCTATTTGTAAATAGGGTTTTGGAAGGCCTCCGCCCATTCGGGTGCCCGTTCCCGCTGCTGGTATAATTACGGCTACTCTGGTTTGCAAAAGTATTTCTACAATTATAAAATGAGCATCGCGTCGCCAAAGGAGTGAAAGCGGTACTTCTTCTCAACAGCTTCCGCGTAAGCGCCCATCAGAAAGTCATAATCACAAAAAGCCGCAACCAGCATCAATAAGGTCGATTCCGGCTGATGGAAATTGGTAATTAACCCCTCTGTAATTTTAAAATCGTACGGAGGATATATAAACTTGTCTGTCCATCCAAAGGATGCTTTCGAATGGCCGCTGGCCGTTACAGAAGTTTCGATGGTACGAACGGATGTTGTTCCGCAAGCGATGACACGATTCTTTTTGGAATTAAGCGTCTCATTGATCTGAACTGCCGTTTCCTGACTTATATGATAGTTCTCAGAGTCCATCCTGTGCTTGGTAAGGTCTTCAACCTCAACAGCACGAAAAGTGCCCCAACCTATGTGCAAGGTAATCGGTGCTATCTTTACACCCTTGTCTGCAAGTTTCTTCAAGAGCTCATCGGTGAAATGCATACCGGCAGTAGGGGCAGCAACAGCACCTCGTTCCTTAGCATAAATTGTCTGATACCGCTCTTTGTCAATTTCCTCAGGCTTTCTTTTGATATATGGGGGCAAAGGCATTTCTCCTATGCGATCCAGGATCGCATACAAGTCTTCATTGGGACCATCGAAAAGGAAACGAATTGTACGCCCGCGAGAAGTAGTATTATCTACAACTTCAGCTACTAAATCTTCATCAAAGTAAAGTTTATTGCCTATACGAATTTTACGAGCAGGTTCAACAAGAACATCCCACAACATGTTCTCAGGCTGGAGTTCACGAAGCAAAAAGACCTCTATGCTGGCTTCCGTTTTTTCCTTTTTCCCTTTAAGCCGCGCTGGAAAAACCTTGGTATTGTTTAAAACAAGACAATCACCGGCATTGAAATACTTATGAATATCGCTGAACTTTTCATGAGTAATCGTCTTCTCAGCTCTGTTGAGTACCATTAACTTTGCTGAATCTCGTGGCTCTACTGGATGAGTGGGAACTTTAATTTTTTCAAACTCGTAACGGAAGTCGGTAAGCTTCATAATTGGATGTTAGAATGTATTTCCATGCCTGATTGTGGAGTGTCGCTTTGTTTAGCGCAAAAAATATGCGTAATATACAAGATTATGGTTGGTTAGACAACTCCCATAAATAAAGGAGACGTGCCCGGGCAGATGAACGAAGCCATCTCGAAAAACTGTTCTATGTGTAAACATATTCGGTAGTTCGAATCCATACTCCTTCGTATTTAACCGATTTATCTGGCAAAATTTTTCTTTTTTTGTTACGTTGTGGTATTAGTCAACAGAATAGCAAAAGCAATTCCATTATGCGTTTATCCTTACTGCCCATTCTTTTTTTAATAGGTTCGATGCTATTTGGCATCGCAATTACTGCTGACGCGCAATTGAGGAAGGATTTACCCTCCGCTTACCGTCTTACCGGTCCTACACTGATGACGGATCATAATCAACGTAACAGCAGCCGTCTATTTAACATGGTCAATGTAACCATGGGGCACTCTTATGAGATGAGCATGTCTACCTTTGGAGGGAATGTTTACAACCAGAATATGTACACCAATACATTATTTCTGGATTTTAATGAAAATTTTGCAGGTCGTGTTGATGTTGCTTTTGCTCACTCACCTTTCGGTCAGGGACTTCCCGGCATGAATCAGAGCGGACAAATATTTGTGCGTAATGCTGAGTTTAACTATCGCATTAACGAACGAACACAAATAAACTTTCAGTTCCGGCAAATCCCCGGTGGCATGGGGCATCGCGGTTTTGGTCATCCATACGGATATAATTCTGGTTTTGGTCGTGGTTGGGGCTACGACCCGTTTTATCCATTTTAACGCTGCATGAGTAGTAATAAAAATCCGGAAGAAGATAGCAATGATTTGCGTCTCAATATTTTATTGGGATTTCTAACTGTTCTTCTGGTAGTTATGCTTTCAGCACTGGCTTTCAGGTTAATCTACCCAACCGTAAATGCACAAAGAGCCAGCAGCCCTACTCACCTAATTGGTGAAATTATTCAAATTCAGGTTCTGAACGGACATGGAACACCTGGTCTCGCGGCCACATTCACCAATAAACTACGCTCCAGTGGATTCGACGTTGTGGAAACCGGTAATTTCGAAACATTCGGTATTGAGGAAACTCTTGTTATCGATCGCATAGGCAATATTGATAATGCCAGAAGAGTCGCGCGGGCGCTGGGAGTTGCGGATAAAAATATACTTCGCGAAATTTCCCCGGGATTTTACCTGGATGCTACCGTCGTAATCGGTTCCGATTACGATCAATTAAATCTTAAATAATACTTGATGAGTTTACAGAGCAAAAAGGCAGCTGAAAAATTGCCACAACCAACACCAGAACAGCTGATTGAGGTAATTTCGGAGGCACTTCTCGAAAAAAAAGCAGAAAATATTCGTCTTTTGGATGTCAGAAAAGTCACCACACTTACCGACTATTTTATCGTTTGTCACGGGTTATCCGATACCCAGGTGAAAGCAATCGGAGATAATGTTGTATACGACGTCAAAAACAGTTGCGGCGAGCATGTCTGGAGGAAAGAGGGCCATAATACCAACAGGTGGATTGTGTTAGATTATGTGAGTGTTGTAGTGCACATTTTCCTTCATGAGTTGCGAGACTTTTACGGTATTGAGAAAATGTGGCAAGATGCCGAGATTACCGAAATAAAAGACTAATACGTATGCCTAAGCGTGTACTTATTACAGAACCAATTCCTGGTAAGGCGGAAGCTTATCTGAAATCCGCCGGTTTCGAAGTTACAGTAGGCACAAGGAAGGAATTTGATGAAGAGCAAGCATTAAAAGCAGCGTTGAATGAATTCGATGGGGCAATAACAATGCTATCGAATCCTGTTAATAAGACCGTTTTGAAGGAAAATCCCCAACTCAAAATTGTTGCCAACTACGCAGTTGGCTATAATAATATTGATGTAGAAGCAGCACGTAGTCTAGGAATTCACATCGCAAACACCCCTGATGTATTGTCAGAAGCAACCGCAGACATTGCACTATTGCTTCTTCTGGCAACTTCACGGAAAATTCGTGAAGCTGAAGACCAGTTGCGTCAAGGAGAATTCGACGGCTGGCACCCACTGGGATTTCTAGGGACAGAGCTGCATGGTAAAACCGCTGGTATCGTTGGTATGGGCCGTATCGGAGGTGCTATTGCCCGTAGATTACGGGGATTTTCAATAAACGTGCTTTACCATAATCGTAATCGGGTTAACGAATCGGTTGAACAACAAACCGAAGCAACCTATTGTGCGGAAATAGATGATATGCTCCCAATGTGCGACTTTCTTTTCTTAAGCAGTCCGCTTACCCCTCAAACACACCATATCATAAACGAAACCCGATTACATTTACTAAAATCTGAGTCAATTATTATTAATACTGGAAGAGGGCCATTGATTGACGAGGAGGCCCTGGCATCAGCTCTCATCTCCGGTAAAATTGCCGGTGCCGGACTGGATGTGTTCGAGAAAGAACCTGAAATACACCCTTCTTTATTAAAAGCACCCAACACCGTGTTATTACCCCATATAGGAAGTGCTACCAGGGAAACACGTGAAGCAATGGGTATGATGGCAGCTAAAGCAGTAGCCACTGTACTCAATGAAGAAGATATTCGTGATTTGCCCAACATTGTTGTATAGTTACTAGTACAACACTAAACCGGATATCATCAAACGTTATAGCTGTTTTGGAAAACTCCGAACTGCTTTTATTGATCTCAATTATTTATTTCCTGGCGGTATGGATACTGCTATCGCTGGCGCTGCGTTATCGCCGGTTTTTTGGTATACGCTTCTCACCAAGAACGGTAATCTTTTCAATCCTTTCAGGTGTTTTCACCGGTGGTGGTTTTGTACTTTTACTGGCAATTGGTACCGCTTTAGGCGGTCTCTCCGCAAATGCATGGACCTCACAGGCAATCTTTCCCAGTAGCAATACCCTGATCAGCTGGGGGTCTTATACGATTTTGGTACTGACACATTCCGCTGCATCTGCCGGACTGTTATGGTTTTTTCTTAACTCAGAAACAGAAGACAAGAAGTACCTTACAAGGCTAACTCCCCTTGTTGGTCTGACCATATATAGTGTATCGGCCCTTTTACTGACGGATGCCTCTATAGTTCAACTCGTGATGCTATTCATAATGCCTGCTATTGCATTTACATTCAGTTACAGCATCCATTTTGAGCGTATTAGCCTGACATCCCGCCCTCTTTTCAGAATATTAATTCTGTTAAGTCTGCTCTTATCGCTTGCCATATTGCCTCTGCTGAGCGGTCAATCAGCCTCACACTACAGTAATCCCGTTGCATATACGAGTTCGGACCTACTTTATCTTTGGAGTCGCTTTTTCCTGTTTGTTGTTTTGATAACAGGAATAGTTTCAGCCATATTCATAGCAACAACCAGAGAATTGGATCACCTCAGATCTTACAGAAACTTCCGCAACAGAATGGAAGATTTGTACTTATCCGGTGGGTTTATGGTCTTATACGCATTTGTTGAACTCGCAGCACGCTTTCTGATGAATAACGAGATCGCCATGGGTAGCTCCGAGCAAACAAACTCCTTAATTGTCTATGTGTTCTATGCTTTAGGGTTGATTTATGTGCTATACAGCTGTGTTATCATCTACCTTACCCATCAGTTTAATCGGCCCATCGAGTCTTTCAGAGAGGCTCTTTCCAAGACAGCAACAGGTGATATGAATGCATTAATGCCGGTAAATCGTAAAGACGATGTAGGAGAACTGGCCGATACCTATAATATGATGGTATTTCGACTCAAAAACCTGCAAGATGATCTGGCTGAATCTGAAAGACAGGCGGCATGGAGTGAAATGGCCAGGCAAGTTGCGCATGAGATAAAAAATCCGCTGACTCCGATGAAATTAAGTATTCAGCACCTCTATCAGCAAGTGGCGTATCATCAGCGACCCATTGAGGATGTGCGCAATCTTGTAAAACGAATAACCAGTACGCTCATAGAAGAGATAGACTCCCTCAGCAATATCGCAACCGATTTTTCTAAGTTTGCACGACCTGTTACAGAGGAATTTCGCCTTCTTGATATAAACGTACTGATTGAAAGCGTACTGGATCTGTATTCACACGACGACAGGATAGACTTTCATATAGATTCGGATGTGCATGATTTACGCATTCAAGCCGCCCATGACGAGCTGAAACGTGTGCTCATCAATCTCATAAAAAATGCCATGGAAGCATCCGGTCCGGGAGGCCTCATATTTATCCGTGCTTATGCACATCAGCACTTTGCCGTGATTGAGGTTGCCGACAATGGCAAAGGAATGACTGAACAAGTGCGTACAAAAGTATTCGTACCCAATTTTTCTACAAAAAATAGTGGAACAGGATTGGGCTTAGCCATTTCTCGTAAAATTATTGAAGCTCACAAAGGTCGTATCCATTTTGCTTCTGTTGTGGGGCTTGGAACTACTTTTACCGTATATTTGCCCCTTGCCCAAAGCGGTACTGATACAGGCTTCTCCTGAATTTCTTCACGTGTATTTGTGAGCATTATTTTGAAGGGTGAAGCGCTGTACGGTAGTACACATATATCTACAACTACATGCGGTAGCTTAAATTATGGAATACACCTGAGTGCAGGTTGTATTTACTAAATGGAAAAATCAGAACAGCATACATCACTATCTACTCGTTTCCGGAATGAGACCAATGTATTATTCCGCATCGGGATACCGGTAGTCATTGGAAACCTGCTTCAGATATCCATGAGTGTAGTTGATACCCTCATGGCGGGAAATTTAAGCGCCAAAGATCTGGCTGCGGTAGCCGTTGGTGGCAGCCTTTTCACTCCAATTATAATGCTTGGCGGGGGCATACTGATGGGCTTAAGCCCAATTGTAGCCCAACATTTCGGAAGGCGGGATTTACACCTTATCGGGAAGTCGACCCGTCAGGCGCTCTGGCTAAGTCTTATGTTGAGCATACCTGCAATTTTTCTAGTACGGAATACCGAAGTAGTGCTCAGCTTTATGGATGTAGATCCTGAAATCATCCCATTAACGCTTGGGTACATGGATGCAATTTCCTGGGGAATTCCGTTCCTGTTTTTTTATATGGCACTTCGGAATTTCAACGAGGGAATTAGCGTAACAAAACCGGCCATGTATATTGGATTCATAGGCTTATTGTTTAATATCACGGGCAACTACACCCTTATGTTCGGGCATTTCGGTTTTCCCAGGCTCGGTGCGGTAGGCACAGGTTATGCTTCGTCTATTGTAATGCTTGTTATGTTTATTGGACTATTTCTGTATACCTCGCAGAAAAAGGCTTACAAACGTTTTGCCTTGTTCCAAAATGTACGTCTGCCCGAGTGGAAGTATATCTCAGAGCTGCTTCGTATCGGCACGCCAATAGGGGTAAGCATGACCATGGAAGTGACCATGTTTGCTGTTGTAGGATTGATAATGGGTTCTTTGGGCACATTCGCGGTAGCGGCACACCAGATTGCTCTGAACTTCGCATCCGTCACTTTTATGCTGGCATTTGGTCTATCGGCTGCCATTACCGTTCGGGTAGGACAAGTTTATGGAAGAAGCGGTATAAAAGCAGCACGATTCAGCGGATTTTCAGGTATCGCTGTTTCCGTTACGTTCATGGCTTTTACCGCGTTAATGATGTATCTATTACCGAATCAGATTGTATCATTGTACACCTCCGATGAAAATCTCCGTGAAATAGCCGTTACCCTTATCTATATGGCAGCCATTTTCCAAATTTCGGATGGCTTGCAAGTTAGCGGCTCTGGCGCCCTGCGTGGTTTGAAAGACACTAAGGTACCCATGATCGTGAATTTGATTGCTTACTGGATTATAGGGTTACCATTGGGATATTACTTTGGGATCACACTGGAGTGGGGCCCACAAGGCCTATGGATTGGCCTCATCGCAGGGTTATCTGTAGCTGCTGTTCTTCATAACCTGCGATTTTATACCCTTACTAATAAACTGAATGGCAATTAAGACAATACAGTCCAATAGCAGTCGTATATAGTATACATCCCCACGATAACATCCATATTATGCATAAAACATACATCCTTAGAATTTCCTGTCCTGATCGTGTTGGACTTGTTCATGAAATTACCTCATTTTTCAAGCAGTACGGTCACAACATTATTGAAATCGATCAATATGTAGATTTACATCAAAGTCGATTTTTCATGCGAATTGCATTTACAGTTGAGTCTATCCTTCAGCCTGCCAAAACCCCTCCAGGAAGTAGCATGATTGGGGAGGGAGCACCTGTACTAGCCGGTGGCGGTGATCCGCTGGCTTCTTTGCGGGTATTCATGAACGAGTTGAACAGTGGTACCGAATGGGACCTACATGCTGCAGACCGTCCTATTCGTACTGCAATATTTGTGACAAAGGAATCCCACTGCCTGCTGGATATTCTATCACGCTCTATTGATGGTGAGTTGCCGGTAGAAATACCGGTTATCATAAGTAACCATGAAGACCTCAGGTATATTGCAGACCGATTTGAGATTCCTTTCGAATATATACCCGTGCATGCAGATACCAAGTCGGCTGCCGAGATCAAACAGTTGGAAATTCTCAAGCAGCACAACATCGACCTTGCTGTTCTGGCCAAGTATATGCAGATTCTAAGTCCGTCTTTCATCGATGCATACCGAAATCGACTGATAAACATTCATCATTCATTTTTACCGGCATTCCCGGGATCTCGACCTTATCATTCGGCCTACTACAGAGGGGTGAAAATTATTGGAGCAACATCTCATTTTGTAACGGAGGAACTGGATGCAGGTCCGATAATTGAGCAGGATGTCATCCGAATTAAACACAGCGACTCCATTGAAGACCTGAAACGAAAGGGCAAAGAAGTAGAAAAAAATGTACTATCAAGAGCCCTGTGGTACTATGCTAACCGAAGAGTTATGACTTACGGCAACAAAACGATCATTTTTTAAATCGCCATGAATTCGCTTGCCATGCGTGCTGCTACCAGCATAAGCAGCACTCCAAAGATAATTTTGATGTAACGGGTGTTAATTTTATCGTGGAGTTTAACGCCAAATCCGGCACCTAGAAAGGCACCGATTACCAGAGGAAGGCAAACACCGAAGTCGATATAGCCCAGTGTATACGGCGAAATCGACACAAAGCTGGATGTATCCAGGTCGGTAAGCGGTGATCGAAGGCTATATTGAAACCAGCCAGAAAATGAGATTAATACAATGGCAAATTCAGAAACACTCACCGACTTACGAAGTGTAAAGCGGTAGATCAGGTTCATGATAGGAACCATAAGTACTCCCCCTCCAAGCCCTGACAATGCCGCAACAAAGCCACCCGCTCCGCCAATTGAACTCCCTTTTCCAACGGTAATTGGGCTATCCTCATGGTTTTCTCCTGAAGGTGCCCCTCCCTTGTGAAGACCTTTGCGAATAAAGTTGATGCCGGTATAGATGAAAACAATCGTAATGACGAACAGAAACTCACGTGTGGTAAACCAGGTGGATGTTGCAACAAGTTTGCCTAGCGCAGTCCCCAGTATACCAAATGTACCCACCATGAGACTTTCCCGAATGAAAGCGCTGTGTTGTTGAATGTGTCTGATTGTGCCTCCGGTAGAGGCTGCAAAGGTGCAGAAAAGAGAGGTACCTATAGTCCACAGCTCAGGATTAGGGATCCCATTGGAATGAAACAAGTAATAGAGAACAGGCGTGAATAGCGTCCCACCTCCAATGCCCAGAAGACCGGATAAAACGCCCGCAATCAGGCCAATAATGAGCAATGCTAAGGTGAGCATAGGTACTTTACTTCAGTTGAACAAAAAGATTAAAAAGCTGGCTTCCTTGCAAACAGCCCTGCAAACAGCCCTGCAAACAAGGTGAACAATATAGCGATTATTGCTAAAGTCGTGGCTGCATAACCTTATGGGAGCACAGGTAATGATAGCTGTTTTTAGAAAAAGACAAGTGTGCAGCCGGGTCCGCCTTGCTCCCAGGGGGCCAATGCATACTCCTTCACTTCTTTTCGGGTAGATAGGTAATTATGAACCAATTTTCGCAGAATTCCATCACCCTTTCCATGAATGATTTCAACCTGATTAAGTCCTGTTGACATTGCCTTGTCCAGATAATAGGTGAGTTCAGAGATTGCCTCTTCCCCGCGTTTACCACGTATATCCAGAGATGGGCTTGCCTTGCGTATGAGACCGTCATCGTCAGATGAACCTACCAAAGTTACCGTAACTTTTTGCGGCTTTTTGGGCGTTGATTGAACCTTGACCAGATTTTTATAGCTGGTTTTTAATCTTAAGCCATTCACCATCACAATAGCTCTTTTCCCATCCAGCTCAACCAGTTCTCCTGTTGAATGTCCATCCGAAAGCTTTACGGTATCGCCAACTGCGGGCGGCGATTTTAGTACTTTTGGCTCCCTTTCTTTCTGGATATCCTGCAGACCCGAATCAACCTGCTTTCTCTCATCCTCGAGCTCTTTGCGAATTTGCTTAATATCTTTTTTGCTAGCTTTGCCTTCCATAATGCGCCGAACGGCATCTTCCACTCGGGCATTGGCACCATTCATGATTGCTTTGGCTTCCAGCAAAGCTTTTTCTCTGATCTGATCGCGCTGGCGAGTGAGTGTTTCGTGCTTCTGTTCGTAGTCGTTTACAAGTTTTTGTGCGTCACGAAGCTGCTTTTCCATCTCGTTTCGGGTGGAGGCAGCCTCCTGCCCCATCCGCTCCAGTTCGGCAATAAGATACTCCAATCGGTTACGGGTATCGCCCAGCAGTTCACGCGAACGTTTCAGAACTAAATCACTTACCCCCATTCGCTGGGCGATTTCAAATGCGTAACTACTGCCCGGGTGACCTTTACGAAAACGGTATGTCGGCGAAAGTGTTTTCTGGTCGAACTCCATGGAGGCATTCACTGTATTGGGGTGATTATGTGCAAATACCTTCAGGTTTCCATGGTGAGTGGTCACAATTGTACGGCATTTTCGAGATATGAGTTCTTCGAGCAATGATTGATATAGAGCAACACCCTCTTCCGGATCGGTTCCGGTACCGGCCTCATCAATCAAAACGAGGCTGCCCTCGTTAGCACCTGCAAGTGTTTCACGCATCCATGCCAGGCGGGATGAAAATGTGCTTAAATCATTGTCAATTGACTGCTCATCACCCATATCTACGTAGAGTGCATCGAAAACAGGGATGATAGATCCCTCCCGAAGTGGCACGGCATAACCGCATTGCACCATCAAAGTCAGCAGACCCAGGGTTTTAAGTGCCACTGATTTCCCGCCGGCATTTGGACCGGTAATTATGAGACAGCTTTCATCAGGATCGAGTTGCAGATTTAGCGGAACAACGGTTTCGGATGTCGATTGCTCCATCGATTTTAGCAGCAAGTGTGGGTTTCGGGCTTCAATCAAATGAATACTCCCTTTACTGCCTCCACGAACATAGGTCAATTGCGGAATAACACCATCATAACTCAGAGAGAGTCTTGCAATGGCCATACTGAGATCAAGCTCTGCAAGAACGCTGGCATTGCGGCGGATTTCATCAGAAACCTCGCGAATTTTGGCCGTAAGCACGCCCATAATCCGCTCAATTTCCCGGTACTCTTCGCTCTCAAGCTGACGAATATCGTTATTTATGTGAAGTGCTTCTACCGGTTCAAGGTAAACCGTTTGTCCTGTAGCAGAGGAATCATGAACAAAACCGGAAACTTTGCGTTTATGCTCAGCCTTTATAGCCAGCAACATTCTTCCACCCCGTATAGTGGGTTCCTGCTCACTCAGGTATCCGTCTTTATTCGCTTGGCGAAGCACTTTGGCGAGGGTTGAACGCAGATCATTTCGTCTTGAATTGAGGCTTTTTCGTATCTGCAGCAGGGTACTGCTAGCATCATCTTTAACCGTTCCGGCATCCGTAAGGGTGGCAAAGATATCGTCTTCAAGGTGTTTGAGTACTTGAATATTCATGGCGATACCAGCCCACACTGGACATCGTTCATCGCGTTGCAACATAAATTGACGCACACGACGAGCTGCACGAATGAGCAGACCTACTTCAAGAACCGATGTAGTATCCAGTATGCTCCCCTGCGGCCGCGCCCTGTTAAGAGCCTTTCGTATATCCATCATTTCGCCCAATGGCGGAGCCTCACCAGCACCAATTAAAGCCATCAGTTCTCGAGTTTTCCCAAGACGAAAGTTAACCTGTGATTCATCGCTGGATGGTTGCAGGTCGGCCAGCCACTCTTCAGCCAGTACAGACATCGTGTGACGATTCGTAGCATTACGAATATGCTCAAAGCCTGTTTTTTCAGTTGTATTTTCCGGAAAGATGGTCACGTATTCAGAGGAATCTATTCAAAAACAATGTTTGATACCAAGAAACGGCTATGGTGCTGATTCTTTTTCAATGTCATAAACAAAATAGGCATGATTTCATTCACATTTTGGAGGCAAAATCCCGTACTTTTTCTGATTACGTTGTTTAACTAGACTCCCTTGATGAAATATTTCCTACTAGCAGTTTTGATGATCTGGGCATTACTGCCTGTAGTTTGCATGGCTGAAATTTTACTTGCCGATACAAATGCGTTCAGGTCAGGAGAGGAAAATAGAGCTGCGCCCGGTGATTCTACAGTAACCGGATTTATTCCAGCTATAGGATACTCCTCAGATACCGGATTTGTGGCCGGTGGGCTACTTTCAAGATATGACTACAGAGATGGGTTTAAGCCTTACTTCAGCAATATTCAGTCATCGGCGTTGGTATCAACTAAAGGCTTATTTTCTTTTCTGATACAGACCGATCGGATAGAGACATTCGGTTATAACCTTCGCGCACAAAATAGACTTAATATTGCCAGAGTTCTGGAAACGCCCTGGTTTGGAATTGGTAACAATACTCCGTTTGATGAAGGGTTGTGGGATGAAGGCTACTATTTTTTTGAAAGCTACTTGGGAGAGTATGAACTTCGCTTGAGGCAACGTATCTGGGACAATACGAACTCAGGCAGTTCCTACCTCGATTTACAGTATCTGAGCAAAATACGTACTGTGCAACCGCAGATTGGCGATTCAGGAAATCTGTTTGCCGACAATCAAGTTCCCAACAATGGGGGGTCGTGGACCTGGGTTGCAGGGCTTGGGCTGCACTGGGAGAACCGCGACAATGAAATTGCCCCTACCCGCGGAAACACAGCCGTTATCGACTTAATGGCCGGTCCGGCACTACTTGCCGACCATCGCATGTGGTGGGGAAGCATCCAGTTAACACAATATTATACAAGAAATCTATTACTCCCTGTGACATTGGCACTTCGCGGAGCCTGGTATCAAACAGGCGGCGATGTTCCATTTTACATGTATCCTGAGCTCGGAGGAGTGTATACCGTGAGGGGCTTTTCGCAAGGTCGCTTCCGAGACGACGCCATGCTTCATTATTCGATTGAGCTGCGAACCTGGCTGATTCAGTTACCCGAATATGGTTTTCGTCTGGGTGGTCAATTATTTACCGATGGAGGGCGTGTTTACGAAACGAAACGTATTTTGAATGATTTATTTATTGATCATAAGCGTACGTTAGGACTCGGCGGTGCGATATCGCTGTTTACATACGATTTATTGTTGCGTGCAGATTTGGGGTTTTCAGATGAAATCTATCGGTTTTATCTGGGCTTTGGATACGCCTTTTAGGTACATCTCAACAATGATGTATACCTATCGAGGTGTACATAAAAAAGTCCTGAAGGGTAACCCCTCAGGACTCATTCAATTCCATTACCTTACACAATGACCATTCAGCTCTTTAGTCGCCCCTCCTCCTGGAGGAACTCTAGCGTTTCAACAGCATGGCGAAAGTGTGGAACAACAATACTCCCCCCCACCAACATGGCCACATTCAATGCATCAATCAGTTCATCTTTTGTGAAACCGAGGTCGGCACATTGCTCCAGGTGATAATCGATACAGTCGTTACAACGTAATACAGCGGAGGCGACCAGGCCAAGTAGTTCTTTGGTTTTGCCATCGAGCGGACCATCTTTGTACGTATTCGTATCTAGGTTGAAGAATCGTTTCACCCCGAGGTGGTCCAGGGCAAATATTTTATCGTTGAGCCTTTTTCGTTTATCGCGAAATTCCTGAAGTCTGTTCATGTACGTTGTTTTAAGTTCGTTGCAGTTGGTTTACCATAAAATACGGGTAATTTGACCTTAGAAGGTAAAGTCGATTCCAGCACTGATAAACCGTGGCAGCCCCACACGAATTCCCTGAGGACGTCTCGAAACGATATATCGCTCGTCGAATACATTCTTCACCGAAAGAGAGAGTCTCAATTCATCAACTTGAGGAATTTCATAGGTTAAACCTGCATTCAACACGTAGTATGCCGGAATTTCACCGGTTCTGCCGTTAAGAGATCCCTCAATGGTGTTGCGAATATCACCAAACTGCCGGCCGATATAGGTTCCGTCTACACCCAAGCCAAAGCCAGCCGGGAGACTAACATCTAATCGGGTATTCACAATCCACTCCGGGGCGTATGGCAGGGTGTTTCCTTTCACGTTATCAACTTCTCCTCCGCCAATGTTAACGAAACGGTCGCTGCTGAAGGTCGCCTGTGTGTAGGTCGCACTGTTTTGCAGTGAAACTGGATTTGAAACTCCCAGAAGAGCTGCAATATCTACTATAAAAGCTGTTTCAACACCGATATGACGCGTCGCCCCACCGTTTATTAAACCGGAGAGCCCGGTTCCGACACCACCTGAAGACTCCGATACCGGAATAACCTGATTGGAAAAATCCAGATAGAACGCTGTTATTTCACCGGCAATGAACTGATTCAAAGGACCACGAACACCGGCCTCCAGGTTCCAGCTGCGCTCTGCATCCAGATCTTCTGCAATACCGGCTGCCGTAATAGCATCTTTTGTTCGAGGAGGGCCAAATCCGCGGTGTGCACCGGCATATACAGAGGCACCACTGCCAAGCACGTAGTTTATACCCAGACCCGGTATTAGTTCGAGCAAATCATCAGACTGCACGATATCAACTTCATTATTTCCACGTCTGCGGATATCACGCTCGTAGTTGAAGTATTCAAGCCGAAGCCCGGGAGTAATGGTGAGGTTCTCGTTTACAAATACTCGGTTTTGAATATAAGCAGAGAAAGCACGACCGGTTCGAATTTCATCGTCTCGAAGCAGGCCAGAAGTCGGTTGACTGGGTGTTCCGTCTACGCGCTGCTCAAAGGCACGCTCGTAGAGATAGCGCACGCCGGTATCCAGTTCATTACGCAAATCAGCTAAATGATAATTCAGGCTCAATCGGGGTTCAATACCCATTACTTCAAATTGGCGATTCCGGTTTCCTGTAGAGTTTCTGAAATAGATTGCCCCGCCCGGAATACCAGTGTTACCAACAATACGGTTGTATGTTGTGCCTGCTACGGGTGTATTGTCAAAATCTTCTCTCGACCAGTTTCGGGTAGTCGTATAACCAAACGCTGTTGTTTTTAGGCGTACATTTTCGCTGAAAAAATAATCGTGGATAATGGAAGCGCTGTAGCGGCGGATATCCAGACGATCATCGGGAGACAGGTGTGTAAAATCAAAATTACCAGAATCAAACATCGCCTGTGTTAAACCGACATAAGTAGAGTTAGACGTTTCATCATATAAACCAATTTTAACCCCGAGTATAGAATTATCGGCTAATACCAGTTTAAATTTTGAATTAAAATCGTGCAGATTATAGCTGAGTAAACCTACTTCATCCCCCCTTCGATGTAAGTAGTTTGCCTGAAACCCTGTATTACCTACGGTAGTTCCGTAACCGAACTTACCCGTAAATAGTCCACCTTCGCCACCTCGCACATGAGCGGTTGCCGTGGGAACAGCGGGTGGGTTGGCTGTGAGATAATTGATAACGCCTCCAAATGTCTGTGGACCAAATAAAATAGATCCACTTCCTTTAAGTACTTCAACACCTACCATTCTATCAACAGACGGGGTATAATACATTTCCGGTTCCCCGTAAGGTGCAAGGGCAACCGGAATTCCGTCTTCCAGCATGAGGACCGTACGCGATTTATCGGGGTCGAGTCCTCTAATTCCGATGTTTGCGCGAAGACCAACGCCTTCTTCTTCTACTACGTGCAGTCCCGGTATACGACGAAAGGCTTCGTTGCTGCTTACCGGCATGACGGCCTGGATGTGAGCCCTGGAAATAATATCGGCTGATCCGGGTATACGTACAAATCGGTCGGTCTGACCAATAACTTCAATTTGTGGCATTCTGGCTTCCAGTGTATCAGTAGATACTTGCTGGACTGTAGCTGAGGTGATTAATGGTAATAGTACCAAAAACGATACCACCGTAATACATTTAGACATACCTTGCTTTGGATTAGATTTTTAATAATGTAGAGCGTTCTGCAAATGACTAATTAGAACACGTCTAAATTATAACACTATTCAAGCTTTGTCAATCCTTATATTTACTAAATCTAAATAAACTTACATCACCACAACGTTACTGATGGTCATTTTGTTACAACGATTTTCTTGATGGATATGTCGTTTCGGGCCTGAATTCGTATAAAATAAATACCGTTTGGCAGGAACTCTACCTGCAGGGTACCGGATCTTGAGGAAAGTTGTTGGGTAGCCATGAGCTGACCCATGCTATTAAAAATATCCACACGATCAATAGTAGAGGCCGCTCTAATTTGAACCTGATTATGAGCAGGGTTCGGAAACACCTGAACAAATCCTGCACTTTGAACCGGTTCCCCATCTACTTGAAGTACAACGGTTGCAGGAGCAGACCAGTGACTTCCGGCACGCACACGATAGGTGAAGGAATCCATACTCACTCCCTCATCGGTTAGTGTATATATGAAACTCCCATCTGGACGAAAATTGAGCAGTCCATACTCAGGTGCCTCATCTAACATAGCAATCATCGGAGTACCGTCGGGCGACCAGTCGTTCACCAAAACCCCGTTTTCAGGCGGAAACATATTCGGGCCGCCTCTGCCCACTGTAAACGTTTTTCCCCGGGCAATGGGGTTTCCGGGAAGGTGACGCTGTTCGTTTTTCACGATAAAGTAGCTGTCTTTTTTATACTCCTCCGTATCGGATGGAAATCCCCATAGCGGCCAGACGTATCGTGTTGTTGTGCTGTACGACGCACCTTGATAGTAAATACTGGCGTGAATACCATCTGATGTCATCGTGCGGCGCATATCCACCCCCCGCTCGAAATGCATTACCTGCCCTTCGCTGGGATCCACAATATTCAGCAGAGTGTACGGGAGGCGAATTTCAATACGGTCATCGAAAAGCCGAACCGCATCCAACGTAGATTGTGGTAACTCAAGCCTGTTCAGGCGCATACTGCCAATAAACTGCACTTCTTTTTCAGACGAGTTATTTTTCCATCGTACAATTCTCCAGGGGGCCCCATCCGTTACGGTAGATCGATACTGCTGCTGCGGTGTTGACGTACCATGCCAGATGCCATATATGTCATAGGCCTCGGTCACGAACAACTCTGCTTTATAGTGAGTAATCATCAACACAAACTCAGCTCTGTTTTCCGTTACGGCACCGTTGGGCAAAATGGATTCCCCAAGATCGGCGCGGTAGGTGTCGAGGGCAACCCAAAGGGTGTCGAGCAGACCGATATGCTGCTGCATGTGTAATTCGAATTTCAAATAGGCGTAGTCAGCACCGGCCCGAATACCACGAACCGGACAATCGTTACAAAAGGTCTCCCAATCTTGCAGCTGATTGCCTCCGGCCTTTCGAAACCCTATCAGCCCATAATTCTGCTCTGCGGCCGTAACATTATGCCATAAAATGCGACGATCTGGGTTGAAATCCATCGGATTCACTATCCAGGTTTGCTTGAACCACTCATCCAGCCAGGAAAACATCATCCCTCCGCCCGATCCAGACTGATGGATATTCTGCAGCATGCGCATGAAGTGTTGCCCTTGTTCCAACTCATCGTAACCGCCATGATGGATACCGTTGTGAGCATAGTGGGCATTTCCCCAGCTCGAGGGCGCTCCATATTCGGCAATGATGAGCGGGAACCTGTTGTAGTGCTCTTTAAGATAGGTTAGATAGCCCAGGTAGCTGTTCTGACCAATATGATCATTGAACACCTGATAGCGGGGCTCGCGGCTGATGTAGTCAGGGTAGTACGGATAGGCATGGTAGCTGGCAAAAACCCCGGCTTCCGCCCGGCTGAAATCGATACCGGAGATGTCTAATCCAACAATATCTTCCTCGGTATTTACCTCCGTTGGATGGTCCATAGGGTCGAGCGTGGGCCAGCTTGAAAAGCTTACCGGTCGCTGGGTTTCATACCTGTCATACTCAAAGGCAATCAGGTTATCCATCCGTTCAACAAACCAGGCCTCGGTAGCCGCTACATCCTGAATGGATAAAAACCGCCCATCGTAACCGGTCACCGTCGCATTCACTTCGTTGGTATAGATCACCTCCGACGGATACACCTCTCTGCCAATGATGTAACCGATAACCCATTCGGAAACGTCGGCATCAAACGTACCATGCGCTTTGCCAAAACGCTGCGGGATGGTGATATCCCCATGAACAGCGCTCACATTCTCCCGCATTTCCTGGTCAAACAGCTCGGTTAAGGTAAAGAGGTTTTCGTTGTAACCGGGCACTTCTTCTTCCAGCCAGACGCCGTGAAAGAGCAGTATTGGGTATTGTGGATTGTTCAGATTGTACTCCCTCAGCGCCTGATAAAAGCGTGGATAATGCAGAGTGTACACCCGAATGCTGTTAAAACCAAGCTCGTGCATCTGTCCGAACCAGCGCATATATTGCTCGCGCGTTGCGGCTAACTCCCCGGGGAACGTACCCGGAACACCAACGCCCAAATTAATCCCTTTGATGAATAGCGGGACATACGTACTTCCATTCCATACCGTTATGTGGGTCTCGTCTACAGAGAAGGGTACCTCATGAAAGCGGTCGGCCTGGCTCGAGGCATGAACAACGGTACTGAACAAAATACATAGAAGTAAAACGGAGAGCGATAGGTTGTTCATGCGTTTGGGCATTTGAATCGGATGGGGCTATGATTAGTAAAATACACATATTGAAATGCAAATCTGTATTTCATTGTGTTCTATGCAAAGTTATTAACCGTTTCTAACGGTATTCATTTTTATTTGAAGCACGTGTATTTTCTTGGGCTATTCGATCTGTTGCTGAGTGCTTCTAAACGGTCAAACATTCTGTTTAAATAGGACAAAAAGCTCTATTTTTGAGCATATAAATCAATTTCAAGTACATGTCAACCTACGGAATTATCGGGGCAGGTATTACCGGACTTACACTAGCACTCAGACTAGCCCATGACGGGAACAACGTACAAATCTGGGAGGCAGATGAGCGCGTTGGTGGAGCTATACGCAGCGATCGCAGTGAAGGGTGGCTTGCAGAAGCTGGTCCGAACTCCATTCAGGACTCCGACGCTTCGGTAAGCGACCTTGTGGAGGCTGTTGGGCTATCAGACCGTTTGCAAGAAGCCTCAACCGAAGCCAAGCGCCGTTACATAGTGCGAGGAGCACGTCCGGTTTTGGTACCAAATTCTCCGCTTAATGCCATTTCAACCCCTCTTTTCAGCTGGAAGGCAAAGTTTGGAATTCTGGGGGAGCCTTTTCGCAAGCCCGCTGCCGACCCACTTACGGATGAAAGCCTGGCCTCATTTGTGCGTCGCAGGTTGGGTCAGGAGTTTCTGGATTATGCCATTAACCCGATGGTTGGTGGTATCTTCGCCGGAAACCCGGAAAAGCTCTCGGTAGGTCATGCCTTTCAGAAGGTTAAAGCTTTGGAAGACGACTATGGGTCGCTGATCAAAGGCTCTATCGGCCGGATGCGGGAACGCAAGAGGTCGGGTACAACACCGCATCGGAAGCGGGTTCTTTCCTTTCCCGACGGGCTTTCAGAACTGACTGATGCCATCTCCAGGAATTTAGGAGACCGCCTGAAAACCGGACATCGTGTCGTTGAAATCGTACGAGAGGTCGATAGCGGCTATACCCTGCATTTTGATGGACATCCATCCGCCCGGGTTCATCATCTCATTTTTGCCGGAACCACACATAGCCTGGAGAATATACGCTTTACTGGTTTCAATGGAGCACCCGATGCCCTGGCCAAAGAGGTAACGTATGCTCCGGTACACAGCGTAACGCTGGGTTTTCACAAAGACGACATCGTGCACCCCCTTGATGGATTTGGCGTCTTGGTTCCGGAGGTTGAACCATTCCGTATTTTAGGCTGTCTGTTTACCTCATCCATTTTCGGAGGTCGGGCACCGGAGCATCATGCTACACTCACCACGTTCATTGGGGGCATGCGACGACCGGAACTCACAGAACTACCTGACGAAGAGTTACTGGATGTTGTTAAGCAGGATTTAGATGCTCTTCTAGGATTATTTGGTAAGCCGGTATTTACTCGCATATTTCGCTGGTCGAAGGCTATACCACAATATGAGGTCGGTTATGGCGACATCCTTAAACGGATGGAAGCCATTGAAAACGACAATCCTGGATTTGAATTCGCCGGTAATTATAAAACCGGTATTTCACTGGACGCCTGTATACGCTATGGGTGGAACTACAAGCCTGCGATCAGAGACTAAATTATAAATGACTACCTGTGCACTTAGCCTGAAGATGTTTTAATAGTCGCACAGATGGCGAAACGCGTATTTTCGTAACACCTTCTGTTTAAAAAATAAGATGCTAAACTTCATTCTTTTTATCGCTGTGTTTCTGACGGCTTCATTTGGATCATCCTGGATTATGGTGCGACTAGGGTATCCGTTACCCCGGAAGCTGGATAATCGTGAAGACTGGCTGCTGCTCGTATTCAAGCTGATTCTTTTCACTATTGTGGCGCTGGTGCTCTTTGCAATACTGCTGCTATTTGGCCAGGATGTAGCGGGAATCAGCGCCCGGTTTATACCAGACTAAGTACCAGCATGTAGCGTCCTACTCTGAGCAATACCACAAGGATTAGAAATATCCAGAAGTTGAATCGACCCAACCCGGCAGCAATTGTGATGGGATCGCCGATTAGTGGAGCCCAGTTGAGCAGTAAGGCCCACACGCCATACTTCTGCCACAGCTGCATCGCTCTGCGTCCCCAGGAGCTTTTTTGTATACTAGCATCTGCTTTCTCCCGGAAAAAGTAGCCGAGACCGTAGTTAAATATGCAGGCCGATACATTGCCAACAGATGCCCAAATCAGTGCTTCTGTTGCCGGAAGGCCAACCGAAACCGCGGTAAAAAGCGCCACTTCCGAGCTGAATGGCAATAGTGTTGCCGCAAGAAAGCTTACAATCAACAAACCCAGACCACCATATTCTATGACGAGGTCGGTCATGCTACGGGCGGAACGGCTGAGGCAGGGTTTACATCCGATGAATCGGTTGTCTCATTTGTGTCGGAATCCGGACCGGGTGTACCGGTATTGTCTCTTCTTACCACAATGGCCGACCATACCGTGAACAGAATGATGAGACCGGTGAGGAAGAAGGGAATACTTACGTTAAGTCCGAACAACGCTCCGCCCCATGTCGGACCGATGGCCCGGCCTAGTCCCGACAATCCCTGGGTTGCTCCGATGGTTGTACCCATGCGTTTGGGATCGGCTTTCTGAGAAATTAAACTGGTAATTGTGGGCAAGTTCAAGCTATGTCCTACAGCCATAAGCGCCAGGTATGCTGTTAATTGCGGTGTTGTGGAGGCTGTACCCAACAGAAAGAGTCCGGCAGCCATCAGCACGTTCCCGGTCAAAAACAAGGTCTCTTCCCGAAATACTTTGGTGAGCGGTTTAATGAGTCCGCCCTGAACGATTGCGGTAATAATACCCAGCCAGAAAAACTGTATACCAACCTGACCGGCATCCATCCCCAATACCGCTTCGCAATACAGAGGGAAGGCGCTGTACAAACTCGATTGCCCGAACGAAAGCACGAACATGGAAACCATGAGCAGTACCAATACTTTACCGGCGGTAGAGCTGGTGCTGGTATCGGCGAGGGTTTTCCAATAACGCTTGGTAAATACTCCGTCCTTGGCGCCTTTTGCATGCTGAGCACCTTCGGTTACAGTTTCCTCCAGCTTGAAATACACGAGCAGAAAACTCATAAACGAAAGTACAGCGGCAAAGAAGGCCGGCAGGGCGAAGGTGTGCTCCTGCAACCAAAGCGAGAAGGTTTCCATCCCCAAACCTGCAAACCACGCCGGAATAATGGGGTGGATGAGTGCAGTGGCCAGAACCGGACCCATCACGAATCCAAGACCGAATGCGGCGCCTATGAGGCCCATTCCGCGGGCTCTGTCTTTGGTGGTTGTAACATCTGCGATGTACGCCTGCGCGGTGGAAATGTTCCCTCCCATAACCCCTGCAAGCAGGCGGGAGAGCAACAATAGGGTGAAGGTTTCGGCCAGACCAAACAAGATATACGCGAATGCTGCACCTATGGTGCTCAGCAGCATGATGGGCCTGCGCCCGATGCGGTCACTCAGTCCACCCCAGATGGGTGAGAAGATGAGCTGCGCCACAGAATAGATGCTGTAAAGTAATCCGATCATTACCGGACTTGCGCCAAATTCACTTGCGTAAAATGGCATCAGCGGCAGCACAATCCCAAACCCTATTAGGTCTACGAGTACTACCAGGAAAACCGTAAATAATCGGATGTTTTTCAACGGGACGGAGATAGAGCCTGTTCAGTGGCCTCAATGGTTGCATCGAGGTCGGCATAGGTTAATGCGTTCGATAAGAACCAACTTTCAAACGCTGCGGGCGGTAAATATACGCCGTTATGCAACATTCCGTGGAAATAATCTTTGAATCGCTCTACATCCGTCTTCAGAGCTGTGTCGAAATCCTGCACCTTGTGGCTTCCAAAGAAGATATTAATCATGGAGCCCAGACGGTTGATGGTGTATTGTTCGCCAATCCTTTCAAGCACTTCCCTGAGTCCTTTCTCCAAGTAGGCCGATTTTTGGTCCAGCTCGTTGTAAATGGAGGGATTGGCATGCAGTTCACTAAGCAGTGCATAGCCCGCAGCCATCGCCAAGGGATTTCCGGAGAGGGTTCCAGCCTGATAAACCGGTCCGGTAGGTGACACACAGTTCATGATTTCGGCCTTGCCCGCGTACGCGCCCACAGGCAGCCCGGCACCAATAATCTTGCCATAGGTTACCAGATCGGCTTCAATTTCGAGGAGTTCCTGCGCACCGCCACGGGCTAGTCGGAATCCGGTCATCACCTCATCAAATATGAGTACGATACCGTGTTCGTCGCACAAAGCTCGGAGCCCTTCAAGAAACCCGGGCTCTGGTGGAATACAGCCCATATTTCCGGCAACCGGTTCAATGATAATGGCAGCAAGTTCTTTGCCATGCTCCAAGCATATCTGGCGGACCTGCTCCAGGTCGTTGTGTCGGGCGGTGAGGGTATCGGCGGCGGTTCCGGGTGTAACACCAGGGCTGCTGGGGGTTCCAAACGTCATAGCACCGCTGCCGGCTTTGATTAAAAAACTGTCGGCATGGCCGTGATAATTCCCCTCAAATTTGAGAATTTTATGTCGCCCCGTATATCCTCTGGCAACACGAATGGCACTCATACAGGCTTCGGTACCCGAGTTCACCATGCGGATTTTATCCAGCGTGGGCACCATATCCAGAATGAGCTCTGCAAGCTCTACCTCTCTTCGGGTAGGGGCACCGAAAGAGGTGGAGTCGGCCGCGGCCTGCTGCACCGCTTCAATCACCTTCGGATAGGCATGACCCAGCAGCATAGGTCCCCAGCTGCCGATATAATCGATATACCGGTTATCATCTTCATCATACAAGTAGGCTCCACTGGCCTTTTTAAAAAAAATCGGGGTGCCTCCAACGGCTTTGAAGGCACGAACGGGGGAGTTAACCCCGCCAGGGATCATTTCAACGGCTTTTTCAAATAGTTTTTTGCTTTCAGTAATCTGCATGTAGAATGGTATTTAATATTAAAGCGCCTCAAATCGGATGGCCACACCACCACTGCGTCCAAGGCGGAAGTTGAGTTCATCTCGGGACGTTACTTCGATGTGTTCAATTACAAAATCGTAGGGGGCATCTACCCAGTCGGCCTGATCACCATCACGATAGATGTGTGCCCTGTATGTGCGGTTTCGGTCCAGAAAGTTCAGCGGGATGTCAACCTGTCTGGCATCATCACCGGTGATGCTGCCAAGATACCAGTCGTCGCTATTACGATCTTTACGCACAATGGTAACATACTCGCCAACGGAGGCATCCAGAACGCGGGTATCGTACCAATCAACCGGCACATCTTTGATAAACTGAAACGCATCCATGAAGCGTTCATAATTTTCGGGTAAATCTGCAGCCATATGCAGCGGACTGTAAATCACAACATAGAGTGCCAATTCTTTGGCTAGCGTAGATTTAATGCGATTATCTGGTCGATATTCGTCGAAGAACAAATCCAGCACCCCGGGTGTATAGTCGAACGGTCCGGCAAGATTTCGAGTAAATGGCAGTAGTACGGTGTGAGATGGTGGATTCCCACCGGCGGCACCCCATGCATTATATTCCTGCCCCTTAGCCACTTCACGGGTCATCAGGTTGGGCCAGGTACGGCGGAGACCGGTGTCTTTAACACCCTCATGAACATTCAAATTTATTCGGTGCTTTGCGGCCAGCTCAACAACGCGCTGATGGTGACGAACCATAAACTGACCATGGTGCCACTCACGCTGCTCCTCTCCAGCTTCATTAAACCATTGAATTTCGGTGCCGTGACCTACATAGCCTGTTTTCACAGCACGTACGCCAAGCCGTTCGTACAGTGCGAAGGCTTCTTCCATTTGCGATTCATAATGCACAACGGAGGCCGAATTTTCATGGTGCCCCATCAGTCGCACACCCCGGTCGAGCGCGTACTGTGCCACCCCTTCCAGGTCGAAATCCGGCATCGGACGGGTAAAATCGAATACCACACCATCGGCATACCAGGATCCGTCCCAACCGGGATTCCATCCTTCTACCAACACGTGTTCAAACCCGTGCTCCGCAGCAAAATCGATATAGCGTTTAGCATTTTCGGTGGTGGCACCATGTCTGTCGCCAGAACCCCAGGTGGACTTATCCAGATGCATTTCCCACCAGATTCCGACATATTTAGAAGGTTCAATCCAGGAGGTATCTTCGATTTTATTAGGTTCGTTGAGGTTTAGAATGAGATAGCTGGTGATAAGGTCACCGGGCTTATCTGCTATTTGAAGGGTTCTCCAGGGCGTAACCAAAGGCGTAGTGGCATAAACCCTCACGCCGCTATGCCAGGGCATCAAATTCGACTTAAGCGAATACCCATCGGTACGCTCAAGGGTCATGGTGGTAAAATCGACCAGGGCCGCTTCATGAAAACTCAGATATAGGTCATCGGCCGTACGCATGGTGAGCGGCGTATGTACGGTGTCGATTTGAGTTAACGGCGTCTCCTCGAAGTAATACTCGAACCGATTCCATTGATAAGCGCCTATCCACCAGGCGGTATGATCACCGGTGAGATTAAATTCGGTAACCTCATCCATGATGGTGAAATCGCCGAGGTGTTCCTGTTCGGGAAATTCATACCGAAACCCTACGCCGTCGTTATATACTCGGAAGACCACCTGCATCAACCGGGGCTGATCGGTTGTCTGGCGGAGGCTAACGCGGATTTCATTGTAGTGATTTTCGATGTTTTTTTTCTCACCCCAAACCTGTGTCCAGGTTTCGTTGAAGGAAGACTTGGAGACTCCGGTGATTTCGAAATTGGAATAGAGGTTAGGATTTTCTTCACCAAGTTCAAACCCCAGGCGGGACGGAAGCACAACGGGTTTGATGCCATCACGGGTTACACGGTCAATTTGATAGTAGAGCAGGCCATCTGCAAGCTCAAGAGAAACCAGGTTTTGACCATCGGGTGAAAGCCGTTGGAGTTGTGTCTCGGTCGGCATACAAGCAGATAGTACAAAACTTACGCTTATTAGTATAAAAAGGTGTTTCATTGCAACAAAAGATGATTAATAAAGTATGGCTTCAAATATACTCAAGAATAGACAGAATGTCTGAGTTTTAGCATCTGGAGCAGATAAGCAAGATTTGTTGACAATCTGTTGCTGGAAATAGAAAAGTGCGCAGAGTGCTAAGGCTCAAGATGTTTTTTACCTGCGTTCTGCACAATATCGGCAACTTGCTTCAGCAAAATTTCAAAATCAAGTGGCTTTGCATGCACTCCGTCAAGGCCCATTCGGATGTAGATGTTCTCGTTGTTGTACACACAATAGCAGGCTATGACTAAAATAGGACAATCAATTTGGTTCTTTTTGTGGCGTTTAGCCAGACTCCGGTTAATTTCACAATTACTACCAGTATCAGCCAGGATGATGTCGAACTCTTGAAAGCTGGCTTTGTTCACCAGATCTTCGATATTTGTACTATGGAAAACCTCATGACCTTCAGATGTGAACAGGTCAGATAATGAGTCTCCGATATCTGTATTGGGTTCGATTAAAAATAGTTTTTTTTGGTCCCATTTGTATTCCCCAGCAACTTGCAAATCGTAAATAAGTTATCGGTAGTATAATGAAGGCCCCGGTTTTTCATACCAGGGCCTTATTAGATACAAATTATGTATGCTATTAGGTCGTCAATAAAGTCTAATCTAATTAGAAGCTGTTTACAGCTTCAATCATAAATCCGCTGAATTCAGCACCCTGTCGCGGTCCAAAGGTAAACCCATCGTAGGACTTTAGCTTAGATTTCCTTCGTTTTAAAATAAGGGTGGTCGTTGCCGGTGAAAATCGGTCACCTGCTGGTAGGCCCTTGCCACAGCCAAAGCATTACCCTCCTCGAAGAGATGTGCATTAATCGTTATGCTGGTAGGCATTCCCTGAGCGTTGAAACCATTCGGAATTACGACAGAAGGATGACCGGTAAGATTGGTTATGGGTAAGTTACCACCGGCAAATGCAGGAGTGATAAACACATCGACCTCCCGTATAGCCTCATGCACTTGCTGCTGAAGCAATGTTCGTGCCCGAGAAGCCTGTATATACTCAACTGCAGGAACCATTCGAGCTGTACGGAACACATTAGGCCAGGCATTTCTAATTTGACGTACCATTTCCGCATCCCGTCCAGATCGTGTTAAATCATCAAATGCCGCTGCAGCTTCTACATTCAACATTTGAATTATTGGTGAAACCGGAAACTCCGGCAATTCAATGGGTACTAGCTGTGCTCCTAGTGAACGGAGAACATCAAGTGTTGCCAAATCGTTTTCCTGACCGGGATAAGTGCTATTAAAAACAGCCTGATGGTATCCGATTCGAAGGCTGCTGAAATTAATTCGCGCATCATAGTTGAAAGGAAAATCCAGTAACGAAGGGTCTAATTTGTCAGGACCATAGATGGCGTTGAAAACCAGCGCTGCATCTTCGGCACTTCGGGTTATGGGTCCAATCTTATCCATACTCCAGCTAAGCGCCATTGCTCCATGCCTGCTTACTCTGCCGTAAGAGGGTCGTAATCCTGATACACCATTTCGAGTAGCCGGTGAGACTATAGAGCCATAGGTTTCACTTCCGATAGCAAAGGCTGCCATACCAGCCGCTACTCCGGCCGACGAACCGGCGCTGGAACCGCTTGCACCGAACTCGGTATTCCAGGGCGAATTCGTTCGACCCTTGAACCAGACATCCCCCCAGGCCAATGCCCCCAACGACACTTTGGCCAGGTGAACTGCACCGGCTTCATTCAGTTTGCGAATTACCGTGGCTGTTTCTTCGAGCACCTGGTCGCGGTATGGCATAGCCCCCCACGTGGTGGGATACCCTTCCAATGCAAGTAAATCTTTCGTGAAATAGGGAATTCCGTGAAGCGGACCTCGGTACAGTCCTGCTTCAATTTCTTCATCAGCCTTACTCGCCTGTTCCAGTGCCAAGTCTTGCGTAAGTGTAACAATCACATTCAAAATAGGGTCGTACCGTTCAATTCTGTCTAGATATATTTGCGTGAGTTCAACGGATGTAATCTGGCGGCTCTGTAGTAAGTGGGCCATTTCGGCAACGGTAAAGTATGCCAGTTCCTCCAGGTTTTGAGGGCGTTCAATTTGTAATGGCAAATCCCACCGAAGCGGTCGTTGGGTTGAAGGTGGCTGCATGCCACTAACCAGCGGATTAAACTGTACCGATGGCCACACAGAATTAGGCATTTCAAGGGCGCGGATAGCCTCATACCCATCTACAGCAGAGCGTACTCCTTCTAGCATGGAATCGCGATTCGCTGGTGTAAATGAAACGCCTGCAATTTTTTCGGCAGCACGGAGGTCGCTCGTCACCACATCATCATTTCTTTCTGTGCCGAAGACCCATATTAACGATACCAATAACACCCCGGCAAGAAATGACGGGATAATCACCTTTAGCTGTTGCATACATAGACTCCTGTTTTTCCTATAAGATAAACCAACCTAATGAATTAATTGATTGGTTGAAACTCCAATTCTTTTTTAAGAATTTTTTAGCAATCTGATTACATCACGGCAAAAATATGTTGCTATCAGATCTGCACCAGCCCTTCGGAAACTAAGCATAGTTTCCATAATCGCCTGATCTTGATTGAGCCAACCTTTGGCTGAAGCAGCCTTGATCATTGCGTACTCTCCACTCACATGGTACGCTGCAACCGGGATGTCGGCAACTTCACGAATAGCCCGTACTACATCCAGGTAAGGCACACCGGGTTTGACCATCACAATATCTGCCCCCTCTTCAATATCCAGCAGGGTTTCCCGAATAGCCTCGCGAATATTGGCCGGGTTCATCTGATACGTTTTTTTGTCGCCAAAACCGGGGGCCGAATCCAGTGCATCTCGAAAGGGACCATAAAAACAAGAAGCATATTTGGCACTGTAGGCCATAATTGCAGTATTGGGGTGACCTGAAATTTCCAGAGCCTCGCGAATAGCGGCCACTCGTCCGTCCATCATATCGGACGGAGCTACGGCATCTGCTCCAGCCTGCGCATGCGATACAGCCATTTGAGCCAGTACTTGCACAGTTCGGTCATTTACAATCTCACCGTCTTCAACAATGCCGTCATGACCATACGATGAATATGGATCCAGAGCTACATCTGTCATCACTGTAATGTCGGAGACAGCTTTTTTTATAGCACGGATACTTCGCTGCATAAGTCCGTCTGGATTCACCGCTTCCGAGCCTTTGTTATCTTTCAGACCATCATCAACCTTCACAAAGAGCAACACCGCAGGTACACCCATCTCTTTTAGCTCGGCAATTTCGTTCAGGGCCAGATCCAGGCTATACCGATAGTAACCTGGCATAGAGGATATTTCTTCGCGTATTTGTTCACCTTCAATAATAAAAATCGGAGCAATGAGATTTGCAGGAGTTAACTGGTGCTCCGTTGCCATCCTTCGCATTGAAGCCGTAGCTCGAAGTCTTCGCGGACGAATATGCATAATACATTCATTATTTCGTGTATGGTTTCCATAAACTGCGTGTTTAGCAGGTAGCTATGAAAATACGAAATGAACAGCAGATATCTTGGTTAGCGTATCAGCAACATCTTCCCTGACTGTACTTCTCCGTTTACAGCAAGTTGGTAAACGTACACACCCGTACTCAATCCACTTGCATCAAATACAACATTATGGGTACCAGGCGCTGAACGCTGGTCTACCAAAGTGGTAACCAATCGACCAAGCGTATCGTAAATACGTAGATTAACATAGGCATCTGAAGGAAGGTGATACCTGATCGTCGTGCTTGGATTAAATGGGTTGGGATAATTACCCAACAATACAAAGCTTGAAGGAATCTGGGGATTATCCACAGACACCGACATATCATAACCATACATGGTAATATTATTAAACCGAACATTACCATCGAATCCGGTGGTAGTTTCCCCCGAAAACGTCAATCTTATTGCGAAGTTATCATTGTCTGTAATCTCCTCAATACCGTTAAATTCGAAACTAAATAATGCGAAGTCATCTTCGGGCAAAGGAATATATGCATCCTCAGTAATGTATGGGGTCCAGGTAAAAGTAGAGTCGGTGCTGTACCAAAGTTGCATTAATTCCTGACCGTTTGCAGTTCGACTAGCAGCGAACGAAAAAGAAACATCGGTATATCCTGATGTAGGTGCTAAAAAAACAAGCTCAGATTTACGCAGTGTGTCATCAACAACAGCCTTGGAGGGGTTTCTTACACGTATTCCGCGCATTGTCTCCAGATCGACGCCAAGTTCAGTAATATTATCCGTTATGTTAATACGTGTTGGATCATTAACACGGTCCATTATACCTGCCGAAGGATTGTTTTCGTCTATATTTTGGATGGCAGGGTAATACTCCAATATGCCTGTTGTACCCGTTGAAAACCAGCTATCGATCGTATAAAGCGGTGTATTATTAGGTAAATCTTCGTCAAAAAACCAGAAATGAATGAGCTCTTTACGGCTTGATGGTGCTCTTAAATCAAACACGAGTTCAAGATTGAGGTCCGATTCAGGGTTCAAGACAAGTACCGATGACTCAGATAGTATTTCACCGTTCAGGCTCCATTCGGTAAACTGAAAGCCTTCCGAGGAGATTATCTGTATGGTAAGTGGCTCCCCTTCTTGATGGAAAATACTCCAGTTCAGCTGGTCGGTACTCATTTTTATACCATTTACCAGAATATCTTGCAGCGCTCCGTGGGGAGCGACCAAATTAACGCTCAGAATATCGATGTCAAAAAAATCCTCCAGGTGTGTTTTTGCGAAATCTCGGCGATTGACTGCAAAATCGTGATGTCTTTCAATATGATGATTCCATTCTTCCATGGAGTAAGGGTAACCCCAACGCTGCACGTGATCTGACATTGCCAGTTGAATAGCCTGCTGCCTCTCATTGATTACAGCACTTATATATTCAGGGTGAAAGACTGTATTCAGCAGATATATATAGCGGGTGATAAACGCCCGGCTGAAATGTTCATTTTCCAACAGTTTTCGTAAAAATAGAGTCGACCAATCCGGATTAGGCCAATCGGCGTTACCTTCTTCTGTTGAATGAATAAGCATGTCTTTGTCAACCACATCAAAACCTGCATCTAAATCATAGGCTATCCATCGGAAACGTCCATCTTTAAATGGGTCGTCTGAAACAGGCTCACCTCGATATCGGAAATAGTCGATATTATTTCCAGGCCAGTCGAGGTTGACAAAGTGAATGTTTAACAGCTTATAATCTATAAAATTAGCGATGTCAATCTGTTCAGCAATCGTTACATATGCAAGGCTATCGGCAAGATCAAGGTTGCGAAAATGGGATACCAACTCGTTAAAGGCAACGTCATCACCTTCCTTCACTCCTCCGAAATAAGTAAGAAAATCTAAATTTTCACGAACAATTCCGGTTCTACGCTCAAAATAATGATGGTCGTAACGTTCCCTGATGTTATGTATTCCCCAGTATTCGCCGTTGATATAAACTAATGCAGGTTGAAAATCCTGAGTGATAACATTCAATGATCGACCAATCTGCTGTATCGCTCCATCACGGAACATCGTCGGTCTGAATGCAAAATCCTGACCTGAGTTACGCAAAAGTAGTCGTTTGAAACTCTGGTCATTACCTTTACCAAAAAAAGGATAGTTGAGTGTAGATACCCCATAGTCGCTTCGAGCATACACGCGAAGCGACTTCATCGGCAGTGCCCTGCTTCCACTACCATGAATGCGAAGCCCGACTTGTTGCCCCAACACTCTTTGCCCACCAACATAATATTCAAATTGGGCACTACGCTCCCATTCATCACCACGTTGATGATAATTTGCATTATTAAAGCCCCAGATATTCGTCCCGTATCCATTTTCGTTATAAATATCCCCGGGCACATAAATACCGCGTGCATCACTGAACAAATCATCGCGATCTGTAATAATTGAAATTACCGGCAATTCAGGTTCTTCTATTCCAATAAACCAAGTACCATGATTTTCTTGTGAGATTATACCGCTTGATAAACGCGCTACAGCTCGAATAGTATTTGCACGATACCCCTCGTATGAAGGAGATCTCCAGCCAAATCCACGGGAGTTGGTTTCGATGGGGTTCGTTCGGATGGCTGAAAGTGATGAGGAGTCATATTCAACGGAGAGTAGCGGTACAACCTCATGAAAACGTTCTGCTGAATTACTGATTTCACCGTTTTTCACGGGACTGGAGCCGTCGGTAGTGAACCAAATTTCTGCGTCATCAAGCGGATGCAGCATTTGCAAGGACACAGGTTCGTCATAAAACCCCGGACTTACCGAAAAAACCGGTGGTATTACTGCGGTTTGGGCGGAAAGTGTACCCGTGACAATAAAACATCCCAAAAGTAAAAAAAACGTCAATGCCAGGCGACGTGTACGAGGATTCATCCGATTTTGAATCAAACCAAACTTTAAATAAAAAAAACCATCCGATATTTAATATATAATCAAATACCAGATGGTTAAGAACATGTATAAAATAAGGATTATAGGGCGAATTCTATGTATAAATGTATAAAAGATTGCCAGTTAACTAATCCTAGAAAATTTGTACCCCTGCGGTGAACCCAACCCAGAATCTGTAATCGGTATTGCCGCGACTGGTTTCGAAAATTGTGTATGGAGTGAAATCATCTCGGTTAGGGTGATTGGTGATGAGCATATTAAAGGACGGGCCGGCATAAACCGAAAATCTATTCCCCAATGTTCGACCCAATAAATAGCTGTATGCATATTGTTGATTAAGCGTTTCTATGGCCGAATCATCATCTACCATCAGCGTTGCCGACCATCCTCTTTTAACAAAATAGTTTTCCAGTGCGGGCCTGTTCCAGGCTTCGTCCAGGGGTTGAATCCTGCCTAAGTGCCACCCCAACTGTGCTGCCTCATTACCATTTCCAACCGATTTAATTCCCAGCGAAATCATGTTATATATTTCCCGGGTTCCAGTTTTAACACCAAAATTTAAAAACCCCAGCTCATCACCCCATATATCAATGTTTTTCCGTCCGTTTCCGTACCAGCTGATGAATCCAATGGGCAACCCTTCAAAATGTTGCGCATAGTTAAACGGGGCAATTTGTAACCCCGTTGCGGAAGTAGAAATATTCGCAAATCCTGCAACACTTAGGCCAGTAATATCCTGAGCAATGTTACTGAATCCCGCCACGCTTAATCCTTCAATAGTTTTACCTATGGTGAGTAAGCCACTTACGGTGAGTCCTGATATGTCGCCACCTCCAATTGTTCCCAGGCCGGAAACAACGAGTCCTTCAATATCGTCACCTGCGACAAGTCCAAGACCAGAAACTAAAAGACCGGATGCATCTCTGCCGGCAACCATCATTCCACCGGTTACATTCAGCCCCTCAATATCTCTGCCTGCAGCCGAAAAAAGTCCGCTAACCTGTAATCCACTCGCATCCTGCAAAGCCAGATTGCCAACACCCGATAATTGAATTCCCTCCATATCATTGCCTGAGAAGTTTATAATGCTGGCAATTTGTATACCAGACATATCACCTCTACCAGCATTAATCATACCTCCCACCTGAATTCCTTCTATATCTTCACCGGCAATATTCATTAATGATGAATACTGAAATCCACGCATATTTGCCCCTGCGATGTTTCCAAGTCCGGACAGTTGTACGCCTTCCATATTGTTTCGGGCGATGTTAACGCCACCGGCCAACTGCAACCCCTGAACGTCGGTGCCGGCATAATTCGCTGCTGCCGCCAGGTTGATTCCTGCAAGTCTGCCACCTGAAACATTTACCGCCCCCAGTTGAAAACGGGCATGTGTGTAATATTTATTGATATTCACAATACCAAGCTCATAACCGTCTTCAAGGCCACCATTATAGCCCGCAATCAGATTTATGGAAAACCTGGCACTGTACCTGGTAGCGTCGGTCCCATTGGTACTTATTCCTGGCAGCAAACTCATTCTGAAAGGACGATGAAGCAAGCCGTAGGTCTCGTGATCGTCTGTCCAGCCAAAGCTAACACCAGATGATTGAGCGTTTACAGAACTAAAGGGAAAAGCGATAACCAATAAAGCGAAAAGAGAAGCAGTATAAATAGCCTTCATAAAATTGTAGTTATAAATTCGTAGATGTTTATTAAACATGCTACGTTCTACGCTAGAAACACTACATAAGTTATACGCTTATTACGCCCAATCTACAGGTTTTTTCAAAACTGATAGTAGGCTTGCTTCCGGGCTGCCCATAGCCGGACGAGCGTCATAGTCCCACCTGACTCTCGGAGGCAGACTCATCAGAATCGATTCAACCCTGCCATTCGTACGCAAACCAAAGAGCGTGCCACGGTCATGAATCAAGTTAAATTCAACATACCTGCCCCGCCGAAGCTCCTGCCAGTAACGTTGTTCTTCACTAAATGACTTCGATGCATGCTTTTCAACGATAGGGATATAGGCGTCAATAAATGCCTGCCCGTTATTTTTCGCCAGATCGAGGAGCTGACTATAGGTAAGCTTGGGTACAACTGTGTGTTCACCTTGAGCATTCACGGCAGTCGTAGTGGACTTGTCTGTACCGGATGCTGGTTGAGAGGCTTGTATTTTGGCCGATGGCGACGCCCCTCTCCGGTTTGATGCAGCCTTTTCAAGCGATACAGCGGTCTGTCTGTCTTGAGTTGACGTACGCCCCAGGTCAACGGGGCGCAGATAGTCATAGAAGATGCCACCAATTCCGCGTGACTCTCCCCTGTGAGCGTTATAGAAATACGCATCACACTGTTTTTTGAACACAGGATATAAATCTGCGTGAATACGATCACACGCCTGCTTGTGCAGTACGTGAAACGCGCGGGCATCTTCTTCATCCAGATAGTAGGGAGTAAGATCGGCACCGCCTCCAAACCAGGCATCTACAACCTCGCCCCCCTCCTTTTCATAGAGTTCAAAGTAACGATAATTGGCATGAACCGTTGGCACCAACGGACTCTGAGGATGTATAACCAGAGAAATACCGGCTGCCATGAAAAACCCTTGTGTTACACCGAAGCGTTCTCGAATAAACTCGGGTAATGCTCCATGAACAATCGAAGTATTTACGCCACCCTTCTCAAACACATTCCCGTTTGCAATAACGCGGGTCTTTCCACCGCCACCACCTTCACGCGTCCAGAGGTCCTCCTGAAATACCGCTTTACCATCAACCGCCTCCAGCGACAGACAAATATCATTTTGTAGCCGGTGGATGAGTTCTATGAAAGCTGCTTTCATGCCTTGTATTCTTTTACAGCCTGGATGAAAGCCCCGGCATGATGTACCGGTATATTGGGTAATATACCATGACCCAGATTAACGATATATCGTTGCACACCGAAACGATTAATCATGCGTTCTACTCCGGCTTTTATCTGCTCTGGCGGTAACATCAATTTACTGGGGTCAAAATTCCCCTGCAACGTAATATCGTTGCGAGTAGCCTGACGCGCATACTCCGGACTTACCGTCCAGTCTACCCCGATGGCTGCGGCATTCGTTTTATACGAGAGACGTTCCAGCGCGTACCAGCTGCCTTTCGGATATAAAATTACCGGTACTGTAGTGATAGACTCGCTGATTCTGCTCAAATAAGGGAAGGCCCATTCGCTGAAATCCTCCGGACCAAGAAGGCCGGCCCAAGAGTCGAATACTTGAACGGCCTGAGCCCCAGCCTCCACCTGAGCCTTGAGATACGCAATGGTAGCTTCGGTTATCACATTTAACAAATGACGGGCTGCATCCGGTTCGGTATAACAAAACTGTTTAACTCTGGCGAAATCCTTCGAACCGCGGCCTTCTACCATATAGCATAAAATGGTCCATGGGGCTCCGGCGAAACCAATGAGAGCAGCGCGACCATCGAGCCGTTTGCGGGTGATGGTGAGAGCTTCCATGACGTAATGCAGTCGGTCGGCAACATCCGGTACGGTAATCGCCATGGCATCTGCTGCGGTACGAATCGGGTTTGGCAAGCGCGGACCTTCACCCTCATTCAGGGTTACTTCGAGTCCGAGAGCTTGTGGAATAACGAGTATATCAGAGAATATGATGGCTGCATCCGGACCAAAACGATCAATGGGCTGCATGGTGATTTCAGCGGCAAGTTCTGGCGTCTCAACCCGCTCAAAAAACGAATACTTTTTACGGAGCTCCATGTACTCGGGTAAATAACGTCCAGCTTGACGCATCATCCATACAGGTGGTCGATCAACTTTTTCGCCACGAAGTGCCTTCAAAAGAAGGTCGTTTTTCATTTCAGGAAATACTGACATAGATAGTTTTATTATATGTGTTTAGCTATTTCGCGGATGAGTAGCTCAGAGGTTGGAATTCTGGGAAGGTTACCATCCTCTTTATAGTCTTGCAATGCAGCCAGTGTAGTATGGCCTATGACAAAATATGGCCCACTATAATGCTGGTTCATACCCTGATTCCAAAAACTATGCACCGCACTAGGACTATAAAATGCTACGGCCTTAACGGAGTCGAGTACATGTTGGGCTAAAGCCTTATCGAGCTGATGCTCTGTTTTGCGATACACTTCAACTTGAATCACTTCCACATGAGCTTGCAGCATCTCATCACGAAATTCAGGTCGACGAATATTGCCGCAAAAATGCATCACAGAAGTATGAACGCCGTCGTTAAGCATCATTTCCGCCAGAACAGTGCCATTATAGTCTTCCGGAAAGCGTGCCATAATGCCATATTCATCCAGCGTATCGGCCGTAATTTCACCTACCGTGTACACCGGTTTTTTTTGAAGTATTTGCAATATTTTTTCAGCTGGATTACCCTGATCTCTGGCAGATGGTTCTTCTCGGAAAGAAGGCAATTCACCCAAAAGGGCATCAACAGCGTGCTGAGAGGTAAACACTACAGCTGTTGCGCGGTCGAGGTCTGCCCAAAAGGTGGGGTTATTACTGAGAATATGATCTATAGATGCAGGTTCTATGCCAATTAGCGGATGAATTATGGGATCAATCTCCAGTGTTGCGCACAGACGTAAATCAAAATCACTCAATGGGCGTGTGAAAAATACCGGTTTCATGCCTTCCCTATGATATCGGCTGCGCCGGCCTCAAGTAGTGCATTGGCTGCACGTAATCCCAGGGCTACTACAGCTTCTGCATCAGTCGCATCGGCCTGAAGGTTTACATCCAGGTGCAGTTTCCCATCGGGAGATAGCACATTGGCAAAGAGTTCGTATTGGCTTCCATCTTCAGACTTCCGGACATAAACACCGACGGGAGCACTGCACCCGCCCTCAAGCCGACTCAAACATGCACGTTCTGCACGCACACTCAAGGCGGTTTCCAGGTGATGGTGTGGCAAAAATGCTTCAAAAACGTGGCGGTCCTCCTCGCGTGCCATAACGGCAACCGCACCTTGCGCTGGTGCACAGATCATCCAATCGAGGTAGGCACTGATTCGGTGTTCCAGACCCAATCGCTTAAGCCCGGCAGCAGCAAATATAGCCCCGTCCCAATTACTTTTATCTAATTTTCGCAGGCGTGTTTGAACATTACCACGGATGTCGGTTGTATTATGCTGCGGGAATCGATGCAACCATTGACCTGCCCGGCGAATACTGCTGGTTGCGATTAAGCCTTCATTAATCTCCCCATCCATAAACTGCTCGGGCGTGAGCGGATGGTCTTCTCGCATAACCAACACATCCCGCGGATCTTCGCGCTCAAATACAGCCACAATAGTTAATCCATCGGGCAGCTGTGTGGGGATGTCTTTGTGAGAATGTACCGCGATATCAATTCGATTTTCGAGCAGTGCATCGTCCAGGGCCTTGGTAAATACTCCCTTGCCCCCCATCAAAGGCAGAGGTGTATCTAGTACAAGATCGCCTTCTGTTTTGATGAATATGATTTCGGTCTGATTACCGGTGGAGGCCAGCGCTGCGGCAACATGTTCGGCCTGCCATAGGGCCAATTTACTATCTCGGGTTCCGATACGAATCAATGTGTGCTCCTTTGGTATACAAGGGCAGAGGGTATGGGCCTTACTGCCAATACGTTGTGTTATTTTTCCACTTCGATCTTGAACATATCCTGCACAACACGAGCAATATGATCATCGTGTTCGTGCTGCTCTTTCAAATGGTCAATTGAATAGGCCAATATCTTATTAACAATACGGCGAGTTAGTTGCTCGGCGTGCTGACCTTCGGAAGATGAAAAACGTTTCGTGTAACGCTCCATTTCTGCGCTGCGGATATCTTCTAACTTTGCTGTGAGCGCTCGTATTGTAGGAACTACACGTTGTTCGCTTAACCAGCGCTTAAAGTCGTTTATCTCTTCGGTGATGATATCTTCAACCAAGGGAATATTTGCCTCCCTTTCTCTGTAAGTCGCATCAAGACGATCATTTAACATATCCATGTTAATTAAGCGCACACCATCCATCTGCCCAACTGCAGGATCGATATTTCGTGGCACAGATAAATCCATCATTACCAGAGGCTGATGCTTACCATCAGCACGTATTTGTGATACCTGGTCGGCAGTAATAATGGGCTCCTGAGCACCGGTGGCTACGATAACCAAATCGGCATAAGGAAGCTTCTCATGCAAATCACTGAGTGGAGCTACATCAACTTGAAATCGCTCAGCCAGTCGCTCTGCTTTTTGTGCACTTCTATTTAAGAGCGTTACCTGTTTTACTCCCATATTGATGAGGTTCAGACAGGTCACCTTCCCAATTTTTCCAGTTCCGATTAGCAGTACACGCTTGTCACGCAGATTGTCCATTTCATGCTTTGCAGCCTGCACAGCTGCATAAGCCGTAGTTGCAGCGCCAGAACCCAGAGAAGTTTCTGTACGCGAACGTTTATGTGCCCTGAATATGGATTGGATACAACGATGCATTACGCCGTCAAGCATATTGAAATCGCCGGCACGGTCATAGGCAGTCTTAACTTGCTTTATGATTTGCAGGTCGCCAAGAATTTGTGCGTCCAGACCTACAGATACCCGAAAAAAATGATGTACCGCATCCTCACCGCGCTTTGTGAACCCGTATTTCTCAAATTCAGCGCGTGTTCCGTGAGAATATTTTATTAAAAGTCCCATCAGCATTTCAGGACGGTCGCCTCTGGTGAACAACTCTGTTCTATTACAAGTGCTAAGCACGATAATTCCACCCAGCCCGAGCGCATCGGCCTCACGAAGCAATTGCTCCTGAGCGTCGTTACTTAGTGAAAACCGTTCACGAACGTCGAGTTCAGCATACCAGTGGCTTATCCCTACCACCAGAAAGTCTGAAAGTAATGCAGTACGTAATGACATACGTAGTTTTATACTGTTGTTGCAGCCTCTTCACCGGATGCAGCACCATTCTGCTCCGTCTCCAAGGCGTTTTTATCCACTTTAACATGTTCAATCCGGAACTTCACTTCATCCACCAGTGCCCGGATATACTTCGGGTGATCATTCAATCCCCCGGTAACTTCTAATTTATCGTAATGATATCCATCTTCTTCCAATTCTTCCGGAAGTTCAATTCCCAACTCGTGAAGCGTCTCGATATGGTCGGTTACAAATGCAACAGGAACCATCAGAAAATGCTTCACTCCATATTCAATAAGTCTTTTAACCAGGTCTTCGGTGTTGGGTTGGGTCCACTTCTGAGGACCTACTCTGGACTGGTAACTCACCCAATAATTTTCACGACGATCGCGCATGTCCATAATGGCTTCAACCGAATCAACAATTTGATCGGTATACGGGTCGCCACTTTCAACTTCAAGTAGTGGAGTGCCATGAGCGGTAAAAATGATATGAACTTTCGCCTTTTCCTCCTCCGTGAAGCGTGCCATAGCCTCATCGATTCGCTCATTTACAGCTTCAAGGAAAGGCTGACTCAGGTGGTACGATTTAACCGCATATTCCTGCCACTTGGGCTCTTTACCCTGCTTGGTGAAATCTTTAGAGATATCTTCCCAATCTCGCAAGCTAGAGCCGGTTGTGGTCCACGAAAAATGAGGATAAAGCGGCAATAACACCGCATGTTCAATTCCGTCTTCAATCATTTCATCCATCACCTGCCAGGCAAAGGGCCTCCAATAGCGCATGGCAGTATAAACCTTTACATCAAACTCGGGGAGCTCTTCTTTGAGGCTTTTCTCCAGTGTTCTGCGTTGCAATTCGGTAAGCGGATTTATAGGCGAACAACAATCCGAAACCACCTTATTTGCGCGATTAAGACAATACTTGCTTCCCATACATCCTTTCGGACAACCGTTAATTTCCCGGTATTTCTCCGCAATTTTCTTGTAACGAAGCTTCGAAATAACGGAGGCAAGACCCGTCTGAAATCTTCCTCCTCCAAGTTTGATGATATCTTCGTCACGAAAGAGGTTGTATAAAAACTCTTTTGTTGCTTCTTCTGAGGTTGGTCCACCTAAATTAGTAACAACTACACCTAGCTTTGGTTTATGCATACTAACAAGTACTGTTTCGGGCTGTAATAGATATCGTGCCCGGATTTTTGAATATTATTTAACAGAAATGATAAACATTCTGATTCAAGAACTAATATCGCCCCTGAATGTGAAGAGATTGTGAAGTATACCGTGCATACATGCCCTTGCAGTAATTTAGAAATGTTCTATACAAGTCAGATTTTCAAGACCTCTTTATGACAGATGTCTGAACGTCAACATACCCAATTCTCGCATGTTCAGCACCATCAATTCAGATTACTCCTAAAGCGTGAAGAGTCCGACTTCCCGGGCATTCAGATCCGTCAAGAAAAAGTTACGATAGGGAAATGAGCCGTATTAATTTTGGTAAGCCCCCCCTTCAATAGAGGAACTTGTACGTATTTCTGAAGGCGTTATGATAATACATCGGAGAGGGTTTCACAGGTGGGCAAAACCCGTATATTGAACCATGTTGCGACCTCGATTTACGGTGAAATATCGTCATGTAAGCGCTTTTCTTTTAGATATCACATCTTAAATAAACGGTCGCCAAAAACTATAATATCGATAGTAGAATATATACCTATGCAAAACAAACGATCCTGGGCAGAGCCCTATAAAATCAAGATGGTAGAACCGGTTCGCATGATTACCCGTGAGCAGCGCCAAAAGGCCATCGAAGAAGCCGGTTACAACACCTTCCTGTTACGTTCACGCGATGTGTACATCGATCTGCTCACCGATAGTGGAACATCGGCCATGAGCGACCGGCAATGGGCCGGGATGATGCTTGGCGATGAAGCCTATGCCGGAAGTGAGAACTTCTATCATCTGGAGGAGGTCATTCGGGAATATTACGGATATACCTATATCGTGCCAACCCATCAGGGCAGGGCTGCCGAGCACATCATATCACAACTCATGATTAAAGAAGGCGATTTCGTGCCGGGTAATATGTATTTCACTACCACCCGATTACATCAGGAACTGGCTGGGGGCACTTTTGTGGATGTCATTATTGATGAAGCCCACGACCCCGAAAATCAACATCCGTTCAAGGCCAATATCGACCTGCAAAAACTCGAAGACCTGATTAAAGAAAAGGGTCCCGAACGTATCCCCTATGTTACCGTATCTACCTCCGTAAATATGGCCGGCGGACAACCCATCTCACTGGAAAACTTGCGCCAGGTACGGCAGTTATGCAATTCATACGGCATCAAGATAGTACACGATATGACGCGCGTTGCCGAAAATGCCTGGTTTATCAAACAACGGGAACCCGGCTTTGAAAACTGGACGGTAGCAGCTATCGTTAAGGAAATCTGCTCCCTTACAGACGCAGCTACCATGAGCGCGAAAAAAGATGCCCTCGTGAATATCGGCGGTTTTCTTGCCTTAAACGACGAAAACCTGTACAATCTGGCCTGCAATATGGTCGTGGTCTATGAAGGGCTACATACCTACGGCGGCATGGCAGGACGCGATATGGAGGCCCTGGCCATTGGGATCACCGAATCCGTTCAGGAAGACCATATCCGCGCCAGAGTAGGTCAGGTTCAATACCTCGGCGAAAAAATCAAAGCCATGGGAATTCCCATCGTGGAACCCATTGGCAGTCACGGTGTGTTTCTGGATGCCAAGCGGATTTTACCCCATCTCAGTCAAGACAAGCTCCCGGCTCAGTCCCTCGCAGCAGCGCTATACCTGGATGCCGGTATCCGAGGTATGGAACGTGGGGTGGTTTCCTCCGGCCGAAACAAAGACACGGGTGAGCATATTTATCCCAAACTTGAACTCGTTCGACTCACCATCCCTCGCAGAGTCTATACCCAGGCACACATGGATGTAGTTGCGGAATCGGTTCAGGCGGTATATGAAGAGCGTGAAGCGATAACAGGACTCAATTTCGTTTATGAGCCCGAATACCTGCGTTTCTTCCAATCACGATTTGCCGTAATATAACCCGACCGTTGGAGCTGTCTGCAACCTGATGATATGGGTATCGGGTTGCGGGCAGTTCATTTTTGGCTCAGTACTGAAACACGTACAACTCATCACTGTCGTCATTAACGATGTATATCCTGTTTTGGTCCACATCAACGACGAGGCCTTCCCCCTTGCTGAGTCCAGTGAGATAAGCCCTTTGCGGCTGCAGGTTGATATCGGTAACCACGATCTTTGCCGACTCATCACTGAGCAACCAGATTTCATCATTCACCTCATCGAAAAATAGCGCAGAGAGGTCCGTAACCTTGAAGATTCCAAAGAAATTGACTTCTGAGATGTCAAGCACAGACAAATCTGCCAACGCCATACGAATGAAGAGCATGGGATTTTTCTCGTTCACAACATAGAGTTCATCTCGCTCGGGGTTTATCGTTATGCCCTCTAACCCGTCATTTGGATTTTCCCCGGGAATGTCAAGGGTTTTAATTCGAAGAATTTCTCCCCTTTTGTTGAGTTCACGAACTTCCCGAAGTCGCTCTTCAACCACAAAAATCGTCCGAGTAACTGGATTAACCGTTATGCCTTCCAGGTCATCTCCTGAATAGTCGAGCCTTTCCAGTATGTTTCCTGTGAACGATATGCGATAAATTCCGCCACCTCGATCATCACTCACGGTCCACAGTGCGTTTCGATCTACACTGAATGACAACCCGGATGGATCCGAGATATCCAGAGGATAGGATGCAATCAGCGTAAGCTCACTGTAGCGAATGGTTCCATCTTTACCGGAACACCCTATCCAAAAAAATAACACACACACCACCGTCAACAGTGATGTGTGTGTATTAGGTACATAAAGCCGGCTATCTTTTTTTTGCATGCATTACAACTTCACCTCACTCAACCGCCTGTCGGGAGAGGTCTTCAAGGGTCTGGCCCTTCGTTTCTCGTACAAATTTCCTTACGAAAAAGTACGAAACGATACCGAAGAATGCATAAATACCGTACGATAGGCCCAGTCCTATGGAGGCCAGCAGCACCGGGAAACTCATGGTTATAGCAAAATTGGCTCCCCATTGGGCAAGTCCGCAAATGGCCAAAGCTGCTCCACGGAACTGATTCGGGAACATTTCCCCGAGCATTACCCACATCACGGGTCCCCATGAGAACGCGAAAAATGCGATATAGCCATTGGCAGCAAGCAGTGCGTACAGTCCGTTGTTGCCTTCCAGAATAAGATTACCGGAATCGCCGATGCTCGCCGTACCAAAAAATAGGGCAAGGATACCAAGCATCACGGCCTGACCCAGAGAACCAATCAGCAGCAAAGGCTTACGTCCTAACTTATCTACCAGCGCAATAGCTACAAACGTGAATGAGATATTAACGGCCCCGCTGATGACGTTCACCAGCAACGCATCCGACTCGGTAAATCCGGCAGCCTGCCAAAGTGTAGCCCCATAGTAGAATACCACGTTGATACCGGTAAACTGCTGCAAAACGGCAAGTGCAACACCAATCCACACTATAGGATGAATGCCTCCGGTAATGCGATTGATGATATCCGACAATCTGGGCTTGCGGTCGGCCGTTACCGTAGATAAAATATCGGCCACTTTCTTGTCCGCATCTTCGCCATGAGAGAGGCTTTTGAGAATGGCTGTAGCCTCTTCCGTACGCCCAACGGCTACCAGGTAACGCGGCGACTCGGGAATAAAAAACAACAAAATGAAGAACAAACCGGCGGGTATGATTTCAACCCAGAACATCCACTGCCATGCCTGAAATCCTCCCCAGAAGGTCATCGATGCCCCACCGGATGCATTGGCAATGAGATAGTTACTCAAAAAAGCAACAAATAATCCAAGTACGATGGCTAACTGCTGTAACGTGGTAAGGCGACCACGTATGCGAGATGGGGCGATTTCAGAAATATAGGCTGGTGCCAGAATACTGGCCGCTCCAACGGCAAGCCCTCCAACAATACGGAAGAAAACAAACTGCGTTGATGTGGCTGCAATTCCAGAGCCCCAGGCGCTCAGAATAAATGCTAATGCCGCAAAAAACATAATGGTACGCCGACCGAATTTATCGGCCATAGTTCCCGCAAAAAAGGCACCAATAGCGCAGCCCAACAGCATAGAGGCAACGTTAAAGCCCGTACCAACAGCATCAGAGTTAAAGGCCGACTGCAACGCACCAACAGTACCGTTAATGACACCACTATCGAAGCCAAACAGAAAACCACCAATTGCAGCAACAGAAGAAATCAGGAAAATACGAAACGTGTTCTCCTGACCATGTGCTGTGAGATCAGCTTGATCTTTACCCATGACAACTTTACTCCATTAATTGTTAAACGACTGTTATTTACACAATTCCTCCTGCAAGCGTATTCAGGCAGCTGTTGCCAACTACACCTCCGCTAACATCTGGCATTCAGAAAAGACCCTGCACAATGCAAAATTATCGGCTAAGATACAAGTTCTTGAATTCGTATGGCTTTCGAAAATGTTCATCTTCAAAATCTTCCATGAAATAAATCGTTTCGCCGGTTGATTTCATTTCAGGGCCGAGTTCTTTTTTCACTTCAGGGAACTTATCAAACGGGAATACGGGCTCTTTAATGGCGTAATGTTTCAATTTAGAGCTTAAATCGAATTCGCCGAGTTTTGCCCCCAACATCACCTTCACACCGATTGCCGATTCCGGTCGGCCTGTTGCCTTAGCAATGAACGGAATGGTTCTCGTTGCCCGGGGATTCGCCTCAATCACGTAAACCACATCGTCTTTTATGGCATACTGCACATTGATAAAGCCTACTACATTCATGGCCTTGGCAATCCGGTTCTGATAGTCGGTCATCGTGGCAATGATTTCATCACTCAAACTATACGGCGGCAACACGGCGGTAGAGTCGCCGGAATGCACCCCTGCGGGTTCAATATGTTGCATAATTCCACTTATGTGGAGCGTTTCGCCGTCATGAATGGAGTCGAAATCCACCTCAATGGCATGATCCAGATAGTGATCAATCAAAAATACATTTTCGGGATGTGTTTTGAGGAGGTCTTCTACATATTCGGTGAGTTCCTCAGCCTTCACTGCAATGCGCATTCCCTGACCACCAAGCACATAACTGGGTCGGATAAGTACTGGGTAGCCAACTACTTCAGCCTGCTCAAGTGCTCCGGCAACGTCTGAGGCCACGCCATAATTCGGGAACGGAATACCGCATTGCACGAGTACCTCTGAGAACTTTCCTCTGTCTTCGGCAAGGTCCATCATATCGTAACTGGTACCGAAAATTTTGATTCCGGCTTTCTGAAAATGCTTGGCCAGCTTCAGAGCCGTTTGCCCACCAACCTGCAGAATAACGCCCTCCGGCTTTTCGTGCTCAAAAATATCCAGTACACGCTCCCAAAATACCGGCTCGAAGTAAAGTTTGTCGGCAATGTCAAAATCCGTAGATACCGTTTCCGGGTTACAGTTCACCATAATGGTTTCATAGCCCATCTCCTTGGCGGCTAGCACGGCATGCGTGCAGCTGTAATCGAATTCAATACCCTGACCAATTCGATTCGGGCCACTGCCCAAAATCATAATCTTTTTGCGGTCGGTTACTTCGCTTTCGTTTTCACCCTCATAAGCAGAGTAATAGTAGGGCGTCTGTGCCGGAAATTCTGCGGCACAGGTATCTACCAGCTTGAAGGAGGGCAACATCCCGAAACCCTTACGTTTTTCACGAACCTGATCTTCGGTTACTTTTGGTGCACTTTGCGATAACAGCCATGCAATCTGCTTATCCGAAAAACCGGCTTGTTTGGCCTCAAAGAGATCTTCTTTTGATAACGACTCCAATGTTTGACCTTCGAGGTGATTTTCCAGACTTACCATGTACTTGATTTGCTGGAGAAACCAGGGGTCAACATAGGTTACATCATGAATTTCTTCTATAGATGCACCCAATTTAAAGGCGTTGCGAATCTGTAGTGAACGGTCCCAATAGGGCTTAATGAGACGCTCACGTACATGCTTACGGTCCAGTTCTTCGTAACCGTCTGCTCCCAGGCCGGCACGACCAATTTCCAGTCCCTGCCAGGCCTTGTTCATCGCCTCGGCAAAGTTTCGCCCGATAGCCATGACCTCGCCAACGGCTTTCATCTGCGTTCCAAGTTCTTCGTCAACACCCGGGAATTTCTCAAAGTTAAAACGTGGCACTTTCACCACCACATAATCAATTGCAGGCTCAAAACAGGCCGAGGTATGACCGGTAATCTGATTCTTAAGCTCATCCAGCGTGTAACCAACGGCCAACTTTGAGGCCACTTTCGCTATAGGGTATCCGGTTGCTTTAGAAGCTAAAGCAGACGATCGGCTTACACGAGGATTGATTTCAATGGCAACAACGCGGTCGGTCCCCGGTTCCATGGCAAACTGTACGTTACACCCTCCTGCGAATGTTCCAATAGAACGCATCATGCGAATGGCTGCATTTCGAAGCAGTTGAAACTGTTTGTCGGTGAGGGTTTGTGCCGGGGCCACCGTAACAGAATCGCCGGTATGCACACCCATAGGATCAAAATTCTCGATTCCACAAATAATGACCACGTTGTCGTTGTCATCACGAAGCAATTCCAGCTCAAACTCTTTCCACCCAATAATCGACTCTTCCAATAAAATCTCGTGTATGGGAGATAATTCGAGGCCTCGCAATACCTTTCGTTCGAATTCATCCTCGTTCCAGATAATTCCGCCCCCCATTCCTCCCATGGTAAACGAAGGTCGAATTATGAGGGGGAAGCCTCCCAGCTTAATCACGATTTCCTTTGCATCAAGAAGCGACTTCGCAACAAAACTGCGGCACTGTCCTACCCCGATTTTCTCCATGAGATCGCGGAATTGCTGTCGGTCTTCCGTGATGTCAATCGCATCGATGTCAACGCCAATGATCTGGATGTTGTTCTTCTCCCAGAATCCGGCATGATGAAGGTCACGCGCCAGATTAAGGGCTGTTTGTCCCCCCATGGTTGGAAGTACGGCATCTACCTTTTCAGCGGCACAGATTTCCTTAATGGATTGCTTGGTTAGCGGCTTCAGGTAAACGGCATCGGCCATCATCGGGTCGGTCATGATGGTAGCCGGATTTGAGTTAATGAGCACAACACGATATCCCTCCTCTCTGAGCGAGCGGCACGCCTGTGTTCCGGAATAGTCAAATTCACAGGCCTGACCAATGATGATGGGTCCGGAGCCGATAATCAGGATGGTTTGTATGTCGTTTCTGCGGGGCATAGTAATTAATTTTGAGGTCGTTTAAAGCTGAGCAGTGTGATGGCGTTGGTGTGCCTGCATGCCGTTCTTATGGCGTGCAGAAGGAGGTCGAAAGTTGCGTGCTTGTTAGGCCTTTACTTCTCGTATCCTTTCAATAAACTCATCGAAAAGGTAGGCCGAGTCGTGCGGACCGGGCGACGCTTCGGGATGGTATTGCACACTGAACCCGTTGAAATTCTTAAAATGCAAACCCTCAACAGTACCGTCGTTTAGGTTCACATGTGAAATCGTTGCCACATCCGAAGAAACAGATTCTGGTTTAATGGCAAATCCATGATTCTGGGTAGTGATTTCAACAAGTCGGGTTAATTCGTTGCGAACAGGGTGATTGGCGCCGCGATGTCCCACGAACATTTTGTCTACGGTGATGCCTTCCGAAAGGGCCAGCAACTGGTGGCCAAGGCATATACCAAAAATAGGTTTTCCTGTAGCCTTCGCTTTGTTAACAGCTTCAACAGCATATTCCATTGGATTCGGATCGCCGGGCCCGTTACTAAAGAAAAACCCATCGGGATTCCACTCCAGAACTTGCTCAAATGGTGTTTTAGCGGGGAATACGCGAAGGGCGCAACCTCTTTGCGTAAAATTATTGATGATATTCTGCTTAATTCCATAGTCGAAAGCAGCTACACGGAACGCATGTTTTTCAGGCGATATCGTCTGTGCCTCTGAACGAGTAACCTTCGATGCCAGTTCAAGTCCTGCCATGGGTACCCAATCTTTGGCTTTCTGAACGAGTACATCGGCATCCAGTTCTTCCGAGGAAATGACTGCATTCATGACCCCTTTCTCGCGTATATGGCGCACGAGTTTTCGGGTGTCAACACCTGTTATTCCTACAATTTTATTCTTACGCAAGTAGGTATGCAGATCCCCATCCGCCATAGTATTGCTAAAATCCCAGGAAAATGCTCTCACGATAACCCCGGCAACCATGACTTTTCGAGCTTCATCATCACGTGAAGAAACGCCATAGTTCCCAATGTGTGGGTAGGTCATCATCATAAGCTGACCATAATAACTGGGATCGGTAAAGATTTCCTGATATCCGTACATACTGGTATTGAAGCATAATTCTCCACCTGTTGTACCTTGATATCCAATGGCATACCCTGTTTCAACGGTGCCATCCGAGAGCGCAATAATGGCGCGCTTACGTTCTTGCATCGACATGATTTTGTGTTTTGGAGGTGTTCTGATAAACAATACATCGGCAGCCTGATACCGCCTGTTCCCTAACGTGGCAATGCAGACAATATAGCACAGATGAATTGAAAGAATCTGTTAAAAAGGACAGGCGAAACGGTAAAGAGGCAAAAAAAATCCGACTCCCTGAAATAACAAGGGTCGGATTAGAAAAAAAAGAATGGTTAAAACAATGCACGGTTCAGAATAAAGCGTAAATGAAGGGTGCGAGGGCTGTATTACTGGTAACCACAATGAGTAAACCAAGCAGGAGTAAAATAAAAACAATGGGGGCAAGCCAAAGTTTTTTTCGAACTTTGAGAAACGTCCAGAACTCTTTGAGGATACCGATTTTACTCATTGTGTTTGCTGATAAATTAGGCTAAGATATCACTTTTAAGCTCAAAATAAAACAGAATATGAAGTTAGCTGACCTGCAACCTGGCTGTTCTGAAATACCGAGCTGGACTTATGGTAACCGTCAAGCTCACTTTGATTTACATATCGTTTATGCAGATGCACGAGTGAATTAAAAATCGTATATTCGGCGAGTTTACATCTACTTTGGTGTGCACAAGAATGTGCAAATTCGTATTACAAATAGTTATTCATGTCTGAAACAAAATCGCTGTTACTGGCAGACAGTGGCTCTACAAAAACCGAATGGTGTCTGGTAAAACCAGACCATACATCTAAAACCGTATTTACAGGCGGTCTGAATCCATATTACCATACAGAGGAAAGTATCGCTGAGATCCTCCGCAATAACCTGATTCCTGAACTCGGTACCGACTCGGTTGATGAGATTCATTTCTACGGCGCTGGATGCACAGGCGATGAACGCACTGATATGCTTAGGGCTGTTCTGAAAACCGTTTTTGGAGCTGAAGTTGTAGAAGTAGACAGTGATATTATGGGGTCTGTTCGCGCAGTGTGCGGTCGTAAACCCGGTGTCGCTGCCATTCTTGGTACGGGTGCAAACTCCTGCCAGTATGATGGAGAAAAAGTTGTAGACAATGTTCCGGTTTTAGGTTTTATTCTTGGAGATGAAGGCAGCGCCGGATATTTTGGTCGGAAAATTCTGCAAGGGTATTTCTACCGGGAAATGCCCGAAGATCTCAAGTCTGACCTTGAGGCCAACTACAACATGAACAGAAGTACAATTCTGGACAATGTATACAAAAAGCCACAACCCAACACCTATGTGGCTGGTTTTGCTAAATTTATTGGGCGGCATGCCAAACATCCCTACATACAGTCTATTCTCAGAGAAGGTTTCCAGGAGGCTATCAACCGCCATATCAAAAAATACGATAACGTAGCCTCAATGCCTGTCGGTTTTGTGGGATCAGTAGCATTTCATAACGCGGCTCTGCTCAGAGAGCTTTTGGTAGAAAACGGTCTCCAACCAGGTGAAATCCTACAAAATCCGATGCCAAATCTGGTGAAATACCACAACGGCTCAGTCTAACGATACCCAAGCTAAACCTTCTTCGTAGATTTAATTCTTGGATGCCTACCCCACAGGTGAACTTGTATTTGCTGTGTAACGAACTCCTTTTAATGATTACTCACGTTCATTATGGTATGTAAAACGTTGGCGCACCAGGACCAACCTGCATCCCAAGACCAAATACCCAAACGTAGAACAGTACAATCCACCCTAACAAGAAAAAGATCGAATAGGGCAACATCGTTGATATTATGGTACCAATACCCAGCTTACGGTCATATCGGGTAGCAAATGCGAGAATAAGCCCGAAATAACTCATCATCGGTGTAATGATATTCGTGGTACTGTCGCCAATACGATAGGCAGCCTGTATCACTTCAGGTGAATACCCAATCAACATGAGCATGGGAACAAAGATCGGCGCCGTAATGGCCCACTGCGCTGAGGCAGACCCCAGCATCAGGTTTACAAAACAGCACATCAAAATGAACGGTATAAACACCAGAGGTCCGGTGAGATTAATGGCAACCAAAAGATCAGCTCCCTTTACCGCAACAATAGGCCCTAGATTACTCCATCCAAAAAAGGCCACGAATTGAGCCGCGAAAAATACCAGTACAATATATAAACCTAATGTACTCATAGCCTTGGCCATTCCGTCTATGACATCCCTGTCAGATTTCATAGTGCCTGTGACTCTGCCGTAGACGTAGCCCGGAATCAAAAAGAATACAAAGATCAGTGAAACCATCCCCCTAAGTAACGGAGAGTCAAGTACATCACCCGTTTCCGGATTGCGGAGCACTCCCCATTCCGGATAAGCCGACATAAAAATCATAAACGAAACGCCAAGCACTGCCAACCCTGCCATTTTGAGCCCACGCTTTTCTTTATCGGTGATAGGATCCATACTGGAATCATCTGATAAATCTTCACTAGCCATTGAAGGATCGTATGGCCCTAGTTTGGGTTCAACAATTTTGAGAGTTACAAATGCTCCAACAGCTGTTATTAAAAAAGTACTCACAATCATGAAATACCAGTTAACAGCAGGATGCACCATATAACCCGGATCAATCAGCTGAGCTGCTTCTTCCGTTATTCCAGCAAGCAACGGATCTATAGTACCAATAAGCAGGTTAGCACTGTATCCGCCCGATACACCCGCGAAGGCTGCAGCCAGTCCAGCAAGAGGATGCCTTCCCAAAGCCATAAAAATAACGGCAGCCAGCGGAACCAGAACTACATACCCCATTTCTGAGGCCGTGTTAGAGATAATCCCTGCAAATACAATGGTTATGGTCACCAATCGCTTTGGCTCGAGTATAAAGTTCAAAACAGGGAACACCATCTTTTCATGGATAAACTTTACGCCCGGGGCATTAAGATAAACTGCTATTAACCGCTTTAGTCCAGCTCTGCCATCAACGGAGGGAATGCTGAGCGTACGAAAAGAAGCTGCCGCAAGTACAAGCGAACGGATTGCAGCACTGATAAGTCCTGATTTCTCTGCAACTCCCACGCCAAGCAATGCAACCAATACCGTACCCAGAGGCACGAAGCCGGTAAAGTTTGTAACAAGATTTTCGACTATTCGTCGAAGTCCGTCACCATTCATCAAACTGACCACTTCAATCACGCCATCCGGGGCCCTTCCCCGGGCACCCTCTGGTCTGGGATCTATGGCACTAACCCCAAAATAATCAGCTACCCCGCTTAAGATGACAACACCAAATGCGAACAATGCAAAAAGGGTAACAGGATGTGGCAAGAGATTGCCCAACCACTCCACCGTATCCAGAAATCGGGTAAAGGCCGTTTTTTTTGTGCTATCGGGAGCTTTATCGGAGTGGGGATTCATCAATGTTGAGATGGGTGGATTTCTTATTTCTAAAAACGCTGTGAATGTTAATCACACAGAATTGACCAAAATAACCAAGTAGGTTCAAATCTGAAAACAATTAAACTGAAAACTTCCCCCAGTACAACATGTGCAACGTATCCGTGTCTCAAATTATGAAGCAGTTGAGCTTTAATGAGCAAGGATTTAAGCGATGCGAGGTCAACTAAACCAAGTCTAAGTATAAAAATATCAGCTACTAAAATACCATCATCTTCATACAGAATACGCTTCCTCCACTTTTACGGAATTCGTCTGTCGGCACTTCCAGTACAGTAAATCCTTCTTCACGCAGCTTATTATTTACATCTGTACATCCCTGCTGAATAATCACGTGCTGACCATCAGGGCACGTCGCATTACAAGCAAAAAGCTCCTCTGCTTCGTCTCGACCGGCTTCAATTACGGTCGGTATAAGGGCTCGAATAAGCGCAAGCCCTTCGTCGGTAAAAGCATCAGGATAGATTAGTGCTGTTTTACTGTTCAGCATACAAAAACAGGTATCAAGATGGTAGAATGCAGGATGTTTGAGCTCAAGGGCTATTACAGGTACATCAAATGTATGACATACCTTTTTGTAAGCATCAAGAGAAGACCGGAAGCCATATCCACCCCACAATAAACGCTTCCCACTATGCCAAATCGCATCTCCCATCCCCTCAAAATCTTCTATTTCTGAGGCATCAAAATGATGAATTGTATAATCGTTGGCCTTGTACCACTGTTCAATAAACTGGACTTCATCTTTACGTTGGTCGGCGTGCATAATACTCATGAACACGTGTTTCTGCCCATTTACGGTTACAAATGGTAAACTTTGATTGGCACAGAAAACCATATCGGGAAGACCAGGCTGCCCTTCTATAGTATGAACTCGCACACCTGCATCTGAAAAAGCTTCGCGCACGGCCTGCCACTCATTCAATGCTTTTTCTTTGTCGATATTACCAATATGACCTTCCATATGCGGATTAATTACATATTCAATGGTAAAATGATCCGGTGTAACCATCAGGGCCTCTTTTGGCAGTGGCATAGTTGGAATTTCGGCCAGTTTAAATGACAAATCTTCAATACGGGTAATTACAGTTGATAGCATATAGGCAGATATTAAATATTTTTTTGGGCAGGTTTACAGATACATCTGTGCTTAAAGCACATTAAAGCTCAAAATTGACGAAACATCACAGACATGGCTATAAACTCATGCTTAAAATACCATGAATTTGAGCATATTGTTCGGTTTTTCAAGGCGGCTTTCTTATTTTCAGTAGCATAAAAATAAACGGCTTTTGCGGTAAAGAAAAGCGGTTCCAATTAAAACCACGAAATCTACTATAGCGATGAAATTTACTGTTTGTATCAAACAGGTACCCGACGTGTATGCCCCTCTGCAAATTAAGAACGGCGAACTGTCCATGGATACCGACCGAATGGTTCTGAATGCGTATGATGCTTCGGCTGTGGAAGAAGCCCTCGTTTTAACCGAACAACATGGCGGAGATGTTGAAGTTGTGCTTATTGGTCCCGATAAGGCAAAAGAAACAATCCGCAAAGCACTGGCGATGGGGGCTGCAAAAGGCCATCATATACATGTTGAAGATACCCACGGTTTGGATTCTGCAGCTTATGCTTCCATCCTGACGGCATTTTTCGAGAAGAACCCTACGGAGGTTATCGCAACAGGCAAACAATCTCAAGACACCGACAGCGGACTCGCAGGCAGTATGATCGCGGCCTCCTTGAACCTGCCCTATGCAGCCAATGCGGTAGGCCTTCATATTGATGGAGGAAGTTCCTTGGTAGTGAAAAGACAAGGCGATACGGGCCAGGAAATGCTGGCCCTGCCAATACCCTGCCTGGTCACATGTTCCAATGACATGAACAACCCGCGAATACCCAGTCTTAAAGGAATTATGGCTTCCAAGAAAAAACCGGTTGAGACACATACGCTCGAAGATCTTGGACTTAGCCTGGCTACCGTGCGCGACAGTGTAAAAACAAGTACCATCAGCTATCAGGAAATGCCGGCGCGCGAAGCAGGCAAAAAACTTGAAGGTGATGCTGAAGAGTTGGTCAGCTCATTGATGAACCTGCTACAAAATGAAGCTAAGGTCATATAACAAATTGCTTTTTCATCCTTCTAAACAGTTAAATAATGTCAGCCATATTAGTATATATATCAACAACAGGCGGAAAAATTAAGCGCTCATCACTGGAAGTCCTCTCACACTGCAGAGATCAGGCCACTAAAAATAACATGGAGCTTGCCGCAGTAGTTTTAGACAACGATGCTGCCGCATTCGCTGATCAGTTACAACAGTACGGCGCCCGTAAAGTGTACACTGTAAGCAACCCCATTTTCAAGAGCCACTTGAATGCTCCGGTTACACAGGCTCTGCTGCAAATTATTGAACAAGTTAACCCAAGAGTTTTTGCATGTGCCTCCACTGAGGGAACGAAAGATGTACTGGGGGCCCTTGCCGCAAAAACAGGTGGTGCAGCTCTACCGGACGTAGCTAATTTTGAAGTTACGGCTGACGGTGTGTCGGCTCTGCGACCGGTTATGGCTGCAAAGATTCTGAGTCAGAATACGGCTTCCGGCGAATTGGTGCTCGTAAGTGTAAGATCAGGCTCATACGACGCAACCGAATCACCAACCGTAGCAGATGTTACGGATGTTGCCTTTACCCCTGCCGATTTCGCTGCTGTTCTTCGGGAAGTGATCAGCAGCACCGGTGATAAAGTGGATCTGTCGGAGGCAACAGTAGTGGTTGCCGCAGGCCGTGGCATCAAAGACGAGGAAGGTAAAAAACTCATCGACGATCTGGCCGAAACACTGGGTGCCGCTGTAGGAGCTTCGAGAGCTGTGGTAGAAAATGGGTTGTTTCCGGCTACTGCGCAAATCGGTCAGACAGGAAAAGTGGTATCACCAGAACTCTATTTTGCCATCGGAATCTCGGGAGCCGTTCAGCATACGGCCGGTATGAGTAATTCCAAAGTCATCGTTGCAATAAATAAAGACGGTGATGCACCCATTTTCCAGATGGCCTCCTACGGGTTGGTTGGTGATTTATATAAAATTTTACCGCTTCTCACCGAAGAGATACGTAAAGCTAAATCAGCATAAGCACCTAACGCACCATTATAAATTGGTGCGTTAAATTTATTCACCCAGTTAATAAGCTCCTGTATGGACGACAAGTTTGATTGTATTATTGTTGGAGGCGGAATCGCAGGATTAAGCGCTGCCCTCACACTTGCCAAGAACAACATGAAATTTCTGCTTGTTGAAAGGGGCGAGTTCAGTGGTGCAAAAAACGTATCCGGTGGTGTTCTGTGGGGCTCACGATTGGCTGATCTTGTTCCAGATTATTGGATGCAGGATGCAGGCTTCGAGCGATACGTACGCCATAGGAGACTTACATTCTTAGACGAGCAGTCTGCTTTTTCAATTGACTTCAAAAGCGACCATTTCAATGAACAACCTTACAAGGGACTGATTGTACTACGGTCGAAATTCGATAACTGGCTGGCTGGAAAAGTTGAAGAAGCCATTGCTGAAAGTAGTTTCCCGGAAGATTCTTTCATCGCACCCAATATATTGGTTGATAAAATACTAATGGAGGGTGGTAGGGCAACTGGTATTAAAACTGGTGAAGAAGAATTTCACGCCAACTGCGTAATCATTGCCGAAGGTGTAAACAATCTGCTGACCCGTCAGGTCGGGCTCCAAAGCGACTATGTGCCAGCCGACTACATGGCAACCGGGGTTAAGGAAATCATCCGTTTTGATCAAAGCGTACTTGAAGACCGTTTCCAGCTAGATGGAAACTCCGGCCTGACCAACGAATTCATTGGTTATGCCAGCGACGGCATTGAAGGTGGTGGATTTCTTTACACCAACAAAGATACCATCAGTATTGGCTTGGTTCTGAACCTGAAATCGATGCGGGAGAATATGAGTCAAGATAAAAAAATCTATGACGTATTAACCCATTTCAAGTCGCACAGTGCAGTAAAAGACATGCTTCGAGGCGGAGAGGTTGTTGAATACTCGGCTCATGTGGTATCTACCGGAGACGAGCGTGCACTGCCAAAGGAGCTCTACACCGACGGGGTATTACTGGCCGGGGAGGCCGCCAACCTCCTGCTTAATTCAGGCAAAGCCATTCAAGGAATGGATTATGCTATGGAAAGTGGCATTCTGGCTGCTGAAAGTGTTATTGAAGCCAAAGAAAAGAACGATTTTAGCAAAACTACACTCAGCAGCTATCGTAAAAAACTAGATGCGAGTTATGTAATGAAAGATTTACGTAGTTTCCAGAGCGCGGTTCAGTTTCTTCACAGCGAAGAAATGTTTACAAGTGTGCCCAAAGTGGTAAATGAATTTGGTAGAAGTTTCTTCACCGTTGACAATAAACCCACCGCAAAAACACCCGCAATGCTGAAAGATGCCGTTAGTAAACACTCCAGTTTGTGGAACATGATAAAATTAGGAATCAAAGGAGCAAGATCGTTATGAAAAAAATGAGTATTGCCGAACGTCTGGGAACTGTAAGCTATGTAAATCAAGGACTTCAGGAAGCGAAGCCCCATATATTGGTTGAAACAGATATCTGCAACACACGTTGCGACCATAAGTGCACAACCTATGTATGCCCGGCAAATTGTTACACGCTTGACGAAATCGGAAACGTACATTTTCAATTTGAAGATTGCATAGAATGCGGTACGTGTATGTACGCATGCGATAAAGGAGCCGTTAGCTGGTCATACCCCGACCCCGAGACAGGGCGTGGTGTGAAATGGAACTTTGGATAACCAGCTACATTATATCTTTTTGCATCTCTGTGTTGTTCGTTTCGTTGTTCGTATGTAGCTTTAAAAATCTCTGGAAGCGCTTTTTTGGTTTGAACACAAAATTTATCAAGATATATGGAAGCTACATTGCAAGGCAATAGAATGTCGTTTGATTTAACAGAAGATCAGGAACTCATCCGTGATTCAGCACGTGACTTTACCGAACAATATGTTCAACCTGGCGTCATGGAACGTGATGCGTCAAAGGAATTCCCCCACGAACTGGTTCAGCAACTAGGAGAAATGGGATTAATGGGCATGGTTCACCCCGAGGAGTATGACGGGGCCGGGGCCGACGCGGTAAGCTTTGCTCTGGTACTCGAGGAAATTGGAAGATGGGACGCCTCACTGGCGCTCACCGTTGCTTCACATACTAGCCTTTGTTCCGCACATATTGCATTAGCTGGAACGCACGAGCAAAAGAATCGCTATCTGAGACCGCTGGCACAAGGAGAAGTACTTGGGGGATGGGGACTCACCGAACCCGGTAGTGGTAGTGATGCATCCGGTATGAAAACCACGGCTGTTCGTGACGGAGACAGCTGGATTTTGAACGGCGCCAAAATTTTTATCACTCAAGGTACTGTTGGACGTACATTCGTAATACTTGCCGTTACCGATCGTGCTAAAGGAACAAAAGGGATTAGTGCTTTCATCGTTGAAAAAGGTACTCCAGGATTTTCTCACGGGCCCAAATTGCATAAACTCGGCATGAATTCATCCGACACCTCAGAATTGTATTTTGAAGATTGCAGAATTCCCGCAGAAAACCTGCTGGGAGAAGAAGGACATGGTTTTATCGACACCATGAAAATATTGGACGCCGGTAGAATTGGTATTGGAGCCATCGCCTGTGGTATTCTTAGAGGTAGTCTCGAAGAGTCTATAAAGTACGCCAATGAGCGCAAGCAATTCGGCAAGCCTATCGGAGATTTCCAAGCTGTACGATGGAAAGTAGTAGATATGGCAGTTGCTTACGAAGCAGCGCGAAATATGGTTTTAAAAGCTGCCTGGCTCAAAGATCAAGGCAGACCATACACCATTGAAGCCTCAATGGCTAAGCTTTTCGCCAGTGAACAGGCAACCAAAGCCACCCTTGAAGCCATCCAGATTCATGGTGGGTATGGCTACACCAAAGAATATCATGTTGAACGCTTCCTGAGAGACGCCAAGTTGCTTGAAATTGGTGAGGGAACAAGTGAGATTCAGCGCCTCGTTATAGGGAAACATCTATTTCGATAAATTGGGTAAAGCTCATGAGCTACTTGAACTTGACCTGAAGTGGTAATGGGTTCTAACTTTGCGGTTACTAACATTAAGCTTACCATTGTCTCCGAAAACGGCTTCACCAGCTTTTGTGGTGGGGCCATTTTTTATACATACCTGCCAAAAAACTCCATCATATATCGTATCATTTTTGGTATTTTCCCGATAGCTAAAATGCTGAAACGAACCTTTTGAATAGAATCAGAAAACATTATTATCTCCAGACTTATGGCAAAATTTAACATAGATGACGCCTACAACTTTGAGTCGTTACTAAATGAAGATGATCGTATGATCATGGAAACTGCTCGTGAGTATGCTCAAACCAAACTTGAACCCCGCGCGCTAGAAGGGAATCAGGACGAAGTCTTTCACAAAGAAATTCCACAGGAAATGGCAGAACTGGGCCTGCTTGGTGTTACCATCGATCCTGAATTTGGTGGGGTCGGCGCATCCCACACAGCTTACGGCCTGATTACACGGGAAATTGAACGCGTTGACTCTGCTTACCGCTCATTTATGTCGGTACAGTCATCACTGGTAATGCACCCTATTAATGAGTTTGGTACCGAAGAGCAAAAGAAACGTTTCTTACCTAGACTGGCCGCAGCTGAAATCATCGGTTGCTTTGGTTTAACTGAGCCTGACCACGGAAGCGACCCTGGCTCAATGGTAACTACGGCCACCAAAGTAGATGGTGGATGGATTCTGAACGGGGCAAAAATGTGGATTACAAACTCACCTGTTGCCGATATTGCCATAGTCTGGGCGAAAGCCAAGGAGCACAAAGACGACAAAGCGGTTATCCGCGGGTTCATCGTTGAAAAAGAGTTTAAAGGGTTTTCAGCTCCAGTGACCCACAATAAAATGTCGTTACGTGCCTCGCATACCGGTGAAATCATCCTGGAAGACTGCTTTGTACCCGATGAAAACACATTCCCGGATATTCGCGGACTCAAAGGCCCCTTCAGTTGTCTGAATAGTGCACGTTATGGTATCGCATGGGGTACAGTTGGAGCTGCAGAAAACTGCTACCATAGAGCCCGTCAATACACTATGGAGCGTAAGCAATTTGGCTATCCGCTTGCTGCAAATCAGCTTATACAAACCAAACTCGCCAATATGCTCACAGATATTACCGTCATGCAGCTCCTTGTGCAACGCCTGGGTCAGCTCAAAGACAATGGCGAGCTGCATCCTTCCATGATATCACTGGCAAAACGACATAACTCCGGAAAAGCGCTGGAGATTGCACGTATCGCACGCGATATGCTGGGAGGCAATGGCATAACCGGCGAATATCGGGTAATACATCATGTTATCAACCTGGAATCAGTCAATACGTATGAGGGAACCTACGATATTCATGGACTCATTCTGGGAAGGGATATCACCGGTATACAATCGTTTACTCCAAGAGGAAACGATTTATAATCGATAACTATGCGCCGGGGTTTACGCCCATATTCCCCGGCGCTGTTTTACTGCACAGTGGGAATTAAATATGACCCGAGAATAACATCCCCTTGCATAAGTCCGTCCAGTACATCATAGCCTTCAGTAAGATATCCGGCGTTCGTGTATCGGCCGTCCAGACGGGGTGCCCACATATGCATGATAAAAAACTGAGAGCCTTCGGTATCACGTCCAGCGCTTGCAATTCCTAGAGCTCCTCTGTTGAACGACTTTTCTGATGCTTCAGTTGGTACGCGAAAAGCTGGCGATCCACCGGTATTTCCAACCCATAACTCCCCTGCTTGTATTACAAAATTAGGCACAATCCTGTGAAAAGGACTCCCTAGATGGGATCTATTATCGACTAATTGCGCAATAGCTGTGATTGTTGATGGACTTCTTAGTGGATCAAGTCTGATATGCAGTTCTCCCCGCTGGGTAGTTATTATCCACATAGGACGGGGTCCCAAGCGTTCGATAACTTCTATATCCGCTTTAAGTAATTGGTCACTCCTTACAAGCTCTTCTTCCCTTGCAAGACGTACACGGTCAGTTAACGGTTCTGATTCTTGAATAGTATTACCATGAACATCTGCAAGCATAACCCATGTTGTATGCAGTTGGGGAGCATTGTTTTGTGCTATTCGCTCGAGAACTGCAACAAAATCAGGGGTGGTGCTGGTTTCTGAGGCAAGGCTATTCAATACAAACCGTTGCAGAACAGAATGACTTGAATCGCTTGATACCAGGTTTTTCAGAGTTGCATAAAGTTCAGGACCCTGCTGACATTCACTTAGCAGAGGGATGTAGGCATCAGCCGTTGTGGGAAAATCCAAAACAGCATCGATCATGTCTTGCGAGGTGATTATCTTGCATGCCTCTGATTTATCAAAAGTGATTTTATAACCTAGGTAGGCCATCTTTTCATGGAGGTGCGCAATATGAGCAGGTTCCGGAATGTCACTCGAATAATCCGTTTCGAGACTGGTCAAGCTTCTGTAAGTTAGGGTTCGAACCATTGCATTTTCATGTTGAAACAGGGCTTTTATCAGACGGCGTTGCTCGCCTGCCTGCATTATAGCCGGGAGAACCCTGGTGATTTCAATCGCCTCAAGTGGATGAATGTGCCTCAGATACTCATCGGTTAGTAACGTTGTAAGCCATTCAACGCTATTCCGACCAAGAGCCGCAATCAGATACTGCCGGCTCAGCCCGTGCAATTCTGGCCATAATTCAGGCAGTTCATTTTGCAGGTATGAAAGCGTTTTAGGATATAACGTAACTGCTACATTTCTATACCATCCATATAACCAGGAAGCCTGCTCGGCCACCATTTCTGCATGTAAAGCAAGTCGGGCTATTTTAAGCTGATAGGTTTCGTCAATTTCAAATCGCATAGATGACCGGCTTAAAGCCAGGCCAAGAGCCTGCAAAGCTGCTGGATTATTTTTTAAATACGCTACGCGGCTCAACTGGTCTAAAAGAATGTTATGAGCAACTTGAGAAGATTGGCTCCCCAATATACTGTAAAGATCATGAAGGGGGCGCTCTTCTATTACGTTAACCATCAGATATTTTATCTGTTCATCATCAAGCTCATGTGTAGTTAATGGTAAGTACCATAATTCAGAGACACTTGTTGTTGTGTAGGATAACAACCGTGGAATGTCTGTCAGTTGCATATTAGTCAAGCCACGCATAGCAGCATCAGCAATTATAGTGTTTTGATTCTGTGAGAAAGCAAACAAAGCCGACGTGTCACGCTGAGCAGTGGCATTCCAGACGTTCTTCAACTCGTTGAGCTGTACTTTGAAATCAGATTGCGCTTTCGAAACAGGGGCCAATGTAACGATGAGCGTTAGCACTGTAAAAAAAACCTTGTAATATTTATCGAACATACTTGACCTTTACAATTCTTTTTGCGTTTTTGCACATATCTTATACATAATGTACAATTTATAACTAACCGCGCGTATGGATAATGTCCAGCTAACCAGTAAGCAGAAAAAATTCCTTGATTACATCATTGAATATAAACAGGATAACGAGATCTGGCCTACATATCGTGAGATCGCAGATAAATTTGGTTTCAGATCACCAAATAGTGTGACACAAAACTTACAGTCTTTGCTAAAAAAAGGGTATCTGATAAAAACAGATGAAAATGAGTACGACCTGGAACCTGCATTTGCGCGCAAAAGAGGATTTAGCAAGAAGCACAGGATAAACGAAGATGAGCCCACGTATGGTGGTATCCCGATTCGTGGAATTATATCAGCAGGTTATCTTCAGGAGGCCGTAGAATCTAACCTTGGCAACATCACTCTTCAGCACCTGTTTCCAAATTTGAATAAACTTTTCGCACTTCGGGTAGCCGGACAAAGCATGCGTGATGCTAATATTAATGACGGCGACTTCGTTTTACTAGTAGATGAAGACATAAAAGATGGGGACATTGGTGCGGTGATGTACGACGGCCAGACGAGTTTAAAAAGAATTTATTATGGTCCGGAAGGATTACGGTTAGAACCAGCCAACGAAGAATATAGTGATATCCATATCGAGCCCGATATATTTGAAGAAGTACGTATTATTGGAAAATATGTAGGCCATGTAAACCGAAATGGTATTTATAAGAACGCACATCAGAAAGCATCATAAAAAAGCGCTGCGTTTTCTGATGTAAACATTAGGAAACCAATATGAGCTTTGAATTACAGGATTTTAAACAAGAAGTAGTTGAACAGAGTAAGCATACACCCGTAGTACTTGACTTCTGGGCTGAGTGGTGTGGGCCCTGCCGCACATTAGGTCCTGTTATTGAAAAACTCGCCAAGGAAGCAAATGGAAAATGGAAACTTGTTAAAATCAATACAGAAGTTCATCAACAGTTAGCTGCTCAATTCGGAATCAGGAGTATACCCGCTGTAAAAATGGTGTATAACGGGGCGCTGGTTGCCGAGTTTACGGGTGCTTTACCAGAAGCGCAGATTAAGCAGTGGCTAACAGATAACTTGCCAGATAATGGTTCTGATGATGAACTCGAGGAATATGAAAAACTACTTGAAGATGCTGAAACCGCTGGAGATCGTGTAGAGACGCATAGACTACTTGAATCTATGCTGGCTAAAAACGCATCAGACGACAAGCTCCTCAGTGCGTTGGCTATGAGCTGGTTGCCACAAGATTCAGATAAAGCCCGTGAAGTATTGGCGGGCAGGGAAAATGAAGGAAAATTTGAGCTGCATGTACAGGCTATTGAAACCATTGAATGGTTAAAAAAGCTGCAAGATGAACAACAAAATGGTAGCGCTGCTTCTGCAACATTCAGCGCAGCTGTACAGGCCGTTCTAACACACGATTTTGAAAACGCAATTGAAGGTTTCCTTGAAGTGTTGGCGAAAGACAGGAACCTTCATGATGACGGTGCCAGAAAATCATTGGTATCCATATTCCTGCTTTTAGGAGACCGACATCCGCTTACTAAAAAATACCGCAGACGTTTCAGTATGCTGCTATATTAACAGAACTGCTTATATTTGTACCCACGCTAAACCCGTTATCAAGACTAACCGATATGTTTCGCAAGCACACAACCGACCTGCATCAAAAAGGCAAAGTTTTTAAAAATATGAGAAGACATCAGCATGATGGTGGCAGAGCATGGATTAAAGACGGTCAGCTTCATGAAGCAATTCAATCTGTAAACCCCAGATTAATAACAAAACCATTGCCGTCGACACCACAATTGAGCGAAAAAACAGACAGTTAACGATTTCTTTCTGCATCCAAATCATTCTTATAACATAGTGTTTTGATTTGGTTAAATTTTCTCTTAATTTATCAGTCTTCCAAAAAACACACTTTTTAAGTACAGTAACACAGATATGTACGCTATCGTTGAAATTGGTGGTCACCAATACAAAGTTTCTAAAGATCAGGTTCTTTTTGTAGATAAACAGAATGTAGCTGATGGCAAATTGTCACTCGAGCGAGTATTACTCGTTGCCGACGATAAAGGTATCAAAGTCGGCACGCCCGTTGTAGACGGTGCCAAAGTTGAAGCTACCGTATTAGAGACAGTTAAAGCTGACAAGCTTATTATCTTCAAAAAGAAACGACGTAAAGGATACCAGAAGAAGACTGGCCACCGCCAGAAACTCTCTCAAATCCGTATCGACAACATTATTGCTTAAACAACACGAGGTAAAGACTCATGGCACATAAAAAAGGTGGTGGATCCACTAAAAACGGCCGCGATTCACAGTCCAAGCGTCTTGGCGTGAAAAAGTTTGGCGGTCAGCACGTTCTTGCTGGCAATATCATTATTCGTCAGCGTGGTACCACATTTCACCCAGGTGAAAATGTAGGTGTTGGTCATGACTACACGCTTTTTGCACTCGCAGACGGCGTTGTATCATTTAAAGTAGGCCATAGCAAGCGTAAATTCGTTTCTGTTATTGAAGCGTAACAAATACGGCTACAGATTTATTTTTCAAAAGCCCCTTTGGTAAGCCGAAGGGGCTTTTTGTTTTTAATACTAGCCCATATATTTTAGCCTCAAACGTTTTTATTAAAAGATAATGGCTTTCCCCCTACCCTGTCTCCCTCACTTACACGCAACCAACATCTACTGCATAGGACGTAACTATGCAGACCATGCGCTGGAATTAAATAACCCTATTCCTAAGCAGCCCGTAGTGTTCTCTAAACCTACATCCTCCCTGATTAATCATCAAGGTACGATACAGATTCCAGAGACTACCACTGAACTGCATCATGAAGCGGAATTAGTTCTGGCTATAGGAAAAACCGGCAAGAACATACCCCCTCAGCAAGCTATCTCCTACATAGCCGGAATAGCTGCCGGAATAGATGTTACAGACCGATTATTGCAGTCACAGTTAAAAAATGAGGGACTTCCATGGTTACTGGCAAAAGGGCGCGATACCTTTGCTCCTATAGGAACTTTTCATACCAATATGGATGAAGTAGATCTCACTGACATCGACGTGACTATTGAAATCAATGGCGATGAAAAACAAAACGGCAACACTAAACTGATGCTATTTCCCGTTGCTGATTTAATTGCCAGACTATCCACAGTTTTCACACTGCAGCCTGGTGATTTAATTTACACCGGAACACCAGCAGGAGTAGGGCCGATGATTGACGGTGACCATGTAGTTTGTACTATAAAAAGTGGTAAACAAATTTGGTCAACGGTTGCCGTTACAGTGAAGAAAAACGCCTGATTCTCCCACTCCAACAATGTTATTCCTTCAGACATGAATCCGAGCACATTCGTGCGCGCCACGATAATGACCCTGCTTACACTTTTGTGCATTGCAGGTTTTACACAATTTGTTAAAGCGCAAAATGTTTCAGCACCCCCAGATACTACATTACTACCCTTTCTGTCACACGATGCGCGATACTTGTGGCCAACAAGTGCGAGCGACTACATGTCTGCAACTTTCGGAGAAACCAGGGCTGCACACTTTCACGCCGCTGTTGATATTGGTACCTGGGGTCAACGCGGATTTCGGGTATACGCCAGTCGTGACGGAGTACTGAGCAGAGTAGGAGTTTCTCCATTTGGATACGGAAATGTAGTTTATCTAAAACACGACGATGGAAGTTACTCCATTTATGCTCATCTGCAGGATTTTATACCAAAGATCAGGGAGATCGTAGACGATATCCGATTTCAAGACTATCGTGCAGACTTCGACCAAAACCTTGAACATTTGGATATCAGATTCAACAAAGGTGATCTGATTGCATTTACGGGAGATACGGGTATTGGTCCACCACACTTGCATTTCGAGCTCAGAACCCCGCAAAACAATCCCTTTAATCCTCTGCTTGCAGGAATACGTGTTCCTGATAATGTAAGACCACGATTTTCATCCTTATCTGTTGAACCGTTAAGTTCTGACGCTCTGGTGAACGGAAGACGACAAACGGCACAGATATCTATGGCCGCCAGAGGTGGAAACTTTTCATTTGGCACCGTAAATGTAACGGGCACCGTTGGTCTGGGTGTAGACGTTTCCGACAGAGCCGATAATATGCGCAATGTATACGCTGTGTACGAACTAAAAATGTATGTAAACGACGAACTATTTTTCCATTCGAGGGTAGACAGCTTCAGCATGGGTACGTCCAGGCAGATGCTCCTTGACAGGGTATACCCGATTTTACGTTCAGAACGTCGGGGATTTCAGCGGCTATTTATCCGTGATGGCAATACACTCGCATTTTACCAAGACACAGGTACAGACGGAAAGCTACGTCTGCCTGAAGGTCGTCATGCCATCCGCATAGAAGCTTTCGACTTTTTTGGTAACGCCAGCACAGCTACAGGAACGCTGAATGTTCGAGGTTACGAAACCGCTTCACCTATTATCAGTCGACTCTATGCCGATACACTGGGATTTGTAGACGGAAATAGCGGCGTTTCATCACACATGTATGATTTTAACTGGACGAACAATTGGGTGGCCAATGCATCAAACAGAAGGTCGCACCGTATTTCCATTATCCCGGACGGCTCATATTCTAGTGAAATACACGCGATAACCTCCTTTACCAACAATGCAGTAGTTCAGTTTCCAAATGCTCCTTCAGCCACGTTCACGGTTGATGATGAGGCCTTTCGAGTGCATCGCATATACCCGAATACTCGAACCGTATTACGCACACCTGACCAAAGGCTGAAAGTTGAGTTCCGTGCAAACACCGTTTTCGACACTCTGACCGTTGCTTTTGGTTATCAATACAACGAGGCGGGCGAAGTTGAAATAACAGTAGGATCAGACACAGAGCCTCTTCAGGGCTCATACAGCGTTCGATTTTTACTTAACGATGAGGAACAGAAAATAGAGAATCTCGCGCTCTACACATTACGTGGAAACGGCAGTAACAGACGACTTGGATTTGCAGGCAGCCGACGGGAGGGTGATTTCATAATAGCCCAAAGCTCAGCATTCGGGAGGTTCACCCTGGCTGCAGATACCATCCCGCCAACACTAAACCGACCCAGAATATTCCGCAGGAATGATGGAAAATGGTTTGCTACCGTAAGAGTAAATGACAATTTATCGGGAGTCACACATCACGGTGCCTCTTTCTACGTAAATGGCGTGAGAGGTATAGCTGAATATGATCCTTTTGCCGGAGTACTCATCTACCACCACCCAAATTTCAGACCATCAGCCAGAAATACACTAAGAGTAGTTTTATACGACCGCAGCGGAAATCACGTTGACCAAACCTTCGATAATATTTCTAGATAAGATTGCAACTAGCCAGTCAAATTCGTCAAATGGAGGCAATACAGCTGATTTCAACAAGGGCATTTTTAGGGAGTGTCTTTACGGCAACAGTTTCACGAGCTGGTGGATTTTCAGGAAAGTAACGAGCATAGATTTCGTTTACCTTGGCGAAATCCTCCATACTAGCCAAAAAAATAGAGCACTTCACAACTTTGTCGAATCCTGAACCTGCTGCCTCCAGTACTGCCTTTAGATTGGCCATCACCTGTTCGGTTTGGGCTTGAATTTCTGTACTGACGAATTCCATGCTTACCGGATCCAATGGAATCTGACCAGAACAATAAACCATTCCGTTGCAGATTACCGCCTGACTGTAAGGACCGATAGCTGCGGGAGCATCCGAGGTACTAATTATTTGTTTCATTGCGTTGAATTATTAGGTTGCAGATAGTTTTAGCCAATATACAAATGTGCACATTGCATAGGAAGCGTACGATGTATTTCAACTCTATTGCACATCGTTGCATCTATGATTACCTTAAAACATTGAAATTTTATTATTAATCGAAATACAATTGTTATGAAATCTTTGCTTACGAAAGCACTATTGTTGCTGATGATTGCTGGGTTTGCCGTTGCCTGCGGAGGCGATCCAAACATCGAATCAGCGAAATTAAACTTGAATCGCGGTGATTACCAACAAGTAGTTTCTGCCGCAGAAGCCGCGCTGGTGACCAATCCTGAAAGCCCTATTGCCTTTTACTATCTTGGTATTGGTCAGAGTGAGCTAGGCAAACAACAGCCCGCCGCTCAGCGGGAGCAGTTCTTCCGCGATGCCCGTGCTTCTTTCGACCGGGCATTGGAGCTTTTTGAGGAGCAGGGGCGTACGGGTACAGAAAGAGATTTCATCCCGGTTCAGGTTACACAAATTTGGGGCCAGGAATATAATAGTGCAGTTCAGCTGATCGTTCCGGAAGAGGGCGAAGCGACAGAACAAGGGCTCCAACGATCAATCAGTCACCTCCGCAATGCCTTTGCAATTGAACCAGACAGTGTTCAATCTGTAGATGTTCTGGCTGAGGTTCACTTTATGGTAGGAGATTTGCCTAACGCCATCGAAAGGATGCAGCAAGCTATAGATCTCACGCAAGAGCCAGAAGCATTTCGCTTTGTAAGACTTGCCTTTTTTCAGCGTGAAAACGGTGATGCCGAGGGATCACTTGCGACCCTAAACGCGGGCAGAGCACAATTCCCCGGCGACATCGAAATATCACAGGAAGTAGCCAACGTTTACCTTCAGTTGGGCGAAATTGATCAAGCCCTTTTAGTAGTACGAGAACTCATCCAGTCCGATCCGGAAAACGCACAGTACCGATTGGTATTTGGAAGCCAGGTCTATCAATTGGTATTAGACATGAGCGATGAGCAACGCGATCTCTACCGTTCTCTTGACGACATGAGCAGGGAACTCAGAGATGCTCAGCGAGCTTCACGCCCAGATGCAAACGTTGTATCGGCCCTGCGTGAAAACATTGAGTCAACAACACAGCGAATTGCTGAATTAGAAGAGCAAATTCAAGACCTTACCCAGCAAGCTGAAGACGAACTGATCGTTGCAGCAGAACTTGCTCCTGATGATGATTTCGTTTTCAATACACTTGGCGTAATTTACCAAAATCGTGCAGCGGCCATCTATGACCTGCGAAATATAACGGAAGATATCGAAGAAGCAGCCCGACTAGATGCACTTGCAATGGATATGCTTCGTCAGGCTGTTGGGTTTTATGAAAGGGCTGCCGAATTGGATCCAGACAATCAGGAGTACTGGTTGTCGCTTTTCCGGGTATATACCCGATTGGGAATGACCGAGGAAGCCCTAAACGCGCAAGAAAAAGCTGGATTCTAATCACCACACACTCAACATAAACGGTACATTAATTTGATGAACCTGAAACTAGCCCGAATGGCGAGCCTTGTGTTCGCATTCGGGTTCTTCATTTCATGCACCGGTACTGGCGTACTGGTAAGCGACAAAATTGAACAAACAGACACGCAAACACTACGGTCATCGGCGCAGCAATTATTGGATGATAATCCTTATTCGCCTTCCGGTAACCATATAGCTGGTATTGTTGCCTATCGAGAGGCAACAGAACAAGAACCTTCAGAAAGAGGTGAGTTTTACAGCGAAATGGCTACCCGTTTTGAAACTGCACTCGCTGGGTTGCGTGATAATAATGCTATAGAGCACATCATTGACACCAAAACGCGAGCATGGGATTATGAGTTTAGACTAGCAGAGCAGCTCTATGAGGAAGATACTTCCTCAATGCAGGCCCTCACTCACGCCAGAAATGCATCCGTAATTCAACCAGACAGCCTGCAGGCTTTTGTTCTATCATCGCAGATACTGATAGCTCAAGGTGATTTAACAGAAGCTTCAGAATATCTGCAGCACGCTGTACAAAATGGAGAACCGGCACAACTTGGTCATCACTTTGAAACGTTTGCCTTCCTTAAAACCAGACAAGGAGATTACGAGCTGGCCGCTAACTGGTACCAGCGTAGTATCAACTGGTTGATTGAATACGACGGACAAACCCTGCAGCCAACGGGTAATGATATTTCAAGAGGGAGTCTTTTAAATGCGTACCATGGTGCAATCAATACCCTATCAGAGGCTGGTCAGAGTAATCAGGCTATATTTTACCTGGAGCACCTGTCGGCTGTGATAGAAAACAATAATATCTATCTGGAGATGTTGATTGTTCAGTACTTTAACCTTATTAGATCCACCGCTCTGGATGCCTACGGTAGTATTAATGCGGAAACATTAGACGAAAACATTCTACGAATCAGAAGAACCGTTGATGCAAATCCATCAGCAATTTTATTTACTGCAGCTGAATTCGTTGACCTGGCTTCGGGCCACATAGATCTACAATCTCAGGTTAATCCCGATTTCATTCCTCTGGAAGACCCAACCGTGAACGTTCTTCTGGAAGAAGCGCGTCATTTATTTGAACGTCACCTGCAAACAGATCCGGTGAGTGAAGAAGCAATTTATGGAATGGCGTCTACCTTCACATTAACCGGCAATGATGCCGAGGCCGATAACTGGCTGGAGATGCTGGATTAACCGGCTTACAACTAACTATTTTTGATTTTTTTTCATGAACAAGTCAATGCACTTTAATACACTGGCAATACACGCCCGACAACAGCCTGAAGAAACGTCCGGAGCCGTGATGCCACCAATATTCCAAACATCTACCTACGCCCAGCAAGCCCCTGGTGTTAATAAAGGTCACGAATACGCTCGTGTAACCAACCCAACTCGAACAGCCTTGGAAAATCTACTTGCCGGGCTAGAAGATGCCACCGACTGCGCGGCATTTGCAAGTGGTCTGGCCGCAATGGATGCTATCCTCAAAATGCTGCGACCCGGAGACGAGGTTATCTCAACAAATGATCTTTATGGAGGTTCATACCGTCTTTTTACTCAGGTTTTTGCTCCCTATGGAATTAAATTTCATTTCATCGACCTCAGTAACACTGAGGTGTTAAAGAATACCATTAACAAACAGACGAAAATGATATGGATTGAGACACCGACCAATCCGCTTATGAACGTCATTGATATAACTGCAATTACAAACACAGCTCGTAAAAACGGTATCATCAGCGTTGTTGACAACACATTTGCCTCACCCTACCTGCAACAGCCTTTAAAACTAGGGGCTGACGCAGTTATTCACTCTACAACAAAGTATCTCGGGGGGCACTCTGATGTAATTGGCGGGGCTCTTTGCACATCCCATCCAGATATCATTGAAAACATGCGGTTTCAGACAAAAGCCACTGGCGCCGTACCAGGTCCGATGGACTGCTATCTGACCCTTAGGGGCATTAAAACCCTGGCCGTTCGTATGCAGCGCTCCTGTGATAATGCCAAGGCAGTTGCGCGTTTTCTACGTGAACATCAAGACGTAGGAAAAGTCTATTATCCAGGCTTTGAAGATCATCCCGGTCATACAACTTCCAAAAAGCAAATGCGTGATTTTGGTGGTATGCTTAGCTTTACCTTGCAAGATGACCGCGTTGAAACCGCAAAAAAATTCATGAGCGAGACCCGGGTATTCACACTGGCAGAAAGCCTTGGTGGTGTAGAGTCACTTATATCTCATCCGGTAAGTATGACCCATGGTTCTATCCCTCCGGAAGTACGAAAAGAGTCGGGGCTCAGCGACTCTCTGATCCGTTTATCGGTTGGCATTGAAGACGAGCGCGACCTCATTGCAGATTTAGATCAGGCACTCACCAAAATCTGATGTGAAACTCGGCAGGATACATATCACCCTGGCCGGCATTTGCATCAGCTTGGTAATACTGTGTGGTTGCACCAATCCTTTTGCTCCGAAAATACTCGAAGGAGATATCCTATCCGACATCCTGGGAAATCCTGCAACCGTAGAAGGGTTCTATATTCGATTTCAAAATGCATACCAGTTTCGCGATACTACGCTGTATGGGCAGCTCATTCACCCCGACTTTATATTTTCTTACCGAGACCAGGAACAAAACGTAGATATCAACTGGGGCAGAGCAGAAGAAATGAACTCAACCTCACGGCTATTTCAAAATAGTCGCGACATCCAACTGCAATGGAATAACATTATTGACCGTATTGACAGTCCCACTGAGTTGGAAACACGAATTGTTCGCCGATTTAATTTAACCGTTTTGCTGGATGGTGCAGATTTATTCCGTACAGACGGTGCAGCGGTATTTACACTAACACGATCCGACACGACCAGTAACTGGAGATTGATCCGTTGGCGTGACGAATCCGACCTTTAATACATCTATTATGAAAGAAATTGTAATTGTTAGCGCAAAAAGAACTCCCATTGGATCTTTTGGAGGAAGTCTGGCATCATTCTCAGCGCCTGAACTTGGAGCTATTGCCATCGGTGGCGCCATCAAGGCCGCCAAAATTAAACCCGACGATGTTGACGAAGTAATTATGGGCAACGTGCTCACAGCCGGTGCTGGTCAGGCACCGGCCCGTCAGGCTGCGCTCAAAGCCGGACTAAAAAACACCGTTCCTGCAACTACAGTGAATAAAGTTTGTGCTTCCGGCATGAAAGCGATTATGTATGCTGTAAATCAGTTACAAGGTGGAGAAGGGGATATAATTATTGCCGGTGGCATGGAAAGTATGAGCAATGTACCGTTTTACCTCCCATCCATGCGAAACGGTCAAAAACTTGGCCACACTGATGTTCAAGATGGTATTCTACGTGACGGTTTTATTGATGTTTATAAAAACTATCATATGGGTAATGCAGCAGAGATTTGTGCCAGAGAGTATGGTTTCTCACGGGAAGAGCAAGATGCTTTTGCCACAGAATCTTACAAAAGAAGTCAGCAGGCGCAAGGCGATGGATCCTTCGACAATGAAATACTCAAAGTGAATGTGCGCGGCCGAAAAGGTGAGGTCACAGAAGTTAAAACCGATGAAGAAGTGCAGCGTGTGAACTTTGAAAAAATGAAGTCTCTTAAACCTGTATTTGAAAAAGATGGCACTATTACGGCTGCCAATGCCAGCTCCATAAATGATGGTGCTGCAGCTTTGGTTGTAATGACAGCCGATAAAGCCTCTGAATTAGGACTAAAACCCCTTGCCAGAATTATCTCTCAGTCGAGTGCAGCCAAAGATCCTGAATGGTTCACAACAGCCCCGGCCGATGCCATACCACTTGCCTTGAAACGCGCCGGACTGTCTATCACAGATATCGACTTATTTGAAATTAATGAGGCATTTTCAGTGGTGTCATTAGCTAATAACAAGTTGCTCGGTCTTGACCCTCAAAAAGTGAACATCCATGGAGGAGCCGTAAGTATGGGACATCCAATAGGTTGCTCAGGTGCAAGAATAATGGTTACACTTCTACATGCACTCCACAAAACCGGAGGCAAATTCGGATGTGCGGGAATTTGTAACGGTGGCGGAGGTGCGTCCGCTATGGTTATCGAACGGTTATAAGTATACCAGCCAGATAGATTAATACACGGGTTGAATGGTGAAGTTGGGCTACCGAGCAGCCCGACTTCGCCATTTTTGCTCGTATATTTTGCACGTTTTCTGTTTTTTTATCAAACGAATATCCCTATTATTATTGTCACGACACTGCTGTCTCTTATCAAAAACATAAATAAAACCGGATCTTATTGCGTTTAATTGTTACAAACTCTGCCTTACGACTTTAACATAAATAACATTTACGCAATTTCATTTTGTTCTCCGAGAAGCTACCCTCATTGAGATCCGTATACCTTGCCTTCGTGATTTTTCTAATCACGATTCCATTGTATGCTCAAAGCCTTCAGGTTGCCGTTCAAACCGAGCAATTTACTGACTATGTGCTTGAAAATGATAGCTTATACGCCTCATTTCGTTTTGAATTGATGGTTCCATACGACGGCACACGTCAAACATGGCGGGTATTGGAGCAGGAAATCGTACGACGTGAAATAAGAGCATCAGATACTGATCTGGAATTTATGTTGGAAGATGTACGATCGGATGCCCCTCCAGCCGAAACCGCCAATCCTGGTGTGTACAGAAAGCAACAGGTAGCCTCCCTCCTTCTTCATGTGGTTCGAGCTGCACCCAATTCTACCAGGGAAATTCTCGTTACCCGCTCTTTACGCATACGCGTATACAATGAAGTACTCTGGAACTCTGAGGAAATAACCCTTTCCCGACAGATACAATCAACGAGTGACAGTCCACTGGCTAATGGCACCTGGTATAAAATTCCAATCACACAAGATGGAATACATATTCTCGATCGGACATACCTGCAAAACCTGGGACTGAGCACGAATATTGACCCTCGAAATATTCAGCTCTGGAGGGCCATCGGCACAGAGTTGCCGCGCCTTAACTCCATCGACAGACCGGAATTCGTGCAGGTACCTATTCTTGTAACTGGAGAAGGCAATGGGCAATTAGATGCATCTGATGCAGTTATATTTTACGGTAGCAGTCAGAATACCACTGCATTTAACACTGCAACAGGTGAGTTTGAACATAAGATACACCCATATAGCAAACAAAATTACGTATTCCTTACCGTGGGAAGCGAAAGAGGACTTCGGTTAAGTGAAACCACCGTAACCAGCACTCCGTCGAGAATCGTACAGCAGTTTCAGGATTTCATCTGGAAAGAGGAAGACCTCAGACGACACGATACCCGCACGAAGTCTGGCAAGCTATGGGTTGGCCAGCAATTCAGTGTAAATAACAACAGCTCTATTTTACGTGATACGCTGAGTGGATTTGTACAAGGTACCCCGCTAGACATAACAGTGGAGGTACTGGCCCGAGGGACACGAAACTCCCGTTTTGATTTCAATATTGGGTCAGTTAACATTGGAGGCACGCCCATTGTTGGTATAGCCTCTTCTACATTAACCTCTTCCAGCGGCCGCGGTGCAAACAGAGCACAATTCACCGGCAGAGTTAATAATGTAAACCTACCTGCAGACATTCTTAATTTGGAGGCCACTTTTACCTCGCTGGCTAGCGATGGAATCGGCTGGATTGACTGGATACGCGTTTCGGGTACCCGTTCACTCACCGCCCGTAACGGCATACTGCGATACTGGGCCCCAACAAACGGTTCTTCCGGAGAGATCGCTGATTTTCAACTATCCGGCTTCAACAGCTTACCCATTGTAATGGATGTAAGCGACCCGCAGCGACCCGTTCTTCACAATGTTACAGCTAGCGGAAATACATACATCGTTAGACACCGGGCCGATGCGGGCCGAAGATTTGTGGCGCAGACCCGCTTTCTGCGTCCGGCGTCCGGAAGTACTGTGCCGAATCAGAACCTCAGAGGTCTCAGCAACTTTCCGAATTATATAATCGTAACCAGCGAAGCCCTGTTAGATGAAGCGCTAGCTTTCGCAGAGTATCGACGATCGAGCGGAGAATGGGAGCCGGTTGTTGTAACCCAGAACCAAATTTTCAACGAGTTTTCGGGAGGAGTACCCGATGTAACAGCTATTCGAGATTATGTTCGATTTTTATACCTCAGAGCCGGGCTGGATGATACCCGCATCCCGCAACATCTGTTATTATTTGGAAATACTACCTTCGACTTCCGCGGACTAGGTCAAAACACACGCATGATTAACCATGTATTTACCTATCAAAGTGCGGAATCTCTGAGTCGGACAGCCTCGTATGGCAGCGACGATTTCTTCGTTCTGCTCGATAGCAATGAGGGTGTGTGGGCTCCAACACCACAAGGCTCTGCCACATTTGAACGTATCGATATGGGAGTAGGCCGTTTCCCAGTGCAGACACCAGCCGAAGCCCGAAACCTGGTAGAAAAAATTAAGCTGTATGAAAATCCAGATACTTTCGGCGACTGGAGAACCATTTTCACATTCACATCCGATAATAATGAAAATGGAGCCAACACCAATGAGCTGGACTTGCATGTGTGGAATGCAGACGGTACTGCCGAGCGGATTAACCGGGATGCATCCGGGGTTCGGGTTAACAAAGTGTATCAGATAAGTTTTCCTTCGGTAAATACCCCGCTGGGCCGGCTTTCACCCGAAGCAACACAAGCCTTTATCAACAGTATCAACAATGGTACACTTATTTTAAACTTTTCGGGGCATGGTAGTGAGCAGCAGCTCACCGCAGAGCGTCTTTTTACCAGTGACGACATCCCGCGATTGAACAACGCCGATCGTCCGACCATATTTGTAACCGCAACGTGTGATTTTGGACGCTTTGATGATCCTGATGATTACTCTGGCGCAGAAAAGCTGATAAACTGGACCAATGGTGGAGCTATTGCAGCGTTCACCACCACGCGAGTAGTATTTACCAGTGCGAGTACTACCAGTTACAATTTTGGCCTGAATATTCAGCTTACCCTTCAAATGGTGCAGCGCGATGCAGACGGACTTCCGCAGACGTTGGGCGACATTTACAAAAATACAAAAAATACGACGGTAGGTGCGACCTTCAACAGCAGGAAATTCTTACTGCTCGGTGACCCTGCCATGCGTATTGGACTGCCCCGAAACAAAGCCCAGATTACCCGTATCAATGGGTTGGATGTACCCGAAAACGGACCTCCTGTAGCGCTGAGAGCCCTAGATCAGGCCGTGATCAGTGGCGTTATGAAAAATCCTGATGGCTCAACGAATACGCTATTCAACGGCGAAGCTGCCGTTCAGGTCTTCGATGCCGATCGGTTTATAGGAATTCCACCAAATACATGTAACAACTTACCGGGATGCAGCTACAGAGTACAAACCGATATTATTTTCAACGGAAGGGTTTCTGTAACCAACGGTGAATTTACTGGCAGATTTATTATTCCAAACGATATTGCCTACGCCGATACTACTGGCAGAATTCTCATCTATGGCAGTGCCGATGATGCCGATGCCGTGGCTTCATTTTCGAACATCGTGTTCAACGGTCGTAATCCGGATGCCGTGAACGACGGAACCGGTCCTGAAATTCGCATCTTCCTGAATGATGAGCGCTTTGTAGATGGTAATCTGGTTAACGACTCTCCCAGATTGTTAGTAGACCTCGAAGATCAGTCCGGTATAAATACGGCTGGTGCCGGTGTAGGCCATGAATTAGTAGCCTATCTGTCACGAACCGGATCAGGTGGCGCCGAACAGACAATTATTTTGAACAATTTCTACCAAAGTGAGTTAGATGACTTTACCCGCGGTCGTATTGATTACCCCTTAGACAGACTTGAAGAGGGACATTATACGTTACGTATGAGAGCGTGGGATGTATTTAATAATATGAACGAGGAAGAAATTACTTTCGAGGTAGCGCAATCGCAGGAAATTGCATTGCGTCATGTATATAATTACCCTAATCCAATGAGTGGTTACACTCGGTTTGTATTCGAGCATAATCAGTCGGGTAGGGAAATGGACATTATGGTGCGGATTTACACCCTCAGCGGAAAACCCGTTGCCAGAATTCATCGCGAAAACTACATTTCTTCTGGAAATATGGTGCAACTCAGCTGGGATGGTCGCGATGATGACGGAAACCTGCTTGCGGCCGGAACGTACTTGTACCATGTGCGCGTAAGAGGCGAATTTAACGGCAGATCTCAAACGAGAGAAAAAATTGAGCGATTGGTCATTATTCGATGATGACCCTATAATCTTACAAAAAAGTATCCCAAACACTTCAGTATATTCTAAATCTTACTAAAACAGAAAATGATGAGCATGCGTAAACTAATTTTAGCTGTTGTTCTTACTGCCCTTTCGGCAAGCGCCGCAATGGCCCAGGTAGGGATTACTGCAGTACCCTTTCTTCAGATCGAACCCGATTCAAGAGCTGCCGGTATGGGTAATACCGGTGTAGCAATAGCAGATAATGCTTCGGCCCTGTTCTGGAACCCGGCAGGATTCGCTTTTCAGGATGAAGCTAGTCAAATCAGTGCAACACGCTCTGAGTGGCTGCCTAATTTCAATACCGATTTAACCTATTATTACCTGGCAGGCAAATACAACATCAGCGGGTTGGGTAACTTCGGAGCCCATATCACCTACTTTGATTTGGGTGAGCAAGTTCAGACCGATGAAATCGGAAATGAATTGGGCACTTTCCGCAGCTATGAACTTGCCAGCGGAATTTCTCATGGCATCCAAATTAACGACAATTTTGCAATGGGTGTAGGGTTCAGGTTCATTTACAGCCGCCTGGCTCCCGCCGGTATCAGCGTGGGTGGACAAACAGCGCAAAACGGTGCCAGCGTTGGCTTCGATATTGCCGGTTTATACCGTACCAACCCATTTACTATTGGCGACAGAGATGCAAGGTTCAGTGCAGGTTTCAACCTGTCTAATCTGGGTCGGGGTATGCAGTATGTAGATGATGCTCAGCGTGATCCGCTACCAACCATGATTCGCGCAGGGTGGGCACTAAATATGACCCTCGATTCAGATGGCTATAATACACTCACCATCGCCAACGACGTGTCAAAAGTGATGGCCCGTAATGATTCCACCGGTAGAGCCATGCCGTTCATGCAGGCTTTAGTTCGCTCGTGGGACACGTATCAGCGCTTTGACGCACTCACCAACGAAACTGTAGATGTACCTTTGGTCGAGCAGCTTATGATTGGCATAGGAGCTGAATACTGGTATAATCAAATGTTTGCTCTGCGTGGTGGTTATTTTTATGAGTCACCAAACAACGGCGACCGCCAATTTATCACTATAGGTGCAGGTATCAGGTACAACATTTTTGGAATTGACTTCAGTTATCTGCAAACGCTCAAAGAGAATCACCCTTTGGCAAATACCATCCGCTTCTCTCTTTTGCTGAATTTCTGATAATCTTATTATTTTGCGCACGATTAATCTTTTATACAGGTGGTTAGCCGGTTTCATATGGATACTGCTAATCACCTGTACTGCTTTTGCTCAGACAAACGGCTCCCCTGAGTTACGGGCTCTGTCGCAAACCCCCTCCTCACCCCCCCTTTTTCAAGCACAGCTTACAGCACACGCAAAGCGAAGTCTGCCCAATGCACAGCAGGTTTTGCGTCCTGAAGAACTGGCCAATGGCAGCGTCCATATCGTAGCTGTAATGGTTGAATTTCAGCCAGATGAGAATCGATTCACATCCGGAAATGGTACTTTTAATCCCGATTTTCTCAATCGCGACGACATCACTATCGACCCGCTTCCCCACGACCGAGGTTACTTCGAAGCGCACCTCCAGTTTGCAAAAAATTACTTTGAGCGGGTTTCAGGTAATCGACTCGAAATTACCTATGAGGTACTTCCCGAAATTGTGACTGTGCCCGAAGAAATGGCCGCATACAGCCCACTGGGAGAAGATAATAGCGAAAATTTCAAACTTGCCTTTTTTGCGCGCGATGTATGGGAGGAGGTAGATCGCAAGGGGTTGCTTGCTGGTCGTACTCTGGATCCAGACCGTACCATGTATATCGCGTTCCACGCCGGTGTTGGTCGTGACCTGGAACTTATCGGAACCACGCTTTTTAAAACCCCTCAGGATATTCCCTCCGTTTTTTTATCGCAAAACTCTTTGCGAAGACTTTTTGAAAACCCGGTATTCGACGGCTTTAACGTAAACGGAAACGTAATCAGAAATACAGCCATTCTGCCAGAAACACAGTCCCGTCCGGGTGAAAATATTATCGGCGAAGAGTTTGTGATTGAGCTGTCTATTAATGGAATCTTAACTGCTACAATAGGTAGTTTTCTGGGGCTCCCCGATTTGTTTAACACCGAGACTGGAGCATCCGGAATTGGCCGATTCGGGCTGATGGACGGGGCCGGTTTCTTTTCTTATTTCGGTCTGTTCCCTCCCGAACCCTCCGCTTGGGAGAAGGCCTGGCTAGGGTGGGTTACTCCTTTCGATATCACCGATGAGGTTGCAGCGTCTGGTACCGTTACCTTAAGGGCACCCACTCGTAATGGAACAGGAACCGTTGCCAAGCTGCCGATCTCTTCAGATGAATACTTCCTTGTTGAAAATCGTATCCGCGACCCTTTCGAAGAGGGCCTTACCCTCACCATTCGAACGCCGGATGGTACCTTGGAAACTGTCACTATATCGCGCGAAGAAACCCGCTTTTCCCATAATGATCTGTCGAGGATAGGCGAAATTGTCCCTCCCGGTGTACTGGTTGATGTAAGTCATTTTGATTGGAGTCTGCCCGGCGGTTTGGATGCCGGCGAAGATAGGCAAATAGGCACCGAAGACGACCGATTCCTAAACGGTGGTATCCTCATCTGGCATATAGACGACCAGATAATTCGCTCAAAAATTGACGACAATGCCATCAACAACAATCCCCTACGCAAAGGTGTTAAACTGGTAGAGGCCGACGCAGCCCAGGATATTGGCAGGCCAGCCGGCGGGGTTACTCAATACGCCCAAGGTGCGCCATTCGACTTTTGGTGGTCTGGAAACGATTTCACGGTAATTACACAAAGCGGTCAGCGTATTATACTGTATCAAAATCGCTTTGCAGATGATACCCGTCCTAATAATCGCAGTAACAGTGGCTCGCGTACATACTTTGAGTTTCTAAACTTCTCCGACAATCAGGTTGAGGCAACATTCGACACGAGGCCGCTTGCTGCCTCCTCCTTATATAGCCCGGTCAGGCTCCCTGTTTCATTGAGCACCCGATCTCTGGGGCAAACCTCAGATAATGGACTTCCGTTGTCAATTACCCGGTTTACCTCCAATCAGGATACCATGCTGGTTGTGCCAGATAAGGGGGGCTTTCTGACCATCGATATTCGCCAACCCGACACACTCTACTACAGCAGTGCAGGGAATTCTATTCAACCGCTTGTACACGCATCGGGACTCATAGCAGGTAGTAATCCTCAGTCTTTTCTTTGGAATCCATCCGATAGGCGTTTTGACCCGGCATGGCAATTTAACAGCAATCAACTCGCACGAATCCTAGCTCGGAGCACCGAGTTACCCGGAAGTGTTGAATTAGCCGGAACTCCCGTTCAATTGGATATACTTACGGGTGAGGTGAGTCTCAACAGACCTGCCAACCATCAAACAAGCAGTGCCAGCGGAAGTCGTGCAGATGGAAGCCTTGTTGGGAATACCATCCAAAATAGCACCAGTCAGGGTATTTTCGCCATTCGGGATACTGAATTAACCGGTAAACGCTTGTATCTGGCCAGTATGCTGGCCGGCTCAGCGGAATCCTTGAATTACCTGTTCATATCAGACGAACGATTTATAGTACTCGAGGCTGATAATGGCGACATTCTATCTGAAACATCAGCTGAAAATATGGGTTGGCCGTTTATTTTTGATTGGACGGGAGACGGCAAGGCTGACGTTTTATATGTAAATCATGAATCGGGATCGGTAGAAGCACGTAACCAGCAGGGCGCCATGCTCGAAGGTTTCCCCATTGTATTGACAAACAACCGCAGATTTACGGGTACTCCAATGGTTGTTTCAGGAAGCGAACCATTGTTGCTAATTCCCTCCACCGATGGCTTCAGTTACTCTGTTGAAATGTTTACTTCAGATAACCTTCGCACCGCAGCTGAAACACTGTTGATTGGCGCTAGAAGAGACGGCTTAACGCTTATTCAGCCTGCTGTATTTGAGGGTACATTGTATGCAGTAGCACCAGGTGGGGATATTCGGGCGTGGAGATTTCAACAAGAATTTGCCTCTTCATCAGCTTACATCTACGGACAGCCTGTCCATAATCTTGCGGGTACTACAACTGCCGGCAGTGTTGAATCACCAGCTGACAGATTATTGGTTACGTCTGAGACTTATAATTGGCCTAATCCTGCATCAACAGATACTCATATTCGGTTCATGACAAGTTCTTCAGCCGATGTAACCATAACTGCAATTAACTACACAGGACAACAACTGCTGGAATCGACCCACCAATCGCGGGGTAATCAGCCCATGGAAGTGCACCTAAACACCTCTTCATGGAGTAATGGCGTGTATTTTGTTCGCGTTACGGCAAGATCGAACGGGGTAACAGAACATAAGGTCATAACCATGGTGGTTGCACGATGACAGATATTAAGATAAAACCGTTTAATGTGCCGAATGATGTGAATAGCGGCAAGCTGAATAACAGCGGATTGCCTTCCTTTGTAATGAAACTGATGCTTTTTGCCAGTATTATGCTATTTGCAGGATCAGCCATGCTCGATGCTCAATTTCGGGATCCTCAACTGTACGGATATCCGCAAAATCATCTTGACTGGTACACCATTGAAAGCACACATTTTCTCGTACATTTTCAGGAGGGAAACAGCAGGCCAGCTCAAATCACCTCGCGTATACTGGAGGAAATTTATCCGGATGTGACCGCGCTTTACGAATACGAGCCTGATACAAAAATCAGTGTTGTACTCAACGATCGCCTTGATTTCGCCAATGGCGCAGCCTTTTTCCTGGATAATAAAATTGAAATCTGGCTCCCATCCCTCGATTCGCCGCTCAGGGGTTCGCACAACTGGCTAAGGAACGTGATTACCCATGAGTTTGTGCATATTATTCAAATCCAGGCCTCTATGAAAGGCTCGCGCAGGAGTCCGATCACTTATCTGCAATGGCTGAGCTACGAAGATGTGCGGCGACCCGACGTACTCTATGGTTTCCCCAGTGGGATTATCAGCTACCCGCTGTCTAAAGTAGGTCTGCCGGCCTGGCTGGCCGAAGGAACAGCTCAATATCAGCGAAGTCATATACTTTACGACTATTGGGACTCGCACCGTGATATGATACTTCGCACCCGCGTGCTCGACGAGAGCTATCTGTCGCTTGAAGTTATGGGTACTTTTGCATCCAAAACCAGTATAGAGCGCGAGGTTACCTACAATCAGGGTTTCGCGTTTACGAACTATCTGGCCGAAACCTATGGTGAACCTATTCTTAACGATATCTCTCGTGCGTTCAGCAAAAGAGGAGTATACGATGTTAACAAAGCTATTGAAATAGCCATTGGAAAGCCCGGCAAACACGTATTTGAAGAGTGGATTGCCTCCCTGCGTTTGCATTACAACACTCAGCTCGAAGAACGTACATTTACCGATGCAGAGGTAATTGAAGGTGATGGTTTCTTTAATTTCTACCCGGTAATTTCGCCTGACGGCAGCGAGATCGCCTATCTGTCTAACAGAGGTCGTGACGATGCACGAGTGCAGATGTTCATCCGATCTCGGAAAACAGGCGAGCTGCAGGATGTAATAGAACCCGCCATGCAGAGTATGGTACAAACCGGATTCACACTCAGCTGTGGGCTCGACCTCGAGCCGGAGATCCGTTTCATACAGAATGCCTTTAGTTTCTTCCCCGATGGAGATCGTATTCTCTACAACCGAATCATGGAAACCCGATTCGGCGAACCATACAACGATTTGTTCATATATAATCGGTCGACCCGCGAGCATGATCGCCTGTCCAACGGTGCCCGTTTGAGTGAACCGGCAGTACACCCCGATGGAAAACTAGCTTCCGCGCTGATCAGAGAAGATGGGGTACTAAACCTGGTACTCATCGATATTCAAGAGGCTCTGGAATCAACAGTAACGGGCGTTAACAGCCATGGCGTACAACGACTAACCTCCTTTAATGGGGGGGAACAAATTTATACCCCTTTATGGCACCCCGACGGTGACCGGCTTTTTTATAGCTGGTCGAGAGATGCGCATCGCGAAATCAGATCAATTGATATTGCTACAGGTGAACAAACCGTTGTATTCAGTCACCAGACAGCAGACTTTCGCGACCCTTTTATCAGTCCTGACGGAAATACCATGTATTTCAGCTCCGACATAGATGGTATATTCAACATTTATGCTAAAGACCTTGGTTCAAGTATTCTCTCACAAGTTACATCGGTAATCGGTGGAGCTTTCATGCCCCATACAGATGCAGACGGCACCGTTTACTATGCCGAATATATAGCATCCGGTTATCGTATAAGCAAGCTAACAAGCTCACCGTTCGCCCAGAATATAAACTTCCCGAACTCCGTTTCAAGGGATGTTTTGTCTGCACCAAATAAACTACTTGGTCAACATGGTGTGCATGAAAATAACACGGGGAAACAAGACCAGCTTTTCGCAAGCATTCAATCGGCCTACCAAAGACCATATACCCCGAAACAGAACCTCCTTGAAATGCGATCTTCGTCATGGCTTAATACCTTCAACGACGAAGAACTCGCACCGCTACCCGACGATATGTTTGGTAATAGAAGGATGGAACCAGTTTCTATTCTAGTTCCCACCCGAGAGTATACCGACGAGAGGCTCTTATACCCTTACAATGATACGTTTACGTCTTTTACTTTTTTACCAGCAGTTCGATTTGATAATTACAGTAAAATAAGAGGATCCAATGCCGATCTGCTCACCTCCGGCAGAATAGCAGACCTGGGCGCCAATTTGTGGAGAGATGTAAAAGTTGGCATGTATTTCAGCTCCCGGGAAATGCTCGACCGTTTCAGCATTTTTGGCGGTGCCATGATTGGCCCAGGGTCTACGGATGCCAATCAAATCCGCGACTACATAACTCCATCCGGCATCAGCGATATGGATCGCGATCTGTTTTTAATGGCCGAATACCGTGGGTTGCCTTTTATACAAAGTAAATGGTCGCCAACGCTTTCTATTGAGCTTTTCAATATACGACGTAACGTTGAAAACGGATTGTCTATCGAGGAATTCCCATGTACGGCTTGCCTTCCGGATACAACCAATGTTGGCATTGCATACGATATATGGCAGGCGCAGATAAGTCTCATCAGCAAATTAAACCGATTCTCTCTGGTTGAATTAGGGTGGTATCATAGTCCATACAGAGTCTCTACCAATTCCTTCTTTTCCCGTGAGTTTCGTCAGACCATAGGCGGTTCTTCATCGCGATATTTCATAGGGAATACGTTTACAGGCGCATATTTCCTAAAAATGCATACCCCACACCGCCACTCCGATATTGTTCAGCGGGGAATCACCGCCTCGGTGCGATACAGTTATCAGCCCAGTTCCCTGCTCGACGGGTATGATATACGAGGTGGGCAACTCGTGCCACAGTACAACGACTATCGTCTGCATACCACCGAACTGGATGTGCGGTATGGATTCAGGGTATTCAACGACCGGCTATTCGATGTACGATCACGTTTTTATACCAATTTTGACGGTAGTAATGAGTACTTTTTTCTCGACTACATCGGCGGCTTACCCGGCATGCGCAGTTACTCGTTCTTCGCTTTGGGCGGTAATACCACATTCTTTACACAAATAAATTACCATCAGCCTTTATTCGAAAGGTTACACCGCCAGGCTGGGCGATTTACCATCGATAAACTATTCTTGCGTGCTTTCGCAGAGAGTGGCAATGGTTGGGGTGGCCCGCTGGATGTCGGCAACAATGTAAAATCGGGTATTGGTGCCGAACTGCGGCTTAGCATGAGTTCTTACTATTTGTTCCCATCACGGTTTTTTATCAGTGCGGCATATGGTCTCGACCGTTTTGATGTAAATCTGCCTGAATCGTTCATTACAACAACAGGCCAAAGCTCTGTTCAGTTTGGTCGAGAAGTATTGCTTAACTTCGGATTGCTGTTCGACTTCGACTTTTAACCTGTAAATCTATGCTCAAGTTATTGTTTCTTTTGATCGTTCTAACTTCTGCTAAGTCGCTTGCTCAAGCCAGTGATACAGAGTTAGATGATAGTCAGGTGTTTGGCCATAGCCACCCAATGCTCCAGCCCCTTCCTGCACCCGTTTTCAAGGCATTGGACCGGTACCTGAACCAGCACCTTCCTGAATTGCACGAACCATCCGACGATGCCCATCTGCTTAAACATGAACTTTTGATGAGTCTGCAAGAAAGTTCGAGTTCAGAGTCTCGCTTTTTAAACGGCATCGCAGCTAGTCCGGGAAGAGGTTTTGCGGCCTCGCTTTTGGTCCCGGGGCTTGGTCAGCTCGCTAACCGTCAATATCTGAAAGCCGGCATAATGGCTGCCGTTGAAGTGGCTGCTATATATTTCATTGTAGAAGGAACTCAACGCGGGCGTAGACTGGAGCGGGAATATCAACAGTTTGGTGATGCGAACTGGAGTTTAATAAAATATACCGCATGGGTGCACGAATACTATATGAACTTCCCAAACGGACGGAATGCCGACGCACCGCCACTGGCTCCGGCTGACCTGCTTACCAATGCCGGTAGAGCAGCGGCCAACCCCTTAACCGGTTTTCCGGATCCTGTTTATGATACAGGCCTGGAATGGTCATGGGTGGATCGCAATGCATTAAATCTAATGGAGCGTCGTTCCCGGTACAGTACCGGAACCAATTTCACACATGAAGTAAACCCCTTCGGGTCGCAGCAGTATTACGAACTCATGAGCAAATACTGGCAGTTTGGGCCAGGCTGGCGCGATTGGATCTATGGTCCACTGGAAACCTATCCTTCTGTTCCATTCGATATCAACATGGCTAGTAACAGTTTTATGTCACCCATGTGGCTGCAGCATGCCAGCATGGAAGAACGCTTTAATAGTGCCTATCAACTGGCCAATAATATGGTATCGGCCTTGCTTTTAAATCACCTCATATCAGCCTTTGATGCATACTTCACCATAAAACTGCGCGAGCATCGTTTAGAATCTACAGCCAGGGCCGACTACATGGGGAACCATGTTCAGCTAACCTGGCGTTTTTAATTCACATACATTGTATATTAGGGCATGCTCCGACGTCTATTTACATCACCACAACTATACATCTACATCAGCTCACTCATCTTGCTGCTGGTAGCCTTCATTTTTCTCATGGACCGTGTAATTATGCCCTGGTACACCAATTACAATGAAGGTATAACGGTACCCGATGTTACAAAAATATCGCTGAATGAAGCGGAAGCATTGCTTGCTGCAAAAGGGCTCCGGTTTGTAGTTTCCGACCGCAGGCCTCATGAAGCCTTCCCTCCCGACTACATCATTGATCAATCGCCGGTTGGAACATCCAAGGTAAAACCAAACCGAAAGGTGTATCTGACTGTAGCGACAAGCGAACGCCCGGTGTCTGTTGTCCCTGAAGTTGAAAATACAAGCTTAAATAACGCCCGAATTCAGCTGCAAAATCATGGCCTTCGCGTTGGAAACATCTCTGTAGAAAGCTCGCGATTTAGAAATATTGTACTCAGACAGTCTATACCTCACGGTACGACCGTAGACAGAGGAACCGTTGTAGATTTGGTTATCAGTGATGGTTTAGGGCAACAGCGCGTTCAAATACCAGATATTGTTGGATTAAGGCTGGCCGAAGGGCAGCGATTGCTTCGCGATGCAGGGCTTAGAGTTGGAAGTATTCAATTCAGGGCCACCAATGAAATTGAACCCAATCATATACTGGCCTTTTCACCAAACGATCGGGCAGAACTGTTTGAGGGCGAATCACTGAATCTCGTAGTTTCAGAGCCACTAAGTGTGCGCGAGGAAGCCGAGTCCGGTACCATATTTGAGGCTGAGCCCGGTGCCATCGAGTCGTTGCAGGCCGATACCCTGCGACCTTCAACCCCGCCACAGGAGTAACATAGTTATGCATCTTCAACCCATTATAGCTCCTTCAATTCTGGCTGCAGACTTCACCAAACTGGGTGATCAGATAAAGATTTGCGCAGATAATGGCATAACATGGATTCATTGTGACATTATGGACGGGCATTTTGTGCCGAATATTTCATACGGACCAATGATTGTTGAGGCGGCACGCAAAGCATACCCTGCGGGATTTATGGATGTACATCTGATGATCTATAATCCAGATCAGTATACCGATGCTTTTGTCAAAGCAGGTGCAGATCTAATTTCAGTGCATGTTGAGGCAACTCCTCATCTACATCGCTCTGTACAAAACATTAAGAACAAAGGCATTCAAGCCGGCGTAGCTGTAAACCCGGCTACCCCGGTACAACAGGTAGTCCCTATATTGAGCGATATTGACCTCGTAGTCCTCATGAGTGTAAACCCGGGTTTTGGTGGACAAAAATTCATTGACACAACGTACGAACGGATCCATGAGCTGGTCGAAATTCGACAAAAGCGCAAGCTCAATTTCCGGATTGAAATAGACGGTGGAGTCGGTCCTGATAATATTTCTGCGCTGTACAAAGCAGGCGCAGATACTTTTGTTGCCGGTAGTAGTATTTTCGGCGCAAACAATATACCGTTGAGAATACAAGAATTGAAGTCATTATTGCATTCTGGAACTACTTAACCATAATTTCACTTTGTCTTTATAAATACTTTGCTTTATTTAGAAATGGTTACTCGCTTAACCATTGTTGATTAACGTTTAACTTAACAAACCAATAAGCAATCTGAATACTACTACGCTCGAACTTACCAATCAATCCATCGTAATGGAAGGTGTTGACCCTGTAACAGTGCTGGGTCCGCACGATATAAACCTTCAGCAAATTGAACTCGCATATCCTGCCGCATCCATCTCAGCCCGTGGCAATATAATACGGGTAAGCGGCACACTCACAGACTTTCAGGAAATTCGAAATATTGTGAATGAGTTGGTGGGCATCGCGCAGCGCACCGGCGTTGTAAGTGAACGCGATATTCGTACCGTAATCACTATACGTAGGAGTGCAAAACCACAGCCGAAACTAAACGTGCCGGTTGAAAACGCGCCGGTTTCAGCTGATGGGTCTCTCCCATTGGTGAGTACACCCGAAGAGTCAGGCGTAATTGTATATACCCATGGAGGTGGCGCTGTACGTGCCAAAACTGCCAATCAAAGGAAAATTGTAGAGTCACACTTCAAAAACGATATCGTTTTTGCGATTGGTCCTGCCGGTACCGGAAAAACGTACACAGCCGTAGCTCTTGCTGTAAAAGCCCTTAAAGAGCGTCAGGTAAAACGAATTGTTTTATGCCGTCCGGCTGTAGAAGCAGGTGAAAGTCTGGGATTTCTACCCGGAGATTTAAAGGATAAAATTGATCCTTACCTGCGCCCACTGTATGATTCGCTCGAAGAAATGATTGACCACGATCGATTAGAAATTAATCTATCTAAAAACATCATCGAAATAGTACCCCTGGCTTATATGCGAGGCCGAACCCTGAACAATGCGTTTGTGATTCTGGATGAGGCACAAAATGCCACTACCACACAAATGAAGATGTTTCTGACGCGACTGGGGATTAACAGTAAAGCCATTATCACCGGTGATGTAACTCAGACAGATCTTCCCAAAAAAATGAACTCGGGACTCATTGAAATCCCTAAAATTCTTGGCAAAATCAAAGGTATAGATTTCGTTTACCTGGATCAAAGTGATGTAGTTCGGCATAAATTGATTCGAGACATCATTGAAGCATATGAGCGCTATGAACACGGCGGTGCACCCTCCGAAAAGACACCCGCACGAAAACAGAAATAAGCCCGTATCTGTTTTCTGAAATAGATTAGAGACCCTTTCACCCCGCTATTCAATTTAATAGACGTGACCAACCTAATTGCGCCGTTTCAACGTACAACCTTTAACCTTGCATTTAAAATCATCGCCTTTCACAATGTCTGACACTATCGTTACTCCTTTATATGAAGGAACATTCTCTGTTGGAACCGACAAAATTTTTCACAGGATTAGTAGAGACGAACCCGCTGCAAAAGGTGCACTTAAGATATCCCTTAACCCCATTTTATTTCAGCATAAGGGTGTTAATATGCTACTCGATAGTGGTTTGGGCGATTTCGGAGCAGAAAGTCATGTACCTGTGATGATTGATAATCTGGCAAACAAAGGACTCAACCCCGACGATGTACATCACATTTTTTTGTCTCACCTGCATTTTGATCATATTGGTGGGCTGGCAACACGTGAAAATGGGTATTGGGAGTTGGTTTTCCCTGAATCAACTATTTATTTAAGTCGGAGTGAGTGGGATAAACTCCACGCTATTGGCTTTGATGACGACGATAAGGAGCAGTATATACACTATCTTGAGACCCACGCCAATTTTCATTTCGTAGAAAACAACGATGAACCATTGCAGGGAGTACGTTGTGAAGTGATCGGGGGGCATACGGAATTCAGTCTGGCCTGGTATTTTGATTTCGACGCTGCACATCGCTACCTGAATGCTGGTGATGTTATGAACACCAAAGGCGCAATTACTCGAAAATATGCTGCTAAATACGACTTCGATGGGAAGGCAAGCCAACGAAAAAGAGATGAGTTGCTAGCATATGCCAAAGAGCATGGATATAAAGTACTCGCCTACCATGATAATAGAGAACCCATTATCTCGTTATAGGTGTTGTATTCAGGTATTTACAAATCAAATTTCAGCCTTTTTTAGAGCTAATTTCTGATTTCCATACCGAACTCAGGTTGTAAATATTTGTATTTTTTCGTACATTAAATAGTGTTAGGGTACTTGAAAAAAGTACGATAATAGGCAGTTTGCTCGTGATTACTTTTATTAAATGGGATAGGATTACAGGAGTATTTACTGCTCATTATTGAAGCCCGAAAAGTGGGGCTGGTGATAACTATATAATGTTACTATTTGCCCTTCTGAGATAGCGTCTTGTGAATAAATACAAGCTACCTGTTAACTATTAAACCTTATTTAAGGTTTAGCAACCTATAGAAATAATTTGCCTACCTATGAGTAACGACAAAAAGCCTTTCTTCAATTTTGAACTACCCGCTGAGTTCAAAGAATTATTAGAACAAGCACCAAGTGTGACGATTGCCAAAAATATTGATGACCTCGTGAATTTATCAGTAGGTGGCGGAACCTCCAATGAATTCGAGGTTTACTTTGACCTTCCAGACGGAGAGAGAAAGCACGAAGCCATCGTGCATAAAGTAAAGAATGGCATAGCCGCAAACTATCTTGAGGCTTACATGCGTCGCAGAGATCCTGATTGTATGGTAATCGCCGATGATTTCCCCACCGATAAAGATACCTACAAAGATAGATTTGGCCAGGATTTCGGTGACTTACGTAAAGAGACGTTTGAATGGATGAAAACACAGGATCTGGCTATGTTCCTGTTCAACGCCGGTAAGCAAGGCATGGGCTTTAATGCCATCGCTGTTATACCCGCAAACTGTGGTTTCTTTGGACTAGGCCTGGCACTTTTGCAAGGCATTATTAATCCGGATGAATTACCCGAAGATTTCAAGCCCACAGCCTTTATTTACACGGCCCCTCCTTTCCGTCATACCCATTTCGATGGTAAGCAAGTAGTTGTTCACAACCGCCAGCCGGACAACTATGAAATGTTCAGCTATAACTTATACCCGGGACCTAGCGCCAAGAAAGGGGTCTATGGGATGTTAATCGGATTAGGAGAAGAAGAAGAGTGGGTAACCGCTCACTGTTCTGTAGTGGAAGTAAAAACTCCATACGACAGTATTGTAACCATGATGCACGAAGGCGCCAGTGGTGGTGGTAAAAGTGAAATGCTTCAGCAGCCTCACCGTCTGCCGGATGGTAGATTACTGCTAGGCTCAAACATTTTCAAAGACGATCAGCGCTATTTAAGCTTACCTAAAACGTGTGATTTACGTCCTGTAACCGATGATATGGCACTTTGCCATCCAACACTTCAGCAGGGTGATAAAAAGCTCTGGCTGGAAGATGCTGAGGACGGGTGGTTTATCCGAATCGATCATATTACCGAATACGGAACAGACCCCTCACTTGAGAAGCTTACTGCGGTGCCATCCAAGCCATTATTATTCATGAATATCGAATCTGTTCCCGGTGGTCGGGCCATGATTTGGGATCACGTTTATGATGAGCCAGGTGTACCTTGTCCTAACCCTCGGGTTATTGTACCTAGAGATATTGTTCCTGGTATCATTTCTGAGCCTGTTGGAGTAGACATCCGTAGCATCGGATTACGCACACCGCCCTGTACGCTTGAAGAGCCAAACTACGGTATCGTTGGCCTGATGCATGTACTGCCTCCTTCCCTCGCCTGGTTATGGCGTCTGGTTGCACCACGTGGTCACGCGAACCCAAGTATCATCTCAACTGCAGGTATCAGCAGTGAAGGTGTAGGAAGCTACTGGCCATTTGCTACAGGTAAGAAGGTTAAGCAAGCCAACTTGCTGCTCGAGCAAATTGTACAGACACCTAAAGTGCGTTACATTCTTACCCCGAACCAAAATATTGGTGCCTGGAAGGTTGGATTTATGCCTCAGTGGATTGCCCGTGATTACCTCGCAAGAAAGGGTAGTGCTAAGTTCAATGCAGAGCAAATCATTCCGGCGAGATGTTCTGTTTTAGGATATGCTCTTAAATACATGACGTTCGAAGGCTCTACTATTCCACCATGGTTCCTGCAAGTTGAACTTCAGAGAGAAGTTCAGGAAGAAGGATACGACAAAGGCGCTGAAATCCTGCTTGAATTCTTCAACAGAATGCTCAGAAGCTTTGACGAACCCGGACTCAGCGATCTTGGTAAGCAGATTATCGAGTGTTGCCTTGATGGTGGTACCGTTCAAGACTACGAGAAATTCATTCAGAATCAATAATCTATTGGTAATCTGATTTTGAAAATATAGGACGATAGCTACTTACTGTCACTAACGTCAACGTGAATAACGGTTAACCCAATTTTTCGTTGACGCATGACCAGTAACGGATATCGTTTGAAATACGAAGTCTTCTTGTGTATTGGGCTTGTAGTTAACCAACTATGAGCTCTGCACAAGAAGACTTTTTTATGTAAAGGCGTTTTTACCATAGCCCCTTGTATTACACTACCCATGAATTTTGTGCAAATCGATCCATAATCGTTTGCGTGTGTACATATACCTTTCATAATTTCAGCACCCTGTAAAAAACATCCTTATTTTACATTCCAAATTCCAACCAATAACGTAATGCCCTAATGCGCGCTGACATGGATCTATCTGAAACGAAAGCCTATCTCATTGAACGTGGATTTACCGAAAAGGTAGATGCGGCTGTAATTCTGGGCTCAGGTCTAGGTGGATTTGCAGCGACCGTAAGCAACGCTATTTCGGTACCCTATGACGAGATCCCGGGCTTCCCGGAGGTTACTGTTGCCGGTCACGGAGGCGACTTGATTCAAGGGATAGTTGGTAAAAAGCGAGTTTTGGTTTACTCCGGTCGTTTTCATCATTATGAAGGACATCCACTGGACCGCACCGTTATTCCGGTGCGAGTTGCGCATGCCTTCGGGGCTTCATCCCTCGTTGTTTCAAACGCAGCGGGCAGCATCAACACCCGGTTTTCAGTAGGGGACCTCATGCTCATCGACGATTTCATGCGGGTTGGATTCAAAAGCAGTACCGGAACTCAACTAGCAGGCTCTCGTTACGACAACCGTAAAGAAATTGCGCTGGCCCATAAGGCCGGCCTCGATCTGGGTATTCAGCTGCGTCAGGGCACCTATCTTTTCGTCAAGGGCCCGGTTTACGAAACCGCTGCTGAAATTCGTGCTTTCCGTTATATGGGGGCCGACGCAGTCGGAATGTCGACCGTGCCCGAACTTCTGGAAGCGCAAAAACTAGGCATAAAGAGCCTGGGTATAACGCTGATTACCAATATGTCTACCGGCGTGACCAAGGCAAAGCTGGAGCACGGTGAAATCAAAGAAGTTGCCGATTCCCGCAAAGACGATTTTGGTCGACTGGTGACCGAAATTCTGCAGCGTATATAGACTGATAGCACCAGACAAACAGCGGTCATCCTGGCAGTAACGACCATTTGCAAGGCAGCTGAAGGCAATTAGCTCATGCGCGATGATATAACCTGTGCTATCAATCCAGATTCAGATTTGCCTACAGCCATCCCCTCCTGCGGAAATAGTAGAGCATCCCGAGCGATAAAATCAGCATTCCCGCCATAGCGACCGGATAACCGTAGTACATATTCAACTCGGGCATATTCCATGGACTAGCCTCCGGATCGAAATTCATCCCGTAAATTCCGGCAATAAATGTAAGTGGGATGAAAATCGTAGCAATAATGGTAAGTACTTTCATCACCTCATTCATACGATTACTCATGCCCGACATGTAGATATCAAACAAAGAGAACACCATCTCTCTGCTGGTTTCGATGGAGTCGATAATCTGCACCACATGATCGTACACATCCCTCAGATAAATTTTGATATCCTGCGAAATTAAAGGGATGTCGTCGCGGATGAGGCTGTTTATGCCATCCCGAAGCGACCATACCGACTTTCGCATGATAATTAAATCACGGCGAAGGGCATGAATACGGGGCAATTCTTTAGAATCAGGCTGGCCGACAACCGACTCCTCCGCTTTTTCGATGAGCTCGCCAAGCAGATCCAGCGCCACGAAATAGTGATCTACAATGGTGTCGATAAGAGCATACATCAGATAATCAGGACCTAACCTGCGGAGCCGGGTGGTTGTGGTTTGGAGTCTGCGGAAAATTGGTTCAAAAATCGGAGTATCGCTTTCCTGAAACGACAATACATAGTTCTTGCCTAAAACGATGCTAACCTGCTCCGACTGCAGTTTTTGGGTGCTCTCATCGAGCGTTATGGAGCGCAAAACGATATAAATCAAATCGTCATAGACCTCCACTTTCGGGCGCTGTGAAATGCTTACAATATCTTCCTGAATGAGAGGGTGTAATCCGAAATATTCCCAAATCGTGCGCAACCGGTCGATGTCGTGTAGCCCCTCGACTTGAATCCATGTACGGGATTCGCTTTTCAGGTACTTCGCAGACTTTTCTATGCCTTTCAGGGTACTCGTGTGGTAATGCTCTTCATCGAAGTCATGAAGCGTAATGCGCACTTCATCCATTCGTTTTTCACCGGTATGTATTGCGGTACCGGGAATTTGACCGGGTTGTTTACGCCGTACACGGGTGTTCGCCTTGACTCCGAATAGTCCGGCGGTATGAAGTGCTATTCCCTTGAGGTGCTTTTTCATAAAATCTTAGTGGTATTTATGTTCGTGAAGTTAGGGTGGCAAGATGAATCTTGCGATTCACGGGGGCCGTAAACGGGTACATAAGTTACATCAGCTTCATCGGCTACCTCAGTTACGTCAGTTACATAGGCTACGCCTGCTACATCAGCTGCATCAGCTACATCAGTTACGTCGGCTGCATCAATTGCATCAGCTTTACCACAATAACAATTAAATCACTGCTTCACAAAAGCTACGGCCAGTTCACGGGCGTCATCACGGTGCACAATTCGGTAAGGTTGTCCGTCAGCGGTGGATGGATGCCGTTCAGCAATAACATGGTCTCCATACGTGCTCTCCGCTTTGAATTGAATGTCGATATAAGTTGGACGAGCTTCGCCAAGTCCCCCTCCCATAGCTTCTACAACCCACTCCATATAGCGGACGTTGTTCACATGCTGATTGATATCGAGATCGGCCCGGCGCACGCGGAATGGCAGTGTGAACTCAGCTTCGGTATCAATTTTGGGCAATCGACGAGGAACCTCAACGTTGGCAAAACGCTTATTTTCGGCTCCGACCTGCTGTACAGCATCGGGAGTTGGAATGGGCCGTCGACGCGCGATATCCATAATAATCCACCCCGTTCGGGCCGAAAGAATATGCTCGCCGCGGGAATCATACAGGTCGAAATCCCTCCAGCCAAACAAACGATCGGCGCCTGATGGCCAGGTTTCGATGCGTACTACCTCGCCGGACTTCGGATAACGGGTCATGTTGATGGTAAACCGATTCAAAACCCAGCCTTGGTTATTTTCAATCATTGACTCCATGGAGAATCCTAGACGGGCCGCGTGATTTCCCGCAGCATCTTGCATGTAATTTGCAAGGGATGACAGCAGAATATGACCGTCGTTATCAATTTCGAAGGCTTTGACCGTGAATGACTCGGTCCACACGAAGTAGCGGGGCTGGATTTTCATGGAAAGTAAATTTGAGAAGGTATCGCGATTGAACCGGTAGCATCGCAAAAGGAATACCACTACCGTAGCGATAATTTAGTTAACCAAAAGTACCCATGAAAAGAAGGAAGGGCAACACCGGAATGTTGCCCTTATAACTTATTCCGATAAGCGAAACTCAACCGGTAACTGCATTTGAACGTGCACGTTTCTGCCGCGTTGCTTGCCTGGCGTGAAGCGAACCGATTGTAGAGCTTCAAGAGCGGCCTCATCGGCACCGCCTCCGATACCACGCAATACCACCGGATTGGTGACCTCGCCGTTGGTATCAACAACAAACTGAAGAATTACCCGCCCTTCAATCCCCGCGCGTCGGGCCATGTCCGGGTAACGAAGTTGACGGTAATACGCCTCCATACCACCTATCATTCGCGGCATTTCTTCTACAACAAGAAATATTTCAGCTCCGGAAGGTGTACGCGGGCCTAAATCGTCAGGAGCTGGAGGGGCAGGTGGAGTCGGGCGCGGTGGCGGAGGCGGCGGGGGTTCGGTTCCATCGTTCGATAGTCGAAATACGATTGGTAACTGAAACTGAACAGGAACAGCTTGTCCGCGCTGCATGCCCGGCGTAAATTTCACTCCCCTAACCGCTTCCATAGCGGCTTCATCAGCACCCCCACCAATGCCACGAATTACCTGAATATTCTGTGGATTACCTTGTCTGTCTACAATAAACTGTACTACAACCCTACCCTCTATTCCGGCATCCCGGGCAGATTCAGGATAACGAACGCGGTTGTAGATAGCTTGCATCCCACCAATTGGCTCGGGCATTTGTTCCACTACAATGAAAAAGGTGTCGGCGACCGAGGTGGTTATGGGTAGATCCAGCGGTTCAGCCGACTGCGTAAATACGGCAGCCGTACCCGCTGTTAGGTCCGATCCTGACTGATACTGACCGGTTAGCGCAAGCACTACTGTGAGTATTACGAGGGATGCGATGGAGCCAAATGCGGTTCTATTTCGGATTTTAAGCTGATTTTCGGGTGTTTTTTGATAATGTTGCATGATTTGAATACGTTCTTTGAGTTTGGTTCCGGGTGTGGCCATAGATATCATGACCGATAGCCTCGGATGATGATTGCTGCCGGCAAAATCAAGCAGCAGTGAAGCATACGTACGCGGGTCGACCGTCATGCCCGATAGAACTTCCGCATCGCACGACATCTCGCGGTACCGGTGTATGTCGCGAACATACACCTGCACCAGCGGATGAAACCAGCAGACGGAGCGCAAAAGCTGCACCATCCACTCGATTAGAAAATCGCCGTTCCGCACGTGCATGATTTCGTGGGCAAGCAGCGATTTGAGGTCGTCAGGAGAATATTGCTGATCAGGCAGCACCACTACCGGTCGTTGCCAACCAAACGTAAATGGCACCGTGGCCTCATCAGAGAGTAAAATTTGTACCGGGTTCTTATCACCGGCATAAGCTTGTGCTACGGCTGCGATATGCCCCGGGGCAGGACGTAACGCTGTTCGGAGTCTGTTTAACACCCTCAGGTGGGCAAACTGCCGTATCAGCATAGCGAGTGCGCCTATGAGAAACAGCACATTAATCAACCCGAATATGAAGGCTGGATAGCTGCTTATGTACCACGCACTGGCTTCAACTGCAGGCATCACTTCCGGCACCGTGATGAAATCATACACCACGATAGCCAGTGGCAGCACGGGCTCAAGAACCATCTGAGTAGGCATAACGGCTGATAAGAGTAGTCCGGCAGGGAGCGCCGCAAATATCGAAAGACGAAGATAATACTGTGCGGTCGGATGCAGCTTTTCTCGTTGGGCATTCAGGCAGACCAGCGCAATCAATGCAAAGAGCGTCCACACCAGCATCGGAATCCATATCGCAGACCAAAGCCAAACGCCCCCATCCTGTAAAAAATTGATGATGTAAGCCATGGGTTACTCCATATTTTTGATGATGGACTTAATCGACTCCCGTTCTTCATCCGAAATAGCTTCATGCTCAACCAGAGTTTGAATCAGCGACGTGGGCGACCCCTTAAAAACCTTCATCATCAGGTGAGAAAGGAGGTCCTGCCGCACTTGACCCGGATCAATAGCAGGCGCATAAACATAGGTTACCCCCTCCTTCTCGAAGGTTAGAAAGCCTTTTTTGGCGAGATTCTGCATCATAGTCATTACCGTTGTGTACGCCACTTTGCGGTTTTTAAGGATGCGTTCGTGTACCTGCGCAACGGTAGCATGTTTAAGCTCCCATACATGTTGCAATACTTCCATTTCGGAATCGCCGATGGCCAGGGTCGGATTTTTCATACAAATGCTTTATCTGGTTAATACCAATGTCATAGTACTATGATAATAGTAGGATGTAAGAAAAGCAACACAATGGGTAAATATTTTAATGTAACCGCACAAACTCGGACTAGATACTGCCTTACATTGGGTTCCAACCTGTTTTTTTATCCTCGGAACGAATCTGCCGAACGCCGGATTTCTATGAATGTGCCAGTATCACGCGCGATTTTAATCTCAATAACCTCCCCTACATGACCGCTTTTGAATCAGCGTTTCCCCACCAGTCTCCAAATAATCCATCGCATTGGGTGTATGTACACCCCGATCAGCTGAACCCTGAGAAGTTAATCGAAGCCATACCCGAAAACGAGCGTAACGCTGTGGGATTTCTGTTTATTGAGTCATCCCATCGATGGAAAACCCTCCCATTTCACAAAAAACGCATCATTTTTGAAATGTCGGCAATGCGTCACACCGCACTCGAACTCACCAGGAAGGACTACAGCGTGTGTTACATCATCACCGACCACCCGTTCGAAGCAAGTTTGAAATCAGTTCTGGCAGGCGGTAAAGCCCCCGTAAATGGCATCATCACCGACGTTAATGCACTCCCTCCGTCCACCACAGCCATCCAGTTACATGCCATGCTTCCGGCCAGTATCGATGAACGCAACGCATTGCAAAAGACAGCGTCCGGGGACACTGAACATCCCAACCATGATGATAACCAGGTGCGCCTGCACCTTTACCCTAACGCCTTCTTCCTGGCCGACGAGGAAGAATACACGCCAAAAATCTCTCCCGGTTATCGCATGGAGTTTTTCTACCGCGATATGCGAAAAAAGTACAACATTTTGATTGAAGCCGACGGTCAGCCCACAGGCGGAGACTGGAACTACGACAAAGACAACCGCAAGTCGCTGCCCAAGAAAATTAGTTTACCCACCTTCCCCAAAATTAATTCCGATGCCATAACACAGGAAATCATCAATTCTGTTGCGCAAAAATATGCTGATCATTTCGGGTCAGCCGAAAATTTTACTATGGCCGTAACCCGGCAGGATGCAACCCGTTTAGCCGACCATTTTTTCGAGCAGGGCCTCCCCGACTTTGGTCCTTACGAAGACGCCATGGCCAAGGGTGAAGCCTATGTTTTTCACTCAGGTCTGTCAACCTACATGAATGTTGGACTCATCGAGCCGCTCGACCTTTGCAAGCGCGCCGAACAAGCCTGGTACGACGGTCATGCACCGCTGAACTCCGTCGAAGGATTCATCCGGCAAATCATCGGGTGGCGCGAATTCGTGCGGGTTTACTACGAGGCCATGATGCCGGATGTGCGTAAGGCTAACGCCCTGAGTTTCAAACGCGGGTTGCCGGCCGTGTACTGGACCGCCAGCTCCTGGATGGCCTGCATGGACGACATCGTGGGCAGTGTACAAGAACTCGGCTGGTCGCACCACATACCGCGTCTCATGGTGTTGAGTAATTTCTCGAACCTCACCGAATCAGATCCCTACCAGTTGTACTTATGGTTTTGGTACGGTTATTCTGATGCCCACGACTGGGTCGTCTTGCCGAATGTACTGGGGATGTCGACCTTTGCCGATGGAGGTGTACTCGCCTCGAAGCCCTACGTTAGCGGCGGCAATTACATCAACAAAATGAGCAACTACTGCAACTCCTGCCGGTACAAAATCAAAGAAAAAACAGGTCCCGAGGCATGTCCCTTCAACTACCTCTACTGGAATTTTGTAGATAATCACCGGGATGTTTTCAACGAAAACGGCAGGGTATCATTTATGGTCAACATGTTTGACAAACGGAAGCCGGAAGACAAGCAGGCGATCAAAGATTCCGCCAAAACGTTTATCGATGCGCTCCCTCGGTGGAATCAGATTTCAAAAAAAGATTGATCATCTTATCCTTTTTACTCATCAACAGGGTAACGGCTCAATTTGTAGAGCGGAGATGCCACCATCTATGAACTACGTTGTGAATAATCACGCATATTTTTGATAAGAAAAATTTAGTCAAAAAGATTCTGAGACAATCAATTTCCCTGAATTTGCAGTATCATGTGTATGGTATTTTGTGGGCCGTTGCACCGACAGCTTAAATACCGGACATAAAATTTTCAAGTATTTAGAGTCTTTTCAAACAGAAATTGAGATTACCACCTACGAATCATGCGTATCTTTTCGCCGGGAAAGAAAACCTGTTATCCTGTCCAATGGTTTTTCGGAATCATCTCTTATATAACCCCAATATTCCGACTAAAGAGAGAAAGACATTTGCTTGTTTTTGGATCTTTTCACGGCGATGCATACAGAGGTAACACCCGTGCTTTATTTGAACATTTTATAAAAGACAAAAGATTCGATGTTGTCTGGTTAACCAGAAACCCAGACGTAGTTAAAAATCTACAAGCACAATTTGGAACAAAATTCGTCGCATTGCTTCACAGTTCGACAGGACTTAAACTCATTCGTGACGCAACGATGGTACTTTACACCCACGGCATTTCCGATTTTCCTTTCGTTTTCATCCCCAAGCGCGTAAAACAGTTTCATACTTACCACGGGTTGCCAACCAAACGGGGTGAATACATGAAAACTAATGGATCAGAATCTCCTCCTTCAGTTTTGCATAAGATGATTTTACACTATCGTTTTTCAGGAATTACGTACTTCTTGTCAACCTCTCCGTTTGTTAGCAGCATTTTTGCAAAACGATTTAATCTACAACATAGTCAAATGGTCGAATGCGGCTTCCCTTCGTTAGATGCATTAATAACTGAAGGGATTTGCGTTCAGAAGTCATTACCAGATACTTCACACATCGTTTTATATGCCCCAACGTATCGCAGGAGAGACAGAACACAGTGGTTTCCCTTCGAAGATATGGACTGGCCTGACTTTACACGCTTTCTTGAAGAACACAAAATTACACTTGTACTGCGAGCTCACCCTAATGAAAACCTTAACATAAAGCCATATCAGTTGCATTCTCACAGAATTACCGAGTGTGGCGAGTTACCTTTAAACACATTGCTCCGGCAGACAGATGCCATCATTACCGATTATAGTGGTATCTATCTGGAAGGCCTGCTGCTTAACATCCCCCCAATATTTGTGCCCTATGATAGACATCGATATGAACGAGGGTTTCCATACGATTACGACTCGGTTACACCTGGTCCAAAAGCGGGAACATACAGCGCATTTAAAATGGCAATTCTGGATGCGCTACTGAATGACGCTCCGTCTTACAGCGACCTGCGAAATGAGGTCAAATCAACTTTTTTTGGGGTAACAGACGGAAAAGCAACCGAGCGTACAGCTATGTTTATTGAAAGGGAGCTGGGTGCAGAGGAAGCGGCCTCTTAGGGCTTCCCCTCCTCTTCCTGAAGTTTTTCTAATTTTAAAGAAAGAACCGAAAACAACGTCATATTTGCTACTTTGTTCAAGGCACTGTAAACGAGCAGCATTCCTGCAACCTCCGCCGGATTTACGCCTATCACGCGAGACAATTCAATACCTGCCAGTGCAAACACGAGGTCTTTGCTCGGGAAAAATGGCAACCTGTTTATAACTATGTACATGGCAACGAACGTAAGCCATACTTGAAGAGGAGCACCGGGCATAGCCAGGGCCCACATGGCTACCAGTCCGGCGTGATGAAATACAAACCGTACCAGATAAATCATAAATATGCGTAATGCCTTACCGAGCGGTAAGGCAAACAGGTGCCTTCGAAACTGAATACCTACCCCTATCAATACAACGGCAATGAGTACCCCTAGCGCAATGAAAAACCAATCAACATTCTCGAACCAGTCGGAAAGGACAATAGCATCGGTAAATACAAGAAGCCCTACCAGCGTAAATGCCACAAAATACGATACTAAAGCCGACAGAATATTGCTGTCGCGTATATTTCTCATAACCACTTTACCGGGAAGATTCAGCTTTTTCTTGGCCCATAGATACAGATAAAATTCGCCAGAATACCCTACTACCTCGTTATTGTAGATCCGCTTATTTAAAAAAGCTCGAAAACCCAGCCACCTTCGAAACTGCCAAACTTGGCGATAAATAAATACTTCTGCGAATGGAAGAGAAAGGTAGAGCAAGAAAAAAATAAGATAAAAACCCGGATGACGCGGCAATGACCTCAGAACTTCGGTCCATCCTATTCGTGATAAATTCCAGGCAATTATGCCTAATATTAGCAGTATAACAAAGCGTTTCATCCATCTGCCTAAATTTCGGCCAAACCAGGATGAACGGAACGCATTCCACCGTACTATAAGTTGTTCTTTATTCAATATCACGTGTTATATATTCTCACGGCAAGCGCAAAAAGCAATTTACTGTGTGACCAATCGTTCTAAGTTACAGTTTATTACACTATTGATTACTCAAATTTCGCACCAGATGACATTACGGCTGATTGGTTTAGTACTGTTTACCCTATCCCTGAATTATTCAGTGCTGGCACAGATTGCAAATCCCACGGGAAAATTAGAACGAACCCAGCCCGATGATATCTGGCCCCGCACAATGTCGGGTTCGCAGTTTAACGAGTTCTGGAATTATCAGATTTACCTAAACGATGGGATCACACTGCACATCGTATTTTCGGTGAATAATTTTGGGAGTTTTCGTGCACCGGTAAGCGGTGTCAGAGTAACGGCATTCGGACTTTCTGACAACACATACAACCTGTCCCGAGAGTACAATCTAGACTGGCTCGTACTCGACAAAGAAACATATACGTTCAGAAACCGGGCAGAGCGCGATCTTTACTTTACCGGGCGATTACCAGACGCGCACCGTCTTTTCATAGACACACGCAAAGACGGCATAGATTACCTTATTGATCTTGAATTCACCGATATACAACCCGGACATCGCTGGGGAGATGGTCTCTATACCATAAATAGTGAGGCTGTTGGCATTGTAACGCATATACCATACGCAAGGGTAAGAGGAAATGTGGAAATTAATGGTCATGGCGGGAAGGTCGAGGGTACCGCCTATATGGATCAAACCTGGCAAACACAGTCTATGACCCGCTTGGTCCACAGCGGGTATCGTATCGTGTACCACGGTGGGCCGGAGAATTGGAGCATCATCAATTTTATGCTGCCTTCCGATCGCGACGACAGACGCACTATAGGTCACCGCATTCACCGAGACGACTCTGGAGTTCACCTCACCGGTATCCGTCGTATCATTGACAAAACAAGAAGCAGAGCATTTGGCAAGCAACTTGCTCAAAACCTGACGCTCGAGCTGGAAGATGGTAAGACTATGAACATCAACCGATCCAGAGACCATGAATCGTACTCCATTCTAAGCGAACTCCCGTGGATTGCCCGGCGAGCAGCCCGCACCTTTTTCGGAGGTGAAATAATTGATTTCAGAGGTGAAGCATATTGTCGGATTGAGGGTGAATTACCAAAAACTGCACATTTCAACTACTTCATCATCGATTAATGAAAAAAGTCAATTCCCTGAGAAAGTTTCCGCGCAATAACCATCCAATTAACGAAGACGGCGATTATGTACTATACTGGATGTCGATTAACCGGCGCCTGCAGTATAACTACGCCCTGGAACTGGCAGTGGGCTATGCCAATAAGTTAGACAAACCGCTGCTTATCTATGAAGGGCTGAGCTGTGATATCCCCTGGGCATGCGATCGCTTCCATCAGTTTTTGATAGAGGGCATGGCTGAGACGGATACATTTTGTCGTGACAATGGAATATCATACTACAGTTACATCGAAAAAGAACCCGAAGAAGGAGCCGGCTTAGTTGAATCACTGGCTAAGAATGCTTGTGTAATTATTGCCGATGAATACCCGGTTTACATCATACGGCCATATAACAGACTGATGGCACGAAAGGTTAACGTGCCCTACATAACAGTTGATTCAAACGGGATTATTCCGTTGAACCTCACAGAAAAAGCCCCCTATTCTGCGTATATTTTCCGCAAAATTATGCAGAAACATTTTCTGAACTGCTTTCAGAATGGTCCAGCTGAAAATCCGCTTGACGATCTGCAAAATCGAAGCGGGGTGAGCCTGTCTGAAAAACACCTTAAACAATGGCCAGATGCGGCGCCCTTATATGAAGATATTCCAGCAACAGTTGCATCACTTCATATCAATCATCAGGTAAAATCTCTGGCCATGAAAGGAACCCGTGCGTATGCCTTGCAACAGATGAACCAGTTTCTTGAGAATAAGCTGAATGACTACCACGAAAAACGAAATGATCCAGACGAAGGAGCAGCCAGCGGATTGAGTCCATGGCTGCATTACGGAAAAATATCGGAGTATGAAGTGGTTCTGGCTGCATTACGGCGACAACCACGAGACTGGTCATACGATGACATCACATTTAATAAGGGACAGCGAGACGGATTCTTTAACGGGAATCCGAATGTTGAGGCTTTTCTGGATGAACTCATCACCTGGCGGGAAGTAGGATTTCATTTTTGCCACCATGTGCATAACTATGATAAGTACGAAAGTCTGCCCGACTGGGCGCTACAAACACTGGAGGAGCACAGCATGGATGAGCGCCAATACGTCTATTCATTTGAAGAGCTGGAGAACGCGCAGACGCATGACCCGATTTGGAATGCAGCTCAGAGACAGCTGGTGCGTGATGGCATTATTCAAAACTATTTGAGAATGCTCTGGGGTAAAAAAGTACTAGAGTGGACTCCCGACCCGCGCACAGCTCTGGAATACCTTATTGAACTCAATAACAAATACGCTATTGACGGGCGCGACCCTAACAGCTATTCCGGCATTTTCTGGATTTTCGGCAGATTCGACCGCGCCTGGGGTCCGGAACGACCTATATACGGAAAGGTACGATACATGACCAGCGACAGTACCGCAAAAAAAATCAAACTGAAAAGCTATTTGCGTGAATACGCATCTTCCTGATACATTGGTAACATAACGTCAGCAAAATCGTACGCTACTACAGATATTAGATTACCGCTCCGCATTTGATGGCAACATCATTCAGCGTTTATGCGTAGTTAACAATAAGTAGCACAGTAATTTTTATTAAAAGGAGAAAGCCTATGACACGTCTTGTTAGATCCAGCTTCGATAAAATGCTATTCGGAGTTTGCGGCGGTCTTGCCCAGCGATTTGGGATAGATTCTACTATCGTTCGTGTAATATTTGTGATTGGTGCCATTTTTGGTATAGGTTCATTTGTATTGATCTACATTGTATTGGCATTTGTTATGCCAAGAGGCTGATTAGAGGTTTTAAATGCGTATTTTTGTGTGCCAAAAAACCTTGAAAATAGTTTATGACAAAAAATAGCCTCCTCGTCGGTGTTGTGTTTTTCCTTATGATGTCGGCGTGCGATCGTACTGAACAGTCCTCGGCCGGAGAGATTACCTATACACCGGCCCTGCCTGTAGATACCGTACTTTACAGCGGTCTTACAATCAGAGATATTGAGTTAGGCATCGGTGCCCCAATTGACTCAGGTGACTACTTTAGTACTCACTACACCGGGTATCTTTCAAACGGAGAAATATTTGATTCCAGCTTCGACCGCGGTATGCCAATTACCTTTCAACTCGGCGTAGGTCAGGTATTACCTGCCTGGGAACAAGGTGTTCCCGGAATGAGAAGCGGAGGGAAACGTATCATTATAGCACCGCCGGAGTTGGCATACGGCTCTACAGGAATCCCCGATATCATTCCACCTAATGATACGCTGCGCTTTGAGGTTGAACTAATATCTATACATCGTATTCCTCCAATGTGGGAAATGCACGACGATGAAATCCGCAGAACCAGTTCCGAAATACAGTATGTCGTTCATCAGCGTGGGTCGGGTGAAAAGCCACGCATCGGACAAAGAGTAGTAGTACACTATACCGGATATCTGCCAGACGGTCGCGTTTTTGACAGCTCATATTTGCGTGAAGATGCATTCAATTTTCAAGTCGGTATCGGTCAAGTTATTGATGGGTGGGACCAGGTCATCAGCGACATGAGACCCGGAGAAAAAAGGTCGGTAGTAATCCCGGCAGAACTCGCATACGGGAGTGAGGGTGCTGGTGGGATAATACCTGCAGACACGCCACTTCGATTTGACATTGAATTCCTTGAGATTATGCCTGCCCGCAGCCAGACGGAGTGAGTAAACCAGATGATTGGTGAAGACATTAGCTTTTAAAAAAATATCCGTAGGAGTCACCTTATATTGCACAAATAGTCGACTCTCACGCAAAAGATCCATCATTTATGAATACGATTAGAATTAAGCAGGTTGATGCATTTACCTTAAAACCATTTACGGGAAACCCAGCAGGTGTAGTTCTGGATGCCGATCATCTGAGTACTGAAGAAATGCAGAAAATCGCCAATGAGATGAATCTGGCAGAAACCGTGTTCGTACTAAAGCCTCAAAACCCGGAAGAAGCAGATGCTCGTTTACGTTGGTTTACACCAACCCAGGAAGTAGATTTATGTGGTCACGCCACAATCGCTGCGTTTCATGCGATGGCCGAAACAGGTAAGTTCGACCTCGAAGTAGACGAGAACCAGTCTTTTCTTGTGGAGACAAGGTCCGGAATTCTTACCGTTGATGTAGAGTGGAAAAACATGCTACCATACATTAAGTTCAGTCTGCCGGTGGCGGAGTTTTTTCCTTTTCCTGACGATATTGCAGTTTTGTGTGGAGCATTGGGGTTATCACAAATTGAACTAAGCAAAAACGCTAAACCTCAAATTACCCGAGAAGGATACTGCTTTGTACCGGTAAGAGATGCTGATAGTCTTATGAGTCTAGACCCTAACATGGAACTACTAAAAAAAATGTATGAGCGCCATGAAATAACGGCATTTGCTGTAGTTACAACTGACACCGGTGAGAAGAACATGGATTGGCATATGCGCTTTTTTGCACCGGCTTTGGGCGTAAACGAGGATCATGTTACGGGCTCAGCTCACGGTCCTATGGCAGTATACCTTCTATATAATGGCCTGTTAGACGACGACAAAAAATACTTCTCTTTCACAGCTACTCAAGGTCAGTCAACCGGCAGACCGGGGACGATAACTATAAACATGACCGTAAGCGATGGCGTAGCCGATGAAGTACTCATCGCCGGACAGGCTGTTACGGTAATGGATGGAACCATGATTATGAGTACACAAATTCCGGGCAAACTCTAATTTGAAGTGGATAAACGAATGAGGGTCAGGCGATGTAGCAGAAATACGTGGCACGGCCATAACCGTAACCATAACCATAACCATAACCATAACCAAATATATAATCAGCTTTACTGAATCAAATAGGCGTTTAAGCCACAAATCTTACGGGTTGGTTTTTAAGGCTTTCTTAACCATAAGCAAGAGTTCACTGATAAGCGTTTCTGCTTCTTCATAAGGGTCTGAAGGGGTGTCTTTTGAAGCAAAGGCACCCGTTAACCTGGAAAAAACCGACTTTTTCTCCTCCTTTTCTGCTTGTACCTGTGATTGCGCTGGTAATTCAACAAGATACTCCCTGAGTGTAAAACTGACCGATTGCAAAAATAAAGCCACAGACTTTGTTCGCAGGGCCGCATCCAGGCTACCAATCAGCTTTTCGGCCTCAACTAACTTTTCAAAAAACTGAATCTGTTGCTTTTTCCATGCACGAATTTCGAACGTTAATTCAGTACTGCTCTCCAGTAATGTAGCACGGTATAGAAATCGGGCTAATACCGGATTTTCCTTGGCAAACGCAATATGACGATACTGAATTGCTGCGAAATATCCGTAAAAATCGTCGAAACTTGATCGGTAAACATCTTTTAGAAACAGCAACCGCTCCTGCTCAGCCTGCTGACGCAGGTACAACCATAAATCTTTCTTGTTCTCGAAGTACTGGTATACACTCCCTTTTGCAATGCCCAACTCTTTGACAATAGACGAAATACTTGCCGTGTCGTAGTCGTGTAATGAAAACTCAAGCATACTCTGCCTGATAAAATCAGAACGTTTAGCCTCCGGTAAGTTTATAAATGTACGTTTGGGCATAGTAAATCAACCTCATATTTGGGTACGTGCACCTGGATCTAAATACATCTATACGGAAACCCATTGCTTTGAGATGATAACCGTAAGATTGAATTTAAAACCTCTATTCAATGAGTTCTTAAACAGAAAGTTTATGACCACTTGGTCATTACGAGTATACTATTTCTTTTTAACCACAGCAAGTGTGCATCTGCTTACGCATACTAGTTTATTGGTCTCTGTGGTGATTCGAATATCCCAAAGCTGGGTTGTAGCTCCCCTGTGAATAGGTGTGGCCGTACCAATAACATATCCGGAACGTACCGGCCGAACATGGTTCGCATTAATCTCAAGTCCCACAGCCATTTGTGTGTGATAGTCAACATTAAGATACCCCGCAACGGAACATACCGTCTCGGCTAGCACCACCGATGCCCCTCCATGCAGTATGCCGAAAGGCTGGTGCGTTCGACTATCAACCGGCATCCGGGCCACTACTTCATCCTTAGTAAGCCTGGCAAACTCAATGCCCAGCACATCCGAGATATTGGGAACAGCTCCATTGAACAGGGCCTCTACGGCTTCTTTAACATTATCATCTATATGCATGTTGCCATTTATTTAAAGGTTACTGTAAATATATGCATCAAAACGTGAAAGGGCTGGTGCCATAATTGTATTCAACAGATTTATCAGCACAAATTGAGCTAACTTTTTTTAGACCATGATCACAGTCATTCAACTACGTGCTGACAGCCAGTTAATACCAATATTTTAGACCGTTTAGTAGGACTGCGTTGCATTATGGTTGTCTGCTTACCCTGTTTACGATATTCATGGGCAAGCTTCTTCCATCGCGGGTTGTAATAGTAAGCCATTCTGAATCAATGTTGTATGTTTTGGGGAAGTACTCTTTTAGCAGTTCATGCGTTCGCTCCAAAGAATACGCCGGACTGTATGTATTCATTATCAGAAACCCATTTTCCGGATCGAGCAACTTAGACACATGTTGAAGAAGCTCCGGCAAATGGTCTTCCAGCTTCCAAACCTCCCCTTTGGGACCCCGGCCGAAAGCGGGTGGATCAAGTATTATACCTTGATAGACTGACTCACGCCTCAGCTCCCTTGCTACAAACTTTACGGCATCCTCTATTATTAATCGAACGTCTGAAAATGTGTTACCCTCAAAGTTCTGACGCGCGCGATTAACTATAGACTTACTAGCGTCAACGTGCGTTACATGTGCACCAGCGCTGCGAGCTACTAAACTTGCTGCACCAGTGTACGCAAACAGATTCAAAACACGGGGTTCCTTAAGTTGTTCAACTTTCCGTGCGATGTACTGCCAATTGTCGAACTGTTCCGGAAACAATCCTATATGCTTAAATGGCGACAGAAAGAGCTGTATTTTAAGGATTTTGTCAAAATAACGGACTTCCCAGATATCGGGAATAGCACCTTTCAGTATCCATTGCCCTTTCCCTGTTTCTGGTCCGTCGTAACGGGCGTCGGCAAGGTTTTTCCAAGCCTGCACCGTCAATGATACGTCATTGACAGCTTGCGATTCAGGCCTGTCTAGTACATAGGGACCAAACCGCTCCAGTTTTCGACCTCGGCCAAAGTCTATTAACTCATAATCTGACCATGTCGTAACAGGTTGGTGCTGCATCCGATTATACTTTGGGTCGATCCAGGTTTATAACTTCACCTATGGTTGACCATTCCGGACCTGCCAGTTTTGCAACAGGCTTAAGCTTACGAATATCAATCTTATGATCACCTATTAGAGAGTCATCTACATGCATATGAATAACTTCACCAAAAATGGCATCCGATCCTCCAGACTCCTCACTTATAGTGAGCATTTTGTGCAGTTTACATTCAAATTGTATTGGGCTCTCCTTCACTCGGAAAGGTTTTACAATACGCGATTTCACGGCCGTTAGTCCAGATATTACAAACTCGTTGGCGCCCTTTTCGTAAAGGCCACTGCATGTATTAGCCTGCTCAGCAATATCTTCCGTTACTACATTGATTACGAACTCAGCTGTTTCACGGATATTAATGACGGTATCCTTAAACTCGAGCTTTTTTTTATATCGCACTGGGAAAAAGACCAGTAACATCGGGTTGTATGCTGCAACCGTAAAAAATGAAAATGGCGCGAGATTAGGCTCCCCTTGTGCAGAAATACTGGACACCAATGCAATAGGACGTGGCACAACTGATCCTATAAGGAGCTTGTAGCGCTCCATATTATCTAATTGAAACGGGGAGATTTCCATGAGACTACTGTTTTAGAAATTCCAATACAGCTTCAAGTACTTCTTTTCGCTGTGATTCGCCATTAATGGTTTCAAAGGGAAACCCAAAAGTTACAACACGATGTATTCCTTTGTATCCTACTGCTGCACTGAATTCGGTTTCAGCGTAGCGCATCAACGTTAGGCTGCCTTGCCTTGAGGGACCTATAGCATCGGGAGCATCAACTCGATACATATATCTGCTATACTCCGTGTTAAAATCTAAACCCCGAGGCAGGAATACATCATTCCCTTGCAGAGAAGCTTGCAGAGTTGTGCCAGTTCCGCCGTCGTTAACCGAGGAAACTTTACCGGAATCTTCGGTAAAAGGTGTCATTGGTGCCCCAAAAACGCGGCCACTTTTGGAGGCATAATTTGTAATGTGTTCGTAGCCAAGTATATCGGAAGCGAATGCAATTACGGAAGAGTCGGGTTGTGGCCTGTGAACTAAGTCTGTACCGACATGAGCTCCCGATATAAAAATACCCCCACCGGAGGACGCTACACCTGAAAGAAAAGTCCTCATGCCCTCGGAGTAAATTCCATATCTGAGCCCGTTTCGCTCTTCAGCGAATGGATTGATAGATGGAGTTTGACGCTGTTTACCTAGAATCACGGCAACCAGAGGATATATTGACGGGTGAACTAACCCATCGTTAATTGCTGCTTCACTTACGGTTGCTACACTAAAACCTAATTGACTGAATGCTTTCGCATAGGTGTATGAAAAGTCTCTGGTATTACCAGCGATTACCTGGGTCTCATAGTCTGCATGCGAGGCTCCGTGACCAGGCCGATCGTCTGAGACCCAGTCGTCATAAATATCAAAGTTATACTGCTCTCCTGAAAAACCGATATCCAGACCATCGGGAACCCCGGCATCAATAAAGTGGGCAAAGCCGCGGAAGGTCGGTTCTTTAATAACGGCGGGAGCGGCAACTCGCGTGAATCCATTAACCACAAGAACAGGTCGTTCAGACGCATCCGAAGCAATGGTTACAGCAATTATTTCTGAAGGCATGGACAAGCCTCCGTCGTTAGCAGCTCTGACTTTAAAACTATAAATCTTACCGGGGAGGAGATCACGTAAAACGATACTCGTGTCAGCTACAGCTTTGCCATTGTCAAATCCACCGTCATCTAATCGTGTGTACAGTACATATGCTGTAGGTGTTGCTGATGGTTCGAGCGGATCGTGCTGCTGTTTCCAGCGAAGACGTACCCCATCATCTACAAACTCACTCATCATATGTGTCACAGGCAGCGGTTGTACAACGTAGTCTAACCCGTGCTGATCTGCAATAAACCGTAGCATAGACTTATAAATAGATCGACTTACATCAAATCTGAAATGAGGATCCATTGCATATTCTTTGTCGCGAAAGTTCTGATGAGATAGCAGCTCCAGTAAGGTACTTGGAACATTAGGTCTCATCGACTCGCTGTATCGTGCATTACGAAGAGCGCGCCGAACCCAGGTAGGATCATGCAAAGCACGGATGTCATCTACAAGTTGAGTTTGCATGATATCGGTAAGGTCTCGGTTGGCCAGCCTCGACATACCATCTGGAAAGTTTGTATTCCCGTCTACATCGCCGATAGTATAGATGGAGAGGGTGCCAATTACGGTATCATTTCGTGTCACACCGGCATCAGTATGAAACGAAAGTGACAGCTCTATTGGAATTCCTAGTCCAACCGAGCGATCGAGATTTGGACCAAATGGCGTACCTCTCAGAAAGTTGACCCATTCCCCGCGCCCCTGGAAATCATCACTATAATCGTTGTTTTCATTCAACTTCCATACAAGTGTGTCCGGGGCCCCTGTGAATTGCATATGATATCGGGCACCTTCCAGAAACCGCGGGCGCTCCGAAGTTCTTCCATTTCTCTCTACCAATCCCATACCTCCACCAAATCGAACAGCGTCGGCACTGATTTTCTTGTCGTACTGAAGGCTTTGATTAGACAATGTAACAGCACCTGATTCGGGGTGCATACCTTCACGAAAGTGAAAATGCCCCAGGTAAAGCCATGTTCCACCTCCGAGCTGCTGATTTACAGCAAAGCGTGTACTTCCACCGGTGTGATGAACCGTGTAACGGGCATCCGCTGTGAACTCGCTGCCCGAGGCATAACTGATGTAAACCGCATACTCACCGGTTTCCGGTATATCAGGAATCCAGCTAATCGAAGAAGTTGAAACAGAGTCGGTGTACGTATACCGCCAAGTCCCCTCTTGGAATGGATTCACATTTCCTAAAAGTGGCAATACTTCGGGAGTAAAGCCTTCATGGGTTCCATCCCGCCAGGATTGGTACGGGGAACGTACGGTTTCATGATAACGGCCACCGGATGTGGGCATATCGTTGTCTACGATAACCATATGATGCTGAATATCACGCTCCCGTGGCACCCATACATGAGCACCGGCCGCCTCCAGCATGGGAATGATATAAGGGATGGTGAAAGCCATTGGAAGCATGTCTTCAGTAGTGTTGAACAATCGTGGTCGCTGCCATTCCCAGCGCTGCTCTCTGATGTTGTAGTACCAGCCATGGGAATGCCAAAGTGCTACATGTCTGCCATCCAGGCCACTGGCTGCATGCCACGGATTGTCCAGATTTCGGACCAATGGTACCTTTGTTTCAGCGTGCATTAACGGTCTGCGGAGATGATCAACTTCGGTAACACCTGTTCTGAAGTAGTTTGGAATGAGGTCGAAAAGATTATACCCCATGGTGTACATCGATATGGTGTATGCTTCAAACTCTGGTGCAAGTTTAGAACGAATGAGGGAGTCGGCAAGTGATATGGTATGAGGTCGGATCGGAAAGTCGGCTAATCGTGGGTTGAAGATAATGTCGATGTGCTTCTCAGGCGTGCTGATGTTAACTTCCGACACCCTCACAAACGGTCTTAGTAGTGGATCGCCTCCAAGCTCGTTTTGTGTTCGGTATTCCAGGTAGAATGCAGATGCTTCCTCGGGTGACATATAAGATACTACCGTCATCTCTTCGTCTTCATCTGTAATTACAGGTAAGGTTGTTTTACACGAGACGATAAATAAAAGCAGGAAAAATGGCCATAATAATGGCTTAAATCGGGTAGTATGGTTTTTGAATTCGGGCTTTGATTTCATGTCAACAAGTTAAAACACATGGGAAATTGAATGCTTGTAAGTCATATTTGATATGTATTAGAACGCGAAACCGCGTAGTAAGATACTTTCTTGCAAGCGTTGGTAGATGATTATGCAATATCGAGAAAAATCGGGCAAATAATTTGTAAAATTCAACCTCCTGCAGCGCAAAATCAATTCTCATTTGGTTTAAAAGCCAGATATTTTACTGTATATTGAGTCTTAACGATAACAGTCAGTTTGACGAGTTACGTAAACTTTAGTTATTATTAGTGTTTACGCTCGGATGCACTTAATTTAAAATTTGTCTCTCACTCTTCGATAGCCCCTCATGACGAATAAAGGATTTTTACTTCATTTATGTTGCTTTGCAATATCCCTTAGTCTGATATCATGCATAAATGAAACGAAACCTGTAAAAGATATGGTAGAGCCTTCTTTTCAACAGGTTGAGTATGTAGCAGAGCCAAATTTAGATGTATTTGGGATACCATCAGATGAGTTCGAAACTGTGCGAAGACCAATCCGAAGAAACGAAAACCTGGCTACAATATTCACCGGTGTAAACATTCCTGCCGATAGAGTTCACCGACTGATGCAAAGCTCCAGAGATGTTTTTGACGTGCGTCGTATAATGGCTGGAAGACCACTCTACTTGTATTACGCATCCGATAACACGGAATCCCCCGAGTTTATCGTCTACGAGCAAAACTTGAGTGAATTTATTGTTTTCGATGTGGTTAATGAAGCTGTTTTTACCGGGAATAAGGAAGTGACTCGCAAAATGCGGACCATAGAGGGTGTTATCGAAAGCTCTTTATATAACACACTTATTGCTCAAGGTGCTTCGGCACAAATGGCGAACGCACTTTCTGAAGTTTTTGCCTGGCAAATCGATTTCTATCGAATACAGCGCGGGGATGCATTCAGAGTTAAATATGAAGAAAATGTTATCGATGGTACACCGACGAGCATACATCGAATTCACGCAGCATATTTCAGACATTTCGGCCGCGACTATTATGCCATCTACTTCAAGGGGGAAAATGAAGAGTTTGGTAATTACTATGATTTGCAGGGTGAGTCTATGAGAAAGGCATTTCTAAGAGCTCCGCTTGAGTATACACGCATAAGCTCACGGTTCACAAATAGACGGTTCCATCCGGTTTTAAGGCGAAATATGCCACACCACGGAACAGATTATGCCGCTCCTGTAGGTACTCCAATCAGAGCTACCGGAGACGGGGTTGTTATACGAGCATCATTTGATAACAACAATGGTAATTATGTTCGTATTCGACACAATTCTACGTATGAATCAGGGTATTTGCACATGTCGCGAATAGCAACCGGAGTACGCCCGGGAGCTACTGTGAAACAGGGACAGGTAATTGGCTACGTTGGCCAAACTGGTCTGGCAACGGGCCCTCACCTATGTTATCGCTTTTGGGTAAATGGCCGGCCGGCCGACCCGCATCGCATCGAATTCCCTTCGGCCAATCCCATTGAAGTGGAAAACAGAGCTGCATTTAATATCCACAGAACTCAGATGTTTGCTTATTTGTCTCGACCGAATACTGCAGATCGACCTGGAGCATGGAGTATTATTGCCGTTGATGATATTACTGCCCACATTCCTGAAAGACCTCTGATCCTGTCTAACAGATAGCATTTTTGCTATCGGCGATGTGCGCTGATCATACTATCTGTAGACTTTACTCTGATACTAATTTGATCAAACTGGCTAGATACTAATTATTTTGTTTATTCCCATACAATAGCCACCCTCTTCTTACACAGCCTGGGGTACGCAAAAATCTCGCACGCATTATTCGTCCAAGGCTAATACCGTACCAAATAGATCAAAGGCTTCTGCATCTGTAATTTCAGCCGTGTAAAAGGAACCCGTTTTTAGCTCTGCCAAGTTAAATCCAGCAACAGCAGAATCAAGTACAACCTCATTATCAACTTCCGGAGCATCCCATATTGTTCGACCCCACGCTGTACCATTTTCGATACGATCAATCAGTACGCGCTGCTTTGTTCCGACAAGAGTTGTATTTTTCTCAAGACTTATTTTTTCTTGAGCAGCCATCAGCTCACGTACTCTTCTTTGTTTTTCCTTAACAGGAACAGGATCTCCTAGAGGGAAAGCTGTAGTGGCGTCTTCCTGCGAATACATAAAACAGCCTAGTCTGTCAAATTTTACGGTTTCGATAAAATCAACAAGATCTTCAAAGTGTTCTCTTGTCTCATTGGGATAGCCAACGATCATGGTAGTACGTAAACGAATACCCGGTACTTCAGAGCGTATTTCTGATATGAGATCTTCAAGTCGGTTTCGGGTTACCCCTCTGCGCATAGACTTCAGTACCTCGGTGCTTCCATGTTGTAGTGGCATATCTATATATGAGCAAATATTTTCCCGCTCACGAATTACTGGTAAAATATGTGATGGAAATTTTGCAGGATAAGCGTAAAGAAGCCGAATCCAGTCAAATCCAACATCAGACAGCCGTAGAAGTAGCTCATCAAGACAACGCTTCCCATAAAGATCGAGGCCATAATATGTGGTATCCTGACCAATAACAATGAGTTCACGGACTCCCTTGGCACGTAACATTTCAGCTTCTTTTATCAACTGCTCCATAGGAGTTGATTTGTGTCCGCCCCGCATCAAAGGTATAGCACAAAAAGAGCACGGGTTATCACAACCCTCAGAAATCTTTAAGTACGCAAAGTGACGTGGAGTAGAAAGTGATCGTTCACCAAGAAGCTCTTTTTTAAAATCTCCACCTAAAGCATTAAGTACCTCTGGAATAGAGGTATGACTGCTGCCAAAATAAGCATCAACCTCCGGTATATCAGCTTTTAGCTCACTTGCGTAACGATCAGAAAGACAGCCCATAACCATGAGTCGATCAAGTTTGCCTTGTTCTTTCAGATCTACCCCCGACAGAATATGGTCAATAGACTCCTGTTTGGCAGCATCTATAAACCCACATGTGTTTATAAGAAGCGTATCGGCCTGCTCTACATGATCTACAATGATAAAGTCATTGGCTCTTGCCTGAGCGGCAAAAGCCTCCGAATCAACCGTATTTTTGCTGCAGCCAAGCGTGTCAATATAAATTTTCGGGAGTCTGGTTTTCATCTAGATTTTATTGAAGGATTTGAAAGTCAAGTATTAAATTAAGGATTATCTGCTTAAATGTGTTTTTTTTAAAAAGTCACACTAAGTACTATAATTCGTACAGTTTCTATGATGCATAATATTTCTAAATCTCATATAACATTATGATTACTACTTTAATACAAGTTACCTGCTAATTTTGATTCATCTCTTTAATCTTGTATTCTAGAGACTGTAAAACAAATTAGAATCAAACTATAATTCATCATATATAAATGCGAAACGTCATTTTTGCTCTAACAATAGCTTTGGGCTTAATCATACCATCTCTTGCTCAATCTCAGGCACTCAAAGTTGCAGCCGGAAATACCTTAATCGGAACCGCTAACGGAGCCCTGATTGGTTTGAGTGTAATGGGATTGCAAAACTCCAGTGACATCACACCTATCCGATTTGGAGTTGGAGCAGGGACATTATTCGGTCTTGGAGTTGGCATTTACGATGTATCCAGACTTGATGGACTTGGCATGTACTACGTCGACGGGTTATTTAACTCATCTGAATACTCCGCATTAATTGTCTTACTAGATACGGGTTACGGAACCGTTACAGGTGCAATACTAGGTATGGCCATCGGGCTTATGGCTAACGAAAATATCTTAACCTTCATGCAATATGGGGCTAGTGCGGGGGCCATTGCCGGATTTACTTTTGGGCTGGTAGACGCTTTTTACCTTAGTAGTACGCCATCTTTTCATGTTCAATCTGAGTCTTTGATAAATAAACCTGTTGAAGGGCTTGTTTCACTGAACTACAAAAGAAACACGTCTACCACAGTAGATATTGGGCTTATTCATCCTCAAATAGCTGGCATCCCTTCTTTCCGAAATGAAGCAATGCACTTGAGCTATGAGCCTACTTTGCAGCTTATGCATCTTAGAATTGGCTTTTAAGGGTCTCGTTATCAAAACATCCGGAGAAACCATTTAACCGTTTGAATATGACCAGCGAGTGACGGATGAAAACCATCAGGAAGATAATGCCAGGCGTCGACTTCAGGAGAACCGAATCGTTTCCCGAATGGGTCTGATATATACCCGTTCTTACCAGCAATTATCTGACGGTACTGACTAAGATCATCTTCTTTGATAATTCCACTGAACAGAGGCATATCCTCCATTAACTCTGTAAGCGGTGGTGGTGGAGTTACCCATATTATAGGATTTTTAGTAACCTCAGACACCATACTTTCAATCGATGAAATATTCTCGTAAAAATCAGCCAATGACACCAAAGTGCGAGTACCTGTTGCGTGTAACCTTTGCGCGTCTAGTGATCCTAATGCTACTATTACCCAATCTGGTTGATGTAGAGCTAAATCTCTGTCAGCTCTTCTAAGGGCATCTAATGACGTGCTGTCATAAACAGCTTGATTTAAAATTCTAAAATTGGCGTCATCAACACCTATTTCAAGGAGGTAACGTAAAATTTCGAACCATCCTTGTAAATCATCTGTGAGGGAGTCGCCAATTACCATGATGGTGTCATCTTTACTGAACGGAATTTGCTCTAATCCGTCTAGTATTTCTTGCTCTTTTAGCAAGTCAAGTGCAGCGTCTTTAACTGTTTTTTTAAAACTATTTCTCAATTTTGATAGTTCTTCAGACTCAATTCCGATAAAAGCTGCGTGTCCACTAATTGTTTTTGCACCTGGAAGATAGGGGTGCTGTTTTTCAAGATTTAGATAAGGTAACAGATAGTTTTTTATAGCTGCCAGCTCTAATTCTTTTGATTTTTTTTTCATGTAATTAATTATATCGTACTAAAGAAGCCACTATTCTCCAGCTCTTTAATGGCCATATCTATTCCTGCAGAGGCCTTTTGTTTGAATTGTTTGTAATGGGCAGCGTACATCGGATGTACATCGGATGGATCGATAACATAGATAGCAACATTTTTTCTCACATAGTCTAGCAGACTTGCGGCTGGATAAACCGTTAGTGATGTGCCTATCACTATAAATAAATCTGCTGATTTTACGAGATTTATAGCTGGTAACATGTTCGGGACTTCTTCACCAAACCATACAATATCTGGTCGAAGCTGATGTCCATCAGGGCATAAATCACCAATCCTAATGTCATCTGACCCAATATCTATGTTATAGCGTTCGTTGAATTCACTTTTTGCTCTGTCTAGTCTACCGTGTAGATGTAAAACGTTGGAACTGCCGGCCCGTTCATGTAATGAATCAACATTTTGCGTGATAATTGAAACATTAGCTTTCATCTCCAGGCTAGCAAGTGCTACGTGAGCGCCATTCGGTTCAGCATTGAACGCCTCTTTTCTACGTATGTTGTAAAAATTGAGTACCTTTTCTTTGTCAGCTGTCCAGGCATGTATTAATGCGACTTCCTCAATTGCATAGTCGTCCCAAAGTCCACCTTTATCTCTAAATGTAGACAAACCGCTTTCCGCACTAATTCCAGCACCAGTAAGTACTACAATATGTTTCAACTATGGGTAAGGATTAAATAAGAAATCGTTAGTTACTTTCCAGTGATATTTGCCCAACTGCTTTCTTCGTGGTAATCTATAACAATATCAGGAAGTGTATCTGTTTGATATGCTGCGAATGCACTTCGCACCTCAATTTTTAGATTTTCGATGGAATGATTTATCATATCACTACGAAACCCTTTTTCACCTAGTTCAATAACCATGTTCAAAGACAATACCCTTCCTAAAATTTTCCCTAATTGAACTAACTTTCTTTGTGCAATCTTCATATCTACGGAAAAATCGAGAGAATCTTTGAGTATTTGAGCTGATTTGACGCTCAAATGATAGTTATTTAAAAATTCATAAAGATTTGATTGTTTCGCTTTCCTCATCATCTTCAAAACGGATTCAGATAGCTGTTGATATAGAATATCGTTCGATCCTTCAAATATCTGGTATGGCCGGCTATCGACAACTGATCTTCCTGCTATATGGTTTAATCTATACCCCTTAGCTCCGACCAATTGCAGTAAGGATTGTGCTGCATCTTGCATATAATCGGTGACGATAGTTTTAATGGCATTGGCAGGTACATCAGAACGAGATAGATCTTTATCCATGCCAGCATTCTCAGATGTATAAGCACACATAGCGGAAAGAACCGTGTAGTAACTTTGAATCTTGGATATACGATGCTTTACCTGATCGTAACTGATAAGAGGAGATCCTCCAACTATTCGATTTTTACAATGATCTATAGCTTCATCTAGAAGTCTTCTAACAAAACCAATACCCATACCTGGAAACTGAAGTCTGCTGCGATGAAGAATATCTAGCATCATAGTAATTCCATTACTTTTAGGTATTAGTTTATACCCGTGAGGGATTACGGCATCTACCTCATTTTTACCATAAGGCAACATATAAAGACCAAGGTTTTGGTAAACTTCACTAACCTCAATCCCCTTCTTTGTATTATCGTGAATAAAGAAATCAATATCTCTGTTAAGATCACCATCTTTATTCATTTCTCTTCCAGTAAGAAGCCAGTAATCTGCCCAACCTGTTAGACCTGCCCAGTGCTTAGTACCTTTAAGGTGATATCCTTCAGAGGATGTATCGTAAGATGTTTTCATTTTTAAGGCGTCTGAGCCAAAATCTGGTTCGGTAATCATAAGTCCACCTAATTTCCGCTCAGAAGTGAAAGAGCTAAGCACATTATTTTTTGCCTCTTCACTTCCATATATAGAGACAGGTTGCAAAAACAAAGCTCCATTTATACCTACCATTAAAGAAAGTGGCAGTGATTCATATGAAGTTGCTTCTAGTACAGATAAGGCCTCCTGAACATTACCTCCTCTACCATTATACTCCTTAGAAATAAATACGGATAAAGGTTCACATGCCATTATATCACGCATGACAAATGGTGGCAGGCCTCTATTCAAGCTAATTTCTTCCAAGTTTGAACGTTCCGAAAATAAGTCGGATAATACCTTCTTATAATTCTCTATAAATTCAGTGAAATTGAGATGTGCAACTGATGTTTTAACGCTTGTGTAGTCCAAAATATTCGGCTTTAAATTTAATATTGTATACCGTGAATTTAATCACAATCATATAGTTAAACAATTATCGGAGCTACATCGTTATTTTTTGAACATGTGTAAATGTCTGTGGTTCAATCATTAAATTAACATAACATTTATTTACACTTACAACTAGGGTAAAATAAGAGTAAAAACAGTGCTTTATCTGCGATTTATTAGAGTGAAATTATGTATTGAGCGAATGACTCCATTTCATTGATAACGCCTGTTCCGGATAGTTGTGGTGATGAGGATGTACGTGTTTTCTGTCTGTCAGGTTTTTGTGTTGTTGTATGATCTATTGAGCGCTTCTCAACTTAAAGTCTGTTCGACGGAGATTTACTTGATCTGTATTTTACGCGTCTCAATTGACACTGCCACAAGGTATTAGAGAACTGTTGTATGGATGGAAGTTAGGTGGAGCAGAAGCGGCTGTGGTTTGGGTGTAGGGAAGTAGGGGATAAAAAAAAGGCTCTGTATGGGAAATACAGAGCCTTTGAGGGGGAAAATAAAAGATGAGGCAGCGACCTACTCTTCCGCTTGTGGCAGTACCATCGGCGCTGAGGAGCTTAACGGCCGTGTTCGGAATGGGAACGGGTGGGGCCTCCTCGCCAGGCCACCTCATCAAAATCAATAAAAGGGATGTG
>JAFIEZ010000011.1 GCA_020832235.1 Bacteroidota bacterium
GGTTCAGGATATTAATCCCGCCTCCGTGGGTTCCTATCCATAGTCGCCCATCTGCGCTTTCGGAGATCGACGTTACCAAGGGATGGCTAAGTGCTGAGCCCTCTTCCTCGTCAGCGGTGATCATTCGAAATTCCTGTTGCCCATCATCATAAACAGCCAGCCCTCTGGTAGTACCGATATAAAGGATACCGGCTTCAGACTCATGAAATTTGGTAAACGTGCCCAAATTTAGGTATGCGCCTATATATAACTGATAGCGCTTAAAGGATTGGGAAGACCGGTAGAACCGGTCAATCCCCGCCTCTGTTGCTATCCAGACATTATTCTGCCGGTCTGTGTGAATACCCCGAACCTCATTGCCGGATAAGGTCGTTGAATCGGCGGGATCATTTCTGAAAATTTCAAACTCATACCCATCGAAACGGCTTACACCGGAGCCCGTAGCAACCCAGATGTATCCCTGCTGATCCTGTGTGATATCCCTGACCCAATTATCCGAGAGTCCGTCTTCAATGGTATAGGTTTGAAAAAAGAGGGGTTCTCTTTCCGGGCTCTGCGCAAAGAGCGCAGAACCGAACAATAAAATGCAAAAAAAGAAAGCTGTAATCCGTACTGAATGTCTCATTTTGGTATATGAATGTTGAAGATGGATCCTTTCGCACTCGATTCTATATCCAGTATGCCACCCCATGACTGGGCGTACAAGAAAAAATTATCGCTGTTCAGGCCGAGTGCTTTTCTGGCCTGCTCAACTTCATCCACATAGCGCTCAACGCTCCAGAGGGAGCTGTCTTTGGTTTAGCGTTCATTCAATTGCTGGCACCATACAGCACGGTTAGTGTTCGGCTTAAATTTATAGCTGAAGAGATTCATTATTTTTTGAGTATTTCCTTTTCAAGCCATTCAGTTGTTCGTCTCATACCCTCCTCGTAAGAAACCTGCGGCTTCCAGCCAATAAGGTCTGCTGCTTTCTTGTTCGGGAAGTCTTTGTCGGAGGTGGCCATATCTATAAATCCCTGGTCAATCGGAGTGGTAATGCCGGGGATTTTGTTGGCAAAGGCCATCAAGCGGGCAATAAATAACGGTACGTTTTTGAGATCTTTGCCACTCAGTTTCCCGTAATGGCCCATAAACTCACTCCAGGTTGTGATGCCATCGGCAATATTGAATACTTCACCGGCCGCATCAGGATGCTTGGCACAGAGGATGATGGCATCTACCACATCATCATTATAAACAGGATTAAAATTTCCGGAGCCGTCGCCCAGCATTACGGGTTTTCCTTCCAGAACATTCTGAAACATTGTTTCTGACCAAAATCCGTGTCCTGGCCCATATATCATCGTGGGGCGTACAATCGAAAGTTCCATATTGTAGGTTGCGGCCATTTCAATGGCGCGCTTTTCTGCTTCCGCTTTTGTTCTTGGATAGGCTGAACCGTGATTCATGGCCAATGGAGCGTTCTCATCTACTAATTTCAGGTTTGCCATGTCGCATGCCCCGACCGTACTTACATGAACGAAGCGCTTCACGCCTGCTTCACCGGCAAGCTTCACCAGGGTTTCGGTGGCTTCAACATTCACTTTTTGAGCCGTTTCCGTATCAGTCTGCAGGGCAGCGGCCGTATGAAAGACAATCTCTTTTCCCTCAACCAGTTTTTTCAACTCATCTTCATTCAGCAGATCTGCAGCCTGAAGAGTTACTCCGCAATCTTTGAGGAAAGTGACCCGGTCCAGGTTTCTGCCGGTACCGGTGACCTTTGCTTTTTCCCGAGTAGCCAGTATCTCAGAGAGGCGTGAGCCAACAAATCCGGTTGCTCCTGTTACCAGGACTGGAATATCTTTAAGTGATTTCATTATGGTTTTTATATTAAGGTTGAAGCTTTATTGTTATGAATTGTAAATGTATGATATTTAGATGTTTTTGATGTTTGAACAGCTGAACTGTTAGTTCTTCGTGAAACTTTGCGTCCTCGTGGCTTCGTGGCCAGTCCCAGGATGCGCGTTCAATCTTCCAGTCTCTTTTTTACTACGAGTCCGCCAGTTGGCGGACGGAAGATACACGAAGGCTATGGTTGTGATGGTTTGTTCCGATTTGAAGGAGTTATTCTATAGTTACTTATTTGACTCATTTTGATTTTGCAAGCCTCTTGCTGTTCGATCTTCATAAGGCGGAGCAGGCGTCATTCTCCGGGAGTCTTCATCAAGGTTTTTCAGCACTTCTTCAACCACCCTCTCAATTTGCGGGTCGCGTCCCTGCATCAGAATATTGGGATCATCCCAGATTTCAATATCCGGAGCTACGCCCTCACCTTCCCAGAACCAGTGCCCGGCATTGTCGTAGATGCGGGCATCAGGAACGGTAATTCCGCCGCCATCAATCAGTGCATGTGATATGGCAGGACCCACCAAAATTCCAAGGGTTCTTTCACCCACAATTGGCCCGGCTTCGAGTACCTTGAACGCCCACGGCAAAGCATCGCCCCCGGAAGCTGCCCAGCCGTTAATGAGCATTCCCATCGATCCGGTATTGGTTTTAATGGGCTGGGTATGATCGCGGCCATGACGCAAGTGCAGGTTGTACACAACAGGGCGGGTCAGCAGTTCCATGAAACGATCGGCAAGTTGTCCGCCCCCGTTAAACCGTACATCAATAATAAACCCGTCTTTATGCAGCTGGCCGTAATACATACTTATCAGTTCGCGCTGGCCTGCGGCCGCAGTGTTCGACATGTAAACGTATCCAAGCCTTCCGTCCGAGAGTTCATCCACCATTTTGCGGTTATTCTCGATCCATTCCAGGTATCTGAGATTACTTTCTTCGTTCATTGAAAGTGCGGTAACTATTACGTTGTGAGTGTTATCACCCCGT
>JAFIEZ010000012.1 GCA_020832235.1 Bacteroidota bacterium
ATCCCATTTTTCTTGTACTTCTTCGGGATTATCCAAAAACCAGTACGCATCATTTTCAACCAGACGGCTTTGCATAATTCTATCTCTTTGCGTGAACATAGCAGACCAGTGCAAACCCATTGCAGATGTCTCAAAAGCAACAAACGGATGGCCTAAAGTGCTCGTGAGCCCTCCATTTGCATAAATTACATCGATAGTTTCAGGTTTATTAAACTCATCGCGAAAGCTTGCGACTTTCGAGGCGTGATTTGTAAGGACCTGAACATAGAAGATACCGTCTTTTATGTACTTTGATACCATCTCACTTAGCTGTTCCGGAGCTCCTAAATTGTGAGTATGTGCATCTCCAAATGGCGGTATAATAAATTTTCTGTTTAAATCTACTGTGGAATCAATACGTGATGGTTCTTGGTCAGTAAAATATCCATCGGAGCTGTATAAAGTACGATCGACAAACGTTTCGCCATCGAACCATTGCCCATTGATATAGGCAACATTATGAGTCGTAGTGTCTTTGGCACATGAAATACAGAGCAGAATAAGTGTGATGTAAAGAAATTTATTCATAGGGTATACTATTGAAAGTAAAATAACGGCTTGGCGTTTGTGCTGCGGGGCGACCAAGCCCGAAGTTAAACAAATAATGCTCACCCGTCAGCACGAAACGCTTGTTAGTGGCCGAACAAATGATGGGATACTTCTTTACCATCTATCACACTAATGCCCCTATCTAGTTAGTTTCAGTTGTTTATGTGTTATTATAGAATGTCCATTTAAGTCTCAATTCTTCTTTTGCTTCATATTCTTGTATTTTTTTCTTTAATGGATTTCTATGTTCTACTCCGCAAAGAAATATTGCTCTACCAAATAAATATTCTTTACTATATTTGTAAATGTTCTTTAGCATTTCGTTTTCGCGTTTGTCGTGAAGCTCTCTTTCTTTTTTAAGTTCATTTAACAGCTTTACATTATTCATTTCTAGTAAAACAGTTTTCTCAATTAAACGAATTTTGTCTATTAATTCAACGCAGTCATTACTATTGATAAAACTATAGCCATCCTGCCTAATACTGAATATCTTTTTATTCCATAATTCACGGTATTGTTTACTGTAGTCCCAAATTATTTGAGCGTCACTTAAAAGGTTAGATTCATTCACTGGATAAGTATCCACTGGATAATGTTTTATCGAATTTTGTTTTAAATAGTTTTTGATTGTAATTGATTCTACTGAATTCGGAGTATAATTATCCGAATAAACATGTGAAAAAGTGTCAATGTCAAGTTCTTCAAAGATTACTTCTGGCTGTAATTCCTCAATAATTTTATACAATTCATCAGGATTACATTTCCCAAGGTTTTTATGAAATGATGAAAGTAAAGTAATTTTATGCATCACTTAAGTTTTTCTGAATGTTTACAAATCGAATTAATTCTTTTTCAACATCAAAAACCTCAATAGGACTAATCATTTCTTTTTTGCACATAATGCCCATATAAGAACAAAAATCCACAACCCTATTGTCCATCCTCCAAAAAGATTGACCAAGAATATCAAAAACGTTGCTGTAGAATTTCTGCCTGATGCTATTATAGTCGGCAAGAAATAAATAAACAAAGCAACAAAGACGAGGATTATCAGTAAGATTATTTCCATACCTAATCTGTTATACTTTTGTCTTTATTTGATTAACATTTTAGATAACGCTAGACTAAATTGAGCTGGGACAAAATTAGCCCACTAACTATTTATTGACGTGCGAGTTGCACACTAAGAAGTTGGTGAATAAGTTGGGGATTTACAACTTAATTGAAGGCGATAGGTTAAAATAGTTTAAATAAGGTGGTCTGAGTGTAAGGAAAGCCTCATTTCTTGCTCTTATAAGTAGTGCTCCTTCTGCTGCGTGATGAATCGCTTAAAATGTTAATCCACCGAAAGTGACAATAAGCAGGAGTTGGGTGCTTATTGTTCCAAATTGCTACAATAAGCATCCAAAAGCATAATTAGCGTGCGAAATCCAGAGGAAATTTGCCGCAAAACAACAGTGCAAATAGCAACCTTTTAACCAACAGTCCCATGAATGATAACTCGAATAGAAAGCAGGATAAAATTAATCACCCGGCAAGTCCCCAGTCACAAAGTAACGTCAAACTTCCAACAAAATCCCAAAGGTCTACACTGCCCAAACCCAAACTCCTCGACCAACTCCGAAACGATATCCGCCGCAAGGGACTCAGCCTGAGCACCGAAAAAACCTATGTTAACTGGAATCTCGACTACATCAAGTTCCACAATAAACAACATCCCGAAACACTAAACGCCGACGACGTTACTGATTACCTGAATTATCTGGTTAACAAACGCCACGTCGCTCCATCTACCCAAAATCAGGCCCTTTGCGCCGTACTTTTTCTCTATCGAAATACGCTAAATCAACCGGACTTCTACGTCAACGAGGTGCAGTGGTCGAAAAAACCACGTAAACTTCCGCTCGTACTCTCCATGGAGGAAGTAAAACGTCTCCTCGATTGTATCCCGCCTCAAGACCAACTCCCGATCCGACTCATGTACGGCAGCGGACTCCGCGTCTCCGAAACCATCCGCCTCCGTATTGCCGATGTGGACTTCGAACATGCACAGCTCCGCATCATCGACGCAAAAGGCAAAAAAGACCGACTCACACTGTTCCCACAATCGCTACACGAAAATATTCGTCGCCAAATAGAACGTGTTCGCGAGATGCATAAAGTGGACCTCAAAAGGGGATACGGACACGCCGAGCTGCCACATGCTCTCCACAAAAAATACCCGGGCGCTTCAACCAACTTGAACTGGCAATATCTCTTTCCATCCGCCCGTATCAGCGAAAACCCGCGCTCAGGCAACATGGCGCGACATCACATCGCTCGAACCACACTTTCGAGGTCGTTCAAAGAGGCACTTAAACTGAGCAACATCCACAAAAATGCCACCCTCCACACGCTCCGACATTCGTTCGCAACCCACCTCCTGCAAAATCGGTACGATATCCGCACGGTTCAGGAAATTCTCGGCCACGACGATCTGAACACAACCATGATCTACACACACGTGCTGAAACTGGGAGGGTTTGCCGTTCGAAGTCCACTGGATGACTTGTAATCCAACGGATGACAATAATCAGAACCGATGATCTGAGCGGTTTGGTCATTAATCGCGAGATATGCACTTCAATCTGGCAAGCTTAAAAACCAAAGATGTTATCGACCGAAGTTTCCTTTATTACTAATTTCAAATGGCTAGTAGTGCAGTTGCAAAACGGACTATAGAATGCGTTATGTGAGTCGTTCGATCAACCATAATCACCCAAACATCCAGTACCAAATCACAACGGCCTTATCACCCGAACAACCAGTAACAAATGACAACGGCCATAATCACCCCGGTCAAATCGGCAATCAAACCCGCCTGAATGGCATAACGCGTTTTCCGAACACCAATCGCACCGAAATAAACAGCAATCACATAAAATGTGGTCTCCGTCGAACCAAACATCGTTCCAGCCATCTTCACAAAGATGGAATCCTCACCATATGTAGCAATCATATCCGCCATCACACCCACCGATCCACTGCCCGTTAACGGACGAATAATCGCCATCGGCAACACCTCGGCAGGGAACCCGAAAAATCCGAGCACAGGTCGCAGTCCCAGAATCATCCAATCCATCGCCCCGCTCGCCCGGAACATCCCTATGGCAAACAAAATCGCCACCAGATAAGGAATAATCCGCACAGCTATGTCGAACCCGTCTTTGGCTCCAACCACAAACTCTTCGTAAATGGCCACTTTGCGAACCATTCCGTACGATACGATTCCTACAATGATCACCGGAAGTATAAATAATACAAGTAAATTCATGACTAGTCGTTTTTAGAGTTTCTGTTGGAGGAGGAATCGCTTGGCGAGGAGTTGCCGCCGCTACCATTTTTTGGCGAACCGGTTGAGCCCGAATCTCGGGATGAATCCGACCTTCCTGCTGCACCTGCCGACCCCGAATCTCGGGATGAATCCGACCTGCCTGCTACACGTGCCGACCCAGATCCTTGAGATGAACCCTTTGAAACAGAACCAGACGAACTCGATCTGTCGCCCGAGCCGGAACGCAACGCCGCTGCACCATCACTATCGATACCCACGGCAAGTATCTCGCCACTGGCAGAAACCACAGGCGGATATTTCCGCGCATACAACTTGGCTGCAATAATCGCCGCTATGGTTGAGAAGATTGTCGTCAACGTAATCGCCACCATCAATTCATTCACCCGCATCCCCATAATCGCTACCAGCGTAACCGGCGGCAGCAACTGCACACTCGAGGTATTCAGCGCCAAAAACATAATCATGGAATTTGTCGCCGTATCTTTCTCGGGATTCAACTTCTGGAGCTCCTCCATCGCTTTAATCCCTAACGGCGTGGCCGCATTGCCTAATCCCAGTACATTCGCCGCCAAATTCAGGGAAATCATACCCATTGCTGGATGATCTTTCGGCAGCTCGGGAAACAACCAGCGCATGAACGGCCTTACGCCTTTCACCACAACATGAATCAACCCGGCCTCTTCGGCAATTTTCATTAACCCAAGCCATAGAGCCATAATCCCTACAAGTCCCAACGCCAGCGTAACCGCAAACTCCGCCATGTCGAAAGCCGCTGCCGTAATGGCCCGAAGCTTAACAAAGTGTACCTCCGGAAGTACGAGGGAAGCATTCGCCGTAAAGCCACTGATCGCCACGCCATTCGTTGCCCCGCTCGAGCCGCCAACCCCGCCGTTCGCCCCTCCCGAAACGCCATTCCTTGACGCCGAACCATCGCCCGAAACGCCATCTCCCGTAGCCGAGTCCAATACCGCCGCATCCAGCTCTGCCTCAATCCCCTCGTCTGCACCTACACCGTGCTGCAAATCGGTTACCGAACGATCGCTACCATCAGCCGACCCCTGAGCATCCGTATCCAGCAGTTCCTCCAATTCCGTACCATCCTGCAGAGCAAATCCCGCCACATATGCCCGAATCTCCTGCTTCCTGCTTGAGGACTGATTTTCAGCAACAGCCAGCCAATGTTGCGGCAAACCGTCCTGAACCGCAATAATCAGCTCCGCCTCCTCATCAACCGGATACCAGCGCGCACTGAATAACTGCTCGCCTCCATCTATACTAAAGCGTACATTCTGATTTCGATTCAAATCAGCATTGGCCGGAAACAATATCTCCACGCCAAATTCCTCACCGTTTTGCCACGTGTCGTTAATAATGTCGGAGGCATCATTGGTCAGGGCAAAAACCAGGCTGAAAACAATCAGCCCTCCCCATATATAATTGAGCATAAAAGTCGACCTGAGTTAGATGATTACAGGATGTATACGAATCTAAAAATCGTCTGTTGATGGCAATTTCAACCGTCAAACTATTCTGACCCATGAAAATGCAAAAAACAAATCGATTTTGTAAACCAAAATTCATAATTCTTCATAAAATGCGAAACTTGTCTAAGTTTACTGTTTGTTTAGCAGAAACAATGTTTATTCGGTCAGCTCTGGCAATGCTAATACGAACATCAAAGGCATTCCCCAACTACTGATAAGCGTTAACACGCAGCGTAGCCTACAACATCTTTGGCATGTTGCCAGCTCGCCAGATGATTACACTCTATAATTCCACTTACGTTTATGCACATTCAAACCCGTACCATTCACGCTGGTTACAGCCCCCAGGGACCATCTCAACCCGTTGTCTCAGCCATCCAGCCCGGGACTATTTTCACCCACCCCGAAAAGGGATTCGACTCCAGTAACGGCAGTTACGGCTATGCCCGCTACGGAAATCCCAACCGAAACGAGCTGGAAACCATGCTCGCAAACCTCGAAAACGGTGCCATTGCCGCCGCTTTTTCTTCGGGGATGTCGGCCATCACGGCTGTGTTTCAGGTGCTCTCTCCCGGCGACCATGTTGTGGTTTGTGATGATGTTTACCACGGAACCCGCGCTGTGCTGAACGACATCATGATTCGATGGGGACTGGAATGCACCTATGTGGATGTCACCCGCTCCGAAAATGTTGCCGACGCCATCCGACCAAACACGAAACTGGTGTGGCTGGAAACCCCATCCAACCCCAGAATGCTGATCTGCGATATCGCTAAAATCACCCGACTCGTTCGCGCCAAAACACCAGATGGAGCCTACATCCACATCGGCGTCGACAACACCTGGGCTACACCTGTGCTCACCAATCCCCTCGATCTCGGCGCCGATCTGGTGATGCATTCCTGCACCAAATACATTGGCGGACATAGCGATGTGCTGGCCGGCGCCATCATCTCCCGCGAAAATGATACCTACATCGACCGCATCCGTACCATTCAAAAGCAAACCGGAGCCGTGGCATCCCCATTCGATTCCTGGATGCTGGTACGCAGTCTGAAAACACTCGTCGCACGTATGCGCATGCATTGTGAGAACGCTATAGCCGTCGCCAAATTCCTCGACAGCCACCCGAAAGTGGAGGCCGTTTTCTATCCCGGACTTCCTCATTCCCCCGGTCACGACATCGCCAAAAAACAGATGCGCGACTTCGGCGGCATGGTTTCGGTACTTTTTAGTGCGGAAAAAGAACAAATTTTGAAAGAAATCGGCTCCGCGCGACTCTTTAAAGTAGCGACGAGCCTCGGCGGCGTAGAAAGTCTGTGGGAACACCGGCAATCCAGTGAAGGTCCGAGGTCAAAAACTCCGCCGAATCTGGTACGGATGTCTGTTGGCATCGAACACCCCGACGATCTGATTGCCGATCTGCAACAGGTTCTGGACCAACTGTAGTCCGTTTCCGAACGCGAAACCGGTTTTGGAGGTTAGAAAAGCGAAGACCAAGTTGATTTCTATACATGCGTAGGCCATCTTCATCTCTGATTTGTGGAATCTACACATCCAATTCTGTAGAACCTCATAGCTATAATTGAGACGAAATCGATGGTTTTTTGATGAAAACGTTCCGTATTTATGGATGTCGATTTTGCCAATTAGGTACATTCCTCGCGTCAAAACGTATACCGCGCTTTTGATGTAAATACACTGAGGTAGGTTTACCTGAAACCACTAAAATGAACTTTAAACCTTAATTACGTAATACCATGATAAATAAAGGCGAAAAAATGAGCACCGACTTCGAACTGGATATTGTTCAGAACGGGGAAGAGAAACGAGTTAAATTCGCAGATATTCTTACCCGTCCGACCATCGTCTCGGTGTATATGAAAAATAACACCGGCAGTTGCGATAAACAGAATATCTCCCTCGCTGCCGACCAGCAAGCATTTGAAAATAAGGGGGTTAATCTGATTACACTTAGTAAAGATACCTGCGGCTCACATAAAAAGTATGCCGAAAAACACGGAATATCCTATATATTGGCATCCGACCCGGAGCTGCTTTTTTCCAAGGCAACCGATTCAATTGTCGAGAAAAAGATGTATGGCAAAACCTATGATGGTCCTGCCAGGGCGGCCTTTTACATCAACACCGACGGTGAAATCCTTGGCCTCATCGAAAAGGTAGATCCGAAGAACCATGCACAGGAGTTGCTTGAGTTAATCGGGTAGTCCGGCGGCGCGTCCTTATATATAAAGACGTCTGCATTACCTGAAACGTGTAGTATTTAGATCAACGGCCCTGAGCCGAAATTGCTGGAATTGTTTGGATAAACCCCTTTTATGAAATCACTCGTTATCGTTGAATCACCCACAAAAGCAAAAACCATCCGCAAGTTTTTAGACAAAAACTTTACGGTAGACTCGTCTTATGGCCACATCCGTGATCTGCCCGCTAGTGCCAAAGAAATCCCGGCTAAATTCAAGAAAGAGAAGTGGGCCAATCTGGGTATCAACACCGACGACGACTTCGAACCCCTTTATGTCATTTCTGCCGAAAAGAAAAAAGTGGTCAAGAAACTGAAAGACCTCCTGAAAGATTCCGATGAGCTCATTCTCGCGACTGACGAGGACCGTGAGGGAGAAGGCATTGCCTGGCATATCTTGGAAGTCCTCAAACCCAAAGTACCCGTCAAACGTATGGTATTCCACGAAATTACCAAAGATGCCATTAATCGCGCGCTGGAGAATTTCCGCGATATCAATATGAATCTGGTGGATGCTCAGGAAACCCGTCGGGTTGTAGACCGTCTGGCCGGTTACACCATTTCGCCGCTTCTTTGGAAGAAAATAGCTCCGGGTCTGTCTGCCGGAAGGGTACAGTCAGTAGCCGTTGAGCTTTTGGTACAGCGCGAACGGGAGAGGATGCGTTTCCGTAGTGGTTCATATTGGGATCTTCGCGCGAAACTCTCTCCACAAGGCGAGAAAAGCACCTTCGTGGCCGATCTCGTTCAGCTAAACGGTAAGCGTCTTGCAACCGGGAAGGACTTCGACGAGTCTACCGGGAAACTGTCCAAGCCCGATGCAGTAGTACTGCTTGATCAAAAACAGGCATTTTCACTCAAAGAACAACTGGAAACTAATGCCGGATGGACGGTAACGGCTCTGGATAGTTCGGTACAGGAACGCTCCCCAGGCGCTCCATTCACCACATCCACGCTGCAGCAGGAGGCCAACCGTAAGTTCGGTTTCTCTGCAAAAGACACCATGCGAACGGCACAGAAGCTCTACGAGGAAGGGTACATTACCTATATGCGAACCGACTCCACTACACTTTCCGGTCAGGCTATAAATGCCGCCCGTGAAGCTGTAGCCAGTATGTACGGGGAAAACTATCTGTACAAATCGGTCCGTTCATACAACAAAAAAGCTAAGGGTGCTCAGGAAGCACACGAAGCCATTCGTCCGGCTGGTAGCCATTTTCGTGCCCCGCAAGACACCCCATTATCGGGTCGTGAGCTCAAGCTTTACGACCTCATCTGGAAACGTACTATGGCCACTCAGATGGCCAATGCTCGACTGGAGTTCACCACAGCTACCATCACGGCCGCTATCGAAGGTGATGGAAAATCGGAGCCCGTTAATGCCGAATTCCGTTCTACGGGCAAGAAAATTCTTTTCCCTGGCTTCTTCCGCGCCTATGTAGAGGGGAGCGATGACCCTGCTGCTGACCTCGAAGATCAGGAAAAACCACTTCCCGACCTCAAGCAAAACGACAAGCTAGACCCACGTTCCCTCGAGGCGTTATCTCACGAAACCAAGCCGCCTGCCCGATTTACCGAAGCCAGTTTGGTTAAACAGCTAGAAAAAGAAGGTGTTGGTCGACCAAGTACGTATGCCTCTATCATCGATACCATCCTCAACAGAGGTTACACTCAGAAGCAGGGCAACGCGCTGGTGCCTACATTCACGGCCTTCGCGGTAACCGAGTTGCTCGAAAAATACTTCCCGGATCTGGTAGACGTACAGTTCACCTCTGAAATGGAGAATAAACTCGATGAAATTGCTACCGGGAATGAAGATCGTACGCGTTATCTCGAGCGATACTATGGCGGTGAAACCGGACTCAAACAAATGGTTGAACAGCAGGAGTCGCAAATTATTGCCGCAGATGCCCGCAAAATCGACCTCCCTCTGGAAGGTCTAGAAAAAGTAGATGTTTTTGTAGGTAGGTACGGCCCCTACGCGCAACTTAACGACAATGGCGAAACCGTTAGCGCATCCCTGCCTGTTGACTTATTTCCGGGTGATATCACCGTTGAAAAACTCCACGAAATTATCCGCCTTTCAGAAGAAGGACCCTCCTCACTCGGCAAGGACCCGGAAACTGGTCAGGATATCTACCTTCTCAGCGGCCGCTTTGGCCCCTATGTGCAGCTGGGTGAAGTAACCGACGACAACAAAAAGCCGAAGAGAACATCCCTGCTTAAAGGAATGAAACCGGAGGATGTGGACCTTGATACGGCCTTGCGGTTACTGGCCCTTCCCAGACCCCTGGGTAATCACCCCGATTCGGGCAAAGAAATTCGTGCCGGTGTTGGACGTTTTGGCCCGTATGTCGTTCACGATGGTACATTCAAGTCACTTGGGAAAGATGACAATGTGCTCACAGTAGATCTCGACCGCGCCGTAGCACTCCTCGCTGAAGCCAAGAAAACCAAGCGTGGTTCATCGGCACTAAAAGATCTCGGTCCACACCCCGAATCCGGCGATAATGTTTCCGTTATGACCGGTAGATATGGTCCGTACATCAAATACGGTAAAAACAACGTCAGCATCCCCAAAGGTACCGAACCAGAAGACCTCACAATGGAACAAGCTATTGGATTTATAAATGATAAACTGGCGTCCAAAAAGTAATACGCAGATGACACCACTCATCCGTTTGAAGTAAATCGTGTCGATGGAGGTAGCCTCAAATCTGTCTGACAGTTGTACAAACCAGATGAAGAGCACAAAAATCAGTTTAATGCACTGTTACTGATTCACGTATTTCGTACATTGAAACCATGATTAAGCGTAACGATAATTATTTCCGATATCCGCCCAATTTAAACATGTTGGACCTCGCCACTCTTGTTAGTTTGTACAGGAGTAGGGGCGAGCCCGTGAAGTCAGCCGCAGGTGATTACTTCGGTTGCGCACACAGTTTCAAACTTGTTCGTGAGGCCAAAACATGGTTCGGCTTGCATTATTCCCAAGCTTCCTGGGATGCCATGCTTACAAAAGATGCTCAGGGCTATCCGTTAACCGAGGCGGAAATGAACGTATTAGGACTCGCATCCGGTCTGGGCGGTCATCCCCAAACCAGGGAATTCATCGAAAAGAATATTGGAGTTATACCACAGCTGGGATACATGATTGTAAACGACCTTAAAACATTCGGATTTGTGGAAGAGCAGGAGGGTGGAACATTGTCTCTGTCCTCCACTGGTGAAGATGCGCTCAACGGTATCGCCAAACGCATTTACGAGAAAAAATTTATCCCCGAAATGCTGCAGATAAGCAGAGAACGTTATGTGAAGCCCACACCCACAGCATCCAAGGATGTAGGTGATAAGCTGAAAGGACCTCAGATCGACCTGTTCTGATAGGGTGTGCATCAAGCTGCAGGAAAAGTTTTAGATAGAATGTTCCGAATCAGCCTATTTTCCAGGAGCCAATACCGAGATTCTATTTATCTCCAATGTATCTCTGCCCGTCAGAACACAGCCGTTGTATTTGCTTACAAAATGGCACCCTCTTCTAAATCAACCGCCGGACTAATTTTTTGCAGGTAATTTTCAAGCAGTCTGCGTGCATCAGGTGTCTCGACAACAGCACTCAATTTCATTAGCATCTGGTATAGACCAACATGTAATCTGCTAACATAAATGAAATGTTTGGAACCTCTTGGCTCGGTAAACTTCGTTGCTTCTCTTGCATACTCACCGATAATTCGCTCGTAAGACGGATCTCCGAAATCAAAAGAGTCATAGGTATAGGGAGATAAAAAATGATTCCCAAATCCGCGGCAAAACGCGTAAAACCGCTCTTCGAAATCTTTATCCTTGGGATTTCGGTCAATCATTTCCAGGTTCTGATACACACTTCGCATCCCGGCTTCATCATCTCGCATATGAACATCAAACAGGCGGATGTAATTATTAAAAAAATCCGGAGGTGACTTCTTTATGCATCCGAAATCCAAAATGCCCAGCTTACCCTCGTATGTGAAGAGAAAATTCCCGGGGTGGGCATCGGCGTACACAGTATAATTATTGTCTATCTGGGCATGGAAGAAGTCCCACATTAACTGACCAAAATGGTTCTTTTCTTCTTGCGTAGGTTTCTCTTTGAGGAAGCTGTCCAGGTGCCGGCCATTCAAATAGGTCATGGTCAGTACGCGTTGGGTAGATAGTTCCGGAATCCACCTGGGGGTTTCGAATTTCTCAGAGTTGAATAACGTTGCATAGGATTCCATTTGCCGCCCTTCGTTGTAATAATCAGTTTCCTCCAACAGTTTAGATCGTACTTCATCGAAATAATCATCGGTAGAGGGATGATCTACCAGTCGCTTGAAGACACTTTTGGCGATGGCCAGATCCGAATCAATGGTTTCCCGCACATTTGGGTACTGAATTTTTACTGCCACTTCACGACCGTCGAGCAGCGTGGCTCTGTGAACCTGCCCTATGGATGCGGCTGCAACGGCATCGGGAGTGAATGAAGCAAACAACTTTTCTGGGTACTCACCGAGTTCTCGTTTAATGATAGTTCGTACCAGCACCCGATTGATCGGCGGGACTTTATACTGAGCCTGAGTCATAATGTCTACAAACTCCTCGGGCAGCAAACCCGTATCCAGACTCATGGTTTGAGCTAATTTCAGCGCTGTTCCTCGTAGTTTGCTGAACTCCCTTAGCACGTCAGTTGCATTCTGTGTGTTGAGCGCCTTCTTTGCATTCTCGTCTTTCTGACCAAGTACCCTCTTTAAGTGATATCCGGCATAATTAGCCCCAACCTTGAGGCCTGTTTTGGCCATGATACGACCCCGTTCAAATTTCGATGATGGGAAATCACTCATGACTTGGCCTCGGTATCAGGATGGTTATCGTTGTTATCCACTGCAGGTGCTGAACCTGACTTTTTTCCCGACTTTCTGCCAGATGCTGGTACTTTCTCAGAAGCAACATTCGATTTATCCTCTTCGTCAGTAACAGGTATTTCTACTACATTCACCGACTTTTTATTTGCAGTGTCCTGTTTGTGGGAAGTTTCCGCCGCACAATTGGAAAACGACCAGGCTGAAGTGCATTGCTCACCGGCTTTTTTCTTTAGGCTATGAAATACGCCCTGTAAGTCGGAGGTGAGGCTCATTCCCCTATCCCACCAAATCTGTCGTATGCGGTCTATCTCGCTGAGGGAAGATGAAAATCGAAACTTCCATATATCGTTTGATAGCAGATATTTGCCAAGGTCAAAACCTTTGTCGATTACGCCTGAGTAAAGCAATTCTGAGCCAAACCCCGTTAGCTTGTCGACCAATGCCAGGGTTCGTTCCGATCCAGGGCTATCGTCTTGCAGCCAGAACCGAATCAACTGCATATATTCTCGTACAATTATATCATATACGAAATCTTGCAAAAGGACCGTATTTGCCCCGGGGATACGATTGTCGTCTATAATCATCGACTTAAAAATATGCTTGCTTTCTTTATGCCAGTAGGTATCGTGGCGGGACAAAACCATGTTGTTAATAGTAGATTCCGAGAAGTCCCGGTGCATACTAAGTACATCGAAAGTCGTGTAAATGTAGTTTGCGACTTTTTCTCCGACGGTCAGGGTCTCGTATTCTTGAATTTCAAGTATTGAAGACCGATACATATCGGGTATTTGGTCGTAAAACCCTCTTAATATAGCCTGCTTACCCGGGAAAAATTGTTGTATTTGCCCAACTTCACAACCTGCTTCTTTTGCGATGTTATACAGATTAAAACGTGTATTATCAGTGATGTATAGATGTAATGCGGCGTTGATTATTGAACTTTTTTGCTCTTCACTATTATTTTCCATCGTTATCATGTAAAATGAACCGTCTATGTAATTATGCTGTTACAACATTTTAACTAAGATTAAGGTTCGCATTAAAGCCTAATTATGTCCTCTCAACCAACCGATTCTCCCGAACGTGAAGTCATTGACTCAGAGAAACATCGTTTTCGGCGAGACGTTCTGTTTTTGAGCCTCTGTGCTGTTTTTTTAACAGCATTAGTGATGGGGAATATTATCGGGACAACGAAATTTGTGACACTATTTTCCCTGACCATACCGGACTGGGCATTGTCACTGATTCCTGAGCTGGTTCGAAGCGGTAATCAGTATGCCATGATTATACCCGTAGGTTTGCTGGCATTTCCCGTTACCTTTCTCGCAACCGATCTCATATCCGAGCTTTTTGGAAGGAAGCGGGCTCAGCTGCTGGTATGGGTTGGTTTTTTTATGAATATCTTCATGATTATCGTGATGAGTATCAATGCCTGGCTTCCTAATGCGTTCGGAATTAGTGGCGGAATTGAGCTTTTCGACGGAGTATATTCGTTCTTTATAGGGAATACGATTGCCAGTATGTTGGCTTACCTCACAGCACAATCAATAGATGTGAGGTTATTTCATTTTTGGAAAAATCTCACAAAAGGAAAACACCTCTGGTTGCGTAATAACGCATCAACAATGGTGAGCCAGATGGTAGATACCGTTGCTATTATGTCTATACTCTACTTCGCCGGGAATCTGGGTGACGCAGTTACTGGTCTTGGTGCCTTGCTCATACTGATTATCAATGCCTATTTGTTCAAGTTTTTTGCCGCACTTTTCGATACACCGCTTTTTTACTTATCTGTAAAATACCTCAGGGCCTTCGATGAAGATCCTTCAGGAAATAGATTATACGACAGGGGCTGAATCCTTTATGGGGGTAGCTAAGAAAACAATGAAAAGATGCAATTGATAGCTACTGTGTTTTATTCAGGAGACCTATCGTTAATTCTAACTCCTCAAATAATCCTTTGTAAGATTCATGACAAATTAATATCGTTACGGAAATAAACGATATATCGGTAACTAAATTTAGGTGTACATGGCTGTTGGAACGAATGCATTTTGGCGTGAGGTAATGGATTTTCTTCCGGGATTAACCTTGCTTTTCAGAATAGACGAGCAGGAATTGGCACACTTAATGTTCGTAACTGAAGCAATTCGAAACGAACTGGGGTTCACCCCTGAGGAGTATGTGCTCTCCTCTGAAGATGAGAAAACCATCGTAAGTAAAGATCTCGACTTGCTCATAGATGCCATTGCAGAGCGAAGTCATGGTACCGAAATATCGTCAGATCCTGTATGTAAGCTCACCGACAGAACGGGTCAGTCGCTGGAGTATACATTTGATTTTCGCTTATTTAGAACAAAATCATCGAAACATAATTTTATTTCAGTAACTCTATTCCCGTTGGGTACTGTAACGGGTTTACAAACATCACAGGAGGCTCCGGCCGTTGATTCGCTTTTTGTTGCTGAAAGCAAGCTTACGAAAGATGTATTGGAACGTATAGATACATTAAGTAAGCAACCCTTACATGTACTCATAAGAGGTGAACAAGCTGTTGGGAAGCGTACATTAGCTGAAAATCTGGCTCAAAAGGCGGTTGTTTTGTCAGGCAATCAGCAGGTTTGGGTACTCAATCTTCCGGAATTTGGGGAAAAAACAAGAACAAAACAGCGATTGTTTGCAGGCTTAGATGAGTCAAATCAGGAGGAGAGTCTACTTGATGATATCGACAAAGATTTACAGCTCGTTATAGTTGAGCTCGGTCTGATGAGGCTCGAGGACCAGAAAGACTTATTGAAACTCATTAATACCCGCAATGCTAAAGGGCGTGCAACACGAATCATAGCCACATCAAGTGAGTCGATTGAAGCGCTGATGTCTGCAGGTAAGTTAGATCCATCGCTGGTATACAGCATGTCCTTTGTGTCTGTTTTTGTTCCACCGCTGCGCGAACGATTAGAAGATCTAGCTTTGGCAGCCGAACTGTACTCAAAAAAAGTGGCAGCTGTTATGCAGGTATCTCCACCTAAAATTGATGATCGGTTTGTAAAGCGTCTGGTTGCCGATGGTTTGGAAGGAAACTTTAATGAATTATTTAGGCTGCTAAGAAATATGTTACTCGATAAACCACGGGGGTTGACCCATGACGATAAAGCAGGCAGCGCTCATGAAGTTTTCTTTGCAGTTCAATCCCCTGTTTCATTTGATTGGGTATCGGCAGCGTATCTCAAGGAAGTGCTCCGCCATACGTCGGGTAAAATATATGGTAATGATGGGGCTGCTGCTTTACTGGGCATGAAACCGACTACGCTTCAAAGTAAGTTGAAGAAGTTGAATATTAGATAGTTTTTTTACAGCATATAGGTTTAAAAAAGACAGTGTGTTAGAAGTATGTTTGGTGGGGTGGTGCAATTTAAAGTGCTTTTCATTGTTGACAAGGGTGCACAAACAGGGGTATATTTGTCTTCTGTCAGCAAAATTATGGTGAATTTTTGACGCTTAAGGCATCACCAATTTTCACATTTTTTTGATTTAATATTGACAGGGAGTATAATACTTCGTATTATTTGAGTCTGCGCCGAAAACGGTTGCAAGTTCTTTGATTTAGTGAACGACAAGAAAATCGCATAGCGAGCCTTAATCAA
>JAFIEZ010000015.1 GCA_020832235.1 Bacteroidota bacterium
CTACTCTATTGCAACCAAGCTTAACGCACGGGTTGCAGGTTTAAATCAGGCTCTGGCAAACGTAGGCGATGCCAAGTCGGTACTCGATATAGCGGAGTCCAGCTTCGATACCGTCATGGATCAGCTTATTGAAATGAAAGCTTTGGCTACTCAGGCTGCCAACGATACCCTTGGTGACACCGAGCGTGGATTTATTGGCAAGCAAATTAGCGAATTGGCAAACGACATCAACGAAATAGCCAATCAAACGGTATTTCAAGATTTCAGCCTCCTTAACGGTACTACTAATGGTGCATTTACTGGTAGCCGTGAACTAACCTTCCAGGTAGGTGAGCGTGCTGAGGACATCATCACGACAAATATCGCCGCTGTGAATGTTTCCTCTCTATTTGAAGCTGGAGCTACTGGTATCGGTGGAATAGCAAACGTCACGATCAATACCGTCGCCACTCAAGGTGGTGCTCAAGGTGCGTTGGTATTCTCAAGTGACGCAGCCGACTTTGGTGGCGGAACAGCAGGTACTGCGGCCACCTCTGACGACTTCCGTTCATTCATGGCTGTAATCGATACCGCCATCGAGCGTATGGCCGATCGTGTGAACGACATCGGGGTAACTCAGTCTTCGCTCACACTTCGTGAGGTGACCTTGTCACAGTCGATCAGTGCCAACAGCTCCGCGGCTAGCCGTATCATGGATACCGACTTCGCCAAAGAGCAGAGTGAGTCTATACGATTGCAGATCCTGCAACAAACTGCCACCTCCGCACTGGCTCAGGCCAACGCCGGACCGCAGTCTGTACTCGGATTCCTTCGTTAAGAGCTAATATGAACGGCAAGCCTGGAGCGGAGTCGCAGCACAACTGAAACTCCACCGGGCTTGTCGCTCCATTATAAAGCAGAGCCGGAACAACGGAATCATCCACCGGTTAACCTGCGATAAACACAACACATTTGTATCGCTCAGTCAGGTTTCGCGTCAAAATAACGGCGCCATTGCCGGTCTGGCGATTTTCTGATTTCTGCAACGTTCTTTCTTTTTCTGAGCCTCCATCCGACAAACACAACACAACCAACGGATTCGGCCACCCATTTAACCATACCATGTAATCTTCTTCGCACAGGAGGACAATCATGTCGAGTTTCGGAGACATTAACAGGATTAATACCAACATCCTGTCGCTGCAATCGCAGCTATCCCTCAATAAGACCAACCGGTCTCTGGGCCAATCTATGCTCAAGATGTCGACCGGACTACGCATTAACCGCGCTGAAGATGATGCGGCTGGCTTATCTATCGCCAATAAAACGCGAAGTCGTATCGCAGGACTGCAGCAGGCCCTCAGCAATGTGGGTGATTCCAAGTCAGTGCTTGATATTGCTGAATCCAGCTTCGATACCATTATGGATCAGCTCGTTGAAATGAAGGCCCTCGCAACACAGGCTGCCAACGATACCCTCGGAAAAACTGAACGCCAATTTATTGCAAAGCAAATTGCGGCACTTGGCAATGATATCAACGAAATTGCAGCTCAGACGGTATTTCAAGACACCAATCTGCTGAAAGGTAATGCAGGAGGGAATACCGGTCAGATTTCGCTGACATTTCAGGTGGGTGAGCGGGCTCAGGATACGATTACCGCACGCATCGATGCCGTTAACGTGGGCATGCTGTTTAACGGGGCCGGAACAGGTAACGCCGCGGGAACAACCCAGCTTGGCGCCACCGGCGGTTCTATCACGGTGACCGACCTTGCTTCCTTGAGTGGGACGGAGGCCGGAACGCTCACCTTCGCAACAGATGCCAACGGGGCCGACTTCCGGGCATTCATCAGTTCGGTAGATACCGCGATAGAGCGTATGGCCGATCGTGTGAATACCGTTGGAATTTCGCAGCGATCGCTAAGTATTCGCGAAGTGACGTTATCATCGTCTATCTCAGCGAACAGCTCGGCTGTAAGTCGTATTATGGACCTCGATTTTGCCAAAGAGATGAGCAATATGATTCGATTGCAAATTCTGCAACAGACATCAACCTCGGCTTTGGCACAGGCCAATATTGGTCCACAGTCGGTACTCGGATTTTTACGGTAAGCGTTTAACCGGCTCAAAACCGGAGAATCTACAGACAGCTCCTAAGCCATCAGGTTTATCTGGAAAAACTTAGGCACAAACCGGAAGGGGAAATGCAATCAACGCCTCCCCTCCACAAACACTAACTACATTTTGGAAATCACTGGTCAGCTTTGGAGCAGCTTGATCAGGCTGTGACCACATCGTTACGAGGTGGACATGTCAGCATTCGCAGACTTTAACAGGATTAACACAAACGTTCAGGCTCTGGATGCGGGCCGAGTGTTAAATCGAACCAACCGCGATATTTCGGTTAATCAACTTAGCCTCTCTACCGGTAAACGCATAAATAGCGCAGAAGACAATGCTTCTTCTTATGCGATATCGGTAAAGCTACGCGGCAGAACCGAAGGACTCATCACAGCACAACGAAATATCGCTGACGCGATTTCGGTACTTGGAATTATGGAGTCGGGCTTTGGCACCATAACCGACAACCTCACCGAAATGAAATCCCTGGCAACACAAGCGGCTACTGACAGCCTCGGGGAGGCGGAACGACGGTTGATTGGTGCTCAGATTTCCGGACTGGGCGATTCTCTCAATAGCACAGCTGAACAGACTGTTTACCAGGGGATTGAATTGCTGAAGGGATTCGAGGGGGGCAATACTGGTGCGCTGGAACTCATTTTTCAGGTCGGTGAGCGATCCGTTGATACCCTCACGAGTTATATTCGTGCGGTTAATGTCGGGATGCTATTCAACGGCGCGGGACAGAACAATGCTGCAGGTGACGATCAGCTAGGTGCCGAGGCAGACCGAATTACGGTCACCCCACTTGCTATGATAACCGGACTGAATCCGGGCAGGCTGGACATTGCTGACAACGCAGATGCTCAGGATTATCGCGTATTTATGTCGGCGGTGGATGAGGCTCTTGGCGGCATGATTTCTCGCACGCAGGATGTTGCCAATGCCAGTAAGTCGTTATCGGTTCGGGAGCAAGTTGTTGCGCAGAGTATTGCAGTGAGTCAGCAGGCGGTAAGTCGACTCATAGACACCGATTTTGCCAAAGCTCAGAGTGAGCGGGTGCAGCTGCAGATATTACAGGCTACATCGTCGGCCGCTCTGGCCCAAGCCAATGTAAATCCTGCTGCGGTGCTGGACTTGATAAGCCAGCAGAACATGAGCGCTGTCCGCAATGGAGGTGGTGGAGTATCGGCCAATGGTGGGAGTGGATCTGCTGATAGCGGGGCCGTACGAACCGGTGCCGGAAGCAGTAGCGGCTGGCCACCGCCATTAGCGGGGGAGTCACGCGAACCCATACCCGTAGCCGGCATCGACATCGACTGGCCACCCGACCTCGCCTACAAGCCAGAACCCAACGACTGGCCCCCGAGTTTGTGATGGTACAACTTTTCTATCAACGATAGAAAACTAACATAAATAATAATGCAAGTAGAATGTTCATAGTATTGACTTTTTAACTTACTACCGTTTTAGAAATTTGTTGAAAATGATTAAAAGCCATTTTTTTGATTTGTGCAAATATTAGATTAACCATTGCAATATCATTTTCTGTTGTTCCTGGTCCATAAGTTGACCTATAACTTCCTCCAACTCTACTCATTAATTCTGTTAATAGATTTTTATGATTTATGGTTTCCGGTTTGAACGGCAAATACTTGTCGTCATCTATAGATTTTATCCCCCCGCAAAACTCGAAATCTATGAACAGTATTTTTTCATTAGACACTAATATATTTTGCGGTTTCAAATCATTATGTGTATAACCTATTTTATGCATTTTTTTAACAGATTCAATAATTTCGTCACAATATTTCCAAAATATTTTCCAAAATTCTATTTCTGTAGTTTGATTCATCTTTTGAATAAAGTAATCAACAATATTTATTCCATTTACCCATTCAGTAGCTAAAACGCTTCGACCGTTAACAATCCCTGAAAATAAAACTTGTGGACATGATAAATCATTCCCATCTATAGTTTTATTCATTTTTATCTCATTATCTATTAATTGATTGTATAAGGAGTTATCAAACAACGTTGTCTTAATGAAAAACTCATCAACTTTGAACGCTATCTTATCTGCGTTTTTATAGACTAATCCTATACTTTTTAGATCATCAATATTTTTACATCTTTCGATATCATTCACTAGTTTATATACAACATCATTTAGATTTCTTTTTGCCACATATAGTGATCTGACTTCCCCGACGTTATTAGCTTTTTCTGAGTAAACTATACTATAATCACTACAACCGCATAAAGACAGGAATTTATGAATACTTTCTATCATAGAAGATTCCGGAAAGTAAGCTTGGATAGAAGATGATGGTTCGTATATAATATATTTCACATTATTTATTACTGGTCTTAATAATTTTGCAACCGTTTCAATCGATCCATTATCGTACTGTAACCAGTGTTGCACACTATTTAGCACTATTACGTCGAAACCACCATACTGCAAGTTCAGCTTAGTGAGGGCATCCCGAGTTATTCTACCACAATAGAAATCTGCATTTTTAATTCCGTGAACAGCTTTTAAACTTTTTGCTATTTTTACAGCACTAATATCGTGATCAATTCCACAGCACTTATCTGCAACAGTAGCTATGCCAAATGTAAAAAAACCTAAATTGCATCCTAAATCAAGAACCTTAAGACCTGCAAAATCTATTGAAGAAAGTATTGCATTAAGTCTGCCCGACGATGACGATCGGTGTGTCCCAAATTCTTCATAACCTTTAAATGGTATTTCATGGTATATCTTTTTTGCATCAAGTGAGCTTCCAAAAACCGTGGGCACACTTTTGTTAGCTAGATACTGTTTTAATTCTTTTTTACTACTGAAATAATCTACATCCTGAAATAAGCTGTCTACAGAATAATACTTATTCTTATAATCATTATTCTGAATAATTTTTAATCGTTGATTGAACAAACTCCTGTCTTTTGCATTTCCTCCTCCTGTTAATCCTTTACTAAAATCTACCTCTAGCAAAGTGATTTTAGGATTATACTCTAACATGTTTTGGATTGATGCAATTACCGTTATTTCATCATCAGCACAGTGCGATTTATATTGACTAAAAAGAATAGCCTCGTCATATATCTGGTAAATCCAACTCTTACGAACCATGCCAAATGAAGCTATATTCCCTTGCCATTTTCCATCATTAAATGCAAGTAGTCCTTTCCCCGTTCGTTCTAAATCTTCATACGCCATTTTCAACCAATTCATCCCCCCAAATGCATCTTGCGCAATATAAACTACATATTTGACATCTGCCTTACGAGCGGTTTCATTTAGTACCTTAATGAAACCCCAACCCAAAGTATCAACTGCAATTATAATTTTGCATTTCATGCCAGCACGTCCTAGCAATTGTTTAGCACATCTAACACCAGCTTGAATATCAATGCATGGCATTATAACAGCCACACCGTTTACATCTTTGTAGGAATAGCCATTGATGTCTTTAATGTCTATTAAATCAATACTTTCACTCAAGTAGTTATCAAATCTGTCATTATTGACAGAGTCTATTTCAACATTCTTATTTTCCTGAACTTCTACTAGGTTAATTGCAACTTCAGGATTATCAACTAAAACTGAACGTAATTTATCTTCTGTTTCCCCACTCAAATACCCCGTCAAATCCTTTAACGCGAGCCATGACTCAATCGTACGCACCATCATCCATTTTGCAAGGTCGGTTCGTATGGGGGCGCTATCCATAGCTTGTATGGGCAGAAGGAAGGGTAGAGCCACATCCATATTGTCCTGACCCATTTTGCTGTCCTGCATCAACTTTTGCATAATGGCTACAGCCTGGTCTCGTTTCCCGAGCGTATTCATTACCCGTATGAGCGTCATCGCCACGGATGCACCGCCTTCACCAGTATTGTATTTTGAAATTAACTCCTGCGCAGCTACCAATAGCAACGTAGCTTTTTGTGATCTCAGGATCCTATCCGAATTGCCTTCTAGTTTACTATCCTGATTAGGTTTTGAAAGATTTTCTCCTTGATTAGTATCATCTCCTTTTACCTTTGAAGCCAAATCTTCCGCAGCACATATATAATCCAATGCGCGGTAGTAGTTCTTATTACCCGGCACCATAGACTGTTTTTCCCAATCGGCAAATAACGTTTCCGTCCACGGCATAGCTTTCAACGTTTTTTTCCAGTAGCCAAGCTCTGGCTCAGTTACATCGGCATTCTCATCATGAATCCAGCCTTGTTCTGTTAACGCAGCTACCCTATCAGCCTTCACCGCAATTACATTCTGTGCATAGGCATCTCGCTGCGACCAATCCTCAACCGGACTCAGAACCCCTACTCCGCCTATGAAATCATAAAAAACAAACTCTTTTTCGGCGAGATAGTCTACCAAAGCAGTGGAAATATCACTAGTGGAAAGTATCAGAACCGGTGACTGTTCTGCCAAAACGCGTTCGGCACTTTTTAAAACATCGAACTCTTTGCCATTTACATCGACCTTTAGAACATCTATCTCCGGGTTTCCTTCAAAGTCCCACCAACTGTCGAGCGTCACAACCTGAACATCGTTTCCATCCGTCTGAAGAACCGTTAATTCAGGTGTCGAAGTTGAGCTCAGACCACGCTTTCCGGCTTCATTTCCTAACGCTCTGCCAATGACTTCCAGACTGGTAAGTCCATTTTCAACTTTGCTGATATCCAAATGCTTTCGCATGAATGTCACCGGTTCAAAAGCAAAAACCTTCCCGTCCGAACCAACTTTACGAGCGGCTGGCAGAGCATACGCACCAAATCCTGCACCAATATCCAGTACATTCATCCCCTCCTGGAGGAAATCTGTTATAAAATCGACTTCCGAATCGAACCACTGCCCCTGCTCCAGCATCACGTAGGTCGACATCACCTCAATACTACCAGGCACACTGTAAATTAGATTGCGTTGCCCGGTCACCAGCAGATTCTCGTGGTTGCCACGCTTCCAGTTAAAACGAGCTACTTTTGCGATTTCTTCATCAGTCGACCATGAATTGGTTTCGTTGATTACCGGTGCACTACCTTGGCCAGATAAGGCCGGCGCGGGCACATCGTTACCCATCGCAGAGACATCGTTACCCGCCACCGGCAGTTCGTTACCAGGCGCAGAGACATCGTTACCCGCCACCGGCAGTTCCTCGCCCATCGGCCGCATATCGCTACCCACCGCAGCAGATACAGCAATATGATCTTGCTTAAGGCGGCCCTCGATATACGCGTGCCACATCTGGCGGAAGGCGTCGCTCAAAGCTGCGCCGAAGCGCTCGCCGTCGCACAGGGGCGAGGTCGCTACCTGATCGCGCAGGCGCGTACGGAGCCCGGCGAGTGCCGCCAGATCCCCGGCCAGCCCGGCCGCCACATCAACGTAGGCATCCCACGAATCCGCTACCATCTCGGGCAAACCCGCATTCCGCAAATGGGTCACCGAGTGCCGCCCCGCAAAGGTCGGACCTGCATAGGTCACCACAGGCACGCCCTGCCACAGGGCCTCGCACGTGCTCAATCCACCCGAATACGGCCACGGATCGAGCGCAATATCTACCTTCGCGTACGCCGCCAGCAAGTCCTCATGCGGCGACCGTCCTTCAAATATCACACGATCCCGACCAATACCGGCATCCGAAAGCGCCCCAAGAATGCGCTCCTGAAACTCCACACTATCATACTGACCACTTTTCAAAAACAGCTTACTTCCCGGAACCCGCGCCAACAAACGCCCCCACTGAGCCAACAACACCGGATTTATCTTGCTCGGATTATTAAAGCACCCGAACGTCACAAATCCATTCTCGACAGCCGGCAGCGCCGAAACTTCGGGAGCATACGCCGGAGGCATGAAACAGATATAATCATCGGGCATGCGAACCAGCTTCTCGGTGTAGAAATCCTCCACGCCTTCGGGCGTTTCGTGCCAATCGGAGAGCAGGTAGTCAACCGAGCGCAGTCCCGTGGTGTTGAACAACCCCCCCACCCATTTCATAATGACCGGCGCCGGCTCCATAGCCACCGCCCGCAATCGGTTATCCCCGGCATGTCCCGAAAGCTCCACCAGGATGTCAATTTCATCTTCGCGAATCATCTTCGCCACCACCGCGTCGTTGAATCCAACTACCGACCTCCATTTATCGGCACGGGTTGCGATACGCTGGGTAATTTTATCGTTAATATTGTTGTTGGTGTAGCAATAGACTTCGAATTCCTCACGAGGCATTTCTTCCAGTCCGCGGGTAATCATCCAGCCCACCGGGTGCGACCGGAATCCGCCCGATACAAATCCGACACGAAGGCGCTTGGTGGGAGAGCAATCGGAAGGAACAGGACGCTCAGGACGCTCAGCGGGAGCAAAGGTCTCATCCCACTTCTTGTGGGCTTCAAAAATGTATTCGCGGGTGCGCTCCGGATTGTAATGCATCACCATGAGGTAATTGCTCATGGCTTCCATCATCGTGGGTGGATAATCCAACGCACGCAGGTATTCCTTCTCGGCCTCGTCGTAGCGACCCATCTCCTGCAGGCAAAGTCCGTAGTTTACGCGCACACCCGGTATACGCGGATTATCGTCGAGTACTTCTTTATATAAGGTGATGGCCTCGTCGTATAGTGACTGATCTTTCTTCGAGTCGGCCAGCAGCGACCGGCCTTCCACACTATTCGGATTTCGTTGGAGGAAGTCGCGCAACAGCGCATCAGACTTCTCAAAATCGCGAGTTTTAATTAGTGCGGAGGCCTTTTCAATCACCGGGGCATGGTAGGTAGCGTCCATCTGAGCGGCAATATCAAACAGCTCAATGGCTTTATCGAAGTTGCCCAGATTGCGATATACAAGGGCAATATTAAACGCGATAACCGCATTACGTGGATCCAGCTGATTCGCCCGGGCATAAACCTGCAGCGCCTCCTCGAGACGGGCCTGCGCCTGAAGAATGAGTCCAAGATTGAGCAGGGCCTTCACAAAATCAGGTCGCATCTGAATAGCCTGCTTGGCAAAAGATTCCGCTTCGGCATAGTTTTCCAGCTTATACAAGGCTACCGACAGCGTGTGAAACGTCTCCGGCTCGGTACTGCCACCGTCTAACGCGTTGCGCATGGCCTCAGCACAGCGCTCATGATCACCCAAAAGTGCGTACGCCACTCCGGCAAAATGGTAAACCGGCCAAGGCTCCTGGCCTGTTTTCATGAGGGGCTTTAACTGGGCCAGCGCCTCAATAGGTTTCGGATTTTTACGGTCTAACAGATTCTGGGCGCGTTGAACTTTTGCTTTCACGACGATTATCTCTTTATGGTTATGCTGTTTTCACACGATATAGCCACGATTGCAAAAAAGATGCCAAAGCGGTGGCACGGATTTTGTAACTAATTCATAGGAACGTGCACGATGTGCAACGCAAGATTCGGATGCCGAGAAAAATGAAGAAGCCGTTCCTTGTATACATGCAATTTCTCTGTCGGCATCCAAAAAAGTATTGAAGAACGAATATTTGTAACCGATAACCTGAACAGGAATGGTATTGATGCCCGTCATGTGGTTCTATAAAGCAGCGTAAAACCTGTTGAAAATCACAAGCCAGGCAGTCAATTTCACATAAATAGTGTGGCAGCGCCCTGCGCGTTGACACAGAGCGGGTGAAACACAGACTAGTTCAGGCCGTCTGCTTTGGAGCGATTCGTCGCTGGCAAGACGGTTTACCAACACTCGTATCAAACGGATACGCAAACCGGTAACCTAAATCGACATCAGAAATGATTAAGAATCCACATTTAAAATATCAGCAGCAAACCGTGCTCAACGCATCCCCGATGAAAATCGTGGTTAAACTCTACGATCTTGCCATACAAGCGAGCTGGCGGGAAGATGACAAGCAGTTGCGGGAAATTCTTTCCACCCTCATAAAAGGACTCAACTTCGACTACGAAATTTCGGGTCAGCTGTTTTCCTTGTACCAGTATTGTCAGGAATTGGCCCGCAAGGGTGAGTTTCAAGAAGTACGGGAACTGTTGGAACCGCTGCGTGACGCGTGGGAGCAGGCTGCAAGTACCTCTCCCATTGCTGTAGGACAATAACCTGCATCCCGGCCTATATGCACAGGGCCGTTGGAGGCAGCAGAGTAAACGTACTGTATTGATGTAGAGCATGGGGGAGAACGGAGGATGCTTCCACTGAAGCCGCCTCCGGATAAATCCGGTGATGTACATCCAAATAGTCGAATATTTACCTGAATTTAACACAACAACCCGTTGACATACGACCATGAGTATCTCATCCATCATCGCCAAAAACAACCCGTTCGAGGGCTTCGTACAGCAGCTCGTCCAGCTCGAGAGCCGTAATAAAATTCAGCTTCAGCAGCAGCAGGCCGCGCAGCGGGAGCGTAAAACCGCCCTCACGGATGTTAACAATGCGGTGAAGAAGTTCACCGAAAACCTGGAGGCCTTACGAAAAGAAGATGGTCCCAACCCATTCTCTCCGTTTTCGAACTCCGTTTCCAACGATAAAGCGGTACGTATCAACAGCGTAAATAATTTCAACAACGCGGCTAGTTTCAATCTGAATGTGGAGCGATTGGCTACCAAAGACATTGCCCTTACGCAGGTTATGAATCGAGAGGGCAACGAACTGGCCACAACCGGGGAAGGAAGCGTAACCATTACTATTGGTGACGTAACCGAAACGATTACCATCGATACTACCGACAAAACCAATGCGGAAGTACTTGAAGCACTGGCTGCATCCATAAACGAAACCTTCGGTGAGCAGGCAGGGGCCTCCCTTTTCAACGTGAACAGCGACGAGATCCAATTCTCCATGAAGTCGAACGAGAGTGGTTTTGAAAACCGAATTCAGTTCGATGGATTTACCGGTGATCTGGCAGCGCTTGATATCACTAAATTGGCGCCGGAGAATGAACTGGATGCACGGTTTACGATTGACGGAGTTACGTTCACAAGAGGCAGTAATCAGGTAGATGATGCCATTAACGGTCTCAGCTTTACTATGCTGCGCGCCTCAGAAGACACGGTAACGATGGATATTACCCGTGATATTGAAGGTGCACGAAAAAAGGTAGATGAATTCATTTCGTCTTTTAACAACGTTAACAGAACTATACGTGACCGTACATTTCTGGATGCAGAAAACGACCGCCGTGGTCCTCTGCAGAATATGCGGGTGGTACGTAACCTGACTGTAAATCTGCGTCAGATTGGTATTCTGCCCGACGGTGCCGCCGGTGAGGGTGATATTTCCCGCCTCTCAGATATCGGTATTGAGTTTGAGCGGAATGGTACCATGAAAGTTGGTGATTCTGCTAAACTAAACGAATTTCTGGAAAGCAATCCGGATGCGTTGCAACGATTCTTCACATCAGAGGATAGTCCCATTACGGCGATGCTCAACGAAGCAAAATCGTATACTGAGCCTAAAACAGGTCTTATTGCGACATTAACCGACGGCGTAGACCAGCGAATAGATAACCTGGGCCGACGAATTAGTCAGCAAGATCGTTTTCTGGCACAATATGAGGAAAGACAGCGGGCCGAATTTGCAAAACTTCAGATGATTATTGATCAGGGCCAGCAGCAATTTGCTGAAATCATGGCGTTCCAGGGTCAGTTTATGGGAGGACGTTTCTAATCAACGGAACGTTATCATTCTGGCATGATTTTCGCCTGATTGTATAGGTAAACTTTTTTTGTTTATGTCCGAATTTTAGTGAAATATTAAAAACACTTAATAGTTTTACACTTGCAAGCTATTGATTTTTATTGGCTTGCATTTATTTATTAAAATTTAACTCCTGCAGGTAACTGCCGATAATTTATATACAGTGAATCAGATAGTCGAACAATTGGATACGCTCGTTCAACTTAGCCGGCAAATTTTGCTGGAACTGGATGCGCAAACTCCCTCGGTTGACGATATCGAATCGTTAATTATAGCAAGGGAGCAGCCATCTAAGAAGTTGGGTGAATTATCGGTGACGTTTGATTCAAAAGCAGCTACAGATGAACAGCTTATTGAGATTTCCGAACGGTTCAAAGAATTTGAGGACCTCAACAAGATGATCATCCCTAAACTGCACGCTTTAAGGAACAAGCAAGGAGGAGTGGTTAACCGGGCCCGTTTGCACACACAGGCTCAGCATAAGTACCACGGCACCGAGCAACAAAAAGTTCTGGAAAAGCCGGATATTTCGTATTATAAATAACACAACACAGAAGAATCCTCATGGATATCAACAGACTCAGCAATATAATTACCGATACCCAGTCTGCGGGCATGGGCCAGAAGGCAGCCAACGTTGGCAGTAATGCCCAGGTTCAGGATGTAAGCCAGCAGTCGAAGTCGACCAACGAAGTGGCCGATAAGGTGTCTATTGATTCAAGTCGCGTTCGTAACGAGGCTGAGTTCGCTAAAACCGAGCTCGATAAGCTTTCTAGAGGTTCATTTGATAAAGTACGTGCCATGAAGGCCGAGCTTACCGAATATCAAACCGCGATGAAATCTTCACCGGAAGCCGCAGCCAACACAACGCTTGGCGCGAAACTGAACGATCCGGCCGTATGGGAAGATATCGCTGATGCTATGCTCGGCAGATAATAACATAGCCATCATAATTTTAAGGCATTGCAGCTTCGTTGCAATGCCTTTTTTGTTGTACCTAAATGCAGTATATCCTGATAAGACACTGTATTATAGCTGAAATAAATCGCGGTTTTTTTAGTATGTTTAAGAAGTAGCGTGCCCGATTAATGTTGAAAGAAATCACTTAGTTTTGTCACATTTGTCCACTAACGAAAGGTTATCAATTGCATGAACGGTCGAGTAGTACTGATTGACGACGATAATCTGCTTATTTCCTTTATGGAAGAGCAGCTTACACTTAACGGGTATTCAGTTAAGGCGTTTGTTTCGCCGGTCGATGCCATGGACTATCTCGCAGAGAATAAAACCGATCTGGTGGTCACCGATGTCAAAATGAACGAAATGACCGGTGATGAAGTCCTCGATAAAATCATGAGCGACCACCCCGACATAGGCGTTATTCTTATCACAGGATTCGGTAATGTTAACCACTCGGTTAATGCTATGCGTAAAGGGGCCTTCGACTACATCACCAAGCCTTTTACCCCACAGGAATTTTCGTACCGCATCAAACGCTTCTTCGATAACCGGTCGAACGGTGAACAAACTCAGAAGCAAGGCCATACCTCCGCTTCTACAACTTCCGCTCCACGTAAGGAACTCCGCGAACAAACCGCCTATGTGAGCAAGTCGAGCGGCAGCGAACCTAATACCGTGATGGTCGGCGAAACGCCCACCATGAAACGCCTCCTGAGCATCCTGCCTAAAATCGCCCGAAACGATGCCCCCGTACTCATCCAGAGCGAGAGCGGGACCGGTAAGGAAGTCTACGCAAAATTATTGCATCTGAACAGCAACCGGGCAACGGGTCCATACGTCAAAATCAATTGCGCAAACCTGCCTACCGAACTGGTTGAAAGTACGCTTTTTGGCCACATGAAAGGTTCCTTTACTGGAGCTATAGCCGATAAAAAGGGAGCCTTTGATGAGGCCGATGGCGGTACTCTCCTGCTCGATGAGATTACCGAAATCGATATCAACGTACAGGCAAAACTGCTGCGCGTGTTGCAGGAAAAAGAATTTCAGCGGGTTGGAAGTCAGAAACCTACCAGTGTGGATGTGCGCATTATTGCCACATCCAATCGAAATATAGCTCAGGCTATAGGTGATGGTGACTTCCGGGCCGACCTTTACTACCGCCTCAACGTTTTCCCAATTACCATCCCGCCTCTGCGCGAACGTCGTGAAGACATCCCCCTGCTCGCCAACTATTTTTGCGACAACTATACCGAGCAGTATAATTTGCCGAAAAAGCAGATTTCTGAGGAGTTAATGCAGAATCTGGTTCAGCGCGAGTGGAAAGGTAATGTTCGGGAGCTGGATAACCTCATCCATCGCGGTGTAATTCTGTCTAATGAAGAAACCGAAGTCGGCGTCGACCATGTGGATAATAATATGTTCTCGGGCGTTGACCACCAGATGGGTCGCGAAGTGCTTTCTGACCTGCCGCTGATGCCTATTGAGGAAATGGAGCTGCAGCTGATTAAAAAGGCTCTGGAGCGCACCGGTGGCAATCAGAAAGAAGCTGCCAAGATTTTGGGTATTTCCGACCGAACCATCCGCAATAAGCTGAAATAATCCTGCTTTGTTACGGAGCCTGAAAACTGCTGAGTCAGAAGTCCATGAGCAAGCCGCTGATGTATGATACATCTAAGGCAGCAAGCTTCAGATTGATGTTGCAGCTAAGTTTGCAAGTCTCAGATTGATGCTGCATCTAAGGCAACAAGCGTAAGATTGATGCTGCACCTAAGGCAACATGCCTCAGATTATCCAGCATACATCAGGTGCAGGATAACGTCGGGTGCTGCATGCATCAGATGTCGCCCAGTACACTGAGTCCGCGGAAGATGGCCTTTGCTTCGTTAAGCCGCTTGGTTTTGGATAATCCCGCAATCAGCGCCCGCCGATAATCCGGATTAGCCGGGTCCACCTCGAATAGCTTGATGAAATGATCTGTGGCGTAATCGTACCAGTCCTTTTGCATAAACATCTGCAGGCTATCCATAATTTCTTCCCTCGACTCATCGTCTAATCCGTTGGGAATGAGCTGGCCGTAGAGTACTTCAAAATAGTAGGTAGATTTTTTAAAGTTGTTGAGCTCCACAGCAAACACGAACAACAGCTTGATGTGCTGCTGATCTACAGCGCCTTGCCTGAAATGAAATATCTGCTCATAGTAACGGAACGCTTCCTCGCGCAGACCAGCCTTAAAGGCCATATCCGCAAGTTGTAACAACAGCGTTTCTGATGCCATCCCTACGTCGAATCCGGCCCGTGAAGGCCAGCCCGCCAGGGACTTGAAATCTTCCAGGGCATTTAAGGCTCCTTTCCAGTTTTTTTCCAGCTGATAGATCCGGAACTGAATAAGGTATGGAAGGTACTGCTGTGCTTCCGCTTCAATTGATTGTCGGGCCAGATCGAGCGCCTGCGACCAGCGGTGTTGCTCCGCCATACTGCTGGCCAATCCGTTAATGGCTGCCAGTCGATCAAACGGCAGCACGTGCTCGCGTTTAAGCAGGGAGCGATAGGAGGCTGCTGCTTCAACGTAACGACCTTCATCAAAATATTGTTTCCCCATAACAAGGTAGGCTTGCATGGGGGTTTTCAGTGCCGAAAACTCCTCTTCCGGAGCAACAGACTTATATAACGGGGTTGTTCTGCGTATAGGCAGGACAAAGTCGCGCATTTCCAGGTTCAGATTGTAAATGGTTCGTGTGGCATCGGGCAACATCAAGCCTGCAAAAACGTCCGTTATATTGCGGCTTCGTAAGTTGGGCAGAAATCGAACCTGATAATAGATCTGACGTTCACCCCGGTCGGCGGTCTGAATTCGAACAGGAAAAAAGCTACCGGCATCCATCTGATCCAAATCGGGCATATGATAGGCATCAAAGCGCTCGTCATCTTCCAGAAAAAGCGTGTAACCGGTGTTTACCTCCTTCAGAATATCATTCCACACAGCGGTTTTACTTTCATCAGATGCATACTGGGTAAGCTGCGCACCTTCCGGTACCACTTCTTCGGGTAATTCAGGAGACAATATGTGCACTTCGTGGGCCATTTCCAGCCATTGTTTCACGGCATCACCGTCAACAAAACGGGGATCGGTCACAAAGTGTATAATGGCTAAATCTTGTTTCTTACCCTCCATCGGGTCTCCTTAATTCATTCAGTAGATCAGTGCATCGTAATGGTTATCGGTCGAAGCGCAGTTTTTCCTAAGCCCTTAAATATAGTCGAGCAAGGTGTTGTTAATCATGCGCGTCTGTACGGCCATGGAGGCTTCATAAGCTGTCTGGGTGCGTTGCATTTGCGAAATAGCTTCGGCAAAGTCGGTATCAACCAGTCGGCTGACATCCGTTTGGTATACAATCTTCGTAGACTCGTATTGCTCGAACATGAATTCCATCCGGTTAAGATTGCCACCGAGCCGGGATATCGCTATGGTGGCCGAGTCTATCGCCGCGTCAATTCTTGATAGTTGCCCGTTAACAGCCGCACCATCGTTATCTCTGAGGGCTTGTTCGATATCAGCCATGAGCTGGAACAAATTTTCACCATTACCTAAATCGGTTATCTCCCGACCTGAAATACTGATATCTATGCGTACGCTGTCGGCTACTGCTACACTCGGTGCCTTGTTATTGGCCAATGATTGTACACCAGAGGGTTGGGTGTCATCAAGTACGAAAGGGGGTTCGCTTGAGTTGGTACCACCAAATAAATAACGGTCGCCATAGCTGCTGTTTAGTGAGGCTACCATAGAGTCGCGTATGTTGCGAATCTGGTCGGCCATACTGATTCGTGCCGTCTCACTATTAGAGGCAGTGGCACCTCCGGTTGCAAGTCTTTTGGTTTCAATAAGCAGATCGAGCACTTCATCAACGGCTTCCTGCGCCAGACGTCCCTGACGTAAGCCACTACTCAGGTTATCCTGATATTGTTCGGCTTTACGCAGATTCTCCTCGATATTGCGACTTCGCACGAAGTTTATCGGGTTATCGGAGGGTAGGCGAACCGACTTCCCGCTGGATAAATCCGACTGGATTTTAGCCATCTGGGTGCGGTTTCTGGTAATATCCCTCAGAAAGTCGTCGTAAATAATTTTTTGTGTAACACGCATAATGTTTACCTCACCAGACCTAACAGGGTGTCATACATTTGCTGGGCAGAAGCAAGTACCCGGGCTGAACCCTGATAGGCATTCTGAAATTGAATCATCATGCCCAGTTCTTCATCCAGATTCACACCCGATTCGCGCTCCTGCTGAACTTCCAACATGCGAAGCTCCGCTTCACGGGTTTCAATTGTGGTTTGAAGTTCACTCATACGGGCGCCTGGCTGACTGATCAGCTCAATGGCAAAATCCACCATTTTTCTTCCGTTGATGGCAACCAGATTTCTGATATCGGCAATGTCTGCAGCAATATCTCCATTACCGGACTCCCCCACTGCCGAGGAAGCGGCAATATTTCGAAGGTTACCACTCACCTCAGGATTCAGACGTATACTTTCGGCTGTTACCCCGTCGGGATCAAAAAAGTTTCTGCTGAAGTTATCATCTAAACCGAAACCCTGACGGTGCAGGTCATTAAACATCGTTACAATGGTTGAGGCCATAGTATCCAGTTTATTCTGAATATCAGGTATTTCCTTTGTGTACATTTCAATACCCCCTGCCAGACTGCCTCCGTCTGGGTTGAGGATTTTCCCATTCTCTTGTAACCTGAGGTTAACATTATTGAATGCCGGATTGATTTCTGCACGCAGCGCATGTGCTTTGCTTTGATCTACAACCAGGATGCCACCGATGCGCAGTTCCAGAGAACCTTTTTCAGAAACATGTTTTTCGAACGAGACCAGGTTGGCCAGCTCCTCCAGTTTCTGTAACTGCAAATCCATGCTGCGAAAATCAGGCTTTGAAATTGCCTGCGATGAGGTTATCGTCTGATTCAGCGAAGCGATATCACGCAGTAAATTGTTAACCTGCGTAACATCATCGGTGATGTTACGCATAGCAAGCTCGGTACTTACGCCAATACTACGATTCATATCGTGAAATTTATCCACGAGCTGACGGGCGTCTGCAAGCAAACCGTTTCTAACACTTACATCTTGCGGGTCGGAAGCAACTTTAGAGAAGGCATTAAATACTCGGCCTACGTACGCATCCAGGTCGCCACCGGTGTCGGAGGCAAGCGTAGACTGAAGTTGCTCGAAAATGGCGCTTTTACTGAGCATATAGCCCATGTTCATACGCTTATCCATGAGCTGGGTATCTACCAGATCGTTTCGCATCCGGTTAACCTGACTTACACTAACTCCAAGGCCGAGTTGACCATGCCCCATTCTCACAGCAACCGGCGTGGTTTCCACACGCTGACGGGAATAGCCCGGCGTATTGGCGTTCACGAGGTTATGGGCCGTAGTTCCGAGCTGGCGCTCGGCAGTGTACATACCCGATTTAGCTGATTCAAATAGTGCCCGCATGATCAGGCCTCCTGATTAATGGCCACGCCCGATGAGAATGTAGCTTTTTGTCCGGTGTTGCTGTAATGAACACTTTTTTCGTTTTCGATGGTGTACATGGCCCGCATCATCGTAGAATTCTGACGTTGAGCAAATTCCAGCAGCTGCACGAGCTGACCCTGATGTCGTTGGAGCCATTTGATGTTTCGCCCGAGCGAATCTTGCCAGCTTTCAAGAAAATCTTGATACTGCGGATAAATCGATTTCAACGCCGTAAGCGTGAGCGGAGTAGCGTCGCGCCGCTCTTCAGGAATACAATTGCGCAGCTCTTCAATGAAGCTCTTCTCCTGCTTACGGAATGTACTGTGTTGAGCAGCGTGCTGCTCCGTTAACAGTTCTATTCGATTTACATCCTGCATGATGATGGCATCGATCTGTTCGTCAATTGTTTTGAACAACAGCTCGAACGTTGTATTTAAGTTGTGAACTTGCTCAGAAAGCGCGTTCAATGGGCTTTGATTGATGGCTGACATTGGCGTAGGATTACGAATCAATTTTGTTGGTTTCGTTGTCGGCGGCGTTCCAGTGCCGGAGTATCATATCGGCCATTCCCAGCTTTCGCTGAGCGGCCAGCGTTGTAGACAACGCATCGGTTACAAACTCACGGTACATGCTCGCCGAAGAACCTCCGACGCCACTCATATTATCGGTCATATTGAAATTATTTTTAGTCATTTCCGATACTAAGTGGCGGGCGAATAGCTCCTCAAACTGAATAGCAGTTTGTTCGCGGCGAATTTCTTCGCGGCGTTCCGCGCTGATGGCGGTCTGGTTAAGTGATATGATGGAATCTACCTTCATAAATATTCACGTTTTGTGAATTAATTTCGTTGTGTATGTGGTTACAAGCTTCATCATTACATGACAATAAGCTGTCCACGTAAGGCTCCGGCGCGGTCTATTGCCTGAAATATGGCGATAATGTCGCGTGGACTAAGTCCCAGAGAGTTGAGCGATGCCGCCAGTTGCTGTACGTTGGTGTCTTCGGCCAGTACCAATGTCTGGGCAGCCTCTTCACTGATTTCCACACGGGGAATTTCACCTACTACCGTCTCACCGGCAGCGAAAGGATTGGGCTGTACCACGAAGGGCTGTACCTGCGTTCGTACCGATACGTTACCGTGCGATACCATTACCTCACCGATGCGAACAGCACCTCCGGCTACGATGGTACCGGTACGCTCGTTGATCACAACGCGGGCCGGAGTTTCAACCCGAATTTCCTGCTCCATGATGATGCTTAGAAATATGTTGGCATTTTCCATGGTCTGAAACGCCTGTGGCCAGGTAACTTGTACCAGTCCGGCATGGCTTACCCAGGCGAGATCTTCATCAAAAGCCGTGTTAACCACTTCGGCAATACGACGTGCATTGGTGAGATTCGGCTGACGTAAAACCAGACCCAATGGCAATTCTGTATTGAGTGAGAAATCCAGATTGGTTTCAACGATTCCTCCACCGGGTATAGTGGCAGAGAGCGTCTGATTTCGGGTAACACGGGTTTCGGATACTTCAGCCGTAAGTCCACCCACAATCAGCGGTCCCTGAGCTTTTACGTACACATCCTGATTGTCGGGATCAAATAAGGGTGTTTGCAGGAGGATGCCGCCCTGAAGACTACTGGCATCACCCAGCGAACTCACCGTCACGTCAATACCACTGCCCGGCGCATGAAAAGGACTCAGCCTGGCCGTAACCATAACTGCAGCTACGTTTCGTGTACGGAGTCGCTCCGGATCTACGGTTATACCGAAATTCTCGAGCATGTTGGCCACCGACTGTACGGTAAACACCGATCCCCGGGTACCTGTCGTTCGGTCGCCGGAGCGGTCCAGACCGGTTACCAGTCCATAACCGATCAGCTCTTTATTATGAGCATGCTGAACTTCAACAAGATCAGATAAGCGGGTTTGTGCCAGGGCAGGTTGCACATCCTGTAAGAGCAACACAACAATAAACCCCAACAGAACCAAGCCCTGGCACGCCGCTATTTTTGATTTCGCCCGTTGGCGATGTAAATGGACTGTTTTCATAAATTTCACACGACTGATTGTACTCGTTTACCATGTTATGGCAATATTCATACCCAAAATGCGGTGGAGGTCGAAAAAATCGCCTCCGGGACTCAAAAAAATGCTTCTATCTGAATTCTCTCAGTAAAACGGCCCCTACCAGGGTAGCACCGATGCCATACATCACGGCTCTTCGGATTTTTCCGGGTCTTCGCCAGGCCTGCTGCAACGATTCTTCCTTCAGGTAGGAAATTTCTGCATTGGCAACCCGGAAGGAAAGTACACTGTTGGTATTGTCAACATCAGATGGCCGAACCAATCCCGATAGTTTTACCCAATGCTTTTCTCCATTAATTTCAGTAGATCGTGAACCTTCTACTACCAGATCGCCATTGGGCGTTACATCGATAATGCGAACACTGAGGTTCCCTTGCAGCAACTGCTGCTGATTGGCCAGAAAATTGGAATTCATATTGGAGCTGACGCTGGCATCGGAGCTGAAAAATGGCTCCAGCGGCATGATGTTTCCACCAAGCGATCCTTGCAGCTGTCCCGTTTGGTTGGAGGTTGCGCGTTCGTCGCGGGTTGAACTTCCGGAAATGTTTTCCACAAGTACAACAGTGATGACATCGCCAATCTGACTAGCTTTATTATCGCGGTAGAGCGAGCGCTGTGCCATTGCAGGCAGCGCTGTCGTCAGTATCAGCATAAAGGCGAAAATATAGATAATGCTGTTTTTCATAACGTTTGTTTCCATAGTACTTCTCCCGGCCCGTTTACTTCGGCCAGATAGGTTTTGCGGGTTTCGGAACTGTAAATTCGAATGACGTCACCGGTCTGACCGTCTTGACGGGCGGTTGCCGGTATGGTGATTTGCATAAATTCGGTGGCAAAAACCAACGTTACCACATCGCCGGCAGCTACGGCCGGAGGCGTCCAGATATCAGACTGGCGTACGGGCTGACCGGCCAGCAGGGTTCTGCGCAGCTGCATCCCATCCAGTTGATGCATTTCGGTGACATAATCGTGCTGAAGACGGGTTACATCCACCCATTCCATCACAAATTGTGATGTTTCTGGCTGCGAGCCGGATATCAGCCGGGTTGAAGCCACCGGTATTTTACGCGTAAGGGTTATCTGAAGCTGGATTTCCACAATGCCCGACGGAGTGAGTACATCAAAGAGGGTGTATTCACGAATGTCGCCGGTTTTGGGGGTTACCGACCGGATCTGACCGGGCTGCAGCTGAGCAATGCGATTGGGGACCCAGCGCGGTGCGAGGTTGAAACGAGACGTCTCTGTTTCCAGTCCTCGGTCAATGAGCGCTTCCGATGCCTTTTGCAGGATGGTTTCAATCACTGCATCACGGTTATCACTAATCTCCAAAGCAGGCGGGATCGTGATCGTGGCATAGGTGGAAGCGGTCGCTGTTGCGCCGGTGTCCCCGGTTTTCGCATGTAACTGTTGGGCGATGATGCCCACCAAAAGTAACAGGGCAACATCCATCAGCAGCAGGGTTCGCCCTTTACGCTTTATATTGGAGTGATGCTGTTTCATTGGTTAAAAGGAGTTATGGGTGTTTGGGTAAACCGTTTTGTTTTAGTCGCTGGCGAAGGGCCGTATGAGTTCACGATGCCGGTCGTTCCGGCGTGTGTATCAGCCCGGGAGCCAGATTATCGTTTGATGCCGTTGGTTACCTGCATCATGTCTTCTGCCGTCTGAACCATTTTGGAATTGGTTTCATAGGCTCGCTGTGCTTCAATGAGCTTTACCATTTCGGTAACGATATCTACGTTCGACTGCTCCAGGAAGCCCTGACGTATTACACCAAAGCCTTCTGAACCGGCCATACCGATGATGGGCAGCCCCGAAGCCTCCGTTTCAGCGAACAGGTTATCACCCAAAGCGGCAAGTCCGCCCGTGTTCACAAACTTCGCCAGTTCAATCTGACCAAGATCCATGAGACCCTGATTTCCGGGCATCTGGGCGGTAACTACACCATCCTGAGAAATCATAATACCGATGGCATCCATAGGAATTTCAATCTGGTCGGCCAGAGGCAAACCGGAGTTATTGACAATCAGTCCGGACGCATCCCGGTTGAAGTTTCCATCCCGGGAATACCCGATAGATCCGTCGGGAAGCTCAATCTGGAAGAAACCTTCACCGCTGATACCCATGTCCAGAGGGTTGTTGGTTTCGGTGAGTGGCCCCTGCATAAAGTTTCGTATGGTAGCCACAGCACGCGATCCGTGACCAATCTGCAGAGATGGCGCATCGTTGGTAGGACGGTTGGCCGCCGCACCCTGTCGCGAAGTGGCGATGTTCTCGTAGAACATATCCTGAAAGGCGATGGTACTACGCTTGAATCCCGTAGTGTTGACGTTGGCCAGGTTGTTGGCAATGTTATCTACGGTTTTCTGCTGAGAACTCATCCCCAGCGCTCCGGTGGTTAATGCACGTAACATAATGCTGCGTTTTTGATTTTAGTATTGACCTAATTTGTTGGTTGCCTGAGAGAGCATTTCATCGGCGGTGCGAAGGGCACGTTGGGCCGACTCGAACATCTGCATGGTTTGCATCATATCTACCATTTCTTCCAGCGTGTTTACGTTGCTCTTCTCGAAATAGCCCTGGAGCACGGTACTGCGCTCATCATCGTTCAGGGTTACATATTCTTCATCGGCATGGAAATACATGCCGGCATGGCGTTGCAACCTGTCCATGTTGTCGGGTTCCACCATTCGGAGGCGATCACGAATTCGATCGTTCACACGGATCGTTCCGTCGGAACCTACCTCGAACTTAACCTCGCGGTTTTCGCCAATGGCCTGATTCAGCTCAGGCAGGGTGATAGGTCCGTCCTGACCCATGACCTGGCCGCCACGTTCGTTGCGAAGTGATCCGTTCCCGTCCAGGGTAAATCGGCCGCTTCGGGTAAGAAACTCACGTCCGCCTTCTTCCACTACAAAGAATCCACGGCCGTTAATGGCAAAATCAAAATCGTTGCCCGTCTGCTCAAACACACCTTGAGTCATCACCGGGCGGGACCCGGTTTGTACGGAGGTGAACACTTCTCCGTCAATCTCCTCATTGAGGATACTCTGGAACATTTTCCCGCTTTTGAATCCGGCGGTGTTGATGTTGGCCAGGTTGTTCGCAGTAATTTCTTGTGCACGCTGCAGGGTTTGCATAGCCTGCATGTGCGTTCGAAAACGATCAATCATGACACTGATATATTGACTTTTGAACTTTGAAACACGTTACACCCAAGCCTATGCAAAATGTATGCCATCCTTTTTGGTATCAATTTTGATAGATATAGGGCAAGTCGATGTGTTCGTGATATGGCATTGCAGCAAAAAGAGCCTGAGTGGTCAACCTGCTGCCACATTACCCACATATATAATCGTGTAACCATCAGTCAAATACGGCAATGTCCGAGAAGAGCGACGACGCAGAAAAAACCGAAGAACCAACCGCGCGGAAAATTGAAAAGGCTCGTGAGGATGGAAATGTTAGTATCAGCAAGGAAATCTCTTCCGTTATATTGCTGTCTGCGGCATTAATGACCCTGGCGGGTTTCGGGGCTTCGATGTACGGATATATGGAGGGCCTCTTCGAGCACTTTTTCAACAATGCCGGGGCCCCTATTGAAAATATAGATCATGCGCTAGAGCACCTTGAACTGGCATTTTGGTATGGATTCAGGCTTATTTTACCTCTGCTCATCTTGCTGGTAGGTGTCGCGCTGTTGGTAAATACGGCCCAAACCGGTTTCAATTTCACCTTCAAAGCTCTGGAAGTTAAAGGTTCAAAGCTGAATCCGATTAAAGGTCTCGGAAAAATTGTTTCGATGCGCAGTATTGTTGAGCTGGTAAAGGGCCTCACCAAACTGGCCATTGTAAGCCTCGTGATTTATTATACCGTTCAGAACGATGTAGATAATTTTCTGGCCTTCACTGTTATGCCGCTTGGTCATACGCTGAGTGAAACCGGCAGCTACGTACTCATGTTCGTCACGCGCATACTCACAGCCCTGTTTTTACTGGCCCTGGCGGATGCAGCTTATCAGCGGTTTCAGTATCACAAAGACCTTCGCATGACCAAGCAGGAAGTAAAAGACGAGTTCAAGCAGATGGAGGGCGACCCTCATGTGAAGGCCAAGCGGAAGCGTTTCGGAATGCAGTTACGGCAGAAAAAACGGCTCGACCATGCCGTACTCGCCTCCGATGTGGTTGTAACCAACCCTACGCACTACGCCGTGGCCCTCAAATACGACCCCGAGCAAAATGAAGCTCCCATCGTAATGGCTAAGGGTCAGCGAAAGAAAGCGTTAAAAATTCGTGAACTTGCCACCAAGTATGGCATACCAATTGTAGAGAATAAGCCTGTAGCGCGTGCACTGTTCGCCACAGCCGAGGAAGACCAATACATTCCCGGCGATATGTTCCGTGCCGTTGCCGAAATTCTGGCCTATGTGTATAAACTCAAGCAGAAGAAAATTTCATAAATGGGAAAGACCGGATTTGATCTGAAGTTTTTGAAGAAGATGTTCTTCCGCACCGACGTTATTGTATCGTCGAGTGTGGTGGGCATTCTGCTGATCATGATTCTGCCTATTCCTGCAGTGCTGCTGGATTATCTGCTGGCTATTAGTGTATCGTTGTCGTTGCTGGTATTGCTCGTTGCCTTCTATACCCTCAAACCGCTTGAATTTGCGGTTTTTCCGGGGATGTTGCTTGTTTTAACCCTGTTCAGATTATCGCTGAATATCGCAACCACCCGACTTATTCTGAGCGACGGGTACGCCGGAGAGATGATTCAGAGCTTCGGGGGCTTCATGACCCAGGGCAATTTTGTTATCGGTATTATCATCTTCGCCGTGCTTATCATCATCAACTTTGTGGTGATCACCAAAGGTGCTACCCGTATTGCCGAAGTTGCGGCCAGATTTACCCTTGATGCCATGCCGGGCAAACAGATGGCCATCGATTCGGATCTCGCTGCCGGCCTGCTTACCGATGAAGAAGCCAAAAAACGCCGTAGCGATGTTTCACGCGAGGCCGATTTCTACGGTGCCATGGATGGTGCCAGTAAGTTCGTGCGTGGTGATGTAGTAGCATCCCTTCTCATTACGGCTATTAACATCATAGGCGGTCTCATTATCGGTACGCTGCAGCAGGGAATGGCTATAGGCGACGCTGCCGAGCTCTACACCGTTCTTACCATTGGTGACGGACTTATTTCGCAGGTTCCTGCCCTGCTTATTTCAACCGGTGCCGGTATTCTGGTATCCCGGGCCGCCTCCGAGGCCAACCTCAGTGAGGAAATGAGCACCCAGGTTCTGGGAAATCCCAAAACCGTAATGATAGCCGCAGCATTTATCTTCTTAATTGGCACCATGCCCGGTCTGCCAACCATGCCGTTCTGGACACTCAGTGGGCTGTTCGTATTTGTGGCCCTCAAGAACTATAACGCCGAGGAGAAGAAAATAGCCGACGACATAGAAGCGGAGGCCGCGGAGGTCTCTACACATAAACCCGACGATCCGGTGGAGAACTACCTCCTGCTCGATACCCTCGAACTGGAAATTGGCTACAGCCTCATCCCTATGATTGAAGCCGATCAGGGCGGTGACCTTCTGGAACGGATTTCCTCCCTGCGGAAACAGTTGGCGGCTGAACTGGGTATTATTATTCCTCCCATCCGCATTCGTGACAATGTGCAGCTGGATGCCAACAAGTACAGCATTAAGATGCGTGGTATAATACAAGGTGAGGGCGAATTGATGACGGGTTACCACATGGTACTGCTTCCGTCTGATTTCCGTCCTGAAATTCAGGGTATCCAAACCAAAGATCCAACCTTCGGTATGGACGCGTTGTGGATCAGCAGCAAGAATAAGTCTCAGGTTGAGAAGTATGGTCTTTCTGTGATTGAGGCGGGAGCGGTACTCACCACTCACCTGATGGAGCTGCTGCGCAAGAATGCGCACAAATTGGTGGACCGACAGACTATGAAGCGCCTCATCGACAACGTTAAAGAGCACTCGCCTGCTTTGGTAGAAGAGCTCATTCCGGATCAGCTGAAACTCGGCGACATCCAGAAAGTGGTGAAACGACTGCTTCGCGAGCGCATTACCGTGAAAGATATGGTTACCATTTTGGAGACCCTGGCCGACCAGAGCTCCCAAACGAAAAATGTGGATGTGCTCACGGAATACTGCCGTAATGCCCTGGCGGAGACCATCACCAACATGTATCGCACACCTGAAAACGAACTGCATGTGGTCGTGCTCAATTCCCAGCTGGAGAGTCATCTTATTGGTCAGGCACAACAGGGTATGCTGAATTCCAACACCCTCGGACTCACCCACGATACCTTGGAAACCTTATATCGCAATGCATCCAAAGCCTTTGAAACCATGATGCAGAGCGGGCATGAGCCGGTTTTACTAACTTCTCCGGTACTTCGCGCAACCTTGTTCGACTTTCTCGTTCCGATGTTACCGGAAATAACGGTATTGTCGTATAATAACATCAGTACGGATGTGCAGATTAAAACCTTTGATCGCATTGCGATGACCCAGCCTGAACTTGCTGAAGAAGCCTCCACATGATTCTGAAGAAAATACAAGGTAAAAACGTTGATGAAGCCCGGGATGAAGCCCGCCGGCTTTACGGTGAGCATGTTGTGGTGATGGAAACCTTTGCCGGTAACGGGAAAAATGAACCCGCCAGCGTAACGGTTCTGGTTGATAAGCCGGTGCGGGAGCGTACCGTAACCGATGCTACTCCTCCCGGGAATTTCCGAAATGTTTTTTATAAGCGTAGTGATATCGCGCGGGTGCGGCGGAATATGCCGGAGGTTGACTTTTCTGCACGTACGGGCGGAGGAGATGGGGTTGAACGTTCGGGAAGGGAGAATGACGGAGCTGATGCAGCCCCTGGCAGAAAAGGTGCGGAACCCATGCAACGGTCAGAACGTACGAACCCCATGCAGCCGTCAGAACGTGCGGAACCCATGCAACAGTCAGCAAGTCAGGATTCGGATGAACAGATTCAGTTTAGACGCACGGAAAGGGGGCAGCCCGATGAGACGGTTCAATTTAAGCGTCCGGCGAGGCCGAGTTCGCGGCAGGAGTCGGGTCAGACCCTGCGTAGTGCTTCGGTAGCCTCAGGGAATACCGGTACCGCCTGGTTTATGCCGGAAGAGCCCATGCCCACGCGTTTTGAACCCCGTCCGCAGGGTACATCCCGCCTGGAGGCGCTGCGTCGTTATGCCTCCGAAACCGATACCTCAGAAAGTAAGCGCCTGCTCGATCACAAGCCCCAATCTCAGCGATTTCAGTTTAATGCAGGCAGCGACATTCCAGCCGTTGATAGACATACGCCAACGAGCCAGCCTGGAGCCTCTCCGCGCTTTGGAGCTAACGTGGCAACGCATCACACGGAGACGGACAACACCCCTGATCTGCATAACGCTCAGAACAGATCTTCTTCCCCTGTTGACCTCTCCTCTCAAGATGACGAAGTACCAAACAGAAGAGCAGCACAATCGGATGATAACAGATCCAGCGAACCATCCCCGCAAAACATACGGTCGCAAAGAGACCCCAGAGCTACTAAAGCTTCTGAATCTGCGCATAACGAGCTGCCACTGGCTGAGCCACGGGGTACCGGATCGGCACTGGAGAGCATCCGTAACACGGCCCTCCGCGGACAGGAAGAACAGTCGCGCAGAGAAATAGCCGCACTTCACAAGCGCTTCGATCGTCTCGAGTCACTGCTGGATAATAATCTTGTTGCTGCCGACATCGATCTGGTGGCCCATCCGGCGTTTCAGCAATTAACGCAGTCGGGTATTCGCCCTGCCCTGGTCTCGCGCTGGTTTTCAGGCATTATCAAAAAAGGGGTACATCCGGCCGATCAGCCAGAGCGATTCCTCAACGAGCTATCGCTTGTGGTGAGAAATGCTCTGGAGAAGCAAACCGATAAGCCAGCCTCTCCCATACAGGTATTTGTTGGCGCTGCGGGGGCCGGAAAAACCAATCTGGTGATGCTGCTGGCATTATATGCCCGCCGACATGGAAAAAATGTAGCCATTGTGGCCGTGCAGCCACCCGGTGATGCGCCGTACTACAGCGTTTTAGAATTATTCTGCTCCAGTGAGGAAATGTCGTTTATTCGCTCAAGCAGCGAGCAGGGCATACTCGAATTACAGGAAAATATGCAGGATTTCGACATGGTGCTGGTAGATACACCATCGTTGCCCATGAGCAAAGACAAAGCCTGGAGATCGGTGTGGTCGCTGCGGCAACAGTGGTCGGTTCCCGGCGTTAAAGGAAGTCCGAACGGACCGGTAACCCAGGATATTCCGCCCCTGCCTGCCGAGATTAACTACGTAGCAAACGCGGCAACCGGTGCATCGGCATTGAATTACCTTACATCCCTGCATCATACCCTGGAACCCGACGTGGTGAGTTTTACCCATCTGGATGAAATCACACTTTGGGGCTCTATCATCCCGTTTATGGATGAAATGAATGCCCCGTGCCGTTATTTAAGCGCAGGAACTGATGAAGAAAATGGCATCCGACCGTACGACGCCACTGAAGTTGCCCGTAATATATTAAAGGATAGCTGACAAGCTTACATTCATGAACAAACCGTTAAAAAATAAACCCTTTATAATGGCCACCGTCAGCGGGAAGGGTGGTGTTGGCAAGAGTCTTGCCAGTGTTAATATTGCCGAAACACTGAAGTTACTGGGTTACCGCGCTGCTATACTTGATGTTGATGCCGGTATGGCCAATGTAGCAACCATGTTTAACCAGTACCCATCTTACAGTGTAACCGACTGGATTGAAGATCGGTGTGAATTGAGTCATATACTGCAGGATGTCGGTGGAATTACATTGGTAACGACGGCCAATGAACCCGGTCCGCTCACCGATAAATACGAGATTTTAATTCAGGCGCTCGACCAGGTGCTTGATGCGCTGGCGGCATCGCACGATTTTATTATCATCGATACACCGGCCGGACTTGGGGAGCTGAACCTCTGGGCGTTAGACCGGTCCAGGCTGGGGGCTATTATGCTGGTTGATGAACCCACTTCGGTTTCAGATGTATATCGCTTTTGTAAATATGTACTGGGGATCGACCCATCGTATCCGTTTGCCGTGATTGTTAATATGGCAGCGAATGATGAAGCAGCTGCACAGATTCATCAGAAGTTCAATCAAATCGTCAAATATTTCCTTCAAACGGAAATTCCTTCGATGGGCTATATCCCATATAGTGAATCTATACGGGAATCGATCAGAAAACAGATGCCTGTTATGCGAATGGAAGCCGAAGAAGAGATAGAAAGGGAGTTTTCTTACATCGCACAGAACATCGTAGCCCTTGCCAGAGAAATGCAACGCAGAGAACTGCATAAAAGCACGGAAACACGTGCAAAAAAATAATTTTTTCGGGGGCAATTCAAGGCGGAACGGTCTGGTTTTTGCAGTTATATGGTATCAGGTGCCATCATCACAGGTGGCCATAATCGGAAGTTAGCATGCAGGCAATCGGTGCTATTCCGGTTTTTAACTGTAAACAACCATCAGAACTGACTAAAATTATGTTATTTCGATTTATTTCTACGGTTTCATTGCTCATATTTTTGCTACTTTCCATTTCGGGGACTGCAATTGAGTTAGCAGTGTTTCGAAGTTTGGTAGTGTTTACTATGTTGTTTGTGGTTTCGTACATTGCGTACTTTACCGCTAGTGTGATTCAAAAGAAAGCTGAGCATGGTCAGCCTGAAACTGCAAATGCAACTTCAGAGACGTCCGCGCCGCAACCTGAACAATAAATATGACAAATCAATCGATCCAGGAGCTGGTCGACCTGTACTTCCAGGAGCCGTCTGAAAGTCTTCGGAACGCTATTATTACGCGTTCGTTGCCTTTGGTGCGGAGTATTATCGGGAAGATTAACAGACCAGACCTTCCTCTCACCCAGTGGGAGGACCTGGAAAGTGCGGGCATATCAGGTTTGCTGCAGGCGATTGATTCATACGATACCGAAAAAAACATCCAGTTTAACACCTTCGCCTACTATCGTATACGCGGAAGCGTTATTGATTATCTTCGGAAAATTGATAACATGCCCCGCCTGCAGCGATCAACCTATGGCAAAGCTCAGGAAGTTATCGACAGACTGAGTCAGCAATTGGGTCGTGTTCCGGAAGACCTGGAGGTTGCTGCGGAGATGGAAATCACGCTCGAGGAGTACCATCAACTGTTAAATAACGTACAGCAGCGGAATGTTCTTTCGCTGGATGGTGCCCTGGGTGATGAGGGCAAGGCTACCATGTACGATACGGTGGCCGATCCGGATTCCGAAAATCCCGATGCCAGCTATGATCGGAAAGCCATGCTCGACAAGCTCAAGAAGCTTATCGGAGATCTTGACGAGCGCGACCGCCTTATCTTAACTTTGTATTATTTCGAAGACATGACCCTCAGCGAAATCGGATTATTGCTGGATCGCTCAGAGGCTCGTATTTCCCAGATTGTGGGCAAGCTCATCCTGCAAATGCGGCATTCTATGAAAAAAGATGCGGAGTTTTTTCGGTCTTAGTCAGAGTGAAGCGCACATCTCTTCAACAGTGTTTTCATCCAAATATTTTATACAAGTAACCCAACACAACAACGTGTGAATTCTACGTGATTGAACATTCCGGTACGTTCGCGGTATGACGACGGCGATATGATGTAACAGCTGGTGCTCAACACGAAACCTGTCTTTATGGTATCTGCGTGGCGAAAATCGTAATCAATTACAGCCGCCCACCCATTACATCAATAATAGTTGACAGGAAGTCGAACATGCGGGTGAACATCCCGTCGAAGGCTACGGGAAGGTATGGCATGACCATATGCAGCAGTATAATGGCGATACCCATTTTCACAGGTAACGCAATGAAAAAGATGTTCGCCTGAGGCATAATTCGAGCGAAAATAGCAAATGAAAGGTTGAGCAGAAATAGTACTATAAGAAACGGCGCTGATAACTGTACCCCGATCATGAACAGATACACCGCAATCTGCAGAAAGTATGGCGTGGTAAGATGAAGTTCAGCCCCACTGATGGGTATCACATGAAAGCTGTACACCAAGGCCTGCAAATACATGTAATCTCCACCAATGGTGAGGAAGAAGAGCACCGCAAGTGTGGTATAGAAATTACTAACTACCGTATTCTGTATTTCAGAGGTTGTATCTACGATGTTTGCAAAGCTAAGAGCGGCCTGTACAGCAATGAGCTGGCCACCCATTTCAATCCCGGCAAAGATGAGCTGACCAACCAGCCCCATTGCCACACCGGTAAGAATTTCCGAAACCATAATCGTAAGCAGGAACAGGGCACCCTGATTCATAACCGGGGCTACCGATTCAGCGGGGATTACGGGAAACAGTAAAATTGAGGTAATTGCTGCAAAGAAAAGTTTTACCCGCGTCGGAAAAACAGCCACGTTGAAGAAAGGAGCGGTCATGATCATAGCCCCTACCCGCACAAAAATAAAGAAAGCACCTACTATAAAGTCAATCGACTCCATGTGAACGCTACCGCGCTATCTGCGGGATGAAATCAAACACCCGCTCTGTGAAATTGATGGCATATTGAAGCATAAATCCAAACAATAGGAACATAATGATCACTACTACCAGCATTTTGGGTACAAAGCTGAGCGTCATTTCCTGGATGGAAGTTGCCGCCTGAAATATAGCTATGGCAAGTCCGATTGCCAGCGCACCGATGAGTATGGGTGCAGAGAGAACAACCGCTGCGGTAAGTGCTTCCTGAATCCAGTAAACGCCAATATCGGTATTCATTTAAATCCTCTCTTTAATTAAAACTTCGGACCATACTCTGCACCAGCAGGTACCATCCGTCTGTTAGTACAAAAACCAGAATCTTAAACGGCAGCGATACCAATACCGGCGGAAGAAACATGATACCCATCGCCAGCAGGATAGACGCAATCACCAGATCGATAACCATGAATGGCAGATAAATCATAAACCCAATCTGGAAGGCAATTCTAAGCTCACTCATGATGTAAGATGGTACCACCACAAACAGGGGCAGATCGCTGATTTGCCCTACCGTATTGATACCGGCCATATCCATGAAAAAGATGAGATCTCTCTCCCGTGTTTGTCGCACCATAAACTCCTTCAACGGAGTGGCTGCGGCATTCAAGGCTTCCATCTGCGTCATTTCTTCGTTGATGTACGGCTGTATGGCCTGCTCGTTTATCTGGTTGAACGTTGGCATCATAATGAAGATGGTCATAAAAAGGGCCAGACCAATAAGAACCTGATTCGGTGGCGACTGCTGCGTTCCCAGTCCCATCCTCAGAAAGAAGAAAACCACAATAATGCGTGTAAAACTGGTCATCATGGTTACAAAGGCCGGACCGAACGACAACACGGTAATAATAACAAGGGCCTGTATAGCCAGAGAAAGGTCTCCGTCTTCACCACCGATTGAAAGATCAATCTGAGGAATACCCTGCGCCAGGGCGGTAGACGCTCCTATGGTCATGCCAAGGGCCAGAAACAACAGCAGAAATCCGAACACATTGCGCAAAAACGTTCTTACCGCAAAGTATCCACGGTATTTCGTTGATGTTGATGTTGCTGCATTATTCATAGACTTCAACGATATACCGTCATCATATCGGGAACCCCAAAGCAGGCGGAGCATATACACACGTAGTGCCGTCATGACTGTTTTCCTTTGAACATCTCTAAAAATGTGGCTTTATCAGCACTTTGCGAAACGGGTTGAAGGTCATCGTTCCATTCGTCTTTATCGTATCGGTGCAAAAGGCTGATATTCGCATTGGTGATTCCCATCACCCATATTTCGTTGTTAATTTCCATTACTTGAATGTATTGACCGGGCCCTAGCATATGCCTGTCTTTTTCGGCGAAGCGGGATGTTTGCGAGGATGTGTGCAAAGGTCCGCCTTTGCGGGCAAGCCAGAGCCAGGCTCCTCCGATGAGAACAACCAGCACAAAGAATGTGGTTACACCATTGCTGATGATATTACTCCCTCGCTCATCATGCTCGGGCAGAGCTTCCATTTCGCCACGCAGCGAGCGTACGCTTTCGAGGCGTTCGCGGTCAATTTCATTTTCGGGGAGAGCAGTGGGTGCCGGCGTGGAACCCATTCGGATAATAAATAGAAGCCAAAGGAGCAGCATGACCCCCGATATCCCGATGACAAGAGACAGGACCTTCTTAGGCGGTTTATTGGGAAATGTGCTGCGAAGGTCCATCTTTGTGCGTTATCGGGTTATCTGCGAAAAGGCAGGTTTTTCCGGTTACCTGCTGGTTTCTGCTAGTTTAGTTTTGCTTTTGCCAGACGTTCTCGGGTAGAAACCAGGTTTACTATGCGTACACCAAAGTGTTCATCGATTACCACAACTTCACCCTGTGCAATACGATGTCCGTTTACCAGAATATCTACCGGTTCACCGGCCAGTTTATCGAGTTCAAGCACGGCGCCCTTGGTAAGCTGAAGTACTTTACCCAGTGGCATCTGAATCTGTCCGAGTTCAACGGAAACATCCAGGTTCACGTCTTTCAGAAGCTCAATATTGGTACCATCCAGCTCTTCAAAGACATTGGTTGCTTCTCCGAAATCGACAAATTCTACACGCTGGGCGTTGACCATTTCATCGGGCGCCATTTCTTCTTCGCCTTCAGATGGCTTGCTCTTTCCATTCGTTTTCGTGCCATTTGCGTTGTCGCCATTAGTCGCCTCTGCCTCGGGCTCTTCTACGGGCTCGGGTTCGTCAACTTTAATAGCTGCAGGATCGCCCAGAATAATTCCAGCCCTTACATCATCATCGGCAACACCGTGCACAGCCAGGGTTACACCGAAGTACTGAGTATGCGTTAATTCGTTCTCGAGCTGAGCAGCCGTAAGTACCTGCAGGTTTTCAGGCTTAACGGTTAAATCATTCTCAGCCAGTTTTTTGACCAGGATATCTTTAAGCTCATTGCCAAACTTGAGAAGCAGGTCGCGTGTTACCTCATTCAGCGCCTTTTCTTCGATACCGAGCATAATGGAAGACAGCAGACCAAACCAGGCTTCATCCATCAAAATGACGATGTCTGCATTGTGTTCCGTATCGCGGGCATACAAGAAGATATCGGTTTTTACCGCACCCTCCAGCATTTCCTCGTGAGTCAGCGTAACCTGCTTGTTCACTTCAATACGCGTTTCTTCGTATGTCACCGAAGTGATATATTGCTCCACATCCTCGCGGAGTACATCAAAAAGTTCTATCAGTTTTTCCAGATTCATAACAGTTCACTTTCTTTTATTTCGGTGTAGACATCGTAAATTTTTACTGCCCGGCGGGTTTTTACCGTCCCGGGATAAGCGGCCATTTTTGGCTTGCCGTTAATGGTAACATCCAGCGGCTTTTGCACTTTCTGATCTAATGGAATGATGTCGCCCTCTTCCAGATGCAGTAAATCCCAGACCGAAAGCCGGGTTTTACCCAACAATGGGCGAATATTGACGCCAATTTGCTTGAGCGTCATTTTAAAGGCATCCAATGCTTCTGCAGATAGCTCTTCTTTACGGGGATGCGAGCCGACGCGAAGAATCATCTCATTGAGTGATTCCTTTAGCAGCGTGTAGGGGTATACAAGACGGATGGGTGCACGCTGACCGCCAACCTCAATTTCGTATTCGGCAACAACAGCAGGATCATCATTAATGAGGTGCACATTTTCGGGCTTGCTTTCGTACACCATACTCTTCACGGTGAAATTCATATACGGTTCCCATGCCGCAATCACATCATTATTCACGCGCTTCATTACACGCGTCATAATTTTTTCTTCGATAGTGGTGAATGTTCGGCGTTCGGCAAGGTCAGAACCACGTCCACCACTTTGTCGCTCTACAATATATAAGCATAATCCGGGCGGCAGCTCCAGAATGATATCTCCGCCCAACTCTTCAATAGATAACACATATAACGCTCCGGGGGTTTGAATACCACTGATGAATTCACTCATTACCACCTGGTTGATTCGGGTAAGCTGTACATCAACCTTATTTCGCAGGGTGCTGTTGAAGGTACGGCCCAAGCTGCGCGCCAATGCCTCATGCAGCGCCCTGAGGGTACGCATGATTTCCTTACTAAAAAGCTTGGGGTGTTTGAAGTCGTATGTTTCTACAAACTTACGCCTTCTCCCACGCTGGATTTGCGGAAAACTCATAACAGTGTACTGACCGATTGTTGTGCATCATTGCATTATGTATCGGGTGAAGTACAAATTGCGTACCGAAGTGAGTCCTGTTATGTTATTTATTTCCTGAATCATTTCCTGGCGCATTTTTTCGCGCTCTTCAAATACCACCAATTCATTGACTGTGCGTGACGCTACGATTCGTTGCATGTTTTCTTTGATCCGGGTCATGTTCCGTTCAATGTGTGGAATATGGTCGTGATGGAACAAATCAAGGCTCATACCTATTACAAGGAAGCGCTGACCATTTGACCGGGCTGGATTGACCACAATATCTTCCATCTGAAACTCGGTAGAAAAGTCGGGTAAACCTCCAAAAATACTCACATAAATACGCTCGTAATTTTCATCTACCAGAGTATACGCTGCACCCACCTGGAAAATAATCGCCGCCAGAATCAGGAAATATTTTCCAATGGTAAGGAATTTTGAACTCTTCCCACCACCCGATGAGCCCGCCGCGCCCGGTTCACCGGGTTTGGTTACGTTATTTAAATCATTCTCTGCCATATCTCATTCTCCATTTCAAAAAGGTGGTTACCTTCCCTGCCGCTCGTCTTCCATCGCAAAAGATGGCACCCCGCCACCTTGCTGCATTAATTCTGTATATCGAACATAAATTTCAACTCTTCTGTTTCGCTGACGGTTCTCTGCGGAATCATTTTCTCTTAAAGGACGATATTCCCCGAAACTTGTCGCACGAAATCGTCGAGATTCTACGCTGCTGTTATTTATAAGTACCTGCACAACCGAAACCGATCGGGCGGCACCCAAATCCCAGTTGGATCTGAACCGTGAGCCGGAGCCAATAGGAACATTATCGGTATGACCCTGTACTTCGATTTCATGAATATCATCGCTCAGAATGGTTGCAATTTCGGCTAGTATCTCCATCGCCCGGGGTATTAAATCGGCCGAACCGCTCGGGAATGTAACCCCCTCACTGAGTGAAATACGTATGCCCTCAGGGGTTAGTTCCAGCTCAACCTGATCGCGCAACTCATTATCTTCGATAAAATCTTGCAGGCTTTGCATCTGCTGAGCCTGCTGATTCAAAGAAGAAACAAGGTCTTGCGGGTTGATAATTGATTGATTCTCCATGACCATTCTGCTGCCTTGAAACGGAATCAGAAACTCCTGAAACTTAGTAGGTTCAATCCCCGGTGTCATCGTATACAACACCACAAAGAAAACCATCAGGAGGGTGACCAGGTCACCGTAGGTCATTAACCAACCTCCAGTATCTTTCTTAGATCGTCCCATGTGCTGTTTTGTTGATTTTTCCAGAGACGATACAGTTTCTCTTCACGTTCTTTCGTGCTTCGTACTGTATCATAGTATTTTAAATATTCTGCCCGACTACGAGGATCTACAAAGTTGAGCATTTTCTTTTCCATAATGCGTGGATTCTCCTGTTCCAGCATAGAAAGAATTGCCGAACGAAACATGTATTTCCGGTTCAGATCCAGTTCCGAAAGGTAGTCCAGCTTTCCGGCCAGGGGTGCAAAAAACAGGTTTGCCATGATTGCACCATACAGCGTTGTAAGCAAAGCTACTGAGAGCCCCTTCCCAAGGGACTCTGCATCGGATATATTCTGCAACATCAATATCATCCCGATTACGGTACCCACCATACCGAACGCAGGAGCATACGAGGCCATTGAGTAAAGCAGGTTAACCGTCATTTCAATGCGGCCTTTGGCTGCCTGAATCTGGTCACCTAAAATTTCTTCCAGATTTTCCTTTTTTACTCCGTCTATTGCGAGCTGAAGCCCATTACGTAAAAAGGAATCGTCTACATCACTTACATCACCTTCAAGCGCCAAAAGCCCGTCACGTCGGGCACGCTTGGCGAAAAGATTGAGCAGTTCAATATCGGTGCGCAAATCAACATCCTGAGCTCGAATCATACCTGTAATGGTAGGGAAACTTTCGCGGATGTCTGTAAAACTATAATTCACCATAGTGGATGCAATTACACCCCCACCAACTATAATAAAGGAAGCCACACTGATGAATGGCACCAATGAACCTTGCGTAATGATGGCAAGAATTACCAGGCTGGAGCCCGCAAGTAAACCTATTATGGATGATTTATCTAACATAGTACACTTATCGACATAATGAACCGTCAGTTAAACCCTCTTTTTATACAAAAAACCCCGACGCGTTTTACACGACGGGGTTTTATAAAACATGATTGTAAGAAATTGTTTAACGTTTCAGATTTACCGTTTCCAGGAGCATTTCATCGGATACAGAAATTACTCTGGCGGATGATTGATATGCCCGTTGGGAGGTAATCATTTCGGTGAATTGTTTAGCAAGGTCTACGTTAGAGGCTTCAAGTGCCCCAGCAGTTATAGACGTTCCGGAAAAGTCAGATGCTGTGTTCGTAAACATCTCCCCGGCTGCAAATGTAGCGCGATAAAGTCCGGCGCCCATCATTTCAAGACCATTCTGATTTTGTACCTGTGATACAGCAAGCTGAGCCAATACTCGAGACTTACCATTATCAAATACACCTTGAACACGGCCTTCACCGTCAATTTGCATATCTATGAGAGCCCCTTGCTGGTATCCATCCTGACGAAATACCTTAGCTGAGTTATTTCCTGCATATTGAGTAAAGCTGATACCTTGTTCAAGATCGCCAAGTTCTACTTCAAATGTGGTAGCCAAAGCACCGTTACCTGGTTCAAAAGTTACGTTGAATGTACCGCCACTGAGCAGGTTACCCAGTTCATCAAAACTAACTTGAGGATAGGGTGGTGTAGCGGGCTGTGTCACCGGCTGACCGTCGGTAAATCTGGCTTCGTACTCCCATAGGTTATCGCCAATCTGCCGGAATTCCAGCAGCATACTATGCGGACGACCAAGGTCGTCGTAAACCGATGTACTCATAATGCGGTTTCCTGTGAACCCTTCCTGCGCTACCTGAAACGGTGGGAGCGATACTACTCCGCTTCCCGTAACTTCTACATTTGATATTCGGAATGAACTGTCACCCATTGTTGCAGATCGAACAGAAAGCATCCCATCCTGAAGGGCCATACGTCCCTCTTCAGGGGTGAGCTCCGTATTAAATGTATTCACGAGATCTTGAACAGTGGCACCTGCAGTATAGTTAAAGCTTACTGTGCGGGCTGTACCATCATGCAGTGTCATCTGAAAATTAATACTATCGCCAGGTTCAAGGTTTGTGGTTACTTGAGCCAGGTCATTCAGAGATGTAGTAGCTCTCGCGGGTTGACCCGCATTGGTTGTGAGTGAACTTACCGACTGCAAGGTTTGTGTTTTACTGGTATTTGAATCCAGGTTACCGGCTAATTTTACTTTTTCTGTAGATTTTGGAGGAAAAACATTCTCGAAATCTACGTAAATATCACTGGTAGTACCCGCGCGCAATACATTCCCCTGTCGGTCGGCAAGAAACCCTTGAACGGTTCTACCCGCAGGATCTACCAAAAACCCCCCCTTGTTGAATACAAAATTACCTGCACGGGTGAGGTAGGTCTGTGATTCATCCTTAACCGAAAAAAAGCCTTCGCCTTCGAGAGCGACATCGGTATTTACGCCGGTGTTATTCAGTACACCCTGAGAGAAATCACGGTCGATGGAGGCTACACGCACACCAAGACCTATCTGATTGGAGAGCTGAGGGGCCGAATCGCCACTTTGACCCGAACGGCCGAGTCGCTGGGTCATAAGCTCAGCAAATGTAGTACGGGATGATTTAAAACCTGTAGTTTCAACGTTGGCTATATTATTACCGATAACGTCCATTTTGGTTTGAAAGGCCCGAAGACCACTCACACCAGAATTCATTGCTTTGATAAGAGACATAATTTACTCCGATTTAATGCACTACAACGAGGTCACCAAAGTGCGCTCCGGCGGGTAACCGGGCGTATCCGTTGTTGATGTTTTTTTGACTTTAATTTGACTGTACTATCCGGCGAACACACTTGCCGGCAACTTTTTTGAACTCACGAAATATTCAATGCAAAAATACTGCCAGAATTTATCCGGCCGACGGCATACGTATTTCTTCTACATCACTGATGTGTACGGGCACACCTCTGACGGTAAGAAATACCCCGTTAGCGGTATAACTTACCTTGCTGGCCAGGCCAGTTACAAATGGTAACGCATCTACTCGAGAGTCACCTGCTTTTGCTTCTACGGTCACGGAATACGATCCTTCAGGCATCCGATCGCCTGCATTATTTCGTCCGTCCCACTGCCACATGTTATCTCCCATAGGCATACTGTTTACCGTTTCACGGCGCACTTCGGCACCCGTCTGATTCCGGATAACAATAGTTACTTCACTGGCAGAAGATCCCAGTCTGTAGTTAACCATCGTTGACTCACCCTGCGGGAGGTACACACCGTTACCATAAGCCTTCACTTCTTTACCGGTAAGCGACGCAGCCAGGGAGTTGGTCAACCCGGCACTCATTACATCCTGTGAACCCTGCAAGGTTTTTATACCTGAGTTAACATTAATGAGCTGCTCTACCGTGTTAAACTGTGCCAGCTGGGATGCAAATTCAGCTCCGTTCATAGGGTTGGTAGGATCCTGATTTCGCATCTGAGCTACCAGCAATTGCAGAAACTGCTGCTGGCCCATTTCGTTTCCACGCCCGGCATTTTGTGCCGTGCTGATAAACGAAGTCTGATTGTTGATTGAATTGATATTCATGGCGACTGATTGTTAGGCTGTCCACTCATTCCTGTTGTACCCAAAGTACCGCACGGAATGTGTCTGTTGAGGCTTAATATTGATTTCCCTGGCTTTAAGCAGGTCGTTAAGTCCGTTCTGATATGGAGATTTTCCTTTGCTGTCTCCAAAAGCTCCTGCCAGAGAAGAACCTTCTTCCGCTCCCTTGCCAAACTGGAGATCAATCTCTATGGCAAGGGTTTCCTTCAAATGCTCCTCTATTTCGCGAGCATACTCCTCAAGCAAGCGGGAAAGTTCGGGGTTGGAAGAACTCAGTTTCAGGTGCATTACACCCTCAACCTGTCTCACCATTACATCTACGCGCTGACCGTCATCCATCATAAAATTGTGCTTCTGCCAGGTCTCGGGGGCAGATTTTGCCGCATCAGCAACTTGTTTAACGATTTGCTGCAAGGCCGGCAGCACCTCACGCCTTAGCGCTACATTCGGTATAGCAATCTGAGAAAGCCTTGAAAACCCATCCACTGAAGATTCCGTTGAACGCAGTACTTCGAGTCCGGTAGTGTTTACCGCTTCCTTCCACGACGCTATATCCTTAGCTTCTAACTCAGCAGGATTTATCAGCATTTCGGGCACCTGCGCTCCAAACATATTCTGACCAAACGACAATCCACCGCCTCCGGTTGAAGTATTGCCCGTTACTGCCGACGCCGTTGCATCTTGTCTGATGTTCTCTACAGCCGCTCGATCGGTTCCGGGTTGCACGTGCCGTTCAGAACGTGGTATAGACGACTTTAATGCTGCCTGTAGCTCAGCTTCCGGTACATCTTCGTCAACAAAATCTGCTGAAGAACTATGTTGCTGTACCTGAGCTACACGCTCTGATGAATTAGGCGAGTTAACCACAGCTGATGCAGTGTTAACCGCAGCTGAAGTAGGGTTAACCGTAGCGGCTGAGTCCGGTTTAGCCGAAGTATTGCGTTCACCCCTGTCATCTGCCGGGACAGCTGCATTTGCAGTATCAGGCTTAATTGCTTCTGTTAATGGTGTTGAGGTTGTGGCCGCTTTGGTTTTATGCTCAACAGAATTTAGATTTTCGATAACGGGTGTACCAAGTCCCGGTGTAACACTATTGTTTGTAGTAGCTCCACCTACAGAGGCTGCATTTTCGCCAATGGACGTGCTTTTATCTGAGATAACACTATTTTCTGCAGACGGACTCACATTAACACGCTGGTTACCATCGGTGGTTGTTTCACTTGCGTTTGCCTGTGCCAAACCAGCAGATCTTTCAGATGCTTCGCTACCCATAGCATCTTGCGATGTGGCGTCGGTATGATTCGCGCCAGCAGCTGTTGCCTGCCCCTGCTCGGCAGCCTGTGCTACGAAATCCTTTTGTGTATTCGTGCTGTTCGCGTCTACAAGATTAGGCGTTGCAGATGTATGATTTACAGACTTTTGAGCAGCAGCAACCTGCTCCGCATCACTAGTTTCTTCAGATGAAATGAGCCCTCCATTCAATTGAGAATCGGATAGCGTAAGCATCTTGTCAGGGTCAGCATCCAGCGTGGCGTCTGAGTTCACCGTTTCATCGCCTGGTGTAGCAACCGAATTGCGTTGATTCGTAAAATCTTCCTCAGCAACTTGAAATGCAGTATTACTCAGAAAATTACTTACTTCATGAGTAGCCTCATCAGCACTCTCCTGCTTATAGGTCACAAGCAGCTCGTTTTCGTCATCGTCCTGGCCTGTATGGGTGCTGGTTATACTCACATTACCTGATGACTCTTCGTCTAGTAATGCTGTGAGCATGGATGAAAACCATCTCGATTTGTCAGCTGCTGCATCCGCTGACTGCGATGGTTTTAACAGGTTTCCACCAAGGTCGGCTACCGCTAATTTAGCTGCAATATTGTTCACAGTAATACCTCCTGCATAAGTCGTGCGGCGCGATTAGCGGGCAGTGATCGCAATAACTTTTCTCGTTGCTGATTACTGGCTACACGGTAAAGGGTTTTAAGTTGTTCGTTACTTAGTTCACGTACGATAGGCGCCATTTCTTCTTCATCCAGATTCAACAGGCTATTAACCTGCGTACGGATCGCTGCATCATCAACAGGCGGGGGCTCCGCTGGCGACCCCGGTATATTTGCAGCAAGCGTTGCTCCGGCATCCGGCTCGGGCAGGGTGTCTGGATCTACCAGTCCACGGGCTGCAATAGCAGCATCAATGAGTGAGTCCAGCACCTGGGGATTTATCCCGGCGGTTAAAACGGTAAGGGAGTCTACCACACCACGCAGCTGCGCATTATGATCTTGGAGGCGCTCAAGTTCCTGGTTCAATGCCATAAACTCTTCCCGATTATAACGGGATGTAGTACCAACAATACGGCCGTCCTCATCGCGAGGCATCACGATTTCTTCGTACCTCTCCGCATTGAGATAGGGATACAGGAAAAAGACTGCAGCCAGCATCACAATGAAGGAGCCAATAAAAGCACCGATGATTTTCAGAATGCCCATATACGTTGAGACTTAAACACGTTTAACGGCGGTTTACTATCTGTGCCGCCACTTCATCCATCTGCCCTTGCTCTATCTGACCAACCTGATAGGTGAACGTCTTCTTTTCTTTCGATTTCATCGTTTCCATCATGTGGGTTTTGCGATGCGCTTCAACAAGCTTGCGACGCTCCACTTCCACACGTTCATCTACCAAAGTCAGCTCTTTTTCAAGTTTTCCAATTTCTACGTGCATTTGCTCGAGTACACCATAACGGGCTCTGAATGCATGAATGCTGTTTAACTGGTAGCCAGGCTCTGAGGTATCTTCCCGATTTACCTGATTGCGCAAAGACGAAATTTTGTCTTTGATCGACTGCATTTGCTGAACTTGAGCCGCATACTTTTGCTGCTGCTGTTTTTCGCGATGTTCGTTGACTTTTAAAACGGGTTCGAGAGAAAACTTGAAGGTCATATGGACTCAGGATGACGATTTATGAATCGGTTATTTTCTGTAAGGCCGTCCAGAGATCCTGGTTGAAGTCGGCCTCGTCCATACCCTGCTTCAAAAATGATACCAAAGCCGGATACTTTTTGATGGAATCATCAATTTTAGGATTAGACCCTTTCACATAGGCCCCAATATTGATCAAATCCTCGGCTTCGCGGTAGGTTGCCAGCAATTCCCGGGCTTTCATCGTAACGGTGCGTTGTTCCGGCTTCACAATTTGAGGCATTACACGGGAAATACTTTCCAGCACATCAATTGCCGGATAATGCCCCTTATGCGCCAATTTTCGTGACAATACAATGTGCCCATCCAAAATAGACCGCACGGTATCGGCAACAGGCTCATTCATATCGTCATTTTCAACGAAAACGGTATACAATCCGGTAATACTTCCCACATTAGTTTTTCCAGCTCTTTCCAGCAATTTGGGCAGCATGGCGAATACACTGGGGGTGTATCCTTTGGTAGTGGGAGGTTCACCCGCAGCCAGACCAATTTCACGCTGGGCCATAGCTACACGGGTAACCGAATCCATCATCAGCAGGACATTTTTTCCCTGATCGCGGAAATATTCCGCTATGGCTGTGGCGGTAAACGCACCTTTAATTCGGTTCATGGCAGCATTGTCTGATGTGGCTACAACAACCACCGACCGTTTGAGGCCTTCTTCACCGAGAGCATCGGTTATAAACTCTCTTACCTCTCGACCACGCTCACCAATGAGTGCAATTACATTGATATCGGCCGATGAATTTCTCGCAATCATTCCGAGGAGCACACTTTTCCCTACCCCCGAGCCGGCAAATATCCCCATCCTTTGTCCTTTGCCCAAGGTATTGATGGCATCAAAGGCACGCACTCCGGTGTACATAATTTCGTTGATGCGACCTCGCTCCAGGGGACCGGGCGGTTCGTTGTGAATGGTCTGCTCAGCCTCTGCACGAACCTGTCCTAATTCATCGATGGGCGCCCCATTCGAGTCAAGTACTCTCCCGAGCATATCATCACTAATAGGAATTGTAAGCGGCCTGCCAAACAGCTCAACAAGACATCCAAGCTGCATCCCTTCAACACGGTCGTAGGGCATGAGCAAGGTTTTGGAATCGCGCAAGCCAACAACTTCTGCCTGAACAACCTTGCCGATTTGTGAATGAATACCGTAGACCTCTCCAACACAGGCGTTTAGTCCCTCAACTTCCACCATGGTACCTACCACAGAAGAAACACGGCCGTAATGTTTGGGAGGCAGTGTTCCTCTGGAAACACGTTTGCGAATTTCCGTGATATAACCACGTAGTGACTGTCGGCCGGCGGGAGTAATTACGGGTGTCATTGTTGTAGATTTATTGCGTGTAACCGGTAATTTGCAGGCCTTGGGAATGGGTTAACCTGCAGGATGTGGGAGGGCAAGGCTTTCGCGAAAATCATTCAGAATAACCTTGTAATCACGTACTACTTTCTCTTTATTGGTTTCAAGCTGATATTCGCCGGGCTTGCAGGTACTTCCAACACGCAGGATAATTCCCGAGCGGCCTCCATACTCTTCCACCAGCGATTCAACAAACTCGAAGTCTTCACGAGCCACCCACAGAACCGGCTGAGAGATACTGTCGAGCTCTTGTATCATTGAAACTAGCTCCGATTCTATCCGCTGTTTGATTTCAGGTAGCTTAAGCGGTACGCCAACAACGGCCTCGGCAATCTCAAACGCAAGTGAAAGGATGTCTCCTTTTAAAATGTCCTGATTTTGCTGCCAGGCTTTATGAGCATCTCGAAGGGCCTCCTCTAAAAAAGCAACTTTATGCTGCATATCATCGGTTGCTTTGGCATAGCCCTCCTTATGACCCTGACTGCGACCTTCTTCGAAGGCTTCATTACGGGCTTTCATAAGATTGCGTTCCTCCTCCAGCCTGCGCTGGTGAAGAATTTCTTCGATATCAGGGGTTTCCGGTGCCGGAGCCTCTCCTGATTCTGCTACATGATCGTGCTTCGCGTCTTTCTTTGCCGTACCATCAAAAATTAGCTGATAATTTAGCTTTGAGCTGGACTGCTCCTGCCAATTGATGGCTTTTTTATCAATTACGCGGCGTGACATAGGTTATTCAACGAGCTCTGCTTCGGTGGTTTTACGGGTTGATATCGTACCGGCATCTTCAAGCTGCTTGATTTTCTGGATGATGCGCTGTTGAGCCTTCTCCACTTCTTTGATGTGTACCGGTCCCAGAGCTTCCATATCGTCGCGCATCATATCTTTGGCGCGGGCCGACATATTGTTGAGGAATTTGTTGATCAGATCGTCTGATACGCCTTTGAGACCCAATACCATGTCGGATTTGTCCATCTCGTTGATAATCAGGCGTACCGTACGGTCGTCGAGGTGAACAATATCTTCGAAGAGGAACATCTGATTTCGAATTTTCTGTGCCAGAATCGGATCTACGTCGTCGATGCTCTTGATAACATTCTTCTCCACCGAAACATTGGCTTCGTTAAGGATCGCTGCAACGGCATCGGCGCCACCTTTCACACGCTCACCAAGAGCGTCAATTCCGCCGATATGCTCTTTAATTACCTCTTCTATTTCGGCTATAACTTCAACCGAGATCTGGTCCATGGAAGCCAAACGATAGGTTACCTCAAACTGAAAACGCTCATCCAGATATGAGAGAATTTCAGCCGAGCGAGACGGTTTAAGCTGCGATAAAATAAGCGCGGCAACCTGAGGGTGCTCGTTTGAAATGAACTGTACAATATTATTGATGTCGCTGGTTTCGAATACCCCAAAGACATTGGTCCCGGTTTTTGTTTCGATTTTTCTAAAAATTTCATTGGCTTCTTTACTGCCCAATGCTTCGGCAAGTATCGTTTTCGCGTACCCAATACCGCCTTCCAGGCCGAACTGCTTGTTCTGCATCTGCATGTAAAACTCTTCTACCACCGCATCGGCCACTTCAGGACTCAGGTTGTTCATCATCGCAATTTCCAGCGACACTTTTTCGACTTCATGATCGCGTAGATTCTTGAGCAGCTTCGATGCTGTTTCCAGTCCAAGGGTAATCATGAGAATGGCAACTTTCTGAACTCCAGTAAGATTGGCTACTTCAAGTTGTTTGTTTGCGGCGGTTGCAATTGCAGACATAATGTTAATTTTAGTACGTTATCTGGTCATCATATTTCGGATCAGATTGGTGGCTTCTTCGCCCTGATCTCCAACAAACTTTCTGATTTCATCCAGCATCATCGATTTTTCAGCAAGCTGCCGACGAGCAGACTTACTCAGTTTCTTAGACATGAAGTCATCAGGGGAAATTTCAAGCTCGTCGTCGTCAGAACCAGCATTCGCAATGGCCTCAGCCAGCTGGTCCTGCTCCTGCATAACTTCACCCTGAGGCTTGAACATCACATCAAGCGACTCTTGATTGATTCGGCGTGTCATGCTGTAAACCAGGCCAACAACGACAAGCAACGCAATCAAAATCATGACATATCGTACAATTTCGTTCCATTGAGTAGGCTGCTGTAACCAGAAAGCATACTCCATATCCTGGTTTGGATCGTAGAATTGAATCTGGGTGATGGTAATTTCATCGCCTCTTCCGGGCTGAATACCCAGCGCAGTACGTATTACGTTCTGCAGCTCCTGAATTTCCTGCTGGGTGTACGGTTCATAGTTCACGATGGGTTCCTGACCATCTTCCTGAATTACAGTAGTACGTTTGTAATTAAGCAGTACAGAAGCCGATATACGTCGAAGCTCGCCCGGACCCCGCTCGTGAATTTCACGGGTTTGATTAACCTGATAGTTACGTGTTCGTACCGTCTGCTCATTATTCCGGTTACCCATTAAAACCGTCTGGCCACGCAAGTTGATAGGAGTAAAATCATCGATAGGAACCTGCTGAAACGATTCGTCGGTATTGGTGGTAGTACGTTGTTCTTCGGATATTACAATACGACTATCGGGATCCAGAAGGTCAGACTCACGCAGGATGCGGTCAAAATCATGTTCAGCAGCTACTCTAAGAATAGCGTTCCCCGGCCCTAAGACGCGGTCGAGCATACTCTGGCCCCGCTCAGTCAGGTACGATTCGGTTCGTTGACGAAGCTGAATCTGGGTATTTCCACTGGCGAACTGACCATCAGCCCCTCCCTCGTCGGTCAGCCGATTTCCATTTTGGTCGAGTACGGTTACATTAGCTACACTCAGACCTTCTACACTACCTGCAATTAACGAGGTAATACCTTCAACCTGCTGGCGCGAGAGCTGCTGACCACGACGCAGGCTCAGAATTACCGATGCTGTTGCCTGTGATTCTTGTTGCTGAAAAGCGGCTCGTTCGGGCATTACCAGGTGAACACGAGAAAATTCAACCTGCTCAATGGTATTTATAGATCTGGATAGCTCCCCTTCCAGAGCCCTTTTGCGATTTACCTGTTGCATGAAGTCGGTCATTCCAAGCGTATTGGAATCAAAAAGTTCATACCCCTGAACACCCGGGCCGGCTGCGGTGGTGGATGCGAGTTTCATTCTCATTTCATGCACTTTATCGGATGGAATGAAAATACTTCGCCCCCCGTCTTCAATGCGATACGGAATTTTATTCCTGTCTAATTCTTCTACAATTTCAGCCGCAATTTCGGGCTGAAGACTTCCGTATAGAATAGAGTAGTCTGGCTGGAGCGTCCAGCGAATCAAAAGTCCTACAAGAAGCAGAACCAGTGCAACCATCAACCCGAACATGATACGTTGGGCCGGGCTTAAAGGCTCAATAAATTTCTTGAAGTTATTGATGAAGGTTTCCATCGGTTATCCTTTAAATTTGCATTCGGCTAAGTTCCTGGTAGGCCTCAATGGCTTTATTTCTCACTTCTACAAGCATCTGAAAACTCAGCTGGGCACGTTGCATATTGATCATCACGTCGTGCACATTATCCGTTCTTCCGGCGATGAAATCCTGTCCGCTTTTGTCGGCTTCTTTCATGGAGGCATCAACCGATTGGATAGCGCGGTTAACCATACTACCGAACGATTCGCCGCCCGAGACACCACTTACGCGTGGGCCAAGCGGACCCATGCGCTCGGGGCCCATGTCGATGCGCTGCGGACCTCCGTTTATACCTTCCAGCCGGGCGCCTGTCAGGTCTGCCGGCAGCTGCTCTCTGAGTTGATTCAGATTTTGTGGCAGGTTTACTCCACCTACGTTATTGGGCAGGGTGATGCTGTTTATATTGATGGGTAGATTCATAATCTCGTAATCTTAGACTTTGATATCTATTCTGCTGCCGCGTACGGCCATCTGCTCTTCGTGCTTACTACCATTATTGGTATACCAGGTCATGGTTTTTCCGGCAGGAAACTGCTTGGAAATCATATTGACCTCGTCGTCTGAAAGTTTGGGAGGAGCGACTACTTCGGCAGCCGATCGCAGACTCGATGTGCGCGAGACGTCAGATAATTGCTGTGCTTGAAGTGATTGAATATTCATAAGAGCTTAGATTTCTAAGGATCGTCGGATAATTTGTTTTTCGGCTTCAACAACGCTCAGGTTAGCCTCATACAGTCTGTTGGCACTGATGAGCTGGGTCATTTCTGTGATAAGGTCGATATCGGGATAACGTACCATACCGTTTTGGTCGGCATCGGGATGGTTGGGATCAAATTCGTATCTGAAAGCATCGGTTTCTACTACTTGAATCTGCGGACCCAAGTTATGCGTAAATGCAGCCTGTGGATTCCCGTTATTTCCGTTGGCATCCAGTCGGCGCGGTGCGTTGGCCTGTTGCAGGTTCTGAACGTTATCTAGCAGCATGCGCTGGAAATTTTGTTCTTCCCCCAGGGATGTGACAACAGATTGAGGGCGGTAAACGCCTTCATTTCCGGGTCGGGATGAGGTATTGGCATGGGCGATATTTCTACCGGCAACGGCAATTTTTTCTCGCTGTACAGCCAGACCCTGGGCGGCGGTTCGGAACGTAGTAAACATGCGATCGGGTAACATGACAACTCCTCAGGGTTTAACGGTTATTTCCGGTAACGCCTATACGCATCAGATCAAAGTGATGCCTCAGGCTTCGGGTTAGCATATGCACACGGATTTGGGTATCGGCCATTTCCATGAGTTCATCTTCCAATACAACCGGTTGGTCGGTCTCTTCAATACTGGCCGTTACATCACGCATAGCACGTGAATTGCCGGAATCTTGCACACGACGCAGTTCATCTTCAAAGTTTACCTGATGCCGGCGATACCCGGGTGTGTCGGCATTGGCCACATTGGCGGCAGTTATGCGCTGCCGCAATGTCATGGCATCCATGGCCCGACCCAGTAATTTAGAATGATCGCTATCGATGAGTTTCATCGTAAGAATACAGATAAATGAACATTGAACACGTTGACTGTAATACCCTCTGCAATAGTTATGCCATGATGCACGACAAATTGCCCCAAAATTTTGTCTTGTTACTAATGATCTGTTTTTTTTCTACATTACAGCATAACAGAATCACATTGTAGTCGTTATAACTTCAGAAGTTGTTGAAACAAGTAATCAGTTCACTTTTGGTTTTTTCCGGCATTTCCTGCTTACGGCAATTTTTTCCACCCGCAACCCATTCAATAAAAAATGCTTAAGGGTTTTAAGAAGTCGGCTGATAACGATTGTAACAAACAATCCGACACTCTCAAAGATTCTATTATGCTTAGCCCTGCGTTTTTAACTGAAGCAAAACTGGATATCAGAAGTTTGCAAATCCTCATCGACGATAGTGCAAACCCTACCTTCATAATTGATGCACATACACACGAAATTGTGTGTGCCAATGAAGCGGCGGTTACAGGATGCGGCACAGAACATGTAGCCGGATGGTCGTTGTCTACCTTTATGGTATCTACCTCCGAGTCCAGTTTCGGAGAGCTCGTTTACTTCGACAACCAATGGTTACGCATTCATCATACACCGTTTAACTACACAGGCGTGAAGCTGGTTAAAGTAGTTGTTAAGCCCGATGAACAGTTACCCACACAGGAAATGCTTTCGCAGGTTAGCGACTTAAATGCACTGTTGCTCCATCGTTTCCGCTCGCCGCTTACCGGAATTCAAGGATTCGTACATCTGTTGAAAAATCCAATGTATGCCGACAGGGCCGATGTATATGTTGATAAAATCAGTGAAGGAATCAATCAGATTATCGAAATGCTCGAAGAATTGGATTTACTTCAAAGTCTTGAACGCGAGCGCGAGGTTCTTTATTCAAACGAGCAGGTAGCTATAGGTCTTACAGCCGAACAGGTTGCCAACGCTGCAGTATCTTCCAGCGGGAAGCCCGTTGTGGTACAGCGATCAAGACAAGAGCCTTTAGTTTACACAAACGAATCTAAGCTGCAGCACGCATTGCGTATTCTTGTACAAAATGCAGTTCACTTCAATGCATCCGACAAGCCGGTACGAGTGGAGATTGACCAAAACCGTATTCGGGTGATCAATTATGGCACTACCATACCTACAGAGATCGCCCAAAGAGTTTTTCATCCTTTTATTACTACAGAATCTCAACGCCTGGGTATTGGTCTTACTCTTGCACACATCCTGTTACGACAAATTGGCTCGTCTGTGTTCCTTAAGCAAAATGATGCACAGAAAGGCGTACTATTCGAAATAATGCTGCCACCACAGTAGTACAGCGTGTGGTAATATTCAATCTGCGATTGGTCACCTTTAAGTAACACTTTATTAGTGACCAATCGCGTGATTCTTTACGGCTGCTTTTGTACCCTTGCTAACACAATTATTCGGATAGCCTGCCTTTATAACTGTTTATGCTGTGGCCATCTGTGATACTGCTTTCAGCATCGAATTCGGAATATTCTGAAGTGAAGCAATTTCAACGGCAGCCCCCATATTAATAGCCTCTTTAGGCATTCCAAACACAACCGATGAGGCCTCGTCCTGTGCTATGGTATGGGCACCTTTCTGTCGCATCGCCAACATACCTTTAGCGCCATCAGCCCCCATGCCCGTCATAATAACACCCAGGGCGTTAATCCCGGCTGCCTCAGCCACGGAGTCGAAAAGTACATCTACACTTGGACGCTGGTAGTGTACAGGTGGCCCTTGTTTGAGGCGGACGTAATATGAAGCCCCAGATTTTTCGACAATCATGTGGTAATTTCCAGGCGCCAGTAAGGCAACTCCCGGCTCAACCAAGTCGCGGTCTTTGGCTTCCCGCACCTCCATCCGACAAGTCTGATTCAGTCTATTTGCAAAACTGGTAGTAAAAACCGGTGGCATATGCTGCACCATTACGATTCCGGGCAACGTTGGGGGAAGCTGAGTTAACACGGACTCAATGGCTCGCGTGCCACCGGTTGAAGCTCCAATTGCAATAAGTTTGTTGGTAGTGTGTTTCAAACGCACATCTGTACGAGTAGTCAGCCCGTTGGTAGCAGGGGGTTGACTTGGAGCAGATGCAGGCTTTCGGTCGAATCTGGCCAGTGAGGCCGCCCGCACAGCTTTAATGATCTGCATCGAAATATTCTGCGTTGAGTAGGCAGACCCTGGTTTACAAACCACCTCCACGGCACCCAAACTAAGGGCCATTAAGGCATTATCGCTGTTTTTAGGCGTGAGTGAGCTTACAACCACCACAGGCATAGGGTAGTGTTTCATAAGCTTCGATAAAAATGAGAGGCCGTCCATACGAGGCATCTCCAGATCGAGCGTAAGTACATCCGGTTTGAGACGAACTATTTTATCACGAGCAACATAAGGATCTACCGCTGTGTCTACTACTTCAATATCCGGTTGCTTGTTGAGCTCCTCTGTAAGGATTTTCCGCACGAGGGCCGAATCATCAACCACAAGTACTCTAATCATACCTTCTCCTAAAATAATTATATATAAAACACCCGTATTTCACAGGTGCCTTCGTCAAGACTGAGTAATACTTTCTCTTCGTTAAAACCCTTAAATGCTGCGCCGGTAACTTCTACTGGCGTTGCTTTTCTGGGGCTCTGTATAAAGCTAATACCGTCATGTTGATTTAACAGTGGTACGATATTGCCACCAATAATATTGGCCAATTCAAAGCATGCATCCTGCATATGCTGATCGGTAATTTCGTCGGAACCCAACATGTTTACTGCAGCAGCATGGCGAAGCTCAGGGCTGCCCGATATGAGCATACCACCATTAACGTCACCATCGAATCGAATAATTGCGGTATCTGTGAACTCGGTATCTACAGCAACATCACCGTCGAAGTCCGGATCCATTTCAAACATAAAGCACATTGATTCAAAGGCTTTTAAAGCAATCTGTTTAATATTTTCATTAATTGAACTATCCATGAATAACCCCCGTTGCTTTTTGGATTTCATCACGGAGCAGCTCGGGAGTAAATGGTTTGTGAACAAACCCCGCTCCTTTTTGCTCAATCGCACTGATACGCTTCTCCTGACTTTCAGATGATACCATAATAATGGGTAAGTCTTTGGTTTCCGGATTTGCACGTACAATATCCAATAACTCGAGACCGCTCATGACCGGCATATTAATATCCAGCAACATAAGGTCAACCCAGTTATTGTTCAGCACTTCAAGTGCATCTTGCCCGTGGGCAGCCTGGAAAATTTCAGCGATATCAATATCACTGAGGTTAAGTACTTTGATGATAATATTCCTCATCAGGGCGGAATCGTCAACTACTAATACATTTAGTGCCATAATTTTTAACCTTACGTTTACCGGTTTGCGGCGAGCGGAATTCCCGCGGATGCCTGCGCACCATCTCTTGCCTGTTCAATTGGTTTTTTGTTAATGGTAACAAGACCATTACTTAAGTGCATGGCCATCGTTCTTGATATACCCCCGCCCACATCCTGGGCATGGATCATCAGACCGTTTTTCCATAGCAGTTTTCGAAGTACTGTAAAGTTTCGCTGACCAATTTTGAAATAGTCGTCGGATGTCAGGTTTTTCATACTCGCACCGCCGGCCACCGAAATAACAAGATTATCTTTCTTGGCTCCTTTAGCAAATAGTTCGCGCATTAACAGTGCAAAGCCTGAATCTACATACATTGCAGGCCGGGCTTTGGCTTTAGATGGATCTGCGTTCGATAGCGGAAGCATAGCATGCAGCAATCCGCCGATTCTCAAAACAGGGTCATACGCCGTAATACCCAGGCAGCTTCCCAATGCGTAGGTAATCAGAACGTCTGAAGAAGTTGTCGAGATTTTTATGTCGCCTACCCCAATAATGTGTGACATATCTCATTTATCCTTATTTCTTTTGATACGCTGCCGGACGAACACTCACAAAGCCGGGATTCGGACCCGAAATAGTTTCTGAGTGACCTAAAAACAAATGACCACCGGGTTCCAGCAAATCATAGAAACGCTTTATTAGTTTTTGCTGGGTATCTCTATTAAAGTAAATCATTACATTGCGGCACATGATTATATTAAACGGCCCTTTCATAGGCCAGCTCTCTTGAAGATTAAGTCTTCCGAACTTAATCATTGAGGCAATACGATCGTCTACCTGCCACGCTTCCGGATTCACACCAATGCGTGTAAAGTACTTTTTGAGCCAGGCATCGGGTATGTCACGCACATGCTCAGCGCTGTAAATTCCTTCCTTGGCACGTTGAAGAACCAGGCTGGAAATATCGGTCGCCAGAATTCGTAAGTTTCCTCTGCCTTTTTTATACTGCAGATAGTTCATTGCCAATGTATATGGCTCTTCCCCCGATGAACACCCTGCGCTCCACCAAGCCACTTCACGATCATTGATGGTCGGCATAACCACGTCATTAATATAATCGAAATGTTGCGACTCGCGGAAAAAGCTGGTCTTATTGGTTGTAAGAACATCTACAAGCGACAAAAACTCGACCCCGGACTTATCTGACTCGATATAATCGAAATAATCGTCAAAATCGTACAGGCCAAGCCGTCGGAGACGCTTTAACAGGCGGGCTTTTACCAATGCTTCTTTACCTTCGGCCAGAAAAATTCCACTATAATCATGGAGCATTTTCTTGACACGGGAAAAGTGGGCCTGCGTCAGTACCGCCTTGATCAAATCTTGTTGAGATCTTCCTATCATTTAAATATCCATCAAAACAGCGTCCGGTACGTCAAAAAGTACTTTTTCAACATCCAGAAGTAATTTTACAGAGGTTTCAAATTTACCAATACCAGACAGGTACTCGTTATTCATGGCACCACCCAGGTTTGGCACTTCTTCAATCTGCTTCGTGTCAATTTCAGCTACTTCTGAGACTTTATCTACTACTACACCCATCAGGTAATTACCCGACTGAACCACTACGATACAGGTTTCCTCAGTGTCTTCTACCGGCATGAGACCAAAACGAAGACGAAGTTCCATTACAGGAATAATTTTCCCACGAAGATTTAGTACTCCCCGAATGTAACCGGGCATATTGGGCACTGGCGTAATCGGCATCATGCCTATTATTTCCTGAACCTTCAGGATTTCCAGAGCATACTCTTCTTTCCCGAGAAAAAAGGTCAAAAACTTTCCACCTTCAACGTTCAGTTTACTTTCACTTTGGGATGTTACTTGCGTTGCCATAATTTTCTAATGTTTAGTCCAAGTTTGTTATCATATTATCGTTTGGCAGGTCAGTTTACTAAAGCTACCGTATCTAAAATCAGACCTACGCGGCCATCACCCAGAATGGCACCGCCAGAGATATTTTGAAGTTTCACCGGCATATTAATCGACTTTCCAACGAGATGTTGCTGCCCAAGTACCTCATCTATTAGCAGCGCATATTTTTTGCGATTACTGTTAATTACCATCAGCACGCCCTCGCTAATGTCCTCCGCAGCACCAACTACATTAAACATACGATGAAGGCGAATTACAGGTATAGAGCTTCCTCTGAACATGACATTTTCGCTGTTTCCAAGAATGGTGAAGTTTGCCGATTCTTCAGGGCGGAACGTCATGTCAATATTGATAGTAGGAATAATGAAACGCTGTTCGCCAACGCGAACCAGCATTCCGTCGGTAATGGCTAGTGTAAACGGAAGCTCGATGGAAACCATAGATCCCATTCCTGTTTCCGAACTTACATCCACCTTACCCTGTAGCTTGTCGATAGATCGTCTAACCACGTCCATTCCTACACCCCGGCCCGACAAGTCGGTTACCACATCGGCTGTTGAGAAGCCCGGCAAAAAGATAAAGTTATGAATCTCAGTATCGGTGTAGTTTTTGTTAGGCTCTATAATTTCTTTTTCAAGAGCTTTTGCATAAATCTTCTCTGTGTTAAGGCCGCGGCCATCGTCTTCAATTTCAATAACAACTTTTCCGCCCTGCTGATAGGCTCGTAAATAAACGTTCGCTACCGAATCTTTACCCACCTTAAGGCGCTGATCGGGCGTTTCAACGCCATGATCAAGTGAATTGCGCAACATGTGCACCAGCGGCTCGCTGATCACATCAACCATATTACGGTCTATTTCGGTATCATCGCCAACTGTGTGAAATGCTACTTGTTTTCCCGCTTTTCTTGAAAGATCACGTACCAGCCTGTTCATTTTCTGGAAGGTTGACTTCAACGGTACCATCCGCAATTTCAAACTAATATCTTGCAGTTCGCGTAAGATTTTACTGGAGTGGGTAACTTTTCGAAGCAAATCACTGTCAGATGCAACAATACCGTCTTGCGCAACCACGGAGTGGGCAATTACCAGCTCGCCAACCATATCAATGAGTCGGTCGAGTCGCTCCGTGTTCACCCTAACGGTTCCCTCCGACTCCGGTTTAGGCTGTGCTCCATTTTTGGATGCACCATTTGAACGAGCTGCGTTGTTTCCAGTAGAAGCTGGTTTAACATCTTTGCTTTCGGAAGACGGTGCAGCGTCAGACCAATCATCCATTTCATCTTCTTCGCCGGAATCTTCCACCTGTTCGGATACTGGTGCAGATGCTACTTTTTCGTTAGATACAGATGCTGATGTAGGTATCTGATCTGCATCGCCAGATTTAATCTCATGGATATCGGCTTCACCGAATTCACCGTGTGCTTCTACATACTTCAAACGGGTAATAAGTGAATCGTATGCCGGTGGGATATGTAAAAACTTGCCGGGTGACAAGGTAGGCACTTCCTGAACCATTAATTTGATGGTATCCAGAGAATCCAGTGTCATATCGGCACACTGATTGGTATAACCCAACTGATCTTCCCGAACCATCATTAGAACCGTCTCTACATAGTGGGCAAATTCGGAAATAGGCATAAGCCCCAGAAAGGCAGCGGTGCCCTTAATTGTATGAAAAGCACGGAATACCTGGTTTATTAGCTCATCGTCGTCAGGATTATTTTCGAGGTCCAGCAAGGCTTCTTCGGCAATACCGATCAATTCAGAACATTCTGTATAAAACTCCTGAAGCATTTCTATATCAGCGTCATCCGGAATTTCAAAATCCGGGGTGCGTTCTGCATCTGGTTGCTCGTCTTGCGGTGCTGGTTTTTCCTTTGCTGAACTGCTGGCTACTGGCGGTATTTCCGGAGTATTGACCGGAGTTTCCGTTTTGGGTTCCGCTGCAACCGGTTCAGGTTCAGTCGCAACCGTCTCAGGAACGTCCGTAACGGACGTTGATTCGGCCGTGGTTTGTTGTGGGTCACCGTCTGCATCAGAAGCACCCTTCTCGGGCTGACTTCCCGAATCATCAACCGCTGTAGCCTGTGATTCGGCTACAAACTCCAGCATCATTTTTGCTTCAGAAGCTTCCTCCAGCTTATGACCAACGGAGGCAATCATTGTTTCCGGATCGGGGGCTTCTGTTAAAGCAACTACAGCCTCCTGCAAGATTTGTCCCAGTTCATTTTCCTGCTGATCGGCCGCCGTTTCAAGCAGGTTATAGAAGTTTCTTAGTAAGTCGGGCGTTAATGATGTTGCATCCAGTTTCATAAAAGCTGCATTCACATCATCGAGCGTAACCGGCTCCACAGGTTTAGACACAGGCGTCACGGGAATCGTGTCGGTATCAACCGTTGTGGTTTCTGTAGGTAATTCAATAATTTTATCTGCCGACTCAGCGTCACCTTTCAGGGCTTTGATCAGATTTTCACAAGCCCGCTCAAATTCACGCACTTCCATATCACCGTTGGTAAGAGCATACTCTCTGATGGTATTCACTGCCTGCAGCGTTGCCATCTTAACGGTCATGAAAAATGTATCTTTAGAATACAGATGCTTGATACCTTCCCAGGCCAGCTCAATTAACCTGCTGAGCTGCGTTGAGTCGCCGAATCCCTCGATAGCATCTTCCAGCTTAGCTCCTGTTTGCGCAATAAGATCCTGGTCTGCAGGACTCACATTAGCCAACATTTGCATCACTTCGGCAAGGTCATCAATCTGTTTTTGGTATTGGGCACTCATTGCTGGTACTTCTTAATGTCTTTGTGATTCGTATAAAGCCAGATACAACCAGAAATCACCATCGGCGCTGGAGAATCGCAAACGGGCAGATGGCGGTTTATTGGGCAAGAACAGACTCAAATCACTGCCCCGGGTTGCTGTTGGCAAAGATGATTGTCCACGAAACCCAATGGTTTCTACATTCATGGCAACCTCTCCGGCAAGTATGTTGGATATTTCACCAATTAAGTCGCCAATATCATCACTGTCGAATTCGAGTTCGAAGCCTACAAATTTGACAGAAAGGGATACAGAAGTTTCCTTTGGCATGGCCAGCATCATAGAAAGTGTGTGTTCGTGGTTGAATACAGCAATGTTGCCGATGATGCCGTTCATGGGTTGAAGTTCATGAACTTGTTCTACCAGAGCGGGTTCTTCACCGCTGATAGAAGAGAACGTATTTTTTACCGACTGCACGACTTTGTCGAGCATGATGTCGGGAATTTCAGAAATTTCGCTTAGCCTGCTGGGTAACATCTCTTTATGGCTCTACTTAAGGTTTAACATGTCTTTAAAGAAACTCTTTTTCTGGGTTGAAGCGCCGCCCAACTTGAAGTTTCCATCTTCATCGATATACTTTCCAAGCGCTGTAAACAGTTGATCGGCTGTGAATGGCTTGGTAACATAGGCATTGGCACCGCCTTCATTAAGGGCTGTATCAACTTTACCCATAGATTTTTCAGCGGTTACCATAATAATGGGTATGTGTGAGGTACCCTCCATCTGACGAACGGCTTTAGAAAACTCTACGCCGGTCATTTTAGGCATATTCCAATCGACGAAAACGATGTCGATCTCCAGGGAGAATTTGTCTAGTGCGTCTTCTCCGTCCATCGCTTCAATGTACTCGAATTCAGCCAGCTGCAACTGATCCAGCGTTCGCTTAACTGCACTCCTCATGATTTTTGAATCATCAACAACAAGTGCTTTGATCTTACTCATTCGAAATCTCCGGTATTACTATTATAGATTACCAATTTTGTGCTGCTTTCGTTGGAAGGGCTCTGTTATGAATTCCCGTGTATTCGGGTATTCTAAAGCAGACAGACAAATATCGTGCCAGCTCTGGCATCTCGTTACCCCCAACGATTTTGCAAGGCTATTATCGTAACAATGCGAAATTAACTTAAGTGCGAGGTAAAAAAAAGTTGCCGGGTTTGTCAGTCGGGCGATTTTAATATCACCCGACTGACGTATTCCGGGTTAACCTCAACGTTACCTTAGAAGGATGCCATTTCTTCGTCATCCAGAGGAATTAACATCTCTGGTTTCGAAGATCGTGATCCATTTCCATTTGTACTGGCTTTTGGCTTTGAGTGGCCATTAGACGCGGGTTTGGAAGCTGGTGCAATAGCTTTTCGTTCCTGCGACTTAAATCGCCAGTCGGTATTGCTCTGTCTGCGCTGAACCGGGACACTGCCGCCGTCGGATCCGCCAACCAGTTGCACAAGCTGACCAACCATGCCTTGAAGTTCTACGGCCTGGGCTGCGAGTTCTTCAGCTGCAGATGCCGACTCTTCGGAGCTGGAAGCATTACGTTGTACGGCTTTATCCATTTCGCTCATGGCAGTATTTACCTGACCGATTCCAGAAGATTGTTCTTTTGCAGCGGCCGCAATTTCTACTACCAGTGTACTAACACTTGCGGTAGCCTCGCGAATAGCCGACAGACTTTCCGATACTTCTTTTACTACTTGTGTACCACTAACAGAACTGTCAAGTGAACGTTTGATAAGGTCAGACGTATTTTGAGCTGCCTGTGCGCTACGCTGCGCCAGATTACGAACCTCTTCAGCAACAACAGCGAAACCTTTACCAGCCTCTCCGGCACGGGCGGCTTCAACGGCTGCATTCAGGGCTAATAGATTGGTCTGGAAGGCAATATCATCAATAGTCTTGATAATCTTGGATGTTTCCTCCGCAGACTGTTCAATATCCGACATGGTGCGTGTCATGCGCTCCATAGAAGATACGCCACGCTCTACCAATTCGAGTGACTGCTTCATCTGATTTTCAGCCTGTATAGCATTTTCTGCTGTTTGCTTGGTTTGTGAAGACATTTCTTCCATTGAAGAAGAGGTTTCTTCCAAGCTTGCGGCCTGTTCGCTGGCTCCTTCAGATAGCTCCTGAGATGTTGATGAAAGCTGGCCAGATGCTGCAGTAACCTGCTCGGCACCACTGTTAAGTCCGGCAACGATTTCATTAAGAACTTTATTGATACCCTTCGTTATGAAGAATGCAAGCAGCGAGGCAATTACGATACCACCTACCAATATCACCAAGGCAACTGTTCCTAAAGTTGCTGCAAGCGACATTCCGTCTTCTGATGAGGCATCAGCGACGGCTTGCTGATACCGTACGATAGATACCAGGTTATCCATGACCTCATCGTGTGCGATTCGGGCATCTTGCATAGCTAACTGGGTCATTCGGTCGAACCGTTCATCGGTTTGACCTGCTACGGCAATAAGTTGATCAAAACCTGCAAATGTCTGTCGTGCAGCGGGCTGCATCTGCTCTGCAAATACCGTTCTGGCCTGATTCACGTTACCGGCACTAGCTAATGATCGAATTTCGCGAACACTTGCATGAAAAACCTCATGTGGCCCCTGAAGAGCAGCAATCATTCGATTCACATCGGCATTTGTACTGGAAAATCCGCTTAGCCAGCGACCAAAATTACAAGCTGTATGGTCATCACCGCCAGTGAACGCATTATTATTCAATAATAAGTCTGATACATTGAGCTCTACGGCCAGGTGATCTCCCCTGAATTGCTGAAGTTCAGCTACGAGTTGCTGAGGATTGGCTATTCCAGCCTGATCAATTTCTCTGTTCAGAGTCACAACCTGCTCATTAAGCCTGTTCAGCTCATTCATTCTTGCTGTAACGGTGCTCCAAAAACGCTCTTCTTCTGCGCTTCTCGGCATGGGTTCATATACATTTCTCGCACGCTGAAATGCGGCACTAGCCTGCTCAATACGATCGTATTGTCGCTGGCGGGTAGCCAGATCATTTCCAGGGATGATTAATGTTCGTTGAGCTGCGCTCATTTCTGTGAGCTGCAACTCCATTCTAAGTGCACTAGCCACACTAGGAAGGTTATACACCCCAATCTCTTCAACTGTTTGGCTGAGCTGGTTTACCCCAACATAGCTGTTTATCCCCAAAACCGCCACAATCGCAATCATGGCTCCAAAAGCTGCACCTAATCGCTTGGCTATGGTCCACTGACCGCTTTTGCCATTTTGCATCGATAGTTTTTCCATTTTGCTTCCTCAAATACATTTATCGGCCAACACGTCTTCCCCCCTTTTTTACCTTGGCAGGCTGTTCGAACGTATCAACCATGTTTCTTACTACAGGTTAATTGATGCTTGATCTATTTATTCCACTATTAACTACTTGATTACTAGTATCGACAATTTTACAACTAAGGTTAAGCTTTGGAAGCATTTTCCTCTCCGATTGCCTCCAATAGCCATATTCCCCATTCAAAATCACTCAATATGGCATTGCCAGACCGGGCTCTGCCATAAAATCAAACTATTCCTTGATAATGCAAGATTCATGCCGATAACGTGATTATACATAGACAAGTAATTCAATTACTAATCTGGTTTATAGCCATGTTTCAGAACAGCTTCAGTCCAATCTCACAAATAACCTCAGCCCTGGCCGAGTTTATTCAGATGGAGCCCCCTACACCTCCAGTGCCGGAGATGGAGCGTTCATACGAGTCAAATTTCAATCTCTTCAAAGACTCTGAGAAACGAGAAAAAAAGAAAAAAGAGGAGGAGTCCGGCGAGTATAATGATCAGCAGAACCATACCGACGATATGATGCTGCCTCAGCTTATGCTCATGGCCGTAAACAGGGATATGCGTGAAATGTTGCGTCATCTCTTCCGTCCCGAGCAGCAAACTGTATTTATGTCGCGCTACCACTTACGGGAATCGCTGGGCTTTGAAGCCGAGAAATTATTCTCGCCCCTATATATGCAATATTCGGATATCGACGTTGTAAGAACCCGACAATACCTTATCCAACAGGATATTGCAAAGCTGTTGGCTCGTAGAACACTCATGATTTTCGATAATAAACCGAACTAATACAGTTTCGTACCCTTACACGTATCACAGGTACGTAAGATGGCATCAGTTTGAATAGCCTGTCTGGCAATACGCCTTATTGTCAGATTTGAAACCAGTAAGAGCAGATACTACTGGTACGGGGTAGCCCGGAACCCTATCCCGTTTGCTGTATACTACTTTGAATTGGTAATTTCAGCCTGAAGGTAGAGCCTTCTCCCGGTTCGCTCTCCACCTCTATCTTTCCTCCAAGCTGACGGGCCAGCGACGCGTTTACATATAACCCCAAACCGGTAGACTTCTTATTATACAAGTCAAATTTCTGCAACTTGGCATTCATTCGGAAAATTTGCTCGTGTTTCTCTTGAGGTATTCCAATACCGGTATCGGTAACGGCCATGTAGGCCTGGTCATCTACAATACCAACTTCAACCACAATTTCTCCCCTTTCTGGTGTGTAGCGTATAGCATTACTAATAAAGTTGTATAAAATACGCTTGAGGTGGGGTATGTCTACACTGACGTAAACCGGGTACTCGAATGGTTTGTATATTAGTATGTGATATCGGCTTTGTGCAGCACCTTGCATGATATCACATACTTCCCTTGCTACCCAGTTTAAATCTACATCAAGGCACAACTCATCTTCTTCTTCTCGCATGCCATTTTGTGCATTACGCATGTGGTCTAGTATGGTACTGATATCCTGTACACCACTCCTGATTTTCTGACTATAGTCGTTGAGCACTCTTGATGAGTGCTGATCTCCAAACTGTGTCTTCATCAGGTCGAGGTATCCCTTTATCGCCGTTATGGGCGACATCAGATCGTGCATTCCTAAACCTATTTTACGGTTTAGCAAAAGATGATTCGACTCGAGCAGCGTACGTTTGAGTACATAAGGTAGTTTACCAATCGATTCTTTATGGATGTAATCAGACGCACCCAGTTCCATAAATTCAACACCAATTTGCTCGTCAAGTTGATTAGCGAGGAGTATGAAAGGTATATCCGGATAGTTTGTGGTTACGAAATTAAGAAGATCGGCGGCAGAATAATCGTTTATAGTAAAATCACAGATTATCGTTGCATAGGTATGCGTCTGCAACCGATCCAGAGCGCTTTTATAGTCAATAACATGGTCTACCCTCAGATCTGCTATTGCTCGTACCGAAACACGAACCTGATCTGCAATATTTGGACATGTATCTACTAAAAGTACCCGCATGACTGTTTGTGACTTACAATTTCTACTTAACTGAGCGGTTAAGCCTGGTATCGACCAGCAATGCCCCAGCATTTACTACGATCTTATAGCCTTGCTAAAAATTTGAATTTTAACATCTACAGCTACCTAGCTCCAACAGCTTTTGAACACACAAATTATATTTTGACTGATGGGTATTAGAGCACTAATACCCATCCACTACGAATATAAGATATTCTTAAGGTTTATTAAACCAAGAATCTTAAAATTTTCTAATATTTTATGGGTATTCAAAAACCATCCGTCGTATCTCATTTGACATCAGTCACTTAGAAGCTAAGTTATTAAGAGAAAGCTATTACCATTAACATTATTCAAAAATAAATTTCTCTTAATGCAAATCTGAACGGAAGCAAAAAATAATCGAGACGAAGCGTGTTGAAATATCCCACTAATTTGAGGCACACTGCTTATTTCGACTGACGTTTTTATAGAATATTTTATTATTTGACTAAATAATGGAACAAATTACACACTTCCACCGTTGTATATAGTATAGAAAAACGTATTTATGCCAATTTTATTAGTAAATACGACACGAATTTTGACGCTAAAAAAAGGAGAGACATAATGGAAAACGCTAAAATTTTTGCCGGAGCACTAGTGGGAGCTGCAATTGGAGCCGCTTTGGGAGTATTATTTTCACCAGCAAAAGGAAGTACAACACGACGCAGACTAAAGAGAAGAGGCCAAGACTTTGTAGATGAAGTTGAAGACAACCTGAGCGAGTTTTACGATGAAGTGAGCAAAAGTTATTCAACCGTACTTGATGAGGCACAAGCACTTGCTGAAAAAGGCAAGGACGCCGTAAGCTCTAAACTGAAATAAACTGTAAGCATACCGAAACACTTACAGAATCACATCGTTTCTATCAAAAGCCCCGGATGTATGAAGTTCGGGGCTTTTTTATTGACTGGAGAAAACGATTACCATAGTAAAGCTGGTTCTGTATCTCGACTACAGTTAATCTCAATTCCATTATTGAATATGATACATGTATAGTTCTGTACTTTGAGTGAAGACAAAAGAAATAGTATCCCCTGCAGTGTTGTCTGGTTCAAAAGAGACCTTCGCCTGACCGATCATTTGCCATTGAAACAGGCTGCTGAGTCTCAATTACCTGTACTTTTGGTTTATGTAGTGGAGCCATCCGTGATACTTGCAAAAGATTTTGACCAGCGACACCTCCGATTTATCTGGCAATCACTTGATGAAATGGATAGTGTTCTGAAAGAAAATGGGTGCCCGCCGATTATTCGCATTGTTGCAGAAGCCGACCAAGCGTTCAGCCTCATACAACAGTATTATACGATACAATTTGTCTGGTCGCACAGAGAAACAGGAACAGAAGTCACATACAGTCGTGACCGAAGCACGTCCAGTTATTTTAAATCGTGTGATATTGAGTGGATAGAATCTAAATCAGATGGGGTAATACGAGGTTTACGGGAGCGCGGCGACTGGTCTAAACGATGGTATGAATGGGTGAATGAACCCATACACAACGTGAAACTCAGCTCTTTAGCATTTCTCGAAAACAGCCTCCCATCCGAATATGCCTTGTCTTATCGCTCGCAAGGTGATCTGAAAGATGGAAGCCTGGTATATAATCCAACCGGTGCAGCAATACCCTCGTTACTAGACGATTTCTTGGCATCTGGGTGTAAGGGAACAAGCCGGTTTCAGCCTGGAGGCACAAAGGCAGGGAGACGGTATCTGCGATCGTTTCTTTTAGAGCGAGGGGAAACATACCGTAAAAACATAGCTAAGCCTGAAGCATCCCGAATCAGCTGTGGCCGAATATCCCCCTACCTTGCCTGGGGCAATCTCTCACTCCGTGAAGTGTATCAAGCTGTTCAGACCGTGAAAAAGAGCAGTCGGTTCAAACGGGATTTATCTTCGTTTGCCAACCGACTACGCTGGAGGGCGCACTTTATACAAAAGCTGGAAACCGAGCCTGGTATTGAGTTCACTAATGTTAACTCTGGTTACGATGCACTTGAGAAACCTGTCTATCCCGATTTTATCAGGGCATGGGAGGAAGGTAAAACAGGGTATCCGCTGGTTGATGCGTGCATGCGCTGTGTGCGCGAAACCGGTTATTTAAATTTCAGGATGCGAGCTATGGTCGTCTCCTTTCTGACCCATCATTTATGGCAACCTTGGCAGACTGGTGTGCACTATATGGCCCGAATGTTTCTGGATTATGAGCCCGGCATACACTACTCTCAATTCCAGATGCAGGCCGGAACAACAGGAATAAATACCATTCGAATATACAATCCTGTAAAACAGTCTGTTGAACACGACCCCGATGGTACGTTCATCAGAAAATGGGTCCCTGAACTTAGTCAAATCCCGGGTAAACTCATTCATGAACCATGGAAGCTTAATCCAATTGAATGTTCTGAATACGGTCTCATTCCCGGAACGACGTACCCCCTCCCTATAGTTGATGCAAAACTTACATACAAAACGGCCTCCGACCGGTTATGGACCCTAAAACAGAGCCCGGCCGTGCGTAGACAGTCAAACTTTATTCTAGGTCGACTAACCTCACGTAAGCGATGATAGAATCTTACATGACTTATACGAGGGCCAATGCCCGGTAAACATTTCCGTTCAGCCATGCACAAGAAACCGTATCTCCCTGAAAAACTTTGCAAATCATGCGGACGACCCTTCACCTGGCGGAAAAAATGGGAACGCAGCTGGGAAGAAGTAAGGTATTGCTCAGAGCGATGCAGACGTAATCGAAAAGTAAACGAATAACATAATACGTTTGTTTGCACAATTAACTGCGAGTCTAATTATCTCAAAATCTTACATACATTCATCGAATAACCGTATGAAAAATGCGCTGCTTTGGTTTCGGAAGGATCTTCGTTTGCACGATAACCCTGCACTTCTGGCAGCTTCACGAGCTACTAAATTACTGCCCGTTTATGTGTTACCTGAGCGTGAATTGCAACCTCATGCCGGATTAATTCAAGCCCTTGGCGACGACGCACCTGCCAAAATGGGTTCGGGCAGACGCTATTTTCTCCAAACCGCTCTAGAAGATCTCCATAAGAGTTTAAAGGAGAAAAAGTCGGCGCTGGCATGCTTACATGGCGAAGTACCGGACTTGATTCTCGGCCTTTGTAAAGCCTATGAGATTACGGATGTCTATACAACCGAACTACCTGGTACCGAAGAGATACAAGATCTGGATTATACAGAACAACTATTGGAAGAAGCAGGCATTAAACTTCACGTTTATGAGTCGCACACATTGTACCATCCCGATAATCTTTCGTTTCCTCCCGAACGAATGCCCGATGTTTTCACACCATTTCGCAAACATGTTGAAAAATATGCCCACACCCACGATGAAATTCCGTGTCCTCACCTGATACCAACCTGGCCGGAGCATAAGGGCGAGTCACGCTTTTCCCCTGAGACATTGTATAATGAACACATCCAGCTTCCAGGTGCCTCACAAAAAACCGACCGACGTTCAGCAAATCCAACCGATGGTGGCGAAACTGCAGCGTTAAATCATCTCAAGACCTACATCTGGGAAAAGCAACTGGTCAAAACCTATAAAGAAACTCGAAATGGGTTGGTTGGAATGGATTTTTCTTCAAAACTTTCGGGCTGGCTGGCACTTGGATCACTCTCTCCCAGAACGGTTTACAGGCACATTTCCTGGTTCGAAAAGCAAGTGGTTGCCAACGATAGTACCTATTGGCTGTATTTCGAATTACTCTGGCGTGATTTTTTCCAATTTTTGATGATGAAATACGAAGGGAAGCTATTTACGCTGGATGGTATCTCAGGTGACGCGGTTTTGTTCGATTCTGCGCCCAAAAGCGATGGGAAAACATTTGGTTTTCGCCATGACCGGGTGGCTTTCCGTAAATGGATTGATGGCAGAACGGAGAGCGATTTTGTAAATGCCAATATGATAGAGCTGAAAGAAACGGGCTTTATGTCGAACAGAGGCCGGCAAAATGTTGCATCCTATTTAGCTAAAACAATGGGCGTTGACTGGCGATGGGGTGCAGCCTGGTTTGAGTCGAACCTTCTGGACTATGATGTAGCCAGCAACTGGGGCAATTGGGCATATGTTTCGGGCGTAGGTACAGATCCACGCGACCGAGTCTTTAATGTAGAACGTCAGGCCGATATGTATGATAAGTCCGGTGAATATCGGAGTCTTTGGCTTGGCAAAAAGCAGTATTAACGCCAGTTACGCACAAATTTATTCTTAGACCCGCCTCCTTGCATTTCAGGAAACTCGTCATCGAATTCCGTGGTGTAAAAAATACGGGTGTTTCCACCTGCAGTGAAACGGTTCGCAACAACTGCGCCCCGAACTCTGCCAGACCCGGTTAATTGTACGTGCGCATTGGGGGCATAGAGTATGCGCGAGTTGGCTTCGGCATTACCATATACCTGTACAGAAGTACCTCCCGTCATTATATTCCCTTGAATACCTCCTGACCCACCGATTCGAATATTCGCCGTTTGCGCGTAAATCCCCCCCCGGTAGGTTGTACTGCCTCCGAAATCTAAGGTATTGGTACCTTTATAATAAACAAACGTTGTCTCAGGGCTTCTTGTAAAATTCATCGAGCTACTGCCACCAAGATGGAAATACTCTTCAACATAGAAAGTAACATGCCCATCGCCGATAATTCTAAGGTGCCCTTGCTGTATATCCAGTCTGCCAACATGTATTATCCTGTCCTCACTACCCACATTTATAGTAAGTTCGGTATTGCTTTGAATCCGTATTTCCGGAATGTATCTGTTTTCAAAATCAGATGGTCCAATTGTTCTGTTTGTGGATCCGGAGGTGAGTATTGGAGTAGTAGGAACGGAACCAACTGGGAATGATGGAAATTCCGGGAGCTCGTACGTTTCTTCCTGAGGTAGGTTGGTGACACCTAAGCCAATATTGGCATTCATTGGTCGGGCATTATTTAATGTAAGCGCTGCTAAAGCGCCAGGACCTATGGCTAAGCTACTATCAATAAATGTTGACCAGGCCATCGTTACTGCGCCAATTGAGGTTGCATTTGTGCCAACGTGACCTCCTACTATTCCAGCGCTTCCGGATAGATTGACCTGTGTTCCGGCAAAGAGCGCCCGAGAAACATTCGGGAACCACACATCTTCTCCTACAGCAACAAAAACCTCTACCGAATAGTCATTATCATTAAACCTTCCTATCGAGCGCAAGACAAAAAGGGTGTCTGCCTGATTAGAGATTTCAAATCGATAAGCCCCAGACATTTGTTCCCAATCCGAAAAATCTCCTCCTGAAGGAATTTGAATAGTAGCATCTGATGTCGGTGTGAATGAAGTAGATTCATCAAAAATTTGTTGTAATGCGATAAAGGCAGCACTTTGGGCGATATTTCTGGCTTGGGATGTGCTAAAATTTCTGTTCAACTCCATTTCGGCCGCAAAGAATGAGTTTCGCAGTCCGTGCCCATACGTCATGAGCGCGAATGTCAAAGCCAAAACAATCAAGATTGCGTATCTGCCCATTGTTAATTGAAATCAAGATTTCGCAAATAAAAATCACGCGACGCAAAAGCTCTGTAGCGAGGCGGATTGATACCGACACCCTCTTGCGGGAGACTTTCAGAGGCAACACGCACACGTAACATAAAGGGGCCGGTTCCATCCAACTGAGACAACGTGAATCGAAGGTCAGCAAGTCGTGCGGCATATCGGGTAGTATCTTGAACGTTTAGCGCCGCATTTCTACGCAGAAAAATCATTTCCCGATTATCCCGAAATATATGAATCGTATCTGCTGTAGCCGATCGAAATGAAAAGGTACTATCGTTTACTTCAACAATGGCATCTACATCACGTAATTCTTCCTGTATAACAAGTAAGGCTGTATTTGCGAATTGCTGAACATCTTTTGAGAGTCGCGCATCTGTATTCGACTCCATCATGAGTCGATTAAGCCCCATAATGAGTAAGATTAATGTTCCTACAATAATCGGGGGTAAGACGATATCAAGCTGAATATTCATAGCTAGTCTGGACGGATGATGGTTACCAGTAATGATACACGCGATCTGAACGAACCACCGGATTCTTGGCTATACACTTGGATTGTGGCTACTCTGCCGTATGCTCCATGTATCAATGGTTCTTCCGGGGCTAATTCTATTGTAGCAAAAAGACTGTCTCCTAACGTTGTAACGTAGCTTAGTCTGCCAGATGGGCTATTCACATCGTTCAGACTACCAAACCGAGTGTCTAAGTTTGCGTAGAACTGCCCCTGAGCATAAATTAGTTCCGACACCGATTGAGCGTAATTAATGGCATTGGAGACTTGTTGCTTAGCCACTGTTTCTCCAACTGCAGCCACGTGTGTCCTATTTACATTCACTGCCGTGTACATAAACAAAGAGATGGCGGCTAACGCCAATAAGGTTTGTCCCATTGACATAACAGTATCGATTTAACCCAGCTAGAATAAACACATTTTACGTGAGTAATCAGTTCCATTATATCCGTGATACATTGAAAACTGCTTTTAATATACACAATTTTACACTAAACTCTAAACTGTTTGGCATCTAAGTGATTAATAAAATAGACAATTAATCAGATTCAGGCAGGGTTACTTTAGATTGGCCATTCTCTTCAGGTTCCTGAGGCAAAAACCGTTTGTTGAATACAATGAATAGGATGAGTGCACAACTGATGGCGACGTCAGCTACGTTAAAAATGTATGGAAACACCGGCCAATCGTTGATACGAAGCGTGAAATGCAGAAAATCAACTACCTGTCCTTCAAAAAATCCACCGTAGTCCATTATCCTGGCTATGAAAATTCGGTCAATCAGGTTACCGACTGCTCCACCGATTACCAGCCCCATGAGCACAATGAACCCCATGGGTGATACATCGAACATCCGAACAACGTAAATGGTAATGGCAATGGTCGCAATGAGCGCAACGATACTGATCTGGAACGTCGTTAAAATATCAATTCCCATGGCCATACCCGGATTTTTCGTGTAATGCAACGAAAACCATCCGGGTATCAGCTCCAGATTCTGCAGTTCCCAACGAGTTCGCACCAAATACTTCGTCCATTGATCGAGTATAGCCACAAGCGCGACAAGACCCGTGAAAACGGCCCATTTTTTTTGAATTGGCGTCACTAGGATCTACCGGCGCTTTAGCTTGGCTTCAATACTAATTTGCGTGTGCGGTACAGCCTCCAGCCGACCTTTGGAAATTTTCTTACCTGTTACCTTACATACACCGTATGTTTTCTTGTCGATGCGTACGAGGGCATCATCCAGATATTTCAGAAATTTCTTGGTTCGGTTAAAAAGCATGTAGGTCTTTTCACGCTCTTGTGCGTCGGTACCTGCATCTGCCATATGGAAGGAATACGCCGATTCATCGGATGCATTCTCTGTGTTTTCGCGCAAAGACTGTTGCAGCAAATCCAGGTCGTTTTCAGCATCTTCCCTCTTTTTCAGAATAATCTGACGGAAATATTCCAGGTCTTCATCAGAATAAGGAGAAACGCGATTGGTTTGCTCGTTCATTTCTTGCTTTTCCATAGCCGTAAAGGGTTAATTACTATTTCTTTTGATTGCTAAAACGACTGTTTTACTGTCGATTTCCCATTCTTTGGTAAAATCGGCATCTGTCATGGCCTTGAATTCCATTTCTTCAGACAGCGTTTCACTCATAATATACTCCTGCATAGTTTTCACAGACTCGATGGTCTTCTCATCTGAAACTATAGCAACCGAAATCCTGTCTGTAACTTCGTAATTTGCTTCTTTACGCATATTCTGCAAGCGATTCACCAGTTCTCTGGCAAAACCTTCACGCTGCAACTCTGGCGTAATTTCTGTATCGGCGGCCACTGTTAAGCCTTCTTCAGTTTCAACAGACCAGCCCGACAATCCATGACGAACAACAACCAAGTCTTCAGAGTCTAAGTTAACGATTTCCCCGGATTCAAGTGTGATTTTCAGCACACCTTTCTTCTCAAACTCAGTTATTTCTTCATTGGTGAGTTCTTTCACGCGGGCAGCGGTGGCCTTCATCAGTCCACCAATTTTGCGACCCAACACCGGAAAGTTAGGCTTGGCACTCTTATGAACAATACCTGAGTCGTCGTTAACATATTCAATGCTCTTAAAATTGACCTCATCCAGGATAATATCCTTAACCGACTCAATAGCCTGACGATCTTGCTCTGTGTTGGCTGGAATGATAATCCTGCTGAGTGGCTGCCGAACATTGATGTTTACCTTGTTGCGAATGCGTAAGGTGATGGAGGTAACCAACCGGGCCATCTCCATACGGTATTCCAGTGGCTTGTCGATGGCGGTTTCTTCAACCGTAGGATAAAACGACAAATGCACCGACTCTTCGTCGTGACCGGTTACGCTGTTGAGACGCTGAAACAGCCATTCTCCCATATAGGGGGCAACGGGGCTGATCAATTTCGCAATATTCAACAGACACTCATATAAGGTCTGATAGGCAGCGGTTTTATCGAGGGTTTTGCCTTCTTTCCAGAACCGACGTCTGCTCCTTCGTACATACCAGTTACTTAACTCCTCAACAAACTGCTCAATTTCACGGCATGCTTTGGTAACATCGTAATCATCGAGATACTGATCTACCATTTTAATGGTTGTAAACTGCCGGGAGATAATCCAGCGGTCCATTTCGGTACGTTCTGTATAGGGAATTTGTGTCCCCGCGTACGTCCAGCCGTCAATGTTAGCATACATCGCAAAGAAGGAGTATGTATTAACGATGGTATTAAACAGCTTTCGCTGCGTTTCCTTCAGACTTTCCTCATTGAATTTGAGGTTATCCCAGGGGGCGGAGTTACTCATCATGTACCAGCGGGTGGAATCGGCTCCGTATTGCTGCAGGATGGTAAAAGGATCAACCGTGTTGCCTTTTGTTTTACTCATTTTCTCACCCTTGGCATCCAGAACCAGACCGTTGGATACTACATTTCGAAATGCGGGTTTGTCGAAGAGCATGGTTGCAAGCGCATGCAGGGTATAAAACCAGCCACGGGTTTGATCAACACCTTCCGCTATGAAATCAGACGGGAAGTTTTCTTTGAAGACATCCTTGTTCTGAAACGGGTAATGCCACTGGGCAAAAGGCATAGCACCCGAATCGAACCAGACATCCAATAAATCTGGAATACGTCGCATGGTTCCGCCATCGGGCGCGTCCCAGGTGATATCGTCAATTACGGGTCGGTGGAGATCGATTTCTGCATCTTTTTTCAAGCCTGCTTTTTTGCGCAGTTCTTCAACACTACCAATAACTTCGATGTAATCGGGATTACGGTCACTAACCCATATTGGAATGGGAGTACCCCAGAAGCGTTGACGGGAAATTGCCCAATCTACGTTGTTTTCGAGCCATGTACCGAATCGACCGGTACCTGTACTGGCCGGCTTCCAATTAATTTCGTTATTCAAGGCCACCATTCGGTCGCGTACGGATGTAGTTCGAATAAACCAGCTTTCCACCGGATACGACATCAAAGGCGTACCTTTTCGCCAATCGTGCGGATAGTTGTGCAAATATGTCTGGTGTTTATACAAAACCCCCCGCTCACGAAGGTTGCGCGTAATCTCTTTGTCGGCATCTTTAAACCACATCCCCTTAAATTGGGATATTTCTTCGGTGAAACAGCCGTCGCGGTCAACCGGATTATACATCGGTATGCCTTCTTTCTGAGCGGTTTCGTAGTCATCTGCACCATAGGCGGGCGCAATATGTACGATACCGGTTCCGTCTTCTGTGGTTACGAAATCTGCCGGTAGTACACGCCAGGCCTGTGATTTTTCGAACTTTTTAAGGGCATAATCAAATATGGGCTGATAGGTTTTCCCGACCAGCTCCTGACCTTTGAATGTGCGGATAATTTCGTACTCACCGTCTAAAACGGACAATAAAGACTGAGCCAGAATAAGATGCTCAGGATTCCCCTCGGTACCTCCATGGCGCACCAGAACGTAGTCGATTTCCGGATTTACTGCCAGCACCATATTCGATATGAGCGTCCAGGGTGTGGTTGTCCAGGCCAGGAAAAACGTATCGCTAGCTTCATCCAGCTGAAACTTCACATATACGGAAGGGTCCTGCACTTCTTTATAACCCAGACTCACTTCGTGGGAGCTGAGAACCGTACTGCTCCCAGGTGAATACCACTGAATTTTGTATCCTTTGTACAGAAGGTCTTTGTCGTAGAGGGATTTAAGCGCCCACCAGATAGATTCGATGTAGTCGTTTTCGAAAGTTACATAGGGATTGTGTAAATCTACCCAGTAGCCCATTCGTTTGGTGAGCTCGTCCCACAGTCCTTTGTATTTTAATACACTCTCGCGGCAACGGGCATTGTACTCGGTAAGGCCAAATTTTTCGACCTCGACACGACCTTTGAGCCCTAGCTCTTTCTCAACTTCAATTTCAACCGGGAGGCCATGGGTATCCCAACCGGCTTTCCGCATCACCTTATGACCTTTCATGGTCTTGTATCGGCAAAACAAATCCTTCACTGTACGGGCCATCACATGATGGATACCGGGTTTCCCGTTGGCCGTTGGCGGACCTTCATAAAAAGTGAAGGGGATTCCGTCTTCGCGGCTTTCAAGACTTTTTTCGAAAATTCCACGTTCTTCCCACCAGGATAGAATATCTAATTCTACTTTGGAATAATCGATTTGTTTAACTTCTTGGAATCGTTTTCCCATAAAAGGATCAGCGATAATTGATTTAAAATTCTAAAGACAGCTAATATACAATATTTTTAAGAAAGAGCTTTCGCGCAAGGCACCCTGTTAAACCCGCAAAAAATACAGTAAATTCATCAATCATATATACGTAAATACACATTCCAGGGGGGATGATGCTATGCTGACACTTCGTACCATATCAAAACTATTCACCTACAGCCTTGCATTAAGCATCGCATTACTTACACTGTCATGCGGCGCTGCAGGTCCTGATAGGGATCGTGCGGTTGATCAAATCGACCGGCTGGAGGCTACTGTTCAAGTATTAATGAACGAAGAGGGGCGTTCGCAGGCAAGCCTCGAACAAACAGCTCTGCTCAGAGATGCCTACGTAAATTTTGCAGATTCTTTTCCAGGAGACTCGCTTTCGGCAGTATTTCTGTTTCAGGCTGCTATGGTAGATGCCGATCTTCATGATGATGTGCGTAGTGGAATCGGTTACCTGGAACGACTGGCCGATGAATACCCGAATCATCCATTAACATCCAAAACACTGTTTCTTATTGGTTTCACTTACGCTGAGCAACTAAACGATTATAATAAAGCCCGTAATGCCTACAACCGATACCTCGACAAATACCCCGACGGAGAGATGGCCGAGTCGGTTCGGATAGAATTGGAAAACCTGGGAATGCGCCCGAGATTTGACTAATGCACTTACTGTCTTCACGGTAGCGAAGAGGTATTTTAGCGAAGAGTTATTTAGAAGAAGCAAACAGTTTGGCGAGTAACGTGCTCCGGGAGCTAAGTCTACCTTGCGTAAAATCCGGCGAAAAAAAAGCCCTGTAAGCATTCCTACTCACAAATAAAAAAGGGCATCATGTTTCCACGACGCCCTCGTAATGATGACCTGTAGTATTCTAACAACGGTCTGACCTGTATAGGCCGTTACTGCAGATGATAAATGACCTGTTTTGCTAACTATCTTCATGTGGCTGGTATAAAACTTTCACATTTTATACGGAAATATAATAACGCTAATAATCGCACTAACCCGTTAGAGGCTTTTAACAAATCTCTTAAAAACCCTGCATTTACCCTATGAAGTGTTAGGATGTCTTTATGAGGGCATCTGCAATCTGCCCCTCAAATACCGTATCTTAGTACCAAGTTAATTACAAACAACCTAACCATCTGTCATGAGTACCAACGTACGAGTTCGTTTCGCCCCATCACCAACTGGAATGCTGCATATCGGAGGGCTTCGAACTGCGCTCTATAATTATCTTTTTGCACATCATAATAAAGGGAAGTTCATCTTACGGATCGAAGATACCGATCAGAACCGCTATGTGGAGGGAGCCGAAGAAGATATTATCACCTCCTTGAAATGGGCTGGAATGATGTACGACGAAGGGCCTGATGCGGGCGGCGGTGCGGGACCGTACCGCCAGAGCGAGCGGTCAACGCTTTACAAGCAATATGCGGAGCAACTGCTTAAAGAAGGCCGGGCATATTATGCTTTCGATACGCCTGAGGAAATTGAAGCCATGCGCGAGCGCCTTAAAACCAGCGAAAATACGAATCCGAAATACGATGCGGTATCTAGACAGCACATGACAAACAGTCTTACCTTATCGCAAGATGAAACCACGTCACGGTTAGATTCCGGTGCTCCATACGTAATCAGGTTGAAAATTGAACCCGGTGAGACCGTTCAATTCAACGATTTGATTCGGGAAGCCGTGAGCTTTCGAACCGACGACTTAGACGACCAGGTACTCATGAAGTCTGACGGACTGCCAACCTACCACCTGGCCAACGTGGTAGATGATCATCTGATGGATATCTCCCATGTTATTCGTGGGGAGGAGTGGTTAAGCAGTGCCCCCAAACACATTCTGCTCTATCGTTATCTGGGGTGGGAAGCTCCGGTGATGGCGCATCTGCCCCTTATTATGAGTCCGGCAGGAGGCAAGCTTTCAAAGCGCAATGCGGAGGCGCTCGGTATTCCGGTTAACGTAAGAGATTACATCAGCGGCGGATATGAACCTGATGCCCTGATTAACTTCCTGGCATTTTTGGGATGGAGCCCTGGCGACGATAGGGAGTTATTCCGTATGCAGGAGCTCATTGAAGCATTTACGCTGGAAGATGTGAGTAAATCTGGAGCCGTTTTCAACATCGATAAACTGACCTGGTATAACGAACAGTATATGCGATCCAGAACCAATGATACGCTAGTAGAAGCACTAAAGGCAGAGCTCCTTCGTAGTGGAATTACTGGATATAACGACGCTTATCTCGATTCGGTGGTAGAGCTGATGAAAGAACGTGTTTCCAAAACAAGTGATATGGTAACACAGGGGATGTTCTTTTTTGCGCCTCCCACTGATTATGATGAAAAGGCCACCGCCAAGGCATGGAAAACGCAAACCCCGTTACTGCTTGAAGAATTTCTTGCTGAGGTTGAGCAGCTACCTGCCTACACGGCCGTTGCCCTTAAAGAAACACTCAGTCAGGTTGTGGAACGAAACGGTGTTGGATTTGGGAAACTCATGCTGCCGGCACGCATTGCGATAACAGGTACTGGCGGCGGTCCTGATCTGTTTGAAACCATGGAACTACTGGGTAAAGACGAGGTTATGAATCGCGTTAAAACTGCATTAAAAAAGGTGTAGTTAAAACTCGAATTTCATCCCGCCGATTGGCAAAAAAGTAAACTGGTTACTGCTACGTACATCCTGGTGCATACTGCTCCAATAGTACCCTGCAATATTGGTACGATTGTAAGCATTCCATACCTCAACAAAGGTTACCAGACTTGTACGCGTAAAGAAATATCTGCGATCGGCACGCACATACAGTGAGTGATAGGCCGGCATACGTTCAGCTTTAAATCGGGATACATCCAGAACTCCCGTACCTGCTACGCGTGAAGCATCCATATTATAGGGGGTAAATGGCCTGCCGCCCTGGTATGACCATCGCATGCTGAACTCATGTCTTGAATTCGGTCGGTAGCCTGCAATTACATTAAATAATTGCCGTGTATCGAAGTTACGACTGTACCATACCCGATCGTAGCCCCGGTATTCGGAGCGGAACAAGGAGACCGAGGCCATTCCGTATAGGTTACGTGCCAGTTTTTTCTGCAGGAGGAGGTCGACTCCGTATGCACGTGCGTTACCGCTGCTGCCCAAACCTCCGAAGGTCGACAGAAAGTTATCCGGGATGTATTCGGGTAAAGGCTGTCCAGCGATTTTGTTTACGTCAAACTCTGGTATACGATCGTACCATTTGTGGTAAAGCTCTATGGTTAGCCTTGTCTCTGATGTAAGCTGATATCCGAAAGCACCTATCCAATGGGTAGAATGCATGGTTTTCAACGACTCATTTTGCGTGTGTTGTGCCATCAGGTAGCGTGTGTTTGGCTGACTATATTGGCCGTAAGCGAGGCTGACATCCAACCTGTGTGTAGCCTGCAGCGTGACAGCCAAACGAGGCAATAGATCCCACTGGGAACCGTATTCAGTGTAGCTTACCCGCGATCCTGCTGTAACTGTCCACATCGGATGAAGACGCCAGGTAACAGATGTAAACAGACCGGCCAGAAGGCCATTGATGTTCGTATTTCGTTCAAAAGGGGGCGTTTGCTCTCCCTTGGCATTAGTCCCGCCACGGATGAAAAAATCGTATTGATGCTGTTCAAGAGTAGCATCGGCGCCGAACTCAACACGTATCTCACGTGAGGGATGAAAGCGGGAATAGCTCCTGACAGCAGTATAATGATGACGTGTATCAAATCGCTCAGATATAGAGTTGTCTGCCAGTCGTTCACCCAAAACATCATCTATTTTGCGCGAATAAGATACGGCTGTCTCTGTGAATCCTCGTTGATTCCAAATATAACGATGTGTTATACCTGAGGTAATCTGCTGGGTTCCGGTTTTATAAAGCTCCGTAAATCCTTGCTCCAGAGCCTCTTCACGCGATGAATCGAACCTGCTGTTCCCGTAGACCAGAAGCGTACCCAAACGGTGTTGCCTGTTTATATCGTAAACCGATTTACCCTGAACATCGGCGTAACGGGGGGCACCTCCCGCACCTATTGCCTGCGCTATAAGGTCCAGATAACTGCGACGTAGACTGAATAAATAGCTGCCTCTTCCCTCATTAACGCCACCTTCGGTAGTGAGGCCAAGTCCACCCATACTAAAGAGCACGTCTCCCTGAAACCGCTCACGGGATCCTTCTCTGTAGGTTATATCGGTTACAGATGAAAGAAACGGACCATAGGCCGGTCCAAATCCACCGGCAGCAAAGGCCACATCTTCAATTAAATCGGTATTTACGATACCGATGGGCCCGTTAGATGAACCTCCGGGCAAGGTAAAGTGCGCTACTCCCGGCATGAGGATGCCATCAATATAAAAGCCATTTTCATTAGGCGAACCGCCCCGCACCATAATATCCTGACTCACCTCTCCACCCGATGCTACCCCGGGAAGGGCCGCCAGAACGCGGGAAAGTTCTTGTCCGGAACCCGGAGAGCGTCGCAATTCCTCGGGATTAAATGTTACACGACTAACAGGCTGCTGTACATTTCGGCTGAAAAATCCGGCCGTAATAGTAAGCTCCTCTCCTTGAAGTGCAACTTCCGAAAGGCGTACATCCAGCGTAAATGTGCGGTTAGAGGTTATTACAATATCGGTAAATGTGCGTGTTTCAAATCCCAGATACTGAAATCGAATGGTATAAACTCCAGCTGGAATGTGCGAAATTTCGTAGTGTCCGTCTGTGTTTGTTATGGTACCCCGAAGTTCGTTTTCTACAATGACATGAACTCCGGCCAGTGGATCTAGGCCGGCGGCATCAACAACCATTCCCTTGAGCGTTCCGTAAGGCTCTGTACGCTCATAATTGTAGTTTGAACGAGCCGTAAAAGGCAGACACATAAACAGTGCCAGACATACGATGTTTTTCATCATAGGTATACTAAATAGGTGATGATTCCCTATACGTAAAAAAATACATCATGTTCAGATTATTATCATGATCTGACGGCTTACAGGTTATATCAATTTGATATTTATAATCAGTATTTTTCAAGCTTGTATGCACTACAGGCCGTCCGTTTTTACCACATCATTCGACCTTTAATTTCTGGAGAACCCTCATACCATGAGCAAAAAAGTACAATACCGCGGACTTTTGGTTTTAGGTCTTTTACTGGCCATCAGCTGGACAGGGATCGATTGGCTCAAAGAAGATTCCGCATCTGTTACTGACGGCGGTATTTCGTCAGAGGCGAACCATCTTGCCGAATTGGTTATGGTACCAGTGAATGAAAAAATACATCTCCCTATTTCCAGCGTGGATATTGACGCAGATTATTTGGCATTGACATCAAATACCGCTACGGTGCTGGAGTCGGCCTATCATCATGCATATTTCCATCTGGCGGCCTATGAAGAAGACCCTACATATGACACCGATCTTTCTGTAACAGAGGAGGGTATTTCCGTAAACTGGACGAGCCTGCTGCCGCCGCTTTTCGCCATTGCGATTGCCCTATGGCTGAAACAAGTGCTGATTGCCCTGTTTATCGGAGTCTGGTCGGGCGCATGGCTCGCCAATGGGGGAACCCTCAGCGGCATATTCTACGGGTTTTTCGATACCATCGCGAAGTACATCGTACCCGGTGTGGCTGACCCCGACCGCATGGCGATTATGATTTTCACCCTGCTCATCGGCGGTGTTGTGGGCATTATATCGGCCAATGGCGGCATCCGCGGAATCATCAATATGCTCATGAAAGTGGTCAAAACCCGAATTCAGGGGCAATTCATGACCTCCATGATGGGGTTCCTGGTGTTCTTTGATGATTATGCCAACACCATGATTGTAGGCAATACCATGCGCCCGCTCACCGACAAGCTCAACATCACCCGGGCGAAACTGGCCTATCTGGTCGACTCAACCGCAGCGCCAATTGCCACGATTGCACTGGTATCTACCTGGATTGGCGCCATGGTAGCCTACATTGCCTCAGCTGAAGCCGGTATGGCCGACTATAACGAATCGGCCTACCTTGTTTTCATCAACAGCCTGCCTTATAATTTTTATGCTTTTTTCGCCATCATTTTCGTGTTGATGATTGCCCTGAGCGGACGTGATTTTGGTCCGATGCTCACCTCCCGTATGGAGCTTCTAAAGGCGAAAACGGATCCGGCTTTCGATAAATATCACATCCACCATAAAGGAGATGATGAAGTTGTGGAAGTGGAAGAGAGGGCATCGCACTGGCTCAACGCGGCTGTTCCCATTGCCGTGCTGATTGTCTCAACTATTGCCGGGCTTTTCATAACCGGGGAGGGTCGTACTATTCAGGACATTATTGGCTCGGCCGATTCGTATACCGCACTGACCTGGGGAGGATTGCTGGCGCTGAGTACCGCATTTGTGATGACGTTAGGTCAACGGTTGCTGAATCAGGAAGACACCTTCAAAGCCATGTCGAAGGGGATGCATGTAATGTTTGACGGGTTGCTGATTCTTGCCCTCGCCTGGGCACTGAGCGATATCACCCAGGTGCTTGGAACAGCCCAATACCTGGTTTCGGTTTTTGACGGGTTATTGAATCCCTACTGGGTACCGGTGCTTATTTTCGTTATCTCGGCCGGAACGGCATTTGCAACGGGTTCCAGCTGGGGTACCATGGGCATCCTTATGCCTATTTCCGTGCCGTTGGTTTGGAATTTAGGTCTGAGCGCAGGCATTGATCCGGAAGTGAGCCATCAACTGATTTATGCAAGTGTGAGTGCTGTATTGGCGGGTGCCGTATGGGGTGATCACTGCTCCCCTATTTCAGATACTACAATTTTGAGCTCCATCGCAAGTCAGTGCGACCATATTGAACACGTGCGAACGCAATTACCTTATGCGCTGGTTGTAGGTGCTGTAAGTATTGCTGCCATCATCGCCTCCACTGTTTTAGGTATTTCCCCGTGGATAATATATCCCGTAGGAATAGCTATATTACTCGGCGTGTTATTTAAATTCGGACGTTTCGCCAGCCTCGAAGATCCGCAGAATCCGGCATTGGATGAAGCAGGATAACACCGCTATTGGGGAATTAATAATCAAATACTATGGGAATTAGATCGCTTTTAATTAAGCCTTATGCCAGGAAAATAGCTCGCGACATTGAAGACTGGTCAACCAGAGCACCTCAGACGCAACTGGATATTATGCGTTCTTTGGTAGACAAAGCTGCCACTACCCGATTCGGTAAAGACCATAATTTTAGCAGCATCCGCAATTATGAAGACTTCAAGCAACACGTTCCCATTCGCGATTACGAAGAGCTCAAACCCTACGTAGAAGCTATCAAAAGTGGTGAAAACGACGTGCTTTGGCCCGGCAGACCAGCCTATTTCGCCAAGACGTCTGGGACAACCTCCGGCGTAAAGTATATTCCCATCTCAAAGGACAGCATTATGAACCACTTTGGTTCTGCGCGCAATGCTTCCCTGAACTACGCGGCTCGATCTAATAATTTCAGTTACCTGGATGGTAAATTAATTTTCCTTTCCGGCAGTCCGGAACTGGAAAATGTAGGAGGAATTCCTACCGGTCGACTCTCCGGAATCGTGAACCATCAGGTTCCGGCCTGGCTCAAAACCAACCAGAAACCCAGCTACAAAACGAACTGCATCGAAGACTGGGAAGTTAAAGTTGAGCGTATTGTGGATGAAACCCTGCGCGCAAACATGACCATGATATCTGGAATTCCACCCTGGGTGCAGATGTATTACGAGCGGCTACTGGCTCGTACAGGGAAGAAAACCATACGAGACATATTCCCGAATTTCAGCCTGTTTGTCTATGGCGGAGTGAACATGGAGCCTTACCGTAAGAAGCTTGAAGAACTGGTCGGTTTTCGGGTCGACAGTGTGGAAACCTATCCGGCCAGCGAAGGCTTTATCGCCTTTCAGGATATGCCCCAATCCGAAGGACTTCTGCTCAACAGCAATTCCGGTATTTTCTTTGAGTTTATTCCCGCTGATGAATTCTTTAATGAGCATCCTACTCGTCTGATGATCGATCAGGTAGAACCAGGTGTTAGCTATGCGGTTATCATTAACAACAATGCCGGACTTTGGGGGTACAGCATAGGCGATACCGTTGAGTTTTTATCGGTGAATCCCTATCGACTGCGGGTAAACGGACGTATTAAGCATTATATATCCGCTTTTGGTGAGCATGTTATTGGCAAAGAGGTAGAAGAAGCTATGATGCGTACAGCTCAGGAGTTTGATACCCGCATCATCGAGTTTACGGTAGCACCTCAAGTGAATCCACCGAATGGGTCCCCATACCACGAATGGTTTGTTGAATTTGATGCATTACCTCTCTCGATGGAGGCGTTTACGCTGCGGTTGGATGACGAAATGCGCGGACAAAACATCTATTACGACGATCTCATCAAAGGTCGCATCCTGCGCCCGCTGGTTGTAAATCCTATGAAACGGGATGCATTCCGCGATTACATGCGTGCTGAAGGCAAGCTAGGCGGACAAAACAAAGTCCCGAGACTGGCAAACGACCGCTCATTGGCTGATAAACTGGAAGCCTTTAAACTGGCAACGGAAACGACCCCTTAATCAGGCCGAGGACAGAGAACCTCTTGCCATGAAGCTGGCAGAAACCCAACCTTTTACCTGACGGATCATCCCTCAACTTCACGGTAAACCACTTGATAAAATAGGTAAGCGCTTAAAAAAGGGCATGGAGCCATGCTGTATACGCTCAGCTCTGATTACCCTTTTATAGTGCACTTACCTTTTCTGAAAACTTGCAGAACCTGCCCGTTTTAATTCTGACAAGCTGGAGCAGTGTAGCCCTCGAGCCGAAATCCGCTTTCATCGGCGTTCAAGGTTACCTGAGCAACCTGCTCGCGTGCTTCTGAAGCAACGCTGAACCGAACACCATCTACTTCAAAGGTTTCATCGGTTTCGGGAACCTCTCCGGTTATACCCATCTGCAGGGAAGGACCGCAGCACCCCTCCGCCATAAAAAAGCGAACGGTACCGGTTTCTAGGTCATCAGCGGGGATTATATTGCGCAGTGTTTCAACTGCTTTATCGGTTATATTCATACAATGGCCGTCTTTTTCATTAATACGTTTCGTAATGCATCTACCTGATCGATGCCAATAACTTCGGATGCCAGCAGGGGCATGGCAAACAGTGGAACATTATACATAGATGCGGCCTTATGCAAATAAAATTGTTGCATGGCATAGCGCGCACGGGCAAATTCACCATTATAGTCTTCCGGCTGGAGCACGTGGTTGAGTAAAACACCCTGTATGTTGATGCCAACCCGGGCAAGATCGTCTGCTGCACGTTTGCTTTCATGCAGAGGGGTGAACTCCGGATAAGCGACTAAAAAGAAGGCCGTTACAGCCGGATCTTTCATTTGCTGAATCACCGTCTCCAAGGTGCGCTTGCTGTTGTCCGTTGCCTCATCACTCTCTGAAGTCTGCGCCTTAAGCTGAATCTGCTTCTGATAATCGATGGCAATTCAAGTAATCGCAGGGTATGTCCGGTAGGTGCCGTATCCAGAACGATGTACTCCCATTGAGGATCGTTGATGAAGGTCGAGAAATGCTCAAATATGGCAATTTCTTCTGTACAAGGGGAGTCTAACTCTTCCTGAATTGAAGCAATAACCTCATCGGAATACCCATTTTTGCGGGCATCATGCAGAATAGTTGCTTTGTAGGCATCGGCTGCCAGACGCTGGTCGATGTTCGCTGCCCACACATTGGGTGATATTTCCCTGGGTTGGTGCCCCACCTCCGCTTCCAGTACCTGACCGATATGTGAAGCGGGGTCTGTGGTGATGAGCAGGGTCTTACCCTTATCTGCTACCTCGCGGGCAATGGCACAGGCCGCAACGGTTTTCCCCACACCACCCTTTCCGGTAAAGGCCAGAATGCGACGATCTTGCTGCAGCTCCAACAGTTTCTCGAGTTCAGAGGCATCCGCGAAACCGTTAAACACCGGTGTGTTCGTCGGCTCGTTAACAATATGATCGTCGTTCTGATTAAACGCGATGGCCGCAAACCGCCGGAGGGTGTCGGTGCCTTTAATCTCACCCGACTGCATCGGAACCTGAAGCAACGGCAGGCCGATTTGCTTCAGTTCATCAATGTACACCTGCTGACGTTCGCGTTGATCGGCGAAAATGGTACCGGCTTCGGTGTCGGGGAAAACCCCATTAATAATGAGCTGAAAGTTGTGGATACCGGTTTTTTCGAGCTCTACTTTTGCCCGTTTCGTCTCGTAAACAGATGTTTTCTCGGGTCGCGCTACCAGAAACATGGTGGACCTTTCGGCGTTACGGAGCATTTCCACAGCCGCTTCGTATTTCTTCTTCGACTCCTGAATCTGTGACACGGGGCCAATACAGGTCTGACCGCTGCCCTGCTCGCTTTTGGCGATATAGTCGCTCCACTCGCCGGGCAAGGTCATTAGCCGAAGGGTGTGACCGGTAGGTGCGGTGTCGAAAACAACCACATCGTACCCTGTTTCGCTGAGAAAATCGGTAAACCGGTCGAAGGTGGCGATTTCAACGGTACATCCGCCGTTAAACTGCTCCCTGACCGACTCCATGGCCAGCTCATCCAGAATCTCTTCCAGAGGAGCGAGCATTTTACGCTTGTACTGATCCGTAATTTTGTCGGCATCCAGCTGAATGACACGCAGATTCGGCAGTACAGACACCGTATCGGTGCTGATTTCCGTCTCAAAAATGTCGCCCAGGTTACCGGCTGGATCCGTAGAAACCAACAAGGTTCGGTTTCCGGTTTCTGCTTCATACACGGCCCGGGTTGCAGCCATGCTGCTTTTACCCACCCCGCCCTTGCCTGAAAAAAAGATATAACGGGTGTCGTTTGTAGAGGAATTCATAAGATCGTTTTCTGTAGGTATGATAAATTATGTGGCTGTCTGGAGGTCGAACAGGCATACGGTTTGAAGAGCTTGGACGTCAATGTGATGATAGTATTCACCCTGTGGAACATCTCATCGATGCATCGCGCTGGAAACCCGTGTCTCCCCGTTTTGCCTTATAACAGAGATATTAAAATGTTCCCAGAACCGTCGTGGTTGGTTTAATCTGCTTCAGCTCTGGAATGCGCTCGCTTAATTCAGTCCATGAGGGATAGGCTTTTTCCTTGATAATCTCGCCATCGATCAAGGTTACCGGAAAGTTGTTGGTTCCGTTTTCGCGAATATACTGGCGTATCACGTCGTTGCTGGTAAATGCCAATGGCTGCTGATTAATCGCATAGCGTTGAATGGTATAACCGGCTTTTTTTGCGGTCTGCACCATTTCCTGAAGGTTTACCAGGTCTTTGTCGGGGGTTGGACCACACACGCCGGTTGAGCAGCAAAGGTTGGGTTCAAAAATTTCAATTTTCATGATAACAGTGTTACGTATTGATGGATATTATAGTGTTGGGTAAGTGCCGGATCAGCAGCATTCTCCTAAAGAAAGTGCTGCCTTACGGGAGGTTTCCCTGATAAATTGCTCGAAGGTGGCTAAAAAGTCTCGATTCAGGCAATAACATGGCTTCTCGCCGGAAAGCGTACCTTGTATAATGCCCGCATTTTTGAGCTCTTTGAGGTGTTGGGAAATGGTAGATTGCGCCAGTCCTATGGTTAGTACCAACTCCCCGCACTGACAAGCATTATTCCGGGCCAATTCCTGAATGATAGCGATGCGTGCCGGATGCCCTAACGCCTTGGCTATAACAGCCATACTTTCTTGCTCTTCGGTGTAGAAACCTGTTTTTGATGCTCCCATAAGAAGGTGAGTTAAATTAACTTTTTATTTGCATATCGCAATATTACGATATATATATATATTCCGAATGCAAATCTGAAATCATTTCAGCGAAAAAAGGGTTATCCTTTGCACTATGACACTCAGCGCTGTACTCAAACGCATCTACGGGTTTACCCGTCCTTACCGAATGAAGCTCATTCTGGCGCTGGGCAGTGCTATGTTCGCCTCCCTGCTGTGGCTCACCGTACCCTTAGGACTTCGCGAGTTGCTCGATGCCGTCTTCGAGTCGGGTAATCGCGAGCTCCTGAATACCATCGCCCTCGTTTTGCTCGGTATTTTTCTGTTGCAGGCTATCTTCGGATTCGCCGGGTCGTATATCTTAGAGTGGATCGGCGAACGTATGGTAACTGATTTACGCAAATCGCTGTATAGTCAGCTGCATCGACTCGGGCTCACCTTTTTCTCCAACCAACGTCTGGGGGAAATCACCTCCCGCCTCACCAACGACGTTGGCTCTGTTCGAAATGCCGCTACCAACTCCCTTTCCGAAGCTCTCACCCAAACCATCAGCCTCATCGGTTCCCTGTCGCTGATGATTGCCTTAAACTGGCGACTCAGCGCCGTTATTTTTATCACCGTCCCGTTCGTGACCATCGCCACCCGTTACTTCGGTGAGAAAATCAAGCGCCTCTCACGCGACGTGCAAGACCGCCTGGCCGACAGCACATCCATTGCGGAGGAATCCCTGTCTGCCATTCGTGTGGTGAAATCGTTCGCGCGAGAGTCCTTCGAAACCCACCGTTACGACGCTTCTACCGAGACCTTGTTCGAAACCGCGCGCAAACGGGCCCTGCTCAGCAACATCTTCTGGAGCAGTATCGGATTCTCGTTTTTGATGCTGATGGTGATGATCTTCTGGTTCGGCGGCACCGAAGTACTTGCCGGTAGACTCACCACAGGCGATTTGGTAGCCTTTATCTTTTATGCTTTCAACATTGCCCGTTCGGTTGGAGGGATGTCGCGCCTGTACACCACATTTAACACTGCAGCGGGCGCCTCCGAGCGCATTTTCGAACTGCTCGACACCACTCCTGAAATTCAGGATGCACCCAATGCTATACCCATGCCATCCATCCGTGGGCAGGTCACCTTTGCGGATGTAAGCTTCGCCTATGAGCCGGGCAGAACCATCATCCATCCTACCAGCCTGCGTGTTGAACCCGGCGAAATCATCGCCCTGGTAGGACCTTCCGGCGCTGGAAAGACCACCCTTTTAAACCTCATCCCCCGTTTTTATGATGTCACCTCCGGAGCTGTCCGCATCGACGGAATCGATGTTCGCGAGGTCACCCAACAGTCGCTGCGTGCCCAGATAGGACTGGTTCCTCAAGACATTCACCTGTTTGGAAGCTCCATCAAAGAGAACATCCGGTACGGACGGTTGGATGCCAGCGACGATGAAATTATGGAGGCTGCCAAATCGGCCAATGCCCATGAATTCATCATGAACTATCCCGACGGCTACAATGCTCAGATCGGCGAAAAGGGGGTAAAACTCAGCGGCGGACAGCGGCAGCGCATTGCCATTGCCCGGGCTATTTTGAAAAATCCGGCCATTTTACTGTTGGATGAGGCTACATCCGCACTCGACAGCGAATCGGAGGCTGTTGTGCAGGACGCACTGGACAGGCTTATGCAAAACCGGACTTCATTCGTGATCGCGCATCGCCTTTCAACCATACGAAATGCATCGCGAATTGTCGTAATGGATGCGGGTCAGATCGTGGAAACAGGCACCCATGAGCAGCTATTACTGGCTGATGGACTATATGCCTCGCTGCATCGCATGCAACAGGGCGGGGTTTTGATGTAAGCAACCTACTTTGTCTGCATCACAAATACGCCGTTCCAGTCGGCAGCAGGTGGGTTTTCACGCATGGCACGCACTCTTTGGAGCATAATCAACGAAGGATTAACATCGCCATCTTTTTCGCTATCCGGTTGATGCCGCTCCAACTTCGCCGCTGCTACAAATCCAGACTCGGCCATGTCCCAGTCTTGTCGGTAATATGCCTGAAGTGCCTGGTCGTAATGCTTTAAACAAAGCAAATCGTTTTCACTGCATCGCTCCTGAAAATCCACCAACTCGTACATAATCTCCGGTTTGGTTCTGCCCTTAACCACAATCTTATCGAGCTCGCGAAAAACAATGCCGTCGCTATATTTCAACGCAAGGTCGCGCGTGGCTTTGGTAACCATCGCATATACACCATAACTCTTGGCCCCGCTCTCGCAACGGGCCGCCAGGTTCACATCATCCCCCATCATGGTGTAATTAAATCGCTTCTGAGAGCCCATGTTACCGGTAATCACCTCGCCGGAATTCAATCCTATTCGCGTTTGCATGTGGTGTACAATTTCGGGCCATTTATCGCCTTCCGACTGCCATTTCTCCCGGAGTTCGGCCTGACGGTGCAAGATGCGCACTGCGGTTGAACAGGCATGCCAGGCGTGATGCTCCAGCTTCACAGGAGCTCCGAAAATCGCGACAATGGCATCACCAATATACTTGTCGAGCGTGCCCCCTTCTTCTATGAGGATGTCGGTCATGGCGGTGAGATATTCATTCATCAATTCCACCAGCTCTTCCGGACTCAGCTTTTCAGAAAAGGCTGAAAAACCCTGTATATCGCTGAAAAATGCCGTTATAAAGGAGCGTTCTCCACCCAATTTGGGCATCTGACCGGAAGAGATGATGTAATTCACCACCTCAGGGGATACGTAGGTGCCAAACATGCTGCGGATCCGCTTTTTTTCCTGTTGTTCGTTTATGTAGCGGTAACCTACAGACGAGCCATAGCCAAAAATCAACGCCAGTACGGGTCCGGTTGTCTCTAAAAGGAATCCACGACCTGCAAACAGGAAGAAGACCAGATAAAGGTACCCTCCGAGCAATAATAACCACACCAGCGTTCCGATGCGGAAGTCGGTATAGGTCATAAGAACCGTAGCAAAGATGCCAAAAAGTACGATAATCAAAAATGTTACACCTAAAGCGGGGCGGGTAATAAACGAGCCCGAAAGTATGGTTTGCAGGGCATTGGCGTGACTCTCGTATCCAGGCATGTTGCCATTTGGGGCAAAAGGAGTCGGGTAAAAGTCGTGCAATTCGGGCATCGTGGCTCCTACCAGAACAATCTTGTCGCGAAATACATCCTGATACAACAGACCAAAATCAGGATCGTCGAAGGCGTTAATCTGAAAATCCTCGTCTTCGTTGAGGGTGAAAAAATCGTACGTATCAATTACATCGCTGAAATTAAACTCCGGAAAACTGCCCGGATACCCGGAATAGTTGATGAAAAAGTTGCTGTTATCCCATAATGGGATGCGATGCCGACCGATTCTGAATCCACCGGGATAGGGATATATTTCCGATTCGTCGATTTGCTCCAGAACCCGGAGTACCTGCAATGAGAAGGCATAGTAATTGGTTTCGAAGTGGGGCGCTACCAGCGGGTATCGGCGCAAGAACCCATCCCTGTCGCGATTTACGGCAACAAATCCCCAGTTGTTCGGGTTGGCATCCCTCAGCAGAGGTATGGGCTGAACCAATTGTTGTCCGGATGCCATGGTTCGCAGCTCGGCGTGCGCTGCCCGCTGCACTTCCCTGCGTACATCACCGGCCAGCACAACGTTGTTGTATTTCGAAAGAGCCGCCGCAAATAAGGTATCGTTGCGCGGATCGTAGATGTCGTTTTTGTCGAACACGATATCGATTCCGATAACAGCTGCTCCGGCGCGATTCAGATTTTCAATGAGACGCGCATAGTAGGATGTAGGGTATGGAAATTTTACGGGCAGCTCAAAGTCACTTTGTTCACTCACGGCCACCAGCACGATGGGGGAATCATCGAGCGATTTCGGACCGCGCATTTCAAAGAGTACATCTATCCACTTCAACTCCAGCGTTCTCACGGGAGCGAAATCTGTAACAAAAAAAGCCAGCACTCCGGCAAGCAAACCTGCAATGGCACTTATATACAGGTTCTTAAACCTTGGACTTTTCGAAGTAGTGGTCATGCGATTGTCGTCATGCTGCAAGTTGATAGTTCGATAGTGGCTGTGAAGGTATTGATCGGATTCAAATTCATCGATGTTGAACGTATGCTAATGATGTATCCCTCGCGGGACTCCGATTCCACATGCATCCACCCGTTCGCGTACCGAAAAAGGTAACCTATTCTGATGGAACTTAGAAAAAGTAGGTATATCGAAATTGAATCAGGTGGTCGTTTGGAAATCTTAGATTCTGAACACGGGAGGTTACGTTGGTGTAGTTGGCCGAGAGTCGGAAATTATGCACATCATACAAACGGTATGTAGCCCCCACTCCAAATATAGCTGAAATCGCATTGTCTTTGATCGTATTGTCGGGGTCTGGAATAAACCGATTGTTAAATACATTAGCCGGATCTCCGTTCGTGTCTACCTGCAGCGGTGTTGTTTCGATTCGGTTTCGGAGTACGGCAAACTCACCATCCAGCATTAGGTCGTCTTCCAGCAATGCATACACCGCACCGGTGTTGAGCCCGAAGATGCTCACTTTTGTGAGACCGCTCTGACCATCGGAGTAGGTGTAGTTCAGATTGATGGATGTGCGCATGGGGAGGGAAAAGAATTGACTGTTCACACCTACACCCGTGCTGAAATTCGAAAAGTCGCCATAGATGAATTTACGATCATGGGTCTTTATTCTCCCAAAGGTAAACATCAAATCGTGGGTGGTATATTCGAGGTCCACGGGCCGGGAAACACTGCCATTGAGTTGCCAGGTTTGTTGAAGTCGCGGGGTTGGCGCTTGTGCATTTTCTCCGTTAATCACCTGGATGGCGTTTCGCACAAAATCGGTGCGGGTTTCGCCTTGTGGAAGAAACGGGTTTGTCCAGTCGGTGCGATTGTCGCGCGTACTATGACGCATATTCAGGTTAATTCGGGGCAAGTCGCGATTTACGGGAAACCAATTTATACCGGTACCGAAGGTCTGTGTGTGGGTGGTGGCATCCAGCTGACCAACAAGGTTATCGTTCAGCTGTTCGTACAGGAGGTTGACATACAGCGTATTGTCTAATAACCGCACCCGATCGGTTACGGTGAAGCCGGCTATATCGCGACGGACGCCGTTATTCGCCAGCGACACAAAGTCGGGGCCTATCCATCGGTACTGCACGTTCAGCATGTTATTGAAGTAATTCAATCCGAGGTTGGATTGTGCTGCAAAGATTCCCTGAGGCACAAATATCTCCGTTTGTTCGTCTTCAATACGCACAGGCAGCGCGTTCAGATTTTCATTGATAACGATAAACCACGAGAGACGATCGAACAGTGAAAGTATATTGTCAGATAAATCAAATCCCAGTTCTTCTGCCCGTTCGGCTGTGAATGCACCCTCACTGATGTCGTTGTTCAGGAGGCTCCCGCCCACTTCACCTGTGAATCGAATCCGGTTTCGGTCCAGAAATACCTGCAGGTCTGTAGCCATTGCGATGTTTGATACAGGGGCAGCGGCCGCTCTGGTGATTTGAAGACGTTCTGGATTATTTTGCAGATTCTGTAGTTGTGTTGCGCTAAGCTGACCTTGCCAGGGCTGCATCCCGAGAGCATCAAAAGCGGTGAAATAGGGAATACTGCTCACCAGGTCACGCACACGAATGGCGTTGATGCCGAATTGCATCCTTCTGGGGTCGCCGAACCCCAGACGTGCACCGGATATTTGCTGGGTGAATGTTCCTCTTCCGCCGGGTTCGAGTCCGAAAACGTAGCTGGTATCGGTTACGATGGCATCACCAGTGAGCTCCCGAGTCCGAATCACTTCCGTTATGTCTTCAAACAGAGGACCGACCTTACGCAGTGATTCGCCGTGGAGCAGTTGAACACTCATCCTGCCGGAAGGCAGCGATGCGCGAACATGTCCGCCGAGTATACGTCGACCCGCAATGAGTAACGGGCTCATGACCGGGTAAACATGCCCGAGTTCAAGTGTAGCCACATCCCCGTAAGACAAATGTAGTCCATAGCGGTTCTGGGGCTGCAATCGAGGCGATTCCTGCGATGTAATTAATCCGTTGGCTGTGTATCGCCAGGCGCCCTGACTACCTCGAACGTTAAACGACCCCCTTACGAAGTCGAAGTTCTGGCCTGCATTTACCTGATTTCGGGCCGTTAACTGCACGTCTCCCTCAAGAAATGGAGGCCGTTCGGTGAATGCGTCAGATGCTTGTCCGGCCGGTACCAAGGTGAATGACCATGAAGTAAGCTCAACATCCGCTGTGTCGTCACGATAAACGAGCCGAACCTGGGTGTCGCCCTCGGATGCGGCTTCAGGCAAGTAGGTGATTAAAAACGGACTCACCGAGGCGCGGGACGTTACATCGGCTCCGTTCACGAAGAGCCGAAATCCGGAAGCGTCTGCAACACCTTCAGGATAAAACAAGGAAACTGCTATTAGTGCATCGTTTATGGGAACCGATTCACCAGGCAGCGGCGACATGATGCGGTAATTGATGCGGGCGGTTTGTCCGGCAAGGGAGGCTTCAGGGGGTATTCGGATGGGGACTTCAATAACACCGGCATTCGGACTGCCAGACGGGAACCGGATATTGCTTCCATCCAGATTGTCGAGCTGAATGTAATACAACAATGTGGCGCCTTGTATCAAGTTCGCGGGGAGGCGTACTTCAAATGTATTCCCTTGCAGTGTAGCTTTTTCGCGGGTAAAGTGCAGGGCCTGGTCGGTTCGAAAAAATATGGACGCTTCGTCTAACATTCCGGGGGCAATTCCCGGCACCGTAAACCGGAGTGTAGCCGTGCGCTCCTGCTCCACAAACTGAGGGGGAGTATGGATGATCTGAAACTGAGCAAAAGCCGGAACTGCCATTATATATAGCAGCAGTGTGAGAGCCAATACCTTGTAAATCTTTAGTATACTTTTCACCAGTTAAAACCTGAAAGCTATCGATGTTGCCGCTTATTACGGCCTTTTTTACCTAATTTGATTCTCTGAAATATGGAATTTCTACCTCGCGAATATCACCATCCGCATTGCGAAGACGTATTTTTAAGACCTCAGGGATGGATGACTCTTCCATTCTGACTTCATCGGCCTGAAGCCTGCGCATTTCTCGCAGAGATACCCGTTCTGTTCGTACTGATCTGGATTGTGGATCTATAAAAGCTCTTCTTCCTCGTCTGAGTGATACGGTCTGACCAGATATCCTGGCTGTAACCTCTACTTCTCCGGAAAAACAAACGATGGTAGTTGAGCCGTCGGGATTTATAACAACGGAAAACTGGGTTCCTTTTACTGCGGCAACCGAAGTTTGGGTGGTTACTTCAAAATCACTTACCCTGCCAATAACCTGAAGATTTATACCTCCTTGTTCCATATTGATACGAGAATTAACCCCGCCTCTGCTGTTCACTTCGCCCTGAATAATGAGCATAGAGTTTGGACGCACACGAATTAAACTATTGTCTACCATCTGAACTACGGCATAGCCCTCCTGCTGTGTTCGAAGTGTATCGCTGTGAAAAAGCTGCTGAGCCACACGTGCCTCTACCCATTCGTGGCGACCCGACTCGCGTACATTCACTGTCGGTCTAAAACGTCGCACTATAGCCAGTGGCTGGGGTTCATCCAATGAATTGTTGTTTGTAAGCTCAGGAAGAGGTTTATCAACCGGGTTATTTGCATGAAGAGAGCCCTGTGCAGATGCTGAAATCAACAGAAAAGCAACTAAGACACCAGTTATACGGATTATCAATTTCATGGTGCTACCAGTTTAATTTCTCCAGTTTGTACACCATTTGCGAAGTCTTCCAATACTGCAATCATAGCCTGACCGCTATAACGTATACCATTTAATTCAATGGATGTAATTTCATACCCTTGTTCAATCAGATTGAGTAGCTGCGAGCCAATATTGATTGAAATACCGGTAACAAGGGGGGCAACGTCTCTGCTTTGTACTATTTGAGTTACCGGCTCGCCGGAAGCAGGTATGGAAAATTCAAAGATGGAAGATGGTCGTTCTTCAAATCCTGTAGCGGTATCAATTCTGGCAAAAATTTGCCAGAAGTAGCGTTTGCCGTGTTCGAGACTTCGTACGCCGCCTACAGGAAATTGCCATGAATTTCCGCGAACCAGAACATCAACCATTTCAAACTCTAATAAACGGCTGCCTGTTGCTCCGGGACCCGATACTGGGTCGGTTGAGCGTGCACTTTGAATCAGACTATTAGGTGACTGTCCTGCATCCTCCACGATAATCAAACGGTAGGTTTGATTGATTGGTCCCTCCCATCGGAAGGATGGATTCAGTGTAGTAATAATATCACCGGTACCAAATGGTCCACCCGGTTGTAGAAGCTCGAAATCTACTGTGTTTTGAATGGGAGTTGCACCGATGATATCGGTTGCCGTAGCAAGAAGTCGGCCAACCCCTTGCTGCGCATCATCTGCCAAAACAGAAACGGTAAACGTATAAATATCATCAGGAATGGTTGGGCTCCCGTCAAAACTGCTCAAGAAACGTTCCCCATCACTGGTAAGGCGCGCATTCAATGAACCTGAAGGAATGCCGGAGAGGCCTCTGTCCAGGTTGTTGTTTGTGGCGATAATTACTTGCGCTGGCAACATGCTGAAGGGGCTGCCGGTTCTGGAGTATATTTCTGCAATACGACCAAATCGGGACGAAGAAACCTCTATACGCAAATAGAGGCTGGATAATTCTCGGCCCGATACATTCTGGATGATAATTTCAAAAAGCTCGATACCTTGACCGCTGGTATTGATACCTAAAGTAGCTAACGAAAGCGACTGTGCATTCGTGAGTACCGGACTTATCCTAAAGTCAACCGATACCGCATTATCGCCGGCTTCCAATGTCTGACTTTTCACATTCAGACTGGTAACCAGAAGAATAATTAATATGGTCAGGCGATGTGATATCATAGAATGATTAAGTTATTCTAGGTCAATATAGTTAGAATATTGGGAGTAAGAATACCTCTGACATAAAAAAAGGCGCGACTCTGTTGGCTGAGCCGCGCCTTCTGAAAGTAATAAACGAATCGAATCGAGCGAATTAGTCGGCGAATCGAGGAGTGAATGGTAGTGGGCTGATCGGGTGCGACTCAGCGCGACGATCAACACGGCATCCACGTCCATCTGTATCCCATGTTGCACATGGTACAGGAACTTTACCAAGGCCATTTACTTCAATACGGTCTTCAGAAATTCCGTTCTGTACATAGAACTGACGAACAGCATTTGCACGGCGGACAGAAAGACGCAGGTTGTATTGATCTCCACCAATGTGGTCGGTGAACGCGTCAACACGAACACGGAAGTTAGGAGCATCCTTGAGTTTCTCAACATTTTCAGCGAGGCGAGCTGCAGCGCGTGAATCGATGTTAGAACGGTCGAAATCAAAGTTGATTGTTGATAATTCGCGAATGAAGGCAGGATCGTTTGGATCGAGCGGGTCGGTACCCATTTCAATTTCCTGGCCATCGGTAAATCCATCGCCATCCGTATCTGGATTGTTAGGATCTGTACCGTAAACATAAATCTCTTCGTAATCGGTAAGACCATCACCATCCGTATCAGCACTTAATGGATTGGTACGATACTTATTGATTTCGTCACCGTCGGAGAGTCCGTCGCCATCGGTGTCAGGATTGAGTGGATCGGTTCCATAAACGAGAACTTCGTCACCATCAGATAGTCCGTCACCGTCCGTATCAGGATTCAATGGGTCAGTTCCGTACACGTTAATTTCATCGTAGTCGGACAGGCCATCGCCATCGGTATCTGGATTTAGAGGATCGGTTCCGTAAACGAACATTTCATCGTAATCACTGAGGCCGTCACCATCAGAATCACGTTGGCGGAGTTGCTCTTCGCTGAGTGAGCGAAGGAATTCAATTGTGAGTGGATCTGGATCCTGGAGTGGCTCGGAAGATCGACAACCGGTCACTACAAGCAGTGCGACTACTGCAAGAGATGCAAAATATCGAAAGCGCAGTTTCATGTGAGGTCCTTTAATTTGACAGTTTCAATGTGTGAATGATAGCTAAACTTGACGGGGTTTTGAGTATCCCTACGATTTGATACGAAAGTTACTGAATAATATTGTTTTAATATGATTAATTGAAAAAAAAATATTTTCGCGCCATAACCGCTTTACACTTATTAGAATTTATCCGTAAGTTTCATTTCTTGTATGGGGCTATAGCTCAGCTGGCTAGAGCGTCGCGCTGGCAGCGCGAAGGTCTGGGGTTCGAATCCCCATAGCTCCACATAGAAAGCCCGGGTTGCATTTAGCAGGTCGGGCTTTTTTATAGCGTAATTACTCAAAATCACCTGTTCGCTGTTTGTATAATGTAACAGCTTATCGCACAATTACCAAACGCCCTCTGCCTACTTCACTGCCATTATTTTGATTGGCGACAATATAATATACCCCCGTAGCAACTTTACTACCGGAATTATCAAGACCATCCCATGATGTTCTGCCTCCTCTTGTTACAAAGCGGCGTATCAACCTGCCGTCTACCGTTAGTATGCTTACTGTGGTATTGTCGGTAAGTCCCTCGATTATTATTGGTTCTCGGGCGTTTTGCTGATAACTGTATGGGTTTGGAAAAATTCTCAGAGATTGCATAGACGGTGCAGCTTCCCGTTCCAAGGTCTTATACACCATAAACCCATTTTCAGCCGCAATAAAAAGTTCTCCTGTCTGTGCGTTTAAAGCAACAGACTTAATTACATCTGATGTAAGCGGACTGTTTGCACTGGTGAATTGTCTCAAAATGGCACGACCAGATTCTTCCAGTAAAAAAATACCGTCGCCGTCGGTACCCACCCATTTTTGATTATTCCCATCAACGGCCATAGAAGTAATGCGAACATTACGCAACAATACCCGGTCGAATGCACTTGTATCTGCACTTATGAGCGGTTGTGCCCGTCTTTCCAGAGCCGTACCGGTAATAATTCTGTCGGGGAATAAGAAACGACCAATGCCTCTGTCGGTTCCTACCCAGATTTCCCCACGCCTGTCTTGTACAAGCGTATTAACCTTCTCATTAGGCAGTGCACCGGCATCTTCAGCAGTAGTGAGCAGGAAAGAACTGTCTTGACCTCCCTCTGGATTGCGAATGACCATAAGTCCTCGCCCAGCTTCGGCGTTATTTTCCAGCGTTACCCACACCTGTCCGAAAGAATCGGTGAAGATATTCCTGTATCGAGCATCTGACGGTACTTGTGGTAATTTGGCGAAAGTCTCTACGGTACGGTCTGAAATAGAATACCGGCCAAGAGTCCGAGTCGCCGAACTTCTGGAAACCATCCAAATAGCATCCGGATCTGTTTTATCGGCAGTCATTCCTGAAATAACAATAAACGATGAGCCTTCGTTGAATCCCGGCAACTCCGTATTTGTTGTATTATAGCGGGTTATTTCACCAGATTCAGAATCAAAACGAACAAAACCTCGCCCCCAGGTACCAAAGAAATACTGTGATCCGGATACAGCTGCAGTATACAGACTGTTGAGACCGAGCTGCTGCATGCTTTCATTGGTCAGTTGATTGTAATTCTGCCATCTACCGTCTCTGAATACATAAAATCCTGTATCGGTGAATCCAATGTTAAATCTCCCCGGAGTAGGGCTGGACGCTCCAACTACATCGCCGTTTTCGGCTACCAGAAACTCTTCAAACAAATTATGGGAAGGGCCATTGGGCTCAAAATAGTCGGGTTCGACCTGATTGCTGCCCAATCTCGCTAACCCTCGGTTGTTCGTACCTGCATATAAATCGCCCCGAAGGAGCAGCACGCTGTTGACGCGGGTTCCGAAGGGTACTGAAAATAATTCCTCTACTTCCATTTCACTGGTATCTAACCGAAGCCCGCGCGTACCCGATGCCACATAAAATATGGAGTGCGTCAATCGATTAATAGATGATATGGGCTGACCGCCAGGCAATGTAAAAGGTGACCAGACACCATTTTCCAGCATATAATTTGCCTCATTTGTGGAGGCAATTATTCCGTCAGATGCACCCTGTATAACCTGAACAGGGTTTCCTTCGAAATGAACTGCGCTAGAATAGCTTACCCACGACGCTGCCAGCTTCAGATCATCGGTAAATCGGTCTCCCAGGGCAACTCCTGAACTGGTAGCCAGATTTACCATATTACCGGAAACACTCACGTCCAGCACAGCAGAAGCCGACGGGAAATTGCCAAAACGGGTGTAAGAATCTACTACTACTCTGGTATTTACGTCAAATAAAACAAGTCCGAAGTCCGTCCCCACAAAAAGCATATCACCAACTACGTCCATAGAGTTTATTCGATTCGACAGAAACCGATCGTTTCGGGATATGTCGTTAAAATGCCTGAATCGTGATGTCGCCAGATTAAAAACAGACAGGGTTCCATCAGCATACCCGAACCAAATCGTGTTATTGGTAAGATCAACCTGCATAGCGGTAGCTTCCGATTGGTATTTACCATCATTGGTATTGTACATAATCGCCGTACCGTCGTCGTCGTTAAATAGAAAGAAACCTCCGGTCGTTAGCGCAGCTATGGAACCGGGACTGTCGGGCCTCAAGTGACTGACCTGCAGTACATTCCGATGGGATGTGTATACGCTCCAGGTATCGAAGGGGGCATCGGAATTACTATATTGCGCCAAGAGCAGGCTTGGCAACACAAACAGTATAATCGCAAAAATATTTTTCATGAGTTAAGTTTACGCAAGCACCTCACAGATTCCAACATCAGATGCCATAAAACGAATCGTTTCTTGTTATGATGGGTAGAATAGCTCGTAATACAAGGAGCAGATACAGGCATTTTTAGAATATTCTGGCGACAGAAACCCCAAGGTATGTCCCCGGGCGGTCTAGTCGGAAGGCAGCATCGACCCTCAAAATTCCGAACAGGCTATTTAAGGAAGCCCCGATTTCGTGATGGCTCGTTGCCGGATTTACCGTAAGCAAATGATGGTTAGGAGGTGTGTTCATCCAGCGATGTCCGCCAAAGACCACAATCCCCATATTTTTTTGAACGGCCCAGTCGAAACCAATTGCTTCAAATGGGATGGTTCTGAAATTATGTTCCCAGAACACGGCAATACTGGCATCCGAAAGTACCGGTACAAATGAAGCTGTTTTGAGCAAGCCGAAAGGTGTAAAATAGGACACCCTTGTGTCGGTTCCAAAACGTTGATGCTCCGGATTGTCGCCAAATAAATATCCCGCCTCCATGCGTACATCCAGCGTGTTGCTGAAAAGTCGACGGGAAAAGAACGTTTCGAACTGCCAGTCGACCCGGGAATACAACCTCACATAGTTCCAATCGCTGCCGATGTTGGCATCGCTGAACCGAGCCTTTATCAACGCCGTTTGTGAGCCGGTAACACCGAAGGGGGTGGGGTCGCCACCGTAAGCCAATTGAAGTTCCCCAAAACGGTTCATGCCGGGGGTTATTTGGAGGTTTTCTCGTTGCAGGATGCCGCCGGGAATAGAGTAGTTGGTTGTTTTGAGCAACGATTCATGGCGTTCCTGCCCGGCTGTGAGGGTCCAGCGAATATTCGTGGTTCGAGTACGGCGGGATGCCGACACAAAGGCCGACTCAACCCGACTGTAATCAAAGTAGTCATCCCCACCGAATAAAAGCAGTCCGGAAGCCATTACGGGATGGATAGACGACTCCTGAAACAGATGGCGGGTTTCGTATTGGTACCCGGCTTCGAGGCGTAGCGGCCGCTGACGTGGCCGTCCACTGGGGAGGGTTCCGGCGGTCAGGGGCAGGGTGTAACGAAGATTGCCGCCATAGGCCAGATCCCGGCTTCCGGTGTAGTAAGAAAGATTCGTGCTGACGCGCAGTCGGCTGTTCAATGCACGTGTATAGGATGCACCCAGCTGGGCTGCATCCACCCGATTGTAGCCTACTTGGGGAGTAAATCCGGTAAACATCTTGCCGAGAAAACCGGAATTTCGCGACTCTCGCTCCTCGCTATCGCGCACAAATCGGGCCAGCGCTCCGGTGGGTTCAAAAGCTTTCTCAAGCGTTTGGGTGGAGTCTAACTGTTCATATGCCAGTTGTTCACGGTCATCGAGGGGAATGTGGCGAATAAGCTGTCGGGTAGTATCGGGGTGCTCGATATAAGATGCCGGCAGCAGGCGACGGGTTATGGAAAACAGCGTATCGGGCAGGGGGACGTTTACTTCATAGTTGGAAAGGCGTGAAAGCTGGGAGAATCGGATGGTGGGAAATTGAAGTCCCGGAATACCGAAACGGATATTTCCGTCGATGCGCACATCCACCGGCAGCCAGAAGTCACCACCGAAATTGGAGAACTGCTGGCGATACCAAAGACCAAATTCCTGAATGGGTGGGGGAAACATAACCGAATCGCCGGGACGAAGGTCCACCTCAAGCAGGGCATATACTTCGCCGAGTACGGCTATTTTGCCCTCGAACGTTGGCTGAAGCCGGCGGCGGGGTGTTACCAGAATATCGTAAACGGCCCTGCCGTCTAGTTCGCGAATGCCATCCAGCTTAAAATGGTAATAGCTGAGGGCATTGGGATGGGTAACCCCCACCATGTTAAACCCGGAAATTTCGATGTTATCGTCGTAGAAATTGGGTACCAGTGTGGCAGCGGCAAAGTTTTGGTCCATCTCCATATTGGAGGTCTGTTCGCGATGAAGCAACACCTCGCGCGTGCCGCGACGACGGTCCCAAAATGCGCGGGACTCGCTCTCGGTTATGGATACGATACCGGTTTCGTTCTCGAGTCGCTGACGGGTATAGGCATCGGCGATGTAGGTTTCGAGCTGGTTTCGCCAGATGGGCTTGCGGCGTATCACCTCGCGCATGATGCGTATGGCGGGATCTTCGCCGGTTACAACAACCTCCTCCATAACTGTGGTAACAGGTTGCAACGAGATAGACAAGGGTTGGTCTGGTGGGGATGGAAGCTCAATTCTGGTCGACTCATACCCGATATAGCGTACCAACAAAACGGCCGGAAAATCGGGAATGGGGATGGTGAACTCCCCATCGGTATTGGTGATGGTTCCGCGGTAGGTGCCCTCAATCTGAACGGTAGCAGCTATTAACGGGTCTGCATTTGTGGCATCTGTTATGGTGCCGGATACGGAGACAGGATTATTTGAAGATACCTCAACAAGAGGAGTACTTTCGTGCGTATCTAAATCGGACAAAGAGCTCGCATACACATTTACAAAGGTGCCATGCAGGGAAAAAATGAGCACTAAACTAAACATTAACAAACGCATATGTGTATATTTAACCAGAATGAAAATTCGCCGTTATACGATTATAGTCTACGCCCTGCGCCGGATTACCGTTCCGAAACCCACTGTAAAGCGAAAGACGATTTAATCTGTACTAGTACGTTCTGAAGCATGATTCAGTTGCGGGATTAACAAAATTGAATCAAAAAGAACTATATGTTTTGGGCGGCATTGAGCATTCTGGTCTGATATAACTGTATAAAGCGTTTTTTTAAGATAAAACGGCTACAGGAAGCAACACCTGTAAACTTTCCTTGTTTTATGGATTTCAAAGGCAACGATTGAGTCGTAACCTCGTTATCCATACTGACCTGCTATCATTGTAATTCAAAAATTGTAATATCATCTGATGGATCCGTTAACACACGGCCTGGTGGGAGCTCTCACCGCCCAGAGCATCACCCGCCATCGCAAAATTCGGCCCACGTTAATCACCGGTTTTTTTGCCGCTTTGCTGGCTGATCTGGATACGTTTATACACAGCAGCAGCGATCCGTTACTCAATGTTGAAATTCATCGTCAGTTTACACACGCCCTGGTATTTATACCCGTCGGTGCCTTGGTGGCTGCAATTCTTATGTTTTGGTTTCAGCGCAGGCATCTGAGTTTTACGGAAGTGTACATTATCAGCTTCATTGGTTACGCAACCAGCGGTCTGTTAGATGCCTTTACCAGCTATGGAACGCAGTTACTTTGGCCATTTTCTGATGCACGTATAGCCTGGAATATTGTTTCTGTGGTTGATCCCGTGATTACAATCGGGCTTTTGGTCGCTTTTTTCATGCTATTTCGTCCGGAACGTCACATTATGGGTCCGCCGAGAGGCTCGGGCTGGGCTTATGCCGGACTTGCGTGGCTTGGATTTTTCCTGATTATAGGATTTGCTCAATTGCAGCGGGCCAAAGATGCGGCCTACGATATAGCTCGTGAACGTTCACACATCATGGAGCGTGTGGTTGTTAAACCAACGCTCGGGAACAGGGTCTTATGGCGGTCAACGTACGTGCGTAACGATACGGTGTATGCCGATGGTATCCGCCTCACCTGGTTCGGAGAGAATGTGTATTACCAAGGAGATGCTCAGCCGCTGGTACGGCTGGATACATTTGATGAAATCCAAAGTACTACCCAATTCAACGATATCAAGAGGTTTTATCACCTTTCTGACGGATTTCTTATCAGACATCCCGATCAGGCAGATGTTATAGGGGATGCTCGATACGCTATGCTACCGACATCATTGATACCGTTGTGGGGTATTCGGCTAGACAGTACAGACACCAACGCTCACGTGGGGTTTGCGTATTTCAGGGATGCGAGTAGTGAGAATCGCTCAACATTATGGACGATGTTACGCGCCAGGGAACTTGACTAGATGATTGTGACTGTGCTGGTTCTGACCAGGTAGCCAGGCGATAGTTGCATTTCACTGGTGTGTTCCTGCAACTTTTGAGGGTTTATCCTGTGCGATCATGGGGCAGTCGTGCGCTAATTTTGTGCCTTACATGTGTTTCTATTGTGCGGTCATGAGGCCTTCGGCATAGAACTCTATGTACCTGCCGTGTAACGACTCCGTGCATAAACCATAAAAAGGGGCTGCCTAAGCGCAGAAATTGCTCATTGCCGAGTATGGTATCGTAAGTATGCTTATTTTTATACGTTGTTGCGCGTAAATTGACAGAGACTGTTCAGCAGCCCCAAAAATAACCGCACAAACCATTGATTTTATAATTGATAATGACCCGGTAGTTCAACCGGATAGAACAGAAGCCTCCTAAGCTCCAGATCTGGGTTCGAGTCCCGGCCGGGTCACTGCCGTAATTGTCAGAAAGCATAGCACTGTTTGGGGAAGTAATACTTCGGAACTGATCCAATTGCGCGGTTTATTTTGTCTCATCACGTAAAAATTAACCCACGAAGCTGGCAATTCAGCCGCGGATTTTACCGGTGCAACATAAAGAGTCGATTTACATTAAATCCGAAACGAAAGCCTCCATCCAATGGATCTCCGTTTCTCCCAGCCAGTACATAGGCGTCGTTAAGGGCCTGCGTAGTTGTAAAGAAAAGCTGAAATACATGCCCACCTGTTTCAATATCTAATCCAATCCCTACATTGTTACGGAATGACTCGGAATCGCTGTTTTCTGACCATATATACTGACCCGTAAGTGCCAGCCGGCCGGTTATACGATAGCGGGCTGACACACCTAAGCCGAAGTACCACTGAGCGTCACCGGGTATGGCAATTTCGAATCCTGTTCTGTTGAACCGTGCCAGCTGGGGGGAAAGCTGCACGCTAAGGTCATCTGAAAATTTACGGGATATGAGCAGCGCACCATAGTAAGAAGTACGATCGTATAGTGTAAATTCGCGCGATCCTAAGAAGTTATATTCAGCACTGTTGAGTCCAACAGATCCGGTTAGCGATATGTTTACTGGAGGACTACCTGATTGCATTTGTTTAATCAGTGCGTATCGGAAACCGGCATCAAAAACTTTATCGAGTCCAGACCTGCCAATGTACACGGAGGCCTTGTCACGAATACCATACTCAAGGCTAAACCGTATCACAGCCCCATTGTCAATACCGTAGAAGTTCCGCCAACCGTTGCTCAATTCACCAAAACTGTGCATTATGGCATAGTGCATTTCACCGCGCGAAAGGGGTTCGGTGGTAAGGATGTTGATATTGCGTGGCGCCATGAACGTCAGCTCAACAGGTCGATCCTGTACAACAAGACGCCTCTCCAACTGGGCAATAAGCTGGGTGGGTATGCATAGCAATAGAAGAATGAAGAGTGCTTTAATCATTGTATTTCTCCATTTCAATACGAATGCTGACCTTTTGAACTTCACTGAGTTCGAGGAAAACAACACGAGGTCTGCTGATGTTATGGTCGTCGAGAGCGACTTCAAAAGAAGCTTCAAGAACTAGCATATTGCCTTCATCATCAAAGGTGAGGGTTCCTTCCACTTCACGCTGCCGTGTGATGCCATGTATGGTAAACTCACCTTCAACCCGCACATTCTGTGTGCTTTCTTCCATTGGGTCTATGGTTGAATCCTCAGTGAAACGCCCTTTAAACTCTGCAAAAGGGTGCACATTGGTTCGGAGGTAACTATCACGCATGTGACGGTTTCTGAGCGATATGCCCGTATCTAACGTGTTCAGATCCAGATAGAAATCTACCGTTCTTTCCATGAGGTCGATGAGCCCGACCAAATTATCAGATACACCTGTAAATGTTAATGCAGGTGCTCTCGACTCAAACTCAGCATACCCGTTTTCGCCGTAGAACTGTTGTGCATGAAGGGGCGTTGCAACAGCGATAAGCAGCAAGAGAGCTAGTATATGGCACCGATACATCATTTTTGTATGGTTACTATATTTCCGCTTTGCGTTACAGAGAACTCCTGCAGATTTCTGTTAGCCGGCCCTTGGACGACCTCACCGCGGGTGTTAAAGCGTGAACCGTGGCAGGTGCAGACGAACTGTTGATTAGAGAAATTCCAGCTCCGGTCGCACCCGGCGTGAGTACAGATACTTGTGAATGCCCGAAAAGAACCACCAACGTTTACTACTAATGTTTGAGCGGCAGCTATGAGTCCCCAGGAACCGCTGTTTGAAAGCGATGAAGCGTCATCTTTTGTGAGGTCAATGGTTATTGTATTTCCGGATATTGTAAAGCCTGAATTACCATCGGGTGGGGTATCTTGTGAAGGACCCACAATGTTTTCCGTACCATTGTCACTGCTGCATCCTGTAAAGGAGATGCCCAGAGCTGCAAATAACGCGACGGATCCGGCCGTTTTCAGGAATGATTTACGAGATACGAGTTCATTTTCATAAAATGCCTCACTGCTGGTATTGATTTTTTCTTGCATTGGTTTGTGTAGCTGGTTTATGGTGTTGTTAGGATTCTACACAAATTAAAATCGCAATACCTATCTACTTAGTTCCTGAACGGAGTTTATCGAGCATTTCGTTGAAAATTCTGGCTTCCTGTTCTGTAAGTCCGGCAGCAATAGTATCCATCTCTTTTGCTTTCAAATCTATTGTCTGAAGTGCTTTAAGCCCTTTTTCGGTTATGGAGATATCTACCCTGCGCCGATCGGTCTCGCAGCTGGTTCTGGTAACGAACCCATCGCGCACCATCCGATCTACAAGTCGGGTAACATCTGAGTTTTTATCGAGCATGCGCTCTTTAACCATGTTATTGGTGGCGGGATTAGGATGTTGCCCTCTTAAAATGCGGAGAATATTAAACTGCTGCATTGTAAGGTTACTAGCTTTCAGAATATCCTGTGTCTTGCTACTCAACACGTTGTACGTGTAGAAGAGATTGATGAGCAGCTTCTGATGTTCGTTTCTGAATCGGAACTGTTGTATTTCGTCTTCCAGTCTCATAGTGGAATTGGGAATTGCAGTAACCCGTTCAGTTACTGCGTGTTATATTGGTTTAGAACTAATATACAGCCATTTGCTGTATCATTCTTGTTTAAACAAATAAACAGCCGTATTAATTTCAGGCGGACAGATAAAAAAAATGCCGGGTGTGGTGAACACCCGGCACAACGGATACAACTACACAATAACCACAATCAGAAGATTGCAAAATTGATATAGCTATAGCTTAATAATACGATATTTAGCGCGATCGACAAATATTATTTGCCGAGCAGGTGCGCGCGGCGTTTAACGGAGTTGGGAAATCCATGAATCGGCCCTGTGCTCACGCATAACTTCTTGCTGAAGTTTTCCTGCCTCATCGCGATCAGCCACCTGTCCTAAACGAACACGGAACCAGATGTCTCCGACTTCCTCATCTCCATATTGTACAACATAAGCATGTTCATATCCACGTGATTTCCAGTGAGCAAGCTGAGCGTCTGCTGTAACGCGTGACCGCCATGAGCCAACCTGAACTGTAAAAGCACCATTACGTACAAATTGTACAGCCCTTTCCTCTTCTTCTTGAATTCTTTGCTCTTCCATCTGGGCCTGACGCTGAACCATAGCGAGACTATCGGCACGAGCCTGATCCAATTGCATTACCCTTACTCTTTCTAATGAATCAAGCCGGGCCTGTTCTCTTTGCTGTAGCTCCTGTTCAGTAGGGCCGCATGCCTGAACCAATAAAATACCGACAAGACCGGCGAGAAAAAACTTCGTAAACTGCTTCATAGGTTTTACCTGTGCTTAATGAATTATTAGATACTATATGTTAACACATTGAAAACTCTAAATAAAGTAAGAATTTAAGTTACCTGTATTTTGATTCACCTTTAACTTCTATAACGACTATTATGACATTTCTCATACATGCTTTTGACCATACCGACGCAGATGCCCTTAATCGGAGACTTGCAGCCAGAGAAACCCACTTAAATGCCGCAAAGGCTATGCACGAAAGAGGAGAAGTTCTGCTGGCCGGCGCCATGCTGAATCCTGAAAATCAAATGATGGGCTCGGTAGTTATCGTTGAAATGGATTCCCTGGAAGCTGTTGAAAACTGGTTACGTAATGAAGTATACATTCAGCAGAATGTCTGGGATAAAGTGCAAATTTACCCTATGAAAATTGCACTGAGATGATGAAATCATAATCATCAGAGTGCTAAAAAGATTTAAATGTTTTACTAATAAAATTTTTTTTGGCATTACCCTCAGATAAATCCTATATTACTCTTGCGCTCAAGTAGCGTCTCTCTTGATGAATAGTTAAAGGCAATCCATCTGATACATGGGTTGCCTTATTTTTTTACGCTCATCTATGCTTTCCAGCAACGCCGTAAGCGTAGTACCGCACCGTCGCCGCCGGACAAGTCTATAGCTGGCCTACAGCCTGCAAATGTTTGTTTTTATTGTGGGTAGTAAACCGCTATTTATTGTAAAAAGTGTTTACTACGGTGAAACAAGCTAAAAAAAGTTGCGTAATGTAGTAATCAGCGTAATATTTGTCTGCCTGCGATTCTTGTAACCCTTTTGGGTGATTCACTCGTGCAATGCAACCTCGCTGAAATGGTATACCACAAATTTTAACTCCTATGAGCAGCTTTACTATCAACAGTCGTACTTCAGATTCAGTAGATATTCTGGAGCTAACCGGAGAGCTCGACGCACACACCGCTTCGCATCTGGAAGATGCACTTAAAGTACTTATTGATACCAATAGACATAAAATTGTGGTCAACTTTACCCAATTGGCCTACATATCCAGTGCAGGTCTGGGGGTTTTCATGGCTTATATCGAAGATGTACGTGCACTTGGTGGTGATATCAAACTCACCAATATGAGCGATAAGGTGTATAATGTATTTGATTTATTGGGCTTCCCGACGCTGTACGATATACTGGACACCGAGGAAGAAGCTTTAGTAAAATTCACCTCTTGATGTATCATTTGTGGCAACATCCACCCAACATAGTATGCTGGTAAGCGCCTCCACTTCGCAGATTGCTGAAGTTCGTGACTTTGTAGGTCATCATGCCGAAGCATACGGGTTCAGTGCGGAAGATGTTCATGATATCAAACTGGCGGTTGATGAGGCATACACCAACGTGATTAAACACGCCTATAAATTCGATGATACCAAAAAAGTGCAGGTTAAAATTCTGACCGGTGAGAAAGAATTTACCATTTCCCTGTCAGACGAAGGTGTAGCCTTTGATCCTTCTGCATACACCGAACCTAATGTAGCCGAACGAATTATGCTGCGTAAACGAGGCGGTGTTGGGGTATATTTAATTCATAAACTGATGGACCATGTGGAGTACAGAAACGAGGGTACTCATAATGAAATTTTGATGTCGAAAAAACGCTAACCCCTGACAATCGTGAGTTTGCCCAACGACCAGCTCGACGGACGCCACGCCCGTTTCGAATTGCGCACCTTGCTCGATACCAGCAGAATGCTGATTGAGTCGCACGATCTGGGCTTTGTTTTAAACAATTTGCTCCTCATCAGTATGGGCAAGCTCTTCAGCACCAAGGCGTCTATACTGTTGTACCAGCCCATGAAAAAGCACTATGTTGTTGCAAGAAATAAGGGTCAGACTGGTTTACATGATAATCAGCTCATTAGCCTCCATTTAAGCGATTATTTAAAAAACAAAGACATCATTCAATGTGCTCTAGACAATGACGGCACTTTGCCGGAGCCCTTTTCTGAAAACGAATTGTGTGCGATGTTTAACATGCGTACCAGTACGCAGCACATCGGCTACCTGTGCGTTGGAGGAAAAGCCAATAAAGAGCCATTCGCAGAACATGAACTGAATTTCATCGAAAATCTGGTCAATATTTCGGCTGCGGCGATATCAAACTCACAGCTGGTAAGCCAGTTAAAGGCCACCAATCACCAGCTCGACCGCCGTGTTCAGGAAATGCACACCCTATTCGATCTGAGCAAGGAGTTCAATGCCAATGTTGATCTGGATCCAATTTTGCGCACCTTCAAATTTGCACTGCTCGGACAAATGTTTATCCGCTCCTTCTTCTTCTTATACCAGCGAAAGGATACTCCGCCCGAAGTCGTGGTACAAAATGGAATGAAAGGCAGCTTCTCTGACGCTGAGTTAGGAGAATTAGTTCGTCTGGAACACTCCGTAACCCGCACTGGCGACTCACACCGGCAACAGTTTCCTATTATTGAAGCGAACGACATCGAAGCACTCATCCGACTTGAACTGCAGGATGAAGTTGCTATTATGGGTGTGGGCAAACGAGCAACAAACGAAGCCTATTCGGATGGCGACTTCAACTTTTTACAGTCGCTCGGAAATCTGGCCTTGCTGTCTGTTCAAAAAACATATCTGCTCAAAGAGCGCATCGAAAACGAACGTCTGGAAGAAGAGCTCAGTATTGCCCGTACTATTCAGCGCAAGTTGCTTCCCGATCCGATTCCCGCCGTTGACGGACTTCAGATTGCGGCTACAAATCTATCGAGCTATCAGGTTGGTGGCGATTACTTCGATGTAATATCAAAGGCAAACGGAACATACCTGGCGATTGCCGATGTTACGGGAAAGGGTATTCCCGCTTCTTTACTGATGGCTAATTTGCAGGCCATGTTGCACGTTCTTACTCCAATTCAGGGTTCGCTTAGTGAAGCGACCGGTAAAATTAACGACATCATCTATAAAAATACGCCCAGTGATAAGTTTATCAGCTTTTTCTGGGGTCGGTACGATCACGATAAAGCGGCGCTTTTGTATGCCAATGCCGGACATAATCCGCCTATGCTGTTGCGTTCGAAAGCGCAAAAACCGGTATTGTTGTCGGAGGGGGGAGTACTTCTTGGCGCCATGCCAACCATGATGGCTTATGCCACGGGCGAGGTTGCATTGAGCAAGGGCGATATCGTTGTGATGTACACCGATGGGGTTTCGGAAGCGTTGAATGAAATCGAAGAAGAGTATGGAGAGGAAAGGCTGGAAGCTTGTCTGATAAAGAATGCCCGCCTGAACGCTCAAGGCATTATGGAAGCCATACTGGAGGATGTAAAAGCATTCACATCAAATACGTATTCAGACGATATCACCTTGCTGGTGCTCAAAAAAAGCTGATTTACGTCAATCTACCCAAATAAGAACTGCGGTGCTTTCTGGAAACAAACACTCCAAAATCTCTAAGCACCTGCATTCAACATAAATTAAAGGCTGCCAGTTTCTTATACGCAGAAAACGGCAGCCTTATCTGAAAATCACCAAAATTCTCTCAATCTTGCTGGGTTCTCACTGTGTCTGCTCGTTGAGACAGGAAACTCGAGAAGCTCAGCGTCCAGCGAGTTGGCGCTTCTTGCTGCTCAGCAGCAAGATTCACAATGGTCTGATACATGCGGTGGCGATTCATAATATCGCGCACATAGTTTGATGTCTCTATGCCACGCGCAAAGCCATGTCGTGCATGCTGATAAAACTGCCGGTTCATGAGCATTAACAGGCCGTGCTCTACATTTTCCCATTGATTAGGATCCCGGTTTCGGTCGATGGCAATACGACGCGCATCCGCAACATGACCCATTCCGGCATTATAAGTGGCTAATGCCAGAGCAATTTGATTTGTTGTATCAAGATAACTGTAATGATCCAGATGCTGGCGTAAAATACGGATACCCTCACGGATGTTAGCTTCCTCGTCGAAAAGCTCCTCTTCGGTGAGTCGGGAAAAGCGCGGAATGATTTGCATCAGCCCGACTGCTCCCATCCAGCTAACCGCGTTGGGATCAAATTGCGATTCTTGAGCCATGATAGCAATCACTAGTGTCCAGTCAACACCCATTTCCTCAGCAATAGGACGAACCAGCCCGTCATAGGGGGAAAGCAACCCTGAGTACGGTGTTACCGGTGCTTGTGCCCGAAAGCGGTGAATCATATGTTCATTTTCGAAATAACGTTCACGCAGGATGTTCAGTAAAGCGGAACGCCGTGGCATATTGTCCTGCTCGCTGATGCGAAAATGAGATGTAATAAATGAATCAACAGCGTCTTTGAGCTGAGGAGCATTGCTTCGAAGCCCCCAGGAAACCAGGTCGCGGTTAACCAGCCGCGGGCCTTCCTGCACACCGCGTATGTACACCATGCTGGCACGTAACAGGTTATCATCCGCTACGGTTGCCTGAATATCGCCGTTTGAAACAGCCAGGATGAGCGCTTCCGTATCAAAATGTTCGGGTACCGTATCAATTTTGACATCAACACCTTTCTGCTGAAGTGCACGCAAACTTTGGTAGTACGAACTACCCCTGCGAACGGTAATGGTGAGTCCGGCAAGAGAATCAATACTGGAAATTTCATGCTGAAAGTCGACAGGCAGAACCACAACCTGATCTACCAGGTTATATGGCTCAGAAAACTCAATATAACGTACGCGTTTGGGCGTAATGGTATAATTCTGAGCAATTACATCGGCATCTCCTCTATTAAGCAGATCAATAGGGTCTTCATCATTGCCCGGAATAACAACTTCTACCCGAAGCCCATGCTCGCGGGCGAACTCCGAGAAAAACTCGAATTCAAATCCACGTTCCAAACCATGATGCAGAAAATAGGAAACGGAGCTGTACCGCGTAGCAAGGCGGATAGTTCCTCTGTTTAAAATAGCATCGAAATCGAAGTCAACCGGATCAGCGAAGCGAACGATTGAATCGTTTTCGCTCTCTGAATTATATACTCCCTTGATAGTGAAAAAACCGGCGATCAACACTACTACTGCGGTGAACGCAGCGACGATGTAGCGATTTGGTATCATGCATAGCAAATTTGGTTAGCGGGGCGAGGGACGCTGGTGTTAACCCCTGTTTAGTGCCTGACATAAACATGCTATCAGGTGGACTTTCATTAAAAAAATTCCCTCTTTTCTATACTGTTTAAAAAACCAATTAAACGTATTGGACTGTATCTTTCTGCGCTTAAAGCGCAGTTTTTCAAGGTTTACGGTGCCCGTAATAACTTGAATACATTAAAGATAACGAATTTTTACCGGACTTTAGTTCATTACAAACATTAGGGTTTCTTTATCGATTCTAACGCTACAGACATGATGTACCGATTGTGCGCGATGGCAGCGCTTTTTTCAGTGCTGCTGATAACTAATATTTCGGAGTTACAAGCCCAGATATCGGGTGCTGTATTTGATGCGGCTACTGGCAGACCCATCTACGACGCCAACATTATGGTACCTGAAACTACGGTTGGCGCAAGCTCCTCCCGCACGGGCACCTTCATCTTGCAGTGGCATACCTTCCCTATACGTGTAGAAATATCAGCTGTAGGATACGAGCCGGAAATAGTAACCGTCTTTGAAAGTACCTCCATGCTTCATGTAACGTTAAGCCCAAAAGTTTACATACATGAGGAAGTTATGGTTGAAAATCGTCGTATTGATGTAGCCAACAGCCGCACTCGCCCAATTCCGGTAACCAGCATAGATGTTCAGGGTTCAGCAGGCCGGCAAGATGCCAGCAGTGTTGACCTTCTGCGGAGCGAAAAAGGAGTTTACATCCAGCAAACCACTCCCGGCCAGGGTAGTGTGTACATCAGGGGAAGGGCTGGGCGCGATGTACTGTATCTTTTTAACGGCCTCAGGATGAATCCTTCGTTTGTGCGGTCGGGGCAAAATCAGTATTTCGGCGCCATCGATCCCTTCACAACACGACAAATCAACGTATTTCGAGGGCCGGTTTCGGTATACTACGGCAGCGACGCCTTGTCGGGTGGGGTGGATGTAACCCCGGTTATTCGATCGTTCTCGGCACGTAACACCTGGGAGGGCGGGATGGTTACCCAAGGGAATTTTGGCGGTACCGGCGAGCGGACCTTGCATACGCATACCTCCTATAAGAGTCCAATGGTGACTTGGTACCTAGCCGGTACCGCGCGCCATTTTTCGTACTATCGTATGAGCAACCAGTCTGAAAGTGAGCAATGGTTTCCATACACTACACGTATCGAAAATGCGGATTATAATCATCTTTCGTACACCACGTCGCTGCGATATCGCATTAATGACCGCAATCAGCTTACAATGGTGAGTTTTGCAGGGGTGATTCCCGATGCGCCCAGAATAGATCGAATGATCATGGGTTACAGCAGACAAGTAGAGCCTGACCGAACCGCACCTGATCTGGCCTACGGATCGAATACATCCCCGCTGCTTTTTTCGGCACATAGTGTAGCGCTGAGTTCATCCATACAACGCTCCTGGCTTGCCTCCGCCAACATCCGCATGGGCTACCATCGCCTGAAAGATCACCGCAGGGAAATTCCCTTTGAAACAGCGCCCAATCTCGAGACTGGGGAGACATTTTTCACACAGTCTACCGTCACCAATTACGACGAAAACACCAGTGATCAGTTGTTGCTATCGTTCGATTTGCTTTCTACACCAACGCTTACCACGCTGATTCGCATGGGCGGTGATGTAAGTTACGATATGGTGAGCAGCTCTCGTTACCGCACCGACAACACGGCCGCAATGCCGCGTCAAGAGCGGCTACCCCGTTATCCGGATGGATCTATATACATGCAATCGGGGCTGTTTCTTCATGCCAATCAGCATCTGACCGAGTCGATCTGGCTGGAAGGCGGTATGCGATTTTCGTACATCAATGCGCAGCTTGAACTCGAAGGGATACAGTCTGAGCGGGGATTCGACCCCTTTGCGTCGTCCTTTACCGCAACGACCGGCTCGTTTGGGTTTACCTGGGCACCCATTTCCCACCTATACTTTACGGCGAATGCATCCAGCGGATTTCGGGCACCCAATGTGGCCGATTTATCAGAATTAGGCGAGCGAAGATCACGATTTCTTCAGGTTCCAAACCCCGACCTGCGTCCCGAGCGAACGATGAATCTGGATGTAAGCGTCCGATGGATTAATGAGGTTGTGAATGCTGAAATAACCGGTTATAGGGTACAATACTCCGACAAAATTGAAAGTGCGCCAACAGGAGTCATCATCCCGTTAACCGACGGTCGCAGTCTGATTGAAACCACGAACCGAAATGAGAACTCCATGCAGCTCTGGGGCATAGAAAGCAGTCTGGATGTGAAGATAAATACACAGCTGAGTACCGGATTTGTTTTTAACTATACCTTCGGAGAGCTTAAAGAACGAGATGGACGTATAACACCGGTTGACCGAATTCCTCCGGCAAACGGGAGAGCCTACATACGATTTGAACTCGCGGAAGGCCTTAACCTGTCGCTGCAATCGCGTTTCGCCCTGTCGCATGTACGTCTGGCGGATGCCGAGCGACAAGACTTCCGCATCAACAATGAAGGAACTGATGGATTTATCATCGTGCAGTTGGTGAGTAACTGGCAATTAAATGAACAAAGCTCGGTGCGGCTGTTTGCCGATAACCTGCTGGACACCCCTTATCGCGAGCACGCCAGCGCTCTGGATGGCCTGGGGCGGAATGTGACGGTGCGGTATTCGTTCACGTTTTGACCCTTCCGTAGGATTTCAGCCTGGCTGCATCGAACTTCATAATGCTGAAATTGAAAACTGTTCACGTACGTACAGCTGTTTGATTTCAGATTGCCATCCTGTTTATTCCCTGTTTCGCAATGTGCCATTTCGCTTTTTATGTTGAAAAAATGACCACGAAGCTCCGTTTGGTTTAGAGCATTTTACAGTCCACCATCCTTGACTATGGCTTTCCTCCTGGCCCACCAGGTAACCAGAACCCCAGCCATGATAATGATCATGGCTATGATGGATCCGATTGATGGCATTTCCTCGAAGATGAAATAGGCCAGAATGGTCGCAAAAACCGGCTCCGAAAGAATGAGGGTTGAGAGTAATGTGGCGGATACGAATTTCACGGCATAGTTCATAGAGCCGTGCCCGATGATGGAAGCGCCGACTGCCAGGGCGAGTCCCGACCAGACGGTTGGCATGGGCTGGTGCCACCACGAAACCCCCAGCACAAATGCAATCATCACACTTCCCAAGGCTGTAAATCCGTATACCGCGAAAACGTAGTCGAGCCAGCCCGAATTTTTACGGATTTTTTGACTGATGAGGATGTAAAACACGAACAAAAAGGCGGCAGACAGGGCCATGATGTTACCCAGGATGGGATTCGCGTACTGCTCATTCGGGGCCGAATCGGTGATACCCAGCACTACAGATCCGCCGAACGCGACCAGCACCCCCATCCAGCTGGCAATAGGGAATTTCTTTTTCAGCCAGAGCGACTCTACGATGATGAGCATAATCGGGTGGATGGTTACCAGTACCGATGCCGAGGCAACCGAAGTATAAAACAGAGAGCCGATCCACAGCATGAAATGGGCCGACAGGAAGAAACCCGCCAGAGCGCTCCATCCTACTTCGGCCCGGGTAAAAATGCGGGCAGCTGGTAACAGAAGGCCATCCCCTGATGAGGGAGTTAATTTCGAGGCTGAAGCTGAAGCGCTGCGATAATCTGCAATTCGGCTCCACAGCCAAAACGGTACCAGGATGAGGAAGGCACTTACCGTGCGGATGGTGGTAATGGCTACGGGATCGGCGTCACCACCTGCCCCGCGCACAAAAATGGGGGCGAAAGCAAACATGGCCAGGCCGGCAGCGAGCACCGCATAGGTACGGGCGGGGACAGTGGTTGGTGACACGCTGGATTTCCCCGGAATTAGCGGATTCGATCGATGGATTTCACCAGTTTTTCATCGGCTTCTACCCCACGTCGGGCCAGATATTGAAGTACCAGTGCTACCACCAGAAGGGCAACAGCGCTGGCCTCGCCAATGAGTGCTGAACCAACCGGGCCGAGCGTGAAGAATACCGCCACACTCACGCCAATGGCAATCAGCTGAAAAATCATGGCTTTATTAATCCACTTAACCTGGTCGGGTCGATTGTTAAACCGAAAAATACTGTATAGGCTGAGGGCCGCGGAAAAAACCGTTGCAGCAATAAATGCACTTAAAATCCAGGCTGCGGGATCGGCAAAAAGACGTTCACGCAATGGTGTGAGGAAGGTTGCCAGCGTTAGAAGTGCGGCTATAAGCAGATATAAAGACTGTATGCGCTGTATCACAGAAATTGCAGAATTGGTGTACGATTTTGATTGGATGCTTCGATGTAAACCATGTTTACCTATAGGTTTGCAGTGGCTTGCCATTGGCACCGTATTTTATAGTGAGCAAAGATACGAAAAAGCACTAACTTGTGAGTTTGAGCTTTGTAAAAGGAATAGGCTGTTCTTCTTGTGGCGGGATGTTCTCCGTGTCAACATCCCCTTGCAGCCCTTCATCCGTCAATCATATCCATGTATTAGCAAACTCGGTCGCTGACCTATGCCAACGTCAAATAAAGTCATTGAACTGCTACTTTTAGGAGTAGCCTTTGTATGGGCGCTGAACTTCTCGATTTCGAAGATCAGTTTGCAGGAAATTGATCCCATGAGTTTCAATGCCATGCGTTTTTTTCTGGCAACACTTTTGATGTGGGGATTTACACTGCGCAGCAGAAATTGGGTGCCGATTCGCAGACAAGACATTGGCAAGCTTATATTTCTTGGATTGATTGGCAACCTGGTGTATCAGTTACTTTTCATTTTCGGTCTTGAACGCACTTTTTCGGCCAACTCTGCTGTGATGCTGGGTACCATCCCCATCTGGGTGGCGGTATTGTCGCACGTAAGCGGGGCCGAAAAAATGAGTCGGTTTAAAGCCATAGGGGTAATACTGGCGTTTTCGGGTGTATTACTCATCCTGCTGGGCAAGCCGGAGCGCATCAGCCTAAGCAGTGAAACCTTCACCGGCGACCTGCTCACATTGGCTGCGGCCTTTGTATTCGGATCGTATACGGTGCTGTCGAAAGGCTTTCTTAATTATTACCCACCCATACAGCTTACTACGATGTCGATGTCGGTTGGAGGCACCACCTTAGTTCTGATAGGTCTGCCCTGGGTAGTGCAGCTTCCGTTCAGTGAGATCAGTGCCGTGGCGTATGGCGGAGCTCTTTATAACGGCCTGTTGTCGGTTGGCGTCTCGTATATCATCTGGAATTACGGTCTGCGCCAGGTAGGTGCGGTGCGCACGGCAACGTATCAGAATCTTGTTCCGGTGCTCGGACTTATTCTCGGTTTCATCATACTCGGTGAGCAGCTCACGGCAGTGCAATATATCGGCTCGGCTGTAGTTATTGCCGGTATTGTCATTGCGCGGAGGAAGTAGAAAGTTAGATTGCTACAGTTAGTTACAATCCATTATACTCTGGCTGATATAGGTGTGGAAGTTCAACGATACAGATATACCTAAAGTGTTTATATTCTTTGCAAATGAGCAGTCCTACTGTTCTCAAAAATCGATTTAGAAAAGATATTATGAAGTTTGCTGCGGCATGGTCAGATTTTTTAGTTGTATTTGGAACATGGCTTCGGAAGCGCTCTGCCCATGACAGTGTGAAAACCCCATATTTTGCCGGGCTTTTAGCAAGTGCTAAGTTAAAGAAGAAGGTAAAGGTAGAATTTGACGGGTTAGACTGGATTTTTCGCTGGGAAGGGGGAGGAGCTGTTCAGGCAATAGCTAGTTTTGATCCTAGACGAACATTTGCAGACAATGATCTCTATTTCCACAGCTATTCCATCAAAAAGGGCGATAAGGTTGCCGTTATTGGTGTTGAGAATGGAGCCGAGCTGCCTCATTTCTGTAATGAGGTAGGCAGCAGCGGTCGTGTGTATGCCATTGAGCCGGACCCTTCTTGCTTCAGAAGGTTGCAGAAACTGAAGGCTATGCTTAACCTTGATAACCTGGAATTAGTAAACGCCGCTGCGGGAGCAGAGAATGGGTCGGCCTGGTTAACACAGGCAGATTCACAAGGTACTAGTAACAGCATACTTAAGGATGCAGGTACAACACAACGCGTTGAGGTTCCGTTGCGAACATTGACCGATATATTCTCTGGTTTGGATATACATCAGCTTGATTATGTGAAGATGAATATTGAGGGTGCAGAGTATGCCGCTCTGAAAGGAATTGATATAACCAAGCTCAACATTCGTAACTGGTGCATAAGTTGTCATGACTTCATCGGAGTTGAGTTTCGCACGTACCAACAAGTCAATGACTGGTTACAAGCTGCCGGTTATAGTATTTCGCGATATTCGCCTGTAGATGCGGCCCATTGGTGGCGGAATTACTATATATATGGAAACAGCCTCAATACATGAGGCTGTTTGATTGAGACCTGTCGTTTGGTATCTGGGAACGATTCCTTAGAGCAATATCAACGGCTGATGGCCAGATAGGTTACAATGATACTGGCAACTGTAGCAACGGTTGACAACCCGAGCTGGAAGTACGAGTTTCTGGCTTGCCTTTTTTGTAGGGTGTAAAGTCTGAAATTTTGTAGTTCGTCGTAAGGTACCCGGTCAACGAATACAATGTCGCCCGATTCAATTGTCGTCTCATCTGGCCTAAGCCATACCCTGCCGCCTGCTTTAATGATAAACACCCGATCTGTGTCTGCAGCAAGGCCAAATCCACCTGCTCTTTCGATGTAAGCCGCTACATCATCTCCTTGATTGTATCTGACCCAGCCGGTTCGATTCACCTGACCGGCGAGTAGAATAGACTGTGTATCGTATGGAATGTGTACTTTATCCCCATGTTCAAGAACTGCGTTCGTTACCTGGCTCTCGTCTCTAATATCAACAAACATGATGGAGTCTGTGGTTTTAAATTCCTGAATTAAATATTCGAGACCTTCCACAAATTGGTCGGATGCACGTGTTATGAGATCAAGGGTTGCCACGGTTTGGTGTGTATCTCTGACAATATACGTTCCTTGATGATGGGCATCGGACGTACTTCCTCCGGCCAATTCGATAAGCTCAGCGAGAACAATACTCCCATTCTGATGAACGGAGTAGGTGCCGGGAAATTTGACGGCACCTGAAATTTCTACGAATTGATTCCTGGGTTTTTGATCTAAAAAAGGCAGGATTACCCTATCATTCGCTTGCATTGGGAGACCGGCATTCACCGAAAACGGATTGGATATTCGCAGTAAGGTGCTTCGCCCATCTTCAGCATCAATTCTGGATATCATAACATAACTGGTATCGGCATGTGGAGTTGCTCCACCGGCCATTTCCAGTAATGCACCAAGTGAATCGCCTTGTCTGAAATTGGAGTTAAAAGAACGCTTTACGGCACCACTAACCGAGATTCCGGAGGAATACGCTGTTAAAGGATTCATCACGATAACATCTCCATCGCTCAAAAACGGGTTATTATCAAGGTCTCCGTTTAATGCATAAGCCAGCATGTCGTAGTTTCTTACGTTTCCATCGTTATGGCGCAATTCGATTGATCTTAAATCGAAAGGAATTGAATCCTGAATGGCAACCATCATCGAGTCCATCACACTACTGAGCCGTGTTCGAGGAGGAAATGGTGCTGTTCTTGCCAATAACTGATCCCCGGTAATGTGTACAACAATAGGTCTGGGGAACTCAAGATAAACCTGAAGTTCGTCAACCTGATAATACCCTTCGAGCTCGCGCAAAATTTGTGCGTAAACCTCTGTTAAAGTAAGTTGATCAACAAAAACACTGCCAACTCCGGGAATAGCCAGGTAGCCGCCTGCAGATACAGCAAGTGCCCGATATGTCACAGGAATAGCCCCGCGAATCGTTACGGTAATTAAATCTCCAGAACCAACACGATAAGATTCCGGATCTATACTCCCTTCCATTGGGAATCGTTCTGAGTTGATGCGGACACCTACTTCATCAACAATATATATTGCCGACGGCATGCTGAAATCCTGTTGATTCTCATTTTGTCTGTTGTTTTGTGATAAAGTATGTGAAGGGGTTACAAACAGTAAACCGATGAGAAGCAACAGTGTAATAGTAGCACTGGTATTTGGACTGAGGGGCATATTATGATAAGTAAGTGTGGATTTCATCTTTATAAAATACTGATTACACGATTCAAGTGGTAATCATTATCTGTGTACCAAATAAATCTAAGTTTGGGGTGTTTTTCTGGTTGTGCAGGTGCTCATATATGTATGAAATGAAGAAAATAATACGTAAGTTCGCTTTCTTGAGAAAAGTACGTACATCACAAAAAGAGTCCGGCAGTATAGATTTTGATTTTTGAGCCTCGGGTAAAATCTGGCAGCCATTTTCAATGAGTAATCGACAACATTTTTACATCGATTTGATTTTACTAAACATAGAAGCTGTTTTTGGTGTAGTATGAATCTGTTGTTCTTATCTCAATACTATCCTCCGGAAACCGGTGCCGGAGCTACTCGGGCAGAAACCATCCGGCGATATTTGGGGTCTAACGGTTGGAATGTTGATTTAGTTTGCGAGTTCCCCAATTACCCTTCCGGTATAATTCCACCGGAATATAAAGGGTTATCGCATCATGTAACGAAAGACGCATACGGCTCCATTATTCGCACATGGGTTATTCCTACCAGGCGAGAGAACTTTTTCCAGCAGATGGTGATGTTTACATCGTTTATGTTCAGCAGTTTGCGTTATTGTTTGCTGAATCCCAAAAACTATGATGCCATTTATGTAACATCTCCTCCCATTTTTGGAGCGGTCACAGGGTTTTTGCTTTCCAAGCTTTATGGCATCCCTTACTTCTTTGAAGTGAGGGATATTTGGCCGGCAGCTGCCATAGAAACAGGTCATATCAACAGCAATAACGTGCTGTATAAGTTTAGCAAGTTTGTTGAAAAGAAGCTCTATAAGCATGCCAGAATTGTTATACCTGTAACCCGGAGATCTGAAACGCTTATTAAAGATGCATGCCCGGATATTGAAACAAAAGTCATCTATAATGGGGTTGATTTACGGCGTTTTAAAGTTTACGAACAAAAAGAAGCCGGTGTTCAGCCCATTAAGAATAAAAATACCTTCACAGTAGGTTATGTAGGAACAATTGGCGTTATTCACGATTTAAAAACCGTAATTAAAGCAGCCAAATTACTGGAAGACCATACCGATATTGAGTTTTTGATTATTGGCGACGGTAGTCAGTCTGTTCAATTGCGGCAAGTGATAGATGAAATCCAACCCAAAAACCTGGAATGGGTCGGCCTGATGCATCATAATGAAATTCCGAAGGTAATGGCCAAACTTGACCTAGGTCTGAATCCTGTGTACGATACCAAGGTTTTTGAGTCCATCATCACCGTAAAATTCTTTGAGTACCTGGCATGTAACGTACCTGTGATTAATATGGCTTCTGGTCTGTTACGTGATGTTGGTGATGCAAGCAACGCTGCTGTAACGATACAACCGGAAAATGCAGAACTACTTGCCGATACGATACTTGAGCTCAAGGCAAACCCAGCATTACGAAGTCAAATGTCTCAAAACGGAAGACCATTTATAAAACGCTATTTCGATAGAGAAAAATGGGTTGGCGAGTTGGGACGACTGCTTGAAAGAAGTATTTTGGAAGCAAACAGTAGCCATATCCCTGTTGGGAAAACCCATTCTGACAGAACACGTCATGATCAATCAATTAACTTACCCGATTTACCCTGGTAATCTCGTCTACTATGGAAAAACCCGCAAATAATAATGAAATCAATCTTCTTGATGCCATTGAGGCCCTCACCCGATATAAGAAGGTTATCGTTGCGCTTGTATTTAGTATAACCCTGATTTCTTTAGGTGTTAGCCTTATTTGGCCACAAACGTTTCGATCAACATCGATAGTAATGCCTCCCGTACAGCAGCAGAGTATCGGTGGGTTACCTGGTGTACTTGGTGGGATGTTGCCTATGAATTTGGGTGGAAGTACGCAGGTGAATCCCGAAATCATGATTACCATACTTAATAGCCGGTCGTTACGGGTAGAGCTTATTGAGGCATTCAATCTTTTTGATGTCTATGGATCTGAGGTTGTTGAAGAGTTGTTAATGAAACTCAATGAAGCCATAAAAGTAGAAGAAAGGCGCGAAGGAGGGTTCGGGTTTAATCCGATTGTTTCTATTCAGATTTCGGTACTTGATGGTGACCCTGAGCGTGCGCAGCAAATGAATGCGTTTTTAGTTCAACGGTTAGAAGAAACAATTAATGAACTAAACCAGGCCAACAAGGAAGAACAATTTACCATATTGGAAGAACGATACCTTCGCAACCTTTCTGAGCTGGAAGAGGCTGAATTACGTCTTAAGGAGTTTCAGGAGACCTATGGAATTATTGAGGTTGAAGAGCAGGCACGTGCAATTGTCGGAAACTTAGCCGCTTTGAAGTCTGATATTGTGAGTACAGAAGTTCAACTCCGTGTACTGGAGCAATCATTTGATCAGAACAACGCAGCAGTGGTACGTGTTCGTCGTACGCTCGCAGAGATGAATCGGCAATATGAACGTCTCAGCCAGCGCTCTGAGAACATCATTCATAACTCCGGCCCGCTACATCCGGTGGGCGATATTCCTGGATTGGCTTTAGAGTATTACCGACTATTCCGAGATGTTACCATACAAAACCGAATATTGGAAACGATATACCCTCAATATGATATTCAGAAACTTCAATTACGTGTTAACCGCAGAGGATTGCAGGTTCTGTCTGAGCCTCATCTCCCAACATATAAAGATGGCCCCAGAAGAGCCTTTATCGTTTTGGGCGGGATGGTTTTCAGTATCTTTTTATCATTTTTGATCGTTTTTTATCTGAATACGGTAGAAAATGGCAAGAAGACAAACTCCGAAAATTACCGCAAAATTAATCAGATTAAGTCGAATCTTTCATTTCGATCTAAGTAAAATACGAGGGTACTCCTTATCGCTGCATAACCAACATAATGTGGCATATTCTGGGTTGTATCCTATTCACGACTAAATTATCTCCGTGTCCGACACAGAACAGCATATACGTTCGTTTATGAGCAAACAGGAACGCTTTCTGATTGTTGGGGGAATTCTGTTTTTTGCTGTTTTAAGTTTCGTTTCCTGGTTTACCGGAATAGCTTCACTGGGATTGTTTATCATCGTTCTGAGTGTGGGTGTTTTTGCTGTTTATCGTGCTATTGAACAGCCCATCTACATCCTGGCCTTTATTGCGATTGGTTCAATGCTTGGGAACCTCGTGCAGTTTGCCGATGGCGGGCTCATACCATTTTCGATATTCCAGGTTTTTTATCTGTTTGGAATCGGCGTTTTCATTGTTCGTTGGTATATCATGGGTTTCCCGGCTATCTATAAATCGGGATTCGAACTTGAGTTGGGCCTGTTTTTCGGACTTATCTTTTTAAGTTTGCTATGGACACCAAATGCGGAAGTCGGTTTTCTAAATGCTATACGTATTGTAGTATTATCCGGGGTGCTATTTTTATGTGTTAACTGGATTAAGAGCACGCAACATCTTGTCCTAGTCTTAGGCGGACTTGCTATTATAGGGTTAGTTTTAGGGGTTTTATCAATTTATTATACGTTATCAAACCCAGAGTCTGTTATCCAAGATGTACTTACTGGCGGCACAAGAACGGCAAGCAGGGTACGGATGGGGCAGGAAGATCCGAATGTTTTTGCTTCACTCTTTTTCCTTCCACTTGCCTTCACGGTTGCTGTTCTTTTTGCAAAGCTACCTTTATGGATCAGAGGCCTTTCCGGTTTTGCATCTATCATATTGCTGATAACCTTGATGATTACGTTCTCCAGAGGTGCCTGGATGTCTGCAATTATCATGTTAATTGCAATTACCGTCATGTTTAAGCAATATCGACTATTCGTTTTTGGTATAACAGCCGGCCTGCTTTTAGTTGCATCATTACCGGAATTCCGATATCAGTTTATCAATATCACCAATCGGTTCTTAGATTTATTTTCCGGGCAGCTTGACACCTCTAACCAAATCCGACTGCTTTTAGCGGATGCTTCTGTTTCGATGTTCTTTGACAGTTGGCTGATTGGGGTTGGATGGCGTGGGTTTCCGGAAGTATTTAATCACTATTATACCTCCGAAGTAGCCTTAATCGTAAAAGAACCACATAACGCCCTATATCAAGTCTACGCCGAATTAGGACTAATCGGTTTATTGGTTATCCTTTTTGTTATCTATAAAATCTATACAATAGCCTGGTTGAATGTGCGGAATGCTCGCACCCAGTGGGAGGTCATTTTAGCCAGAACACTTTTTGGCACCCTATTGGCTTATGCCATCTTCTATCAGTTTATAGGAATGCCTTTTTTGGATAATCAACTCTGGCTTACTACCGGTTTCGTGATTGCGCTCAGTTATGTTATTGATCACAAAAAAACCACAAACCCTCCATCTGAAATCAGTTCTTAACACGCTTATGTGACATCCGTACCCGAGTACGTACATCAACATCACACAAGGGCTTTAGCTTCTTGTAGCAGAGTGTTGAAATATCACATTAGGAGAGTCGATATAACGTTCATGAGAGTACCCCATATCGGAGAGACTCTTTAAGACCTTATCTGACTTAGTTTCGACGAGTAAAGCAGGTTTATGCTTTACCAGAATTCCTTTCATGCCATGAAGTACCTGCAGTTCGTGTCCTTCCGCATCAATTTTAATAAAGGAAATCTGCCTATCCATTAAAAAGGAATCCAGTGACAACGTGAGCACAGATAAAGCGTGATTGTTTGCAGACGACAGATGTGCCTCATAATAGTTTGTGAGACCTGTTGGAAATAGTGGAATCGACATACCCACGGTGTTAATCGTATCAGATACGGCGGCATTAACCAGCGTTACGTTTGGGAAAGCAAATGATTGAACATTTGAAGACAGCAGTGCGAATGTAGCCGGTACAGGTTCGAAGGCAATAACACGTCCGTTTATTCCTACAAGATCGGATAGCTTTTTTGTATAATGACCTACATTAGCACCGATATCGAGAACCCAGTCCCCCTGGGCGACCAAACGCTCGATTATATCGAACTCCGGCTCTTTTGATATAAAGGTACCCGCAGACAGCTGCCTTTTATAATGTAGTCGTTTTAACTCCGATTGCCAGGCAACAGGAAGTTTAGATGCGATTCGTTTTAGTAACTGCACTGTTTTATATTTTTTGTTTAATTACGGCTTATGATAACACTTTCACCGGTAATAATTTGGAGTATTACATCCTTCCTATTCAACGATTACCATCAGCTTTACTAACCAATTGCCAATACCAGGCTAAAATTCCGAGGCTCACCAATACCCCTACCAGTGAATACAAGATCAACAAGAGTGAAATATCATTAAACCAGACGCCTACTCCCATAGCAAGTACCCTCAAAAGCAGATACACCATACCAATAAAAAAAGCATCCCGTTGACGATTCAACATCAACGTGATGTAATTAAATGGAGTTAACACAAAGCTTACATAGAAAAACGGAATGAGTAGCTGAACAAATCTGCCAGAGGCTTCGTATTGAGGGCCCAATAACCAACTAAATAACGAAGGACTATACACGAATAAAATGATAAATGGTATTAATCCGGCTCCGGCAAACAGCAATACAGATTTTGTAAAAAAAGAGGTCAGCACTTCTTTTCTTGCATACTTTTCCGAGATACGTTGACTAAACACCTGATACACGGAAGTAGATATCACCTGTATGGGCACAAAAAGTACTTTTATGGCAATGGCATAGAAACCAGCTGTCGCTTCAGAAAAAAAGGTAATGATAACCAGTGTTGGGATGTTCGCTGAGAGGGCAGCCGAAAGTGCGTCTGGTGCATTCCAATAGGGAAAATATCGGTAACGTTTCGCCATAGCCTTCATCCGCCGAACCGAAACCCCTTTCAAAGGATTTTCAACATGTTGAAAGCGGTTCACCAGCAGATATATCGCAGCAAGTAAATCGCCGGCAATTTTACCTATAAGGAGTCCAACTGGTGATATAGCCAGCCATCCCATAATCACCTGAATTGAGCCGGTACTCCCACTTGCCGTAATCTTGCCTTTGGCTATATAACCATATTGTTTAATTCGATTATGGCTCATCCATAAGATTACTACTACCGCATAAGAGAATACAGAAAATGGCAAAAATAGTATAAATGACCCGATTGCTTCCAGGTTTAACCACCCAAGTATCTGTTGCTTACCTACCAGCAGAGCAAATAACACCAATGATGAGACCAGGGCCGCGAAGAATACAGATAATGCGGTAATATTGTTCGCCGCAATTTGATTTCCCGGGATGAGTGTTGCATACTCGTAACGTAGTGATGCAAAAGATTGAATAATGGCAATTAAAGAAAGATAGCTTGCATATAAACCAATTTGATCAGGACTATAAAACCTCACTATTAAGGGAATTACGGCCAGACCAATAAGATGGGCTACACCAGTCCCCGTGATCATCTTTCCTAAATTTCTTAGAAATAATGAATTTCGGACAACCTCCAACAGTTTTGAAAAACGATTAAGCATGGTTCACAATTTACCTAAATTGACAAGAAAAGCGTGCTACGTTTTTAAGGCTACATGATTTGTCGGGCTCTTTCCATTTCCTCATTACAGGTTCGTTTTTGCGAGGGTGTTTCTTATTTAATCGGAAACTTAAAAGTCGTAGATTGGAAGTCTATCTCAATTTAGCCCATTACATTATGATTCCTGAATATTGTCGTTAAGAATTGTTCATATTATAGACAGCGGTGGATTTTATGGCGCTGAAGCCATGTTATTGACGCTGTGTGAGGCGCAGCTAAGACAAGGTCTTAATGTTGAGGTCATCAGTATTGGGAGGCCAGGTAATTATGAAAAAGCCATAGAGACAAGATTACTCGAGCGTAATATACCGTGCAAAATATGGCGAATGCCACCATGGCCCGACATACGGGTATCAATGAGTATTTACCGATGGTGTGCCAGCACTCATACCCATATTATTCATTCACACGGGTATAAGGGGAATATTTTGATGGGGTTATTACCCAGGCGATTTCGTCGCATACCTGTGGTATCAACTATGCACGGCTATACTATTAAGCGTGGATTCAGCTTACTCAACGTGAAATATTGGGTCGATAAAAAAATATTGCGACGGTTAGACGCCTTAGTGATGGTCAGTAGCAGTATGAAACAACAGATCAGCGCAGACCGTTGGAATAACCGCGTACATGTTATTCCCAACGGTATTTCCAGGTTAGCCCCCCTTGATGATACGCACAACTATCCAGAGGTATTTAGCCTATCGGGGCCGAAGATTGTTTCTATGGGAAGGTTATCTAAAGAGAAAAACTTTGGATTACTTATCAGTGCTATGGTGGGGGTGCTCAAAAAGATACACGATGCAAAGCTAATCATTTTCGGAGAAGGTAAGGAACGTGTACAATTGGAAGCACAGATTTCAGATTTGGGCTTAAACGATTATGTTTTTCTACCCGGATATATAGATCAACCAGCAATTATTTTCAAAAAAACGGATGTATTTATAAACTGCTCTACAACAGAAGGGATGCCCGTAACCCTGTTGGAGGCGATGCGCGAGGGCTGCTTAATTGCGGCTACTGATATTCCGGCAAACAGAGTATTACTTGAGAACTTGACCCCTCCCCCTCCATTAACTCCCCTGTTGCCCGATGCTTTGGCAGACGCAATAGCCGGATTGCTGCTGCTGAATGACGATGAGAAAAGAAACAGAAAACAAAATGCCATAGAATATTTCAGATCCAACTTTACCGATGATATTATGGCAGAGAGGTATTTTACACTTTATGAGCAGCTATTTGCATCAACATAAATATTTTCTATGAGCACAACACGAAACCAACAATCCAGTGGTACAGATCCAATAGCCTCTGCCTGGATAACCTGGGAAAGGCAAACGCGTAACCGAAGCATGGCGAATATTCTTGGGGTACCGCTTTATGAACTACTATCCGACAAAAAAAGAGTCTTTCGATATATAGAGCTTATCCGGGAAACCTTTCGGATTATCAGAAGAGAGAAAATCCAAGTTTTATTTGTCCAAAATCCCTCTATTGTTTTAGCATTGTCAACAGTCCTTGGCAAGAAGTGGTTTAATTATACGCTTGTTGTTGATGCGCACAATGCAGGTGTTTATCCCCTGGAGGGGAAAAGCCGGATTTTAAATGCCATCACGTCATATATCATACGGGCAGCAAATTTGACGATTGTAACAAATACAACGCTGGCAAACATCGTTGAGCAACGGGGAGGACGCGCATTCGTGATGCCAGATCCAATACCGGACCTTACCCCAAAGGATATCATCCCTGCGACTACGGAATCTCACGAAAGCAGGTATGTTTTATTCATCAGCACCTGGGCTGAAGACGAACCCTATATGGAGGTTATTGAAGCAGCAAGGCAATTAGATACACCCATAACGGTCTGTATTACAGGTAATTATCGGAAAAAACTATCCGAGCACGATATACATGCACTACCTGATAATGTAAAACTACTTGGTTTCCTGGATGAAGCTGACTATGTCCAATGGCTTGCCGGATCAGCGCTTACCATAGACTTAACAACAAGAGATAACTGCCTGGTCTGTGGTGCCTATGAGTCTATTTCCTTAGGCGTACCTGCCATTTTATCCGATTTCCCGATAAACAGAGAGATTTTTAATACAGGTGTAGTTTATTCAGCAAATACAGCTTCCGAAATCAAAAAAAGCATTCAAAATGGGATGCAAATGCTTCCAACTCTTCGTAAAGATGTGCAATCTCTGAAATCCAGCATGATTCAGGAGGAGAAACTACGGGCGGAAGCGTTACGCAACAAACTCGGCATTTCGTAAGATCCAATGGTATAGGCACTAACTTGAGCTTATCCACAGGACTTGGCCGCAGGTTTGTTATCACTTTCCAGCTACGGCCTATACCCTGCTGCCACCGCTGAGCAGATACAACACCGCCATCCTGACCGCCAGTCCATTGGTTACCTGGCTCAGGATGATGGCTCTGTTGCTGTCGGCAACCTCGCTTTCCAGTTCCACTCCCCGGTTGATGGGCCCCGGGTGCATGACCACAAAATTGGGGTATTTCTCGAGGTGAGTTCGCTTGATTCCGAACCGTTCATGGTATTCGCGCAGGCTCGGGAATAATCCCTGCTCCTGCCGTTCCAGCTGAATGCGCAGCGACATGGCCACATCACACCAGGCCAGCGCCTCCTCCAGGTTGTAGGTAACCTTCACATTCATATCTTCGATAAAAGCCGGCATAAAGGTCTTGGGACCACACAACACCACCTCCGCGCCCAGCTTGGTCAGGCCGATGATATTCGAACGCACCACCCTACTGTGCAGAATGTCGCCGATAATCGCCACTTTGAGTCCCTCGACCTTGCCAAAACGCTGCCGCATAGAATACATATCGAGCAGTGCCTGGGTAGGATGCTCGTGAGCGCCATCCCCGGCATTGATAATATTCGCATCCACCACACGGGCAAGGAAATGTGCCGCTCCCGGACTCTCATGCCGCACCACCACCATATCAATTTTCATGGACTCGATATTCTGGATGGTATCTTTCAGCGATTCGCCTTTTTTGGTGCTGGATGACGATGCAGAAAAGTTCACCACATCGGCTCCCATGCGCTTTTGCGCCAGTTCAAACGATATGCGCGTGCGGGTAGAGTTCTCGTAAAACAGGTTAACGATGGTTTTGTCGCGCAGGGTTGGAATCTTCGGCACAGGACGATCCAGAATTTCCCGGAACGTATCGGTTTGTTCCAGAATATGTCGGATGTCGTCGGCGCTGTAGTCGGCAAGTCCGAGCAGGTGGCGGTGGTTAAACGAGTATTCGGAGGTGGACAAAACTGGCTGATTTAGTTGTTTCAGAGGGTATCGGGCTGGATAACATACACACCATCGTCGCCGTCGAGTTCGCGCAGGTGTACGCGGATTTCCTCGGCTTTGTGTGTGGGGACGTTAAGACCGACATAATCGGCCGAAATGGGCATTTCCCGATGTCCGCGATCTACCATGCAGCAGAACCTGATGCTTCGCGGTCGACCAAAACTCATGAGGGCTTCCATCGCTGCGCGCACGGTACGGCCGGTGTACAGAACGTCATCCACCAGAACGATATCTTTCTGGTCGAGGTCGAACGGGATTTCGGTAACCTTCACCTCCGGCATTTTCATCTTCGTGCGGAAGTCGTCGCGGTAGAAGGTTACATCCAGCATTCCCATGGGTACGTCGGCATCGAGTTCGTTAGCCAGAATATCGCGGATGCGTCGGGCGATGTACACGCCCCGGGTTTGCATGCCGATAATGGCCAGATTTTCGTGAGAATCGTAGGGTTCAATGAATTGATGGGCGAACCGGCGCAGGGTGCGGTTCATGTCGTCGGCGGATAGGAGCAGGGCTTGATTCACGGTAGCTGGATTATGCCGGTGTCGGATTCACATCGATGTTAAAATACAGCTTTGCGCAGAAAGATGAATGGCTAAGTTGCGGGGGTTCTGCGGGATGTTGGAAAAAAGAAAGGTCGCCCGTGGTTAAACGAAGCGACCTTTGGATGTAGGTTGTTTGGATGTAGATTGTTCAGCGCTGTCTTAGAAAGTAGCGGTGATGTCGGCGGAGCAGGTTGATGTTCCGGCTTCGCAGACACGGTAGGTCAGGGTTCCACCGCCGCGGAAGTTGGTACGGTCGGTGTAGGTTCCGCTGTTGGATACGGTGGTGAGCGCTGATCCTTCACGGAATATGGTGACCTGAGCGGATGTTGCGCCTGACCAGGTGAGGTCGGCGACCCATCGGCCCTGCACTTTTGAGGATTCAACGGAGAGTGAAATGGATGGCGTGGTGCCGGAACCATCGTCACCGCCAGAGCCATCGTCACCGCCGGAACCATCGTCACCGCCAGAGCCATCCTCGCCGCCGGAACCATCGTCACCGCCAGAGCCATCGTCACCGCCAGAGCCATCGTCACCGCCGGAGCCATCGTCGCCACCGGAACCATCATCGCCGCCAGAGCCTCCATCGTCATTTAGCGGCTGAAACAGTGTGTAAAGCAGGTTGTTGTTAGCAGTAGCCGTCCTGCGGGGACTGGTCGTCACGATTCCCTGGGTAGCATTGGCATCAATTGCAGCCAGTACAGCTGATGGAGAAGCGCCAGGGGTCGACTGCAAATACAGCGCAGCAGCGCCGGCGACATGTGGAGCGGCCATGGAAGTACCGCTGATTGTACGGGTTGCAGTGCTGCTACCAATCCACGCCGAAGTAATACTCGATCCCGGAGCAAAGATATCCACACAGCTGCCGAAGTTAGAATAGCTGGCACGAGAGTCATTAGAGGCTGTGGCTCCAACGGTAATCGCCTCAGCTACTCGCGCCGGACTATAGCGGCAGGCATCATCGCCCGAGTTACCGGCAGCTACCACATACGTCACTCCAGAGGCAACCGAGTTACGTACCGCAGTATCAAGTGCTGTACTTGCGCCTCCACCAAGACTCATATTCGCAACGGATGGACCGCTTGCATTTCCGGTAACCCAGTCAACACCGGCTATAACACCGGCAACGGTACCTCCTCCACTGCAGTTAAGCACGCGGACCGATACGAGATCTGCGCCTTTGGCAACACCCCATGTCGTACCGCCAACGGTTCCGGCTACGTGAGTACCATGCCCGTCGCAATCATCGCCATTTCGACCGTCACCAATAGAATCGAATCCGGCAGAAACACGTCCTGCATAGTCAACATGGCTGTAATTGATTCCGGTGTCCAGAATATAAACGGTTACGCCGGAACCGGTAGCAGAGTAGGTATAAATGCCATCGAGGGGTAATGAACGCTGGTCTACGCGGTCGAGTCCCCAGGTAGCACTTGTTTGCGTGTTAAATTTAACAACGCGTTGATTTCGTTCTATATATGCAACATTCGGATTGTTCTGCAAGGCCCGAACCGCGCGTTCACTGGCCTGAGGTGGTAAGGTAAGCGCGAATCCGCTGAGTGCATTTTCGTATACGTGGGTAACTTCACCATCAACCTGGGCGGCCATTCTGCGGGCAAGGTCTGCCATGCCGCGGGTACGTTCATTCAGAACAACAATGAAACTCCCTTCAATTACATTGCTTTCTTCATCAAGGTCGAGCGCGGTGAAGGCCGGGGCACCAGGCATGGCCCTGTTTTCAACGGTTTCATTGCCAGAAATGCCTGCATCACAAGCTGTTAACGCAAAGAATATGGCTATCACGCCAATCAGCGTAGTTAAACGATTGTTTTTCATATTGACGATACTAAGTGTTCCTGTTATTTAAGCAGATTTCGACATCTTTAGAGGGCCCGATTCTTGGGTCAGGCCGTTACACATACATACATTCATCTTCCAGATATCTACAGACAAGATTGAGGGTGTTTTCATTACCATCTTGCATAGACGATAATAAACGACCCTGTTCAACTTTGCAAAATAAATTTCATTTTTACTGGCACATACACCCAATACTAACAGATTCTTGCTAACAAACGTCATGTGCGATTAATCAATAATGGTTAGTTTAATATTCGATTTGTTTACCAACTACATACCTATGAACCAAGAACTTATACCTCTTAACTACTCCCGGCCAGTGCCCGAAACGGTTATCCAAAACAGCGAGCATTTTCTCCGTTTGATGCAGACTCGCCGAACGGTTAGGACCTTCTCTGCCGACCCCCTCCCACCCGGTGTTTTAGAGAATATTGTACGTACTGCCGCAACAGCGCCATCGGGTGCTAACAAACAACCCTGGTTTTTCGCCATTGTTACCAGCGCTAATGTTAAACGCCGCATCCGGTTGGCCGCTGAAGAAGTAGAATCGGTCAATTACGCCGAACGCTACAGTGACGAGATGTTATCTGACATTGGCCATCTTCCGGTAGACGCGAACAAACCTTATCTGGAAGAAGCTCCCGCTTTGATTGTCATTTTCAAGGAGAGTTACCGGATAGATGAGGAGGGATTTCGTCGAAAAAACTATTACGTGAACGAAAGTGTTGGCATTGCTTCAGGTCTGCTGCTGGCGGCCATCCACCAGGCAGGACTTGTGACCGTCACGCACACACCCAGCCCGATGAAGTTTATGAACGACATCCTGGATCGACCGCAGAACGAGTCGGCCATTATGCTGTTACCGGTTGGTTTTCCCGCTGATGATACAACCGTACCCAATATCACACGCAAGCCGTTCGATGCCATCGCGAAGGTCTATTGAGGTCAATCAAACCGCCCAAACCATGTTCAAAACCTGCATATTCCCCTTTTTGATGGATCTCGGCATGCGAGGCAAGCCGTTCACACGGTATCGTCGGGAGGTACTGCGCGGCGTGCAGGGCGATGTACTCGAAATCGGAGTCGGAACCGGGCTCAACTTCCCGCATTACCCTGCAACGGTAGAGGAAGTCCACACGGTTGAGCCCAACAGCGGCATGCATTCCCGGGCAGGAAAACGCGCCGAACAGGCCGGCATCCATCTGCACCATCACATCCTTTCGGCCGAGGCCCTGCCATTTAAGGATGAGCGCTTCGATGCAGTCATCTCTACCTGGACGCTCTGCAGCATTCCCGATGTAGAGCAGGCTCTGGTCGAGGTATACCGCGTGATGCGTCCGGGAGCTCGATTTCATTACGTAGAACACGGATTGGCGCCCGACCCGAAGGTGCAGCGCTGGCAACATCGGCTTAATCCCGTACAGAATATCATCGCCGATGGATGCAACCTGAACCGCAACATGCATGCGCTTATTGAAGCTTCCGGACTCGTTCACTTGCAGCGAGACGCCCATTATGTGCCCAAAACCCCGAAAACGGTAGGATATTTCTACCTCGGCACCGCCGAAAAACCCGTTCTCAAGTAGTAAGACGTGTTGACATCCGTAATCGAGGTTTTTCCCGTATGAGCTTAGGAGATTTTGCCATTATTCTAATGTGCAAGAACAGTATCCAGCCACTGACGTAATCCTACCGTCGGCAACTGATGAGTACTACAATGTTCCATCTTTTATGGCCCACGGTCAATTTCCAGCTACTGGCAAAATCCTACCGTCAGCAACTGATGAGCACCACAGTGATTCCATGTTTTAAAGTTCGCGCACAATTTCCAGCCACTGGTGTAATCCTACCGCCTGGACCTGTTCAGCTACAGGAAACGCCTCGGTTCCCGCATAAACAATATAGTTCTGGGATGTCTTTACATCCTCAATAACACTGGCAAAGCCTCTCGACATCGTCGGTGCATTTGATCGTTTTATCTCACCACAGCAAATGGGCTCACCATTTCGAACCAGCAGCATATCAGCCTCCGCACCCTGGTGCGTTCTGTAGAAATACAGAGAGCAACCCTCCGGCAGAACCATAGCCGTTTGTTCAATAATAAACCCTTCCCACGATCCACCAACACTTATATGTCCCGTTAGCATTGAATGACTATTCACCCCATTTATAGCGTGCAGCAGTCCTGAATCACGAATGTACACCTTAGGCGATTTAACCAGGCGTTTTTTGGCGTTTACATGCCATGGCAGTAATTCCCTGATTAAATAAATATGCTGAAGGTAATACACATATCGTGTAATCGTAGCACCACTAACACCCACAGAACGGGCCAGTGTCTCCTTGTTCAGCAGACCACCTTGTTGCTGGGCAAGCATCCCGATAAACATTCTCAATTTCTCGTAATCGGTATTCAATCCCAACAAAGGCAGGTCACGCGCTGTTACCGTGAAAAGAAAGTCATTTAACCATCGCATGGCGACTTTATCAGAGCCAGCGCTCAGTGCTTGTGGAAATCCACCTCGAAACCATAAATCGTCTGTTGTGTATCTGTCGTCAAGTTCATCGATGTGCAATCCAAACAGTTCTTCATAGGCAATTCTCCCGGCGAGTGATTCTGACGAATTTCGGATTAATTCGGGGGAGGCCGATCCTAAAACCAGGAATCGACCATTTCGGCGATTGCTATCGATTACCGAGCGAAGGACGGGGAATAGCTCCGGCTTATGTTGAATTTCATCGATGATGATGAGCTTCTCTTCGTGCTGTTCAAAGAATAATTCGGGCTCCTGAAGCCTCGCGAGGTCCCGGGGAGACTCCATATCCAGATAGATGGCTGTATCCGGCCTAATAGAAGCTATTTCCCGTGCTAGCGTAGTTTTCCCGACCTGACGTGCACCCGTAATGGCTACACATGGATAATATTCCATCAATTCAAGCAGCGTACTTTTTTTTTCGCGATGAAGCATGGAGGAAGGATGTCTTAGTTATTCACAGGTATTGCCTAAAAACGTGCCATAATGACAAATATGACCGATTATAGCGCTCTTTTATCATTCTGGATGTTGCAACATTGATTAAATCATGAATAATGATACACAATTTATCCATGAAAATTCAATATATCGTGTAGATATTTCATGGATGAAAAAATAACCAACCATGAAAATTCGACATGACATGTAGATTTTTCATGGTTAAAGCCGTTGTTCAAACCCATTCCTCCATCAAGGTTTTACACTTTATTTATATGGGCTCCGCGATGATATCCGTATCATACACCATTATCATCTGCAATTACATCCCTGTTTATGAAACTCCTGACTGCCGGTCTGCTGACCGCCTGCGTTCTATTCGCCTCCCTGAGTCCACGCACTGTTCACGCCCAATCCCTCGAAGAGAAAATCGCCCAGATGCTGATGGTTTCTTTCACCAGCTTCGGTGCCCCGAAAGACACCCTCATGGTAGACATCGCCCAGCGCAACCTCGGCGGCGTGCTTTATTTTCAGAATCATATCAGTAGTCCGGCCCAGATTCAGGCCCTCAGCGCCGAGCTGCAGGACTTCGCCGGAACCCCGCTGTTCCTCGCCGTTGATCAGGAAGGCGGACGTGTAGCACGCCTGAATGCCAACAACGGATATACGGCCACGGCCAGCGCTGCATTCACCGGAGACGGCGTTTTGCGGGATGTAAATCGCACCCGATCTCAGGCCTTCACCATGGCCGGATGGCTCCGCGACGCCGGCATTAACGTGAACCTCGCTCCGGTTGTGGATGTAAACATCGATTCGAATAGTCCGGCCATCGCCCGCCTCGAACGCGCCTACTCCCGCAACGAGCTCACCGTAGCCGACCACGCCATCGCTTTCATGGAAGCCCATAACGAGCGCGACATCATCACCTCCACCAAACACTTTCCGGGACATGGAAGCGCCGTAGCCGACTCCCATTTCGGGTTCACCGACATCACCAACACCTGGCAGGAACGCGAACTCACCCCATACGAAGTCATTTTTGAGCAGTTCATGCCCGACATGGTCATGACCGGACACCTCTTCCACCGCGACATCGATCCCGATTATCCCGCCTCCATCTCGCACAAAGCCGTAACCGAGCTGCTCCGCGATGAAATGGGCTATACCGGCGTGGTCATCAGCGACGAGCTCTTCATGCAGGCCATCACCGACAACTATTCCTTCGATGAGGCCCTCGTTCTGGCAGTAAATTCTGGCACCGACATTCTGCTATTTAACCGAAACCTGTGCACCTCGCACTGCGGGTCGGAAGAACCCATCTCGCTGGTACGATATGCGATTCAGCACATCGCCGCAAAAGTGGATGAAGGCGTGATTCCGGCCTGGCGCATCGACGAGTCGTACGCCCGCATCATGGAACTCAAGAATCGTCGCTTAACCCCGACATCACTGGCCGATGCGGGAAGCCTTCCCGTTGCCGTTGAGCTTGCGCAGAACTTCCCGAATCCGTTTAATCCAACCACCACCATTCGTTGGGAGATGCCGGATGCCGGCGCGGTACAGCTCGCGGTATACAACATGCTGGGACAGGAAGTAGCCCGCCTGGCCGATGAGCAGCTGAGTGCCGGAGTGCATCAGCGCGTATTCAACGCCACGGGACTTTCCAGTGGCGTGTATGTTTACCGGCTCACCGCCAATGGTGTAACGCTTAGTCGTACCATGACATTGGTGAAATAGGTCAATGCTCAACCGCACGATGAACGCTTGCGAAGTAGCAAGATGGCCCTGTGTAGTAGCAATTTCAAACCAAAGGAAGATGCCAATACGGGACAATTCTTATTGATTCATGATGTGGTATTCTTATTGTTTTGTGTCGTACAATTCTTATTGATTCATGCAAAACAACAATCGTAACCAACTCAACTAACATAAACTATGTTGCGTGGTGTATTATCGCACACCTTTCAATTATAGGAGCTACTTCATCAGCGTTTTTCAAAATGGATTTGTCAAGTTTTATACTTTTTGGTTAGATTGAGGTAATCTTAAGATTTAGAAAAATAATGGCCAACTTATTTAACGAAATTGAATCTTCCGCACTAAAGCTTCCCATAAAGCAACGAGCGCGTCTAGCTTCCAAATTGATCAGGAGCCTTGAAAAGCACGACGAAAAACAAGTTGAAAAACTATGGCTAGAAGAAATAGACCGTAGAAATGAAAATTTGGAAAAAGGAAACGCTGAGTTAGTTTCCGAATCCGACGTCATGAAAAACGTTCGATCCATCTTATCTTAATGCAAGTAACCTTTCTACGCGAAGCTGAAATCGAACTCATCAAATCGGCATCATTCTACGAAGATAAATCTGTTGGCTTAGGGGGCGAATTTATCAATGAAGTAAACTCGACCGTTCAGCTCATCAAGAAGATGCCGGAAGCCTCTCCATTGATTAACTCATATGCTCGGAAAGCATTGCTTAGTCGCTTCGAATATGGAATAGTATATCGAGTATTCAACAATCAGATCATCATTTTGGCAGTCATGCACTCAAAGAGAGAACCAAATTACTGGATTGGGAGAAAGTAAAAACCGCGTGTATATCACGCGGTTCAAGCGGACAGGGGCTGCTTGGTATAGCCTGGTTTTGGACGGCAATTCACTGCATTGCATTTGTTGTATTTTTGCGGCCACGGCCTCTTAACCGTAAAGCCGACCCCGCCCGCATCAACATCTCTCAACCCGATCCATCTCAATACGCATTACACGGGAATTCCTGCATCGGTAAGTCGAGCGGCTTCACGAACACCGCGGCTGTATGAGCGGGAACCACAAAGGTGCTTCCATCTACCCGCGCCGTACGCACAACAGGATCAACGCTCGCGGCCTGAACCGGATGCAGCTGCATGCCGGTCACTCCGGGCAGATTCACCGTGAAACTACGCTCCCGATTGTCCGCATTGAAAATCACCAGAATGCCATCATAGTGCTCATCCAGCATATTTCCGGCACAATTCCCGTCCGACACGCTCATTACGATGAGTCCTGCATCCTGCTGACTTCCCACATTGTGGAAGCGTACCCGCTGGATGACCTCATCGGCCGAGCGAAGGCGCAGCAACGGGGTGCTGTAACGAATCTGAAGCTGCTCCAAAAACTGTGCATGGGCAAATTCCATGTGCTCACGGGTGACCTCCACATTGGCATGCTCAAACAAATGGCGGATTTCATCCCATCGGCGCTGATTGTCCCAGCGGGGCGGAATGCCCGTGGCCCAATTGTGCGTTTCCATCGTGAAATCGACCCGGTTGAACCAGTCGCCGGAGATATAACTGTTCCGATCGAGGGACTTCGACCGCAAAATATCCGTTCCCATCTGGAAAAACGGCACGCCCTGACCAAAATTGATAAACGCGTTGCTCAGCATGTGAATGCGCACCCGATCATCGGTACTCATATCCAGCGGAAGCTTGGTTTGGGTGTTGTCGAAAAGGGTTTCGTTGTCGTGCTTGTCGATGTAATTCACGTTCTCGCGCGGATGTAAGGTGTAGCCTATGCCATCGCGGCCGCCATTTCCGACGACGCCCGTGCGATCGCGGTAAATATAAGTACGCAGGTTTCCGGCCAGTCCAACCCGGATCTGGTCAGCCTGATACAGGAGGCGGGCACGACGCTCTTCCTCGGTGTCGGTATCGCCTTCGTTGGGGAATAACAGCTGACCGCTTACAAAGCCCTGAGCCCTACCCACATCCGTGAAGTTCCGGCCCCGGATTCCATCCCGCAAACGGTCGTTGAAATTCCCGAGTCCGGTGCCGGCGGTCATGAACTGGGTCGCCTGATCAAAAATACGGTTGTTGGCCACCTCCCCGAAGTTCCATCCCTCCCCATAGATGTACACATTGGCGCCGTCAACGCCATGCTCGGCAAGGGTAAGTGTTTTGAGGGCTTCCTGAATGCGGGTCATGTTGGTGAGGGAGTGGTGACCCATAAGATCAAATCGGAAGCTGTCAATTTTGTAGGCTTCCGCCCATAACAGGATGGAATCGATCATGAGTTTTTCCATCATGCGGTGCTCCGAAGCGGTGTTCGGGCAACAGGTGGAGGTCTCAATAGCGCCCGTAAACGGATCGAAACGCTGATAATAGCCCGGAACTACGCGGTCGAGGACAGATCGCTCGTGCATACCGTAGGCGGAAGTATGGTTGTACACCACGTCAACGACGACCAGCAGTCCGATTTCGTACAGGGCCATCACGGCTTCGCGAAGCTCATATATGCGTTGTGCTCCGTCGGGATTGGTGCTGTAACCGCCCTCAGGAACGTTGAAATGCCAGGGATCGTAGCCCCAGTTGAATCCGTCGAAATCTCGTAGTCCCGACTGTCCGGCTACGTTATTATACAACTGCTGAATGCGTTCGGTGGCCGGATCCTCCTGGGCCCAGACTGTGAACACATCGCGCACCGGGGTCGAAGCATAGGTTTCACAATCACCGGCTACATTATGGGCCTCAACCACGTCGGGGTGTAATACCTCACACACACGGGAAAAGGGGTCATCCAGATTAATCCGGCGGGAGGTGTCTTCAATAATGGTGGTAATGTCGTTTATCGGAAGCAGGTGGATGTGGGTAAGTCCGGCATCGGCGAGTCGGGCGAGGTGTCGCATACCGTTCGACATCGCCCGGCGCTTCCCGTTATAGGTGAAGGCGGTGTAGGTGGCGCGGTGCTCGGGGGCTACGGACTCATCCCAGGCACTGAAATCCCGCACGTGGGCTTCGTAAAGTGTGATATCTGTTGGATAAGGCAACGCTTTGCGCAGCGTTGTCCAGCCGGATGGTTTGAGGGATGCATCCCCCAAGAGATTCACAAATTGTGAATATTGACTATCCGTGGCAAGGCTCACAGAATACGGATCGGTTACCTCATAGGTAACCACCTCATCGGCCTGATAATGATATACCGTGACGTTGAATCGGTAGAACAGACGGTCCCACTCGGACGCATTGCCGCGGAACGTGTACACGCCGTTGGTCGGCAGCTGCGATTCCGGCTGCACTTCGCGGAGGCGGTTTTTATCGGCATCGTACAGCATGAGACTCAGATTCTGGGCGGTTGGCGCCCAAACAGTAAGGGTAACGGTGTTGCCTTCGTAGTGCGGACCCAGTTTGCCATTGTAAAAGAATAACTGGTCGATGACGCCCGGGGCCTGCACGCGGGTGGCCGCAACGGGCTCTCCGGCACGGTTGTAAGCCACAGCGATGAGCTGTGAACGCAGGGCGTCAACCATAATGTCACGGGGTGCATCCAGACTGAAAACAGGCCAGGCGGCGATATGGCGGTACTGATCGGCGGTGCGGAAGTCGAGTCCGGCGCCGGAACTCAAGGCGATGGTAAGCCCCCCCGATACGCCGTTTTCGTCAACGGTGATGGAGGCATCGGAAGCGTAACGAAGCTCGAACCGGTGCGCGGATGCGGGTGCGTTCCAGATCACGCGATTGCCACGAATCCAGTGTGCCGCCGCACCCTCCACAGAGGTAACTACGGCAGCTTCGGGCTGAGCGGCGGCAGGAGCCGCATCCCGAGATGAGCTGCATCCAAAGGCCATTGCAGCTAGCACGATCATCCACACCCACAAACAGGGTGTGCAGAAAATGGCCGGAATACCGCGACGGGAACAAAAACTGTTATCTGTTGCGCATGAAGGTCCGCAGGTGGCGAAGAAAGGCTTTTTAAATAGGTTTCCCATAGTCATCCTCGAAAATCAGGTTGGCGAATAGTATCGACTGTTGACCTGCAATTCGGAAGGATTTCCTCCGTGAACCCGCGCCGGGGATGCCTCCTTGAGGTCAACCCGGCCACAATCAGGCCGTAGGCAGCGATGTATGTTCTGTTGCAGGTGTTATGTAGCAACGTCACAATATACCATCCTTCCGCGAGATGCTCTACATAAACCGGAAATGTAAGCAATGAAAGTGAACGCCAATCCGCTTACATGGCGGTGTATGCGCTTACATTTGCACTAAAAGTGTGTGCTATTAATAGCAAACTGTGTGTAATGCCCTCCGGGATTATAACGGTGGATTAGGGATGAATCCGTTGATGCCAATCAATATAGACACTAGATGCTGCCCTCGGAGAGTTAGCGTGCCAACGCAAGGAGTAAGCGCTAAAGTACCAGGCTTGAACTACGCTCCCCTCCCGAATGTATTTGTTTCCAGTTCACTATGTCCGATTGTATCGCCGGGACGATCGGTAATCAGTCTCACACCACGTTTGTAGGTAAAATAATGCCACATCCACTCTACAAAAACGTGCAGTCGATTGCGGAATCCAATCAGGAACAAAATGTGAATGACCGACCACATAGCCCAGGCGAAGAACCCGCTGACTTTAAATCCACGGATGTCGGCAACCGCGCGGGCTCGACCTATAGTAGCCATACTGCCTTTGTCGAGGTACCGGAATGGCTCGCGCACGGCAGCATTGTATTTCGACGCATCTTTCAGCAAAGACGCGACATATTTACCTTGTTGCATGGCAACCGGAGCGATGGCTGGCAGCGGATTCCCTTTATCATCGAGCATATGAGCGGCATCACCAATCACAAATATATCGCGATGCCGGGGCAGGCTCATGTCGGGAGCAACGATGGCTCTGCCGGCCCGGTCGGTCTCCACATCCAGCGTCTTGATAATGGCATTGGCAACAACACCGGCAGCCCAGATAATATTGGGGGACTCAATCACACTACCCACCAGAAATATCTTATCTCGCTCGATGTTGGTAACGGGCGTGTTTTGCAAAACCTCCACCCCCAACTCCTGGAGCATGCCGACCGCTTTTTCCGACAGGGTTTCATCGTAGCCATTCAAAATGCGTGGTCCCGCCTCGATGAGGTAAACGTGGGTCTGGTCAGGACTGAAATTGTTATAGTCGCGCATCATGTTCCGTTTGGCGATTTCCGCGATAGCTCCGGCCATTTCAACACCGGTTGGTCCGCCGCCAATGACCACAAAATTCAAATACTTCTGTCGTTCTTCTGCACTTTCAATTTGATCGGCTTTTTCCAGCGACATCAATATGCGCTCGCGAATATTCAGCGCGTTCGAGATGGTTTTGAGTCCGGGAGCATGCTTCTCCCACGCCGTATTGCCGAAATAATTGTACTTCGCGCCACAGGCAACCACCAGCGTATCGAAAGGAATGAGGCGGTCATCTTTAAGTCGAACAACCTTCTGCTGCTCGAGCACTTCCACGACCTCGCCCAACATCACCTTCACATTTTTCTGCTTGCTGAAGATCGCGCGAATCGGCACCGCTATGTCGCCGGGAGATAATGCAGCTGTTGCCACCTGATATAATAAAGGCTGAAACAGGTGATGATTGGTTTTGTCAATGAGGGTAATGTTGACGTCGGCCTTGGCCAGCATCTTTGCTGTTTTAATTCCACCGAATCCGCCGCCAATAATTACGACTTCTCTTTTTGCGTTTGTGCTCATAGCTGATTGCGTTAAAGTTTTGTTATTCATATAACTAAAACCAAGCTAAATCAGTTCATTTGAGCGGATTTCAACGCCGGTACACTGGAAGCGGTTTGCCAGTAAACCAAGGGCACTTAGGGAGATCAGGACGCTGGTTCCTGTCAATTTTTTTTACAGCAACCCATCTTCAGGGCGGCTGTTTGCCTCGAGTTGACGTTGTTGTTCAAATCGAATGCCCAATCGATTTACAGTTAATTTCTCAGACTGATCACCCCTCGACTTACTGCCGTTATTCCAGTTGCGCGTCTTCTTCGAGTTTTCTTTGCTCTTCATGCCTTGCTTCTTCATCGAGTTGACGTTGTTGTTCAAGTCGTAGGTCTTCCTCGAGTTTTCGCTGCTCTTCTATGCGTTTGTCTTGCTCGAGTTGACGTCGCTCTTCCAGCTTTATATCTTCCTCAATTTGCCGTTGTTCCTCCCTTTCCAGGCGACGAAAATATCGCCGAAAGAAAAAGTTCTCTTTGAGCGCCTGCATGTTTTCATCCAGACCATGTGTGGCCTGCTCTACATTAATGAGGGTCTGACGAAACGTTGCGGCCATGGTGGTATCGTGGATGATGGCGCCGAGCGAGCCCTGTCCGCTGTTAATTTTGGTCATGATTTCCCCGAGCTCCTGCGAGGCAATCTCCGTTTTTGCGGCCGTTTCCTGCAATTTCTCCATGAATTCGAACACATTTCGCTGGGTGATTTCAATGGTTTCATCGAAGCCTTCCGAACTCCTTCTGAAATTCGCGATGGTCTGGGTGATGTTCTCAGCTATGGTGGTATCCTGCAAAATTCGACCAATATTCCCCTCCCCGTTGTTGGCGTTGAGCATGATTTGCGCCAGCTCAAACGTGATAACTTCGGCATTTACGGCAGAAGTGTACAGACTGGCGATGATGAGTTCAGGCTCGATGGGTTCTTTGGATGGGATATGTTGCCCGTCGCGAACGGTTGGCGCCGCGTTGCTTCCCTGGGTAATGATCAGCACCCGATCACCAATTATGCCTTCTGAACCAATCCCGGCTTCGCTGTCGGCTTTGATGAATTCCTGCACATTCCTGCGAATGAGCATTACCACCTGCACGGTCGAGTCGTTGATGATGGTGATGTTTTCAACAATCCCAACGTTGATGCCCGAATAGCGGACGTTGTTGCCAACCAGCAGTCCGCTCACATTGTTGAAGTTGGTCGTGACTTTGAACACCGGATTAAACAGGTTCTGCTGCTTGCCGATGAAGAATATGGCGATGACAAATATGGCCAAACCAATGGCTATAAACATGCCTAATCGTGCTTTTACAGCGGGGGTATGATCATTCATTATCGTTGGTGTTTAATCTTGGGTTTAAAAAAGGATTGCATCAGCTCGTCGGAGGAAGTTTCAAAGTCCTCGAGGGACCCTTCCATATAAACTTTCCCGTCTTTCAGCATAATCATTCGGTCGGCGGTGGCCCGGGCGCACTCGATGTCGTGGGTGATGATGATGGAGGAGGTGTTGTATTTTTCCTGAATTTGATTGATCAGCGCGCTGATTTCATCGGAGGTTACCGGATCAAGTCCCGTGGTGGGTTCGTCATAGAGCATAATTTGAGGATCAACCACGATGGTTCGCGCCAGACTAGCCCGCTTGCGCATGCCTCCCGATAGCTGAGAGGGCATTTTGTCGAGGGTGTCGGATAGTCCCACATTTTCGAGGGCCTCGTTGATCTTCTCATCAATCTGCTTGCTGCTAAGGTTTCGTTTAATGCGCTTGAGCGGAAATGCGAGGTTCTCTTTGATGGTCATGGAGTCGTACAGCGCCCCGCTCTGAAACAAAAACCCGATTTTCATTCGCATCGCGGCGAGGTCTGAGGCATTAAGCTCACCAATACGTTCGCCCATCACATCGATGGTGCCGGAGTCAGAACGGAGCAAGCGCACGATGCACTTAATCAGCACAGATTTTCCCGAGCCGGACTTGCCCAGTACAACCAGGTTTTCCTTCGTGTTCAGATTTAGGGTAAGGCCTTTCAGTACCGGCAGTTTGCCGAAACCTATCTTAAGATCACGGACCACAATAACAGGTTGGGAGGATGGTTCCATTTACAGCATATCCGTTATTTGTGCCGCAACCAGGTCAATCAGAATCACGAACATCGAGGCCATGACTACCGACTCGTTCGCGGCAATACCCACGCTTCGTGTGCCACGTCCGGCCGTGAAACCTTTAAAACATCCCACAAATCCGATGGCCGCGCCAAAGAAAAAGGTTTTGATGATGGCGGGAAAAAGGTCGCTGAATCCCAGGGAGCTGAAGGCTTGGGTGGTAAACAGAACAAAGTTTACATCCCCCTTGATGTTCGCACCCAACCAGCTGCCCATGATGCCGAAAGCATCGGCGTAGAGTACCAGAATGGGAATCATAAAGGTAGCGGCCAGCACTCTGGGCACTACTAAAAAACGGATAGGATTGGTGGAGGAGACCTCCATAGCATCAATTTGTTCGGTCACTTTCATAGATCCGAGCTCTGCTCCCATTCCCGAGCCAATTTTTCCGGCGCAGATGAGGGCCGTAACAACCGGACCCATTTCCTTCACGATAGACAGCGTGACCATGTTCGGCAGCATCGACAAGGCCCCGAATTCTGCCAGAATCGGGCGCGACTGAATGGTGAGTACCAGTCCGATTACGAGTCCGGTAATGGTGATCAGCGGCAGGGTTTTATTCCCCACCAGGTAACACTGCCTGAGAAACTCTCTAAATTCGAAATCGCGAGAGAACGTTGCTTTAAAGGTAAGCCAGAAAAATAGGGTAAACGCGCCGACCTCCAGGAAAAATTGGTTCACCTTTTCCGTTTTCCGAATGGCATTTTCGCTGAGCTTTATCGCCTGTTGCTTGACGTTGGGCAGCCTGGGAATGCGTTTTAATACTGGACCAATAACTTTCATGTGTTTCATTATTTCGTGCGACGAAATCGACGTTCAACAACCTGAAGCATCAGTCAGATGGTGTGAGAAGATTAGCCAACCGTTCATGTAGTGGGGTTAGCTATGCTAACATAGATTAATTCCTGATATAAACCGTTACATCATTCCGTGTTTCACTTGCATATATCTCATGAGTGTAACAGTTACCATTGTAATTAAACGTAGCTTACCCTACTTGGGAGTAGTGAGCAAAAGATGAATTCAGCCTCCCAAGCAACACAAAACATCATTATGAGATTATACCTCTTTACGATCATTGCGCTTCTGTTTCTATCGATTGGTACTGTACATGCCCAACACGCAAACATAGGCACCAAAATAGGACTCAACTCCTTCACCATTAATTCCGGCAGCAATTTTGGTATCGATTTACGCTACAACCTTGGGTTGAGTGATATCACGAAAAGTTCGGGTTCAGATGCTACCAACAGAGGCCTTCAGATTGGCGTTTTCTACCTGTTCAATCATCATTGATACTTTACGCCACTATGAAATATATGTTACGATTTAAATCCTATCTCCTTATTTCCATTCTCGCTATAACCTTAACCATCCCCGGATGCGCATCGTGGAGCAGTGCTACCAAAGGAGCCATCATTGGAACTGCCGGCGGAGCAGCCGTTGGATCCGTTATCGGCAGAACACTTGGCAATACCGCGGCCGGAGCCATTGGCGGAGCGGTTGTTGGCGGAACGGTAGGTGCCATTATTGGCAGAAATATGGACCAAAAAGCGGCCGAACTGGATAAAGAACTGGATGGCGTTATCATTCAACGTATTGAAGAAGGCATTGCTGTCAGCTTCGATAGTGGTATTCTGTTCGGTTTTGATTCCGCTACCTTGCAAACGGAAGGTCAGGAGAATCTTCGGAAACTGGCGCGAATTCTAAGCCGTGATACCGACACCATCCTCATGATTGTTGGTCACACTGACTCCAGAGGTAACGAAAGTTACAACCTCGGACTGAGCGAGCGACGGGCGCAGTCGGCCAGAACCTATATGGTTTCACAAGGCTTGCCTGCATCCCGAATCCAGATTGTTGGACGAGGAGAACTTGAGCCTATTGCTGACAACGAAACCGAAGCCGGTCGACAGAAAAACCGACGCATCGAGGTCGCTATTATTGCAAGTCCTGAGTACGTTGAACGCCTGAAAGCACGTAATTAATTGCGTTGCTTAGCGGTTGCGGGGGGGTAATCCCCCGTTACCTTGTTCAGCGGTTACGATAGGTTAATCGGGCCGTTGTTTTGTTCAGCGGCCGCGAAAATCGAAGATTCATCGCGATGCCGCTTTGCCTAGCGTCCACGGAACTGAAATCGAAGATTCATCCCGCCGCTGCGCACCAGAACATCACCCGCTTCGTACACCCGTTGCCCTCGGGCATCGGGGTACCAGAGCGACTCCTCCGGGAGGATATCGAAGTGCACCGTTCTTGACTCACCGGGCTCAAGATGCACCTTCTCGAAGTGTTTCAGGGCCTTAATCGGACGCGAAATCGTGCCCATCACATCGGTCAGGTACCAGAGCACCGACTCTTTTCCAGCCACATCCCCGCTGTTCGTTACCGTAACCGAAGCGCGTATCTGCTCACTCATACCGATTTCCGTGGCACTCAGCTGCAGGTCGCTGTAAGTGAACGTGGTATAACTGAGTCCGTCGCCGAACATGTACAACATGGTATGGGGATTCGGCTCTTCGATGTGATTCTGATTGTCGGGATGGAAGAAAAACATTTCACTCGGTTTATAGTTGTAATTCAACCGGTGTCCCGCATAGGCCGGATAAGAAAACGGAAGTTTTCCACTGGGATTCACCCTTCCGCTGAGCACATTGGCTATGGCTTCGGCCCCCTCGAAACCCGGCAAACCGGCGTGAATCAGCGCATCCATTTTAGGATGGATGTCGGTAATGAGTCGAGGTCGACCTTGAATCAGCACCACAACCAGCGGAGCATTGAACTCCGACAGCCGCCGGATATCGTCTTTTTGCTGCTGAGGGAGATTCGAGTCGGTGATGTTGCCCAAAAACTCGGAATACGGCTCCTCTCCGCCCGCATAAACGATGACATCCGCCGCACGCAGCACCGAAGCTGATCCCGCACCCAGACTGCTCAGCATATCGATTCGGGCATTCGGAAACTCCCGCTGCAATGCGGTATACACGGTATGCATATCGTCAGGATAACGCTCCTCGTCACCACCCTGCCACGCGAGTGTCCACCCTCCGGCCAGGTTCCGCTTACTGTTCGCCGACGGACCGGCAAGTACGATGCGCGATGGATTCCTCAGCGGAAGCACATCTCCCTCGTTTTTCAGCAACACCATCGACTCGCGGGCGGCTTCCAGGGCCTTAAGCCGGCTTTCTTCGCTGCCAATTCGGTCGAGACGATCGTTGCGCGGAAACGGGTTCTCAAAAAGGCCGATTTCGAATTTCAGCCGCAGAATCCGTCGCACCGAGGCATCAATGCGCGCTTCGGAAATACGTCCGGCTTCATAGAGCTCCATCAGCGAGGAATAGAAACCGAGGTGAAGCGGGGTCATACTCATGTCAACACCGGCCATGACCGCCATGTACGTGGCTTCGGTGAAATTCGGAGCCGTCTTGTGGAAGCCAACCAGCTTACCCACTTCATCCCAGTCGGTGAGAATGACACCTTCGAAGCCGAGCTGGTTTCGAAGCAGCTCCGTTAACATCATGTGATTGGCATGCGATGGGGTGCCGTTGAACTCCGAGCTGCTGATCATGATGGTTTTAAGTCCGGCATCAAAGGCCGCCTGAAACGGAGGTAAGTGCAGCTCATAGAGCTCCTGCATGCCCATTTGCACCGGGGTTTTGTCCCACCCGGTCACGGTATTGCTGTATCCGATGAAATGCTTGGCGTTGGAGGCCAGCGTGTAGGGATAAATCTCGTCGTTGTTTTTGAATCCGTACAGGTAGGCGCTGCCCATACGTGCGGCCAGGTGGGGATCTTCGCCGTAGGTTTCGTAGAGTCGCGGCCAGATGGGATTCACGCCCAGGTCGAGGGTCGGCGCGAAGTTCCAGTGGTGACCCACATCCGCCATTTCCAGGGCTGTAACCCAGCCGGTATGGTAGCTGTGCAGGGTGTCGAAGGTCGCGGCGATGTTGATGGCATGGGGGAAAATGGTGGTTTCCGACATGTAACTGGCGCCGTGCACATGATCGATGCCGTAAATGATGGGGATGCCAAGTCGACTCTCCTCCATCGCGGTGCGCGTGAGTACGTCCATAAATTCGAACCATTGCTGCGGCGGAACGGCCTCCCCGTTGATGAATGACCCCACATGGTAGTTGCGGATAAGATCGCGGACCTTGTTTTCATCGATCGTTACGATAGGCTGGTCTGTGGCGTTAATCAGTGAAAAATCGAGCTGATTCATCTGACCGATTTTCTCTTCGATGGTCATGCGCGAGAGGAGGTCTTCAACGCGCTCATCGATGGGTACAGACGGGTCCAGATAACGGAGCTGATCTTCGCTGTCGGAGCAGGCCGTTGTTAAAAAAACCATGCCCAAAACAAGGAGTAGTAGTGTTCGGAGGCGTGTATATGCCTTGCGAGGTGGTGTTTTGTCCACGATGGGGTGCGAATACACCGCGATGGACGTGAGGTTCGAGGTTGCCCGGTTATAGTTCATACCCGTTATTGCGTTTAGATTTACACAGTTACACATCATTTCTTCCTTACAAGTTGAGATTCCAGTTCTTCGAGGGACTTATTCTTGGTTTCGGGCACAACCCTCCACACGAAGAGCAGTCCGGCCGCGGCAAAAAGTCCGTAAATGAGAAAGGTGAGGCTGGTGCCGATCGTGGCCAGCTCCCATGGAAACACAAGCTGCACCATAAAACTGACCAGGGAGTTGATAAATCCCGCGAAGGATATGGCCAGTCCGCGCACGCGTAGGGGGAACAGTTCGGAGAACATCACCCACATCACCGGACCAATGGATATGGCAAAGGATGCCACAAAACCCAGAATCGCGAATAGAATCAGCCTCGGATTGATGTCGATGGCGGCGATTCTGATAGCATATACCGTGGAGGATTTCATGGCAAAGTTTTTTGTTAGGCACGGCGTACGCGTTTGGATTTGTACTCGCACAGAGCACAAATCGTGTAAGCGTGATTATCCCGGCACCGGTTGTATTAACTTCGCTTTCGAAAACTTTGCCACATACCTGCGTGGACCGGTTTACAGTTCCCGCAGAATGAAATTCAAAAGCGTAAACGAAATGTAACGACTGCGACGTAGAAAAGAAAAATCCTGAAATTAATTTTCAGGATTGATGTTCAAAGATATATCGATTATAAATCTATGCTAAATCACCTTATTCGGCTACAAGGGCAAGAATTAAATCGGATACTCTGTGAATCACTTTTTGCATTAAATACCAAAATGGCTATGTTTTAAAAAAAGAATAACTATGTCTACTGCTGAATTAAATAAAAAAAAGCTTGATCTGATTGCCTGGATTAATAGGTTATCGGATGAGAATCTTATTGAGTTTTTAGACGGTTTAAGAAGTTCCGATACCAATGGAGATTGGTGGGATGAACTTTCCATAAACCAAAAAGAACGCTTAAAAAGTGGTATTGATGATGCGGAAAGAGAGAACGTTATTTCGTCATCTGAGTTTTGGAATCAACTGAGAAATGTCTGATGAAAAATCGAATAGTGGTTGTCTCGATTATGGATAACAGAAGAGATATGGGCGACAGGCTCTAAAGCTCTTCATGCTTTGATGAGCCCGTTTCTACTCATATTCCCCGCTGTCTACTCATATTTCCCGTTTCTACTAATGCTCCCCGTTTTTTCCGCGAATCGCGGCCAACGCTTCATCCGCCGCCCTTCGGGCGCTGTCAACGGCGCCATCCATATAACCGGGATGCATTCGTGCGGTTTCAGAGCCCGATAAAATGAACTTCCCGCCAAACAGGGGCTGTTGAAAAATCGGGTGACCGTTATGTTGATGCGGTATTACCGGCTGACGATACGCCCGGTACGTGAACGGCTCCTTACTCCAGGCAACATCATCATACCCACGATATTCATCAACTTTAGGACCGTAAATTCTGCGAAGTTGTTGCAGTACGAGCGTTTTGCGTTCTTCTTGTGAAACCGCGTGATATGCGCTGTTCATGAAACCCACTAAAGCATAACCGCCATCACTGGAATGGTCGTACATCTCGGTGACCGGACCCACATTGCTAAAAATCGTCCCGCTGGATTCGGGTTGCAGCCAGAAAGGTTCATCGAAACGCACCGCTACTTTGATCGACTCACCCATCCAGGTGTGGGTTTGGGATGCAATGGAAAGGAATTCGTCAGGCAGGGCGGGACTAAACGCGATGGAATCGACCAGCATTTTTGGCGGAAGGGTGCTGATCACAACGTCGGCATTGAACGTGGCGGAGGTCGTTTCAACCTGAATTCCGTCGTTGGTCTGCGAAATGGCCTTTACAACCTGGTCCACGTGCAGCTGTTCGGGGCTCAACCGGTTTATAAGTGCTTTGATAACCTGATCGGTGCCCCCGGAAATGCGGTAACTGGGCTCTGGGTTTGGAGGGAGGTCGACCAGCTGCGGCGGCGACACCGACATCGGCTCATAAAACGCCTTCCGACCCATGTGCTGTTCGGTGATATTGATATTCAGCTCGCGAAGCAACTGGATGAGGTTACGATGTTGGTTACCCAGCCAGGTAGCCCCCATTTCGATGGAGGCATTCGGCGCTGGTCGCAGCGTTCTGATTCGTCCACCCGGTTCACTACGCGCTTCGAGGATGACGGCCTGCACGCCTTTTTGGGCAAGATCAAAGGCGGTAACCAGACCCGACAAGCCTGCGCCAATAATTAATATGTTGGGTTTTGGCATAGAAGCATAAGGTGGAACGGCATCGTATATGGCCTCTTGAACGCGTTAATTATCTAGCTGAGATATTCGCCAGATCGACGAAGCATACCCGGCAAGTTTCCGTTGTCGAATCTCGAGGGTATTTGGCGTCCACTCATTCGCTACAATTTGTTTGGCGAGTTCATATTGACTTTCGCGGTAAACATCTTTTTTGTCCTCGAACGGAAGGTTAGAACATTCCCGATTTTTATCATTTTCAAGTAACGTATAGTTGCCTAATCTGTACACCAGCGATTCGTGGATGGAACTCGGGAACTCATTTTCATAATGATCACTTCCATTTTCGGGAAGGATATGCTCAATGGTACCTGGATTATCTTCGAAATCGAAATCATTTCCACTTAGTTGATTCTCAATACTAAACAAAATATACCTGACAAGTTTTTTCCCTCGTTTAGTGGTAATCGACTTTGTTGCGAAATCGTTTTTGAAGTCGTTATCTGAGGGGTACAAGGGTTTCAGCAATTGTACCATTTGCAATGCCGATGTTACTCGTTTTTCACTGATTTCAATAGCAGCCTTGTTATAGATTTCTTCTTTGATATTGGTGTGTAATCTTGCAATAACAGTATATCGGAATGTAATGATGGAAATAAACTTCAATACAAGAGCAAAATTCTCTTGATCTAAATTATTATAGGCCGCTATCAACAATGGATAAGCCTGCTTTTCCTTGAATAAATCAAGCTCCTTCACTCTTCTCCTGGTTTCCCGATGACCATCCCAGAACGTGTCTGCGTAATTAGATAGTGCATTATAGAGCAACGCATTATCTTCCAAAGATTCTAATAATGAAATGACCTCAGGCGAAGTAGTTACCGAAGCCTTTATAGCCCGAAATAAATATTCCTGACGAATTAACTTATGCTTTGAAATCCAATAATGTCTCAAGAATGTTGGAAACAAATCTAATCCGATGATTTCAACAATTTTTTTCCACTTATCTTTGATATGTGGCAGATCAACATCCGTTGCTACTGAAAAGAGGTAATTTTTCAGCAAATCGGTTACGGTTAAGCCAACGCCTCTGGAGTTTAAGGTCTCAAAAACAGTGTAGGCACTTAGTTCATCTTCCACAATAATCTGAATAAACATCAGCTTTTCAGCAATGTATTTATTTAGAAAATTTGCAATTACTTCCCCACTTTCTTCATGTGCAAAATGTTCGGTTATTCTGGCAACATAATAATTGTAGGCTTGCCAGATTAACCGGTCGGAGTCTTTAAGCGTGTTTACATTCGTGGGCGATCTAAAGACAAGTACGTTGGATTGGAAAAAGCTATTGTTATTCTCGTTCAGTTTCAGCTTTGAGGAGTAGGTTAACGAACCTGGATCTTTATCACCTATGAATTTTTTTTGTAACAGCGATACTCGTTCACGATTTTCTGCAACATCAATATTCTTGTCAATAAGAATCTCTAACTGATTGATTATAGCCAGTACAATTAACGTCAACGTTGCGAATCGTTGTTGACCATCAATCACATTAAACCTTTTCTCCCCCATGTTCTGCAAGACAATTGAACCCATGTAATGCACGCTTCCTTCAGTAGCAATAGCCAGCACATCATTCCATAGATCTTCCCATTGGTCACGCCTCCAGGAATAATCTCTCTGATATGGTGGAACCGTATATGTTTTACCGTTGCCAATGATATCACTAAGGCTAACTGAGCTTGTATCTAAAAGGTTGTTGACTGCCATAGCTTACTTTTTTCTGTATCAAAATGTGACTTCAATATAACAATTTATACGTCCGTGTTGATTCATCTGTCTTTTACTGCGAATTGTGCACCTGTAGTTTTATTAGGATACTCTTTGGCCATGTTATAGCTAGACATCCATAATCCGTTGAATATTCTTGACGTTGCTACGGGATCATTACATTTCGGTAAACGCTCATTTGCCGGGCTTCTTGCGGAGGTCGGCCAGCACGTTTCGGAACATGCTTTTAGACATTCCCTCCCCGGAGGCTTTATCGGCGGGGGCTGTATCTCCGGTGGATGCATCGACCGCAGAACTATCGTTTGTACTATCTGGAATATCATTAGAACGTACTAAAGACTTCTTCTGATCTGGCGCAGGTGATACCTGTGTTTGTCTACTTTCTCGATCGGGCGCCGCTGCAAAGTTTTGCTCGCGCACACTATACTGGCTAGACAGCGGGATGGATGCTTGTTCCGAAAGGGAAGCTTCGGAACCTGTGCCCGTATCCGTTATCTTTGGAAGCCCCCTAAAGCGAAGGGTCTCCTTAATCACAGGTTCCTGTTTTTCTTCAGTTGACGGAGCCACACGCTCCAACGGCACAATCCCTAAAAAGTCATGGAAATTATCGGGACGGACCTCCTCTTGCGCTACCGGTCCGTAGTTTTTCGTGAACGTTTTCGGGAAACGTACCGGTTTTTTGCCCTCCCAGTTAAATTGCCATGCCGAAATCCCTTCCTCGCGCTTCTCCAGATAGCTGACTTCCTGTCGCTGTGTGCTTCGCCAGTAGTGCACGCCCACACGCTCACGCTGCACATTCAGTTGCTTGAGTCGCTCGCTCACCAGGAAATTCTCCCATAACGCCGGGGCGTCGGGTCGCACCGTTACCGGCTGAAACGCCCCCAAAATGGCGTTTCGGATGCCATTATCGTAAAAATAGAGCTTGCGCGAAGCCGTGACTTCATTCTCCAGAAATCCAAAGTAGGAGGGGACACGGAACACCAGAAATGCCTTCTCAAGCAGTCCGATATACCGAAGGATGGTTTTCGGATCGAGGTCGAGCGCCAGGGAAAGGTCCCGTATGATGAGTTCGTTGCCCAGATTTCGCGCCAATAGCACGAGCAGGTCATCAAGGACATCCGGCTTGCGAATCTCACCGGAATGCAGCACCTCTTTTTGAATAGTTTCTCGCAGGATTTGCTGCAGATGCAGGCTGGCGGATGCCGGATCTTCAAGCGCCGAGGGATATCGACCGTACAGTATGCTTTGGTGCAGGTCGGATGGATGCTCGGCCATGGACGGAGGCAGCACATGAAACGTTGCCCTTCGACCTGCGCACGCCTCCTGCAGTCGCACTACGGCATCGTTTCGCGATGAGGACAAAAATAGCAGCTGGAGGTCGGGATGTGCGGCGAGTATTTCCCGTGTCAACGTGTCGATTTCCGGGAAGCGTTGCGCCTCCAGAAAGCAAAGAACCTTTAACAACGGACGTTGTTCTAGAAGTTTTTTTGCCGACAACGACCGGGCGCAGGATCGCTGGTCGGGGTCCTCGCCGTTGAGCATCAACACGTTATCGGTAGATAACTCCGCACGTTGCGACACCTCCTGCAGCAGCGCTTTCAGGAATGCCTGTTTGCCCCCGTCGCGCGGTCCGAGCAGGAAAATGGCTCTACCCGTGAAAAACTGCTCGCGAATCTGCGTGAATTGTTGTCGTTCTGTTGGTTTCATAGTGTGCGGGAGGTGTTTGGGCGGTGAGCATGCTTCGGAGCCACCTTTTGCTCATGCCATATAGACCGTGACCTGTGGAGAACAACACTAAGTTACAGAATTCGGGCGGGGTATGCTTGTGCCATCAGCCAAATCTTTGCATAGACTTATCAGCATTTGACAATAGTAATCGGCTTGATCTTCAGACCATGTGTCGAAGGAATATTCCCATATCTGGTTTAAATCTTCAACGGCTTTATTAGTCAGACGATATGTTGCCATGCTAGCGTCTGACGGATTTCAATTGCTCGAGGTTCTTTTGTGCGTCAAAATTGGAAGCTGTGCCACTGTCGATGCCTTCTTGAATGGCATTTCTAAGCGCAATAGCTTTGTTTTCTTCATTTTCCAGCAAACGCAATCCGGCCCGAATTACTTCGCTTACGTTCTTGTATCGCCCATCTGAGACTTGACTGTGAACAAATTGGTCAAAATAGTCGCCGAGTGATATTGATGTGTTCTTGCTCATGGCTATTCCTATAACTTGTACGTTAATCGATCAAATTACCAAATATTGGTACTATTATCAATTTACGAAGGTACAAATCGACGTTGCCCCAATGCAGGCCAAGACAGGCAACCGACCTGTGGAAAACTGCATTAAGAACACAGTACGTACTCCGGTAATACTGCCCCCTACTCCAGAATATGCAGTTCTAAGATCTCGGACCACTACATCTATTACCCAGTTTTTCAGGTTAACGGGTTGAGTGGAAATGTTCATGACTTCGATGAATTCGGCTGCGTTTTGGGGGGACTGGTGTTCGGAGTTATAGTGAACCTGGGAAATAATCAGCTGCATAGAGCCCGAGTTGCTTACGTTTACGCTCGGCGCTTTATGTGCATCATGAAATCCTGCTGTTGACGTTTGGGCATCACTGACGGTCTTTAAGCGATTCGTTTGAGGCCAATAATTTGCCGACAAATCGTCAATGAGACTCGATGGTGTTAAACCGGTACGCTGTAATGTCGTAATATTTCCGTGTGAATCATAATGCAAATCTTCGTTATCGGCTTGTGTATGTATGGGATGTATATGCATTGTAGTTGTCCTCCGGTGGTCAAACTGTATGTGCGTCTATTTTGTCATATTCGGCATGTGTACCGATAAAACGGACATTATCGTTTTTGCCCATTGGAAGGGAATGTCCGACCCAATCAAAATAGGATGATTTAGCTCTAAAAATCGGCATCCCATCAGCTCAGAGACGATTAATGGAGGCTACCGTTCTAAACTCTATGCGTAGTCCCCAGAAAATTCACTTAATCCCTTTTGTTTTAAAATCTGTTTTTGGTCATTATTGACCAACTAAAAAGGTCATAAAGATTAATTTTTTACCTATAATTGGCAAAATGACTTATTTTGCAATAAACTAAGTAAAAATGACAGTAGGCGAAAAAATAAAGCAAGTCCGTAAGGAGAAAGGACTACAGCAAAAAGCTGTAGCCCTAGAGATTGGTTTAGACCAAAGCAACTATAACAAAATTGAAAACGGAAGGCGAGAACCTTCTGTTGAAGTTTTACAGAAGCTTTCGGTTATTTTCGGGGTCACAGTGGACTATTTGCTGAACTTGGATAACAACCAACCAAGCCCGGTTACTGTGGAGGATAAAACCGTAACCGAAAAAATACGGCTGATTGAACAGCTTGAGGATGAAGATAAGCGCGTGATTTACAAAATGCTTGATACCATGCTGACCAAAAAGAAGTTTCAGGATTTCTTTCAGCAGAACATAGCAACCAAATAATTTCGGATATGAGACTACAGATAATACAGGACAGCAAAGGCAAAGCCACCGGGGTTTATATCCCCATCAGCGAATGGAAGGAGCTAAAAAAACAGTACAAAGACTTGGAAGCCCTGGAATATGAAGAACCTACCAAAGAGCAGATTTTAAAGGAGCTCAAAGAAGCCGTAAACGAACTTAAAATGGTGGAGCAGGGTAAATTGAAAGCACGTCCCGCAAAAGAGCTTCTGGATGAGTTATAATATTTCTTCTTTACCGCTTTTTGACAAGCAGGCAAAGCGACTGCCCAAAAAATACCCTTCGCTTAAAAAGGACTTGGCCGGGCTTATTGAAAAACTCACCGATGAACCTGAACAAGGAAAGGCTCTCGGCAACAGCTTTTATAAAATCCGGCTGGCTATTGCTTCAAAAGGAAAAGGAAAATCAGGTGGAGCAAGGGTTATTACCTACGTGAAAGTAGCCCACAATACCGTTTACCTCACTTCCATTTTCGACAAGTCCGAAAAAAGCACCGTCACGGATAAGGAACTCGAACAGATTTTTAACTTGATTCCGTAGTTTGAATGATCTATAAAGCTTGAGGATACCAGTCTGTTTATTGCGTCATAATTGAAGCCTTGCGAGTAATCAATATGCGAATGATTAAAATTCATCGAGGAGGTACAGGCCTCGTACTTTTTATACCTGCCAAGGCTGTCATGCAAGCGATACTTATTGTTGCAACAGCACTTCCGCGGGGATGTTGAGTTTTCGATGTAACAAGCGGATCATCTTAAGTGATAATGTTCTTTTACCCGAAAGGATTTCGCTCGCCCTCGATTTAGAACCTATAAATCCTGCCAAATCGCTCTGAGACAATCCGAGTTGTTCCATGCGAAACTTTACCGCTTCTATTGGATCCGGGGCGTCAACGGGGAAGTGTCGTTTCTCAAACTCATCGACAAGGATGCCCAAAATTTCAAGTTCATCCCCTTCGATCGTTCCCGGTTTGGCATCAAAGATCTCTTCGATCCTACTTAAAGCGTTGTTATAATCGGCTTGTGTATGTATGGGATGTATATGCATTGTCGTTGTCCTTCGGTGGTTAAATTGTATGTGCGTCTATTTTATCATATTCGGCATGTGTACCGATAAAACGGACAAACAACTGACCATAGTCATAATTGATTTTTACAATCAAGCGGTACGTATTTCCCTTGATGTTAAAAACAACACGATTATCGGATAAAATACTGGCGGATGGATATAATCGCTTGATGTCGGCAGGAGATGTCCATCGTGCTTTATCTGCTTCAGCAAACCATGATTTCAAAGATTGCTCGGCATCAGCATGCTTTGTCCAAAAATCAACCAGTGTTTTTCGTGAGAATACGCGCATGTTGCAGTATACAAAGTTCCCATATTGGGAACAAGAGTGATTTGGGATGCCGCTTTCTAGAACCGGTTGATAATCGGTTTGCACCAGCGGGTTTGGGCGTAGACGAATCACTCGCCCTCGAGGCGTACGTAATCGATGAGCATTGGGGCTGGGTAATCAAGACCCATGCACGTGGATTGTTACATAAAATTGGGGATGAGAATGCTCGTCAGCCGAAAACAGAATAGCCATAATGTTGATTACTATCAACATTATGGCTAATTTTGTTGATAATATTCAACATTATGAAGTCAAAGAAACAAAAAATATTCCCTCAGCATCGTAAGATCTTAGAACAGTTTGGTGAAAACATTAAACTGGCTCGTAAGCGCCGTAAACTTACAACCACTCAGGTAGCTGAACGCGCTGCTATCAACCGGACCACGTTGTATCATATTGAGCAGGGCAAACCGTCAGTGGCTATTGGTGCTTACTTTAATGTATTACGAGTCCTGAACTTACACGAGGATTTTCTGAAGTTAGCAGCAGATGATGAATTTGGTCGGAAACTGCAAGATATGAATCTATAAGTATGGCTTCTGATAAAACCGATATTATCGTTTTTGCCCATTGGAAAGGGATGCCCGACCCAATCAAAATGGGAGTGCTTACTGCGCAGGAAGCTCGGGGGCATTTGGCGTGGAGCTTTGCTTATGAAAAAGAATGGCTGGATACACAATCTCAAATACAGTTAGATCCTGACCTAGAGTGGTTTACCGGTCCTCAATATTCCAAGGATAACAAACCGAACTATGGGATGTTTCTTGATTCCATGCCGGATACGTGGGGACGTACGCTCATGAAAAAGCGAGAGGCTCTACTAAAGCCGAAAGGTCAACCAAGACGAAAATTGACAGACATTGATTTTTTGCTAGGTGTTTTTGATCCGGCCAGGATGGGAGGGTTACGCTTTAAGTTAGATGAAGAGGGTCCTTTTTTGGATAATGATGAAGAGAAGTCTATCCCGCCTATTACAGATGTTCGGGAATTACAGGTGGGTGCTGACCTAGTGGAATCGGATGAGGGTTCTGAAGCTGTGCGGAAATGGCTGCAAATACTACTCGCTCCGGGATCTTCATTGGGTGGTGCCCGACCTAAATCATCCGTTATGGATGAAAACGATGAGTTATGGATCGCTAAGTTTCCTTCGCGAGAGGATACCACGGACAAAGGAGCATGGGAATATATAGCCTGGGAGCTTGCAAAGTTAGCAGGAATACGGGTGCCTGAAGCCAGAGTGGAACAAGTAGCCGGGAAATATCACACTTTTTTCTCAAAAAGATTCGACCGTTCAGGTAAAGAACGTATTCATTTTGCTTCGGCTATGACGATGACGGGTCATTTAGAAACCGGGATTAGAGATTATACACCGAGTTATTTGGAGCTGGCTGAATTTATTCAATACAATGGGGCTTCCCCAGATGAAGATCTTCACGAACTATGGAGGCGTATTGTCTTCAACATTGCCACTTCAAATACAGATGATCATTTAAGGAATCATGGTTTTGTAATTACGGAGGAAGGATGGCGCTTATCTCCTGCCTATGACATGAATCCATCCATTGACAAGGCTGGTCTCGCTCTTAACATTGATTTAGAATTGAATGCATTGGATTATGACCTCGCCCGATCTGTTGGTGAATATTTTAATCTTGAGGGCAAAGAAATGGATACCATCATTGACGAGGTCAAAGAGGCCGTTTCAAAATGGGATGATTTAGCTCTAAAAATCGGCATCCCATCAGCTCAGAGACGATTAATGGAGGCTGCATTTAATCTTAAATAAATTATTTTGTGGCCAATAAAATGATCATTTTTTGATTGTTACCGATGCTTCCACGATATCAAGTGCAGATAGTCTTTTATTAACATCTTTATTCGCTGGCAGGCAGAATCCTCAACAATGGAACTCCGTTGTTCTTCCCAACGGCCTGTGATTTCAGTTTCAGTGGGTTTGATCATGGCTACGGCACTCTTCGAATTGTCGCTGAACGGGTACAGTTAGATTTGATTTAGCTTATCAATGACACCTTGTACAAACGACTTCCAATACGATGGCAAATGCGAATCATTGGCATGCATGTTATTAAGAATCTTTTCAAGTTCTGGAAGGTACTGAACAGCCTCCAGTCGGCCGATCAAATCTATAGCATATTCAGCTTTTACCTGATCATAACCTTGAAGCCAATCTCCAAGAGCCCTGATTATTGCATCATACAATGCACCTTCATGTTGCCGAATTTTCCATTCAATTCGCTTTAATAGCTCTTCACCGCTTATCTCTTCGGGAAGGTTTTTATATAAATCATCCAAAAATAAAAGTGCTTCCTGTTTTAATTCGTTGTCCATAGCTATTTAATTCTTCTTATAAATTCCGGTGGCACATTTCCTCTAATCAATACTTCTTGTCCACCTCCAGGCATATTAAACATTCTGCCAACCTGCTGAGGTTGTGAAACATTTATCCCAGCTTGCCGCAGGCCGCCGGCATTGATTTCGAATACTGCACCTGGTAGACCTCGATTAGGTGGCAAAGCTAAATCAATTTGAGCTTGTAGGGGTGAAAGTGAGCTATTAGGTGTTGCATAAACTGTACCTCTACTACTTCTTATTCCTGTTGCAGTAATGCTTTCTGCATTACTCGCTGATGTGTAATGGAAAACTCTTCCAAAATCACCAGTACTTGTAACATTATCCGCCACCTTCAATCCCTGTGCGGTTCTGGTAGCAGCTCCTGCACCCTTAGCACCCAGAAGAACTTCCCCGGTCAGTGCAACCACTTCACCGGCCACCTGCCCCATTAACAGCGGGTTTCCGCTGGTAGCCATATCCACTCGTTCGCTAATTCCCTCGCCAATGGCCGAAAGAGTTTCTCGTGGGTTCGATATCGCATGACCCAAAGCACTCATCGTACCAGGAAAGTCCGTAACTAAACCTCTTATTCCTTCATATGTACTGGACAGTGATTGCTCAAAACCCTGATGCATTCCTACACAGAAAATACCTGCAGCAATGGGGCAGTTTCCATCTGGATCAGTATAGCGTGCAGGATTATTGAGGGTATAGTTATAGGGACTCCAGCTTGGGTATCCATCCGCCATCGGATGCACACTCAAAAACTACTAATAACCTTTGTCATACTTCTCGCACTTTTACTACTTAATTCTATATCTGCCATAAAAGCCCTTATCGCGATAATCTGCAACATGAAAGTACACATATTCATCAACTATGATAACATTGCGGACCCGTCCATGAATAACTCTTTGATCTAGAAGCTCAAAAGTTTCACGATCAAAGGTATTAAGCCTCGAATATATGGGTCTAAAAAAGTATCTGAAGAAACCATCTTCTATACCTAAATTTCCATCCATCATTATAATATAATCATCAAATAAATATATCCATTTTAATTGGGTAGAAAATTTAAAAACCTTATCTCCTTTAACAGTTTCACGGATTTGGCCATATCTTTGTTCAATGACATAGCCCTCGTTTTTCAAGATATCATGTGGAACTATTCTATTTCCTTCCTCATCTCTTGTCCCATGCCACCCCGATGGAAACGGTACCTCAATCCCTGCTTCTTCTAATTCCTCATCACTGATTACTTCGTACTCACCTTCGATGTAACCGCATCCTGAGAGTACGCCGAAAATGAGGATGAAGTGAATTGTGTATAAAGTTTTAACCTTATTCATTGTATTAAGGCCTTAATAAGCGTATCATGGGTACATTATTATGCATTTGTGAATGTGATCTAATCGGGTTCCTACCTGCCGGTTGAGTAGCATTGACATTTCTAGCTCCTGGCTGAATACGGCCTGCCGGCAAGCCGATAAACATTAAACCCGTTGCCGAGCTCGAGATTCTATATGTATCATATCCCCCTAATACCTGTACAGCATCATTGTTAGAGAATATATTCACATGATTTCCTACGACTCCATCACCTGCCCTGTATTCATCTCTTGAAGGTGTTCCGATTGTGATAAGATTGTCCACACTCAATTCTCCATTCGTTCTTTCCGATAACATATTGGCTGCAAGTATACCAACATTGCCGCCATGGCTGTGTGCAACGATATTTATTTCCATTTCAGGATTTTCTTTAAGAGCCTCCAAAATAGCATCCACAAGATCTTCGGCCGCTTCAACTCTTGCCTGATGTGTATTTGCCCCCGACCAATTAAAATTATCGGCGCGATCATCATTCAAGTATTGCTCCCAAGCCTCTAAGCCAATCTGAGTCCATGTTATATCACTTGATAAAGTTCCATGCACAAACCATATATCCCTGCCATCTGGATCAATAGAGATCACGGGATTATTAGCTACATAAGCATAGGGAGATATTCCCGGATAGTTCGATGCATGAGGATCCACACTGTTAAACCGCCCGATGAACGGATCGTACGTCCGGGATTCGGCGTGGTACCATCCTAAGTCGCCTTCGTCTTCTGCCTCGTAGCCCGTGAATTTGATCATATCGTGGGTGTTGGCCGTGTTCGCGCTTCGGGTTGGCATGGGCAGTCCGAACGGGTAATAGTCGCTCCAGCTGAGCAGGTCTCCATCCCGGTTCACCACTGCACGTACCGATCCCAGGTGGTCGGTGAGGTAGTACTGACTCTCCGGAGCGTTGCTCACATGAATGCCGGTGATGGTGCGGGTATGGGTTCGACCAACGGAGTTATGTACCTGCAACTGTACCTGCCAGCCTGTCCCCGCTTGGGTGAACGTGTGCCAGTAGGTCGGACTGCTCGATACCTGCGTCCACGCCCCGAAACCTCCATTGCGTACCCGCCAGGTGTAGCTGACCTTATTAAAAACTTGAACTGCCATTACGTTGTAGCAAGTGGCCTTGAGTGTTTATTGTGTTGTACGCATAATACCCATCTAAAAGCCGTGCAACCGTTAGAATTTGCACCATGTAATACGTACGTAGTAGCCGAGAATGTCCGAGTTTAAAAGACATACTTTTAAGGAAACTATCTGACGTTTTGTACCGGGTATTGGATATTCAGGGCATTTCCCCGCTTCAAAATGGCCAGTAAACGGCTCCGGTATAGCACATCCCAATGGAAAATTACACGCTGTAATTACGCGAGCGATCCGATTAAATACTATGCCGATTATCGGGGAAGCTTTCACGTTGATCAGCGGCCAAATTTCATCAAGAATACTTCTTACCGGTTTGAGCCATTTTACACCAATCTCATCGCGGGTGAATCGTACGGTTACGAGGTGATTCGATTTCATAACATACAGTTGCCGATTATATGCCGTGATTGATGCCAATTGAAAGAACTTTGGTATACACCATAACACATGGCATAGATCAAAAGTGTTGGTCTTTAGCGACATTTATGCATATATTTATATCATCAAAGCTGCCGGGCCTCTGTGGAAACACACGCTTCCTAACGGTAGCTTTTTCTATTTTGTAGATTTAGCAGTGAAATATACAAAACCCTCACTCACCATCGATGAACAAGTTAAACTTTTGCAATCCAGAGGGATGGCGGGTGACCCTACACGAATAGGCCGCAGATTAAAGGTTGTCAATTACTATCGCCTTAGCGGTTACTGGTACCCATTCCGAAACCCGGATAACTCCTTTGCACCGGGAACGAACATCGAAGAAGTTTGGAAACGATACATGTTTGATCGCAAACTCAGACTTTTGGTGATGGATGCTATCGAACGGATTGAGGTAGCTGTTCGAACCCAAATAGCATATCACCAATCGAGTCAATTTGGACCGTTTGGATACATTGAACAGCCTAATGCATTGCCCACCAAAGTTAAACCAGACCGAACTGAACTGTTAGAGTGGATTCGTAAAGACGTGACTCGTAGCCGAGAATCCTTTATGAATCATTTTCAGAAAAAATACGGTTCGGATCATCCATTTCCCCCAATTTGGATCGCTACAGAGGTCCTATCATTCGGCACCGTAGTTGCGCTTTATCGGCGTAGTCCAAAGTGGCTTCAAAAAAACATCGCCAAGGAATTTGATGTGCCCTCAGTGGCCTTCCAATCTTGGCTGTTAACATTGAATACGATACGTAATTATTGTGCGCACCACAGCCGATTGTATAACCGTGTTTTCACACTAAAACCGGAGATTCCACCCAAGCATTCTGTACCCGACTGGCATAGCCCTTTTGTAATTTCGAACGATCGTGTGTTCGCTATTTTAAGCATCTGTAGATATCTGATGCAACGCATCGCGCCAAACAGTCAGTGGGGATATCGGGTCGTTAAGTTAATTGAAGATCATCCTAACATTCCTCTTATAGTGATGGGAATACCTCAAAACTGGAAAGATCACGAACTATGGAGAGAGATTTGAATTCCGGTTGCATTTACTATAGCTCCGTTTCGCTCTTTTGTTTTTAATTCCTGATGAAATGATGCTTTTGACTTAGGTTTTTAGTGTAAAAATGGATGAACACCCTGCAAATCACCAATATTTTCACCACATTGGTCGTTTAGTGTCTTTTCAAATCAACTGTTTACTAATCGTCATACTATGTCTAAGAACTACTATTTCGCAACATTGCCGACGCTCCTGCTGGCTGTCGCACTCATAGCCCTGCAGCCCGTTCCATCCAACGCCGCCGGCAACCACGCAACAACTCCTACTATAGCTGGCTCTCACCAGGTCGATGAACGTACTACAGAATACCCATCTTCCTACCTACGCCCCGCCTCCGAACAACAGGTTACGAATTCCAATTTCGCCGACCATCACGCCGCCACAGATGCCCCCGACCGAACCCTCAGCGTTGAACGCCTCTGGGAAATGAAACGCGTCGGTGCACCCACAATTTCACCGAACGGTCGGTGGATTGTCGCTCCGGTAACACGATATACCGTTGACGACGACAAATCACACACCGATATTTGGTTGTTCACCCCCGACGGAAGCACAGAACGACCACTTACACGCCACGGCTCAGCCGATGGCTCGCCGGTATTTAGTCCCGACGGCCGCCACCTGGCTTTCATCAGCCGACGCGACGGCGACAGCGCCTCGCAGCTCTACATCCTGCCCCTCAACGAGCCCGGCGAAGCCACCCGACTCACCAACATTCCCACCGGTGTCGGCAATCCGAAATGGGTAGGCAACCACATTTACTTCACCTCCAGCATTTTCAAAGAACACGACACCTGGGAGGCCATGCAAAAGCAGTTGGATGCCAACCGGGCATCGCATGTGAGCGCATTCGAGTGGACCGAACTTCCCTTCAGCTCGTGGGACCGTTACCTGGATGCATCCCGCGAAACACACATTTTCCGCATTCCCGCCAGCGGTGGCGATGTTGAAGACATCACCCGTCCCACAGGATGGTCCGCGAGTTCGTACGATGTCTCCCCGGATGGATCCCTCGTGGCCTTCGTAACCGATACCAACCGCGACGATACCAATCAGAATATCGATATTTATCTGGTTCGTCCGGGAAGCAGCGAGGCCCGCAACATCACAACCGACAACCCCGGCGTTGATGCCAACCCACTCTTCAGTCCAAACGGCCGCCTCCTTGCGTTCACCCGTCAGCGCATCAACGGTTTCTACGCCGACACCCGCAAGCTCAACCTGTACGATGTAAACAATAGCACCATTCGGGAGGTTGCCGCCGATTGGGACCGCTCCGCCGACGGACTCGTCTGGGCGCACGACAATAACGGCCTTTACGGATCCATTGATGATGCCGGCGTACGCAACATCTGGTTCATACCCATAACCGGTCGAAACACCGCACCCCGCCGTGTGACCTCCAACACCGACTTTTCGGCCCTGTCCATCTCCCAAAATGGCACCATGGTAACCCAGAATCACAGCTTTCTGTACCCGCCACGGCTCGTCATGGTGAACACACGCAACGGCGCCACCACCCGCATCGACACCATTAACGACGATATTCTGGCGGAGGTAGACCTCGGCACCTACGAAAGCGTAACCTACACCGGAGCCAACGGTCAGGACATCCAGATGTGGGTGCATTATCCGCCCGGATTCGACCGATCGAAGCAATATCCGCTGTTTTTGCTCATTCACGGCGGTCCGCATAACGGCATAACGGATGGATTTCATTTCCGATGGAATGCCCAGACGTTCGCATCATGGGGCTACGTAACGGCCTGGCACAACTTCCACGGAAGCACGGGCTTTGGTCAGGACTTCGCCGATGCCATCAATCCCGATTGGCTCACCCTCCCCCTGGAAGACACCAAACGCGCGGCCCAATGGTTTGCCGATCAGCCCTGGATTGATGCCGACAGGATGGTAGCCGGAGGAGGAAGCTATGGCGGATATTTATCCTCGATTTTGCTCGGGGTGGAGCATCCGTTCAACACCCTCGTTATCCACGCGCCGGTGTACAACATGTACTCGCAGATGGCGGCCGATTTCTCGGTGCACTCGGTGCGTTTTGGCGATTATTGGGATGTTCCGGAGATCTATAAAGAGATTTCGCCGCACTACTTCGCCGGCAATTTCAACACGCCTGCCCTCATTATTCATGGTCAGACCGACCTTCGCGTGCCGGTAGGACAAGCCTTCGAGCTGTTCCGAACCCTGCAGCACCGGGGAATTGAATCGAAGTTGATTTATTATCCCAACGAAAACCACTGGATTTTGAATCCGAACAACTCGATTCACTGGTATCACAGTGTTCGCGAGTGGATTGAGCGCTTTGCCGAGCCCGGCGGCCGGTAAGCAGCGCATAGCTGAGATGGGGCCGGTCGCACTCAGCGGCCGGTAAGCAGCGCATAGCCGAGATGGGACTGGGTGGATTCAGCGGGTAGGAAACAGCACTACTCCTTCACCCAGTCTTCAACGCGAAGCTCCGGAACCCGTAAAAACTCTCTGGCATTGTGGGTAACCAGTGTCATGCCCCGGGCAAGACACTGCGCCGCAATTTGAAGGTCATAAGGACCAATTGGTTTTCCGGCTTTTCGGAGTGCTGCGCGAATAAGACCAAAATATCGTGCATCACCGGCATCAAAGCCCACAATTTCAAACGCAGAGGCAAATAAGGTCATGGTTTCTCTGTTTTCAGCCGGTCTCTGACTCATTGCTGCACCATACTCTAGCTCTGCTAGCGTAACAGCCGAAAGCATTAGACTGCCCGCTTCTGCGCGATAGACCCTCTGGTTCAATTCGGGATATGTGCGTTTTATCAGATATATGCAGATGTCGGTATCGAGCAAAAACATGGTTCAGGCTTTGTAATCTACATTATCGTCATTGAGATGAATTACTGATTCAGGCAGCCTGGGTTGATCCCGGCCGATATCAAATATGTCATCGGAGAAACGGTCAATAATAGCTTCCAATACCGCCATTGTCCCGTCTATTTCTGTAAGCACAATGGCATTACCAACTTTTTGGATATGCAGCTCAGATGATGAAACCGCAAACTCTGCCGGAAGGCGCACAGCCTGACTATTTCCGCTCTTGAAAACTTTTGTTGTGGTCATGTTGCGTGTGTTGAGCATTATGAGATAGTATGAATGAATTCATTAAATAACTGCATCACTCAAATTTGTATATACAATTGTATATACATTTTCAGAAAAAGTCAAGACATAGACCCTGCACAGGTTTAACAATCATAACTGCAGGCAATACCCTATATTTCAGCTTTAGTACAGCTAACCATAGGTCAAAAACGTCTCCATTATGCGCATGACAACCCATCAACCGGTCGCCACAGGCCTCCTTACATCGGCCGGAACAGTCCTCATACTCGCTGCTTTAGCGCTCGCAACCATCCTGCCGACATCCATCGTTACCGCACAAACCGCAGCCGATGCAGGCATCACAGGTACGGCGTCAGCAGCAAATCCCCACACCATCACAACATCCGCATCAAGTAACGCAGCCCCATCCGACAGCACCACAGCCGAAGAAACGCCCGAATGGCAAAAGCGCTGGAGCGTTAACGGGGAGGTCTGGAACAACTGGCCCACTCAGGAGCTGGACATCACCACCGACGAAGGCACTTGGATGAACCTGGATGTGAGTCCTGACGGAGAATACATCGTTTTCGACATGCTCGGGAACATCTACATCATGCCAGCGGAAGGAGGCGAAGCCACGGCCCTGCGCATGAATCAGGCCTACGAACTGCAGCCCCGATTTAGTCCCGACGGACAACATATTTCGTTCACCAGCGATTACGGAGGTGGCGACAATATCTGGGTAATGCGCCGCGACGGATCCGATGCCCGGCAGATCACCCGCGAGAGTTTCCGCCTGCTGAACAACGCCGTATGGACGCCCGAAGGCGACTACATCATCGCCCGCAAGCACTTCACCTCCACCCGGTCCCTCGGCTCCGGCGAACTCTGGATGTACCACATCAGCGGTGGCTCCGGCATTCAGCTCGTAGAACGACCCAACGCCCAGCAAGATCTGGGACAACCCTTCCTATCGCCCGACGGTCGATACGTATACTACTCGCAGGATGTATACCCCGGCGGATTCTTCCAATACAACAAAGATCCCAACAGCCAGATTTACGCCATCAACCGCTACGACCGCGAAACCGGCCAGCGTGAGCGCATTACAGGCGGTGCTGGAGGAGCCATTTCACCAACCCTGTCGCCCGACGGCACCAAAATGGCCTTCGTTCGCCGGGTGCGCGAGCAGTCCGTCATGTTCATCCGCGACCTCGAATCGGGCATCGAACGACCCGTTTACGACGACCTCAGCCGCGACCAGCAAGAAGCCTGGGCCATTTTTGGTCCTTACACCAATTTCAACTGGATGCCCGACAGCAAGCACCTCGTATTCTGGTCGAAGGGGAAAATCCGCAAGCTGAACACCGAAACCCTCGAAGCCGGCATCATCCCGTTTGAGGCCCGCATCCACTACACCGTGGCCGAACCCCTCACCATGGAAATCGATCCGGCGCCCGACGCTTTCACTGCGCGCGTCATTCGCCATGCCACAACCTCCCCCGACGGGCGCACCCTGATTTTCAACGCAGCCGGATATCTGTGGACCAAATCCTTGCCCGATGGCACGCCACAGCGCCTCACCACCGGCACCGATTTCGAATTTGAACCGGTATTTTCGCCCGACGGACGCACCCTGGTGTACGTAACCTGGAGCGATACCGATCTGGGTCGCATCATGCACCTCGATCTGAACCGCCGAAATGCTCGTCCACAGGCGATCACCACGCAAAAAGGCATCTATCGGGAGCCGGCTTTTTCGCCGGATGGGCGCACGATTGTGTTTCGTCGCGAAAACGGAAACAATCAGCAGGGTCACGCCTGGACCGAAAACCCCGGGATTTACACCATGCCTGTAGCAGGAGGCGAGAAGAAACTGGTCACCCGGTCGGGTAGTCGAGCCACCTTCAACGCCACCGGCGACCGCATTTTCTATCATGCCGGCGGAGCCCTGAACCGACGGTACGTGAGCGTTGATCTGAATGGTCACGACGAGCGCGTACACTTCCGCTCCACCTACGCCAATAATTTCGTACCCTCGCCCGACAACCGCTGGGTCGCCTTCAACGAGCTCTTCAAAGTCTACATCGCACCCATGCCACGGGCCGGAACCGACATCACCCTCACCGGCGACACCCGTGCCATTCCCGTGACCCATGTTGCGCTGGATGCCGGCATCAATCTGCACTGGAGCGGTGACGGACAGCAGCTGCACTGGACGCTCGGCGAGGAGTATTTCAGCGTGGGGCTGGATGACGCCTTCGCATTCCTGCGGAATCAGCGCGTGGATGCGGGCGCTGGCAGCTCTGCCGCCGCACCATCCGGAAACAACAGCACGACCGGAAGCACCGAAACGGAGCCCCTGCAAGAGCGTGACCGAAACGCCGGCACCCGTCCCTCCGAAATGCGTCCGCTCGGACCCAAAGACGGCATCCGCATCGGACTTGAGCTCCCATCCGACAAACCATCCGGACGCATTGCCTTCACCAACGCCCGCATCATCACCGTCAACGAAACCAACGACGTGATCGAAAACGGTACCGTAATCGTGCATGAGAACCGAATTGAAACCGTTGGTCCCGGCCGCGAAGTCCTCATCCCGCAGGGAACAACCGTAATTGACCTCCAGGGCAAAACCCTGATGCCGGGAATGGTAGACGTGCACGCCCACATCGGAAACTTCCGTAACGGCCTGAGTCCCCAGCAGCAATGGGAGTATTTCGCCAATCTGGCCTTCGGTGTAACCACGGTACACGATCCCTCCTCCGATACCGAAATGATTCACGCACACGCCGAAATGGTGCAGAACGGTGCAATGCGCGGTCCGAGGATCTTCTCCACCGGACGCATTCTGTACGGGGCTGACGGCGATTTCAAAGCTGTAATCAACACCCTCGACGATGCCCGGTCGGCCATTCGCCGCACCCAGGCCTTTGGCGCCATCTCGGTAAAAAGCTACAACCAGCCCCGCCGCGATCAGCGTCAGCAAGTGATGCAGGCCGCACGCGAACTGGGCGTGTTGGTTGTACCGGAAGGCGGATCCACCTTTACACACAACATGACCATGCTCCTCGACGGACATACCGGTGTGGAGCACAACATTCCAATTTATCCGGTCTATAACGACGTGATGTCGCTGTGGAGAACATCCATGGCCGGCTACACCCCCACCCTTGTGGTGAACTACGGAAGTGTGAGCGGCGAGTACTACTGGTACCAGAACACCAATGTGTGGGAAAACGAACGCCTCCTCACCTTTACACCCCGAAGCGTAGTCGACTCACGTAGTCGACACCGAACCATGATCCCCAATGAAGAATATGTGGTCGGTCATATTGCCAGCGCCGAGCTCGTGCGCGACCTGCACCGCGAAGGCATCAACACCAACCTCGGTTCGCACGGACAAATGCAGGGCATCGCGGCGCATTGGGAGTTGTGGATGTTCGCTCAGGGCGGGATGACGCCTTTGGAGGTCATCCGAGCCGTAACCATGAACGGAGCCTCGTACATCGGAATGGATCAACACATCGGAAGCGTCGAGCCCGGCAAACTGGCCGATATCATCGTGATTGACGGGAATCCGCTGGAGGACATCCGCACCACCGAAAACGTGACATATACCATGGTCAACGGTAGACTTTTCGATGCCGCCACCATGAACGAAATCGGCAATCATCCGCGGGAGCGATTGCCATTCTGGTGGGAGCAGCACGGATACAACGAGCGTTTCCCATGGCATGCAACAACCTTCATCGACAGCACCCCACAGTGTGTGTGCGGAAGGCACTAAAACGGGCACTACGCACAAAAGGGCATGGTACTAGACTCAAAATATGAACGGAATCAAAGCGATACTGACTCTGTAAGGTACAGACCTGCTGCTAACTCAAATGGCACTGATGCTAAACCAAATCACAGGCTATGCACATACTCCTGATAGAAGACGAAGAAAAAGTAGCGCGGTTCATCAAAAAAGGACTGGAAGAGGCGTCGTATACCGTCGATGTTGCGTCTACCGGTCCTGAGGGGGTTCAAAAAGCCATTGGCGGACAATACGATGTCATCATTCTGGATGTAGTACTGCCCGGAAGCAGCGGTCTGGAGGTATGCCGCAGCATCCGCCAGCAGGGCGTGACCGTGCCCGTACTCATGCTCACCGCGCTGGGTACACTTCAGGACAAAGTAACGGGACTCGACTACGGGGCCGATGACTACCTCACCAAGCCCTTTCATTTTCAGGAGCTTCTTGCCCGGCTTCGGGCACTAACCCGAAGGAGCCGTAGCAGCAGCCAGGGCAGCCTCGCCGCCGAAAACTCGCAGCCAGACACCGACAACATCCTGTCCATCGACGACCTCGAAATCAACACCGACGCCAAAACCGTCACACGGTCGGGCGAAAGCATCACCCTCACCGCCCGCGAATTCCGCCTCCTCGAACTGTTGGTCAAAAACCGGGGCAAGGTCCTTTCGCGCTCTTACATTGCCGAGGTCATCTGGGAGCAGGCCTTCGAAACCGGTTCGAACGTAATCGATGTGTATATTAACTACCTGCGCAAAAAAATTGATCATGGTCACTCGCGGAAACTCATCCACACCGTTATCGGGATGGGATATGTACTGCGATGATGACATAAAAACACGTTCATAGTGAAGATCCGAAATCGTTTATCGCTTCAGTTTACCGCCCTTGTGGCTTCGGTGCTGCTCATTTTTTGCGTGATTATTTACTCCATAACCGCAACGCAGGTACGCAACGATTTCTTCGACGAGCTGTACGACCGAACCCTCACTACAGCCTACATTTTTCTGGAGGAGGATGAATTTCCGCCCCATGTGTACGAGCTGATTCGGGAGCGCTATATACGCAGTCTGCCCGGGGAGATAGCCCAGCTTTTCGACATGCAAAATCAGCCCGAGTTTCTGCCGTTATCGCAGGAGGTGCGTTACAGCGACGAACTCATCAATTATATTCGCGATACGGAATTTCATACATTCAGCCAGGATGACCGTCAGGCCGTAGGTATTTTTTATCGCGATAATCAGGGTGATTTCGTGGTCATCGTTTCGGCAGTGAATACCGCAGGACAAGCCCAGCTGTATAACCTCACCCGGGCTCTGGTGGCGGGGTATTTCATTTGTGTGGCGATACTTTTCCTGGCCGGACGTTTCTTCGCGGCCCAGTCGCTTCGGCCCATCCCACGCGTGGTGCAGCAGGTGAACGCCATCACGCCCGACAAGCTGGATGCCCGCCTTGACGACGGCGGTAATATGGACGAAATCAGCGAGCTGGCGAATACCTTCAACAACCTGCTCGAACGGCTTCAGGGCAGCATCCTGATGCAGCAACGGTTTGTGGCCAACGCCTCGCATGAGCTGCGCACGCCGCTGACCAGCGTAATCGGCGAGGTTGAGGTGACCCTGAGCAAAGCCCGGTCGACCGAGGAGTACGAGGAAGTGCTTCGAAGCATCCATCACGACGCCCTCATGCTGCACGAGCTGATCAACGGGTTGCTGCAAATCGCCCAGACCGAATCCGAAAAGCTGCACAACCTCCTCGAAAAGGTGCGCATTGATGAGCTTGTTCAGGAGGCCGGCATGCTGGTAGAGAAAAAGTATTCCGGCGCTTCGGTGCAGGTAAATTACGCCGATGGACTTGCCGACATGGATGCATTTATCATGCCCGCGCCGAAGTCCCTGCTGCTGAACGTGTTCGTGAACGTCATTGATAATGCCATCAAGTTCTCGCCGGAGAATCCGAGGGCGGCAGTACAGCTGGATGCAAACGCTGATGACATCCGAATTGTGATTCGGGATGAAGGAATCGGCATTCCCGCCGAGGAGCAGGATCGCGTTTTCGATCCATTTTACCGCTCCGACAGCGCGATTGCGTACGGGGGCTACGGGATCGGACTATCCCTGGTGAAGCGGGTGGTTACCCTGCTCGGCGGACAGGTGACACTTGTTTCAGAACCCGAAAAAGGCACGTCTGTTACAATCTTTTTCAAAAAATCGGATGTTTTAATGCCGTTTTAATCTCGTACTAATCCGGTCTTAATACCGGGTGGATATTCTCTTCAGGTTAGCAACACGGACGAGAATATCACTATGAGAATCATACCCTTTTGTACGTTTTCGCTGGTTTTACTGTTTTCGCTGATTGGAGGCAAAGCGGTGGGAGCAACCGCCGAGGAATCGCGCCCCGACACCCTTACGCTCAGCCTTGCCCAGGCCGAAACCCGATTTATTGAAGAAAACCTCGGACTCATCGCAGCCCGCATCCAGCTCGACATCGCCGACGCGAAAATCCGTCAGGCCCGGCTCTGGGAGAATCCGGAGGTGAGCATCGAGCATCAGATTATCAATCGAAACGGAAACGGTCCCATTGGATTCACCTCCTCCGACAACACCGTTTTCGAGATAGAACAAACGATTTTCACCTCGGGCAAACGTACCCGCAACATCCGCCTGCGGGAGCTGGAAAAAATGGAGGTGACCCACGCTTTTGATGTGCTGTTACGCTCCATGCGTCGCGACCTGCGCGAAAGCTGGTTCGATTTCGAGCGACTTTCGGCCTCAACGGCGTTGTTTGATGAACAAATTGACGGATTACGGCGGATGCTGACTGTTTTTGAGTCCCAGGTGGAAGAGGGGAATATTTCACGGCTGGAAGTCATTCGACTGCGCGGACTCCTGCTTGAGCTTCAGGATGAACGCAATGGCCTGCTCAATGACCTCGACGAAGCGGAGCGGAGCCTGCAAATCCTGCTGAATTTACCGGGAGTTCCGCTGCGTCCCGAGCCCTCGCTACGGTCGTATAATGCCACCCTGACGGCATCCCTCCCCGACGTACACGAACTTGCCGAAATGGCCCTGGAATATCGCAGTGATTTGCGGCAATCCCGCGCGGCGATGGCCGTATCCCGCCAACAGGTTCGCGTTGAGCAAGCTGCGGCCCGTCCGGATGTGGCGTTGGGACTGGTCTACGACCGCCTCGACGGTCCGGTAGACCACTACTGGGGCATGCTCATCAGCTTTGATGTACCGCTGTTCAATCGCAATCAGGGCGCAGTGCGCGCCGCCCGACACGAACTTCGTCAGCACGAATTATTCCTCCAGCAACATCAGGATGCGGTCATGGCCGAGGTTTCGGGAGCGCGTGGAAAGCTCCTGCGTGCCGATGCCTTGCACGCTGAACTCCGCACCGACGACCTGGACGATTTGAGTGAGATTCTTCAGATGCTGCTCCGGTCCTATCGTAGCGGCGAACTCAGCCTGGTAGCTTTTATCGATTATTATGAGTCCTTCCGGGAGGGAGTTCTTCGCCAGCTGTCTGTTCAAAACGACTGGCTCATTGCCATAGAAGAACTGAATTACACCGTCGGACGTGACCTGTTATCCATCCCATAATCACTATCGTATGAAACCCATGTTCAGAATACCACTTGTGGCACTATGTGTTCTCGTAATCGGATGTTCCGGCAACGAAACCGAGGCAGAATCCGCAACGGCAACCGATGAAACGACCTGTTTATCTGACACCATGATGGAGCTGATCAAGCTGGATGAGGTGGAAGAAGGCGAATCGAGGCGCATGCTGACCCTCACGGGCGAGGTCACGGCCGATCCCGATCGCATGTACCGGGTTTATGCGGCGGCCGGTGGCGTTGTTGAAAACGTTCGCGTTCAACGCGGTGAAGCCGTTCGCCGGGGACAAACCCTGATGGAGGTTCGTTCCCCCGAAATCGCGGCTTTTCGCAAGGATGAAGCCGCTGCCCGGGCGCAGGTTCGCCTCGCAGAGCGTCAGCTGGATTTAACCCGTTCGATGGTGGAGTCGGGCGTTGTTGGACAGCGCGAGCTCATCGAAGCCGAGCTGGCCGTTGAACAGTCCCAGATTGACCTCGAACAAATTCGACAGCGCGCAGCGGTTCTGGGCATTCGCGAAGACGACAGTACAGGCTCGGGGCTGTATCGCCTCACCGCGCCACAATCGGGATTCGTGCTTGAGCGGCACGCACACGCCGGTATGTTACTCCGCGATGAAGACGAATCGGTATTTACCCTGGCCGACCTGTCGCACGTACACATCGTCGCCAATATTTTTGAACGGGATATACGCTGGGTTCGCGAAGGCGCCGCTGTTGAAATCAGTACCTTAGCCTATCCCGACACTGTTTTCACCGGGCGCGTAACACGGGTATCTCAGGTTTTACATCCCGATAAGCGTGTAGCGGAAGCCATCATTGCCATTCCAAATTCCGAGAACCTCCTCAAACCCGGCATGTTCGCGGGAATTCGTATTGAGCGAAATGGCGGCGAGCGTAGTATGCGAGTACCTCAGGCCGCCCTCATATTCGATAACAATGCCCATCACGTCGTTGTTTTTCGTGATGCCTGCGATGTGGAAGTCCGCACCGTGTCTATAGCCGATCGTTTCAACGACACCGTTTTTTTGTCCGACGGCGTGGAATCCGGCGAGACCGTCGTTTCCAACAAGCAACTCCTCATTTTCAACCAATTGATGTACTAATCTCAGGCAACCATGGTTAACGGCATTATTACATTCTCCCTGCGCAATCCCGCTATCGTCTTTCTGTTCACCGCCATTACGGTGATTGCCGGCATCTATGCCTACAGAGAGCTGCCCATCGAAGCATTCCCGGATGTAACCAACACCAGGGTTCGCATCATCACTCAGTGGGACGGTCGCAGCGCAGAGGAGCTCGAGAAATTCGTGACCATTCCCGTTGAAACCGAGATGAATACCGTGCCGGATGTGGTCAGTCTGCGGTCGGTTTCCCTGTTCGGACTCTCCGTTGTTACCCTGATTTTCGAAGACCATGTGGATGACTTCACGGCCCAGCAGCATGCCATCGCCCGGCTCATCAACCTGGAATTTCCCGAGGGAGCCGAATACGAACTGGAGCCGCCCTCGGGCGCTACAGGCGAGATTTTCCGCTATGTGCTCATGAGCGACGATATGCACATCCGCGATATTACGGCGCTGCAGGAGTGGGTGGTGGAGCGAAATCTGCGCAGTGTGAAAGGGGTTGCGGATGTGGTCAGTTTCGGTGGTGAAGAGAAGATTTACGAAATCAGCGTGAACCCCGATTTGTTGCTGCAATACAATCTCACCGCACTCGATGTTTTTGAACGGGTATCGTCCAGCAACATCAATGTAGGCGGGGATGTCATCGAGAAAAGCGGTCAGGCCTACGTGGTTCGCGGACTCGGACTGCTAAGCTCTATCGAAGACATTGAAAACATCCTCATTACCAACAAAGACGGTACCCCGATTCTGGTGAGTCATGTAGCCGAGGTGCGGGAATGGGCTATGCCCCGGCAGGGTCAGGTAGGACTCAACGAGCACGACGACCTGGTTCAAGGCATTGTGATTATGCGTCGAGGCGAGAATCCAAGCGAGGTGATTCACGGCATACGTGCCAAAATTGATGATCTTAATGAGCGCATTCTGCCCGATAACGTAGAAATTGTGCCCTTTTACGACCGCAATGATCTGGTCGACACGACGGTACGCACCGTAACCTTCAATCTGCTGGAGGGTATTGTGCTGGTCACCGTTATCGTATTGTTGTTCATGGCCGAATGGCGCACCACCGTCATGGTCGCCATTATTATTCCCCTCTCCCTGCTCTTTGCCTTTATCTGTCTGCGGCTCATGGGGATGTCGGCCAATCTTATCTCGATGGGGGCGATTGACTTCGGAATCATCATTGACGGGGCCGTGGTAATGGTGGAAGGTATATTCGTGGCCCTCGACCGAAAACGGCGGGAGCTCGGCCTGGGACGGTTTAATCGCCTGGCGAAACTCAGCATCATCAAGAAAAGCGCCCTGGAAATGGGGAATTCGGTGTTTTTCGGGAAAGTGATTATTATTACTGCCCTCCTGCCGATTTTTGCTTTTCAGCAGGTTGAAGGCAAGATGTTCTCGCCCCTGGCGTGGACCCTCGGTTTCGCGCTGTTCGGAGCGTTGATCTTCTCGCTGACGCTGGTGCCGGCCATGGCCCGCTACATGCTCTATAAAAATGTGGAGGAGCGCGAGACGCGTTTCATCCGTTTCATACGCGATAATACCTATGCTGCTTTTGAGTGGGTTTTCAATCGAAAAGCGATGAGTCTGGTTACAACCGGTGTACTGCTGGTGGGTAGCCTGTTCATCTTCCGCGGGATGGGCACCGAGTTCCTGCCCCACATTAACGAGGGGGCTATTTACGTGCGGGCTACGCTTCCGAACAGCGTATCGTTGAACGAGTCGCTGGAGATCACCCACCGCATGAAAGACAAGATGCTCACGTATCCGGAGGTGGACTTTGTACTCACGCAAACCGGTCGACCAAACGATGGGACCGATCCGACCGGATTTTTCAATATCGAGTTTCATGTAGAGCTGCATCCCGAGCGGGAGTGGACATCCGGCCGTTCGCAGTCCGACGTGTTGCGGCGGATGCAGGAAGATCTGGACTTATATCCCGGAATTGAACTCGGATTTTCCCAGCCCATTATGGATAATGTGGAAGAGTACGTGTCTGGCGTGAAAAGCTCACTGGTTGCCAAGCTGTTCGGCGACGATTTATTTGAACTGGAACGCTATGCGGAGGAAATTGCTGATCAGCTCCGTGAAATACAAGGCATCGAAGACATTGCGGTGTTCCGGAATATTGGTCAGCCTGAATTGCAGATACTCCTCGACCAGCGGTTAATGGCGCTGTACGGAGTCACCACGGATGATGCACAAGCCATCATCGAAATGGCCATTGGCGGTCGCACCGCGAATGAGTTCTTCGACGACGAGCGGCGTTTCGACATACGGGTGCGGTACAAAGAAGACTTCCGGCGAACACAGGAAGATATTGCCAACATTCTGGTGCCTGCGGCTGTCGGTGGCATGGTTCGACTGAGCGAAATCGCCGATATTCAGGAAGTGACCGGTCCGTCATTTGTGTATCGGGAGCAAAACCAGCGACACATTGCCGTTGGCTTTTCGGTACGGGGACGTGACCTTGGCGGTGCGGTAGCCGAAGCCCAGGATCGCGTGGCGGAGCATGTAGACATTTCGCGGGGATATACCCTGGAATGGGCCGGTGAGTTTGAAAATCAGGAGCGTGCCCTGGCCAGACTGCAGCAAATTATTCCCGTTACCCTCATCCTCATCTTCTTCCTGCTGTTCATCGCCTTTGGCAGCGTGAAAGACGCCATGATCGCCCTCACAACCATCCCTTTCGCCCTAATTGGCGGTATTTTGTCGCTTTGGGTAACCGGAACCTTCTTCGGGATTTCGGCCGGGGTGGGAATCATTATTCTGTTCGGGGTTTGTGTGCTCAACGGGGTGATTTTGATATCGGATTTCAACAAGCGCAAGCAGGGTTCGCGCATGAGTCTGGAGCTCGCCATTAAAATGGGTGTAAAAGACCGGATTCGTCCTGTGATAATGACGGCGTTGCTGGCATCGTTCGGACTCGTTCCCGCGGCGATATCCACCGGAATCGGTTCTGAAATTCAGAAACCTCTCGCCATTGTTATTGTGGGAGGGATGATTATCGCCATGATTCTGACCCTGCTGATACTTCCCGTGATTTACTACCTGGCATATAAGAAGAATCCGTCGCCAAGCAATGATATTTGATTGACGATGGACTCGTTGTGTGTGTGCGGAAAGCACTAAAACATTAACAATCATAGAGAAGAACGGGCTCCGAATCAGCGGAGCCCGTTTTGCTTACTCTTCCAAGGCCTGAAACTCCTGCACCTTTTGCAAATAGCGATGATACAGCTCACGATGAGCATCCATCATATCGCTTTTTCGTCCGCGGATGTAGACCTGAATGACCTGGGTGGCATACTCAATCGGATTCCCGTCGGTGATGATGAGATTCGCCTCCAAACCCGGCTGTAACGAACCAATTACATCGTCAAGTCCGAGTATTTGCGCGGGATATACCGTGAGCGATTTCAAAGCCTCATCCAGCGGTAACCCGAAGGCTGCAGCCGTACCCGCCTCGAACGGGAGTCGGTTGGCATTGGGTGCGCTGGAGGTTCCTACTATCGCAAACGTTACCCCCGCTTCGTGCAAACGGGCGGGAAGCTCGTACCATGCGTAATACGCCTCCCACCATCGATTCGGAGACGATTGTACGGTTGTTATCAAGACCGGTGTTTCCGTTTCTACCAGATGATCGGTAATCAGATGAGCATCACGACCGCCCAAAATAACCATTCGGATGTTCTCCTCCTGAGCCCAGGTGATGGCATCTTGCATGGCGCGTACGTCGTTGGCCGATACGACAACAGGCTGAGTTCGATCAAATACGCGCATCATGGCATCCCATCGCGAATCGAACCCGGGACGGGGAGCATTGCCGGCGGCGTGTGCTTCAACCGCTTTCTTATACGAACGGGCATCATCAAAGGCCTTGCGAAGCTCGGCTACCTGACTGGCATACGTCCGGGTGTTGTTCGGATTTGGCCAGTTTACCAGCATCCCTACTCTCGCACGGATAGTCATCTCGTCCCACGCCCAGCCATCAAGGGCCATCGCAGCCGACTGACCGGATATGAGTCCGCCTCCGGGCGATGTAACCGTGGTAAGTACTCCGGCCGACCGGGCCACGCCTATGTGGCGACTCTCCGGATGAAACGCACGTTCTACCATCACGTTAGGATTGATCAATCCCTGCTCGTTGATGTCGACCGTCATGTTAACCGCACCGATTTCGTAGATACCCATGGTACTCCACCCGTCGATGAGTCCGGGATAAATATGCCGGCCGGTGACGTCTTCGGTGACCGTGCCAGCCGGTAGCGTTACGTCGGTGCCAATTGCGGTTATCACACCATCTTCAAACAGAATGGTTCCGTTTTCTACCACATCACCCGCCAGGGTATGAATCGTACCGCCCACAAGCGCTACGGGAACGGTCTGTCGTGGAGCAGGGGCTTGCGCCAGCGCCGGCATCACGCCGACCAGCATCAGCAATGCTATGCAAAGGGCTGTTTTCATGACGTTATAGTTAAAGTGCTCGTTAGTTTTTCCGGAGTTGAACCTGAGTCCGGAAAATTGCGTCGTTTGGGTCATTGCCGTGTTCTCCGCAGGTGAGGTTTCAAACGTACTCTTTGCCAGACTCGATGTGGAAGTTTCATACGTACGCATTGCCAGCTTAGCTGTTGAAGTTTCGCGCTTACTCATCGCCAGCCTCCATGTTGAAGTATCAAATCTAGTCATTTCCGCCCTCCATAATTAATCGGATGAGGGCAGCGCGCTCTCGCTCAACGGCACGCTGCAGTTCCGCATCTTCGCGGACATCAAAATACCTGCGACCATCTACCCAGGTTTGTTCGGCAATGGTCATGGTGGAAAGCGGATCCCCGCTCCAGATCACGAAATCGGCATCTTTGCCGGGTTCCAGCGACCCTACTCTGTCCTGAATGCCCAGAAGCTCAGCGGTTCGGCTAGTCACCATAGAAAGGGCCACTTCTCGGTCGACACCTGTTCGCACGAGCTTGGCCGCCTCCCAGTTCATGCGGGTGGCAATCTGCGAATCGTCGGAGTGCAGGGATGTGACTACTCCGGCTTCGTGCAGCAGTCGTGCGTTGTAGTTGGTGTTGTCGTAGGCCTCGATTTTGAATCCACCCCAGTCGGACCAGACCACGGCGCCAATGCCTCGCGCGGCCAGTTCGGGAGCCACCTTAAAGGCTTCCAACGAGTGGTGGAAGGATGTGACCCGGAAGCCCATGTCGTCTGCCAGGCGCATCAGCATCAGGATTTCATCCTGACGATAACTGTGACTGTGTACGTCGAGGTCGCCGGCGAGGATGTCAACCAGTGCATCAAGTCGAAGGTCTCTTCGCGGTGGGATGCCAGACCGATTACGCTCCCAATCTTGCCAGCGGGCGCGGTAGTCCTCGGCCATTCGGAAGCGGTCGGCGATGATCTGTTCAACGCCCATGCGCGTATCGGGATAACGATTGCTGCCCACACGTTTGGGATTTTCGCCCAAGGCAAATTTGATGGTTCTTCGGGCTCCATCGAGCGGCAGGTCGTGCGAGAGCGCTCCCCATCGCATTTTCAGGGTTACGTTCTGTCCGCCGATGGCATTGGCCGATCCGTGCATAACATGGGCGGTGGTAAGTCCACCGGCGAGCTGACGATACATCCAGATGTTGTCGATGGTAAGCACATCGCCCATGCGGACTTCCGCGGTGATGGCGTTTCCGACCTCATTTACCCCCGTTACGCCGGAGTGCAGGTGGGCGTCGATGAGTCCGGGTGTTACATGCTTGCCTTCGGCATCAATGATGGTGGCGTTGCGCGGGGCCCGCAGGTTTTGTCCTACTTCAACGATGCGGCCCTGACGCACGAGCAGGTCGGCGTTTTCGAGTATGCCTTGCTCTCCCATGGTCCAGATGGTGGCGTTGCGCACGAGCAGATCACGAGGCTGCTCAGGAAGTCGTTCGCGGCCGTATTCCATAGCCGGACGTACATTTGGTAGGCGGAGGTCGCGGGCCATCAGCGTTTGTTCCCGGGGTTCGGGAGGAGCGGCGGTCTCGGTTCGATGTCCTTGAAACTGAATGCGTTGCTCTCCGCTGAGCTCGCCCCATCCTTGAATGCGGTCGTTGAACAGGGAGGCCGTGAGTCGGATGAGCACACTGCTGCCCCCCTCCTCATGGAGGAAATCCCCACGCAGTCGACGGGTTTCATCGTCGTACGATACGCTCTTGAGCTCTGTTTCCACCCCGTCGCGCAGCAGCTTACCGGATAGCCGACCCCCGCGGGCTTCGGTTACATGCAACTCCCCGTTGAGGCGCTCATCGGTGGTCACCAGCGACCAGACTCCGGCGGGACTATCCACCGGTTGACGGTTAATCACATGGCGATGTCCGTCGGTCCACACATCCATAACACGGGTTCCGGGCTTGAAAATATCGCCATCCGTTACCACAAAATTGGCGGTCTTGCCCCGTTCAATCGTACCATGCGTGCCGGCTATGCCCAGCAACTCGGCCGGATTCACCGTGAGGGCTGCCAGAGCCGCATCAGCGCTGAGTCCGGCATGCACCATGTAGCGCAGGTTTCGCAGGATGTGGGCAGGACTCGACAAACCGTTCGCCGTGAACGAAAAGCGGATGCCTTCTCCGGCGAGTCGGGCGGCGTTTTCAGGAGCCAGATACCAGTGGCGAAGCTCGGCCAGACTGGCATTCAACGCCTCTTCGGGCGTGTCAATGTCGGGTTTGGATGGCAGCTCAATCGGAAGTATCAGTTGAAAACGCTGATCTTTCAGGTAATCGGCAATGCGATATTCATGTCCGCTGCCCTTAATCCAGGGATTCCTCAGGTCAAATTCACCAGCAATTCGAAGGACGCGAAGCACCTCTTCGTCAGATCGGGTATCGAAAACAACGGGGTGCTGACCGCGGGATGCATCCTCCAAAGCGGCCAGAACGGCGTTAAACTCAGGGCGAGCCAAGCCGGCGGAAGATCTTCTAAACGCTTCGTGTGCGTCGTGATGCCAGCGGGCATCGTATAGGGTCTGCCGAATCATGGCAATCACGCCAATCGGGGAAGTCGGATAGGTAAATCCAAATTCCCGGCTTTGGGTGAGCGAAATCGAATGCGCAACGTTGTCGCGTACGAGTCGATCGGCGGGTGCGGCGTCACTCAGGCTGAAAACCGCGGTTTGTCCGCGGAAGATGCCCAAAGTTGGCACCGAAGCAACCGTGGTAAAACCGGCTTTTCGCAGGACATCGCGGCCGTCATCCTCGGCATTAAACTCGGAGGATGCGTTGAGATGGGCGCGCAATTGAGGGTTCCACGACGCGTTGCCACGATCCAGTTCCACCCGGGGATCTTGCATACCCACATGCGAATGGGCGTCGATGAAGCCCGGATAAATGGTTCGTCCCTGCATATTCCACACGCGGGCATCGGCAGGAACCGACACATTGCGACCTACCGCCTCTACGATGCCGTTTCGAACCACGAGGGTGGCATTGGTGAGGGTATTGCCCGGAGCAGTGATGATGGTGGCGTTGGTGAAAGCATGCACACGAGGTGTGTTCTCATGCATCCCGTCGACCGGAGAAGTCTGGGCTTGGGCCAGCAACGCTGCCGGAATGAACATCGCGACTACAATAAAGAGCAGAAGCGAACGGTGAACATGCCCAAAGACATGTTTAAAAAATGATGAATCTTTCATACGTATAAAATTTTGACCCTTGTTTTCGACACAATCCACGAAAGTAGCGTTTATCTGTTAACCGTTTAATAAAATGATGTAAATGCAGGCATTCGCAGGACTATTCGCTGCTCTATTCGCAGGCATTCACTGGTATATTCGCTGGTATTCGCAGGTTCATTCGCTGGACTATTCGCAGGTTCATTCGCAGGACTATTCGCTGCTCCATTCGCAGGCATTCACTGGTATATTCGCTGGTATTCGCAGGTCTATTCACTGGTTCATTCGCTGGACTATTGGCAGAAGCTCCGTTTTTTTTGCAAAACTATGCGTCAAAATATGTACCATTCACCTACCGGCACTAACGTAGAACAACCTTTTCCATCATGAACCTATCACCCATTGTTGAACCTGAAGAAATCCTTAATAAGCCAGGCGTGCTGCTGTTTGATGTCGGTGGCACTCCCGATTCCCTAACTCGTTTCAAAACCGAGCATTTAAGAGGGGCTGTTTTTGTAGACCTCGACACGCGTCTATCTCAGAAACCGGCGGACGCCGCCGTTGGTGGAAGGCATCCGCTCCCCGACATCCGAACCTTTGCGCGTACATTGACGGAGCTGGGTATCTCGCCCGATAGTCATGTGGTTTTGTACGACGATAAAAACGGATCGAACGCCGCGGCCCGGTTCTGGTGGATGCTCCGCGCGGTTGGGCACGAAAAGGTTCAGGTTTTGAATGGAGGACTTACCCACGCCAAAGCCCGGAATTTTCCGATTGAGGCGGGGATGCAGGCGGGCCCGCGCACTGAAGCAGCAGACGCACAAACCGGAATCGGGTTTCAGTCAGACGCTGAATCATTTCGGGCAGGCTCCAAATTGGCTGGCAGGATGCAGGCTGACGCAAAAGCTCAAGGTGGAATGCAGATGGGTTCTCAATCGGATGTCGCGCCTGGTTCAGCAGCAGGAGTTGAGGCATTGCCCTACCCCGTTGACCATTGGCGACTTCCCCTCGCAGACCTGAACGAGGTAGACCTCGCCACACAAAGCGTGCAACATCGCATTGTTGATGTGCGCTCGAAAGAACGGTACGATGGCATCACCGAACCCATCGACCTCGTTGCAGGACATATTCCCGGCGCCATGAACATCCCTTTCACCGAGAATCTCGACGAAAACGGACGCTTCCTACCCGCCGAACAACTCTACGTGACCCATCAGTCACTTTTTGACAACATCCCCTCCGAAAACGTCATTATTCATTGCGGATCGGGTGTTACCGCCTGTCATACCCTGCTTGCTGTGGCCCATGCCGGGTATTCCATACCCAAGCTATATGTTGGATCCTGGAGCGAATGGAGTCGAAATGATAAGCCGATGATTGCATCGAAACAAATCAATGATTAAACTACCCGTGTAAAATTAAAATCACACGTGTAGTTATGAAAAAGAAGCTTACTCTTGTTGTTGACGATGAAGTTATAGAGCGGGCAAAACGTCATGCCCGTGCTAAAAACATCACGTTATCTGAGCTTGTAGAGCAATATTTAGTGGAAGAAACCCGGTCTGAGGGATGGAATCCTCCGAAGGGTACGGTACTTTCCCGCCTCACAGGTGCCGTTCAGCAAGATACCTCCCAAAAAAGCGACGATGAACGCCTGTATCAAGCGTTGAGAGACAAATATGCCTGAGCGAGTACTATTCGCTGTTAATGTTCTTTTGGATGTGATTGAGAACAGACTACCTTACGTTAATCAATCCGGACCGGCGTTGCGATTAGTCTCGGATGGTAAAGTTAGAGGCCTGATCGCAGCATCCTCCGTTGATACCCTGGCGTTCTTAATTCGGAAAAATGCAACATCCGCACAAACGCATAGCATTCTGGAGGATTTGTTACTGCTGCTGGAGGTGGCCCCTGTTGATGGAGATATTGTTCGGAAGGCGCTATCCATGCGATGGAACGACCCGGAAGACGCGATCATTTATCAAGCGGCGAAGTTCAGTGGTTGCACTGCGATTGTGACCCGAAATACACGTGATTTTCGAGTTGATGCCGATTCTATCGAGGTATTGTCCCCGGAACAGCTCGTTCGCCGAGGGTGAGGATACGTGACAGACTGTAGTCTGAATCCGCTACGGAGCTATCCAACGGCTAGTGACTTCATCACCAATCCAGCTCCTTTCGGAGCGCCGGTGCCGGATACCGTCCAGCTGCAGGAACTCCATCAGCGTTGCTTCTACTCGAATGAGGCAAAAAAGAGCGGAATCGTCATCCTTCCAGGTATAGGCCTCCTCGGGATGCGTAATGGGCGTGCCGGGAGGCAACACCGATGTGTACGAAAACGGACTTTTGCTTCCCCTTTGTGACCATTCGGTCACTACGTCATCACCAGAAACGATAAGTGATGCCGCGCCATTCACCCGAAGCTGCAGTCCACGGCGGTCATCGTAAAAAAGCAGACTCACAGCGCTGTTTGCGGTGATTTCGGCAACTTTGTCGGACCGGGAGTCGGTGAAGATCACAAATTCCCGCTGGTTTCGAAACGCGCGCAGCACCACCATCCGTTGCCGCGGACATCCCTGCACATCTACTGTTGCCAGTGAGAGATACCGAAACGCGTGCTCCTCACGGGCACCGTCGCGCGAAACGGCACGGGTTAGATGCTGATGTACCAGCTCCCAGGCGGCATCCAGCGATAAATCAGGCGAAATCAAGGTGGTTTTGGACATGTGGTATGAGGTTAAAAATGTGATCAAGAGTACGGTTTCAAATGTACATGAATTATTCATCCCCATTTTTATCAGTGCTAAAAAATTCGTAATTTTTATTAACCTATTCCGTTAATAAATTCATCGCATCTGATGGAGCTAACTTTCAAGAGCCGTAAACTTCAAAAACAATTAACCAATCCTAAGGAACTGGTTAAAGTATATGGCCAACTTGCTCGAAAAGTTAATCAACGGATCAAAGATTTAACAGATGCTGATCATTTGGGAGTAATGAGGACTATTCCCGCAGCAAGATGTCACGAACTTACGGGAGATAAAAAAGGTGCATTAGCGGTTGATATTTCCGGCAACTATCGCCTTCTTTTTCAGCCTGATCATAGCCCGGTTCCGATCAAGTCTGATGGTGGACTAAACTGGGATAATATTACCAAAATTCAGATTATCGCAATCGAAGATTACCATTAGAATAAAAGTGAAGTATATCATGGCAACAAAGCTTGAATTAGCAAAATTAGTAATTTCCCCTCCCGGCGACACGATTCAGGAGCATATTGACTTCCTTGGCATGAGTCAGGCTGAGCTCGCTGAGCGAATGGGCCGGCCGAAAGAAAAAATCAATGATCTTATCAAAGGTCGGGAGCCCATCACTACTGCAACAGCATTTCAGTTGGAAAACGTCTTAGGTATTTCGGCAAGTTTTTGGCTGAACAGAGAAAATACCTACAGAAAAGAGCTATATGCTATCAACCAGCAAGAAAAACATGAGAAAGAATCACAGTGGTTACGCCAGTTTCCGTACAACCAAATGCGAAAACTCGGTTTGCTTCCAAATACCCGCGAAGATCATATTCTAGTTGATCGTCTACTGAAATTCTTTGGTATTGCATCTACTGAAGAGTGGAAACGTATTTACCTGGATTCAGAAGTCTCCGTTGCCTTTAGAGTGTCCCTTGCTCATACAAAAAACCCGCACGCCATATCAGCATGGTTGAGGATGGGGGAATTGCAGGCACAAAAGTTTAACCTGGCTACCTTTGATAAATCTTCCTTTAAATCCGCTCTAACTACCATCAAAGAACTCGCATTCGTGATGCCCGACGATTTCACTCATCAACTTCAAACCATTTGTTCGGAGTGTGGCGTTGCTGTTGTATTTACCCCAAACTTACCCAAAGCGCCCATTAGTGGAGCAACACGATGGCACCATGGTAAACCTATCATTCAGCTATCCGGAAGTTATAAGTGTAGCGATCACTTCTGGTTTACATTTTTCCATGAAGCAGCTCACATTTTGTTACATGGGAAAAAAGATGTTTTTTTGGAGAAGGTTTCCGGTACCGATATTGATCAGCAAAAGGAAGATGAAGCCGATGATTTTGCAAAAAAAATACTGCTTAGTGATAAAGAATTGCAGGAAATTTTGGATGCATCCCAACTTACATTGGCTAATATTCAGCATTTTTCCCAGAAATTCAGAACTCCCACCGGCGTGATAGTAGGTCGGCTTCAATATGATAAGCATGTACCGTATTCGTTCGGTAACGAGTTGCGCCAACCCATCTCACTCCGCCCGGGCGGCATCGTCGTTTAGTCCGGCCACCCCTCCCGATACAATGAATTTCATGGTATCGCCCGGAGGCAGGTCAATCGGACGCACCTGTTCCGCAGGAACAATGAACATCTCCCCCGAAAAATTGTACGAATGCGGGAAATACACCGCCACTTTGCCTGGCTCACCGATACGACTCAAATCCGATTCGGTTAGAAATCCGAGCTTTTCGAGGTTGGTTACCGGATTCACCGTCACAATCACCGGACGGGTAAACTTCCGCTCGTTACCCAAAAAGGATGAAAACAGGTCGGCGAACGCGGTATAAATGAAATTCAGCAGCGGGATTTTCGCCAGGAGGCGGTCCATCCAGCGTTTCAACGGTCGACCAATGATGGTCTGACCGAAAAATCCAATCACCATCAGCGTAAGCACCAGTACAATGAAGCCGATTCCCGGAATCAGAGGGCCAAAAACCGGTCGAAGCGCATCTTGCAGCAGGGAATCGATGAACCTGAAGGTAACGTAAATAATATAGGCCGTAACGGTGAGCGGCGCGATGAAGAGGAGTCCTTGCAGGAAGTAGCGCAGCAATTGCTTTCGGATGGGGATGTGTTTCATGGGCGGATGGATTTATTTTAGCTGAATATAGCAACGTCGGGTACGAGAAGCATCAAAAATGCGATGGAAGCAGCCTCACGAAGGAGACACTTCACGACATGGTGCGAGAAACATAAAAAATGCGATGGAAGCAGCCTCACGAAGGAGACGCTTCACGACATGGTGCGAGAAACATAAAAAATACGCGTGTATTCGAGTCTTGAACCAAATTCAATCCGAAAAAGCTTTTCCAAAAGGTATTAGATAAGTACTATTATACAGATAGCGTTTAAACCTCCATCCTCACCGGCATGCGCAAAAACATAACCTACATCATTGCGGCGGTCTCCAGCCTGGTCATCATTTTTTTCCTGATTACGCTCGTTAACCAGCTGTTTGCCTTCACCGATATCATATCGCGATACAGCGAAACGGCCGGATACGTGGCCTTTATAGTCATCAGTGTGCTTCTGCTGGCGCTGCTCATCGCCCCGGTTTATTATATCCTCCGGCTTCCGCCCAGGCTCGAATATCCGAGTAGCGACGACCCGCAAAGTATCCGCATCTATCGCAACGCGCTCTGCAAGAATCTCAATAAAAACAAGCACCTGAAGAAGCACAAACTGACGGTAACCGATGCCAACCTCGACCTTGCCCTGACACTGCTCGACGCCGAAGCCCGCGCCGAAATCAAGCGCGTGGCGGGAATTGTCTTTGTGAGCACCGCGATTTCGCAGTCGGGCAAGCTCGACGGACTCGTAGTGCTGGTGCTGCTGATTAAAATGGTGTGGCGCGTGGCCCATATTTACAATCAACGTCCTGCTATTTCGAACCTGGTAACCTTGTATGCCAATGTAGCCGGAACAACGCTGGTGGCCGGTAGCATCGAAGAAATCGACATGTCGGAGCAGATGGAGCCGGTGATCGGCGAACTAATGGGCTCAACTGTTTTCGGATCCATCCCGGGGATGGGACAACTATCCGATTTTGTGTTTCGAAGTGTGATGGAGGGATCCATAAATGCGTTTCTGGCCCTGAGAATGGGGGAAGTAGCCATCGGATATTCGAACTCCACCGGTGCGCCCGAGCGGAAAGGCATCCGTCGATCGGCCTCGCTTAAAGCCCTTGAATCCCTCCGCGTTATAGTGAAAGAAAATGCAACCCACGTGCTGCAGGCGCTGTACAAGGCCGGAAAGAAGAGATTTAGTTTCGGTTTCGGGAAAAAGCCAACAGCCTGATCAGCTCCCCGCACGCTCATTTATCCACCGCAAACAGCGATGCGCGATGTCGGCTGAGGGCAAGTGTTGCATAGGACAGCTACCCGCAATCACCACACATCCCGCCTCGCGGGCCACATCCGCCGCCGACTCCGACACACTGCTGGTCTTAGCCGTTATTCCGGCGCCCCAACCCGGATAAATTCCCGTCATATTATGCATCCAGATATAACGGACTCCGGCCTTGACAGCCTCCAGGGTTAGCGATTCTGTGAGATCGGGACGCGTGATTAGGAATAGTCCATCGGGACGTTCGGGCATAGCAAGTAGCGACGGATAACAGGGATGCCCGTTTCTGTCGGTCAGCGTTGGATGGATGCCTGAAACATGATATCCCTCCTTCACCAGTTTATCAAAAATGGCGTTTCCGGGCTTGTTGGTGCGGGAAATTCCGGCAACAGCCAGATGCCGAAGCTTCAAAAACTCGTAGATGTGCTGCTCATCGGTGCTGTTCATAGGTGGTATGCGCTTGATGATTTTGGGTATCGATGGCGGGAAATTAGCCAGTCTAATAAGGCGAACGTACTATGGAAAATTACTTAACTACTTACATAAAATCGAGTTAAATGTGTTCAGATTCCATTACAACATCACGAGTTAAAGAAATAAGCATGCCACTCGTGCTGCATGAAAAACTCCGATAGGTTTATGAACTTGAGTAAAAAACAGAGTCCCATGCTATAACCAGTCTTGACTTATACGTACTAAATTTTGCATATTATACGTATATATTAATTCGACATGGATACAAAACTCACCCTCAAACTCGATAAAGACGTAATTGAAAAGGCCAAGGTTTATGCCTCATCGCAAAACCGGAGCCTGTCGGGCATCGTTGAATCCTACCTCCGCACGATAACGGAGAGCAACATCGATGCATCCATCGCTCAGGAGGATATCTCCCCGTTTGTTATGAGTATGAAAACCGGCGTTCAGATACCAGCCACACTCGATGAGAAAGAAGAATATGGGCGGTTTCGTGAGGATAAGTTCAAATGATCGACCCTATTTTTCTGGACACGAATGTGGTCATTGATCTGCTCGGTGAACGGGAGCCATTTTACGAATCAGCCGCGCGACTGGCAACCCTCGCCGAAAAAAAGCACCTTCAAATGAGCGTTTCTGCCCTCACATGGCCGACGGTATTTTATATTCTGAGTCGATATGAGTCTGGGGATTCGGTCAGGAAAAAAATCACCTTGTTCAAGAGCATCATCACCACCATAGACCTGACCGACCGCGACATTAATCTCGGACTAGCTTCCACATTCCGTGATTTTGAAGATGCGTTACAATACTACGGTGCTTTGCAGGCAGGGTGTAGCGTTTTCATCACCCGGAATGTGAAAGACTTTGCCTCATCCGAATTACCCGTGCTCACGCCAGACGAATACATCAGTGGAAGGGTAGCTCTGCACCGTTGATTCGTCCCGAATCGTTTTGGGGACGGTTATGCTGTATTAAGGAGCCAAACCTGAGCGGTTTCCTATAATCGTGGGGGGAATCGGGTTTGGGAGAAGTTTTCAATTCACTTGACCGATTGGCACCGAAAAAGTTACTTATAAGTAACATTATAATGGAGAAAATCAGGCATGTAATAGCTTACAAACACTACTTTGAAAACTTCCTTTTGTCGCAGCCAGTAAAGGTTCAAAACAAAATTTTCAAAGTAATTGAGGCGATAGAAACCCTGGAAAGAATTCCGGCTAATTATTTAAAATTCATTCACGGAACCAAGGGACTCTATGAAGCAAGAATTCAGTTAGGTTCTGACATTTGGCGAGTCTTCTGCTTTTTTGACCGGGGGAGTTGGTCGTCTTACTGAATGGATTCGTAAAAAAACCCAAAAAACACCACAAAAAGACATAGATAAAGCCATTAAACTGATGAAAAACTACTACGAAGAAAAGGAGAAATAAGAATGGAAACCAAACCTTGGAATGATATTAAAGACAATGTTTACGGTAAAAAAGGTACTCCTCGGAGGGACAAGCTTGACAGAGAGTTTGAATCGTTCAAAGTAGGACTCATGCTAAAAAAGGCAAGTTCTTTATCCTCGAAAACTACACCCAGGCAGCGGCAATGACCTACACCTGGGCGGGAACAGACCGCAATCATGGATAAAAACAACATCAAAAAAGAATACACCAACGGCGAAATCACCATCGTGTGGCAGTCAGGCAAATGCATCCACTCGGGCAACTGTGTGAAAGGAAGCCCCGAGGTGTTTCAGCCCAAAGATCGTCCCTGGATTAAGCCTGAGGGCAGCACCACCGAACGCATCATCAAGACGATTGATACCTGTCCATCCGGGGCATTGTCGTATTATTACAACGAATAGTTTTCGAAGGATGCATCCTTTTTGCGGTAATTGGTGTAATGCGTCTGCCGAATTGTGGACTACACTACCGGAGGGGAGCTAACAACATCGTGTCGGTTAACGCCCTCAAAGAATCTGCCAACCTCTCATTCTTCAAAGGAGTATTGCTAAGCGATCCACATGGGGTGCTGGAGCAACAAGGTAATGTGCATTCGGGCCGAATCATGCGGTTCACCAACAGAGAAGACATTCAAAACATACGCGACATCCTGAAAAGCTGCATTCAGGAAGCCATCACGATTGAAGAAAGCGGGATGAAGGGTATGCTTGAATGATTGTGAGCCTTCATCAAGAATAGTACAGGCACAGTTGAAGATGATATGCGGGAAATCACGTTGTTCAAACCGATTCGATTCGAGTATATATATTAGACTAATCGTATACTTATGCGTATATTTTAGCCAACACAAACTGTTAACCAAAATTTATATTTATTACGTGACCATCACTTTTTCAGATAAAAAGCTGGAAAAACTGGCCAATAATGACCGGAAAATGCAGAGAGAATTGGGTCCTGTCAGGGCCAAAATTCTAAGGAGAAGACTCTCACAATTGCAGGATGCCGTTACGTTAGAAGACGTTCGAAACTTACCAGGCAGATACCATGAACTAACGGGGGACCGGAAAGGGCAATGGGCCTGTGACTTAGACCACCCTTATCGATTAGTATTTACCCCACTCGAAGACCCAATTCCAATAAATAATGATGGTCAATATATCTGGATTGAAATCGTCGGTGTTGAAATAATCGAGATTATCAATTATCACAAGGAAAGGTAATCATGCTACAACAAAATCAATATAATCCGCAAACCCGACCCCATCCCGGAGAAACACTTGAAGAAAAATTGGGTGAAATGGGTATGGGTCCGAAAGAATTTGCCATACGTACTGGCAAACCAGAAAAAACAATTACAGCCGTTCTCAAAGGAAGCAGTTCCATTACACCCGATATGGCTATACGCTTTGAGAATGTAACCCGCATTCCGGCTCACTTTTGGATGAATGCGCAAAAGAATTATGATGAGTTTACGGCACGTAAAAGACAACAGGTTGTAATTGAAAAAGCCTTGGAATGGGCAAGTTGCTTTCCGATAGCTGCCATGACCAAATTCGGATGGATTTCCAGACAAACCACAAAAAAAGGTAAAGCAGCAGAACTTTTAGCCTTTTTCGGCTTTTCCGATCACGATGCTTGGGAAGATTACTATTTCAAGCAACAATTAAGAGTCGCATTCAGAATATCGCTGGCCTCAACAAGTGAACCCTATGCGTTATCGGCTTGGTTAAGAATGGGTGAATTACAGGCAGCCAACCAATTCGTTAAGGTGTACTCTAAAAAAGCATTCAAAAATGCACTACCTAAGATCAAAGCAATCATGGCGGAGCATCCTCCCAATTTCTTTACGCAATTACAAGATTACTGTGCTGAAGCAGGTGTTAAAGTAGTGTATACGCCTTGTTTGCCTAAAGCTCCCCTAAATGGGGCCGTGAGGTGGATTAACGATCACCCGGTCATTCAGTTATCTGGTCGCCATAAACGAAACGACATTTTCTGGTTTACCTTTTTTCATGAGGCAGGCCACATCCTTTTACATGGAAAAAAAGATATTTTCCTTGAGGATGTTGAATACAGTGATAAAGATCAGCAGAAAGAAAAAGAGGCCGATGATTTTGCTGCTTCATGGCTCCTCAGCCGTGAACAGGAAGAAGAAGTCCTCGCATCCGCTCCGCTGGATGATCAGTTGATTTATGAGTTTGCCAGAAAGTTTGGCACCCATCCAGGTATAATCATAGGTCGGTTACAGCATCGGAAGTTGATACACCCTTCATTGGGTAAGGCAATCATCGAAAAGATTGAACTAGCGTAAACGTAGGTTAACCGGAAGCACCCCATGAAATACATCGCCCTGCTCAGAGGCATCAACGTTGGCGGCAAGAACATGATCAGCATGAAGGCCATTGTTCCGTTGTTTGAATCGATGGGATTTAAGGAGGTGAGTACTTACATCAATTCCGGCAATATCTTTTTCGAAGTGGATGAAAGCAGTGAAGCCGATGGAAATGGCGAAGATAACGCCAACATTGCAAGCGGCGAAAACGGGAAAATAGAAAATAGTAACAAAGCCTTCGCAAACAACAAAACAGACAACGCCAAAGCAAGCGACAAAGACAACAAAACCGACACACTGGCCCTCACCGAACGGATTTCCGAAGGGTTGCGGGATGCATTCAACCTCGAAATTCCGGTGCTGGTCAAAGAAATGAACGAGATAAAGGCCATCGCAGACGCCATCCCCTCCGACTGGACCAACAAAGAAAACGAGAAATCGGACGTTGCCTACCTGTTTCCATCCGTAGATTCGCCCGATGTTGTTGAATCCCTGCCCTTCAACCGGGATTACATCCGCGTAATCTACACTAAAGGGGCGCTTTTATGGAGCCTGAACATGAACGACTATTCTAAAAGCCGGCTAAACAAGCTGGTTGGGAGCGAACTTTACGCATCAATCACGGTCCGCAATGTAAACACGGCCCGGCGGTTAGCGAAGGGGTGAGAAGTAAGTTCTTTTAAAAAGCTCAGCATTATCCAATCAAGAAAAACCCCGCTTATTGCACTTCCTTCAATTCAACGGATCCCCTCCAATATCACATGTTGGTATCAAATAATAGCACCGCATGAAACAGCGGAACTCCCCACGACTTTGAACTTATTATTTTTCTGAATAGATTGGCACTTCAAGGAAACATCTCCTCAAAGTGCTTGTGTAGTGCCGTGTCGTATCGTATTGGTCTTACGATGTGCTAAGTGGAACGATGTATCCGTCAATAGACTTGTTACCCCATTCACTTAACGTATCTGTAATATGCGCTCAATCGTTGTTGCTGTAGGTCTTATGGCTTGTTCGGTATGTGCCGGACCGTTGCAAGCCCAATCGCTTAATTCTGCCACCATCGGCTTCGCCGGCGGATATGTAACGGCTCCCGGAGTCTCCGTGAGTTTTTCGGCAGGCGATGTGGTTACCGGAACCCTCAGTGCAGAGGGGATCAGTCTGGTTCAGGGGTTCCCCAACAGTTTTAACATCACTCCTACGTCGCTGGACGATCTTGCTGCCGAAATACCACGCATCTTTTCGCTGGATCAAAATTATCCGAATCCTTTCAATCCATCGACCCAGATTCGTTACGCCGTGGCCTCGCAGGCAAACATCCGACTGGCCGTATATGACTTGCTGGGTCGTGAGGTTAACGTGCTGGTCAATGAGGCTCGCCCACCGGGCGTGTACACGGCGAGCTTCGATGCTTCACTACTCGCCAGCGGCGTATACGTGTATGTACTTCAGATCGATGGTCGCCTCCATAGCACACGCAAAATGATGCTGGTTAAATAATGCTCCATTCGACCAACGATCGCCTCGCGATGTGTACCACGCGAATGGTTGCAGGCGGGATGTATCACACCAACGTTCGCCTCGCAATGCGTATCACGCTAACGGTCGTTCAGGCCGGGCAGCGTCAGTCCTTTTAAACATTACCCATTTCTTTATCCGTTAACCAATCCCATGTACCAGGAGATCTCTATGAATTCGTTCTATCGTATTGTTTTTGCTGTAATTGTCATGTTAATGCTGGCGGATGTCGCTTTGGCGCAGGTCCCGCGTGCGTTTCATTATCAAGCCGTTGCCCGCGACGCGCAGGGTGAAATTATTGCCAATCAGGCCATCAGCGTGCAGGTTCGCCTGATCAAAGGCTCGGAAACCGGCGATGTGGTCTACACCGAAACCCATGCCACAACCACCTCTCCGGTGGGCTCGTTCACCCTCGAAATCGGCAACGGAATTGCCGCGCAGGGAAACAGTGTAGATTCTATTGACCTGACCAACGATTCCTATTTCCTGGGCATGGGTATTGATGTAACCGGTGGTAACGATTTTGTGGACCTTGGTGCCACACGACTGTTATCGGTTCCCTATGCCATTGCTGCCGCCTATGCGATGGAATCTGGCGGTGCGGCCGAGTTTCCACGCAACATTTCACTGGATACCGCAGTGGGAGACACCTCGATTATTGTGCGTGCCACGGGACCAACCTCGCTAACGGCGTTCCGCAGTATTGCCAACACCGATAACAGGAACACCGGGCTTTCGGGTCAGGCGATCTCTCGTTCGGGGTCAACCTCCCAGCAGACCGGCCTTGTTGGTGTTGCCCGCGGGGAAGGAACCGGAAAACATTTGGGTGTACTCGGGTCGGCCATTGATAACAACGGCACCGGGGGGCGTAGGTACGGAATTTACGGACAAGCCAGTTCCCAAGGCTTAGAAAACATCGGCGGATTCGGATTCGCCACGGGCCAGGGCACCGGTGAAGTGGTACCCGAAGGTCAGGAAGTTAATGGAAATGTCGGAACGGTAAATGCGGGTATTATCGGATGGGGAACCGGCTCGCCTAACTACAATATCGGGGTACGCGGACGCGCCTATGGGAATACGGCACAGCGAGTGAACGTTGGGGTTCAGGCCACGGCCGATGCAACCTCCCCGGCAAATAATGTCGGATTTGATGCCTTTGTATTCGGTTCGCCCGCTAATAACTTTGGGTTACGCGGAAATGTCTTTTCGGCTGGAGTAGAGAACTACGGTGTTTCCGTGTCGGTGCGTGAAGGCTCCCGCAACGTTGGACTTCAGGCCGGTGTTGACGGCTCGGGCCATAATACCGGCCTGCGTCTGTTTGTGGACCGCAACGGGACATCCAGCATAGGTGCCGAAATCCATGCCGACACCGCCCTCGTATTATATGGCTACACCACCTCCGATTTTGGTGCTACCTTCAGTGGACTCCAGATCAACGGCGACATCAACTACAGCGGCTCCCTCAACAACACCTCCGACCGCAACCTCAAGGAAAACATTCGACCTATTGGAGATGCCCTGGGTGTTGTGATGCAGCTGAATCCCACATCGTACACCTTCCGCGGAAATGGCTCCTGGTACGGACTTCCGCTGAGTACCGGCACCCATTATGGCCTCATCGCCCAGGAAGTTGAAGCCATACTGCCCGCCCTGGTGCGCGATAACGTACATACCTACACGGAACCCTCCGAAGAAGTGGGTCCCTCGGGCGGAGAGCTGACCATGACCATGGAATACAAATCTCTGAATTACACCGAGCTGATTCCTTTCTTAATCAAAGCCATACAGGAACAGCAAGTTCAGATTGAAGCCTTGCAGGCTGAAATCGAGCGACTGAACCGCGAATAGGTTCATTCGGTTGTCTTTTTGGTGTTATGGACTTTGCATTTTGCCAGATGCCTTTTGTCTTTAGACTTTAGGCTTCTGGCTTTTAGCTTTTAGCATATGCCACCTGCCACCTGCCACTTGTTACCTGGCACTTGCTACCGGTCGCCTGCCACTTGCCGCCTGCCTTTCGCGGCGGGTTTCTATATTTGCACATCACGATGAACAATATTATACAAATATGCACATCCAATAGTGCATATTTGTATATTTAAGCAAAAAATCCGCACGTATGGAATCCCTTTATCAGAAATTTGAGACGCTCCTGCATCACACCTCTACGAATTTCAGGCGATACCTGTATGATACTATAGCCTGGGACAGTCGCATGATTGGGATTATTGGTCCGCGTGGTGTTGGAAAAACCACGCTCATTCTGCAGTACATCAAGGAAAATCTTAACAGCAAACGAGCCCTGTATGTCTCGGCTGATGATATCTATTTTGCCGAAAACAAATTGATCGACCTGGCAGACGATCACTACAAAAATGCGGGAGACTATCTCTTCATCGACGAAATCCACAAATACCCGGACTGGTCCCGCGAATTAAAAAACATCTTTGACTCCTATCCCGACCTGAACATTGTTTTCACTGGATCATCGGTACTCGATATACTCAAAGGCTCGGCAGACTTAAGCCGACGCGCACTTATCTATACCCTACAAGGGCTTTCATTCAGAGAATACCTCAAGCTTTTTCACCACTATGATATCACGGCCTACTCTCTGGAAGAAATCATCCGTAACGAAGCCAAACTTCCCGACATCAAACATCCGCTTCCGCTGTTCAATGACTATATAACTCGCGGCTACTATCCATTTGGAATGGAAACTGAACTGGATATGCGACTCAGCCAGACCATCATCCAGACCCTGGAAGTCGACATTCCGCACCACGCAAACCTTAATGTAGGAACGAGTCGAAAACTCAAACAGCTACTCGGCATTATTGCTGAAAGTGCACCATTTAAGCCAAATTTTTCAAAAATTGCGGAAATCATCGGGGTAAGTCGGAATTCTTTGGACGACTATTTCACCTACATGGAAAAAGCCGGTCTGATTGGTCAATTGCGAACACAGAAAAAGGGAATACGGGCATTGGGCAAGGTTGAGAAAGTATATCTGGATAACACCAACATTCTATTCAATTTGGGTCGTGAACAATCGAATGCGGGTACGGTCCGTGAAACATTCTTTTTTAACCAGATGCGATTAAAACACGACATCAGATCAACAGATTTGGCCGATTTCAGTATGGAGGGGTATACTTTTGAAGTAGGAGGAAAGAACAAAAAACAGTCCCGCCGCCAAAAGGAGGAATCCCTGATTTTGGTAAAAGATGACATTGAATACGGGTATCGGAACGTCATTCCCTTATGGGCGTTTGGGTTGAATTACTGAGGGTTTTGGTTCTTTCAGCCAGGAATTTCAACGGCACTATGGTGTGGATTGGTAGAGCGATTCGAGGTTTCCACCAAACAACTGAAGCTGAATCTGGACTTATAACAATATTTTAAACACTATAAAGTGCTCAATACGCGAGCCGTATAGCCAATATTAACAGGCTGATACTCCTATGTTGCATATGTCAAATATGCGGTGTATATAGCGGAGTGCCGATACCGCCTCAAAACTCCTTCAACGCGAATGCATGCTCATAACTGATGATGCTTTTGTCGGTAACATGATGTTTCCAGACATCATCCACTCCTGGGTAAGGATTAAATTACACCTGAGAAGTCCGGGAAGGTCGATGTGACTATAAACCGGGGAAGGACTATGGGCTACTTATTTGAGGATCAATTTAGCGGGATGTATTCTGCAACAAGTATTCAGACCCTATATCGGAAAGCCTTGAAAAAAAGCAACATCAACAAAAAAGCAACGGTACACACCTTGCGACACAGTTATGCAACACATTTATTGCGTATATAAACGAGTTACCTGCAAGCTTGAAAAACCAAAACAAAAAAATAAACTGTAATGAAAAGCATATTAATCAATCTGATAGTCATTTTATTCTTCTTTACGATATCCACCAAAGCACAAACCGAGATATCCAATGATACTTCATCACCGAAAATTTTTGTTGTGCTTGATATTACGGTCCACGACACAGTTATGTACGAACAATACACCATAGAAATTGAACCCGTAGTAAAAAAATATGGTGGGAAATATTTAGTGCGCTCCGGAGGAGCGGGTTTCGAGAAAGATCCTGACAAAGAAGTTATTCCAGGAGAAGGGAATTGGAATCCAAACAGATTAATCATTTTGGAATGGAATTCAATGGAGGAACTTCAAAATTTTATTAACTCTGCCGAAAACCAAAAATTAGCTCAATTAAGAAATAATGCTGCTTCAACCAAATCAGTTATTGTCAAAGAATATTTAACAGATTGAATTAAACGCTTACAGAGAAATCACACAAGGCGGTCTCAAATTTTTAATGCAACAAGTTGAGTGATTCGTTCTTTGGGAGTGTCAAAATCCAGAATTGCTCTGGGTCGTTCATTGAGACGGTCTTGTATTTCTTGAACAAGCCAATCAGGAACGGTTCTAAAGTCTGTACCTTTCGGGAAATATTGCCTAAGTAATCCATTCGTATTCTCATTGGTACCACGTTGCCATGGACTATGAGGATCACAAAAATATACCTTTGTTTTGCTCAAGCCTGTAATGTTACTACGACTACTAATTTCGCTACCTTGATCGTAGGCCATCGATTTTCGAAGGTGTTCGGGGAAAGTATTCAATTTGTTGGCAAAACTTACCGTTACGTAATCACTGTCTTTGAAGTCCAGCGGGACCAGCACCGTATAGCGTGTGGTTCGCTCAACCAGGGTACCAAGAGCGCTGCTGTTGCGTGAACCCATCATCAAATCACCTTCCCAATGGCCCGGAACCAGTCGGCTCTCAATCTCCGGATCGCGGATTATGGGTATAATGAACCTTATTGAAGAAAACTATGAGAATGTTGATGAAATGTTGTTTTGGATTAAACAAATGAGAGTGTCAACCAATGAGATGGATGGGGTCTTGAAGAAAATCATAGATGAAGCCCAGCAACTGAAATAAGCAATTTTGAGGAGAAATAGCGGCGAGAACACCGTTGCAATTGCTTGCACAACCATGACGAGACACCCTATAAACCCTTATTTTTACTGCAGATAAATACAGCTGACTCGTAACTACAGAACATTAAAATCAACCTCAGTCGTCTTATTTTTTTTACCCCCCCCCAACTAAAGGCGTCTAAAACTCCCCAAATCGCTGTTTGTACGCTCTTTTAAACCCGGAGCTGCTTTTGTAACCGACCGCAACAGCCAATTCATCAAGGCTCATTTTATCCTTACCGTGCACAAGGTTTTGCGCTACCGTCAGACGGACTTCCCGGATAAATTCCGCGGGAGTCATTCCGGTTTCGATTTGAATATTCCGGTAAAACGAACGTCGGCTTTGCTTAAACTCTCGCGCCAGGCTGTCAACAGATAAATCGGTGTCGGTTATATTCTGGGTGATAAACGCAGCCACCCTTTCTTTAAGTCCATCAATTTGTGCCAGCTCATGATCTGAAACTTCCATCGAAAGTTTAATTCGTTGCACATAAAACGAAAGCAGATTTCGGGTTTTGAGGAGTAACTGTTCTGGCTTAAACGGTTTGGTAATATAATCGACCACGCCAATTCTGAACAGACTCAACTTATCTTCTTCCATGGTCTTCGCTGATAGAACAATTACGGGAATATTCTTCCAAACATTGTGCGATGCGAGCTTTTCCGCCAACTGCTGTCCACCCATTTTGGGCATCATCAAATCGGTGATGATAATATCCGGACTGAATGATTTCAGTATTTCGAGTGCTTCAAGACCATTGGCTGCTCTATGCACGTCTCCGAGTTCTTTTAATATTTCGGACACATAGTGAGCCATGTCGTTGTTATCCTCAACCAACAAAATGCGGTAAACCTGCTTGTTTTGCTGGATGTCAGCTTCCGTAAGAACATCTTCGTTAAGGATTACACTGCTCAGACTTCTATTACTGGCTATACGGATTTCACCGGTTTTACTGGATCCATATTCGGTTAGCTCACCATACTGTGGTTCATCAACACCACCACGCGGAACATCCCGATTCTCATCACCATCGTGCTGCAAGCGCGACTCACCATGAGTCTGGTCAGCACCAGCAAGCAACCCATCCCGAATCTCATCAGCATCCACAAGCGGCAAGCGCAACTGAAAATGTGCACCTTTTTCTTGATTTGGAACCAGCGCAATGTCACCTTCATGCAATCGAGCAAGCGTGCGACTGAGTTCTAATCCCACGCCCATTCCTTCTACATAGTCTTCATCCGCTCGATTGATGCGGTGAAATCGTTCGAAAATCGATTCTTCCTCACCCTCCGGAATTCCCGGACCAGTGTCCTCTACGCTCACAATATACTCTCCCGAAGATCGCTCCGTGCGAATGGTAACAGACGCGTTTTCCGGTGAAAATTTGATAGCGTTTGAAATCAGATTATTCACCATGGTCTCCATTTTATCCCGATCTGCGCTTACCAGAGCTTCGTTTCCATCAGGATAAAAAGCAAAGTTGATGTTGCTATCTTCGGCTAATGAGCGATATGACTCCACAGAAATACTCACCAAATCATCCGCTGTATAGATTTTTTTATTAAGTGTGATTTCACTTTCATCCGATTTCGTCAAATCAATAATCTGATCCACCATATTATGGAGACGGCTCAAGTTTCGTGTAACAACCGGAAGTTCTCGTTGCACAATCGCATTATCCTTCACCAGGGTAATAACCTTATTCACCAATCCCGCGCTGATGGTAAGCGGCGTTCGGAATTCGTGCGAAATATTCGTGAAGAACTTCGTTTTGTACTGGTTCGAAGCTTCAAGCTGGGCAGTGCGTTCTTTTACTTTTTCATCCAGCGTTCTGAAAAGCTGTGAATAGCTTTGGGCCACGTTGAATGTGAGCGAAACGGGTAATCCTGAATAGGCTAACAAACCGGAAAGCAATAGCAAATAGGTTGAATGAATGCCAAGTGCCAGATAAAAAAGCGTGTGTAAAAGAGCACCGATGAGGGTAACAATGAATCCGATAGCTATACTGAGTATCCGGTTTTCTGAGGATGCTTTTTTTGCCTCAATTAGAGAATAGCTTCCATACGCAATGGTTATAAACACCACAATAGCATTGATATAATTAGTAAGCCCCAGACTATTTAGTACAGATACCGTAGATAGAAGTATAATGGCAACCAGTCCCAAAGTGAGGGTTTTCCATGGTACAGCCAATGCATAAAAGGTTCTGATAGCAATCAGATAAAAGTAAATGACAACGACAAATACGTTCGTGTAAACGAGGTCGAAAAAAATCAGATAGCTGTAGGTCCAGTCTATTAACGTATCACTGTAAATCGTACTGGCGTGAATAAGTAAGAAAAAGGATGTGAGTAAGACATACGCATGATACGATCTCTTAAACGTTAAGCCCAGGTAGAAGTGCAGCAGAATCAATAACGTTAGCAACATTAAAACTCCGCCAAACACGAATCCTCTTTGCGTTCTTTGCTGATGCTCAGTAACGGCAAGTGTTGCGAGATGTAGCCCATTCTCGAATCGGTTATGCCACGAAAAACCAATAGGAACGGTATGCTCCGAGTATTCAATTAAAAAATAATTATTTCCCTCTCTGAAGGTAATCCCGGCAAAAAGTGGGTTGTGCCAACGTGATAATACTTCTTCCGCGGCGTTTCGTGATGGATTTCCCGTTTGCAGCACAAGCTTACCATTTAACCATACTCTTGCCGGCCCATGATCTTGCATACTAAGGTGAAACGGGACTCCCGCCAAGGTTGAGTCTGCTACCATTACGGCTTCAAACCAGCCATAATTATTCCACGCATCCGACTCCTTAATTTCACGAAAATCCTCCATGTTCACCGGTATGCGGTCACTCAGAGAAATACCATCCCAGATGACCTCCGGCCCCTCATAAGAGAAATACCAATCCAGCTGCGTGCGTAAAAGCAGCGCCCCAATTTGTGTTGTATCACTTATGGATAATACAGGATTTGCCTGAGGTAATGTTTCCGCCCGACTATGAGCAGATATTCCAATCAGAAGAACGATCAAACAAAGTAATCTTAAACGAAACGATGAATTTGTAGCTCTACGATGTGGCATTATACATGGATATGGATGGGTGGAGTATGATGCAAATACGCAGTAAAACCGCTCATTTGTCCGCTCTCCGCTTTGTCATAACATTGAAATTCTCGAGGCAATTGCTGTGGTTTCATGTAGGTTTCGACGTTGAGTACGACTAAAATTTATTGTTAATCAAAGCCTTCTATTCCTCAGCTAAAAGGCCAAAATGCCTCTTTTCCGCCAAATATAGGTCATTTTTGGCACATCTGTCTCGTTAATTGGCACACCTGGTCGTCGGTTACTGCATATCATGTATACATACAAATAGCATTAGTTCTGCATGATATGAATACGTTGAAATTACATAATTCTCTTTTTAGTCTTTTGCTTTCTGCATTGGGCGGGATTCTCCTCGGATTGGCGACAAATCAGGTTTGGGGCGTGGCTTTATCACCGCTGGGATGGGTGTGTTTAGTCCCGCTCTATTTTAGCCTCAAAAACATAGACACTGCACGTCACTTTTTTGTGCGAACCTACCTTTTCTCTGTCATTTTCCTTTCGCTGGTATTAACCGCTTTTATACTACGTTCATTTACCGGTGGAATACTACTCATCACGATTGGAGCCTTGTTTTTTACGATTCCATTCTGGGTGGTGCACATCTGTACATCAAAAATTGGATTCCGAAAGAGCTTATTTCTGCTTGCCCTCATCTGGCCGGCATTCGACTGGTTCATCCTTGAGCGATTTCTTGCGATGCCTATTCTATCTGTATATCTGAATCAGGCCGCACTGCCCTGGCTTATTCAATACATCGATATAACGGGCTATACGGGTATTTCCTTCTGGCTGGTCGCGTTAAACGCCTTCATATTTATCATGCTGGATGATTGGCTGGAACGCAGAAAAACCAGCTCAACTACGGCTGATGTATTCTTTTCCAAACGCCTGGCGTTGCTTTTCTCGGTATTCTTTTTACCCCCCCTGCTGTACAATGTATACGTAAAGGCTACACTGCCCCGGGGTTTTGGCGATGAAATCAGGGTTTCGGTAGTACAGTCTGGATATCCATCCTATGAAACAGCAGGCGACGAACAGTTTGAAATTGGTTTTTTACAGCTCGTTGCAGTTACCGATTCTCTGGTTGCCGCAGGAGCAACCGATTTGATCGTCTGGCCGGAGTCCGGAGTCCCGATTGATTTCATGGACTCAGAAGACGTTCAAATCTATCTTTTCCAAAAAGTATTGGAATGGGAAACACCACTGCTCACCGGTACACTCGACTCCGAAGTTTTGTCTGAAATACCCGCATTGCAGCAGTATTTAGGGCGTGATTATAAAGTCTACAATTCGGCCATTATGCTAACGCCACAGCTGGCGTGGATGGCCCTGGAAGAAAATCTGGATATAAGTCGACTCAGAATATACCGGAAGCAAAATCTGATGCACTTTACAGAGTATGTGCCACTGTCTGAAACCTTTCCGGTTTTATCTAACCTTAGCATCGATATTGGCGGGGTAACCAATATCAGTGGGGGAAGCGGTCCGACTATCTTGAATTTTTTCACGAAGAATGAATCTACGATACGCGTGAGTCCTATCGTTTGCTGGGATCTGCTGTTCACCTCTTCATCGTCCAAATCAACCGCCTCCGACGCCCAATTTATTGCCGCATTAACGAATGAAAGTCCCCTGGGCGACACCTTTGAAACAACCGCCCACGAGATGGAGAGTTTCACCCGCTTACGCAGTATAGAAGCGCGGCGGTCCATAGCCAAATCTTCCACCACGGGATACAGTCTTTTTACCGATCCTTTTGGCAACATATATGGCAAACTCGACTGGTACAGCGTTAGCGCAACCACGCAACATGTAACGCTGAATACCCATTCAACCTTCTACAGCCGATTTCCGAATGTTTTTCCGTTACTCAGTTTATTCGGAGGGGTGCTGCTACTCTTTTTCTCCAAAACCAAATCATGAAAATACTTCATAACAAAAAAGAAGGCCCAAATAACGGTTTTCCGAAGACTTTACATGAACCAACATTCAACATCTACCAACTATGATGAAACCAAAGCTACCATACTTTTTAAAAACAGGGATGCTACTATTCATCCTGACCTTATGCTTTACCGTGTCTGCATTTGCCGTCGTAGTAAAATGCACACATCCCCCTCCACCAAAGTTAGTAATTGATTATGCTCAACCTGTGGGTTTAGGCAACTACGCCTTACTTAACTTGGAGATTAACGAGGAAGCGGTTCAAAACAATCTGGACAACATCGACATCTTTGCAGAGGATGTATTTCAGTTTGGCGACACAGAAACAACGCAGATTGCCCAGGTGGTTAAAGACGCCTACGGCAACTCGTATTTCACAGGCGGATTCACAGGCACTATAACTCTGGGCTCTACGACACTGCATAGCAGCGCAGATTTTGACATGTTTGTGGCCAAACTGGATGCCAACAATAATCCGGTCTGGGCCAGAATGGCCTCCGGGGCAACCAATTTGCCTGAGCAGTTTTCGTTGGATGGGGGAACATCCCTGGCTGTTGACAGCGAAGGAAATATCTACGTTGCAGGCACCTTTGTGAAATCCCTCACCTTCGTGAGCGAGACTGGCGACACACTTCAGACCATAACCGATGGCCGCGATGATGAAAATCTCAATTTCGAGCTGTTTGTAGCCAAGTATTCCAACGATGGAGAGCTGCTCTGGCTTGATGGTGGTAATAGTGGCAGTACCGGAGCGCCCAACACGCTGGCAATCGACCGGAATGTGGCGGCCTCCATCATTCTCGATGAAGACGGTTACCCCTATGTAGCCGGTGCTTTTTCGGGTACCTACCTCTTCGGTGAAGAGGCCTATGTTGTGGGCAAAAGTGATTTCTTTCTGGCCTCCCTCGACAAAGACGGAAGTGAACCGTTTTGGGTTTCTACTACCGGAACGCCGAACTATGATACAGCGGTCTCCATTTCGGTAGATACACTTGGCTACCTGAATGTATTGGGCATTATCGGTGAAGGTTTGATGGAACTGCCTGATTCCGATATTTTCTGGTATAACGATACGGGTGAGAACGATTCCTTCATCATCAGTTACGATGTTAACGGAGAATGGTACTTCGCCAACTTTATTGGTGGTGGGGATCAGGCCGTCGGCAACGATATTGCCACGTCACAAAACGGAGATTTCTTCGTAACCGGTGAGTTCACAAAGGATGTACTGTTCCCGGGTGCCAGCCGCGAAGACGACATCGTATTGGTGGCGGGACGTTACCGGGAAGGATTCCTCACCAAGTATGATCTTCAAGGCGATGTACTGTGGGCGAAGCAATTCGGTACCGGTCCGGAGGTGACGGCCAACAAAGTCACTACCGATCTGGAAGGTAGTGTGTATGTATTGGGTCGCTTCAGTGAATTCATCGTTTTTGAAGTAGAAACGGATAATGAGCTCATTCTTACCTCGGATACCGTGAACGATCAGTTCATAGCGAAGTACGATAACGATGGAAATTTTTTATGGGCCAAGCAGATTGAAAGCACGGGCAGCCAGAGTCTAGACCAAACCGAAATGGGCGATGTTCAACCCTTCATCACCCAGCCCATGGTACTGGAATATTCCCCATTTAATGGTGGCGAGCTCCTGTTCAGCGGCGACTTCGACGGAACGCTTTATCTGGATCAAATTGCGATAACGGCTCCTGCGAATGTGCGATCCAGTTTCGTCACTTCGTTTAAATTGCCTGTAGAAGCGGTGAGTATTCGTGATGCAAACGCTGGACTGGTCACCGACTTTGAATTGATGCAGAATTTCCCGAATCCATTCAATCCGACGACATCCATCAGATTTAACCTGTCTGAGGCTAACGATGTTAGAATTGATGTGTTCAACAGTGTGGGACAACGGGTAAAAACAATCGTGAATGGCCGTTATGCCATGGGAACCCATCAGGTTACCTTTGATGGATCTAATTTGTCATCGGGCATGTATTTCTATACGTTAAGCACGGGCAATGTAAGAGAGACCAGAAAAATGACGCTTATTAAGTAGTACCGAGGGATTTGGAAATGCACCCACTTCAATAAGAGAGGATAAGTAAATGACATCACCTAAGTAGGTTATAGTTCATTTGACAGGAGTAGTCCCCTTGCATTTAGTTGCGAGGGGACTTTTTTTTGCCTTCTGAATTCGATACGGCTAATTCGGTAATCATTGATCCACCTCCATTTGCAACTTGTGCTGAAATACACGTCATTAGATAAGTAAACTGTCCACCATTGCGTGGCAGTCGGGCAAATGCATCCACTCCGGAAACTGTGTGAAAGGAAGTCCCGAGGTGTTTCAGCCGAAAGATCGTCCCTGGATTAAGCCTGAGGGCAGCACCACCGAACGCATCATCAAGACGATTGATACCTGTCCTTCCGGGGCATTGTCGTACTATTACAACAATAGCGGGAAGTAGTGAACTCAACTCGGTTTGAACGTATGGCTCAGTTTATCATACGTTATTGCAGGAAATCCCGAATTGACTACGATGAAACACGCTCAGTAAAGCCCGGAAGCACACCATGAAATACATCGCCCTGCTAAGACGCATCAACGTTGGCGGCAAGAACATGATCAGCATGACGGCCATCGCAGACGCCATCCCCTCCGACTGGACCAACAAAGAAAACGAGAAATCGGATGTAGCCTACCTTTTTCCATCCGTAGATTCACCCGACGTTGTTGAATCCCTGCCCTTCAACCAGGATTACATCCGCGTAATTTACACCAAAGGGGCGCTTCTATGGAGCCTGAACATGAACGACTATTCTAAAAGCCGGCTAAACAAGCTGGTTGGGAGCGAACTTTACGCATCCATGACGGTCCGCAATGTGAACACGGCCCGGCGGTTGGCAAAGGGATGAGAAGTTGGTTCTTTAAAAAAGCTCAGCATTATCCAATCAATAAAAACCAAAAAGTTGGAAAATGTTATCTTATGAGATAACTTATTAACTATGACGAGGAAGATTGTTTTTTACGAAAATCACTTTATTGAATTCTATCAGATCCAGAATGATAGGGTAAAAAGTAAAATTCAATACGTTTTTGAACTAATCAAACAAGTGGAAAAAGTACCCGAAAAGTTTCTCAAACATATTGAAGGCACAGATGGCTTATTTGAAGTTAGAGTGGAGTATCAATCAAATATTTTCAGGATTTTCTGCTGTTTCGATGAAGGAAGACTTGTAGTTCTATTCAACGGTTTTCAAAAGAAAACACAGAAAACCCCTAAAAAAGAAATTCAGAGAGCCGAAAAATTAATGAAGGCATACTTTCAGTCAAAAAAATAGGATTATGAAGGATTATACCAAAATCAAAACATTCGATGAACTCCTTGAGCTGGAGCACGGAAAAATTGGAACTGAAAGCAGAAACCAATTTGAAGAAAATGCCCAGATGTTCATCATAAGCGAAATGCTTAAAGAGGCGAGAAAAGAAGCCAACCTTACACAAGAGCAGTTAGCAGAAAAAGCAGGGACAAAGAAAAGCTATATCTCAAAGCTTGAAAATGGCAAAGGAAACATACAGTTATCAACATTAATCCGCATTTTCGAACAAGGCTTGAATAAGCGAATTGGGTTCACCTTCCTGTAAAAAGGGGAATAAAACAGTTAGAACCATTCACGCTTCATTGCGCATTTAAAGTAACACGCTGACGCAGGAACAGGTAACCGCAATTATAGAGCAAAAAAGGTACTTGGTCCCAAGAAGGATGTAACGGAAGTGTTAAAAGCGAAAAACGATGCACCGCATTAAACGAAACACCATCCTACTGTCACAAGGCGAGATATGCCGATACACCTTCAAGGTCGTCACGGGGTGTTTCAAAAGTTATGTGATTGACTCATCAGGCAAAGAGCACATCCTGCAATTTGCTCCGGAAGATTGGTACATCTCCGATCTGGACAGCCTTGTTAACGAGAAACCATCAGTACTGTTTATCGAGGCAATAGAAGACACCACCTACATCAGGCTCACAAAGGAAGAGCTGCAATCATTCAGCAAAGACGAGCAAAATCGAAAGCTGGTCAATAGCGTAATCTCATTACAAAACAGGCTTGTTGCATTGCTAAGCTCCACAGCAGAAGAGCGATACTTCGACTTCATCAACGCCTATCCTTCCATGATCAATCGGTTGCCCTTGAAGCTAATTGCATCGTATATAGGCGTAACACCGGAATATCTCAGCGAGATCAGGAGAAAGCTGAAGGAAAAGTAGAAAACGGCACATTTCTTAAACTACCTTAATCATTGTCTTTTGAATTAGCGGCACATTTGGGATGTCAACCAATTTAAACAATGAATTAAGGAATACACCATTGAAACGTACATTTTATACCGTCGTTCGACTGCTGCTTGCGCTGATTTTCATTCCCAGTGCGTTTATATCGCTCTTTCTTCCACCGAGTGAGATGGGACTAAGTGCGGAAGCTACACAAATCGTGGAAAATCTATGGGCTATAGGGTACCTCATGTACATTGTGAAGACCGTTGAACTTGTAGCGGGCATTATGTTTTTAACCAACCGATACGTCAAGCTGGCTTGCATCATCATCATGCCTGTAGTTGTGAATATCCTGATGTTGGCCCTGTTTAAAGATTGGTCCGGCTTGTTCTTAAGCATTCCGATGTTTCTGATGGTGCTGTATTTAGTTAAGGAAAACTGGGATTCGTACAAGTTTTTACTCTTGCCATTAGGTAAATTATAGTTTACCTTTTTAGATGAAATGCTCAGAAGCCTACAGGATTTTGATTAAGGACGGATGGTACCCTGTATCACAGAAGGGTTCACACGTTAAATTGAAACATGACACCAAAGAGGGAATCATCATTTTCCCGAACCATGGAAGTCAGGAATTGGGTAAAGGGCTTCAGATAAAATTGTTCAAACAAGCAGGTATAAAGCCATGAGAAAGTATCCTACGTTTATTAATGTTACCGTTGAGAAAACAGAAACGGGCTTTTCAGCTATGGCCGAGCAGTTCAGTGTGTACACAACTGGCAGAGATATCGCTGATTTGTATTCTAATCTTATTGAATCACTCAATTTCGCTTTAGAGGACGAAGGATATGAGGTTTCCACCAAACAACTGAAGCTGAATCTGGACTTACAACAGTTTTTTAAACACTATAAAGTGCTCAATGCCAATTTTTTAGCGAAAAGAATTGGCATGAATCCGACGCTTTTATCGCAATACGTTTCAGGTAAGAAACAGCCTTCGCCAAAACAGGTTCAGAAAATCGTCAATGGCATTCAAAAAATAGGCCGAGAACTCTCCGAGCTCAGTCTGGTATAAAAAGCGTTTTTCAAGAAGTGTAGCGGAGTGCCGATTACCACCTCAAAACTCCTTCAACGCGAATGCATGCTCATAACTGATGATGCTTTTATCGGGAATATGATGTTTCCAGGCATCCTCCACATGACTCAGTTCAATGGTGTCTTTGGTGCTGATATCCTTAAAGTGGGATGCAACCTGCTGCAAAACCTGTAGCTCCGTTTCAGAGAACAGGTCTGATTTAAACGGTCGGTCTGACCTGGACTTTAGCTTCTCCCCGGAGTATCCGGTAGAAAATTCCGTGATATCCAGTTGGATCACATCGCTATTTGCCAGGTATTCGAGAATACTCTGATAATTATTCGGAACAGGACCGTAATGGATCGCCCTGTAACGAACTCCGCTTATCGAAAAGCAATGCTGTTTATACATCAGGAAGTCCGCATAAAAAAGGAGTTTGTTCAATTTGGTTTTGAATGGCTCCAGCTTCTGGGAGAAATAGACAATCATTTCGGCAAGCTTCTCAAAACTCGGTTTTTTGTATCCGGAGTAGACATCAGCTGCAGGATTACCCAGCAAATACGCTTTAAAATTGGATTCCTTACTATTACGTGCGAATTCATCTTCCAATGCGGATGCTCTTTGAATGTAGCTCCGTTTCAGAGCATCATCCAGAGACCCTGAAAGCTGTACCAACTGTTTAAAATAGCTCGGGTCAGCGACCATTTGGATCAACTTTGCATTTGCTGCAGTAGGAATCTCACCAGACTCATATTGGCGGTAGCTGTTAACTCCGAATCCGAGGATTTCAGACATTTTAGCCGCCGACAAGCCATACTGATGACGGATGCTGCTGATTTCGTCTGGAAAGGGGATATTAAACCGCTCACGGTACTGGTTATACACCTGTTGCAGGTTTAACTCATCCAGAGTGGTAGTAGTAAATTGCTCTCCACTATTTTCGCATCTATAAAAATGATAGGTAATTTCGAAGGTTTCCTTGCGGAAGGCCATTGACCGACGTTCTGTTGTCAACACCATGTCACGACCGGTAACAGGACTTTTCATAGTTACTTTTTTAAAGGGTAGCTCATCTGGAACTCGGCGGGAATTCCCATTTTTGCCTTAAAGTCACGCAAAAAAGCTCTTACTTCCGATTCCGATGGCATGTGTTATTTTACTTCGTCAAACAAGGCACAAACCCAATTGACAAAGTTCAACTATATAGTTTATAAAAATTATAATATAATACAATATTTCAATTTTATAGTTTATTTTACACAATCACTAGTGGTGCAGTTGCCACACTAAATCACTGTCCTAGTAACACAGACCAACCTCATGGATAATCGATTTGCGGCCATAATTCAGCTAATAAAACTATCTCGCACTAATGCCATAAAAGCTGTAAATGCTGAACTTATCAACCTCTATTGGAACATCGGAGAATATATCAGCAAAAAAATTGAACAATCAGAATGGGGCGACTCAGTGGTGACGGAACTAGCCAACTTCATTAAGGCACATGAACCGGAAATAAAAGGTTTCTCTGACAAAAATTTGTGGAGAATGAAGCAATTTTACGAGACCTATAAAGGGTATCCAAAACTCTCACCTCTGGTGAGAGAAATTAGTTGGACAAACAATCTGCTGATTTTTTCAAGGTGTAAAACCATGGAAGAAATGGAGTTTTACCTCAAATACGTAAAACAAGAAAATTATAGCAAACGTGAACTCGACCGACAAATATCTGCAAGCCTGTTCGAGCGGACTATGATTGGCAGTTCTAAACTCTCACCAACGGTGAGAGAAAGTAACAGAGATATTTCCAATACCTTCAAAGACAGCTATGTATTTGAGTTTTTGAACTTACCTGAACCACACAGTGAGAGCGAATTGCAACGTGGACTTGTAAGACAGATGAAAAACTTCATTCTTGAACTTGGGAAAGATTTTCTATTCATAGGAGAAGAATATAAGTTACAAGTTGGCAACAGCGACTTTTATGTTGACTTACTTTTCTATCATCGTGGCCTACAATGCCTCGTCGCTTTTGAGCTTAAAGCAGATAAGTTTAGACCTGACCACTTGGGACAGCTTAGCTTTTATTTGGAAGCTTTGGATCGAGACGTCAGGAAACCAAATGAAAATCCGAGCATTGGAGTTTTACTTTGCAAGGATAAAGACAGTGAAGTTGTTGAATATGCTTTAAGCAATAGCCTCTCCCCAACAATGATTGCAGAGTACAAAACACAACTACCAGACAAAAAGCTCCTACAGCAAAAACTACACGAATTGTTTGACGATGAAGTGGGTGATCAATAGAGACACTCAACACCGTTCAACACGTGTTTATCGCCAGACAAGGCCAGAAAAATGTGGATATTTATGAGCGACTCGGTTATGAACTCATCGAGCGGAATGCATCCGACGAAATAACCATCTATCACATGTTCAAGGCGAAAAGCTGACTTTTGCTTGAAGCCTGATGTAAACTAAGTAACAATGGACACACTTAACCTACTGGTTGGATTATTCATGATTGGGATGGGGTTTTTAGTCAAGAGATTCCCCAACCTCATTGCCGGTTACAACACCATGTCCGCCGAGAAAAAGAAAAATGTAGATATTGAGGGCCTATCGACGCACATGCGGAATGGATTCATCGCCATCGGACTGACCATCATCGTTGGGTACTACCTATTCAAATGGATGGGTATCATGTTCATTGCCGAATCCATGATCATCATCGCGACATTGGGCGGATTAGTGATACTGCTGATTCAAGCCCGGAAATTTGATAAGAATTAATGTCGGCGTGGTGATTATGCTGATTCAAGCCCGGAAATTTGATAAGAATTAAAGACGGCGTGATGAATATGCTCGTTCAAGCCCGGAAGTTTGATCGGAATTAAAGGCTTCTCGGAGCGTGTAAGCCTCACCGATATAAGCCTTCCCGCTAAAGGAGGATGTAAGCACCCACCGATAATGGAGGATGTCAATCTCCCCGATATTCGACATGGCAAAAAAGACCTCCTGACCATACTGCAAGTAATGCTAGTTTGAATAACTCAGCCACAGCCAATTAAAATGCGTTACACTTTGCAGATGCCGCCCGAAAATACTATACTGATTTTGCTGTCAAGATGGGCGCTCAACTGGACTGCATTTAAAACTTACGTCATGGCATCCTCCACTCCGGATAAGGAAAAAATTACACCTGAGAAATCCGGGAAGGTCGATGTGGATATAGACATAGACCAGGGAAGAACCAAGAACCACCAATTTGGTGGGATGTATTCAGCAACAAGTATTCAGACCCTATTTCGGAAAGCCTTGAAAGAATGCAAGATCAACAAAAAAGCAATGGTACACACCTTGCGACACAGTTATGCAACACATTTATTGGAAAGTGGCACCTATTTACGCATTATTCAAGAGCTGTTGGGACATGAAGCAGTAAAACGACCGATTCGAAGCGAAGCCGAGAACCGCGCAGCGCTATGTATACTCATGTGAGTCAACAAACCAAACAAAAAATACCAAACCCACCGGACCAGCTAGGCCTGTAATATTCCGCAACAATCCTGCGCATATCATTCCATATAGGTGTGATAAACAGATGTTTATTGCGTATATAGACACGTTGGCAGTAATTTGAAACAGTACACTCATGGAGGATTTAAAAACATATTTGGTAAAAATCTCATCCCTCACCCAAGAGGATTGGAATTTAACATTACAATCCTTCAAAGAGGAAAAGTATAAGAAAGGCGACTATTTTATTAAAGAGGGAGGATACAGCAACAAAGTATCTTTTGTATCAAAGGGTTTGTTCAAACTGTACTACTTGGTTGAAGGACAGGAAAAGATCATGTTGTTCTTCACTGAAGGACAGTTTTTAACTGACTACTTCGGATATCTGACTCAAACGCCCTCTATACGCCCCATAGTGGCGCTGGAAGACTCGGTAGTCTATACCATCTCACGTGACAAGTTGAACCACCTTACAGAAGCATCCCAAACTTGGTCAAAGATAGCACGGATTATGGCAGAAAGGGCCTATATTATAGCTGTTCAAAGAGCCAATAGACTGCTCCACGATGACTTTGATACTCGTTTTATCACCTTTATGGCCGAGTATCCCTCACTTTTGCAGAGAGTTCCTCAATATATGCTAGCTTCTTATCTTGATATGACCCC
>JAFIEZ010000020.1 GCA_020832235.1 Bacteroidota bacterium
GATCGGATGTGGCTGTTTGCCGCAGGCGGAGGTGTTCGGTATAAACTGGGAAGCGGACAGGCTATTCGTGTAGGATACGCCGCGCAGAACCACAAATACCTCGGCCTCACCAACCGACTCTCATTGTCGGTACAATTTTAAGCGTGAGTACGTTATCACTATGAGCCCTGTTAATCAATTTAAAACGACGACAAAAACGGGAAACCGTAAAATAAAAAAACAAAGAGGTAAACTATGAAAAAGATGATACCAATAGATGGTAACACTGCTTTTAGAAATGGTTTGACTGGTTTGCTAACTGTGGTAATTCTTTCTTTAGGATTATTCAGCAGTGTACAAGCCCAGGCAATTTCTAATGATGCAGCTACAATTAATGTGACCTTTACGGTAAATACATCCACAATCCCTGATACGGTCAGTACTACTGATCTTGTACAGATTCGTGGATCACTTAACGGTGAGGAAACAGACGATATCAACTGGGGATCAACATCAGTACGCTTAGACAATATTGGCGGCGATTACTGGCAGACAACCTTGGTTATGAGTCCGGGCGACCGTCTCGAGCATAAAATATATACGGCTAAACGTGATGCCGCTGGAGAGTGGGATGACCATGCCGGCGGTGGATGGGAAGGTGGTGACAACAAAATGTTTGAAGTTCCTGCTGATGCCGATGCCGATATCATGGTTCCTGTGATGTACTTCAACAGACAAGCTCCTTTTGAAGTTAAAGAAGATTCAGTTGCATTATTCTTCCGTGTAAACGTAGGGAATCAGGTTGCAACTGGGGCTCTGGATCCTGCTACTGCAGTAGTTGGTGTTCGAGGCAGTGCATCATTCCTGGATTGGGGTCGAACCGATGTAGTACTCAGCAAAGAAAACATGCCTGACGGAAGTAGAAATGTATTTTTCTCAGGCGCCGTTTATGTAGATCCGGCGATTGCGGGTGAAGCATTTGAGTACAAGTATGTATTTGAGGTCGGCTCGGAAGTTACCTGGGACGATGGTGATAACCGAAGAGGCAATGTAAGCGCCTCCGACAGTACATTTTACTTTGCGTTCATGCAAAATCGTCGTCCCCCTACGGCTGACCTTACTACAGCATCTGTTCAATTTGCTGTGAACGTTGGTGTACTGGAAGAGTTTGGCGTATTTAACCGAGCTGTTGGCGACGAAGTGAAAATTCGTGGTAGTTTCAATGGTTGGGGCGAAGGCGATATGACCTACAGTGAAGCATTTGATGCATGGACCACTGCAGTTACTTTAACGGAAGAAGTTGGCGCTCGCCTCGCATACAAATACTACATCAAATGGGATGCGTCACGCAGCGATGAAGATAGCCCGAACTTTATTCCTAATCTGCCCGGTGGATGGGAAGAGCCCGGTGCCTTCGGTGGTGGAGACCGTATTTATACATTCACTAACGAATCGGTTCAAACAGCGGAGGATTTCGGATCCGGTATTCAATTCTTTAACAGTATTCCACCACAAGGTATCATTCGTGAGACCTTTATGGGCGATGATGTTATGGATGTAACGTTCAGAGTTGACATGACAGGCGCTGTGGGACATACCACACCATTCAATCCCGCTACAGATACACTCTATCTGATAATCCAAACACCATTATTTGGAATAAGTCAGGGATTGGCAGTTGGTGATGATAGTCCAATATTTGACAACCCTGATCAACTGGAGCGTGTTATGTTCTCCCGCGTTGGAACGTCCAATGAATTTGAGCTGGTTATGCCCGTGCAGTTACCAACTGAAAACCACATTGGGTTTGTTCTTGCGTATGTTACGGCTGATGGAGAGCGTGTATTAAACGGAGAAGGCTTTGCTGCCGGTCGACGTTACTACCGCTACATTCAGCCACTCAACGATGAAGATCCTGATGATATCATCTGGCCAGATTCGTTCGAACTGAATCCTATTGTTTGGAAAGCCACCGATCTCGATTTCGAAGCTCCACCAACATACGGACTTACCACTACCAACATCCGGGAATCTCTTGAGCAGCCAGCGGCTATCGCACTGCACAATAACTTCCCGAATCCGTTCAACCCAACAACAAACATCAGTTTCACACTGCCGATGACAGAAAATGTTCAGTTGAACGTTTATAATGTTCTTGGTCAGCGCGTAGCTACACTTGTTGATGGAATGATGACTGCCGGTACGCATAGCGTTAACTTCAACGCAGCTAACCTGGCTTCTGGCGTGTATATTTACCAGCTTCGTGCCGGTAGCTTTACACAAAGCCGTACCATGATGTTGGTGAAATAATCCCAATATCTCGTCTTATCAGAGGGGGGCAGGTATCCTGCCTGCCTCCCCCTTTATATCTACCGTAATTCAGCAACCTTGTCAGCTACTATATACGATATTGCACGTGAAGCCGGCGTAAGCATAGCTACCGTATCCAGAGTGTTCAATAACGCGAATAATGTTTCGCCTAAAACACGCGATAAGGTATTGTCTATTGCCGAGTCTGCAGGATACCATCCTTATGCCATGGCTCAAGCTCTGGCCCGGAAAAAATCCAAACTCATCACGGTTATTGTCCCGGTGATCTCCAATCACTTCTTTATGGAAGTACTTGCAGGTATTCAGGACAAAATCGCTGAGTACGACTACGATTTGAATATCTATAATGTTCGTATTACCGAAGACATCGACAAGCAAATTGAATACCTCATCAAAAGAGGTGTAGCCGACGGATACCTGTTAATTTCAATTCACCTCAACGATAACCAGTGGTCGTGCATAAAAAAGCTTCACGACAATATTATACTCATCGACGAATATCACCATGATTTTGATTCGGTGAGTGTTGACAGTGTGGAAGGCGCTTACCTTGCAACACAGCATTTAATCGATTTAGGTTACGAGCGTATTGCCATGATTACGGCACTCATGGACTCCAAACCGGCCGATGACCGTATTCGAGGATACAGTCGCGCCCTGCAGGATGCAGGTCGTATTGTAGACAGTCGCTTAATCGTTTCGGGGAAGCATTACAGCCGCGATGGATTTACCGAGCGAAACGGTTACGAAGCCATGTGCCAGATTCTGGACATGCATGATGTACCCGACGCGTGTTTCTGCAGTTCCGACATTCAGGCCATGGGTGCCATGAAAGCGATGAACGATCGTGGTGTATCTATTCCAATAATGGGATTTGATGACCTGCGTTTCTCCGAGTTTCTTGGACTCACCAGCATGAAACAACCAATGTATGACATGGGATGGCTGGCTTTAGAAAAGCTTTTCCAAAGAATTGACGACAATGAAATAGACATCTCACACACCATTTTTTCACCTGAGTTGGTCGTCAGAAGTTCTTCACAGATAACTGAACCAACAAAGATTTAACGTACATCGATCAGGCTCTACACCCGTAACCTATCGTAACTAATTGCTCAGATTATGCAACGCTTTATATTATGTATCCTACTGCTGGTTGGTATTTCCCTGCCGGTAGTGGCTCAAGATTCGCTCAATGTAACCTTTCGTTATACTCCCAACGATAATGCGCTGAGGTCTTTTGTGCCCGGATCTTTTAACAACTGGGGCAATAATTCCAGTGGACGAATTGCTGTTTCAGATGGCTCTCTACTCAGTGTTGATGCCGATAACGGATTCTCATATCAGGTCATTCGTCTTCGCGTAGGAGGCGGTTCTGTTACCCGCTCTGGTGTTAGCGGTTATGCGTATAAGTTTCACGAGCAGTACAATGCTTCAGGAGCTAGCTGGGAATGGTTTACCGACCCCTTAAATCCGCTTACCGTTGGCCAGAATAATGACTCCTTTCTGGAAGTCACCCACCCGCTGGTGTTTCAGGTATTTCCGCGAAATAACTCCGTTCAGCAAAACGAACCACCCGCTCTAACCGCCCATATCGGCGCCATCTCCTCCGACCCGATTAACCCCTCAGCGTCTACTATCACCGTAAATGATGGTAATCCCATTCCTTTTGGCGACTATTACGAGGAGGCGCGTCAACTGCTCCTGATTCCGTCAATGGCTGAGTTAGGTGTAGAGCTGGTAAGCGGTGCAAATACGTTTGTCATTACCGCCGTAACTGATGCAGGAATAAGCAAAGAGGTTTCAACAACCTTCAACTACATTGCCGCGCCAGAGTCGCCCGCTGTACCACGACCGGAAGGCATACGAGATGGAATCACGGTGCATACCGATACCCCTGGAACGGTATCGTTCTCAATGTTCGCCCCCGGGAAGCAGTTTGTCTACCTGATTGGCGATCACAGCAATTGGGAAGTGCGAGATGAGTTCCTTCTGAACCGCGATGAAATCCGACCTGACAGCGTACATTTTTGGATTACCCTTAACGGGCTGGAAAATGGAGTGCATCGGGCTCAGTATCTGGTTGATGGTGAAATACGTATTGCCGACCTTTTCAGCGAGCAAGTACTCGATCCTGACCTTGATCGATTTATTTCTCCCTCCGTTTACTCAAACATGCCACAATACCCTGTCGGGCAAACAACTGGAATGGTATCAGTATTTGAGGTAGGTCGTGCGCCGTTTCAGTGGCAAACCAACGATTTTCAGCGCCCCGCACAGGATGAACTTATCATTTATGAGCTGCTTTTGCGTGATTTCGTAGAGGAAAGCACTTTTGACGTGCTCCGCGATACCATCGGGTATCTGGAGCGTCTCGGTGTGAATGCCATTGAACTCATGCCCGTATCCAATTTTGACGGTAACCTGAGCTGGGGATATAACCCGAACTTCCACGGAGCACTCGATAAAAGCTATGGTACGCGTGAATCATTTAAGCGGTTTGTGGATGAAGCACATTCCCGCGGAATTGCTGTAATTCTGGATGTCGTATACAATCACACCCAAGAGAAGTCTCCACTGGTGTTATTATACGGTACGAACCCGGCCCAGAATCGATTTCTTGGTCCAGGTCACGAGTTTAATGTCTTCCGACATCTAAACCACAACGATCCTTACATCCGCTACTGGCTCGACCGCATGAATCGGTATTGGATTGAAACCTATCGCATTGACGGGTACCGCTTCGACCTTACCAAAGGCTTTGCCACGAATTTCAACAGCAGCAACTACCACGGCTACAACAGTCAACGTATTGGAAATCTCAAGCGAATGGCCGATGCTGTCTGGGAATATGATAAGAGTGCTTATCTCATACTTGAGCATTTCGCAGCCGACAGTGAGGAACGCGAACTTGCTCACTATCGTACCAACGAGGAAGGCATCAATGGCATGATGTTCTGGCAGGGGATGACTACCGGATTTCAGGAGGTGGCTATGGGCTGGCACGGTTCCAACTCCAACATATCCAACATCTGGTTCCGAAATCGTAGCTGGAATGTTCCTAATGCCATTGCCTACAAGGAAAGCCACGACGAACAGTGGATGATGTTTAAAAACCTGAATTACGGAAATAGCTCCGGCAATTACAACATCAGAGAACTTTCTACAGCCTTGCAACGACAACAAATGGCGGGTGCGTTATTTTTCATGGTTCCCGGACCACGCATGATGTGGCAGTTTGGGGAGCTGGGCTATGGTGGAGGAGATCGCGAGTGCCTGAAACCCGGAGGCGATAGTCATGGAGAGTGTCTTCCAACCGATCCGGGCAGAACATCAGAAAAACCCATACGGTGGGACTACTATGACGATCCTGACCGGTATGAACTGTACCAGGTGTTGTCGGCACTTATTAACCTACGCCGAGAACATCCTGTGTTTCATGATGTGAATACGCAGGTAACCACCAATCTGGGTGCGAATCCTTTCCGACAGATTCGCCTTGTACACGACACAATGAGCGCTGTGATTGCTGCTAATGCAGGTGTAACCAGTACAAGTGCATCTGTACAGTTCCCGTCAACCGGTACCTGGTACGACTACTTTTCCGGTGAATCGATTGACGTTACGGCTACTACCATGAGTATCCAGATGGCGCCTGGGCAGTTCAATATTTATACAACGGAAAAACTGCCTACACCCGATATCATCCGTGCAACGTCGGCTTTCAGTAACGACAGTGAACAGCTGCCCAAGCAAGTAGCGCTGCACAGCAATTTCCCAAATCCGTTCAATCCGACTACTACAATCCGTTATGATTTACCGGCAACAATGCCCGTAACAGTACGTGTGTACGATGTACTAGGCCGTCAGATTGCCGTACTTGTAAACGGTGAAATGCCTGCAGGCAGCCATACGGTTTCATTTGAGGCGGGGCGCCTTGGATCTGGTACGTACATAGTACGACTGGAGGCGGGTGATATGACCCAAACTCGCAAGATGATGCTGGTTAAATAGAATAACATAGTTCCTTAAACATCGTTTGTTATCCGAAAGGTTTTTTCGATGTTTACCCGACCCGTACAGTTGCTGCTGTACGGGTTTTTTTATGGTTGTAATAACAAGAACTTCGTATTTCGGATAACGAATAGCCATTTTGCCACATACATGCCGCTCCAAAAACGCATGCATCCAATGAAGTCGCCTGCACAACAGCAGCCGTTGTATCCATCCTCCATTCCCCGAATATGTGTATCTTTTAGTCATGAAAATTGATCCAAAATATTTTAACCTGTTTGCCGTAACCATCGGTGTATCAGGTATCGCTGCTATTTTTTATTTCACCATCAGCTATACTGCAAATCAGAAAATGGGTTTTATCGAAAACCTTGGTGATGGCAGAAACTTATATGAGCATGCTTTTCCACATCGAAACGGAGTCGATACCCTTCGGGCAAAAGACTTTGCCGGCAAATTTGTGGTCATTGATTTCTGGGCTACCTGGTCGACACCGTCCATGGGTTCGCACGAAAAACTCTGGGCTGTGGTAAGGCAGTCGACCGATGACGTGGTTGTGCTGGCTGCCGGGGTAAAAGATAATCCTGAACTCACTGCAGAATACATGCAGGAACACCCCTATAATTTTCAGTTTGTGGAAGGCAGCGACGCATTTCATGAGCTGCTGGCACCTGGCGTACCTACACAGGTGACGTTCGGACCCGATGGAAGTATTGTGGACGTAAGACTGGGCTTCAGGGGGAATGATAACTACGACGAACTTCGGGAAATACTGCGTGAATTTCGAAGAAACCGGGCACAAGAAGATCCATGAGCGCTTTTCCACGTGCAATTGCTTACTACAAAGACGGTGTGAAACTGAGTGATGAAACGTTGAAGACCCTGATGTCTTTGCGTGAATGGAACGAGGGGTATTTTGAAACCATGCGAATCAAAAACGGCAATCTTCCCTTATGGTCCTACCATCTTGCCAGGCTCAAAAGAGGAGAACAGCATACAGGTATTGCATTACCCAAGATGGATTTCATCCACGAGTTGTTCAACGCGTTTTCCGCTGGTGATTACCGATGCAGGCTTACCATTATTCCCGCAGGGAAAGCGGCATCTTCGGCCATAGTGGCGTTGTATCCATTGCCGGAATCAAAAAATGCGTATCGACTAAAATCAGCAGCACGACCACATCCTTTTACCGATTCTCACCATACAACCGTAAAGCTATCATACAGAGTGTATTACAACGAAATGTATTCTCAGGCGCTCACAGAAGGAGCGGATGATGCCCTATTAATCAGTCCCGAGAATTTCGTAAGTGAAACCTGCATAGCGAACATTATTGTATCCACTAATTGTGGTGATTTGCTCACACCTGCCGCAACCGCCATGCCGCTGGAAGGAACAGGGCTGCAATATTTGCGAGATAAAATGGCAGGTGAAACGCTCATAAAACAAGCCATGTTGCAGTACACGGATTTAATCCACTCAAATGGAATCTGGATAGTCAACGCTTTGAGGGGAATCGTGCCCGTCACGCAGATAGATGACTACGCAATACCCCAAAATGAAACTCAAACAACGTTTTTAGCATCATTTTTCCCATACTAGATTATGGCTGAACCAGCAGTTTACGAAACCGCATCCCGCGCAGATTTTTATAAAATGGTCCAAAAGGAAGCCGATACAGGAGATGTGATTCTGCTCGACTCCCAGCTTCCCGATCACCCATCTTCAGGTAAATCGTATCTTTTTGCCGGCTTTGACGCTATTTTCAGATGGAATCAACATGTTGAAACAAGCGTGGACAATGCAGATGGGAGCAGCAAACCTGAAGAAAAACATGTTAAAAACCCGAATGGCCGCTCGCCCAAAGAAGCCGAAAAAAACACGCTTAATGCGTCACGTACCGATTCCGGTACTGCCCAGAAAGACCCACATGGTGACCCATGGCTTGAACTGCAACGATTCAGAGAACGCTTCCCCGGTTACTGCTGCGGCTATCTGGGTTACGATTTAAAGAATGCCCGGGAACAGCTCATATCCGAGAATGCCGACCCTATTGGTCTGCCTGATATGTGGATGGGCAGACCAACCCGCATTTATATCCTTAACGAAGGCGACGTTTCGAGCGAAGATTTTCTCATTCAAGAAGCACGGCCTTTCAATATGGAGAATCTTGTCGCCGCTGATAATGCCACTACCTACAAACAAAAGGTTGAGCGTGCACAGAAATACATAACAGAAGGCGATATCTACGAGGTAAACATCTCGCATCAACTTAAAGCCAATTTTACAGGAGAGCCATTCAGTCTTTTCATACATATGGCTCAACGAGGCCCGGTTCCGTTCGCCTCATACCTGAAATTAGAAGACGTACACGCCTGCTGCGCTTCGCCCGAGCGATTTTTAACTAAAAAAGGGGAGGCGATCTACTCCGACCCCATCAAAGGTACCCGTCCCAGAGGCAACTCCCCCGAAGAAGATGAGGAAATTGTTCGCGAGCTCTCATCCTCCGAAAAAGAAAAGGCTGAAAATCTTATGATTGTAGACCTGGTGCGCAACGATTTCAGCAGAGTGTGTACATCGGGCTCGGTGAAAGTAAGCAATCTTTTTGAAATCCAGCACTTCAGCACGGTACACCAGATGGTATCGCGCGTGGAAGGTACCCTCCAGAAGGATGTCACCTCGGAGGAGGTACTGGCAGCCTGTTTTCCTATGGGATCTATGACCGGTGCACCGAAAATACGTAGTATGCAGATAATTGAAGAGTTGGAAGATTATAAAAGAGGACTTTACAGCGGTGCAATCGGGGTTATAACTCCCGATGGAGATTTTAATTTTAACGTGGTGATTCGTACAGCAATCATTCGCGATGAGAAGCTCTATTACTCCACCGGTGGAGCCATAACAGCCGATTCCGACCCTTTGGCTGAGTGGGAAGAAACCCTGATAAAGTCCCGTGCCTTGGGCACTGCCCTTCGCGACTAAGAGCCGGCAGCCTCCAGCGTGCTCTTAATTGAATGACCATCTTCAACTGGGGTCTGAATCCAAATAGTGGGCAAATAATTTAAAACCATACTGAATGATAAAGTCATTGGTACGGTTTGAATGGATGTAAGAAAGCAACTTCACCATTATTTTAGAAGCAAAACAGTATGAAATTCGATATTGAATCGATTAAAACACTCGACGATCTACGCAAGGCGGGATGGCAATCGGTTTCGGTGAAAGAAGAAATGCGCCGTAATCTCATCGCCAAAATGCAGAACGATGAGCCCTTATTCAGTGGCATGGTCGGGTACGAGAAAACGGTCATACCACAGATACAGAATGCCATTTTATCGAGGCATGATATCATCTTGCTCGGACTGCGTGGTCAGGGTAAAACCCGAATGCTGCGCATGCTTGTAGAATTGCTGGATCCGTGGATGCCGGTGGTAGAAGGCTCTGAAATTAATGACGATCCATATCATCCGATATCACGTTATGCACGCGATATCGTAGCCAAATACGATGGTAAAACCCGTATCAGCTGGGTTGCATCTAAAGATCGGTACGCCGAAAAGCTGGCGACACCAGATACTACCGTAGCCGATCTTGTTGGCGATATCGATCCTATCAAAGCTGCTACTCAAAAATTGGCCTTGTCGGATGAGGAAGTGATTAATTTCGGACTCATTCCCCGCACGCATCGGGGTATATTTGCTATAAATGAGCTACCCGACTTACAGCCCCGCATTCAAGTAGCCTTGTTGAACATTATGCAGGAGCGTGACATCCAGATACGTGGGTTTAATGTTAGAGTTCCTGTGGATGTATGTATGGTGTTTTCTGCAAATCCGGAGGACTATACCAACCGCGGAAACATTATCACACCGCTCAAAGACCGTATCGACTCGCAAATTATTACGCATTACCCGAAAACAGTCGATATCGGGATTCAGATTACGGGTCAGGAAGCAAGAATAGAAAGAGGTACGTCCACCAAAGTACACATCCCGCATTATGTTCGTGAAATTATTGAGCAAATTGCCTTCGAAGCTCGTGAATCGGAGTACATCGACCAGAAAAGTGGTGTATCAACACGTATGACCATTACGGCGATGGAAAATGCGGTATCTGCGGCCGAGCGCCGTGCATTGCGAAATGTCGAGAGCGAAACGACTATCCGAGTGTGTGATATATTTTATACGGTACCGTCTCTTACCGGTAAGTTGGAACTGGTCTATGAAGGGGAGCAAGAGGGCGCCGTTAGTGTTGCACAGCACCTTATCGGAAAAGCCGTATCCAAGGTGTTCAAAAAATACTTCCCCGATCCGCAGCGTAAGTCCAAACCCAAGGTAAACCCAGAAGATGCCCCTTATAAAACGGTTCTTGACTGGTTTTCATCCGGCAATGGCATTTCGCTACCCGATGATCTCAAAAATGCAGATTATCGCAAGAGGCTTATGGAAGTAGAAGGGCTCGAGGCACTGGTTCAAAAGCATGCTCCAACCTCCGATGAGCTGCAACGTCTGGCCATGATGGATCTTGTACTTGAGGGGTTGCATCAGCACAGTATGCTAAGCAAAGAAGATCTTGATGAAAATCGCACCTACACCGATCTCGTAGGCAGTATGCTGGGATCACTGGGTGGTTTCGAAGACGAGGATTTTCAGTAATAGATAGCTCTTGCAGTGACCCCTTATTACCCGTATATTTCAAATCTTGATCAAGAATTTAAAGTTTAAGGTACATTATGAAAGAAGGCATACACCCGGAGTACAAAGAAGTTACCGTTCAAATGAGCGATGGCTCTGAATTTGTAACCCGTACTACTATGAAGACCAAAGATGGTATCTATAAGACGGAGGTTGATTCGAAGAACCACCCGTTTTATATCGGTAGTGACAAGATGATTAATGCCGCCGGGCGTGTTGATAAATTCAACAAAAAGTACGGCCGCAAGTAAGCTTGTTATTTGCAAACACTTTAAAGAGGATATCGAAGTTCATTCGGTATCCTTTTTTTATGTCAACTAACGTTTAAACGTATTCACATGAATATTCAGTTATTTACCGTAAATCCGTTTCAGGAAAACAGTTACCTCGTATCTGAAAAGGGCAGGGCTTTTGTAGTAGATCCTGGTTTTTTCAATGCCATGGAAATGAATCTGCTGAATCAGGCCGTTAAAAAAGACAATCTCCAGCTTGAGGCGATTGTGTTAACCCATGCCCACCTCGACCATGTATTCGGTATCGACCGTGTGAGAAGTCAGTACGGTGAAATTCCAGTTTATTTGCATGAAGAGGATGCCTACTTCTGGGAAAACTATATGCTTTCAGCGGCACGTTTCGGCTTTGATGTTAAACCGTTCGACTTCCATCCGGACTGGATATCAGAAGGGGATTTTGAATGTGCTGGTATCAAATTCAAGGGGCTTTTCACACCCGGACACGCACCCGGTCACCTGGCCTTTTATCATCAGGAATCTGGTCAGCTGCTATCTGGCGACGCCTTATTCCGCGAATCGGTGGGCCGAACAGACTTGTATAAAGGTGACGCTGACCTACTTGCACAATCAATCCGAACACAGTTATATACTCTTCCTGAGGAAACGGTTGTTTTTCCAGGGCACGGTCCTGAAACCACTATTGGTCACGAAAAGCAGCACAATCCATTCGTAAGAGCCTAATTTCGATAAAAAAAGAGCCCGAAACTAGGTGTCGATGAAGCACAAGTGAGGGCTTAATTCATCAGCTGTTTAATACGCTTGATTTCGTCTTCGTATATCGCCTTGTATTTCGGGCGTAAATCCATCAGTCGCTCATAAACTTTTATGGCCTCAGCCAATTTATGCTGCGATTCATAAATACCGGCCAACGTTGGTGTTGCGAGCTGATCTGTTACATGGTTATCATCACCGCGTGACTCCGACTCGTTGGCTTTGGTGATGGATATGCGTTTGCTTCCTGCCCGTGAGAGTCTGGAAATGAGCATGTCCAGGTCAACTGAAAGGGTAGAGGCCGACTGAGACTGTTGCCGTGATGAAACACCCGGTAGCTGAGGTTCTGGCACCCAGGCTTTGAATCCATCAGGATGTCGTAAAAAATAGTGTAGATTTTCCAGTAAATGACTCCCCGGCGCCAATGCTCTCGCTTTGGATGCAGCCTTTAATGCTTTGGGCATTTCTTCGTTAAATGCATACAAAATAGCCAGCAAGAAGAATCCTACCGCATCGTTACGTCGTTTAGCCAGATATTGTTCAAGATTGGATATACCTTTAGCAGGCGACTCCTCGAATGTTTTCACATAGCTGTTAAGGGATGCGGGAATTTCAAAGGGAATTTCTGCCATATTTACCACCTTCCTACGGAATCGTTGAACATGTTTTGTGCTACCTGCTGCATGGCCTCTGCGGCTGCGCCAAGCTCTCCATCAAGCGGATTCTCTGCCGGGTCGTATTCTGCCTGACCACTAAATGATTTGGCCCACCGCGGTCGATCTTCATCGGCGTATTGATATGAAGCCCGAACGGTAATTTGTACACGGTTTAATGAGGCTGTTTGGTCACCGGCTACGCTAAATGGACGATTGGAGTATCCTGTTATCGTGCCTTCCATGAGAATGTCGCCCTGATCGGCCGAAGTTACCAGCCGGAGCCGGGTTTGATTTACAAAACGATTCACCAGAGCAGCATTCAGCTGGTCGCTGAGGTCGCCTAATCCACTGCTTGAATTATCTTGAAAAAAAGGAATATATATTGTGGAAACATTCGCTGGAATCGATACCCCGGTAAAGCTATACCTCAAACAGCCCGACTGTACCATAAAAAAGGCGGTTAACACGATAACGATATAAACAGGGCGATTTGATTTCACGACGGGTAGGATTATTTGCCAGCTAATTTACGATAAATTATACTGATCTATCTTACGATAAAGGGTTCTTTCACTCACACCCAGAGCCTCGCTGGCCTTTCGGCGATTACCTTCATAGCGCTCCAGTGCTTTCAAAATCAGATATCGCTCCGCATCTTCCAGTGAAGGTATTTCAGATCCGCTGAGTGCAATCATGGGTTCCTCTTCTTCCTGAACGTCAATATGCTGAAGCTGTTCAGAGGCTTGTTCCCGCTCATATGAAGCACCATCAGGCATGGCAGAACCCAGTAACCTGGGCGCATCACGTTCGGCCTGATATTGATTATACAAGAAACCGCCCAGCATTTTTTTGAGCTCGGCAATTTCACTGCGCATTTCAACAAGAGCTCTGTATACCAATTCACGCTCGCCGGTTGGCAAATCATTGGTGCCGGCATGTCGGGTATCATTCGACGGTGAGCCGGAAGTGTACAACATTGGCAGATTATCCGTTGAGCCCATATGCTGACGTCCTTTTAGGTATTTCTGCAGGATGTCGGCCGTAATAAACTGTGATTTTTCCAAAACAACCAGCTGCTCGGCTACATTTCTCAATTCTCGGATGTTTCCCGGCCAGCGATAAGAGGTGAGTAGTTGACGAGCCTCATCCGAAAACCCCTGGAAAACACTGTCGTACTGACGTGAGAAGTCCACTACAAATTTTCTGAATATGGGTATAATATCTTCCGGTCGCTCACGCAGTGCGGGGATGCGGATAGTAACCGTATTTAATCGGTAGAACAAATCTTCCCGAAAAGATCCATCCCGCACGTCTTTCCATAGGTCACGGTTAGTTGCTGTAATAATACGTGCGTTGGATTTACGTAATTTTGAGGAGCCAACTCTGAAAAATTCCCCATTTTCCAGTATGCGCAGCAATTTTACCTGCACGTTTTTAGGAGTATCGCCTATTTCATCGAGGAATATGGTTCCACCATCGGCTTTTTCAAAATATCCTTCCCTCGATTCGTGAGCGCCTGTAAAGGAGCCTTTTTCATGACCGAACAATTCGCTTTCGATGATGCCTTCCGGAATGGCTCCGCAATTTACAATTACAAGATTCTCTGAGGCACGCTTGCTCATGGCATGAATGGTGCGCGCAAGAACATCTTTTCCAACACCGCTTTCACCTTGGAGCAGAATAGTGATATCTGTAGGAGCAACCTGTCTGGCCTGATTGATTACAGCATACATCACTTCTGATGCCGCGATCAACCCATATTTTTCGCCAATTGCCTGAGCGTTCAAACCAACCTCCAGTGAAAATGACTAAACCTGAACTAAATCCGGTTCAAATTCCTGTATACTGCTCACCCGGAGCCCCTCTCCAAATAATGTTGCCGATGTGGCGTCGTTAATCACGACCTCAACATAATCGCCGGGTTTAAAGTCTTTACGATCCAAAATAACCACTTTGTTTGTATCGGTTCTTCCACTGAGCTTATCTGCCGAGCGTTTACTTTCATTTTCAACGAGGACGAGGTGACGGCGACCAATATCGCTTTGATTGCGTACTAAAGCTCCGGCTCGCTGAATGTCGATGATTTCCTGAAGGCGTCTTTGCTTAACATCCTGTGGTACGTCATCTTCGAATTTTCGATGCGCAAGCGTCCGCTCACGCTCTGAATAGGCAAACAGATAAGCCATTTCAAACCGAACGGTGTCCATCAGGGAAAGTGTATCATGATGTTCTTCTTCAGTTTCGCCGCAGAATCCGGTAATGATATCCGTAGACAGGGTTACACCGGGAATTATTTCACGCATATTTTCCAGAAGCGACAGGTATTGCTCTCGGCTGTAAGGCCTGCGCATGCGTCTGAGAACCTCATTATTACCCGATTGAGCAGGAATATGAATGTAATTACACAGGTTTTTTTGCTCGTTTATTGCGTGGAGTAATTCATCGGGGAAATCCTTTGGATGCGAAGTGGAAAATCGAATGCGCATTTCCGGGTTTACCAGACTGGCTTTATACATAAGTTCCGCGAAACGTACTCCATCGTCGTTAAAGGAGTTCACGTTCTGACCAAGTAAAGTTACTTCTTTATAGCCCTGATCGCTAAGCATGGTTAGTTCATCCAGGATGGAGGTTGTTGCCCGACTTCGCTCACGACCTCGGGTAAAGGGAACCACGCAAAACGAACACATATTGTCGCATCCTCGCATAATTGAAACGAAAGCCGTTACACCATTGCCGCCGCGTCGTACGGGGGTAATGTCGGCGTAGGTTTCTTCCAGCGATAGAATTACATTCACGGCTTTTTGCCCGCTGCTGACCTCTGCCAGAAGACTGGGTATTTCACGGTAAGCGTCGGGACCTACGACCAGATCAACCAATTTTTCACGTTCCAGAAAACGTTCGCGAACTCTTTCTGCCATGCAACCCAGAACACCAACAGTTAGGTCTCGATTTTGCTTCTTGATGGATCTGAAAAACTTCAGGCGATTCCAAATTTTTGCCTCTGCATTTTCCCGGATAGAGCAAGTGTTAACCAGAATGATGTCTGCACTTTCAGGATTGTCTACAGGCTTATTGCCATTTTCCATCAGGATGGAATTCACAATTTCTGAATCTGCAAAATTCATTGCACATCCGTACGACTCTATGTAGAAAGTTTTGTTTGACACTGTGCTTACGATTTTACGGCTAGTTTTTTGGGCCACGTCTCCGGCGCATTTCGCCAGTCGGTTAACAACTCAAGGTCCTGTGTTTTCACATATCCTTCTTCAATTGCTACATCAATGAGGGTAGCATAATCGGTTAACGAATGTACCGGTACCCCCAGATGGGCCATTTTCTTGTCGGCAACCTCAAAGTTATACGTAAAAATGGTGCAGACCGCTTTCACACTGGCTCCAACAAACTGCAAGGTGTCAATGACCGATCCTACAGATCCACCGGTTGAAATGAGATCCTCAATCACAATGGTAGATTCTCCTTTGCGAACCCCTCCCTCAATTTGATTTCCCATGCCATAGGCTTTTGCTTTCGCGCGTACGTAAGCCATAGGCAGATTCATCTTCTCTGAAACCCATGCGGCATGAGGAATACCAGCCGTTGCCGTACCGGTAATCACACTGGCCTCGGGGTAGGTTTTGCCAATGAAATCCGCAAATGTTACCGCCATTTCCTTACGCAGATCAGGATATAAAAGGGTGAGGCGATTGTCACAATAAATGGGTGAATTCCATCCAGACGACCACACAAACGGCTCATGAGGACGTAAAACAACGGCATTTATGCGCAATAATTCCCGCGCAAGTTTTCTCGAAAAATCGGAGTTGATAATCATAAAAAGTCTTAAGGTGAAAGCATCTGAGCCGGAAACAAAATGGCAATTCTGACTGATTCCCTTTTGCGTTTTAAACGCTAAAAATGGCTATGGCACAGATGGTAATGCTAAAAAAATGTGTAATAGATAAATATAACGAAAAAAAGCGTTCCTAATGCATAAAGCCCTGCCAAAATGTCATCCAGCATGACGCCTGCAGCGCCTGGTAAATTCTGTATGGAATCTATGCCAAGAGGTTTTGTAATGTCAAAAAGACGAAAGAGCAGAAAGGAAAACGTGACCAGTAGTATAGGATTGATTTCAGGGTAGAGCGGTATGATAAACAGTGGCAGAACCTGTCCGGCCCATTCATCCATAACAAAGATCGAAGGGTCTTTGCCATGAGTTGTTTCGAACCAGCCTGCACTCCAAAACCCTGATGCCAGAAACATAGCGAGTAAAATCACCAGCCCTGGCCAACCCAAGAAGTGCAGTGTGATAGATGCCGGGATTAACGAAAAAAGGCTGCCCCACGTACCCGGAGCTTTAGGTAGTAATCCCGAGCCGAGACCTGTTCCTGTCCAGTATTTAAGCCTTGCTGATATCATTCCGCACAAACATGGACTTGTTTACGATCATGTAGTCTATGGCTGTATACACCGTAAAGGCCGCAACAAAATAAAGTCCCCAGGTAAGTACTCCTGAATCGAACAGCCATTCAGAGAGTATAACAGGTGGAACCTGTGCCTGAACAAAGAGTCCAGCCAGCAATGCAATAGGCAGATAGATCATTTGTACTGCCGTTTTGAACTTGGCTATAAAACTGGTTTGCATGTCGTATGACCGTCTATTGGCTATCATCCGCATTATGGTAACCCAAACATCGCGGAAAACAATCAACACAACAGGCAAGACTGGAAATACACTGGCGTTGATGTATGGTAGAACTGCAAAAGCTGCAAAAGTCAGTACCTTGTCGGCTAACGGATCCAGAAACTTGCCTAACTTGGATCCGGCATTAAATTCCCGGGCTATGTAACCGTCGAAATAGTCGGTTAAGGCTGCAACAGCAAATACTCCAATGGCCAGTGAACGGTACAAAGGTTCATCCTGTACGTATAGTACCACAAACAGAGGAGTGAGTACGATACGCAAGACACTCAATATATTTGGAACGTTTTTCATTTCTTTAAAGATAGGATGGATACCGATGCACAGCAACCCGTAACTCATTATCTTATCACTCATGAATGCCAGTATAATTTCTATCGGACAAGAACTACTTTTGGGTGACACGGTGAATACCAATGCAACCTGGATTGGTCAGTTGCTCAGCGAACATGGTATCCGCTGCAGCGAGGTCGTAACCATTGGCGATGATGCCGATATCATTACCCGCTCACTAAACCGACTTTTTGCCGATAATGAGCTGATTATCATGACGGGTGGACTGGGGCCTACGCATGACGATATCACAAAAGCTACACTTCTGCGCTATTTCAATGACACACTCGTTCGGCACGAGCCCACATTTAACCACGTGAAAGATATTTTCGAGCGGAGGGGAATGCCCTTTTCTGTCTCGAATCACGCACAGGCCGACGTACTCTCCACCGCTGATGTATTATTCAATAAAGCGGGTACTGCACCGGGAATGTGGTTTAGTCGTGAGAACCGTTTTCTGGCAGTTCTTCCGGGTGTTCCACGTGAGATGAAATACCTCATGCAGCACGAAGTGATGCCTCGAGTTAAGAAAATAAACGGGGATGGAGCTGCCTACGTGTCGCATTACCTGCAGCTCACAGGTATAGGTGAGAGCAACCTCAGCGATATCGTAATTGGCGATACTTCTGTTTTTACAAGTGAACATCTTACCCTGGCATACCTACCTCACACACACGGTATTACCCTGAGGGTATCGAGTTATGCTGCCGATAAAGTAAAAGCAGAGGACCAGGCACGAGAACTGGTACATCATCTCAAGACATCTGCATCGGAATACATCTATTCCGAATCGGCTAACGAAGAGCTGCAGCACGCCCTTGTTCGTCTTTTGAACGATGCCGGAAAAACCGTCTCGGTTGCTGAAAGTTGTACCGGAGGACAGCTATCTCATCTAATTACCAATGTGCCGGGCAGTAGTGCGGTGTTTAAAGGTGGTGTAGTGGCTTACGATAACCTCGTAAAAATAAATCAGCTTGGTATCCCGGCCGAACTGATCGATTCTCACGGAGCTGTAAGTGAGCAGGTGGCCCTGCACATGGCTGCGTCGATCGCTGCGCTGACGGGTTCCGATTTTGGACTATCTACCACCGGTGTGGCTGGTCCGGGTGGAGGAACCCCGGAGAAACCGGTGGGCACGGTTTGGATTGGCTTCTGGAGTTCAGAGCGCCACTTTGCGTTTAGGGCACAGTTATATCCCGACAGGCTCGTTAATAAAGAGCGATCGGCTATTCTGGCCATGGATACATTGCGCCGCCATTTGAGTGGGATTACTTCGTTGCCTTACGCACGAAAACTCCTTGATGCTACACAATGACACTACAGACGGGCACCAGTCTATGGATTTCTGTTTTATACTGCTTTTTTTTCGCAGTACTGGTTCCTTATAGTGCAGCACAGATACCTGATCTGGAGATTGAATTAGACGGCACCGTTGCTAATGCTGATAGCCTTTCAGCAGACGACACAACCGCAGTTGTTGCAGCATTTCGAGTGTACCCCATCCGCATGCATCCAGTGCCCGGGAGTGTCCTCATCGAAAATGACAGTACCCTGCGGTGGAATCATTGGCTGGAGTGGAGCGATAAGCTTTCGCGAAAAGCCGGTGTTATTACGTATCGTCAGGGCGGACTCAACCGTACCGATTACATTCTGATGGATGGTCTTGGGTTAAGTGACCAGCGTCTTTATGTAGAGGGTATGCACACCCACAATGCCCTCACGGGTAATGCCATGTATCAGCACATCTCGTTGGAGCGCTTATCAGCTGCTTTTCGCCAGCCAGCCGGTTTATCGCAACGAACCGATATTGAGTTTCAGCGAATGTATCTACGAAGACCGCGAACCAGAGTACGTTATGAACAAAGTTCATTTGAACTTCGCAGTACCGAAGTGCAACTGGCCCAGATGGCTACTCATCGACTGGGACTGGAGCTCATGTATCATGGCAAGAACTACAATGGAGAATACCAGCGGGCGCTTACCGAAAGCAGACAGATGTCGGCCCGGGCCTGGTACCATATTAGTGAACGGTATGTTGCCCAGGCCATGATTCTGTATAATGGCATTCAGCTGCAGGAGTCTGGAGGGTATACGATCCAAAACCTTGCAACATTTAATTTCAGTCGGTTTTTTGCCAATCCGGTAAATGCTGGTGCCACTTCATCAGTACGGCAATCTCAGGTACAGATTGCGCTTATGCGCAGAGAAAGGGCACGCAGTGATTCGCTGCACTCCCGTAAAGCCGACACCCGTTTGTTGATGTATTACGACCGTTATCGCAGAAGTTATACCAGTAATACAGATTTATCCTCATTTCGCTATCAGGGAATCCATGCAGCAGGCCAACATGCGCTAAGATACAGCTGGGTCGATACCAGAGCTGAGCTGCGCGCCAGTTACTATCATCTCATTCCCTCTCAGAATCCGTCGGTCGATATCAACAACTGGTCAACGTTAACGGCCGAATTACGTGGTCACATACAACCTCCTGTGCCAGGTCGATTTGAAATCACATTCCCATTTATACTCAGATCGGAGCCAAGAAGCGATAATGTGCATGATTGGGAAGTAAGCGGTGGCGTTCTCCTAATACCCACTGACCTGATTACCTTACATGGTGGACTCTCCGTTGGGCAAAAAGCGCCAAGTATTCAGCAGCGATACTGGTCAGGCCAGCTTAGGGGTACTCCTGATTTGCAGGAGTCTGTACAGCGTAGGTTAACAGGGGGGATTACTGTAAAACCATCAGGAGGAAGCCTTCTGATGGATGCAACCGTTTTTACACACGCGTATGACCATATGTTTGTGCTTCGCTCAGACTCTACCTTTGGCCGTATCGCAGACATGAGTCAATGGGGAGCACGCCTTTCGGCCGACTGGAGTCATCCGTCCTGGGAAATGCACATATCTTCCACGGTGCAGCAATATCGTTCAGACAATCCTGCGTTGAGTGCCCAGTTACTTTCCGGCAGCGGACTTCGAATCTGGAACCGGGCTTCTGTACATTGGAAAGGACGTGTTCTGAGTGACGCCGCCTTCATTAAAACAGGGCTTTATGCAATACTTTCAGGAAACCCATACCGACCTGCCGCTTACATTCCTTCGGCCGACTACTGGGAAGGTAGCATAGAAGTACCTGAAATCCCCGGGTTCGTTCGTATTGATGCCGATCTATCCGCAAGGGTGCGCACCATTATGTTTTTACTGAGATGGGAAAATGTAACCCAGGGGCTGTTACAAAACGGATACTACGAGTCGGCCGTATATCCTATGCCGTCCAGAAGGCTTCGTTTTGGCTTGCGGGTGTATTTCACGAATTAATTTCAGCAAGACCCTACACTTTCGTAATTTCACGTCTATGAGCATGAACTATGTTTTTAAAGAAGGACTCTCAGGTTTCAAGCGAACGCCTCTGGCATCGCTGACGGCCGTTATCGCTTTGATGATATCGCTCATACTGATTGGTGTAATGGCACGATTTTATTACTCCGCTTTTGAGATCGGTACTACAATTCGTAACGATATTGATATTGAAGTATTTCTGGAGGATGTGAATGAAGAGCGGCGCCGAATTATTCGCACCGAAATCGCCGCCATGCCAATTGTAGATCAGCTTACCTACATCAGCAAAGACAGTGCTGTTGCCGTATTTCAGGAGCTGTTCGGTGCTCAGGGGTCTCCGATTGCCGATCTGAGTTTTTTGCCGGCCTCATACAGAATTCAGCCTGTGCCGAATACCCCGGCAGATACCCTGGTGTTTTACCTGAGTAAAATAGCTGAAATTCGAGGTGTTGATGAAATCAGCTTTAATGTGGAGTTGCTAAAATTGATAGATGAACGTCTCCAGACGGTGCTATTTCTAGGTGGTGGAATCGGATTACTCATCTTATTTACAGCAATGATTCTCGTATTTAATACCATCCGACTGACAATCTACGCCAAACAGTCGATTATCAGAGCCATGAAATTGGTTGGCGCTACTAACGGATTTATCCGGCGACCCTTTGTGATGGAGGGCGTACTGCAGGGGCTCATCGCCGGGACGGTGTCTTGTGGTATCATAATGCTGTTTTTTAGCAAAATATTGCCCTTTTTTGTACCTCAGTTCGGTGTTATACCTTGGCCCTTCGGCAGGTGGTATTACCTTACGGGTGCCATCATGGCGCTGGCGCTGCTGATGGGGCTGCTGGGTAGCAGATGGGCCGCCAGGAAGTTCATTAAAGACGCTAGTCTGAGTTAGCGTAAAACAATGTTTTACCTGAATTGAACAGTTGTTTTTCGTGTTTTATGTATATTGTTATGATAATCATGTACAACTAAATTAATATATATGGCCACACCCGCCAGTGCAGAAACCATTCTTGAGGTCAAAGAAATTTTTCGTACTTACTTGAAAGATAAAGGTCATCGGCAAACGCCGGAGCGCTTTATGGTTCTGGAGGAAATTTATAAAGCTGACGGTCACTTTGATGCAGACGACATGTATTTCAAAATGAAAGATACCGGCTACCGGGTATCTCGTGCTACCGTTTACAACACACTGGATTTATTGGTAGAATGTGGCCTTGTTCAAAGGCATCAGTTCGGGAAGAACCAGTCTCACTATGAAAGAGCGTATTCATATCGTCAGCACGACCACATGATATGTAATACCTGTGGCGCCGTAATTGAGTTTTGCGACCCTCGCATTCAGGAAATTAAAAACCTGATGGAGCGAATTCATGATTTTAACATAGATGGGCATAATCTTCAGTTTTATGGCAGTTGTGCCAACCCGGAAAGCTGTACCCGTCAGCCAGATATCGTAAAGAAAGAGCATACGGAGTCTTAGTGCTACCGTTTAACAAAAACTAAATCGATAAAAAAATGTCTTTAGCCGTACAGTTCGACACCATTGCGGAGATGTTCAATAATCTCGCGCAAAAATACAAAGGTAAAAATAAAACGGTTCTGGCTTACAAGCCCGGTCCAAATGATCCCTACAAGGAGGTAACATGGGATGCGTACTACGATGACACGATGAGTTTGGCAGCATATTATGTAGAGTTTGGAGTAAAACCAGGCGATCGCATCGCTATTTTAAGTGAAAATAGGTATGAGTGGGCCGTCATGGATATGGCTTTGCAGATTGTTGGTGCAGTGAACGTATCACTCTACGCAACCTTACCTCCAAACCAGTGTAGCTACATAATTAATGATTCTGGCGCAAAGCTTTTCTTCGTATCCACTGGCATCCAGCTAAAAAAAGCAGTTGAAATTTTTGACGAATGTAAAGACCTGACCGAAGTTGTAGCTTTTGATACCCCGCAAAATGAGCGGCTGCTTGACCACAGCTTTGTGAGAAAGTTTGAAAGTGTGCTTGCTGAGGGCGCTAAACTCGTAGACAAACACCTCCCTGAAATCAAGAAGCGAACAAAAGCGCTTAAACCAGCCGATCTCTGTACACTTATATATACCTCTGGTACAACAGGTCAGCCCAAAGGCGTAATGCTTACCCATGATAATATCTGCAGCAATATTAAAGCCGCACATATGGTACTTGAAATTGATGACAGCGACAGAACACTCTCGTTTCTGCCATTATGCCACTCATTTGAGCGAACGGGTGGATATTACGCTATCCTTAGCGGTGGTGGTGAAATATTTTATGCCGAAAGCATTGATACAGTCAGCAAAAACCTGCTGGAAGCTCGTCCTACTATCGTGGTCTCTGTACCTCGCTTGTTCGAGAAAATTCTTAATCTTGTTAAAAAAAGTGTTGATGAAGCAGGTGGTACTAAAAAAGCCATTTTCAACTGGGCAACATCGGTTGGCGACAAATATGCAAAAGGGCAGAGAGGATTGGTTTCCATTCAGCACAAAATTGCTGATAAACTTGTCTTTTCAAAACTTCGTGAGCGCTTCGGTGGCAGGGTTAATCTTTTCGTATCAGGTGGAGCCGCACTACCAGCCGAAGTAGGGCTGTTCTTCGCCGCCGCCGGAATGAGAATTACCGAAGGATATGGTCTGACAGAAACCTCACCTGTGATGACGGTTTCACCATGGGGCAAAGAACGATATGGTACTGTAGGGCATGTAGTTCCCGGCGTTACGGTTGCCATCCAGCGCGTTGAAGACAACGCTATAATCGCCGAGCTTTCAGGCAATGATTATCCAAGTACGCTGACTTCCGAAGAGGGAGAGATTCTTTGCAAAGGACCGAATGTAATGCAAGGTTACTGGGGCAAGAAAAAAGAAACAGCTGAAGTAATCGACAAAGACGGCTGGTTTCATACGGGAGATATTGGCAAGTTCGACAAGGGCTACCTTATGATTACCGACCGTCTCAAGCATATGCTGGTAAATGCCGGTGGTAAAAATATCTATCCCGGACCGATTGAAGATATGCTTAAGAGTTCCATTTGGGTAGATCAGGTAGTTGTTGCTGGTGAGCATCAGAATTATATGGGTGCATTAATTGTACCCGATCTGGAGGTGGCAAAATCATTTTGCCGACAGAATAATATTAAGTACAAAGATGATGCTGACCTCATCAACGTTAAAGAAGTTGTAGATGCAGTAGAAAAAGACATCAAACAGTTCAACAAAAAACTAGCATCGCACGAGAAAATTCGAAAATTCCGCTTGATCAGTGAGCCGTTTTCAATTGAAGGAGGGGAACTCACACCAACCCTTAAAATCAAGCGAAGAGTAGTTTATGACAAATATCAGGCGTTGCTTGATGATATCTTCGCAGACGATGTGAAGTAAACGGAAGTGCAGAAGGCCGGTTATGTTATGGTAACCGGCCTTTTTTTATAAGCGGATTTTTTTTCGGGCCGCCGTATCGCTGCCAACGTATTTATCGATAGTAGCTTCATCGGGTATAGCGGGCTTATCACGATATCTGTCGACAATACAGATGAACCCCAGATATTCTCCTTTGTCTGCCTGAAATTGATGTACCGTTTCGGGAGAAATAAATACGACATCATGTAAACCAATATCCGTAATACGGTCATTGAGAATAACAGTGCCCTTGCCTCTGATGATGACTACGGAGTGAGGGTGACGATGAAACTCCAGACTAGAGTATCCGCCAGGCTTAATTTCAAAATAGCGGGTCTGCATATTCAGCTCATAATCTCGGTCATCTTCACCAAGTAGTGAAAACCGGCTGATATCCTTGAAATTAGTGGTGTCGGTTTTGTAGTCTTTCTTTTCTACATCCTCCCAGTTATAGTCCACACATGATATAACCCGTGAATTATTCTTCATAGCTGGCTTGTTCAAGCAGGGTTCTGATTTCACTTGCCGCAGTTCGTATTCCTTTTGGATGCTGATACAGACTTCCTCCAATCAAAAATACGGTGTCTCTGCCGTATTTTTCTATCCAATAAGGTATGCTGTTTCGCTGCATCCCACCACCGGGTACTGGAAATGTGGATTTATAGGGTAATTTTGAATTGCGGGCTCGCTCCACGATGTTGAGACATTCTTTCAGTGAAAAGCTGAATCTGCCTGCATGATTAGGAAATATACTCATATCAGCGCCCATCGCCCTCCACAGCGCACCGTATAAAAACCCTTTATCCAATCCATGACGTTTATCCATCACATATACACCAGAAAAAGCCGGGTGTACCATCACAGGCAGTGCGCCTTCTTGTCTGCTCAAGGCGCTTATGGCGTCGGGACTGCAGAGCTGTGGGCAAATCATAACTGCCCCTGCACCTTCATCTCGTGCCATTTCAAAACGTTTGATTAGTTCATCACCGTGAGCTGTAATATGAGGGATGTAACTGGTGGTTGCTCCTGTCTGCTCATTTGCTTTACGTATAGCTTCGGTTATACGCTTTAACCGGTCTTCGAAGGGCGCGTAGGTTTGGTTGGCAATGCCATGGTCATCTTTTATCAGATCTATACCGCCCAGAGCGAATTCGCTGGCCATGTGAGCCAGTTCTTCAGGATTCGATCCGAGTGGTTTTAGCGCTGTACAGCTCAGTGCCCTGTCGGTAATACCAAGTCGCTTTCTTACGCCCTCTATGCCAAAATTTGGACCTGGGAGCAGGTCTTCGGGTAAGTTCGTCCACTCAAGGTCGTGAACCTGTATGCCAGGCATTAAGGATATATTGCCAAACAAGACGTTTAGCAGCTGTGTAATTTCATTCCCTACATTCCCAACAGGGTATGCTATTCTGGCGAAGTATGTAGCATCTTCATTTCGTTCGAGACGCTGCAGGGTGCCAACAATTTCACGCTCAATTTTATGACTTAAAACAGAACGAGGCAACTCAACGCTCTGTTCCCGACAAATACTCTCAATTTTTGAATTGATGTCTTCGTCGAGGAAGAGGCTAATTTTATAGGTAATGGTAAAATGCATGGTGCTTTTAGTCTACTCGGATAGTTTCTGAACGGTCAGGACCTGTGGATATCATGGTAAGTTTCACTCCAACATAAGAACAAATAGCATTCAGGAAGTCCTGAGCGGGGGTGGGGAACTCATGTATTGATCGGATGCCATTTGTTGATGTTTTCCATCCTTTAAAGGTTTCGTACACGGGTTCAACGCGTTCTAATTCTTCAACATTGAGTGGGAAATAGTCAATCTCACGACCATCTAGTTTGTAAGCGACGCAGGCTTTTACCTCTTCCAGCTCGTCGAGCACATCCAGTTTGGTAATAGTGAGCTCATTCATACCATTAATTTGTGATGCGTATTTCAACGCAACCAAGTCAATCCAACCGCAGCGTCGTGGGCGGCCAGTTGTTGCTCCAAATTCACCGCCGATGCGCCTTATTTCATCGCCCAGGTCGTCAAAAAGCTCTGTAGGAAACGGACCGTTTCCTACACGGGTACAATAAGCTTTTGAAATTCCCATTACATGGGTAATCGCAGTTGGAGGAATTCCAGAACCGGTACATGCACCACCAGACGTTGGTGATGAGGAAGTGACAAATGGATAGGTACCGTGATCTACATCCAGAAGCGCTCCCTGAGCTCCTTCAAGAAGAATGTCTTCCTTTTGCTCCAGAGCTTTGTGGAGTATATGGGTAGTATTCTTGATGTAAGATCTAAGCTTTTTCCCACACTCAATCATTTGGTCTACAACTTCGGATGGCTCTATGACCTGTCCGCCATGTAGTTCTATGAGCACATTGGTGTCGTCTAACGCATAGGTTATTTTTTCGCGAAGCGTGGTTGTATCTAGTAAGTCCATCATTCTCAGACCAATTCTGGCTGTTTTATGAACGTATGCCGGACCTATACCACGACCGGTAGTTCCTATTTTTGCAGCTTCACCGCGTGCACTTTCTCTGGCTTGATCTAATGCCTTATGGTAGGGGAGGATTACATGAGCGGTTTCGCTAACCAGCAATCTTCCTTCCGGGTCTGCGCCTGCAGCCTTACAGGCTTCAATTTCTTCAAGGAGCTTGATAGGATCTATGACAACTCCATTTGCTATCACGCACGTGGTATCCGGGTGAAAAATTCCGGATGGGATAAGGTGTAATACAAACTTTTTGCCATCAAATTTAAGGGTATGGCCTGCGTTTGCGCCTCCTTGATAGCGCACAACGTAGCGGGTTTTGTTGCTGAGAAGATCAACAATTTTTCCTTTCCCTTCATCGCCCCATTGGGCTCCAATAACTACACGAACGGGCATTAATTGCCTCACATCAAAAGGTTAGTAACTAAAAATCAGGTTCATTGCGCCTGTATGTAAACATAGAAAATCCGGTCGCCCTTTCGAGCGACCGGATTTCTAAACTACCAAAAAAACCGGATAGATTTACTTGCTTTCAAACGATGCAATTGCCTCATCAAGACTTCTGAAATGCTCGAAAACGGTAATGAGTTTGGTAATGATAAGCAGGCTCTCAATCTTATCTGCGGCATTTGCAATCCGCAGATCTCCACCAGCGTTCCGCATGGTAGTGAGACCACCAATCAGCATGCCCAATCCGGAAGAGTTCATGAATTTAACTTTGGCAAGGTCAACAATGATGTTTTTCTTACCAGCGTCAATTAATTCGTGAAGCTTTGTATTTAATTCAATGGCATCAGGACCGCCCATGACATTACCCTTGAATTGAATAATCACGCAGTTGTATCGTTCGTCTGTCTTAAAGCTCATAGTATTCTCCGGTTCAATTTAAAAATCGTTATTTCTTTACAGCAACACCCTTGCTCTTCAGGTCAACTAAGAGCGGGCAGGCCACATACAGCGTACTGTACGTACCAAGGATGATACCAATCATAAGGGCAAATGCAAAACCCTTCAACACTTCACCTCCGAAAATAAACAGCACCACTACAACAAACAAGGTTGTTAATGAAGTAATAACGGTTCGGCTTAGCGTATTGTTTATACTTTTGTTAACCATTTCCTCATATCCCATGGTTTTGTAGATGAGGCTATTCTCCCGAATTCGGTCGAAAACTACAACCGTATCGTTAAGAGAATACCCCACAATGGTCAGGAATGCTGCAATAATGGTCTGATCGATATCTAATGAGAAAGGCATAATTTCATTCAGGAGGGTGAACATGCCCAAAATGATAATTACGTCATGGGTAATGGCTCCCACCGTACCGACCGAGTAACCAAAGTTGCGGAAACGAATCAGAATGTACAAGAAGATGACTACCAGTGAGAAAATCACCGCCATCATAGCGCCTCGTTTCAGGTCTTCCGCAAAACGAGGGCCAACTACATCCGATTTTATTATAACGGAGGGGTTGTCGGCAAAGGCTTCATTCAAGGCGCCTAATACGGTGCGCTGAAGTGCACTGATTTCCATTTCCACATCGGTGCGGATTAGTAAATCACGACTCAGTCCGAACTGCTTAACCTCAGGCTGGGAGCCCAACGTAGTGGTAAGTAGCGACCGTACGTCTGCAACAGAGGCATCGCGTTCGAATTCTACAACAAATTCGGTACCTCCGTTGAAATCAATACCATAGGATAATCCTTTGAAAAGAATAGTTCCTATCGATAGTACCAAAAGAACCGTCGAGATGACATAGCCCACCTTCCGGTTTTTGATAAACTCAAAATTTGGATCTTCAAATAGTCTCATAATGTTTAAAAAAAGTGATGATGGTTATCAGCCGAAATTTACTTTGCGCGATTTGTCGCGGGTCATGTAATCGATAATTACACGGGTAATAATCAGTGCGCTGAACAGCGACGATACAATACCTGCCATCAGCGTTACAGCAAAACCTTTAATTGGGCCTACACCAAAGCTGTATAGAATAATGGCAACCAGGAAGGTTGTTACGTTGGCATCCATAATGGCACTCATAGCGTTCGAGTAACCACCGTCAATGGATGCCAATAGACTTTTACCTGCCCGTTGTTCCTCACGAATACGATCAAATATGAGTACATTCGCATCTACCGCCATACCAATGGTAAGTACAATACCAGCCATACCCGGGAGGGTGAGGGTAGCACCAAATGCAGCCAAAATTCCGAGGATGAAGAAAATACTGGTAACCAAAGCAATATCAGCTACAAAGCCTCCGGCCCGATAGTACAACACCATAAATACCCCTACAATCAGAAGACCGATTATGATGGCTCGTAAACTGGCGTCAATAGAGGCCTGACCAAGTGTAGGACCCACCGTACGCTCTTCTACAATATCAAGCGGAGCAGGCAGAGCACCCGATAGCAGGATGTTCACAAGATCTTCTGCTTCACGTACACCGCCCAGACCTGTAATTGAAGAGCGTCCGTCGTTAATTCGGGTAATCACATTGGGGTAGGTGTAAACAAGTCCATCCAGAACGATGGCTACTGGACGACCAATATTCGCACCGGTAATACGTGCCCATGTTCGGGCCCCTTCACTGTTCATGGTCATAGAAACTTGCGGCTCGTTGGTCATCGGGTCGAACGCCGGTCTGGCCTCGGTAATGACCTCTCCGGTTAGCTCCACATTACGACGTACACCAATAAGCGAGAAAAACTCGGTGCGGTCTTCTGCAACGAATTCCGCCCGATGGGTCCACATGAGTTCAACATCACGCGGCAACAAGCGGGTAATTTCCTCACGATCGAGCAGCATGTTAACCATAGCGGTATCTGTAGAGGCTGCGCTGCCAAATACGATGCCACGACCTTGTGGGATAAATACATCCAACAGCTGATTCTCCTGCGATTCTACACCTTCTTCAGTTTCAACATTCACAGTGTAGAAATCGATGATACGTTCCAGAGATGTGAGCAGTTCCTGAGGTTCAGCTGTAAGCCTAAATTCCAGTCGGGCTGTACCACGAAGCAGGTTACGAACCCGTTCTTCATCATCAACTCCCGGAAGCTCAACAACGATTCGGTTGGCACCCTGCCGAACAATAGACGGCTCTGTTACCCCAAACCGGTCAATACGATTACGAACAATCTGAATGGCACGGTCTACAGCAGCATTTCGTTGATTTTTGAGGAATTGAACAACCTCGGCATTGCTGGACCTGCGAGTAATATTATCAGCGTCTGAACGGAAGTATCGGCTGAGTCGCGCTTCCGGATCAGTTCGCTCAAATTCGCGTAAAAACTCATCGATTACATCGGTATTGTTTTCGTTTGAAATCTGTGTTGCTGTGCGCAGTACAGCCTCAAATTCATCGTCTGCAAATTCACGTGCCAGCTCGCGCATCAGCTGCGGTGTAGCAAGTTCCAGTGTTACGTGCATACCACCCTGCAGATCGAGGCCAAGCGTTAGAATACGCTCGCGCAAGTCCTGAATTCGGGCATTGTTATCGGCAACATAGGTTACACGGGTTTGGTCATCTAAACTATCGATGTGACGCATTTCCAGCCAGTACCGTACGCTGAACGACAGGTAATAGGCACACAGAAGTACGAACGCAGCGATAAAGGCGATCTTTGTTCCGTTTTTATTGTTCATAACTTTTGATTATGGATTGTTTATTTATTGGATTTCTTACGAAAAATCATGGTTGTATGCAGCTAGGTACAGATACATACAGGGCACGTACAAAGATTGGCAAGGTACGTGATTTACATTGGAAGAGGGGAGCGAAACTAGGGCGCGTTAATGGCTATTCCATCCAGCAGAGGCTTGAGGAAGCGGTCAATGAGCTCAGAAGGTGCAGGTAAAGCTTCTTTAATTACGGCTGAGGCCGTAGCAGCAACAGATCTGACAGCGGCTTGAATGTAGCGCGTCGGACTTTCGTGCGTATTTGTTTTTCCGTTTCGGTTTCTTTCTACCTGAGCACTGCTATTCATGCCGGATGAGGGCTGCTGTGCTGTCCATTGGAGCATCAACACCCTGGCCAGGTCATCCTGTTCACCATCTTCGTGTGGAAGGGTAAATAGATCAGGATTATCAAGCATGATTCCAGATGCCAAAGCAATTACATCCTGATCACTTACAGATTTCCGATCTATACCAGAGAGCTTTTCAAAGGCCTGATCGGTCTGGTAGTCAGCCGCAAATCCCATCAGCCACCGGGTTAATTCATCCGGTTTATCATCAGAATTATACAATACCGCCTGCTGCACGGTTATTCCCGCGAGTAAGGCAAGTAGTACAATCCAAATAACTGAATATGACCTGAGTTTCTGCATCTTTTAAATATATGCAGGTGACGGAGTAAATGAAAGATGCAATTAAGAAATCCCAGATTGTTTAACTCCGACCGAACGGTGCAGCTCTTCAGCCAGAAAACGACCCGTTTCAGAGTTTGGAAGGGTTGCAACGTGCTCGGGTGTTCCCTGTGCTATGATCTGCCCACCGGCAGCGCCTCCCTCCGGACCTACATCAACCACCCAGTCGGCGGCTTTTATCAGATCCATATTGTGTTCAATCACCACAACGGTATTGCCTTTGTCAACCAGCTTCTGAATCACATCCACCAGCATGCTTACATCTTGAAAATGAAGCCCTGTTGTGGGTTCATCCATAATATAGATGGTGTCACCGGTACCAATTTTGGAGAGCTCGCGCGCCAGTTTAATGCGCTGGGCCTCCCCGCCGCTCAACGTGGTGCTCGACTGACCAATCGTGAGGTAACCCAGTCCTACCGATTCAAGGGTCTCCAGCACGCGGCGTATACGGGGTACTTTTTCAAAGAAGGTTACCGCTTCGCTCACCGGCATATTGAGCACTTCGGCAATGTTCTTGCCGTGATAAAAAATCTCAAGGGTTTCCCGGTTGTAGCGTTTCCCGTTGCACGACTCGCAATTCACGTACACATCAGGCAGGAAGTTCATTTCGATTTTACGCATACCGTCGCCTTTACAGGTTTCACAGCGACCTCCCTTAACATTGAAACTGAATCGTCCCTGGTCATAGCCTCGTATTTTCGCTTCCGGCATTTCGGAAAACAATGCCCGAATGTAGTCGAAAACCTTTGTGTAAGTACCTGGATTCGAGCGTGGCGTTCGACCAATGGGACTCTGGTCGATGGAGATGACTTTGTCGAGATGTTCCAACCCTACTACTTCGTCGTACGGTAAAGGAACGTCCTTCGATTTATAAAAGTGACTGCTCAGAATGGGGGTCAGGGTATGATTAATAAGCGAGCTTTTTCCACTTCCACTCACTCCGGTGACGCAAACGAACGTGCCGAGAGGTATATTCAAATCTACATTTTTTAAATTATGCCCTCTTGCGCCCAGAACCTGCAACGATTTGCCACTTCCGCTGCGACGTTGCTCCGGAACCGGAATGGTCAGTTCATAATTCAGATACCGGGTGGTCGTCGCCTTAGGATCCAACGCATCGGGTTTCCCGGATGAGACGATATGCCCACCGTTTACCCCAGCGCCGGGACCCATATCTACCACAAAATCAGCGGCTTCGATGGTTTCTCGATCATGCTCAACTACAATGACGCTATTTCCGAGGTCGCGCAGCGTCTGCAGAGACTTAATTAGCTTCACATTGTCGCGTTGATGCAAACCAATGCTGGGTTCATCCAAAATATACAGTACCCCTACCAATTGCGTCCCGATCTGGGTTGCCAGGCGAATGCGCTGTGCTTCACCACCACTCAGGGTCTGTGCCTCACGATCCAGACTCAGGTAGCTTAAGCCCACATTAATTAGAAAATCGAGCCGATCACGAATTTCTTTGAGAACCTGTCCGCCAATTTTTCGTTGCCTTTCCGTGAGTTCAAGTCCAAGCAAAATGGTACGAAGTTCCAGAATATCTTTTTGTACTAAATCTGCAATACTGTACGATGAAATCCGGTAGGAGAGGGCTTCCTTATTCAGCCGACCACCCTTGCACACACTACACTCGGTTTTTCCCATGAACGACTTTGCCTTATCGCGCTGGGCCGGCGACTTAGAGTCTTCATATTGGTTTCGGATGGTGGTTAGAAGCCCTTCAAATGTCTGTTTGTAGGTAACGGTACTGCTCTGAAGATCGTAATTGATGTTGTATTTAACATCCCCGCTGCCCTTGAGCAGAATACTCATCAATTCTTCAGGAAAATTGTTAACCGGTGTGTCAAAGTCGAGATCATAGGCTTCCAGAATCGCTTCAATCTGCTTAAAAATGAATATTCCACGAGGTTTTCCAAGAAAGCGAATGGCTCCTTCATTTATGGTTTGACGATGATTCGGGAAGAGCAGGTTAGGGTCTGCATCGTAGGAATACCCCAGACCTCCGCACGATTTACACGCGCCAAAAGGGGAGTTGAAAGAAAACAGGTTTGGTGCAGGGTCATCGTACGCGATTCCGGATACAGGATCAAACAATTTCTGAGAAAACAACACATCATGTCCGTCCCCACCGGCCGAGGGCAGAGCCCCGTCGTAGTCGTTCAATCCGTCCGGGATGTGCATGATCACGGTACCGTCTGCCATTTCGAGCGCCGTGTATACACTTTTCTGGATGCGGGCTCTGGAGTTTTCGGTGACCACAAATCGATCTACTACGACCTCAATATTGTGTGTTTTGTAGCGATCAACCTGAAGCCCTTTTTCGAGTTCAAGATACTCGCCATTTACCCTTACGCGAATGAAGCCTTGTTTGAGCGTCTGTTCAAATAGCTCCCGGTAGTGTCCCTTTCGTCCGCGTACGACTGGAGCCAGACAGTATGCACGGGTACCCTCCGGAAGGCGCATAATGGCCTCGATGACTTGCTCGGCGGTTTGTTTCTGCATCATTCGACCGCTCGCGTACGAATAGGGAATACCCACCCGGGCATATAATAATCTTAGAAAATCGTAAATCTCCGTGACGGTTCCCACGGTTGAGCGCGGGTTGCGGTTGGTCGTTTTCTGGTCGATGGAGATGACCGGCGACAACCCGTCGATGAAATCAATATCGGGCCGCTCCATCATGCCCAGGAACTGCCGAGCGTATGCCGAAAGCGACTCCATAAATCGACGTTGCCCTTCTGCATAGATCGTATCGAATGCCAGTGATGATTTACCTGAACCCGATAGGCCTGTAATTACCACAAGCTGATCGCGGGGAATATCAATATTGATGTTTCGAAGGTTATGCTCTCGGGCACCACGGACAATGATATTGGAATACATGCAGTTTTCTGAACACTCGGGATTTATGAATACTTTGTTGAAACGGCTAACCTGTAAATATAATTCATTTCACAGAGTAATTTGGTGGAAGCTTTCTATGCGCAACGCTGAAAACGCCGTTCTTCACACAGATATGAAACGTGCATGTGCGTGTAGCTGAAAACGGATGCGTCGCTACGATACGTATTTAACATCCCGGTTGCTTACTGTTTCTGGTAAATGAAATCTCGGGTTGAATCTGATCGTAAATATGGCGTTATTTTTAAGTTTACCCATAAAGACATCAAACAGCACAATATCTCATGATCGCTACAGACGAAAAGAACGACATCTGGACACCCGATTCCTGGAACACAAAACAAATCTGGCAGATGCCGGAATACGATTCTCCTGAGGAGTTAAAAGCACGGTTTGATGAGCTCAAAAATTATCCGCCTCTTGTGACTTCCTGGGAAATAGAAAAACTGCGCAAGAAAATTGCGGATGCAGCGAATGGCAATGGTTTTGTTATGCAGGGAGGAGATTGTGCTGAGTCGTTTGACACCTGTAACTCCGACAATATTGTAAAGTTGCTGAAAGTGTTACTTCAGATGAGTTTTATTCTCATTCATGAGATGAATACTCCGGTTACCCGTATTGGTCGAATTGCCGGGCAATATGCCAAACCGCGGTCCAGTGATTATGAAAAAGTTGGTGACGATCTAATTCCCTCTTACCGTGGTGACCTGTTCAATAGTTTTGAGCCAACCCTTGATGCTCGTCGCGCCGATCCAGCCCGCCTCGTAGAAGCGTATCAGAAGTCGGCCATGACGCTTAATTTCATTCGCTCATTGACCGATGGCGGAGGTTTTGCCAATATGCATCATCCTGAATATTGGGAGCTGGATTTCATGAAGAAGAACCAGTACTACGCCGAATACAAACAGATGGTAGAGTCAATTCACCATGCCATCCGGTTTGTGGAAACAATCTCACCTAATAAGGTGCACACGCTAAAAAATGTAGATTTTTATGCATCGCACGAGGCTTTGAACCTATATTACGATTCAGCTCAGACACGCCGGGTGCCTCACCAGTCAGGCTACTATAACCTGAGCACACACATGCCATGGATTGGAAATCGTACAAGACAGCTGGATGGAGCCCACGTTGAATATATGCGCGGTATTCGAAATCCTATTGGTATAAAGGTAGGCCCTCCTTACGAAGTTGATGAAATATTGAAGTTAATTGAGTTGCTCAATCCTCATCAGGAAGAAGGGCGCATTACCCTTATTACAAGGTTTGGCATGAATAAAGTTACAGAGCATCTCCCTAATTTAATCAGAGCCGTAAACCGGGCTGGATTCCATGTGCTCTGGAGCTGTGATCCGATGCATGGAAACACGTATGCCACAGAGACTGGGGTAAAAACCAGAGCTTTCAATGATATCTTAGGTGATATCAAGCAAACATTCGAGGTACATCGAAGTGAAAATACCATACTTGGCGGGGTACACCTGGAGCTTACCGGTGGAAATGTAACTGAGTGTGTAGGTGGTGCAAATGGTCTGAACGAAGCTGGCCTGGGGGAAAACTACCTCAGTTACTGCGATCCGCGCCTGAATTATGAGCAAGCGCTTGAGATGGCCTTCTTAATTGCCCGTGAGTGGAAAATTTCAAGATCCAAAGATATCATCTGAGCCGAATTTATGTCATCGTGACGCATGTGCGTGACATTTTTTAAGTGACTGTCTGCCAAGTCTGCATGGGCAGGAAGTAGATATGGCATAAATTTCGAATTGGCATGGGCTTTGTCATAGTAATGGGTGAAACCAATAACAACCAACTTCAATACTTTTGGAGGAAAAACTATGACGCTCATTCGATATAATCCGCTTCGAGACATTGAAAGAACCATAACTCCCCGAACTTTTTCACAGTTGATGGATTCTTTTTTTGACGAAGCTTTACAAAATCGTCGTGGCACTGAGGGAACTTTTACCCCGGCTATGGACATTATAGAGACAGAAAATAAATACGAAGTTAAATTGTCTTTGCCCGGCATAACTAAAGATAACATCAAGTTAGATTTGGAGCACAGAAATTTAACCATCAGTGGCGAAAGAAAAATGTCTGAGCACAGCGACGGAACACGTTATCATTTGGTAGAAACCATTTATGGCAGTTTCAGCCGAACGATTTCTTTACCAGAAAATGTTAACAGAGACAGTATAGAAGCCACTTTTGAAAATGGAATATTAACAGTAACGATCGAAAAAGACGAGAAAGCTGTTACAAGAAACATACAGATCAGATAATCGACTCATCGTTTATCTGAAGATTAATAGGTGCAACGAAAGGCGTGATGATATCACGCCTTTCGTCTTTTATAGAACTGCTATTTTTAAGGCCTATAAGTTTGTAATCTAAGCTGATATTGATGTAATCCCATTCAGCTGAATGGGTTACGTTGAAGTAAGATTACTCAGAAGCCTGCTCAAATACCCAAAGCATTTCCCGTGCTATTTGCAGCGATCGTTCGTGATACACTTTTCTTCTTTCCGGGGTACCGTCAGAGACTTTGAGATCTACATAGGGAAGCGAAACGCGTTCTTTAGCTCCTGGAACGAAAGGGCAGCCCTCATCTGCTTCGGTACACACCATCACGGCACAGAAATCTTTATCTGGATTCGGTGAGGTGTCAATTTTTTTTGAAAAACCTAAAATAGCAGGAATATGGCCTCCGAGTAAGATTTCGTAGACGGGGTTGGTCTCATCATCTTGTTTTAGTTTCACTTCAAAGGAAGACTCCAGAAGTGCATCGAGAGTATTTGGGTGTAATGCCGTTGCTTCTGTTCCGCCTGAAAAAACGTGAACATCCTCTACATCATAGTATGCAGCTGCGGCTGCAGCCCAGTATTGAGCCAGATGGCTTCTTCTTGAGTTGTGCGTACACACAAATGTGAGATTCCGGTGTAACGGATTATTTTTAATGTATTCGGAAATATTTTGCAAGAGTTGCTTACGGGACTCATCCGGTGCTGCGATGTTGTCAAGCACATACCCGATTGTTCCGGCTAAAGCGGGATATAAATTTGTTTTCATAATCCTAATATAGGTAAAGTTAAAGCAATCTTATCTTGATGAGCATTAACGTAATATTTAATTAACAGTAATAAACTAAAAAAAGATTGTCTTACAACAGGAATTACTGAGACATCAGTAATTATCAGCCAATTTCACAGCATTTTTGAATTACAGATTCAACAGTGTGATTGTCTGCATTCTTCAATGCGGCAACAGATCTGTTATCCAGCCCCTCCAAAAAGCGTTCTATATCCGTAAGGAAGATTTCATTACCTGCGAACATTTGCTGCAAAGCAAATCTGAAATCTTCATTTTCGGTAATGGCAGGGCCGAGGCTGTAATACATCCAAGTTCCTTCTCTTCTCGCATGTACAATATTTCGGGCTTTGAGATAGCTCAAATGTCTGGATACACGCGTTTGTGGCATTTTTAGAATATTGACCAAATCTACCACACACAGAGATGGAGACAGGACTAACACATTCACGATTCGCAAACGGTTTTCGTCGGACAATGATTCGAAGATATGGACAAGATTCATATAAGTGTGGCTTGTTAATTGGTGTGACGGATATGCGGATAAACAAATATATTAATTTAGGTTGATGACAAAAAAATAAAAATTAAACTAACTGCAGTACAATAAAATCGCCTCTCATCTTGTTATGGTGTTGATTTAAAATTAATTATTTAAGCCTGCTTGGTCAGGTGTTTTCTGTGTTAATCTGACCAAGCAATTCAAACTCAAAACCATTAGCTAAATGTTTATGAAAAATCCGGTTCAGGCATATAGTGCAGTTACATTCTTATTAATACTGGTACTGGCACTCCGCTTTTGGGACTTGCCCAATTTCACGGATACTGAGCAAAATCAATCGCTTGCCCAGTTAACATTTCTTGACCCACCAGCAGATCGTACCAAGCCTGCAGATCGACCAATTACTTCACTCAGGGATATTAGTAATGCCATGGTTGACGTAGCAGAGGTTGCAAATCCAACAGTAGTTACGGTTTTCACCGAGCGAACGATACGACAACGGCGTTTTGATCCATTTTCCGACTTTTTTGGCTTCCGCCAACCAGGCATGCAACCACGAGAGCAGGAGTTCAGGCAGGCTGGACAGGGCTCGGGTGTAATTGTTTCACCCGATGGATATATAGTAACCAATGCTCATGTAATTCAGAATGCCGATACCGTTAATGTGCGCATGATGAATAATCGGGTTTTTCCTGCCCGGTTAGTTGGTTCCGATCCCAACACAGATATTGCTGTACTAAAAATAGAAGGTGAGAATCTTCCGGCAATCCCGCTTGGCGACTCAGATGCCCTGCGTGTGGGTGAGTGGATTATGGCCATTGGAAGCCCATTGGCTGAGAATCTCGCGCATACGGTTACCAGCGGTATTGTTAGCGCAAAGGGTAGGTCTGGCGTAGGGCTGCTCAATTTTGAAGATTTCATTCAAACTGATGCTGCAATAAATCCAGGCAACTCTGGTGGAGCACTCATCAATCTGGACGGGGAACTGGTAGGAATAAATACGGCCATTGCTTCACGGTCGGGTGGTTTTCAGGGTATTGGTTTTGCCATACCTATTAATCTGGTTCGTAACATCATGAGATCCATAATAGAGACGGGATCTGTAACGCGTGGTTTCGTTGGTATTATGATGCAGGATATTGACGACTCTATCGCTCGTGCATTTGATTTGGCCACGCCCGAAGGCGTTTTAATAGCAGAAGTTGTAGAGGATAGTCCTGCACAGCGTGCTGGCTTGCAGGAGGGTGATGTAATTCTGGAAGCCGATAACCGTCGGGTTACCAATCGTAATTTGATGGCCGCATACGTTGCTTCCAAGTTGCCGGGTGATGAAATCAGACTCCGAATTAACAGAAACGGTAATGAGCAGGTTGTCACCGTTATAGTTGGAGAAATGACCGAAGAGCGCCGATTAGCACAATCTGGCTCCAGAGGACTCTGGGATCGTACCGGTTTTGCGGTAGATGAAATTACCGACGAAAGACGAAGACAAATGAACCTTCAGCAAAATATACGTGGTGTTATTGTAACCGAAATTGATGAAAATAGCAGGGCATATCGAAGAAACCTCCGTCAAAATGATATCATAGTAGGTGTGAACCGACAAGCAGTACGAAGTGTTGAGGAGTTTAACACACGGGCAGGAGCCGTAGAGGCCGGCCAGGTTGTTCTTCTGCAAGTTCTTCGTGGAAGAAATACGGTTTTCGTTGCCTTTGAAATAAACTAAACCTAAGTACCTAGACTATTGCTCGCTTTGCTTCTGCAGAGCGAGCTTTTTTTGTTTATTGAACTCGTTACGCGTTTACTGTGAATTTTGTGTATACGGTGTAAGATTTCTGCAGCTACAGACTCATTATAGCACTAAGAAATAGTTTCGGGCAACCGAAATCTGTTTGAAATCTTAATGCTAAAACGTGAGGTTATGATTCTACGCTACATAACGATGCTACTTATTTGCAGCGGCTTTACACTGCAGGCACGTGCGTCATTTAATCTAGACCGTACTCTAGCTTTTGGTCAGATACTATCGGAATCAGATGTGCCGGGGCTGCCCATTGTTGGATTACCCGTAGTAAAAGAGGTTTCTACGAGTACAGCATCTGTTGAAGGTGAGCTACTGTTTAGCGGCAACCAGGAAATAATCCGTGCTGGTTTTGTCATAGGCAATCCTGATGAAAACCAATTGCAGCCAGATACGCCTGGCACCCTATTTATTCCATTTGAAGTCGATGCTATCAGCACAGCAATGCTGGTAACAGGTTTGAATGAAGGTACCCGCTATGGGTTACGTATGCTGGCAGAGAACGCTTCTGGTACTGTAACTAGCGATATGGTCGTTTTTTCTACCAAACTTGGGTTTGACGGAACAATGTATAAGTCACACTTCAACGAACCCACAGGATTTATTTCAGGACCTGAGTGGGTGTTGAGTGACGATAATCCTGTTGCATCGTTTGGCATCGGCACAACCGGGGGGTTAAGGCACAGTGAAGATGTTATAGGCTACCAACTTACCTCATCACTCAATAAATTTTCAGCCGAACTCACACTGGTCAATACAACAGGAACTCACTTAGAACAGATTATCATTGGATACACCGGTCTGGTTGAACGAACCACCACAGATCGTAGCCCGGAATGGGAGGTCTTCGTTAACGGAAAAAATATTAAACAGCTGTCTTATACAACTTCCAAAGGTATTGACCGACCCGGTATTCAAACCATTGTAGACGATCTTAATATTGGCGATGGAGACGAGCTACGAATTAAATGGTCAACTGAGGTTGTACAGGGTAGTGGAATTCATCGGCAAATCGGACTAACTGATGTACATGTAGGCTTGCCCGCTGTTGTGAATCTTCAAGTTACCGGAGACGCAGGGTGGAGAATGTATTCCGCACCGTTCTGGTACCCATCCGTATCATTAATTAATGATATTAGCCCGATTCAAGGCTTCCCTGGCCAGGGTGTACCTGTTAATGTATACACGGGTTACGATGGCGAAAACTGGGCACCTATAGTGTTGAACGATTCTTTACCCAGCCAGCCTTGGCTCAGACCCGGAAGCGGATTTCTTGTCTATGTATTTAATAACGCGCTAGCAGGATCAACACCGGTGGGAACGGGGCGTACAATACCGGTAGTGGGGATACCACATCAGGAAGATGTTTCCATTCCTGTACATGCTAACGGAAATAGATGGAACCTGCTTGGAAATCCGTATCAGGAAGCATTCGATATAAGAGCGTTGCAATTTGATGCAGGAGGGACTGCCGTTGTACAAGTATGGAAAGACGCTCCAGATAATCCTGATGCTCAGTCGCCTGCATCTGGTAGCTGGGTACTCAGTAACAGTTCTGTTTTTAACAATCTGATTCCGGCAGGACAAGGTTTTATGTGGCAAAATAATCCTGATAACCCCTCAACGGAGATTACTTTTCCCTTAGCCGGTAAGGCGGGCTTTACCAGCACAAGATTAAAACCCTATCCTACTCCCCGTATAGAATTTTTGTTAGCGGCAGAACACATTGATGGTTCAAAAGCCATTGATCGATCATTACAGCTCATTGCGGTTCCAGATGAGAATGATGTCGGGAAACATACTATCGGGAAGCTCGCATCTCTTACTGCAGAGCCTCAGGTTATGTTCGTAATAGAAAATATGGGTGCGCATAAAAATTATCTTGCACAAAAAGCTATACCAGCCAATTTCAAGGGTGTAATCGAGGTTCCTCTATGTTTTGAAGGGGTTGATAACAACTGGGAAAATGTCACGTTGAGTTGGCCTTATTGGTTGGATATACCTTCACAATGGTCGATAGAACTTAGAAATGTTGAGCAGGATATCACAATGGATCTGAGGAAAGTAAATGGTGTAAATCTTTCTGATTATCCATCATTAGTTGAGAGCTGGTATCTCGTGGTTCGAAATATTCATACAACGAACGAACGTAGTGATACAAGTACTCCCTATCGGTTTAGTTTAAGTGAAGCTTTTCCAAATCCATTTAATCCATCAACTAGTTTTGAACTCATGCTGCCTGACTACAGGCACATTAGAATGGAAGTGTTTGATTTGCTTGGCCGAAGCGTGCAAGTACTTACAAATGAGTACAGACCTGCCGGTAGCCATATCATTAGTTGGGATGCTCAGCAATTCAACAGTGGAACATATATTGTACGTGTAAGAGCGGGCGATATGACAGCTGTACGCAAAGTTACATTAATCAAATAATTCAACAGGGAAAAAACTCAGATATAAAGTCCAGTAAATAAATTATATCGCGTATATTCGGCTAATAATGCTCGAATATACGCGAATTGAATGCTGATGTGATTAATATAATTTATGAGGACAACCACATTCTGGTTGTGGAAAAACCAGTAAATATTCCTGTCCAAGCCGACAGCTCCGGAGACATGGACCTCCAATCGTTACTAAAATCTTATATCGCTGCCAAATATAGTAAACCAGGGGACGTATATCTTGGCATTGTGCACCGACTTGACCGTCCTGTTGGAGGGGTAATGGTATTTGCCAGGACATCAAAAGCTGCATCCCGCCTAACGGACGCATTTCGTCGTAGGGAGGTTCTGAAAATGTACGTGGCAGTAGTCCACAAGCCTATTAAAAACGTTCCCTTAACGGGTACGCTGGTCCATTGGCTGCAAAAGAATGTGAAGACTAATATGGTTACGGCTTTCGATACAGCAGTTACTGGAGCCAAAAAAGCTATTTTGAACTATACTTTTTTATCATCACATCCTATTCAAAATCTAAGTCTGCTTCACATAGAATTGGATACGGGGCGATCCCACCAAATAAGAGTTCAGTGTGCCTCGACAGGATTCCCACTTTGGGGGGATCAAAGATACAATGTAAACCTATCAAAGAAAGGTCAGCAGATTGCCCTATTTGCAAAAAAACTGGAATTCATTCATCCTGTTAAAAAACAGAAAATGACCTTTGAATTACCCATGCCCGACCGTGATCCGTGGCATCTGTTTCCTTGAACAACCTATTACCACAAACCGCCTTTCAGTTTTGCCGGGTTGCCAGTGAACGGTCAACCATATCTACCCGTTCTAAGAATGCTCCTGGATTCATAAAACCGGTGATTCGTGCAGGACCAACTTCCTGTCCGGACACATCAATAAAGACGATTGTTGGCACGCCAATAATATTAAACTGTCGGCGTAGTTCTTCTGACTCTTCACTATCAAAATTAGTGAGATCAACTTTAAGTCTTACAAAGTCATCTAGTTCGCGTATTACATCAGGGTCTACAAATGTAACACGTTCCAATTCAAGACACGGTATACACCAATCAGCATAGAAATCCATCACGATAGGGCGTCCTTCATTAAGTGCCGTTTCAAACTTCTCAGCAGAATACATCTGCCACACAACACCCTCTTTTTGCAGATTGATAACCATCATTACACCGGCTACCAGACCTGCGATTCCAACTGTATACTTTGTGAGACGGAAGCCAAGTTTATCTTTGCCGGAGCGCTCAAGAAAGCCCAGATAAAGACCTCCCACCAGCAAAGTTATGGCAATTACCCATGGTGTAAATTTCGGGAAAAACGCCAATCCGAGGTAAAATCCACCCACACCAATGAGTACAATTCCAAAGACTTTCTTTACCCAAACCATCCAAACCCCTGATTTCGGGAGTTTTTGCAGTAAACCAGAGAATGTTCCGAGTATCAGATAAGGAAATCCCAAACCCATTGAGAGTATAAAAAATGACCAGAATCCAAAGACAGGGTCACCTTTTGAGCCTACAAATGCGAGCAATGCAATGATCGGTGGGCCTATACATGGTGCTGCAAAAACACCTACAACCAGACCGGATATATACACGCCTATAAAGCCAGAAGCATTCTGCCCGCCTAATTTGCTGGTAAGCCAATAAGGCATTTGGATTTCATAAAGGCCAAACATGCTTAATGCCAGTGCGAGCAACAAGATCCCGATACCAGCCAAAACAAATGGGCTTTGAAGGATACCACCAAAGAGTCCGCCACTCAATGCTGCCATAACACCCAACACGCTGTACATAGTGGCAATACCCAGCACATAAGTGAGTGCTTTGAAGAATACTCTGGTAATGTTGGTATCGGTCTGCCCTCCAAATATAGACACTGTTACCGATATCATAGGGTAAACACATGGTGTCAGATTTAGAGCTAAACCGATAAAAAAGATGACAACAAACGTCCATAGCAGACCGCTATCATCAATTAACGAGGCTATTTGATTAACTTCACCGGCCTGGTCAAAAGTGACAAAATCACCCGACCCCGGCACATATCCTTCAAAAAGATTCTCACGTGCCTGTGTCACCTCTTCTTCGTCAAAAGTCACGGCAAATGCCAGGCTTACCGGTATATTAGATGGTGCCAGGCAGGTCATGTCATCACAAGCTTGTACCCGCAGTGAACCAGCTACGTCTGTTAGTCCCGCTGGTGCATCTTCAGCTATTTCAAAGGTCAGGAAAATAGGAGCCAGCCCTTCATACACGTGCAACGGAAGTCCGGAAGCAAACGAAAATTCATACTCTTTGTACTCCGGATACTGTATGTCGGTAAGTGTGAGATAATCAGGCAGATCCAGTGATAACACCGTGCCAATCAACCACTCCAGTGTAGGTCTATTCGAGTTGATATGCCAGGTATCAGCTATATCCATTTTAACTACGGCCTGCACCGTGGTACCGGCTTTCGCAACTTCTCTCTCTGCCTGAGTAGTTACACCTACTTTCGATGCACTCGTGACAGGCTGGGCCATTAGCTGGGTTCCAAAGAAAGAAAACAGCAGTAATAAAGAATAGACGTTAAGTTTTTTCAACATAAATAAGTGTGAATATCAATTCATAAACCTGTTGACCAGATTTAAAAAGGAAAAATTAATTGCGACCTCGCACGAATGCTTCAAATGATTGTGTTTTATATGCATCGGAACCAACAAACCCCAGCAAACTGCTAAACATCTGCGCATCCATAAAACCCGGTTGAATACCAATTGGTTCGCCGTTTGTATCAATAAAAATGGTAGTAGGAAAAGAACTCACGCCTAATTGCGTTGCTAAGTCCATCATGCTCATCGATTCCCCATTGAAAACAATAATGCGGTCACTCTCTGCGTCTAATCGGACTGTGTAAAAATACTTCTCTACCTCTTGTCTTACGGCATTATTCGGATATGTTTCAGCCGCCATTTTTCTACAATATCCGCACCAAACCGTGTAAACATCCATTAATATCTTTTTCCCGTTTTCAGCAGCCAGACGCTGCGCTTCATCCATATTATAAAGGGTTGGTCCAGCCCAGGATGACTCATCACCAACGGTTACTTTGTCCAGGCCCAGGAGCTGTGCCTCTCGGGCGTTCAACTGTTCTACAGCTCTGGATTGAACGGGGGGTGTGTTACTGCGCTCGGAATTTTGATTTCCACACGCTAAAAAAACAAACAGGAGTATAAAGGTCAAAGTGGCTTTCATACGAGGTAAAACTGTACATTCAAGATTAATGCGACAAAATTACGATTTTCCCAGATTCTTTCATCTAAGGGTTAACTTGTTATTACAACTACAGCATCATTTATCACGTTGTTAAGACTGTCATCGTAGCATTATCCATTGCCAAAATGGTTAGGTTCTCACAAACATATCTGTCATAATGTCTGAACTGTATGCGTGGTACGGTTTATGCTACCTAGACAGCAAAATAAACTACCAAAGATATTTGGTATCGAACTGTATATAATCAAATTCTGAGGCATTATGAATCTGAACAAATTTACCGTAAAAGCACAGGAGGCCGTTCAGCAGGCTTTGGAACTTGCTGCCTCACGTAGCCATCAGGCACTTGAACCTGTGCACGTTTTGTATACCATGACCGGAGATCCGGGTAGTGTAACTGAAACTATTCTTAAAAAGTCGGAGGTACGCATTGAAAAAGTACGTTCCGATCTGGATGAGGTTATCCGAAAACTTCCGGTAGTACAGGGTGCTGCAGTTAGCGGACAGTACCTTTCCAACGCTATGAAAACCATTATTGATACCGCTATAAAAACAGCATCGGATATGGGCGATGAGTACGTCAGCTCCGAGCATCTGTTGATGGCGATTTTCGAAACTCCCGGAGAATCCTCCCGAATTTTGAAAGATAACGGACTAACAGCGGAAGGCATTAAGCGAATTGTAAAAGGAATAAGAGGCGACCAGAAAGTAGATGACCCTAATGCAGAGGGCCGGTACCAGTCGTTAAAGCGTTATGCACGTGACCTGAATGAACTTGCTGAGAAAAATAAACTGGACCCCGTGATTGGCCGTGATCAGGAAATCCGCAGGGTTATGCAGATCCTCTCGCGTCGCTCCAAAAACAACCCTGTATTAATAGGTGAACCCGGGGTCGGGAAAACGGCGATTGCCGAAGGTCTGGCTCTGCGCATTGTAAAAGGCGACGTACCTGAAGGCCTAAAAACCAAACGTATAGTTGCACTGGACATGGGGGCACTTGTGGCTGGAGCTAAATATAGGGGGGAATTCGAAGACCGGCTGAAGGCCGTGATTAAGGAAGTCACTGACTCAGACGGTGAGCTTATTCTTTTCATCGATGAAATTCACACACTTGTTGGCGCAGGTGCTGCTGAAGGAGCCATGGATGCCGCCAACATCCTGAAACCGGCCCTGGCAAGAGGTGACCTGCATGCTATTGGAGCAACCACACTTACAGAATACCGTAAATTCATCGAAAAAGACAAGGCTCTGGAGCGTAGGCTGCAAACGGTGTTTGTGGGAGAACCCACTATGGAAGACACGGTGTCTATTCTCAGAGGCCTCAAAGAACGCTATGAACTGCATCACGGAGTACGAATCGCTGATGAAGCTATTATCGCTGCAGCTGAGCTTTCACACAGGTACATAAGCGAACGTTTTTTACCCGATAAAGCCATTGACCTCATCGATGAAGCTGCTTCACGTCTGCGTATACAAATTGATTCCATGCCCGAAGAACTAGATCAGATTGACCGCCACATACGGCAGCTTGAAATTGAACGTGAAGCTCTGAAACGAGAAAAAGACACGGGTAAAATTGATCAGATTAACAAAGAACTGGCCGATTTACAGGAAAAACATACGTCCTTATCAACGCGATGGAATCGTGAAAAAGAGCTCATTCAGGATATTCAAGGGATGAAGCAAGCCATTGAAACAGCTCGTAATGAAGCCGATAAGGCAGAACGTCAGGGTAATTACGAGAAAGTAGCTGAGCTGCGTTACGGCACGATCAATAAACTGGAAACAGACCTTGCTGAAACCAAGAGAAAACTTTCTGATATGCAAGGTGACGATGCCTTGTTAAAAGAGGAGGTGTTTGCCGAGGAAATTGCCGATATCGTTTCACGCTGGACCGGTATTCCTGTGAAAAAAATGCTTCAGGGTGAGCGTCAGAAATTACTACAGCTCGAAGAAGAGCTGCACAAACGAGTCGTAGGACAAGATCGTGCTATTGAGGCTGTTGCTAACGCTGTGAGGAGATCTCGTGCAGGTTTACAGGATGAAGACCGACCCATTGGTTCATTCATATTTATGGGGTCAACCGGAGTGGGGAAAACGGAGTTAGCCCGAACGCTGGCCAGTTTCCTGTTCAATGATGAACAGGCTATGGTTAGAATTGACATGAGTGAGTATATGGAACGCCACAGTGTAAGCAGGCTGGTAGGTGCGCCTCCCGGATATATAGGATATGAAGAAGGTGGTCAACTTACCGAAGCAGTTCGTCGCAGACCGTATTCTGTAGTACTACTCGATGAAATCGAAAAGGCTCATCCGGATGTTTTTAATGTACTGCTTCAAGTGCTTGATGATGGAAGATTAACCGACAATAAGGGGGTAACGGTTAATTTTAAAAACACAATTATTATTATGACCTCCAATATTGGCTCTCACCTCATTCAGCAAAAAATTGAAGAAACCGGAGGTAAACTTAACGAAACGGCTTACGACCAGCTGCAGACCGAATTATACAATCAGCTCAAACAGGCAATTCGACCTGAGTTTCTAAACCGGATTGACGATGTAATCGTATTTCATCCGCTCGGTAAGGAGCATCTCCGGTATGTAGTAGACATACAGTTGGAACGTGTTTATGCCATGTTGGCTAAACAAAGTATTACATTACAGGTTCCACAGATTGTAAAAGATTGGCTGGCCGAGCGTGGTTATGATCCAAGTTTTGGTGCACGCCCGCTAAAAAGACTGATACAAACGAAGCTAGTTAATCGTCTTGCTAGTCTTTTAATCGCAAGGACTAACGAAGGACCAGCCGAGTTTGAGGCGAGTATTGCCAAGGGGGGAGACACATTAGAATTTGTAGAAGTGTACAACGATGTATCTTCCTGGGCCGACTAGAGTCTGATTTTATTAAACGAAATATTACAGCAAAAGTGGGTTTTTGATAGTAATTTTGTCTTAAATCCACTTAAAAATATTTCAAAATAATCATGTCAAATAAAAAGCAACGAAAAGTACAGGCAGAAAAAAAATCGAGCGCAGTTGTTTGGGCAGGTCTCTTTACGGTATTACTGGTTGTTGCCGGAAGTATCTGGTACCTGACAAGTAATTCTTCTGATACTAACTCCGCACCAACGGGCACCCTCTCCGCCAATATGGAAGTCCCTGGTGAGTGGGGAATGGGTAATCCAGATGCCAAATTGCGAATTGTAGAATTTGGTGATTATCAATGTGGTGCCTGTGCATTCTTTCACCCAATTATAAAAGAGGTGATGGAAGAGTATTACGATGAAGTTTACTTTGTATGGCATCACTTTCCACTTGTTAACTCGCATCAGTTTGCCGTAATGGCCGCATCTGCTGCCGAAGCTGCAGGGCGTCAGGGTAAATTCTGGGAAATGCATGATCTCATCATGAGTAACCAGCAGCTCTGGGCTCGAGGCATGGCTAGTTCTGCTTTCCTAAGTTACGCTCGCCAACTTGGCTTAGACGACGAGCAGTTCCTGCGTGACGTACGTGATGAAGAAATTTTAGAGAGAATCGAGCGACAGTATAATTTGGGTATATCTCTTAATATCCGTGCAGTTCCGTCCTTTTTTATTAATGGTGAGCTGGTTCCAAATCCGCCGAATGCTACGGCGTTTAAAGCCCTTATTGAGACAAAGTTAGCCGAACTGGAGTAAATCATGTCGAAGCTATGGCTCCCGTTGGTCTCCGTATTCGCACTACTGGGTTTTGCTGATGCCTTTTACTTATCGCTCATGCATTTTCAGGACAGCGATGTGGGGTGTTCGGTAATTACTGGCTGTGATGCTGTATTATCCAGTGAATACGCGTATTTGTTTGGTATCCCATTAGCGTATCTGGGTGTATTGTATTACCTAAGCGTACTTTTCGGAGCTGCACTATATTATCAAACAGATTCTCGTCTGATTCTGAAGCTAATAGGCATAATTGTTGGAGGTGGGTTTCTGTTCACCCTATGGCTTATATATTTACAGGCTTTTGTAATCAATGCTTTTTGTCAATTCTGTCTAATATCAGCCGTTTTGACCACCTTGATGGGAGCTATGCTGGCATTGGGACTGTTCAAATACAGTGTAGAGGAATTTTCTTAATTGCGAGTTACTCCTTATACACGTTGAAAATAAACAGTTATAAACGCTGTATACATAAAAAAAGCCGACACTTGAATCGAGTCGGCTTTTTTAACACCTAGCCTATTGGTGTTATCTGCGTACCACCAAAAATAGTTTACGGTCTAGAACGACAAGGTTACCCCTATATGAAACCGTGCGGCACCATCACCTATTTCTTTTTGTGCTGCACTTACGTCGTCATAAGAAGCAACACGAAACTCAATGTACGGTTTAATAAATGGAATCGGGGTTATTGCAATGCCCGCTAATCCATAATAATAATGCGTGCTATTCGTGAAGTTTTGCGTACTGTCGTACTCCCAGTTTTCCATACCAATTCCAAGACCGACGTATGGGCGAAACAGGCCGAGACCTACGCCACCAATCAGGGCTGCACCGAAGTCGTACGATTGAACGGTACCGGTAAACGCGGTAGCGTCCGGGAGTCCGGCCAGGCTCAACTCTGCACTTTCACTAAAAAAGCTACCGTGTAACCTTGCTCTGATATCAACAACTGGAACGGCTCCAAAAATATTTCGCTCAAGCTGCAGGCCAAATCCGTTAGTAGGAGCGTCATTACGCCTTTCGTAGGAAACACCTAAACTGGTCTGTGCAAAAGCGTCTGTTATCCCCAGGAGGATAACCATCGATAAAATTCCCAATATTTTTTTCATATACGTAGGTTTAATTGATTAATTGAATAAAGGTCTGTATGGGTTCAATATAAAGGAATTCAAAGGAAATCTTTCTCTTGAATTGCTTCCTGTACCAGAAGTGCCGTCTTTCGTCCGTTACCCCACATATAGTTACCGAAAGTGTTTTTTAGTGGTACAATTCGATGGCAAGGAATGATTAGCGCAACTGGGTTTTTGCCCACGGCTGTACCCACAGCTCGTGCAGCTCCTGATTTACCCATATAACGTGCAAGTTCGGAATAGGATCGCAGTTGTGCCCGGGGAATCTGTGCCAGGGCCCGATAAACATCTAATTGAAATGAAGTACAGTTAAGGTGTAAAGTAATCGGGTATTGCTCGTTTCCGGCAAATCTTTCAATTACAGAGCTAATTTCATCGGTATAGCCTGGTTCACAAATAGCCGTGGGATAGTAGTGCTGTATCTTTTTGACTAACAACGCGTCTAATTCTTTATTGCACAAATGATCCGTTTTTTCATCGACAAAAAGTACGGTTGCGATTCCATGTTCATCTGCAGCAATTAGCACACTTCCTAACTTTGTTTCAATTGTATGATATACCAGATTGCGTGGCAAAGCAGAACTACGTATTACCGGAATAGCTTTATCATACTTTGGCGCAGATTCGCTGAATGGGCTGGATGTGTTCCTCAATGACAGCCTGGCACGTAAAAAGACCAGGTGCTGAATGTACTCTTTAACCGTAACGCCTAAACACGCTACAAATATACGTTGAAATATTTGCGGATGTATACCGGTAACCTCTGCTAAAATATCTGCATTTGGATGTGTAGGAAATGTGGAGGCTATATATTCCAGTGATGGGAGAATATGTGCAAATTTGTATTTGTTTACCATTGCTAAACGATGCATAAAGCACTTGACTAAATTTATCTGCCCAAAAAATGTGATAGAATTATGATTGTTGTCTTAAATAATAATTGAATTTATTTGTATATATATTTAAGTTTAATTTAGTGTTCAAAATAATGTTTACTGACAAAGCCATAATCTTCTGTATATGAAAATAAAATTTGTTTCCCGTAACGATGTTAAAGTTACAAAAAAATCAACGTCGAAATTTCGACCATTGATAGAAGCCCTTGGTCAGCTTGTTCCTGGAGGAGAAGCTGTGGAGGTGGTTTACACCAACGAAAAAGAGCTTAACTCAATGCGAAATATAGTTTACACCTACAATCGTGAAAACAATGCTAAAATAAAGAGTGGGAAGGATGCCGTTAACGGTAAAATTTATTTCTTTAAAGACAAAAAGAAATAGACGTTAACTATTTTAAACTTTATTTAGGTCTCACTTGTTTTCAGGTGAGACCTTTTTTTTGCTATTCTGTTGTTAAATATCCGTATTAGGGTATTTAACATGAACCTATTTTATATCATAATCGTTGTGCTTCATTAGTTTACAGGTTACATCACGATATCATTTACATCAAATATTAACACAATTATTAAACTTGGACAGAAGAAAAATACTCCAAAGAGCCACTGAATTCATTCAAAAGTATTACCGTGAGACGAATTCATACGCTGAAGAAGAACTGATAGAACGTTTAGCCGCCGTTGAGGCCCAGATAATTAAACTCGGAACCTACGTACACACTAAAGAAGAGCTGGAATTTGGTGCCAAAGTAGCATGGAGAAACAGTAACAGGTGCATTGGTCGACTGTTCTGGGATTCGTTAACCGTATTTGATAATCGGCATCTAACAGATCCCCTTGACATTATGAGAGCTACGGTAGCGTATGTGAAGTGGGCAGAAAATGACGGCAAAATTCGTCCAGCAATTTGTGTTTTTGCCCCGCTTAATCCCTCGAATGGTGAAAGTATACGTTTCTGGAACAGCAAACTGGTACGTTATGCCGGATATAAAGACCATGATAAAGACAACGTAACTGGTGATCCGGATGAAGTTGAATTTACGCATGCATGTCAGCGTTTGGGCTGGAAAGGGGCAGGAGGGAAATATGACGTGCTTCCGGTTGTAATTGACTCACCGGGATATGAAACACAATGGTTCAACTGGTGTGATTGGCACAAGCCACTTGAGGTACCCATCATCCATCCCGAGTACAAGTGGTTCGAAGAACTTGAGTTGAAATGGTATGGTTTGCCGATCATATCTGATATGACGCTCGAAATCGGTGGAATTGAATACACCGCAGCCCCATTTAACGGATGGTTTATGGGGACCGAAATCGGTACCCGGAATCTGGCGGACGAACACCGATACAATATGTTGCCTGAAATTGCAGAACGTTTGAACCTCAATAAGCGCAACCGCTCTGCTTTATGGCGTGACCGGGCTCTGACCGAGTTAAACACAGCCGTTTTGTACTCATTCAAGGCGCGAGGTGTTACTATGGTAGACCATCATAGTGCAGCTACACAGTTCGAACGATTTGAGCGCAGGGAAAAGGAAGCAGGCAGAACGGTATGTGCCGACTGGGCGTGGTTAGTACCGCCAACGGCAGGATCAACAACAAACCTGTTTCATAAGCAGTGGTCAAATGACGTTCAAAGCCCCAACTACTACTATGCAGATAAGCCATACGAAGACCATTCCGGAAATGATAAACACGACTCAGCTGTCTGCCCATTTCACATACAAGCCCGTAAGTAAAAAAGGTGCACATCCGTGTTATTCACGATGGATGTAAAAGGCAACTGGATGAGAAATTGGTTGTGAGGAAGTTAAATATTTGCGTATTTTTGAGATCTGTTTAAATCAGTGCCGCAGTGGTGGAATGGTAGACACGATGGACTTAAAATCCATTGACCCTCAAACGGTCGTGCCGGTTCGAGTCCGGCCTGCGGTACACGTTAAGCCCTTGTAATTCATAGTCTTATTGAATTGCCGGGGCTTTTCTTTTTTTTGCTAAATGTGCATCTGGTACACGAAAATTCAGCGCTGGTACATGATTGGTACATGAATCGGGGGTATAAGGGGGTCTTTTTTTTAGTATGCGACTTATACGCTTTTTTTGATAGGTAGCCCGTTCCCGTATATATATAGATGACACCCCTACTTAATTTACTTAATTACTTAGAAAGGCGATTCCGCTTCATACGGGGCGATTATTGCCAAAAATAGGGGGTACTTACGCTACTTAGTTACTACTTAATAAGGGTAGATTCCATAAAAAAAGCCCCTAGTCGGTCAAAACTAAGGGCTTACTACTTAGCGCAGTAATCTAACCTAAAGCGCAATTAAACGGGGTTTTATAGTTGGGTAATCGGGTTTTATTAGACCGTATCGCACCGCGTCCGCTGAATGGTCTGGCTGTCGGGTGTCTAGGTCTTCAGCGTTTCGGGGGTCACGTCCCAGATACGGTACAGTAGCCCAGAAGTATTCACAATTTCGGGCGATATATAGCCCCGGTCGGTCTGGCTTCCCCGCGTCTTCTAGCATCCGTCGCATACGTTCCCAGCCAGATTTTCGGTCTGATTTATGTGCGCGCCTAAAGGTTACACCCGCCCGCGAAAATTCATTAGCTATTGATCCAGACGCAGACCCATGATTAGAAAATATTGCATCATCTGCCACGCCCGCGGGCTTAATGTCCCACTTGTAAGCCATTTCTTTTATTAGTTCGGCTAAGTGCGGGACGGTATAGCCCAGCCCTTCATTTAGTGCCACGGGGTCGGATGTTACAAGTTCATCTATTATCAGTATGGAATCTTTCGGGAAGTATTGCTCACCGATTGAAGCGCCCGGACTTTCTAGCATGATGTAGGTAGCTGAAGGGGCGGAAGACCCGTAATCATGCGTAAGCCAATGATTCCACTTTGAAGTTTTGGAAGACCAGCCGTCTTTTTTGTCGGGTATAGCGCTTATTGGGTCTATGGCGTTTCGGTTTTCGTCGATTACAGTAGCGAAGTAAGCGCCCCTTGCGACCGCCCAATCACCTTCAAGCCATGCCCTTAATAGTTCTTTGTCGGTCGGACATGATGCTTCCAGCTGTTTGATGTACTGCGCTTGGTCTATAAACGGGTTGTCCCTATATGTTGAAGGGGCGTACACCCATTGTCTGCCAGACTGTTCATCTTTGAAGGGCGTCCACGGCTTCGACTTAAAGACGTAGCGTTTAGCTAACCAATGATGACCAGCCCCGCCCGGATTCGCCCCGATTACCATGCGTATAGGGATTGATTTATCACCCCGTAAGTTTGAACGTAGTCGGTCGATTAGTTCGGGGGTCGGATATTGCCCGGCTTCGTCTATAATAAGAAGGGTGAAGCTTCGTCCCTGGTACTTATCATAGTCCCGCGCGGACTCTAATTGTCCTAGTTCAATGTACCCGCCATTAGGTAAACGCCAGACGTGTTCTGTGCCATTATATCGAGCTTTTTTACCAAATAACTGCCCGAAAATATCCATTGTGATGTTTTCAAAGTCTGCCAGACCCTTATAAGTCTTCCTTATATATAGTACCCGCGCTTTATTGCCATGTTCGGTACAATGTCTAAGGGCTAGGGCTAACATGGTAAATGATTTTGAACCACCACGACCACCGCCCAGAAAGACGTCGAATTCTTCCGGGACGATACAGACGCGGTTTTGAAAATTACTTAGTTTCATCTTCTTGCTGATTTATTTGCATGGTTTTAATGTATTCTTCTGGCTTCATAGACCCCGGAAGGGTAATCTGTACGGCTATGGCGTTCGTGTTTTGGACTTCTGCGCCTTCTTTATATCCGTGTCGGGTCTTCAGTAGGAACATTGAAGCGGTTGAATCGCCTTTCATCGCTTTTTCATATAGCACCCCGAAAAGCTTATCATGTTCAATCATGCGCGCTTGTTCCAATACTTCGCGGGTCGTTTCGTCTTCGCGCTTAATTCGTACCCATGTATCATACCCTAGCCCTAAAGCTTTGGCGATATCCGTTTCGTTTACGCCCCGCTGCGCTAGGTCGCGTATAATCTGATGCCCGCGCTTTGATATAGTCTTTTTTCTGCGTCCCATGTTCTTAATGTTTAGGGCTGGGGCTTCCCGATTAAGAAAGCCCCTTCACCCGTGAATATTAGCGGTCTATTTTGATGTTGTCGTTTAGCTTACTAAGCGTAACTAGTGAAGCATCTTCCAGACCGTTTAACCCTAGCGCTGTCATGTAAGCGCTGTGACCAAATACTTCGCTGAAGCGTTCGCGCGCTTGTGGGGTAGTGAATTCATCCGCTGAAACTTCGATTTCAAGTTCAACGTCTTGCGACCGCGGGGCTACCTTGCTCATGTCTGCTAAGATATTTTCGCGGTTCTTTTCGTAGGCTTCTGGGGACATTTTCCCGATTTCTTCCGGGGTGTAGCCCGCAAATTTACCCGTACCACCGTAAGCAAGTGCGAAGCGGTTAAGGGTGTCTTGGTACTTCATTACCCCCAGAATGTCCACGAAGTTTTGAACGTTCTTGGGTTCTTCTAGAAATGATCGTTTGATTTTTACTTTAGGCATGGTCTTTATTATTTGATGTAAGGGTTTATTCGTACTTGTGTTGCGATTCGGGTATCAATGAAGCCATTGATTGTTGCTGAAGCTTCCAGACGTCCGGTTTCATGGTTTTGCCCGAACCTTCTATCTGATTTAAGCCTTTTGGTCGCGTCGATAATGGTATCGACTGCCAGCTGTTGCACTTCTGAAATGACTTGCCCCAGATGCTTAGTCTGCGCTTCAAGTTCAGAATTCCGTCTTAGTAGTTCGTCGATTTCTTGCTGTGTCATGGTCTGCGTTCTTTGGGTTCTGGGTTGCCTAGCATTTTTCTAAGGTTGTATAAGTAGGTTGCAATGTGGGAAAGCGTTTCTGTATCGGTATGGGGGTTCGTAATAAACTGATGTATATCGTCTATCATGTACCCGTATTCGCGCTGAAACTCTTCGCTTTTTATGTTGATTGGTTGCTTCATGGTTGTATGATTTATTGTTTGTGGGTTAAGTTGTCCGCGCCCGCCCCGTAATTGTTGCGATAGCGCTTATAAGCGTCTGAAATACAGTTGCTTTGAATTTCATCCAGACTGATTATTTCTTTATTGATGAAGGATTCCGCTTCATTCTGGGGTACGCCCTTAAAGTTTAGGAAGTCACATAAGCGAAAAATTGAATAGTGCATATCCTTCGCGCGGGTGAAGGTGAATCCACGGTCGTAAACGAAGTTCATGCCCCGCGTAAAGACGTCGTTTGAATTGCTGATGTACTGTCTGTGACTGATTGGCGTACGTTCTTTGATTGGTTCGCCCTTCATCTTTGTATAGGTCTTCGCGCTTTCTTTGATAACCGCGTTCGGGTCGTAACTGTAAAAGCGTTTATCGTTAGCGTTCTGCCCCTTACTTGGGTCTAGGACTATGCCAATTCTTTTAAAATCAAGCTGTAACGCCCGATAATGCGCGCCTTGAACACTAGGGTCACTTATCTTTATAAGCGCCCAGACGCCCCGCCCAGACAGCGACAGCGCACTAAATGCCACGTGTTGTATATTGGCTAGCTGGTCGCGTAAATGTTCCCAATCGTTTATACTTGGGTTGTGGTCATCGTCGATGTCAATAGATACCCAGCCCGAAAAGGAAACAATGTTTTCTAGTCGATGTCCCCCGACGCATTGACCGCCCACGATTACAGAAGGCATAGTCTTTTTAAGCGCTTTATTTTGGTTCTTTCGGTATTGAATTACACGGTCTGTGTAAGTGCATCCGTTCTTTACGAAGTCCAGCCATTGCATAAGCTGTATATCTTGGGGCGGACTTTGAAAACTTGTGAGCATTGATACAGTATTATTGAACATCGCCAGACCCCGCTTCAGTTAGTTTGTATTCAAATCGCGGACGTCCGCCCGTTTCTACCTTAATAGCTTCGACGTGTCCGGCTTCGATTTCATTATCTAGTGCGCGGTCTAGTTGTTCTTTGTCGAAGTTTGTAAGATTCATTAAATCAGTTCGCGACATAATACCCGCGTTCTTTCCTAGCACTTCCAGAAGTCGCATCCTATCAGAATAAAAGCGGTTGAATATGTAGTTTCTGGTCAGCATATAGACCTGGTGTTTGAAGCACCAATCACATAAGGCAATTGCCCCGCGCATATTCTTAGCGCTTATTTCTTGGTCTGGGTCTGTTAGCACTTGGAAGACCAGCGCAAACTTTAAACCGTAAGCATTAAGACGGGACGAATAGCCCCCGATGTCGCTTATGTTGTCTTCCATGTCCCGCGAACGGTTGAAAAGTTCATGCGACCAATCAGTAAATAGTTTGGAAGCTTCAGCACTTAGTTTCATGTCCTTTTTTGACAGTTCGGCTATGCTTAACAAGTGATTAGACACATCATTAAATATTACCATGTCGGGGCTGGGTAGTTCTGTCATCGCCTTAAACTTCGTTTCCCCTTCGTATGTAATAGGAAGTATTCGCTGAAGGAATCCATTGCCACGGTCTGTACTAGACAGCGCGCTTCTAAGTGCGGGTACAGTTGTCGCACCTACCATACACCAGACCGGATTTTTAAGGGTAATGTCCCCGCCCATACGGGTAACGCGTCGCATATTGTCTTCAGCGTCATAAAGCGACAGTATAAAGTCACCCATACCCGTGTAAGTCTTCCCTAATTGCTTTATAAGGGCTGTAAATTCAGTCACGAATGACACTAAAGACAGATTTTCTTGCAATGTCTGCCAGAACGTAAGGTCTGAAAATCCGTCCGGGGCGTATAGCCAGCGTTTAATTGGTTTAGGTTTATCAAATTCGCGCTTTGCTTCGTCCGCTTCCTTCTTTTCGGCTTCCCAGCGCTTAAGGGCTTCAGCGTATTCATGTTGCCACTTTTCAATTATGGCTTTAAAGAAGCTTTTAGCGATTCCCATCTGGGTAGTCTTTCGCATCATGGAAGACTGCGCGCATATAATTGTCCATATTACCGGGTAGATAGTTATTCCGCCCAGCTTTATAAGCCTTTTATTGCCGATAAGCGCACCAATAAGGGCTATAAATGCCAGCGGGAAGAATGTTCGGGGGGAATCGGTCATTTCAGAAGCGTATCGCGTCGCTTTCTGTATCGTTTCTGGTAGCATTTCCAGAAGTTCGTCGCTTAATTCTAGGTCTTTAGGGGTAATCTTATACGCAGAAGCACTTTCCTCTTCTGTAAATGCGTCAAAATCTGCGTCTGGCGGAATTATAATCTTGTCCATTACTGCGCGCCTTCTTAAATTAGATAAGTGTTTACTGATAAGGGGCTAATCTTACTTTTAGGGTTAGCCCTTCTTTTATTGTTCAATTTTCCGACTGTTTAGAAAAGCCATTATGTCGGAACGAAGCCACCCGACAGCACTTCCATTTTTAGAAAGCTTAATCTTTGGGGGTAGTTCTGGGGTCATGCGATAGACCGTCGAAATGCTAACAGATAGCATCTTCGCAAGTTCAGCGGGGCGGATAAATTCACTTGTATTCATATTCTTTCAGTAGTTCGTTTGCGTTGTCGTTACTGAAAGAAAATTACCCCGATATAGGGGGTGTAAATTCCGAAACTATAAGAAAAGCGGGTCAGTTTTAAGAAATAAGGGGGCTTTTTAGTACCCCTTCTTTTTTAGCTTAGTTAGTTCTGAATCTAACTTATCAGTCCATCTGTAAAATGTATCTTTAGCGGGTTGCTGATATTTAGGATAGACTATCTTTTCATACGCTTCATTTTTATTCATGCCAGAAAGAAAGTAATCTTTAAGCACCTTAGACATTAAGTCACGGTATCTGTCTTGGCACTTAATACTAGTAACTGCAATTTCAAACAGTTCTGGGGTGCTTTTACACATAAGTCTGCGTTCGTGAATTTCTGAAGCTTCCATTATATCTTCATTAGATGCTAGCGCTTCATCGTCTGGGAGCATAACGTCCCCCGCTTCATCTAGTTTTCTAAGCATGAAAGCGGTCTGCACATTTTCTTCACTTGGTATCACCTTTTCAAGTCCAGATAATACTTTCTTCATACCGGGCATAGAATAGCCTAGTTCTTTTTTAAATGCTTTGGCGTCGAATACCACCGCGCCCCGTCGTTTATTCTTTTCTTCCATATTAGCCCACCTTAACAGATTTTAGGTTAGTAATGATCGTGGTTAAACGTCCGCCCCAGATGTCCAGCGCTTCACGTTTACGCGGTAGATAGTTAATCTTAGCGTATCGCTTGGTAATCATATACTCGCCCGCTAGTCCCTTATGATTTAGCACTTCGCCAATAACGACCAAATCAATACCCAGCTCAGTCATATTACCCCCAACAATGTGCCGTAAATCGTGAACATGAAATTCATCCGACCCCAGCGCTTTACGTATCCGCTTTGCCCCCGTACGGAAGTCGGGTATCGGTCTTTCTTGGTCATTCAAAGAAGGGAAGACCAGCGCGCTATCGGGAAACATTTCTTTCATGCGGTTCAATATACCGACAGCCATTTCAGACAGCGGGACTTCATGCGGGGTACTGTTTTTCGTTTCGCCCGCGGGAATCCGCCAGACCCTAGCGCTTAAATCTATATTCGCCCATTTCATGCGGGAAGTTTCCCCTTCGCGTTGCCCGGTAACCAGAAGCATTTTAAGACAGTATTCTAATGTCGGATAGTTGTCTTCCATCGACTTCCATATAAGCCTAATCTGGTCTTCAGAATAAACGACGTCGCGTTCACGTTCGACAGCCAGCTTCTTCATGCCCTTTATAGGGTTGTCCGTTATTACACGGTCTTCCACCGCTTCATTAAAAAGCTTCGACAGAACAGAATGTATGCGGTTTGCGTTAGTCGGCCTTAACATCACTTCTTCTTTTAGAAATTCGCGTATATGATTATTGGTAATATCCTTCATAGGTAACGACGCCAGCGAACGGGTGTCCAGAATCCTATTTAGTCGGGACGTGTAATCTTTCTGGGTCGAAGGCTTCAGACGTCTGGCTATGTAATCACGCTTAAATCTTACTGCGTACTGCCCTAATGTGATAGGGGCTTCCGTCTTCCGCTTCTGCCGTTCGCGGGCGGGGTCGTGTCCATCTGAAGACATTTCCGACAGTTCGCGGGCTTTACTGCGCGCATCGCTTAAACTTAGTTCCGGGTAATGTCCGATAGTCACGCGTTTAGTATTGCCGTTCCGATAGTATCTAAACATGAATAGCTTACTAGTCGGATTCACGCGAAGTATAAGACCGTTCGCACCTTCGCGCTTAAGGGTATTACCTTCGATTAAATGCTGGTCGTAGTATTCAACGCGTTTATCGTGAATTACATTCTTAATGAATCGGTCTGTTAAATGAAGTTTTGGCATGGTAGAACCTTTTTAGGACTTTTTAGCCACTTTCTAAGTAAGTAAAAGGGTACTGTCTATTGCGTTTAAATAGGGGTGTACCCCCTTGTATGTTATAGAAATGACTTATTAAGTAATTAAGTAAACTAAGTAGATATATATAGATATAGGGTGTTCTGTTGGTACACGATTGGTACATGATTTTGATGTCTGGTACACGATTGGTACACGAATTCAGCGCAAACTAGTGATAAGCGCTGATAAGTAAAGATAAGCATTAAGCGCTTAATTTCAATAACTTATGACAATAATTGAACGATAATGATAAGCGCTGAAAAGGCTATACAATGGACTTAAAATCCATTGACCCTCAAACGGTCGTGCCGGTTCGAGTCCGGCCTGCGGTACACAGCAAGCCCATGTAGTTCAGCGTTTTGATGAATTACATGGGCTTTTGTTTTTTCAGGCATTCGTAGTTAGCGTCTGCCCGTACGCTCTACCAGTACATGATGGGTACACGAAAGCTAGCCACCAAGATACATGTAGTACATATTGTCTTGGCAGTATCGAACCCATCTAACCGGTTACTTCAAAAAACTTAGAACACTGTGTGGGCCAATATTTGCCTGAGCCATACTGGCAGTGTCACTTTGTGCAAATATTTGGGACTTTAAATTGGCAGCCAGCTCTCGTGCATCATCACTGTTCGTAATGGATTCACTACGTTCAGATCTGCCCAGTCCCTGCGAGCCGGCACTGATGTCAACAGAATACCCTTCACGTTCATTTACCAGGCGAACACCTGATAATACTTCTTTTGAGGTACCTTTTTCTTCTTCCTTACGTTGAGTCGACTGAGACTCCAAAGCTTTGATTCCAGCCGGTGTACGTCCGATATTGTTGATGTCAGACATGATAAATTTCCTCCTGAGTGCTTACTGAGCACTGTTTATTTAATTTGAACACAACTACCCGTAATCATTATCGACAAAAACGCAATCTTCTTAACTTAAATTTCAAAAAAAATGAGGGGGTATGTTAAAGCTCTGAAACAGAAGGGAGCCTTACCTCAAATGTTGTCCCGCTACCGACTTCGCTTTCAACATGAATATCTCCTCCCATGGCTGTTAGCTGGTTTTTTACAATGTAAAGTCCCAATCCACGTGACTCCGGATGATTATGAAATACCTGACCTAGTTGAAACAGTCTGTTGTGGTGGAGTTTCAGATTAATTCCAAGTCCATTATCTGAAACCAAACACGTGACGTAATTACCATCTTTCTTAGCAGAAATATGAATGAAGGGTCGTTTATCTGTACATCGATAGCGAATTGCATTCGATATCAAGTTCTGAAATACACTTTGTAAGTAGGCCTTGTTAAAAATAACCTCAAATTCAGCGTCTATAGATAGCCTTATATCTATATTATATTCATCAATTAATGCCTTATTAATTTGAATTGTATCAGCGACGTAATCTCTTAAATTGCATTTTTGCCGTTCAATATTGACATCTCGTTTGATATTCAAATTTTTATTGAGGTTTTCCAGCGTATTGAGTAACCCATCAGAAACAGTTCCAAGCAGGTCTACCAGATCTAAATAAGCATTCTGCGTCTTGGCATCTCTGAATTCCTGAACAATAGCTGCAATATTGGCTGCATGAGAACGGATATTGTGAGACAGTATGTAATTGAATTCCTGGAGTTGATCGTTCTGCTGGGTTACAATACCTATTACTTCACTGAGCTCTTTTTCACGATGTTTTAGAAGACTGATATCCTCTTTTACAGCTACAAAGTTTGAAATAATCCCGTTTTCACTAAAAATGGGAGCAATCATAGCATATTCCCAGTAGTACTCGCCATTTTTGCGAACATTTTTAAACTCTCCTGACCAGGTTTTTCCACTTTTGATGGTAGCCCACAGTTGTCGGTAATCTTCTTTTGAAAACATTCCCGATTGGAGAAACCTTGGATTCTTTCCCATCACTTCGTCTATTGAATAGCCTGTCACCTCAGTGAATTTCGGGTTTGCATACTCAATATTTCCCTCACTATCTGTAATTACAATAGTTACAGGACTATTTTCAACAGCTTTTTTGTGTTTAGTCAGTTCATGATTAATGTGTAATTGCTTGGTAATATCAAAGTTTGTACCCCTACGGCCTAAAAAACGACCATTTTCATCAAATACAGACTTGCACACATGTTTAATCCATCGTTCAGACCCATCTTTGTGAATAATTCGGAATTCTATAGGTTTGTAACTTTCCAATGCTGAATCCTGGCTGGAATGTTCTTCGTGCCTTTTCCAAATGAATTTGTCTTCCGGATGAATGATAGACTCCATTATAGATGGATTTGTGAGAAACTCCTCTGATGTATACCCACAAATTTTTTCACAATAAGGAGATACATATTCGTAGGTACGGTCAGGAAGCAACCAGTATTCCCATTCCGGTGAGTATTGTACCGCTATTTTATACTTCCAGTCACTCTCCTTGAGGCGTTCTTCATGATATTTAGTCTCCGTAATGTTTATATGTGTTCCTATAACTTTCCAGAGGTATTCACCATGATCACTGAAGAGCTTCTCACCACGGCCCCATATCCATATCCAGCTTCCGTCTTTATGTTTCAGGCGGAAGTAATTTTCATATACACTTTCATCTGTTTCTTGATTGAAATAATTTCGAAATTTTTCAGAAGATTGGACTCTATCTTCGGGGTGCATCATTTCAATCCAATTCTGCAGTTTCTCTCCATAAGTTTCACGATAGCTTTTTGCGTCATACCCTAACATCGACAAATACTCATCACTGAACCACAAGCGATCTTGTTGTACATCGTATTCCCAGGCGCCCGTATTAGAAATATCAATATAGGCTTTGTAGCGAGACAGCGTCTCGGCGTGCTTTTGTTCCAGTTCTTTTCGATGTGTTATATCAATTGCGGTACCGTGCCAATACCACATGTTATCATCCTCGCGCCTGGGTACAGACCTGAACCAGTACCATTTTATTCCTCTTGACGTGACTAGACGCATTTCATGGGAAAACTCTTTTCGATTATTCAGGGCATCTGAATTTAACTTAAAAAACGTCTGTCTGTCATCGGTGTGAATGAGATTAAAAAACTGCTCAATATTCTCGTACAAGTCGTTTTCCTGCATTTCTGCAATTTGGGCAAACATTTTGTTTACATAACGTATTTGCAAATTCTGGTCTAGTATATAAACACCAAAAGGAAGCTCGTCTGTGGCTTCCGAAATTTCATTCAGTATACGTGAGGTCTTCGTTATTTTTTGTTTAGACATTGGTCTAATGGTTAATATTTATTGAAGTACGAGTAACGCTCACTAACTTTTAATAAGCACGAATTTTCCCGGATCAAATCAAAAAGCTGGAGATTGAGTTGAAGTTAGTAACTTCGGTTCATGGAAACACACTTAATTAAGTACTTTTTGCCTGAAGAGCTCTTTGACCACTTTGATGTGGAAAAAGTGGCTGAATATCCGATACCGGGTACTAAACGTTTTGAACTTCATATTCACCTGACCGAAAAGAACATTCTGCCCGAAGGCTACCAGGCCAGTGATTGGGAGTC
>JAFIEZ010000001.1 GCA_020832235.1 Bacteroidota bacterium
TGTTTCATTATCAATTTCTTTAACGTGTTCCGTGAATAGGGCTACTTCAAAAAAGTACTGATTACTCTTGAATATTGAGACAACATACCCATCATCTACGTCTCGGATATTTTCACACTTTGGGTGAAACTCCAGCCACTGAATTTCTTCAGGTGGAATAGCCTGAGCCGTAATGTCCTCATAGGAATGCGGGAAACTATAGGTGGCAAAGTCAACGAGATAGTCGTACGCTTCCTGATTGAAGGGCGGACAGGGATGTCCGTGTACCCCAAATTCGGTTGAAACCTCAATACCCGGAACCGTTTTGCTCATCGGTATGGCGAGAATTCCTATCAGGAATAAAAGGATGGATGTTTTCATAATAATCCGAGAGCTCCCTACCGACCGGGTATGAATTCCGGCCTTAGGGGAGCTCTGTTAGATAGTGCAGCAAACGTTCACGCAATGGGAGTTAGAGAGAAAATACCCGAATACGATTCAGGTTTAAATCCAAAATATTCACTCTATCTGTACCCAATTTTATTTCAACTATATTTCCATCTTCTACACGTACAGGATTTCTATGCATAGCTAGAATAAAGTAGTACTGATTACTCTTCCAAAATGTGAGAAACATCTCTGATTCAGGATTATGAACCATATGCTCGCATCGGATGTGTCGCTCCACCCAGACAATTTCGGATGGCGATACAGCCTCAACGGTAACACCCTGCGCTGTATGAGGCAACGAGCTCGCTACAAACCGTTTTAACAGGTCATGCGCCTCTTCGCTATAGGGTGGACAAGCGGGTTGTTGGACTGTATCACCCTGCTCTATTTCAGTTACCTGAGAATAGGTGACTACCGGAAAAAGCAGTAAACCGAAGAGTAATAAAAAAGTATAATTTTTCATGATTATATAACTCAATATTTAGTTTAATTGTTGTTCACAAATTCCAGCAATGATTAAAATGTCGTTCGTACACACTCGGATTTGAGGGGTCGATTCTACGAACGGCCTGTCTGTCAATTACATACATGGGTTTACCTAACTGTCTGACAACGTTTCGATCACCTCTACTGACTATATATGCACTGTACGGGGGAAGTGTCCCAAGCTGATATGGCTCCTCACCGGGTTCTAAAAGCGAATTCCAATAATCAACACATCGTTGGTCCATGATGACATCGCCCGGCGAAAAGGGATGGGTATGTAATATGGCCCTAACGGCGTCGCGCCGATTATTTCCATCAAACGGATTTCCTATATGGATATGGCAAGAAGACACACTCTCAGGTTCTATAGGTCTGAAAGATTCTCCTTCCGCCCAATAGTACTCTAGAAAAACCACCGACTCATTGCGCTGGTTATGAAGTAGCGGACTACTATTCGGCCCAAACGAAGCATTCCACATGCGGTGGATTTCGGCCTGAACATCCATTCTGTTCAAAAAAGAACTGTCATAATCACAGATTTTATCACAATCCATTCCGTCTGTGGCTGGATCACGACCCGTGTTCCCTCCCACGCATCGGTTCGGACACACCGGATCCCAGTAGGCATTCGGATCGCCGCCACAACTTGTGGGTACGTTCACTCCACCACTGGCTTCGTCGTCGTCTTCTTCGCACGACCAGCAACCACCTCCACCGGCCTCATCGTCGTACCAATCATCCTCCTGACCAGAATCGTAGTAACATCCCATGAATGTATCACCTAAATAATGGTCGCCATATTCGCCCTCAGCACCACCCGTTTGCCACCACGATTGCCAGTAGCATACCCATGAACCGGCGGTTTGAGCAGTCGCTCCTCCTTGTTGAACGCGTTCAAACCCGTGTGCATCCAATAGCTTATATTCAGGGAGTAACCAACGGGCATACCCTGCAAAGGCTGTTTGTGTTCGGGGCAACAAAGCTATATTCATTCGCAGAATGCCGGAATCGTCTTCATTGGGTAAAACATAGATATACAGCTCACGGTTACCGCCAGACTGATGATCTTCCGAGTGATGAAAGTGCAATTTCCTATAGGCATAATGGTAAAACCCGCCGGTGGAGTCGGCCACAACAAACAGCGAAATGTAGCGCTCGTTGTGGATGTCGGCTACCGATTCGATGTAGGCGCGTAGTTCAGCGTGATCCAGGTTTAGTTGGGGTGCAGTACCGGCTAACGCGCTTCCTGACTTGCCACGGTTCTCGCCCGGGGGAACCACTCGCACTTCAGGCGAGCTATTTCCGATTTTGGGTAAAACCGTAGTGCCGCGTTTGGGAAGCTCGTCGGGTGATAGAGAAGATTTCGGGTTCAGGGATGAGGTGACCCGTTCACAGCCGGTCCAACCGGCAATTAGCAGTAAGCCCAGGATAATCGCACCGAGCGGTAACGCGCGATGACGCGATAATCTGGAGGGGGGGGGGATTTTCTCATAGATTGAATATCTTTGTTTCTATTGACGTTAGGTGGGTCAATGAACCCATCCGATCTGCCTCGCCATTCCGGTACTCTTTATGAGGAAATACACCATGCGTGCCCGGAAGCGGAAGCACCCCGGGGCGCTGAGCCGGTAATGCACCAGGCGCAGCGTCTTTTCCCGGGGAAGGGATTCACTAACCGTGTAACCGCAGCTTTTCACAGCATCGATTACACTATATAGAGTATTTCGAGGGGCATTTGTGACAAAAAAATTTTGACAAGCGTGTTTAGCAGGAGCTAAATTGGCTTTGGGATCCAAATTACTGCGATTTTTATGGTGAAAATTCCTGCCATAAATAAAAGGGCGGATGTTTTTATGATGGGCATAAAAAAGCCCCGAGCATATTGCTAATAGCACGGGGCATCTGAACTATCTAAATCTGAGGTCAGATTGAAATATGTTTACTTTCAAGCAGAGATTATTGTACCGACCTAAAAGCATTGCATAGCGGAATTATGTGAGTCTCATCCAATATATAACTGATTGAATAACGCCATTACTGCTTATTAAAATATCTATGAATTCAACTTCACTTACTTCGATACTCAAATAACCCCTTGTTTCTGGATTTGGGTCTGATTGCTTAACTGCCCATGACTTCGGGAAGTGCTCGGCCAGTCCATCGGCAAGGTCGCCTACACGGATATCGACGCCGTTCACACGTGCAAATATAGATTGGTCCTTAATTTCCACATAATGATATCGAAAACCGAAATCCTCATAGAATTGAAGTTCCGAGACCCCATAGGTAAGCGTGATGAGTAAACCAAACCCGACATCACCAAAATGTTCCTCCGTTTCTTGAGTCGGAGTGCCCATTGCCTTCCTCACCTGCGTTGCCGTACGACCGATTGAGTTGCCGGAGCTTGTATGCAAGGTAAACGTTTGTGCCTGATCGATTTCAGGCATTTCTTGTGCATTTAAGTTTAGAGCCCATACCATTAGGCTGGTCAGAAGCACTACTTTAAAGCCGATAGTTGTTTTCATGAGTTTAAATTAAGTGATAATTAGTTTTGATTACAAGGATCTGGATTTACAGGGGTTGCTGTAGAATCAGTTGAGAATTGGGTAAGAAGAAACGGTTCTGGGTTCACCAAAAAGACCCTCGACATACTTGAAAGTGTACTTTCTGTGCCCATTTCAACATGCACGTGGGTGGTAACTCGTCTACCACTTGCTGTGTTTGGAATCCCAGACCTGCCACAATAACCGATAATATCGCCCTGTTTAAACTTCCCATCCGCGGGTACTGGCGGTCTATTTTGCAGGTGCGCTATTCCAAAGTTATAACGTGTTCCATCTATCATTGTCCAACCCCGCAAATAATTACCATAACCTACACCTTGCAAGAATCCAGTATTTACATTATCTAAATCGAAGGGAGCATAAATAGGATCTCCTACGTTGCACGTTAAATCAAGACCGTGGTGAGCGTCTAGGCCATTATTACGAGCAGCACGGTCTTCGTCTGTACAATTTGGTCCTTGCCAACCACCAGAAGCACCTCCTGGCGATACACCCTCCATACACGGCCGAAACCGCCCTCCTGTTTTACCTGAGGCTCCCGAACTGGTGATTTCGGGGTTTTTAACCACATCACCAGCACAGGGTATGTTCAGATTGTTACAATCTGCATCAGCTGGGGCGGCAAATCTTTGCGTATCCCCGCCCACGCACCGGTCGCAGTGGTCTTTGAAGGCATTTCCATCCAGTACCCCATTGCAATCATGACTTGGAGCTACCGAGCTTCCGCCATAGCAGGCATGTGGATCTGTAAAGCAATGTATCAATCCATACCCATCGCCTTTATCAGAATCACCGCCACAAAACAGGTCATCACCAGCACACAACTCAAACTCTGTAGCCGGCGGGCGCTCAGAATCTACAAATATAGAATCCACGCAATATTCTGGTCCGAATGTCTCAAAACCCATGCCATCCAGCGACCAGCACCACTGTTCATTTGAATCACGTTGAGTCGTGGCACCCAAACCTTTTTGCATAGAAGTGTGTACAGGTCGAAGCCTGTCACCGGGAATAGGCGCGTCAAGCACTGTTCTTAGCGCACGAAATGCTGCCGGTGAATCTGGAATTCGTGCCGCCATGATATGCTTAATACCCTCTTCGGTGATGCGCGTGTAAACCACCGTTCTTGTGCGCCCATCGGCATAGTCAATGGACGCCGAGGTGAATTCCAATTTTACATAACCGTAACGCCAGACCTGCTGCGTACTATCGGGCACGCCTATAAGACCGAAATGCTCCTCGTCCAGGGTGTGTTCCAACTGAGTCAGTAATTGGTGCAGGGCCACTCCATTGATAAGAGGCTCGGGAAGATTGGCCGATTTGTAGCGTTGATCCGCACCTTTGGATACGGGGTGTAAAGCAACGTCTACCGAGTTGTTATTGATAACCGGAAACGGTGTGGTTCCGGTGAGAGGGAGGTCGCTCGGGGATACATCAGCATCCACAGAGAACGAGGTCGGACTAAACTGACAGGAGGCGGCAAGGCTCATAAAAACGAGCGAAAGGATTAGCCAGCGGCCACGCCAACTGCACAGGAGTGTATGCTCACGCAAACCTGCTGGTAAATTAGGGGGGGGGATTTTCTCATAGATTGTATGTATTTGTTTCTATTGATGTTAGCTGGGCCAATGAACCCATCCGATCTGCCTCGCCATTCGGTACTCCAAACGAGGAAATACACCATGCGTGCCCGAAAGCGGAAGCCCCCGGGGCGCTGAGCCAGTGATGCATCAGGCGCAGTGTCTGTTCCCGGGGAAGGGATTCATCGACCGTGTAACCGCAGCTTTTCACAGCATCGATTACACTATATAGAGTATTTCGAGGGGCATTTGTGACAAAGAAATTTTAACAAGCGTGTTTAGCAGGAGCTAAATTGGCTTTGGGATCCAAAGGGCTGCGATTTTTATGTTGAAAATTCCTGCCATAAATAAATGGGCGTTTTTTATGATGGGCATAAAAAAGCCCCGAGCATATTGCTAATAGCACGGGGCATCTGAACTATCTAAATCTGAGGTCAGATTGAAATATGTTTACTTTCAAGCAGAGATTATTGTACCGACCTGAAAGCATTGCATAGCGAAATTATGTGAGTCTCATCCAATATATAACTGATTGAATAACGCCATTACTGCTTATTAAAATATCTATGAATTCAACTTCACTTACTTCGATACTCAAATAGCCCCTTGTTTCTGGATTTGGGTCTGATTGCTTAACTGCCCATGACTTCGGAAAGTGCTCCGCCAGCTCATCGGCAAGGTCTCCAACGCGGATATCCACGCCGTTGATATTCACCCGATAACTGGCATCTTTTAGCTCCACAAAATACAGGTGGGATTGGTTTAACTGGTAAAAACCAGTAATAAACGAGAATTTGGATGCTCCATACTCCAGGTCCATACCATCATAATCAATGGTTTCGGCATCTGGGTTACCCATTATTTGCCGGAATGGGGTGTACTCCACGAAGATATTTTGACCGTTTTTGTATATAGCAAAGCTGGTTGCCGCGTCCAATTCAGGATGATCTTGCCCGTAAAGGAACACGGGACAAAGTACGAGCAGAACCAATATGAAGAGTTTTAGTTGTGTTTTCATGGTGGGGTAATAAATACCCCGTGCTTTGAAAAGCACGGGGCTAGTTATAGGCAAGTTAAACTGATCATCGTCTAAGCTACACTCCTACGAAGTGGCTGAGCCAAGTGGCACTTCAGAACAGCTTGGATAGAATTTATGTTAAGCGCATGCTGTAACTAATTTGTCTGATCACACCGGTCGAGGGATTGATTATAATTGCAAACCCACTCATTTCGTCAATTTGGAGCAACACTATATCATTTTTAGGATACCCATCACCCGAAGGCCAGTTAAATCGTCGGGCTGCCCATGACTTCGGGAAGTGCTCGGCCAGCTCATCGGCAAGTTCTCCAACGCGGATATCCACGCCGTTGATATTCACCCGATAACTGGCATCGTTGAGCTCCACAAAATACAAACCAGATGGGTCGGTGTCGTAAAAGCCAAGAATGAACCAAAATTTGGACAACCCATACTGCATGTGTATTGCACCCCCATCAATTTCTTCAACGACATCGGGTGCGCCCATTATCTCATGGAATGGAGCGTACTCCACAAAGATATTTTGACCGTTTTTGTATATAGCGAAGCTGGTGGCAACATCCAGTTCCGGATGGTTTTGCCCGTAAAGGAACACGGGACAAAGCATGATTAACACCAGTGTAACGTTTTTTAGTAGTTTTTTCATGATGGTTATAATGTAATAGAATTTTTATTGTTGTTCTTGTCCGCAAGGATCCTCGTTTATCGGAGTCGCAGACGTATCTTTTGAAAACTGTGTAGCTAAAAAAGGCTCTGGATCGACTAGTTTTGTACGATAATAGGTATGACTGCCATTTTGTCTATCCACACCAACTATCGTAAGGGCGGTCCCCATTTCGAGATGCACATGGGTTGTTACACTAGGCCATGTAATCCCAGACCGGCCACAATAGCCGATAATATCTCCCCTCTTTACAGAACCTGTTGCTCGTCCTACTGCTTGTAGGTGCGCTGCGCCAAAATTATAGCTCACCCCATCAATGGTTGTCCAGCCTCGTACGAAGTTTCCGTATCCTCCAACAAAACCCGTTTCAAGTCCATCCATATCAAATGGGGCATACAAAGGTTCTCCTTCTGAACAGGATAAATCGAGGCCATAATGTTGTGTAGCTCCCCCATTACGAACAGCACGGTCTTCGTCTGTACAAGTTGGTCCTTGCCAACCACCAGAAGTACCTCCTGGCGATACACCCTCCACACATGGTTTGAACCTTCCACCTGTTTTCCCGGAATTACCTGGACTGGTGATATCGGGGTTTTTAACCACATCCCCGGCGCAGGGTATGTTGAGATTGTTACAGTCATCGCCGGGGTTAGCTCGATTCAAATCAGTATCCCCGCCTACACATCGCGCTGGACACACCGGATCCCAGTAGGCATTCGGATCACCGTTACATCCACTTGGCGGTATATTGGAAGAACCTGAGGATTCCCCGGCTTCGCATGACCAACAAATTCCTCCACCGCTGGTTTCATCGGTACTGTCTACTATTGAGTCAACAACACAATGCTCCACTATGACAACCTCAAAGCCATCCCACCAGTTATCACCCAGATTAACAAATTCTGAGGTGAAGTAACATGTTTGTTCGGTGGAATCAAACTGCAGATTTAGAGATTTGCCATTTTCCTGATAAGCACTTTGATTTTGTCTTGGTGTTGAATTTTCATGAAATGGCAACAACCACCGCTGATAATCTTCGAAGGCCGAGCGGGTACGTGGAATCAACCCCACATTCATGTGAAAGACTCCTTCACCGGTGTTGTTGGGGCGTACGTAAATAAACAGCTCACGTTCGCCTTTTGATAGTTCCTCTTCTATGGGATAAAAGTTCAACGTTTCGTAGGCATAATGGTAAACCCCGCCGCTGGAGACGGCCACAACAAACAGCGAAATGTAGCGCTCGTTGTGGATGTCGGCTACCGATTCGATGTAGGCGCGTAGTTCAGCGCGGTTGAGGTTTAGTTGGGGTGCAGTACCGGCTAACGCGCTTCCAGACTTGCCACGGTTCTCGCCCGGGGGAACCACTCGCACTTCAGGCGAGCTATTTCCGATTTTGGGTAAAACCGTAGTGCCGCGTTTGGGAAGCTCGTCGGGGCGCTGAGCAGGTAATGCACCATGCGCAGCGTCTGTTTCCGGAGATAGGATTCACTAACCGTGTAACCGCAGCTTTTCACAGCTTCGACTACACTATATAGAGTATTTCGAGGGGCATTTGTGACAAAGAAATTTTGACAAGTGTGTTTAGCAGGAGCTAAATCGCCTTTTGGAGCCAAATTACTGTGATTTTTTTATAGTGGTTTTAATCAAACCCTATCCCGGATACCCGCCAAAAATGTACCCTTTAAGGTCCTCGATTTCCAGATTTTTCTGTTCGATGGTGGCCTTAACCAGGTCGCCGATGGAGACAACTCCCACCAGTTTCTGACTGTCATCCAGTACGGGAAGGTGCCGGATTTTCTTTTGCGTCATGATGTTGAGGCAGTAGTCGACACTGTGCTGAGGGCCTACGCAAATCACGCTATCGGTCATAATTTCACTCACCTTGGTTTCGCGTGAAGCTCGACCCTTTAAGATAATCTTATTCCGATAGTCTCGTTCTGAGAGTATTCCACATAATCGGTCTCCATCCAGCACTACTAGCGCTCCTATATTATGCTCCGCCATTTTCTCGATAGCTTCATACACCGTATTGGCGGGTGTTACATGGTAAATGACAGTACCTTTTCCACTGAGTATATCCTGAATTGTCATGGTGTTCCTTTATTTTGAATCTATTGACGTATGATGGCATTCTTTTTTGGGTGCAGTTGCGTACCCATAACTGGAGTCAGAGCAACTTTCAACCGGATACAAGGGTAAAAACCGTTGCATGCAGCGGGTACGTTCAGCCGAATCCGTTTTAAGGGATCCGTACTGGAGAGGTGTACCCTATGTAACTCTCATTATAATCAGAAATTTAAAACTGTCAACCCATTGATGAATCAAGCTCCAGAAATATTCAGTTTGAGTGTCGTCATGGTCTCCATAACCAACCCCATCCAAACTCTGCATCGTTTGAAAAAGGTTAAGAAGACAACTTCACTCAAACCCTGCACCGTTTGTCGAAAGGTGAAGAAGACAAACTCACCCAAACCCTGCACCGTTTGAAACAGGTGAAGAAAACAACCTCAAGGCTCAAAAGCTCCACGTAACCGAAGCCGTCATCACCCGGCCCGAGTTTGAGAATATCGAGTCGCCACTGCCCGCAAACCACTGTCCGAGCACCTGAACATCTAGATTTTGTGCGGCCGACCATGTGAGGGCCGGACTCACAAACACCCCCTGCTCATCGGGGTACCAGATGGCCGCCATGGACCCATCCACTAACGGATGAAGCGCGTAGCGCACCTGGGATGTGAGCTGATAGCGGGTTAATGACGGATTATCCGGCGCGAGGTTGGCTCCGAAAAGCATGAAATCGTCCATGCCGCCCCGATGATTGTACAACGCCTCCATCACACCAAACATCCCGCTCTGAAACATGTAATCCACCGAAACCGCAGCAATATACGTGGATGAAACCCCCTCCAGCCCGCTGTAATAACTGAGCTCACCCTTGATTCCGGCCCCTCGGAAATCACCCGCAAACCCGGTCCCTGCCACGAAACGCTTCCGATAATACCCTCCAATCAGCTGAATGTCATATCCACGGGCATCAAATGCATACAAGAATGCCGCTACGCTCTGTTCCAGGTCGCTTGCCGGGCTCACAGCCACCTCCATGCGGGAATTAAACCCTAAAAAGCGCTGTACCCGCACCGCATCGCTGCCCGGTCGCTCGGGATAATCAAAATCGTAGAAGGAGTACAAATTAAACAGGTCGTTCGGATTGCTGATGAGGTTCACACCCCAGTTCACGCGCTGTCGGCCTACGCGGATGTTCCATTCGCCACGGTCCCACTCGGCATAAAAGCGATCGGGAATGTGATGCAAAAACCAGGAATCGCGCTGCGCAACCATCCACGATGCGTTCACCAGTCCGGCATCGGTGTCGATCAACCCGGCATAACCCGGAACATCCCGCACCAGATCGCCGGCAAACAGACGGGTTCGCATCTGCCAGTGCATGCTGAATCCGCTGTCGGACAAATACGCCAGATTCAGGCGTTGCTGGAGGCGGTACTCCCACCAGATTTCATCGGAGGCCGCGCCCGGCATTTCGGCGGCGATGCGCACGGGACTGCCCTGAACGTAGCCGCTAAACCGGATATTATCGGAAAGCTGTGCGACGGATGGGGTGGCGGATGCGAACAGGAACACAAGCATAAACAGGAGCAGCGACAGCATCAACGCCGGCATCCGTACGAAGTGACCGGTTATCGTTGTTTTACGTGCCATGTTGCTCGACTTCCTTGGTTTCATCCTCGCTCACAGCCCCATCCACCATGGTAATCACCCGTCGGGCCCGCTCAATCACACGCGCATCATGGGTGGAAAACACGAAGGTTATACCCTGCTCGCGATTCATTTTTTCCATGATATCGAGCAGGTTCATTGCCGAGGCCGAATCCAGGTTGGCGGTGGGTTCATCGGCCAGTATAAAGCTGGGCTCCGAGGCCAGGGCCCGGGCCACGGCAACGCGCTGCTGTTGTCCGCCCGAAAGCTGCGAAGGACGTGCATCCATCCGCTCGCCAAGTCCCACGCTGTGAAGGAGCTCCTCCGCCCGACGGTCGATGTCCTGCTTATCGCGCTTCTGCAGCAGCATGATGAACGATACATTTTCACGCGCCGTGAACACCGGAATCAGATTGTAGTGCTGAAACACGAATCCGATGTGCTTGAGACGGAACGCAATGCGCTCACTGTCTTTCATGTTCGAAATGTCCACCTCGTTGATGTAAACGTTGCCGGAGGTGGGATAATCCAGTCCCCCGATCATGTTGAGCAGGGTGGTTTTGCCCGATCCCGAGGGACCTTGAATGGCGGTGAACTCGCCCCGATTGATTTCCAGATCAACGCCCCGGAGCGCATGTACCGGTACCGTATCGGGATTGTACACTTTGGTGAGGTTTTGGGTTTTAACAAGTGCCATGGTTTTTCAATGATTTGCTAGCAGAGCAAGTCCGTCAGGAGGCGCTCTTGATTTTAGGATTAAGGTGTTTGGGATGACTCCATCCGGCTATTTCATCATAAAAGGACGTCACGCGATGCAAGTCTGCACCATCTGAATAGAATGACATCACGCGATGCCATGCGTTGTTTTCGATATACATCAGGTCACCTCCATCGGATTCACGCGAACCCCTTTGAAAGCGGGATAGGCGGAGGCGAGCATGGTAATCACAACCACTACAGCCATGATTACCCCGAAATCCGACGCCGTTACCACCGGATAAATATGATAGTCCCACCCGAGCTGGGCCGCACCGTCGGCAAACACTTCGAGGTTCATCCCCCGTTCGCTATAATATCGGAGGGTAAGCAGGGCCAGCGCCACTCCGGTTGCCACACCCGTTAGCGTGAGCAGGGCCGACTCCAGCATCAGCATGCCGAACACCCGTATCCGATTCATCCCGATCGACAGTAACATCCCGATTTCGCGCATCCGCTCGAACAGGGCCATGAGCATGGTGTTCAGAATACCGAACGCCAGAGCAATCATGATGATGGCGGTGATTAACACCATGGTCACCCCTCCCAGCTCAACAATCATGGTGAGTTCGGGCGAGATTTCGCGCCAAGTGCGTACTTTGGCCTCTGGGAAGGAGCCGGACAAGGATGCGGCCACGGCGGCCGCATCTCCCTCCTCATGCAGCAGTACCGCGATTTCGTGGTAAATAGGACCAACGCCCATGAGTCGAATCAAATCGTCGGCGCGCACAAACACATGGGCTTCATCGTAGTTTACCGAGGCCGATCGAAACAGACCGGCTACGTTGAAAAGTCCCGATACCAGCTCGTTTCGGGTGTTTTCGAAGGTCAGCACCACCCGGTCGCCCAGCTGAATATGATGATCTGCGGCCAGCTTCTCTCCAATCAGCACCGCATTACGCATGGCCGAATCCAGGTATTCTCCGTCAGTGAGATTCTCGTGAAAGGTGGTCGTTTCCCGCTCGCGATCGGGCTGCACACCCCGGATGCGCACGCCCGAGGTCTTCACCGGCGACTGAATCATGCCATCGGTTATGGTGCGGGATGCAAATGCGGCCACGCGAGGATCAGCGGCGAGGGTTTCGCTGATGGAATCGTGGTCGGAAAGGTATAGGCGTGCAAAGCCTTCCGACAAAAACTCGGGATTATGCACCTGAACGTGGGTGATTTCGCTCTCGATGAGGTAGCTTACCCGTTGCTGCATCATGCCGTTGATGATGCCGACGGTAACCACGCCGGCCCAGAGTCCGACCGTGATGGCAGCCAGCAATACGCCGCTGCGGGCGGGCTTCCTCCAGATGTTTCTCCACGATAGAATAAAGAGGGTTTTCATGATCGTGCGGCCTCCAATACGTTTAAACGGTGGATTTTAATCAGCGGAAACAGGAACACCACAACGGCAATCAGGAACACGAAAAGGGCTTGGGTGTAGAACATATCGGGCGCGAACGACATGGGAATAACCGGGTCAAAACCCATATCCAGCACCGTTTCTGCGGCGTTTCCGGTCAGGTGAATCGGATCAATCAGCTTGAGGATGGTCCACGAAAGAGCCATTCCGCTGAGGGCACCGATGATGCTGATGAAAAGGGTCTCCAGCAGAATCACCATCGACAAGCTGCCGCGTTTCATTCCCACCGAAAGCAGCACGCCAAACTCGCGAAGGCGCTCCATGGTCATGGTGAGTACGGTGCCCCAGAAGCCAAATCCGATCACAATATATAAGATGACCGCCAGCAGGCGGGGCATGGCCATATCCATTTCCATCAGATCCAGGATTTCGGGCAGCAATTCGGGCCAGGTGTACACGACCAGCTCGGTGCCGTCCAGTTCGCTGCGCAGGGATGCTGCCACGGCATCGGTCTGGCGCGCCAGCGACGGATTGATGAGCAGGGCGGTGATTTGGTCTTCGGCGGAGAGCAGAAACTGGGCCGCATCCAGCGGCATGAATACCGCGGTGTTGTTCATCTCCATCACCGGATGGTCGATGGTGCCCGTTATGAGAAAGAGTCCGCTGGCCGACATCCCGAAACGGCCTTGGCCAATCAGCGCGAGGGTGTCGCCGACGGATAACTGCAGGCGTTGGGCAAGTCCCTCGGCTACAACAACCTCATCCGCGCCGGACTCGAAAAAGCGACCCTCCTGCAGGTACTGTTCGATCTGATTAAATTGACGCTCTTTTTCCAGGTCCATGCCGAAAACCATGGCGCCACGGGTGGAACTTTCGTTCGCCGCCAGCATGAAGGTTTGTATGCGCGGGGCGAGGTGCAAAATGCGGGAGTCGGCGGCCATTACGCGGTCGCGCAGGTCGGCATCGTAGTAAAAGGCATTGTCGAGGGAGGCTTCGTCGTGGTAGCGGTAGTCTTGAATCTGGACATAGCCCGTACCGAAGCTTACCATGCGGTCGATCATCACCTCGTAGGTGCCGCGGTTCATGGATTGCAGTACGATGGCGGCAACGACGGCAAATACAATGGCTCCGGCGGTGATGAGGGTGCGGCGCCGGTTACGCCAGAGGTTTCTCCAGGCGAGTTTGAGGTACATCATAGCGATGCGGATTAAACGTTAACAGGTGCTGAGGGATGCCTTCTGGTCGGCATCCTGCTTTTAAGGGTACTTTTAGGGGTGCTTTACGGGTGCTTTTAAGGGTGCTTTAGGGGTGCTTTTAAGGACGCATACGCTGCATGTTGGCACGCGAGAAAAAAGAGGCGTCGAGGTCAACGTCAAAGTCGATGGTATGTTGGGTGAGGATGGTGCGTTCGTTCGACTTCCCGGCGGGTGTTACGGTGATGCGGGTCGGAACCCGTCGGTTGCCGAAGGACTTGATGTCGTCCATCTCCATGGTGGTGACCAGGTTGTCGCGCTGGTCGTAATTTTCGATGCGCAGCTGAATATAGTCTTCCGCGGCGATCCACATCAGCACTTTGCCCCATACGACAGGGGTGTCGGGCTTGGGGATGAGTTCTACCACGTAGGCTTGCTGACCGTTGTAGGTTTCGGTGCGCAGCAGACGGTGTTCGAAATCCCTCACCGGGTCGGACTCGCGTACGAGGTCGTCGTTGGTGAAGTCGGATCCCATCCAGGATTGTGCCATCATCGACGAGGGTAATCGCGTGGTGCGGTCCACCCGGGGATCGTAATTCCAGATGTCGTTGCCGCGCATAAGGAAGGCCGTACCCTGGTCTCGAGCGGGAGCGGTGACGATGATGAGGGAGTGGTCGGTACCCATGTGCCAGGAGCGCATGGAAACTTCGCGGTTGTAGCGGGGACGTTCAATGGCCATGGTCATTTCCGCGTATTGTCGCTCGCCGCGCATGGCTTCTTCCATGTTGCGGATGATTTCGGTGGGGTTGGGAGATACCATCAATGCCGATAAAAGAAGGATGTATGCATAGTTCATGGCTATCTGAGTTAGGTGTTTTTAGGGGTCGCGATCGTTGATATAGTTGTCTTTTTCCGTTTCCCATTTGTTCAGGACCTGCTCAACTTCGCTGCCAAACCATCGGTAAAAACTGGACATTTCGAGGGTCCAGTCAGAGACCCTGTCGTTTTGGGATTTCAGGTTGCGCCCTTTTTCGAGAACGGTGGCAAACTTGATAAAGAGTTGTACGCGTCCGCGAAGGATGGTCCCCACATCTACATTACTCACCCGGTAATAGGTCTTTCGGTCACCGGGGAGCAGTACAGGCTCGATGAAACCGATGGCTACCAGCTGCTTGGTGGTACCGCTGATGCTGCCCTTGCTGGCTTTAAGCCCTTCCTGCAGTTCATTAAACGATACGGCATCTTTGTCGCAAACAATCAGATACCCCATAATACGTCCTGCCATGCGGGTCATGCCAAACAGCTCAAATGCGAGCCCGGCTTCTTCAATGTAGGTTAGTTTTTCGCTATTCATGAGCAGATTTTTTTATTGTTTCATGCAAAATAAGGAATATGTTCATAATGTTCAATACATATTGAACTAAATGAATCAACATGTGCATTGGACTAGAGGTTTACTCTGCCATCTTATTTCTTACTCGACAGCAAAAGCAAAACCAAAATTTTACCAGTATTTTTATTTACTGGCATTATTTTGTTTTCTGTAATTCGCCTATATTTCTATATAAATGAACTAATTTTGAACTGATGTCAAATATCATCGAAAATAAACTCATCGAAGAATTTATGGGGCGAGAGTCTTTTACAAGACGAGATTTATTTAATTTCTATCGACATTTTGAACCTGACCTTAATGAAGGAACATTTGGATGGAGGATATATAGCTTAAAAAACAAAAACATCATTAGGTCAATCAAAAGAGGAGTTTATGTTATTTCACATAAACCCAAATACCAGCCTGAACTATCTCAAGAACTCATTAAGCTCACAAAAAGCGTCTCGGAAAAATTTAAAGACGCCAAATACTGTATATGGGAAACAGGGTGGTTAAATGAATTCTCTCAACATCAGGCAAGTCGGAAAACCGTTCTGTTTGAAGTTGAGAAAGAATTTACGGAGTCTTTATACTATGAATTGAAAGACTCATCAAGAAGAGAGCTTTTCCTTAATCCAGATGATAAAGAAATTGATTTCTACATCGCAGAGAGTGACTATCCGGTTATCATCAAAAAGTTGATTACTCGTTCACCAGTTACAAAGAGGACTGAGAAAAATAAACAAATCTATATTCCTCAACTTGAGAAAATACTGGTAGACGTATTCGCAGAGAGCAAGCTGTTTTATTATCTGCAAGGATCCGAAATGATACATATTTACGAGAATGCCATAAATAATTATGTTATTAACTTTACCAAGCTCTTCAGTTACGCAAAAAGGAGAGATATAGAACTGGAAATAAAACAGTTCATGACAACTCATATTCCCCACCTTGTAAATAATATTATCAAGTGATAAAAAAGCACTGTTTTACAGAAGAGTGGCTGGATGGATTTAAAAAACAAAAAGACCACAAGCGAATCGACAAAATTGTTTTGGAAAAAATGATTTATGCTTTGCATTTGCTGGAACGTTTAAAAAGCAACGGCCTCGACTTTGTTTTTAAAGGTGGTACCAGTTTGTTGCTATTATTGGAAACAGATAACCGATTCTCCATTGATATCGACATTATCAGTAATACGGACCGAAAAGAACTCGAAGAGATATTGCAAAAAGTCACCGATTCTTCAAATTTCACTGGCTTTGAACTTGATGATCATCGTAGCTATCAACCAGGAGTTCCTAAGGCACATTATAAATTCTCGTTTGATTCAACAACTAAAGGAAAATATCCTGGTACTATCCTGTTGGATATTCTCATAGAAGATTCTATTTATCCAGATTTGATTGAAAAGCCTGTTATTACCAAATGGATAGAATCAGATAACGAGACCCTGGTCTCTATGCCGACCATTGATTCAATTACAGGAGATAAACTCACGGCATTTGCTCCAAATACTATTGGAATCCCCTACTTCAAGGGGAAAGACCAACAATCATTTTCAATGGAGATATGCAAGCAGCTTTTCGACCTGAGTAAACTATTCGAGAACATTCAAAGCATGGGAATAGTATCTGCCAGTTTCCATGCTTTTGCCAAGCATGAAATCACTTATCGGGAAAATGCAACTGCGGGACTCGATTTCACTCCAGATATGGTGCTGCAAGATACTATTGATACATGTATAATCTTGGCTAAGCGTGGTCGAGGCTCAACCGATGAAAAGGCAAAGTTCAGAGAATTGCAAAGAGGCATAACAGCATTTGGGTCGGGGTTTTTAATGACCGGCAATTTCAGGATAGATAATGCAGTATCGGCGTCTGCCCGAATAGCCTACCTAGCTGCTAAGCTTATGGTTAACGACCTCTCACCAATCTCCTACTTTAAAGACCAAGACATTAAAGATCTCAACATTCAAGACCCTAACTGGAATTATCTAAACCGTTTAAAGCGACACCCGGATAAGTCTGCATTTTTCTACTGGTATCATACAGTTCGACTTCTACAGACTAACAACGATAATTAAATAGCCTCATCAGAAACGGGCTTAAAATAGTATGATCTTGAGGAAATGGTGCCAAATTGTCGAGAGCCCCGTTTGCATGATAAAGACAACCGTCTACCTGCTCAGCACACTACCTAACCAATCAGTGCGCCCGCCACACGACCGTATACCCTTCAACACACCCCGTCCGGACCGCACACGTCACCGTCGGTTCCGGCCACGTTTACAGGTTTCATCTCTTCCCGAATTTTCTCCAACACCTGCACAAAAACCGATATCGGCTGGGCTCCCGAAACCGCATACTTCTGATTCACCACGAAGAACGGAACCCCCTGAATTCCCAGTCGTTGTGCGGTCATGATATCGGCATCAATCTCTTTTTCGAGGGCTGCATCCCCCAGAGCCTCTCGGATGAGGGCTTGGTCGAGTCCCGCCTGTGCGGCAACATCCACCAGATAATCCGTACGGTCGATGTTGGCTCCATCGGTGAAATAACCCTTGAGCAGCCGCTCCTTCACTTCGTTCTGCACCCCTTCTTTCTTGGCCAGATACAGCAGGCGATGCGCCTGACGACTGTTGGCCGGCACGGTCTTGCTGAAATCAAATTCGAGTCCCGCCTCGCGCGCCCTTTCTTCCATCTGATGGTGGATCTGTTGCGACTGTTCCACCGACCACCCTTTCCGCTTGCCGAGCTCCTCGTAAATGGACCCCTCCGGACGGGTAATGGCATCGGGCGCGAGCTCGAAACTGTGCCATATTATATTCACATTATCCCGCAGTCCGGACTGCTCGAGGGCCTGCTCAAGATGGCGCTTGCCAATGTAGCAAAACGGACAAACTACGTCAGACCAGATGTCGATTTCGATGGGGGCAGATTGGAGTTGTTTCATAGCAGCAGGCTTGGGCGTGAATATGGTGGTTAAAATCACGGGTAAGTTACGGGAAATTACCACACCCCGTAACGCAGCGTTACGCCCGTCATGCCGAAACTGATTTCGCTGCTGGTGAGGTCGCCCAGCGGGTATTTAGTGAAAAGCTCAATGGCAATGGGATTTCGTCCGGGACGAAATGCATACATGACCGACACGTTCAGCAGCCGGCCGGCATCCACCCGTTGAAAAGCCCCTGTAGTACTGCGAGTTTCGTAGGTTTCTACCGATGCGTTGGTCCAGACGCTTCCTTCGGTACCGGCTAACACCACACCTCCATACCGAAATCCCTCCGCTACTGACGACTCGTTCAGGTAGACCATAGATGAAACCCCGGCGGCAATGGATAATCCCCGCTCAGCTTTACGATACACCTCGAAAACGCCCTGCAGCGGGACTTCAAAAGCCAGCAAATTGTATCGCGTTTCGGTGGTAATGCGGGCATTAACTTCACCTGCCCGCGATGGAATGGCACCGACTTGCTGAGCCACATCCGGATTCGCAGTTGCGAACTGATTATACGCGAGGAGTCCGCCGGTGGAAAGGCTGATGCGACGGGTGATCTGCCAATGACGCAAGGCTCCGGCGGTGAACCCGATTCCATCGGTACCACCCTGAGCGGTGTGCGTGGTGTTGGTGCCCATGACCAAGGAGGCGCGGTTGCGGGATGCAGACCCTGGTGAGCTCAGCTCGTGGGTTTCATAGCTTTCGGGCGGGGCAGCGGCAAACGCCGTTCGGAGAGGGCCTTCGGTGAGCGGATATCCGTTTTGCAGGATGTCTGCTTCGACCGGTGCATCGCGAAGCGTATCGGTAGCTCCAGGGTGAAGATTCTGAGCGATGGTGTTTTCGCGAAGGGTATCGGTAGGCATGGAACGGTGGCCCTGCGCAATTGCATCATCACGTTGGGTATCGGTAGGTACAGGATGCAGATTTTGTGCACGGTCATTTTCAGGATGGAGGGATTCATGGAGGGAATCGTCCTGCGCTGCATATAACTGCGTCACATGGTCCGGACTATCCGGGGGAGCATCCGTGACGGCGTCATTCGGAACAGCGCTGCTCGTGACTGGTTCGCCCGGAACGGTGCTGCCAGCTGAAGCAGTACCACTCGTGAAAGTTTCTATAGGAACCACGGCATCATTCCTGATAGTACTTTCCAGAGCGGAGCCACTCGGAGCGGAACCACCCGAAACCGTACTTTCCGGAATCACAGCGCCATTCGTAACCGATTCACTCGCAACATCGCCTCCCGGAGCGCCCCCCTCCCGCCAATCCAATCCGTAATATCCAATCACAGCCAATACGCCCAAGGCCAGCACTAGCCCGGCCACCATCCGCACCCAACCCGGAAACCTCGCAGCCCTCCCCTTCAGCGACTGCTCCAGTCGAGCCAACGCGGCAGGATCAACCTCCTCATGGTAGGCATCAAAGACCTCCCGCACCGAGTCGGCAAAACGCTCATCGAACGGTTTCATGATCGCCCTCCGAATTGATTGATGTACAAATATTGCAGCCGTTGTCGGGCGCGGGTCAGATTCGAACGGGATGTGCCCGGCGAGATGTCGAGCAACCCGCCGATTTCATCGTGACTATATCCTTCTACCTCGAAAAGGTTGAAGACCAGGCGTTGCATGGGAGGAAGCTGGTCAAACAATCGGATGATGTCTTCGGCGTTGAGCTGCAGCTCCTGTGTTGCCTGGTATTCGATTTCGGGTACATCCTGATCGGTAAGCATGTGCGCATGATGCCGGCGCGCAGCGCGGTAATGGTCGAGCGCGGTGTTCACCAAAATGCGACGAAACCAGGCTTTGAAGGGCCGTTCGGAGTCGTATCGATCGAAATGTTCAAATACTTTCATGAAGGCATCATTTACCATTTCCAGCGCCTCCTCCCGATTGAAGGCATAACGCAGGCAAACCGACATAGCGAAGGCATAGTACCTTGTAAAAAGGTCTTTCTGGTGCTTTGGGGACCGTTCCCGGCATCCGTTGATTAACTCCTGATCGGGATTCAATGGGGTGGTTTAGTCGATATCTGGTGCATTGTTGATTATGCATAACCTACTGCCATCAGCGATCAGGAGCAATAGTTGCGTATTGCGGAGGGAGGCATCGTACACATCACTCTGCGCGGGGATCAACCACATGTCCCATGAACAGTAAAGTATTGGTCGTTCGCTCACGAATTCCGTACAAAAACGGTCGATCGATGACGAAGGTAGGCTTTGTCGGTTCGGGTCCCACACTAGTAACCCGTATCCCTATGGTCGTCACGGCCGCTGCCTCCGTACCTTCTTCGTTAACGTCGATGTAGGAGTCCTGCTTCACGAAGCCTACAAATACCGGCGTGTCCGACAGGGCTGAAAAATCGGCTGCTTCGGCAGCAAAAGCGTTCTGCATACCCAAATTCTGCAGGGTTTCATTAAGGAAGAAACTGTTTGTGCGGTACTTGAATTTGGGCAGGTACACATCCGCAGCCATCCATTCGTTGGTGCTGCCAAGCCGGCGGGTTACCTCCAGCCACTCCTCGCCGTCGAAGGCGTTCATAAAGGACTCAAACTCATGATCATCGGGAATTACAATGACCATAGAAAAGTTTCGTCGACCATATGGAAGTTCCACAACGCGGTATCCCTCGCCGGACGTGTAACGCGCGGTCACTTCACCCGACATAGTCGGAACCTGGGCGGTAGAACCATCCGCAAACGTAAACGTTCTGTCCCGCGTAGCGCTCTCATCAAATTTGTTGGTCCAGCTGCCTTTGTAATAAATCGCATTCATAAGCACCATCACCAGGTCGGGCGTTAGCTCATCCAGCACGTTTTCGATGAGGCCGTTGGTGTTATCCGATGCCCATTGATTGATCACATCCACCGAACGGGGATCACTGAAATCGAGGTCCTGTACCAGGGCATCAAATTCCGCTTTCAAGGCGTCGGTAAATGTAGGTTTGACATCGAATACATGGTGATAAAACACGCTGTTGGCCAGACTTAGCTTCACGGTTTTGTCGGCTTCGAGCAGCTGTTTCACGAGGTCGCGGTACACACGGTTGATGTCGGCAATATCCAGATCGGCAGGATACCCGAGCATATCGCGAATCTGGGTGTAGGTCTCTCCTTCTGCGCCATTAAGCAGCATGGTGAGGGCAGCCGACGCACTCAGGGGCGAAAGCATCAGGTTTTTCTGGAGGTTGTCAGAAGCGGCTTCCATGTAGAAGGACACCCCAAAGCGATTATTTTCTTCAATAACCTCGACCGACTGGGGGATGAGGCTAAACTCAAATGGCTCCGGGATTTCATCAGCTTCGTTGGCATCTTTGACATCGCAGGATGCCAGCGTGAATACAGTCAGCAGCGTAAACAGAGCTGCAAAAAGCGGGAACAGGGCAGCACGGAAACGGAATGGGTGGGATGGTATCGTCATCATAATAGTCAGATGGTTGATGTTCGGTGATGTGTATACCTGTAGGTACGGAGGCCGCAGGCCAAACGCTGCATGGGAAATTAAATTCCAATCTCAATCTGAAAACGAAGATACCAATCTTCGGTAGAGGGACGGGCATCGGCCTGCCATACGGTCTCCGTTCGGGTGACCTCCGCCTGCAGTTTCAGGGTATGCTCCCAGATGTATCGGGTAAGACCAAAACTCAGCTGATTTACATCCGGAAACACCGCACCTGCATTTCCCCGGGTATGTTGCACCGAATACCGACCAATAAGCTCATAGTTGGATGGGAATATATAGCTGAGCTGCCAGTCGTGCCCGTTACCGGCAAACACGCCAACTACAGGTCCGGGCGCCGGGTCACCACCAATTACCTGAAATGGCGTGCTTACGGTTAGAGGATTCCCCTCAACCGAACGACTCATATAGGCATACATGGCCGCAAACCCCTTGTATTTAAACATCGCATCCACAAAAAAGGACGTTAAATCACGGGTTTCAAAAAGCTCTGTGCCGGTTTGTCCCTGCGAGCGACGCGCTCCATAGTTCACATGATAGGTGGTTGCTAACAGCAGCTTGGGTGTTTGTTCGCGCAGGATGTCGCCTTCAAAGAACATCCCCCCTCCACTTAACGCACCAAACGGCATGAGCTCTACACGACCGGTATAAGCCAGATCTGTACTCGGACTTTTTGTCCAGTTTCGACCATTACCGGTACTCACAGCGGTTTTGATGTTCCATGAAAAGGCATTCTCGTCTTCGTTGAGGTAGTACGCATGTACTCCATAATCACGGTCGATGGTAAATCTTGCGTTGTTAATGCTCCGATCGGTAAGCTGAAGCGCTCCGGAGGAATTCACGCGTTGGCGGTTCCCGGGAAGCTTGGTCTGACCGAAACCCAGATTAACCCTATCATTTGGACGATAGAAAAACATGGCATCACGAATGACGTTCAGGTTCTCACCGTCTTCAAGCGCGCCCACATCGCCCGGAGCAAAGGACAGCTGAATAGCGTATAAAAAGCTGGGGTCACCCACAAAACCATCAAATCGTAATCGAAGTCGACGAACAACACCCTCCACACCATTATCGCGACCATCATTTATATTGAATGAGGCTCGATTTTGCATTCGAAACCGGATATTCATGCGAAAGGTACTATCGGGCGAGGTAATGCCAAGTCCGGATCCGTAGGTATAGTACGGCAAAGTCGGGAAGCGGATGTCGTCGTTGAGGAAATTCAGCACCAGAGCTAAACTATCAGGCTGATCGCTAGGTAGTACCATACCCACTACCGATTCAGTTATCGTATTAAATGTCAGCTGGTCGCCACTGTTCAGAGAGTGAGCTGTTGAAAGTGGTTTTGCGCTCATGACCAAGGGTATAGCAAGAACATTCAACGATATGAGAATAAATCGAAGATTCGGAATTTTCATAATTTTATACGCCCTATTGATAGTCTGGTTGTCTATTTTAAAGTATAAATGTACACACAAATTCTAACCTGAACCTGAATCCCATAATACCACGTTAGCCTGCATCACGTACCCGCTCAACCAAGGCAGCCAACACCAATACTGATGGAGAGGTCACCGTAACGGGCGATTTGCGGTCGCTCAATATGATTTCCAGGAGATTTCGGGCAGGATCGGCAATCACATCTACCACTTTGTTCAAACGATATTCTCGTGTGCGGGTATCGCCGGTAGTTTCGATGAACAACATCCGTCGATTGGTTATGATCACCTTGCCTTCCAGCTCCGTTTCGTAGCCCAGCTCACGATAAACCACCTTATCTTGCTGAAATCGATTCAACACCCGTTCGTTCAGAAGGCGGACAGGCTCTATAACTCGGTAGGCAATTTCCCCGCGCACCAGCGGAACACCCGGATTGTCCAATTCATCTAAGGGTTGATCCATTTCATGGCGGATTTGAATAGCCGCCTCCATGAGTCCGCGTTCAGCCTGTATGGATGCAGCCGGGTCTTGCGATGCTTCGTCGAGCCCGAGCTCATCAATGAGCAGCAGCAAGCCCCCCTCCTCCTGCTCAGATAACAGATGATCTTCCAGGGCTGTCTCCAGTTCTTGACGGAATAGCGATTGCCGTACGCTTCGGGCAACATCCGCATCCAAAACCATGTGTGCTTCGATTTGCTCAAGCATGGACTTCCAGTATCTCGGCTTTGCCTCAGCATAGAGACACTCGTCGATAGCTTTTTCTACAAAAACAATATACCAGCGATGATGAAAACGGGGTTTGTAATCCTCCGGAACAGATGCATTAAACGCCTGCAGGGCTTTCAAAATGGTTTCAGCAGACCGCTGAGAACCGGCATCTAGCCAAGCTTCCATTTGGTCGGTAAAAGCATACGCCTTGTTCATGCGCTGTTGATGCTGATGCCGGCCTCGAAAGGCAATGACCAAGGGTACCGTCAGCGATGCCAAAAACAACCAAAAATTAAAAAAGAGCAGCCATGCGGCAACGAGCAAGCTCAGAATGAGCGGACGACGAATTTGACTGGATCCTCCAGGGGGGGGAGGCGGCAAGATTCGATCGGGCAGGTCTTGGGCGGCAGAGGGATAGGTAACTCCCGTGTCTTTGAATAAATCTGTACTACCGCCAGCGGAGGTAACGGGATGAAGCCTCTCGCCTGCGATGCCCTCTGCCGAACTCACCCCCGCCTGTTGCTGCCAAGCCCTGTTATCACCGGAATCAGAACCTGCAGATCGCCCCTTACGACGGCCCGAATTCAGATTCTTTCGATAATATACCCCATGACGACCGCCATGCACATAGGGCATACCCCGGCTGTTCAGTCCCAACCGGGCACCTGTTATACCTGCTGAAATTCCAACACCTCCCTTGGAAAGGTTAAACCGAACCGGTCCGGTTTTAAACGCTTTTCTCAGGAAAAATGCCATATTATCTGCAGTTTTTTAAGGATAGGTAAAGCTGGACTGCAGCCCCAAAGGAATACCCAAGGCCCAGTATATCAGCAAGAAAATGGTCCAGCTAAACAGGAATATCACCGAGTACGGCAACATCATAGACACCAGTGTACCAATCCCCGTCGTTTTCACATAACGCTGACAAAACACCACAATGAGCGGGAAGTAGGGCAGCAACGGTGTGATGATATTGGATACCGAGTCCCCTACACGATAGGCCGCCTGGGTAAGGTCGGGCGAGATGCCCAATTGCATGAGCATCGGCACGAAAATCGGTGCAATCAGCGCCCATTTGGCTGAAGCCGATCCTACCAAAAGGTTCACAAATGCCGACAAGAAGATAATGCCTACAATAGTAGCTTGACCGGGAAGTTGAAGCGCCTCCAGGAAGTTCGCCCCTTTCAACGCAATCAGAATACCGATATTCGACTGACCAAATGCATCGATAAACAGGGCACAGAAAAACGCCATCACTATATAGTAGCCCATACTTTGCATGGCTTTACTCATGGTCTGGATGAGGTCTTTACTGGAGGTAAACGTACCCGACAAATACCCATACACCACGCCCGGCACAACTGTGACCAGGAAGATAATGGGTACAATAGACCGCATTAACGGGGCAGCAAACGTGGTTAAATTTCCATCAGGGTCGCGCAATGGGGAATCGGATGGAAATGCCCATACAAACAACAATCCCAGAAATCCGACCATAGCCAAGGTTGCATACCAGAATGCACGAGACTCCTTCGCGGAGACGGTCTCCATCTGGGGCAGTTCTTCGTCGCCGGGATCCAGCTCAACGTTTTTCAAACGAGGTTCCACAATTTTATCGGTGATATACCAACCCACCAAAACAATCAAAATAGACGAGAGAGAAGTAAACAACCAGTTATTGAGCGGGTTAAGCATGATTTCCGGATTCACCAGCTGGGCCGCCTCCTGGGTAAAGCTTTGCAAGAGTGGATCGATTCCCGAGGGAATAAAGTTAGCAGAAAAACCGCCCGATACCCCGGCAAAGGCCGCTGCAATTCCGGCCAGCGGATGCCTTCCGGCTGCATAGAAAATCACCCCTCCCAAAGGAATAACCAGCACGTAGCCGGCATCGGCGGCGGTATGTGACACAATAGCAACCAGAATCAACATCGGTGTGAGAAGCGCACGAGGCGTGAACCCAAGGAGTTTTTTAAGTCCAACATTGATATAGCCCGAGTGTTCTGCCGCGCCAATACCCAGCATGGCCACCAGTACCACACCCAACGGGGCGAAATTCATAAACACAGAAACCATGGAAGTCAGGAACATGGCTAACCGTTCTCCGGTGAGCAAGTTCACTACTTTAAGTTCCTGATCATTTCGTGGATCAATCTCGCCGAAGTCAAACGGAGATAATACCGCTGAAAATGCCCATACAATTAACAAAAGAGCCAGGAAAAGAATGGCAGGATCGGGAAGTTTATTACCAGCCCACTCAATAAAATCGAGCGCCTTCCCCAGAAATCCCTTTTTATCGTCGTTTGATGTTTCCGTAGTTGCCATAAGCTAAATTCGATAGTTAGTTGGTTTTTGAGAAACGCAAAAGCAGTACCATATTCAGACTATTATTTACCGCTATTTCCCGGAACTGCATTGACATTTATTCAGGTGCGATACCCATTCGACCGTGGAATATAATGAATCAGAAGGTCAGCGACACACTTAAGGTGTACTGATTCACATGATTTCCGGCAATCATATGCATGTTTTTCCGCCATGTGCGCAAGGCTGCAATACCAATATCGCCCGCATTTCGCCGAATTACCCCGCGGTAGCCCAACGTATATTCATGATCAACATCCCCAAAAAGGTCAGGATATCGGAAAAATAAGTCTTCATCACGCCGCAAATAGTCGATAGTAAATCCGTGCATCCCCTTCGGCGAGTAATAGCGCATAAATATATTGAACGCCGTGCCACCAGGACCTATATACGAGCCCATGAGCTGACCATCATTGGTAAATCCGTGCTCTACAATACTATGAGTGTAATAGCTGGCCGGCGAGCGGATCTGTTCGGTACGAGTGCTGCCATTGGTGCTGATTTCCGCGGTTAATGCCATTAGCGACCAATCGTTGAATGGATAAAAAGATGTTATCCCAAGCGTATAGGCTCTCGAATGCTCAGGAGTAGGACCAAAAGGACCTCCTCCAAAGTCATTTCGGATGTATTCAAAGTACGCCTCAAAATTAACATCGGGGAAAGTCCACCGCCCCGTGATGGAGGTCATCTGGAAGTAATCGTCGTTAAACTTGAATCCGTCCTCTGCTACGTTAATATCCGAGTTGAAATGATGCAGCGTTGCCAGCCAATCCGCCGAAAAAGGATCAAAATCCTGCCCTCGTTTCATGAACACCCTGTTGAAACCCAGCTGCAGTCCGGGCAGATAATGCACCACCCATCCGCCGGAAATACTGGTGAAATACCGAAGATTGTTCCCCCCAACGGCATCGAAATAGCCCGACTCTCGGGCGATGCCCCAGGTTTGCTTGAGCTCCAAATACCCAAGCCACAGGTAAAAGGCCCGTGGATTCTGGATATATGCGTGAAGTACACCGGGTGCGTTGGCCCCCATCGTTATCGTACTATACCACGATTGGCCGAGCTGCATGTTCTGACTGGAAATACCCGCCCGGAAGTTCCAAACGTGTATGTTGATATCACTCTGACCCGGATGCAGCCGAACAAAAGGCCGGTCGCCAAACCGCTGCACATAATCAATATTATACTCGTAGGGATAGGCAAATTCGGAGCGCGGCGGCCGTTCCGACCACCAGTCTTCGCCGATGGGGAAGCTCCCCAGATCAAACGCCCGATTCTGCGAGTAGTACACCACAGGCTGCACGGTAATATTCAACACCCCGTACCGCGCCTGAAACCCAGCATGCAGCTCCTGGGTTATACCACGCCCATACCAAAGCGGACCATTATTACGGCTGCGATCGTACGCAGAGTTAAAGGTAAATCGGGTGTACACGGGTAGTCTACGAATACCATCTCCATCAAGCCGATTATCGTACAATCCCCACCAATCGTTTTGCACTTCGTCGGGAGCATCATATCGGATGAAATCAAAATGATTGTAATACAGCGGAATGGAATCCTGACGGAGCTGCAATAGGCGCATGTAGTCGTACTGGTCACTGCCCGGCGTTATTACCTGGGCTGCAAGCGGCGAGACCTTGATGCATATCAGAATAAGAAGCGTAAAGATTTTCATCATGCAGTTGTGTTTATGATCTTCCCGTCGCGGAAGTGAATCAGGTTGTCGGCCATATGGAAAAAGCGATCATCATGAGAAATAGCAATTACTGTTCTACCGTCCTCGCGCAGTGCGGGTAGGATTTCATGGTAGATTTTAACTTTGAAATCAGCATCTTGGTTGGAGGCAATTTCATCCAGAAGGATGATTTCACTCTCGTAGCTGCAGGCAATAGCCAAGGCCAGTCGTTCGCGTTGCCCTTGGGATAACCGTCTATGCTGCAATATGTTGCCCTGGAGCTGCACCTGCTTGCTCAGCCCCGTCACCTCCAGCCAATGGGGGAGTGCATCAAGATTATAGGCCCCATCGGGCAACTCTCGAAACAGATGGAAGTCGCTAAAAACCGAAGAAAACCGCGCGCGATAATCTTCCAGGTATTGGGGTTTAATGCGTATGCCACGATATCGGATGCTACCCTGATCCGGTGCGTAAAGTCCGGTTACCACCTTGGCCAGGGTAGACTTCCCACTGCCGTTATCGCCCACGATAAAGGTGATGCGATTGGCCGGAATCTCCAGCGAGAGCGGCCCCAGTACAAAATTGGTCTCGCCGTTGTCGCGCGTATAGCTCAGGCGGATGTCGTCCAACTGGAGGATGGGAACACTGGCAGAGGCCGCGGCAGACGGCCTGCCGGAAACCTCAGTCAAGCCCGATCCGGATCGGTCGCTGTTCAGACCATCTTCTTCGGTCGCAACCTTCTCAGGACTCTTACCAGAGCCATCTGCGGCCGTCATCCGGGAATTCTCCTCGCCCGGTACCGGAATAGGCTCTTGCTCAAAATCCCACTCTACATTCGAAATCACGTGATCTTCCAGAGCATTTACCCGCTGCAACGATACCTGCATGGCCTTATACTCGCTCACAAAATTGGCCGCACTGGCCATAGGCGACAACATAAACAGCAGTACGGTGAGCACTCCGGTAAAGGCCGCAGGCGTAGTGAGTCCATACACAAAAATGGTGTACACCAGTACACCGAGTGCCGGAAAAAAAAGAATTTCAATAGACCGGATGGAGAAATTAAACAGAATATTCTCACGCAGCTTAAGTCGCTGATGCTCGCGAATAAGCGGGGGAAACAACGTCTGTCGATAGTGATCACGCAACACCGGATTCAATTTCAGCTCCTTAAGTCCGTACAATAAGTCTTCAAAAAAGTGATAAATCTTGTCGTACTGAGTTCGGGCCAGTCGGGCATTCTGCTGCGCCCACCTACCCAGCGTAGTCATCGTGATATAAATGATTACCAGAGCGAATAAAATCATCAGGGTAAGCGACCATGACAGGTAAAACATATATCCCACACAACCAATAATTGTTGCAATAGCCGTTGAAATCTGAGGCACCCGATAAATCGTATTCGAAATGGTCTGGAGATCCTCGGTGAGAACAGGGAAATACTCGGATGTTCGACCCTCCGTACTACGATACGATACCTTCAGGATGTGGTCGGTAACCCAGAGCCGAAGCTGATACAAAGATTTATGTGCCATACCGGATGTGGCCAGCGTTGAAATCGTAGTACACACCAGATAGGCCAACCAGATGAGCATGTAGTAGCCGATAAATCGTACCGGATCGGGAGGCGCACCGGTTATAGCACGGTGTATCATCTGAACCAGAAAAGTGAGCAACAACCCCGACGCAGTGCCCAAGGTCAGAGCAGTGTACAAATAGGGCATAGAGCCCTGGCGTAACAGGCGAACGATATTCATCAGGCAGGCAAGGGTTTGGTTAAACTGTGCCAGGTGCTTCCCAGAAAGAACCAGGGCTGAGCTACCACCAAAAAGGTGAGCCAAAAAGCGGCACGCAAGGGCTGAATCGGCCTCTGTAGGGCATATCGGATGTACTGACTATTCCGTTCGGAGAGTCCGTTGAAAAATGAGTGGCTCAGAAACCTTCCTCCTTGAACCGCTCGCATCGGAAACAGCGCGTACGACGCACTTAATGTACCAGACACCGTTACATCCACCGGCCGGCCACACCAAGGCCGAGCCGACAGTTTTTGAGCTCCCTTCTGACTGAGCACATAGGCATGGGTATCGTTCGTGCGCACTTTCACGATACCGGGCGTTGAAGTACGCTCCACAAAGCGATAATCCCAAATGATCGGACGGTGACCAAAATAGAATACTTCCCAGTCGGGGGTGCTCTCTAGGAAGCCCGCATATCGACTTACAGACACATCCTTGAGAAAAATCACATCATCTTCAAATATGGCTGTTCGCTCAAACCCCTGCTCAACAATGTAGTTCCATAAATGATGGTGAGAGCTGAAACATCCACGGTCGGCGCCCTCCGCATGGGGCTCAAAGCAATGCACCTGAATGGTATCAGATAACACACCAATCGACCGGGCTATATAATCCTTTTTAGTCTGATGAAATCCCTCGTCGGGATTGGTGGTAATGAGTGCAATGTAGTCGTAATACATGGCGACAATATACAGGAATCAGGATTCATAAACTCTCATAACTGAGGCCGATATCGTTTGCCAGTCGTACCGTTTCGCATGATTAAACCCCTTTTGAATTACTTTAAGACGATACACCGGATCCGACAGTAATACATCTACCCGTGCGGCCAACGCCGTTACATCCCCTGGTACGGGAAAGTTCTCCGGTGCATAGCCTTCGGCTACATCTTTATATCCGGAGTTACCGTAACCGGCTACCGGGGTTCCCGCTGCCATCGACTCGAGCAGTACGATTCCAAAACTCTCACCATATAATGCCGGGGCCAGATATACATCAGCCTGCGCATATAAGCGTTGCTTTGCGGCTTCCTCAACATACCCCAGAAACGTGACGTTTTCCAGATTGTATTGGTTAACATAACGTCGGGCGGCAGCCTCGCCTTTCCCTTCCCCGGCTATGAGGAGCTTGAGCCGGGGATGTCGTGGTAGCAACCTGCGGTAGACCCTCAGTGCGTGAATCAGGCCTTTCCGTGGCTCCAATCTCGACAAAAACAGTAGCGTTTGAGGGAGTTTCCGTGGATCGAGGGCCTGCTGAATCTCGGGATTTATCACTTCCGTTTTGAGCGGCGGGTCCAATTCGGAAGGGCTTTTGAACCGAAATCCGTTTGGAATTACCTTAACAGGAAAATCACTGTACTTAGTCAGGTACTGTTTTTGTGAATCCGAAACCGAAATCACATGATCGAACAGGGGCATGAAAAATCGGGCGGCAACCGGCATCACAAAACTACCGAGGAACCGGCCCCAAAGGGAGTCGGGTGGGGTATCGTGAAAGGTGGCTACCAGTTTAGGTCGCACATCAGGTGGCAGCTTCCTCACAAGCCTGATCAGCTGCCACGACATTACCGGCGTCCACGGGGTGTGAAAATGAAGCACATCTACCTTATCACGTTTAAAAAACTCCATCATCCTGGATTTGTCGGCCACCGTCATGCGTATCACGTCGATAGCAGTACCCCACAGCGGTAAACGTGCGCCTCCGGCTTTGCCAATCCGCTCCACCGGGATGTCAAAAGAGTCGATGGCGGGGGCGATCGTGGTTTTGGCCGATCTATCCGAGCTGGCTGTGCTTACGGTTTTGGCCGTACTTGCCGTGCTGCCCATGCTAGCCGAGTTGGCGGTTTTGGCCGTACTTGCCGTACGTACGCTGCTGGCCGTGTTGGCATCCGCCCCGACCTCATCATACGCGCCGATTACCCGCACAAGATGACCCTGCTGCCGAAGCGTGACACATAAATCCAGAATATGGGTACGAACTCCACCCGGAACAGATAAATTATATGGACAAACATGACAAATATGCATTCGCCAAATGTATGGATTCCTACCCTTTTTAACCGAGCAATTCCGCTTTAAACGCTATCTTTCTTACATGCACAACAACCCAGCTAATAATCCGATTTTGATTGGCGCCCGGAGTTTCATGAACGATTTTGCCTCTGCAGCAGCCCGGGCAAGCAAACGTATCTACGTTCAGGCCATGACCTTCGAGGGAGATACAGCCGGGGAAGAACTCGTTGCGTTACTGTGCAAGGCACAGGGTGTCGAAAGAAAAATCTGCATCGACGATTACTCCAACGTGGTGGTGAACGACACTTTCATCGCCTCACCTCGCTGGCTGCGCGACCCCGACTTCCGTCGGGAAGTACAACAAGGCAAAAAACTGGTGGAGATGTCCCGCGAGTCCGGCGTTGGCGTTGCCTACACCAATCCCGCCGGACCGCTGCTCTTGCGATACCCCTTTCGTAACCATAAAAAACTGGTCATCTGCGACAATACCGTTTACATCGGCGGCATTAACTTCAGCGAACACAACTTCGCCTGGCACGATATGATGATCCGGCTGGATGATCCCACGCTGGCCGATCTGCTTGCAGAAGACTTCCTCCACAATTTCTCAGGACAAAAAACCTGTCGGCGTTCGGCATGGTCCTCGGGCGAGGTCTATCTGCTCAACCGCAACAAGGATGCACTTTGGGATGACCTCCTCCAGCACTTCCGCAGCGCACAAAAAAACATCACCATCGTATCGCCTTATGTCTCCTGGCCCCTGCTGGAGGTGCTGCAAGACTGTGCTGGCCAACCACCCGAAAGTGACGCCAACGCCAAAGACCGTGCGGACCAACCAGGCTCCGAAGGTCTACCCGCATACCGGCAAGGTTCGGCCAACGTAACGGCTCACAACTCCGATTCCGGCGGCACACTGCCCCGCATCCGCATCATCACACCCGAGGTGAATAACAAATCCCTTTTTCGTAAAAATCTCATGCATGAATGTGCCAAAGGGTATTTCGAACTGTATTTGTACAAGGGAGGGATGTCACACTTGAAAGCCGCCCTCATCGATGATGAAACCCTCATCGCCGGAAGCAGTAACTATGATTTTGCCAGCTACTTTTTTGAGGAGGAAGTGATGGTGACCATTCGCGACACCAAAGTAATTAATGCTTTCCAACTTACTATTCTGCAACCCATGTTTGCCAATGCAGAACTTGTTACCCCAAAACACCCCGAATGGGGGTCATACTCTTTCAGCAGTCGGGTTCTTGGCACTTTTACAGAATCTCTGAAGCGAATCTTTTGAGAATGGCGTACCTTTACACATCATCATACTGACGATAGTTTTCGGCTAACAGCCCGGAGATTATGGTGCAAATCACCCCAAAATCGAACATTTTTCAGTGAGCTGGTTTCAACAATTCCGCAACGAGGTACTATCTTCCGTGAAAATGGTGGAGATTGAAGAACGATACGATTTGGTTTTTAGCCGACCGTTCGGACTCCTGTTCGCAAAAATTGCCGCGCGTCTGCACATGACTCCTACCCAGGTTTCATTATTGTCAATGACCATCGGTGTAGGCGGAGGTGTTTTACTGCTTTTCAGCGACCATTACAGCAACGTGATTATCGCCTGCATCGCACTGGTACTGGCCGGAATACTCGACAGCAGCGATGGTCAACTCGCCCGCATGACCAATCAGGGGACGGAGCTGGGACGTGTAATTGACGGCATCGTAGATAACGTGGTTTTCATAATATTTTATGTATGTGCCGCTATATACCTGATTCCGGAGTTAGGTTTTTTCCATATAATCCCTCTTGCCGCATTAGGTGGAGCGGCACACAGCTGGAAATCTTCGGCATATGAATTTCATAAGTCAGAATATTTATACTACGCCGGTGGATATACCTCCAGCAAAATCCCCACTCCAAAAGAAGTAGAAGCCAATTTCGACCGCAGTACCTGGTTTAGGTATGCAGTATATGTTGTATATCTTGACTACTGCAAAAAACAACAGAACACCGGATTTCGCCCTACGGAAGTCAGGCGCCGGCTTCAAGAGCTTTCTACCGATCCCAACCTACGTGCACGTTTCGTTGAACTATACAGCGAATACAATCAACGAATGCTGTTTTGGTGGGCATGGGTTGCAGGTTCAAATGTGCAACGTGCCGGTATCATTATCTCTCTGCTGTTTGGCCGGTTCGACATCTACCTATACATCAATACCCTAAGTGTGATTCCGTTTTACTTCATAGGCAAAGCACAAGAACGGGCAGACCGTAATGTGCTGCAGGCAGTTAACAAACCATGAAAACTAGCATCCATTCGGCCATAATTTTAGCGGCAGGTAAGAACACGCGCTTCGACACCGGTAAACCAAAATCACTGCAACCCATCGGCCAGGTCACCCTGCTGGAAAGGCAGATCCGTCAGCTTCATCGTGCCGGCATCCGACATATCGGTCTGATCACCGGATTCAGGGGGGATGTGCTTGAAAAATACATCCACGAGCTGAATCCCAACCTGAAATTCCCCGTCACCATCATCCGAAACGAGCAATTCGAGCGTGGAAACGGTCTTTCTATTCTGGCGGCACGATATTGGTTCAAGGAATTACAGCTCGGCACAGAGACCGCTTTTTTGTGCACCATGGCCGACCACGTGTTCGGCGACGATTTCTACGACCGCCTCATGCGGGAAGTCAAACCATCAAAACGAAATCCGCAACCGCTTGAACCTGCGATACTTCACCTGGCGGTAGACATGGTAAGCGGCAGCAACACCCATATCGACGTGGAAGATGTAACGAAAGTAGTCATCGACTTGGAAACAGCAATGGATACTTCCTATGACCCCGAGTCTGTTACTGGCGCACATATCGTGGAAATTGGCAAGCATCTGCGCAGCTACAGCTACTACGACACCGGCTGTTTTCTGCTTCGGGAGGGGGTGTTCAATGCGGTTGAGGAGGCTAGCCGTTCGGTTGGGGAGGGGATTTCAGACACGGTTACCCTGCTAACAAAGCGCAACGAAGCACGTGTTATAGATGTGAGCGGGGTTTTCTGGAGTGATGTAGATACCCCGGAGGACTTCGAAACTACCACAAAACTGCTTAATGCAGAAAAGCCTCGATTCGCTTAGTTACCTCGGTTTCGGTCACATTCACGGCAGGATGTTTAAACCCATAACTAGAAATCTCCTGTACCGTCCCGGTTCTGCCACGGTCTTTGGCGACCTTCAACATGCGGATGACATCCATCATCACACCGGCACTGTTCGGACTGTCCTGCACCGTGAGCTTCAACTCCAGTTCGAAAGGAACGTCACCGAATTGCTTACCGCGCACATTGATATAACACACTTTAGTGTCGTTCAGATGCGGCACATAATCGCTGGGACCGATACGAAGACTAGGTTCGGCTTTAAGTTCGTAGTTGTCGAAAACGGTTTTAACAGCGCTGGTTTTTGAAATACGCTTGGATGACAGCCTCGACTCATCAATCATATTCTCAAAGTCGGTGTTACCGCCCACGTTGAGCTGATATAAGTTATCGATGGAAAATCCGCGCTCAATCATATGCTCAACCAGAAGTCGGTTCAAAAACGTAGCACCAAACTGCGATTTGATATCGTCACCGGCGCAAACGAGTCCGGCTTCGGCGAATTTCTTGTCATACTCTGGCGTTGAGCAGATAAAAACCGGAATGGCGTTAATAAATCCGACTCCGGCAGCAATAGCTGCATCCGCGTAAAAACGGGCAGCTTTCTCACTGCCAACAGGCAGATAGCACATCAGAAAATCGGGTTGTACACTTTTGAGATAGTCTACCACATTAACCGGCTCCTGGTCCTCATCCACCTGAAAACGGTCTTTCATATGAGGAGCAACACCGTCCAAAACCTCGCCTTTCACCACACGCACGCCGGTTTGAGGCACATCAGCAAATATAGCAGCACAATTCGGAGCCGACTTTATAGCCTCGCTTAATTCCGTACCAACCTTTCGTGCGTCCACGTCGAGCGCACCAACCACCTCGATATCGGAAGGGGCATAACCGCCAATGCTCTTATGCATCAAACCATAGGTAATCTCTTGATTCTTATAGTATTCAATACCTTGAATGAGTGAGGATGCGCAATTTCCAACGCCCGCAATCGCTATGCGTATTTTTTGGTTATTCGCCATAGAAAACCGGCCTAAAATCTCTAATATTTACTAATAAATTGAGCACAATATTATCCCTAAACCACGAGAATTGCAATCTTTTAAACTAAAATGAAATTCCTCTCCAGGCTTTTGACCTTTTCGTTGCGACACCCTGCAGTGGTAATTTCAGGATATATTGTGCTCTCTGTGCTTTGTTGGCGGATGGTGACTCAAATTCAGGTAGATACCGACATCGCCAATCTTTTGCCGGATGAAAATCCACATGTGCAGAGCATGCATCGAATTACCAGTCTTTTAGGTAGTGAAGACCGGGTGGAAGTGCTATTCCCGGCTTCCTATGAGGGCTGGCTTGCAGACGCCCAACGCTTTGCAGAACGCATGATGCTGCTCGAGCGGAACGGCATGCCCGTGTACTCGGCCTTTGAACTGCAAAACGACACCCGCCTGCTTCGCGACAACATCCTGTATTTCTTGACCGATGCTGAACTGGACAGGTTAGAGACCCGGCTGGCATATGAGACGGAACAACTCCGGTTACGGTCGAACCCTTTTTATGTTGAGTTTGATGAGGATCGCGATGAGGTTGAGGCACTCGACAACTGGTTCATCGACATCCCACCCGAATTTTACCTGAATCGCGACAGCACACAGGTCCTGATGCGGTTCTCTCCCACCGGATCCAAGGCAGATGTTGGATTCGTTGAACATCTGTTCGCACAAACCGACAGCCTGGCGTGGGCATTTGCTCAGGAACTTCCTATTGCCGACGCCGAAATTTTATATGGTGGAAACCTCTATCATCACATCCTGAAATTTCGCGACATTCAGTCCACACTGAACTTTGCCGTTGTTTTCGGTGTCATCTCCATCCTCGGTTTTCTGATGTTGTACAGTATGCGACTGGCCCGGCGTTTTATGCGTAATGATCGCATTGGAGTATCTCGCAGTACCCTTTGGCTGCTGGCCTGGAGTATCGCAGTAGTGATAATTATTCTGCTGCCGCTGGTTGTTGCCCTGCTTATTACGTATGCCTCGGGTTTTCTGATGTTCGCAAACCTGAACATCATGACTACGGTGCTCATTGCCATCTTGTTGGGAGTTACGCTGGATTATGTGCTGCATTTTTTCTCCACCTACATGCGAAATCGGGCTGCTATGCGCGACCTGCGAGCGCTGATGGAGGCGTTTTATGATTGTGGGAAGGCGTTGTTGATTAGCTGCCTGACCAGCGGACTGGCGATGCTGGTGTTGCTTTTTTCATCGTTTCGGGGATTTTTTGAGTTTGGAGCCCTCTTTTTTGTGGGCATTGTCTCCACCTATTTCCTCACGATAACCTTGTTTTCGGTGCTGATTATCGGACTCGACCGGTTGGTCGTTCGACTGGAGAGTCGAGTGAGGAGCCGAGTGGATGCGGATAACAATACATCCTCCTTGCGCACAAACTTGAGTGCAGGCACTGACGCCGGATTTATCGTACGATTTCTGAACTCATTCAAGCGTCCGGTCTTTTACACTGCAGTGCTGCTCTTGGCACTGGCCTTGCTCTTTGTCCCCCGCATCGAGTTCGAATACGCATTTAATGAACTGGAACCTCGAACACCTACCGACAGCCGTTTTAACGAGGTTCGTCGTACATTTGATACCCAAACCCGAAATGACGCCGCTTTTTTCCTGTTCGAAACCCGTGAGCAGGCTATTCAAGCCGCGACGCTTCTCGCAGATACACTCCGGTTTGAAACTATCGGTCATATTGAAAGCATTCACGACCGGCTGCCCTTAACACCTGAAGAGCAGCTGAACAAGCTGCAACGCATTGCTGCCATACGCATGGCTTTGGAAGACCCGCTGTTGCGTGGGGCCATAGATGAACTCTCGGGCTATGAATGGTGGGAGGCGAGAACGCCTGAGGGTCCGGATGCTCCAAAAACCGAAGCCGTAGGGACTTCCGTTGCTGATACGGGCCAGCTCGCGGGCGACCATACCCAGCTCCTGCGCATGTTGCGCACCGCTGCACACCAAACCCAGCCCGTATCGCTCGACAGCATACCGGACTCCATCAAGCAACGATTCATTACTTCCGAGGGCGAGGTTGGCAACCTGGTCATCATCTACCCGAATATGATGCTGGCGCACGGTCGTGCCTCTATCCGATTCAAAGAAGATGCCGCCGTTGTTCACGTAGATGGCCGAAACTGGTACGCAGCCAGCACGTCCATAATCGGAGCCAGCATCCTTACCATTATGCAGGAGGAAGCAAGCTGGCTGATGATGGCCCCGCTTGCCGCCTGTCTGCTTTGTCTGATTGTGTTTTTTCGATCGTGGAAATGGGGCTTTCTCACATTTTTGCCTTTGTTCGCTTCACTGATGCTGCTCATCGGTGGTATGGCGGCTTTTGGCATGAAATTCAATATCTATAATATCATTGTGCTTCCGGCCGTTCTGGGCGTTGGCGCAGATAATGGCATCCATCTCTTCCACCAGCTACGGCTCATGATCGACGGCAAGGGAGCGAGGTCTTACACCGACATACTGACCCATACCGGTACCTTTATCACGGCAAGCTCCTTTACCACCACTTTGGGATTTGCCGGACTTATTTTCACCAATCACCCGGGATTACAGTCGATGGGATGGGTTGCTGTGGGCGGCATTTTATTATCACTGCTGTGCGCTGTTGCAGCAGCGGGATTAAAAAAAGGACAGCTTCACGAGTGAAACTGTCCTTAAAGAGAACTCGGGGATATCAATTCATGTACCGTTTGCAAACGGTCTAGAACCTAAACCGCCATCTTAGTATCGGTAATAATCCGGCTTGAACGGACCCTGAACTTCAACGCCAATATAGCTGGCCTGATCAGGAGTAAGTTCATCCAGTACCACACCCAACTTAGCCAGGTGCAGACGTGCAACCTGCTCATCCAGGTGTTTCGGCAAGGTATACACCTTATTTTCGTACTGGTCAACGTTATTCCAGAGCTCGATTTGAGCGATGGTCTGGTTGGTAAAGCTGGCCGACATTACAAAACTTGGGTGACCGGTAGCACAACCGAGGTTAACCAGACGTCCTTCAGCAAGAAGGATGATATCTTTACCGTCGATGGTGTACTTATCAACCTGAGGCTTGATGGTATCTTTGGTGTTACCGAAGTTATCGTTCAGCCATTTCACATCAATTTCATTATCGAAGTGACCAATATTGGCAACAATGGCTTTGTCTTTCATCAGTTTGAAATGCTCAGCGGTGATGATATTCTTGTTACCTGTAGCTGTAACAACGATATCGGCTTCTTTAACAGCCTCAAGCATAGGCTTCACTTCAAATCCTTCCATAGACGCCTGAAGCGCACAAATCGGATCGATTTCGGTAACGATTACACGTGCACCGGCACCACGAAGCGACTCGGCAGAACCTTTTCCAACATCACCGAATCCGCCAACAACGGCAACTTTTCCGGCAATCATGATGTCGGTAGCGCGACGAATTGCATCCACACATGATTCACGGCAGCCGTACTTGTTATCGAATTTCGACTTGGTAACGGAGTCATTCACGTTGATTGCAGGAACAGGAAGAGTACCTTTCTTCATGCGCTCATACAGACGAAGTACTCCAGTAGTGGTTTCTTCCGAAATGCCCTTAATGGCCTTAGACAGCTCAGGATATTGGTCGAGCACAACGTTGGTCAGGTCACCGCCGTCATCCAAAATCATATTCAACGGGCGATCGGTACCGCCAAAGAACAACGTTTGTTCGATGCACCACTCATACTCAGGCTCGGTCATACCTTTCCAGGCAAAAACAGGAATTCCGGCAGCGGCGATAGCGGCGGCGGCGTGGTCTTGAGTAGAGAAAATATTACAGGATGACCATCGTACTTCAGCGCCTAGTTCAACTAAGGTTTCGATAAGTACAGCAGTCTGAATGGTCATGTGCAGACATCCCGCAATACGGGCGCCCTTCAATGGCTGTTTTGGACCGTATTCTTCGCGAAGGGCCATAAGACCGGGCATTTCAGCCTCAGCCAGTGTAATTTCTTTACGGCCCCAGTCGGCCAATGAAATGTCTTTAACTTTGTAGTTTAAAATCTTTTCGTCAATCATGGATAGGAATTAGATAAAATGAATAAAAATAATGCAATAAGATACGGTTTAGAGACCGTAATCCCAATGTTTCCTGAGGGGAGAAATGGTTTTTTAGTTAAAACGAAAATAGTAATTTCTTAAAATTAACCTTGCTAAATAGCGCGTTTCGTTAGCTGAAAATAGCCTTGAACCGGTGTTGGACAATCAAACTAACGTAAAGCAACGCCGGTATGTTCCTGAATCAGTTCAAGAATTTTGGCATAATCGCGTTGATGCCCACCGGAACCCATTTCTGTACTGATGTACCGCCCGTCGGGACCAATGAACACTTTGTATGGGATGCCGGATATTTCCAGTTTTGTCGCAACACCGGTATCGTCATAAACAAAGATGAATTCATAATCGTGATTAGCCATGAATCGTCGAACATCCTCCATTTCATCGCTCCAACCTGGCGATACCGCCAGAACAACGAATTGATCGGGGAACTCGTCCAGGATCTGTTGAAATGTAGGCATGCTATTCAGGCAGGGTACGCACCATGTTTCCCAGAAGTCCACGAGCACGAGTTTACCTTCGAAATCGGATACATTGATTCGCGTTTCACCGTCTTGAATCGACACAAAACTTGCATTTTCGATGGTTTCAAGATAATCTGCACTGCCCGATACACTCGTTCGGTTCGAGCGAATGTCTGCGATTGTTATCCCCACAAGTGCAAGGATTGTGATTCCGACGAGAAATTTTAATACTGTTTTCATGTGTGATCGCTGTTATTTCTGCCTTAAATTCCGCATGCAGGTGTTACTGTTTTGATATCGATCGAATGATCACTTTGGATATATGCCGCAATGACGTTGATTCGCAAAAACAGCTACACTTCAGATAACGGTTTCGTTTTAAATAAGTTAACGCTTTTTGATTGGCGATAGTTTATAATCATCGAAAATGATTGTAAAGAGGGAATCTCGTACCTTGCGGTAGTCCAGCTGAAATACTGTAATGTAGTTTTGGCGGATCCGAATGTGAAACGAGCTTTTTACCGGGATGCTTACTTAGACAACGTACTGTCTTACAGGCGCGATGATGTTAAAACATCCCTGCTGCGCATTGCTGGCTATGTTTTGTATCAAGTTCGTAACCGAAGTGCAGAACGGGTATCTGCACCAAATTCAATAAATACCTTCTTTTGAAACAATCTGATGCTACAGTTCGTTGTGAGACCTCCGTTTTGACCTGTCCGCTTTGCGGCAAAGAAGCTCCCGAATGGTCTGATCACGGGTTAATGTCGCAGGATAAGCGTGCGTTTTATTTATGCGACCGATGCAGTCTGATATATTGTTCACCCGTCACCTACCTGCCTTTTGATGTAGAACAGTCTCGTTACGAACTACATGAAAACAACTTGGAAGACCCCCACTACCTTTCCTTTCTTTCGAGGGTACTTGCTCCTGTGCAAGAACGATTACATGGAGGGATGCTTGCATTAGACTATGGAAGCGGACCTGGTCCGACCATGCCCGTACTGTTGGAATCGTATGGTATCTCTTGTGCCCTTTACGATCCTATTTATGCCCCGAACGCTCCGTCAGGTCAGTTTGATCTCATAACCAGTACCGAGACCTTTGAGCACTTTCAGCATGTGTCGTCGTCGCTGGAACATATTCGTTCGCTGCTCAAACCGGGCGGGCTGCTTTGCATCATGACCGAGCAGTGGACGGATATTAAGCGTTTTTCCAACTGGTATTACACCCGCGACGATACCCATGTATGCTTTTATCATAGTCGCACATTCGACTGGATTGGCAACCATTACGGGCTAAAATTGCTTCACAACGATGGGAAACGGGTAGTTTGCTACCAAAAAATAATAAAGAAACCACATGACGAATAGTGGTGATAACAGAACAAGGGTTTACCATTCAATGGAATGCCTCAAAAATCCAACCGCCTTGTGGAATTAACGCCATAGCTTTGCCGTATTAAGCAGAGCTATGAACAAGCCTTCATCCATAAATTTAAAACCTTTCTTGACCTGAGGAAATCAACTTCGTATATTTGAAGTCTTGCACGAAATGCACCCGTAGCTCAACTGGATAGAGTACCTGACTACGAATCAGGCGGTTCCAAGTTCGAATCTTGGCGGGTGTACCAGAAAATAAGCCCTGAATTGCTTCAAACGCGGTTCAGGGCTTTTTTGTTTGTGGGAATTGGGAAAGATTCTTCCCGTTTTTTATTATAGGTGTGGTCAAAAGTGTGGTCATTTTTGACCACACTCATAAAATACAAATAAAGATCCCCATGGCTAGCTTAAGAAAGCGAGGCGACCGGTATGAAGCCGTATTCCGCCGCACACACAATGGTAGGAAACAAGAGGTCCACTTTTCTTTGCGGACTAGCAGCAAAACCATCGCTTCCAAACATCTGAGGAAGCTCGAGGTTGAACAAGATCAGGGGATTGTCAATGTGTTCGATAATTTCAACTTCAGAACTTGGGTTGAGTCAGGGCAAGGCACACAGAGTAGTGAGCAAGTAACCTTACTCGGGGCCATTGACCGTTTTTTAGAAGCCCGTGACGACATAAGGGAAAAAACTCGTGCTGGATACAGGGATATACTCACCAATATGAGTAACCACATCTCTCCTACTATGCCGATTTCAATGGTGACTCAAACGGACATCCGGGATTACTTGAAAACCGGCAACAGGAAACCAGTCAGCCAGAATACATATTTGCGACACATTTGTGTCTTTTTTAGATGGGTTGAACAACAGGGTCTTGTGAGCACTGATCCATCAGCGGGAATTCAGAAGAAGCCTGTTACGGAAACACTTGCCGATAAGATTATCAGCGAAGTTGAACTGTACCTTCTACTGCAAACACACGAGGGGTATATTGCAACCCAAGAAGCAGCTGGACTGATAAATCGCGATTCGCAGCGGCAGTTATGGTTCAGACCCCTAATAATGACCTACTTCTATGCTGGACTGCGCCTGTCTGAAGGGTTGAACCTCAAGTGGCGTAATGTTGATCTAAATAGTCGTTTGATGAGTGTTCCCAACGCGAAAGGCGGAAAAACTATTGTTGTAGCGATGCAGCAGAAACTGGTCGATGAGCTTAAGAGATGGAAGTCATTCAAAACAGGTGAACTTGTTTTCCCTAGCGTTAGAGACGGGTTAACTAAGGAGATCCCCATGGTTGCAGGGACCGTGCAAAAATGCTTCAAACGTACGGTAAGAGCCGCAGGGTTAAGCGATTCTATCCACATCCACAGTCTCCGTCATTCCTGCGTGACGCATCTACTCAGCAAGGGAGTTGACATTCTTACGGTGAACCAGACTCTACGACACTCTTCACTTGATGTAACACGTGGGTATCAGCACCTGACTCCACACGACACACTCGCCAAGTTCGATAAATTAGGCCTGTAATCGGGTATAAGAACCATGGTAACCAACCTTAACCAATCCAAAATTACCATGGTAAAGCACTTTTCTGAAATCAAAATGACTTATCGTACCGACAAGCGGTATAAAGATCTGCCTACGATTCGAGATCCTGAAGAAGCCGCTCGTCTTCTAAGACGACTCTGGGATAAGGGTACGCTGGAGCTTCGTGAGGAGTTCTTGGTACTAATCCTGAATGCTGCAAAGCTGTGTATCGGATGGTGTAAGATGAGCACCGGTGGACAAACGGCCACTATTGTGGATCCTGCTGGGGTATTTCGTGTGGCGCTCCAAGCGAACGCACATAGTATCATCATCGCTCATAATCATCCATCGAATAACTGCTCAGCTTCACACGCTGATATCCAGTTAACCAAGCGCATATATGAAGCTGGGAAGGTACTGGGTATTCATCTGGATGATCACATTATCCTGTGTCCGGATGGCAGTTATGTAAGTCTTCGCAGTAAAGGTCTGTTCTAGCAGGCCGGGGAGAGCCCGGTGGGTTCTCTTTAGGGTTGGCTTTTGGTTTGTAATTGGCAAGTAATTATTCGATAGATTTGAACTGTAAGCTTCCCCGAAAGTTGTCGGTTGTAAATTAGAGGTTAAGCCCTATGACCTCCCCCCGAAAAACTGGGCCATTCTAAAATAGAGTTTTCGGGCAGTTTTGCTACATTTCATCAAACCAAACTGCCATGAAAAAATCAAAATTTACCGAGGCGCAGATCCTGTTTGCCCTCAACCAGGCCGAGACA